>NZ_CP168954.1:0-4152620 GCF_059179545.1 Marinobacterium sp. NO-S09 | reverse complement strand
AATTAAGTGAAAACCCCGGTCTCGTCGAGATCGGGGTTTTTGCGTTATGGACCACGCAAGAACCGCATCAAGATATACGTGTACATAGAACTTCCAGCTACCGCTTCAACCTGCCTCATCCAATATCAGACTCGCCTCCCAGGTGTGACATGCAGTACCAGGCAGGCTATCTGAGTATCAGTGGATATTTATGGGTATAAAATCGCTACGGCCTGGAAATGAATAGCCCTGGTAAACAGAGGTTTTGTTCGGTGTAACAACTTCAGGTCGCTGTAAGACAAAGTAAAAATGTACTTGTTCACTGCCTTGGAAAAACGAATGTAAGGCTGTGTAGTAAGGAAGGGTGAGCTGTGGGTAAAAATATTGTGGGTAAAAATGAAGGGCCCCGACGCAATCCGTGCCAAGGGGCCCTGTCACCGACATCCATGTCAGCTGCTGCATGTTCCTGTGCAGCTTGAGGTGCGCTATTCCTTCACGTTGTGATCACGTCCTGTGAACCTCGAGGACAATACTAGTCAGGCTTCCTGATCGGGTATATAAGAAAAATTCTTAAAACTCGTGGGGCAGGGCATTGCTATGACAGAAATTGATCCAAGTCATCTTTTGGAAAAGCCATCACAAATAGAGGTACCCTGCCTTGTGAGGGAGTGCGGGGTGCGAAGTAATGAAGAGCTGACAGAGCTGGAAATCTTGCTGTGGTGACCGTCGGAAGGCGCAGTCGATAGCGTATTAAACCATGGATATCAGGATAGGTTTATCCATTGCCAGTTAGCGCGATAAGGTATTCGAGAAAGATAGCAGATACAAAAAAGCCCCGCTTATGCGAGGCTTTTTTGAAATGTTTGGTGCCCAGAGGCGGAATCGAACCACCGACACGGGGATTTTCAATCCCCTGCTCTACCGACTGAGCTATCTGGGCAAGTCGGAGAATTCTGCCAGTGACAGCTGAGCAAGTCAACTATCTTCATGATTTTAAATTAATTATTGCTCCTGATGGAATCTGCGCACCAGAGTGTCCAGGTTACGGCTGACATCATCCATCTCAAGTGCCAGTTGCTTGTTGTTATCTGCGCCCGTAGCCGATTCGGCTGCAAGCTCTGCACTGTGTTCGATAGCTTGCTGCAGGTTTTCCGTTGTTGCTGACTGTTGCTCGGTGGCAGACGCGATAAATGCGTTCATTTCGGCAATCTGGCTGACCGCATCGCGTATCTGCTCCATGGAAGTACGGCTTTCAGAGATGGCACCAACGGTGGCATCAACCAATGATTTCTGCCTCTCGACGCAGTTTGCAGCATCGTCGGATGCCTTGTTCAAGGTGTTGATCAGTTGCTGGATCTGCTCGGCGGATGCGGAGGTATTGGTGGCCAGGTTGCGGACCTCTTCGGCTACAACTGCAAAGCCACGCCCGGCTGTACCTGCGCGTGCGGCTTCAATGGCGGCATTGAGGGCGAGGAGGTTGGTTTGCTCGGCAAAGCCATGAATCACGTTGAGTACTTCGCCAATGGCAAGGGTGTCACGTCTCAAGGTTTGAATACTGGCTTCGGTGCGTTCGGCCTCCTGGATCAGCTGACTGGCATAATCGCTGGTACTGAGGATACGCTTATGCCCAGTATCGGCCTGTTTGCCAGCATCAAAGGTGACATCGTTGGTGCGCGCGGCATTAGCGGCAACCTCCTGGAACGACTGGGTTAGTTGTTGCATCTGTTTGGCAGACTGGGCCGCTTGCTCATGCTGCTGGCTAACCCGTTGTTCAAGGGTTGCAGCACTATCAATGGCTCGGCTTTTGAGAGAGCCCAGGGCGTCGGTTTGTTGGCCGATCTGGCTTATGAGCCGCTTGAAATAATCCTGCAGACGGTTCAGTGCCTGGTTGAGCTGGCGGGCTTCTTCAAAGCGGCTGATCATATTGATCTGCCCGTGCAGCTCGCCTTCGGCAAGCTGGGCAATATGGTGGCTGCCAACAACCAGCAGGCTAGCCAGGCGGTTGAGCAATATTGTCATGAGAACAGCTGCCAACAGAATAAGGCCGACACCAATACCCAGAATCCAATAGGTGGTGCTGAGCGTATTGCGATATGACTCGTTCAGCACTTCTTCGATATGGGCCAGCTCTTGCTGCAATGCCAGCATGCTCTCACTGGCTGCGGCCTGCCCCTGTTGCTTGAGGACATTGAACTTGCGGGCATTGCCAAGCTCTTTGGGGTAGCGGTTGATCAGGTTACTGATCTGGCTTACCGGCTCTTCACCAATTTCAGTGCGCTCCTGATCGGTGTCCCACCCCATCAATGCCGCCATGGGGTCTTCTTCCTCGACCTCATAAAGGCCCAGTAATTCACGGGACTGTATCGCGGAGGCTTGTTCCTGCATCTCTTTCAGATGTAGTTCGATGGAGTCAGCCGTTTCGGCGTCTGGTTGGCTGAAATAGCTTTGGCGCAAGAGCGTCAGGTGATGCAGGCTGGACAACAGGCCGGCACTGCTTTCCAGGAAAAACAGTGCGCGATCCTGTGCAGCTCCATCAGGTTGCTCGCTCAGATACTGTTGTGCATAGTCGGACAGGCTTTTAAGGCTATACGCCAGTTCACGTTCGTTATTGATCAGTAATGATTGCGGGTCTGCCAGTTTGCCGGCGCTGCGCAATTGGGGAAGCGTCTCCTGCTTCAGGCCTGACAGTATCTGTTGTATCTGGCTGCGAATGGCTTCCTCAAGCCAGAGGTTCTGGGTGTTGGTGTCCAGAGCCTGATCTATCCCATGATCCAGTTCGGTAAGGCGTGTGGCGTTGCCGGTATTCAAGTACTGGTTGGCGGGTTGCTCGATCTGGTTTTTGATCTCGAGGGTATAGTCCTGATAATTGGTGCTGTTGGAAAAGGCATCACTGAGTAATTTCAGGGAAATAACGACAGATGCAGTCAACAGAGCCAGCATCAGGAGGAGCGTCAGGGATGAGAGGCGTGCTAGTGTTGAAATGCGCATGAGACTCACAATCAGATGTTCTTAAAAAGCGACAATATATTGCTTCTCTATGACGCTCAGATGACGAGGGCGGGTTTCAAGCTGATAGACGTGCAAGGCGGGATAGTCTAAAATATGGCCGTTTACCTGCTACAAGTGCAGGACACAAACAGCCCAATTTTCGAAAGCGAGGTAAGCATCAAGTTTTGCCTCGCTTTTTTGCACGTATACTATCCAAATTTGTCCAGTGAAGCAGCGCATGCGCGGGGAGGTTCAATTGACGCGACCAGCCATTCTAGCCCTTGAAGACGGAAGTATTTTCAGGGGAATAGCGATTGGCGCTGATGGTGAGTCCAGTGGTGAAGTGGTATTCAACACTTCCATGACCGGTTACCAGGAGATCCTGACGGATCCCTCTTACTCTCGCCAAATCGTAACCCTGACCTATCCCCATATCGGTAATACAGGGGTAAACCAGGAAGACCAGGAATCCACTCGTACCTGGGCCGCCGGCCTGGTGATCCGGGATCTGCCACTGCTGGCCAGCAACTTCCGCAGTGAACAGAGTCTGGATGCGTACCTGAAGGACAATAATATTGTCGGTATCGCGGATATCGACACCCGCCGCCTGACCCGTATTCTGCGTGAAAAAGGTGCTCAGAACGGCTGCATCCTGGCTGGCGATGAGCTGGATGAAGAGAAAGCACTGGCCGCGGCACGCGCATTCCCGGGCCTGAAAGGCATGGACCTGGCGAAAGAAGCGAGTGTTGAAGCGCAGTATGAATGGCGTTCATCTACTTGGAAACTGGGTCAGGGACACGTGGAAAAAGCAGACAGCGAACTGCCTTTCCATGTGGTTGCCTATGACTTTGGTGTCAAACACAACATCCTGCGTATGCTGGTCGAGCGTGGCTGTCGCCTGACCGTCGTGCCTGCACAAACTCCCGCTGCTGATGTGCTGGCTCTGAATCCGGATGGTGTGTTCCTGTCCAATGGCCCCGGCGACCCCGAGCCCTGTGATTACGCAATCACGGCCATTCGCGACATTCTGGATACTCAGGTGCCGGTATTCGGTATCTGCCTGGGCCACCAGCTGCTGGCTCTGGCATCAGGTGCCCGTACCGTGAAGATGAAATTTGGCCATCACGGGGCCAACCACCCGGTTCAGGATCTGGACAGCACTCACGTGATGATTACCAGCCAGAACCACGGCTTTGCAGTTGATGAATCATCACTGCCGGCCAACCTGCGTGCGACCCACAAGTCACTGTTCGATGGTTCCCTGCAGGGAATCGAGCGCACTGACTGCCCGGCATTCAGTTTCCAGGGTCACCCGGAAGCAAGCCCCGGTCCGCACGACGTGGCGCCGCTGTTCGATCGTTTCATTGAACAGATCAAAGCCCGCAAGCAGGCCTGAAGCCTGACTGTGAACCCGTGATAGCTATAGATACGACCGGTTAAGACAGATGCCAAAACGTACGGACATTAAAAGTATTCTCATCCTTGGTGCGGGCCCGATCGTTATCGGACAGGCCTGCGAATTCGACTACTCCGGCGCCCAGGCCTGTAAGGCACTGCGCGAAGAGGGGTATCGTGTAATCCTGGTTAACTCGAACCCGGCCACCATCATGACCGACCCGGTTATGGCGGATGCGACCTACATCGAGCCGATCAACTGGAAAACCGTCGCCAAGATCATTGAAAAAGAGCGCCCTGATGCGCTGCTGCCGACCATGGGTGGCCAGACCGCACTGAACTGTGCCCTGGATCTGGACCGTGAAGGCGTGCTGGCCGAGTTCGGCGTAGAGATGATCGGCGCTACCCAGGACGCTATCGACAAGGCAGAAGACCGCGAACGCTTTGACAAGGCGATGAAGAACATCGGCCTGGAGTGCCCGCGCGCGGCGATCGCACACAGCATGGAAGAAGCACTGCAGGTGCTGGATTCCATCGGCTTCCCGGCGATCATCCGCCCGTCCTTCACCATGGGCGGCTCCGGTGGCGGTATTGCCTACAACCGTGAAGAGTTCATCGAAATCTGTGAGCGTGGTCTGGACCTGTCGCCGACCAACGAGCTGCTGATCGATGAATCCCTGATCGGCTGGAAAGAGTACGAGATGGAAGTTGTGCGTGACAAAAACGACAACTGCATCATCGTCTGCTCCATCGAGAACTTCGACGCCATGGGCGTGCACACCGGTGACTCCATCACCGTGGCACCGGCCCAGACCCTGACCGACAAGGAGTACCAGATCATGCGTAATGCATCGATCGCGGTGCTGCGTGAGATCGGTGTGGAAACCGGTGGTTCCAACGTTCAGTTCGGTGTGGATCCTGAAACCGGTCGCGTTGTGGTTATCGAAATGAACCCGCGTGTATCCCGTTCCTCTGCTCTGGCTTCCAAGGCAACCGGCTTCCCGATTGCCAAGATCGCGGCCAAGCTGGCAGTGGGGTACACCCTGGATGAGCTGCAGAACGATATCACCGGCGGTCGTACCCCGGCGTCTTTTGAGCCGTCCATCGACTATGTCGTGACCAAGATCCCGCGTTTCACCTTCGAGAAATTCCCGCAGGCCAATGACCGCCTGACCACGCAGATGAAATCTGTAGGTGAGGTCATGGCGATCGGTCGCTCTCAGCAGGAATCCCTGCAGAAAGCACTGCGCGGTCTGGAAGTCGGCTCTGTCGGTTTTGATCCAGTGCTGGATCTGGATGCTGAAGATGCCCGTGATGAAATCGTGGCCGAGTTGACGCAGCCGGGTGCGCAGCGCATCTGGTACATCGGTGATGCCTTCCGTCTGGGAATGAGCGTCGATGAAATCTACAAGCTCAGCGGTGTAGACCCCTGGTTCCTGGTGCAGATCGAAGATCTGATCAAGGACGAGCAGCGTGTCTCTGAAACAGCGCTGAGCGAGCTGGATAAGGACCAGATTTTCCGTCTCAAGCGCAAGGGTTTCTCCGATGCGCGCCTGGCGCAGCTGTTGGGCGTAAGCGAGAAACAGTTCCGCAAGCAGCGTCAGAAGCAGGGCGTACGTCCGGTATTCAAGCGTGTGGATACCTGTGCGGCTGAATTCGCAACGGATACCGCTTACATGTACTCCTCATACGAGGAAGAGTGTGAAGCCAACCCGTCTGATCGTGACAAGATCATGGTCATCGGTGGCGGCCCGAACCGTATCGGTCAGGGTATCGAATTTGACTACTGCTGTGTACACGCGGCACTGGCGGCCCGTGAAGACGGTTACGAGACCATCATGGTCAACTGTAACCCGGAAACCGTTTCCACCGATTACGACACCTCTGATCGTCTGTTCTTCGAGCCGATCACGCTGGAAGACGTGCTGGAAATCGTTAATGTCGAGCAGCCCAAGGGCGTGATCGTGCAGTACGGCGGTCAGACACCGCTGAAACTGGCTGTAGCACTGGAAGCAGCCGGTGTGCCGATCATCGGTACCAGCCCGGAAGCGATTGACCGTGCGGAAGACCGTGAACAGTTCCAGCAGATGCTGAAGCGTCTGGGCCTGAAGCAGCCGGAAAACGCGACTGTACGCAGTCTGGAAGAAGCGATTGTTGAAGCCGGCAAGATCGGTTATCCGCTGGTGGTTCGCCCGTCCTACGTACTGGGTGGCCGTGCCATGGAGATCGTCTACAAGGAAGATGAGCTGCGTCGTTACATGACGTCTGCTGTTAAAGTGTCCAACGACGCACCGGTTCTGCTGGACCACTTCCTCAACGCAGCGGTCGAAGTTGATATTGATGCGGTCAGCGATGGTGAAACCGTCGTTATCGGCGCCATCATGCAGCACATCGAACAGGCGGGTGTTCACTCTGGTGACTCGGCATGTTCATTCCCGCCGTATAGCCTGGCTGCAGATGTGCAGGACGAAATGCGTGACATGGTCCGCAAAATGGCGCTGGAACTGGGCGTTGTCGGCCTGATGAACGTACAGCTGGCTTACCAGGATGGTGAAATCTATGTCATCGAGGTGAACCCGCGTGCCTCCCGTACCGTGCCGTTTGTCTCCAAGTGTATCGGTACTTCACTGGCCGCTGTTGCGGCACGTGTCATGACCGGCAAGACCCTGCAGGAGCTGGGTTTCACTGAAGAGATCGTGCCCAAGTTCTTCAACGTCAAGGAAGCGGTGTTCCCGTTCAACAAGTTCCAGGGCGTTGACCCGATTCTGGGCCCGGAAATGAAGTCGACCGGCGAAGTCATGGGTACTGGTGCGACCTTCGGTGAAGCCTTCATGAAGGCCCAGATCGGCGCTGGCGAGAAAATGCCGTCTGCCAATGGCAAGGCGTTCATCTCCGTGCGTGATGTCGACAAGGCTGCGGTTGTGCCGGTTGCCAAAGACCTGGCTGAGCTGGGCTTTGCTCTGGTGGCAACAGGCGGTACTGCGGCGCTGCTGGAAGAATCCGGTCTGAGCGTTACCCGCGTCAACAAGGTTGCGGAAGGTCGTCCGAATATCGTTGATATGATCAAGAATGGTGAGATCAGCTATGTGATCAACACCACTGAAGGTCGCAAGGCGATTGCAGACTCTGCCGAGATTCGTCGTTCTGCCTTGCAGCACAAGGTGCCCTACACCACTACACTGGCAGGTGCGGCGGCAACCGCCGAAGCACTTAAGTACGGTGAAGAGAAGACGGTTCGCCGTCTGCAGGACCTGCACGCAGGAGAAGCATCATGAAACGTGTCCCGATGACTGTTAATGGTGAGAAAGTGCTGCGGGAAGAGCTGGCCGACCTCAAGTCGGTCCAGCGTCCGGCAGTGATTGCAGCCATTGCGGAAGCCCGTGAGCACGGTGACCTGAAAGAAAATGCCGAATACCACGCCGCCCGCGAACAGCAGGGGTTTATTGAAGGTCGCATCCGCGAACTTGAATACAAGCTGTCCCAGTCTCAGGTGATCGATATCACCGAGATTCCGCACACGGGTAAAGTGATTTTTGGCAGCACTGTGGATCTGCTCAATATTGATACCGATGAAGAAGTACGTTACCAGATCGTGGGTGATGACGAAGCGGATATCAAAAAGGGCAAGATTTCAGTGAACTCGCCGATTGCGCGTGCGCTGGTGGGTAAGGAAGAAGGGGATATTGCCGCAGTGCAGACCCCGTCAGGCCTGATCGAGTATGAAGTGTCCGCGGTCGAGCACATCTGACCCTGACATGAAAAAAAACCGCCGGCATGCCGGCGGTTTTTTTATATAGGCTGTTTTACGTCTGCCAGTTAGCGCAGCAGGTTGGACAGCTTGGGGTTGGGTTCCTGTGCCGGGCGATACAGCAAGGCAATGTTGCCGATCTCCTGAACCAGCTTGGCTTCGACGATTTCGCACAGCTGGCGAATCAGTTGGCGCTTCAGGTTGCGATCGCCAACAGCGAATTTCACCTTGATCAGTTCGTGGTCTTCCAGAGCACGATCCACTTCAAGCTGGATGTTTTCGGACAGGCCGTTACCGGCCACCATGACGATCGGATTCAGGTTGTGGCCCAGGGTGCGAAAGTGCTTCTTTTGCTCAGCCGTCAAGCTCATACTAGAATATGGTGCCTCTTGGTGGGGGCAGAGCCCCGTTGATCAACAATTAAACGACTATTTTACCTGAGTCAGATAAAACTGAGTAGCGGGTGCGAAGAATACAAAGGCAGTGTGGCGGCGGACAGGAACAAATTGCCATGCTGTCGATCAAACGGGCAGGTCGGAATAACCGGGCCGTGCTCGGAATACGCCGCAGGGCCGTACAAGAGAAAAAGTTGCGTAGTGATGCTGATTCAGTAACAGTGGCAATCAGTAACGGCCGACAGAATTGAGTGAACAGAGGGTGGTCCATTGAACGATATGGCAAAAAATCTGGTGTTGTGGCTAGTGATCGCAGCGGTGCTGCTCACTGTCTTCAACAATTTCAGTGCCGAACAGGAAAGTAGCAATCTAAGCTATTCCGACTTTGTAGCCGAGGTGCAAAGCGGTCGTGTGTCCAAGGTGACCATCGACGGCTATACCATTGTCGGGCAGCGCAGTAACGGAGACAGCTTCCAGACAGTGCGTCCGGCCGTACAGGACCCCAAGCTGATCGATGATCTGCTGGACAATAATGTAGTGATTGAGGGCAAGCAGCCTGAGCGTCAGAGCATCTGGACGCAGCTGCTGGTAGCGTCCTTCCCGATTCTGGTCATTATTGCCGTGTTCATGTTCTTCATGCGCCAGATGCAGGGCGGCGGTGGCGGCAAAGGTGGCCCCATGTCGTTCGGCAAGTCCAAGGCACGGATGATGGCGGAAGATCAGATCAAAACCACCTTTGATGATGTGGCCGGTGTTGAAGAGGCCAAGGAAGAGGTAAAAGAGCTGGTGGATTACCTGCGTGATCCGGGCAAGTTCCAGCGTTTGGGTGGCCACATTCCCCGTGGTGTGTTGATGGCCGGTTCTCCGGGTACGGGTAAAACCCTGCTGGCGAAAGCGATTGCAGGCGAGGCACGCGTGCCTTTCTTCAGCATTTCCGGTTCCGACTTTGTCGAAATGTTTGTCGGTGTGGGTGCGTCCCGTGTCCGTGACATGTTCGACCAGGCAAAGAAACATGCGCCCTGCATCATCTTCATTGATGAGATCGATGCTGTAGGTCGTCACCGTGGTGTCGGCATGGGCGGCGGTAATGATGAGCGCGAACAGACGCTTAACCAGCTGCTGGTTGAGATGGATGGTTTTGAAGGTACCGAGGGTATCATCGTAATTGCGGCAACCAACCGTCCGGACGTACTGGACCCGGCGCTGTTGCGCCCTGGTCGTTTCGACCGTCAGGTACATGTGGGCCTGCCGGATATTCGCGGTCGTGAGCAGATCCTGAAAGTACACATGCGCAAGGTTCCGCTGGGTGATGACGTCAAGCCGGAGCTGATTGCACGTGGTACTCCGGGCTTCTCCGGTGCCGATCTGGCTAACCTGGTTAACGAAGCGGCTCTGTTTGCAGCACGCAACAATCGTCGAACCGTGAGCATGGAGCAGTTCGAGCAGGCCAAGGACAAGATCATGATGGGCGCTGAACGCAAGTCCATGGTCATGTCCTATAAGGAGCGCCTGAATACGGCTTACCATGAAGCCGGTCACGCCATCATTGGTCGTGTCATGCCTGAGCATGACCCTGTGTACAAGGTCTCCATTATTCCGCGTGGTCGCGCCCTGGGTGTGACCATGTTCCTGCCGGAAGAGGATCGCTATAGCCATAGCCGTCAGTGGATCATTTCTCAGATCTGTTCACTGTATGGTGGTCGTCTTGCCGAGGAAATGACGCTGGGTAAGGAGGGCGTGACAACCGGTGCCTCTAACGATATCCAGAAAGCGACATCACTGGCGCGTAACATGGTGACCAAATGGGGCTTGAGCGATGACCTGGGGCCGTTGCTGTACGGCGAAGAGGATGATGATCCCTTTGGCCGAGGCATGGGGCAGGGCTCCAAGCCGATGTCTGAAGAGACACAGAAGCGCATCGATACCGAAGTGAAGCGGATTATCGACGAGTGCTACCAGAAAGCCTCACAGATCCTGCATGACAATCGTGATATTCTCGATGCCATGGCCGAGGCGCTGATGAAGTACGAAACCATCGGCTCCGACCAGCTGGATGAGCTGATGGCGCGCACCGAAGTTTCACCGCCGGATGGCTGGGAAGAAGCTCAGGAACGTGCCGACAAGGCCGAGCGTGATGTTGAGGAAATGAAGCAGTCTTCACCCCGTGCAGAAGAGGCTCCGCAGGCGGAGCAGGATACGGACGATGAGGATGACAGCCAGGAAAGCGGTCGCGCATCGGACACTTCCGAGCGCAGCGACGGTAACCCCTGGAACAAGCCGGACGGTGACCGCTAGGTTGCATTCGGCCTGAAGATCAAGCCGGCATACGTGCCGGCTTTTTTGTTTGTGATTGACCGCCGCTGAGAGCGGCAGCGTTTGCGAGGGTAGGACAAATGGCAGTACTTGAATGTGGCACGCGCAGGCTGAATCTTGATCGCACGCAGGTGATGGGCATTCTGAATGTCACACCGGATTCTTTCTCGGATGGTGGCAGTGTCTATGATGACCAGACGCTGTCGGTGTCCAGAGCACTGCAGAAAGCAGAGAAAATGGTGCGTGACGGGGCGAGCCTCATTGATATCGGTGGCGAGTCCACCCGGCCCGGGGCGACACCGGTTCCGGTACAGGAAGAGCTGGACCGTGTAGTGCCGGTGGTCGAGGCGGTTGCGCGTGAGCTGGATGTAGTGATCTCGGTGGATACCAGTGCGCCGGAAGTGATGCGGGCATCTGCAGAAGCGGGCGCCCACCTGCTCAATGATGTGCGTGCCTTTACCCGCCCGGGCGCATTGGAGGCTGCAGCGGCCACTGATCTGGCGATCTGTACCATGCATATGCAGGGCAATAGCCCGATTGATATGCAAAACAGTCCGCACTACGCCGATGTGATCGAAGAGGTTGCCGTCTTCCTGCAGCATCAGATTGAGCGCTGTCGCCAGATCGGGATCAAGGATAATCGCATTCTGCTGGACCCGGGGTTCGGTTTCGGCAAAACTCTCGAACATAACCTGCAGTTGTTGAATCGTATGCAGGAATTAAACGCGCTGAAGTTGCCGCTGCTGGTAGGGACTTCACGCAAATCCATGATTGGCCAGGCACTTAATCGCGACGTTGATGAGCGTTTGTACGGTAGCCTGGCGACAGCGGTACTGACTGTCACCAAGGGGGCGAAAGTCATGCGCGTGCATGATGTTGCGGCCACCGTGGATGCCGTGCGCATGACTGAAGCGGTTATGCGAGAAAGTGCCGACCGGGAGAGCAGTGAGTGAGTAGAAAGTATTTCGGTACCGATGGTATCAGGGGCGAAGTCGGTCAGTTCCCGATTACACCGGATTTCGTATTGAAGTTGGGCTGGGCGGCCGGTTGTGTATTTGCCCGCGAAGGCCGCAGCAAAATTTTGATTGGCAAGGATACCCGTATCTCGGGTTACATGTTCGAATCTGCGCTGGAAGCAGGGTTGTCCGCAGCCGGAGTCGATGTTCTGTTGACGGGCCCCATGCCGACGCCGGCCGTGGCCTATCTGACGCGTACCTTCCGCGCCAATGCCGGTATCGTTATCAGTGCCTCGCACAATGTGTTTTCCGACAACGGCATCAAGTTCTTCTCCGAGAATGGCACCAAGCTGCCCGATAGTGTCGAAAAAGCGATTGAAGCGCAGATGGATATTGCCATGACTACGGTGCCCTCGGCCGAGCTGGGGAAGGCGCGCCGTGTCGAAGATGCAGCCGGTCGTTATATCGAGTTCTGCAAGGGCACGTTGAATAACCATCTGAGCCTCAAAGGCATGCGCATCGTGCTCGACTGTGCCAATGGCGCAACTTACCACGTCGCCCCCAAAGTGCTCAGCGAGTTGGGGGCCGATGTTATCGAGATCGGTTCATCACCCGATGGTATCAATATCAATGATGGCTGCGGTGCCACGGATACGGCACGACTGGAAACAGTTGTGAAAGGTGAGCAGGCTGATCTGGGTATTGCGCTGGACGGGGATGGCGATCGTCTGATGATGGTCGACCACCGGGGCGAAGTCGTGGATGGTGATGAGCTGCTGTTCATCATTGCCAAAGCCTGGCAGGCACAGGGCACAATGCAGGGCGGTGTCGTCGGTACCCTGATGTCCAACCTGGGTCTGGAGCAGGCTGTGGAGCGTCTGGGGCTTCCGTTTGTGCGTGCCAAGGTGGGCGATCGCTATGTCATTGAACAGCTTAAAGCTCACGATTGGGTATTGGGCGGCGAAAGTTCAGGTCATATTGTGTGTGGCAATCTAACCACGACGGGCGATGGTCTGGTAGCGGCCTTGCAGGTGCTCAAGGCCATGCATGACAGTGGCCAAACGCTGGTCGAGCTGAAGGCCGGCATGCACAAGATGCCGCAGACCATGATTAATGTGGCCATGCCTGTGCGGGTTGATGTGATGCAGCAATCCGACGTGCAGGAAGCCGTGCGGGCCGTAGAAGCAGAGCTGGGCAGTCGTGGACGTGTACTCTTGCGCCCCTCGGGTACCGAGCCTGTTGTTCGCGTAATGGTGGAGGGCGAGTCTGCCGATGAGGTGGAGCGCCTGTGTCGCCAGCTCTCGGAAAACGTTGAAAAAGCCTTGGGGGCTCTTGTCAGTTGACAGGGGCTCCGATAAAATGTGCGCCTCTTTCATGAGGGGATATCGATGCGGAAGGCACTGGTAATCGGAAACTGGAAGATGAACGGTCGGCAAGATGCGAATGAAGCACTGCTGAATGCTCTGACATCCGGGTACGACAACAAGCTTGAACGTGTAGATGTTGCCTTATGTCCGCCCAGCGTATATCTGGCGCAGGCGCAGTATTTGTTGCAAGCTGGCTCAATCGAGCTGGGTGCGCAGAATGTTTGCGCAGATGTCGAAGGTGCGTTCACCGGTGAAGTGTCTGCGGGCATGTTGGCCGAGTTTGGATGCCGCTGGGTGGTGATTGGTCACTCGGAACGTCGTTCGCTCTATGGCGAGACGGATGCGCAGGTGGCCGAGAAAGCAAAACGCGTCCTTGATGCAGGTATGACCCCGGTTGTCTGTGTGGGTGAGACCCTGGAGGAGCGTGAGTCCGGTCTGGCTCTTCAGCGTGTGCAGTCGCAGTTGCGCGCCGTGCTGGAAGAGGTGCCGGTCGAGCAGCTGGCAGAGCTGGTTGTGGCGTACGAGCCTGTATGGGCGATAGGTACAGGCCTGACCGCAACGCCGGAGCAGGCTCAGGAAGTTCACCGTGCGTTGCGCGATACGCTGGCTGCGCAGCAGGTTGAACTGGATGAAAAAGTGCGTATTCTCTATGGCGGTAGCGTAAGCGCGGCGAATGCCGATGCACTTTTTGCACAGCCGGATATTGATGGCGGGCTCATTGGTGGAGCATCGCTCAAGGCTGACGATTTTCTTGCGATCTGTCGCGCTGCGGCAGGCGAAAGCTAAGACGGTATTTTTATGGAAAGCGTTATTCTGATTGTCCATGTGTTGCTTGCGGTAGCCGTCGTTGCGCTGGTGCTTTTGCAGCAGGGTAAGGGTGCTGAAGCAGGTGCAGCCTTCGGTGGTGGCGCTTCTCAGACCGTGTTTGGCAGCCAGGGCTCAAAAAGTTTTCTGGGACGTTTGACTGCAGTCGTGGCTGCGGGTATCTTTGCGTCCAGTTTTGCACTGGCGGTCTTCGCCAAGCAGAAGGCCGAAAATGTCAGCGGTGCCGGTATCCCGGCTGCTGAAGTGATCGAGTCCGCTGCTCAGGCGCAGGATGAGCCGGAACTGCCGGCGCTGGAAAGCGAACAGGCAGGTGATAAAGCGGCAACTGATATTCCGGTTGCCGAGTAAGAATTAAGCCGAAGTGGTGAAATTGGTAGACACGCCATCTTGAGGGGGTGGTGAGCTATGCTCGTGCCGGTTCGAGTCCGGCCTTCGGCACCATTTGTAAGTTGATCAGGTGTTGTGTATAATATGCACCTGTTTCTGATGCGGGGTGGAGCAGTCTGGTAGCTCGTCGGGCTCATAACCCGAAGGTCGTTGGTTCAAATCCAGCCCCCGCTACCACTTTTACGAAAAAGCCCCTATCAAGGGGCTTTTTCGTAGGTAAACAATGGCTTTAGTGCCGTCAGAAATGGGTCCTTAGTGACCCATTTTTTGTTTCGGCAAGCGCCAACACGAGGTCTTCATCAGTGTCAGCCAAATTGAATGCTCTGAAAGAATTGATCGAGCCGGCGATTAGCGCCCTGGGGCTCGAACTTTGGGGGCTGGAGTTCAACTCCGCCGGGCGTCACAGCTCTCTGCGTATTTTTATCGATGGTCCTGAAGGGGTCACGGTCGATGACTGTGCACGTGTGAGCCACCAGGTCAGTGGTGTACTGGATGTAGAAGATCCGATTCAGGAGCAATACACACTGGAGGTGTCATCGCCCGGTGTGGATCGCCCTCTGTTTACCCTGCAGCAATTTGAGGCCTATGCGGGCCATCAGGTGCAGCTGCGTCTGAGGGTGCCTTTCGAGGGGCGCCGCAAATTCAAAGGCCTGCTGAATGGCGTCGAAGGCGACGAAGTTCTGCTGGTTGTTGATGATGAAGAGTATCTGTTGCCGATCGACTATATCGATCGTGCCAATGTGGTTCCCCAGTTTTAATACCGGTTTGAGGTTTGGCGAGGCAGTCATATGAATAAAGAGATTCTACTGGTTGCAGAAGCTGTTTCTAACGAAAAAGACGTGCCCAAGGGTGTCATTTTTGAAGCGATCGAAGTAGCTCTGGCTACGGCGACCAAGAAACGCTATGACGAAGAAGCGGACATCCGTGTCGAGATTGATCGTACGACCGGTGACTATGAGACCTGGCGCCGTTGGCTGGTAGTCAGCAATGAAGAAGTGCCTGCATTGGGTACCGAGCTGACACTGGAGGAAGCCCTCGAGATCGATACCAACCTGCAGCCGGGTGATACCTACGAAGAGAAGGTTGAGTCTGTTGGCTTTGGGCGTATTGCTGCGCAGACAGCAAAACAGGTTATCGTGCAGAAAGTACGTGAAGCCGAGCGCGCCAAGGTAGTTGAGCAGTACCAGGACCGTAAAGGTGAGCTGGTTGCGGGTACCGTCAAGAAAGTGACGCGTGACAACATTATTGTGGATCTGGGTAATAACGCCGAGGCTTTGCTGCCGCGTGAAAACCTGATTCCGCGTGAAAGCTTCCGCATGGGCGACCGTGTTCGTGCAGTGCTGGAAGAAGTTCGCAGTGAAGGCCGTGGTCCTCAGTTGATTCTGAGCCGTACCTCCAATGCGATGCTGATCGAGCTGTTCAGCATCGAGGTGCCGGAAATTGCCGAGGAAGTCATCGAGATCCGCGCCGCTGCCCGTGACCCGGGTGCGCGTGCCAAGATTGCGGTGAAAACCAACGATGGCCGCATTGACCCCGTGGGTGCCTGTGTCGGTATGCGTGGTGCACGTGTACAGGCGGTATCCAATGAACTGGGCGGCGAGCGTGTGGATATCATCCTCTGGGATGACAATCCGGCTCAGCTGGTCATCAATGCGATGGCGCCGGCAGAAGTGGCCTCCATCGTAATGGATGAAGAAAGTCATTCCATGGACGTGGCCGTTGCTGAAGAAGCGCTGGCCATGGCCATCGGTCGAAGCGGTCAGAACGTGCGTCTGGCCAGCGAACTGACCGAATGGGATCTGAATGTGATGTCGGAGGAAGAAGCCGCCGATAAGCAACAGTCCGAAGTGGGTGCTGTCGTTGACATGTTCGTCAAGCACCTGGATGTAGAAGAGGAGCTGGCTGAGGTTCTGGTCGCTGAAGGGTTCACCTCCGTTGAGGAAGTGGCTTATGTACCAACCGAAGAAATGCTCGATATTGAAGATTTTGATGAAGAGCTGATCGAGGCCCTTCGTGAGCGCGCCAAAGATGCTTTGATCAACCTGGCGATCGCCAGTGAAGAGCAACTGGGCGATACCGAACCGGCAGAAGACCTGATGAACATGGATGGCATGGAGCGCACGCTGGCATTCAAGCTGGCAGCACGTGGCATTGTCACCATGGAAGATCTCGCCGAGCAGTCCGTAGAGGATCTGCTGGAGATCGACGGGTTGACCGAAGAAAAGGCAGCCGAGCTGATCATGACCGCTCGTGCGCCCTGGTTCGCGGAAGAGCAGTAAACGCCAGCGGAAGAGGAGAACACATATATGGCAGAAGTAACCGTAAAGCAACTTGCCGATGTGGTTGGTGTATCCGCTGAGCGTCTGCTGACGCAAATGCAGGAAGCCGGCATCAACGGCAAGAAAATCGATTCCAAAGTGTCTGAAGACGAGCGTCTTAAGCTGCTCAGCCACTTGAAGCGCAGTCATGGCGAACAGTCTGACTCTGCTGAACCGAGCAAGATTACCCTGAAGCGCAAAACGCGCTCACAGCTGAAAATTTCCGGCGCGTCCGGCCAGCGCAAGACGGTCAGCGTTGAAGTACGTAAAAAGCGTACTTATGTGAAACGTTCTGTTCTGGAAGACGAAGCCAAGCCGGCTGAAGTGGAAGCAAAACCGCAGGTAGCTGAAACACCGGCAGCTGAACCGGTCGCGAAGGCAGAAACACCTGCTGCGACTGAAGCAGCGGCTAAACCGGCAGCCACTGAAGCTGCACCGGTAGAAGCCAAGGCTAAGGCAGCTGCTGCACCGGCCGCTCAGCCTGAGGCTGCACCGGCTCCGGCTCCGGCTCCGGCACCTGCTGCAGAACCGGCGGGCGATAACCCGCGTCGTAAGAACAAGGACAAGGAACGCACTCGTCGCAAGGACCAGGATGATGATCGTCCGCGTCGCGGCAAGGGTGCCAAGGGCAAGGGTGGTCGTGATGACAACCGTCGTGGCAAGCTGAACAAGCGTGCCGGCGCCGGTCGTGGTGGTCGCAACACACCTAACCAGCATGGTTTCGAGAAGCCGACAGCACCGGTTGTTCATGAAGTCAGCGTTCCGGAGAGCATCACCGTGGCCGATCTGGCCAAGAAGATGTCCGTGAAAGCGGCTGAAGTGATCAAGGTGATGTTCAAGATGGGCGCCATGGCAACCATCAACCAGGTCCTGGATCAGGATACTGCCGTACTGGTCGTTGAGGAAATGGGCCACAAGGCCAAGGCGATGCAGGAGAACGCAATCGAGGACGAACTGCTCGAAAGCGTACAGGCGGTTCAGGGCGACCAGGAAGAGCGCGCTCCGGTTGTTACCGTTATGGGTCACGTTGACCATGGTAAAACATCCCTGCTCGACTACATCCGTCGTACCAAGGTTGCCACTGGCGAAGCGGGTGGTATCACCCAGCACATCGGTGCTTACCACGTGGAAACCGAAAACGGCATGGTCACTTTCCTGGATACTCCGGGGCACGCGGCCTTTACCGCCATGCGTGCACGTGGTGCTCAGCTGACCGATATCGTGGTACTGGTAGTTGCGGCTGACGATGGCGTGATGCCACAGACTGAAGAAGCTGTTCAGCATGCCAAGGCAGCGGGCGTTCCGCTGGTCGTTGCGGTCAACAAGATCGATAAGGAAGAAGCGGATCCCGATCGCGTCAAGAACGAACTGGCGCAGCGTGACGTTATTCCGGAAGACTGGGGCGGTGACGTTCAGTTTACCCACGTGTCCGCCAAGAGCGGCGAGGGTATCGACGAACTGCTGGAAGCGATCCTGCTGCAGTCTGAAGTACTGGAACTGAAAGCGGTTAAAGACGCACCGGGACAGGGCGTTGTGGTTGAGTCTCGCGTCGACAAGGGGCGCGGCTCCGTCTCCACGCTGCTGGTTCAGAACGGTACCCTGAAAAAAGGCGATATCGTACTGGCAGGTCTGCATTATGGCCGTGTTCGTGCCATGCTGGATGAGAACGGTCAGCCGATCGATTCCGCCGGCCCGGCTATCCCGGTCGAGATCCTCGGCCTGGACGGTACACCGGATGCAGGTGACGAGTTCACCGTGGTATCCAGCGAGAAGAAAGCTCGTGAAGTGGCGCTCTTCCGTCAGGGTAAATACCGCGAAGTGAAACTGGCGCGTCAGCAGAAGTCCAAGCTGGAGAACCTGTTCGAAAACATGCAGGCCGGCGATGTGAAGTCGCTGAACATCGTCCTGAAAGCGGACGTGCGTGGTTCTCTGGAAGCGATCATCCAGTCTCTGGAAGACCTGTCCACCGACGAAGTGAAGGTGAACATTGTCTCCAGCGGTGTTGGCGGTATCGCCGAGACCGATGCCAACCTGGCGCTGGCATCTTCTGCTATCCTGGTCGGCTTCAACGTTCGTGCGGACAATCAGGCCAAGGCCGTGGTTGAGCGCGAAGAGCTGGAGCTGCGTTACTATAGCGTCATCTATGACATCATCGATGATGTAAAACAGGCAATGACCGGTCTGCTGTCTCCGGAATACCGCGAAGAGATCGTTGGTATTGCTCAGGTACGTGACGTCTTCCGTTCACCGAAGCTGGGCGCGATTGCCGGTTGTATGGTTACCGAAGGTACCGTATACCGTAACAAGCGTATCCGTGTACTGCGTGACAACGTGGTTATCTACGAAGGCGAGCTGGAATCCCTGCGTCGCTTCAAGGATGCCGTCAGCGATGTCCGTCAGGGCATGGAATGTGGTATCGGCGTGAAGAACTACAACGACGTGAAGGTCGGCGACCAGATCGAAGTGTTCGACACTGTTGAAGTACAGCGTACGCTGTAATCGGAGCACTATGGCACGCGATTTCAAACGAACTGACCGGGTAGGGGACCAGATCCAGCGTGATCTGGCCTCCCTCATCCAACGCGAAATCAAGGACCCGCGTCTGGGCATGGTCACCATCAGCCACGTCAAGGTGAGCAAGGATCTCGGCTATGCCGATGTCTACTTCACCGTGATGGCCTTTGGTGAACAGACCGATGAGACGCAGGCAGAGGCGATTAAAAACGCCACTCAGGTTCTGAACAACGCGTCCGGTTTTCTGCGCACCGAGCTGGCCCGTGGCATCAAGCTGCGGATCATGCCTCAGCTGCGCTTCCACTTCGATGAAAGTGTGGAGCGTGGCCGTCACCTGCATGGCCTGATCGAAAAGGCCTGGCAGCAGGAAGCTCAGCGTGCGGATGAAGATGAAGACACTAACGGGAACTGACCACTATGGCCCGTAAACCGAAAGGCCGCTCAATCAGCGGCCTTTTTCTTTTGGACAAACCCCAGGGGCTGTCATCCAACTCGGCACTGCAGCGGGTCAAGCGCCTGTACGGTGCTGCCAAGGCGGGGCACACAGGTGCGCTGGACCCATTGGCGACCGGCTTGCTGCCGGTGTGTCTGGGCGAGGCGACCAAGTTCTCCCAGTATCTGCTGGACTCGGATAAGCGCTATCTGACCACGGCTAAACTGGGGCAGCGTACCGATACCTGTGATGCTGAAGGCGAAATCACCGAGGAAAAGCCTGTTCCTCATGACCTGACGCCTGAGCAGGTTGAAGCCTTGTTGCTGGAACACTTCAGTGGCGAGATCGAGCAGGTGCCGCCGGTGTACTCGGCGCTCAAGCTTAATGGCCAGCCGTTGTACAAGCTGGCACGCCAGGGTATTGAGGTCGAGGTGAAGCCGCGCCAGGTACGCATTCACGAGATCAAACTGCTGGCGCTGCGCGAAGATGAAGTGGACCTGGAAATTTTCTGTTCCAAGGGCACTTACATCCGCAGCATCGTTGAAGATCTCGGCTTGCTGCTGGGCTGTGGCGCTCATGTCACTGTACTTCGACGTCTGCAGACTGGGCCGTTTCATGCCGATCAGATGATGACGCTGGAACAGCTGCAAAGTTTGGCTGAACCCCGTGCGGATGAGGCTGAAAACAGCATACATCAGCGCCTGGATGCGTTATTATTACCGGCTTGGAGTCCGGTGGCTCAGTTGCCGGCTCTGGAGTTGACCGCAGAGGAAATGGACCGCATGCGTGTGGGGCAGCGTTTCCGCGCGGCCAACGCGGGTTCACTCAGTGGTGAACTGCGTCTCTTCAATGAGGGGCAAACCGAATTTATGGGTATCGGCGAGATCGGTACCGATGGGGTGCTGCGGGCCAAGCGTCTGGTCAGCACCAACTGAATTGTTCGGCTCAAGGGCCGACTGACGCTGTACTGAAAATATGCTCGGTGCAGCGCGACTATCAATCCGCAGTCCTCTGGATTGTGTGCATATTAACCAGGAGATAAACATGGCTCTTTCTAACGAACAAAAAGCAGCAATCGTAGCTGAATTCGGTCGTGGCGCTGGCGACACCGGTTCTACCGAAGTACAGGTTGCGCTGCTGACTGCGAACATTGAAGGCCTGCAGGGTCACTTCAAATCGCACAAGCAGGATCACCACTCTCGTCGTGGTCTGATCCGCATGGTAAACCAGCGTCGTAAGCTGCTGGACTACCTGAAAGGCAAAGATGCCGACCGTTACCTGGACCTGATCGGTCGTCTCGGTCTGCGTCGCTAAGCAGTACCCCTCTGAGGCCATACACTGTATGGCCTCAGTTTTATCAGCTCTTTATCCAAACCCCGCAAGCGCCGACACAATCATCCAGCCTGTACTCACTTATCCACTGCCACAGTGAATAACTGAGTACCGGCTTACAAAGAGGAATGGTTGGTCAGCAGGCGGGATAGACTCAAACCAAGGAGTTTTTATCGTGCAAGCGATTAGCAAAACATTCCAGTTCGGTAAACACGAAGTCACTATCGAAACCGGCAAGGTTGCCCGTCAGGCGACAGGTTCTGTCATGGTTTCCATGGCTGGCGTGCAGGTTCTGTGTACCGTTGTCGGTGCCAAGGAAGCACGTGAAGGTCAGGATTTCTTCCCGCTGTCTGTTCACTACCAGGAAAAGTACTACGCGGTTGGCCGTATCCCGGGTGGTTTCTTCAAGCGTGAAGCGCGTCCGTCCGAGAAGGAAACACTGACCTCTCGTCTGATCGACCGTCCGATCCGTCCGCTGTTCCCGAAAGGTTACATGAACGAAGTACAGGTGATCTGTACTGTCATGTCTGCTGACAAAGTCAACGATCCGGACATCGCTGCGATGATCGGTACCTCTGCTGCACTGGCCATCTCCGGTATCCCGTTCCTGGGTCCGATCGGCGCTGCACGTGTCGGTTTCACCGAAGATCAGGGCTACATCCTGAACCCGACCTTTGAAGAGCTTGCAACCTCCGAGCTGGACATGGTTGTGGCGGGCACCAACGACGCCGTGCTGATGGTTGAGTCCGAAGCTCAGGAACTGACAGAAGACGAAATGCTGGGCGCTGTCCTGTTCGCACACCAGGAAATGCAGGTAGCCATCAACGCTATCAACGAACTGGTTGCTGAAGCTGGCAAACCGAAGTGGGACTGGCAGCCGGCCGCCAAGAACGAAACCCTGATTGCCCAGGTTCGTGAGCTGGTGGGTGAAGGCATTGCCGCTGCTTACCAGGTTGCTGACAAGATGCAGCGTCAGGGCGCCCTGTCTGACCTGCGCAGCAAGGCTGTTGAAGCGCTGTCCGGTTCTGAAGAAGGCCAGCCGTCCGATAAGGAAGTGGCCGGTATCTTCAGCTCACTGGAAAAAGAGATCGTACGCAACCGTATCATCGACGGCCAGCCGCGTATCGACGGTCGCGACAACAAGACTGTCCGTGGTATCGATGTTGAGATCGATATTCTGAAAGGCGTGCACGGTTCTGCCCTGTTCACCCGTGGTGAAACCCAGTCCATCGCCACCTGTACCCTGGGTACCAGCCGCGACCAGCAGATCATCGATGCGCTGGAAGGCGAGCGTAAAGATCCGTTCATGCTGCACTACAACTTCCCGCCGTACTCCGTCGGTGAAGCTGGCCGTATGGGTGCGACCGGTCGTCGTGAAATCGGTCACGGCCGTCTGGCGCGTCGTGGTGTTGCCGCGGTTCTGCCGACGCAGGAAGAGTTCCCGTACACCATCCGTATCGTATCCGAGATCACTGAATCCAACGGCTCCAGCTCCATGGCCTCTGTCTGTGGCGCGTCCCTGTCCATGATGGACGCGGGTGTACCGCTGAAGGCGCCGGTTGCCGGTATCGCCATGGGTCTGGTGAAAGAAAACGATCGCTTTGCCGTCCTGACCGACATTCTGGGTGACGAAGATCACCTGGGCGACATGGACTTCAAGGTTGCCGGTACCGAAGCAGGCGTAACTGCGCTGCAGATGGATATCAAGATCACCGGTATCACCGAAGAGATCATGGAAATCGCGCTGGAGCAGGCGCACGAAGCGCGTAAGCACATCCTCAAAGAGATGGCCAAGGTCATCGGTTACGCGCGTCCGGAACTGCCGGATAACGCACCGGCGATGCAGCTGCTGAAGATCAACCCGGAAAAAATCCGTGACCTGATCGGTAAAGGCGGCGCGACTATCCGTGCGCTGACCGAAGAAACCGGCGCCATGATCGACATCGAAGATGACGGTACTGTCCGTATCTACGCTGACGACAAGGCCAAGGGCAAGGCTGCACTGGATCGCGTGACTGCGATCACCGCTGAAGCCGAGATCGGCAAGATCTACGAAGGCAAGGTTGTTCGCATCGAAGAGTTCGGTGCCTTCGTGAACATTCTGCCGGGTAAAGATGGTCTGGTTCACATCTCCCAGATCGCCAAAGAGCGTGTCAACAAGGTCACTGACTTCGTCAACATGGACGACGTGATCAAGGTTAAAGTCCTCGACGTTGATATGCGTGGCCGCATCAAGCTGTCCATGAAGGACCTGGAAGCGGACGACGCCGTTTCCTGATTCTGATGCAGTAAGTCTACACGCTACATCCAGCCCCTGACGGTTCGCCGCCAGGGGCTTTTTTGTATGCCGCGGGCGCATGGATGCGCAGGAGCGGCGCTGTACATGGGCGTAATTATGTCGCGTATGGGCCAGAGTTGGCCTCAGGGCAACCATGATTAAAGGCTGGCGGGAATTCTGGGGGAGAAAAGCGCAGCCACCCGTGGCAGCCGCGCAGAAGGAGAATCAGGCGGGACGATCGCCTTCTTTCATCACGCAGTAGAGGCGGTAGGCGAAAATGGTGGGCACCACGCCCAGGAACTGGATCACCAGGGATACCAGCATCATCAGGTCCTGCTGTTCGTTCAGCATCTGGCCCAGGGTCAGTTCGATGGCCAGCAGCAGGCCGATGATCAGGGCCAGGCCCTGGAACAGCGGCCAGAAAAACTCCTTGGTGGTATTCCAGCTGGCGCTGATGGACTGAAGCGGGCCCTTGCCCTCCATCACGCAATAAAACTCGGCAAATGCCAGGCGGATGCCGATATAGATACCGGGCACGATAAACAGCAGCAGGCCGCTGGAAATGGCCAGGGCGGTGAGGATATAGGTCAACAGCAGGCGTCCCCAGCATGCCAGCCCCATCACCAGTGCCTGACCGACACCGAGCGGCTCTCCCTGCAGCACTGAGCGCAGGTAAAGCAGGGTCGCACCCCAATAGACCGGCATCAGTGCCAGGTCGAGAGAGGAGCTGATGAATATACTGTGTCGGATCTGGTCGGTGTCCGTATCGATACCTTGCAGCAGCTGGTACTGCACAATGCTGACCAGAGCCAGAAAGGGAATCTGTATCAGAGCCAGCTTGTTGGCATGGTTACGAAAGAAAAACAGGCTCTGACGGAGATAGTCTAAAGTCATGTGTCTCTCGGTGTTCAAGGGGTGAGTGGGTGGCGCAGCCGGACCAGTTTGAACTGGCCGTTATCGGCATGCAGCTGAATATCACGGAAGAGTCCCTGTGCCTTGCGCTCCAGCGGGATATGCTGGTTGACCACAAAGAAGGCGGTTCCGTTCCGGTCGAGTAGTCTTTGTGCGGCCTTGAGGAAGCGGTCGGTCAAATCGCCATCAACGGCGAAGCCACTGTGGAACGGCGGATTGCACAGCAGAGTGTTAAACGTCCCGCTCACCTGGTCACCGGCATCGGAAGCCAGAACCTGAGCGTTCAGCCCTGCCTGGTCCAGGTTGTAGCGGCAGGCCTTCAGTGCTGCTGCATTGTTGTCAGTGCAGACCAGCGTGCTGTCGGCGCCACAGGCATTGAGTGCGAGGTAACCAAAGCCACAGCCCAGGTCCAGTACCGAACCTGTCAGCGGAAGTGACTGGCCCAGCATTTCGGGCAGCTGCTCAATGAGAAAGGCACTGCCGCGGTCGATCTTGTTCCAGCCAAACAGGCCGGGTTTGGAAAAATACGGCTGTCGAGTGTCTTCACAGGCAGGGCGCAGCTCGGTGTAATCCTGGTCGGGAGGGCACTCGCCGGTTTGCTCCGCGCGCACAAGGTCGGCCCGCCAGCTGTCACCACCGAGTTTCTGCTCCTGTCGCTCACTGGCCAGGCAGGTTGCGGCCTTGCGAACATAGGTGCGAATGCCTTCGCCTTTTTCACCCAGCAGGGTAAGGGTACCACCGGGTTTGAGCAGGCGGCTGGCACCGCTGATCAAGTAATGCACCACCGGTTTTTCCTTGGATACGCGATACAAAACCTGGTCGTACTCGCCAGCTGGACAGCCAGACAGGTCAAAGTCACTGAACTGTGCCTGCCAGCCGATGGCTTTAAGCCGCTCGATGACGTCAAAGCGATTACCAATCACGTCGATATCCTGCCGGGCACTCAGGCTCAGCTGGATATTCTCATCCACTAGCCAGAGGGTTTTGCCACTGGCCTGACGCAGGCACTGGTTGAGTTCGCTTGAGATCGGGTCCATATCAGATACTGGCTACCTCGGCCTCGGTCAGTTCACGGTATTCACCGGGTTCCAGCATCTCGTCCAGTTCAATTGCGCCGATACGCTCGCGATGCAGCGCTTCGACCTTGTTACCCAGAGCCGCAAACATGCGCTTCACCTGATGGTAGCGCCCTTCATGCAGACATACGCGGGCTTCGAATTCGGACAGGATCTCCAGCTCGGCCGGTTTGGTGCGTTCCTTCTCGCCATTAAGCATCAGGCCGTCGGCAAACTTGCGGACGGCTGATTGGGCAATGGGGTCGACGGTAGTGACATGGTAAACCTTGCCGGTCTTGTGATTGGGCGAGGTGACACGGTGTGCCCATTGGCCATCGTCGGTCAGCAGGACCAGACCGGTGGTATCCACATCCAGGCGCCCGCAGATATGCAGACGTTCAACCCGTGGCATCTCCAGCAACTCCAGTACGGTTGGATGGGTCGGGTCTTCGGTGGAGCAGACCAGTCCTTCGGGCTTGTACAGCATCAGATAACGGGTACGAGGCGCTTCCAGTGGCATGCCCTGGAGGCAAACCTGGTCATCTTCAGCTATCTTGCGCGCAGGGTTGCGTTCGTGTTCGTCGTTGACACTGATTTCACCGGCGTGCAGAAAGCGTTTTACTTCCTTGCGCGAGTAGTCGGTGACGCTGGCAATATATTTATCGAGTCGCATGTGAACCTGAACGTCATTCAAAACGTCTAGTATATAGTAGCTGCCGGATTGACCACAGGCCGTCATGAAAGCCCGCAAGGGATCCGCTAAAATACTCCTTCGAAACCAACAGATGAGGTGGCTGTGAAGCTTTTTGTCGATAACCTGACCCATGTGGATTTTTCCTACCTGCACCCCGAGCGCGGGTTGCTGGGTGAGTCCTGGGCCGTGAATCTGGTGCTGGATGGCAGTCTGGACACTCAGGGCATGATCTGTGACTTCGGCGTGGTCAAGCGGCGTGTAAAGCAATGGCTGGATGACCAGGTTGACCACCGTCTGGTGGTACCGGCGCAGATGGAGCGCCTGACGCTTGAGCAGGATCAGGGCCGTACCCGAGTAGAGTGGCGTTACCCCAGTGGCGAGCGTTTTATCTGCGACGCCCCGGAACAGGCCATTGCAGCCGTGCCGTTGGCGGAGATTGATGAGCTGGGGCTGGCCCAGTGGTGTCGTGACCAGTTGCTGGCGCTGTTCCCGGATCAGGTGCGCGGTGTCGATCTGGCGTTCGTGCCGGAATCAATTGATGGCCACTTCTACCACTACAGCCATGGCCTGCAGCAGCATGATGGCAACTGCCAGCGTATTGCCCATGGCCATCGCTCTCGCATCGAGATCTACCGCAATGACCAGCGTGATGAAGCGCTGGAAGGGATCTGGGCGGAGCGATTCCGTGATATCTATATCGGTACCCGCAGCCACCTGCAGGCTGAATCAGCCGAGGAGCATCACTACGCGTATACCGCGCCTCAGGGTGACTTTGAGCTGATCCTGCCGGCATCGGTGTGTTACCTGATCGATACCGAGAGTACGGTGGAGCAGATCGCTGCGCACCTGGCGGCGCAGCTTCAGTCCGAGTATCCGCATGACCGTATTATCGTGCGGGCATTTGAAGGAATTGGCAAAGGCGCAATTGCCGGCGATATTGCCTGAGTTAAACCCCAGGCTCAGAAACGCAAACAGCCGCCCTTGGGCGGCTGTTTTGTTTTACGGCGCAGACTATATCAGTCGCGCTCAATTGCCAGAGCAGTACCCATGCCACCACCGATACACAGAGTGGCGAGGCCTTTCTTGGCGTCACGCTTGATCATCTCATGCACCAGGCTGACCAGGATACGGCAGCCGGACGCGCCGATCGGGTGGCCCAGTGCGATGGCGCCACCGTTCACATTGACCAGGTCGGTGTTCCAGCCCAGGTCCTTGTTAACGGACATGGCCTGAGCTGCGAAGGCTTCGTTGGCTTCAACCAGTTCCAGATCGTTGATGCCCCAGCCCGCTTTTTCCAGAGCCTTGGTGGTGGCGCAGATCGGGCCGGTACCCATGATGGCCGGATCAACACCGGCAGAGGCGTAGGCCTTGATGCGAGCCAGCGGCTTGAGGCCCAGTGCTTCGGCTTTCTCAGCCGAGCAGAGAATCACAGCGGCAGCACCGTCGTTGATGGTGGAGCTGTTACCTGCGGTAACAGTACCGTCTTTTTTGAATGCCGGACGCAGCTTGGCCAGCGCATCAGGGGTGCAACCGAAGCGTGGCTGCTCGTCGGTATCGAATACAACCGGGTCGCCCTTGCGCTGCGGGATGCTCACCGGAATGATCTCGTCCTTGAAACGGCCGGAGGTGACAGCGGCTTCTGCCTTGTTCTGGGAGGCACTGGCAAAAGCGTCCTGCTCTTCACGGGTGAAACCGTATTTTTCAACAATGTTCTCGGTGGTGATGCCCATATGGTAGTTGTTGAAGGCATCCCAAAGACCATCGGTGATCATGGAATCGATCATTTTCCAGTCGCCCATGCGCGCACCGTTGCGCGAGTTCGGCAGCAGGTGGGGAGACTGGGACATGCTTTCCTGTCCACCGGCAATGATTACATCGGCATCGCCGCAGCGAATCGCCTGAGTGGCCAGCTGCAGGGCCTTGAGACCGGAGCCGCACACCTTGTTGATGGTCAGCGCGGGAACTTCCTGAGGAATGCCGGCATTGATCAGCGCCTGGCGCGCCGGGTTCTGGCCGCAGCCAGCGGTCAGTACCTGACCCAGAATAACTTCATCGACTTCGGCCGGGTTCAGACCTGTTTGCTCCAGCAGCCCTTTCAGGACGGTGGTACCCAGAGTTGCAGCGGTAAGGGAGGAAAGTGAACCATTGAACGCACCCACCGCTGTACGACCAGCGGCAACGATTACAACATCGCGCATAGTAAGTGTGCCTCTTTCATTCTTCTCGAGATTAATTCCTGTGGTCATGCTAGCGCCGGAACGTGACCGCACTGTTGCATGACATGTACTGCACACAGGTGACCGGGCCCTGAATGGCCGCGGGGTCCTTTCGAGTCTGCGCGAACAGGGCGCAGAATGTCAATAAGACCTATAGAGGCTGGGGATAATGGAGGCCAGCGGAACGGCTGGCCTCCTGAAGTGGCAGGGCGTGTGTTTGATCAGACTTCGATATTGTCGATCAGGCGAGCCTTGCCAAGGTGTGCGGCGGCCAGAATCACCAGTTCGTCACCGGGCTGAGCCGGCTGCAGGCTATGGCGATTGAGAATGCGGTAGTAGTCGCGGCGGAAACCGGCGGCTTCCAGTGCGGCCTGGGCGGATTCTTCCAGTGACGCGAAGCCCCGATCACCGCTCTGGATAGCGGCTGCAGTTTGTTGCAATGTTTGCTGCAGCAGAGGCGCAACCCGAAGCTCGTCGTCGGTCAGGTAGCCATTGCGCGAGCTCAGTGCCAGGCCGGTATCGGCCCGTACAGTGGCGACACCCAAGATCTCCACCGGCATGCAAAGGTCAGCAACCATGCGGCGGATAACCGCCACCTGCTGGTAGTCCTTGAGGCCGAATACGGCGATATCCGGTTGCACCATGTTGAACAGCTTGCACACGACGGTAGTGACGCCACGGAAGTGACCCGGACGGCTGGCGCCGCAGTGCAGATCTGACAGAACCTGGACTTCAACCAGCGTCTGTTGTTCCTGGCTGTCAGGGTAAACTTCCGATACCGAGGGCGCGAAGACCAGATGACAGCCAACTTTCTGCAGCTGCTGCTGGTCCTGCTCCAGGGTGCGCGGATAGCTGTCCAGATCTTCGTTGGCGCCAAACTGCAGCGGGTTGACGAAGATACTGGTGATGACAATATCAGCCTGCTGCAGGGCAGTTTCAACCAGCTTCAGGTGGCCCTGATGCAGGTTGCCCATGGTCGGGACCAGCGCGATGCGCTTGCCGGCACTGCGGTGCTGCGCAACAGCGGCGCGCAGCTCCTTGATGGTATGTAACGTCTGCATGATTAATCGAATCCGTGTTCCTCGGCCGGGAAACGGCCGTCGCGAACCTGATCACCATACTGTTGCAGGGCATCCTGAATGCTGTCGGCGTCGGCCATGAAGTTCTTTACGAACTTGGGTGTGCGGCCGGCGGTAATACCGAGCATATCGTGCATCACCAGTACCTGTGCATCGGTATGCGGACCGGCACCAATACCAATTACCGGAATATCCACATTGCGGGTGATCTCTTCGGCCAGCAATGAAGGCACGCATTCCAGTAACAGCATGCTGGCGCCGGCATCTTCCAGCGCTTTGGCATCTTCCAGCATTTTAAGGGCACTGTGCTTGTCACGGCCCTGGACACGATAGCCACCCAGCTTGTTAACGGCTTGCGGGGTCAGACCCAGGTGGGCACAGACGGGCACGCCGCGTTCGGCCAGCAGGCTGACGCTTTCGCACAGCCAGGCATCGCCTTCCAGTTTGACAATCTGGGCACCAGCCTGCATCAGGGCAGCTGCGCTGTCCATTGCCTGTTCCGGTGTGGCATAGCTCATGAAAGGCAGGTCGGCCATGATCATGGCGCCCTGGTTGCCGCGGGCAACGCAGGCGGTGTGGTAGGCCATCTCTTCAACGGAGACGGGCAGGGTGCTGTCCTGTCCCTGCAGTACCATGCCGAGGGAGTCGCCCACGAGGATCATCTCGATTCCGGCGCTGCTGACCTGGTGCGCGAAAGTTGCGTCGTACGCGGTCAGGACGGCAAATTTTTCACCCGCCTGTTTACGGGCGCTGAGGGTATGCAGCGTGATGTTACTCATAGCCTTCTCTTTTTTATCGTTGAGATGCCGATCAGCTCGGCTTGCGCGATTATAGCGATATCTTTTCCAGTGTGCCCAGAGGACAAAGGTCCAGATGTTGTTGCAGTGCGGAACCATCCGGGAGCTTCAGCTCCGGTGCGATCTCGGCCAAAGGCCAGAGCACAAAGTTACGTCCCAGCATCCAGGCATGAGGCACGATGAGGCGTTCGGTCTCGATTACCTGGTTGTTGTACAGCAGGATATCCAGATCCAGGGTGCGTGGCCCCCAGTGGATCTTGCGTACCCGCTGATGTGCCTGCTCAATGGCCTGCAGGGCATCCAGCAGCGGCTCGGGTGCCAGTTCGGTTTCCAGTGCCGCAACCGCATTGATGTAGTCCGGTTGTCCGGCCGGGCCTACGGGGTCGGAGCGATATACCGATGACTGGGCAATCAGTTCGGTCTGTGGCAGCTGCTGCAGCTCTTTTAGCGCATCCTGAACCTGCCGCAAGGGGTTGTCCAGATTGCTGCCCAGTCCTATAAAAGCACGCATGAATCAGTCGTCCTGTTTCGGCGCATTGTCAGCCGCAGGCTTGCGGCGGCGCGGACGGCGACGGCGTTTGCGACGAGGGCCTTCATCCCGCTCCTGAGGCGTCATCTCGCGACGCGAAACGGGATTGGCCGCCTGGTAGTCGGTCCACCATTGGCTCAGGCCATCCAGGTCTTCGCCGCTGTTTTCACGCAGCAGCAACAGATCGTAGGCAGCCCGGAAGCGCGGCTGCTCCATTAACTGATCGGCTTTCTTGCCATGACGGCGCGGCAGGCGCAACTGAAGTTCCCAAATCTCACGTACCGGTGTGGAGAAGCGGCGCGGAATGGCGGTGTGTTTCACCTGTTCTGCCAGTACCTGGTTCGCGGCTTCATGCAGGCGCGGCACCGGCGGCAGATCGGTTTCATCTTCCAGTTCCTGCATGCGGCGTTGCAGCGGGTACCAGAGCAGAGCTGCAAACAGGAAGGCAGGTGTGACGCTTTTGCCCTGGGCCAGGCGGCGGTCGGTATTACACAGCGCGTTCACCACCAACGTTTCGACCGGATAGTCTTCATCATCCAGGGCTTCGTCGGTGAGCGGGAACAGGTACTGGAACAGACCGAAGCGTCTCAGCTGGCGAAAGGACGCTTCGCCATGGCCGCTTTGCAGCAGCTTGAGGACTTCATCAAACAGGCGGGCAGGGGCGACATTGCGCATCAGTGGTGCCAGTTCGTGAATGGGGCGGGCCGTGTCGGGTTCAATTTCAAAGCCGAGTTTGGCCGCGAAGCGGGCGGCACGGATCATGCGGACGGGGTCTTCGCGGTAGCGCTCGGAGGCATCACCGATCATGCGCAGGCAACGGTCCTGAATATCACGATAGCCGTTGGCAAAATCGATCAGGCTGTGGTCCTTGGCGTCGTAGTAGAGTGCATTGACGGTAAAGTCACGGCGCAGTGCATCTTCTTCGATGGTGCCATAGACATTATCCCGCACAATCATGCCGGTATCGGCGGTGCGGGCATTGTCCTTGCCTGCCATGTCATGGTTGTGCGAGGCACGGAAGGTGGCTACTTCAATAATTTCACGCCCAAAACGCACATGCAGCAACTTGAAGCGTCGGCCGATCAAGCGGCCACGGCGAAACAGTTCTACAGCCTGTTCCGGGTGCGCAGAGGTAGCAATATCAAAGTCCTTGGGTTGCTTCTGCATCAGCAGGTCGCGGATACAGCCGCCGACCAGATAGCCTTCGTAGCCGGCGTCTTCCAGGCGATACACAACCTTCATGGCGTTATCGTCCAGGCGACGGCGAGGGATCTGATGCTCGCTTTCCGGGATGACACGACGTGTGCCCAATGGCAGGACTTCGTCTTCCTGAATGGCGGAATCGGCGGCAGGCTGTTCAGCAGCAGCTGGGTTGCTGTCGGCCTTTTTGGTGCGGCGCAGCAACAGCACGATGATCACGGCTGCAGCCAGCAACGCGATCGAAATTACAACGGTGTTCGACATGAGTAATGTTGTGTCCCTGTCTTTAACTGGTCACGGATGACGCATCATACCACCTGGGTCGGTGCTCGCATAAGGTCGTTCAATTGGGGTATGAAATTTGAAACAGGGCAGGAGGGGGAGATTGGGGGGTGTCGGTCGCGAAGTGACAACGTAAAACTTAGCTTGTTGTTTTTGTTCCTAAGAGCACTGTTTGGGGAGCGCTGCTTGTCACTTCTACGACCGACTAAGCCTCATTGTTATTTTTATTCGAGGCAAGTCACTCATCCACCTGATCTATTTTTATTTTTATTGATGACCAGATTTTTGGGTGTCGTTGTTGTTGTTCTACTTCATATAAAGCATGGCACGTGCCAACTTTTGTAACTATCTGTTTTTAAAGGATATCGGTTTTTTGGTCTAGTCCTTTTGGCCTAAAAACGCACAAGAGTGTTACCTAAATCTACGACTTTTGTGCTGCGCCTGGGTAGTAAGGTAACAAGCTGTGGGAGTGTTACCCCCACCCGCACACTCGGGGCCAATCTTAGCCCTTGGGCTTGCGTGGGATGCCAAGTTTCTGGCGGCGTTCCCACAGACTTTTACGGCTGATACCCAGCGTCTTGGCCAGCTCGGTTTCACTCATGGTGTCCTGGTTCTCCAGCACAAAGCGCTGAAAATAATCATCCAGAGACAGATCAGTGCGCGACTGTTCGCGCGGAGCCTGGACCTCAGGCTGAGGCGTATAGTGCGCTTCCAGCTCAGACAGGCTCTGTGGCTCCACTTCTATACCGAGCAGGTCGGGAGTAATGCGGTCGCATTCTGCCAGAATGACCGCACGCTCGATGGCATTTTCCAGCTCACGGACATTGCCGGGCCAGGGGTAGCGGCGCATCAGCTCAAGAGCATCCGGCGTGAAACTCAATTGCTCGCAGCCCAGCTTTTCGCCCTGCTTGGCCAGAAATGCGCGGGCCAGTTCCAGAATATCGGCCTCACGGTCGCGCAGGGGTGGCATGCGCAGTTCCATGACATAAAGACGGTAATAAAGGTCTTCACGAAACTCGCCATTGCGGGCCCGGTTTTTCAGGTCACGGTGGGTGGCGGCAATCAGGCGTACATCCACGGTAACCGGCTGGACGGCACCCACGCGGCGAATTTCACCTTCCTGCAGAAAACGCAGCAGGCGGGCCTGGGCTTCCAGGGGCAATTCGCCAATCTCGTCCAGGAACAGGGTACCGCCGTCAGCCGCCTCAATCAGACCGCTGCGGGCACTGGTTGCGCCGGTAAAGGCACCTTTCTCGTGACCAAAGAGTTCGGATTCGATCAGTGTTTCAGGAATGGCGGCACAGTTGACGCACACCATCGGCTTGTTGGCACGGCCGCTTTGTTCATGAATGGCGCGGGCGGCGAGCTCCTTGCCGGTACCGGACTCGCCCAGAATTAAAACAGTAGCATCAGTACGTGCGACCTTCTGGATGCGGCGATCCAGTTCCTGCATGGCACGGCAGGAGCCGATGATCTGGGTCTTGCCATCCCCGCTGTCAGCAGGAGGTGGTGCAGACGGATCGGCATCGGCAATCTCTTTCTGCTGCAGAATCGCTGCCACTGTCTTGAGCATCTCGTCATGGTCGAACGGCTTGGCAATATAATCCACAGCGCCCAGCTTCATGGCGTCCACGGCGGATTTAAGGCTGGCATAGCTGGTCATGATCAGGACAGGTACATTGCTGGCCATACCGATCAGGTCGGTGCCGGGTGCGCCGGGTAGACGCAAGTCGGAAATGATCAGGTCAAAGTTGTCCAGACTGAAACGTTCGGTGGCGTCACTGACGGATTCGGCATCGCTGATGTCATAGCCGTTTTTTTCCAGCAGTCGTTTTAACGCCGAGCGAATAATATTTTCGTCTTCGACAATCAGAATTCGATTCATCCGGACAAACCTTCCTCATCTGCCGCCGGTGCCTGCTGAGCAAGGTTGTCGCTCTGCAGCCGGGGTAAGGTGATAACAACCCGTGTGCCTTTGTTCTGTTTCTTGTTGGCCGGACTCAAGATTTCGATATTACCATAGTGCTGGGTAATGATGTTGTAGACCAAAGGTAGACCCAACCCTGTTCCTTTGCCCGGCTCCTTGGTGGTAAAGAAGGGTTCAAACAGCTGTCCTTGCAGTTCTGGTGGTATCCCGGAGCCTTCATCGGTGATCAGCACACGCACACTATGGGTATTCAAATCCGCCTCGATGTGGATCTGGCCGTTCTCCTCGGAGGCATCGCTGGCGTTGTTGAGCAGGTTAACGAATACCTGCAACAGCAGTTGAAGGTCACCGGGGATCAGCAGGTCGGCCTGCACGCGGTTATGGAATTGCTGTTGGCGGCCGCGGCGGTCCAGCGACACCAGGTGAATGGCTTCAGCCAGGCAATCGTGCAGGTTGACCGGCTCAAAGTGCTCGGGGCCTTCCTGCCGCCCGGTATGGGCGAAGCGCACCAGTGACTGTACGATGCGGGTAATGCGGCGGGTTTGGTCCACAATCTGGTCGCCGGTGGCCAGAATCTCGGGCTCTTCGGTTTCCAGTTTCAGGTTCTGGGCCAGGCAGGCGATGCCGGTGACCGGATTGCCGATCTCGTGAGCAACGCCCGCGGCAAAGCGACCGATGGAGGCCAGGCGTTCACTGTGAGCCAGCTTGCGTGCCAGTAGCTGGGTCTGAGTCTCGTCTTCGATCAGCAGTACCATGCCCGGATCGGGGGCGTCATCCAGAGGTGCCTTGTGCAGGCTGAACCAGCGCTGTGCACCCTGGAGTTCAATTTCCTTGCCCTCCAGATGCAGTTCGCTGGCATCAGCAAAGTCATTTAATAACTCATCCCAGGGTGCAGGCAGCTGTGCCAAGTCGATGCCCAGTGCCGCCTCGGTGCTCAGGCCCGTGTATTGTTCCATCTCGGCATTCCAGAACAGGATGCGATGCTGGGCGTCGATTGTGCAGGCCCCAATCGGCAGGCGTTGCAGGGTAGCGCGATGATAGCGCCTTAGCTGATCCAGCTCTGCCGCCAGACCTGACAGACGCTGGTCGTAGGTTTCCAGTTGCTGCTCCAGCAGGTGTACATTGCGGGCCTTGAAGCCCGAATCCAGGCTTTCATCCAGCGGCTGCAACAGGGTAGCGGCTTCTACCGGGCCCAGCAGGCCTGACAGGTTCTGCTCCAGTTGGGTACGCAGGCGCAGGGTGTCCAGAGGCTTTAGCTGTCCTGCTGGCAACTGCAATTCTCGCAAGGCACGGCGTACCTCGCGTCGAGCCGGCTTATCTCCCAGGCGTGGACTCAGGCGGACAATAAAATCATTGTCGCTTTCGACCCGGATCTGGCGTTCGGTGGGGCCGGGCAGGGCGTTCAGCATGCAGGCATCGGCGGCGGCACGTTCCTGGCGGCTGCCGGGAAAAATCAGCGAGCCCAACACCAGCATGGCAATATTGGCCGTTAATGACAGCAAGGCAGCGCTATGGCTATCACCTGCCAATGGGCTTTCGGGGGTATCCCCCAGCAAACTCAACCCCATCATCGGCAGCAGCAGGCCCTGTGCCCAGACAACAAAGCCTGCAGTCAGGCCAAGCAGGAAGCCATTGCGGCTGGCGCGTGGCCAATACAGCGTGGCCAGTACGCCGGGCAGGAACTGGAGAAAACCGATAAAGGCCAGCAGGCCCAGCTGGTTGAGACTGAAGCGGTGGCCAATGAACTGGAAGAACAGATAACTGCCCAGCACCAGACCGAGAATAATCAGGCGACGAATCCACAGCAGCCAGGCATAAAAGCGCACATTATTGGGCACGCGAACCAGCGGCAGCACTACGTGGTTCTGCAACATGGAAGCCAGGGCGACGGTGGCGACGATGATAATGCCGCTGGCGGCGGATAGCCCGCCAATGAACGCAAGGGTACTGAGCCAGGGCAGTTCCAGCGCCTGTCCCAGCTGAAGCACCAGGTATTCCGGGTTGATCAGCGCCTGGGTTTTGACGGCTGCCCACAGAATCGGCAGTACCGCCAGTGCCAGCACCAGTAGAAACAGTGGCACACCCCAGCTGGCGCGATACAGGCTTTCCGGTGGCAGGTTCTCGGTAAAGGCGATCTGGAACATGTGGGGCATGACAAAGGCACAGGCAAAAAAGGCCAGCAGCAGAACCTGCCAGTGATCGCTTTGTTGCTGTTGTTGCAGCGTTTCCAATTGTGCGGGATTGCTCTGTAACCAGTCAGCTAATTCGGCGGGGCCGCCCAATACAAAGAAGAGGGCATAAACCGCAATGGCCACCAGAGCGACCAGTTTGATCAGCGACGCCAGAGCGATAGCAAATACCAGGCCGTTATGACTGTTGCGCAATGAGGCGTGGCGGGCGCCGAACAGGATGCTGAACAGGGCGATGACCACACAGAACACCGCCGCTGCATGCGACGAAGATACCTGTGGGTTGAGCATGGGCAGGGAGTCGGCCAGTGCCTGAATCTGAATCGAGATCAGCGGCAGACTGATAAACAGTGTCAGCAGGGTGGTGAGTGTCCCCACCCTGCCGCTGCGGAAACGGAAGGAAAACAGGTCGGCCAGCGAACTTAGCTGGTGCCGCCGGGTGATACGCATAATCGGTATCAGTACAACCGGTGCCAGCAGGAATGCGGCCGACGCACCTAGATAGGACGATAGATAGGCAAAGCCGGCATTGTGGGCCAGGCCAAAAATGCCATAGAAGGTCCAGGCGCTGGCAAATACGCACAGAGCCAGTACGTGTACGGCCGGATGGCGGGTCAGACGGTCGGGCAGCAAACGGCGTTCCGTCAGCCAGGCGACCCCGAACAGGGTCAGCAGGTAGCCGCAGCCCAGTACTAATAAAGCCGAGAGTTCAAAGTTCATGGTGACGTTGGCGCCATTCAGCCAGTGCGACCAGGGCGATCAACAGGCCCCAGATAATAAAAGGTGTCAGCCAATGATGGTTGCCAAACAGCCACCAGTCCATCAGGCCGGGAAATAGCAGCAAGGTGCCCAGTGCAACCAGCAACAGCAGGCGGTGTCGGTGCATTTCATTCCTCTCCCTGTGGCAGGCTGAGCACAGCCGGTACCCTGGCAATGTGCCAGTGTGCGATGGCCCATTGCAAGAGTTCCTCGGTGGTGGCAGCTTCCAGCTCCGCCGGAGGGGTCTGTCCCAGTAGCCTCAGGGCCCTTAAGAGCAGGTGTTGGCGTTCGTGGCCGGCAATCGCCGGTGCCAGATTCTGTTTGCTCAGCTTTTGGCCTTCGGAGTTGGTGATTACCGGAATATGCGCATAGCTCGGTTGGGCATAGCCCAGATGAGACTGCAGCAACAATTGATGCGGTGTCTCGTCTATCAGGTCGCTGCCGCGCAGGATATCGGTGATGCCCTGTTCCGCATCGTCTACTACTACAGCCAACTGGTAGGCAAAGAGGCCGTCGCGGCGAAAAATCACAAAGTCGCCCTGGTGCCCCTGCCACTGATATTCACGTCGTCCCTGGATACGGTCTTCAAAAAACTGTGCCCCTTCGGGGTGTGTTACCCGGAAGGCGCAGTTGTCCAGTGATGCTGGCGGATGTTGCAGGCAGTAACCATCATAGCCCTGGGCGCCACGGGTGCGCAGCTGCTTGCGACTGCAGTTACAGGGGTAGGTGAGGTTCAGCTGGCGTAATTGTCCCAGTGCTTCCTGATAGAGAGTGTGGCGCTGGCTTTGATAGACGACGCTACCGTCCCAACACAGGCCGAAGGCTTCAAGCGTTTTCAGGATATGCGTGGAAGCGCCGGGTTGTTCCCGGGGTGGGTCCAGGTCTTCGATACGAACCAGCCAGCGACCCTTGCGGGCGCGAATATCGAGATAGCTGGCCAGTGCTGCCAGCAGCGAGCCGAAATGAAGAGGACCGGTTGGCGAAGGCGCGAAACGTCCGACAGGTTGCACGAGGCGGGAGAGCAGAGGGGCGTTTGCACGCCCCGGCCGGTCTTAGCGACCGATCTGCTTTTCCTTGATTTCGGCCAGGGTCTTGCAGTCGATGCAGAGGGTAGCAGTGGGACGTGCTTCCAGACGGCGGATGCCGATCTCTACACCACAGGCTTCGCAGAAGCCGTAGTCATCTTCATCGATGCTTTCGAGCGCTTCGTCGATCTTGCGGATCAGCTTGCGTTCACGGTCACGGGTGCGCAGTTCGAGGCTGAATTCTTCTTCCTGGCTTGCACGGTCACTGGGATCGGCAAAGTTGGAAGCTTCCTCTTTGAGATGGGTGATGGTGCTGTCGACCTCTTCCATCAGCTCGCGTTTCCATCCCAGCAGGATTTTGCGGAAATGCTCTTTCTGCGCTTCGTTCATGTACTCCTCGCCGGTATCCAGCGGGTAAGGTTCAAAGTGCATGAACTGTGTATCAGTTGTTTTAGGCATTTGGCGCAGCCTCACGTCATTGGGGGTCCAGACCAGTCGAAGCCCGACTGCCTCGGGTCCGGCGCCCCTGATAAGGAACACTGGTGCATTGAAAGCGGGTGAAAGTACCAGAACCCCACCCTTTAGGCTAGACCCGCTTTGGCATTTTGCCATCTCGATTGATGTTGGACAGCGGCGGGGTGGGTACAGTTTCGACCAATGTCGATATACTGGCGCTGAAACAACCTGCCAGGAGATGGAAATGACAAGGGGCTGGACCGAGCGTGCGCGCGAGATTGATTCCTTCAAGGTAATGGATCTGTTGAAACGGGCGGCGGAACTGGATAGTGCCGGTATGGATGTGGTGCACATGGAGGCGGGGGAACCGGACTTTCCGACTGCCGCGCCTATCGTACAGGCGGCGCATGCCGCGCTGGAAGCAGGTCAGACCCGCTATACCCCGGCGGGCGGCATCATGCCGCTGCGTGAAGCCATTGCCGGTTTTTATCAGCAGCGTTACGGCGTCGACCTGGCGCCCGAGCATGTGCTGGTGACGGCGGGGGCTTCCGGCGCACTCCTGTTGGCTTTCTCTCTGCTGGCGGCACCGGGCAGCCGCTTCATGCTGGCCGATCCCGGCTACCCCTGTAACCGTCAGTTCCTGCGTTTGCTGGAATCACGCGGTCAGCTGGTGCCGGTGGGGCCGGAGACCAATTATCAGCTGACACCGGAGCTGATCGAAGAGCACTGGCAGCCGGATACTGCCGGTGTGTTGCTGGCTTCACCCTCCAACCCGACAGGCTCGGTGGTGCCTTCCGAACAGCTGGCTGCGATTGCCGAAACGGTTGCGCGCCTGCAGGGGCGTCTGATTGTGGACGAGATCTACCACGGTCTGACCTATGGGTTTGATGCCGAAACGGTACTGTCCGTGGCGCCGGATGCCATTGTGCTGAACAGCTTCTCCAAATATTTCGGCATGACCGGTTGGCGCCTTGGCTGGTTGGTGGCGCAGCCGGATGAAGTGGCGGAGATGGAAAAAATCGCCCAGAACCTGTTTATTTCACCGGCTACCCTGTCACAGCATGCGGCGCTGGCGGCTTTCGAGCCGGACACACTGGCGTTGCTGGAGCAGCGCCGTGAAGCCTTTGCGCTGCGCCGGGACCGTCTGGTGGAAGGTTTGCGTGAACTGGGCTTTGGCATTCCGTTGATGCCGGAGGGGGCTTTCTACGTGTACGCCGATGCTTCCCATCTGACCGATGACAGCTTTGCGTTCTGCTGGTCGCTGTTGGAGGACGACCTGTTGGCGGTGACGCCCGGGGCAGACTTTGGCTGTAACCACCCTGAGCGTTTTATCCGCTTTGCCTACACTACGGGTATGGATCGTATCGAGCTGGCGCTGGAGCGTCTGCGCGCCCGGATCAATCGCGGCTAAGGTAAACAGCCCCGTCCCTGATGATGCAGCTCAGAGGTTCCAGCTGCTCACCGGGGCAGGGTCCGGCAATACAGGTGCCATCCTTGACGCCGAACAGCGCGCCGTGGGTGGCACATTGGATAAACTGCTTCTCGTAGTCGAGGAACTGGTCCGGCTGCCACTCCAGACGGATGCCACGGTGAGGGCAGCTGTTGCGCCAGGCGATGACTTCGCCATCACGCTGGAATAACAGGACGGCCGTGCCGTCGTCCAGATCAAATCCACGGCCTTCCACCGGGTCCAGCGCATCCAGCTGGCAGACATAGATCTCAGTCATCACCATCTCCCAGCAGGCGCTGTGCACGCAGGTGTGCCATCAACTGCTCGATGGCCTCGTCATCACGGGTATCAACCTGCAATGAGAGCAACTGCTCATCGCTGGTCAGTGGCTGCATCATGTTCATCTGTTCACGCATCACTGCAACATCCGCATCTGACGGATCGCGACCCTCTTCCTGACGGCGCTTCAGACGCGCCTCAATCAGACTCTGCTCGCAATGACAGCTGATGATACGCAGCGGCAGGTCGAGGTTTTTGGCCAGTTCTAAGTAGGCGTTGCGGGTGCGTTGCTGAATAAAGGTGGCATCCACTACCACCGAGTATCCGGCTTTGAGCATCAGTCTGGTGGTATCCAGCAGGTGCTGGAAGGTGCGACTGTTCATCTCGGCACCATAGAGTTCTACCGACTGCCCCTGCAAACTCAGCTCACGATAGATGCGTTTGCGCTCCACGTCTGAGCGGATGCGAATCACGCCTACGGCTTCGGCCAGGCGTTCGCTGAGGTAGCTTTTGCCGCTGCCGCTGACACCGTGCATCAGGAAAATGGCGGGGCTGCGCTCGCGGTAGTAATGCTCGGTCAGCTTGAGGTACTGGCGGCAACTCGGAACATCTGGCTCAGCGCCCAGCATGGCGACCTTGGCGCGTACCATGGAGCGGTAGGCCTTGAAGAAGTTAAGCAGGGGCAGGGCTTCGTAGTCGCCGCTCAACTCCAGGTAGAGGTTGAGGCAGCGATTGGCCCAGCGGAACTGCTGGTTGGCTTCCAGGTCCATCAACAGGAAGGCCAGGTCCGACATGGTGTCAATCCAGCGGAATTCCAGATTGAACTCGATACAATCGAACAGGCGCAGGTGATCGTGGAACAGGTTGACGTTGGCAAGGTGCAAATCGCCGTGGCACTCGCGGACATGGCCTTTCTGCTTGCGCTGCTTGATCAGTCCACTGAGGCTGCGGAAACTTTGCGCCGTGTGCGTCGACAACTGCTGCAGCAGGGTCAGGTCGTCAGCCTCAAGGTGCTCGGGATGAATGTGGCGATAGTTGTCGGCCACGACTTCCCAGAGTGTCTCCGGTTCACCCCAAGGACTATCCTGGGCCACGATCGGAATACGTGAATGGAAGTCGGCAATCTGTTCGGCCAGCAGGTCGATCCAGTGGGCTTCAAACAGGTGACGCTGCAGCAGGCGGTCAAGGCGCAGTTCAGGATCAAACTGATACATTTTGACGGCATATTCGATCGCTTCGCCTGCTGTATCCAGCTCCGGCTTCTCGGTGCTGCCGCCAATGGCCACCAGACCAATATAGATATCCGGTGCCAGGCGTTGGTTCAGGCGAACTTCCTCTTCACAGCAATGTCGTCGCTGGGCAAGGGTAGTGAAGTCCAGAAAGCCGAAATTGACCGGTTTCTTGACCTTGTAGGCATATTCACCGGTAAGAAGAATCCAGGAGATGTGCGTCTCGATCACCTCTATCTGCTCCACGGGGTGCGGGAAACAGGCGGGATCGCGCAGGGATTCGATCAATGTGGGTAACATGGGGTTCCTGCTGTTGTCGGCGACGGCATAGGATTATACTGATCCGATGAGTAAAAAGAGAACACCTTCCGCCAAAGGACGCCGTTCGCGTCAGAAATCCAAACCTTCTCGTCTCGGTCGTTTCCTGCGCTGGCTGTTCAAGCTGGGGCTGGTGCTGACGGTTATTGCGGCGGCCGGTCTGGTGTATCTGGACGCTCAGGTGCGTAGCAAATTCGAGGGCAAACGCTGGGCTGTCCCGGCCAAGGTTTATGCCCGCCCGCTGGAGCTGTATCCCGGTCAGTCCATCGCCATGGATGAGCTGAAGCAGGAACTCAAGACGCTTAATTATCGTTTTGTGCGCCGTGCTGATCAACCCGGGGCGGTGGAATGGGCCAGCAGCCGGGCGCGTATCTACAGCCGTGGCTTTGATTTTCCGGATGAGGTTGAGCCTTCACGCAATATGCTGCTGTCCTTCTCAGGCGGGCGCCTTCAGTCGATCAAAAGCAGTGACGGGCGCTCACTGCCCCTGGTACGACTGGAGCCCATGCTGATCGGGGGGATCTACCCCAAATCCAATGAGGATCGCGATCTGATCAAGCTGGAGGAGGCACCGCTTCATCTGGCGCAGGCGCTGGTCACCGTGGAGGATCGGGCTTTCTATGATCACTGGGGGGTGTCACCCAAGGGTATTGCCCGTGCCATGTGGGTCAATATCCGTGAAGGCCGTTTCGTGCAGGGCGGCAGTACCCTGACCCAGCAGCTGATCAAGAACTTCTACCTCACGTCCGACCGCACGCTGAGCCGCAAGCTGTTGGAACTGCCGATGGCGATGTTGCTGGAGCTGCATTATGACAAGGATGAAATCCTCGAAGCCTATCTGAATGAGGTGTATCTGGGGCAGTCCGGCAGTCGCTCCATTCACGGCTTTGGCCTGGCCAGCCAGTATTACTTTGCCCGGCCGGTACAGGAACTGGAGCTGCATCAGGTGGCCCTGCTGGCCGGCATGGTGAAAGGCCCGTCCTGGTATGACCCCCGCCGCAACCCCGACCGAGCCATGGAGCGCCGTAACCTGGTGCTGAAGATGTTGTTCGAACAGGGGCATATCAGCCGCGATGAATATGATCAGGCACGTCGTCAGACCCTTGGCGTGGTGAAACAGCGCAGTTTGCATAAAGGGGCTTTCCCCGCCTATCTGGATCTGGTGAAGCGCAAACTGCGCGAGGAATACCGTGATGAGGATCTGAGCAGTGAAGGTTTGCGTGTATTTACATCACTGGATCCGATGGTGCAGACCCGTGCGGAAGCGGCACTGGAAACCGGTATTGGCCGCCTTGAGAAACGCTACGGCAAGCGGGCCAAGGAGCTGGAAGCCAGTATGGTGGTGACCGACCCGCAAACCGGGGAGGTGATGGCGCTGATCGGTGGGCGGGATAATCGCTATACCGGTTTTAACCGCGCTCTGGATGCCTTGCGCCCCATCGGTTCACTGGTGAAGCCGGCGATCTATTTGGCTGCACTGGAGCAGGGCTATACCCTGGCAACGGCGCTGGAAGATGAGCCGCTGAGTGTAAAAATGCCGGATGGCTCGGTATGGCAGCCGCAGAACTTTGATCGTCGCAGCCATGGCGTGATCCCGCTGCACCGTTCGCTGGCGCTGTCCTATAACCAGTCCACGGCGCGTTTGGGAATGAACGTTGGTCTGGATAATGTCATCGACATGCTCCACCGCCTGGGTGCCGAGCGTGATCTCAAGGCGTATCCGTCACTGTTATTAGGGGCTCAGGCGTTGTCACCTCTGGAATTGGCCAGTGTCTATCAGACCATTGCGGCCAATGGTTTCCGTATGCCGTTGCGAGTTATCCGCCGGGTAACTGATGCCGAAGGTGAAGAATTGTCACGTTACCCCTTTACCCTGAAACAACAGGTAAAACCCGAGCTGGTGCATCTGTTACAGTACGCGCTGCAGGAAGTGGCGCGTGAGGGTACGGCTCGCAGTGTGTATTCGGTATTGCCGGATAACCTCAATGTGGGTGGCAAGACAGGCACCTCCAATGATCAGCGGGACAGCTGGTTTGCCGGTTTTGCCGGCAACCGCCTGGCGGTGGTCTGGTTGGGACGTGATGACAACAGTCAGCTGCCCTTTACCGGTTCCGGCGGGGCACTGCGCGTGTGGACCGAGTTCATGCGGCGTGAATCTCCGGAGCCCTTCCTGGCGACTCGCCCTGCCGGGGTTGAGTATGTATGGATAGACGAGGCGACAGGTCTTCGATCTGATCGTCGCTGTGAAGGGTCCCGACAGCTGCCGTTCCTGACGGGCACGGCGCCCAGTGAAAAAGTGGACTGTGGTCTGGATAACCCTGTTCGACGTTCGCTGGACTGGTTCCGCAACTGGTTTGACTGATGTGAGAAGGATGCGATGAAAAAAATCTGTCTGATGCTGGCCGCGGCCGCGCTGGTGACTGGCTGTGCCGGTCCCAACCCCTACCGCGCGCCGGTGGAAGATCGCGGTCAGGACTATGAGCCGGCCAAAGAGCCCGTGACCCAGCCGGGTACCGTGGTGCCGGCCGAAACCTCCCCCGGTGTGACCGTACAACCGGTAACCCGTGTACCTGTGGTGCGTGAACAGCGTGACCCGGAAGCCGCCTCGCAGCCGGTGGAAATTCAGTCCAGCCAGCCGGTAGTCAGCCAGCCACAGAGCCCGGCCGTGATTGCCTTGCTGGAAACGGCACGTACCGATAGTGGCAAGGGCGATCTGCGCATGGCGCAAAGCCGGCTGGAGCGCGCTCTGCGAATCGCGCCGCGTGACCCGGAAGTGTATATCCAGCTGGCCGATGTGCAGCGTCGCCAGGGGCAGTTCCTGCAGGCAGAGCAGGTGGCGCTGAAAGGTGTCAGCGTTGCCGCCGGCCAGTCCGGTGCGCTCAAGCGGTTGTGGCAGTTGATTGCCGAGATTCGTCAGGAAGGGGGAAATGCTCAGGGTGCCAAGGAAGCGCGCGACAAGGCCGCCGCTTACTGACACCCTGAAAGGCGTCAGCCTGTTTGTTCAGGCTGGCGCTTGCCGGTGTGCTGCAGCAATGCGAAGCTGATGAGTCCCAGCCCTGCGGCTTGTGCCAGCGGTGGCAGCAGTGCCGGAGGTGTTGCCGTCATGAGCGTGCCGGCACTGATACCCAGCAGTATCAGTGGGGCTGCCAGCGCCAGTGCAATCCGGCCTGTCAGTACGGGCAGTTTGAATGCGGCAACCAACAGGGCTGCTGCCAAAGCCACGCTGAGCCAGAGAGTGTAGCTTTCTCCCAGTCCCATGCGACGCAGCAGTTCAAACAGGGCAAACAGAGCCAGCAGCCAGCGGCCCCAGCCTGCTTTAGACCAGAACCAGCCCATCGATAATGCCAACACCGCTGTCACCAGCAGGGGCAGTCCCGCGTACAGGGCCAGGTTGCCCAGCAGTCGCTGCAGTGTGGCGACATCCTGATTATCGGGTGTCAGTAACAGCTGACCCATAGCCGCCAGGGCGATAAATACCAGGCTCAGGCTACTCACCTGAAGTTGCGACTGAGGTGCTTCGGCCAGCGCCTCGCTGCGGCGAAACAGCAGCACGGCACTGGCGAGAGCAGCAACCAGAATCAGGCTACTTCCCAGCATTGCTTAAGCGGCCAGTTTGGCAAATACACGGTCAGCGGCCGCCAGGGTCGCATCCAGCTCCGCTTCGGTGTGGGCGTTGGAGACGAAGCCGGCTTCAAACGCGGACGGCGCCAGGTAGACGCCTTCGTCCAGCATGCCGTGGAAGAACCTGCCGAACAGCTCGGCATCGCAGGCGGTGGCTTCGGCGAAGCTGGTAACGCTGTCCTGATCGGTAAAGAACAGACCGAACATGCCGCCAACGCAGCTGGTAGTGAAGGCGATGGCGTGACGTGCAGCCATGGCTTCCAGACCCTGAGTCAGGTATTCCGCCTTGGCGGCCAGAGCTTCATGAATGCCTTCCTGCTTGAGCGCGGTCAGCATGGCCAGTCCGGCGGACATGGCCAGCGGGTTTCCGGACAGAGTGCCGGCCTGATACACCGGGCCCAGCGGCGCGATGTGTTCCATGATTTCACGTTTGCCGCCGAAGGCGCCAACCGGCAGGCCACCACCGATAACCTTACCCAGAGTGGTCAGGTCAGGTTTGATGCCGTACAGCTCCTGGGCACCGCCCAGTGCGACACGGAAGCCGGTCATGACTTCATCAAAAATCAGTACGCTGCCGTGCTGGTCACAGACTTCGCGCAGGCACTCCAGGAAACCTTCCTTGGGCGGGATGCAGTTCATGTTGCCGGCAACCGGCTCAACAATGATGCAGGCAACCTGGTCGCCAATTTCGGCAAAGGCTTTGCGCACGTTGTCGATATCGTTGTACGTCAGGGTAATGGTGTGTTCGGCCAGTGCGGCAGGAACCCCCGGAGAGTTGGGTTCACCCAGAGTCAGGGCACCGGAGCCGGCTTTCACCAGCAGGGAGTCGGAGTGGCCGTGGTAGCAGCCCTCAAACTTGACGATCTTGTCGCGGCCGGTAAAGCCGCGGGCCAGGCGAATGGCACTCATGGTCGCTTCGGTACCGGAGCTGACCATACGCACCATATCCATGGACGGCACCAGTTCGCACACCAGATCGGCCATCTCGGTTTCGATGGCGGTCGGTGCGCCGAAGCCCAGACCGTTATCCAGCATCTCGCGCACGGCATTCATGACCGGCGGATAAGAGTGGCCCAGCAGCATTGGGCCCCAGGAGCCGACATAGTCGATGTACTGACGGTCGTCTTCGTCAAACAGGAAAGGACCTTCGCCACGCTTGAAGAACACCGGCGTGCCACCCACGCCCTTGAAAGCGCGGACCGGCGAGTTTACGCCACCCGGGATGTGAGCCTGTGCGGCCTGAAACAGGGATTCTGAACGTGACATGGGACACTTCCTATTAACTGTAAATAAGTGGGTTATACCGTCGTAAACTGTTGCGTGAAGCGGTGTGCCTGTTGCTCTACATCATCGGCAGCAAAGAGGGCATGCACGACGGCGACAAGGTCGGCACCGGCTTCGATTACCTGGCTCGCATTATCCACGCTGATCCCGCCAATCGCCACCACCGGAACCTGGAATTCTGTTTTCGCTGCCTGCAGCAGGCTCAGTGGTGCCGGGCTGGCGCCGGGCTTGGTGTTCGACGGGAAGAACGCGCCGAAAGCGACATGGTCGGCGCCGGCGGCAATGGCGTTGCGTGCCAGGTCGAGGCTGTCGTGGCAGGTCTGGCCGATCAGCGCCTTGCTGCCCAGGTAATCACGGGCGCCGGCAACGCTGCCATCGCCCTGGCCCAGGTGGACGCCATCCGCCTGAGATGCGCGGGCCAGTTTGACATCATCGTTGATCAGCAGCGGACAGTCGTATTGGTGGCACAGGTCTCGTAACGCCAAGGCCTGGCGCAGGCGTTTGGCCCCATCTATGGACTTGTCGCGGTATTGCAGCAGGCGCATGCCACCACGCAAGGCGGCTTCTACCTGTTCCAGCATAGCGTCATCTGTCGGCATCAGGCCGGCGTCGGTAAGGCCATAAAGGCCGTGTAATCGGGTCATGAAAGACTCTGTTTCTGGTGATAGTACTCTTCAATCTGCTGACGGCTGATCATGCCCATCGGCTCTTCCTGGTTGCTGACCACAACCAGCGATTCCAGTTCCTTTTCGCGCAGCAAATCCAGGGCCTCCTTGAGGGTGGCACGATAGAGCAGGTAACTGGTGTCGATACGGTGTGCCGGGATCGACAGCAGGTTGATATTCAAGTCATCCGGTGCCTGATCCGGCAGACTGTCGATGTAATGTCGCAGGTCCGCTGGCGGCAACAGAAAATGACGTTTGTCGCTTTCCACCAGAATGCGGTAGGGGGCGGCTTCCAGTAGTGTGCGTGCAGTACTCAAGTGGATGTCGCTGGAGGCCTGGCAAATATCTCGTCGCATCAAGCTGCCGACGGCGGCACGGGAGAGAATTTGCGCCAAAGGTGCCTGGCGTACATCAAGTCCCTGGCGCAGCAGGGATGCATGGAAAATGGAGGGCAGTTTGAACCCGTAGCGGGTGGTCAGGCTGGCAATTAATAGTGCCAGCATGCCAGGCAGCACGATACCGGCATTTTGGGTCAGTTCCAGCATGGCCAGCAAGGCAGCCAGGGGCGCGTTGAGCAAAGCGGCCATCATCGCGCCCATGCCGATCATAGCGTACATGCCGGTGTGGGCAGTACCGGTCAACAGACTGTCGACCGCACCCAAGAGGGCACCGGCAACGGCGCCGATAAACAGGGTCGGACCGATCAGGCCCGCCGGAATCCCCAAGCCTATCACCACCGGTGTCAGCAGGCACTTGGCGATCAACAGGCCGCACAGAAACAGAATGGGGGCGGGCTCATGGAACAGGGATTCAATGGTGTCATAGCCGCCACCCATGACTTCCGGCCAGTAGAGTGCGACCAGCCCTGTCAGCAAACCGGCCAGCAGAAAGCGGATGGAGAAGTGCCAGTGCAGCAAACGAAATGTCTGCATCTGCAGCAGGTGGAAGCCGGCCGCCAGCAATCCGCACAGAAGGCCCAGCAGGGCAACCAGCGGCAACTGTGTCAGTTCGCCAATGGCCAGATCGGGTGCCGTGAAGACGATGGCCTCGCCGATCAAGGCACGCGACACCACATCCCCCACCAGCGCCGCGACCATGACGGGCAGGAAGCCGACCATGGTGTACTCCAGCAGGATAATTTCCATGGCGAAAATCACGCCGGCCAGGGGGGTGTTGAAGGTGGCGGCAATACCTGCCGCTGCGCCGCAGCCAACCAGCAGGCGTAAGGAATTATTGGGCAGGTTCAGTTTCTGTCCCAGCCAGCTGCCGGCCCCGGCCCCTAGATGAACGGCCGGGCCTTCTCGGCCCACCGAGTGGCCGCTGGCCAGCGCAATAACGGCGGCCAGCCATTGAATCAACAGGTTAAAGGCAGGCAGGCGGCCCTGATGGTTACTCAGTCTCTCTAGCAGGTGCACAATACCGACCGCTCGGGCCTGGGGCGGAATACAGGCAAACAGGGCAATCAATAGAAGGCTGCCGGCCACGGGCAGTAGCAGCCGGTATACATCGGGCAGCTCTTCAAAGCGTTCGGCACCGCCGCTCAGCAGCCAGGCCTGCAGCAGGGTGTCGGCTGATCTGAACAGGCTGATCAGACCGCCGGCAGCCAGGCCGGAGAGAATGCCCAGTATGACCAGTTGCGGCAGGGCATCGGCATGAGCCAGTCGATGGCGGAAGTGTTCCAGTGAGAGCAGTTGGTGTGGCATGATGATTCGTTCAGAGGATCATGGTCATCTGCTGTGCAGCTAAGTACTATACCCTAACAGTTTTTACGTACTGATGAGAGGTTGATGTGGTCAAGGTAGGTATCGTCGGAGGCACCGGCTACACCGGTGTTGAATTGTTGCGTCTTTTGGCAAACCACCCCCAGGCGCAGGTGGAAGTGATTACCTCGCGCTCAGAGGAGGGCGTCAAGGTGGCGGACATGTTCCCGAACCTGCGAGGCCATCTGGATCTTGCTTTCACGGTACCGGATGTAGACCGTCTGGCAGCCTGTGATGTGGTGTTCTTCGCGACACCGCACGGTGTGGCCATGAGCATGTCTCCCGAACTGATTGATCGTGGCGTTAAAGTGATCGATCTGGGTGCTGATTTCCGCATCAAGGATATTCCGCTGTGGGAAAAATGGTACAACCTGGAGCACACCTGTCCGGATCTGGTGGAAAAAGCGGTATACGGCTTGCCCGAGCTGAACCGTGATGCCATCCGTGAAGGTCAGATGATCGGTTGTGCCGGCTGCTATCCCACCGCGGTGCAGCTGGGTTATCAGCCGCTGTTGAAAGCAGGCCTGATTGACCACCGTCGCTTGATTGCCGATTGTAAATCCGGTGTTACCGGTGCTGGCCGTGGTGCCAATGTCGGCACTTTGCTGGCAGAAGCCAGTGAAAGCGTTAAAGCCTACGGCGTGCCGGGTCACCGTCATCTGCCGGAGATCAAGCAGGGACTGAGCGATATGGCTGGTCGTCCGGTAGGGTTGACCTTCAGTCCGCACTTGATGCCGATGATTCGTGGTATTCACGCGACCCTGTACTCGGTTCTGAAAGACCCGGTCGGCCCGGACCTGCAGACCCTGTTTGAAGACTTCTATCGTGATGAACCTTTCGTGGATGTGATGCCTGCCGGCGCCCACCCGGAAACACGTAGTGTCAAAGGTTCCAACATGTGCCGCATCAGCGTACACCAGCCTCAGGGCGAAGATACGGTGGTCGTTTTGTCAGCCATCGATAACCTGATGAAAGGCGCGTCTGGCCAGGCGATTCAGATCATGAACATCATGTTTGACCTGCCGGAAACAGCGGGCCTGGAACAGGTTGCACTGATGCCCTGATCTGCCAATACTTGACTGAATTAGTCGGTTTAGGCAGAATGCGCCGTATCTAAGAGGGTTTAGTGTAACTATGAGCGATACTGCACAAGCGGCCGACCTGGTATTTACCAATGCGGCGGCCAACAAGGTCAAATCATTGCTGGAAGAAGAGCAGAACGACAAGCTGAAACTGCGTGTGTACATCACCGGTGGCGGTTGTGCGGGCTTCTCTTATGGCTTCACGTTCGATGAAAACATGGCGGACGATGATGCAGCGGTTGAGCGTGACGGTGTAACGCTGGTAGTGGACCCGATGAGCTACCAGTACCTGGCCGGCTCGGAGGTTGATTACAAGGAGGGCCTGCAAGGCTCTCAGTTCGTGATCAACAACCCCAATGCGACCACGACTTGCGGCTGCGGTTCGTCCTTCTCGATCTGATCCTGTCTCGGGATAGCAGCTAAGGCTGTAAGGCCCTGACGATTGATTAAAAGCCCCGTAGGCATTAATGCTTGCGGGGTTTTTGCGTTTCTGGTGCCTGCTGACCCGAGTTGCGCTTCCTTGCTCCCTCCCTTCTATACTGAATCCGGTCCTGAAGCTTACTTCTGCTTCATGCTACGGGACATGTTGTTTTAAGTTTCAATTTAACTTGTTCGTGCATTGTGTGCCTGATAGCTCTATGGGTGTTTCTCAACTTCACAGGTGATGGTTCGGTGAGGCTGCTTCCATGAGTTCACATCCGTAATTGAAGTCGCAAACAAGGCGTAAGTGAGGGGGAAGTATGTCCGGTTCAGACGTGATGAAATTTGATATTCAGAACAACGAAGTAATTGCGGTTTACGAATATGACGATGGTGTCTGGGAGCTTGAGAGTCCGGATGCCAACACAACTTACAGCGTTGAGGGTGACAACGTCATCGAGACGGAAGTGGAGCATGGGGTTACGGAAACGACCGTCTATACCGCACGGGAAGACGGTACTTACATTGAAACCTCCAGCCAGTCACAGGTGATTGATGACAGCTCTTCAGGCAGCGAGGAAGATAGCAACGGCTCCGGGTACGGCGATGACTTGATGCGGTTCGAGATCCAGAACAACCAGGTGGTCGCTGTGTTTGAATGGGACGATGGCTTCTGGGAGCGCGAACAGATTGATGCCAATACTACTTACACCCTGCAGGGTGATAACGTCATCGAAGTTGAAGTTGAGCATGGCTACACCGAAACGAAGGTATATACCCATCTGGGCAATGGCAGCTATGTCGAAACCTCCAGCGAAACGCAGCTGAATGGCAGTCAGTCGGGTATCCCCTCCTCGGATGTATATATTGATGGCCAGCTGTTTGAGCGGGAAGACGAAAATGAATACTCCTTCGACCTCAGTCAGAATGCGGAATACCGTATTGACGATGATCTTTACCTGGTACGTGACGGGGTGATTTATGAGCTTGAAGATGATGGCTTCTATCAGAAAGATGGCAGTGTCGTCATGTTTGAAGGCGAGCGTCATGAAATCGAGTTTTACCACTCCAGCCTGAGTGCATCTGACGAAGCTGAGGCGGTCTATGCCAAGCGGTCCGATGGCAGCCGAGTGGAAGTCGAAGATGCGGCTGAAGCCTATAGCGAAGATGGTGCCGTGTACCGACTATATCGGGCTGTTTTTGATCGGGATCCTGATGAGGCTGGTTTCAAATATTGGGCCGATCGACTGGATCACGAATTGAATTTTGAGCAGATCATCGACCGGTTCATCGATAGTGGTGAGTTCAAAACGCTGTATGCCGACGCTGATGATCAGGGGTACGTCAGCAAACTGTACAATCATGTACTGGAGCGCGAACCTGATGAGGAGGGGTTGCGATATTGGGTCGGAAATCTTGAAGATGGTCGCTGGGATCGTGGAGACGTGTTGGCACGCTTCAGTGATTCCGGCGAGTTCAAGAACAATACGCAGCAGGCGCTCGATGATTACCTTGAGCTGGTGGGGCAAACATCAATCACAACCGATATGATTGCTTGACCTGCGTTGCGGGAGAGAATGCCTCTGTTTACCTATTGCCTGGGAAGTTGTTCATCTGCTCAAGGCAGATGAATGGCTCCCAGTATGCGATCGCCACGTGCGCCGGTGACGCTGGCCTTGCTGGCCGTTTTTCGGTTCAACGTCCGCATGGCAAACCAGGCAAAAGCGGTCGCTTCCATCCAATCAGGGTGCAGCCCCAGTGCTTCAGTAGTACTGATTTGGCTGTCAGGTAACAGCTGTTGCAGACGTTGCTGCAATCCCTGGTTATGGCTGCCGCCGCCGCAAAGGTAGAGCTCGGGCTGGTGCAGGCTGTGGGTTTGTATGGCGTCTGCCAATGAACGGGCCGTCAGCTCCAACAGTGTTGCCTGTACATCCTCGGCCTTGGGCGCTTCTGCAAGGCAGCTGATTGCTCGCTCCAGCCATTCGGAATTGAACGTTTCCCGTCCTGTGCTTTTGGGCGGTGGCTGGTGAAAGTAGGCGTCGCTCAGCATGACGTCCAAAAGCTCTTCCATCACCTGGCCGCTTCTGGCCCAGTTGCCATGGCGATCAAACGCCTTGCCCTGGTGGCGCTGAATCCAGGTATCCATAAGCACATTGCCCGGACCGGTATCATAGCCACTGACATCCTGCTGTGGGTCGGCCGGAAGCAGGGTGATATTGGCCATGCCGCCGAGATTAACCAGCACGCGATCCTGCTTGTGACTGCGAAACAGGTGCTCATGGAAAGGTGGAACCAGCGGGGCGCCCTGTCCTCCGGCAGCCAGGTCGCGGCGGCGGAAATCGGCCAGGGTTGTGATGCCTGTGTGCTCGGCAATACTGGCAGGGTCGCCAATCTGCAGACTGAACCCCTTTTCGGGACGGTGGCGGATGGTTTGCCCATGGCTGCCGATGGCAATGATGTCAGCCGCGTCGGTGCCTGAGCGCTCCAGCAGTGTGTTCACGGCGTCTGCAAACAGTTCTCCAAGCTGGCGGTCCAGCAACCCCAGATGCTCAATCTCGTTATCACCGGGTTGCGTCAGTTGCAGAATCGATTGGCGCTGGGGTTCCGGCAAGGAGTGCTCATGCCAGGCCAGTAACTCGAATTCCGGCTCGAAACGCACCAGAACGGTGTCCACGCTGTCCAGGCTTGTGCCTGACATTAAGCCAATATAGTACTGGCTCATGGCTGGCCGCTCTCATCGTTCATGGCCAGGCGAGTGTCGGAGTGGCGTTCCAGTTCGGCGACCAGCCGGTTGGCTTCAGCCAGAAAGGCATCGCGTTCATTGGCCGGTACAGGGTCGGCGGCCGGGAGGTCGACGGTGAGCGGGTTACGGTGAACGCCGTTGCTGCGGAACTCATAATGCAGGTGAGGGCCGGTGGCCAGGCCGGAAGCGCCGACATAGCCGATAGTCTGGCCCTGTTTTACGCGCGTGCCGTTGCTGACACCTTTCTGGTATCGGCTCATATGTGCGTAGAGTGTGGTGATGTTGCCACCGTGTTGCAGGATAACGGTGCGACCGTAGCCACCCTTGGTGCCACGCCAGATTACTTTGCCGTCACCGGCAGCCTTGATGGGCGTGCCTGTAGCAGCGGCATAGTCAACGCCACGGTGGGGGCGTTTACGACCCAGCACCGGATGGTAGCGTTCGGGCTTGAAGCGGGAGCTGATACGACGGAAATCGACCGGTGAACGCAGGAACGCCTTGCGCATGCTGTGTCCGTCAGGGCTGAAGTAATTGCTGTTTCCCTGGCTGTCGGTAAAGCGGATTGCCGTGTAAGTGTTGCCGCGGTTCATGAATTGAGCGGCCAGAATGCGCGTGCTGTTCAGGGGTTCGCCATCGAGATAATCCTGTTCGTAGAGTACCCGGAAGTGGTCGCCTTCCCGGATATCCAGCGCAAAATCGATGTCCCAGCCAAAAATCTGCGCCAATTGCATGATGGTGCGCTGAGGTAGTCCGGCATCAGCCGCATCAAGGAACAGTGAGCGACGGATGTCGGCTTCCGCATAGGCGCTTTGAGCTTCAGGGGTACGTTCCTGTTCACTGATGACATATCCGTCGGGTGTGCGTTCTATCAAAGTGCTTTGCAGGCGGCTGCGCACATGTTTCAGTTTACGCAGTTCCCCGCCTTCAATGAGAAAAGCCAGGGTTTGCCCCGGCTTCAGGTATTTGAGGGCATCCTGGCTGCTGGCTGCCTGTGATACCTGGTATACATCACGAGGCCCCAGACCTGCGCGTTTGAAAAGTGTGGTGAGGTTATCGCCGGAACGGACAGTGTATTCTGTCCAGTTTTCAACCGCTTCGGGAATAGTGGCAGGGGAGCTGACGTTATCTGTTTGAGTCGGTTCGACGGGCACGTCAGTGTTGGCGGCTCCCGAATTGTCTTCAGGTCGTGTGGCCTTGTCTGGATCAGATAATGACAACGGCAGGCTGACCCGTTCAATATCATCCCGAGCAGGTGTGTCATTAGTGGAATCGTCGACTTCGTTTACTGCAAGCGGGGGAAGGTTGGGACTGGGGGTTGATTGCTCTTCCGGCAGAAACATAGCTGCCAGGGTGATAACGGCCAGAACGCCTGCCAGTAGATAAAGGTGCAGTTTGGGCAGGGCGCGCAGGTAATGGGGTATTGGAGCCACGAAAATCCCCTGAATATATTAAGTTAGAACGTTAAAGCATCAGTATAACCAAATAACACGGCTCGGGGCTGAATACAGGTCATCTACCGGCAAACTAACAGTATAAAGCGCATTTCTGGCCATCCTGTCCGAAACAGCTGTAGAATGCCGTCTCTGCTAATTTTCAATCCAATAGAGGGATTTCGGCGGTTATGAACGCAAACAGTTTGATCGAAGATCTCAAGGCCCGTGGTCTCATCGCACAGATGACCAGTGAAGAGGAGCTGGTTGAGCATATGGCTCAGGGACCGGTGACGCTTTATTGCGGCTTCGATCCGACTGCCGATAGCCTCCATCTGGGTCACCTGGTGCCACTGCTGATGCTTAAGCGCTTCCAGGATGCCGGCCATCGTCCTATCGCTCTGGTCGGTGGTGCAACCGGTCTGATTGGTGATCCCAGTTTTAAGGATCAGGAACGCCAGCTGAACTCCGAAGACGTTGTGAAGCAATGGAGTGACTGCCTGAAAGGACAGATCAGCCGTTTCATCGAATTTAATGATGAAGACGGTGCCATCCTGGCCAATAACTACGACTGGACGGCTAATGTCGATGTGCTCAGCTTCCTGCGTGATATTGGCAAGCACTTCACCGTTAACAAGATGATTGCCAAGGAATCGGTGAAACAGCGTATAGAGCGTGAAGGTTCAGGCCTTTCGTTTACCGAGTTCACTTATCAGATTTTGCAGTCATACGATTTCCAGCAGCTTAACAGTAAGTACGGCTGCACCATGCAGATCGGTGGCTCCGACCAGTGGGGCAACATCGTTGGTGGTATCGATCTGACTCGCCGTGTAAATGGCGCTGCGACCCACGCGTTGACACTACCCTTGATCACCAAATCTGATGGTACCAAGTTCGGTAAAACCGAAGGTGGCGCCGTCTGGTTGGATGAGAAGAAAACCTCGCCCTATGCTTTCTACCAGTTCTGGCTGCAGACGCCTGATGCGGACGTATACCGTTTCATGAAATTCTTTACCTTCCTGTCGGTGGATAAGATCGATGCCATTGAAGCGGAAGACAAGGAGCGTGAAGGCCGTCCTCAGGGTCAGCAGGTTCTGGCTGAAGAAATGACGCGATTGGTGCATGGTGAAGATGCGTTACAGGCGGCTCGTCGTATTACCGAGGCGCTGTTCTCCGGTGACGTGTCCAGCTTGAGTGCTGATGATTATGCCCAGCTGCAGCTGGATGGCCTGCCGGCCTCCGCAGTTCCGGCCGAGCTGAGCGAGCAGCCTCTGACGACTCTGCTGGTGGATGCGGGGATGGCAAACTCCGGTAAGCAGGTTAAGGATGCTCTGCAGCGCAACGCTGTGATCATTAATGATCAGGCATGTGGCATGGATCAGAATATGAGCGCCGCTGCACTGTTCAGCTCTGCCAATGCTCGCTTCGACAAATACTTCCTGGTGAAACTGGGCAAGAAGAAGCACCATCTCTTCTACCTGGCTGACTAACAGTCCCTGTTATGTAACAACGGGCACCCTTGGGTGCCCGTTGTCGTTTCTGCCTTTTACGTGGCTATGCTGAATACCTCTACCTCTACCTCTACCTCTACCTCTACCTCTACCTCTACCTCTACCTCTACCTCTACCTCTACCTCTACCTCTACCTCTACTGGCAGGGTATTGGTCGAAAGTGACGCTGTTTCACCTTTTTGAAATTATTTTACACAAAACAGTTGACGCCCCATCTCATGTCTGTAGAATTCGCCTCCTCGCTTGAGACGACGGGGTTCACGCAACACTGAACGGCTCGGGAGAGAAGGAGATAAGCTCTTGAAATCACTTAGATTTCTGATGTAGAATTTGCCTCCTTGGTTTTAACCGCTTCGTTGTTTGAGTGCTTCGGCACTGAAACAAAAAACGAAAAAAACGGTTGACACCGAATGAGGATGCGGTAAGATACGCGCCTCGCTTGAGACAACATGTTCTGCCACACGGCAGGTTGATCAAGCCCGCTCTTTAACAAATTGATCAGGTAATATGTGTGGGCGCTTGTCAGGATTGAGCACACAAAGCTTAATCAAGGCAAGCAACCTAACTGAATATTCATTTAGCGTTGTGTAATACCTTGAGCCGAGTCTGAGGGATCATTCCTCCCTCTTAATATGACTCACAAAGATTTGAACTGAAGAGTTTGATCATGGCTCAGATTGAACGCTGGCGGCAGGCCTAACACATGCAAGTCGAGCGGTAACAGAACTAGCTTGCTAGTTGCTGACGAGCGGCGGACGGGTGAGTAACGCGTGGGAATCTGCCTGGTAGTGGGGGACAACAGTTGGAAACGACTGCTAATACCGCATACGCCCTTCGGGGGAAAGTAGGGGATCTTCGGACCTTACGCTATCAGATGAGCCCGCGTCGGATTAGCTTGTTGGTGAGGTAAAAGCTCACCAAGGCGATGATCCGTAGCTGGTCTGAGAGGATGATCAGCCACACTGGGACTGAGACACGGCCCAGACTCCTACGGGAGGCAGCAGTGGGGAATATTGGACAATGGGGGCAACCCTGATCCAGCCATGCCGCGTGTGTGAAGAAGGCCTTCGGGTTGTAAAGCACTTTCAGATGTGAGGAAAGGTGTGTGGTTAATACCCGCATACTGTGACGTTAACATCAGAAGAAGCACCGGCTAACTCCGTGCCAGCAGCCGCGGTAATACGGAGGGTGCAAGCGTTAATCGGAATTACTGGGCGTAAAGCGCACGTAGGTGGTTTGGTCAGTCAGATGTGAAAGCCCCGGGCTCAACCTGGGAACTGCACCTGATACTGCCAGACTAGAGTACGGTAGAGGGTAGTGGAATTTCCGGTGTAGCGGTGAAATGCGTAGAGATCGGAAGGAACACCAGTGGCGAAGGCGACTGCCTGGACCGATACTGACACTGAGGTGCGAAAGCGTGGGTAGCAAACAGGATTAGATACCCTGGTAGTCCACGCCGTAAACGATGTCAACTAGCCGTTGGGGGACTTGATCCTTTAGTGGCGCAGCTAACGCGATAAGTTGACCGCCTGGGGAGTACGGCCGCAAGGTTAAAACTCAAATGAATTGACGGGGGCCCGCACAAGCGGTGGAGCATGTGGTTTAATTCGAAGCAACGCGAAGAACCTTACCTACTCTTGACATCCTGCGAACTTGCTAGAGATAGCTTGGTGCCTTCGGGAACGCAGTGACAGGTGCTGCATGGCTGTCGTCAGCTCGTGTTGTGAAATGTTGGGTTAAGTCCCGTAACGAGCGCAACCCCTATCCTTATTTGCCAGCACTTCGGGTGGGAACTCTAAGGAGACTGCCGGTGACAAACCGGAGGAAGGTGGGGATGACGTCAAGTCATCATGGCCCTTACGAGTAGGGCTACACACGTGCTACAATGGCCGGTACAGAGGGCCGCGAACTCGCGAGGGTAAGCAAATCTCAGAAAACCGGTCGTAGTCCGGATCGCAGTCTGCAACTCGACTGCGTGAAGTCGGAATCGCTAGTAATCGCGAATCAGAATGTCGCGGTGAATACGTTCCCGGGCCTTGTACACACCGCCCGTCACACCATGGGAGTGGGTTGCACCAGAAGTAGCTAGTCTAACCTTCGGGAGGACGGTTACCACGGTGTGATTCATGACTGGGGTGAAGTCGTAACAAGGTAGCCCTAGGGGAACCTGGGGCTGGATCACCTCCTTAAACGATTGCGAAGTTCTGGCAAGCGTTCACACATATTACCTGATCGAAAGTTAAAGAGAGCGTAATCGGCAGATGCCGAATATGTAGGCTTGTAGCTCAGTTGGTTAGAGCGCACCCCTGATAAGGGTGAGGTCGGTGGTTCAAATCCACTCAGGCCTACCAATTTTGCGCCACTCAGCGTTAAATCCTTCGTTGCTTAGCAGGCTATGCGGCCTCGGGATTGGCCTTGATTGACACAAAATGACAACGCGACAACCCTTATGGGGCTATAGCTCAGCTGGGAGAGCGCCTGCTTTGCACGCAGGAGGTCTGCGGTTCGATCCCGCATAGCTCCACCATTCCTCAAATGCCTGGAATGGTCAAGAAAGTTTTAAAACATGCACTCACTTCACACTTGATGTGAAGTTTTTGAGTCCATCTTTTAAAGCTTCAACGCTTTAAACGCTCTTTAACAAATTGGATCTGAAAGATTGTCTTGTATTGTTTGATACAAGCGCCAACCGGCGATAATCGTTACGAACCATTCATTTGCCAGACGCCTTCGGGTTATATGGTCAAGTGAATAAGCGTGCACGGTGGATGCCTTGGCAGTCAGAGGCGATGAAGGACGTTGTAACCTGCGATAAGGTTCGGGGAGCTGGTAAACGAGCTTTGATCCGAACATTTCCGAATGGGGAAACCCACCCGCTTGCGGGTATCTCTTAGCTGAATACATAGGCTTTGAGAGGCGAACCCGGGGAACTGAAACATCTAAGTACCCGGAGGAAAAGAAATCAATTGAGATTCCCTTAGTAGCGGCGAGCGAACGGGGACCAGCCCTTAAGCTGTGTTGTGGTTAGTGGAACACTCTGGAAAGTGTGGCCATAGTGGGTGATAGCCCCGTACACGAAAACCTATACGCAGTGAAATCGAGTAGGACGGAACACGTGATATTCTGTCTGAATATGGGGGGACCATCCTCCAAGGCTAAATACTCCTGACTGACCGATAGTGAACCAGTACCGTGAGGGAAAGGCGAAAAGAACCCCTGTGAGGGGAGTGAAATAGACCCTGAAACCGTGTACGTACAAGCAGTGGGAGCCGTTTTCGGACGGTGACTGCGTACCTTTTGTATAATGGGTCAGCGACTTACTTTCAGTGGCAAGCTTAACCGTTTAGGGGAGGCGTAGGGAAACCGAGTCTTAATAGGGCGTTTAGTCGCTGGGAGTAGACCCGAAACCGGGCGATCTATCCATGGGCAGGTTGAAGATTGAGTAACATCAATTGGAGGACCGAACCGACTGTCGTTGAAAAGCCAGCGGATGACCTGTGGATCGGAGTGAAAGGCTAATCAAGCCCGGAGATAGCTGGTTCTCCTCGAAAGCTATTTAGGTAGCGCCTCATGTCTCACCTTGGGGGGTAGAGCACTGTTTCGGCTAGGGGGTCATCCCGACTTACCAACCCGATGCAAACTCCGAATACCCAAGAGTGCAATCATGGGAGACACACGGCGGGTGCTAACGTCCGTCGTGGAAAGGGAAACAACCCAGACCGCCAGCTAAGGTCCCAAAGTTCTAGTTAAGTGGGAAACGATGTGGGAAGGCTCAGACAGCTAGGAGGTTGGCTTAGAAGCAGCCATCCTTTAAAGAAAGCGTAATAGCTCACTAGTCGAGTCGGCCTGCGCGGAAGATATAACGGGGCTCAAACTAGACACCGAAGCTGCGGATGCCTTAGGGCATGGTAGAGGAGCGTTCTGTAAGCCGTTGAAGCGGAAGCCGGGAGGCACCGTGGAGGTATCAGAAGTGCGAATGCTGACATGAGTAACGATAAAGGGGGTGAAAAACCCCCTCGCCGGAAGACCAAGGGTTCCTATCCAATGCTAATCAGGGTAGGGTGAGTCGGCCCCTAAGGCGAGGCTGAAAAGCGTAGTCGATGGGAGACAGGTTAATATTCCTGTACCGCGCATAACTGCGACGGGGGGACGGAGAAGGCTAGGCCAGCACGGCGTTGGTTGTCCGTGTTTAAGGGTGTAGGTTGAGAAGTTAGGCAAATCCGGCTTCTTAAGACTGAGACCTGATGACGAGCTCCTTTATGGAGTGAAGTGGTTGATGCCATGCTTCCAGGAAAATCCTCTAAGCTTCAGGTTATGTGTGACCGTACCCCAAACCGACACAGGTGGTCAGGTTGAGAATACCAAGGCGCTTGAGAGAACTCGGGTGAAGGAACTAGGCAAAATGGTGCCGTAACTTCGGGAGAAGGCACGCCGATGTTGGTGATGGACTTTACGTCCTAAGCTGATGTCGGTCGAAGATACCAGGTGGCTGCGACTGTTTATTAAAAACACAGCACTCTGCAAACACGAAAGTGGACGTATAGGGTGTGACGCCTGCCCGGTGCCGGAAGGTTAATTGATGGGGTTAGCTTCGGCGAAGCTCTTGATCGAAGCCCCGGTAAACGGCGGCCGTAACTATAACGGTCCTAAGGTAGCGAAATTCCTTGTCGGGTAAGTTCCGACCTGCACGAATGGCGTAACGATGGCCACACTGTCTCCACCCGAGACTCAGTGAAATTGAACTCGCTGTGAAGATGCAGCGTCCCCGCGGCTAGACGGAAAGACCCCGTGAACCTTTACTATAGCTTCACAGTGGACTTTGACATTATTTGTGTAGGATAGCTGGGAGGCTTTGAAGCATTGGCGCTAGCCAGTGTGGAGCCGTCCTTGAAATACCAGCCTGGTACTGTTGAGGTTCTAACTCAGGTCCCTGATCGGGATCGAGGACATTGTGTGGTGGGTAGTTTGACTGGGGCGGTCTCCTCCCAAAGTGTAACGGAGGAGCACGAAGGTACCCTCAGGCTGGTCGGAAATCAGCCAATGAGCGCAAGAGTAGAAGGGTGCTTGACTGCGAGACAGACACGTCGAGCAGGTACGAAAGTAGGTTCTAGTGATCCGGTGGTTCTGTATGGAAGGGCCATCGCTCAACGGATAAAAGGTACTCCGGGGATAACAGGCTGATACCGCCCAAGAGTTCACATCGACGGCGGTGTTTGGCACCTCGATGTCGGCTCATCACATCCTGGGGCTGAAGCCGGTCCCAAGGGTATGGCTGTTCGCCATTTAAAGTGGTACGCGAGCTGGGTTTAGAACGTCGTGAGACAGTTCGGTCCCTATCTGCCGTGGGCGTTTGAGATTTGAGAAGAGTTGCTCCTAGTACGAGAGGACCGGAGTGAACGAACCTCTGGTGTTCCGGTTGTCACGCCAGTGGCATTGCCGGGTAGCTACGTTCGGACGGGATAACCGCTGAAAGCATCTAAGCGGGAAGCCCCCTTCAAGATGAGATCTCACTGGACCCTTGAGGTCCCTGTAGAGCCGTCCGAGACCAGGACGTTGATAGGCAGGGTGTGTAAGTGCTGTAAGGCATTGAGCTAACCTGTACTAATGGCTCGTGAGGCTTGACCATATAACGCCCAAGGCGTTTGGATGAATGGTTAGACGTTAAAGATTATCGGCTCGCAAGAGCACCGGTTGAGCGCTTGTAGCGACAAAACAGACAGTCGAAAGAATTTCAGATCCAGTTTGTTCCAGTTTTGCTTGGCGACCATAGAGCCGTGGAACCACCTGATCCCATACCGAACTCAGCAGTGAAACGCGTCATCGCCGATGGTAGTGTGGGGCTTCCCCATGTGAGAGTAGGTCATCGCCAAGCATTTAATTAAGTGAAAACCCCGGTCTCGTCGAGATCGGGGTTTTTGCGTTATGTGGCCGGGAAACCCGTCTTGCCAAATACCCGTCCCTCACGGGTATTAAAAGTCCCCGCATCAAACCTGTTACGTCGACGCGGGACCAGTTTTCAGGCCATCAAATGATGGCCTGCATCAATATGGATCAGGTTACCGGTTAGTGATGCGGCCTGATCGCTGACCAGAAACGCAGCCATGTTTCCCACATCTTCAGGAGTGCCCAACCGGTGCAGTGGGGAGCGTTCGATAGCATCGTCCATCAGTTTGTCGAATGCCTGGATGCCACTGGCAGCACGGGTCGGCATAGGGCCCGGTGACAGTGAATGCACACGTACCTGATGCGGCCCCAATTCTGATGCCAGGTAGCGGACAGAGCTATCCAGCGCTGCCTTGATCGGCCCCATCATGTTGTAGTTCTCAACCACGCGTTCGGCGCCATGATAGCTCATGGTCAGCAGTGTTCCGCCATTTGGCATCAGTGGCTTTGCCAGCTTGGCCATACGGATGAATGAATGGCAGGAGATATCCACAGCCTTGCAGAAGCCCTCTGCGGTGGAGTCCAGCAGTTGGCCGTGCAGCTCATCCAGAGGTGACCAGGCGATGGAGTGAATGAGAAAGTCAATTTCCCTCCATTGTTCCTGCACTGTTTCAAATACCGCTTCCATTTCGCCTGGTTCCGACACATTGCAAGGCAGAAACAGTCTTGCATCCAACTGGTCTGCCAAAGGTGCCACATAGGGCTTTGCCTTCTCATTAAGGTAGGTAAGGCAAATCTCTGCACCCAATTGGCGGAGCACATCAGCACAGCCGTAGGCGATACTTTTATCATTGGCAACGCCGAAGACAATACCTTTCTTTCCGCTCAGATCAATCATCGTCATAAACCCCGTGAGAGTGTTGTGTCTTACATTAGATAGAGGCGATGACAGGCAAATGAATGTCCAGTTGAGGTCTTCATCCAGAATATCCTGGTTAAATCAATATTTATTAAATTAGCTGTTATTAATTTTCATTTGTGGCGCTATTCTAGGGCTGGAGTGTGGGAACGAATCAAGGGTGAGAATGATGCTGGACCGCTTGAGCATTAGAATGCGGGTTATTGGGGGCTTTTGTATATTACTGGCGTCAGTTGCAGCATTTGTACTGCCAGGAGTGAACCGCGATCTGGAAGTCTTGATTGAGTCAGCTGAGCGCCGTGAACTGCAGGTGCGCTTTGAGGAGTTGATCGGGCGCATTCAGGCAGAACAACGCCTGGCGACTTCAATGGCAACCATGATGGCCTCGCAGCCACATGTGCAGGCACTATTGAAGGCGGGTGATCGCAAGGCGGTGGAGTCTGAGCTCAGACAGGGTTTTGCATCGCTAAGGGATAACTTCGGCCTGCGTCAGCTTCAATTCCACACGCCGCCGGCAACGTCCTGGTTGAGGGTACATAAACCGGAAAAATTTGGTGATGACCTTTCCGGCTTCCGCCAGACTGTGACAAATGCCAATGCTTCACGCTCGGCCGTTAGTGGTGTTGAGCAGGGCGTTGCCGGGTTGGGCATTCGTGGTGTGGTTCCCATCAACCTGCAGGGAGAGCACTGGGGCACTGTAGAGTTTGGCTTCTCGCTTGGTCAGCCATTTGTGGAACAGTTGAAAGCAGATACCGGTGTTGATGTGGCCTTAATGTTATGGCGCAGTAGCCGTTTCGAATCTCTGGCGTCTACCTGGTCTGGCGACATCGGAATCGATACCTCGTTGCTCAAATCTGCAATGGATGGCGAGGTACAGGTCGGTACAGCTGATTTAAAGGGGCGACCGGTCGCCTTGTACAGTCGTGCGTTGACGGACTTTTCGGGAAAGCCTATAGGCGTTGTGACCTTGGCGATGGACCGCACAGATTACATTGAGCGCTACGAGCATGCCTTGTTGGAACTGGTAATGATCATTGTCGGTTTCCTTGTGGTGGGGGCTCTTGTGGCCTGGTTGATCAGCCAAAGTGTGGCACGCCCTCTGAAAAACGTGGAACGTGCCATGCAGGATATCTCTTGTGGTGAAGGTGACCTGACACAACGTTTGCCTGTGAAAGGGAATAATGAACTCACTGCGATTGCCAGGGAGTTCAATTACTTCATTGAGCAGGTTGAAAAGCTGATTCAGGAACTGATGCGCTCCGTGGCATCGGTATCCTCGTCGGGCTCACATCTGTTTGATATCAGTGATCAGACACTGGAGCTGACCAACCGTCAGCGTCAGGAGACCACCGAAATCGCTACGGCTATGAATGAGATGACAGCTACTGCGCAGGAAGTGGCGCGCAGTGCGACAGGTTCAGCAGAAGTCACGCAGAGAGCCGATGAACAGGCTTTGCTGGGACGTGAGGTAGTGGAAGAAGCCATTACGTCTATCCATGCCTTGGCCGATGATGTGACAGCCATGATGTCGGTTATACGTGATGTCGAGAGTCGCAGTGAGCGCATCAACTCTATTCTGGATGTCATTCGAGAGATTGCCGATCAAACCAACCTGCTGGCTCTGAATGCGGCCATTGAAGCGGCGCGAGCGGGTGAGCAGGGCCGTGGTTTTGCGGTAGTGGCCGATGAGGTACGTGCTTTGGCACATCGGACACAGAACTCTACCGCCGAAGTAAATGAAATGATTAACGCCCTCAAAGAAGGTACAGGGCGAACAGTCAGTGTGATCGAGCAGAGCCAGGCGCAGTCTGAACGCACGGTTGAGACAGCGGCGAAGGCAGGTGAAGCACTGCAGGCCATTACCCGTGCGATGGATGAGATCCGTGATATGACTGCTCAAATCGCTTCAGCAGCGGAGGAGCAAACTCAGGTTAGTGAGACTATCAACCAGTCTATTGTGCGTATCAGCAGCGGATCAGAGGAAACTTCAAGCGGGGCCGGTGAGATTCTGAACTCTACCGCAACCATCGGTACTGATTTGTCCCAGCTGATGCGCCTGATTCGCAAGTTTAAGGTGCAACAGGATGATGTGGTTGAGCTGGAAGTCGCACGTGCTGCACATCAGGCCTGGAAGCTGCGCTTGCGCGCGTTTCTGGATGGCAATGCGGAGATCCCCCATGAACAGGCGGTCTCTTCACACGACTGTGATTTCGGCCGCTGGTATTACGGCCGTGGTTTGGAGCATTTCGGTCGTGCCGGTGCCATGGCGTCCATCGAGCGTCCGCATGACCGTATGCACCAGCTGATTGCCGAAATCATTGACGCCCGCAGTCAGCAGCAGCTTGAAGCAGCCGAAGCGAAGTACCGTGAAGTCTGTGAGTTATCCAATGTGATCGTGGCCGAGATCGATGTTCTGATTGAGCAGGCCAGATGATTCAATGAACATGCCGGGGCTTATTGCCCCGGCAACTGTCGATCTGGACGTCCAATATGGAAGCCCTGGGCATAGTCGATGCCTACCTTTCTGACCAGGTCCAGAACCTCTTCGGTCTCCACAAACTCTGCCACCGTTTTCAGATTCAGCTGTTTGGCCAAGCTGGTGATGCTGGTAACAAAGGCCATATCCTTGGGGTCACTGCCCATGTTGGCAATGAACTCGCCCTCGATTTTGACGTAATCGATTGGCAGGTATTTCAGGTAATGGAAGGACGAGAAGCCTGAGCCGAAGTCGTCAATGGCCAAACGATAGCCGGAGTCCTTCAGGCTGCGTACAAAGCGCTCCAATAGCCCCATATTCTTGACGGTGTCGCGTTCAGTAATTTCAAAGACGATGCGGTCTGGACGGATGTCATGGCGCTGGGTGAGTTCATGCAGAGTCTGCAGGAAGTCACGAACAAGAATGGCTCGAGGTGACAGGTTAATAAACACCAGCCCTTCATAGTCGCTCTCGTTAACAGCGATGAAGGCTTTTTCCATCACGATGTAATCAAGGAGGTGTACCTTGCCCATGGATTCGGCAATTTCGATGAACTCGCCAGCGGACATCAAGCGGTCTGGCAGCTCGATACGGCTGAGCACTTCGACAGCCGGGATGTTGTCTTCCAGCGGCTGAATGGGCTGGAAAACCGGAATCACACTGCGGTTCTCGATAGCCTCATTCACCAGCAACATTTTCTGGTTCATGTCGTGGAAGATATCTGCCACATCCTCCTTATGCGGCAAGCTGATGCGGTTCTTACCCTGACTTTTGGCCCGATACATCAGGTTATCCACAAACATGAATAGATCCTTGCGGTTATCGGCATGCTCCGGGAACATGCCCACGCCGATAGAGCCGGTGACGCGCACACTGCTGCCCTGATTAACATCCAGCGCAAAACTCTGCAGACAGTCGAGCAGGCGTTCTGCGATCTGTTCGGTTTCCTGAATTGATGTTTCCGGCAAAACGACGACAAACTCATCGCCACCATAGCGGGCCAGTACATCACCGGTGCGCAGCTGCTCCTGCATGGTCAGCGAAAGCTGCTGCAGCAGCTTATCGCCGACGGCATGACCGTAGCCGTCATTGACGGCCTTGAAGTTATCCAGATCGATCAGAAGCAGGGCGACGGGATAGTCGTGGCGCTGGCAACGGTCCAGCTCATAGTCCAGCAACTCCCAGAACATGCGCTGGTTGTAGAGGTTGGTCAGTGGGTCACGGGTGGCGTAATACTCCAGATCGCGGGTGTACTTGTAGATGGCTTTGACCGAGCCCACGACATTCAGCAGGGTCGACAGAACGCTTTCCAGTACCAGAACCTTGGTGTTGTTCTTGACGATATCCGAGTGCACGCCGATGCCGACAATACCGCCGATTTTGGGTGTTTCCACCAGCAGTGATTTGGTTTGCAGCTCTATTTCAGTCGCATTCAGTGTCATCTTGCCATCCGAACGCACGTGGTTGTGATGAATCACCACCTCTCCGGGCAACTGGAACGTCGAGTTGCTGCGCAGCCGTTTGAGCACGGCGGCTTCCATCATGGCGCGGGTGTCGTCACAGGGGGGACGCAGCCAGAAGATTTCCAGATCAAACAGTTCGTCATCCACTTTGAAGATGGAAAACATGGTGTAGATCGGGATCACCTGATTGATGTCCAGCATCAGCATGTTGATGTACTCACGCCAGTCGCGCACCACTTCGGAGGTGATGACGAACTTCTCCAACAGGCGAATTTCAAACTCGAGAAGGTCTTTGTCGACGGCAATGGCATTGAGGCGCGTGGCCAGTGTTTCGACCTGATTGAAGATATGGTTGAGTTCGGTAAAACCCAGGTCGCCACGATCGCGTGATAGTTCATCCAAGTCTTCCAGCGATTCTACGCGGGCAATACGCCGGCTCAATTCATCGACAGAATGGTTGACCTTCTGAGTGACCGAGCGGACTGCCCAAAACCCGAACAGGGCGGGCAGGGGGGACAGCAACAGCAGGTAGTAGAGCAGGTTACGGTTGGCGATGGCGATTTGTGGCGTCAGGTCCTGGGCGACCTCGATCAGGCCCAGGTTGTCACCGGTGCTGGCATTGGTGTGGCATTTCAGGCACCTTTCCTGTGCCTGCAGTGGATAGAGGTAGGTGTGGATATTGCCATCATGCAGTGCCTTGGGTGTGCCGGCGTGCATTGCCTGTCGCATTTCAGGTGTCAGCGGGGCCTGGTCGATGGTGCCGTACAGGTCGGTTACAGTCTGCCCGCGGAACACGCGCACATCCATATCAGATCCGCTTTCATCCGTATGTGACAGCTGTTGCAGGAACTGCTCCAGCTGTTGCCGTGTCCAGCCCTGGCTCATCACCAGATACATGGAATTAAAGGTGTTTTCGGCAACCGAGCGGGCAATCTCTTCAGCGCTGTCACGAACACTGGCCTGGTATGCCTGGCGGCACACCAGCAACAGGACCAGAAAGCCAATCGCGGAAAACAGGAAGGTGCGATTAAGCAGGTAACGCCTGATTGTGGGAGTGCTGGCAGACATACGTATCCTTACCGAGTATTGGACATAAGATAGGGATTGTACGGTGATAAACTGTTGGAATCTGTAAACAGTTTGTTTGATATTGACCTCCATCAATGCCTACCAAGGTGGTAAGGGGTATTGGCGGCAGGTATCTTGGACACAGGAGTGTTGGCTTTGAATCAACCCCAGGCAGGCCTGGCCATTATTCACGGCAACCGGCTGGAAGCTTTGCGTGAGTTGCTGGTGTACTGGATGCGCAGCAATCCGCTGCGGGTATTGGAAAACGAAACCATTCTGGTGCAGAGCAACGGTATTGCCCAGTGGCTGCAGTTGGCACTGGCTCGTTCGCCAGAGCATGTCGACCAGCCGGGATGCGGGATTGCCGCGTCACTGGATATTCAGCTGCCCTCGGCGTTTCTCTGGCAAGCCTACCGTGCCGTGCTGGGCACTGATCAAGTGCCCAAAGCCTCGCCCTATGACAAATCCCGACTGGCCTGGCGTCTGCTGCGGCTGCTGCCTGGTTTGGTCGAGCAGCCTGAGTGTGAGCAGTTACGCCGCTTTCTGGCGGATGACCTGACCGCGCGCAAGGAATATCAGCTGGCCGAGCGGTTGGCGGACCTCTATGATCAATACCAGGTATACCGTGCCGACTGGCTCAGTGCCTGGGCTGAAGGGCGGGATCTGCTGATTGATGCTAAGGGCCAGGAGCAGCAGCTGCCTGAGGAGCAGCGCTGGCAACCTCTGCTCTGGCGTGCCATCCGTGCTGATATGGACGAAACCCAACGCAACCTTAGCCGTGCCGACCTGCACCAACAGTTTCTGAGCGCTTGCAGTCAGCTGCAAAAGCGACCTCACACCATGCCGCGCCGAGTGATCATCTTTGGCATCTCGGCACTGCCACAGCAGTTTATCGAGGCTCTTTCGGTGCTGGCAGAGCATACTCAGGTACTCCTCTGTGTTCATAACCCCTGCCGCCATTACTGGGCCGATATCATCGATGGCAAGGAGCTGCTTCGCAGTACCCGCCGGCGCCAGGCCCTCAAGGCGGGTATGCCTGAAGACGTAAGTGATGCCGATCTTCATCTGCACGCCCAGCCACTGTTGGCGGCCTGGGGTAAGCAGGGGCGCGACTATATTCGTCTGCTGGATGAGTTTGACGATACCAGCCAGTACCGTGACTGGTTCCAGCGTATCGACCTGTTTGATGACCCCGAGCCGGAGGTTGCACAGCTGTCGCTGCTGAACCAGATTCAGCAGGATATTCTGGAGCTGGAACCCTTACCCGACGAGGCTCGGCACTGGTCTGAAGGTGATGACTCACTCACCTTCCAGATCGCACACAGCCGACAGCGCGAGGTGGAAATCCTGCACGATCAGATGTTGCAGTGGTTCCAGGAGGATCCTAGCCTCAAGCCCCGCGATATCATCGTCATGGTGCCGGACGTGAACCAGTATGCGCCGCATATCCGTTCCGTTTTTGGCCGTCTGTCGCGACGGGATCCACGTTTCATCCCCTTTACGTTGAATGACCAGCAGAACCGCGGCCAGGCACCGCTATTGATTGCGCTGGAGCTGCTGCTGCAACTGCCGCAGGAGCGTTTCGGTATCAGTCAGCTGTTCGATCTGCTGGAAGTGCCTGCCCTGCGTGAGCGTTTCGGCATGGCTGAGAGTGACCTGCCGCAACTGCAGCACTGGATCCGTGATTCGGGCATTCGCTGGGGCCTCGACAGTGCCCAGCGCGCTGGCTTGGAATTGCCGGAAGGGCTGGAGCAGAATACCTGGCTGTTCGGTCTCAAACGCATGCTGCTGGGCTACATCATGGGTGACGAGCAGACCTTTGCCGAGATTGAGGCCTACGGTGAGGTCGGTGGTCTGGAAGCCGCACAGGTGGGGCCGCTGGCAGAGCTGGTGGCGGCACTACTGCAGTTGCGTGAGCACTTGCTGACCCCGAAGCCCTTTAGCGATTGGAGTCTTGTGCTGACCGAATTGCTGGAGCGTTTCTTGTTGCCGGTTAGTGACCAGGACCTGATGCTGATGGAACGTCTGACCCAGAAACTGCAGGAATGGCAGGAAGCTTGTGCCGAAGCGATGCTGGAACGTCCCCTGCCGCTGGAAGTGGTGCGTGACAGCTGGCTCGATGGCATCGATGAAATGAGCCTGTCGCAGCGTTTCCTGGCGGGGGCCGTTAATATCGCCACCTTGATGCCGATGCGTGCGATACCCTTCCGCCGCGTCTGCCTGCTGGGGATGAACGATGGCGATTATCCGCGCATCCAGCCGCCGATGGATTTTGACTTGATGGTCGGGCGCTACCGGCCCGGTGATCGTTCACGTCGTGAGGATGATCGTTACCTGTTCCTGGAAGCCATGCTGTCAGCGCGGGATGCGCTTTATATCAGCTGGGTGGGGCGCAGTGTAAGGGATAACGCGGAACAGCCACCTTCGGTGCTGGTGGCCCAACTGCGTGATCATGTTGAGCAGGGCTGGCAAACAGAAAAGGGTGCGGAACTGCTGGCACAGCTCACCACCGAGCATCCACTACAGCCGTTCAGTCCGCGCTACTTTGAGCAGAATCCGCGCCTGTTCACCTATGCCGGTGAATGGCGTGAAGTACACAATGGCGTTGAGCAACAGGTGCACACGGATTTACCGCCGCTGGAGCTTCCGGAAACACTCAACCTGAAAACGCTGCAGCGTTTCCTGCGATACCCGGTACAGACCTTCTTCACCCAGCGCCTGGGTGTCTGGTTCGAGACGTTGGACGAAGTGCAGGTGGAGCACGAACCTTTTCGCTTTGACCGGCTGGACCAGTTCCGCCTCGGCTCTGAATTGATCGACGCGGGTCTCAAGGCCGAGACTCATGAGGCGGGAATCCAATCGCAACTGGCACGTTGGCAGAGGGCCGGTGAGTTGCCGCTGGGCCCCTATGGTGAGCGGGCCTTGCGGGAAATTGTCAGCCCGGCTGCCTCGACGCTGAGGCACCTTCAGCAGCTTCAGGCCGACTGGCAGCCATTGGCAGAGCCACTGGAAATACAATTGACGCTGAATGCCGGAAACGCGCAGGTGTTACTGGAAGACTGGATTGGTGGGCTTTACCGTCACAACGGAGGAGAGGAGCGGGCACTGATCCTGTCATCGCCCCAGGCGATCAGCGACAAGGGCCAACCCCGCTGGCACCGGCTGGTGCGGGCATGGCTGGATCACCTGGCAGTCAGCGCGAGCGGGTACTCACTGACCACCTTCCTGGTGGGGCCGGATACCAGTGCCCGGATTCGCCCTTTGGCGGCAGATCGGGCTCGGCAACTGCTCGACGAGGTATTGGCGTACTACCTTCAGGCACTGGCGGAGCCGGCGCCGTTGGCCTGCCGCACCGCGCTGGCTTTGCTTGGTGTTCAGGAAGACAAGGATCCTGTCGAAGCAGCGGCCAATGCTTATGAGGGGAACAGCCGTTTTCCCGGTGAAGGTGCGACTGATCGTTATCTGCAGCGGGCCTGGCCCGAGTTTGAGCCATTGTTACGTGCAGGTTTGGAGGACTGGGCTCGCGCCCTGTATAGCCCTCTGATCGAACAGGGTGAGCTGCTGTCACGGGAGGACACATGAGTCAGCCAAATTCAAGCGGGAAGCCTGAAGCACTGAACCCGCTGACCTTTCCCCTGCAGGGTCAGCGCCTGATTGAAGCCAGTGCCGGTACCGGCAAGACGTTCACCATTGCCGCCCTCTATGTGCGCCTGGTGTTGGGGCACGGCGATACCGAGTCCGGCTTTGGCCGCCCCTTGCTGCCGCCGGATATTCTGGTCGTAACCTTCACCAACGCTGCTACCCGAGAACTGCGTGACCGTATCCGCAGCCGACTGGCCGAAGCCTCTCTGGTCTTTCGTGGCAAAACAGAACCTGACCCCTTCCTGCAACAGCTGCTGGCCGAACCCTGCTATGCCGATGCAGACGCGCGGGCGTTGGCGGCGCGTAAGCTGGAACAGGCCGCAGAGTGGATGGATGAAGCCGCAGTTTTCACCATTCACAGCTGGAGCCAGCGGATGCTGACCCAGCATGCATTTGATACCGGCAGTCTGTTTCAGCAGCAACTGGAGCAGGATGACAGTGAGTTGCTGGCCGAGATGGCGCGGGATTACTGGCGTAGCTGGTGCTATGCCCTGCCAGCGGCAGCCGCCGATGCCCTCAGTGATCTGGCGTCAGACCCGGATAGCCTGTTGAAAACCCTCAAGCCTTTGCTGCAGCCCGGCGAGCAGGAAGTGCGTTATCAGGGCGAAGTGGTCGGGCAAATGTTGTCGCCGGCCGATTACGCCGCTCAACTGGAAAGCTGGTTGCCGCAGAAAGAGCAACTGGAGCAGCAGGCGCGTGCCCTCTGGTCAGCCGAACGCGAAGGCATCGAAGCACTATTGATTGAAGCCGCGCAAGCGAAGATTCTCAACAACCAGAGCTACAAACCGGCATCCCTGCCCGGAAAGCTGGCCGAAATGGCTGCCTGGGCCGAGGGCGCTGCGCTGGCTGTGGATAAACTTGAGCACTTTGCTCTGGCCAAGTTGACCGCCAAAACCGCCAAGGCGAAACAGGGACAGACCCCGAGCCATCCGGTGTTCGAACAACTTCAGCAGCTGGTGGATTATCTGGCCGGGCAGCCGCCGGTCCAGCCGGTGCAACTGCATGCTGCGCGCTGGATTCAGCAGCGTTTTGATCGCTCTCGCGAGCGTGCAGCAACGCTTGGCTTCAACGATATGCTGGTGCGCCTGGATGATGCCTTGCAGGACGAGGGCGGTGATCACCTGGCCAGCACCATCCGGCGACAGTATCCGGTCGCGTTGATTGACGAATTTCAGGATACCGACCCACTGCAGTACCGTATCTTCAGCCGGGTTTATCAGGGCCGGCAGCCTGATGCTGGACTCTCTGAATGTGAAACCTCAGCGCTGTTGATGATCGGTGATCCCAAGCAGGCTATCTATGCCTTCCGTGGCGCTGATATCCACACCTACCTTCAGGCACGGGAGGATACCGCCGGGCGGCACTATACGCTGGGGCGCAATTTCCGTTCCTCTGCCGCTCTTGTTGCAGGGGTCAACCGCCTGTTTGAGCAGGCCGAAGCGCATCAGCCCACCGGCGCCTTTCGTTTTGCCCGCGACGGCGATAACCCCTTGCCGTTCATCCCCGTGGAGGCCAATGGCCGCAAGGAGGTGTTCGAGGTCGAGGGAGCCCGGCCGGGTGCCCTGAATCATTGGTTGCTGACCGACGATGACGCCGATGGCGTGGTTGTGGGGGATTACCGTCAGCGCATGGCAGAACACACGGCCAGTGAAATCTGCCGTTTACTTACCCTGTCACAGCAACAGCGCGCGGGTTTCCGTCAACCGGATGGCCAGCTGGAGCCGTTAAAGCCGAGTGATATCGCCATTCTGGTGCGCAGTGGCAGTGAAGCGAAAGTGGTACGCGAAGCGCTGGAGCTTCGCGCTGTGCGCAGTGTGTATCTGTCTGATCAGGCCTCGGTCTATGCCAGTGCCGAGGCCGAAGACCTCTGGCGCTGGCTGCGTGCCTGTGCTGAACCGGAGCAGGCGGGGCGCTTGCACAGTGCTTTGGCAACGGCCACGCTGGATCTGGGTTATGCCCGGCTGGAACAGCTGACCCGTGATGAGCAGAAATGGGAGCAGGAGGTGGAACGTTTCCGCCAGCTGCGCGAAATCTGGCAGCGTCAGGGCGTGCTGCCGATGGTGCGTCATCTGATTGATAGTTTTGGCCTGCCGGCAAAGCTATTACAGGAAACAAACGGTGAGCGAGTACTTACCAATATTTTGCACCTGGCAGAGCTGCTGCAAACGGCGAGTACCCAATTGGAAGGTGAGCTGGCGCTGATCCGATACCTGCAGGAACAGATTCTCGACAGCAGCAATGGCAGTGATGAACATATCATGCGCCTGGAAAGCGATGCCGATCTGGTCCAGGTAGTGACGATTCACAAATCCAAGGGGCTGGAATACCCACTGGTCTTTCTGCCCTTCATCTGCAACTACCGTGAGGTTACGGCCGATAATGGCAGTTACCGCTATCAGACCGACGCCGGCACGGTGCTGGAACTGGACAGCAGTGACAAGAAAGCCAAGGCGGCAGCCGATGCTGAACGCCTGCAGGAGGATCTGCGTCTGTTGTATGTAGCGCTCACTCGACCTGTGCATGCCTGCTGGTTGGGCGTGGCCGCGATCAAGCGTAACCGTTCGCTCAGTATTCATAAAAGCGCCTTTGGCCAGCTATTGGGCTGTGCTGACAAAACCGATACCGCGGCGTTGAGTAACCTGCTGCAGCCATTGGCCAGCGGTGGCGTCATTGAAGTCAGTGCCCCACCCGCTATCGATACCGCGTTGCTGCCGGCCTCCTCATCCGCGACAGCGCTGGCGCTGGCACGCAGCTGTGAGCGTGCGGTGGCGGGTGAGCGCTGGTGGATTGCCAGCTACAGTGCCATCGCTCAACTGCAAGGGCAGGCTGAACTGGATACACCGGCAGAGCCTGAGCCTTCCGAAACACCGGGTGAGGAAACCGCGCGCGAGAGCCGGGATGAAGCCAGCGCAGGGTCAACAGTCGTCGAATTTGACTATGACCCTCACCACTTCTGGAAAGGCCCTCAGGCCGGTACTTTCCTGCATGGCATCCTGGAATGGGCGGCCGAGCAAGGCTTTGACCTGGTAGCCAGGGACCAGGGTCTGCGTCAGAACTATCTGGCGCCACGCTGTCAGCGCCGTGAGTGGCAGCCCTGGTTACCGGTGCTGGACACCTGGCTGGAGCAGTTACTGGCCACACCCTTGCCGTTACATGAAGATGCCGTCCCTCTGGCTGGTTTGACTGAATATCAGGCCGAAATGGAGTTCTGGTTTGAAGTCGCAGAGGTGCCGGTGGCTCGATTGGATCGCTTGATCAGCCACCAGGTATTGCCGGGACAAACGCGTCCGGCACTGGCACCCCAGCAACTGGGCGGCATGCTCAAGGGCTTTATCGATCTGGTGTTTGAACATGACGGGCGTTACTGGGTGGCCGATTATAAATCCAACTGGCTGGGGCCTGATGACAGCCACTACACCCTGGCTGCCATGCAGAAGGCCGTATTGGATAAACGCTATGACGTGCAGTATGTGCTTTACCTGCTGGCACTGCACCGGCTGCTCAAGGCCCGCCTGCCTGGCTATGCCGATGATCCGATCAACGGCTATGAACAGCATGTTGGAGGTGCTCTCTATCTGTTCCTGCGTGGTATCAACGAACCCGGTCACCATGGCTGCTGCATCGACCGGCCGGAGGCTGAATTGATCGAAACACTGGATCGTCTGCTGGCGGGTGAGGAGGTGGCTCATGGCTGAGCAAAATGATCTCTTTGCCGCTGGCAGCAACCTGCATCCCGCCCTGCAAGATTGGGGGGCGCTGGAAGCCTTGTTGCAGCGCTGGCAAGAGCGCGGCTGGATTCGGTCGCTGGATCTGGCGCTGGGGCGCTTCCTGCAGACGCTGGATCCGGCAAGTTCGCCGCTGGTACTGCTGGCAGCTGTGTTGACCAGTCACCAGTTGGGGCGAGGGCACATCTGCGCTGATATCGACAATCTGCTCTCGGCTCCGGATACGGCGCTGTCGCTGCCGCCGGATGGCGAGTTCGGTGAAGCCCTGCCGGATCGTCCGGTGGAGCTGTTACAGGGGCTGGGGGGCAGCGAATGGCTGGCAGCCCTGCAGACCTCCGCCCTGGTCAATGCCGGTGATCCACCGGCACCGCTGGTGCTGGAGCCTGACTCTACCCGACTTTACCTCTATCGCCAGTGGCGTTACGAAGTCGATGTTGCCCGGCAGGTTGGTGAACGACTGGAGGGGCTTCCAGTAGACGATGCACGCTTGCAGCAACGTCTGTGTGAACTGTTTGACCGAGTGGGGGAACAGCTCGACTGGCAGCAACTGGCCTGCGCACTGGTGGCGGGACGTCGTTTCGGCATCATTACCGGCGGCCCCGGAACAGGCAAGACTACCACCGTGGTGAAATTGTTGGCACTGCTGCAAAGCCTAGCCCGTGATGACGGCCGGACATTGAGGATTCGATTGGCCGCGCCCACCGGCAAGGCGGCGGCGCGGCTGACTGAATCGATTAGTGGAGCCATCGGGCGTCTACCTGAACCGCTGCAGCAGGGCATTCCACAGGAGGTGACCACCTTGCACCGCTTGCTGGGGGCGCGCCCCGGTACACGCCGTTTTGTCCACAATGCCGATAACCCGCTGCATGCGGATCTGGTGGTGGTGGATGAGGCCTCGATGATCGATCTGGAGATGATGCAACAGCTATTGGCTGCCTTGCCGCCACGGGCGCGTCTGGTTCTGCTCGGCGACAAGGATCAGCTGGCCTCTGTAGAAGCCGGTTCGGTGCTGGGGGATCTCTGTGAAGGCGCGGATCTGGGGGGCTATACCGCCGATACGCTGGCACAGCTGGAGCGCCAGACGGGGCAAAAGGTGGCGGTCTGGCAGGCGGCAGAGGGCGAAGCCTCGACCCAGCCGTTGGCACAAGCGATCGCCATGCTCAGGTTCAGTCACCGCTTTGGTGCGGACAGTGGTATAGGCGCACTGGCACGGGCGGTGAACTCGGGCCATCCCGAGGCTGTGAATAAGGTTTTAAGTGATGGCTATGCTGACCTGGGGCTTACAGTGCTCAGGGGGCAGGAAGACCGCGCGCTGGAACGGCTGGTGCTTGAGGGCGGCGACCAGGCTATGGGCGCTGATGGCTCTCTGCCTCAGGGGTATCGACACTATCTGCACCTTCTAACGACCCGGCGACCGGTCGAGCCGACGCAAGATGCACTGGATCTCTGGGCGCGGGCTATTCTCAGTGCTTTTGGCCAGTTCCAGTTATTGTGCGCACTGCGCCGTGGCCCCTGGGGTGTGGAAGGGCTGAATGAGCGTATCGCGGCCGCTCTCTGCAAAGCGGGTTTGATCGAACGGGATCAGGGCTGGTACGAGGGACGCCCTGTACTGGTGACACGGAACGATTATGGCCTGGGGCTGATGAACGGTGATATCGGTATCACCCTCGCTGTGCCTGCCGAGCAGGGCGGGCAGGCGTTGCGGGTTGTCTTCCCACTGGCGGATGGAACCCTGAAATGGGTACTGCCCAGTCGCCTGCAGGCAATTGAAACCGTGTACGCCATGACCGTGCATAAATCGCAGGGCTCGGAGTTTGCCCATACGGCGTTGCTGTTGCCACCTGCCGTTAACCCGGTACTTACACGGGAGTTGGTGTATACCGGTATTACCCGCGCCAGTCGCTGGTTCAGTTTGTTATTGGCGCACCGGGGGCGGCTGGATGATGCCGTGCGTGCCCGGGTATGGCGTGCCAGTGGATTGAGAAGCCGTCTGACAATGCCATAAGCGGACAGAATATTCTCCAGCAGGTCTGTCGAGATTGTTTTATATGGAATATGATTATTTCCGATAAGAATAATCTTAATTAGATTCTGTAAATGTACTGGAGAGTGGCATGTTGAAAACACACTGGCGCCTGACGCTGGCAGGTGCCCTGCTGATCAGCGGAGCGGTTCAGGCTCAGGGCGTGGCGGCTGACGGTCAGAAAATCGTCATGCAGGGAGATGGCAGTGGTGCGCCTTGCCTTGCCTGTCATGGCCTGGATGGTGCCGGCAATAACGCAGCCGGCTTTCCGCGCCTGGCCGGGCTTGATGCGGCTTACATCGCCAAGCAGATGCGTGATTACAACCGTGGCGCGCGTGTCAGCCCGATCATGCAGCCGAATGTGGATAACCTGAGCGAGCAGCAGATTCTGGATGTGGCCGCTTATTATGCACAGCAACCGGTGCCGGCGGCGGCTGCCGCACCGGATGATGCGAAGCTGCTGACCTTGGGCGAAAAAATTGCCACTCGGGGGGACTGGAACCAGTACATTCCCGCCTGTGAAAGCTGTCATGGTCCTGACAGCCAGGGTATGGGCAGTGCTTTCCCGGGCCTTGCAGGGCAACATCCCAACTATATCAAGCAGCAGCTGAACGCCTGGCGTGACGGCAGTCGCCAGAACGATCCCAATCAGCTGATGACCGGTGTCGCCGAACGTCTCAGCGACCAGCAGATCGAAGCCGTATCCACCTATCTGGGTGCCCAGCAAGCCGTGGCCGCCGAGGGAGGGCAGTAATATGAAACGTAATTTCCTGATGCTGGTATCAGCACTGAGCCTGAGTACCTCTGCGTTGGCCAATGACGCCAAGGTGCCGGTTAACCTGCCTGCGCCCAAGGACGGTCAATATGTGCATGAGGCACCGATGATCGATGACCTGATGGCGGATGAGTCAGTCAACCCCGAATTGCGCAAGGTGATTCTCAAGGGCTATGACATGTTCATGAACACTCAGCAGTTCCGTGGCGAGTATGTGTTCAATGACATGAACTGTAAAACCTGTCACATGGGCGAGGGGCGGATGAACTGGTCCGGTCCGGTATGGCCGGCGGCAACGACCTTGCCGGATTTCCGTGGCAAGAACCAGCATGTGAACTCACTGGAAGAGCGTATTGCCGGCTGTTTCGCGTACTCCATGAACGGCACACCACCGGCCTATGGCAGCGATGACATGCTGGCGATGGTGGCCTACCATCAATGGTTGGCCAAGAGTGCTCCGGTGTACGAACGCAATATCGCAGGACGGGGTTTCAGCCATCTGGGCAAGAAAATCCCCGAAGACGTGAGCTATGAAAAAGGTCAGGCGGTGTTTGAGGCCAACTGCGCCATTTGCCACGGCAGCGACGGTGCTGGCCAGAAGAAGGATGGCAAGGTGGTGTTCCCGCCGCTTTGGGGGGATGGCGCGTATAACTGGGGTGCGGGCATGACCCGTATCTTCACGGCGGCCTCGTTTATCAAGAACAACATGCCGTTGAGCAAGCCGGGTTCCTTGACAGACGATGAAGCCTGGAACGTCGCCTGGTACATCAACAGTCAGGAACGGCCTCAGGATCCGCGTTACACCGGTAATGCCAAAGCCACGCGAGAGCAGTTCCTCAACTTTCACAAGCACACGCGCTATGGCACCGAAGTGAACGGACAGGTGCTGGGTCAGCACGATAATACCGGCGACAAGCCCTTCCTTAAGCCGGATAGCCTGAAACCCCGCACCTTCGAATAAAACGTCGGGTCTTCAGCATGCTTTCACGGTGGCGGGCTTTCCCGTTCGCCGTGAAAGTCCCCGCCAAACTGATGCTGTACTCATTGCGTAGTGAGAGACAGGGGCTACCTCTGGCATAATGCCGGTGCAGCCAACCGCGCAAGAGGACAACATGAGCACAACTCTGACATACATCCTGATCGCCCTGTGTTTATTGGTGATTGCCACGCTATCAGCCGTTATCTACCGCCAGCTCAGTCGAGCCAAGGCGCTTAAGGCGGAGCAGAGCGAGCGTGAAGCTGCCGCCGTGGCTGCACTGGAAGAGCGCCACCAGTATTTGAAAGACAGTATCCAGCTGGTGGCCGGTGCCATCTTGCATGATGAGAAAATGACCCTGACCGAGGGCTGCATTCGTTTGAAAGTGCTGCTGGAGAATTACCGACCGCAGTTGCTGGAGCAGGAAGCCTATGCGGTGATCTCCGAGGTGCACGACAAAACCAGCCATATTCCCATCAAGGATGAGTGGCAGGCCCTGCCGAAAAAACTCAAACGCAGCTATGAGCAGGAGATGCGCGAGCTGGAAGAGATACACCAAGACGCGGTGAACAGTATTGCCCGAGAACTGAGCAGTGGCTCTCCTCTACACTAAGCGGTTAGATATCTGTGGAGGGTTGTGATGGCTGAGTTCCTGATCGCCTTTCTGGTTTCATTGTTGCTGATTGGTGGTCTGGTGCTGGCGCTGACCTACGGGCGCGCGCCCACCTGGCGTCCGGACCGGCGCAAGGTGCTGGATCTGATGCAAAAACTGCAAACCGGCGACGTGCGCCAGGATGAGTGGGAGATGTTTATCGGTTTCCCCATCCTGCATGATCCTGAACTGGAAGCGATTCGGCGTCTGTGTGTGGGCATCCATGAAGGGGACGACCGGCACCCGCCGGCATCGGATGGACTGGGGCAGTATGTCTATGACCGAGCCGGGCGGCAGCGTGTGGCGGAAGTACAAAAGGAGCTTGAGCAGCTGATTGCAAATGAGCCCTATTTTCGTGACTTCTGATCCCGCATGTTAATACTGCTCATGCTCAACCAGCCGGCTTAAGCGGTGGCTGGCCTGCCAACAGAGTCGCTGGTCACCCGCGATGGCGGCCTGATGCAGCTCTGCAACCACGGTTTCCAATTCCGGCAATTCATACAAACCGGCCACGCCCATGAGTTGATGGGCATGGTTGCGAATCACATCAAACCGCTTCGCCTCGACAGCCTGTTCAAGTGCTTCAATCTGGCGCTCCAGCTCGGCATGGAGAGCATCAGGGTCCACTGCATCGAGCAGGTCTGAAACGGGCCCAGATGTTGTTGGCTCTGGCTGCTGTTCGAGTCGGGTCAGACGTTCGAACAGGTCTGACAGGTTCAGTGGCTTAAGCAGAATCTCGTTGGCGCCAGCCGCACGAAGGGCTTCGTGTTCATGGGCCATCACATTGGCAGTGACCGCAAACAGTGGCACCTCCGAGTCCAGAGTACGAATCTCACGGGTGGCCTGGATGCCATCCATTTGCGGCATGTGGACATCCATCAAGATCAGGTCCGGGCGGTGCTGGCGGAACTGTTGCACGGCCTCTATCCCGGTTTGGGCCTGGATAACTCGTGCCCCCGCTTGGCTCAATACGCGATTCAGCAAGAGCCGGTTAAAGTCATTGTCTTCTGCCAGCAGAATAGTGAGGCGTCTGTTCAGTTGCAGCCGGCTTGGAACACTGGCTGCCGAGGGTTTGGGGGGAGGGGGCATCTGCGGTGTCACCTGGGCAATCGGCAACGTCAGGCGCAGATGCACCTGAGTCCCCTCACCCTGGATGCTGGTCAGATTGAGGCTGCCACCCATTAAATTGGCCAGGTGGTGCGCAATGACAAGGCCGAGCCCGGATCCGCCATAACGGCGGCTGATGCTGTTGTCAGCTTGAGCAAAGGCCTTGAACAGGTTTTGCTGCTGTGCATCCGAAATGCCGATGCCGGTATCACTGACTTCAATATCCAGGTGACAGTGGTTGCTTTCACAGTGACTGCTGGCATTTAACCGTACTTCACCGCTGTCGGTAAACTTGATGGCATTGCCGATCAGGTTGGTCAGAATCTGGGCCAGGCGGGTCGGGTCACCCTGCAGGGCCGGTGGCAGGTTATCGTCCAGCCTTACTTCCAGCCTTAGCCCCTTGTCACGGGCCATGGGGGATTGCATGGCGACCACGTTCTGCAGGCATTCGCGAACCGGGAAGGCGATCTGTTCCAGCTGAATGGCATCAGACTGCAAACGGGAAAAGTCGAGAATGTCATCAATAATGGTCAGCAGCAGGCTGGAGGTCTGATTGATGATCTGGCAGTACTGGCGCTGTTCCGGCGTCTGTTCGGTATTCTGCAGCAGCTGGGCAAATCCCAGTACCGAGGTCAGCGGCGTACGCAGCTCATGACTCATGCGCGCGAGAAATTCGTCCTTGGTACGGTTGGCTGTTTCAGCCTGGTGGCGGGCGTCACTGAGCTCTTCGTTCTGCCGCTCCAGGTGTCGCAAAGTGGTCGTGAGCTGGCGCGTGGCTTTACGCACCTGTTCTTCCTGTTGTTGGCTGGAGCGCTGAATACGGGCGGCCATGCGGTTGATGCCACGCGCCAGCAGGCCCAGCTCGCCAGAAGCTCCGGTAGTGGCCGCACGGGTGTCCAGTTGGCCGGACTCCAGGCGCTCAACAACCTGGCTGAGTGCGCTGATGGGGCGGGTAATACCCAGGCCGAAACGGCTGGCAACCACAGCTGTTGCCAGCAGGCCAGCCAGAATCAGCAGTAGACTGCTGAGCAGCATCTCCTGCCGGGTTGCACTGTGGGTACGGGTCGAGAGGACAACGCCGACCCAGCCGACCTGCACCGGCTCCAGTGAATGCGGTACCAGTTCCGGATTGCTCTCCAGCAAGAGTGCGCGGCTGTAAATAGGGGTCAGGAAGTGCCAGTTTTCACCGCCCAGAACCTGGGGTGGACTGTCCGGTGAAAACGTCACCGGGAAGCGTTCAGAGCGGTACAGCAAATTGAAATTGTCGTCATAAAACAGGATGTCGCGCACTTCATCATGGTGGCGCAGAGCCTGCTGGCTAAGCAGTTGTAGCTGGTAGCGATTGCCACTGATAACGCCAAACTCCGCCGCCGATGCCAGCAACCCGGAAATCAGACGCCCCCGTTCTTCCAGCCGGGCGTTGTTATCATCCAGGCGGGTGTAGGTGAAGTAGGTACCCAGAATGCTGGCCAGAACCAGCATGGGAATCAGCGCCAGCAACAATACACGGGCACGGATACTGAGAGTACCCGGGCGAAGCATCAGTTGGCCGCCTCGATTTGACTCAGCCGTCTCTGCAGGGCTTCGGGGGTGGGTAGCTCAAGATCCAGAGTGCGTGCGGCAACAGGGTTGATACTGACTTCGAAATACGCCGGAAAGGCGGAGCCTGGGATGGATTCGCCGGACATCAGCCGGTTGATCCACTCACCGGTTTGTTGACCAATCTGATGTGGAGAGGAGTGGACGGACGCGGTTGCCCCGGCATCGGTATAACTTTTGGAAAAGCCGATTACGGGGACCTGATGTTTGAGCGACAGATACAGGAGCCATTTTGAAATGGCACGGTTGAAGATGGAGCTGTCGGGAATCACCAGAAAAATATCACTGCGCTCGACGATGGGGGCCAGAACCTGAATCGGGTTGTCCGATGACTTGAGTTCCGCCAACTCCAGTCGAAACACCTCGCTTTGGGCATACTGCTCCAGTCCTGATTTGAGTGCCTGGCTGTTGTGGCCCAACGCCGTACCCAGCGTTTTTGCTGCAGGCCGAATCATGCGGGCCAGGCGCACCTGCCGTTCCAGTGGCTGGTCGATAAATAAACCGCTTATGTGTGCGTTAGTATCACCCGGCAGCAGGGTGCTGCGCAGTTTTTTGAAGGTCGAAGACGGCAGAAAGCTGCAGATCATGCGTGTGCCTGGATGGTAAGTGCGCAACATCTGTTCGCAGGCACGGCTGCCGACCGCGACAATAAGCGAGGAACGGCTGTCCAATGCCTGCAAGCGGTCCAGAGTTACCACGCGTAGCGGCGAATGGGTACTGTCTTCTACCGCCTGCTGAACCTGGTTGTAACTGGGGCTGATATCACTGAGTACCAGCAATACCTCATCCTGAGCCTGAACCAGTGCCGAACAGAGCAACATCAGGGCACCGCAAAGCATGCGACGCCCTAAGCGCGTTGTCCTGCTGGTCCTGTGTAAATAATTTGCCATCCCTGCAATTATCCAGTCATCGAGTTAATGGTGCCTGAGCGAAAGCTGCAGCCAGTAGCGGCGATCAAACAGGTTGTATTCATAGAACTCGGCATAGCTGGGCCCAAAGGCGTTCTGTATGGTCAACGCGACCTCCAGGTCGCGCTGGCTATCCAGTTGCCAGCTATGGGCCGCACGCAGGTCGGTACGCTCATAGCTATCGCGTATGCCGCCTTCCAGCCAGTTCATTGTATCCATATAGTAGTACATGGCGCTCAGATTCAAATCAGGCTTGGGACGCCAATTCAGCATGACCGAGGCGGTGTGCTCGGCAGTCAGGCTGTCGCCGAAGGATACCTTGGAGCCATTCAGTTTCTTATTGTTCACCCAGGGATCATTACGCGTATTGATATAGGCGTAGTTGATCAGGTACCAGAATTCGGGTGTCAGCTGCTGCTTGAAGCTTAGTTCAGCGCCCTCGTTGGTCCAGCTGTACTGATTTTCCTTAATGATGATGCGGTCCGGCCCCAGCAAGGAGTCTGCTTCCGCCAGGGTAAAGTAACTGTCGACCATGGATTCCATCTCTTCCCGGAAGATGCGTACATCGAGGGAGGCAGACTGCTTGGCCAGGTTGCGGTAGTAGCCGATTTCGTAGGTACGGTTGCGCTCCGGTTGCAGGTCAGGGTTGCTTCCGGTGACCTGGTCAAACAGGGTCACCTGATCGGTGAGGCCGGGAATCGGTGGTGCATAAATGGCATTGTTGCCGAAGCGCTCCTGCAGTGACGGCAGGCGCTCACTGAGCGAGTAGCCCAGGCGAATGCTGCTCTGCTGACTCGGGTGATGGATCAAGGCGTGGCGGTAGGAAAAGGCGTCCGCGTTTTCAGAGCTGTGCTCATACATGACCCCCGAGTTGAGCTGCCATTCGGGGTGCCAGGCCCAGTTGACGTTGGCAAAGCCGCGCCAGCGCTCTTCCTGCTCCTCGCCCGCCTGAAACAGTACATCACTGACGGCTTCTTCCATGCGGTAGCCAAGTCCGGCGACCAGACTGACCTGGTCCAGCTGCTCGGTGAGCTGGATTTCGGCATCATAGGTATGTGTTTTGCCGTGCTCTACGTCGTCACGGGTTCTGTTCAACGCCTGAAAATGGCGCACGAAGGCGTCTTCCGGCGTATAACCCAGTTCATCGGCCAGCAGGGCGGTCAGGTCTGAAAGGCTGGTCAGCGGCGTTTCCAGGTTAAGGTAATTATGCAAGGCGGATATCTGCAGGGTTCCGGTGTCGGAGTAGAGGTTCTGGTAGCGCAGATACTGGTAGTTGGATTCATGCTTGCGGCGTACATACTCATAGTCCAGATCGTCAGCCTGGCCCACATTGGTCATGCCGCGGTCAATGCCAGCCTGAAAACGAAGGGTTTCGGTCAGCGAAGGGGTGTAGCTGCCACTGACGCTCAGATAGTTGCGGCGCAGACGGTCATGGTAAATGTCGTCATGATCGTTTTGCTCGTGCCCGCCTGAGATACGGTAGTTCCAGTTGGCCAGAGTGTCACTGTGACTGGCGGTGACGGCTTGGCTGTCGAGACTGCCGGCACCTGCGGTAACGTAGCCGCCGTTCTGTGCCGCCGGCTCTCGCGTAATAATGTTGATGGAGCCCATGAAAGCGTTAGCCCCCTGGGTGGGGACGTTGGAGCCTCGAACCACTTCGATGCGCGCAATATCATCCATATTGAGGCCCAGGGAGGTCCAGTCCACCGTTCCCAGCATGGGGACATATACGGAGCGGCCATCCACCATCACTTCCATCCGGCGAGGAAAGTTGTCGCTGACGCCATGGTAGGTGGTGGCAAACTTGTTCACGCTGACGTGTGCTGATTGGAACCCGGGTACCAGGCGCAGCAAGTCGGGAATATTGCGCGCACCTGAACCGGAGATCATGTCGCGATCAATAATGCTGATGGACGCAGGGGAGTCGGTCAGTTTTTGCGTAAGGCGGGTAGCAGATGTGATTTCCGGGATATCCGTGAAGAAATCCTGTTCACTCAGGTACAGCTCTTCACTGGCAAAAACAGGTGCGCTAGCCAGTAGCAGAGGAATTAACAGGTTAGAGGCACGAGGCACATTATTCACGGCGGCTCCAGGCGAGGTAGAACAGAACGTTATTGAATTTTCAGATCCGTATACAAGACTATCAGGTACAGAGCGATTACCTGGCATGTCCTGTGACAATAATTTCGTCATCCCTGTATATACCTCTAGTGATCGGATTAATGGTACCTGAGCGTTAGATGCAGCCAGTAGCGTCGGTCAAACAGGTTGTATTCATAAAATTCGGCATACTCAGGTCCGAATACATTCTGTAAGGTCACTGCCGCTTCAAGTTCAGTGTTCGTATCCAGTTGCCAAGTGCGTGCTGCGCGCAGGTCGGTACGATTGTAACTGTCTCTGTAATCGCCTTCGAACCAGTGGACTGCGTCCATATAGTAATGCATCAGACTCAGGTTCCAGTAGGCAGTTGGAGACCAGTTCATCATCAAAGAAGCGGTATGTTCTGGGGTTACCGCTTCTTGAAAGGTCAGAATACTGGAATTACCTCGGGCTCCACGGTACCAGGGATCGACACGGGTATTGGTATAGGCATAGTTGAGCAAATACCAGAAATCCGAATCGGGCTGCTGCTTGAATTGAAACTCCACCCCCTCGTTTACCCAACTATAACGGTTGTCTCCAATCCCTACACGTTTCGGAGTGTCGCTGTCGGGAGAATCGGCGGGTAAGCCAACGTAGAAAATATCAATCATGGAGCTCAGGTTTTCGTGAAACAGCCTGGCATCCAGGTAGGCAGAGTGCTGTGGCAGGCTCAGGTAGTAACCAAGCTCCCAGGTTTCGTTGTGTTCGGTACCAAGGTCCGGGTTTGCCCGGCGGTGGAAATCATACACCGTAGGCTCGTCATACGGTTCCGCAAAGACGGCCGGAGCGTAAACGGTGTTGTTCTGATAATACTCCAGCAGTGAGCCTATGCGTTCGGTCAAGGAGTAGCCGAGTCTCACACTACTATGTGTGTCAGGCTGATAAATCAGTGTGTTGCGGTAAGAGAGTGCATCGGAGCCGGAAGAGCTGTATTCGTACATGGCGCCGGTGTTAAATCGCCAATTCGAGTGCAGTGACCAGTCCAGGTGCCCGAAGAGTCTCCAGCGCTGTTCTGACTCTTGGCCTTCCTGCAGCAGAATGTCGCTTTCCGCTACCTGGTATCGATACCCAAGCCCGGCCACGGTTTTGATGGCGGCAAGCTGCTCCTGAACCTGAGCTTCAAGATCGTATACGTTACTGGCGCCATGCTCGCTATCGCGCCTGGGCATGTTGAGCTGCATGAATTCGTCGACCAGCGATGCAGGAATACCTTCCTCGTTGATCAGATATTCCGGTGAGCTGAGAGGTGTTTCCAGGTTCAGGTAGTTATGAAAAGCCTGTAGCTTCAGGCTCCCGCCGGGAGAATAGATGTTTTCGTAGGTAATGGATTGGTAGTTCGCATCATGGTCACGGCGGACATAAGGTTGATCATTTCTGCCAGCGTCGCCCACGAAATTGTAGCCTCGGTCGAAACCGGCCTGAACGCGTAACGTTTCACTCAGGCTGGGGGTATAGCTCCCGCTGAAACTGAGATAATTGCGCTTCAGCCGGTTGTCATGCAGGTCAAAATCGCTGTTCTGCTCATGTCCACCGGAAATACGGTAACTCCAGTTGGCCAGGTTTCCAGAATGTGAGGCGTGCAGGTTTCGGGTGTTCAGGCTGCCGCCGGTGAAACTGACATAGCCACCCTGCTCCAGAGTAGGTTCACGCGTAATGATATTAATTGAACCGAAAAATGCGTTGGAACCCTGTGTCGGTACGTTAGACCCGCGTACGACCTCGATGCGTTCGATATCCTGCAGGTTGATACCCAGCGAGGTCCAGTCGACAGTGGCCAATAGAGGTAGATACACCGACCGGCCATCGACCATGACTTCAAGACGGCGGGGAAAATTGTCGCTGGCACCGTGGTAAGTGGTGGCAAATTTGTTATGGCTGACATGAACGGCCTGGAAACCAGGCACCAGGCGCATGAGGTCAGGAATATTTTGGGCACCTGAGGCCGCAATCATTGTGTGGTCAATGATCGTGATGGACGCAGGGGATTCCGTTACCTTCTGGCCTATGCGGGTTGCTGAGGTGATTTCCGGGATGTCAGTCAGGAAATCCTGTTCGCTCAGATACAGTTCCTCATTGGCATAGACACAGGAGCTTGCCATTAACACTAGTGGTATCAGCAGGCTGGCAGCGCGCTGATTAATCATGGTGGCTCCGAGCGAGGCGCAACAGTTCATTATTTAATTTTCAGGCCTACGTACAGGACAATCAGTCCCAGTATGATTGCTTCAATAATGAAGCCGTTATGCGTCAGAATCCAGTCCAGCATGCCATATTCTACCCTTGGTTCGGTTACAAAAAGTACCCTTGTTGAGCAGACTCTCGTCTCTCCGGTACTATCGTCGGTTTAATCAGTTGCGAGTGGGTCATGCGTTATCCCGAAACCAAATTGCCAGGCGTTGGTACAACGATCTTTGCGCAGATGTCTGCCCTGGCGCAAGCCCATCAGGCAATCAACCTGTCGCAGGGCTTCCCCGATTTTGATGGTCCTGAGGCACTGCTGGCTCGAGTTGATCACCATATCCGCGCTGGTGCTAACCAGTATGCGCCGATGAACGGGGTGCCTGCCCTGACCGCAGCGATCGCGTCCAAGGTTCAGCGTTGCTATGGTCGCCAGGTGGATGCCGCTTCAGAAGTGACGGTCACCTCCGGCGCGACGGAAGCCCTGTTTGCTGCCATTACGGCTGTTGTCAGGCCCGGTGATGAAGTGATCGTGTTTGATCCTGCCTACGACAGCTATGACCCGGCGGTCAGCCTCAATGGCGGCAAGGCGGTGCATTTACAGCTGCAGCCCCCCGCGTTTGGTATCGACTGGGATGAGGTGGCGCGCGCCATTAACCCGAACACGCGCATGATTATCCTCAACACGCCGCACAATCCGACCGGGCAGGTGTTGAGTGAGGATGATATGCAGGCGCTGAGCCGCCTGGTCGAAGGCACGGATATTCTGTTATTGGCAGACGAAGTATATGAGCATATCGTCTTTGATGGTGCAGCCCACCAGAGCATGAATCGCTACCCGGACCTGGCCAAACGCAGTTTTGTCGTGTCCTCGTTCGGCAAGACCTATCACACCACCGGCTGGAAAGTGGGGTACTGTGTGGCGCCGGCCCCGCTGAGCGAAGAGTTGCGTAAGGTGCACCAGTACCTCACTTTCAGTACCAGTACGCCCTTTCAGCTGGCGCTGGCTGATTATCTCAATGCCGACCCCTCCCACGATCAGGCATTACCGGCGTTTTATCAGGCCAAGCGAGACCACTTTAACGCGCTGATGGCCGCCAGTCGCTTCCGCTTTACGCCTGCCGGGGGCACGTATTTTCAGGTGATGGACTACTCTGCCATCAGCGACTTGCCGGATACCGAATTTGTGCTCTGGCTGATCGAGCATGCAGGCGTGGCAGCGATCCCGTTGTCCGTTTTCTGCCAGCAACCACCGGATATGAAGCTGGTCCGCTTTTGCTTCGCCAAGAGTGAAACCACACTGGAACAGGCCGCAGAGAGGTTATGCACGATATGACAAGCCGACAGAATCTGAGAATCAGTCTGGTGCAGACTCACCTGGACTGGCATGCACCCGATTCCAATCGCCAGCGACTGGCGGGGCTGATGGCGCCGCTGGAAGGGCAAACAGACTTGATCGTGTTGCCGGAAATGTTTACCACCGGTTTCACCATGGCTCCGGAGGAGGTTGCTGAACCCATGCAGGGGCCGACCCTGGCATGGCTGCAGTCACAGGCAGCTGCTTTGGGCGCTGCCGTTTGCGGTAGCCTGGCGATCGACGATGAAGGCTATCGCAACCGCTTCCTGTTTGTATCACCGGATGGCGAAGTGCAGTTTTATGACAAACGTCACCTGTTCCGCATGGGCGATGAGCATCAGCACTATGCTGCAGGTGAGCAGCGTGACCTGTTCGAGTACAAGGGGTGGCGTATTCTGCCTCAGGTCTGCTACGACCTGCGCTTTCCGGTCTGGTGCCGCAATAGGAATGACTATGACTTGATGCTCTGTGTAGCCAACTGGCCGGCGCCCCGGCGCCATGCCTGGCGAACGTTACTGCAGGCGCGTGCCATTGAAAACCAGAGCTATGTGATTGGTGTGAACCGGGTCGGCGAAGATGCCAAGGGGCTCAGCTATGCCGGTGACAGCCTGCTGGTGGATTTCAAGGGCGAAGCCCTGCTGGATGGCCCGGCGGGTGAACCCTATATCAAGACCGGGCTTTTGAACGCCGAGGCCCTGCACCGGTTCCGGGACAAGTTTCCGGCCTGGCAGGATGCGGATGCTTTTGCGCTTGAAGGACTCTGAGCCGATTTTTGCGAGGATCACATGGCTAAACGACTGCTGTTGAACTGTGACATGGGTGAAAGCTTCGGCTCCTGGAATATGGGGCTGGATGATCAGGTGATGCCGCTGGTCGATATGGCCAACGTGGCCTGTGGTTTCCACGCCTCAGACCCCGTCACCATGACCCGCACGGTGCTGCTGGCCAAACACGCTGGCACCCGCATTGGCGCACACCCGAGTTACCCGGACCTGGTAGGCTTTGGTCGTCGCAGCATGCACTGCCATCCGCAGGAAGTGGTGGCCATGGTTCAGTATCAGACGGGTGCCCTGGCCGGGATTGCACAAGCGCAGGGGATGGCGCTGACCTATGTTAAGCCCCATGGTGCGCTCTACAACGACATGATGAAGGATCACAGCATTCTGCGTGCCGTGCTGGAAGGGGTGACCCGCTATGATGCGCATTTGCCGCTGATGTTGATGGCCACGGCGGACAATTCCGAGGTGGTGCGTATTGCCGAGGAATTCGGTGCACAGCTACTGTTCGAGGCCTTTGCCGATCGTGCCTATGATGCTCAGGGCTTTCTGGTGCCGCGTCGAGTGGAAGGCTCCGTCTACCATGATGAAGCACGCATTATTGAACAATCTTTGCGGCTGGCGCGGGAAGGTGTGGTGGTTACCCTGGATGGCAGTGAAGTGGCACTTCAGGCCGATACCCTCTGTGTTCATGGTGATAATGAGCAGTCGGTTAATGCCGTGCGCCACATCCGAGAGGCGCTGGATCAGTATTACGCCGGGCAGGTGTGACTGGCGGCAGCTGAGCATGGCGGCATAACGTAAAAGGCCCGACAGATAATTGCCGGGCCTTGGTGTGTTCTGTGTCTTGGCTGTTTATTCAGCGGCAGGCAGGTCGGAATCCTGCTCTTTATCAGCGGGATCCACGACCTGATCCTCAACCGGCAGCACTTTGTCCAGCAGATCCTGCAGGTGCTTGCTGAACACATCCTGTACGGACTCCAGCGCTTCGTTAAAACGACTGTCCTGCTCGACCAGACCGGTCATCAGGTCTCGGCCAGCCTGAGCAGGGGACTGCAGGAAACCCAGAGAGGGCGCGCCCACGCTGTCTGCCAGATCCTTCATCAGCTGGCCCAGACGCTTGCCGGGTTTATCCACCGGCTGATCCAGACCGCCTACCTGTTCATAGGTCGAGGCCTGTGCCAGGCTGCGGGTATAGCTCATATCGAGCTGCATGGACTGGAGTTCGCTGGCATCAAAGCTGATATCAGCGCTGTCTTCAAACGCCTTCTGTACGTCGCCGTTGAAGAACTCATCCGCCACGCTGGAAACGTCGCGGATCATCTGCTGCAGTGCGTCCAGTTCACCTTCATCCAGTTCGCCTTTAACGCTGAACTCATACTGGCTGCTTTCACTGCGGCTGACACTCATCCAGGCCACCGAGTTACCTTCACTGTCGGCGCCTGCGCCGTAGGTGGCGTCGTAGCTCTGGTTGCGGCTGAAGTTGATGGTAACTTCATCGCCGTCACGCGTGCGCACGCTCAGTGACATGTCTTCGGCATTACGGAAACGCTCAGCCCCGCCCAGTGCAACCTGAGAGACCGGTGAGGTTTGTGCAGCGCTGCTCGGCGCGATACCGGCCAGAGCATCAAAGGTGAGTTGCTCGGTTTCATCAATCTGAGCGGCGATCGGGTCGCTCAGCATACTCAGCTCATCCAGAATTTCGCGTGCTTCGGCAAACCCCTTCTCAACACCCTTGACTGCCGCGTTATACATCTCGGTCAGGCGCTCTTCGGAGGCGCCGCGCGAACGTGCCGCTTCCAGCCCCTGGGCCACAAAGTCGCTGATACGACCCGCCACCTTATCAGGGGTGAAGTCTTCGGCTTCCAGACCGGACAATTTTTCGGCACTCATGCCCGGAATCTTGTCGGCGAGCTTGCCCAGCAGTACCTGGTTGGCATCCTTGGATGCACCTTGCTGCTGTTGAGAACCCTCGACTCCAGACTGGGGGCGTGAATTGTATAACTGTGGGGTGGAAACGAGCACTTTCATGATGGCCTCGACACTTGGGGTTGCACTGGCAAGGTTATCGACTCGCCCTGGAAAAACTTGAATAGTTAAAACCCATCGACACCTCTTGATCAGATAGCCGCAGGCGGGCGTAATATTAGTTGATACCCGCAAGGAAACCCATCACATGCGTCAGCGCGCTCCTTTTGAACACTGTGAACTCTGCCATCGGGCCATTCCGCTGACCTTCCATCACCTGATCCCGCGCAAGATGCACCGCCGCCCCCGTTTTAAGAAAACGTATACCCGTGAAGAGCTGAACCAGGGCATCTGGGTGTGCCAGGCCTGTCACCGGGGTATCCACAAGCTGTTTGATGAAATGACGCTGGCGCGGGACTTTTATACGCTGGATAAACTACTGGCTGACCCGGCTGTGCAGAAGCATATTGCCTGGGTGGGGAAGCAGAGGCGGGGGTAGTCTTTGGGTGTAGGCATCTGCCAACTCTTTTCAGGACGGGTTAGCATAGGTGGACCGTTGCTGAGTCCAAGGAGGACAAATGACCATCCTGAAATACAAGGAGCCTTCCACCTCAACCGGCGCACGTCAGGCAGCCGGTGACCGCCAAGAAGAAGACGTAGCCTTTTATCTACGACGGGCTTTCAAGGATGATGAAAACATTCTGGTGCTCAATGATTACCGCTTTACCCACAATGGCGAAACCGCCCAGATTGATCATCTGATTGTGCATCGTACGGGTTTTCTCGTTATTGAATCCAAGAGCATTTATGGCGAGGTTAAGGTCAATACACAAGGTGAGTGGTCTCGCAGCTATAAGGGCTTGTGGAGTGGTCTGCCATCACCCATTCGGCAGGCTGAACTGCAGATGGAGCTGCTGCGTGATTTTCTTGGGGCTAATGTAGAACATTTTCTGGGCAAAATGCTGATGGGACGGGTACAACAAAAAGTCAGATTCAGAGAATGGAATGTACTCTGCACCGTTTCCAGTAGCTGTATTCTACACCGCAAAGGTATGCCTTCAGACCTCAGCAAGAAAGTTGTCAAAAGCGAATTTATTGCCGATGAAGTGCGGAAGGTTGGTGGCTATTCTCGACTGACTTCGAGTTTTTCAGGAAAACCTGCCTTTTCGCTGGAAGAAATGGATAGTATCGGTACGTTTTTGCTGAATCATTACCAGTCTAGAACGGAGCCCAACCCTCAGATCGATAACCTGACATCAGCCCCCACACTGGCACCTGAGCCTGCAGTGACTGATGAGGTTTCCGTGCCTACTATTCCTTTCCAAACATATCCAGAACAGGCTTCTGCACAAGTAGAAGAAGTTGCTTCTGCTTACAGTGCAGAGACTGACGTCATTGGCCTTGCCTGCAAAAAGTGTGGTAGTGCCCATAACCTTAATGCCATGAATGGTAAGTACGGCTACTACGTTAAATGTGGCCAGTGTGGCAGCAATACCTCCATGAAAACCGCCTGTCCCGAATGCGGTAGTAGTAAGACTCGTGTTCGAAAGCGTGGCAACGAATATTGGTTGCAGTGTGAGTGTTCGGCGTTGAGAAAGCTGTATGAGCAAACGTAATTCCCAGGATTGAAAACGGAACAGGGCATTAGGTTCAATTGAAAGGCAGGATGCAGCATGGATGATCTCTCACCCTCCGATCTGAAAACGATCCTTCACTCCAAACGTGCCAATATCTATTACTTGGAATACTGCCGTGTGCTGGTGAACGGTGGCCGCGTGGAATATGTCACCGATGAAGGGCGGCGCTCCAACTACTGGAATATCCCCATCGCCAATACCACCACTGTACTACTGGGTAACGGCACCTCCATCACTCAGGCCGCCATGCGTGAACTGGCCAAGGCCGGTGTTCTGGTAGGGTTCTGTGGCGGAGGTGGAACGCCTTTGTTCAGCGCCAACGAGGTGGACATTGAGGTTGCCTGGTTTTCACCGCAAAGCGAGTATCGGCCGACTGAATATCTGCAGGGTTGGGTCTGCTTCTGGTTTGACGATGAGAAGCGGCTGGAAGCGGCTCGCATGATTCAGCAAGCAAGGCTTGACCAGCTACAAAAGCACTGGCTGCAAAACAGGCTTCTTAAAGAGCAGGGATTTGGCATTGCATCTGAAATGTTAGTGCCGATACTCGACCAGCACCGGGCCAGTATTCAACGTGCATCTGACGTAACCACTCTGCTGACCGAAGAAGCCCGGCTGACCAAGCACCTGTTCAAGTTGGCGGCACGAGCTGTGGACTACGGCGATTTTGTTCGCGCCAAACGTGGCAGCGGCACCGATCCGGCCAACCGTTTCCTCGATCACGGTAACTACCTCGCGTACGGGCTGGGTGCTACAGCAACCTGGGTGTTGGGTTTGCCGCATGGTCTGGCTGTGTTGCATGGCAAAACGCGCCGAGGTGGGCTGGTGTTTGATGTGGCGGATCTGGTCAAGGATGCACTGGTCTTGCCACAGGCATTTCTATCGGCGGTGAAAGGGGAAGAAGAGCAAGAATTCCGGCGGCAATGTATAGAGTCTTTGACCCGTGCTGAAGCGCTGGATTTCATGATTGATACGCTCAAGGATATCGCCACCACGCTAGGGAAGCCTGCAGCATGAACGTACTGCTGATCTCCCGTTGCAGTAAGAATGCTTTGACCGAAACGCGCCGTATTCTGGACCAGTTTGCCGAACGCAGAGGGGATCGCACCTGGCAGACGCCCATCACCTGGGATGGCCTGACGACACTGCGCAAACTGCTGCGTAAAACGGCACGTAAGAACACGGCGGTGGCCTGTCACTGGATCAGGGGCAAGGACCACAGCGAGCTGATGTGGATCGTCGGTGATACCGGTCGTTTCAATGCCGAAGGCGCCGCGCCGACCAACACCACCCGGCGCAACATTCTGCGGCAGCAGGATGAAAATGACTGGCATACCGCCGAGGATATAAAGCTGCTGGCCGCCATGGCTGCGCTGCTGCATGATCTCGGCAAGGCGTGCGCCGCCTTCCAGCTGCGGCTGCAGGGCAAGTGGCCTGAAGGTGCCAACCTCTATCGTCATGAGTGGATATCCTTACGCCTGTTTCAGTCTTTCGTGGGCTCGGACGACGATGCGGGCTGGCTGTCCCGCCTGGCGGATACGGAAGCCACCAGCGATGCCTGGCTGTCAGGGCTGATCAGAGACGGCCTTGGAGATGGCGAAGCCTATCCCTTTCGGACGTTGCCGCCGCTGGCGCAGACGATCGGCTGGTTGGTGCTGACCCATCACCGCTTGCCCTGTCGTCCCGAGCTTGAGGGGCTGAGATCCGAGGATCTTGAAGCGCCATTGCTGGATATCGATGCGCAGTGGAATCAGCGCAACGACAACGCCGATCTCAAGGCGATTCAGCCCTATTGGACGTTTAATGCCCCGCTTCCGGTAACGACTCGGCGCTGGCGTACCCAAGCCGCCAAGTATGCTCAGCGTCTGCTACAGCGATTGGATCGCGCCGCTGATGGTTGGCTGAGCAACGCCTATGTCCTGCACCTGGCCCGGTTATCGTTGATGCTGTCTGATCATCACTACTCCAGCCTGTCCGAATCCGGTGACCGTGTACGGGGCGAAACCGATTATCCGCTCTATGCCAATACCGAGCGTAAAACGGGGGAGCTGTGCCAGCGTTTGGACGAGCACCTGTTGGGCGTGGCCAAGGTCAGCCGCAGTGTCAGTCATCACTTGCCCACGCTAAGCGATAGCCTGCCAAGGCTGGCGCGACACAAGGGATTCCGCCAGCGGAGCAAGGCTCAACGTTTCAGATGGCAGGACCGGGCTTTCGATTTGGCCGAAGGACTCAGGGAAAAAGCCTCCAACCAGGGATTTTTCGGTATCAATATGGCATCGACCGGATGCGGCAAGACTCTGGCGAACGGGCGTATCCTCTATGCCCTGGCCAACCCGCAGCAGGGTGCCCGTTTCTCCGTTGCGCTGGGGCTGAGAACCCTGACGTTGCAGACTGGCCAGGCCTATCGTGACCGGTTGAACCTTGGCGATGATGAACTGGCCGTCAGGGTGGGCGGCAGTGCCAGCCGCCAACTGTATGAGTTTTATGAAGCACAGGCCGAGAACAGCGGCTCGGCATCAGTTCAGTCACTGGTGCCTGAAGACAGCCATGTGGTCTATGAAGGCAATTTTACCGAACATCCAGTGCTGAAAACGGCCGGACACGATGATCGGATCAAGGCGCTGATATCGGCCCCGGTACTGGTGTGTACGGTCGATCATCTGGTACCGGCGACCGAAAGTGAGCGCGGCGGGCACCAGGTCGCCCCCATGCTGCGGTTGATGAGCAGTGACCTGGTACTGGATGAGATCGATGATTTTGACTTGAACGACCTGCCGGCCCTGACTCGATTGGTGTACTGGTGCGGCTTGCTGGGCAGTCGGGTACTGCTGTCTTCGGCAACGTTACCGCCGTCACTCTCCGAAGGGCTGTTCCGTGCCTACAAGGCGGGGCGGGAGGAATATCAGTGCAACCGTGGCGAGCCGGGAACGCCTGTGAATATCTGCTGTGCCTGGTTTGATGAGCATGATCGCCTGCACCAGGACTGCCCGGACGAGCAGAGTTATGCACAGGCCCATCGCGGCTTTGTCGAGAAGCGTCACCAGGCGCTGGCACAGGATGAGATACGTCGCCGTGCAGAACTGGCGCAGATATCGTTGCTGTCGGGACAGCAGGATGAGCTGCGCCGGAGCTTTGCGCGTGATCTGTTGCAACAGGCTCAGCGTCTGCATCAAAGTCACCATACTCTTGACCCGCACACCGACAAGAAGGTCAGCTTTGGCCTGATCCGCATGGCCAATATCGAACCGCTGGTGGAGGTCGCCAAGGCCATCTACCGAGCTGGTGCCGAGACCGGTACGCTGATTCACCTCTGTGTTTATCACTCCCAGTATCCCCTGCTGATCCGTTCCGTGATTGAGCAGCAACTGGATGGGGCGCTGAATCGACAGGACAGTCACGCTGTCTTTGATCGGCCAGATATCCGCCAGCGAATTGAGGCTTATCCACAACAGGATCAGCTCTTTATTGTGTTGGCCAGCCCTGTCTCCGAGGTCGGCAGGGACCACGATTATGACTGGGCTATTGTCGAGCCGTCCTCCATGCGATCTCTGATTCAGCTGGCCGGACGTGTGCGCCGGCATCGACCGGAAACCTGCACAGCGCCCAATATCGTCTTGATGCACACCAATTTGCGGGCGTTGGAACATAGGGGGCAACCTGCGTTCTGCCGCCCCGGGTTCGAGGATTATGACTGCCTGTTGAACAGTCATGATCTGGAAAAAATTCTGCAGCCCGAGGAGCGGGATGTGATCGATGCCAGGCCTCGTATACGGCCGCGTGACGAACTCCGGGCCCGCGATAACCTGGTCGATCTGGAACACGCCCGTCTGCAGTCACAGATGCTGGGTGAGCCTCAGGCTCAGGAGGCCTCCGGCGGCAATCGGCGTCGACGTAGCAGCCGGGTGACACAACCGCTTTCCTCCGCCAGTTGTTACCGCCAATCCGGTGCCATGCTCACGGCCATGTTGCAACGCAAGCAGCGCTTCCGTAACAGTCCTACGCAACAGGATGATCTGGTGTTGTTGCCGGATGAAGAGGGGGTAAATGCATGCCTGCACCGGGTTGAATTTAATCGCCACCAGCGCCGGGATATCTATATCCCAGTGGATCACTTGTTTCATCAAACCGAGCTTGAATCGGCTGACGGCATCGTGACCTGGGGTGTGGTGAGTTATCTCGAAGCGCTGGAACTGCTGGCTGACGAGATGGGCCTGAGTCCCGAGGTATGTGCACGGCGTTTCGGCACGCTGTCACTGGATCAGAATGACAATGGTTGGGTGTTCCACCCGGCACTGGGTTTTACCAAGCACCGGTAGTAAGGTGCAAAGGGTTGGACAAAATGGAATAGGCTCACGGAGGCGATATGAAGCAGGAGCCCGGCGCACGAAGCGCAGAGCTGAGGCAGTTGATGCAAGCGTTCATCGAAGAGCGTTTGGCTGCCAAGCTGGAAAAGCTCAAACCTGATGATCCCAAATATGTGGAGCTTCAGGAGCAGTACCGATTCGACAACTGGATCGAAGATGCTGCCCGGCGTGTCGGGCAATTGCAGGTGGTGACGCATACCCTGAAGGCGGTTCATCCTGATGCCAAGGGTACGAATCTTTTCATTCCCCCCAACGCCCTACCGGATAAACCCTGGGTTGGAAGTCACCTGCTGGACGATAACTATGCCACCGATGTGGTGGGTAATGCCGCTGCGCTGGATGTGTACAAGTTCCTCAAGCTGGAATTTCAGGGGCAGACTCTCCTGTCTCTGGCGTTGGAACAAAACGCCGAGTTGTTGGATGCTCTGAGTGACGATCCGGCCAAGGCCGGGGAGTTTTTGGAGTCCTTTGCGTTGATCACTCAAGGCAAGGGGGGCGACCGTTCCAGTACCCGCGCCAAGCAGATCTACTGGCTTGTCGGTGATGAGCCGACCCGGAATGAAGACTTTCACCTGCTGTCGCCGCTCTATGCTTCTTCACTGTCTCATCGTATTTTTCAACGTATTCAGCACGACCGTTTCAGTGAGGAAGCCAAAGCCGCGCGTCAGGCTCGCCGGGAAAACAAGTTGTCCGCAACGGGTCATGCCGACTACCTGAATTTCGCTACCCAAAAGCTGGGAGGCACTAAGCCGCAGAATATCTCTCAACTCAACAGTGAACGGGGCGGCAATAACTACCTATTGGCCTCTCTGCCGCCGGTATGGCGCGCTCGAGACAACCGCCCACCGTTGAAAATGGAGTCAGTTTTCCCGCGTTTTATGCGTCAGAAACAGCCTCGTTGGCTAATGAAACGGATGCATGAATTTCTGCTGAGTAACCCACCGGTCAATGTGCATACCCGCACGCGAGTTGATGCCTATGTCGATGCGCTGATCGAGGAGCTGATCCTGTTCAGCGCCCACCTGCAGCAACTGGAGCCTGGCTGGTCGGCCGATCCCGATTGTCGGCTGGTCGAGGCTGAACAGCTGTGGCTTGATCCCTGGCGCGTTGAGCTGGATGAGAATTTTGCGGCACGTCGTACTTTTGGCGACTGGGTGGAAGAAGTGCAGAGCCGGTTTGCCAATCAGGTGAACAAGGTACTGTCTGGCCTCCCGGCAGGGGATGCCGAGCACCGTGAATGGAGCCGCCGTATCGACAAGAAACTGAATGCCTTGCGGGAGGTGCTGGATGTCTGATCCCGATACTTTACTGGTGCTGCCGCGGCTGCGTATTCAGAACGCCAACGCCATTTCAGGGGTATTTACCTGGGGCTTCCCGGCCATGACCGCCTTTGTCGGCATGATGCACGCACTGGAACGGAAATGTGCAGCGGCCAATCTGGATGTGGCGTTCAACGGAATTGGTGTGGTCTGTCATCAGCATGAGGCACAGGTGACGCAAGGCGGCTATACCCGCGCCTTTCATCTGACCCGCAACCCTGTGGGTAAAGACGGCAAGACCGCCGCCATTGTTGAAGAAGGGCGTATCCATCTGGACATCAGCCTGGTGCTTGAAGTTGACCTGAAAGACCTGCGCCTGAGTGGGGAGGACGAAACACAAGCCTTTGCTCAGCAGGTGGCTGACCTGCTTGCCACGTTACGTATAGCGGGGGGTACCATTCAGCCGCCGCTGCCGGGACAAAAACAGCGCCGCCCCTGGTTGCTACGAGTCGATGAGACACCGGACGTGAGGGAACGTCAGCTGCGCCGTCTTAAGCAACAGCTGTTGCCGGGATTCTCGCTAGTGCTCAGGGATGACCTGTTACAGCAACATCGAGACCTGATGCAGCAAACCGACCCTAACACGGATCTTTTGGACGCCTGGCTGGATCTGTCGCGCCTGAATCACGACTGTCGTGAAACGGAAGAGGGGGGGGAATGGTTTATCCGCCGTGATCATGCCGGTTGGCTGGTGCCCATCCCCATTGGTTTTGCAGCACTGTCGGAGCTGTATGAGGTTGGGCAGGTCGAAGCGGCCCGCGACCAAACAACCCCCTTCCGGTTTGTGGAAGGCATTTACTCCATCGGTCAGTGGGTCAGTCCACACCGCTTCAAATCGTTCAATGACTTCATCTGGTACGTGGATAACGACCTGGATACAGGTACCTATCGCTTGAACAACGACTATCAACAGACTGCACAGCGTGAAGCAGAAAAGGAGTTTTGACATGGCTAAGCAAGAAATCCTGAAGACCGCATCTGTATTGGCATTCGAGCGTAAGCTGGATGTATCCGATGCGCTGATGTTTGCAGGCAACTGGTCGAACCGACAGGATGCGGACAACTGGCAGCCCATTGAAGTACGTGAAAAGTCGGTACGTGGCACCATCTCCAACCGGTTGAAAACCAAAGATCAGGATCCTGCCAAGCTGGATGCGGCGATTGAGAACCCCAACCTGCAAACGGTGGATGTGGCAACCCTGCCCAGCGAAGCAGACACCCTGATGCTGCGTTTTACCCTGCGCGTTTTGTCCGGTGCCGGTACGCCTTCTGCCTGCAATAACGCCGACTATCAGCAAAAACTGAATGAAGTGATTACCGGCTATGTGCAGCAGCATGGTTTTGCGGCACTGGCGCATCGCTATGCAACCAACCTGGCGAACGGCCGCTTCCTGTGGCGCAACCGGGTCGGCGTGGAAGAAGTGGACGTGCAGGTTTCGCATCTCAAACAGGGTGTGCGCGAACAAACCTGGGGCTTCGATGCCCTGAGCTACTCACTGCGTGGTTTTGAGGAAGCAGGCAACAACGAAGCGGGCTTGAAAGCCTTGTCGGAACTGATCGAATTCGGTTTGGCGGGTGAGCAGCATGTTCTGCTGGAAGTGACCGCGTTTGCACGTATTGGAGCAGGTCAGGAAGTTTTCCCGTCACAGGAACTGATCCTGGACAAAGGCAAGGGGGACAAGAGCCGTACCTTGTATCAGGTACAGGGCATCGCCGGGATGCACTCGCAGAAGATCGGTAATGCCCTGCGCACCATTGATACCTGGTACCCGATGGAGGAGGGCGTGCACCTTGGCCCAATTGCCGTTGAGCCCTATGGATCGGTGACAACCCAGGGCAAGGCTTTCCGCCAGCCGAAGGCAAAAGCGGATTTTTATAACCTGCTGGATAACTGGGTACTTAAGGACAAAGAGCCTGCCGAAGGCGACCAGCACTTTGTGATGGCAACGCTGATTCGTGGCGGGGTATTCGGGGAGGCGGGTTGATATGGATGCCTATCTGGAAATCAGGCTCCTGCCGGACCCGGAGTTTCCGGTCAGTTTCTTGATGGGGGCGCTCTATGGGAAGTTGCATCGTGCGCTGGTGACGATCGAGAGCAGTAAAATCGGTGTCAGCTTCCCGGGCTATAGTCAATCCCCCCGGGGAATGGGCGACCGCTTGCGATTGCACGGGACTCGGGCTGCACTATCGCAGCTGATGACGCAGAACTGGCTGAAGGGCATGTCTGATCATATCCAGTGTTCGGACATCTTGCTGGTCCCTGAGTCGGTGCAATACCGGATCGTTTCCCGACGTCAGTTCAAAACCAGCAGCGAACGCCTGCGTCGGCGCCGCATGAAGCGCAAGGGCGAAACCTGGGAACAGGCAGCCGCCGCAATCCCTGATAGTGTGGAGCGTAGACCGGATCTGCCTTATGTGCACCTGAGAAGCCAAAGCACGGAGCAGAGTTTTACCCTGTTTATAGAGCAGGGCGAGCTGAGGGAACAGCCGACCAGTGCCGAGTTCAATACCTATGGGCTCAGCCGGCAGGCAACGATCCCCTGGTTTTGACCCTTTCTCGGGTGTAAAGAAAACCACACTGTTAAATCAAACACTTACCTGCCCCCTTGAGAAAAGGGGGTAGACAGGTGTTTATGAGTTTGTTCTTTAAAAATCAGCGAGTTATAGTTTTATTGTTCTAGTTCGCTGCCGCACAGGCAGCTGAGAAAGTAACGGTTCGCCCCGGTGATCACGTCGCAAAGTTCGCTGCCGCACAGGCAGCTGAGAAAAGGCACGCTCGATAGGTAGTCGGTTTCGTCGAGTTCGCTGCCGCACAGGCAGCTGAGAAAAGCATCAGGTTGATCTGTAGTCGATGCAACTAGTTCGCTGCCGCACAGGCAGCTGAGAAATTCCATGTTAGATGGCTCATCATTGCCGAACAGTTCGCTGCCGCACAGGCAGCTGAGAAAATTGACCTGATCGATTACAGCACGAAAGAGCGGTTCGCTGCCGCACAGGCAGCTGAGAAAAGCAGCATCATACGCAACACCACCAGGGCGTGGTTCGCTGCCGCACAGGCAGCTGAGAAAGATGAAGAAGGCCAATCCTTCGGGCTTGGTCGGTTCGCTGCCGCACAGGCAGCTGAGAAAAGCAGCATACGTGAACGTATCGGAAGCGCCCAGTTCGCTGCCGCACAGGCAGCTGAGAAAAAGGCGGCCCGAGCATGTTCCGCACCGAGGAGGTTCGCTGCCGCACAGGCAGCTGAGAAAAGCTTCAGCAGACGCTCAGCTTCTTCACGTGCGTTCGCTGCCGCACAGGCAGCTGAGAAATGAGTGACCGTTTCCAATCCGTCAATGTACTCGTTCGCTGCCGCACAGGCAGCTGAGAAAACGGATACCCACATCATCAACTCTGTCACGGTGTTCGCTGCCGCACAGGCAGCTGAGAAAACGGCATCAACACCGCTGATCTGAATGATGCGTGTTCGCTGCCGCACAGGCAGCTGAGAAAATGCCGTCAGCTATACCGCCCAGTGTTGGGTCGTTCGCTGCCGCACAGGCAGCTGAGAAAAAACATTCCGGCTGAATCAGACGGAGATATTAGTTCGCTGCCGCACAGGCAGCTGAGAAATGCTCAAGGCCGGATATGCTATCAGCAACGCCGTTCGCTGCCGCACAGGCAGCTGAGAAATCCGCGGACGGCTCAATGACGCCCCCACAGCCGTTCGCTGCCGCACAGGCAGCTGAGAAATTCACGAATATCCTTGAACTGCATGGCGGCAAGTTCGCTGCCGCACAGGCAGCTGAGAAAGTCACCGACTCCGTGGATGGTGTGGTTTACGAGTTCGCTGCCGCACAGGCAGCTGAGAAATGCAGCAGGCAGCCGGTAATCTTCAGGCCTGCGTTCGCTGCCGCACAGGCAGCTGAGAAAACCACTTCGTAGACGCGTCTTTCATAAACAACGTTCGCTGCCGCACAGGCAGCTGAGAAATGAAATTTCGAGATAGTATCCGAGGCTTCCAAGTTCGCTGCCGCACAGGCAGCTGAGAAAAGCGTGCGGATAAACGGGCCCAGGCCATCAACAGTTCGCTGCCGCACAGGCAGCTGAGAAACTCAATACCCCTCAGCGTGGTGTTAGGGGGTAGTTCGCTGCCGCACAGGCAGCTGAGAAAGGCGACATAAGCCGCGCTCCTGATGGGGTGTTGTTCGCTGCCGCACAGGCAGCTGAGAAATGGTAGCCACGGGTGGCGCCATAGGCAAAGGCGTTCGCTGCCGCACAGGCAGCTGAGAAAGAGTCGGTACGGAAGCAGGGGGGCAGGCTATATGTTCGCTGCCGCACAGGCAGCTGAGAAAAAAGACGACAAGTAAGAATTAGGGTTGTAGTTGTTCGCTGCCGCACAGGCAGCTGAGAAAAGTCGCCCGCGTAAAACTCCTGAGGTGTCGTCGTTCGCTGCCGCACAGGCAGCTGAGAAATTGTCGCCGAATGCTTATCATCGCCATGGTTAGTTCGCTGCCGCACAGGCAGCTGAGAAAGACACAGAATGCGTCTAGGGCTTCGTACTCAGGTTCGCTGCCGCACAGGCAGCTGAGAAAGATTGCTGCAGGGTGATGAGGGTGCCGGCAGGGTTCGCTGCCGCACAGGCAGCTGAGAAAACAGCCCCCGCGCCGCTTGAGACAGCGCCGCCGTTCGCTGCCGCACAGGCAGCTGAGAAAATCATGCGCACCATGACGCACAGCGTAGGCTTGTTCGCTGCCGCACAGGCAGCTGAGAAAAGAGATCAGTTGAGTGCCCAGGTTTAGCGGGTGTTCGCTGCCGCACAGGCAGCTGAGAAACAACGCGCGCGTGCGCGATAAAGACGTGCCATGTTCGCTGCCGCACAGGCAGCTGAGAAATTATTTGAACTTACGGCCACTGGGGTAATGTCGTTCGCTGCCGCACAGGCAGCTGAGAAAAAAGGCATCAAGTCTGCCTTTGCAATAGCGGCGTTCGCTGCCGCACAGGCAGCTGAGAAACGGAGACGCTGGCCAGCAGGCGCTAGACCTTGGTTCGCTGCCGCACAGGCAGCTGAGAAAAGGAGGCAATTAACAACTGCGTCGAGTGGGGCGTTCGCTGCCGCACAGGCAGCTGAGAAAAGCTCCGCAACAAGCACATTCGCCATCTGCAGGTTCGCTGCCGCACAGGCAGCTGAGAAACATTGGGTAATCCTCTTGCTTGTTGCGTTGTGGTTCGCTGCCGCACAGGCAGTAATTATTTAAAAAGTGTTCAAAATAGTAAGGCGTACATATACTTCACATATCAATAGCTATCCTTGACCCGTTAAACTCCCCTCATGAATATCACCTTCTTGGGCACCTCATCCGGTGCACCTACACGCCAGAGGAACGTCAGTGCAATAGCCATTCAGCCAGAACGGGGGCGGGGTTGGGTGCTGGTCGATTGCGGTGAAGCCACTCAGCATCAGTTGCAGCGCACCCGGTTATCGCCGCTCAAGCTGAAAGCAATCCTGATCACGCATATCCATGGCGATCATTGCTACGGTTTGCCGGGGCTGCTGGCTTCCTGTCAGTTGAGTGGACGTACCGACCCCTTGATACTGGTTGGTCCGGCGTCCGTGTGGGCCTATTTGCAGGCGGTTATCAAGCACACGGAGTTGCGCATTGAGTATCCGCTGGAGTTTGTGGAGGTGTCATCGCAGCTGGCGCTGGAGCTGGATGAGTTTGGTATTACGGCAACACGGCTGAGACATCGTGTGGAATGCTGGGCCTATCGGCTGGATGAGCGTCAGATTCCCACCGGGCTGGATACCGAACGTCTTCAGCGTGAAGGCGTGCCGCCATCACCTGTGTATGGGCGTCTGCAGAAGGGCGAACGGGTAACGCTGGATAATGGGTGTGAGCTGAACGGTGAAGATTACGCTGTGCCGGCCTATGCCGCACGCTCGCTTGTGGTCGGCGGTGATAATGACCGTCCTGACCTTTTGGCTGGTGCCTGTGAGGGCGTGCATGCGTTGGTGCATGAGGCGACCTACACTGAACCGGTATTGCAGAAAGTGGGCCCTGAGCCGCAGCATAGCAGTGCGCTTCGTGTGGCCCAGTTTGCTCAGTCGCAGAGTATACCGGCACTGATTCTGACCCATTTCAGCCCGCGCTATCGCAAGGTGCCGCGGCGCTCAGGCGATGCTTCACTGGAAGACCTACGCAGTGAAGCGCTGAGCCAGTATCAGGGCGACCTGTTTTTGGCTGAAGACTTCGATATCTTCTGCATTGGTCGCGATGGCCGGGTTCAGCGTCAGGTGTCGTGATCAGAGGACCGCTTCTATCGCCTTGCGCAGGTCTTCATCATCCGGTGCTGTCATGCTGGAGAAGGCTGCAGTCACATTCCCTTCAGCGTCGATAACATACTTGTAGAAATTCCAGCGCGGCGGCTTGTCAGTTTGTCGTGCGATTTCCTGGAATATGGGGTGTGCATTGCTGCCGCGAACGGCAATGGGGCTGAACATGTCGAAGGTAACGCCGAAGTTATACCGGCATACCTTGGCTATTTTGGCTTCATCCTTGGCTTCTTGCATGAAGTCGTTGGACGGGAAGCCGACCACTTTCAATCCTTTGTCCTTGTAGCGCTGGTGCAGGCTTTCAAGGCCTTCAAACTGAGGTGTAAAGCCGCAGTGGCTGGCGGTATTAATCACCAGCATCGGATGCCCGGAAAAGGCTGCCCGCATATCAACCCTTTCATCGGCATGTAGTCGTTTCAGTTGATGATCGAAAAGGGCGTCAGTGTTCGGCTCGGCAGCAGTTGCCGTGTGGCTGAGGCATAGCCCGAGGATGGATGACATCAGGCGTTTCATGGCTGTCTCCGTTTATTTATATAGGCTTTGTACGCCCGCAAGCCATTTTGGTTCAGTGCGACGGGGCGTACAATGCGCTGTTTTTAGTGACAGGTCTTTTACATTGAATACGATAGCCGCCCGCCCCCGCAGGCTCCCCCCCGAAATTCTGGTGATGTTGGCCGGAATTACCGCTGCCTTGCATATCGGTAAATTGCCTCCGGCGATTCCGGTGTTGCAGGATGAGCTGGGAGTCAGCCTGGTGCAGGCCGGGTTCATGCTGTCGCTGGTTCAACTGGCAGGCATGCTGGCTGGGGCGTTGATCGGTGTATTGGCTGATAGCGCCGGCTTGAGGCGCAGTATTCTCACGGGCCTGGGAATTTTGACCCTGACCAGTGTGTTGGGTGGCTTTGCCAGTTCAGCCACCGAGTTGCTGGTCTTGCGCGGCTTTGAAGGTTTTGGCTTCCTGCTGGTGACCCTGTCAGGCCCCGGTCTGCTGCGCCAATTGGTGACAGCGGAAAAACTGAGTGTGAGCCTGGGCTGGTGGGGCTGTTATATGGGCTTTGGCACGGGCACGGGCTTGCTGATCGGCCCCTGGCTTATGCAGCAGCTGGGCTGGCAGGGCTGGTGGTGGCTGATTGCTGCAGTGACGCTGGTGATGCTGAGCCTGGTGTTGCTGAGGGTACCGGCCGACCAGCGCGATAATAATCCGCGTTCGGGGTCGCCGATGGCGGGGCTGCGCGCCATTCTGGCACGGCTGAAAATTATCCTCGGCAGCCCCGGCCCCTGGCTGGTGGCAATGATCTTCGCGGCCTATTCAGGGCAGTGGTTGTCGGTGATCGGCTTTCTGCCATCCATTTACACACAAGCAGGATTGGAAGGCAGTTTGGTGGGCGTGCTGACCGCCTTTGCCGCGGTTGCCAATGTGGTTGGCAACGCTGCCTCCGGGCGGTTGTTGCAGGCCGGTGTGGGGCCGCGGCAATTGCTGTATTTCGGTTTTGCCGTGATGACGCTCACGACCTGGACAGCGTTTTCGGATGTCACGGCTGACTTGCCCTGGCTACGTTATGCGGCCGTTTTGGTGTTTTCTTCCGTAAGTGGCGTGATTCCAGGGGTGCTGTTCTCCCTGGCTGTGCGGCTGGCACCGGATACCAGTGTGGTGTCCACGGCGGTAGGCTGGATGTTACAGCTGTCTGCATTGGGCCAGTTTGTCACGCCGCCATTGATTGGCGCTTTGGCAGGCTGGGCCGGTGGCTGGCAGCTGACCTGGGTCGCCACCGGTTGTCTTTCTGCGCTGGGTGTTGTCTTGGTGACGCGGGTTGGACGCTTGCTCTAACACCCTGCTAAACCGGTCTTAGGCATGCAGCGCTGATGCCAGTGAAGGTTCCACTGGCCGCGGCTGCATAATTTCCTCAGCACCGGCCTCTCCCATCGCCCAATGCACGCGCTCCTCCGGCGTTAGATGTGGGCGCTTCAACGCTTCCACCGCATGCAGGCGGGGCAACAGTCCCTGGCCGTTGGCGATTTGAATCGCGAGCCCGGGGCGCGCGTTCAGTTCCAGCAGCAGCGGCCCGAGAGTTTCATCCACCACCAGATCGACGCCCATGTAGCCCAGCCCAGTGGCTTCGTAACAGCGGCTGGCCATTCCCAGCAGGTAGCGCCAATTATCGATACGAATATCGCTCAGGCGCAGGCCATTATCCGGGTGCTCGCTGATGGGGCGGTCAAACTGTACGGCATTGAGCGCATGGCCATTGGCCAGATTGAGGCCAACGCCGACCGCTCCCTGGTGCAGGTTCGCCTTGCCATCGGATGCCTGAGTTGCCAGTCGCAACATGGCCATCACCGGGTAGCCTTTGAAGACGACGATGCGGATATCGGGCACGCCCTGATGGGAGTAGGCGGAAAGCCTTGGCTCGCTGCGTACCAGAGATTCAATGACGGCGACATCCGGAGATCCGCCCAGCGAGTAGAGCCCAGCCAGAATGTTCGACAGGTGGCGCTCAATATCGGCCAGGCTGATGCAACTGCCGGAAGGCTTAAGGAAATCTTCGCCTTCGCGCCCCGTGATCACCAGTATCCCCTTGCCGCCCGAGCCTTTGGCGGGCTTGATGGCGAAACCGTCCAGGTTGGCGACCTGTTCGCGAAAGTGGGCGATCTCATGTTGCTCACGCACGACCTGCAGCAGGCTGGGGCTGGCCACCTCGTACTCATCGACAATCTGTTTGGTAAGCAGTTTGTTATCCACCAGCGGGAAGGCACTGCGGTCGTTGTAGCGAGCGATATAGTCGATGTTGCGCTTGTTCATGCTGAGCATGCCCAGCTGCTTCAGTTCCCTTGGTCTAATCCAGTCAAACATCAGTGATACCCCTTCATGGGCGCGAAACGGCGCAGCTCCGTCAGTTTGTAGCCGGTGTACTGCCCCAGCAGCAGGATGATGCCCAGTACGACCAAATGCAGTTCCGGGAAGTTGAAACTGAGGTGCTCGGCCAGTGGCGAACGCATGACAAGGTAGGCCAGTATGGCCACCAGCAGGCTGCCTGCACCCTGGATCAGAACCTCATGAGCGCCTTCCTCTTCCCACAGGATCGACATGCGCTCTATGGTCCAGGCCAGAATAACCATGGGGAAGAAGGTGACCGTCATGCCGGTGCTGAAGCCCATCTGGTAGCCGATAATGCTGATGCCGGCCGTAATAAACAGCACCAGAATAATCAGCGCCGAGATACGCGAGACCAGCAGCAGGTTGAGGCTGGACAGGTAGCCCCGCATCACAAGCCCCAGTGTTACCACGCTGATAAATGCAGCAAGCCCCGGTACCAGCGATGTTTGCACAAAGGCCACCGCAATCAGGACCGGCATAAAGGTGCCGGAGGTTTTGATGCCCACCAGAATGCGCATCAGGCAGACTACGAGAGCTCCCAGCGGCAGCAATAACAGCATTCGGAACATGCTCTGCTGCTCAACCGGAAGCTGGTACAGGCTCAGGGCGCCAAAGCTGCGGTCGCTGCTGGCTTCCGAGCGCAGAATCTGCAGTGCCGGCAGGGTCTGTCGCAGCATGGAAAAGTGTACCCGCGAGCCTGAACCGCCCATCACATCCAGCAGAGGGCCCTGGGTCTGGCGCCACAGCAGGACGTCTTCGGGAACACCCTGGGCACCGGTACGGGGGTCAAAGGTGAGCCAGCGGTCGCCATCATGCACCTGCAGCCAGGGTTCAAGCGTCTGCTGGCGGCGTGCGTCTTCCAGTTTCAGGCCATCGGCAATGCGTGCCGGAATTCCGGCCGAGTTGAGCAGTTGCACCAGCGTGCTGGATAACGATTCCTGGCTGAGCAGCAGGCGGGTGTTCTGGTCTGGTGTTTGGCTGGTCAGCAGGGTAATCAGCTCACGTGTCAGGCTGGCAGGGCCACTTGAACGCGCTTCAGCCTGTTGCAGCAGTGCGCTGGCGGCTGTGGCAGCGGGCTCTTCCAGAAACACTTCGGTGGCATCTACCGGGCCGGGCTCCAATGGTGCTTCCTGAGCATAGGCATCAGGAATCAGACGCGTCTTGAAATAGAGTGTCTGTGGGCCGCTAGCATTACGAATAGTCCATTCGGCGCGGCGGTCTTTCTGCTGTTCGGTGATGGCAAAGCCATAGCCGGGCGAAGCGGCTTGCTCGGTTAATGTATAAAAGCCGGGCGGCTGCTCGGGGATGTTCAAATTAACTTTGACGGGTTCACCCCAGGCTTCAAAGTCGATTCGCGCTTCGACCAGCCAGACGGGTTGCTGCTTGCCGGGCAGCCAGGGCACACCCATCTGGACATGACGAATGACGGCCAGTGCCAGGCCCGCCAGAATCAGCAACATGACGGCCAGGTAAAAGGGGGCACGTGAACGACGAATCATTGTGAGTCTTCCTGGCTATCAGGTGTCTTGAGCCCTTCGGGCAACTGAGTGACGTGTTCCCGCCCGACATCGATCAACATGACATCGCGCAGGACGTTGCGGCCAATCAATACCGGATAGGTCAGGTGGCCACGATCATTGAGGGTAAATTCGGCACTCTGGCGATGGTCGCCAATGACAAACGGCAATTCGACAACCGGACGGCGTTCAGCTTCTTCACTGTTGGCCTGAATAATGCGGGCGCGTCGGGACAGGGGGCGCTCCAGCACGATGGGATCCTCTGCTTCGGGGTGGGCGATCTCAAATCTGACCCAGTCTTCGCCGTCACGCTCAAAGGGCTGAATGTTGGTGGCGTGCAGGGATGAGGTTGTTGCACCGCTATCGATACGTGCATCAAAGATTAACCCAGGTGTTGCCAGGAAAAATTTCTCTACTTCCCCGACCACCAGCTTGCCCTGGTAACGGCCACTGGTCTGATTGGTAGTGGGTGAAGGATTCGCCGGGCGAGCCGGCGGGCGCGTGTACTGGAGTTGAGCCAGAGAACGGCTTTGCTCTTTCAGCGCAGCACTCATTTCCTGGTGTTGATAGCGCTGGGTCTGGTTCAGCGTATCCAGCTGTTGCTGGTTTACGGCGGCCAGAGTCTCCAGGCGGCTCTGCTGTTGATGCAGTTGCTGATTCAGCTGGTTCAGGTCGGCCCGCTCGATAAACAGATAACGGTCGTGGCTGCAGGCACTGAGCAGAGCGGCAAACAATACTAAAGAGAAGGCGCGGCGAAGCGTACCTTTGGATGTATGCATGGAAATTCTCTCCAGGACACAGCGCGGATGCTGGTCTGCAAGGCTGTTTAGGCGTTGGTTCTGGCGCGAGTCTATCCAGCGATGGCTGAATGAGGGATGAAAGTGAGGGTGTGGGTGCCGGCACAGGTCACCCACGGCTGGAGAGTTCCAGACAGCTCTTCATCAGTCCGGATGTTCGCTGTAAGGATTGTTTTAGTGTATCTAATTAGAGACATTGATCAAGATTGAAATGACATAGCCGCAGGTATTCTTATGACGAAGCCGAACCAAGCTTGATGCGGAGCGGGAATTTACAAGGGAAGCGCTTGTGGGCGAAAGCAAGTCGAGCAATCAAGAAAAGGATAATAGAAGAGGGTGTGCTTGAAGCAGGTATAACGGGCCAAGCAGACAGGCAGGTCCTGCGTTGTAGCTGCTGCTTAAGCAGATTGTTTACAGATGACAGGTAGATTGTACACGTATAGGAAGATGGCCAGTTGCGACCAATAGTAGCGATTAGGGTGAATCTCTCTTTCGGTAGCCAGGCAGCCAATCCAATTGGCCCTTGGCTTTGCGTCTGCCGCTCTTGGGGCAGTTGCCTTTTCGGGAGAGATTCTTTCGCTGGAGTAATAAGTCGGACCGCTGACACAGCCAAACCTAGGGTGATAGTAGCAGCAAAAAACCTCGTCTGCCAATTTTTGAGCCTTGATGTGGCTCAAAATTAAGACACTGTGTATTAGGGAAGGCACATGTATGCAGTAAATGGTGAAGTACAGCTGACTTATTGTCTCAAGAGACAAGAGACAAGAGACAAGAGACAAGAGACAAGGTAACCCGCGTGGTTACAAAATTCCCAACATGTGTACGCGATGTTTATCTGGCTTTTCGGGGGTATTGAAAAACGCAGTTCTAATCAACCCTGTGGAAACAGGGTAGACTCAGGTTTATGCCGATACTGGAGAGTGACTCGACGTTGCGAGAACCTGCTGAAAGCCAAAAGAAAATCAGTTTGTGGCGCCATGGTTTTGTGCGGCGTTATCTGATCATCGCATTGCTAATCACGGTGCTACCACTGGTTGTAGTTACTTGGCTTTATGATCGCTTCACCGGCGAATTACTTGAAAGTCTGGGAGAACAGGAAGTTCAACATTCCATGAATGCTACCCGCGCTGCACTATCAGGCTTTCTGAAAGCCCGGCAGTTCGAGCTGGAAACAATTGTGGACCTGCCCAATATCGAACGGTTTCTGTCTGAAGCTCGAGCGTCATCGGAACTGGAATCGACACGTGAGCTTATCAGTTTCGAAACCGACAGCTTTGATATCTATGGTGTGCTTTTCTTTGATGCTCAATGGCAATTACGCACTGCGTTACCAGGTGTTGCATCATCGGGGGCACCTTATTGGGGGGAGAAGAAGCTTCCGCTGACTGGCTTGCCCAGAAAGAGATTTTCTGATTTCTGGTTGATAGGTCCTCAAGAGCCCATACCCGGTCGTTCGGGCTGGTTTTTGCTGGCGGCGCCGTTGCCGGCCTCATCTGGTGAAACGGAAGTTGCTGGATATGTGGCGTTGCATATCCGTTTTTCCAGCCTGACTGAAATTTTGAAAAAACAGTCACGGATTGATGGGTTTACCCCCTTTTTGAGTACTGACGAAGGTCAGCGATTTACAGTCAATGGCCAGCTTGCGCAAGATCAAACACCTGGTTGGCTCAATGAAGCATTTGCACCCGGCTGGTCGCTTGAGGTGATTAAGCATCATCCTGGAGTGGATTTTAGTCAGGAGCTCAGGCGTCCAGCCTTTCTGGTGGGGGCTGGCGTATCGGTAATACTCGTCAGCGGCTTCTTCCTGATGGTCATTTTGCGGACAAAAAGAAGGCTAGGGCCTTTGATTGATGGGGCGGAAGCTGTGTCCAGAGGCGACTGGAACATACACATCCCGCCTGAGGGGCATGATGAATTCACCCTGTTAGCCAGTGCCTTCAATCGTATGGGGGGGAGGTTGCAAGCATTAATCGACTCCCGTCTTGATGTTGAAAAAAAAGCGGTTCTTGGGGAGTTCTCGGCAAGTATTGCTCATGAAGTGCGTAACCCCTTGGCCACGATTAAAGTCTGTGTGCAGAGCTTGCCTCAAGATGGCAACCCGCGCAGTGCTGAATTAGTCACACTGGTTTTGGAAGAGATCGATCGCGTTAATGAGGTTGTTGAAAACCTGCTAAGTTTTGCTCGCCCTGTAGACCCTGAGCGGACTTGGGTGACCGCTGGTCACTTGCTCCGAAGACTGTCTGCGTTGATAGAACCCCTCGCCGTTAGAGAAAACATAGAGCTAAGGTTATTGGGGGAGCAATCTACCTCTTTATGTGTCGATGAAAATCAGATCCAGCAGGTGCTAATGAACTTGGCGCTCAACGCTATTCAAGCGATGCCCAATGGGGGCATATTGAGCCTTGATGTTCAAACTGTCGAAGATCAGATGGTAATTAACGTCATTGATACAGGTATCGGCATGTCCTCCGAAACACTGGAAAGGGCTACGGAGCCTTTTTACACCACCCGAAGCCAAGGCACCGGCCTGGGACTATCTATCTCCAAGCGGCTGGTCCAGTTAAATGGTGGAGACTTGCGAATTAGTAGTGAGCTGCAAGCCGGTACTCGGGTATCACTGGCTTTTAATGCTTTCAAGGACATTCATGGATAACTCACTGATTTTGATCATTGATGATGAGCAGCGTCTGGTTCGCTCATTACAGTTGGCATTGGAAGCTGACAGCTACCGAATAGCGACTGCTTTTACGGGGAGTACTGGAATCGAAAAAGCGTTGGATCTTCTGCCTGATCTTGTGCTGCTCGACTTGCGCCTACCCGATGTGAGCGGCCTTGAGGTCCTGAAGCAGTTACAGCTGCAATTACCGAGCTGTCCGGTTGTGATGTTTTCTGCTCATGGGGATATTAAAGTCGCCATCAACGCGGTTAAAAGTGGTGCTTTGGATTTTATTACTAAACCCTTTGATGTTCATGAGCTTAAGCTGCTGATTGCACATACCTTGGAGCGTTACAGGTTGGAGCGGGAAGTGCGATTTTTCCGTGAAAGGGAGGTCAGGGATACGCGGCTTGTCGGAAGGAGTGTTGCAATGCGGCGTTTACATGAAGATGTGACGCGAATTGCGCGTAGCAACGCCAAAAACCTGCTCTTGCAGGGCGCCTCGGGTACAGGAAAAACGGCAGTTGCACGGGAAATTCATCAACAGTCGAAAGTGGCTTCCGGCCCTTTTGTGGAGGTGAATTGTGCGGCATTACCTGAACAACTGTTGGAAGCAGAGCTCTTTGGGGCCGAAAAGGGCGCTTATACAGGCGCTGATCAGCGTCGCTCAGGGTTGGTTGAATTGGCGAATGGCGGAACGCTGTTTTTGGATGAGATTGGAGAAGTGCCACTGGCTTTACAGGCCAAATTATTAAGCTTTCTGGAAAATCATACCTACAGACCAATCGGCTCGAGCCGTTTATACCAAGCGGAGGCAAGGGTGGTTGCCGCGACTAATCGGGATTTGGAAAAAGCGGTAGAAGCCGGAGGCTTCAGAGCAGACCTTTATTACCGGCTGAACGTAATGCCTGTTAGGGTTCCGGAGTTAGCTCAACGGCGGGAGGACATTCCGTTGCTGATCGAGCATTTCAGTCTGAAAATGGCTGCGAGTGAAGGCTGCTCCCCCGTGCAGTTTGAGCCAGAAATTTTGTCTTATTTGGTCGATTATAAATGGCCTGGGAACATCCGCGAGCTGAGAAATCTACTGGAACGTTTGACGGTACTCTACCCAGGTGAAGTGGTCACTCTATCCATGCTGCCGCCAGAAATGCAGACAACCGACTACTCCCTCTCGATGCTTGATGGTTCGATTGACGACCGTTTGGCAGAAACGGAGCGGAACATTATTCACAGCGCTCTACAGGAAACGGGTGGGCACAAGGGTGCTACAGCAGAGAAGCTTGGGATATCTCGCCATGCCTTGAAGCGGCGTTTACAGAAACTGGGGATAAACCAGTGAAGAATGAGAATCTATGGAGTTTGCTGCAGTTAATGGGCAAACCTATGGCTATGTTTATCCTGCTTTGGTCTTTATCCCCTTTGGTGTATGGGCAAAAACTACAGCCAAAAGAGCCTCAACTAGAGGTCGGTTGTCTTTATCCATTGACAGGGCCGATGGGCTTTTTTGGTCGTGATGCAGGTGTGGCCATTCAGATGGCTCTGGATCGACTGGAGCAATTGAATCAAGAATATCTAAAGACGGATAACCCTAAACTATACCCGCGTCTGAAGGTTTTTCTTGAAGACAGTAAGGGTAAGCGTCACCGTAGTTTAACGCTCGCGCAACAGTTGGTTGAGGAACAGGGCGTCGATATTTTGTGTGGTGTTGTCTACTCAAGTATCGCACATGAGATCAGCGCCTATGCCGAGCAGCAGAAGATGCTTTTCATAGGAGCGGGCCACAGCTCGTCCCGGCTTACGCGGGAGCCAGTGAACCCTTGGTATTTCAGGGTTAATAATGATAGCCGACAGTCCATGCGTGTCGGTGCGCGTTACCTGAAGGAAATGCGATCAGAGAGAGCCTGGTCCACATTGGCGTATGTTGGACCCGATTATGACTATGGCCATCAGGCATTTGACGATTTAGTGGAGGGTCTGGAGGAGCTAGGAGTGCCTTTCAAGATCACTGGGGAATATTTTCCCAAACTCTGGGAGCCTGATTACTCTTCCTATATTGAAGCCTTACTGGCCTCGCCTCCCGACATTATTATCTGCAATTTTTTCGGTGATGATTTTGCGAACTTCCTTCGCCAGGCGCACTTGCAGGGGTTATTGGAAGTTAGCCTTTTGGCCAATTTCGACACGGGTGGAGGGTATGACGTGCTTGCAGCGCTGGGCAATGACTTGCCTCCCGGGGTCATTTTGTCAGGTCAGCACCATAATAACTGGCCGGACACGCCAAGAAACCGGGCGTTTGTGACTGAGTTTTATCGTCGTAGTGGTCGTTATCCCAACTTCATTGCCCAGAGCGGATATGCGGCCATTCTGGCAATAGCTGAGGCTTGGCGCCAGGCAGAGACAACCGATGCTGAGGGCATTAGAAAATCATTGGAAGGTCTCAAACTCTCACTTCCTGAAGACCCTCCGGGGTTTCAATCATGGATCGACCCTGACAGCCATCAGATCATGCAGGTTATTGCTATTGGCGAATCGGTTCCAAATGAGGAGTTTCCTCCGGCCAAGCGTATGCTTGGGAATTGGAAAATCTATTTGCCCGAGCAGCGTCCCTGATGCCCTAAAGCCTCGTCTACCCTTGTTACCATGTATTGCTATTCCTGTAGTTGACCCCCGCCCATCGTCTAGTTCGAGGTGAGCGGTATCCGCTCATGATTTTGAAAGGAAATGAGCGCTACCCGCGCATCGGCTCGTTTTTTAAAGCCTGTTCTTGAGTTATTTTCAATAAAATCAATATATTACGGTTTTTTTCGTGTTTGGCATCGGCCTTGCTTTATGCACCTCATAACTCCAATAAAAACATGAGGTAAATCATGAAAAAAACAAAGCTGCTGCCCTCCGCAGAGAACGCCTACCAATATCCTCTGTTGATCAAAAATTTACTGCTGTCGGGTAAGCGTTATTCACCCGAAAATGAAATCGTCTATAGCGATATTTGCCGCTACAACTACCTTACACTTAATGAACGCATCGCTCGTTTGGCAAATGCTCTGACAAAAGCAGGAGTGGGGGCCGGCGACACCGTGGCAGTCATGGATTGGGACAGCCATCGCTACCTGGAAGCCTATTTTGCTGTACCCATGATTGGCGCGGTTTTACATCATGTGAATATTCGTCTGAGCCCTGATCAGATCATCTACACCATGAATCACGCCGAAGATGACATTCTGCTGGTTCACGATGATTTTTTGCCGCTGGTTGAACAGGTTTCATCTCAACTGAAAACCGTTCGTGGCTATGTACAGCTGACAGACTCTCCAAATGCGGCTGCTACCAGTCTGAATGCGATTGGCGAATACGAGTCCATGCTGGCCGAAGCGGATACCGAGTATGACTTTCCGGATTTTGATGAAAACTCGGTCGCAACCACTTTTTACACCACAGGTACTACCGGTAATCCGAAAGGGGTGTATTTCAGTCATCGCCAATTAGTACTGCACACGTTGGGTATCGCGATCACATTGGGTAGCTCTGATGCAAATGGGCTGTTGCGAAGTGACGATGTCTACATGCCTATGACGCCGATGTTCCATGTCCATGCCTGGGGTGTGCCTTATATTGCCACCATGCTTGGGGTCAAACAGGTCTATCCGGGACGTTATGAACCCAACCGCCTGGTTCAGTTGTTTCGTGAGGAAGGCGTGACATTCTCCCATGGTGTCCCGACCGTTCTGCAAATGGTGCTTAATTGCGATGAAGCCAAGACCACAGATCTTTCGGGCTGGAATATGCTCACCGGTGGCTCAGCACCTACCCAGGCTTTGTCAGCTCAGATGGCTGAACGTGGCATCAATTTCGTGACCGCCTATGGAATGTCCGAAACTTGTCCGGTTATCACCATGGTCAACCTGACCGATGAAGAACGCGCACGGCCGATGGCCGATCAAAGCGCTGCCCGAATCCTTGCCGGTGTGCCTACTCCATTGGTCGATATTCGTATTGTGGATGCCGAAGGCAATGATGTTCCTCACGATGGGGACGCCGTTGGTGAAGTAGTTGCCCGCGCACCCTGGTTGACCCAGGGGTATCTGAAAGAACCGGAGAAAAGCGCAGAACTGTGGGAAGGCGGCTGGTTGCACACCGGAGATGTCGGATCGATCAACAGTAAAAACACTCTTCAGATAAAGGATCGGATCAAGGACGTGATCAAGACTGGTGGAGAGTGGATTTCTACGATTGAGCTGGAAAATCTTATAAGCAAACACCCGGCCGTGTTAGAGGTTGCCGTTGTTGGGGTTCCTGATGAAAGATGGGATGAGCGACCTGTTGCTACTATCGTACTCAGGGATGGTAGCGAAGCGGACTCGGATGATATCAAATCCCATCTTAAACAATTTGTGGAAAATGGTGAGATCGCGAAGTGGGCCATCCCTGAGCGGATAGAGTTCACTGTTTCAATCCCCAAAACAAGTGTCGGGAAAATTAACAAGAAGCGTATTCGCAGTGAACTTGTTTTATAAAGCTTGCGCTAGCTCGTTCTAATAATTTTTTGAAGTTGAAAATTATTTTTTTAAGTTTCCCTCTGCCTATCCTTTCTTTACTTTTTAAAGGTTTGGGCGGAGGGGAATACTTAAAAAATTTAGGTTTTGACTCGGATAACCTTTGCATCAACGAAGTACACCCTGAAATAAAAAAAATAATTTTGGAGAACAAAATGAAGCTGATGTTTAAAACAGTCGCAGCCACGGCTTTAGTCACTTCAGCAGGCCTGGCTCAGGCCAGCATATCTGACGACAAGGTGAAAATTGGCGTGTTGGGTGATATGGGAGGTGTCTATTCAGACATCACCGGCCAAGGTAGTGTCGAAGCGGTACAAATGGCAGTTGAAGACTTTGGTGGCACAGTACTGGGTAATCCCATCGAAGTCGTTAGTGCCGACACCCAGCTCAAGCCGGATGTGGGGTCCACTATTGCCCGGGAGTGGATCGAAAACGAACAGGTAGATGTTATTAATGGAGCTGTATCCAGTGCCGTAACAGGGGCTGTGACTAAAGTAATGAGTGAAGCAGGCAAAATAACTTTGATTGCTGCTCCGGCCAGCCATGCCTTCACAACGAAGGAGTGTTCTCCATACAACGCTCACTGGACCTACGATGTTGTCTCGCTTGCGAACGGTACCGTTAAGCCGATGGTAGCCGGAGGGAAAGTGAAATGGTTTTTCATCACGGCTGACTATGCTTTTGGCCATGCGTTGGAATCAGTTGCTACCGGTGTGATCAAGGAAAATGGAGGAGAAGTGGTTGGTGGCGTAAGAGCGCCTCTGGCAACCACTGATTTTTCTTCCTACATACTGCAGGCCCAATCCTCTGGCGCAGATGTTATTGCATTGGCCAATACAGGTAATGACATGGTGAATGCGCTCAAGACGGCATCTGAGTTTGGTATTACTGAAATGGTTGATGTAGCTGGTTTGCTTGTATTTACGCCAAATGCCCAGGCCTTGGATCCTGCGATTGCAGGAGGTATGAGGCTGACAACAGGTTTCTATTGGGATATGGATGATCAAACTCGCGAATGGTCTAAACGATACATGGCGCGGATGAATGGCAAGATTCCCTCTATGGCGCAGGCCGGTGCTTATTCCTCGACGATGCATTATCTAAAAGCTGTTCAAGCAGCTGGTACAGATGAGTCTGATGCTGTTATGGCCAAAATGAAGGAAACACCGGTCGAAGATTTCTTTTCTCGCAACGGCTATCTGCGGATGGATGGCCGCATGGTGCATGACATGCTGCAGGTTCGTATTAAAGATGCTGACGAGAGAAGCGGAGAGAATGATATTTTTGAGATCGAAAAAGTCATTAAGGGTGAAGACGCCTTTATGAAGTTGGAAGATGGTGGCTGTGAATTCGCAATGAGTCAGAAGTAACTTTTGAGGGGGTAGGCTAGCTTGCCCCCTATCCGTATCACATTAATGCGGAATGAGAAAGCAGCTGTTAAAACAAGCCTAGTACAGATCTGATAGTTGGTAAGCCAAGTGAAGGGGGAGGAGCGTTGCCAGCTGTGAGTGAGGGCTTATTTTGGAAAATAATGGCGCCCCAGGCAGGACTCTAACCTGCGACCTGCCCCTTAGGAGTGTAATTTTGGCCTATTTCAGGGGGTTCCATAAGGTCCCGTATTGTTCTTTTAATGTTTTATAAATCAGTTAGTTATAGATTTTATCTGTTTCATGGAGTCCCATCAGATTCCGCTCTATACTGGGTAAAACCTTGGTGCGCAGCTTGGTGCACTTTTGGGTGAAATCGAGGGGGTAGGGAACTGGTATGGTTGATGCAAAAGCAATCACAACTTCGAAGCAGATTGCTGCGTTAAAGCTTCAAGAGGGGCGGAGTGTCCAACGGTTCCGCGTCCATACCTCTATGGGCAGTGGACTCTTCGTTGAGTTGCGTAAGGGGCGCACTCAAAAAGTCTGGTTGTATCGATTTTCGATTGCCAGTAAGGCCGCGGATTACCGCATGGGAGAGTTTCCTGCCATTAGCCTCAAGCAGGCACGTGAGCTTCATGCAGAAGCGGTACAGTTGGTTAGAAAAGGGATCGATCCCCGGACATACCGTGCAGCAGAAGTGGCAAAAAACACTCAGGCCTGGACCATGAAAGAAGCTTTCGAACGCTGGATGAGTCACTACCAGGCGAACCCTACACGCACAGGTCGGTTACCCACTGATAAAACCATCAAACAGCGCCAGAGGCGTTGGAAACTGCACCTTGAAAAACAGCTTGCTTCAATGCGCGTGCAGGATGTCACCAGAGCAAAGCTGATCGAGGTCTTGAGTGACGCTGCGACTAAGGCCAGGGAAGAGGCACGTCAGTGCCTGATCATGCTCAAAGGTATACTGGCGTATGCAGAAGACCTAGAGCAGATTGAAGAGAGCCCGGCAGCCAGTATCACCCCTGCAAAAATTAAAGCCCGTCCTTCACCGCCAAGAGAGCGCTATTTATCGCTAGATGAATTAACAGAAGTGCTGCTGGCGCTTAATGATCCTAATGGCCGCACCAGCATGACTGTTCGGAACGTAATGCGGATGTTGATTGCAACAGGTGCTCGCCGAAGCGAAGTTTCCAAAATGCAGTGGGATGAAGTTGATATGCATGCGGGCCTGTGGACGTTACCCGCGCAACGAACCAAAACCCGTCAGGAGCGCCGCATCTCTCTGTCTACCTATAGTCTGGGCATCCTTAAGCAACAGCAGCAATTGAGCCACTCCGAGTTCGTTTTTGAATCTCCAGACCTACCAGGGCAACCTATAGGTACAGACACCCCCACTCAGTCCTTGAACAGGCTCCAGGGCCGTAAGCAAAAAGAGCGAGATGCATCGGCACCGCTGGGGCTGATGGAGCTTTTTTCCATTCATGATCTTCGGCGTACGGCGACGACAGCATGGTCTGAGCACTTGGGAGCCGACAAACTTCTGGCTGATGTGATGATTGGGCATGCAGAACCAAAACTAATTGCGACTTATAACAGGGCGGATCGCTGGCCGCTACAAGTGCGCATTTGGGAGCGCTGGGGGGAATTATTGACTTCACTTACCGCGACCACGGAAAGCGATTTGGAATCGCCTGGCTCAGATAACGTGGTCTACGTTCAATTTGGGAAATCCTGATACTCCCCACACCAGCAAAGTGCTGGTGTGGGGAGTACTATCTTTTTGCCTACTACCGTCTGAGCTGCACATCTATTAAGACAACTGGGAACGGTAATTTTTCTCTCAAGCGACTGGTTGTGACCGTATCACCTCCGTACTCTGTCTATCAGAAACCGTCATTTATTTTCCGGACTTGCATGCAAAATTATTTTTTTGTGACGAGATATAGTCGGGATTTATATTTATAAGCTTCGCTTCAATACGTTCATAAAGGTATCTTTTTACTGTAATGGTTTGATCATCCTGTATCCCTAGCATTTAGATCCGAACTCAAGCACACGCCGGCAAAGGCTGGTATCGGATGGATGCAGTATGCGTGCGAAACACCCCGTAATCCTGATCATTATTGATGGCCTGGCAGCCGAAACAGCCCGTGACTGTATGGGCTACATGCAGGCCTTGTGTGATAGTGGGCAGGCAACCCGCTATGCACTTGACTGTGCCTTGCCGTCTCTCTCGCGCCCCCTGTATGAAACGCTGCTGACTGGCGCTACGCCGATTGAAAGTGGTGTTACCCATAACCGGGTCGTTCGGCTTTCCAATCAGAGCAGTGTGTTCAGTCTGGCGAGCAAAGCCGGCTTGAGAACGGCTGCTGCTGCCTATCACTGGTTCAGTGAACTTTATAACCGTGCGCCCTATGTGGCAGAGCGTGATCGCTTTACCGAAGACCCGGAGCTGCCGATTCAGCATGGGTGTTTCTATCACTTGGATCATTACCCCGATGAACACTTGATGCTGGATGCCGACTGGTTGTTGCGCCGTCACCAGCCGGATTTCATGTTGGTGCATCCGATGAATGTGGACGATGCCGGGCATCGTGCCGGGTACGACAGCAGCCACTACCGCAATACCGCGCGTCGCATGGATGGCTTGCTGTCGCACCACCTGCCTGAGTGGCTGGCAGCAGGCTATCAGGTGCTGGTGACGGCAGATCACGGCATGAACAACGACCGCAGCCATGGCGGGACACTGGCGGTGGAGCGTCAGGTGCCCCTGTGGGTGGCAGGTGATGCATTTGCACAGGCTGCCGCTGCGCAACCACAACAAACCGAAATCTGCGGCCTGGTGTGTGAATTGCTGGGGGTGGAAGGGCATGCCAAGGCTGTGCCCGCCGGGATGTTGAGGGTAAGGGCATGAAGCTGGCCATCTTTGATCTGGATGAAACCCTGGTCGATGGTGATACCGCTTCCCTGTTCTGTGCCTATCTAGTGGAGCAGGGGTTAGCCTGTCCCGAGCTGCTGGCGCAGGAGGCCGAGCTGATGCAGGCATATGCCCGCGGTACGCTGGATATGGCTGCCTACATCCGCGTGATGACCGCTCCGGTGCGCCACCTGTCTGCCGAGTCACTGCAGCAGCAGGTCGATGACTTTGTTTGCAATCGAGTGTTGCCCCGGCATTTTCCACAGGCCCGGGAACGGCTGGATGCCCACCGCCGTGCCGGTGACTGCTGCATCATCATTTCCGCGACGGCCGATTTTATCGTGCATCGCGTTGCTACCGCGCTGGGCGTGCCCCATGCACTCGCAATCGACCTTTCACGCACACCCGACGGGCGGCTCGATGGCGGGATTCTCGGTACGCCCAGCTTCCGTGAAGGCAAGGTTCATCGCCTTAAGAACTGGTTGCAGGGGCAGTCCCTTGCGATCAGCGAAACCCTTTTTTATAGCGATTCACGCAACGATTTGCCGCTGCTGGAGCACTGTGACAAGCCGCATGTGGTCAACCCTGACCCTGAATTGAGCCGGTTGGCCCGTATCCGTGGCTGGCCGATTTTGCACTGGATGCGTGGCCCGCACACGCCACTTCAAATGACTCCATAACCAAGAGAGCACCTGTGATGAGCAAGCGTTTACTGACCCTGAGCCTCGCTGCACTGACCTCCGTTCCGGCCTGGGCCAACTGTCCGGCTATAACCGGACCCGATGCCGGCGGCGAGTTTCCGCATCTGTATGAGCGTAGTGCTTACGAGCAGCTCAACAACTGCACCCTGAGCTTCAAGGCCAACCCGGGTATTGCTGCACTGAACCAGCGCATCTCGGGTAATCCTGAACTGCCGCCGTTGGCACAGCGGCTAACGAAGGAGCCGCTGGTGATTGCACCCTACGGCAAGATCGGCCAGTACGGTGGGGTACTGGACGGTATCTCCAAGGCGACGGAGTCTGGCACCTCAGACCTGCTTTCTGTGCGTCATGTCAACCTGCTGCGTTTCAGCGATGACTTGAGCACCATCGTGCCCAACGTCGCCAAAAGCTGGGAGTGGAACGCTGGTTTCACCGAATTGACCCTGACACTGCGTGAAGGTCATAAATGGTCCGATGGTGAGCCGTTCACGGCTGAGGATATTGCCTTCTGGTACAACCACCTGATCATGGATCCGAAAGTCACGGCCAAGCCGAAGGACCGTTTCCTGTCCGAAGGCAAGCCGATGACCGTGGAAGCGCTCAGTCCGACCCAAGTACGCTTCACACTGAATGCGCCGCGCCCCGGTCTGACCGCCATGTTTGCCAATGACTATGCGCAGCCGTTTCAGCCCAAACATTTGCTGGGCCGTTTCCACCCGGCGATCAATTCGGAAGCCGATGCACTGGCACAGTCACTGGGTTTTGAAGATGGCTATGCGGCGCTGACATTTTATTACGGTCAGTCCGATTGGAAAGATATTCCAACACCACTGTTGAAAGACAAGGACGCGGTCAAACGCTTGCAGGGTGCCGGCCTTCCAGCCGTTGCGCCCACGCTTGAATCGCACATCGTTATAGAAGACACCCTGGAAGGGCGACGTCTGGTGGCCAACCCCTATTTCTTCCAGGTTGATACCGCCGGTCAGCAGCTGCCTTACATCAACGAGATCAGCGAAGTCTATATCGGTGATGAAGATATTCAGACCGCCAAGATGATCGCCGGTGAGGTGGACTACAAGGCTCAGGCGGTGAACCTGCCGTCTGCGCCGGTGCTGCTGGAAAACCGTCAGCAGGGCAACTATGAGATTGCACTGCGCCCGACCATCGGGTTGTCGACCATCGCATTCAACCTGACTGATAAGGACGCCGAAAAGCGTGCGCTGTTCAACAAGGTCGAGTTCCGTCAGGCGATGTCGCTGGGCATCGACCGCGAGCGTATCAACGAAGTCGCGTACTTCGGTCTGGGCAAGCCGATGCAGTACACCGCCTTTGACCCGGATACGGCTCCTTTTGTTACCGATACACAGAAAAATGCCTTCATCGAATACAACCCGGAACAGGCCAAGAGTCTGCTGGACGCCACCGGCCTGACAGACCGTGACGGTGATGGCTGGCGGGATCTGCCGTCTGGCGAACGCCTGGATCTGGATATTCGTTACGCTACTCAGGGTATTGCCACCAAGGTGGTGGAAATCATCAGTGCCAACTGGCGTGATCTGGGTGTGCGCACGTCGATGAAAGAGGTGACCTCTGACGAATACCGAAATTCACAGACCGCCAATGATCTGAGCGTTCTGACCTGGACCATGGGGCGTCCGCAGTCGGTCGTTGCCAGCGATTCCTCCTGGTTGATTCCGCCCTATGGCACCTTCTTCGACCTGCGTACGGGCATGGAGTGGGCACGCTATCTGCAGACCGAGGGGGCCGAAGGCAGTCAGCCACCGCAGTCGGTGATGGATATGCTGCCATTGGCAGAGGCGTTCACCCAGAAGGCTCTGGGGTCGGATGAGTCGGCTGAAATTGGCCGTAAGATTGCCCAGCTGACCGTCGATGACCTGTTCATCATCGGTACAGCCAAGGCGGTGGCACCGGTCTACTTCAGTAAGAAGCTGAAAAATTTTGAGGTGCCCAAAACCTCCTCTTACGACTATTACCGCATGTATCCCTACCTGCCGACGCAGTGGTACCTGGAAGACTGATATGACCGCCCCTGCTTCGGCCGGGGCGCTGTCTTGAGCGGAAAAAACCATGCTAGCATTTTTGTCTGATACTTGGCTGCTGTGGCTGTTATTGGCCACGGCAGCGTTGCTCTGGTCGCGCAGTCGACGCAGCCAACTGTTTCACTACATTTTCAACCGTTACCTGCTTGCCCTGGGCACGTTGTTGCTGGTGAGTGCCATCGTGTTCAGTCTAATGGAAGTACTTCCGGGTGATTGTGCCGAAAAGATGATCGCCTACAAAAACACCCAGGGTGAGGTGATTACCGAGGCTCAGCTGGCGGCCGAACGTGCTCGTATGGGTCTGGACAAGCCGCTGCCGGTACGCTGGGCGAATTGGGTGTTTGATCTGGGCACCAAGGGAGACCTGGGCTTCAGCTGCTCCAAGCGTCAGTCCGTGAATGCGGCACTGGGGGATCGGTTTTGGCTCAGCTTCGGATTCTGTATTGCCGGCCTGATATTCGCCTACCTGATTGCTGTGCCGTTCGGCATCGTATCGGCCTGGTCATTGAACAAGCCCTGGCTTGACCGCAAGGCTCATCACAGCCCACTGCGCCGTGTACGCAATAGCCTGGGGCTGATACTGGCAAAGCTGGTTGACCTTCAGCTGCGACTGATCAGCTATCTGGGGCTGGCGTTGCCCAACTTCCTGCTCGCGCTGAGCATTATCCTGCTCTATGTCTTTGCCGGTGAACCCACGCCGACCGGCCTGTTCTCGGATGCCTGGCGGAGTGAACCCTGGTTTGCCGAGACCGGTTTTCAGTGGGGCAAGTTGCAGGACTTTCTGGGCCACATCTGGTTGCCGATTCTGGTGATTGGCTGGGCGGCCACAGCGCTCCAGCTTCAGACCGTTCGCGCCCTGGTAGTGGATGAGTCCAACAAGCTGTATGTGGAAGCCGCGCGCGCAAGGGGCATCGACGGCATGCGTCTCTGGACGCGTTATCCGGTACGCCACTCTATCAGCCCACTGTTCAACTCGGTGGGATTTGACTATCAGAGGATCTTCAACGATCTGCCGATTGTGGCGGTGGTGATCGGGTTGACCGATGCGGCTGCACTGCTGATCGAAGCCCTGGCCATGACCAACGATCAGGAGCTGGCGGCCGGTATTTTGTTTCTGGTGGCACTGGTGGTGATCAGCATGAACTTTATCACCGATGTGGTACTGGCCGTGGTAGATCCTCGGGTGCGCAACAGCGTGATGAATGGGGGAGGACATTGAAATGGCCGGATTGATCGCCCGCTGGCGTGGCCAGCGCACTGCATTCAAGGCTGAGGAGTCATATTACACGGCCGGGCAATTGGCATTGATCAAGACCCGTTTTCTGCGCAATACCACAGGTGTAGTGGCTGGAGGGCTGCTGGGCTTACTGGTTTTGATGGGCTTTTTTGCGCCTTTCTTTTCGCCCAATGCGCCCGGAATCGAGGGGGCGAATCCGGACTATCGCCGCGGTGCACCACAGAGCATTCAGTTCTGCGATGCCAGCGGCTGCTCCATGCGCCCGTTTACCTATACCTATGTAAAGGAGGTACCCAAGCTGGACTTGAGCAGCCTGGCAGGGGGCGACTTGAATGCGCTGGATGCGCTGACTTCCGGTGACAGCCTGAGTGCATCCAGCCAGAACCGCTTTATCGAGCAGACGGACCAGCGTCGGTACCTGCAGTTCTGGGTACAAGGCTGGGAATACAGCCTGTTCAAGGTTGAATGGCTGGGCATCGATATTCGCTCTAACCGGCACCTGTTCGGTGTTGATCAGGGACAGATCCACCTGTTTGGTACCGATGAGGACGGCAAGGATGTGTTCAGTCGAACGCTGCATGCCATCTGGGTCACTATCAGCATTGCGCTGGTGGCGCTGGCGGTGAAACTGTTCGTGTCGTTGTTGGTCGGGGGTATCAGTGGTTATTGCGGCGGCAAGGTCGATGCGGTGCTGATGTCGATCACGGAAGCCGTGCGCGTGATCCCGCCCATTCCGGTGTATCTGGCCTGTGCGGTGGCCCTGTCACAGATTGACCTGACGCCGGTACAGCGCTACTTCGCCATTGCCGTGGTGATCGGTGCGCTGGATTTCGCCGCACTGGGCCGCCGTTTGCGCACCCATATTCTGACCGAACGTAACCAGGACTATGTGCTGGCGGCCCGGCTATCCGGTGCCAGCAGCAGCCGTATTATCTGGCGCCATCTGGTGCCCAGCTTTTCTAGCTACATCATCGTGGATACCCTGATCAACTTCCCCTACGTGATCCTGGCAGAAACCAGCCTGAGCTTTCTAGGGCTAGGGCTGACCGAACCGGTCAATAGTCTGGGAGTGCTGCTGCAGAAAGCGCAGGATCCGGATATCCAACAAAACATGGTGTGGCAGTTTGCACCGGTGGGCGTGTTTGTACTGTTGATTATGGCGTTTGTGTTTGTCGGTGATGCGTTGCGTGATGCGGCAGACCCCTATTCGGAGCGAAAACGATGAGTAGCAATCAATTGATGTCTGAGCCGCTGCTGGATATACGGGACCTGTGTATTGACTTCCATACCCCAGAAGGGCCCCAGCGGGCCGTGGATCATCTGAACCTGAGTGTTCAGCCGGGCGAAGTAATGGGGTTAGTAGGGGAAAGCGGATCCGGCAAGTCCATTACCGCCAAGAGCATCATGCGCATGCTGCCCGGCAATGCGGATATTGCTGCGCACAGCCGTATTCATTTTTACGATGGACAGCGGAAAGTCGATGTAATGGGGCTGCACGGTCGGGATCTGCGACTGGTGCGTGGAGGGCAGGTATCCATGATTTTTCAGGAACCCATGGCCAGCTTTGCCCCTGCGATCCGGGTGGGGGAACAGATTACCGAAACGATTCAGCTACATACGGGCGCGGACTATGCAAGTGCAAGGCGGCAGGGGATTGAACTGTTCGAGCGAGTGGGGATTCGAGAGCCGGCGCGCCGATTTGATCAGTATGTGTTTGAACTCTCGGGCGGCATGCGCCAGCGTGCCATGATTGCGATGGCTCTCTCCACGCAGCCCCGCCTGTTGATTGCCGATGAGCCGACCACGGCACTCGATGTGACCGTGCAGGCGCAAGTGCTGGAATTGATGCTGGAATTGCGAGAGCAGTTCGGCATGGCCATGCTGTTCATCACCCATGATCTTGGGGTGATTTCCCGCATCGCTGATAACCTGACGGTGATGAAAAAAGGGCAGACTGTGGAAGCGGGCAGCACCGACCGGGTACTGTTCGCGCCCCGGCATGTCTACACGCGTCGCCTGCTGGATGCGCTCCCCCACCTTGAGCAACTGCCACAGCCACCTGTCACAACGCCAGAACCTCTGGTGAGTGTGCGTGACCTATCGATAACCTATCCCGCAAGCGGGCCGGGGCAGGCACCCTTTCAGGCGGTCCCGAACATGAACCTGGACCTGCCGGCCGGGCAAATCATTGGCCTGGTAGGGGAAAGTGGCTCCGGCAAGACCTCCCTGGGCAAGGCATTGCTGGGCGCGGCGCCGATTTCGGCCGGCAGCGTGGAATATCGCCTTGATACTCCGTTACAACTGAAGGCGGGGCAAAAAGTAAAGCGCAAGCGGTTGGCCCAGGTAGCTCAGCTGGTGTTTCAGGATCCGTACAGCTCGCTCAATCCGCGCATGACTATCCGGGATATTATCGCCGAGCCTTTACAGGCGCTGGGGCTGTGTCGCAACCGTGAGGAGATAGACCGTCGTGTACTTGAAGTGTCCAGGCGTTGTCATATAGAAGTGAGCCATCTGCGCCGTTTCCCACACGCCTTTTCAGGAGGTCAGCGTCAGCGCATCAGTATTGCAAGGGCGTTGGTGGCCAACCCTAGGTTTTTGGTAGCAGACGAAGCTGTAGCGGCGTTGGACGTATCGATCCAGGCTGAGATCCTAAAGCTTCTCAAGGAGCTGCGTGATGAGATGGGCCTGACCATCCTGTTTATTTCCCATGATCTCAGTGTGGTCGCCAACCTCTGTGATCATGTCTGCGTAATGCAGCACGGCAGGCTGGTGGAGCAGGGTAGCGTGCGCCAGATTTTCCTGCAGCCACGACAGCCCTATACTCAGGCCCTGATTGCGGCTATTCCGACCCTGAAGCGTCCAGAAAATGGACTACTTGAAGACACCGCACCGCTTGATTCCGTGGTAGCGCATGGCTGAGTCAAATTTGTCGTTGCCGGAAATACGTACCTTTAATGCCGTGGTTTTAGAGGGAACTTTCACTCGTGCGGCCCAGCGCCTGTCGGTTAGCCAACCGGCAGTAACGGCACAGATGCGCAAGCTTGAATCGCGCTTTGAGGGCCCCTTATTGGAACGCGTTGGGAATGGCACGCGGTTGACCGAGCTGGGCCAGCGGCTGTACCGACTCACGGCCCAATTTTCAGAGCTGGATCAAGGCGTCCAGGCGCTGATCAATCCGGGCAAAGGCTCACGTCTTGAAGAAATTCGCATAGCAACGGCTTCGCCACTGGTTTTCATGCCGTTGATTGCTCGTTTTGCTCAGTCTTACCCGGAGGTTGCATTAAACCTGCACACGGCGACTACAGATGAATGTCATCAGGTACTGGCAAACAGAGAGGTGGATGTCGGCCTCTTTCCCATGCACTGGGAGGACCGTCGTTTGTCGAGGCTGGCGTATCGGGATCATGACCTGATCACCATTGTGCCCCTTAACCACCCGCTTGCCGGGTTGCAGTCTCTCTCTCTGCATCAGCTTGAGGGCGAATCGCTTATTTTTTCGCGCCGTTACTCCTACACCCAGCAGCTGCTGGATAGTTTGGTGCAACAGGCGGGCTTGGCCCTTAACTCGACTATTCTTATCGACTCGCGTACCGATATTTGTGAGGCAGTCGCACATGATTTGGGAATCGGTTTTGCCTTTCGCGGTGATATTCCGGCGCAGGGGCCTTATGCCGTGGTGCCGATTCGGGAAGCATCCGCAGCCGTGACAGAACATGTAGTGTGGCTAAAAGCACGTTCGGATCTACCGGAGGTGCGCTGCTTTGTTGATTTGACTATGCAAATACTTGGGGAGTCACCATCGTCTTGTTTCAAATAATCTAGATCAAGAATATTGACAGGTGCCATCTTGTGCCTTAGTTGGAGCATGGTCCTTAAGTACTTGTTGTCATATTCATTACATTGTTCATTCCGTTTTACTGGGGAAGGCTGCTTTGATTTTGAGGAAGTTTGGCGACTACAAGTGCACCTTCTTCTCTGCCTGTCCATCTATTCTTCCCACTGAGACGCGAAGAACCAAAAAAAGGGGGCTAAAAACACCCCCTAAGCTCCCAACAACTGCATGGATAAATGCTGATGATTCTTTATTCTAAACCTACGTCCTGCCTGGCTCTGGAACAGCAGTCGATGATGGAATAGATAATGTTCTCAATTGGCTTGACCAGATCCTGGATATTGCTGACCCCCATGCCCCCCAGTCCGTCAGCAAACTCTTCGGGTACGCTGGCATCACCGATCCAAGGGTAGCCAACACGTACAAGTGGAATCCCCAGTTTGTTGATCATGGCGGCATCAGTCTGACCGCTCAGCATGGGGGCTCCCGGATAGGGTTTTCCTTCTTGGTGTTCCCAGGCCGCGTGAGCCGACTGCACGATCCAGTGGTCCGGTGCCGTGGCCGATCCCGGGCAGGAACCGTACATGTCCCAGTCCGCTTCAATGTCGGGATGGCGCCTCAAAATTTCGGCCATCAGCTGATCGAATTCGTGACGGATGCCGGCCATGGTCTGGTTTGGGTTGGTGCGCACATCGATAAAGATCTCGGTGGTCGCTGCCGGGAAGGCGGGACGTTCCGGCCATCCTGAGCGTACCGAGGCGATCCAGCCTTCCGGTGCGATTTGATCCGAACTATGGCGAGTAGGAAATTCAGCCAGCCAATGCTCGATCTCATTGATCACCGTAGTGGCCGGGATGATCGAGCTGCGGAAGCCGGGGGTGCCTCGAGGAATACCGGCGTAACCGAGTGATCCCTTGACCGACACCTTGAACCAGCACATGCCTGGGTGTTCGTGGTAAATCTCGTACCAGGGCTTCATGATGATGCCGAAATCGGCGGTGACACCATGAGTGAGCATATGGGTGACCCCGGACGAAAGGCCGTAATTGTTACGTTCAGGAACATAAAGTGGCATACCACCACCGGCAAATGCCAGAGTGACTTTACCCTTCAACTCGACACCAGCATCGATAACAGCGTTCACTGCTTCGGTGAGAGACGACACCATGGCCTTGGGGTTGGAGGCGCCCAGCCCGATGACCAGATCATCCCTCAGAATGGCTTCGGGCTTCATGTCATCTCGCAGTCGATCGCCAACCATCGGCAGGTCCGCTTCATTGCCTTCAAGGTGGGTGTCGATCGGGGCATAGAGCAGCAGGTTTGGTCCTGTACCGTCTCCGCACAACTCACCAATGGCGTTGCCGCTGGCGTCGTTGACCGCTTGGTAGCGAGCTTTGAGACCGATACTTTCCATGTGTGCCGTCATGAATTCACTGGCTTCCTGCTCTGCCCCAGTGGGGCTGTGGATATTAACCAGGTCGGCATTCAGGCGTCGTAACCGCTCTGTATCGATATGTTTGCAGGCAGCTTCAAACCAGGCCTGCTGCTGAGGGTCAAACGCGTGCGTGTTGTTCATCTCAGTCTCCTGTCGCGAGGGTGTTGAGCCGATCGGCCATGTCGATCAGGGCATGATCCTGTCCAAAAGCACTGACCAGCTGGACTCCCAGTGGCAGGTTTTGAGCCGTTCTGGCGATGGGGTAGGTCAGTGACGGGTTGCCCAGGAAGGTCCAGATACGCTGCAGGATGGGATCGCCGGTGCGTTCGATACCGGCAGGGGCCACACCCAGTGCAGCAGGTGTCAAGATCAGGTCGTGAGCGTCGAAAATACGCTCGAGACGATAGCGGCAGCGGGCAGCCAGATTACGGGCGGCGGCTTCCTGCTCAGGTGTCACGGCCAGGCCTTCTTCAATGAGCTCGATCGTGAAGGTACCCAGCGATGCCCGGTGATGCTGATATTCCTCATGCAGTGCCCGCGAGGCTTCAACTGCCATGATCTCACGCTGTGCATCGGCTAGTTCGGTGAACATAACAGGCAGTTCATATTCGACACAGGCGATACCCTTCTCCTTCAGTGCCCTGACATGGCTTTCGAAGGCCTCCTGCATTTCCCTGTCGATCTGGTTCCAATAGGCCGTTCTGCAGACTGCGACGACGGGGGTTTCAGGGCCATTGGCAATCTGCAGATGCGGTGCCAGTGCCGTCAGCAGCAGGCGCTGGTCGGCAATGGTGCGTGAGAATAGACCCAGGGTGTCGAGGGAGCCTGCAAGAGTATGGGTACCTTTATAAGGCAGGGTGCCGAAGCTGGGCTTGAGGCCGACGATACCGTTGAAGCTGGCGGGCCTGATCATGGAGCCGGCTGTCTGGGTGCCTAGAGCGAAGGGAACATGCTGGTCGGCCACTGCGGCGGCCGAGCCGCTGGAGGAGCCGCCCGGAGTATGTGACAGGTTGTTGGGATTGCGCGTAGGCCCGGGCGTGAAGTAGGCAAATTCGGTGGTCACGGTTTTGCCCAGAATTACAGCACCGGCTTTTTTCAGCAGGGAAACGATCTCGGCATCTTGCGACGGAAAGTGGCCGGCATAACGCTCATTGCCATAGGCGGTCGGCATGTCGGCAGTATCGATGATGTCCTTGATGCCGACGGGGATGCCGTGCAGAGGAGAGCGGCGTTCTTCACGATCCCTTTGTCTGGCCTGATCCAGTGCTCGCTCCGGATCAATGAAAGCCCAGGCATGGGTCTCCGACTCACGCTTGCGAATCTGCTCCAGGCAGCGGCCTGTTAACGCTTCACTACTCATCTTGCCTGATGCCAGGGCTACAGATGCTTGTCCAACAGAGAGGTTTTTCATTATTTTTACCGATACTTTCTATTGAAATTCAATTGGTATGTATCGATGATTAATTAATAATTACCGCAAGGTCAAGGCTTTTATGAGGGATCGTTCATGATGAAGAGCAAAAGCATGAGTGAGGATTTGTAGGTAACGTATTGATTTAAAAATATAATTTTAAAGTTTTCTTTTTCGTCCGCTGACATGAGTAGCCATCTAGTCCAACTATCCACCTCAATTCACGCCTGTAATTATTAATTAACAGTTGACATTCAATCTCTCTAAAGCCAATACTCGATTAAAAATCAATTGATATTCAATCGTTGTTTTCGGGTGGAGGGCAGCCGTAATGCTCAAGTTGTTATCTCGTCTCATAACTGCCGCGATGCCATGGGTGGTCATCGCGGCACTCCTCTATGTGGGGTTGTTCGTCAAGCCCAAACCTGTTGGTAAGACGGTCACACCCGCGGCCATTGAATCCCGTGATCGCTTCTATGGTGTTGCCGTGATCGATGACCGTGTGATCTGGGCGGTAGGGGCTGATGGCAAGGTCATCATCAGCCGGGATCAGGGCGAAATATGGGACGTGCAGACAACGCCTGTCTCGCTGCATTTGCAGGATATTGCGGCCTGGGATGAGTTGCACGCTGTCGTAGTGGGTAACGATGGCGTGGTGCTGCGTACCGAGGACGGAGGGAGCTCCTGGCAGCGAGTCGAGGCGCCGGTCAGTGATGTGGTTAATAAGCTGATGGACGTCAAGGTGTATCCCGGTGGTGAAGCCTGGGCGGTAGGGGCCTTCGGCATGATTCTCCGGAGTACCGATTACGGTCGCAGCTGGCAGCAGATGCGTGAGGCCGAGGATTTCATTCTGAACGAAGTGGTGCGGGTCAGCCTGGATGTGCTGGTTGCCGTGGGTGAGTTCGGTACGGTTCTGCGCTCGGATAATGGCGGCCGCAGCTGGCAATTTGCCGATACCGGCGCTGAGAACAGCCTAATGTCAGTTGCGTTCCGAGACGAGCGCAACGGTCTTGCCGTTGGGTTGGAGGGCATCATTTTGGCCACTCGCGATGCCGGTCGCAGCTGGGTGGCTGCCATGGATGACCTACAGGCCCCGCCAGCCATGACGGAGCCGGGTACCGCGCGCAGCGACTCCTGGGAGGACATGACCACCGAGCATATTTTCACCGTGCGCTGGGTCGAGGCCCTGGAACGCTGGGTTGGTGCTGGTGCGAAGGGTGTCTGGGTCACGGGTAACCGAGAGCTGGACCAGTGGGCTTCGGGGCGTCTTGCCGCACGCGAGATGGCTTGGCACACCGCGTTGGCTCCCTTTCAGCAGGGGGTGTTATTGGCGGGTCGGAACTTGGGTGTCTGGGCCGACCAGCAGTGGCGCGTGTTGAGTGACCGTTAATTATAAGAAGAAGGCTGGCTCCTACAGGAGAATTGTATGACCGAGAATTTCGCTAACTGGTTGATCCGGTTCAGGGTTTGGGTGGTCTCTCTGATCGCTCTGATAACCCTGGGATTTGGCTACGCCGCACAGGACATAGAGGTTAAAACCGTCTTTCAGGATCTGCTGCCCAGCGATCACGAATACGTCAAAACACATAACGCCTTCAAGGATACCTTCGGTGGCTCCAATCTGGTGACCATTATGGTGGAGGTCGAGGATGACGACATTTTTCAGCCTCGGGTTCTCAAGGTAGTGGACCACCTGACACGGGAGCTGCAGAAAGTGTCAGCGGTCAACCCCTTTCAGGTGGTCTCGATCGCGTCCAAGAAGCTGAAGGAGGTCAAGGCCTCGACCAGTGGCATCGAGACCCGTCCGATTATGTGGCCGGATCTGCCGCAGACGGAAGCGGAGCTGCAGGAGCTGGAAGAAAAGGTACTGCGTAACTCGCTGATCTATGGTCCGTATGTGTCAGCTGATCTATCTTCGACTCTTATCACCGTGGACTTTATTGATCGCCTACTCGATTACGAGACTGCTTTCAACGAAATTACCACATTGGTCAATAGCATAGACGAACCAGGCGTTGTGGTGCGTCTGGTTGGCGACCCCATCCTTTATGGTTGGGTCAACTACTATCTACCAGAAACCGTCAACCTGGTACTGATGGCACTATTGGCGGTTGTTGCTCTGCTGTTCATCCTCAACCGCACCTGGCGCGGTACTTTCCTGCCATTGCTGTCCGGCCTGGTCAGTGCGACTTGGGCGCTGGGCATTTCCAACCTGATTGGGATTCATTTCGATCCACTGGTCATCGTCATCGCTATGCTGATTACAGCACGCGCCATCTCGCATTCGGTTCAGATCATTACCCGCTACAACGAGGAAGTAGAGCAGATCGAGGCCGGTGGAGAGAGCTCGGGCGCGGCGGCCCTAACCACGCTTAAAGAGCTGTTGCGTCCTGGCATCCTGGGCATTGCGACTGATGCCTGCTGCGTAGCTGTAGTGGCATTAAGCCCGATTCCGCTGCTGCAGAAACTGGCTTTGCTGGCTGTCGTGTGGGTGGGCACAGTGGCGGTCAGCGCCATTATCCTGACGCCGGTGATGCTCTCCTGGGTGAAACATCCACGTGGTTATGCACATCCGTTCAACGTCGGTCGTCTGCTGCATTGGGTGCTCAATCTATGCCACCTAATTGTGGTCAGCAAGACCCGCTATGTGGTTGTGGTCTGGACCGCCATCGTGCTGATGGTTTGCGGCTACTACGCACTGTCCCTGAAAGTGGGTGATGCCAATCCGGGCTCACCGATCCTCTGGCCGGATTCGCAATACAACACCGACTCGGCCGCGATCAATGACAAGTTCCAGGGCGCTGACCGGATGTTTGTGGTCATCGGGGGCGATGAATCTGACTTGGTTAAGAAGCCTGAGATCCTCAACGCAATGCAGGATTTCCAGCGATTCATCGAGGTTCAGCCCGAGGTAGGCGGCACCCTGTCGATAGCGGATGTGTTGCCGGCGGTGAACCGCACCCTGCGTGAAGGCAATCCTCGCTATGAAGAGCTGGGTGAAACCCAGGATATCAATGGTGAGCTGCTCTACATGTTCGAGGCCGGCGCCGAACCTGGAGACATGGACCGTTATGTCGATACCGAACGTGCCAATGGCTCCGTAACCTTGTTTTTCCGTGACCGCCAGGGCGAAACCGTGCGCACGGCAGTATCCCGGATTAAGGAGTTCATCGCCAGCCACCCGCTGGAGGAGGGAGAGTTCAAACTTGCCGGTGGGCTTATTGGCGTGATTGCGGCAGTCAACGAAGTAATCTTGTCCGGTCAGCTGCAGTCGATTGCCCTGGCACTGCTGATTTTGGTGATTCTTTGTACCGTCGTATATCGCTCGTCGGTGGCTGGGATGTTCTTCATGGTACCAGTCGTTCTGTCCAACACCGTCACCTTCAGCTTCATGGCCTACATGGGTATTGGCATGAACATCAATACGGTACCGGTTGCGGCTCTGGGCATCGGTCTGGGCGTCGACTATGCGCTCTATATCTGTGACAGGATCAAGCAGGAATTGAATGCCGGTGCCGGTGATCTGGAAGCGATCGAGCGTGCGCTTCACAGTGCCGGTAAGGGCGTGATCGTGACTGCTTTTGTACTGATCGTTTCAGTGTTGCTGGTGTACCAGAGCTCACTGAAATTTCAGGCAGAGATGGGGCTATTGGTCGCGCTGTGGCTGACCGTATCCGCCTTCACTGCACTTTTCGTGATGCCTGCACTGGCTCACATCTTTAAACCGTCCTTCATCTATGGCGATCGCAAGATCTCGTCCTCTACAACAGAAGAAAAAATCGAGGTGGTCAATGAAAAAGCAGCGGCATAATCCACTGGCCTTGACACTGGCGGCACTTGCCGTGAGTGCGGCCATGCAACCGGCCCAGGCGGTCGAGCTGGGTCCGGTCAGAATCGACGGCTTTATCCGTCAACATATGTCTTGGAACTTGGATGATCCCATTACAGCAGCTGGCCCGGCTGGTGCCAGTGGCGACATGTCTATGAACCGTACCACGCTTCAGCTGGAGTGGGTCGCGGACTTGCCCCGGGATATTGCCTTTGTGGGGGTTGCCCGAGCCAACTGGGAACAGCGATTGGGTTACTTGAAAGACCTGGAAGACCTGGGTGCTTATGGTAATGAAGGCGTAGGCGATTACTACGACGATGCTGATATTCGGGAAGCTTACCTAGATATCCCCATTGGGGATCGGACTCTGCTCAAACTTGGCAAGCAGCAGGTTGCTTGGGGCGAAACGGACTTCTTCCAGGCCATGGATATGGTGCATGGTTTTGATTATACCTGGCGCTCCTTTTTGGAGCCGGCCAACGCCGATCTGCGCAAGCCTTTGATCATGGCTAACGCCATCATCGATGTGCCGGAAGCCGACGGCTCCTTGCAACTGCTGTTCCGACCCGGTTGGGATGATGAGGAAGACATCGGTAATAGCTATGACATTGAAGGCGGTCGCTGGGCGTCAAACCCCTGGAAAGGGGTGCATTTCCCCACAGTTGATCCCTACAACTATGAGCATAGTGAAGGGGATATGGATGATCCCACCTATGGCATCCGTTGGAACGGTATGTGGGATGATCTGGGTTATTCATTTGCGTATTTGAAAACCTTTAACCCCGATCCGGTGATGAATGCCAACCCGTCATTCGGCGGTCGGGCTTATAAGGCGGAATACGGTAGTGATCAAGCTAGCACCATCGGTGAAGTGATTTATCCGATGATCGATATGCTTGGCTTCACCCTGAACGGCTATTCCAGCACTGGTGACTTTGTCTGGAGTACCGAGTTCGCGTACATCAAGGACGCACCCTTCAACTATGGAGGTTTAGGTGAAGGTGCGGCTGCGTGTAATTCCCTTGAGCACGGTTTCTGTGGCATCGAAGAAAAAGACGTTCTGCGCTCTATGGTCCGTGTCGACAAGAACCTAGGGTTTGCTCAGTCCTTGCTTGGGGCAGAAAAACCGGCGTTCTTCAGTATGCAGCTTTTTGATACTTGGATCATGGACTTCGATAAGAGCGATCGTTTGAAAGTCCTCGTCGGCCAGCCAGAGCTTCGCAAGGAGCACTCCACTCTGCTGACCACCATCTTTGGCCTCTCTTACATGAATGGTCGCCTGACACCGGAACTGGTAGCCGGCTTCGACTTGACCTATGGCGGCGGTTTTGCTGTTCCGAGTCTTACCTACACCATTGGTAACCACTGGAAAGTGAAGGGTGAGCTCGACCTGTTCTGGTCGGACGGAACGCGTAAAAACGGTGCCCCGGTGGCCAGCAACACGGATTCCAGCCTGTTCGGTTGGTTCGAAGACAACAATCAGTTTGCTATGACTGTGACCTATCAGTTCTGATATCGAGGTGAATCATGAATTATAAAAAAGCCTTTTTTCCCTCCTTCCTTACGCTTGCCTGCACCCTCGCTAGCGCCCCCCTGATTGCGGAAGTGCAGCCGGGAACGGTCCTATCATCGTCCAATATCGACCAGCTGTATGACGACACTTTCGAGGGTCACAAAATCAAGGACCTTTTGACCGAGAAAGTCGAATGGCGTATCCGCGAAAATGGTTTTGAAATGAAATTAGTGCCCTCCCAGTCGGTCACGCTGGGAAAGGACTGGGTCGCACGTTCCCAGCAAAATGTGGGCAAGGTCACTATTAATGAAGAGAAGGGCCGGATCGATGGCTGGGTGGGGGGAGCTCCTTTCCCGAATATCGATATGAGTGACCCGGAAGCGGCCAAAAAAGTGATCTGGAACTGGTATTACGGTAACCCACGCGGTGACGTAATGAACGTGCCAAACGTCGCTTATGTGTTGATTGATGGTGATAGCGGGATTGAACGAGTTCAGAACTGGAAGTTCGTGCGTTATACGATGAAAGGCCGGCTGACTGGGGAGCAAGTCGAAGGTGATGGAAGTGAACTTAGCCGTACCATCTTCGTTGCCACTGGGCCCCGAGATATCAAGGGACTGGGCACCTACACCGTACGCAAAGATAACGAAGAGGTGGAGGATGTTTGGGCCTATATCCGTGCTGTACGTCGTACCCGTCGCCTATCTGGTGGTGCTTGGATGGACCCGGTCGGTGGGACTGATCAGCTGCAGGATGATATCGAAGTCTTCAATGCTAACCCGACTTGGTACAAGGAATATAGGATGCTGGGCAAACGTCACATCTTGACGGCTGCTCATGGCGTTAATAGCGCCTGGAATCCAGACGGTGGCAATGATGCGGAGTCCTTCCCGACACTGGATCTGTCAAAGGCGCCCTACTGGAACTTCAACCAAGACCGCTACGAACCGCGTGAAGTGTATGTAATTGAGGCGATTCCGCCGGAAGAGCACCCGTACAGCAAAAAGGTGCTTTATATCGATACCGAGTATCCACGTATCCATATGGGTGAGGCCTACGATAAAAAAGGTGACTTCTGGAAAATGTTCCAGTTTCACTCCTATCCCAATGTGGCTGAAGACGGCAGTGTCGATGTGCGGACTACCTCCGGCGCCACCATCGATTTCAAGCGAAACCACGCTACCGTGTTCTTCCCGGATACCAATACTTGGAGCACTAACACACCAGGGCTTGAGGCTGATGATGTGAGTCTTTCCGTGTTGCGGGCAACCGCTCGTTAAGTCGTAACACCTGTAGGTCCCTACCCCTTCGGGGACCTGCAGCCTTTTTAGGAATCCTGAACATGACCAATACCCCTGAGATTGGCCGGATGCTCGATATCGGCACCATGAAGGTCAATTATCACGATGCTGGTGAAGGACAACCTGTCCTGTTACTGCACGGCTCCGGTGCAGGTGTCAGTGCTTGGGCCAACTGGCGTAATACTATTCCGGAATTAGCCAAATTCAGGCGTGTGCTTGCACCGGATTTGGCCGGTTTTGGCTACACAGAAACGCCTGATAATTATGAGTTTGTCCACATGGACAGCTGGGTCGATCAGATCATCCGTTTTATGGATGCATTGGGAATCGAACAGGCCGACTTCGTGGGCAACTCTTTTGGCGGTTCTTTGACGCTGGCGCTGGTTGTGCGTTTCCCGGAGCGAGTGGGACGCATGGTGCTGATGGGCAGTGGCGGCCAACCGTTCGAAGTGAACGCATGCTTGAAAAAGCTTTGGGGCTACAAGCCGTCCATCGAGTCGATGCGCGAGATCCTGCAGATCATGGCCTATGACCAGAGTATCGCGACTGACGAACTGGCTGAACTGCGTTATCGCTCGACCATACGGCCGGGTGTGCAGGAGCGTTTTGAGAAAGTATTCCCGCCTCCATATCAGCGCTGGGCCGATGTGCTGGTCATCTCGGATGAACAGCTGGCGGCGCTGCCACATCAAACCCTACTGTTGCATGGCCGAGATGATCGGGTGGTACCGGTCGAGGTTTCGGAGCAGCTGGCCATGAAAATCCCGCATGCACAGCTGCATATCTTCGGCTGCTGTGGTCACTGGACACAAATCGAACAGGCCTCACGTTTCAACCAGTTGGTCCATGACTTTCTGCGTGAAGCCGATACTGAAAAAGAAGGATAACAAGATGTCGAATGAAACCCCTGAAATCGGTCGTCAACTGGATCTGGGTGATATCCGTGTCAACTATCATGATGAAGGTGAGGGGCGTGCGCTCATTCTGCTGCATGGCTCCGGTGCCGGTGTCACTGCTTGGGCTAACTGGCGCAATACCATCCCAATGTTCTCACCGTCACGTCGTGTACTTGCGCCCGATCTGGTCGGCTTTGGTTACACCGAAACACCGGATGACTTCGAGTTCGTGCATATGGATACCTGGGTCGACCAGATTATCCGTTTCATGGATGCGCTGGATATCCAGCAAGCTGACTTCATCGGTAACTCCTTTGGTGGCTCGCTGACACTAGCATTGGCAGTGCGCCATCCTGGGCGTATCGGCCGTATGGTGTTGATGGGAAGCGGCGGTCAGCCGTTTGAGGTCAGTGCCAATCTGAAGAAACTCTGGGGCTATAAGCCGTCAATCGAGGCGATGAAGGAGATCCTGCAGATCATGGCCTATGACCAGAGCATCGCCACCGATGAGTTGGCTGAAATGCGTTATCGCGCCACTATCCGTCCCGGCTTTCAGGAACGTTTTGAGCGAGTCTTCCCCGAGCCCTATCAGCGCTGGGCCGATGCCCAGGTTGTCAGTGATCAGGAGCTGGCCGCCATCAAGCAGGAGGTGCTGATCATCCATGGCCGTGATGATGCTGTAGTACCGGTAACTGTCTCGGAAAACCTGGCGCGCAAGATCAAACATTCCCAGTTCCACATGTTCGGTTGCTGCGGTCACTGGACCCAAATCGAACAGGCGCAGCGCTTCAACAACCTGGTGATGTCCTTCCTACAGGAAGGTTGATCTTTGAGATGGAGGCCTTATGAGCAAAGCCAACATTCATGTCACTGAGCAGGCTGGCCAGTACCTCGCAGAAATGGCCGCACGCGAGAACTGTCGGGAGTTGCGCCTTGGGGTGCAGTACCCGGGGACTCCCATTTCCCAGTGCTATCTGAGCTTCAGTCAGGAACGATCGAGCGATGATGAGGTGGTGGAGTTTGAAGGCTTCCGCCTGCGTTACAAGCGCGCCCTGGCCGGCTTTATTGAGGGGCTGAGCGTCGAGTACCGCCAGAACCGTATGGGCAGCGAGGTCAGACTCAAAGCACCGAACTTACACAACCTGCAACAACCTCCTGAGGATGCTGATCTGGAACTGCGGGCAAACTGGGTGCTGAATCAGCATGTGAACCCATCATTGGCTGAGCATCAAGGAAGCGTGATTGTGGATCGTGTGGAAGGAGAGAAGGTGTGGCTTAAGTTTGGTGGTAACTGTCTTGGCTGCGGCAATGCCGAGAAAACCCTGGTCGAGTTTGTTGAAAAGACGCTGCTGGAGCACTTGCCCGAGATCGAAGCCATCAGTGAAGTGACAATGCACTAAATTTTTTTGGTCTTTTAAATTGAATTTCAATTGAAGTTGTATTTATATTTAATTATACGTAACTTGTGATTACAGAGAATCTGGTGAGTTGCTTAGAAAAACGTGAGGGAACAAAACAATGTCTAAGAAAAATGCCCGTGTCGCGAACGACAAAAGCACCAAGAAACAATACCAGCCCTACATGGAAGCCGAATGGGGCTTCATTAACCATTGGTATCCCGCCGCTTTCAGCGATGAGTTGGCCGAAGGTGAAGTGAAGGGAATTCAGATTGCTGGCGTCCCCATCGTGCTCCGCCGCGCTAAGGGCAAGGTCCATGCACTGCTGGACCAGTGCTTGCACCGTGGCGTCCGATTTTCAGCAAAGCCGATGTGTCTGAATGATGAAACCATCACCTGCTGGTACCACGGTTTTACCTTCAACCTGGATGACGGTGAGCTGAGCACCATCGTGGCTGCGCCGGAAGACAAGTTGATTGGTACCACCGGTATCCAGACCTTTGCCGTTGAGGAAGTGGCCGGCATGGTCTTTGTGTTCGTCTGCGAAGCGGACTGGGACGAGGAAATCCCGCCGCTGGCGAACGACCTGCCGCTGCGCTTCCCGGAAAACAACGAACGCTTCCCGCACCCGCTGTGGCCGGATACACCGTCCATCATGGATGAAAATGTTGTCGTACTGGGCATGCATCGTACCGGTAATGCCAACTGGCGCCTGGCCTGTGAAAACGGCTTCGATGCCGGTCACCTGTTGATCCATCGTGACAACGCCATCGTGCAGGCCAAGGAGTGGGCGGTCCCGCTGGGCATCAAGCCGCTGTCTGAGGAAGCGATCGCCATCATCGATGATGAGAACGGTCCTCGTGGCTTCCTTAACCGCTACTTCACTGATCACTACGAGCCGGTTCTGGACAACCCGATCCTGGACATCAAAGCCTATGGTCAGAATCCTAAATATTTCCGGACTTCAATGTACATGCCCGGCGTGCTGATGGTGGAAAACTGGCCTGAAGAGCACGTGGTTCAGTACGAGTGGTATGTGCCAATCACTAACGACACCTATGAGTACTGGGAAGTACTTGTTCGCAAGTGCGATACCGAGAAAGAGCGTAAAGAGTTCGAGTACCGCTATGAAAATCTGTACAAGCCAATGTGTTTGGAAGGGTTCAATGATTGTGACCTGATGGCCCGTGACGCGATGCAGAATTTCTATGCCGATGGTACTGGCTGGGATGACGAACAGTTGGCCGACATGGATGCTTCCGTCATTGTCTGGCGCAAGTGTGCCTCCCGGTTCAATCGTGGAATCGCGCCGGTACCGAAAGGTGTTTACGGTGCGACCAAGGCTCAGAGTCAGCACTTCGCGGCTGCGGCAACCGGCAAGTGGCCGGGCACCCAAGCGTTCGAAACCGGACAAAAATACGACAAGAGCTAATAGTCGAGTTCCACAGATCTATGTTGCAGTACCGACCGCGTGGGGCTTAGCCCCTGCGGTCATCCAATAACAAGGAGAATACGCCATGTCTGCATCAGAAGCGGCTCACATGCTTGAAACTGAGTCTCAGGTCACTTTTAGATTTTCAGATGGCGTCGAGTATTACGCCATCAGTAAACCCGGTGAGCTCTTGCTAGATGTCGCTCGCAAGAACGATGTCCCGGTAACCTGGCAGTGCCTGACCGGCAGCTGTGGTTCCTGCATCTGCAAAGTGGAGGAAGGAGAGGTCAGCTCCGATACCGGTCGCCTGCTGTCACTGTTGCCCAGCGAAGCCAAGGAGGGGTTGAGGCTCTCCTGCGCAGCCCTGGCCGACACCGACTGTGTGGTGCAACTGGATTACCCCAGCACCTTTTCCGAAGACCATGAAGCGCACCAGGATACGGGTACGGTTACCGAGCTGGAGTGGGTGAATTACAACACTGTCCGGCTGGTAATGGAGTTACCTGAAGATACGGAGTTTGAGGACTTCGAAGCGGGGCAGTATGTCCAGTTGCAAGTACCGGGTACCGAGGAGTGGCGTTCTTATTCCATGTCCAGCACGGTCAAGGAACTCCCTGAAATGACCTTCTATATCCGGGTGCTGGAGTCCGGTGTCATGTCTGATTACCTTCGCGAACGCTGCCAGGTGGGGGATCAGATTCCGGTCGACGGCGCATACGGTGTTTTCTATCTGCGTGAAGAAAAAGTGCCTCAAATCATGATCGCCGGTGGTACAGGACTTGCGCCGATGATGAGCATGATTGATACCTTGCGCCAAAATAACTTTCGTCGTAAGCCCGTCATTCTGGCATTTGGCTGCTCTCATGAGAAAGATCTATTCGCGCTGGATGAATTGTCGATGCGTTCTGACTGGATGCCAAACCTTGATGTGCGTACCTGCGTCTCACGCCCCGAAGGTGAATGGGACGGGAACCATTGCCGAGCTCAGTTCGCAATAACAGCTGACGATATCACCCATGAAGATACTCAGGCCTATCTCTGCGGGCCTCCAGCCATGACGGAAGATGCCAAGGCTCGTCTGCTTTCTCTTGGAGTTAAGGCTGAGAATATCCATGTTGAACTGTTTGAAAGCCTCTAAACATAAATCTTTTCAGGCACCTGCGTCGTCCCGACATTAACAACAATAAAGGTGATAATCATGCCGGCTGTAACCAAACTTTCGTACCTGGGGTTCAACGTTTCCGACTTCAGTCAGTGGCACACAATCCTGTTCGATATTCTTGGCCTGGAAATGCGCCAGGATAGTCCTCAGGGGCAGATCCAGTTGCGAATGGACTCCCATCATCATCGTTTTACCTTTTACGAGAGCGATACTGACAGTACTGCTTTTGTAGGCTGGGAAGTGGATAGCATCGATCAGTTTCATTTGCTCTATCAGCATCTACAGCAGATGGGGGTGGGGGTCGAGATGGGGTCGCCTCAGGATAAAGAGGCTCGCCAGGTACTGGAGCTGATGAAATTCCGTGGCCCCGATAATGTTGCGATGGAGGTCTGTTTTGCCCCTTTCCATGATAACCAGCCCTATGAGCCCAGCTGCTCACGCTTTGGGCAGTATGTCACTGGTGACCAGGGGCTTGGTCATATTCTCTACTGTCATTCCGACACTGAAGCTGCGCTGACCTTCTATCGTGATGTGCTAGGGATGCGTATTTCAGATTACATTCATTGGGATGAGGCACGTGCCACCTTCCTCCACTGTAATCCACGTCATCATAGCCTGGCGATTTGTAACCCTTGCTTTGGCACCGGGGCTGGTGAGCTGAACCATTTCATGATCCAGGCCGACAACATCGACGATGTGGGTCAGGCCTATGATCGTGTCACTGCGATGGATGTGCCGCTGGTATTGACGCTTGGTAAACACACCAACGATCAGATGACCTCTTTCTACATGGTCACCCCGTCCGGTTTTGCCATTGAGTATGGTTATGGTGGCGCTGAAATTCACGACGATGAGGCATGGGACGTCGCGCTTTATAACGCACCTAAGGTCTGGGGTCATCATCTGGTTGAGTAAGATTGCCAGATCAGAACATCTGGCGGCCAATACAGGATAGCTTTTTAGCGAGAGAAGTAATGCAGGGACAAATAGTCAATAACTGTGGTGATGAACTGTATCGTGCACTTACAACCGGTACGCCGGTAAAACCATTGTCCGAACGCTTTATCAACCTCAGCCTTGAGGATGCCTACTACATTTCACTGCGTATGATGTCGCATCGCATTGAATCTGGTGAGCGGGTTGTTGGTAAGAAAATTGGAGTAACGTCCAGAGCCGTTCAAGAGGCACTCGGAGTTGATCAGCCTGACTTCGGTTTTCTGACCGATGCCATGTGTTTCGGGCATGGGGATACTATTTCACTGCGGGATAATAACCTGATTCAGCCGCGTGCAGAAGGCGAGATTGCCTTCAAGTTGAAGAGTCGACTGGAGGGGCCTGGTGTCACCGCTCGGCAGGTGCTTGAAGCTACAGAGTATGTGATGCCCTGTTTCGAGGTGGTCGATTCCCGTATCGAAAACTGGCAAATCAAAATCGAGGATACGGTTGCGGATAATGCATCCTGTGGTGTCTTCGTTCTTGGGACTGAGCAGATAGACCCCTGTTCGCTGGACCTGGCGGCGCTGGAAATGACGGTCAGCAAGAATGGACAAGAGATCAGTCGCGGAAAGGGGGCTGCAGTTCAGGGGCATCCCGCTAATGCGGTTGCCTGGCTGGCTAACACTCTGGGGCGTTTTGGCATTGCTCTGGAAGCAGGGGAGATCATCCTGTCAGGTTCGCTAGTGCCTCTCGAGCCAGTACAGGTCGGAGACCGAATGCAATTGACCGCCCCTGGCCTCGGGGCTGTGTCTGTCTACTTTTCTGAATAAAACCTTCCATCACGAGTCCTCGATATGTCCAAGAAACTGAAAGCGGCCATCATCGGCCCGGGTAACATCGGCACCGACCTGCTGATGAAGATGAAACGTTCCGAGTGGATCGAGCCGGTCTGGATGGTGGGTATCGATCCGACCTCCGAAGGCCTCAAGCGTGCCGAACAGATGGGCATCAAAACCTGCGCCACTGGCGTGGACGGTTTGCTGCCCCACGTGATCGAAGACGACATCCGCGTGGCCTTCGATGCGACCTCCGCCTACGTACACGCCGAGAACAGCCGTAAGCTGAACGAGCTTGGCGTGATCATGATCGACCTGACGCCTGCTGCCATCGGTCCTTACTGCGTACCCCCGGTGAACCTGGCTGATCATGCCAAGAACCTGGAAATGAACGTCAACATGGTGACCTGTGGTGGCCAGGCGACGATACCGATGGTCGCTGCTGTCTCCCGCGTACAGCCGGTTGAGTACGGCGAAATCATCGCCACTGTATCGTCTCGCTCCGTTGGTCCGGGCACCCGTCAGAACATCGATGAATTCACCCGTACTACCGCCGGTGCAGTGGAGAAGGTAGGTGGTGCCAAGCAGGGCAAGGCGATCATCATCATCAACCCGGCCGAGCCGCCGTTGATCATGCGTGACACCATCCACTGCCTGACAGAAGGCGAGCCGGATCAGGCTGCCATCACCGAATCCGTGCATGCCATGGTGAAGGAAGTGCAGAAATACGTACCGGGTTACCGCCTGGTCAACGGCCCGGTGTTCGACGGCAACCGCGTATCCTGCTTCATGGAAGTCGAAGGCCTGGGTGATTTCCTGCCCAAATACGCCGGCAACCTGGACATCATGACCGCAGCCGGTCTGCGCACGGCCGAAATGTTTGCTGAAGAAGCGGCTAACGGCGCCATCACCCTGCCTGAGCGTGGCTAACGGAGGATTACGATATGAACCTGAACGGTAAGAAAGTCACGCTGCACGATATGTCTCTGCGTGACGGCATGCATGCCAAGCGTCATCAGATCAGCCTGGACGAGATGGTCAACATCGCAACCGGTATGGACGAAGCGGGTATGCCGCTGATCGAAGTCACCCACGGTGACGGTCTGGGCGGTGCATCCGTGAACTACGGTTTCCCGGCCCATAGTGATGAGGAATACCTCAACGCCGTCGTGCCGAAAATGAAAAACGCCAAGGTCTCCGCGCTGCTGTTACCGGGTATCGGCACCGTCGATCACTTGAAAATGGCGAAAGACTGCGGCGTATCCACCATCCGTGTGGCCACTCACTGCACCGAAGCTGACGTATCCGAGCAGCACATCGGCATGGCCGCCAAAATGGAAATGGACACCGTTGGCTTCCTGATGATGGCCCACATGGTCAGCCCGGAGAAAATCCTGGAACAGGCCAAATTGATGGTCAACTACGGTGCCAACTGCATCTACGCCACCGACTCTGCCGGCTACATGCTGCCCGACGAAGTGACCGCCAAGATCGGCCTGCTGCGTGCTGAACTGCCAAGCAGCGTTGAAATCGGTTTCCACGGTCACCACAACATGGGTATGGCCATCGCCAACTCCCTGGTGGCCATTGAAGCGGGTGCGTCGCGCATCGATGGCTCGGTTGCCGGCCTGGGTGCTGGCGCCGGTAACACGCCGCTGGAAGTATTCTGCGCCGTACTGGATCGCATGGGCGTCGAGACCGGTATCGATCTCTACAAGATCATGGATGTGGCCGAAGACCGCGTATTCCCGATTATGGATCAGCCGATCCGCGTTGACCGTGATGCACTGACGCTGGGCTACGCCGGTGTTTACTCCTCCTTCCTGCTGTTTGCTCAGCGTGCGGAGAAGAAGTACGGCATTCAGGCCCGTGACATTCTGGTAGAGCTTGGTCGCCGCGGTACCGTGGGTGGTCAGGAAGACATGATTGAAGACCTGGCACTGACCATGGCGAAAGAAAAGGGGCTGATCTGATCAGCCCGCTGTCTCTGGATGGAACGGAGGTTCAATCATGCAGTTTAGCGATAAACGTTTCATTGTTACCGGTGCCGGTTCAGGCATGGGGCGTGATGTGGCGCTAGCCCTGTTGCATGAAGGGGCTCAGGTGCTGATGGTCGGTCGCAGTGCAGCCAAAGGTAAAGCTCTGATCGAAGCCGCTCGTTCACTTCCAGGTCATGCCATTTTTCATGCGGCAGATGTATCCGACCCAGCCGCCTGCAGGCAAGTTGCTGAAGTGGCCCGTGAGGCTTTTGGTGGACTTGATGGCGCATTCAATAATGCCGGTTTTCAGGAGCAGTTCGCCCGTTTACATGACACCCCAGACGAACTGATCGATGCAGTGGTGGCGACCAATCTCAAGGGAGTCCTGTATAGCATGAAATATCAGCTACCGTTGCTGCTGGACAATGGCAAAGGTGCGATCGTCAACAACAGCTCCATTTTTGGTCTCAAGGCGATGCCGGAACTGGCCTATTACGTGGCTAGCAAGTTTGGTGTTGTCGGCGCCACCAAGGCGGCAGCGCTGGACTACGCCCGTGATGGCATCCGTATCAACGCGATATGTCCTGGTCCGGTAAAAACGCCCAGTTATGACAAGGTAACGGGGGGCGATGATCACATGTATGACGAGGGTGTGCCCATGCACCGCATTGCCATGCCGACAGAGGTGACAGACGCTGTTCTCTGGCTGTTGTCGGACCAGTCGTCCTATGTTACCGGTGAAACGCTTTCCATAGATGGTGGCATGAATGCTGCCTGACCGCTGAAGGAAAAAACAATGAAAACGATTCTTGTGGTGACGGCTAGTGCCCGCTATGAAGGAGCCCATAGTCGTGCTATGTCGCGGCTGTTTATCGAGAAAACCAAGGCGCTATTCCCTGAGGCCGTGATCATAGAGCGTGACCTGACGGCTGAACCCTTACCCGCCGTGTCGGAAGAGATGCTGTCTGGATTTTTCGCCAAAACAGACGCTTTGCCGGAGCGCGTGAAGGCCTCGTTGAGCCTATCCAATCGACTCAGTCAGGAGTTGCTGGCTGCCGACCTGGTCGTGATTGCTACGCCGATGTACAACTTCAACGTTCCCGCCTCTCTGAAGGCCTGGATTGACCTAGTGGTGCGTCCCGGGGTCACCTTCGAGAAGGTGGCGGATGGAAACCTGAGAGGGTTGTGTCGTGGCAAAAGTGCCATGGTGCTTTGTTCCATGGGAGGGTGTTTTGCTGAGCACCACACTAACCTGGTTGAACCCTACCTGAAAATCATTGCCGACTTTATCGGACTCGAAAACATGCAGTTTGCTTACATGGAAGGCACGGCACAGGCTTCGTTTGATGAGGAAGCTTCCTTGTGCCGGGTTGAGCAGGATATCGAGCGTTTTTTGCAGGATTCCTGATCAGGAATCCTGCATATCTTCCGGCAGAGAGTAGGTCGCAGAAATGCGGCCTGCTTCGTCATAGATACCTGTTAGCAGGCTGATTAGACGGGCGGCAACAACCAACTTCTCGTCGATCTTGTCGATGCTAGCTGTCTGCTCAGTCAACAAGGTAGCGCGGAGGGTGGCATACTTGTCTACCTTGCTTTTGCCATCTTCTGTCATCGCGTAGGTATAAATTTTGCCCTGTGGCTCCTTAATCTTTGTGATCAAGTCTTGGCTCACTAGTTTCCGAAGGCTGTATTGGATGTTCGGAATGTCATCACGGTTCAAAAGACGGGCAATGATAGTGACTGGCTTGGGACGGTCTTGCATGCGGATTACATGGAGAATGATCAATTCCTGGTAGGTGAGGGAACCTAGTCCGCATGTACTGCCCAACTGTAGGCAGAAGCGTTGAAAGGCTTCATGGAAACGCAGCAGCGCCCATTCAAACTCTGTGGTGGCTACATCATGCTCGGTCGCAGCAAGATGCCAGTTACGGTAAAGAGTGGTATCAGACATTAGCGTTTTCGCATTCATATCAATAGGCCTTTGGCTTTATTATTTTTATCAGACAGCAAGTTCTATGCCATGCACTGATCTTGCTATAGGTTCTATTGAAGTTCAAGAGAGAAATAGTTGAATTGCTTTCCATAATAGCACCAAGATGACTCATCTTTGAAGCAAAATGCGCTGCTTTTGTGCAGCATCTGTACGCGACTTTATTTCCGTATTTTCTTTTTTTTCAGTATGTTATTGAATAAAAGGTCGGGTTTGCACAATACGCTCTACGGCCACTTGAGGTAGCGCGCTCACCTTTGCTTCAGGTGCTATTTTGAGTTGACTTCCCATCATTGAAAAAGCAATAAAGGTCGCTCCGGACCCCTGTGAGGTCACGTTAATATTGACTTGCAAGCCGGTTTCAACCCGGTAACGGAGGGTTGCAGCCAGTGCTTTCAAGTATAAGGAGAAACCGTTACGCTCGTTCTCGAATGAAAAGGGCTGCTCGGCATTTCCCTTTAGGTTCAGTATGTTAGCGTGTGAATGTAGGAGTCCAGCCGATGCTTCTTTGAGGTCAGCGAGACTGATTGGTTTATTTTCGAATCCCGAGGGGCGCTGGTTGCAGACGCTTTTCCCGGCAAGGGAGTTGATAAGGGAATATAAGAAAGATAAGTCTAACCGACGCGGAGGGAGGGCCGATACTCGATTCAGCAAATTTTGCTCTGTAAGCAGGTGGCTGATTTCTCCTGTACCAAGTCGGTAGTCGGCGGAATAGACGGTCATATATTCTTGTCGAGGCACTCCGGTAATGGACTCGATTACCTGAGGCCCTGAGACACCTATAAGGGCATCAGGGTGAGCAATCTGATATTGGCATGCACCGGCAATTAGGAGGGCACCACCAAAGCAGCCGCGTCTTTCTCCTAAAATAGATACTGTCTTGCAGCCTTGTCGTATATTGAGGCGATGAATCTGCTTAATCGACTGAGCGACACCGGCCATACCACTCTGTGGATCCTTCAGCGAGACACCGGCTGAGTCAATAAATAAAATTATAGTTTCCACGTCATGCTCGAGGCAGAACTCTAGAAAATGGTTTAGCTCAGACGCTGTTTGAGTATCAAAACTACCTGCGCTGATGTGGGGGTTGTTGCACCACAGCGCGTACTTGACGCCATCCCTAGTGCCGAAAGCTGCCTGGCTGGAGTTGCTCAAGTGGGTTTCATGCATTACATCAAGCTGACCAAGCATTTCCAAGTACCGGCTTTTGTTACCGAATTCATGCGCAAACATTCTCTATCCTCTTGATTTTATTTTTTTTGTTATTGAGACGGTGAATTGCGATGGTGCCATTTTGCTTGAAGTGCTCGTGGTTAATTTCTACTTGGTCCAGTTCATAGATGTAGTTCACCATCAAGCCTGCAGAGCTTTTGAGCCCATAAGGACGAGTATTGGCAAACGGATTAATTCGGTAGATAGATGCACCATTACTGAGGTGAAACCGAGCGACGGGGTCAAATGGCTCGGAGCCTTTTTTGATCTGAGCAAGGTAATAAAGACCGACTTCTTCTAGCCATGCTGAAGTTTGGTCGTCATTGTGTTCAAGTAGGCCCGCCTTTTCGGTTAGCAGCTCTGTCAGTGAGTCAACATCATATTGCTGCTTGAGCAGAGTCGTTTTTTTACCGGCAATTGTTACGAGTGCCTCCTCATCAATTAGTCCTCTACTGAGCGCAAGTGTCAGGGCCGGCATTGGTGAAAGAGTAGAGAACTGCTGAATGGTTGGGCGCTTCTGCAGAATTTCTTGTACGACTTGCTTGATCAAAAAGTTACCGAACGAAATGCCTTTTAATCCTTTCTGGCAATTGGAGATCGAATAGAAAATAGCCGAATCGGCAGCGTCAGCCTCTTCAATTGGAGTGTCCTTGTTCAGGAAAGGGGACACGTCTCCGCTAATGCCTCGGGTGTATGCCACCTGGACGAAAATGAGAGGTTCTCCCGGTAGTGCCGGATGAAAAAAAGCAAAGCAGTCACGATCAACCTCAAGCCGTCTTTTTAACTCGTCCCAATCCTGTATTTCGTGCACCGCTTCGTATTCGATTAGTTTTTCTAGAATGTAAGCAGGCGTTTCCCATGTGATAGAACGAAATTCTAGGAAGCCGCGATTGAACCAGCTCTGTAGTGTTGATTGCAGATCAACGTCAACCACTTTCAGATCAGGGTGAGTTCGCATTGCTTTGAGTAGATCTTCGCGCAAGGACACCAGAGAAGCGGTACCAAGCCCTGGAACATTCAATAGCTCGAACAAGTCTTTTCTGCCACCGCTGAATGCCGTACACAGTTCCTGATAGCTCTGGGGTGACTTCAGCTCAGCACAAGCATGAGACAGTTGGGAAATCTGGTTGAAGTCCGGTTGCAGCGTCTGCAAAAAATGAAAGAAAGACAGTTTCTCATCATTAGATGCATGTTGATAACGCTGCAATATTTCCTTTGCAATTGCTAGAGCAACCGCGTCACCTTGACGACTTAACAGGTTCCTGCAGGCATCTGCTAGGCTGCCAGACGAGGTTTTGTCGTCACGACTTTCCTGTTGCCAAATCTCTCTACCACGTTCAGATACTGAGTCAAATAACTTGCTGATCCAGCCCATGTTGGAGCTCCTTGGTTATGGATTCTTTGAGGGCGCGATACTGATTCATCAAATGGACATGCATAACTTGTCGTGCCTGGTCCGCATCTCCAGCCTCAATAGCTTCGATAATCCTGCGGTGTTCTGCGATCGACTCATTAAGCCGACCTTTTACGATCAATTGTTGGTGGCGTGCCAGGTGAACAACTCGTGAAAGATCAAGAGTGATTTGCTCTAGCCACCCATTTCTGGCTATTCGCTTTAACGCATCATGAAATTGGGTATTCACTTCATAATAGTGAGGGATATCAGCACTGGCGGCATGGTGTTCTAGGTTGCTGTGCAACTCTTGAAGGCAATGAAGGTCTTCACGTGTCGCTTTTTCTGCGGATAGCTGTGCACAGTACCCTTCAAGCATTGCCATGATTGGGAAAATTTCATCCAAGTCTTGAAGGCTGATGGTTTTTACGAATGCACCTTTACGGGGGACTAGTTCAACCAATCCATCCGAAGCGAGAACTTTCAGAGCCTCACGCAGGGGGGTTCTGCTTATGTCCATCTGCTTGCACAGCTTTAGTTCGTCGATCCACTCCCCGGGAGACAGCTCAGAGGAATAGATCATGTGAGCAAGTGCATCAGCTACCTCTTCAAAGAGGACCTTCCGGGAAATTTTCTTCATATTCAATAGATCTTCAATTGAAAGTTGATCACATTATAATTAGTAATTATGATGAAAGTGAAGAAAAAATAATAAATGGGGGTGTTACATGAATCTGTTCAAGTCATTTCAGCAAGCTTTTCAAGAACATAAAGACAAAGTTGCATTGAGAGTACCGGAGCAAAACAGGCAGGTATCTTTTGCTGGCCTGGATACAATGTCAGCACAAATGGCTAATCGACTGGTTTCATTGGAGGTCAAGCCCGGGGACCGTGTTGCCGTTCAGGTGGATAAGAGTGTCGAGGCTTTAGCCCTTTATTTGGCGGTAATGAGAATGGGGGCAATCTATCTGCCGCTCAATACGGCTTATATGCCAGAAGAACTCGCCTATTTCGTTTCCAACGCCGAGCCGCGCGTGGTGGTCAGCAAGGGGGAGCAGGTTGAGGTTTTTGATTCCATTTGCCAGGAGAGCGGCATTTCATTCTGCTGTGTTACTCTCGAGAGTGATGGAAGCGGTAGTCTGATGGATGACTTGAGTAGCTTTAGCAGTTCTTTTGAAACGATTGAGCGTGCAGATGATGATATTGCAGCAATACTTTATACATCCGGAACAACCGGGCGCCCTAAAGGAGCGATGATCAGTCATGCCAACCTAGCTAGTAACGCACGCGCTCTGTCTGAGGTTTGGGGATGGAAGTCAGATGACGTCTTGCTACATGCCCTTCCAATATTTCACGTTCATGGTCTGTTTGTCGCTTGTAATATTTCATTTCTAAATGCGACTGAAATGGTCTTTTTATCCAAGTTTGACGTTCAGAGTGTTCTTACGGAATTGCCCTCCTGTTCTGTCATGATGGGTGTACCAACCTTCTACACGCGACTATTGCAAGAAGGTGACTTTACTCATGAACTGTCTGCCAGGATGCGTTTGTTCATCTCAGGCTCAGCGCCTCTACTTGAAGAAACCTTTGAAGCTTTTGAGGAGCGTACTGGACATCGAATCCTTGAGCGCTATGGCATGACAGAAACGGGAATGAACACCTCTAATCCCCTTAGTGGTGAGCGGCTTCCGGGTACCGTAGGCTTACCGCTACCTGGGACAGAAGTTCGTGTCATGTCTGAGTCCGGTAAGCTTCTTAAGCCAGAAGAAGTTGGTAGCCTACAAGTCCGAGGGCCTAATGTCTTTAAGGGATACTGGCGGATGCCGGAGAAGACAGCTGCTGACTTTACTGAAGATGGTTATTTTATTACTGGCGATCTTGGCAAGATCGATTCTGATGGATATGTGGCAATCGTTGGTCGTGAAAAGGACCTGATAATCAGTGGCGGTTACAATATTTATCCGAAAGAAGTCGAGCTTGTTCTGAATGAAATGCCTGGTGTTATCGAAACTGCAGTGTTTGCCTACAAGCACACCGACTTTGGAGAAGGTGTCGCTGTAGCAGTGGTAACCATTCAAGACCAGGCTCCAACTGAAGCTATGATTCAGGCGTATTGCCGTGATCGTTTGGCGGCTTACAAGATACCCCGTCGAGTAATATTTCTTGATGACCTGCCTCGCAACACGATGGGAAAGGTACAAAAGAATATCTTGCGTGACAAATATGGATCTTAATTTCTAGTATCAGAGACTAAAGCCGCCTCTTTCGGGTGGATATCAGGAACCCGGTGAGAAGGTCCTCTGTATATGATGATTGCAAGCTGAGGGCTACACATAGATGACCAGCTAATTCCAAAAGAAAAAGTAAATGCTACCCATAGCACCAGCCATAAGGCAGGTGCTATGAGTTACTGCTTCTTCAAACCAGCCCTCTCTCCGCAAATGAAACTGTCCCCCTCAAAGCCCACAATGACATGGTCCAAGAGCCGTATCTCCACGGTATTGAGTGCTTGCTGCAGCCTGTCAGTAATCTGCCGATCAGCGCGGCTGGGTTCAAGATCACTACGACCCCGAGCTCCGGGCTCAGCCTTTCTTCCTGCTAGTGTGATTGGTTGGATGCTCTGGATTCAGATGACGGGAGCGATTGTCCTGGCCGCGTTTGTAGCTGCTACTGTTCGGGTTGCGATCAGTTGAACGTTGGTCGTTTGATTGCTTGGTGCTTTTCTTGCTCATGCCTTATCACCTTTTTGGTTGGCATGGCGAGTATGGAATTGCACTCAGTGCAGAAAAGCCCTTTTTGAAAATTTGTTGTGCTCAGTATCAGATCTGGCAGTGCCTGCTTCTCCCTTTGGGCACCGTGAGGTACCAGTGGAGGCAGCTGGGGCGGACTACTCGTAGTCACCTTTCGCTGCAGCGTATGAATTTACGTGCCTATCTGTTCGCCGAGAGCCGGTCACGATATCACAGTATTTTTCAGAAAGGGGCAGCTCTCTGTGGCTTTGAAAAAGCTCACTATCATCGCTGGCTCTGAGTGCTTGTGACCAACCGTACTCAAATAACCAAGCAGCGTCAGAGTCCTTGGGGTAAGGGCAGTGGAGAATTCCTTTGTAAGTGATGAAACTTCGGTGCCCCTCTTCGTAAATAGCTTTTTGCTTTGGGTCTGACAAATCCATGCTTTCACTCCACATCCTGATCGTTTTGCTGGCAGTAAGGCTTAGGCTGCAGAAGGCTCGAGGGCTGGTCAAGTAAAGGGTGTATGCATAGAGGCACTGCGGGTGTCATGATCAGCGTACTCTGAAGTATTTAGAGTAGCTGTAACCGACGGGCAGGTCTGCTTCGTGTAGTCGTGAGTAGTTATTCTTACTGCCCAAAAGCGCTTTCTGAGCTGAAAAGTGAGTGGGTAGGTGAAATGTATGCAAGAGCAAGCAAAGGGCAAACCTTGGTGCACATCTTGGTGCACTTTGGGTTTTAAGCCATTTTTGCGGTGCAAATTGAACCCAATATTTGCGTAATTCTTTGAAAATAATGGCGCCCCAGGCAGGACTCTAACCTGCGACCTGCCCCTTAGGAGGGGGCTGCTCTATACAACTGAGCTACTGAGGCACGCACAGGATTCTAACGCTAAGCAGGTGTTTTTACTAGGCTTTACCCAAGCTTCGCTGGCCTTCGTAGCGGCCCTCGTCACCCTGGTTGTTGTAGACGGTATTGCTGCGGGCATGGCCCTGGAGCAAAGCCAGAAGCTGGTCGGTATTTTGTTTGCTGCGCAACAAAACCTGCTCGTTGCGCAGGTTGAGCTTCTTGATCGCGTCAAATTGTTGCTCCAGTTTCTCCCAGGCCTGTGCCAACAGCTTATCGGCTGGTGCCGGCAGGCTGGCGAAGAAGGCAAGGACAGATTCTGAAGTGGACGCTACCTGATACTGGCGCAGCATCTCATCACGCGCCTTGATGACACGGTCGAGTTCGGACAGGCAGGTTATCTTTCGCTCGTTGTTCTTAGTCAGCGCTTCTGTATCCCGATCCTGCAGTGCCTGTAGCTCTGTTTCCAGCAGTGGCTCAAGCTGTTCGAGCAGCTTGGTACTCTGGTCCAGCAGGCTTCCCAGCTGGGCACTGAAATTGGCATCGGGCACGTTGGCTGACATCAGCGTTATTCACCTAAAAGGCTGTCGAGCTCAAGCATACTATCGGCAATACGCTCGTTATTGATCTGGTATGAGCCGTCTTCAATCGCGGCACGAATACGGGCAACACGGTCACTGTCGACACCACCGTTATCGGAGCTGTCTACAGACGAGCGCTGCAGAGCCTGAGCGGTATCACTGATTCGCACGGTATCCGCACGCTCGCCTCGCTCTGGCGTTGTCGCAGGCTGGCCGGCGGCGCCTGACGGGGTGCTGCTCTGCTGGTCGCTGACTTTGCCACGGTTGCCAGCCGACGAAGCCGGGGACAGGCCGGGAAAATCGATAGCCATTTTAAATTTCCTCGCAATCTGTTCTGTGCAAGGGTATCGGTCGCCTTGAAGAAAACTTTAATATTTTTTGTTGCTGGTCAATAAGTGCATTCGAAGGCACTTGAAGACTGCACCGAGTATAGCGAAATGATAGCTGCCTCGCGAGTTGATCAGGGTACCTGCACTCTGCCGGGGCCGGTTATACGTGCACGTATCTCGATATTGGAGCGGCTGTTGAGCACCGATATCACCTCGCCTTCCTTGCCATTTTCCTGAGCAATCCCCTCAGTGCGGATCACCACACTGCCGCGCCTTGCTTCTATGATCACCGGGTCGCCTCGCTGGATTGCTTGTGCCTGTGCCAGCATGCGAGGGGTTATGGCGGCATCGGTACCGATGCTGATGCGGGCAACACGTCCAACAACATCCTGCTGACGTTGAAAATAGTCACCTCTGAGGTTGCTGATCTCGCGTTCTCGCAGTGCCAGCTTGCCAGCAGACAGGCGGCTGCCTTTGACGATCGGACTTGTGGCGACCACAATCGTTTTATAGTGCTTGACCGTACCGGTTACAAACAGGCTCCAGCGCGGCTGGCCACAGCTGACTTTTGCAGTGATGCGCTGACCGCTATGAAAGGGCAGCTTGACCTGCAAAGGATTTTGGCAGGGTGACAGGCGAAGCTGAGAAGGGATGGGATTGAGGTGAATCTGCAGTCGGCTATCTGGTACTTTGGTGAGAAAGTGTTGTTTAATGGCTTCAGACACCTGAACGTTGATCTGTTCTGAGATAGTATTAGCAGAGGCTGATTCGGCGAATAGCCACGATAAGACTATGGCCAATGCAGCGGTAACTGGTGTTAAATTGAAAGTACTCACGCGGGTGTCCTGGCTGAGCGAAGCCGGGCTAAACTTTTTATCAACGACCTCGGGGTTGGTTAGATCATGTCAGGGATCCTGGATACTGTAAACCTGCGCACGCAGATGGTGGGCCAAAACCGCCTGGAGCTGTTGCTCTTTGGCCTGGAAACCAGTCAAAGATACGGCATTAACGTATTCAAGGTGCGTGAAGTGCTGCAATGCCCCGATTTGACGGAAGTGCCGCGACAAACCTCCTCCATCAAGGGGATGGCCCATATCCGTGGCGAGACCATCCCTGTACTGGACCTGTCGGAGGCCATCGGCCGAGCGCCTATCCCCAAGGAAGACCAGGCCAAGTGCTTTCTCATCGTGGCCGAATACAACCGTCGTACCCTCGCGTTCATGGTGCGTAAGGTCGACCGTATCCTGAACACCCAGTGGGATCAGATCATGGCGCCGCCGAAGGAGATCGGTAACGAAAACTACCTGACCGCCGTGTTTGAATATGAGAAGAAGCTGGTTGAAATTCTGGACGTAGAGCAGATCCTGGCCGATCTTTATCCAATGTCCACTGATGTGAGTGACGAAGTGGCGACTCATGATGTACGTGAGCGCGCCCGCGAGCATCACGTACTCATTGTCGATGACTCGGCTGTTGCGCGGAACCAGATGCAACGGAGTCTTGAAGACTTGGGTGTGAAAGTGTCAGTGGCCAATAATGGTCGCCAGGCGCTGGAGATGCTGCATGAACTGCTGGACCGTCAGGTCGATGTGGAAAAGCTGTTCTTGATGGTGATTTCCGACATCGAAATGCCTGAGATGGATGGCTACACCTTGACGTCCATGATTCGGGACGACTCGCGTATGGCCAAATTGCACGTCGTGTTGCATACATCACTCAGTGGCGGCTTCAACGTCTCCATGGTGAAAAAGGTCGGTGCCGATGGCTTCCTGGCCAAGTTCAACCCCAACGATCTGGCAGGTGTGGTCGTAAACCGTATCCGTCAGGTTGAATCCGCACAGTAAGTACACAAAGGGACCCGGCCTGTGAGCACTGGCTTCAGCATTACGCCGACAGAGTTCAAGGAATTCAGCGCTTTTCTGGAGAAAAGCTGCGGTATTCTGTTGGCGGAACACAAGCAATACCTGGTGCAGAGCCGCTTGAGCAAGATTATGCAGCAGCAGGGCTGCGGCGGTCTCAGCGACTTGGTGATGCGCCTGAACCGGCCCGGCGGCAACACGCTCAAGGAACAGGTCATCGATGCGATGACCACCAACGAGACGCTGTGGTTCCGCGATATTCACCCCTATGAAATCCTGCGTAACAAGCTGCTGCCAGAGCTGAAGACTGAGAACCGTTTTCAGAAGCTGCGGATCTGGTCTGCAGCCTGTTCGACGGGGCAAGAGCCCTATTCGATCAGTATGGTGATTGACGAGTTCAAGCAGAGTAACCCGGGCTCGTTTTCGTCTGGCGAAGAAATTCTGGCGACTGATATCTCCTCGACCGTGCTTGAGCAGGCGCGCCGAGGCGAGTACGAAATGCTGGCGCTGGGGCGTGGCCTGTCGCAGGACCGTCTGCATAAATTCTTCCAGTCTTCACCTCAGGGCAGCTGGACGGTGAAACCGAACATCAAAAGCCGCGTACGCTTCCAGAGCCTTAACCTGCTTGGTCAGTACAGTACTCTGGGGCAGTTTGACTTGATCTTTTGCCGCAACGTCCTGATTTACTTCTCTTCCGATGTGAAGCTGGAAATCCTGCGCAAGATGCACAAGCAGTTGCGCCCTGGTGGTTATCTTTTGCTTGGCGCTTCCGAGTCCCTGTCTGGACTGAACGACCTCTACAAAATGATCCACTGCCGCCCGGGTATTATTTACCAGGCGATCTGACCTCATTCAGAGCGGCATGTGCCGCTCTTGCCGCCTTGCCGGCCCGACCTTGCCGCTTTTTACCTCCATTTGCCGTCATTAACTCCTACGGTCTCGCCATAGCCCAGTAATCACGTGATTCTCCTCTATTGGCATGCTGCTTGCTTTGTTTAATAGCAAAACGGGTAGCGGCAATCTTCTGGAGGCATGTGAATGGCGATCAACTTCGATTCAGCACTGGGTGTACATGATGATGCGCTGGCATTGCGTGGTCGCCGTGCAGAAGTGCTGGCCAACAACATTGCCAATGCGGATACACCTAACTTTAAGGCACGTGATATCGATTTTGCCGCCGTACTGGCTGGTGAGACCGATAGCTATGAGTTGTCCTTGGAGCAGACCTCAACCGGGCACCAGGATGCTTTCCTGTCGCCGGATACCGCAGCGGACTTGATGTTCCGTACAGCGGTTCAGCCATCGGTGGATGGCAATACGGTCGAGTTGCAGGAAGAGATGGCGCGTTACACCGATAACGCCATCCGCTACCAGGCTTCTTTCCAGTTCCTGAACAGCAAGTTCAAGGGACTGACATCTGCGATCAAGGGTGAATAATCATGTCACTGAGTAACGTATTCGACATCGCCGGCTCCGCCATGACTGCCCAGACGGTGCGCCTGAACACCACGGCCAGCAACATGGCCAATGCCGAAAGTGTCAGCTCCAGCGAAGAAGAGACCTACCGTGCCCGCAAGCCGGTGTTCTCGCTCAAGGAAATTACCCAGGAGCAGATGCCGGAAGACTATCAGTCACTGGTGCCGGGGCAGGGTGTTCAGATTGACGAAATCGTGGAAAGTGAAGCGCCGCTGCGCATGGCGTACGAACCCAACCACCCAATGGCGGACGAGCGCGGCTACGTGTACTACCCCAATGTGAATGTGGTTGAAGAGATGGCGGACATGATATCGGCGTCCCGCTCTTTCCAGATTAACGCCGATATTATGAATACGGCCAAACAGATGCTGCAGCGTACGCTGACGCTGGGCCAGTAAGGCAGTAAGAGGATTGCGCCATGAGTAATGTAAACGGCGTCGGCAATAACAATATTTACGACCAGATCAACCAGACAAACCAGAGCCAATCAAAGGCCTTGGACAGTCAGTCTGAAGACAGTCAGATGTTCATGAAGCTGCTGATTGCACAGCTTCAGAACCAGGACCCGACCAGCCCTGCTGATCCGGCTGATTTCATGCAGCAGATTTCAACCCTCAGCAACGTGGAAAGTATCCAGAACCTGGCCAGCACTATGGAAAACATGAGTAGCACCATGCTCAGTAGTCAGGCTGCGTTACAGGCCTCTTCCATGGTGGGGCAGCGAGCCTATGTAAATACCAATATTGCCCAGTTACCGCAGCAGGGCGGTACAGTCGATGGCCTGGTTTCCACCGATATCAGCGCCAGTGATATCCGGATTTCCATTATGGATGGCAGTAACAACTTGGTTGATCAGGTCAGTATGGGGGCCATGCCCGCTGGGGATCACAACTTTGTATGGCAGGCTCACGAGGATGTCCCAGCAGGTAACTACAAAATCATTGCTGAGGCGGCCACAGGTGCTGATGGAAGTTACGAAGAAGTTGGCACCTATATGGGATTTAACATTAACAGCGTCACTCTAGGACAGAACGGTATTGGTATGAAAGTGAATACTAATATCGGCTCAATTGAAATGAGTGAAGTGAAACAGCTCGGTTAAGCGAGGATAGAATAATGGCAGGTTTCAGTACAGCAGTTACAGGCCTGAAAGCATCTACTACCATGTTGGATGTGGCCGGTAATAACATCGCCAACTCTAGTACTGTTGGCTTTAAATCATCCCGCACTGAGTTTGGTGATATTTACTCAACGGCGGTTGTAGGTGCTGGTTCATCCAATACACCAGGATCTGGTGTAACGGTGACAGATATCGCTCAGGACTTTAGTGCCGGTACGATTGAGTTTACTAACAACAATCTGGATCTGGCGATCAATGGGTCAGGTTTTTTTCAGCTGAATGATGGTCAAGGTGGTGTGACCTACACTCGAGCAGGTGCTTTTGAGCTAGATAAAGAAGGTAACATCGTTTCTAAAACTGGAAAGTTCCTGCAAGGGTATGGTCTGGATGCGGATGGTAACCGCTTACCGATCGAAAATATGAAGGTTACTGAGAAGGAGAGCCCTCCTAAAGCAACTGAGAACATTGATCTGTCATTTAATATTGACTCGCGTGAAGATGCTACACAGCTACTACAAACTTACGATAAAGATGAACCTGCATCTTTTACGTATACAACAACTGTCCGTACGTTTGATAGCTTGGGTAATGAACATACGGTAAAGCTCAATATGCGGGAGCAATCACCTGAGCGCAACACTTTTGCCTATGACACGGGTACTACTATATCTGGAGTAGATGTAACAGCGGGGCCTTTTGGTGGGGCTCTGGATCCAAACGCTTTGCCTCAATGGGCAATAGATTTGCAAGCAGCAGATCCGCGTGTCGATATATATAGTATAAATTATGATGGTGCGGCGACGCCCTCACTAACTTTTGAAACTTATGCTTGGGCCACAGACCAAGGGGATTTGGTTGTGACTGATGGTACAGATGTTGTGCCAAATAACCTAACTGGTTCGGCTCATTACAGGGATGCAAATGAAGTTTGGGCCTATGAGCTTGCGAATGTAACAAGCCCTGCTTCAGGTGTTGTTACGATTGGCGGTGTTGATATTGGTATTGAGAACGCGGTTGATGCCTCTTCGATTGGGCGAAGAATTGCCGAGTTTGAGCCTCAAATATTAGACTCTAATCCAAATATTCAATCAGTACAGTTTGACAGTAGCAGCAACCCTCCTTCGATAAAGGTTACCTTCAAAGCAGATGAAGGTGATGTTAATAACGGTGATTTGGACTTGGTTCAAGTCAATGACTTGAATAACTTTGATTTTGGAGATGCTACCGCAGCTGCCGGTGCTCAAAATGTTGGCCCGGCTGTTGTGCAGCAAGGTGATAACTCATATCAAGGTTACTATCGAGCTTACGCATATTTGAATGGCGAAGAGCTCCTTGACCTCGGTAAGGCTACGGACCCTGGTGAACCAAGTGGAACGGAGCCTGGCTCTATTTTGTTGAGCTTTAATCCGACAAATGGTCTTCTGAGAGGTGTGAATGTAACAGAGGACGGGGACTTTTTCTCGTCGGGCTCAGCAGTGCCGAGCATTACCATTTCGGGGGCTGATCCGGCAAATCCAGGCACTGAGATTGAGCTTGATCTGACTGGTACAACTCAGTTTGCATCTGCCTCAATAGTTAAGGCCTCGCAGCAGGACGGCTATACAAAAGGTGATTTGATTGGTGTTACTTTTGCCGGATCAGGGGAAATGATCGCCTCGTATAGTAATGGTGAAAACCAGTCGCTGGGTGTAGTGGCGTTGGCAACCTTTGAAAACCAGGATGGTCTTCAGCCCAGTGGTGATACCGAATGGATTGCAACACTTGAGTCGGGTGATGCGATTGTTAACCCTCCTGGTACGGGACTTAACGGTACGCTACGTTCAGCTGCACTGGAGGCCTCCAATGTGGATTTGTCTGAAGAACTGGTGAAACTGATTGAAGGTCAGCGTAACTATCAGGCTAACTCCAAGACACTGGAAACCATGAATACCGTGACCCAGGCGATTCTGCAGATCTAGTAATCCGCCAGAATTGAATTCTAAACCGGGCTTTGGCCCGGTTTTTTCGTTTATGGCATGTACTTTGCTTTATATCTGCTAAAGCCACCAAAACGGCAATCCTTTACCGGAGCAGTTGATGGACAAGGTACTTTACGTTGCCATGACGGGCGCACGCGAAAACATGCGAGCCCAGCAGGCACATGCCAACAATCTGGCCAATGCCACTACCACTGCCTTCAAGAGTGATCTTGAACAGGCCCGTTCCATGCGTGTACTGGGCGATGGCTATGAGTCGCGCGTGTATTCCATGAGCGAGCGCCCAGGCAGCAATATGGAATCTGGCACCCTGATGCAAACGGGGCGTGATCTGGATATTGCTGTAGATGGTGATGGCTGGCTGGCAGTCATTGGTCCAGACGGCAATGAAGTTTACACCCGGAATGGCGCTCTGCAGATCAATGCCGCCAACCAGCTGGTAACGGGCAGTGGCTTGCCGGTCATGGGTACCGGCGGTGCGCCTATCGTGATCCCTCCCTCTGAAAAGATTGAGATTTCCACGGACGGCAGCATTTCCATTCGTCCCCTGGGTGAGAATGCGGTTGATATTGCGTTGATTGACCAGCTAAAGCTGGTTCAGCCTGAGGAAGGTGCCTTGTACAAGGGGCAGGATGGCTTTATGCATACTGATAACGATGTGCCCTTGCCGGCCGGACTGAATGTGCAAGTACGTTCCGGTTATCTGGAAGCCAGTAACGTGAATGCGGTGGATGACCTGACATCGATGATCAGCTTGTCTCGTCAGTTCGAAATGCAGGTGAAAATGATGAAAACCGCCGAAGAGAATTCATCCAAGGCAGCCGAAGTGCTGAGAATGAGCTGATAAGGAGTTAACAACATGCATGGTGCATTGCACGTCGCAAAAACAGGCCTGAGCGCTCAGGATACTCAGCTCAAGGTCATCTCCAATAACCTGGCAAACGTCAGTACCGTTGGCTTCAAAAAGGATCGCCTGGGGTTTGAAGATCTGCTGTATCAGGTGCGCCGCCAGCCAGGTGCGGAGACTGGGGCTGACTCTCAGCTCCCGTCAGGTTTGCAAGTTGGTAGCGGGGTACGCACTGTTGGTACTCAGAAGCTCTTCTTTACCGGCGATATGCAGATCACCGACCAGCCGTTTGATCTGGCGATTAATGGCCGTGGTTTTCTGCAGGTGCAGATGCCTAACGGCGAAATTGGTTATACCCGCAACGGTGAGCTGCACTTGGATAGCGAAAACCGCCTGGTGACGGCAGAGGGGTATCCGATTGAGCCAGAGATTACACTGCCAGGAGAAGTGACCAACTTCTCGGTGGGTGGTGATGGCACTGTGAGTGCATCAGTGGCCGGAGACCCTGAGCCTACCGTTCTGGGGCAGCTTGAAACCGCAGACTTTGTCAACCCGCAGGGGTTGCTGGCAATAGGCCAAAACCTGTTTACGGAAACCGGCGCCAGTGGCGCGCCCATTATTGGTGTGCCGGGTGAAGACGGTCGGGGCATTATGAAACAGGGCATGCTGGAAGGTTCCAATGTAAATGCAGTGGAAGAGCTGGTGGATATGATTACCACTCAGCGCGCCTATGAAATGAACTCCAAAGTCATTTCGACAGCGGATGAAATGCTTGGTTACGTAAGCCAGCAGCTCTAACGTATTAAGTCCTGGGGTGTGAGAATGAAAGCGTTGATGCGGGTAGGTGTTTTGTTGGCCGTTTCAGGAATGGCTGGGTGTGTGAATAAGCCGCCTGAGCCGGATAACCCCTATTATGCGCCGATCCAGCCTGCACAGATGCAGCAACCCAAGGCAATTGATGGGGCCATTTATCAGGCCGGTGCCGGTATGGATCTGTACAGTGACGGCCGGGCCTATCGTGTGGGCGATATTCTGACGGTTGAGCTAACCGAAAATACCCAGTCGTCCAAGAGTGCGTCGACTTCAGTGGGTAAAGACAACAGCCTTTCAATTGGTGCACCTAATGTGCTGGGCCGTGATCTGAGTGTCTTTGGTAATCCGCTCAGCGCCTCGGCCGAGTCCAGCAGCAGCTTCGATGGCGATGGTAGTTCGGATATGAGTAATAGCCTGAGTGGCAATATTACCGTTACGGTTCACCAGGTATTACCCAATGGCACCATGCTTGTACGCGGTGAAAAGTGGCTGACGTTGAACCAGGGCGATGAGTACATTCGCATCAGCGGATTGGTTAGACGTCAGGATATAGGGCCAAACAACAGCGTAGAATCTACCCGCTTGGCCGATGCGCGCATTTCCTACAGCGGCACGGGTGCTGCACATGACGCCAATGTGATGGGCTGGATGTCACGTTTCTTTATCAGCCCGCTTTGGCCGTTCTGAGGAGCCTGATATGCGTATTCTATTAAAGTCATTTACAGCCGTTTTGGTCCTGACATTAGCCGCATTTTCAGTACAGGCAGAGCGCTTAAAAGATATTACCAGTGTGGCCGGGGTACGAAGTAACCAGTTAGTAGGCTATGGCCTGGTTGTGGGTCTGGATGGCACAGGGGATGGTACCAACTTCACGTCACAGACCTTCCGTAACATGCTTAACAACTTTGGCGTTGCGATTCCGGATGGGGTAGATCCGGACTCCGATAATATCGCCGCCGTGGCGATTCATGCTCAGCTTCCGCCATTTGCGAAACCGGGCCAGACCATTGATATCACGGTATCAACCATCGGAGATGCAGATAGCCTCAGGGGTGGCAGTCTGCTGATGGCGCCCTTGAAAGGTGCTGACGGCAACATTTACGCGATGGCACAAGGGAACCTGGTAGTGTCGGGCTTTGGTGCTGAAGGCAATGACGGTTCGCGTCTGTCTGTGAATGTGCCCAGTGTCGGCCGAATCCCAAATGGCGCCACGGTCGAACGCACCGTACCCAATGCCTTTGCCCGTGGTGACAGCCTGATGTTCAACCTTAATCATCCAGATTTCACCACCGCACGTCGTGTGGCGGAACAGATCAATGGCTTGCTGGGCCCGGATATGGCGCAGGCGCTGGATGCGGCGTCTATTCGTGTCCGAGCCCCTCGCGACCCCTCGCAACGGGTATCTTTCCTTTCAGTGCTGGAAAACCTGGAAGTGGACCCGGGCCAAGAAACCGCCAAGGTCATCATCAACTCCCGTACTGGAACCATCATCATTGGTCAGAATGTACGTGTATCACCCGTTGCTATTACTCATGGTGGGCTGACGGTAGCAATCAGCGAAAACCTGGATGTGAACCAGCCCAATGTACTGGGCGGCGGTCAGACTGTAGTGACTCCGCGCAGTGAAATTGAAATCGACGAAGGCTCTGGGCGCATGTTCGAGTTTGCACCGGGCGCAACCCTGAGTGACATCGTAGAAGCGGTGAACCAGGTAGGCGCAGCACCGGGTGATTTGATGGCGATTCTTGAAGCACTTAAGCAAGCCGGCGCGCTCAAGGCTGAACTGGTGGTGATCTGATGGCGATTAAAAGTGGCTTTGACCCATCCACAGCCGGGCTCTATACCGACCTGAACCAGCTGAGTCAGCTGAAGAATCAGGCGAACAGTGATGAGCAGGCTGCGCTTAAAGGCGTGGCTAAAGAGTTTGAGCAGCTGTTCATGAACATGATGCTCAAGAGCATGCGTCAGGCCAGTGATGTGCTGGCCTCAGACAGCCCGTTCAACTCGGGTGATGTGAAGTTTTATCAGGAAATGTTTGACCAGCAGATGACGCTGGACCTGGCGCGCAAAGATAGCATTGGCTTGGCCGATATTATCGTTAAGCAGCTGAGTCAGCGCGCTGATGGGGTGGTCAGCCCCTCTTCAGACCACGAAGACGAAGATGCATCCAAGCAGAACCTGACAGAGCAGATGTTGAACCGTGCCCTTAATACGGGGCCGGTCAGCCAGCCAGCCGGTTTTGCCTATACTGCGCCGGTTGCTGAAACCAGCGCCAATGGGAATGAAACTGGTGATCCGGTTGATGATGAGTCAAAGCAGGAAGTCGCCTCAGCTCAATCAGAGAGTGAACAGCAAACACAGCCTCTGCGTTTTGAAACCCCCTCTGAGTTTGTGCAGGCATTAATGCCGCTGGCCGAAAAAGCCGCCAATACATTGGGTGTTGCACCTACAGTCCTGCTGGCGCAAGCGGCTTTGGAAACCGGCTGGGGCAAGTTCGTTACCCGCGACACTGGAAGCGGCAAGAGCAGTTTTAACCTGTTCAACATCAAGGCCGACAGTCGGTGGCAAGGTGATGCCGTTCAGGTGCAAACACTGGAATACCGTGGCGGTGTTCCTGAAAAAGAACAGGCACGTTTTCGTGCCTATGAGGGCTATGCAGACAGCTTCAATGATTACGTGGATTTCCTGCAAAGCAACCCGCGCTATCAGCAAGCTCTAGAACAGGCTGAAGATCCAAGTGGTTTTGTGCGTGAGCTGCATGCTGCTGGCTATGCGACTGACCCGGAATATGCCAATAAAATCGAGCGAATTTTTAACGGTGATGTGCTGGCAGCACTGGGCCAGAACGCTCAAGAAAGCTGATATCTGGCCGATAAGATACATACCTGATCGGCAGTGGAGCCGGTCACCGGAGGAACTATGAGTTACGGTTTGCTGAACCTGGGTAGTCAGGCGCTTACATCCAATCAAACAGCACTGAATGTCGTCGGTCAAAACATTGCCAACGTCAACACGGATGGCTACAGCCGCCAACGCCCGGAGTTTGCTTCACGTGAAAACATCGGTGGCGTGGAGGTCTACGACATTGCACGCATCGCTGATCAGTTTCTCAATAAACAGATCTGGGCTGACACCGCATCCTATAACAGCTCGGATATCTACAAAACCTACGCGGAAGAGCTGGATAACCTGCTCGCTTCAGAAGCCACAAGTATTTCCACGGCCATGGATAATTACTTTGGCGCGTTGCAGACGGCAGTGGATGACCCGACCAGTATTCCTAACCGTGAACTCTTTGTGGCTGAAGCCCAGGCACTGGTTCAGCGGCTCAATGATATGGACGCTAACCTGGAGCGCCAGAACGCTAGCCTGAATGGACGACTTGAAAGCTCTACCTCCCAAATAAATGCCATTGCACGCAATATTGCAGAAATCAATGACAAACTCCGCATAGCTACTGCTGCTGGCAGTGAAGTAAATGAGTTGCTGGATAAACGTGATGCGGCCATGGATCAACTGGCCGAGTTCGTAAACTTTACCTCGATAGAAACACCGAATACCGGTGAAATGGATATTTTCATCGGAAATGGTGAACCTCTGGTTGTTGGTAAGGATGCTAACGAGCTGGTTACGACCGTTGATCCGGCTGATGCCAGCAAGTTGAATATTTCGTTGCGTATTGGTGGAAAAGTAAATGATATCACCGAGCAAATCGGTGGCGGTCAGGTGGGTGGATTGCTGGAATACCGAGACAATATTCTCGACACTGCCAGGGATCAGGTAGGTGTAATCACTGTGGCGTTTGCCGACACCATGAACCAGCAGCATATGAAAGGCATGGATTTGGATGGCGAGCTGGGTGGTCGGTTGTTCACAGACATTAATGACCCGAACGTAAGAGGCAATAAGGTTCTCAGCGATGGTCGCAACAGCGGTACTCTGGCGAGCTCAAACGTCTATATCAACGATACCAGTGCTTTGAAACCCAGTGAGTACCAGCTGGTGATGAGCGCTGACGACAGCTTTACCCTAATTCGCGAAAGTGATGGTAAGCGTTGGGATACGACAGACTTTAATACATCGGCGCCTGTTCCAACTTCAGCCAATGAAGTTGATACGGATGGTGAATATTTTGTCGATTCAAGTGGCAAAATGACAATGCGTGTGGATGGTTTTACCGTCGAATTAGAGCCGCAAGGGAATGGTCTTGTGGCAGGCGATCAGTTTCTGATTCAGCCCGTGCGCACCGCCGCCTCAGATATTGATACCGTGATTCAGGACGGGCGTGACCTGGCATTGGCCTCTCCTGTAGAAGTTGAAGCTGATGGTGGTAATGAGGGCACAGGCGTAGCTTCAGTAACAGTGACGGACCGTGAAAACTTTGAAACCAACCTCGACGGATCAGCCCTTCAGCCACCAATAAGGGTGGAATTCAGTGAGGACAGCAGCGGCACAACGGTTTACCGAGTGTATGATATTTCTACTCCATCCAGCCCTGTAGAAATTGATCTTAGTGATACCGGTACTGTCCCTATAGAAGCAACTCCATTTGTACCGGGTGAACCTTTGGCACTGCCGAAAAATGCGGACGGTAGCGATTCCTATGGCTACGAAGTTATCATCAAGAACCAGCCCGCACCCGGAGATACCTTCGATGTGACATTCAATGAAGGCGGCGTTTCAGACAACCGAAATGCCTTGGCTATGTCAGACCTTCAGTTTGATAAATCGACGGTGGATAACGCCTCCTATCAGGATCGCTACGGTCAACTGATCGAGCGTGTGGGGACCCAGACGGCGGTCGCACAAATCAACGCCCAGGCCAGTAAGTCTGTACTCGACAGCAACCTGAATGCACGTGACAGTGTCAGCGGCGTTAACCTGGATGAGGAAGCCACCAAGCTGATTCAGTTTCAGCAGGCCTACTCGGCTTCCGCGCAGTTGATCCGGGCATCCCAAACCATTTTTGACGCACTGATCGGTGCGGTTTAACGGAGGGACTTATGCGCATCTCAACATCACAGGTCTTTCTATCCAATTTGGATAACCTGAGCCGCACCAACGCAGATCTGTTTAAGACCCAGCAGCAGTTATCGACTGGCAAAAAAGTCCTTCAGCCCTCGGATGACCCTCTTGCGGCCGCTCAGATCATCAAGTTGAAAAAGGAAGTGGCGCGTAACGACCAGTTCCAGGGCAACATTGATGTGTCACGACGTCGCTTGGAGCTGGAAGAGATTGCCCTCGGGCAGCTCAACAACATCAATATTCGTCTGCGTGAAATCAGTATTCAGGCCGGTAGTACCACGTTGGGTGCTGCTGACCGTGAAACCCTTGCTGCTGAAGTCGATGAAATGACCCAGCAGATGCTGGGGCTCATGAATACCAAAGATGCTCAGGGAGAATACCTGTTTGCTGGTTTTCAGGGCGACAGTGCAGCCTACAGCTATGATGAGGATGCACAGCAATATGTTTATCAGGGTGATAGCGGCCAGCGCATGATCCAGATCGGCGCCGATAACCGCATCGCCTCTACCGACTCCGGTGAAATGCTATTTGAGCAGATCGATGGGCCGGAGCAGCCTTTTGTGAGCAACAATCCTGATGGTGTGCTGCTGGGGGCTGAAATTACTGACTTGGCACTGTTTGAAGAAGAATTAGGTGAGAAGGGCACCATGCCGTTAGCGTTTGAAGTGACTGTTTCAGGGGCTGCAACCCCTCCCGCAACGGTATCATTAAACGTAACCGATTCTGGTACTCCGCCAATGAGCTTTACCGGAACCGCTGCTGATCTTGAAACAACCTGGGGTATCAGTGTTGAAGTAAACCCTGCCACGACAGCCAATGATGGCACCTACAATGCCGAAGTTGATATGCGCGCTGAGAAGACAAACCCCTTGAATGTAGCATTGAACCTTAGCAAAGGCCTGAAAGAGCTGGATCTGAATGATCCTGAGCAAAAAGAGGAATTCAAGCAACTAATCGCCGGCACTCTGGATAGCTTGAAACAGGCAGAAGAAAGCAATATTCGCGGCCGTACATCGCTAGGGGCACGAATGAACGCTCTGGATCAGCAGGAGTCGGTTAACACCGACTACCAATTGTTTACCAAGGAAGCCCTTTCTTCGTTCGAAGATCTGGACTATGCAGAAGGTCTGAGCCGCTTCGCACTGCAGCAAACAGTGCTGCAGGCGGCATATCAGAGCTTTTCGCAGATAAAAGAACTTAGCCTGTTTAATTATATTCGCTAGCAGGGCAGGCGGGCCAAGGCCCGGATTAGCTCGATAATCTAGCCGAATTTGCCATACGCTTTGGCGGCGCTGCGGCCCCGTTTGAGCTGTTGATGTTCCTGGCTAATGGCGTCGCGCTTCTCATTGAGAATTTTGACTACCTCATTCTCAAGCTTACGTGATTGCTCCAACAGTTTACGGCACTCAGCTTTAACGTCGGCAGGCCATTCCTGCCGGCTGGCTTGATCAAGCTCTGAGACAATCGTAGCGCGTTGCTGTTGAAGTTCCGCGATGGCCTCCAGCTCACCGGCTTGTGCCTTGTCGTGGAGGAGCTGGGTTGTTTGCAACAGTTCCAGTGCAAGTCCGGTGAGCTTTAACATGAGGTTGTGCTCCCTTTATCGTCGGGTGTTATTTGCGTAGGTGACTTGATTAAAGCTGGCAATCATCCAAGTCAGTTCATCTGCCGGAATGTCTCCAGGCTTTAGTTCAAAATGTGCCATTCGTCCTATCATCTTGACCGGTTTGGCCAAACGCTCCACCTCATGATAATAATCCCGGTCGCCATAGTCGTCGAACAGAACGATGGTGGGTTTGGTTATTCTCATTGCGGCCGCGACAAAACATGCGACTCGAAATCGACCATCGATGAGAATGACATCAGGATGAACAAAATCGTTTCTGTCCCAGACGCTTAGAGGGTACTGGTGGAAACTACGCCAATTGGCATCATTAATAGGACGTGCCCAGGGCCCCGTCTTTCCGATATTAACAGTATGGATTACTGCGGGCGATGGTAAGTCAGCTTGGCTGATATAACTGATAATATTATCCGCCCAGCTCAGGTCATTCTCTACGGTGAATACCTGTTTACCTTGAAGCTCAGAAGCCAGCACTGTGGAGCCTCCGCTACCATATTCAAGAATGACAGCTGAATCCTTGTATACTCTTTTCAGGTGTTGGGCCACGTTATCCGGAAGTGTTATTTCCGGTTTTGAAATCCTCTTTGTATCTGTATCTGTATCTGTATCTGTATCTGTTTGTGAAAGATCCGGTTGACGGCTGTGAGTTTCTAGTACTCTGGGCTTGGTGCGTATACCAGTTGTGGGCACGTGAGGTTGTTGATCAGCAACCCTTTTATTTGTTTTGTACTGAATATAGTGTTCGGCTTCTTTATCCGGATTATGTTCGAGTACTTCAAAACATAGTCCTTCCAACGAGTATGCTGTATCTGCAATAAAGGCTAGCTTTCGGCGCTGACCGGCACTGAACTCTTTGAGTCGCTCATGGGTAGGAATGAAGATGGCTGTTGCGTTGGTAAGCTCGTTTGCATAATGGTTGGCACCAATAACCGTTTGTGGCACTTGTGTCCGGTTTTCTTCACTGCAAAAACAGTAGAACCTGAAGCCGTGCCGAGCGGCCCAATGTGAAACTTCAGCAAAGTTTGGCTGACGCTCATGAGTTGGCTGGAAAGCAATATCAGCATGGATCAGAAGGGTATCTTTAAGGGCCTCAGAGCCATGTTCAAGTACATCGACGCTATTGTTCAGGTTATCCAGTATGAGCCAGTCAATGCTTGGTAGCTCGCTGACTTTGTCCAGTGCAAGAGAGTTGACGGGTAACTCGGCCAGGGGAGAAAGCCCCTGTTGCAATTTTTGTGTGAAATATTCTTCATCCAGTGGTTTGAGTGTTCCGCTGAGCTTAGGGTCTTGGCAAGCATAGAGAGTATTTTCCTGCCCGTTGCCCAAGAGAATATTTGGATAATAATGAACTCCCCCAGCATGTCTTAAAGGGTGTTTTAATCTATTACTGGCTGGGTCAAAAGCAATGAGTTCAAGGGTACCCTGCTCAAGCATTTGTTTGATGACCGGCACATCAAATAGCTGGGCGCCATGATCAATCGCTATAACCTTGCCTTCAAACTCCCACTTGAAGGTTTCGTCTTCCGCTGCAGCAGGAGCCTCTGGATGTTGCAGCTGCATGGGAGCAGAGTCGCCTTCAAAGAGTACCTCTCCTTGTTTAGTGAAACTTAATGCGGCCGGCTCTTTTCCTTCGGTGTATCGCTGCCAGATTGCCCGTAATGCATTATTCAGGTGACCGGCGAAAGTCTCGGCATCACATACAGGCGACTGCAGGAGGATAGTGCGAAGGTGTGAGCGAATCGTGGCCAGGCTATCAAGGTCCGAGGCCAGCTCGATGACCCGTTCGCGGTACTCATCCCAGCTATGGGTGACCAGTTCCGGCATGCCAGCGTTGACAAGGTGTGTTGCCGAGTGGCGACCGGCAAAAGTAGGGCCGGGCATGGTGACCACAGGGACACCCATGGCGAAAGCCTCGCAGGTGGTTAGGCCGCCGGAATAGGGCCAAGGATCCAGTGCGATATCGACCTGGTTGTAACAGGACAGAAGCTCCTGGTGAACTGAAGGGCCTTCGATTAAAACACGTTCGGATTCAATACCGTATCCCTGCAGTTGTTCAAGAATACGCCGGCGCAATTCATCGGATGTATAGTAGTGACCTTTAAGGTAGAGGCGAGAATCAGGCAGCGTATGCATTAACTTCGCCCACTGCTCTAGGACAGTAGGGTTCGTCTTGGTTGGGTTGTTAAAGCAACCGAGAGTGATATATCCGTTGCGATTTGCCGGTAATGATGCAACGTCTGGCATGTAATCGGGCATCTCATAGCAGATATAGTCAGCCGGCATTCGTATTAGTTTCTCACAGTACATCGAATCTACACCTTCAGGTGTTTCAATGTTGTCACTGATTAGATAGTCGATGCTGTTCAAACCTGTTGTATTAATCAGACCTCCCACCCACTTGACCTGTATAGGGGAGGGGGTCATGGCCATTACTCGCATGCGGTTACCGCTGTTATGGCCAGCCAGGTCAATCAGGATGTCTATCTGATCCTGCCGTATACGCAGCTCAAGCTCTTCGTCTGACAAGTGGGTGACCAAAGAGTAATGCCCCATTTCTTGAAAGCGCTGGTTTATTTCATCTGATTTGCTGTTGCCACTGTAGAAGAACAGCTCGAATGCATGAGGTGGGAGTTTCTCGAGTGCCGATGTCACCATACGGCCTACAGGGTGCCCGTTAAAACCACTGGAAATCATGCCAACGCGCAAGCGTTTGGATGCGAACACAGTGGAACAGGGAGCAGGGCGAGCCTTTTCGCGCTTGAAAGGAAAGTAATGCTCCCATTCTTGGCACGCCTGGAAAATAAAATCTGCTTTGGCATCAGGGTCGTAGTGTAGGCAGGTCAAATAGTTGGAATAGGGAAGGCTATCATTGCCCGCCAGCGGTATTGCCTGTTTGTACAGTGCTTGAGCTCGCTTAAGGTTACCCAAGTCCCTGTATAAGTTGCCGGCATTGTTAAGTACCTTGGGGTTGTTGGGGAATTGCTTCAGTAATTGGTCGTAGATAGGGATAGCCTCTGAATGGCGAAATAGCTCGACCAAAATAGTCGCCTTGTGAAAACGGTAGTACTGATCCACCGGATTGAGTGCCAATGCGCGTTCAATTTCTTCCAACGCTGACTCTGGCTGTTTGAGCGCGAAATGGGCATGTGAGGCGTAATAATGTGCCACCTCGCTGTCATCGCAGAGCATTAAGGCTTTGGTAGTATGGATCAATGTTGCCTTGTAACGTCCCAGGTTCAATGACAGCTGTGCCAGCATTAGCTCCAAGGTTAAGTCTCGCTGGCTATTGAGTAGCGACGCATGCTCTTTGACTAGCTCATCAGCGGCAGCGAAATTATTGGCCTTGAAAAGGTTGCGTAATTGCTCCAGGAAAGCCGAAAAACGATCGGGCTGATTCTCTCGCTCGCTTGTCTGAGCGATTGTTTTAGCGGGCGAGGATTGACTTTTTCGGGTGCGGCGCTTGCTCATATCGGCGAACATCCTGTTGTAACAAATATAAGTGTCATCCTAAAGCTCCCTTGCGGGCTTGTCACTGATAGCCCGGCAGCACATTGTCAGTAAAAAATACTCAAGCTTTTCTGAACGAGGACGATAAAAGTAGTACAGGCGGCTAGCCGCATAGAATATTCGACACAGATTTGCTTACAGATGGTCAGAGTGACCACGTATTGAGGAGATAGACTCATGGCAATGGTAATCAATTCCAACATCATGTCGCTCAACGCGCAGAACCAGCTGACTAAAAGTCAGAACGATCTGAATACATCCATGGAGCGTTTGACCAGCGGTAAGCGCATAAACTCGGCTGCAGATGATGCTGCAGGTTTGGCTATAGCCAACCGCATGACCTCTCAGATTCGTGGCCTCGACCAAGCCGTACGTAACGCCAACGATGGTCAGGCGTTGATTCAGACAGCAGAAGGTGCGCTGGATGAAACCACCAATATCCTGCAGCGTATGCGTGAGCTTTCTATTCAGTCAGCAAACGGTACTTACGATTCTGGTAACCGCTCAACGCTAAACGCTGAAGTGGTGCAGTTGCAGGATGAGTTGACCCGTATCGCAGAAACTACCAGCTTTAACGGCCAGAACCTGCTGGATGGCAGCTTGGGTGAGTTGGTACTGCAGGTCGGCTCCGAAGCTAACCAGACTATCTCTACCGAAATCGGCAAGCTGGATGCTAAAGGGTTGGGCGGAAGCTCTGCTGATGTCATTGGCACTGATACAGGTGCTACAACTCTGGCTGCAGGTTTGGCAGCGATTACTGGTGGCGGAACCGATATTCTGAAAATTAACGGCCAAGAAGTTGGTGGTCTTACAAATGGAGACGTTGGCTCTACCCTTCAGGACAAACTGGATGCGATTAATTCCAAAATTTCCGGTGTCGAAGTCGGTGCTTTCACTGAACTTGAAGGCCAGTTCGCTGATACAGCGACAGGTGTGATTGCAGACGGTGATACTCTGAAGCTGACTCTTGTTGGCCCTGGCGCTGAAAATAACAGCCTGCAGATTACTGATACAACCAGTATGGATGACTTGGTTGATAAAATTAATGAGCAGGGAGCAGGGATGGTTCAAGCGAGCCTGAATGATGAAGGCGCGCTGGTACTTGCTAGTGAAACAGGCGCACAGATTACCGTTACTGACGATGCCGCTGCCCAAGCTGCAGGCCTGACAGATGGGTCTGGTAACGTAACCCAAAACGCGCAGCTGACTTTCAATATCACTGATTCAAATATTGAAAATGTTAACATCGAAGTTGGTACAGGACCGGTATCAGCAGCCACACTTGGCGCGGGGATCGGTATTCAGAATCGCGATGGATCAGATATTACCGGTTTCTCAACAGGTGGCGCCGAGCTCTTGTTGGATCAGGAGTTGGTGATCAACGGTGTAGCAATCGGCGCTGCTGAAAGTGGAACTGGTGTTTCTACAATTGCGGCCAACAACGTTGCTGCAATCAATGCCAAGTCGGCTGAAACCGGGGTGGTTGCATCTGTGGCAGCTGATGAATCGATTACCCTGAACTCAGTCAGCGGTGATGAAATTAGTGTGTCTTACGGCCCAGCGAGCACTGCGGAAGCTAGCGTAAAAGCTATTGGTTTCTTGGAAACAAACAGCTCTGAAACAGCAGGGAGCTCGGTCGCCGATATAGACATCTCGACTGTGAACGGCGCACAAAAAGCGATCGGAATACTAGATGATGCCCTTGAGCAGGTCAGCTCCATCCGTGGTGACCTCGGTGCGGTGAGTAACCGTCTTGACTCTACTATGAGCAACTTGTCCAATATCTCCGAGAACCAGGCAGCGGCCCGTTCACGAATCGAAGATGCGGACTTCGCTAAAGAATCTGCCAACCTGTCTCGTGCGCAGGTGCTGCAGCAGGCAGGTACTTCAATGCTGGCCCAGGCCAACGCTGCACCGCAGCAGGTCCTGTCACTGCTCCAGTAATCATCAGAGTCTATACTTTGATGTAACGAAGGCTGCTCCCGAATGGGGGTGGCCTTTCTGAATCAAGAGGTAAAAGTGATGAGTATCGATTCCTCCGGTTTCAACAGTAACAATACTCAGCTTTTGCAGCAGTCGAGTAATTCATCTTCCCGCCAGCTGCCTGAAAATGCCGATCTGCCTAAACAAGGGCTGTCACCGGTTAGAACGCTGAATGCAACGACTGATGCAGTACAGCAGAACGAAGCGGCTGAGCGTCCTGGTCCGTCGGCGCAGGAGTTGCAGGCAGCTGTCGAAAAGATGAACAAACTGATGGATAGCAGCAACCGTGCTTTACGTTTCTCCGTGGATGATACAACGGATGAAATGGTTGTTAAGGTTGTGGATATCGACACGGATGAAGTTGTCCGCCAGATCCCTACTGAAGAGCAGCTCAAATTTTCCGAGTTTCTCGAAGGTATGGTCGGCCTTATATTTGACGAACGTGCCTGACTTTAAAAGGCATTGAAGGAGGTCCCGCATGGCCAATAACATCATTTCCTCTCTGGGAGGTGGTTCCGGCATTGATACCAGCAACCTGGTATCTTCACTGGTGCAAGCGGAGCGGGCACCTCAGGACCAGCGCATCGAGCGCAAGCAAGAGGAACTGCAGGCGCAAATTTCTGCCTACGGTACCTTGAAAAGCGCGCTGTCTGATTTCCAGGGTATGCTGTCTCCACTGGCTAGCCCGGATACCTTTAATGCCCGTTCGGCGGCTTTTCCCGAAACAGATCTGATTTCGCCCGAGGCTCTTAAACCTGGTGCTCAGACCGGTAGCTACCAGATAGAGGTCAATGACGTTGCCAGTGCGCAGACGCTGGTGATGGGCAGTAATAATGACGAAAATGCTGCTCTGGGTGGCAGTGGCACACTGGATATTCAATTTGGCACCTGGACCTATGCGGGAACGACTCCAGACACCTTTGCTGCCAATGCGGACGAGCCTGCCCTCAGTATTGATATTGAAGCTTCGGACTCTCTGAAAGATATCGCCGAGAAAATCAACGACACTGACTCCGGGATTCAGGCCAGTGTTATGCGCGTGGGTGATCAGTACCAGCTGATGGTCACCTCTCCTTCCGGCGAGGCCAATGCCCTGTCTATCACAGGTAATGATGATGGCACCGGGACGGCACCAGCGCTGTTACAGGGCTTCAACTTCAATCAGTCATCTCAGTCAGCGGGCGTCACTGAAACCCAGCAGGCCAGTGATGCAGTATTGACCGTGAACGGGTTGGAAATTCGCCGCGAAAGCAATCAGATGACTGATGTGATTGAAGGTTTTGAGTTCACGGTGAACAAGGCCGCCGCAGGCGAAAAAATCAATTTCTCCATTGATGCCGATTCGTCCGTTGCAGAGCAGGCAATTCGGGATTTTGTAGATGCCTACAATGCGTTTCAGGAAGTAGCCGAAACTCTGACCGGGTACAGCCGCGACGAGAACAATATGCCCGTTCGAGGGGATTTGGCTTCCGATAGCTCTGCAAAATCCTTGATCAGCCAGCTGCGCAGTTCAATCAGCTCTGAGGTAGAGGGTATTGAGTCTGGCTTCACTGCGCTGACCAACTTGGGAATTCGTACTGAACGTGATGGTTCTCTGTCCATTGAGGAAAGCGAGTTCAGTTCAGCTATCAATAATAACTTTGATGAAGTTGCGGACCTTCTTGCCCGCAAGGCTTCATCTGAGAATGGTTATGTTGAAGTTGGCATGGGTACGCGTATCGGTGCGGCGCAGCCGGGTAGCTATGACGTTGAGATTACTCAGGATGCTGCCAAAGGGTACCTGACCGGTGAAGCCTTCGATGCCGCTGCGCTATTCAGTGGCGGTGATATCGATGCCAGTGCAGGTGATTACAGCTTCCGTGTTAACGTGAACGGAACTATCTCCAACATCATCGAACTGAGTGGCACCTACGCCAATGTGGAAGAGCTGCGCAGTGATTTGCAGTCCCAGATTAACGGCGACTCCAAAATCAAAGGTGTTAATGCCGCAATTGATGTCATTTATGATGATGTGAGCGGCCAGTTTACTTTGGAGTCACGTGAGTTCGGTAAAAATTCCAAAGTAACCTTGAGTCTACAGGGTGCTGATATGGCGAATATCGGTTTGGGTGCTGCTTCCGTGATGACCCAAGAGCAAGGCCTGGACGTGAAAGGGACCATTAACGGGGTAGCTGGTTTTGGTGCAGGAAATGTTTTGCTCCCAGACCTGGCATCTGATGCTTATGGCCTTAACCTGACGGTGAACCCCGGAGCTGCCGGAAGTGGGGCGTTTGAGATCAACTACTCCAGAGGTGTAGCTGGCAAGCTGGATAACCTCATGAGCCGTTTTCTCTCCAATGAAGGGACAATCGCCCTGCGGGAAGAAAACATGACCAATCGCCTTGAAGGTTTGGATGAAGACCGTGAGGAGTTGGATCGCCGAATGGAGAAATATGAAGCACGTCTGAGTGCTGAGTTCTTGGCGATGGAAAGAATTATCGGTAGCCTCAATGCAACAGGGGATTCCCTTGATGGTTTGATGGATCGCTTGCCGTTTACCGCGCAAAAATAATGTTTCGTTTTGAGAGAAGTTGAATGATTAACAAAGCGCTTAACCAGTACAAGAGTGTTGACCTGAATACGGCGGTAGAAGCTGCCAGCCCTCATCAGTTGATCAGCATGTTATTTCGAGGTGCTTTGGAGTCCTTGGCTAAAGCAACGGGCCATATTGAGCGTAATGAAGTTCAGGAGCGTGCTCGTCAAATCAACAAGGCCTGTGAAATCATTGTTGCGCTTAAAGGTAGCTTGAACTTTGAGCAGGGCGAAGAAATTGCAACTAACCTGGATAACCTCTACAGCTACATGCTGGGTGCTTTGATGGAAGCAAACAGCAAAAATGATGTTGCCAAGGTGAAGGAAGTCAGCGAGCTGATCGTTACCATCTCTGAAGGCTGGTCACAGATTCCGGCAGAAGAGCATCAGACCACTTCCTACAAGGAAGGCTGATATCCGCTCAGCCAGTTAACTACACATCAAGCCGGGCATGCCCCGGCTTTCTTTTGTCTGCTTTCCACAGATGTCAATCTATTGACATGGCTGCTGCTTCGGGTAACTTGACAGAATCCTGACAAGTCTCGGATTCGACCATGCATGGACAGGGCCGGCCTACCGCCTTAGATATTATTATTCTGGATGATGACGCCAAGCGACGTGACAGCCTCAGGGCTGTGTTCGAGTTGCTGGAGCGGGAGTGTCATGTTTTTGACTTTGTAACCTGGCTGCAGCAAGGCAAGGAGTTGTCGCTTGCCGATGTTGGCCTGGTGTTGATTGGCGAAAGCACGCTGCCAATCGCTCTTGGCAAGCTGATTTCGGACCTGGACCAATCCCGCCTTATCCCCAAATTGCTCACCTGTGAATGGCCGGAGCTTGAACGGGCCGACTTTTCCCGTCACCTGATTCTGGGTGTGCTGGAGGCCCCCTATCGTTATCCACAGCTGATGGATTGGCTGCATCAATGCACCATCCTGAATGAACAGGCACCAGAACACTGGCAGGACCTGCCGGATATGCCCGGCTTTGTTGGTCAAAGTCGCTCGGTGTGGACCATTCGTCATCTTATTTCCCAGGTCGCGCCACGTGATATCAGTGTACTGGTAACCGGTGAGTCGGGTACGGGTAAGGAAGTGGTTGCCCGTTGCTTGCACGAACACTCGGGCCGTGCCGACGGGCCTTTCGTGCCGGTCAACTGTGGAGCCATTCCCTCCGAGTTACTGGAAAGTGAACTCTTCGGCCATGAGAAAGGGGCCTTTACCGGTGCGATTTCCAGCCGTCCAGGCCGTTTCGAGCTGGCCAATGGTGGCACACTGTTTCTCGATGAAATCGGCGATATGCCGCTGCCGATGCAGGTGAAAATTCTGCGTGTGTTGCAGGAAAAGCAGTTTGAGCGTGTAGGCGGCAGTAAAACGCTGAATGTGGATGTGCGTATCATCGCCGCCACCCATAAGAATCTTGAATTGATGATTCAGGATGGTCAGTTCCGTGAAGACTTGTACTACCGCCTGAACGTTTTCCCCATCGAAATGCCGGCCCTGCGTGAGCGGCTGGAAGACCTGCCGCTGCTTATCCACAACCTCTGCGAGCAGCTGGATGATCAGGATGCAGGCCGTTTGCAGTTTCACCCTGCCGCACTGGAGTCACTCAAGCGCCATCCCTGGCCGGGGAATGTGCGTGAACTGGCCAACCTGGTGGAGCGGCTCAGCATCATTCACCCCGGCGGCGTAATCGGCGTAAGTGAGCTGCCGGCAAAATTCCGTCACCTGCCCGAGCCCAACCCGGAGCATTATCAACAGGCGCTGGAATTGGATGAAGCGGGCGTACCTGTGGATGAAGCCGCACCCCTCGAAACCGCTATTCATACCGCTCAGCCTGTAGTCATACCAGAGCAAGCAGGGCTGCCAGCCGATGGGCTGGATTTGAAAGCCTGGCTGGAAAACCAGGAACAAACCTTGATTCAGCAGGCGCTTGCAGCAAGTAACCAGGTGGTCTCCCGTGCGGCACGTTTGCTGCAGATTCGCCGTACCACGCTGGTCGAAAAGATGCGCAAATACGGAATTGAACGTCAATGAGCTCACCGGATGCACAGGCACGTATTGCCGAGCTGGAAGCCCGTGTGGCAGAGCTTGAGCGCGAGAATGAGAGCCTTCAGCGCACCAATGAGAGCCTTCAGCGTAACAATGAAGCTATCGAATTCAGCAAAGATCGCCTGCAGCGCCTGATTGATCGCATGCCCGGCGGGGTGCTGGTCATTGGGCAGAATGGCCTGGTAACCGAACATAACCCGGCGGCAGAAGCGCTGCTGGGAATAACGCTGGCGAGCAAAACCTGGCTCGAAGTGATTAACGCCTGTTTCGCACCGCGGCCTGATGATGGCCATGAAGTGTCACTGAAAAACGGCCGCCGTGTCAGCCTGTCGACCCAGTCCCTGCAAGGGGAACCCGGTCAGCTGGTATTCCTCACCGATCAGACCCATACGCGTACCCTGCAAGAGCAGCTGCACCATTACCAGCGTCTGTCCGAGATGGGCCGTATGATGGCGTCGCTGGCGCATCAGGTACGCACGCCTCTATCGGCCGCGTTGCTCTATGCCAGCCATTTGATGGCACCGCAATTGGACGATGACAAGCGCATCCGTTTTGCCGGCAAGGTGAAGTCACGCCTGACGCATCTGGAGCAGCAGGTACGCGACATGCTGATCTTCGCCCGTGGCGAGACCAAGCTTGAAGATCGCGTCGATGGCCGAACCCTGATGGCGCGCCTGGAAGACCTGCTGGACCAGCCTCTGACTCAGTACGACGCTGACTGTGACTGCATTAACGAAGCGCCGGAGGCGCGTATCCAGTGCAATCTGGAAGCCTTGTTGGGCGCGGTGTTGAGCCTGGTCAGCAATGCGCTCCAGGCCTGTGGCGAGGGCGCCGAGCTGCAGCTACGCTTGAGTCAGTCAGCAGATCGACTGCAGATTGAGGTGGTCGACCAGGGGCCGGGGATGGATGCCGAAACACTCAAGCGCGCGCAAGAACCCTTTTACACCACCCGTTCCCATGGCACCGGCCTCGGGCTGGCCATCGCGCAGGTGATGGCCAAGGCGCACCATGGCGAATTTGAACTGAGCTCTACCCCGGGGCAAGGCACTCGTGCCTCTTTCCGTTTACCCCTGCTGAAAACTGATGAAGGACACCCATGACCGCTACGGTATTGATCGTTGAAGATGATGTGGATCTGCGAGAAGCCATTGCCGACACCCTGGAGCTGGCCAATATCGGCTTCCTGCAGGCGGGCAGTGGTGAAGAGGCGCTGGAGTGCCTGCAGAGCAACCGGGTCGATATGGTGGTCTCCGATGTGAACATGCCGGGCATGGATGGCCATGCACTGCTGGCGCAGGTGAAGCAACAGTATCCGGCGCTGCCCATGGCGCTGATCACGGCTTATGGTCAGGTCAGCAAGGCGGTGGAGGCGATCCGCAACGGAGCCGTCGATTATCTGATGAAGCCCTTTGAACCGGAACAGCTGGTGACGCTGATCCGCACTCACGCGGAGGGGCGGGTTGAAGCCGACAGCGAAGCGCCGATTGCGGAAGCACCGGGCAGTCGCCATCTGCTGCAACTAGCCCAGCGTGTGGCGACGACTGATTCAACCGTACTGATCACCGGTGAATCCGGTACCGGTAAGGAGGTGCTGGCACGTTATATCCACCAGCATTCGCCGCGCAAATCCAAACCCTTCATCGCCATCAACTGCGCCGCCATTCCCGAGAGCATGCTGGAAGCGACCCTTTTCGGTCATGAAAAGGGCGCATTTACCGGTGCCATCGGCAGCCAGCCCGGCAAATTTGAGCAGGCTAACGGTGGCACGCTGTTGCTGGACGAGATCAGCGAAATGGATCTGGGGCTGCAGGCGAAACTGCTGCGCGTGCTGCAGGAACAGGAAGTAGAACGCATCGGCGGGCGCAAGGTGATTCCGCTGGATGTGCGAGTGCTGGCTACCAGCAATCGCAAGCTGGAAGCCTATGTATCTGAAGGCAAATTTCGTGAAGACCTCTATTACCGCCTCAATGTGTTCCCGCTGCAGTGGCAGCCTCTGCGCGAGCGCCAGGAGGATATCGAGCCGCTGGCCCTGAAGTTGCTGCAACATCATTGCCGCAAGATGGGACGCACGCTGGCGCGCCTTGAACCTGCGGCCGTGGCGCAGCTGCGTGACTATGCCTGGCCCGGCAATGTGCGTGAGCTGGATAACGTGATGCAGCGGGCGCTGATTCTGCAGGGCGGGGCGCTGATCCGTGCCGAAGACCTGCACCTGAGCGGCCAGGCGATCCCGCTGGGCGAGATGCAGACACAGACATCCGCAACCATTGATGAACCGGCAGAGGCCGAGCCGGATGGTCTGCTGGGGAATGATCTCAAGCAGCATGAATACCAACTGATCGTGGAAGCCTTGCGGGCAACCAATGGCAGTCGCAAGGATGCTTCCGAGAAGCTGGGGATCAGCCCCAGGACACTAAGGTATAAGCTCGCCCGAATGCGTGAAGAGGGAATTGATCTGGAGTCGATGTTAGCAGGTAAGTGAATACTTGCTTACCTTGGAGTTTGAGACTTTTGTAGTGATCCGAGTAGACCAATGTCTAATTCAGGGGGACGGAGGCGCTTCGGTATAACCTCCCTAGGTAACTCGCATGCGCCGACAATAGCGACTATAACCAAGAGCGGCGTGACCAAGGTATAAAAACAAATCGCAAGTTAAGGGCATCACCATGAGTGAACAAAAAGTCTACCCGGTCGATCCGGCTTTCGCAGCCAAGGCGCACATCGATAACGATACTTACCTGGCCATGTACGAGCAGTCGGTGAATGATCCCGATGCATTCTGGGGCGAACAGGGTAAGCGCCTGGACTGGTTCAAGCCGTACACCAAGGTTAAACACACCAGCTTCGATCCGCACAACGTTGACATCAAATGGTACGAAGATGGTGAGCTGAACGCTGCCTACAACTGTCTGGACCGTCACCTGGAAACTCGTGGTGACCAGGTTGCCATCATCTGGGAAGGCGACAGCCCGGACGAAGACGAAAAAATCACCTACCGCGACCTGCACGAGCGTGTCTGCCGTTTTGCCAACGCACTTAAGGCCAAGGGCGTTGAAAAGGGTGATGTGGTTACCCTGTACATGCCGATGATCCCGGAAGCGGCTGTGGCCATGCTGGCCTGTGCCCGTGTCGGTGCTGTTCACTCTATCGTATTCGGTGGTTTCTCGCCGGACGCACTGGCTGCCCGTATCGAAGGCGCCAAGTCCAAGGTCGTGGTGACCTCCAACTACTCCTTGCGCGGTGGCAAGGCTGTACCGCTGAAAGCCAACGTCGACAAGGCGCTGGATGATCACGCTGGCGCGGCTGAGCTAATTGATAATGTCTTCGTGGTCAAACGTGTTGATAAGGATGTGGCCTGGAACGACAGCCGTGACGTCTGGTACGAAGAAGCGGTTGCCGCTGCGTCTACCGATTGCCCGGCCGAGCCGATGAACGCTGAAGCACCGCTGTTCATCCTCTACACTTCCGGTTCTACCGGTGCCCCGAAAGGCCTGAAACACACCACCGGTGGTTACATGGTCTACGCGGCCATGACGCACCAGTATGTGTTCGACTACCAGGAAGGCGACATCTACTGGTGTACTGCCGACGTGGGTTGGGTGACCGGTCACAGCTACATCGTGTACGGCCCGCTGGCCAACGGTGCTACCACCGTCATGTTTGAAGGTGTGCCGAGCTACCCGGACAACAGCCGTTTCGGCCGTGTGATCGAGAAGCACAAGGTTAACCAGTTCTACACCGCACCGACTGCCATCCGTGCACTGATGCAGCAGGGCGAAGACGTACTGGGTGATTCCGACCTGTCCAGCCTGAAACTTCTGGGCTCCGTGGGTGAGCCGATTAACCCGGAAGCCTGGGAGTGGTACCACCGCGTTGTCGGTAAGGGTAACTGCCCGATCGTCGACACCTGGTGGCAGACCGAAACCGGCGGCATCATGATCGTACCGCTGCCGGGTGCCACGCCGACCAAGCCGGGTTCTGCAACCCGTCCGTTCTTCGGCGTACAGCCGGCACTGCTGGACAACGAAGGCAACGAACTGGAAGGTGCCACCGATGGCAACCTGGTAATCAAGGACTCCTGGCCGGGCCAGAGCCGTTCCATCTGGGGCGACCACGAGCGCTTCACCCAGACCTACTTCTCCAGCTTCAAGGGTGTTTACACCACCGGTGACGGTGCCCGTCGCGACGAAGATGGTTACTACTGGATCACCGGTCGTGTGGATGACGTCATCAACGTATCCGGTCACCGCATGGGTACTGCGGAAGTTGAATCTGCACTGGTGGCACACCAGGCGGTTGCGGAAGCGGCTGTAGTGGGTTACCCGCACGACCTCAAAGGTCAGGGTATCTACGTGTACGTTACCCTGCAGAGCGGCTACGAGCAGTCTGATGAGCTGATGAAAGAGCTGCGCAACTGGGTACGTTCCGAGATCGGCCCGATCGCCTCTCCGGACCTGATCCAGTTCGCACCGGGCATGCCGAAAACCCGTTCCGGCAAAATCATGCGCCGTATCCTGCGCAAGATCGCCGAAGATGATTTCGGTGCCCTGGGTGATACCTCTACCCTGGCTGACCCGACCGTGGTGGACGACCTTATCGAAAACCGCATGAACCGCAAAGGCTAATTCCAACGCCTTACATTCTGGTTCACGAACGCCCGCGGCCTCTGGTTGCGGGCGTTTTTACGTCTGTTCGCTGAAAACCCCTATAATCATTAACACCTGCTCCGGTTGCGGTTTTGTATAGCGAGAAGTGCTATTATGCTGTGCCGGAAAACGGTCTGCCTTGGCCTCAGGGTCGATGGCCCAGTTCAAAAACAGCTCCTGGGAGAACGATGCATGCAACTGGCACACAAGATCATAATCGCTGATGACCACCCTCTGTTCCGTGCGGCGCTCCGTCAGGCCGTGACGCAGGCCGTGCCTGGTATCGACATCGTCGAAGCCGACAGCCTGGCAGCGGTACAAGAGGCGGTTGAGAAGCATAACGATGCTGATCTGGTGCTGTTGGATATTCACATGCCCGGTACTCATGGCTTCTCCGGCCTGGTATTCCTGCGTGGCCAGCACCCCGGTGTGCCGGTGGTAGTGGTCTCCGGCAGTGAAGAACCGCATGTGATGAAGCGCGCCATCGATTATGGTGCATCAGGTTTTATTCCCAAGTCCGCGCCGCTGGAAACCCTGTCCGAAGCCATTACCGCCGTACTGGAAGGCGAAGAGTGGCTGCCGCAGGAACTGACCGACAACATGGATGAAGTCAGCGAAGAAGACCAGCAGTTTGCCGCTGCTCTGGCATCCCTGACTCCCCAGCAGTTCCGCGTACTGACCATGCTGACCGAAGGCCTGCTCAACAAGCAGATCGCCTATGAACTCAGTGTGTCCGAGGCGACCATCAAGGCCCATGTGACCGCAATCCTGCGCAAACTGGGTGTACACAGCCGTACCCAGGCCGTAATTGCTGCCCAGCGTCTGGGTGTTGAACCCCCCAAGACTGAAGTCTGAAACAGCTCTTTATTTTCAGTGCTGTAGACCTTCTGCCAGTCAGTTAGCTGCAGGCTGTGTTGTGGAAGTGTGGAAGTGTGGAAGTGTGGAAGCGCACTTTGTGCGCGAAGCATTCGGCCGCGGAGCGGCCTCCCACATGGCAGTCTCCCAAAGGAATATCCAAGCACCTGTCTGGGCTTTGATCAGGTTTGTGGGAAATGAGATGGATCCGCCCACCCCGTGCCATGATTGAGTTTGCAGACCAATCAAGGTTCGGCATCCAGGCAAGAGGATCCATCTCATGAATAAGACTAGCATCATCGGAATTGATCTGGCCAAGCATGTTTTCCAACTTCAAGGCAATGATCAACAGGGGCATACCCGCTTTGCAAAACAACTGAAACGGCATGCGCTCCTGCCCTTTTTGGCGCGCCAACCGAAAAGCCTGGTTGCCATTGAAGCCTGTGGCGGTGCTCATTACTGGGCACGTGCTATCAGTGCGCTCGGGCATCAGGTGAAGATTATTCATCCCCGGTACGTAAAACCCTTCGTTCAGGTGCATAAAAATGATCAGCGTGACGCTGCCGCGATCGCCGAAGCCGCCGCCCGACCGGCGATGCCTTCAGTGGCACCCAAATCGGTCGACCAGCTCGACATCCAGGCACTACACCGAGTACGTGAACGGCTGGTTAAAGAGCGCACGGCCATTGGCAATGAGCTGAGGGGTATCTTGCTGGAAATGGGGGTCGTTATTGCCCAAGGACATCGAGCCATCCTGGAGGCTGTTCCACGCGTTTTAGAAGATGCCGACGCTGAGTTGAGCCACCGAGGCCGCCAACTGATTCATGATCTGCGAGATCAATGGCTTGAGCGTGAACAGCGCATTGCTCACTATGACCGCGAGCTGAAACAGATCGCACGAGACAACCCAGTCTGTACACGCCTGCAAAGCATTCCAGGTATCGGCCCAGTGAATGCCACTCTGCTGTACAGTCACGCGGGCGATGCCGGTCACTTCAAGTCAGCGCGGCACTTCAGTGCCTACTTGGGCCTGGTGCCCCGGCAGCATGCCAGTGGTGGCAAAGAGCGCCTGCTGGGCATTAGCAAGCAGGGAAACGTCCACGTGCGCAAGCAGCTCGTGCATGGTGCTCGTGCGGCCTATCGCGCCTTGATACACACTGACGACTCGCGGTTGGCCCGATGGCTTCACGGGATGAAAGGGAAACATCCCAATACAATCATCGTCGCGCTGGCCAACAAGCTGGCCCGCATTGTCTGGGCGCTCATGACACGGGAAGAGTGTTACCGGGCATGAGCGTCAGCCATATTAATACTCAGTAATGTAACAGGTACTCATCACCAGAGTTGCGCAGAGCCTTAGGACACCACAGATAAGATCGACTTGCTGAAGCCTTTGAGCGCGCATGGCTCATAGAAGCCGAGTGGGAGATCAGGACAGCAAGTGCATATCTCATAATGGCCAGGGGTGGATACGCCCCGATGACAGGCCGGATATAAGCATGCAATCTCTATCTACTGGTCAAAGGCTTGCAACCCGGGCGGATCCATATAAGCGCACTCCGTGCGCGAACTTCAGGCTACATGGCTGTATCCCGCTGCTAAACTCCCCACAGCATTATTGCACTACAGCAGTGCTCAAGCTGCTAGAGCTCAGGTAAAACTGTGGGAGTGCGCTCTGCGCACGAATACCTCGGCAACAGAGCGACTCTAAAACCCTCCTGATTACTCCCGTCCCGCTTTCAGGTTCGCCATGATCTTGTTGATCATCGCTCTAAGTGCAGCGGGCTTGACCGGCTTCGTTAGCAGCTGTGCACCGGCAGCACTAATCTCGTCTCTGACTTCATCGGTACGGTCAGCCGTAATCACTATGGCCGGGCTGAAGTATTCGGCGCCTTCTGTCTGCCCCGGCAGGCTGGCCAGCTGTTGCAGCGCCATGATCCCGGTATCGGTTTCACCCAGATGGTAGTCGGCCAGGATGATATCCGGTGTCCAGCCAAGGCTTTCCAGTTCTTCCAGAGCATCATCGGCAGACAGCGCGACCGCCACTTCACAGGACCAGCCCTTGAGCAGGGCACCCATGCCTTCCAGAATCTTCGGCTCGTTATCGATCACCAGCACACGCACGCCGTTGAGGCCTTTACTGCGAATCCAGCCACGTTTTTCAGGGCGTGATTTCTGTGCCAGAGCGGGGTCACCCAGCGGCAGAGTGATACTGAACACCGTACCCTGCCCGGGCCAGGAGCGCACATGGAGCTGGTGCCCCAGCATGCGGGCGATACGGTCGGTGATGGCCAGGCCCAGCCCCAGGCCTTTCACCTGACTGTGTTTGGGGTTGTCGATGCGCTTGAACTCCTCGAACACTTCGCGCAGTTTGTCCTCGGGTATACCGACACCGGTATCCCAGACTTCCAGACGCAGCTGACGCCCCACACGGCGGGCGCCCATAAGAACGCGGCCCTGGGCGGTATAGCGCATGGCGTTGGATAGGAAATTCTGCATGATACGGCGCAGCAGCGGCTGGTCGGAGTACACCACCTGTTTGCAGTCGACGGTATCAAATTTGAGGCCTTTCTCCCGTGCCAGTGCGCTGAACTCGGTGTTCAGAGTCTGGAACAGGCCTTCCAGCGAGAAGTGGGTCAGTGTCGGCTCAAGTGCGCCGGCATCCAGCTTGGAAATATCCAGAATCGCGGTGATCAGCTCTTCGGCAGCCTTAAGCGAGCCGTCCAGGTTCTCCACCAACTGGCTGGTTTCGTCGCTGTGGCTCTGCTGAGCCAGTGCCGAGGTAAACAGGCGGGCCGCGTTCAAGGGCTGCAGCAGGTCGTGGCTGGCTGCTGCGAGGAAGCGGGTCTTGCCGAAGTTGGCGGCCTCCGCATCCGATTTGGCCTGACGCAGTTCGTCCTCCATCAGGGCACGGATGGTGTTCTCCTTGCGCAGCTCCTTGTTTACAACGGACAGGGCATGGGTGCGTTCGCGCACACGTTGCTCCAGGTTCTCGTTGGTCTCCTGCAGGGCCTGCTCGGCCTTGCGGCGCTCGGTGATGTCCTGATACAGGGTGAAGTAGCCCAGCACATCGCCGTATTCGCCGATATGCGGGATATAGGTCACCTCGGCAAAACGAACACTGCCATCATGAGTCGGCAGGCGGGTTTCAAAGCGCTGTCGCTCGCCACGCAACACCTTGTCAATATATTGACGCCTGTGCAGATACTCCTCTTCCGGCAGGGCTTCCAGCGCCGACATGCCGGCAATGTTGTGCCGGTCCAGGCCAAAGGCATCGGCATAGGCCTTGTTGATAAACAGGAAACGCTTGTCCGGGTCCAGGTAGCCGATCAGCACCGGCACGTTATCGGTGTAGATGCGGATATTTTGCTCACTCTCACGCAGCGCTTCTTCAATGCGCTTGTGCTCGGTGATATCCATGTAGGTGTTGACGTAACCGCCGTTGGGCATGGGGTTGCCGCGAACTTCCAGCACGGTGCCATCGGGTCGGAAGCGTTCGTAGGAGTGCGGATCGCCGGAGCTGATGGTGTCCAGGCGCATGCGCACCTGTTGCTCCACATCGCCGAGGCCGTACTCACCCTTGATGGCGTTATAGCGGAACACTTCCTCAATGGGGCGGCCGATACAGATTAGTCCTTCAGGGTAGTTGAACATATCCACATAGCGCTGGTTCCAGGCCACCAGCCGCATCTGCTGGTCTACCACGCTGATGCCCAGGCTGATGTTCTCGATGGTGGATTGCAGGAGTGAGCGGTTGAAGCGCAACGCCTGAGACGCCTCGTCCACAATGGTGACCACGTCACCAATTTCCATTTCCTTGCCGCGCAGGGTGGAGTCCATCACGATGCGGGCAGAGGATGCACCAATGGCACCGGCCAGCAGGCGCTCGGTGTACTGAATCAGTTCGGGTGTGGCTTTTTCCGCCGCCATGGGTGGGCCTTCACCACGCTGCTGACCAAAGGTGCTGAATGCCTGTCGTGTACGGCTCATGCCGAGGAAGCGCTCGCTCAGCATCTGCAGATCACCGACGGTCACCTGCCCGAGGTGACGGGAAGGGTCGGTGATGCCCTTGGCGGTGATGTTGACGAAGGCGCTGGCCTGAATGCGGTCGACCAGACGCGGCGTCGCCAGCCGCGAGACGATCACAAACAGCAGCAGGTTTACGCCCAGGCTCCAGACCACCCCGTGGGTAAGCGGGTCCATACCGTCAATACCCATCAGGCCGGTGGGACTGAGCCAGCCTTCGTTGCCGGTCAACTGCGGCAGCCATTCATAGGGGATCAGGCGGGCCGAGTTCAGTGTGGGCAGCACCAGGGTGTAGAGCCAAAGCAGGAAACCGGCCATCAGACCCGCCAGCACCCCGTGGCGGGTACCGCCTTTCCAGTAGATTCCGCCCAGAATGGCGGGCAGGAACTGGATGGCCGCGACAAATGCCAGCAAGCCAAAGGAGGCCAGTGGACCCTGTTCACCCAGAATGCGGTAGTAGAAATAGCCCATCAGCAGCAGGCAGATGATGGTGATGCGTCGTACCCGCAGCAGCAGGGCGCCCAGATCCTTCGATTGGGACAGGTGCAGCCAGGAGATACGGAACAGCAGGGGCATGATGATGTCGTTACATACCATGGTGGCCAAGGTAATACTGGCCACAATCACCATGCTGGTGGCCGCCGACAAGCCACCGATAAAGGCCAGCGTCGCCAGGTGCTCAGAGCCTGTGGCCAGAGGCAGCATCAGGACATAGGTGTCGGCATCAACACCGGTGTTGCTGAAGTAGGTAATACCGCCGGTGGCGATGGGCAGTACAAACAGTGCCATCAACAGCAGATACGTGGGAAACAGCCAGCGTGCGGTCAGCAGGTTACGCTGACGAGTGTTTTCCACGATGCTGACGTGGAACTGGCGCGGCAGACAGATAGCGGCAGCGCAGGCCAGTACGATCTCGGTCAGAAAGCCGCTGCTAAGGGCAGTATCAAAGTTCTCGTTGTGGCGCAGCTGGGCGATAACCTGGTTGGTCACTTCCTCGACCCCGTCAAACAGGCCAAAGACCACAAACAGGCCCACACCGACAAAGGCTGTCAGCTTGATCAGGGATTCAAAGGCCACGGCCAATACCAGCCCTTCATGGTGCTCGGTGGCATCGATATGGCGGGTACCGAACAGGATGGCGAATACTGCCATCACCAGTGCCACGAACAGCGCCGTATCGCTGCCGTTACTCATGGCTTCGGTGGCGCCGGGTGCCAGAGCGTTGTAACTGATGGCAACAGCTTTCAGCTGCAGCGCGATATAGGGAATGGTGCCCATAACGGCAATGATGGTGACCAGAACCGCCAGTCCCTGACTCTTGCCGTAACGCGAGGAGATAAAGTCGGCAATGGTGGTGATGTTCTGCTGCTTGCTGACCAGAAAGACTTTTTCGATCACCTGGATCGCCAGCATGAATACGATTGCAGGCCCCAGATAGGTGGCCAGAAACTCCCAGCCGGTGGAGGCAGCACGGCCCACGGCGCCATAGAAGGTCCAGCTGGAGCAGTACACGGCCAGTGACAGCGAATAGACCACCGGGTTGCTGGCCCATTGCTTGCCGGCACTGCTTTTGTCACCGAAATAGGCGATGGCAAACAGCAGACCCAGGTAAGCCAGTGAGATCAGAATGATGGACCAGCCAGACAGCATAAGAAGGCTCTCATATCAGTGTTGGGACAGATATAGAGTGTACCGCTGAAAAGTCCGGCATCACAGTATACATCTTTAGTCGAAAGTGGCCGTTTAAAATCATGAACGGTACTTGACTATTGTATTACATGAGCTGGGTCATGTTTTTGACGCCATTATGTAACTTGTTGATTAATAATGTTTATTTTGTTTTATCAGAAAGTTGAACCTTTGAGTTCTACTAAAGTCGGGGCTTTTCTTGCTTCGGTTCTTTATGCAAGATCATCCCGTATCTTCCCGGCTCCAATAACAAGAAAACGGAGAAACACCATGGCAGATGATAAATCCAAAGCTGCTCTCTATTGGTCGACGAACCTACGTCTGATCCTAGGTAGCCTGGTCGTCTGGGCATTCGTGTCCTACGGCTGCGGCATCCTGTTCCGTCCTCTGCTGTCCGGCATTTCAGTCGGCGGCACCGATCTGGGCTTCTGGTTTGCTCAGCAGGGCTCAATTCTGACCTTCATCGGTATCATCTTCTTCTACGCCTGGCGCATGAACAAGCTTGATGCAGAGATGGGACTGGAGGAGTAATCGATGGATCAGTTTTATATCAACCTGCTGTTCGTAGGCGCGTCCTTCGCTCTCTACTTCGGCATCGCAATCTGGGCCCGTGCGGGTTCCACCAAAGAGTTCTACGTAGCAGGCGGGGGTGTACACCCGGTTGCTAACGGTATGGCAACGGCTGCTGACTGGATGTCTGCAGCGTCCTTTATTTCCATGGCGGGGCTGATTGCCGCCGGTGGTTATGCCAACTCTACCTTCCTGATGGGCTGGACCGGTGGTTACGTGCTGCTGGCGATGCTGCTGGCGCCTTACCTGCGTAAGTTCGGCAAGTTCACCGTACCTGACTTCATCGGCGATCGCTTCTACAGCAAGCCGGCGCGTTTGGTCGCTGTGGCCTGTCTGATCGTTGCCTCTACTACCTACGTTATCGGCCAGATGGCTGGTGCCGGTATCGCCTTCTCCCGCTTCCTGGAAGTGGACAAGGACACTGGTCTGGTTATCGCGTCCGTGGTTGTATTCTTCTACGCCGTACTCGGCGGCATGAAGGGCATCACCTACACTCAGGTGGCTCAGTACTGCGTACTGATCGTGGCTTACACCATCCCGGCTATCTTCATCTCCATGGAGCTGACCGGTAACCCGATCCCGGCCCTGGGCCTGTTCGGTGATCACACTGCATCCGGTATGCCGCTGCTGGCGAAACTGGACCAGGTGGTTCAGGAGCTGGGCTTTGCAGCTTACACCGCTGATGTGCCGAACAAGCTGAACATGGTGCTGTTCACCCTGACGCTGATGATCGGTACTGCTGGTCTGCCGCACGTTATCATCCGCTTCTTCACTGTACCGAAGGTGGCTGATGCGCGCTGGTCTGCCGGTTGGGCGCTGATCTTCATCGCGCTGCTGTACCTGACTGCTCCGGCGGTTGCGTCCATGGCTCGCATGAACCTGATCGACACTGTCTACCCGAACGGTACTGATGCTCCGTCAATCCAGATCGATGAGCGTCCGGAATGGATGAAAACTTGGGAAGAAACCAAGCTGATCACCATCGAAGACAAGAACAATGACGGTCGTATCCAGTTCTACAACGATAAAGCCGACATGTCCGACAAGGGCTGGGAAGGCAACGAGCTGACCTACAACCGCGACATCCTGGTACTGGCGAACCCCGAGATCGCACAGCTGCCGGGCTGGGTTATCGGTCTGATCGCAGCCGGTGGTCTGGCGGCGGCACTGTCCACTGCGGCAGGTCTGTTGCTGGCAATCTCCTCTGCGGTAAGTCATGACTTGATCAAGAACTCCATCAACCCGGATATCTCCGAGAAAGGCGAGCTCATGGCGGCACGTGCATCCATGACCGTGGCGATCGTAGTGGCAACCTACCTGGGTATGAACCCGCCAGGCTTTGCGGCCCAGGTGGTGGCACTGGCCTTCGGTATCGCGGCTGCTTCCATCTTCCCGGTACTGATGATGGGTATCTTCTCCAAGCGCGTGAACAACAAGGGCGCTATCGCAGGCATGCTGGCCGGTCTGATCACTACCCTGGTGTACATCTTCATGTACAAGGGCTGGTTCTTCATCCCGGGTACTGCCAACCTGCCGGACACCGTGGATAACTGGATCCTGGGTATCTCTCCGCTGTCCTTCGGTGCTATCGGTGCGATCATCAACTTCACAGTGGCCTTCGTTGTCTCCAATGCAACTGAAGAGCCGCCGGTTGAGATTCAGGAGCTGGTGGAAAGCGTGCGCTACCCGAAAGGTGCTGGCTCTGCCGTTGACCACTAAGTCATAATGACTCAACAGACAGTCTGACTGTCACGTGTTGAACCTCCTCGGGCTTCCAACTGGAAGCCCGACTTTTTTCAGGAAGTAGAAGTATGGTCTGGAATCTGGTTGCCACTGTTTTTGCCGGCCTGGGTGCTGCAGGTATCGCTCTGATCCTGCGTTCTCTGAGCCGTAAGAAACTGCCCAAATGGATTGTGCCGGCTGCCGCCGGTCTAGGAATGCTGGGGTATTCGATCTACAACGAATATACCTGGTTCGAGTTCAAGACCAGCCAGCTGCCGGAAGGCTCAGTGGTTGTCTCCTACGAAGCCAACAGCATGATCTGGCGCCCCTGGACTTTCCTGTTTCCGATGACCGATACCTTCACTGTGCTGGATCGCAACAGTGTGGCGCACCAGGTCACGGACGATGGCACTCTGGCGCAGCTGGTGCTTTACCGCTTTGAGCGCAGCTATACCGATCATGTTGAACACAGTGTTCATCTGCTCAACTGTGAAAAGGGCGAGATGGTCGAGCTGAATGAGCAAAAGGATATGGTGGCCGGCAGTTTGCGTGAAGTCGTGCAAGCGGCTCCGCTTTATCAGATGGCGTGTCGCTAAGTATTTACAATCCTTGTTAAACACCTGTTTTTACACGTAATGCTCCGACTAAAGTCGGGGCATATTTACCCTGTCCTGTTTGTTAGATTCAAAGGTGAACCTCACCTTAAATAAAAACAACAGGATGGTGTTATGTCTTCCCAACCGGACAGCGCGCGCGCTTACTGGCGCGAAAACCTGCGTATTATCTTCACCTATATGGTGATCTGGTTTGCGGTCTCCTACGGCTGCGGCATTCTATTTGTGGATGCGCTCGACCAGATTCAATTCTTCGGCTTCCCGCTTGGCTTCTGGTTCGCCCAGCAGGGCGCAATTTATGTCTTTATCGGTTTGATCTGGGCCTATGTGTTCAGCATGAACCGCCTCGACGAAAAATACGACGTCCACGAATAACAATCACCAAGTCAAGGAAGCTGAGTGATGAGTCTCGATTTGCTGACCTACATGTTTATAGGTGGCTCTTTTGCCCTCTATATCGGCATTGCGATCTGGGCCCGTGCCGGGTCTACAACTGAATTCTATGTTGCCGGGGGTGGTGTGCCGCCTGTTGCTAACGGCATGGCAACCGCTGCGGACTGGATGTCTGCGGCCTCTTTTATCTCCCTGGCGGGGATTGTCTCTTTCATTGGTCGCGATGGGGCCGCCTATCTGATGGGCTGGACCGGCGGCTACGTATTGCTGGCGATGTTGCTGGCACCGTACCTGCGCAAGTTCGGCAAGTTTACGGTGCCCGACTTCGTAGGTGACCGCTACTACTCCAAAACGGCGCGCTATATCGCCGTTATCTGCACCATCGTTATTTCCTTTACCTATGTCGCCGGGCAGATGCGCGGTGTCGGCATCGTGTTCTCTCGCTATCTGCACGTTGATATCAATACCGGGGTTATCGTTGGTATGGTGATCGTGTTCTTCTATGCTGTTTTGGGCGGCATGAAAGGCATCACCTACACCCAGGTGGCGCAGTACTGTGTGCTGATCATGGCCTTTATGGTGCCGGCTTTCTTCCTGTCCATGCAGGTGACCGGTCACTTCCTGCCTCAGATTGGTCTGGGGGCGACGCTTGAAGATGGGCGTTCGGTTCTGGTGACCCTGAACGAGCTCTCGTCAGAGCTTGGGTTTGACCAGTACACCCAGGGCAACAAGACCACCATCGATATGTTCTTCATGACCGCTGCACTGATGTGCGGTACGGCGGGCCTACCTCACGTTATCGTGCGCTTCTTCACCGTGCCGCGCGTAAAGGATGCACGTATCTCCGCTGGCTGGGCGCTGATCTTCATCGCCATCCTTTATACCACTGTGCCGGCGGTAGCGGGCTTTGGTCGTGTGAACCTGATCGAAACCATCAATGGTCCTGACAATGCCGGTGTTGAATACACCCAGATGCCCAGCTGGTTCAAAAACTGGGAGTCCTCGGGTCTGATTGCCTGGGCCGACAAGAACGGCGATGGCAAGGTGCAATACCAGGCAGGTGCCGCGTTTGACGGTGGTAAACCGGCCTTTATCGATTCGCGTGGTGATTACGGCGAGCGTTTGACCGAAAACGCCTCCAGCAGTGCCAATGAGGTGTATGTTGATCGTGACATCATGGTGTTGGCGAACCCGGAAATTGCCAACCTGCCGGATTGGGTGATTGCGCTGGTGGCGGCGGGTGCCGTGGCCGCAGCTTTGTCGACTGCAGCAGGTCTGCTGCTGGTAATTTCGACCTCGATTTCGCATGACCTGATGAAGAAAAGCATCAACCCGAATATCACCGACAAGCAGGAGCTGACGTACGCTCGCCTGGCGGCCATTGTGGCCATCATCATTGCCGGCTACTTCGGGATCAATCCGCCCGGGTTTGTGGCGCAGGTGGTCGCACTGGCCTTTGGTTTGGCGGCTTCCTCGGTATTTCCTGCCATCGTGCTGGGTATCTTCAGCACCCGCATGAACACTCAGGGTGCCGTCAGCGGCATGCTGGTGGGGCTGGGGTCCACCATGGCCTATATTATTTACTTCAAGTTCATGGGCGGCACGCCTGATCAGTGGCTGTTTGGTATTTCGCCGGAAGGCTTCGGTACTGTCGGCATGCTGTTGAACTTTGTGGTGGCGATGCTGGTGGCGTCCATGACGCCGGAGCCGCCGGAGGAAATCCAGTCCATCATCGAGGACATTCGTATCCCCCGGGGTGCTGCCCAGGCGCATGCACACTGAGCCTGATACGGATCAGCCGGGGGCGTGATGCCCCCGGTACTCTCTGATGCAATAACCGGGTGAGGAGACGACGGATGCCAGATGCATTTAACATGGATAACATCCCCTTCAGCCTGCTGAATGAGGACGAACAGGCGATGCTGGGCAAGAATCTGGATATCGGATACTTCCAGCAGGGCGAAGCGATCATTACAGCGGGTGAAAAGCCCGAAGGGCTGTTTATCATCCTCAAGGGCCGGGTTAGCGAAAGCGAGGCGGCTGATAAGGGTGAAGAGGGTGGTGGCCAGCACATTTTTGTTCACTACGAGAATGAAGATTACTTTGGTGGCTGGTCAGCGGTGCGTGGCACTGCCATTCACAACTTTGTGGCGGACGAAGAAACCATCTGCCATATCCTGCCCACGAGGACTCTGCTGGACCTGATCGCCAGCAATGCCCAGTTTGCTGATTACTTCCAGCAGAACCTGGCGGTAAAAAGAGAGATTGTCGCGCAACACGGCGGCAACCAGGACATGGCCGAGTTCATGCTGGCTCGCATCACGGATGCCACTGTGCGTGAGCCGCTGGTGGTGGAGCAGGGAACCAGCATCAAGCAGGCGACCGAGCTGATGCGTCAGCACAAGTCCGACTGTCTGCTGGCACGCCGAGGCGGCCGTTACGGCATGGTGACCGGCACCGACCTGCTGGATGCCGTGGTGATCAATGAGAAACCGCTGGATACCGATATCATCGATGTGGCCAGTTTCCGTCTGATCACTATCGATCACGAAGATTACCTGTTCAATGCACTGGTCATGATGACCCAGCAGCAGATTGAAAGGGTCGTGGTAATGGATGGCCAGTCCATGGTCGGGGTTGTTGAGCTGACCGATGTACTGAGTTATTTCTCCAGCCATTCCCATGTGATCGGTTTGCGTATCGAGCGCGCCGGTACCATCGAGCAATTGCGCGAAGCGGCTCAGGGCCTGAACGAGCTGATCAAGGCGCTGATTTCCGCCGGAGTGAAGATCCGCTTCACCATGGATCTGCTGGCGGCCATGAACGGCCGTATTATTTCCAAGCTGTTCGATCTGATTATTCCGGCAGACATGCAGCCTCATGTGTGTTTGATCGTGATGGGGTCGGAGGGGCGTGGTGAGCAGATCATGAAAACCGACCAGGATAACGCCCTTATCTACCGCGAAAACCTGGTCTGGCCCGGCATGCAGGAGACCCTGAACCGGTTCAGCGAGAACCTGATTTCGTTCGGTTTTCCACCCTGCCCGGGCAATATCATGGTATCCAACCCGGAGTGGGTGAACTCCGTGGGGGACTGGACCCAGCACCTGAGTGACTGGGCCGACACCTGTGAAGGCAATGCTCAGATGAACCTGGCCATTGCCGTGGATGCAAAGCCTGTAGCGGGCAATGAGGCCCTGTTCAAGGTGGCGCGCAACTGGTTCCTGCGTCACCTGCGTAACAATGATGTGTTCTTCTCCCACTTTGCCCGTGCGGCGGTGGAGTTTGATACGCCACTGACCTTTTTCGGCAACCTCAAGGACAAGGGGCAGCTGGATATCAAAAAAGGCGGCATCTTCCCGATTGTGCATGGCGTGCGCACCCTGGCACTGGAGCACCGTATTCTCAAGACCAATACTTTTCAGCGCATTGAAACGCTGGTGGAGCAGAAGGTCATGCAGGCCGAACATGGCAGTGATCTGTCCGAGGCGCTGGCCCTGTTTATCCAGCTGCGCCTGCGTCAGCAGATCCGTCGGGCGGAGGAGCAGGAAGATGGCCTGGACCCCACGCCTAACCAGATCGACCTGCAGCAATTAAACAAGCTTGAACGTGACCTGCTGCGCGACGCTCTTCATGTCGTGAAGGGATTCAAGAAGCACCTGGCAACACGCTACCACCTCGGAGGCTGATACAGATGATCATTCCGCGCTCGATAAGGCGCTATAAGGAACGCAAGGAGCATCGGGAAGGGCCCTGGGCGGAGCTGTTCGAACCTTACAAGGGTGACGAGGTCGTATCCCTGGATTGTGAAACCACCAGTCTGGATGTGAAAAAGGCCGAGATTCTGTCGATCGGTGCAGTACGGATTAAGGGCCGCAAGGTCATTACCAGTGATCGTCTGGATATCAAGCTCAAGCCGCCGGCCAGTCTCAGTGGTGATTCCATCAAGATTCACAAGCTCAGGGCGCAGGATCTGGTTGATGGTATCGAGCTTGAGGATGCGTTGAAACAGGTGCTGGAGTTTGTCGGCAACCGACCCATTCTGGGCTATTACGTCAACTTTGATGTGCGTGTGCTGGACAAGTTTCTGCGTCCCCAGCTGGGGTTCGGTCTGCCCAACAAGGCGGTTGAGCTGTCCCACGTCTACCACGACATCATCAAGTGGAAGCATGTCGGTGGCGACGTGGACCTGCGCTTCGATACCATTGCCGGCAAATTGGATATCCCCATCCTTGAACGACATACTGCGTTGGGTGATGCGATCACGGTTGCCTTGATGTATGTCCGTCTGAAGTACGGTGAAACGCCGAAAAATATCTACTGAGCGGCAAATCCTGTATATTGAATTGAGAGAACGGGCCGTATGGCCCGTTTTTTGCTTGCATCACAGGGCAGGAGCCTTTTTCCGACATATCGTCAATCTATTGTCGGTTTGTGTACTATCCGGCTTGATGAGGTTAGGACAGGCTCTATAATGTCAAAATATTGCCGCACAGGAGAGGTATAGCATGATTGAACGTGCTGATATCAACAGCCTGCTGTCGCAGATGCGGACGATTCGGCAGGAGATGCAGCAGGGCGTGGCGCCCGTGCAGGCACCGGAGCTGAATCAGGTGTCCGGGATCAGCAAGGCCGACAGCAGCGGCTTTGCCGATCTGCTCAAAAGCGCTGTGGACAAGGTTAACGAACATCAGTCTGAAGCATCCCGTCTGCGCACGGCCTACGAGAAGGGTGACCCCTCGGTAGACCTGCCCCAGGTGATGATTCAGGCGCAGAAAGCCTCAGTTTCGTTTCAGGCAATGACCCAGGTACGCAACCGTCTGGTCACGGCTTATGAAGATGTTATGAAGATGCCGATCTAACACTCGGCAGCGGTCAGGATTAAATGGATAACACGGCAGCACAATTAAGCGGCAAGGGCAGTCTGATGACCGGCTTCAATAGCCTGGGCATCCTGCGGCAGCTCGGTCTTATGATCGGTTTGGCTGCCAGTATTGCCATCGGTTTTGCCGTGGTGCTCTGGTCGCAAAAGCCTGACTACCGGGTGTTGTTCTCCAATCTCAACTTTGCCGATGCCAACGAAGTCATCGAGCAACTCAAGCTGTACAGCGTTCCCTACAAGTTTGATACCGACGGCCGTGCCATTCTGGTGCCGGAAGAGCATGTGCATCAGGCGCGCCTGAAACTGGCCTCCGAGGGTTTTACCGCTGACAAGACCGTCGGCTTTGAACTGCTGGAGCAGGAACAGGGTCTGGGCACCAGTCAGTTCATGGAGAATGCGCGCTTCCGGCGTGGCCTGGAAGGTGAGTTGGCACGTACTATCAGTAGCCTTCTGGCGGTGCGGTCCGCCCGTGTACACCTGGCCTTGCCCAAAGAGTCGGTGTTTGTGCGAGACCAGCGCAAACCCCGCGCCTCTGTCTTTATCGAAATGTTTTCCGGCCGTACTCTGGCCCGTGATCAGGTTGCGGCCATTGCCAATCTGGTCGCGTCCAGCATTCCTGAATTGGCGGTGGATGATGTCACCGTTGTGGATCAGAAGGGGCGTCTGCTTAATACTCGCGATCAGGATGAAGATGTGGTGCTGGCGGCCAAGCAGCTGGAGTACACCCGTCAGGTCGAGCAGACCCTGGTTAACCGCATCAACAGCATTCTGCAGCCGGTGGTCGGGCTGGGTAACTTCCGTGCCGAAGTATCCACCGATATTGATTTCACCCAGGTAGAGCAGGCCGATGAAATCTATAACCCGGACCTGCCGGCCCTGCGCAGTGAGAAAACGCTGGAAGAAAAGCGTGCCGCGGGTGAGCTGGCCCGAGGTGTGCCTGGTGCGCTGACCAACCAGCCGCCTGGCCCGAATGAAGTCCCCGAGCAGATTGAACCCGGTACGGTCGGCGCCGCCAATGCCGCTGGCGCTACAGGGACCGGGTCCAGCCGTGAGCAGGCTGTACGCAACTACGAGCTGGACCGCACTCTCAGTTATACCCGTCACCAGACGGGCGTGATCAAGCGCCTAAGTGTCGCTGTCGTGGTGGACGACCTGACGACGACCAACCCCGAGAGTGGCGAAGCCCAGCGCATGACCTGGTCGGAAAATGAATTGCAGCGGCTGCAAACTCTGGTACGCAATGCCGTGGGCTATTCGGCGGTGCGGGGCGACAGCGTGACCGTGATTAACTCGCCGTTTGTACCGGATGAACCCATCAGCATGGAAGATCCTGCCATCTGGGAGCAGGACTGGTTCTGGGATTTGATCAAACAGGTGATGGCTGCGTTGTTTGTCCTGGTTCTGGTCTTCTTTGTATTGCGCCCCATTCTGCGCAGTCTGGCCGATGCCGGCAAAACCAAGGATGTCGTCTCCCTGGGGCCGGCGGGTGAAATTTCGGCGGATCTGGAAGGCCTGGAAGGTGCGGATGTATCCGAGGATAAGGTTACTCTGGGCACCGGGGGCGACCGTGGTATCTTGCCGACGCCCAATGAGAGTTTTGATTATCAGCTTAATGCCATTCGCAGTATGGTCGCAGAAGATCCGGAAAAAGTGGCCCAGGCCGTTCGTCAGTGGGTAATCGATAATGAGCAGTGATGCTGAACTGAACGACATCCAGAAAGCAGCCATTCTGCTGATCAGCCTGGGTGAGTCTGATGCCGCCGAAATCCTCAAGCACCTGGGGCCGAAGGAAGTACAGAAGATCGGCGAGGCCATGACCCAGCTCGACAATGTGCCCCAGTCCCGTGTTGAAGCGGTAGTGGCTGACTTCATGAACGTGGTCAGTGACCAGACCGGCATTGGTATCAACAATGACCGCTATATCCGCGCCATGCTTAATCAGGCGCTGGGTGAGGAAAAAGCCAAAACGCTGATTGACCGTATTCTGTTCAGTACCAATACCTCGGGCCTGGACACGCTGCGCTGGATGGATCCACGCCAGGTGGCAGAGATGTTGCGATATGAGCACCCGCAGATTCAGGCGGTCGTTATTGCCTATCTTGACCCGGATCAGGCCTCGGTTGTGCTGACCTACTTCGATGAAAAGTCCCGTCTTGATATCCTCATGCGTATTGCCGCACTGGATCGTATCCAGCCGCAGGCACTGCAGGAGCTCAATGACATGTTTGAATCCCAGTTCACCGGTAGTAAGGCTAGTCAGTCGCGTACCCTCGGTGGCGTGCGTTCTGCCGCCAATATCATGAACTTCCTCGACTCCAATCTGGAGGCGGAACTCATGGATGGTATTCGCGACAACGACGAAGGTCTGGCAACCGAAATCTCTGATCTCATGTTTGTGTTCGACAACCTGATCGATGTGGACGATCGTGGTATTCAGGTCATCCTGCGTGAAATCTCCACTGATAACCTGGTGCTGGCACTTAAGGGTGCAGACAGCGCGTTGCAGGAGAAGGTGTTCAAGAACATGTCCAAGCGGGCCGCCGAATTGTTGCGTGACGACCTTGAAGCCAAGGGGCCTGTGCGTGTATCTGAGGTGGAAGAAGCGCAGAAAGAGATCCTTACCGTGGCACGCCGTCTGGCCGATGATGGCGAAATCATGCTGGGTGGCTCTGGTGAAGAGATGATCTGATGAAAAAGGATCAGCCCATACGCATCCGTGCCAGTGACGCGGATGCCGTGAAGCCCTGGTTGCCTCCTGATGTGGGCGGTGCAGCCCCGGTGGTACAGGCACTGGCCCGCAAACCTCCTTCCCCCCTTGAAGATGTCGATGTCTCCGTCGTTGAAGAAGAGATTTTTGCCGAAAAGCTGACACTGACGCAGTGGGAAGAAATTTGTGAAGAAGCCCGTCGTGAAGGTCAGGCAGAAGGGCATGCCGAGGGCATGACCCAAGGGCGTGAGCAAGGCTACCAGGAAGGCCTGCAACAGGGGCTGGAAGCAGGCAAGGCGCAGATTAATGAGCGTTTGCAGCGCCTGGATGGGCTTATCGAATTATTACAGAAGCCGCTTGAACAAGAGCGTGAGGCGCTTGAAGAAGCGCTGGTGAATCTGGTGATCGAGCTTGCCCAAGCCACAGTGAAGGCAGAGCTTAGTCAAAATATTGACGCGCTTGCGCGCAGTGTTCATGACGCTTTGGAGCAAATGCCGGAGGGTGAAGGCAATCTCAGTCTGCGCATTGCACCTGATCAGGTGGCGCCGCTGGAACCGCTATTGGGTGATCTGGCGCTCAAGCTCAAGCCTGACCCCGAGCTGGAGCCGGGCAGTTGTGTGCTGGAAAGTGGCAACTGCCGCGTCGATTATCAGGTGGAACAGCGTTTCACTCAGGTAGCAGAACAGCTGCGCGCCCGGTTGATCAAAACGCCCGACTCTTCATCTAAATAACGAGGCTGTCTCATGCCGGACCTGGCTCACCGTCTCAACCGCTACCGTCATATCGACTACGAATCGCCGCGCCCGGAAGTTGAAGGCCGGGTTACCCGTTTGATCGGGCTTACCCTGGAAGCCGTGGGGCTCAAGGTGGCACTGGGGGACTACTGCCTGGTGTCGCTGCAGGACGAGGGTGAGGTGGAAGCGGAAGTGGTCGGCTTTGCCGGTGATCGTATCTATCTGATGCCGCTGGACAGCGTCGATGGCCTGGCTCCTGGTGCCGCCGTGCGTCCGCGAATCGGTGCCAGTCTGGTACCGGTCGGGTTCGGTTTGTTGGGGCGTGTCATCGACGGCATAGGGCGGCCACTGGATGGCAAAGGACCGCTGGCACCCGATGATCTGGTGACGCTGTCCGGCGAAACCATCAATCCCCTGCACCGTCACCCGATAGAACAAACCCTGGATGTAGGCGTGCGGGCCATTAACGGTTTGCTGACGGTGGGGCGTGGGCAGCGTCTTGGGTTGTTTGCCGGCAGTGGTGTCGGTAAATCGGTCTTATTGGGGATGATGACGCGCTTTACCGAAGCGGAAATCACCGTGGTCGGCTTGATTGGTGAGCGTGGCCGTGAGGTGCGTGAATTTATCGATCACAGCCTGGGAGCAGAGGGCATGGCGCGCTCGGTTGTGGTGGCCTCGCCGGCCGATGATTCCCCTTTGATGCGCCTTCGCGCGGCGCAGCTGACCACTCGAATTGCCGAATACTTTCGTGCCCAGGGTAAAAATGTACTGCTGCTGATGGATTCGCTGACACGCTATGCCCAGGCGCAGCGTGAAATCGCGCTTGCCGTGGGAGAGCCACCAGCTACCAAGGGCTATCCGCCGTCGGTGTTTGCCAAGCTGCCGAAGCTGGTGGAGCGTGCCGGTAACGGCGAAACGGGTGGTGGCTCCATTACCGCCTTTTATACAGTCCTCACGGAAGGTGATGACCAGCAGGACCCGGTGGCCGACTCGGCGCGTGCTATTCTGGATGGACATGTGGTGCTGGCACGCTCATTGGCAGAACAGGGGCATTACCCGGCCATCGATATCGAAGCCTCGATCAGCCGTGCCATGCCGCAGATTGTAGATGATTCCCAGCTGAGCCTGGCACTGCAGTTCAAGCGCCTGTACTCACGTTACAGTCAGAATGCCGACTTGATCTCGGTGGGAGCCTATGCCCGTGGCAGCGACCCTGAAACCGACCGTGCCATTGATATGATGCCAACCATCAAGGCTTATCTGCAGCAGAGCATGAACGAACCCATGCCCCTGCAGCGGTCTATGCAGGAGTTGGCCATGGTGATGAGTACGCCGCCGCAGCAGGGCAATGCCCAGGGCGGTGCACAGCCGAAAGCGGGGCAGCCGGGAATCCGGCGGGTTCCCTGATACAGGAGTAATGGATGGCAAAACCAAGATCTGAGCGGCTGGAAGTGGTATTGGCAGTGGCTGAGCGAAAGCGTCGTGAAGCCGAGCGCTACCTGGCCGAAGCCCAGCAACGGGTCGAGCAGGGCGAACGCGGTATTGATCAATTGCAGCAATATCTGGGTGAATACCAGCAGCAGTATACCCAGGTGGGCCAGCAGGGCATGAATATTGGCACCCTGCATGCACAGCAATCCTTCCTGCAAAAGATCAACTCAACGATTCAGGCACAAGAACAGGCGCTGGTACAGGCGCGTGATCAGTTGCAGCAGGTGCGCGCCTTCTGGCAGCAGGCCTATGCCAAGGAAAAAGGCATTGAAGAGCTGATTCGCAAGGCGCGTGAGACCGAAGTACGTCAGGCTGACAAGCAGCTGCAGCAGGAAATCGACGAGCGCTCCCAGCATCGCCGGCCGCAATATATCTAACGTTGGCACCTTAATTGCTTTTACTTGGCTATCGGATACCAGGAGTCTCGCATGGCCATTGTTAAAGCACCCAGTCAAACCAGTCCCTCCTTGCTTGATCTCAGTTCAATGCAGACGCCGGTCAATGGCATGACTGCTGGCGCTCAGGGCGCGGCTCCCGGCAGTTTCCAACTGCTGTTTCAGGGCAGTCTGCAGGCACAGGGCAAAGTGGCGGCAAACGGCCAGACTTTGCCTGCCGAGGGCGAAAACTTGCCAGGCCAATTGCCGGCTGATGGCAGCGAGACGGGTGCTGAAGGTGGCGCAGCCGCTGCGGATATGCAAACGGGTCAGCAGGATGCCGACAATCTGAGTGGTATGCCTCCGCAAGCGGGGACTGCACAGGCTTCTGTTCAGGACGCTGCTAATCAGGCGCAAACAACCGATGCCAAGCCTACTTCCTCCGTATCGGGCCAAGTGCAGTCTGAGCAGCTGCCAGCGGGCCAGCAACCACCTCAAGAGCCTCGACCGGGGCAGCAAAGCACTCAAGCCACCAATCTAGCGTCCGGAGCGGCGGGGGGTAACGGCAATGCCTCTGAACAATCTGCTCTGAGTCAGCAGCAGTTGGCTGCTCAAACACAAGCGGGACAGCAAGCGCTGACTCAGGCAGAACAGAAGGCCCAGACTCACCAAAGAGCTGAGCAGCATCTGACGCAGACTGAGCAGCAAAACCAGCAGCGTATTGAGCAGCAGCAATTGACGAAGGCGGAGCAGCAGGCCTTGCAGCAAGTGCAGACTCAGCAGCGCACGAATCAGCAACAAGTCCAGTCTCAGGCTCAGCAGCGTACTGTCCAGCAGCAACAGATAGAGACAAAACAGCTGGCTCAGCAGACGGTTGAGCAACGCCAGGCAGGGCAGGAGGCGATGACTCAAACGCAGTTGCGTAACCAGGCTCAGCGAGACGCAGGCCAACAGCAAAAAACCGCTAAGGCTCAGCAGTTAACGGCTGAAGCCGAGAGTGAACAACCGAAGATACCGCAAGCAGAACAGGGGCGTGAAAGCCGCTCTCAATTACCCTCAAGCGCAGCCGAACAGGCGCGTGTAGAGGCGCAAGCAAGGGTTGCGGCCAATGGCGCTGTGGATAACGCCTCAGCCCAGCCCCATCCCTTGAGTGGAGCTGCCAGTGCTGAAACAGCACAGGGTGGTCAGCCTGAAATAATGGATGGAGACGTAAAAGTACCTGTGAGCGCGGGGCAAACAACCTCGGCATCAGCAATACCGGGGTCTCAAAATGCGTCGAACAGTGCTTCAGTGGCCACTGCGGATACTGAGGCGGCGCCTGACCCTGTCACTCTTCTGGCCAGCCAGGATGCGGTACAGGCAAAGCAGGCTCAGCAAACCAGTGGCGAGAGTCGAGCGCCTACTCAGCTGGTTACGCCTGCAGCACCTGCTGACAATTCATCAGCACGCCAGGCTCAGCTTGACCCTGCTCAGGTACGTGGCGGTGAAGCTGGTGGACGAGTCGATGTCAGTGCTTTGAACACTGGCGGCAGTGGTGCCGGAGGTATGGGGTCAGAGAGCGGTGATAGTGGCAGTCAGCGACAGGATTCAGGAGCCCAGACAAGCACCACCCAGAATACTCAAACGGCACAGCCACGTAACCCTCAGGCTGCACAGGCACAGGCTCAACAGTTGTTGAATACACATCCGCAGCTGTTGACACCCCGTTGGGGGCAAGCGGTGGGCGAGCGCATGATCATGATGGCGCAGCATGGACCACGTAGTGCCCAAATTCAGCTGGACCCGCCAGAGCTGGGCTCCATGCAGATCAGGGTACACGTTCAGGGGCAGGATCAGATCAGTGTCAGTTTTACCAGCCCTAATCCGGCGGTAAGGGATGCGCTGGAACAACAGATGCCCAGATTGCGCGAAATGTTGGCCGAGCAGGGGCTTGAACTGAGTGAAGGCGCGATCTCGGATGACTCGTCCAGTAGTGGGCAGGGTTCTGACAGCCGCGGTGGCTCCGAGGGAAGAGCTGGTGGATACGCGGGTGGCAGCAGTGGTGAGCTGGATTCGGAGTCACTGCCGGGCAGTGCCGTTGCCGTGGGTCTGGTCGACTACTACGCCTGAAGTCTTCAGCCCCAAAAACAGTGTGTTATATTACCCTGTTATCAGGGATAAGGCACAGTTTTACGGAGGCATGAATGGCAGATAATGAAGCGCCTGAAGAAGGCAAGGGTTCAAAGAAAAAGCTTATCATCCTGATCGTCCTGGGGGTTGTATTACTGCTGGGCGGAGGGGGAGGTGCTGCGTACTTTTTCCTGATGTCCGGTGATGAAGAGGCGGTGGCCCAGGCCAGTGCCGAACCGGTTCAGCGCGAAGCCATTTATACCAAAATTCGTACCCTCGAAGGTAAGCCATCATTTGTTGCAACCCTCCAGTCCGCCGATAACAAGCGGCATTACATGCAGGCCTTTGTGGAGGCCAAGAGCCGAGACCCTCTGGTCGACGAGGCCCTGAAAAAGCATATGCCACTCATCGTTTCGCGCCTGAATGCCCTGTTCTCAACACAAAGTTTTGAAGAGCTGCAGAGCATCGAGGGCAAAAAAGCCCTGCGTGCTGAAGCCACTTCCATGGTGCAGTCGATTATGCAAGACAAGATTGGTCAGCCCGGGGTCGAGACGATTCTGTTTACTAACCTCGTGATGCAGTAGGGGGCCGGATGTCGGTCAAGGATCTGCTCTCCCAGGACGAGATCGATGCACTTTTGCACGGTGTCGATGATGGAGATGTTGAAACCGAGGATGATGCGGATGGCGAAGATGCCGATGGTGTTCGCACCTATGACCTAGCCAGTCACGAGCGCATCGTGCGTGGGCGTATGCCTACGCTCGAAATGATCAATGAGCGTTTTGCGCGTCATACCCGAATCAGCCTGTTCAACCTGCTGCGCCGTACTGCTGATGTCACTGTTGGTGGCATTCAGGTCATGAAGTACGGAGATTACATCCATACACTCTATGTACCCACCAGCATGAGCCTGGTAAAGGTTCATCCGTTGAGGGGAACGGCTCTTTTCATCATGGATGCCCGCCTGGTGTTCAAACTGGTGGATCAGTTCTTTGGTGGCGACGGCCGTCATGCCAAGATCGAAGGACGTGAATTTACCCCGACCGAAACCCGTGTTGTGCACCGTACCCTGCAGCAGTTGTTTCAGGACCTGCAGGAGGCCTGGAAGCCGGTCACCCATTTGCAGTTTGAGCATGTGGGACACGAAGTGAACCCGGCCATGGCCAACGCGGTTAACCCGACCGAGGTGGTCGTGGTCTGCTCATTCCAGGTGGATCTTGAAGGGGGCTCCGGGGATTTGCATATCACCATGCCCTATTCCATGCTCGAACCTATCCGGGATCTTCTGGTATCGGGTGTGCAAACCACCGAAGAGCAGATGGACGAGCGTTGGTTGTCAGCCCTGCGGCGTGACATCATGATGGCAACGCTGGAGCTGGATCTGCGTGTGGCCGAGCGTGAGATGACGTTGCGTGATGTCATGGAACTTGAAGCCGGCGATATTATCCCCATCGAGTTGCCGGACAGCCTGCAACTCAAGGCCAACAATGTCCCCATGTTTGAGTGTCAATTAGGGACCTCACGTGGCAATCTGGCTGTTAAAATCAAAGATACCATCAAGCAGCCGGGTAATAGCTGACCGGCGCGCGGAGAGTAAAACGTGAGTGACGAAAACAACGATCAGGATCAACAGGCGCTCGCAGACGAGTGGGCTGCGGCACTTGAGCAGCAGACCGGCGATGCCGGAGTCGATGCTGATGCGCTGCTGGATGATGTCCAGGCCCAGGCTGCACCCAGTGCGCCGCCTGCACAGGGGGTTGAACTGGATGAGCTGAAGGATGATTCCCGGCCCATTAATGACCCCAAGCTGGACGTTATTCTGGATATTCCGGTCACTCTTACAATGGAAGTGGGAGGTACGGAAATAGCCATTCGCAACCTGCTGCAGCTCAGTCAGGGCTCGGTAATCGAACTCGATCGTGTGGCCGGTGAGCCGCTGGATGTGAAGGTGAATGGAACTCTCATCGCCCATGGTGAAGTGGTTGTGGTGAACGACCGCTACGGTATTCGTCTGACCGATGTCATCAGCCCCCAGGAACGGATTCGCCGTCTGAAATGATTCTTCCCCGTATCAGCTGTGCCCTGTTATGTCTGCTGCCGGTGCTGAGCCAGGCGGCGGAAGAGAGTGTGGCCAAGAATACAGCCGCTGCGCGGCCCGCCATGCCGGACCCTCTATCCTGGGGCGCCATTATGCAGCTGGGTCTGGGCCTGGTGCTGGTCGTTGGCTTGATTCTGCTGTTGGCCTGGCTGGTCCGTCGCGTCAATGGCGTGCCGGCGGGCGGGCAGGGCATGAAAGTGCTGGCCGCCTTGCCATTGGGGCAGCGTGAGAGAGCGGTGCTGGTACAGGTAGGCGAGCAGCAGATGCTGCTGGGAGTGGCGCCTGGACGTGTCAGTCTGCTGGTAGAGTTTGATGAGCCGGTGCTGGACAGTGCGGAAATACGCGGGGCGGCCTTTGCCGAGCGCTTGCAGCAGGTTCTGTCGCGTGGAGCTGAGCGTTGATGCGATGGCTTGGTCTGATCCCCCTGTTATGCCTGTTGGCTCCTGCCGCCTCGGCTGAAACAGGCATACCGGCCGTGACCCTGGTCACGGGCGAAGACGGTACCACCAACTACAGCGTCACGATCCAGATTCTGGCGCTGATGACGTTGCTGACGTTCCTGCCGGCAATGTTGATGATGATGACCTCGTTTGCTCGTATCATCATCGTATTTGCGATTCTCCGTCAGGCGCTGGGTTTGCAGCAAACACCGTCCAACCAGATCATCATCGGCCTTTCCCTGTTTCTGACCCTGTTCATCATGTCGCCGGTGTTGGAAGAAGTGAATGCCAACGCTGTCCAGCCCTACATGAGTGAAGAAATCGGGCCCGAGGATGCATTTCGGGCCGCCGGTGTGCCTTTCCATGAGTTCATGCTACGGCAAACGCGGGAAAGTGACCTGAATCTGTTTATGCGCATCTCGGATACGCCACCGGTGGAAAATGCTGAAGATCTGCCCTTTACTATCCTGATACCGGCGTTTGTCACCAGTGAGCTGAAAACAGCCTTCCAGATCGGCTTTATGCTGTTCATTCCGTTCCTGGTCATCGACCTGGTAGTGGCCAGTGTTCTGATGGCGATGGGTATGATGATGCTGTCTCCCATCATCATCTCTCTGCCATTCAAAATCATGTTGTTTGTGCTGGTAGATGGCTGGGCGATGGTGATCGGTACCCTGGCTGCCAGTTTCGGAATGTAGCGGAGGGCATATGGATCCGGGCATCATACTGGACTTGTTTGGCCAGGCGCTCTGGTTGATCGTGGTGATTGTTGCCGTGATTGTCGGGCCTTCTCTGGCAGTAGGTTTGATGATCTCCGTGTTTCAGGCCGCGACCCAGATCAACGAGCAGACCCTCAGCTTTTTGCCACGCCTTATCGTGACGCTGCTGGCCGTTATGTGGGCAGGTCCCTGGATCGTGACCAAGATATCGGACCTGTTCAATTACATGTTCCTCAATATCCCGCGTTTGATCTCCTAGGCCTGCCATGGATATTGGCCTGATGCAGATTGAACAGTGGGTCAGTGGCTTTTTGTGGCCGCTGTTCCGCGTGATGTCCTTTTTCATGGCCATGCCCATCGTGGGTACCCAGATGTTACCGGCACGAATTCGTCTGGGGCTGGCGCTGATCGTCACTATCCTGATCCTGCCTTCCCTGCCGCCGATGCCGGTATTTGATCCCATTTCACTGCAAAGCTGGGTCATTATTGCTCAGCAGGTGGTGTTGGGCAGCTTGCTGGGCTTTGCTGCCACTATTTTGTTGCAGAGTTTTGTTGCGGGTGGCCAGATCATGGCGATGCAGATGGGCCTGGGCTTTGCGTCCATGACCGACCCCGCCAACGGCGTCAATGTGGTCATTATTTCGCAGATCTATCTGATGCTGGTGATGCTGCTGTTTCTGGGCATGGATGGCCACCTGGTGCTGATTGAGATCATGGTGGAAAGCTTCCATGTGGTGCCGGTCGGGCTGGATGGTGTCAGTCGTATTACCCTCTGGGAAGTCGCTCTGTCGGGTGGCTGGCTGTTCATGGCAGCTTTGCTGATGGCTTTGCCTGCAGTCACCGCGCTGCTGGTGGTGAACTTTGCCTTTGGCATCATGACCAAGGCCGCACCTCAGCTTAATATCTTCGCCATCGGCTTTCCGTTCACCATGTTGATGGGCCTGTTCATTGTCTGGGCAAGTCTGTCCGGCTTCTTCAGCCACTACCAGACGTTCTCGACTGAGGCGTTGGAAAATATCTCGCAACTGCTGAAGGCAGGGCGCTGAGGTGGCAGAAGAGACAGGTCAGGAAAAGTCAGAAGAGCCAACGGAGAAGCGTCTGCGAGACGCGCGAGAAAAAGGCGATATTCCGCGTTCTCGTGAGTTGGGTTCAACTGCTTTGCTGCTGTCTGCAGCGGCTGCGGGCTTGCTGTTTGGCGAAGATGTGGCGTTTACCATGATGAGCGTGATGCGAGAAAGCTTCACTCTGGACCGGCAGGATGTGTTTGATACCTCGCGCATGTTTACCCATCTCGGAGAAGCCCTTTATGAAGGATTCTTCAGTCTTTGGGGTTTTTTTCTGCTCACTTTGCTGGCGGCGCTCCTGACCCCGATTGCCTTGGGCGGCTGGAATTTCAGTGGCCAGGCGCTGCAGCCCAAGGGCAGCCGCATCAACCCGCTCAGTGGCCTCAAGCGCATGTTTTCTCTCAAGGCACTGATGGAGCTGGGGAAGGGGCTCGCCAAGTTTCTGCTGGTCGGGTCCTTTGCCATTATGGTGCTCTGGCTGGACCGGCCTGACCTGATCGCGCTGGCCCGTGAAGCCGTGGAGCCGGCAGTTGCGCACTCGCTGCAGATCCTCGGCTGGTCCTTTCTGGTCATGAGTCTGTCTCTCATCATTATCTCCCTGGTGGATGTGCCTTTTCAGCTGTACGACTACAACAAGAAGCTGAAGATGACGATGCAGGAAGTGAAGGACGAGATGAAAAACACGGAGGGTAAGCCCGAGGTGAAAGGTCGTATTCGCCAGTTGCAGCGCGAAATCGCCCAGCGCAAGATGATGTCGGAAGTGCCCGAAGCGGATGTGGTGATTACCAACCCGACCCACTACGCTGTAGCGCTGAAATATGATCAGCAGGGCGGCGGTGCACCGCGAGTCATTGCCAAGGGCGCCGATTTTGTGGCGCTCAAGATCCGTGAAATCGCCGAAGCCAACGATGTGCCCCTGCTTTCGGCTCCAGCGCTGGCGCGGGCGCTTTATCATAACAGCGAGATCGGTGATGAGATTCCGGCGGGCCTCTACAAGTCCGTTGCCCAGGTATTGGCCTATGTGTTTCAGCTCAAGCGTTCACGCCAGCATCTGGAGGAAGCACCGAAGCCGCTGCATGAAGATGACTTCGAAATTCCTGAAGACCTGCGCGCCGACCCGGAACCCGAGTAAATCTGGCTGGAATCTTGCATAATACCCTGCTGGGTGTCGGTTAATCGTCAGAAAAACATCATTATCACCCATTATTATCCTTGGCAGTTTGTTTAAGCTGCCATCAAGGCTACATCTGTCGTTTTTTTGACGCTCGGGAGGGGAAGTGGAGCGCGAGGTTATCCTGAACAATGTCCGTGGCCTGACACAGGGGAATCTGGGTATTCCGCTGCTGCTGCTGGTTATTCTGGGCATGGTCACCCTGCCCATGCCGCCCTTTCTGCTGGACGTGTTCTTTACCTTCAACATCGCGCTGTCGATTGTGGTGCTGCTGGTCAGTATCTATGCCCTGAGGCCACTGGACTTCGCCGTTTTCCCCACCATCCTGCTGGCGGCAACGTTATTGCGATTGGCGCTTAACGTTGCTTCGACACGTGTGGTGCTGCTGTTCGGTCATGAGGGCGGTGATGCAGCCGGTAAGGTGATCGAGGCCTTCGGTGATGTAGTTGTGGGCGGCAACTATGTGGTCGGTATCGTGGTGTTCCTGATTCTGGTCATCATCAACTTCGTGGTGGTGACCAAGGGTGCAGGCCGTATCTCCGAAGTAAGTGCCCGCTTTACCCTCGATGCCATGCCCGGTAAGCAGATGGCCATCGATGCAGACTTGAATGCAGGCCTGATCAATCAGGATGAGGCACGCTCCCGGCGTCAGGAAGTAACTCAGGAAGCCGACTTCTACGGTGCCATGGACGGTGCGTCCAAGTTCGTGCGCGGTGATGCCGTGGCCGGTATTTTGATCCTGGTGATCAACCTGCTGGGCGGTCTGGGTATCGGCATGGTCCAGCACGGCCTCAGCTTTGACATGGCACTGCAGTACTACTCGCTGCTGACCATCGGTGATGGCCTGGTTGCACAGATTCCGTCGCTGCTGCTGTCTACTGCGGCGGCGGTGATGGTGACCCGAGCCAACTCATCCGAAGCGATGGGTGCCCAGGTGTTCCGTCAGATGTTTGCCTCGCCGCGTGCGCTTAGCGTGGCGGCTGCCATACTGTTTATCATGGGCATTGTGCCCGGCATGCCGCACATCGCCTTTATCGGTCTGGCAGCGCTGGCAGCCGGTGGTGCCTGGTGGATTCATCGCCGTGAAGTACAGCGTCAGGCGGCGGCTGCAGAAGCGGCAGAACAGGAACAGACGGTTGAAACCGAGCAGCCTGCTGAAGAGCAGCGCGAACTGGGCTGGGATGATGTCATGCCGGTGGACATGATTGGCCTGGAGGTTGGTTACCGGCTGATACCCATGGTGGACAAAATGCAGGGTGGTCAACTGCTTGGTCGTATCAAAGGGGTACGCAAGAAATTGTCACAGGATCTGGGCTTCCTGGTGCCTTCGGTGCATATCCGCGACAATTTGGATCTGCTGCCCGGGGCTTACCGCGTAACCCTGATGGGCGTGATTGCGGGTGAGGCCGAGATCTACCCTGACCGTGAGTTGGCGATTAACCCGGGCCAGGTGTTTGGCGATCTCAAGGGCGTTGCCGTCAAGGATCCGGCGTTTGGTCTGGATGCGGTCTGGATCGAGAAGAACCAGAAAGAGCAGGCGCAGACACTGGGTTACACGGTGGTCGATGCCAGCACGGTTGTGGCCACACATATCAACCAGATCATGCAAAACCATGCGCATGAGCTGTTGGGGCATGAGGAAGTGCAGCAGTTGCTGGATCTGCTGACCAAGTCCTGTCCCAAACTGGTGGAAGAGCTTATTCCGAAGAAGCTGTCGATCAGTGCGCTGTTAAAGGTATTGCAGAACCTGTTGATGGAGCAGGTGCCGCTGAAAGATTTCCGTTCCATTGCCGAAGCGCTGGCCGAGGCGGTGCAGCGTACCCAGGATCCGCTGGCATTGACGGCGGCGGTACGTGTGGCCCTGTCGCGTCTGATCGTTCAGACCGTCAATGGCTCCGATCCTGATCTGCCGGTGATAACCCTTGAACCGGCACTTGAACAGATGCTGCTCAACTCCATGCAGCAGGGCCAGGGGGATGAAGGCATGGTGCTGGAGCCGGGTATGGCTGAGCGTCTGCAGAAATCCCTGGCTGAAACAGCGCAGCGGCAGGAGATGGCAGGCAAGCCGTCGGTACTGCTGGTTGCGGCCCCGGTGCGTCCCCTGATGGCGAAATTTGTGCGTTATGGTGAGCACCAAATTCATGTACTCTCCTATCAGGAGATCCCTGAAAACAAGAAAGTCACCATCGTGGCCACAGTAGGTGGACAAAATGGCTAGGGTTTGGCGACTGGCTGCCGATAAGGGAAGCATATGAAAGTCAAACGCATCTTTGCACCGGACATGCGACAAGCGATGCGCCGGGTGCGTGAAGAGATCGGACCCGATGCGGTCATCATTTCCAACCATCGCGTTGCCGGTGGGGTGGAGGTCGTGGCTGCGCGTGAAGATGAGTACGAGGCGGCGCAGGCAGAGCTGAAGCGCAACCGGGCGGCTGCGGCCAAACCGGGTGGCTCCAACCGTGAGGAACAGGTACGTATCCTCACCGGAGGGCATTCACACCAGTCGGAGCAGGCCAGCCGCAATGCGGCCCTTGAGGCGGAGCTGAACAAGACCCGCGCCCGTATCGCCGAAGCCAGCCGTCGCATGACGGAGCCTACTCCGGCCGCAGACCGCAATGCCAACCGCCAGATTGATGACGAAGATGATGAAGATCTTCGCTCTATTCTGGAGTCGTTGCGCAGTCGAAATCGCCGTCGCGAGCTGGAAGAACAGCGCCCGCCCGCCAGACCTCCGGCCCGTGAGCCGGCACCCTTGCCGATGGATGAGCCGCCGCATCAGGACACGGCATCTATCGGTGATGATAGCCTGTTGCAAAGCATGCAGCACGAGATTCAGGAGCTGCGCTCTCTGCTCCAGCAAAATGCACAACCCACCCCCGCGCCACCGCAAAACCCTGTGTATTCTTCTCAACCAGACACTGCCGGTGCGGATAATCTGGTTGTGCGTCGACTGCAGCAGCTGGGTTTGGGCCAGGCGCTGGTGCGCCAGCTGATGAGCGGCGTCGAGCCGGACCTGTCACCGGACAAGGCCTGGCGCAATGCTTTGTCGAGGTTGTCGGACGCCTTGCCGGTATTGGGCGAAGAGATGATTGAACGCGGTGGTATGATCGCCTTTGTCGGTCCCACCGGAGTGGGCAAAACGACCACTATTGGCAAGCTGGCAGCGCGTCATGTGCTGCAGCATGGCAGTTCCAGTCTGGCGTTGGTGACCACGGACTGCTTCCGTATCGCGGCACATGAGCAGCTGAAGACGTTTGGCCGCATCCTCGATGTGCCTGTGCGTGTGGTCGATGAAAGCCACAGCCTGGAAGAAGTGCTGCAAAGCTTGAGAAACAAGCGCCTGGTTTTGATCGATACAGCGGGTATGAATGCCAGTGACCCTCAGGGGCAACTGCAGATGCAGATGTTGTCAGGCGTCACGTTAAGGCTGAAAAAACTGCTGGTGCTGTCCTGTTCCAGTCAGCAACAGTTGATGCGTAGCGCCTATGACAACTACTCTACATTAGGCTTGCACGGCTGTGTGCTCAGTAAAACGGATGAATCGGGTAGCCTGGGTGAAGCGTTGACACTGGCGGTGGAAAAACAGCTGCCGGTGACCTATATCACTGATGGGCAGAAGATTCCGGACGATATTGGCATCGCCAGCCGGAACGACCTGGTCAGTCGAGCAGTTGTCACGGCGCAGAAAGCGTCGGGTCATTCGGATGACGGGGCGGCGTCCCTGTTCAGGGCGGGTTGAGGAGTCGTTGGATGAAGCAAACCCACCCGGTAAAAGTAATAGCAGTCACAGGTGGTAAGGGCGGTGTTGGCAAGACCAACGTTTCCGTAAACCTGGCCGCGGCTCTGAGTGAGATGAATCAGCGTGTTGTGCTGATGGATGCTGACCTGGGGCTGGCCAATGTGGATGTGATGCTGGGGCTGAGAGCCAAGCAGAACATCGCGGACGTATTGTCCGGTCAGGCTACTCTCAAGGATGTGATGGTCAGCGCCGGTGAGAATTTCTGGATTGTACCGGCAGCATCGGGTACCCAGGAAATGACGGCGTTGAGTGCGCACGAGCACGCCGAGCTGATTCATGCCTTTAACGATATCGCCGATGAGCTGGATGTGTTGGTAATCGATACTGCGGCGGGTATATCGGATTCGGTCGTCAGCTTTGTCAGGGCGGCGCAGGAAGTGCTTGTGGTGGTATGCGATGAGCCGACCTCGATCACCGATGCCTATGCGTTGATCAAACTGCTCAACCGTGACTACCAGATGACGCGGTTCCGTGTGCTGGCCAATATGGTGCGTACCGAGTCCGAGGGGCGGAGCATGTTTAACAAACTGTTGACAGTTACCGACAGGTTCCTTGATGTGACGCTTCAATACCTGGGATCAATCCCTTATGATGAGACGGTACGCAAGGCCGTGCAGAAACAGAAGGCGGTTCTCAAGGCTTACCCCCGGGACAAGGCTGCGCTGGCATATCGGCAGCTGGCCAACAAGGTTGATGGCTGGCCCGTTAACAACAGCCCCCGCGGACACCTTGAGTTTTTTGTTGAGCGTCTTGTCCAGGGTACAAGAGCTCCCTGATAGCAGCGTGTATGTACAACGAATTGGAGTTTAAATCAGGCCAGGAGCTGATTCAGGAGTATACGCCGCTGGTCAAGCGTATTGCCCATCACCTGATGGCGCGGCTGCCGGCAAGCGTTGTCCTGGATGACCTGATCCAGTCCGGCATGATCGGGCTGCTGGAAGCTGCTCGGCGCTACGATGCCAGTAAAGGGGCCAGTTTTGAGACTTTTGCCGGCATTCGTATCCGTGGCGCCATTATTGACGAAGTGCGCCGGGGCGACTGGACACCGCGCTCCGTGCACCGGAATGCGCGTCGTGTCAGTGATGCGATCAATCAGATTGAGCACCGCACCGGGCGCGATGCCTCCGATGCGGAAGTGGCTGCAGAGCTCCAGGTGAGTATGACCGATTACCATGCCTTGTTGCAGGACTCGGTCGACAGTCGTCTGTTCAGCTATGATCAATTAACCGAGTCTTCGGACGAGTCGCCCGGTGATCAGTTTGAAACGGCGGACCCGGGGCCCGGGTTGCAACATGAAGATGGCGGTTTCCGCCAGGCGCTGGCTGATGCCATTGGTCGTCTGCCGGAACGTGAACGTTTGGTTCTGTCGCTGTATTATGACGAAGAGCTGAACTTAAAAGAGATCGGTCAGGTGTTGGGTGTCAGTGAATCACGCGTCAGCCAGATTCACAGTCAGGCAGCCCTCCGGCTTAGAGGCCGGCTGAAGGATTGGCGTTGAGCGTCAGGTGGCGCCAGCCATCGGCGGACAACGCTGAAAGATGTTTTTGAACTGGGAGAAGTGTCTTGAAAAAAGACATCAAAATTCTTGTCGTAGATGATTTCTCGACGATGCGACGCATCATCAAGAACCTGCTGCGCGATCTCGGCTTCACCAATGTGGAAGAAGCAGACGATGGCAAGACGGCGTTGCCGATTCTGCAGCAGGGACATATCGAATTCCTGATTACCGACTGGAACATGCCCGGCATGACCGGTATCGACCTGTTGAAAACCGTGCGTGCTGACCCATCTCTGTCACAGATTCCAGTGCTGATGGTCACGGCCGAAGCTAAGCGTGAACAGATCATCGCTGCGGCGCAGGCAGGTGTGAACGGTTATGTTGTTAAACCCTTCACCGCCGGCGTGCTGAAAGAAAAGATCGATAAGATCTTTGAACGTATTGATGGCTAACAGGCGTTAGCGGGGAGTCGCAGATGGCAGCGCAAACGGCCAGCAAAGTGGATTTCAACGGTTTTGACGAGTTCCTGCGTGACAGGGCCAAAGCCTTGGTGTCCGAGTTGGAAGCCGGTAATCTGCCGGAAGCCATGGGGCTGATCAACGAGCTTCAGTTCGCTCGGCACCAGGTGTTCTACAACGAAGTGGGCCATTTGACACGCGGCCTGCATGAGGCAATCAAAACCTTTTCCAGTGATGTCGGCGGGCAAATGCCCACGGCGGAAGCCGACGTACAATCGGCCATGGGAGATGCGTCCGATCGCTTGAGCTATGTTATCGAGCTGACGGAAAAAAGCGCTCATGAAACCATGGACCGGGTTGATCGCTCACTCAGTCTGGTAGACAAACTGGATCAGCAGAGCGGGCGCTTCAAGGAGCTTTTGCTTCTGGTAGGGCAGCTGGAGGGCGAGTTCAAGGCTCTGGATGGTGTGTATGACCGTACCTGTAAGCTCAAGAGCGAATCCGAGGCAACAATTGAAGAACTGCGTACAACCTTGACCGATATCCTCGTCTCCCAGGGGACACAGGACATAACCGGGCAGTTGATTCGCCGTGTCATCACATTGGTAACCCAGGTGGAAGGCCAGCTGGTCAGTTTGATGGATATGGCAGCCAAGGTAGAGCGTCTCAGTAGTCTTGAGGGCTCGTCTGTTGCTGGTGTGAGCGCGGCTGAGCCCACGGCAGAAGAGCCTGCGGCACCCGATAGTAGCGATAAAAAACAAGACAAGCATGATCCTGTTCGTGCGGAAGGCCCTCAACTTCCGACTGGCAAAGGGGATAATGTGTGTGACCAGGACGATGTGGATGACCTGCTTTCCAGCCTGGGATTTTGATAGGAGCTCCGTATGAGTTTGGATGTCGATCAGGAAATTCTGGAAGACTTTCTCGTTGAGGCGGGCGAGATTCTTGAGCAGCTCTCGGAGCAGCTGGTGGATCTGGAGCAGCGCCCCGATGACAAGGATCTGCTAAACGCGATTTTCAGGGGCTTCCACACGGTTAAGGGTGGTGCCGGTTTCCTGCAGTTGGACGCAATGGTTGAGTGCTGCCACAAGGCCGAGAACCTGTTCGACCTGCTGCGCAATGGCGAGCTGGCAGTTAGCGCCAATTTGATGGATGTGGTGCTGCAGGCACTGGATTCAGTCAACGCCATGTTCGAGAGCGTGCGTTCCGGTGACGAGCCCGAGCATGCATCGCCCCAGCTATTGCAGGCGCTGAAGGATTATGCCGAAGGTAAAGGCGGCGAAGTACCGCCTGTTTCAGCTCCGGCAACAGCTCCCGCAGCTCCACCTCCAGCCCCTTCAGAGCCTGCTCCTCAGGCACCTGCTGAAGCGGCCAGCACTAACCCCAACACTCCCAGCGATGATTTTGAAATGCTGCTGGGGGATCTCGCGGGGAGTCATGCTGAAGGGGGGGCAGCCCCATCCGGCGGTGATGATGACCTGATTAGCGAGGACGAATTCGAGTCCCTGCTCGACGAGCTGCATGGCCCGGGCAAAGGGCCGGTCCATACCCCCGAAGCGTCTGGTGACGCACCAGCGGCGGGCAGTACCGGCGAAGACCTGATTACCGATGACGAGTTTGAAGCGCTGCTGGATGAGCTGCAGTCGTCTGGCCAGGGGGCCTTTGCTCACCTGCCGCATGATGAAGCAGCGCCGGCAGCCGCACCTGCTCCGGCTCCGGTAGCACCTGAACCTCAGCCGGCTCCGGTTGAGCCGGTCGCCGCCGCGGCACCTGTCGTTGCGGAACCGGAAAAACCGAAAGACACAGCCAGCAAAGCGGCTGCCAAGGCCAATAAGCCACCTGCCGAAAGCAATGTGCGTGTTGATACACGCCTGCTCGACAAAATCATGAATATGGTGGGTGAGCTGGTACTGGTGCGTAACCGTCTGGTACGTCTGGGCAATACCCGTGAAGACGAAGAGATGGCCAAGGCGCTGGGCACGCTGGATATGGTGACTGCCGACCTGCAGACCTCGGTCATGAAAACACGCATGCAGCCGGTGAAGAAGGTATTCGGCCGCTTCCCGCGTCTGATTCGAGACCTTTCTCGCAGCCTCAAGAAGGAAGTCCGTCTTGAGTTACGAGGTGAAGAGACCGACTTGGATAAAAACCTGGTCGAAGCTCTGGCGGACCCCTTGATCCACCTGGTGCGCAACGCAGTTGATCACGGTATTGAAGATCCGGATCAGCGCGCCAGCAGCGGCAAGCCGCGTGAAGGTCATGTTCTGCTCTCTGCAGAGCAGGAAGGTGACCATATCCTGTTGATTATTCAGGATGACGGCGCCGGTATGGATCCGGAAAAACTGCGCAACCTTGCCGTTAAACGCGGCATGATGGATGCGGAAGCTGCGCGTCGCCTTACCGATCAGGAGTGTTTCAACCTGATCTTCCAGGCCGGTTTCTCCACCAAAACCGAGATTTCGGATGTGTCCGGCCGCGGCGTGGGCATGGATGTGGTCAAAACCAAGATCACCCAGCTGAACGGTACCCTGAGCATCGATTCCATTCTGGGGCAGGGCACCCGTATCGCCATTCAGGTACCGCTGACGCTGGCGATCATGCCGACGTTGATGGTGGTGCTGGAAGGTCAGGCCTTTGCGCTGCCGCTGGTGAACGTGAATGAGATCTTCAACCTGGATCTGACCAAGACCAACATTGTCGATGGTCAACAGGTGATCATTGTGCGCGATCAGGCGTTGCCGCTGTTCCACCTCAAGCGTTGGCTGGTGAAAGGGCAGTCAGGTGCCGAGCTGCCTGATCAGGGGCATGTGGTCATTGTCAGTGTGGGTACCACCCGTGTGGGCTTCATTGTCGACCAGCTCGTGGGTCAGGAAGAGGTGGTGATCAAGCCTCTGGGCAGCATTCTGCACGGTACACCGGGCCTGTCCGGTGCCACCATTACAGGTGATGGCCGCATTGCACTGATCATTGATATTCCCAATTTGCTGAAATACTACGCATCGACCTGAGTACGGCGGATGTGACAGAGGAAGTACTATGCCGGTAAGTGTGTTGATCGTTGATGATTCGGGGTTTTTCCGCCATCGCATCGAAGAGATGCTGAAGGATGACCCCCGTCTCAGCGTGGTAGGCACCGCCGTCAATGGCAAGGAAGCGGTGGAGCTGGCCAAGCGCCTCAAGCCTGATGTCGTTACCATGGATGTGGAAATGCCACAAATGAATGGCATTGAAGCGGTACGCATCATCATGCGTGAGGCGCCAACCAACGTATTGATGCTGTCTTCGCTGACCCATGAAGGCGCGCGCGTCACCCTGCAGGCACTTGAGGCCGGCGCGGCCGACTATCTGCCCAAGGATATTCGTGCCTGGATGGACAAGGGCAGCAGCGTCCGCAGCCAGTTGATTGATCGCCTGGTGGCTCTGGGGCGTAGCCGTCGACACCGTCGCAGCACCGCCTTCGAACGTTCCTACCCGGGGCATGCCGAGAAGGGCACCACCATGGTGTTCAGGCCTGAGCCCGAGAAGCCACGCAGCACCACTTCGACAACGACTGCCAGTCCTCGCGCACGCACCACCCCAGCGCCACGCACCACTCCAAGCGCGCTGCGTTCACGCGAGACGGCGCCACCTGTCGCTTCACCTGCTGCTCCTGCGGTTTCAGGTAAAAATGACCCGGCTACAACGCCGGCAAGCCGCGTGCGCTTCCCGGATTGCAAGCTGGTGGTGATTGGCGCTTCCACAGGCGGACCGGCCGCATTGCAGAAGGTATTGACGGCCTTGCCGGCCAATTATCCCTACCCGATCCTGCTAGTGCAGCACATGCCGAAAACCTTTACCCAGGTATTTGCCGAGCGCTTGAATCAGCAGTGCAACATCAGTGTCAAGGAAGCTGAGGACGGCGATCGTATGCGCCCGGGGCTGGCGTTGCTGGCACCTGGCGGTCTGCAGATGATGATTGACCCCAAGCAGACGGATCGGGTGCGTATCCTGCCCGGTGACGAGCGTCTGACCTACAAGCCCAGTGTGGATGTTACCTATGCTTCTGCCGCGAAAACCTATTCCGGCAAGGTGCTGGGCGTGATTTTGACCGGCATGGGCGCGGATGGCTGTGATGGTGCCCGTCTGCTGAAACAGGCCGGCTCCACCATGTGGGCGCAGAACAGGGATACCTGCACCATTTACGGCATGCCACAGGCGGTGGTCAATGCAAATCTGGCAGATGCGGTATTGGCACTGGAGGACATCGGCCCCCTGTTGGCGAATCGGGGACCGCGCTGATGTGGCTCTTGCTCGGGCTTTTGCTGGGCATAGGAGCGATTATTGCCGCCAATCAGCTGGAGGGCGGAAGCTTGCTGCAGCTGGTGAACTTGCCGGCCGCTCTGATTGTATTCGGCGGTACGCTGGGGGCCGTCATGGTGCAAACCCCGCCTGCGATTCTGCGCCGTACCGGCCAACTGCTAAGCCTGTCACAACGCACACAGTTGTCACATGAGCAGGGCATCCAGCAGTTGATCCACTGGTGTATAACGGCTCATCGGAAAGGGTTGGTGGCGCTGGAGCAGGAAGCCTCCTCCGTGGAGGATCGTTTCGTGCGCAATGGACTTCAATTATTGGCAGACGGTAAACCGGCGGAAGCGGTCAGGGCTACCCTTGAAGTGGAACTGATCACCCGTGAGCAGCGTGATTACCAGGCAGCGCGCGTGCTGGAAAGTATGGGCGGTTATGCGCCGACCATGGGGATTATTGGCGCTGTTCTGGGCTTGATACAAGTGATGGTGCGTCTGGATCAGCCGTCCCAGTTGGGCAGCGGCATCGCGACGGCGTTTGTGGCGACCATCTACGGTATTGGCGTGGCCAACCTGCTACTGCTGCCCTTGGCGGCCAAGCTGCGTCAAATGATTGACAGCCGCAGCCTCTACCATGAAATGATGATGGAAGGGTTGCTGATGATTGCTGACGGCCAGGGGCCCAAAAGCGTTCAGCTTAAGCTGCAAGGCTATCTGGATACGAGCGATGCCGCGCCGACGCCGTCCTGAAACCGATCTGAAAACCGACCGCTGGATGATCTCCTGGGCGGACTTCGTGACACTGCTGCTGGCTTTCTTCGTGGTGATGTATGCGCTGTCCTCGGTGAACGAAGACAAATACCGCCAGCTATCGGAATCACTTTCGCAGATTTTTCGCGCCGAAGGTGGCAGTCAGGTGCTGACGCCGACTTCCCGGGGGCCGGGTCTTCTGGATGGGCAAGCGCGCCCTGTCAGTGAACCTGAAGCCCGTGTTGAGCCGTCAGATCCCGAGGTCAGCCAACAACTGGACGCGATCAGGACGCAAGCAGAGCAGATATTCGCTGAGCAGATTGACAGGGGACTGGTGCAGGTCAGTGGCAACCGTCTCTGGGTTGCGATAGAGCTGAATGCCAGTTTGTTGTTTGCCAGTGGTGATGCCATTCCGGTGATTGAAGCGGACGCACTCTTGCAGCCGGTGATTGAACTGGTGCAGGATGCAGAAAATCCCGTGCATGTTGAAGGGTTTACCGACAGTCAGCCGATCAATACAGCACGTTTTCCATCCAACTGGGAGCTCTCTGCAGCACGTGCCGCTGCGGTTGTGCGTTTGCTGCAGCAACGGGGGGTTGCCCCGCAGCGTCTGGCTGCGGTGGGTTATGGCCAGTATCAGCCGGCCTACAGTAACCGCACGGCTGAGGGGCGGCAGCGCAACCGTCGTATCGTGATAGTGGTAGCACGTGATCAAAAGGTGCGCCGAGCAGTGGAAGCCTATGGCAGTGACCGCATCAGTGAGGATGCAATTAATACGTTGTTGATCGAAGGCGTAGATGAGTCGCCGTCGGTACCGACACTGGAACAGGTGGAAACGGACTCCGGGATTCTGTTTCGACAGGCAAGCCCGGAGCAAGAACAGGAACAACAATGATGCAGGTATGGGCAGTTGCAAATCAGAAGGGCGGTGTGGGCAAAACGACCACCGCTGTTACCCTGGCCGGTCTTCTGGCGGAAGTGGGCTACCGGGTGCTCCTGGTCGACCTGGATCCACATGGGTCGATGACCAGCTATTTCCGTTATGACCCCGATGAGCTGGAACACAGCGTCTATGATCTGTTTGAACAGGTTAAAGTGGAGCAGGATCAGGTACGCCAGCTTATTCTCGAAACCAGCCACGAAAGTATCCAGCTGATTCCGGCCTCGACCGCATTGGCCACACTTGAACGCAAGGCGGTTGCACAGGAAGGCATGGGGCTGCAGGTAGCCAAGGCGCTGCGTCACCTGCAGGCCGACTATGATTACGTCATTATGGACAGCCCGCCGGTGCTGGGTGTGCTGATGGTGAATGCCCTCGCGGCCTGTAATCATCTATTAGTGCCGGTACAGACCGAATTCCTGGCGCTTAAAGGGCTGGAGCGTATGGTGCGCACCATTGAAATGATTAACCGTGCCCGCCGCAATAAGCTGGCCTACACCATCGTCCCCACCTTCTACGATCGCAGAACTCAGGCCTCAGTCAACAGCTTGCGTGAGCTGCATCATCATTATGCAGATCATGTTTCCAATGCGGTTGTGCCGGTCGATACCAAATTCAGAAATGCCAGCCTAAAGGGGCTGGTACCGTCGTCGCTTGATGCGGGCAGTCGTGGTGTGCATGCCTATGCGCGCCTGTTGCGTACACTGCTGGAACGGCGTCGACAGGAGTAAGCCATGGCTGATCAGAAAAAAGTTGTATTCGAATACCTCGAGGCCCTGTTGCAGGATCCAGACCTGGACGCACCTGAGGTCGAGCCCAAAACCGAAAGCAAACCGGTGGAGCCGTCTCAAGAAAGCCCGGCTGCAGAGGATCCGGCAGAAGATGCTTCCCCTATTGACTCCCCTGAGCCCACAATCACTGTAGAGCCAGAGCCAGAGCCAGAGCCAGAGCCAGAGCCAGAGCCAGAGCCAGAGCCAGAGCCAGAGCCAGAGCCAGAGCCAGAGCCAGAGCCAGAGCCAGAGCCAGAGCCAGAGCCAGAGCCAGAGCCAGAGCCAGAGCCAGAGCCAGAGCCAGAGCCAGAGCCAGAGCCAGAGCCAGAGCCAGAGCCAGAGCCAGAGCCAGAGCCAGAGCCAGAGCCAGAGCCAGAGCCAGAGCCAGAGCCAGAGCCAGAGCCAGAGCCAGAGCCAGAGCCAGAGCCAGAGCCAGAGCCAGAGCCAGAGCCAGAGCCAGAGCCAGAGCCAGAGCCAGAGCCAGAGCCAGAGCCAGAGCCAGAGCCAGAGCCAGAGCCAGAGCCAGAGCCAGAGCCAGAGCCAGAGCCAGAGCCAGAGCCAGAGCCAGAGCCAGAGCCAGAGCCAGAGCCAGAGCCAGAGCCAGAGCCAGAGCCAGAGCCAGAGCCAGAGCCAGAGCCAGAGCCAGAGCCAGAGCCAGAGCCAGAGCCAGAGCCAGAGCCAGAGCCAGAGCCAGAGCCAGAGCCAGAGCCAGAGCCAGAGCCAGCACCTGAACCGGCACCACAGCCCGCCGCATCCAAGGCGCCTCCGCCTGAAGCAAAGGCGCTAGGCGCCGAGGTGAACTGTATTCTGCTGGATATGCACGGTCTCAAGCTGGCAGTGCCCTTTGAGCAGGTTGAAGGAGCATTGCAGCTGGAGGATCTTTCCATGTCTCTTGAAGGTCCTGAGTGGATGATTGGCCGCTTCGGCACCGACCCGGCCTGGACGCGTATTGTGGATACGGCTCGCTGGCTGATTCCCGAGCGCTACAAGCCCGAGTACTCGAAGTACTCAGAGGTGATTATCTTGCGCGGTCGTCGTTGGGCACTGGCCTGTGACGAACTGATCAAATCGGTCCGCATCCCGACATCGGGCATTAACTGGAACCATGACCGTGAGCACCGCTCCTGGTTGCTGGGCACCTATATGCCGGAACGCTGTGCGGTTCTGGATATTGAGCAGCTGTTGCTGGAATTCGAAGCCTGCAGTGCCTGAAGGCGATGAACACCCGGACGGGATCGGTTACACTGTTCCGTTCGGATTAACCCTGTCTTAACGGAGCACGGATTCGGCGTGGCGGAATACACACAGCTAATCATGTTGGGTATGGCGGTGCTGACACTGCTGGCGGCCGCGATCTGCATTCATGTGCTGATCCGGGTCAAACGCCAGGAACGTCAGCATCAGGCGCTGATCAATGTGCTGCGTAATGAGATTCGTGCCATGACCAACGGCTCCATCGGCATGGGCAAGCGGTTGATGGCGATCGAGCGCACGCTCAATATCACAGTGGAAAAACAGCAGGAGCTGGAGAACCGCGATCCCGGCGTGCTTGCTTACAATCAGGCCGCGAAACTGATGGAAATGGGTGCTTCAGTGGACGACCTGGTGCGCAACTGCGGCATTGGCCGGCCTGAAGCCGAGTTGATGGCCCTGCTGCATCAGGAGTTGCACAGCAGCGAGATGCTGCCGGAGCAACATCAGCGTCATTGAGTCCCGGCTTTGCCTGTATCTTTACCTTCTTCCTTCTTCAGCCCGTAGGCAAAGGCGATCACTTCTGCGATGGCCCGGTACAGAGCCTCGGGAATCTCTTCCCCCAGCTCCAGCCGAATCAGTACTTCAATCAGTTCCGGGCTCTGGTGGATGTGGATATCGTGCTGTTCGGCCAGCGCCAGTATCTGCTCGGCAATAAGCCCGTGCCCCTTGGCGACGACTCTGGGCGCGGTGCCGGCATCTGAGTCATAGCGCAGGGCAACGGCACTTTTATCTTCCGGGCGATTGCTCATGTATGCACATCCACCAGCCGGCGCTGGATATCATTCAGTTCAGGTTGTGTGGGACGACCGGCATGGACCTGAACGTTTTCGACCAAAAAACCTTGCTGGTGCAGATTATCCGTAAACGGGTCCAGGCGTTGGTTGATCAGGCGCTGGGTTTGCGGTTCCTCGGCCCAGAATTGCAGCTGCAGGCGCCAGCCTTCCTGCAGGCTGAGACGAGCATCCACACTGCCATGCTCATCCAGATCAAAGTGCAGGGCTGCACTCCAGAGTGACAGCATGTCTCCATCCGGCTGGCGCTCCCGCCGTTCGGTAATGGTCAGTTCCGCATTCTCGAAACGCTCGGCCTGACGGATCGGCAGATCCAGCCGGTAGGCACGCTCCATGGAGCCATCCGGCTGTTCTTTCCAGGCCTGCAGGCTGCTGACCTGCTGGCTGGTGGAGCGTGCCTGCAGGGCATCAATCAGTCGGGTCATCTGCTGACGTGCGCCCTCGGGCAGTTGCTCGGCGGCCTTCAGCAACTGTCCCAGCTGCTGTTTGAGGTCGGCCTGGGGAGCAGCCTTGTCGGCACTGGCCTGGCCCAGTCGTGCTTCGGTCAGCAAACCACCCTGCTGCAGGTTGCGCTTCACCGCCTCTCCCGCATCCTCACTGCCAGGGCTGACGCCGAACAGGCTCAGCATGGACTGCACCAGCTGGGTGACGGCACTTTGATTGCGTGCCGCCGGGCTTTGGCTGAGCTGCATCATCTGGTTGAGCGCATCACCAAAGGGAATCTGCTGGGGCAATGCATCCCGCAGCGCCTGCTGAACAGCCGGTTGCTGCACGCTTTGTTGCAGTGGCTGCTGAGCTTGAGGGGCAGGAGACAGGCTTACCTGTTGGGCATCGGTCCGGGTCAGTACAACCTGCTGCCCTACCATCAGGGGGCGAGGGCTGATCAGGCTGATACGCTCGCCAGCCAGGTTCAACTGTACCTGGTGCTGGGTCGGCGCTGGCGGCGGCTGTTGCATGCCCAATGATCGCGCCAATTGCTGGCCTTTTTGCGTAACAGCGGCAGGCTGGGGTTGGGCCGGAGTGGATTCAGCTCGGGCAGTAGTTGTCCCTGAAGTGGTTTGGGCATTGTTACTCTGGGCGTTGGTGCTCGGTGGTGTTGGTGGCTTAGCCGCAGGCGGAGACTGGTTGTTTTGAGCTGCTGTACCCGGCGGTGGCGATGTTTGAGCTGCCTGTCCTTGTGCCGGAGTGCCAGTAGGCGCTGGTGTCTGAGTGTTGCTATTGGCCCCGCCCGTCGGCATGGCGTTGATCTGTGTGATCTGGGCTCTGTATACCTGAGCTTTTGCCGCCAGCTGGGGAGCTGAGGCGGTCGGTGGTTGGGTTTGAGCTGCCTGGTTGCCACTCGAGGCGGAGGTGTTGGCAGCGGCATTGCCGGAACCGCCGGTGGCTACGCTGGCGCGCCCCTGTGCTGGCGTTTGAGCGTTTGCAGCAGGAGGGCTACTTGAGCCTGTTTGGGAAGCGGCAGAGGTGCCGGAAGTCTGAGCAGCCCCTGCAGGGGGAGTACCGCTGCCCGCAGTTGATGGTGCGGGACGGGCCTGGCTGCCGGTAGCTGCCGGATTATTGTTTGAAGCGGCACCGGTTGTAGCTGAATTCGTCTGGGCGCCGCCGGCCTGGCCTGGCGTTGGTGTATTGGCCGATGGCTGCTGAGCTGTGCCAGCAGGATTGGCTCCTGCGTTGCTTCCCTGCGCAGGCGGGGTGCTGATGGTCAGCGGCACCGACTGTGTCACCTGTGCCTGTTTGGGGGTGTTGAGCGGCAGCGACTGCATGATCTGGGCACTATTCTGCTGCGCCACATTGAGCAGGATGCGGTTGATATTGGCGCCGGCGTTGGCTGCTGGCTGACCCTGGTTGCCCTGTGTCGGCAGCTGGATCTGCAGTTCGCCACCAGGCGTTCGGGACAGGTTGATGCGGTCGCCATTGGCCAGCGGAGCCCGGGTGACCAGTTCAAGCAGGCGGTTGTTGGCTTCAACCTGGATGCGAAACACCTGGCCGGAGGTATCGCCACTGGCAACACTGCGTACGACCGCCTGAACCTGGTTGCCCGGTGCGGGCAGGGCTGAGGTGCTGGGCCGGTTCTGGCTACCAGAGGTTGTATTGTTCGGGACTGTAGTCGGGGGTAACAAGAGCCCTGTCCTTCCTGCAAAAGTTGAGCCTGACGCTAAGGGGGCATTCTGTATATAATGGCCCATTTGTTCATTATCGACCAAGAGTCCGTTTTTTAAAGGGTCCAGGCGTGGCAGATCAGCTGTTAACCGTACAAAACCTCTTCTGTGAACGCGACGACCGGATACTGTTCAGCCGCCTTGGCTTTGCCATCGCACCGGGTGAAATCGTCCAGATTGAAGGCCAGAACGGCAGTGGCAAAACCACACTGCTGCGTATTCTCAGTGGTTTGTCGCGCAATTATGAAGGGGATATTTTCTGGCGCGGTGAACCGGTCAGTGAGGTACGCGAAGAGTTCTGTCGCAATCTGCTGTATTTCGGTCATCAGGCGGGCGTGAAAGCGGTGCTCTCGCCGCAGGAAAACCTGCGCTGGTATGCGGCTCTGAGCCCGGCCATTGATGCTGAGGCCATTGACCATGCGCTGGAGCAGGTTGGTCTGCGTGGTTATGAAGATGTGCCCTGTCATTCGTTGTCGGCAGGGCAGAACCGCCGTGTCAGCCTGGCGCGCCTTTACCTGAGCCGGGCCCCGCTGTGGATTCTGGATGAACCCTTTACCGCTATCGATAAAAAAGGGGTGGCGGCCAAGGAAAATCTGCTTCTCAAACATGCGCAACAGGGCGGCAGTGTCATCCTGACGACCCATCATGAGCTGGGTATCCGCGGGCCGGTACGTAAAATCAATCTGGACCAGTGTGCGGGAACTTCAGTATGACAATGCAGACTAATTCCGTTGAATCGCAGCGGCAGAGCCTGTCCGGACTGTTCTGGGCAACCTGTCGACGGGAGTATCTGCTGTCGTTTCGACGCAAGAGTGATCTGGTCAATCCGTTGATCTTTTTCCTCATGGTCGCCACCCTGTTTCCGTTGGGGGTGAGCCCGGAGCCGGGCTTCCTGTCTCAGCTGGCGCCTGGGGTGGTTTGGGTTGCGGCCCTGCTGGCCACACTGCTGTCGATGGATGCGCTGTTTCGCTCCGATTACGAGGATGGCTCGCTGGAACAGCTGTTGCTGAGTCCACAGCCTCTGTTTGTGGTGGTGCTGGCCAAGGTGCTGGCCCACTGGAGTGTCACCGGTCTGGCATTGACGCTGATGGCGCCACTGCTGGGCGTGATGCTGTTTCTTCCGGCAGATGGCATGCCGGGACTGATGCTGAGCCTGTTGCTGGGGACGCCTACCCTGAGTCTGGTGGGAGCAATAGGTGCGGCTTTGACCGTAGGGCTGCGCAAGGGCGGGGTACTGATCTCGCTGCTGGTGCTGCCGTTATATATTCCGGTACTGATCTTTGGCTCCAGTGCGGTCCAGGCCGCAGTGACGGGCCTGCCGCTGGGCGGCTACCTGGCTCTGCTGGGTGCGTTGCTGGCGCTGGCATTGGGGCTGGCGCCATTGGCGATAAGTGCCGCACTGCGAATATCGATGAGTAGCTAAGACAAATAAAGAGACGTTATGGCGGAAAAAAAATGGATGCCGCGCTGGTTCTACCAGCTGGCCTCACCGCGCTGGTGTTACCAGATAACCGGTAAGCTCCTGCCCTGGTTTGCCCTTATTGCGGGCCTGTCGTTGATTGGTGGCACCCTCTGGGCGCTGATGTTTGCCCCGGCTGATTATCAGCAGGGCAACAGTTTCCGCATTATTTACCTGCATGTGCCGGCGGCCATTCTGGCCCAGTCAGCCTACATGCTTATGGCCGTTGCGGGGGCGATAGCCCTGATCTGGAAGATGAAAGTCGCTGATATGGTGCTCAAAAGCGCAGCTCCCATCGGTGCTTCCATGGCGGTGCTGGCGCTGGCAACGGGTGCCATCTGGGGCAAGCCGACCTGGGGTTCCTGGTGGGTTTGGGACGCACGCCTGACTTCCATGCTCATTCTGTTTTTCCTGTACCTCGGGGTGATGGCATTGAACTCTGCCATCGAAAACGAGTCCACTGCAGCGCAGGCATCAGCGGTTCTGTCGCTGGTGGGGGTCGTCAACATCCCGATCATCAAGTATTCGGTGGAGTGGTGGAACACTCTGCACCAGCCGGCTACGTTCAAATTGACCGAGAAACCGGCCATGCCCGCCGAGATGTGGGTGCCGCTACTGGTCATGGTGGTGGGCTTCTACTGTCTCTTTGCGGTCAGTTTGATGATGCGGCTGCGCAACGAAATCGTATGGCGTGAGCGACGTACCGGTTGGGTGCGTGAACTCCTGAGCAAGCAGTGAGGTTGTGGTGAGTTTTAGCAGTTTTTCCGAGTTTCTGGCCATGGGTGGCCACGGACTCTACGTCTGGCTCAGCTACGGGCTGGGTGTTGCCGTCATATTGATCAACCTGGTTCTGCCCTGGTTGCAACGTAACCGCCTGCTGGCGGAGCAGAAACGCCGTCTGCGTCGTGAGGAGGGGGTACAATGACACCGAAACGCAAACAACGCCTGTTGATCGTCATGTTCATTGTTGTGGGCGTCAGCGTGGCCGTTGGCCTGACCCTGTTCGCACTGAACCAGAACATCAACCTGTTCTACTCACCCACCCAGATTGCGGCCGGTGAAGCGCCTCAGGACACCCGTATCCGTGCCGGTGGCATGGTGGTGGATGGCAGCGTGAAACGCGACCCAGACTCCCTGTTCGTCCAGTTCGACATTACCGACTACGACAAGACCGTGACTGTTGAGTACACCGGTATTCTGCCGGACCTGTTCCGTGAAGGTCAGGGCATTGTCGCCCAGGGTTCCCTCAATGAGAAAGGCGTGCTGAATGCGGTAGAAGTCCTCGCCAAGCACGATGAAAACTACATGCCGCCGGAAGTGGCTGAAGCGCTCGCCAAGGCTGGCAAAATGCCCCAGCCTGAAGGTCAGGAGTTCAATAAATGATCGATATGGTCGTTCCCGAACTGGGTGAGTTTTCCCTCATTCTGGCCCTGTGTCTCTCTGTACTTCTGGCGATCGTGCCCCTGGTGGGCGCCAGCCGCGGCAATGTTCTCTGGATGAACTTTGCCCGTCCGCTCAGCAAGGGCATGTTCCTGTTTACCCTGTTCAGCTTTATCTGTTTGAGCTGGTCCTTCCTGTACAACGATTTCTCCGTGGCCTATGTGGCCAGCAACTCCAACTCGGCACTGCCCTGGTACTACCGCATGAGTGCGGTCTGGGGTGGCCATGAAGGGTCGCTGTTGTTGTGGGCGCTGATCCTGGCCGCCTGGACGTTGGCGGTCGCGGTAAAAAGCCGTAACCTGCCGCAGGATATTATTTCCCGCGTGCTGGCCGTAATGGGCTGGATTTCGGTCGGTTTCTACCTGTTTATCCTGTTTACCTCCAGCCCCTTTGAACGTCATCTGCCGGCCTTCCCGCAGGAAGGTGCCGACCTGAACCCGCTGCTGCAGGACTTCGGCCTGATTGTGCACCCACCGATGCTGTACATGGGCTATGTGGGCTTTGCCGTATCCTTTGCCTTTGCCATTGCCGCGCTGCTGAGTGGCCGCCTTGATGCTGCCTGGGCACGCTGGTCGCGCCCCTGGACGTCAGTCGCCTGGGCGTTTCTGACGCTGGGCATCGCTTTGGGCAGCTGGTGGGCCTATTACGAGCTGGGCTGGGGCGGCTGGTGGTTCTGGGATCCGGTGGAAAACGCCTCCCTGATGCCCTGGCTGGTGGGTACTGCACTGATTCACAGCCTTGCCGTGACCGAGAAACGTGGTGTGTTCAAAAGCTGGACTGTGCTGCTGGCGATTTTCGCCTTCTCGCTCAGTCTGCTGGGCACCTTCCTTGTGCGTTCAGGTGTATTGACCTCGGTACATGCCTTCGCCTCCGACCCTGAGCGTGGTCTGTTTATTCTGGTGATGCTGGCAATTGTGATCGGTGGCTCTTTGCTGTTGTACGCTCTGCGTGCCGGTCAAATGCGCAGCGAGTCCAGCTTTGGTCTGCTGTCACGCGAAAGCCTGTTGCTGGTCAATAACGTGCTGCTGGTGGTGTCCTGCGCCATGGTGCTGCTCGGTACCATTTACCCTCTGATTGTGGATGCACTGGGCATGGGCAAACTGTCGGTAGGCCCGCCGTACTTTAACGCACTGTTTGTGCCGCTGGGCGCAATACTGGTGGTGTTCATGGGTATCGGTGTGGTCAGTCGCTGGAAGCAGATGCAGCTGAGTATGCTGGTACAACAGCTCTGGTTGCCGGGTGTCGTTGCTCTGGTGCTGGGTGTCGGCTCTACCTGGCTGTTTGCCGCTGAACTCAAGCCCTGGGTTACCCTGGGACTGGTACTGGCCTGGTGGGTCGTACTCAGTGGTCTACGTGACCTCTATAACCGCCTGCGACACCGCCGCGAAAAGCTGGCCGGCCTGCTGAAACAGACGCGCAGCTATTACGGCATGGTGCTGGCGCACCTGGGTGTTGCCGTACTGGTGGTTGGCGTCGCGCTGGTATCGATCTACAGCGAGCAGCGTGACCTGCGCATGCAGCCGGGCGATTCCATCAGTTTCCGTGACTACACCTTTATCTACGATGGCAACCGCCACGTGGAAGGGCCGAACTACACCTCCGACCAGGGCCAGATCCGTGTCCTGCTCAATGGTGAACCGTACACGGAAATGCATCCGGAGAAGCGCCTCTACACCGCACGTGGCAATGTGATGACAGAAGCCGCTATTGACCCCGGCTTTACCCGTGACCTTTACGTGGCACTGGGTGAACCCCTGGAAAATGGTGCCTGGGCGGTACGTGTGCAGTACAAACCCTATGTGCGCTGGCTCTGGCTGGGCGGCCTGTTGATGACCTTTGGTGGTCTCCTGGCTGCGTCTGATCCACGCTACCGAAAACGCCGTGCCACGGCGGCTGCCTGAAGCTGAGAGGTGACAATGAACAACCGTAAGCTGTTTGCCTTTATTCCGCTGGTACTGTTTCTGGTATTGGGTATTTTCCTGTGGCGGGGTCTGTCACTGGACCCGACCGAGTTGCCTTCGGAACTGGCTGAAAAGAAAAAGCCGCTGCCGGCTTTCGAGCTGCCTTCGCTCACCGAGCCTGACACCTTGCTGACCCCGGCCGATCTGGCTGGTGAAGTGGCTCTGCTGAATGTCTGGGCGACCTGGTGCCCTACCTGTAAGGAGGAGCACGGCTTCCTTAACCGTCTGGCGCGGGATGAAGGCGTTACCATCTACGGTATCAACTACAAGGATGAGCCGGGCAAGGCGCGCGAATGGCTGCGCCGCTACCTGAATCCGTATCAGAAAGTTGTGCTTGATCAGGAAGGAACCCTGGGGCTGGATATGGGTGTCTATGGTGCGCCTGAAACCTATGTGCTGGATGCAGAAGGCCGCGTGCGCTATCGCCATGTCGGTGCAGTTGATGCCCAGGTGTGGGAGACCCTGCAGCAGGTGATGCAGCAGGTCCGCACGGAGGCCAAGGGATGATCAAGCGTCTGTGCCTCTGGCTGTTTCTGCTGGCGCCGTTGTCGGCAACGGCGGCCATCGATGCCTACGAATTCTCGAACGAAAGTAATGAGGAGCGCTTTCATCAGCTGACCGGTGAGCTGCGCTGCCCCAAGTGCCAAAACCAGAATATCGCTGATTCCGATGCGCCTCTCGCAGCAGATTTGCGCCGTGAAGTACACCGCATGGTGGAAGAGGGCGAGCCGGATGCCAGCATCATCGACTTCATGGTGACCCGCTACGGTGAATTCGTGCTCTACCGCCCGCGTGTAACGGAGACCACCTGGCTGCTCTGGTATGGCCCCTTTGTACTGCTGGGCATCGGCCTTATGGTGGTCTTTTTGATCAGCCGCAATCGGCGCAACCGCCAGACGTTGAGTGAGAACAGCACTGCTACTGAGGCACAGCCGGGTCAAAACGAAGGCTATAGCCCCAGTGACAACCTGACGCCTGAAGAGGCGGAGCGCCTGAACAAGCTACTGCAACAGGAAAAAGATCAATGAGTACACTCTGGATCGGTATCGCGGTTCTGACACTGATCGCCATCGCGTTCATGTTTGCCCCAGTGGTGCGACATCAACGTCTGGCCCGCAGTGAAGCTACAGAGCGTCGCCAGCAAAACATCGATATTTTCCGTGAACGCCTGACGGAACTGGAAAATGAGCGTCGTCAGGGCACCCTGGCTGAAGTCGAGTTCGCCACGCTGAAGCTGGAGCTGGAACGCAATCTGCTGATTGACGCGGAAGAGGATGAAGCCCCGGAAATGCCCAAGCGTACCCGTGTTGGCCAGGCGCAACTGGTCACCGTGACTCTGCTGGCTCTGATGATTCCGGCCGCAGCCTTGGGCCTGTACAACCACCTGGGCCGTGCGGATGACCTGGCGGTTGCGTTGAACAACCCGCCAGGCCCCAACGGCCAGATGACCATGGAGCAGGCCATTGCCTCCCTGAAGCAGGAATTGGCGGCAGACCCCGAGAACCCGGAAGGCTGGTACCTGCTGGCCAATACCTACATGAACATGGGGGATTATGCGGGCGGTCGTGATGCCTTTGCCAAGGTGCTCGATTACCTGCCCCGGGAAGCTCCACAATACGCCAGTGTGATGGGTCAGCTGGCCCAGGCCATGTATTTTGCCAACAACGGCGTCATGGATGAGCAGGTGCGTGCGCAGATCAATGCGACACTGGCACTGGAACCCTATGAGATCGCGGCTCTGGGCCTGCTGGGGATCGATTCCTTTGAACAGGAAAATTACACCGCAGCGATCGAACACTGGAGCAAGGCGCTGATCAATGCCGATGGCACCGCAGCCGATTCGCTGCGCAGCGGCATCGCCCGAGCTCAGGAGCAGCTGGCGGCGGCCGGCCAGCCGGTGCCCGACGTGCCGGAACTGAATATGGCCAGCATCCGGGTACAGGTCACCCTGGATCCGGCGTTGCTGGATCAGGTCGACCCGGAGCAGACGCTGTTTATTTTTGCCCGTCCGCTGGAAGGGCGTATGCCGCTGGCGGCTGTTAAGCGTCAGGTAAAGGACCTGCCGTTAGAGTTGGAACTGACGGATGCCATGGCGATGGCACCCCAGGCACGCCTGTCGATGCATGACGAAGTGGAAATCAGCGCGCGGATCAGCCTTTCGGGACAGCCTCAGCCTCAGGCAGGCGACCTGCAGGGGACATTTGGTCCGGTTGCAACCCAGGGCCGCGAGGCGCCTGTTTCACTGGTGATCGACCAGGTGTTAAAGTAACGCAGGGCGTTCATTAACAGGGTAAGGCGAAAATATGGATATCAGTCTGCGCGAGTGGCTAATCATCGGCGGTGTACTGATTGTGATTTTGATTCTGGTGGATGGCTGGCGGCGTGTCAGTGCCAACCGGAGCCGGCTGAAGCTGGAGATTGACCGTACCCTGTCCGAGCTGGGTGACAGCGATGGCCATAACCCTGAACTGCCCAACGGCGGTGCGCGACGATGTCAGGGACAGGCACCTGAAGAGGTGCCCGAACGTGAAACCGCGCCTGCGCGCCCCGCTGTAAAAGAACGCCGAGAGCCCAGCCTGGATCAGCGCATGGAGCCGTCTCTGGATGCGGCGCCAGAGTTGACCGAAATGGACCCTCTGTTTGACGATATTCCCACGCGTGAGGAAGCAGCCCGAGGCCGAGCCAAGCCCCGTGCCAAACCCAAACAGGACACGCGCAAGCCAGCGCCGGCTCAGCCGGTTGTGCAAGCGCCTGAACCCGCGCCCGAACCGCTGTTTGACAACCTGGGTCCGGCTGATGCCTCTGCCGGCGATGACCGTGAGTTGATGGACGCCGTTGACCGTGGCGATCTTCAGGGCTCTTCTCTGGAGATGGACTACCCGCTGAAGGAAGAGCCTCTGCCGGTGCAGTCAGAACAGGCACAGGTCCCTGACGACGATCAGCATGAACTGGATCTGGACCAGCCGATCCCCACGCTGTTTGACCAGATTGGTACCGATCTTCCCAACGATACCCTGGCTGCCTACCGTGACTCGGTGGAACGTGAATCCGAGCGGGTGGAAGCGGCCGAAGCTGAGCAGGAACGCCTGTCTCACTCGGCTGAACCCGCTGTGGCGGCTGAACCTGATCTCGATTTCACACCTGAGGCCCCCGAGCCGCAGCGCTCTGCAGCCGCGAGCACGGAAAGTCAGCCACGCCAGCCTGTACAGTCTGTTGAGCAGCCTTCTGAGCCTGAGCCAGTGGAACCTGCTGAAACGCCTGCTCCTGCGAAGCCCAAAGGCCCGACACGCTCGTCCATGCCTGATCCCGAGCATGTGCTGGTGATTACCGTAGTCGGCCGCAATGGTGAGCGCCTGCCTGGGCCTGCACTGGGTAAAATTGTCGATGCCTGTGGTATGGATTGGGGCGATATGTCGATCTATCACCGTGCTGAGGACAGCTCTCCAGGCTCGCCGATCCAGTTCAGCATGGCCAATGCCGTTGCCCCGGGGACCTTCGATCCGGACAACATGGAAGCGCTGGAAACTCCGGCGGTCTCCTTCTTCATGTCCATGAGCGAGCCCAAGGACCCGATGACGGCCTACGAGTGCATGCTGGCCACGGCTGAAACGCTGGCCAAGCATCTCAATGGCGAGCTGCTGGATGAAGACCGCTCGGTGATGCGGCCCCAAACCAAGGAACACTATCGCGAACGCATCCGTGAATTTCAGATGCATCAGCGGCAACGACGGGTCAACTAAGACCCGTTTTTGTTTTTAACCGACCTGAGATATCCACAGGCATGACCCTTCCCGATTCCGTTACCGAACGTGCCGAGTCGCTGCGCAGCGAGCTTGAAGCGCATAACTACAGTTATTACGTACTTGATGAGCCCAGTGTCACCGACAGCGAGTATGACCGCCTGTTTCAGGAGTTGAAGGCACTGGAGGCCGAGCATCCTGAGCTGGTGACGGCAGACTCACCCACCCAACGTGTAGGTAAAAAACCGGATACCGGTTTTGCCGAAGTGCGCCATGAACAGCCGATGCTGTCACTGGATAACGCCTTCGATGCCGAAGATATGGCCGCCTTTATTAAACGCATCGGTGAACGCCTGCAGCTGGACGATACCGCTGATCTGGAGATCGCCTGCGAGCCCAAGCTGGATGGCATCGCAGTCAGCCTGATGTATGAGCAGGGGCGTCTGGTGCGTGCGGCCACCCGTGGCGATGGCTCCACCGGGGAAGATATTACACTGAATGTGCGCACCCTCAATTCGGTTCCGCTGCGCCTGATGGGCAGCGGCTGGCCCGAGCGACTGGAAGTGCGTGGCGAGATTTACATGCCCCGTGCCGGCTTTGAACGCCTCAATGCGCTGGCCCGCGAAGCCGATGAAAAAACATTCGTAAACCCGCGTAATGCGGCGGCTGGCAGTCTGCGTCAGCTGGACCCGGCGGTAACGGCCAAGCGGCCGCTGGAGTTCTGCTGCTACAGCACGGGAGTGGTCAGCGGTGGCGAGCTGCCGGACCGTCACGCCCAGCGGCTGGAACAGCTGCACGCCTGGGGGCTGAAGATCAACGCTGAAATGCGCGTCTTAAACGGCCTGGATGGTTGTCGTGACTACTACGAGCAGCTTGCCGCCCGTCGTGACCAACTGGCGTACGATATCGACGGCATCGTATTCAAGGTTAACCGTCTCGACCAGCAGGAGCAGCTGGGCTACATCGCCCGGGCGCCGCGCTGGGCCATTGCCCACAAGTTCCCGGCTCAGGAAGAAGCGACCCGCTTGAAAGCGGTTGAATTCCAGGTGGGACGCACCGGTGCCATTACCCCGGTTGCCCGCCTTGAGCCGGTGTTTGTCGGCGGCGTCACGGTGAGCAACGCCACCCTGCACAATATGGATGAGATTGCCCGCCTGGGTGTGCGCGCCGGTGACTGGGTGATCGTGCGTCGTGCTGGTGATGTTATCCCGCAGATAGCGGCGGTACAGACGGACAAGCGTACCGGGGAGGAAACCGAGGTTCACATTCCCGAGCAATGCCCGGTCTGTGGCTCGGCGGTGGAACGCGTGCGTCTGGTCAAGCGTGGCAAGGGGCGTGAACAACATACGGAAGGTGCGGTATACCGCTGTGTCGGCCGCCTGTCCTGTCAGGCGCAGCTGATCCAGGCGTTGATCCATTTTGTCTCGCGCAAGGCGATGGATATTGATGGCCTGGGTGAGAAAAACATCGAACTGCTGGTGCAAAAGGAACTGGTTAGCTCGCCAGCAGACCTGTACCGACTGACAGTGGAAAAGGTACTGGAACTGGAAGGCTTTGCTCAGCTGTCGTCAGAAAACCTGATCAATGCCATCGCGGCCAGCCGTCAGGTGGAACTGGCCCGCTTTGTTTATGCACTGGGCATTCCTGAGGTGGGTGAGGGCACTGCGCGTACCCTGGCGGCCCAGCTGGGTTCATTGCAACGCCTGCGAGAAGCGGAGCCGCTGCTGCTGACCTGGCTGCCGGATATCGGCCTGGAAGTAGGTCATGAGATCCATAACTTCATGCAGGACGACCATAACCGCCAGGTACTGGACGACCTGCTGGCGCAAGGCATCGATCTGCAGGGCGAAACCGACATCGCTATGGGCCTTCAGGGCGCTATCGGGCTGGATATGTTGCTGTTGCGCATGGATATTCCGGGTGTGGCCAAGACGGGGGCCGAGGCGTTGGCGCGTTATTTCAAGGCGCTGGAGCCTGTGCTGGCGGCGGATGAGTCGGTGTTGGCCGAGGTGCCCAAACTCAGCCGCAAGGCCCGTGACGGCATGATGCAGTGCCTGCGTAATGATGACTGGGTCGCTCGCATTCGTGCACTGGAACAGCAACTGCGTGATTTCGGCATGCACTGGGAGTCCGAAGTCAAAGTCGCGGCAGGTGCAAACGCCCAGCCGTTGCAGGGACAAACCTGGGTACTGACCGGTACGCTGGAGCAGATGACCCGCGATGAAGCCAAGGAGCGCCTGCTGGCGTTGGGGGCCAAGGTCAGCGGCAGTGTGTCCGGCAAAACCCACACGCTTGTCGCTGGCCCCGGTGCCGGTTCCAAACTGGCCAAGGCGGAGAAGGCCGGCGTGCCCGTGATGGATGAAGCAAGCTTCCTGCAGCAGCTGGCTGAGTGGGAGTCGGCATGATTATCCCCTGGCAGGAAGTGTCGGCTGAGACACTGGATAACCTGATTCAGGAGTTTGTCAGCCGTGACGGCACTGACTATGGTGAACAGGAGTACAGTCTTGCCGATAAGGTGAGCCAGGTGCGACGAGCCCTGGAGCGTGGTGAGGCTGTATTGATCTTTAGTGAGCACACAGGCCAGTGCAATATTGTGCCGGCCGATCAGGTGCGCGACTGGCAAAACTGAATAGCGAGGCCTGCCTGTGGAACAGCTTGATCAGATTACTTCGCTGATAGCACTCACCATGGGCGTTGCCTGGGCCAGTGGCATTAATCTCTATGCCACTGTGCTGATGCTGGGTGTGCTATCCAATATGGGCCATCTGACGCTGCCGCCGGGGCTGGAGATCGTCAGCGATCCGCTGGTGCTTATGGCGGCAGGCTTCATGTACTTCGTCGAGTTCTTTGCCGATAAGGTGCCAGGGGTGGATACCGGCTGGGACAGCCTGCATACCTTCATACGCATTCCGGCTGGTGCGGCGCTGGCCGCAGGTGCCGTGGGCGATATGAGTCCGGTGGTAGAATTGGCCGCTGCCCTGGTGGGTGGCTCCATGGCGGCAGGAAGCCATGCGCTCAAGGCAGGTACCCGGGTAGTCATCAATACCTCGCCCGAGCCCTTGACCAACTGGACAGCCTCCTTCAGTGAAGACCTGATCGTGATCGGTGGCCTCTGGACCGCACTGAATCATCCGCTCTGGTTCCTGGGCGCGTTGATTCTGTTTATCGGGCTGCTGATCTGGATTCTGCCAAAACTCTGGCGTGCGGTTAAAAAGGTTTTCAGCACCCTGGCCAACTGGCTGAGTGGCAACCGCTCTCCATCGGACATACCGGAAGATCCATTGGAGCGAACCGCAGCTAAAGCCTCAGGCCGTCAACTGCCGCCGCAGTGATACCTCAGGCCCAGCTTTCGACACGGGCATTATTGATCAGCATGCGCAGCAGGTCGGTGCGACATACGATACCTTGCAGCCGGTCATGATCATCAATGACCGGAATAGCGCCGATATCGTAGCGCACGAAGCTGGCGGCAATGCTCGAGACAGGGGTCGCAGGCGAGGCCACAACCATCTGTTTGTGGTAGGCCTGAGTGACACTCACAGGTGAGTCGGTGCCTTTTGCCAGAATATCGTCTCGTGATAGCAGGCCAAGTGCCCGTTCATCGTCGTCGATCAGGATCAGGTGGTACACCTCTTGTGCCTGCATCAGTTCCCAGGCTTTACGCAGACTGGTATCGGTTGTGACGGTCAGTACCGGGCTGCTCATGACCTGCGCCGCTTTTAGCTCCTGAGGCTTGCTCGAAACTGACGCCTGTTCTCGGCCTGCCTGGTCATAGCCCTTGGGTGACTGGCGCCGGTCCTTGGGTGGTAGCTGAAAACGCTCCCGAGACAGCTCAATCCGTTCTTCAGTCCCTTGCTGCCGTTGTGCCTTGTCTTCGGATGCCGGCAAGCCGGATGCCTGGCTGCTTTGTTGCATCGACTCGACACCGCGTTGCCGAAACAACGAGTCAACGGGGGTCTGAATCCGATACCCCTGATCATAGATGACAAGTGCCATAGGCTACCTCCGCACTTACCGGAAAATACCGGCTACTCCTATTATAGCGACCCGCGAATCAGATTCTTGATTATAAATCGTCCTGGATGGAGGATTGGCAGTAGGTCAGCAGACAGGGGAGAGGGGGTTCCCGCGATCTGAGCCGCCAATAACTCTCCTGTTATTGGACCGCTAATAAGGCCTTTTGATCCGTGTCCGAGGTTGATAAACAGGCCGTTTTGATAGGCTGGTGGCTGGTCCAGTGGCCAGCGGGCGTCATCCCTGAGTTTGGCGTAGCGTTCGATATAGCCGTTCAGATCAGGCGCGGGCCCGGTCAAGGGTAAATAGTCCGGTGTACTGCAACGCAGTGCGACACGCCCATCCAGAGACTTGTCACTAAGGGCATGGCCCAATTCGGGCAACGCACGGGTCAGAATGTCCCGGTTGTGCGTATGCTCGTCTTCACGTACATCCAGTTCAGTCTCACCCACCTTGAATGATGCCCCAAAGCAGTAGCGTTCCTTCATAGGCGGCGAGATATAGCCTTCTCCACAGACCACGGTTTTCAACGCAGCCAGGTTGGCGGGCGCATCGGCCTGACTGGTTTGGCCTCGAATCGGTTTGAGTGGAAGCCATGACAGGGGGCTGAACTGACGGCTACTGCTGGCACAGCAGACCACGACCTGACGGGCACTGAAGGTGGTGCCTTCCAGCTGCCAGATGCCCTCGTGGCAGCTCAAGTCGCTCACTGGCGTGTTGTACTGGCACTGAATCAGCGGATGGTTCAGCAGCGCCTGGCACAGTGCCGGGGGCGAAACCCAGCCTGCACGGGGGAAGAACAGGCCTGATGTATCTATCTGCAGTCCTGCGAGTTCAGTGGCTTCAGCCCGAGCAACTGCATGAACCAGACTGTCAGGGTAGGCACCGGCCGCAACAATATCACCTTGGCGACTTTGTTCCCTGGCATTCAATGCAAGTTGTAACACACCACAAAGGTCGCCCAGAGCAGGGTCCTGCTGCATCAGCGGCTGCAGCAACGCACAGCTGTATTCCAGACCACAGAGGTGGAAGCGGCTGTGTGCCGTGGGTTTGGCCGGCAGTTTGGCATAGAGCGCACCCTGCGCATTGCCTGAGCCTTCCTGCGCAGGGGATGCGTGGCGTTCAACCACCTGAACAGGAATGCCTTTCTCGGCCAATGCCCGTGCAGCAGAAGCGCCGGCGATGCCCGCGCCGATGACAATGACAGGTTCTGTGCTGACGGGCTTGCGAGGTTCCGGAGGCAGGCTCCAGATCGGCAGCCGGGTTTTTGACTCCCCGTTTGTTTGCGCGGGCGCGGTCATGACTCCGGCAAGCATCTCGCGTTTGCGGCCAAACCCCGGGCGTTTTTCCACCTCAAAGCCGACTGCCTGGAGTCCGCGACGGACGATACCGGCAGCGGTGAAGGTGGCAAAACGCGTGCCCGGCTGACTCAGGCGGGCGATCTGCAGAAACAGAGCGTCAGTCCAGAGATCCGGGTTCTTGGCGGGAGCAAAACCGTCCAGAAACCAGCTGTCAATGCGGGCTTCCAGGCGCGGCAGTTGCTCAAGGGCATCCCCCAAGAGGAGCGTAAGGAGCACACGGCCGCCATCAAATCTCAGGGTATAAAAGCCTTCAACCGGTGCCGGATAGCCGTCAATTAATTGACGCGAACCTTCTGCGAACTGGGGGAAGGCTTCCAGCGCTCGGGCCAGGTCATCCACCTTGAGCGGGTACTTCTCACAGGAGATATAGTGGAGCTGCTGCGGTGCTTTGGACTGCTTTAGCCATAGATCACGGGCGCACAGAAAGTTGAGTCCGGTACCAAAGCCGGTTTCGGCAATGACGAACGACGCGCTTTCAAGGCTGGCAAAACGTTCCTCCAGGTGGTTGGCCTGGAGGAAAACGTGTTCGGTTTCAGCAATACCGCCATCGCGGTTGAAGTAGATATCGCCAAATCGGTCTGACTCCGGTGAGCCCGCCTGCCAGCTGAGCTCGGCGTTCTGCAGTCGCTCAATCATGACTGGAGCTGTCGGGAACCGCCGGTGGCTGCTGCTCGCGGGCACTGGCGATCAGGTGCTGTGAACGTGTGCGTCTCAGGGCGCGGTTCTCATGATGCAGTGCCGTTTTGGCCAGCATGTGTGCGGTGATGGGGGCTGTGATCAGCAGGAACAGCGTGATCAACAGTTCGTGTACGCTGAAATACCCCTGCTCGTAGGTCATCAGTACCATGGAGGCGATCAGGATGCCGCCCATACCCACCGTAGTAGCCTTGGTCGGTGCATGCAGGCGGGTGTAAACATCCGGCAGGCGGCACAGGCCGAGAGAACCGACCAGAACAAAAAAGCCACCGATCAACAGCAGTACACAGACCAGAATTTCAACCAGTATATTCATACATCCTTACTCAATAATATCGCCGCGCAAAAGGTACTTGCACAGGGCCACGGTGCTGACAAAGCCGAGCATGGCGATCAGCAGGGCCGCTTCAAAGTAGAGGTTGGTGCCCATGTGCATGCCGTACAGCAGAATCAGGGCGATGCTGTTGATGTACATGGTATCCAGCGCAAGGATACGGTCCGACAGATCAGGCCCACGCAACAGACGCCAGAGATTCAGTACCAGTGCGATACATACCGCGCCACTGACAATGAAAATGGTGGTATTCAGCATCCGAAAATCTCCTTCAGCGGGGCTTCGTAGCGCGCCTTGATTTCGGCAATCAGCGCCTGCTCATCGGTAATATGCAGCGCGTGAATGTAGAGCCATTTCTGGTCCTCTGAAACCTCGGCACTGACGGTACCGGGGGTCAGCGAGATGGTGCTGGCCAGCACGGTAATCGGCAGGTCTTCTTTCAGATCCAGCGGAATGGCGATGAAGCCCGGCTGCAGTTTACGCATGGGGCCCAGCACCAGAATGGCCACGTCGATGTTGGCGGTGACAATATCACCCAGCACACGCAGGGCATAGCGGGCTGCCAGCAGCGGCTTGAGGACGCGGGGCTGGTCTGTTTTCAGGGGTGCACAGAGCAGTGGGATGGTCCAGGCCAGGAAGGCTGCCAGCACCAGGTGGCCGGGTTCGACGGAGTTGTTAAGCAGCAGCCAGGCGACAAAGAGCAGCAGGCTGTGCAGCGGCATGGGCAGCCAAAAGGATCGACTCATGAGGGGCCTCCAGGCAGCAGAACATCCAGAGATGCGGGCAGCTGATGCAACTGCCGGGCAGCGGCATCGGTGTATTCAGTCATGGGACCGCCAAAGATCACCATCAACGGCGCTGCCAGCAGCAGCAAGGTAACGGCTGCAACCTGCCAGGGAGAAGCCGGATCTGACTGGCTTTTGTCGGTGCTGCGACGCCAGAACAGAGTCGTGCCGCCGCGTGACAGAGCGATGATGGTAATCAGGCTGCTGATCAGGATGGTGGGCCATACCCAGAGCATTTCAGATCCCTGCTCGGCCGACTGCAGCATCAGCAGTTTGCCGACAAAGCCGGAGAACGGCGGAATACCGGCAATGGTCATGGCTGCGACGAAGAAACAGACACCCAGCAGTGCAGGCTGGCGCACCTTGCGAGACATCACGAAACGGTCTCCCGCCTTGCCGCGCTGTTCACTGATCAGGCCTGCCACCAGGAACAAGGCTGCACTGATAAAGGTACTGTGAACCAGGTAGTAAAGGCCTGCGGCCGTGGCTTTTTCATTGTGCAGTGCGACCGAGATCAACAGGGTGCCCACGGATACGATCACCAGGTTGGCGGTCAGTTCACGCAGGTTGGGGCTGGCCAGAGCACCGACACTGCCGGCGACAACGGTCATGATCGCCAGCGGCCAGATCCAGGGTTCAATCATGTTGGCCAGTGGCCCTGCGTTTTCACCGAACACCACGGTATGGACACGGTACAGGCTGTAGATGCCGACCTTGGTCATGATGGCGAACAGCGCCGCCACAGGAGCCGCAGCGGATGAATAGGCGCGGGTGAGCCAGAAATGCAACGGCAGCATGGCTGCCTTCAGGCCGAATACCACCAGCAGCAGCATGCCACCGGCACGGGCCAGCACGGCCTCTGCTTCAGACAGCTTGGCGACCTTGGTCGACATGTCAGCAATATTCAGGGTGCCCAGGGTGCCGTACAGCATGCCCAGTGCGAACAGGAACAGGCTGGAGCCTACCAGGTTGAGCGCCACATAGTGGAAGCTGGCCTGGGTTTTCTGCTTGCCACCGCCGTGAATCAGCAGGGCATAGGAGGCGATCAGCAGCACCTCGAAGAATACGAACAGGTTGAAAATGTCCCCGGTCAGGAAAGCGCCGTTAATCCCCATCAGTTGGAACAGAATCAACGGATGGAAGTAGGCACCGGTTCGATCTTCGCCGGCACAGGCATAAAGCAGTGCGGCCAGTCCCAGTACCGAGGTCAGCAGGACCAGCAGTGATGACAGCAGGTCGGAGACCAGCACGATGCCAAATGGCGGCTGCCAGTCACCCAGTACATAGAGCTGAATGCCTTCGGCACGGGTATGCAGCATCAGGGTCAGTGCGGCCAGCAGGGTCAGCGCCGACACCACCAGTGATGCGATGCGCTGGCGTTCCAGGCTGGCGCTGAGCGGCGGCAGCAGAAGCAACAGTGCCCCCAGCAGAGGCAGTAGAACCGGCAGTATGGGAAGGTGTTCGATCATGCCTGGTCCTTCTTGCGGCGTGTTTTGGTTTCAGGTTGCGGGGGCAGTCGGCCGTCCACGTGGTCGTTGCCCAAATCGGCGCGTGCGCGCATGGCCAGAATGACCACAAAAGCGGTCATGGCGAAGCCGATTACAATCGCTGTCAACACCAGTGCCTGGGGCAGCGGGTCCGCATAGGTATAGGAGGTGCCCAGAATGGCGGCACCGTCCAGTTTCAGGCGTCCACTGGAGAACAGGAACAGGTTGACGGCATAGGACAGCATGGTGAGACCCATGACGACAGGAAAGGTTCGCCCGCGCAGGCAGAGGAAAATGCCTGAAAACGTAAGCAGGCCAACACACACGGCATATACGGCTTCCATTTATTCAGACTCCGGCTGAGTTGGACGGTGGTTGGTGGTGAGCTTGCCCAGGTTGGCCAGGATCAGCAGCGTCGCGCCGATCACGGTCAGATAGACGCCGAGGTCAAACACCATGGCGCTGGCCAGTTCGAACTTGCCGATCCAGGGCAGCTTGAAGTAATCGAACCAGGAGGTCAGGAAGGGGCGCTCGAACACCCAGCTGCCCAGACCTGTCAGTGTGGCGATAAGCACACCGCTGCCGATCAGCCACTGGTAGTCCAGCTTCAGGCGAGCCTTCATCCAGTCGACCCCGTGGGCAACATACTGCTGTACCAGCGCTACCGATGTCACCAGGCCGGCGATAAAGCCACCGCCCGGCAGGTTGTGGCCACGCAGGAAGATGTACACGGATACCAGCAGCGCCAGCGGCAGCAGACTCTGGGAGATCACGGCCAGCATCATCGGATGGCGATCACGCGCCCAGGGGCGGCCATGCTCATCACCGGCCGGCATGAACAGGCGCATGCGTGCGATCAGCTTGAAGATACCCAGCGCTGCAATGCCCAGTACGGTGATCTCGCCCAGGGTATCGAAGCCACGGAAGTCCACCAGTATCACGTTGACCACGTTGGTACCGCCGCCACCGATCTTGCTGTTGGCAAGGAAGTAGTCGGAGATGCTGTCCAGTGGTCGTGTCATCATGGCGTAGTTGATGGTGCCGACCACACCACCGATCATGGCGGCAATGGCCAGATCACGTACCACACGACGGGGTGAGGATTCCTTCGGCGTTTTCTGCGGCAGGAAGAACAGTGCCAGCATCAGCAGGATCACGGTTACGACTTCCACCGACAGCTGCGTCAGCGCCAGGTCGGGTGCCGAGAAGCGGGCAAAGGCGATGGACACGATCAGGCCCACCACGGACAGGGTCAGCAGGGCAATCATACGCTTGCGGTGCCAGATCACGGTTGCCAGTGCACTCAGGCACAGCAGTACTGCAGCGGTGATTTCAACACCATCAATGGGCAGGTGCGGTCGCAGGCCGGCGGTGGTATTCAGGTCCATCAACGGGCCTGCGGTCAGTACCAGCGCGAACAGCAACAGCAGCCACATATAACGTTGCAGCGAGCCGTTCTCGTAGAACTTGTGCACGCGAGTCGCCGCCGCGACCAGCCATTGAATGGCACTCTCAAATGCCATTTTGGCGTCCGTTTCCGGGAATTGCGCCTGGAACTGGTACAGATGACGGCGGTTATAGTAGATCATCAGGCCGCCCATCATGGCGATCACGCTCATCAGCAGCGGCAGGTTGAAGCCGTGCCAGATCGACAGGCTGTAATCGGGCAGGTTACCCGCCAGTACGGCCGATGAGGCCGAGTCCAGCAGACCGCCAATGATGTAGCCCGGGAAAATACCCAGCAGCAGACAGAGCGCTACCAGAATCTCCACTGGAATACGCATGTAGCGCGGCGGTTCATGAGGTGTTTTGGGCAGGTCGATCGGTTCGCCGTTGAAGAACACATCATGGATAAAGCGGGTGGAGTAGGCCACCGAGAACACACCGCCCAGCGTCGCCAGCACCGGCACCATCCAGGACAGGGAGCCCAGCGACACCTGATGCAGGGTCTCGGCGAAGAACATCTCCTTGGAAAGGAAGCCGTTCAGCAATGGCACACCGGCCATGGAAGCGGCAGCGACCATGGCCAGCGTGGCGGTATAGGGCATGTATTTCCACAGGCCGTTGAGCTTGCGCATATCCCGCGAGCCTGACTCATGGTCGATGATACCGGCGGCCATGAACAGTGATGCCTTGAAGGTGGCATGGTTGATGATATGGAAGATCGCGGCCACGGCAGCCAGCTGGGTGTCCATGCCCAGTAGCAGGGTAATCAGGCCCAGATGACTGACGGTGGAATAGGCCAGCAGCCCCTTGAGGTCGTGCTTGAACAGGGCGATATAGGCGCCCAGCAGCAGGGTTGCCAGGCCAGTCAGGCTGACAATCAGGAACCAGAGTTCGGTGCCGGACAGTACCGGATAAAAGCGTGCCAGCAGGAAGATACCCGCCTTGACCATAGTGGCCGAGTGCAGATAGGCACTGACCGGCGTCGGTGCCGCCATGGCATGCGGCAGCCAGAAGTGGAACGGGAACTGAGCCGACTTGGTGAAAGCACCCAGAAGGACCAGCACCAGCGCAACCGGGTAGGCGCTGTGCTCACGAAGGGTATCGCCACTGGCCAGCACCACGCTGAGGTCGTAACTGCCGACAATATGGGCGACCAGCAACAGACCCGCCAGCAGGGCAAGACCACCGGCACCGGTGACTGTCAGTGCCATTCGTGCACCCTTGCGGGCCTCACTCTTGTGGTTCCAGAAGCTGATCAACAGGAAGGAGCTGATACTGGTCAGCTCCCAGAACAGCCATAGCTGGATCAGGTTGTTGGCGGTGACAATGCCCACCATTGCTGTCATGAACAGGATCAGGTAAGCGTAAAAACGGGACATGGAGTCCTGTTCGGACAGGTAATAGCGGGCATAGAGGATGATCAACAAACCGATGCCCAGAATCAGCAGGCAGAACAGCAGTGCCAGACCATCGAGGCGGAAGGACAGCTCCAGCCCCAGGGATGGAATCCAGCTAAAACTCTCCTGCAACGTCGTTCCCGCGAACACCTGGGGTGCCGCATACAGGACCATGAACAGCGCAACGGCTGGCAGAATGGCGGTCATCAGCGCGCAGGCGCTGCGTCCGAACCTTTCGGTCAGGAGTGGCATCAGGGTACCGAGTAACGGCAATAAAGGTATCCAGAACAGGTTCATCAGCGGGACGAACTCCAGTCAGTTAAGTGTGTGGTGAATGCTACCGGCGGACGCCGATACAGCCGATATACTATAACAAAAGTAGTAGTTTATACCGTTTGAAGGCGCAGGAGTCCACCGCTGCCGCCGTCCATCCGGAGAGGATGGAACGGCGGCAAGGCGACTAGAACAGCAGGGTCTGAACCTGGTCCAGCACCTGGGTTTCGGTCCAGGGTTTGGTCAGGTAGGCAGAGACACCGGCGGCTTCTGCTTCGCCACGGTGTTTGTGGGTGGAACGGGAGGTGATCATCACCACAGGGATGTTGTTGTACTGCTTGCTGTTGCGCAGGATGGCCGCCAGTTCCATGCCGCTCATGCGTGGCATTTCCAGGTCGGTCAGGACAATCGCAGGCGGTTCCTGACGGATCTTGTCCAATGCATCCAGGCCATCGATGGCGGTGCGTACTTCGTAGCCGCTGTCGCTGAGCAGGGTTGCCAGTGTCTTACGGGCACTGAGAGAGTCATCCACCACCAGGACTTCAGGCAGGTGCAGGTTGAACTCGGGCTCTGCCAGTTCGGATACCGGACTCAGGGCCGAATGACGCTGGCGGATACGTCCCTGCAGGTCAACGATGGGCGCCACGCTGCCGTCGGCAAGAATGGTAACGCCGGGCACGCCGGGGATATCGGGCAGGTGCTCGCCCATGGACTTGAACACCTGCTCGCGGTGGGCCAATACTTCGGGCACAAATACCGCCGCTTTTTCGCCCTGGTCCAGTTTGACCAGTAGTACCGGGAACAGACGCTTGCCGCTGTAATCCCCGGGCTTTTCACCCAGTAGCGTTTCCAGCGTGTAGGCCGGGTATACACCTTCTTCTGTAGTAAAGGTCATGCCGTCATCGGAGCTGTTGATCTCGCCATCGGCCGATAGCAGGCTCTGCTCAATGGTGTGGCTGGACAGGGCATGGATACGCTTGTTGGCGCTGCGCACCAGCAGGGTATGGATCAGCAGTGACGAGGCCGGCAGTGCCAGGTCGAAACGAGTGCCTTCATTCTGTACCGAATGGATACTGATGGTGCCCTGCAGGCGGGTAACCTGCTGATACACCACGTCCATGCCGATGCCACGTCCTGACAGCTGGCTGATTTCATCACGGGTCGAGAACCCGGGAATCAGAATCAGGCGCTGGGCTTCGCTGTCGGAAAGCACACGGCCCCCTTTCAGCAGGCCTTTACGCTCGGCAATTTCCTTAACGCGGGTGACGTTGATGCCGCCACCGTCATCGGCACAGCTCACCTGTACCTGATTCTGCGCCTGACGGAAGCCGATGGTAAGCGTACCGACCTCGTCCTTACCGTTGGCTGCACGGGTTTCGGGGTCTTCAAGACCGTGGTCCACCGCGTTACGGATAATGTGCATCAGGGGGTCGGCCAGCTGGCTCAATACCTGGCTGTCGATCAGTACGCCTTCACCTTCTATGACCAGGCGCGCCTCCTTGCCGGCTGCACGGCAGGCCTGGCGCATGATGCGCTGCATGCGCGAGCTGAGGGTTTTGACCGGAACCAGACGGGTGCTGAGTACGTTATCCAGCGACTCCTTCTGCAGGTTGGTCTGGGACGCATGCATTTCGTCCAGGTGACGCAGCTGCTCGGCCATCTCACGGCCCACCTCGCGTACGTCGGCAACCGCTTCCTGCAGCTGCGACAGCGTTGTGTGCATGCTGTGGTAGCGGTCCATTTCGAGCGGGTCGAAGTGGCTGTCATCGCCGTTTTCCGTGGGATGCAGTGTGAAGTAGTCCTGCAGTTGCTGTTCGATGTCGAACATGACTTTCTGCAGTACACGCTGGCGGTCACGGTTGGCGCGCGCCAAGCGGTGCATCTGACTCAGACGATCATCCAGCTGGGCGTTCAGAGTGCTGGACTCACCGGCGATTCGGAACAGGTTATCGAGCAGGCTGACCGGAACACGAAGTTGGCCCTGTTCGCCGCCGCCCTGGGCAGCCTGTTTCTGCTGCTCGGCAGGCTTGTCATCCTTGGGCGCAGGAGCAGGTGTTTTCTTGCGTTTGGGTTTGCCGCTCAACGCCTGGCCAGCCGCCTCTATACCTTCGGTACGGAGGCGGTAGAACCAGTCCATCATGCTTTGCAGCACTTCCATCGAACCGTCGGGGCTGGGTTCTGACTCGCTGATCGACTCGCTCATCTGGGCCAGGCAGTCGATCGCTTCGGTTAGATCTTCCGCCAGCTGAGGGCCCGGCAGGGTCTTGGCGTCGGTGAGTACCTCCAGCACGTCTTCCATGCAGTGGGTCAATTTGGCCGGACCGCGAATGCCGGCCATGTTGGCCAGGCCCTTGATGGTGTGGGCTGCGCGCTGGGCACTGAGCAGGGATTCGGTCTGCTCTTCCTCCAGTACCGCCTGCAAGTGCTGCTGGAACTCGTCCACCAGAGTGGGCAGCTCGTCGTAGAGCATTTCCAGCAACTGGGGATCGATATCATCTGCAATGGCCAGCTCCACATCTTCCGGTGTGGCCTGAGGATGCTCGATATCCTCCGGTGACTGGATGCTCGCTAATGCCAGCAGCCCGGTGATGAACGCGGACTGTTGAGGGTCGGCGTGGATGGGAAGCCCCGGATCGCTGATGGCATCCACCAGCGTATCGCGGTTGCCCTTGTCGCCAAGGTCATCCAGGTGTGTCTGCAGGGCTTCCAGGCAGTGGGTAAAGTGGTTGTGCTCGTATACTTCCAATGGCAGCTGGCGCTGGATCATGTAATCCAGGTTGCGTCCCAGGCCTTCCAGCAGAATGCGGATGCCGCTCAGGTGAACGGTTTCACAGGCCCGTTCCAGTGGCAGAAGGGCTTCCTGGCTGGCTTCCAGCAGTGCCGAGTTGCTGTTGGGCTTTGTTTGCTCCCACAACTGGGTCAGTTGCAGCAAGGAGCCGGACAGCATGGTCAGAATCTGAGGATCGACCTTGGGGCCTGCATTCTCAAGCAGGCTCATATCCACGGTACAGAAATCGGGCTGTTCCAGCTCGACCGCTTCTGCCACGGCAGGCGTTGACTCGACCGGCTCCGGTTGCAGTTCTGGCTGAGCCGCAGGCTCAAAGTCAGCCTCGGCAAGCTCTTCGACCGGTGCATCGGCAGGTGAAAACGCCTCGGTGACCAGCGCGTGCAGCTCGGCCTGATCGTCAGCTTCCAGTGGCGCCGGCCAGTGCGCGTCGGCCAGCAGCTCGATGGTTCGGTTGCAGGTGTCGGCATCCGGAGTTGCCAGCAACTGGTCCAGCTGCTGGCACAGTTGAGTGGCGAGAGGGTTGGTGAGATCTTCAAGCGCCTCGCAGGCTTCACCGGCCAGCGCGAACAGATCGGAGATCAGTGTAGGATCGCGCTCTGCCAGAGATTCACTCAGCTCCATCAACTGTTCGGACAGGGCTTCACCGGAGTCGGCAGCGTTCAGTGCAGAACAGGCAGGCCCCGCTTCGTTTACAGCCTCAGGCGCAGTCGTTTCCTGTGCTTCTGCGGTGATGATGTCTTGCTCTGTGGTCTGCTCGGTTTCCTGAGACAGGAAAGCGGCATCAATCAAGGACTGTAGCTCGGCCCGGTCTTCAGCATCCAGGGGCTCGGGCCATTGCTCATCGCCCAAGGCCGTCAGAACGGCGCTGGCGTTGCTTTGGTCGGGCTGCTCCAGCAGCTGATCCAGTTGCATCAGCAGGGACTTGAGCCCCGGGTGGTCCAGGGATTCCAGCGCGCCACAGAGCTCAGCGGTCAGTGCGCACAGGTCTGAAATCAGCGTGGGCTCACGCTCTGCCTGGGTTTCGCTCAGCTCAGCCAGCTGATCGCACAGGGCTTCTAGGTCGTCACTGCTGTTGAAAGCCGCTATGGCGGGGCCGGAGAGGGCTGATGAGTCCTGAGTTTCCGTGGAAGGTTCTTCGCGCTCGGAGAGCGCTCCCACAGGCGCTTCACCAGGTGTCGCTTCAGGAGTGGTCTCAAAAAGCGCCTCAGAGGAAGCTTCAGAAAGCGCTTCAGGAACTGCCTCAGCCTCGTCAGGTTCTGCTACAGCCGTTTCGGGCTCGGTTTTCGGTACGCTGGCATCTGCCTGGAACTCTTCTTCAATCAGCGCTTGCTGTTCGGCCAGATCTTCAGGGTCCATGGGCTCGGGCCAGTCGGCATGACCTAACACATTCAGTGCAGCGGTTGCGGTGTCCAGATCAGGCGTGCTCAACAGCTGATCCAGCAAGCTGGCCAGTTCAGCGGCTGGGCTATCGTCCAGACTTTCCAGAGAGGCGTATTGCTCGGCGGCGAGAGCGCAGAGGTCCGAGATCAGAGGCGGGTCCTGTTCTGCAAGGGACTCGCTTAAATCAGCCAGCTGTTCGCTCAGAGCTTCAGGGTTGTCTGACTGTTTCAGGGCACTGGTGACAGGGCCAGGGGGTTCTGATGAGGGCTGAGTTTCCGAGGTGGGTTCTTCGCGCTCGGAGAGCGCTCCCACAGGTGCTTCCTCATGCGCTCCCACAGGAGTTTCTACAGGTGCTGCCTCAACGCTATCCATGGATACGTCTTCCATGGTTGCTTCGGTATCAGGGGAAAGGTCCTCTTCGGGCAACAGCTGGAAGTCCAGGTCGTCAATTGAGACTTCATCAGCCTCGTCGTCCTGTGCAGACCCGGCTTCGAGTTCTGTCTCTGCCTCGGATGAGCCTGCCGCTGTCAGCTTCGGCCAGTCTTCGGCCAGCAGCTCGGGCAGCATATCCAGATCCTCGGCCTCCAGCGGTGCCTGCCAGCTGTCGGCTGTCAGGATACCAGTGGCGGCGGCGAGTAGGTCGTCCAGTGCCAATCCCTTGCCTGGTGCCTGCAGAATAAGGGCCAGTTGTGCCTGATGTTCAGGGGCCAGTGCAGCTTCTTCCGCTGCTACCAGCTCGGACATGAACGCCAGCAGGTCTCCCAGCCCCGGTAATTCTGTTTCCTGACAGGTTTCTGACAGCTCGGCCAGCTGCTCGGCCAGTTGTTCCGTTGGCTGGTCGAGCTGCTCGCCCAGGGCTGTCAGCTGGTCGGCCAGCATCGGCTTCATACCGCTTTCCTCCATCTGCCGGCGTTCCTTAGTCTTCAGCCTGATGCTGCAGTTTGAACACGCTGATTGAGCGCTGCAGTTCGTCGGCGGCGCCTACCAGGCGGGAGGAGAGCTGTTTCTGCTGCACCATCTCGCTGTTGGTTGCCTGGGTAAAGGCGTTGATGCTGTCGGCACGCTGGCGCAGGGTCTGGGCCAGTTTGGCCTGACCGGTCGCGTTCTGGGCGATACGGACAACGGACTCTACCAGTGACTGGGTAGTGCTTCGGGTCTGTTCCATGTGCTCACCGGCCTGTTCAGCCAGGCGAGTACCAGTGACAACGTCCTCGATAGCGGTGTTGATAACGTGGATGGTGTCGGCAGTTTCCAGCTGGATGTTATTGACCAGGTTCTCGATCTCGGCGGTTGCCTCACGGGAGTTCTCGGCCAGACGCTGTACCTCGTCTACCACCACCATCAAGCCACGACCGGCTTCACCGGCAGAAGCAGCATGCATACTCGCGTTCAGGGACAGGATGTGGGTACGCTCGGAGATGTTGTTGATCAGGTTGATGATACCGCCGATCTCCTGCGAACGTTCGCCCAGACGTTTGATACGTTTTTCCGCCTCGTGGATGGTCTGACGCATCTTGTTGATACTGTTGATGGTCGCCGATACGGACTCTTTCGCTGTTTCGGAGGTGCTGATTGCCTGTTGGGATGCAGTGTTGGACACACTGGCCAGTTTTGCGATCAGCTGCATCGCCTCGATGGCGGAGTCCAGACCTTCCAGCGTTGCGTTGATCTCTTCCTGCTCCTTGTTGGCCTGTTCCAGAACCGCTTCTGACTGGCCTTTTACCTGTACGGAGGAGGTGTTGACCTCTTTGGTGATATGGCTGACTTCCAGCAGTACCTTCTCGATGGACTGGGTCAGCTGGTTGATGGAGTCGGCGATGGCACCAGTGATGTCTTCGGCTACCGGCACGCGAACGGTCAGGTCACGCTGACTGATCTTGAAGACGCTCTGGATCAGTTCAATGATGGAGTTGTTGAGTTTCTTGTTCTCTTCAGCCTGCTTGGCGATGGCCGTTTCCTTCTCGTCCAGCAGCATATCCAGTACGTTGGCCATCTGGCCCAGCTCGTCGCCACTTTCCAGACGGGTACGGGCTTCGGTATCACCACCACGTACGGCATCTACAGTTTTCTGGATGCGACGAACAGGGTCCAGTACACCGTATTTAACAATCGCCAGGGCAACCGCCATGGCCAGACCCAGAATCACCAGCGAGGCGAAGAACAGCTTGATCATCTGCGCCGTGTCGGCGTTACGTTTTTCACTGTCTTCGTCGGCATAGACAGACGTTAGCAGCTGCATCTGTTCGTTGACCTCACGCAGGTCGACCAGGGTTTGGCCGAAGCTCTGCTGCAGCGATGAAATCTGGGAACCCGGGTTGAGGGTACGCAGGTTAACCCGTTTCAGCGCGGTCATTTTCTCATCCAGCTGCAGCTGTTCCAGACGCTGCTGAATGTTCTGGCGGTCTTCGTTAGAGCGCAGCTGCGGCAGCAGAGCGTTCAGTTCGTTGTGCATACGCGTTGCAGATACGATGAACTGCTTCAACGTGTCGTTGCTCGGTGTCAGACGGGCGTTGGTCAGGGCTACCTGAGCATCGGCCAGGGAGAGGTCCAGTCGGCTGGCATCTTCGGCCAGCTGCCGTGTCTCGCGGCTGGTGATCTGGGCCTGCTCGTCGATCAGGATGGTCTGATAGTAGGCAACGGCAATTGCGATGATGCCTATAACCAGCAGAACACCGGCAACGGCAAACTTGATCCCCATGCGAAGATTTTGCAGTTCCCAGAAAAGCGGCATGGTGCGTCCCTCATGAATTGTCTTGCGCTTCGGCTTTCGCCACAGGCTGATGAAAGTTATTTTTTAAATAGTTCAGTAGTGCGGCGTGATCGATCTCAAGCCATTGTTTGCCCTGGCTGCTGTAACCTGCGCGGGCAAATTCATTCAGCGCGGTATAGTGGGCAGGGGGCTTCTGGTCCAGTCGTTCGGGGTCGTTCAGTACACTGGGCGACTGCTCCAGCAGGATTCCCGCTGTATGCGGTTGTTGACCGAACAAAAAGACATAGACCGGATTGCGGCGATCAATCGGTGTACCGGTCAACCAGTGTTGCAGGTCGTACACCGGAACCGTGTGGCCTCGGTTGTTGATAAAGCCGGTAAACCAGGGTGGAGTATCCGGAATTGCACAGATCTTGCTGCCAGAGGCAATTTCCGAATACACCTCGGCGGCCAGCATCAGGTGCTGCTCGCCCAGAACAAAACCGTGGCGAACCACGCGGTGCTTGGCACCCTCTTCCGGCGTTGCCAGCAGCACATCCTTGCCACTGGCAAGGAGGCTGTTAATGGATTCCAGAGGGGCTTCGCTGTCAGCCATGGGCTGTTACCTGATCCAGAATGTCCTGATCGGTAAATGGCTTGGCGACGATAGCAGTGGCGCCCTGGAGCTGGGCCCAGACGCGGTCGGCCTCTTCGTGCTTGCTGGACACGATAATCACCGGAATGTGCTTGGTGGTGTCGCCCGTCGTGATCTGGCGGCAGGCGGAAAAACCGTCAATGCCGGGCATGACAATGTCCATGAACACCAGGTCAGGGTGCTCCTGCTCTGCAAGGGTTACGCCCTGTTGTCCATCTGCTGCGACCAGCAGCTCAGCACCGGTCTGGCGCAGGATATCGCAGAGGCGCTGCTGGTAAACCGGATCGTCTTCAACAACCAAAATTTTCTTTGCCGACATGGGGTGTTACGTCCTTACTGTCACTGGTCCCGTTTGGATTGAAAATCACTGACCCAGCGCGATACACGCTTGATCACTTTTTGAAATTCGTCAGGGTCGATGGGTTTGGTCAAATAGGTAGAAGAACCCGCCATGATGCCCTTAACCTCATCCAGAGGAGAGGTTTTCGACGACAACATGATGATGGGCGTCTTTTTCAGCGCCGGCATGGCGCGCATCTGTGTACAGGTTTCGAAGCCGTCGATGCCGGGCATCATGATATCCAGGAAGATAAAATCAAAATGCTTGGCGGCTACTTTTTCCAGAGCGGTCTCGCCATCATCGGCGAAATCCACATTAATCTTCTGTTCCAGCTTCTCCAGCTCCTTGGCCAGCACCTGTTGCATGGGATGGCTGTCATCCACCACCAGAACCGAGTACTCCATTGAGGATGCTGCAGCATCCTGTTGCGCCTTCTGGCGCTGGGCTTCCTCGATCTGAGAATCGTATTTCTTGAACAGGTTATCCTTGTCATCACCAACGGCATCGGCCTGAGGGGCAGGCTTGGCCGCGGGTGTTACAGGTGCGGCGGGTGCCGGTGACGGCTGTGCATCAGCAGCGGAGGGCTGTTTGGTGACTGGTTCTGCCTGAGGCGCTGCAGCCGGTGTTGAAGACGGAGCTTTGGGCGCAGGCGCAGTTGGTTGTGCTTGCTGCGGAGCAGCTGCCGGAGCCGTTGCAGATGGTTGTGCAGGTGTGGCTGGCGCTGGCGTTACAGGGCGAGCGGCAGGCTGCACTGGCTGAGTCGGGGCCACGGTAGGGGCCGGTGCCTCAGGCTGCTGAGGTTTAGCCACAGGTGCTGGCTGGGGTGTTGCAGCCGGGCGAGCCTCTGGAATAGTGGGCTGAGGGCTGACAGCTGGCTTGGGTTCAGGCGTTGCCGCCGGTTTGGCCAACGGTGTTGTGCCATCAATGATGCGCAGTACGCGTGATGAAATAAAGGGTAATTTCAGGTGCGGGTGACCATTCGGTGGTGCAACACGACTGGCCACCAGGATATGGCTGCTGGGCAGGTCAAAATCGTTACTGAGGCTCAAGCCTTCTTCACCAAATACGACCAGAAGGTCTACGCTACCTTTCTCTGGAGTTTCAACCAGCTCGTAGGCACGAGTCTTGGACAGGCTGAGTATACGTTGCAGCTTGGTTTGCTGATCAGCCGGGAATGCCAGGATCCCAATCTTCATACTGTTCCCTGCGGGCACTGTGCGCGACTCTAGAAGGCCGTGCTGTTATCAGAATGGCATCGTATTCAAGCACGAAAACAATGCAGTTCCGTTACGGTTTTAGAAGATTTACAAGATGATGACAACAACAACCCTGTAATTTATGTGTTCTTTTTATTATGTGTTGTCGATCAGGGACAGTCGGGTTTTGGTGATTCAAATGGCCGTTTTTTGTTGCCCCGCTAACACACCCTTTCTACCGAGATTAAAACGCTTGATGGATTAATAATATGCGCCTTTAGTTGCCTGTACAGACCCGATTTCGACCCGTTGTTTTGGCCTGATAGAGGGCATCATCCACATCCTTGAGCCAGGAACGATAGTCAGTGCCCGGCTGTTTTTGTGCCACGCCCAGGGAGATGGTAATGGGCAGATGCCGCTCACGGATGAGTGCGCTTTGCTCAACCTGCTGACGCAGGTGTTCAGCCAGCTGAGTTGCATCGTCCAATGCTGTAGGGGTGAGGATAAGAAACTCTTCCCCACCGTAACGGTAGAGTTTGACGTCGGGCGGGACGTGTTCCTGAATCAGTTCAGCCAGCCGGGCCAGCACCAGATCGCCGGTGGTATGACCATAGGTGTCGTTGATCAGCTTGAAGTGGTCGATATCAAACATGATCAGGCTATACGCCACCGAGGGTGGGTCGTCCGTATTGGCGACCTTATTGATGTGATCATCCAGTGAGCGGCGATTGCCAAGGCCGGTCAGTGCGTCCTGCAGGGCTTCCTGGCTCAGCCGAGTATGGTCTGCCAGCAGGCGCGACGAGAAATTGAAACAGAAAAAGGTTACCAGCATGAAGCAGGCGCTGTAGGTGAACAGCAGCTGCGGATCTGCCAGGGACCAGACCGCCTGAGTGCAGGCAAGGTAGATAATGAAGGCGACCAGCACCGCCTCCCAGCGGCGGGCGGCAAAGAACACGGCAACCGTGGCCGCGTAAGACCAGAACAAACCAATAATGCCAGTGTACTGAATCGCTATGACCACGCCGATGGTATAGGCCACGGCAAAGATGCGTGATACAAGATGGAAGTAATGGTCCTTGCTGCCGATGTACGCAATCAGAACAAAGACCGAGGACAGCACCAGATCGAAGATGCCCTGTGGATATTGCCCAATTGCAAAGCGCCAGATGCCCATTGGGATGATGCAGGCAGACGCCAGCAGGGCCTGAAAGATCATGAAGCCTTTTTTGGGGTTGCTGTCGCGGTATGCATCCAGGGCTGACTGAACCAGGCCTATCTTCACTGGAATTCCCCTTGCTGCACCAGTACCTGTTTCTGTGCAGGTATCGGCCATACATCTTGGATGACACTGTTGTTAAGCATTCTAAGCCGAGCAACCCCACTTTGTAACGCTAGTTTGACTCAGTGTAGGAAAAATACGGCTTTTTTGTATGGGTATTGTGGGCTGGGGCGGGTGGTCGCGGAGGGAAGGAGAGGCTCTTGCCCTTAGGCATAGTTATGCAAGTCACCATGTCCGCGTTTAAAACTTAAGTATTCTTATGACAAATATAGCAAAGCCTATATAAATTATGATCTGATCCTTTTCCTATACTCGTTTGCTAATTTTTTTGGAACACGAACATAGTATAATACATCATCAATTATTTCAGGATGGTTAAATAAAGGAGAGTTTTGAGCCATGAAAACATCAGGGTGAAAAACCTTGCGTCTTTTTATCTTTCCAAAAAATAAATTTTGCCAAATAAGAGCATCTCTACATTTATTGGCCTTGCTGTCGATGATGCTTTCAAGTTTTCCATTTTTTATCCTATAAAAAACTGTATCTTTTAATCTTTCGCTTTCTTTAATGTCTGTCAATCTTTTTTCTATGATTATTACATAGTCATCGGAAAAGGGAATTGAGGCATTAAGAGGCTGGCAGTATCTTCTGATGTTCCAAATGGCATTATCTAGTTGGTTTAAAACAGGCCCCGAAATGAAGTGAGAGGATTCGAGATAGCGACCTTGCCCAAAGTCATTTATATACTCGATAAAGTCAACCGTGTGATTATCCACAGAAAAGAAAAAAGGTAATTCATTTGTTTTTTTATAGGCAAGCCTTAGATCGTGTCCGACCTCTTTCGCAGGAACTCTGTTAAATAAATATATGCCTTTAAAGTATTTTTCTAATGCTTGTTGAGATTGCCACAAAAAATGATGATACAGTCCATTCCTGAAAAGGAGTCGAGCTGCTATATAATCTTGGTCAGCTACATCTCGGAAGCAGCATGTAGCAAAGTTGTTTAATATTTTTTGTTTTTTAATATTCATTTCGGGCAATGGTATTCAACCATAACTTTGGCCTTATCACTTCCGGTTGAGCGCAGGTTATCTAACCAGAACTGGCACTGAGGGTCAGAAAGCTTTTTGATGTATTCGGCACGATCCTGCTTGGCGTCAAGCTGTGCTTCCCTTGAAATCCGCTCCTGCTCCATTTTCAGGCGAGATTCTTCCAAGCGCAGCTGACGGGTCTGGTTCTGTGCTTCCAGGGCTATGCGGCGCTCTATGGCGGCCTGACGGGATTGTTCAGACATCTGTTTCATACTGCCCTGAAATGCGTTTGCAGCTGCTTCAAGAGCGCGCATGACACGGTATTCCTGGTACTTCTGGTAACCAAACCAAAGGGCAAACAGTATGATGCCGCCGGCGACAACGCCAAGTGCAACGTGAATCCAGAGGGGAGTGGGTTCGACAGGGTCGGGAGCGCGTTCGAAGACGATTCGCTCATGAGGTGCTGGACACATAGCACCTCCGTGTTTTGTCCGGTCCGCAAACGTGGACGCCTTATGGACACTTTCGGTACTAATCCTTGATCCGAAAGTTCGTAACCCCTTGATGTGCCTAGCACCTACTGAATAGTGTATGTAACCATAAGATAATTAAAGATAAAGGTCGCTTTATTTATTGAATATACCCCCATTTGTACCCCCAAGTTGCACAGGTGAACTGTTTTCGTTTCTGCTTACGGCTTATTTTTTGAAGCTGCTCAGTTTCATAGCGGGTAGGCAGCCTGGCACAGCAACCGACGCGGTATCGTATTCCGCCGTGGCAGTACCAAGCTGGCAGCGTTAACTGCTCTGACAGAATAGCTGTTCGGTGCGGGGTGTGCGAGCTGCTGAAATTAGAAAAGGGAAGGTGGGCTACTTAGTAGCGGATTCAGAACCTGAAGAGGCAGCCCCGGGGGAGGGTAAACCTTCAACAGCAGTGTAGCCGGTCTAGTTCCCTTTGTGCTGATCTTGGATATATCTTCAGTCACTCGTGCGCCTAAGGGTGTTTCCTTTTATAGGAAACGGTGTTTCCATTCGTGCGCATGGGGGTGTTAACTCCGGTGTTAACTTGCTCTGTTCAAAGGTAGTAACTATAAGGTGAGTTTTCTGTACGTTCGACTTTTGAAACTAGGGTAGGGTTAAGGTGTGTCCTAGATCTAGCCTAGTTAATTCTACTGCTGTTAGCGGACCTGGTCTGTCAACAATGACGGATCTCCTTTGGTTCCCTATCTGCTCTTGCCATTTGCTAATCATGTTTCGTGAAGATGGAGCAGCTAAAGGAGTAGCCGTCAAAGTGCTCAGACGCTTAGGTTTGTATCCGCGCATGTGAAATCCCTGAAAGTATCTAGATCTGGCCCTTCATATTTATGCATCATAAATGCTGTCCTAAATAGAATTTCACGTGCGATAAAGGTTGAGTGTGTCCTCAGAGACTCGAAGGACATCATTCTGTCATAGTAATTACCGTGTAGTATCCTAGACCTACCGTCGTCATAAATGTCCGAAATTAATTGTGCCAATGACCGTTCTCTAATCCCTGGCACAGCAATGAAATCTGGGCTTGTGCCTGTTATTTTAGATACCATCTGAAGAATGCCTTGATATTTTCCTCCATTTGATAATGTGTCTAAACAAGTTGCCATTTTAGTAACGGCGATAGCATCATTCTCTTCTCGCATGCCTTCTGAAAACCAGTCTAAAGCAGTTGCCCATCTATTGGTTAGCTTTTGATGTTTATGCGTTTCTGGGCTTACGACACCCTGAAGAATATTACCAATAGGGCAGAGAAAATCGCGCATTTTATCTATGCCCTCCAAAATTTGAGATTCTGAATGTGTTTGAAAACGATCACTAAAAGCACTGCCTGGATACCATAGATATCCTTCCGTTTCGATAATGCTCGGTATTCTTAGTGGAGGAAGGTGTTCGTCTTGAAGGGTTTGCTGGAAAAAACACTTACGGGATACAAGCCCAAGAGAGAGCGAATCAAGTGCTGTTTTAGCAGCAATCCTTCCAAACCTACGTGAATAGTCCTGCTCATAACCTTCAACAGTCACCTTGATGACTGCAGGTGTTTCGCTCACTGCTGAATATAAGTTTTTAGGTAGCCCCTCTAATTCGTCGGTATTCAAGCTTTCAGATAGGGTGTCAATCAGTAATTTCTTCCAATTTTTATTTGTTTCTCGGTCATTGCTATAGTTTTGGATGGCGCGCTTCGAAAATTTGACGTGGTTTATCCAATCAATAGTGGAATATATTGTCACCGGACCTAATACTAGGGGGGAAGTTTTTGCTATGGCCATACAAAAGGCAGGGTAGTAATGGGTGAATGGCCGTGCTGATATACGGCTCTCGATTGCCGCTTTTAGCTCCCTGTGCGGCTTACATCCCCAATTGCTTCCTTCAGCAGCATATCTGCCATACATTTCCGCAATGCTAGTTCTGGCTATAAGATAAAATTTATTCAGATCGATTTTTACTGAATCTTTAGGCCTGTTTTGGAAAATAAGGCTTGATAGCTCCCATAGAGCGTCTTTTGCAGGCTTGTTGAAAAATACGGTTACTCCGCTTTCAGTACCGACAAAGTCAGGGAACCCTTCTGTTTCTAGCCATGGCTGTGGATTTTCATTCGCAATTTTCAGTTTATCAATTACTTCCTGAAATTTTGTTGAAAGATTCATAGCTTCCTGAGCCTTGTGAGAGTCTGAGAGTACTTTCAAGCTACTTAAAGTTACCAAAGCTGAGAGCGTTCGGTAAGAGGGGTAAAAGATGGCAATGCTTTGATCTGCCACACCTTCACATGCGTGGAACCAAAGCACCGCCAGGGCATGAAGCCCAGTATCAGTGTAATGCCTTATTGGTTGATCAGCAGATGATAGTTCCAGATTCACGGAACCTTTGCGGTGCTGGATACCCTTTTCAATAGTCCCCGTTTGGGAGCTTTCTGGCCTGAAGTTTTCTGAAGTAACCCAGCGCCAGCCATTACAAGTTTTTACAGGTAGTTCGGTGGCTATGAAGTCTATTTTTGACAATACCTTCAGGTGCCTATGATGTCAGGTTTAGTAAGGTTGAAGAGCGCCGGCAGGTTTGAGCCATGATGTCCTAAACTACCGGGATGCCGGTATTATGAAGACAGCATCAAGGATTAGATCTTCTGTGTATACTCAACGGAAACAAGGCACTGGGCTTATTGGTTCGGTTGGTGATTTGTTGGTGGCGTTGCTCCGCGCCTAATCATCGTCAAAGTCTTTCGGTCGCCAACCGCTCAAATAGTTGTCGACTAGCTCAACTAGACCCCCGTCGATCTCGGTCGTTGTAGCCTTCAATGCGTCGATTCTTTGCTGCAGCGTTGCCTCATCACCGTATATCTTAACTAGGCTGTCCCAATGAAGGCGCGGCGTTCGGACTACAGCACGACTCCCCATTGCCTGGCTTGATACCTCTGTCTTCGCCGATTCCAACAGAGCAAGCGTGATTTCGGGAAGGTCTGGCACCGAAATCGTCGTCTCATCTTCGTCAGCATCATCTATTGCTAGTCCGAGCACTCTGAACAAATCCACTTCCTGAGAAAGCACCGCCGAATCCGTGCCCCTTATTTCGGCTCGCCACTCCCGCTCAAGACCCTTTGCTGCCTCTTCGGTTATCAACTTGTGACCAGCGCCGGCCCGATGGCCAACGATGGTTATGAGATCCAGCCTCGAGGAAAGGTGCGAAACCTGAGGAAGAATTTCGCGCACTGCTGCCTCAACCGCCTCAGGCCCATCTAGTGATTTCACTAATCGGTAAACGACCCTCGTTACCGTCATTCGCGCCCCAAAATCGAACATCCCTCGTTGAATGTCTGGAATTGTCGGCAGCAAATTCAACAAAACTACGGAAGCGGGGACTACATGCTCAAGAGTGTATTTCTCCTCATACGCTTCAAGCATCGATATCACCTCGCGGAGTTGCTCTGTCGGGAGCTCACCGAGAAATTTGCTAAAGGCATCCTTATCTGCCAATTTTGACCACGCAATTTCAGCGCTGGAAAATGCTTGCAGACGCTCGCCAACTACACGCTCAAGGTAGAGACGAAGGATGTCTTCATGGGCGATTCGCCGGTTCACGAGCCATCCGTGCATCCAGTCGCCGCCGAATTGAGACCCGCCAATGTGCCGCTGAGCGGCCGGGAACAAACGTTCAATCAAGCTCCGAACAACTTGCTGATGAGTGCCGCCTGACTCCAACAGCACATCAATCTGCGTTTTCAAATGCTCGGGTTCCCGTCCCGCGCCGAAATCTCTATATGTTGTTGTCAGACCAGCGAGCGAGGAGTGGAGCTGAGTAAAGACGTCAGGGAGGAAGACCCGAACGGCTTCAAGTGCCAAGGCATCAACCAATGCGACTTGTCCTCCTAAGTCTCTCATGGTCCCATGAATTGCTGCAGAGAATCGCCGGACGTCACGCATATTTCTAATTAATGGTCTGATGATCTCCATGAAAACATCAGGCCATACATTGGAATCGAGCTCTCCTAGGTTTTCGATACCGTCCAGTGCTCCATTGATACCTGCAAATATTTCGGAATTAAGCACTTCGAAGGGGACTGCTGGAAGATCGACTCCAATTTGCAGGATTTTTTCTAAGTAATCTCGCCCAGGTATACCTTGCTCACCGAGAGCTTGCTCAACGCGAATACGGTCAAACGCTAATAGGTAGATAATATTGGGGAAATTTGCTGTGAGCCGAACTAACTTGAACACTTCACGAATTTCAGGTGTTGTCAGTCGGTCGATATCATCTAAAACCACAACGATGGGCGTGGGTATATCTGCTAGTGCTTTGATTACTTTGGAGCGCCGACCTTCAGCGCCTTCTTTTTTACTCTGAAGTAATTTAGCTAGTACGTCGGTTGCTTTGTGACCTCGTTCGATCCACGGGCCAACGAATGGCAGCCACCCTAGACCGGAGAACGCCTCACCATACTCTTCTATCAATCCACCAACTTGTGCGAAATCAGGCCGCAGCTTTAGTTGCGCCGTTAACTCGACAAAGAAGGCCTGGACTAACTGATCAGCACCACTAAACATCCAAGGGTTGAAATCGAGTACCGGAATCTCTGCATCCCCGAGGCTCCTGCGAGCCAAATTTACGAATGAGGTCTTGCCGGATCCCCACGGTCCTAGTACGCCCACGACCAACCCATTTCGTGGATCGATAGCTTGTATCTGGTTTGCGAAGGAGTGTGCCAAGGTTGTTCTATTTAGTGTGTCATCACTCTCAATAGTAATAGGGTTATCTGCGGCGATAGTAGCCTGCCGCTTAGGCTCTCTAGTTTCGACCTCGGTTGCAGGAACAGGAATTGCGGATTGAGGGTGAAAAATGCGCTTGATCCAATTCATGTGCAGTACTCAGTCAGTCGCTGGACGCCTCGCTAAACAGCAAGCGTGAGCGAGTCCAGTGCAGGTCATGCTTTTGTGGCACGAACGAATTTATGCGGTTTGTTAGCTTAGATCCTGAGATATGGTCTCGATACCTGAAATTGGGTTAAATCCTTTGAATTTGTAGACTCTTTTTGATACCCGATTTCGCTCTCCTGACCCGCCTAGTGACGCTGTATTATTTTCTGCATCAAGATTGAGCCCTCCCTGACCCTTCGCTGTTGAATCGTAGTATTCCTCTATTTCTACTTCTGCAGCATTTTCAATTCTCTGGGCAATTGCTAATTCTTGAGCTATTCGAGAATGCTGTAATGCCAACTCCATTTCAATTTTTTGCCGCGTAGCCTCTTGATTGAGAGTCTCAATATCTTTCTTTGCCGCCTCGTCAGCAGCATTAGATGATGATTCGACTTTATCAATTAGAAAGCTTGTAAGAGCGCCACCCAAAAACATATTGCCCGCTATTTTTGCCGCAAGCTTCGTAGTGTCGTCCAACATTTATCTCCTTACTCTTGGAAAACTAACGCTTGCCGCATGCGCGCCCACAAAATGAAGCCGAAGGCGCAAGGTAAATGGCGTCGCCGTGCCTGCGCTAGTTCGGTAGGCTAGGCATCCCCGCTCTTGTCTGACAGCTCCGATAACGATTTGCTAATACTAGCTAAGCTATTGTTCATCTGGATAAATACAGTTTGGTTCCGCCCTTTCAGAGCATCGGAGAGATCCTGAGCTGCACTATTTTTTGTTCCAGCATGTTGCATGTAATTTACATCCAGCATTGATGGGTCAGAGCCCTTTTTGCCTGAACGTAATGGAGTCCGAAAGGTGTAGTTTGCTCTGATAGAGATGCCATCCTTCACTCGATCTTTGAGACCACCATATTGACCGGCATTGAACCTCAGCTCTTTGCCTGGCGCCAGAAAGGGAATTAGATGATCAATCTGCTTTCTTTCGCTGTTATCAGCCTTGTCGATTCCCCAGCACAGAATGGGAAGTGGATCGGAAAAGGAAATGTCCCGCGCCGTGCCAGTTCCGATATTGCGAATCACAAGATCAATCAGGCTGGCAGTGTCAGGATTCGGCTCATAATAGACGACACAAGGCTTTGTCTGACGGTAAATCGCGTAGTAGGCCGTTGCGACGGCAAGAAAGGTCCCGATCGGACTGACTATGTAGAAAGCTACCTGCAAAGACTCAGCCATTTTTTCTCCCTAACTTTGAGCTTAGAGGCGCTCATCGGTCGCGTACTACGGCGATTGGTTAGACGCTCACAAACTTCGAAACCTAGCCCAAATATTGGAGTGTGAAAACTCCACCTTATCACCAGCCTCGAGGTCATCAAATGCAATGGAATCGTCGATGATACGACTTACAGTCCCCTCGTACGAATTACCATTGATCCCGTCGACTATGACATTAACCCTGTTTCCACCAACCTTGAGTGTCACCTCATCACCGGATTCGATGGTTTGTGACAGGCTTGTCCCGGGCTCATAGTCGCCTGTATACATGAGACCAGAATCATCGTCTGATCTGTAGTCGAATTCCATAGCTGTCCCTCCCATTGATGTTCGCTGTCTTGAGCGTTGAATACTTTAATACTACGTGTACGTGTACGTGTACGTGTACGTGTACGTGTTTGTGTTCCCAGCTAAAGACGGAGGTTGCTTATCTGATCACTTGAAGAAAAGAGATAAATCGAGAAATCACAGCCACTCTCCTCCGTTGAAAACTAGCATGCGTTTTGGTGATTTTACCGTGTTGGGTATTGCTTAGGGCCTTTCCCTAGTCCCATGATACTGTACTAATTACATTATCAATACCAGTCTCCAATCGGCTCTTGAAAACATGTGATTGACTCGTGGCCATAGGTACGTATTAGCTTTTGAGAAAGCCTGATCAGAGAGATCGAAGGGCCAACAAAAGGGCCAACTGAAAGCCCCGTCACTGCTGGTGTTGATGTCAATTGAGGGCCAAGGAAAGGGCCAACACTGGCAAGGTTTAGGCAAGGGCCGCCAGGTCGGCAGCCCTACCAGTGATATTATTCCTCGCAATCACCTTCAGCACGGGCGGCCCAGTATGCCGCCTCTTCCAGATTTAGCCCTCTGTTAGCTTTGTTCAGCAGGTCGTTATGCTGCAGCTCATCAAGTGGAGCGCCAGCATTGCGAGCAGCAGCGGCTATCCAGGGCTCAAGCTCACTCATGAATCCAACAATCTGCCCCTGAAGCGCTGCCTGTTTAGGTGTATCTGTCTGCCCAGGTGAAAGCATGGACCCGGCAATGAGCTGGAGTAGGCCACCCTTGGTGGCACCGTGCTCCCGGCAGTGCTTTAGGTAGATGCGGCACAGCGCTTTGCCCGTCATACAGCCGCCTGTGTAGCCACCAGATTGAGGCACGTTCCAGAATGATAAGTCTGTGTGGTCAGCAGGTCGGCCAACAAACGGCAGGCGGTGAATGGGCAGTGCCTTCTCATTGTGGAAGGTCAGGGTAGGGAGATCTGCTTTGATGAAGCCCTGAGGCTTTGGCGCATTGCTCATGCTTCCACCTCGGTCTGAATATCAACACAGGCTTGTTCCAGTTCCTCTATCCGGCCCCGAAGATCACCAAACAGAATGGATTGCTGCTTCTCGTCCAGCTCTCCGGCCCGGGATGCCAGCATTACAAGCAAGTTCATCTGCTCCAGGCCAATGGCGATAATGTCCATGTTAGCGGCCATGCTGTATGTGAAATTAGCCTGGTTCATACTCTCGATCCCTGTACTGGTGCCCAGCTGGTAATGACAACGCAAGCAGGAAGCAGCTCACGAGCTTCTCTCAGGCTGAAAGCAGTCACGGTAATGCGGTCGATTGGGTTTAGTGTAGAAACGGCTCTGAAGAGCTTCAGGGAGCGTGTGTGGTGGATGGTTGGCATGATGCCTCCGTTACATTTTCTTCGAAGTACCCATAAGCCGTATGGGTGCCGGGAGGTTCGAAACGGCTGTAACAGACCGCGGACTTATTTCCCCGAAGGGTATTGTATTCGTCGCCCTCCCGACATAACGGGGGCTTGCTCCCTTAATCTTGGCAGATTTTGGGCGCAAAAAAACCAACACTGACGGGGTTGGGTGGTCCGGTTACATAAGAGGTTTCGACGCCTCAAGGCTGGAAATTATCTGAACGGCTGGTGCTGGTCAAGGGGGCGGCGATTGGCAGCCCCCTCTGAAGCAGCTCTGATTGTGGGCTGTCACAGTGCTTTCTAGCAGCAGCTTCAGGCTACCACGAAGTACCAGACGGGAGGTGGCCCATACCGAAACCAGACAGGCGAGGGCGAGAATCAAAACTCGATTCTTGGCGGCCGCTTCAGCTTGGGGTCCAGGGATGACGCCCAGTCGCTCCCTCGTTGCCGGCGCTTCTGGACAGTGCGCCATTTCAAGCCCAGCAGTCTGGCCATTATTTCTGCAGTCTCCTTGCCCCTGATAACAGGCTGCTCCCTGCCGTTGATCTTCACTGTGATCTCTACGTCAAGTTCCTGCTGAGTGGAGGCGACACACTTGTCGGGGTTCGTAACTTTCATTCAACCGCACCTATGTCTAATGGCTGGATGGTCAGGTGAATTTTCTATGCCTGGTTGGTTTGTTGGTACAGCACCAGTAAGTTGATCAGCATTTCATGGGCCAGGGTGATTGATGCTGGTGTGCTGGTAGGGCGCAAATTGGTTTGTGCCTATGTTCTCAGCGTCCATTGTTATGCCCTCCCTATGGTATATATATAAAGGTCACCGGGAGCCGGTACAGTGAACCCCTTAAAAACACCCTTTACAGCACCGGGAGCCGGTACAGTCAGCACCGGGAAACGGTACAGTGAAGTCATTTACAGCACCGGCAGGCGGTACAGTCAGCACCGTTAGCCGGTACAGTGGAAATTTAAGAAGCCTCCTTGAATTGGCGGTAAGGCTTCTTGCCTGTCGTTGCAATATCCAGCTTGCCACCACACTCATCTATCGGTTGCCATGTCAGTGCATACAGGTGAGGGCCAGCATTCAGGCCGCCAAACTTGGTTTGCACCAGTAACCTCGCTTTAAGTAGCTCATTCAGCGCCCTGGTGCGGGTGTCGTTGGATTTCCATCCCCGTTCCTTCAGCACTGAGTGAGCTGCGCATAGATCACCATTGTTGAACCCGTTGTATTGTGCCCCAACGTCCAGGAGTAACGCCTTTGCCGGATAGCTAAGGCCGATAAAGTCCGGATGATTAAGCACGACAGCGGGCAAGGAAAAATGGCCCCTGTACGTAATTGAATGACTGGGCTTCCCCTTGCCTGGCTTTCTCAGCCGGGTGACAGTTGCTGCCATATGTGAACCTCCCATCCAGCCGGACCCGAAGGCCCGGCCTTAACCATCAGGCGGCTTGTTCTGAATCTGCGCCAGCATGCCATATAACAGGAGGCGCACCGCGTTTAAGGCGCAAATCGTTTACAGCCTCTTGCGCTGCTTCAATGCTTCCAGGGAGGAGGCAATAGCGGTGATACCGCGCAGGCTGGCCAGAGTATCCGATGCAATTTTCCTGAGTGCTGCTGAAGGTCAGGTCCAGGCGACGGCCAAGCTCACAGGACATGGTGCTATTCAGCGCATGATCAAAGACGGGTGCCTTCTCGGCCTCAAGCCGGTTCAAGCTCCCTCTGGTCAATAAGGCGATCAGCACACGTTCCAGTTTGGTAGGCGGCTTGTTACTATCGGCCTGCTGTGCGGCGGTGCTCCCTTCGGCAGGGGCTGCTGCTTGCTCTCTCATGTCACGCCCTCCCTTTAAGCCACACGGCTTTCATCAATGCGCTGCTGCAACCAGTTATCGATATCTTCCGAGATCCAGCCAACCCGGTTTGGGCTGAGGCGAATTGGTTTTGGAAACTGCCCTTTATCCATCATTCGGTAAATTGAAGTTCTGGACATGGAAGTCAGTTGCTCAACTTCTTTCCGAGGCAAAATTGCGTGTTTGTTCATGCTGAAACCCCACCGTTGTGAATGTGTATCGGTGGGATTGTTTGGGATTGCAGGGGAGGGATATAGAGGCCCTATCGAAATTAACGGGGCCTCTATATGAGGAGCAAATTATACTTGGTACTGCCTCAATGGCCTGCACTGCCTGGCGTTTACATGGGGGCCCTATACCTATCCCTTGCGGTTTTTATTCCAGTTGGCTGGTTTGTTCCAGTTGGTAACTTTGCTGATCCGGTCTATGGCTTTTATGCTTTCAACCTCGGGGACGTGGTGGTTTAGCCAGTGTTTAACCTCAGTAGTTACACCATTCTTTAAATTACCAGCAGCGTCGGCTTTTTCTGATAGTTCAAGCCATGCGTTTATAGCGATGGCTAACTCAGGTGACTGAAAGGGCCCAGCCTCACCTTCTATCAGTCTCTTGAGCTTTAGAAGATAGCCTGGCAAGTGCTGTTCGTCGCTGTTTGCAGCAAGTGGATTTATGGTTGTAGGATTTTGTTTGTAGTGGGGGCTGTAGGCCGAGTGATCGTAATACTCTACTTCAAATATTTCCTCTTCAGCTTCGATTAGGTCACTCAGATACACGAACATTCGCATCCAATCCCCTGCTACTTCAGGGTTGGTTAGGCGTATGGGTATTCCGCTGTTTGGCTCAACGCACAACTCTGCTTCTAATGCAGAATGGCCCGAAAAAGGGTCGTTTTCATCATAGTCAAAAGCGTATTTGCATCGAACGATTTGTACCAGTTGCTGCTTACTGAAGTCTCCATCACCTGGCTGACGGGGGATCATCATCCAGACTTTCATTTGGCCTTGGTTAATTGCTCTTCCAATGTCAGTTATTACCCGGAGACCATCAACCCCATCAACGATATCGCTCCAACGATCTAAGAGGTCATTGATGTTATAGCTAGGTTCCTCGGGGGCTGAGACTCGTCTCATATACACGCCCTCTTGCGTGGCCTCAATTTGGAATGGCTGCCCAGGGTGGTGAGGTGCCACCTTTTCCCGGCGTCCCGGTAGAGCAGCCATAATCTGTTCTTTAGTGGTTACACGGCCCTGTTGCCAAAGTTCCCAGTAACGACATTCCCGGCACTGGCGGCGGCTTTGAGCTGATCCAGGTAATCAGCCCAGTGTTGCATCATCTTACGACGTTGCTCCAAGTGCTGGGTGCGGTTGTATGCTCTGCCCATTGCATCCTGTACCGCATGCGCCAGCTGCTGTTCGATGATATGCGGCGGGTGCCCTAAGACTTCATCCAGCAGAGTGCGTGCCATTGCTCTGAAGCCATGAGGCGTCATCTGATCATTAGCATATCCTAGGGTCCTAAGAGCCGTTCTAACGCCGTTTTCACTTAATGGGCGGCTAGCACCCCTGGCACTTGGGAAAACGAAGCGATGGCGACCTGTGAGGGGTTCCAGCTCACGGAGTATCTCAAGGCTTTGCTGGCTCAAGGGGACAACGTGATCCAGGCCGGTTTTCTCGGCTGCAAATTCAAGGCGGCTCTCGTCCCAGTTCACTTGTGCCCATTCAAGATGGCGCACCTCTCCTGGTCGGCAGAACCATAGAGCGGAACACTGAAGGGCTGCTTTGACAACAGGGGTGCCGGTGTACCCTTCAATGGCCAGCATCAGGCGGCCTGCTTCTGTAGGGTCTGTAATGGCGGCAAGATGTTTGGTCTTGTGGGTTGCGAGTGCTCCTTTCAAATCGGCGCTAGGATCTCGCTCACAGCGGCTGGTGGCCACACCATAGCGGAATACAGCGGAGGCGGTCTGCTTTACTCGGTGGGCGGTTTCTATGGTGCCGCGTGCCTCGATCTTGCGAAGTACCTGTAAAAGATCAGATGGGCTTATGTCGTTAACTGGGCGTTTGCCCAGGGTAGGGAATAGGTCTCTCTCCATGGACCTAAGAGTTCGGGCCCGGTGGTCTTTGCTCCGGTCCTTCATCTTGAGTTCAAACCATTCACGGGCGATCAGCTCAAAGCTGTTCTCAGCTGCAGCACGACCAGCCTGCTTCTCTGCCTTCTTGGCAGCGTTGGGGTCGATCCCTTGCGCCAGTTGCTGCCGGGCTGAGTCTCGTTGTTCACGGGCAGCGGCAAGGCTGACATCAGGGTACACGCCGAAAGCGGCCAGCTTCTCTTTGCCCTGGAAGCGGTACTTCATGCGCCAGTACTTGGAACCGTTCGGGCGTACCTCCAGAAACATGCCTTTCTCGTCGGCAAGTTTGTACTTCTTCTCCCGAGGTTTTGCGGCTTTTACCTGTCGATCCGTCAGCGGCATGGCGTCCCCCTGTTCAAATTGGGCCAGGGGTATGTGTCTGGGGGTATCGTTTTTTGGGGTATCACATATCTCCCCAATCGTACCCCCAATGTACCCCGGCTTTGCTGGGTATGTTTGGGAATGACTGGGAATCACTATAGGCTGTAAGCCGCGTGTTTTCTAGTGTCTTGGGAAGTGGTTGGAACGCTTGGGAAGGGTAGTTGGTGGGCCCAGCAGGACTTGAACCTGCGACCAATGGATTATGAGTTCTGATATTAAACCATAAATCCTTTGAAATCAAAGAGATGTGAGCGTAATCGAGCGTAGGGGAAAGTAGTTTAGTAACAGTAAGTTAGCGTAACTTTGGGTAGGGCTTCCAAACTGATGAGTGTACCGTTAATGTACCGGATTAAGCAGTGAATGGCCGAATTGTCGATTGGGGATGATCCGGTAACAGGGGCGTGGTGAGGACATCAGCCCTTTCATAGAGCACGCACACAGCTAAAGAAGTGCCAAGTCTGCAATCAGGCAAGGATGAAATGGGAACACGTTATGGACGACGTGCCTCGGACGGCGCCTACGAATACCACGGCGATAAAGATACTTTTCTAGAGGCTAGGCGGCGAGAGCAGCGAGAGGCACAAGCTGAAGCGTATGGAGCTTTTGGCTTTCTAGTGTGTGGAGTGTTAGCTTACTTAGCGTTTAGGTACTTGGGCGGAGCAGATCTGCCAAAATGGCTACGCTTTTCTGGCATCGTAGTTAGCAGTATTGCTGGAGCCATAATTTTCTCAAAGTTGGCCGGCCTGCTATCTATTTTGATTCGGTTGGCATTCGCACTAGCGGCAATTGTCATCCTAGGATTTATAGTCTGGACCGTTGTCTAGACGGTAATAAGCACAGTTTTTTAATGGAGTATCGATTGGCTCCCCAGATGTTAGGTGTTGAGGGTGCTTCAACTGTACCTCCTCTATACACGATAGAGCGGCACGAGCTTGGCAGGACGGAATGGACGCAGCAACAACTTGACGACAAAGGCTACGTTGCCTTAGGAGGCTTTTTCGAGCCAGTGGACGATGTTTTTTGCCAATGTGTCCTCAAGTCGGATGGTTCTCATGCGATGGTTTTAATTGCGGAGTTCGTTGACTCAGAGACGCTGGAGGCTAATTACTTAACGGCTATCGATCTACAATTGTGCGAGACTGATAACTGTGATGAAGCAGGAGTCAAATCTCAAGATGTACATGAATCTTATTGGCTAAAGGTTTGTGGTGTTATTGCTACTGAGCATCGCGATGAGATCGTTCAGAGCAATCGTCATCTGGCACTTCGGTTGTATAACGAAATTGTTAAGTATCTTAAAAATAAGAGTGGCGCACTGCTGTCGGACCATCACCACTATCCTCCTGGTAGGCGTATTTGGGAGCAGTTAGGTAGCACTTCGGATAACCCTAAAGTCCAAGCCATTAATTATTCGCTCCTCAAGCTTTTAAAGGAAGAGGAAGGCGTGTATGGCTTTGAAAGAGGTGAAGAAGTTAGCTTGAACGGGGATGTAGATGATGCTCTTGCTAGGTGTATTTGGGGCGTGGCTTCGCCATTTGAAGATGTGCTGCTCATTGCTAGATGTGCCTAGTTGACATAGAGTGTGATGAGAAGAGTTCGAAGAAATTCGAGAAGCGGCAGATGGGCCGCAGTGTAGACAGTGTTAGGAGATTTCGGTGAACGAACGTCAACCTCAGACAATCAGCTGCGCGGCATTAGCACGTGATTTTGTTGCGATTGGAGAGCAGCGGATCGCAGGGGTGCTGTGCAAGTTCTTCCTAGAGCACAAAACCGGGCGCGGAGTCAGCGTCACGAGCTGTGAACATTCTGAGCGAGTGGAAATTACGTCTGAAATTATCTTTTCTCGGCGGAAAAGAGAGTTTTCTGTTCGTATATTTAACAAAGCTTTAGAGAGAGCTTGTAGCTCACTTTGGCTGACTATGGGGGAATGGGTGGACTCTATATCTATTGAAGGTTTTTCCCAATCCTTTGACGAGCAGCTTCCAGAGAAGTTTGCCCCGCTAGTCAGTGCGGAAGAGTTGAAAATTTTTATGTTTAAAAGAGAGTTTGCTCAAGTAACTGAAAAGCTTGTAAAGCGTTTATCAGTCGATGAGCATATGACGAATTACTTAGCTGTCTCTTCATCTGAAGAGCTTGATATGTTCAGTATGGCAGCATAAAAATTGGCATCTATTAGTCTTTTAACTACTAAAGCTTTGAGTATTAAGCTGGAAAGCGGTGATTACAAAGAGTCAGAAAATAAGGTCGATGACTTTAAGTTCGAACCATTTTTTGATGAGCAAGACAAGCACTTGTTCTCTATAGTTTTTCACATGAAAATGGATATAGATGGTGAGCTTACGCTTGAATTTGATTATCAAGCTGACTTTAGAAATTCGGAGGAAATATCAAGTGATTTTCGTTCGTCTCATTTTGTCAAAGTTAATGCTCCCGCAATTGCGTATCCCTTCTTAAGGAGTTTTGTTGCGAATATAATCCTCCAGTCAGGTTATGATCCTGTTATCCTTCCAGCCGTTAATTTTGTGAAACTATCTAGCTCAAAATAATACATTTGATTAGCTGTCTAGGGCTTACCGTTACTCATCTATTTTAGTTTTATTGAAATTTTTACCAAAAATTTTTAAGTGGTAAATATCTTTGCAATTTTAATCATATTGAGGGCATTCCAAGCATATCGAAGAAAGCTCTATTGCGCTCTTTGGCGGCCCTTACAAGTTGATTAAAGCTGATCACTTCTATATAAGCTTTGTAATTCGGGTTGTATCCAAAATATCCCATGCCATCAGCAGTGATAGTTAAGCTGAAATTCTTGCAACGCTTTATCATTGTAGGTGTGAGGTCACAAAGCACGTAGCAGTACGCAGGAATATCGTGGCTTCTTGGTATCAGTAATCCTGACTTCGTTTTTGCTTGTCCTTCACGAATTCTCTCAACATAACTTAATGCTTGATCTATTGGGTCTTTTTCCTCTCCTTCTCGCATATCATTGCGCATCGGCCGCTTAATCTCCACAACCGTAATTGATGCTAATGGGAATGTGGTTTGATCGTTTACGAGAAGAGGGTTATCGAAAACTTTAATACCCAACACGTCAGGTTCTTTGGTCGACTTATTGTCTGTAATCGGCATCGCGTTAAGCGTTTTATCAGACGCCAAGTAGTTGTGGAATGCTAACCGTTCATCGACTAACCATAAGTTACAGGAATCGAGAAATACTTCGGTTGAGTCTTTGCGCATCGGCATGATTAGTTCGTGGATCATGTCTTCGCGAGCATATTTCCCATTTTCAAGCTGTTCGAGCGAATTTTGTAAAAGGTCGATGATAACTTTGCGGTGTGAGACGTAATTTGCAAGATCTGACTTCTTCAGATCTTCGGCCTTGCTCAGATAGCTGCTCAAACGTATTTTGTATTCTTGGAGATGCTCCTCATTCTGAGGCTGCATTATGTCGTGACCCTCACTTACTAGCTGCCGTTCTACTTCGTACCATTGGGCATGTAGATGCAGTTCTAACTCTTTGTCTGATTTATCAGGGTCAACGATTAATAGTTCCTCAGGAACGTAATTAGCGATAGGGCGGTAGCGAGGAGCTTGGTTGCTGATAAAATCGTCAACACGTTGTCTCCCTGCGGCTACGTTCGCCGTAAGGACATCCTTCAAATAGTCTTTCGTACGTTCTAGTACAGCTTCTCTGATGTCTTTAAGGGTCACTTCATTGAACATGTCCTCTACATCCTCAGTAAGATCGAAGGATGTCCGTTCACTACGAACATGGTCATCAAGATAGGCTGACGATACATAGCAGGTGTAAGTAAAATCACCAGACTCATCGGCAATCTTTCCATATAGCCCTGGGAGTTTTCCCTGAATGGACTCTTCTTTAACCAACCGGTTAGCTGCACACAATGCGAGTTGGTGCTTCTTGTTTACTGAAGCCCTGAACTTGATGTGTGTGAGATCAAATGGATGACCATGAATACTTATGGTGTCAAGAAAGGCATCTGCATGCATATGTTCGGCTAGAAGATCATCCAAGTCGAAGGCATCTCCAGAATCTTGAACAAGTATTTTCGGTGCGCTCCCTTGGCGAACAAAATACCAAAGCACATGCTCTAGTAGCTGGTTTGCGATAGATAGCCCAGTTGTGGGCACATTTTTGCGGTAATTCTCATCAAAGCCAACCAAATGGATTGTTGTACCAGGATGTTGCTCTGTAGCGTCTATTGTTGTTGTGTCATGGACAGCGAATTTATCGTTAAATTTAAATACTCTTTTCTTTAACGTTCCAGTGGCATCAAAAAAGTGGCTTTCGATACTTACTTGATCAAATACTTTTAGCCACATCAGTCGGCCTACGCCACGGCACCCCTTATCGATTTTGTGCTCAGAGTCTAGAGTCTCAAAGGACTTAAAGTTGGCATCGTTAAAACCACAGCCGTTATCTGTTATGGTGAAACCAGTAATAAAAGGTAAAGACTTTGAATCTAAATCTAAACTATTTTGGGTAGTTCGATTTATTTTGAGAACTATCTTGCCGTTATTTGTATTTCCTCCCTCTTCGAGGGAGTGAACGGAGTTAACTACGGCTTCGAAAACTGGCATCAAACCGTGGCTCTTAGGCAGTGACGTATTTCGTAAGCGCCCTTTTAAGTTTGTTTCTAAGCTCACGGTTTAGGCTCCTCTATCACATCATTTCTGTCGCTGAGAAATTCATGTAATTGCTTGATTTTTAGTAAAAGTTCATCAAAGGTAATGATTTGTACGTTCTTTGAGTTACGGCGATATATTTCAAAGGACTTCTTCTCATCCTCGTCTCCAGGCATCGTGCCAATCACTAAAATACAGTGAACCGCGTATGATTCTATATCATAAATTCGATTGTTACTTTTAATAGTAGCTATATTTTTCTGCAGTTGATAGCACTGATCTAGTACCTGCGTCACAGAGCCTGTAAGCTCAGTAGATGCACAGAAAACGGAGCCTCGATAGGCTGTTTTATTGAGTAATGCGGAGGATGGCTTCTTAATTTCAATTAGTGCCAAGTTGTTCGTGATACCATTTTTTATCAGGTAGTCTGTAATCTTTTCTCCATTACCTGAAAGTCGATTACCGCCGACACTAGCTTGTTCTGATATTTTTATAGCCGGGTAACCAAAGGTGAGACTTAAGATAAATGGATTTTGATTGAAAAGTTTCTGCCAAGTTTCTTCTTTTGTTTTTTTGTTAAGTAGCTCTTCATAATCATTAATTAAACGTTCAAGAGAAACTAGTTCAATGTTATTCTTCAGTTTTGTTAGGGTCGTCGAATCTGCTTGTTTAACAGCCGATTTGTCATGAGAGACCATGCTCATGGCCGTTTGTTTATCGTGATCACTAATTTTGATACGAATCATTTTGCTAATAGCGTCAGTATCTGACGGTAATTGCTTATGATCGTTACCTAATAGGCTCGCTATATAGTTGTAGGTAGCCACTGATTTTGTGACACGTGAAACTCTTCTGGTTCTTTCTGTAATACGATTACAAGAACGTCGCATTTCATCGTAATCACTCAGGTGTAGATAAAAACTATCGTAGGCGGTATCTCCGGTATCTTCATCTGCATCACTTCCAATCCAAAGACTATTATTATTAGTTTGATCTTCGATTGCTGAAATTATAGAACGAAATTCTCTTGTTAATCCTAGACCGTATCGAATGTCTTTTATAAATCCAGCAGGTAATAGTTGCAGAGAATCAACTACTTCTTCTTTTTTATATGGGGCATTATCAAGTTCAACTTCGACAATAATTTCATTTATTTGTCTGTATTTCGGTTTTAAGTAATCCGTATGGTACGGCAAGGTAATAGTTGGGTAAACCGCTATAATATGATCTTGTCCGCTAAAACAAGCAAGTTTTGTTCTTAGCGTTGCAGGTTCTTCTAACTCTATTCCTGCTTCTTTTAATTCATCCTGGCTAGGAATATAAAAAACTTCGGTGAAATTAGGGTAAATTTCAACAATCTCAATATTTAACTTTTCGGGTATGAAGTCTTCAGGTAATAGCCTAGCCATGTTCTCTCCTTAGAACGTATATTTTCAATATTATATTTATTAATTTCTCGTAAGTTTTATTATGGGCTTCACGATTTTTATTGCTTTTACCGAAAATAATAATTTATTTAAATCTCGTTTTTTAGTTAGAGTAATTATTACGTAGGAGTATTTATAGTTTGATTTAAGATATTTTATTATTCATGCGGTAGTGATGAATAAATTTGACTATTATATAATACAATTTATTTTTTATGAATGGAATGTTATTTAAAACAAGTTACCGTTATTATAAATTAATTTTATTAGAAAACGGCCATTCAATTAATTTTTTCTACATTAGCGGCATCTAAATAAAAGATTCTCCGCGGTTAACAAACCTGCTGATCTCGTCGTTTCTATTCTGCTGGTATTTCTGGGCATACAAAACGTAATCCCCAACGTCCAAGGTGTGCTTTTCCGGGTCGCGTGCTTGCCACTTAGCATGCGATTGGTGGGCCTTGTTCTGGTCCTCACCGGACAGAGCATTAAAGCCGTCTGTTTGGTTTACCCAGCCATTGTTATTGCCGCCTAGACTATCGGTTTCGAAAGCTGGTGAAGTGTTGGCAGGTTCATCAGTATCGATCACTTGTTCAGTGTCTTTAGCATTGCCATCACCATTTGATTCCATGCTTTCCCGGATAGATGAGGCTAATCGACCTCCGGCAGTTTGTCCTACTTTATCTTGGAAACTCCCAAGCATCTGAGCTGAAGTCCCCTTAGCGAGTTCGCTAGCCGTTCCGACAGCGAGCGACGTCGTTTTTCCAAAGCCGCTACTTTGCTGAGATCTGTTATCACCAGAAGAGCTAGAGCCCGAAAAACCAGCGGCTTGAGCGAAGGGAGTGTCTCCTACGGTGGCATTGTTACTGCCCGAGTTGCCGCTAACACGACTATTCTCAAAGTTTTCCATTGAGCTTTGGGATGCGGCTGATTGAGCCTTCTCAAAAGCCGCTTTAACGGCGCTGGCACCACCGGCCATATTGGCAGCTCCTGAAACTGCTGCGCCCCCGAGGGCTGCACCGCCCGAGGCAATTGCTGCTCCTGTACCGGCAGCGGCCCCAACGAGAGTACTGGCCCCGAACGAACTACCTGCACTGGCCGCTGAGCTGCCGCCGGGGATCAAGCTTGCCACTACATTGGGGACCGAATTAACGAGGATAACCATGACTAGCGAGACGACGAAAATGACCAGTAGCTCATCGAGTGGTGCCCCTTCCGATAAAGTAGCGTGATAGCCGTCGATAATCGAAACCGCGATGCCTACCAATAGGGTCATCGTCATGATTTTGAGAGCAATGCCGGCGACACTTCTGAAGTAGTTGAGCGCTATATCAGAGGTCCAACGAGCTCCACCGAATCCAAGAACGAAAATCCCCGCGTAAGCGATGATCCAGGCTGTTACCAAGGCCAATAGAACATTTGCGGCCACCACAGTTAGACAGGCCAGAATAGCCAAGCTGGTCAGGAATATGGATAGGTTATCCATGGGACTGGTGAAGCTATAGCTCTGTGCAGCCTTGGCGATAATGTCGAATGCGATATCGATCGGTGTAGAAGGGTTCAGCCCTCGGGGCAATCCGGAGGCTTCGGCGGCCATGGTTCTAAGTGAGTTGATTATATCCATTGAAAAGCCTGGTCCATTTATCGCAAGCCACCAGAAGAAGCCCGTGGTAATGGTGAAGCGGACGAGTTCGGCAAAGAATTCGCCAATGTCGGCCTTACGCAAGGCCATCATTCCGAAGGTCCAGACCATCGAGATAACAACGAGTGTCCAGAACAACCAAGATGCGTAGTCGGTAATTGTCGGAGCCCAATAAGAGCTTTCGGTAAAAAAGCGATCCGAGACTTCATTTAGAACACCACCTTTGTCTATCTCAGCAGTAGCTAGGCGGGTAATGGTGAGGAGCGGAAGCCCCATAATCAAAAGCAGAATCCGTGATTTCATGATCAGTATTCCTTGCTCTCGGAGCGATCCGCTGGTTCTTTTAGACCGTCATAGATGGTTTCGCCCTGTGCTTCACATTGAGCTTGTAATTGGCCAATTTCTTCGCAGTCTGGATCGTTCTCGCTACAACCCCCCAACATGGCGACGGAGAGCAGGACGGCCAGCATGTGAATCGCGTATTTCATGCCTCAGTACTCCTTACTCTGGGAGCGGTCTACGGGGTCGCCTAGTCCTTCATAGAGCTTTTCGTGAGATGCTTGATATTGGGCCTCGCGGTCTGCGTCGACTTGCATTCGGGTAGCTACGGCATTCTGCTGAGCAATCAGCAAACTACGAATTTGCAGGAGCTGGTTGGCCTGGTTGCTGGCGAGTTGGTTGGCGTAGCCGATGGCCGCCAGTTGGCCGTCCGCGCCCTGGGCGGCAGATTGCAACCGCTGGAGTTGTCGAGCGTCGGCCTGCAAGTTGTCTTGTTGCTGCTCCAAGCCCTTAAACAGCGCGTCATTGGCTTTTTTCTGTGATTCAGACGCCAGGCGGCGGTTCTCGGTCATCGCGCCCCATTCGGCATCGCTGCATCCTGTCGATGAGAAACATGGTGAACTGCGGTAGTAGGCCACGTCCTGAAACTTGCCCAGGTACGCATCGAGGCTGCCAAGCTGGTTTTCATAATAGGCCAGCGTGTTGGTTGCTTGGGTCAGGTCATTAATCGTGGATTGAGCCTGGTCCCAAATATACGAAGCCGGTGCCATCGTGTTTTGCAGTTGGTTTTCATACTGCTGCAACTGAGTTTGATACTGTAGGATTTGCTTGGCGGTCTGCGAAACGGCTTCCAGGGCTGACATAATGTTTTGAGTCAGGTTGGTGCCATCTACTACAGGAATACCAGCGTGCGCTGGCATTGATGTGGTTAACGCCAAGGATAAGGCGAGGGCAGGAATTTTAGCCGCTAAAAAATCTACTGGCTTCATGGTCAGTTTCCTCCATTGACGTGACAAAAGCCCCTGGGCTCAAAGTCCCTCTTGAGCTGTCTTCATCGCCACCAGCGTGTCACTTGGCTAGTGCGGTAGCTGACCTGAGCGACACCGAAGCCCGGCCGTATTTTTAACTGTCACGGTGTCGATAGAGTGGGTGCCCTTAGCGCGATCTTCCTTTTGTCTTCTGTTTCGCCTTTTTAGCGCTCATTTCCGCCTGAAGTTTGGCAAGTCGGCGAGCCTGAGTATTCTGTTCAGGCAGCGGTTGATCCACGGCTGCTTTGTCGCCGAAACTGAGCACATCCACTTCAGAGAGGTTGTGCAGCCGGTTGCGACGCATTGGTGGGGGATACCGGCCAATCGGAGCAACGCCAGACCGTCCCGTCTTCTTTCTGGAAGTAGTCGCGTTTGGCTTATTTGCCAAAGACTGCCGTCGATACTCCAGTGCGGGATCTTCGAAGGTTATTGGCAGTCGAGAGTCAACCGCCGCCAGAATCACTTTGGCTTTGAACTCAGGCGAACCGTTTACGGTGATGCGATTACCATAGCGCTCCATTGCGAGCCTTAGAGCTTTCTGGACACCGGTCTGGTCCGCGTCTCTCGATACCTGGAGTCTGTTCCCATCATCACGCACAGCGCTGATTCCTGCGCGGTAAATAATCGTGCCCTTCTTAGTGATATTGTCGATCACCGGCGCGTTAACCTGCTTTGTTTGTCTCTCTCCCTGAAGCGTGTCGCCTCTGAGCTTCTGGTCGGAACCTCTGGCCCGTAACGCGGCGAGTGCTTTGGTATCGCCTCGCAGGGCTTCCCGCTTGAGCCAATCGGCCCAGGTACGTCGACCGTGCGTTTCATAGATCGCTTGGCGTTCTTGTTGGTATCGCTTCTGAATCGCCTCTATGTCGGCTTTCAGGGAGCTGGAGGCCTGTGTGTACAGGAGTTTCTTCGTTAACTTACCGCCACCGGCGAGTTTGATGGTTGCCCGTCGTGCTTTGCCCTTCGTCTTTGCGTATTCGATCTGGCGCTCTTTCCGCTGTCGAGCTTCCTTCAGGGCTGCTGTCTTGTTAGTCGTTGCCTTTTGCTGCTCCGACTTGTAGCGGGCATAAAGCTCGGTGGTATCAATGCGCAGCTTCACCGGGGCTTTCGTGTATTGGCGGTGGGGTCTGGTCTGTTGCGCCTGGTCGGGCTCGAAAGGTCCCAGGCGCTTTTCGAGCTTTGGCTTGGAGAAATCACGTCCTAGCGTACTCGCCTTAACTATCGACTTGTCGCCAGAAGCCACAATCAACCCGTTACCTCGAGCTTTGAGTTCCAGCCCGTTGCTGCGCATTGCTTGGTGCAGTTCTCCCCAAGAATTCGCGGCCTTGATCTCATCCATACACTCGCGCTTGATCCAACCGATCAGGCTTTCAATACCCGCGTGGTGTTCCATATCTGCGGCTCTTGATTCGGCACCACGTCGGCGTGGCATATGATTGTCTTGCTGCAACCCGAAGTCTCGTTCGAGCAATTCGCATAAGTCTGCAAGCGCCTTATGGGGGTAGTAGGGCTCGTGCATGGTGTTGTGCGTCGGGTGAATCTTGTTGATAGCGATATGGATATGCAGGTTGTCGGTGTCGTTGTGGACGGCACTGATACGTTGATGCTCGGTAAATCCAAGACCCGTACAAATGCGTTCCTCGATTGCTTGCAGCGTTTCTGCGTCGGGGTTCTCGCCAGCGCGGAAGCTGACAATTAGATGATAGGTCTTGTCGCTTTTCGCCCTGGTGTTAGCAAACTGTGTCGCCAGCACTTCGCTGATGGCGTCCTGGATGGAATGCGCCTCGCAGTTGGTTAATCGCACACTTTCTAGCCGATGCTCCTTGCTCTGTTCGTCAGTGACGTAGTTCACCAGCCCGGCAAAATCAGACTTGCCCAATGAGCGCATGGCGACGTGTTTGGCGATCACTACGCCGTCCCCGACTTTTTAGCGGCTAAAAAAATCATGGCTTGGCCCTTGGTTGTACTACGGCTTTCATGATCCGGCTCATTTCCTCTTGAGTGGCCTCTATCCGGCCGAGGAGGGCGAGGATGGTGTTAATGCCGAATTGGGCTGTACGCAGATCGTCAGTGAGCCAAAGCTTTAGCAATCCGCCCAGCCGCCCAAGGTCACCGTTAATACGCACCAGGTCACGGACGCACTGGTAGTCCAGAACGCCATTGACCTGGTAGCCTTGACCGACTTCACGCAAATAACAGGCAACGCTGAGTCCCGCACGACTGGCATTGGCCTCGATTAGTTCACGTTCTTCCGGAAGGCAGTAGACCTTGAGCGGTGTACTGTTTTTTCTGGTGATTCTCTTTGGCTCGTCCATGTGATTCTTCGTCTGTCGTGCAGCCTCGCAGAGCAGGATGTCCGTTGAGCACCGTCAGGTGCGAATAACGATCAGTGAAGAGGAATGCCACGCTTGCGTGGTGGTCCTACTTCACACATCCTGCCCGCATTTCAGCATTGGTTTGTTCGCGTATGCCATGTGCATTACTCTGCTATTCTCTGCATCGCGCTGTTTTTTTGTGCATTTTTTTCGAAACTGCCAAATAGCCCGAATACATTGATTTTTCAGTGTCACAGCAGCGCACTAACAGCGTTAAGATAGCGATCTATCAACGTTTTTTTGTAGTGCCATTACCGGGCTTTGAACACAGAGATACACAGCTTTCCTTATTGGCGTATACCCGCCCCTCAAGTGTCAATAAAACAGATGGTTGCCTATAAAAATCGTTAAGGTAGTAGGCGCCTATCTCTTCCTGGCGTTGTAACCGCGGCACCGCCGCACGATATTTATTGGACTAAGTCTTTATTTAATTCAATTCTTATTACTATCTGTATTTATTAGCGTCGGGTTTTCCGACTCAGGATTATCCGCAGTAGGATTTACCGCGTTCGGAAAATCCGAACATGGTGGCTCTAATGCCCAATCGCCGGGACGATCCGTGACGAGCCATTGCACATGGGCGAACTTCCCACCTTCTGTTCTTACACGCTCAATATGGAGGTAACCGGCCTGTTGCAGCTCTTTCAGTCCTGAGCGCGTGGCATCTCGACCAGAGTGAACCGACTTTTGCTTAGATAGATGCGACAGTCGAAAGCGAAAGTTATCTGGAAATGAAAGCAAGAACACCAGTATTCCTAGCGCCTTCCAGGATATCCGGTCGTCTCGGATAACTTCGTTGGTATACGTCGTGAAGTTTGAATGAACCCGCCGACGCATGATCACTGTGTCGTCCATATTAGCCCTCAGGACTCGTCAATCAGGCAAGCAATAGCCGAGAGTTTAAAAAAGACGCGCCGTCCGATCTTTACCCTGTTGGGGCGTAACTTGTTTGCAAGTTCATTCTCGCCTCTTAGGGTTATGCGTAAGCCCTCAGGACTGCGGTGCAAAACCTCTGCGACTTGGACAAGAGAAAGGAGGGGCGAACCACCGTATTTATTTAATAAAAGTTCTTCGGTTGTCATATTAATATCCATACGTATTTAAACCTAAGACTTCGGTATTTTTTAGTATGGTTATTATAATTTCAAGTAAAAATTTATATTTATTTTAATATGTCAAGGTTTAGCTATACATTATTTCGATATAATATTTTTGTGTTTTTATTTCTTTGACATTTGAGGGGCTGAATTTTAATTATATTTTAGCGGCTAAATTTTCATTATTGAAAATAGATGAACTTGAGTTTGTTGTATGTAGTATGTTGTACACTACTACAACATACTACATAGTTATCAGGTGGGCAGGGCTCAGTTGGAGGGGGCTTTTCCGTTTTGCTGTCTACGCTTTCCTATCGCATCTAATTCATCGACCAGATCTTCTGCTCTCAAGTGCGTGTAACGTCGCAGCATCTGCATGGATTTGTGGCCACTAATAGCTGCAACCTGTTGGTCGCTAAGTCCTCCCTCGACAAAGCGACTTACAGCTTCGTGTCGTAGGTCGTGAAATCGCAGGTCTTTAAGTCCCACGTTTTCTTTTATCTGCATCCAGATCTTGTTAAACATGTAGGGCTTACGTGTGCCATCTCTGCCGGGCTCCCCAAAAAAGACCAGGTTGGTATCGGGTGGTCGAACAGGGTTATTTGTGGCCTGCTGGAATTGTTCTACAGCCTCTAGCGTTAGCGGCACCGTTCTGGGCATGGTGTTTTTGGTTTCGAGCAGGGTGACGATGCGCTTTTGTAGATTTACCTGGCCAAGTGTTAGCGAGGTAATCTCTGATGAGCGCATTCCGGTCTCTACGGCGATTCTGACAATCCAGCCCAGCATCGGGTTGGAGTGTTCATCTATGGCGTTTAAAAGGCGTTGCTCTTCGTCTTGAGAAAGACGGCGGTTGCGTCCAGCACCAGGGGAAGGGCGGCGAACATTCATCACAGGGTTGTAAGTTAGCCCTATGCCCCACTCCTTGATGGCCGTTGTGAATAGGTGGCCTAGCAAAGCCATTTCCAAACGTACTGTGTTGGCTGATCGGGGGCGAGGGGTTCCGTCCTTGTCCAGGCGATCTTCACCAGCCAAGCGTTTATCACGAAACGCGGCGACTAGTTCTGCGTTGATAGTAGCCAGGGAGTACTTGCCGAAAAAGGCTTTCAGCGGTGCTGCACGATTACGTTCGGCTTGTTGGGTCTTAGGTCGTTTGGTTGGAGTGACTTCGTTGAGGTACCTGTCCAGAGCTGCACTGAAAGTCATTTTCTCAGCAGGTGCGCGTTGGATGTAGATACCGCGGACCATTTCATCTTCTGTTCGGCGCGCCCAGTCTTCAGCGTCACGTTTAGTTCGGAAGGTCTTAACGGTGGTTGGGAAGCCTTTCTTGCGAATCATGGCTTTCCAGGTTTTGGACTCTGTTCTGACAATCGTTGCCATACTGTTTCCTCACACATTCCCTGTACCTGACTGTACCGCTTGCGCTTTGTCAGTGTACCGAAATTGTACCGAATGAGAATCCAGAGGTATCGCAGGCGCTGTTATCTATAGTCATGGAGTATTTAACTTCATGTTTTTAATAGATATTTAGCGGGGAAGTTGGTGGGCCCAGCAGGACTTGAACCTGCGACCAATGGATTATGAGTCCACTGCTCTGACCAACTGAGCTATAGGCCCGGGGAGTGCGCGCCAATGATAGCACGTCCTATCATTGGCGCAATATGATGAAATTAAACGATTATTCGTCGATGAATGTACGCAGGTGATCGGAGCGGCTCGGGTGACGCAGTTTGCGCAGCGCCTTGGCTTCGATCTGACGGATACGCTCACGGGTAACGTCGAACTGCTTGCCCACTTCCTCAAGGGTGTGGTCGGTGTTCATGTCGATACCGAAACGCATGCGCAGTACCTTGGCTTCACGGGCGGTGAGGCCGGACAGGATTTCACGCGTAGACTCACGCAGGCCTTCGCCAGTGGCAGTATCCACCGGTGAGTGCAGGGTGGTGTCTTCGATAAAGTCGCCCAGGCTGGAATCTTCGTCGTCGCCGATCGGGGTTTCCATGGAGATCGGCTCTTTGGCGATCTTCAGTACCTTGCGGATCTTGTCTTCCGGCATTTCCATACGTTCGGCCAGCTCTTCCGGAGTCGCTTCGCGGCCCATCTCCTGCAGCATCTGGCGGGAGATACGGTTGAGCTTGTTGATCGTTTCGATCATGTGTACCGGAATACGGATGGTACGGGCCTGGTCCGCGATGGAGCGGGTGATAGCCTGACGAATCCACCAGGTTGCATAGGTGGAGAACTTGTAACCACGACGGTATTCAAACTTGTCCACAGCCTTCATCAGGCCGATGTTGCCTTCCTGGATCAGATCGAGGAACTGCAGACCGCGGTTGGTGTACTTCTTGGCGATAGAGATAACCAGACGCAGGTTGGCCTCAACCATCTCTTTCTTGGCACGACGGGCGCGTGCTTCACCAATGGACAGGTCGCGGTTGACCTCCTTGATATCAGCCAGACGGAGGCCGATGTTTTCTTCTACCTGGCGCAGGCGGCGCTGGGCACGCTGCAGGTCAGGCATGCTGCGCTTGATCGGGGCAGCAAAAGGCTTGTCGCTGTTAACCAGTTCGTCCAGCCATTCCTGGCTGGTTTCGTTGCCCGGGAAGGACTTGATGAACAGCGGGCGCGGCATTTTGGCGCGCTGGGTGCAGATGCGCATGATGGTGCGCTCCTGCTTGCGAATGCTGTCGATGCAGTCACGCACACGCTGGACGAGCAGGTCGTAGTAGCGCGGGGACAGCTTGATCGGCGCAAACGCATTGGCCAGGGACATGGCCGCAAATTCGATTTCGTCGGCAGAACCGCCGCGTGCGATGGTCGCATTCAGGTTGTCCAGGGATTCCTGGATCAGGCCAAAGCGCTGACGTGCTTCTTCAGGATCCGGGCCACGCTCCTTCTCTTCGTTGGAGTCGTCGTCACCTTTTTCCTTGTCGTCATCATCGTCCTCGTCGTCATCATCTTCTTCGATTTCGACGGGGGCTTCGGCTTCCGGTGCAGGGATGTCGGAGTCAGGATCGATGTAGCCACTGAAGATATCGCTCAGGCGACCTTCTTCCTGAAGTACGCTGTTGTAAGCGTCCAGGATGATGTCAACGCTGCCCGGGAAGCGGGACAGTGCCATCATGACTTCACGGATGCCTTCTTCGATACGCTTGGCGATGTCGATTTCGCCTTCGCGAGTCAGCAGTTCCACGGTACCCATTTCACGCATGTACATGCGGACGGGGTCGGTGGTGCGACCGGCATCATTCTCGACGGCAGCCAGTGCAGCAACGGCTTCTTCGTCGGCTTCTTCTGCAGAATCGCCGCCGCTCAGCAGCAGATCTTCGGCATCCGGCGCTTCTTCAGAAACGCGAATACCCATGTCGTTGATCATGCGGATGATATCTTCGACCTGATCGGGATCGGCAATATCTTCCGGCAGATGATCGTTAACCTCGGCGTAAGTTAGATAGCCCTGTTCTTTACCTCGGGCGATCAGTTCCTTAAGTCGAGACTGCTGTTGGGATTTATCTGACATAGAGCCCCTGCAACGAATGAAAGCTGATGTGACTGGTGGCGGAAAAGCGAGCGCGACATTATACCGAAAAAGGCTGTCGGCAGCTACAACAATAAGCGCAGCACCTGCGTAAAAAAGTCTATAGCTAGGAGAATAGACCAGAAATCAGGTGCTTGCCGAAGATTTCCTGCATCAGTCAGTTACGCTGATTGATCAACAACTGCTGAAGTGTTTGTTTCTCTTCATTGGTAAGTGGGGACTGTCTGGACTTTTTCAAGAGTTGATCCAGTTGTGCGTCCTCACGACGCGCCAGAATGCGCTTGAGCGTGTCCTGTAACAGGCTGGCGGCATTGGTGTTACCCAGGATTGGGTCCAGGTGCGAGATTTCGTTCAGCAGCATCAAGTCGGCACGGCGAGCGTCATCATCCTGCCAGTCCACCAGCAGGGTGCCCAGGGAGCTGCCAGGCGTCTGCTGCAAATATTCCAGCAGGTGGGTCAGTACGCTGATATTGGGCTCGTCGACCAGCACGAACTCCTCGGCCTTGGGTGCCTGCGTTGCCAATGATGGCTGGTGCAGCAGAATCGAAATGGCCTGGTTGACCAGGTGTCGTGACTGCTGACGTGCTGACTGCCGCTGTGGCGTTGACTCGTAGCTCGGTGCTCTGGGTTCGTCATAGCGTGGCGCCGGTGACGGGGTGTACTGTTCCGGTGGCGGCTCCTGGCTGGGCTGGGTGACCTGGTGCAGATCGATCACGCTGCCCAGCTGCTCCAGTGACAGGCCGGTGATTTCGCATATACGGTCCATCATCATCTGCTTCAGCAGGCCCGGCTGCATGGACTGGATCAGGGGCAGGGCGGCGTTGCTGAAGCGGGCACGGCCGTCCATGCTGCTGAGGTCGGCGTCTTCGGTCAGCGACTTGAAGAAAAATTCGCTCAGCGGCAGTGCCTGGGTGACGCGTTCGCTGAAGGCGGCTTCACCTTCCTGGCGCACCAGAGTATCCGGGTCTTCACCGTCGGGCAGGAACAGGAAACGTGCTTCCTGGCCATCCTTGATCACCGGCAGCGTGGTGTGCAGTGCCCGCAGTGCGGCGGTGCGCCCGGCCTGGTCGCCGTCAAAGCAGAAGATCACTTCCGGGACCAGTTTGAACAGCCTTTCCAGGTGCTGGGCGGTGGTGGCGGTACCCAGTGTGGCGACCGACCAGTGAATGCCGTGTTGGGCCAGGCTGACCACGTCCATGTAACCTTCCACAATCAGCAGGCGGTCCAGGTGATTGCTGTGCTGGCGGGCCTCGTAGAGGCCGTAGAGCTCGCGGCCCTTGTGGAAGGTCGGGGTTTCCGGCGAGTTCAGGTATTTGGGCTTGTCGTCGCCCAGTACGCGACCACCAAAGCCGAGCACCCGGCCCCGTACATCGCGGATCGGAAACATGATGCGATCGCGGAAACGGTCGTAGTGACTGGCTTTTTCTTCGTTATGGATCACCATGCCGGACTGTTCCAGCAGTTCGGTGGCGTTATCCACAGCCGAGAAATGGTTCATCAGGTTATCCCAGCCGGGCGGGGCATAACCGATACCAAAGGCGGCGGCAATCTGGCCGCTGAGTCCACGCTGCTTGAGGTAGTTGACCGCACGCTCGCGTTCCGGGGACTGGCGCAGTTGCTGCTGGAAAAAGGTGTTGGCCTGCTCCAGGGCTTCAAACTGGCGCTTGAGGCGCTGTTCGCGCTGGTGGTCGACGGGTCTGCCTTCTTCGCGGGGAACATCCATGCCGGCGAGCTTGGCCAGCTCTTCAACGGCTTCGGGGAAGTTAAGGCGGTCATATTCCATCAGGAAGCCGAGCGCGTTGCCACCGGCACCGCAACCGAAGCAATAATAAAACTGCTTGTCGGGGCTAACCGAGAAGGAGGGGCTCTTTTCCTTGTGGAACGGGCAGAGGCCAGAGTAGTTCTTGCCTGCGCGTTTCAGTTTGACGCGACCATCAATGACATCAACGATGTTGATGCGGGCCAGAAGGTCGTCAATGAAGTGTTGGGGTATTCGACCTGCCATGTTCGCTCCGCGGACAGGTCAGCGTATGCGGACCCTTAGAGTTTCTGCTTCACCAGGCCGGAAATCTTGCCCATGTCGGCTCGACCCTGTACCTGGGGTTTGACGATTGCCATCACTTTGCCCATGTCCTGCATGGAGCTGGCGCCGGATTCGGCGATGGCGTCATCAATAATCTGAGTAATCTCAGCTTCGCTGAGTGGCTGCGGCAGGAAAGTTTTAATCACCTCCAGCTCCTGCTGCTCCTTCTCTGCCAGTTCGGGTCGCTCAGCCGCCTCGTACTGGGTAATGGAGTCTCTTCTCTGTTTGACCATCTTGTCCAGCACTGTCAGGACGCGGGCGTCATCGAGTTCGATACGCTCGTCCACCTCGATACGCTTCAATTCCGCCAGAATCAGGCGAATTGTGCCAAGACGTGCTTTGTCCTTGGCGCGCATGGCATCTTTCATCTGTTCTGTAATGGTTGCTTTCAGATCAGACATGGGATGCTCCTTCGAGTGTGCTTGGTTAGCTTAACAGAGTGTTAAATCAGTACAGACGTACGCGACGAGAAGTTTCACGCTGCAGTTTCTTGGCGTGACGTTTAACGGCAGCAGCTGCTTTACGCTTACGAACAGAAGTCGGCTTTTCGTAGTGCTCACGACGACGAACTTCAGCCAGGATGCCGGCTTTTTCGCAAGAACGCTTGAAGCGACGCAGAGCTACGTCGAACGGCTCGTTATCTTTAACTTTAACCTGAGGCATTGAATGCTCCCTTTAGTGGTTGGGGTGAATGTACCTATCGCAATGATAGAGATTAAGGCGGCATATTCTAGTGAAGCCCCCCGGCCATGTAAAGTGATCGAGACTGTATTTTGCGGCCCACAGCAGGGATAATGGCAAGCTGTTCGATCTGCTTTAATTGACGAGGCCGCTATGCGAGTGCTGGGCATTGAAACTTCCTGTGATGAAACCGGTGTGGCGCTGTACGACAGCGAGCGCGGACTGCTGTCCGACGCCCTCTACAGCCAGGTAAAAATGCATGCCGAATACGGTGGCGTGGTGCCCGAGTTGGCCTCACGTGACCATGTGCGCAAATTGCTGCCGCTGATTCGGGAAGTGATGGCCAAGGCGGAGCTGGAACTCAAGGACCTGGACGCAGTGGCCTACACCTCTGGCCCGGGTCTGATCGGTGCCCTGATGGTCGGTGCATCCACCGGGCGCGCACTGGCTCTTGGTTTGGGCGTGCCGGCCATTGCGGTACACCATATGGAAGGCCATCTGCTGGCGCCGATGCTGGAAGACAACCCGCCTGCGTTTCCGTTCGTAGCGCTGCTGGTATCCGGTGGCCATACCCAGCTGGTCAGTGTTAAGGGCATCGGCCAGTACGAGCTGATGGGCGAGTCACTGGATGATGCGGCCGGTGAAGCCTTCGACAAGGCAGCCAAAATGTTGGGGCTGGATTATCCCGGTGGTCCGCTGATTGCCAAGCTGGCCGAGCAGGGCACGCCGGGCCGTTATCGCTTCCCGCGTCCAATGACCGACCGTCCGGGTCTGGATTTCAGTTTTTCCGGCCTGAAAACCTTCACTTTGAATACCGCCAATGCCGAGCGTGACGAGAACGGTCAGATTGATGCGCAGACCATGGCCGATATTGCCTTTGCGTTTGAAGAAGCGGTGGTAGAAACCCTGGCTATAAAATGTCGCCGTGCCCTGCAGCAGACCGGCATGAAGCAGCTGGTGATTGCTGGCGGTGTCAGTGCCAACAAGCGACTGCGTGAGCGTCTGGATGAGGTGGTGCGCAAGGAAAAGTCGGGCCTGTTCTATGCACGCCCTGAGTTCTGTACCGATAACGGTGCCATGATCGCCTATGCCGGCTGTCAGCGTTTGTTGGCTGGTCAGCAGGCAGATCTGACCATTTTGGCACGCCCGCGCTGGCCTATGGATACACTGGAGTCGATCTGATTCTGTGAAGGGGTTAAAAGCGGTGCTCGCGCCCGGCCACCAGCTTGCGGATATTGCTGCTATGTCTGAGGATCAGGATCGCTGAGGTCAGGCTGAAGGTCAGCGTCAGTGCTGGTGTGGTCAGGTAGCAGAACAGTGGGGTAATGATCGCAGTGGCGATGGACGCCAGTGACGAGATGCGACCCAGCAGGAAAATCAGTCCCCAGAACAATAGCTGACACAAGGCCAGCGGCCAGCTCAGTAGCAGCGTGCAACCCAGAGTAGTCGCAACGCCCTTGCCACCGCGCAGGCTGGAGAAGAACGGAAACAGGTGGCCACACACGGCGGCCAGCATGGCCCAGCCGCGCAGGGTAATGTCGGCCCCGACCAGAATGGCCAACAGGATGGCGGCAGCGCCCTTGCTGAGGTCGCCCGAAAGCGTAAGGATGGCGGCCTGGCGTCCGCCCAGGCGCATGACATTGGTGGCACCGGGGTTCTTGGATCCGGCCTGGCGCGGGTCCTCAAGGCCCATGGCTTTGCAGACAAGCACAGCACTGGGGATGGAACCCAGCAGGTAGGCAGTCAGCAGCAATATCCAGTCGGACCCTTCGGGCATATTGACGTCCAGTCGTGCGCCGGCCGTGGCTGGCATGGTAGATTAACAGTCTTGAAACAAGCATATACAAGCTCGGACCGGGCCTCAATCGGTCCCCAGCGGAGGCAGGATGGATATCGTTTATATTCGCGAATTGGAAGTTGAGACCGTCATTGGCATCTATGACTGGGAGCGCGAAGTGCGCCAGACTGTCAGCCTGGATCTGGAAATGGGCACCGATATTCGGGCCGCTGCATCCACAGAAGATATTGAGCAGACGCTCAACTATAAATCTGTCTCCAAGCGCCTGATCAGTTTTATCAGTGAAAGCGAGTTCCTGCTGGTGGAAACCATGGCAGAAGAGATCTCCCAGATCGTCTTGAACGAATTTGATGTGCCCTGGTTGCGCTTGCGCCTGAGCAAGCCCGGTGCCGTGCGCGGTGCCAAGGATGTGGGTGTTGTGATCGAGCGAGGAGAGCGCAGCTGATGCCACATGTCTACCTGAGCCTTGGCAGCAACCGGGACAGGGAGCGCCACATTACGGCAGCACTGGATGCGCTGGCAGACCGGTTCGGCGAGATCGAAGTTTCGTCGGTGTATGAAAGTGAAGCCGTGGGGTTTGCCGGCACCAACTTTTATAATCTGGTGGTAGGTATCGACTGCCCTCTGGGACTGGCCGCGCTGTCAGCCTGGTTGAAGCAGATCGAAGACGACAATGGCCGGGACCGGTCTGGGCCGCGCTTCAGTGGTCGAACGCTGGACATCGATGTTCTGACTTATGGTGATCTGGACCATCCACAAGAAGGGGTGCAGGTGCCGCGCGACGAGATTACCGAGAACGCGTTTGTGCTCCTGCCGCTGGCTGAAATTGCGCCTGAGCAAAAGCACCCGGTACTGCAGACGTGCTATGCCGAGCTCTGGCAGGCGTATGACCGTGCCCAGAAGCTCTGGGCGATCGACTTCAACTGGCGTGGTCGCCAGATCTCACGGGCCTCAACTGAAGATTGAGCGCCCGCCATCGACTGCCAGAATCTGGCCGGTGATATAGCCGGCCGAGGCGAGGAAGGCAACGGCTTCGGCAATGTCCTCGGGGCGCCCTGTGCGTTGCAAAGGCACCTTGTCGAGGATGGCCTGGCGGGCAGTATCGTCCATTTCCGCATCCGCTTCGGGCCAGAGGATGGCACCGGGCGAGACGCCATTTACCCGCACCGCCGGCGCCAGTTCGCGCGCCAGACTCAGTGTCATCATCTTCACGCCTGCCTTGGCAATGGAATAGATCGGATATCCGCCCAGGCCTTTTTCTGCATGTACATCGACCAGGTTTACGATGCTTCCCTCAGAGGCTTCCAGCAAGGTTGCCAGTGCGCTGCTGAGGAAGAAGGGGCCACGCAGGTTGCTGTTGATCAGCTGGTCCCAGTCTGACTGAGCTGCCTGCTGCAAGGGCGTGGGATAAAAGGTGGATGCGTTGTTGACCAGCAGGCTGAGTGGCCCCTGCTGCCGCACGGCTTGCGCCAATTGCTCCACCGCCTGCATATCGTTCAGGTCGGCCTGCAGGCAGATGCAGGAATCGGCTCTTTGCCGGTTCAATTCATCGCGCAGCTGCTCGGCATCAGTGCTGGATTGGCGATAGTGCAGAATCAGGTCGTAGCCCTGTTGGTGCAGGCGGCGTGCGATGCAGGCGCCAATACGGCGTGCGGCACCGGTGATCAGGGCGCGTGGTGCCGTACTCATGCGATCTCTCCATACAGTCGGCAGCAGTCCAGCTGGCGCTGCTGAATCGCCTCACCCAGGGCCTTGCCACTAAAGCCTTCGGCCTGCAGGGCACGGTTATCGATAGCGGCAATACTCTGAAGCAGTGCCTGCGTTTGCTGCGCCAGCCGGTCGATATCGACGGTGGGGTAGAGCCGTTCTATCAGAGGCAGCAGGCGGTTCAGGCGTTCCGGCTGACGCACAAGGCTGAAGCATTTGAGCAGTGCCAGGCGTTGTTCGGCACTGATTTCTTCCATTCTGGCCAGTTCGTCAAGGCCGGTGCGGCTCTGCAGGGCCAGATCACGGAAGCGGTTGGGAATGCGCCAGTGGCGGCACAAGGCCCGGATACTCTCCAGAGCGCTGTCCAGCGACTGAGATTCGGTCAGGCTGAAAGCGAAGAGGGCAAAGCACTGCTCACTGTCGAAATTGGCAGCCTCGGTCAGAATCTGGAAACGGGTAGCGTTGTAACGTTCAGCCCCCGGCATCAGCTTATCCAGTGCGCCGATATGCTGCAGCAGGTTGAAGAAGCAGGCAGGGGATTGGGTACTCAATGCACGTTCGCACTCCTGCCATACCCGTTCGGGTGTCAGGTGTTCCAGCTCATCACCGGCACTGATCTCGCGCAGCAAGGTTTCCGTTTCCGGTGCCAGAGTGAAACCCAGGTGGGCAAAGCGGGCGTAAAAACGGGCAACACGCAATACCCTCAGCGGATCTTCCACAAATGCGGGTGAAACATGGCGCAGCAGGCGTGCTTCCAGGTCGGCTTGTCCACCGCAAGGATCATGCAGTTCACCGTTCAGGTCTTCGGCGATGGCGTTGATGGTCAGGTCGCGTCGCAGCAGGTCCTGTTCCAGCGTGACATCCGGGCTGGTATGAAAGGTGAAGCCGGTGTAGCCCTTGCCGCTTTTTCGCTCGGTGCGGGCGAGGGCATATTCTTCGGCAGTATCCGGGTGCAGGAATACTGGAAAATCACTGCCGACGGCCTTGTAGCCCAGCCGGCCCATTTCCTCCGGGGTAGCACCTACGACTACCCAGTCGCGGTCCTTGACCTCAAGCCCCAACAGGCGGTCACGCACGGCGCCGCCAACCAGATAGATTTGCATCAGCGTTCGCAGCGGTCCGGGCACTGGGCACGCCAGGCCTCAAAACCACCGTCCAGACTGTACACCTCGTCAAAGCCCTGGTGTGCCAAATAGGCGGCTGCCGACTGACTGCTGATACCGTGGTAGCAGCAGACGATCAGCGGGGCATCCATGTCTGCCTCGGCCATATACTCGGGCATGTTGTGGTTGTTCAGGTTGTAGGACTGGCTGATGTGCAGTTCCTTGTAGCTGCCCTCGTCGCGAATATCGACAATTTGGGCGCCCTGGTCGATCAGTTCGCAGGCCTGATCAATGTTAATGCAGCGATACTCGGACATGATTAGTCTCCCGCGGTCTTGGTGGGCTGGCAAGCTTGCGTGAAAACACAGGCGTCTTCAAGCCGATAAGCTGTAAGGGTATTGCCCCAGACGCAGCCGCTGTCCAGCGCAACCACTTGATGTTCACGATGAAATCCCAGTGCCGCCCAGTGCCCGAACAGCTGAATGCGTTTCAGGGGGGAGCGGCGTGGTTGACGATACCAGGGGGAAAAGCCTTCGGGTGCCGTCTCGGGCGCGCCATTGCCCTTGAACTCCAGCCGCCCGGACTCGGTGATAAAACGCATGCGGGTGAAGTAGTTGGTAATGGCTCGCCAGCGGTCCATGCCGGATAGATCATCCTGCCAGCAGTCGGGTTTATCGCCATACATCTGATGCAGGAAAGCATAGCAGTCAGGCCCTTGCAGTACCTGCTCCAGTTCCGCACTGAGTGCGCGTGCCTGTTTGAGTGACCAGATATGCGGAATGCCTGCATGGGTCATGACATGGCCCAGGGCCTTGTCGTCATGCAGCAGCGGCTGATGCCGAAGCCAATCCAGCAGCTCTTCACGGTCAGGTGCCTGCAGGATGGGCTCCAGGGTAGGGTGCGTCTTGCGATCAACACCGGCGGCCAATGCGAGCAGGTGCAGGTCATGGTTGCCCAGCACCGTGACGGCCTGTTCTCCGAGGCTGTGGACAAATCTGAGGGTTTCCAGCGAGCGCGGGCCCCGGTTGACCAGATCTCCGGTCAGCCAGAGCCGATCATTCTGATTGAAGCCGATCTGATCCAGTAATTGCAGCAGTTCATCGTAGCAACCCTGAAGGTCGCCAATGACATAGGTGGCCATAGGTTTTCCGAATTCTCAACACGCCACGCATGATAGCGGATTGCAGGTGTCGGTAAAAATCGCCATTTCATTGAACGTCGAGATAAAAAAAGGCCCCGAGTGGGGCCTGAAAATTACAGGATACCTGCTGCTGTTGAGTATCCCTGGCATAGCTTTAGCCATAACTGTGCCAAAAATTTTAAATATAATAATATCAATAAGTTACGATTAATTGGCTGAGGTGTGTCTTTGGCTTGTATGCACTAATTTGGTGCAGGTTGTGTAGTCTATTGGTGCGTTTTTTTGCGTGGCTAAAGGGAATACAAATATTAACCAAAGCTTAATTTATCACTGCATTAAGTAAGGTTATTGTCTGCGCCTGGCAACTGGAGTAATGTTTTGAAAAAAGCAGTACAAAAAGTGAACTATATGCCACTGGCAAGGGACTGTAATGAAAATCAATGAACCGGTGACACAACAAGAAAAAAACGTCTCGGAGCATGCCAATATACTGTCTACCACCGATCTGAAAGGAGCGGTTACCTACGTCAACCCTGACTTTGTCGCCATCAGCGGATTTGAAACCGAAGAGCTGTTGGGGCGCAATCACAACATCGTCCGTCACCCGGATATGCCACCCGCTGCGTTTGCCACTTTATGGGACAGGGTCAAGTCCGGCCATACCTGGATGGGACTCGTCAAAAACCGCTGTAAAAATGGGGATCACTATTGGGTGGATGCCTTTGTGATGCCCATCAAGCGGGATGGGGAAACCTGCGAATATCAGTCTGTCAGGCGCCGCCCTGAACGTGACGCTGTGGCGCGGGCCGAGAAAGTCTATCCGCGCCTGATGTCAGGCCGTTCGCCTCTGCCTGCCAACCCAGTCGCCAAAATGGGCCTGACCGGCCGTCTGTTGGCATCGGTGCTGGTGCCGGGCCTGGCCGGGCTGGCACTAAATCTGTTTTACCCTGAAGAGAGTCCCATGATCTGGGCCGCGGTGATGGCCTTGATGCTGTCAGGCATGCTGTTGGCACTTTCACCCTGGCGCCGGCTGGTGGCGGAGTGCCAGCAGCAGCTGAACGACCCGGTCGCACGTTACGTCTACACCGGTCGTCAGGATGATATCGGCCAGATGCGTCTGCTGCTTAAACAGCTGAGCTCAGAGTGCGATGGCTTGGTGGGGCGCATGGATGATTCGGCCCGACAATTGAAAGACGATGCCGAAATGCTTAGCGAGGCGGTGAGTCAGTCGCAAACCGGTATGCAGCATCAGTCGATCGAGATGGAGCAGTCTGCTGCCGCCATCAGCCAAATGTCGGCCTCGGTGCAAGAGGTAGCGACCAATGCCCAGTATAGCTCCCAGGCGGCGGAGGAAGCGGTCAGTGAAGTGGCTCACAGCAGACAAACGGTGGAAGCCACGGCATCAGCTGTACATGACCTGCAGGCACATATTGCCGAGGCCGAGGGGGTTATTGCTAAGGTAAACGGACACAGTCGCAATATTGCCAATGTACTGGATGTCATTAACGATATTTCCGAACAAACCAATCTGTTGGCGTTGAACGCCGCCATTGAGGCTTCACGTGCAGGGGATGCCGGTCGCGGTTTTGCCGTGGTGGCGGATGAAGTACGCTCACTGTCCCTGAGGACACAAAACTCGACGGGCGAAGTGCGTGCCATGATTGAAAAGCTGCAAACCAGTGCCAGTGATGCCGTGGATACCATCAATCAGGGGCGTGAGCGGGCAGATCGCTGCGTGGAGCTCAGTGATGAAACCGAACATGCGCTGGATAATATCCTGGGAGCCATTCGTCGTATCAGTGACATGAGTGTCCAGACCGCATCGGCGGTTGAGCAGCAGAGCAGTGTTGCAAGTGAAATTGACCGTAGTATTGTCTCTATTCAGACACTTTCTGAACGGAACCTCGGAGCAGTTGAGCAAAGCTCCCGGGCAGGACAACAGGTATTGACGGTAGCAACGGAATTGAATGCGCTGGCGCATCAGTTCTGGTGTCGCAAGTCGGCATAACTCAGGTGCAGCGGAAGCAGATGAACAGACAGCGCCAGTTTCTGGATTTGACCGGTGACTTTATCGCCAGTCTGGATCGAGATAGCCGAATTGAATTCATGAACCGTTCCGGGCGTCGCATGCTGGGGATCGGTCTGGACCACGACCTCCATGCCAACCCAATGTATGTGCATGACTTTCATGATGATGAAAATCTGCGGCTGCTGAAGGATGAGGCCTTTCCGCAAGTGCGTTCCTCTGGCTGCTGGAACGGCACTATTGTGTTTCGCTCACTGGATGGCACATCTATTCCCGTCAGTCTGCGAGTGTTAGCTCATCTTGATGAAAAAGGCCGTGTTACCGGACTGACCGGGATTGGTCAGGACTTGCGATTGCAACAGGCCCTGCATACGCAGGAAGCGATGGCAGACCGTATTCTCGACAGCACCATCGAAGGCATCATGGTGACTGACTCGGGCGCGCGTATTCAGCGTGTGAACCCGGCGTTTACTCAGATTACCGGCTACACCGCTGAAGAGGTTACAGGGCTGACGCCGCGTTTCTTGCGCTCTAACCATCATGAGCAGGACTTTTATGAGCAGATGAATGCCACGCTGAGTGAACATGGGCGCTGGCAGGGTGAAGTATGGAATCGACGCAAGTCCGGAGAGGTCTACCTGCAGTGGATGTCGATCAGTGCGCTCAGGGGGCAGGAAGGGGAGGTTACCCACTATGTTTCAGTGCTACATGACCTGACCGAAATGCGGGCCAAAGAGGCAGAAATTGAGCAGCTTGCCTTTACGGATCCGCTCACCGGTGTAGGCAACCGACATAAACTGATCCAGACCCTCCATCATGAATTTGGCGAAGAGGGAACGAAGCCTCTGGCGTTAATGTGTGTGGATCTGGGGCAGCTGTCACCCATCAATGATCGTTTTGGCATGCGTGGAGGCGACCAGTTGATCCGCTGTCTAAGTCAGCGCTTGCGCGAGTTGACTGGCTCGGCTTTCCAGCTGTTCCGCCTGACCGGGGACGAGTTTGTCATGCTTCAGCTCACTTCCTGTGATTTGACCGATATTGCCCGTCAGGCTGTGCGCTGTGTCCAACTGCTACAGCAGCCGGTTACGCTGGATGGTGAAATCATTCGTTTGAGTCCGTCGGTCGGCATTGCTCTGGCGCCCAAAGATGCCAGTGATGCCGATACGCTGTTGGCTTCGGCACAGACGGCCATGACGGCTGCCAAGCAGTCCGGTCGCGACGGCTACCGTTTTTATGATGAAGCCATCAGTAGTGCCATGTGGCACCGGTTGATGCTGGAGCAGCAGCTGATGTTAGCGACGCAACCGGATGCAGACCTTGGGCTGAAGCTCTACCTGCAGCCAAAAGTCTCCTTGCCCGAAGGGCAGATCGCTGGCGCTGAGATATTGTTGCGCTGGGAGCATCCCGAAAAGGGCCTGATCTCACCGGCGGAGTTCATCCCGTTGGCTGAAGAAAGTCGGCTCATTGTGGCGCTGGACCGCTGGGTGTTTGCTCGCAGCTGCCGTCTGTTACAGGAAAGTGCAGCAGCCGGGTATCAGCTGCCGCGTATCAGCATCAATCTGTCGGCCAAGCAGCTGCAGGAACCTGATCTGGTTGAATGGTGCGCCAATACCGTTAAGCGCTTCGGTCTGGACCCCGGCTGCATCGAGCTGGAAATTACGGAAACCGCGTTCATCAATCTGGCCGATACCGTGCTGGAACGGCTTCAGGCCCTGCGTAACGCAGGCTTCAGCTTGGCGCTGGACGACTTTGGCACCGGCTATTCCAGTTTGACCTACCTGCGACGCCTGCCACTGGATGTGGTCAAAATCGACCGCGATTTTGTGGCCGACCTGTGTCAGGACGAGCGTGCTGCCACTCTGCTGCAGGGGGTTATGCAGCTTCTGGATAAGCTCGATTTCTCTGTAGTAGCTGAAGGAATAGAAACCACCGAGCAAAGTGCCTTGCTGCACAGTATCGGCTGCGAAGTGGGGCAGGGTTTTCTGTATTACCGCCCCATGCCGGCAGATGAGTTTGTCGAACTCTACCAGCACAATATCAGCTAAAGCCAAGTGCTTTTCGTTACCGGCCTTCGAGCGACCAGGCTCGTAACCAGTTGCCCAGAGAGCGAAAAAAGCCGGCACCTTTTGGTTACCGGCTTTCTCTGAATTTGGTAGCGGGGGATGGATTTGAACCAACGACCTTCGCACGTGTTTTATTAAGAGCTGAGCCCGGCGAGCTGCCAGCTCGTAACCCATTGCCCAGAAAGCGAAAAAGCCGATCTCTTTCGAAATCGGCTTTCTCTGAATTTGGTAGCGGGGGCTGGATTTGAACCAACGACCTTCGGGTTATGAGCCCGACGAGCTACCAGACTGCTCCACCCCGCATCAACTTGAAGCGCGAATACTACGCATCGACCTTGCCCTTGTCAACGTAATCACAAAAAGAAATCCAAATAAGATGATTCCTTTATCAGCGGAGCTTCCAGCAAGGGTTGAATCAGACCTAACGACCTTCGCCCGGGGTTATCAAGAGCTGAGCCCACGAGCTGCCAGCTCGTAACCCATTGCCCAGAAAGCGAAAAAGCCGGCACCTTTCGGTTACCGGCTTTCTCTGAATTTGGTAGCGGGGGCTGGATTTGAACCAACGACCTTCGGGTTATGAGCCCGACGAGCTACCAGACTGCTCCACCCCGCATCAACTTGATGATGCGAATACTACGGATGCGTGAAGCTTATGTCAAGAAGTTATTACGATCATACGTCTTTTCGTATAGCGCTCGCCTGACATTGGGTGATGAACTGCGACAATAACTTTTGCTCCATCAGGCTTAGGCCTTTGAAGTCGGCACACCAGACCTGGCCAACCTTGCGGACCAGTTTCAGGTTGCAATCCATCCTGACGCTGCGCGTGTTCAGGGTGAAGGCGATATGGGCGGCAACGGTGGTATCGACAAGGGGCTGGTGGCTGACAAACGCCATGCCGGTGGCGGAGAGGTTGCGCACCTCAATCGCCAGGTCGTCGATATGAACCTGGATCGGGTCCTCGGGTGTTACCTCGAGGCGGTAAGCCCGGCGACCGCTATCCTGCAGGTCGGGTATCGTAATCCTTGGTTTCATGGCTGAGAAGCTCGCTTTTCCAAAACGAATTCAATACGTCGGTTGGCGGCGCGGTTATCCGGGCTGATGTTGGGCATCAGTGGAATCGACGCACCGTAACCGGTGGCAGTAAGGCGTTTGGGGTTAATCCCCGAATCAATCAGGTAGCGCAGTACGGTTGTCGCGCGCACGGCCGACAGCTCCCAGTTGGAAGGGAATTGCGCCGTTTGAATCGGGATGTCGTCCGTGTGTCCCTGAATCTCCATCTTGTAGCCAGGGTTGACGATGAGTGTCTCAAGCAGGGCGTCCAGCATGGGCAGCATGGCGTAGTTGAAATCCGCCGAGCCCGAGTTGAACAGGGCTGCGCCTTTCACTCGCAGCGACAGTTTGCCATCTTTGGGGGCGCCTATTTCGACTGCATCTTCCATCTGCATCAGCTGGAAGGCACGCTCCAGGTCACTGGTCAGCTGTTGCCACTCCATGGCTGCTATTTCAGATTGAGCGCTGTCCTCGGCATCATTTTTCTCCGCCGGCGTACTTTCCTGAGGTGACTGCATGATGGCATCGTTGATGTCCGAAGGTGTGCCGGGGCTCATTGTTTCCAGAGGGATGATTGAGTCAGGCGCGCCGGACACCGCATTTTGGAAGGCGGTCTTGAACGATTGCATGGCGTCAGCGAAGCGTTCTTTTTCTAGGTTGGACATGGAAAACAGCAGCACGAAAAATACCAGCAGCAGCGTCATCAGGTCGGCATAGGTCATCAGCCATCCGGGGCTGCCCTGATCATTGGTTAATTCTCGGCGGCGACTGCTCATGGCTAACCTCGCGGACCGGCCGGTTTCTGCTGTTTTCCGGCGGCTGCCTTACCTGCATTACCCTTGGCAGATCCTCCGTCAGCGGCGGTTTCCTTCTGTTGCTTGCCAAGCTTGACCGGTTTGCGCTGGGCTTCGGGCAGATAGGAGGCCAGCTGCTCGTACACGTGCATGTAGTGGTCGTTGGTCAGGATGCTGATGCAGCCTTCACGGATGATTTCCAGGTTAGTCACCTCAGCGAGGGTACGTGCATGCAGTTTGCCGGCAATGGGCAGGAATACCACAGTGGCCAGCAGGGAGCCGTAAAAGGTGGTCAGCAGGGCGACGGCCATGGCAGGGCCGATGGTTTCCGGGTTGGAGAGCTGGCTCAGCATTTGGATCAAACCGATCAGGGTACCGAGCATACCGAAGGCCGGGGCATAAGCGCCCATTTTACGGAATACATCCTGCACCGAGTGGTGGCGCGCAATCAGCGAGTCGATTTCGTTCTGCAGAGTGTTGCGGATGACTTGCTCAGACGCGGCTTCTGCCAGCAGGTTGCAGGCGCGCTTGAGCACGTGTGAATCACTTTCCACGTCGCCCAGCTTGAGCAAACCATGGCGGTGCGAAACCCGGCTCAGCTCGAGCATGGTGTCGATCATTTCCTGGGGGTTGGTGTTGTCGCGGGTGAACACAATCCAGGCGGCCTTGAAGGCGTTGGTTACATCCTTGAAGTTCACCGTCAGCAGGGTGGCGGCCAGCGTACCGCCGGCGACAATCATCAGGCCGGGGACATTCAGGAAGACATCGGCGTTACCGCCCAGAAAAATGGCACTGATGATCAGGGCAATGCCAGAAATAATACCGAGAAGAGAGGCGAAATCCATCCTGATTCAGTACCCTGTCAGCTTGATATGAGGGACAAGTGTGTCCACGAGCTTGCAGTATAACAACGAGTTGCCATGGCGTCAGACTACTTCATCGGGTTGCCTCAATGGAAGCACCCGGCCTGGGAAGCCTCCATTTTGCCTGATTCAGGACAACCCGAGCTGAGCCAGTATGCCGCCAGCTTCAGCTCGGTGGAGGGCAATACCACCTTTTACGGCTTGCCCGCACAGGAGACCGTGAAGCGCTGGCGCGAGCAGACGCCGGCGCATTTCCGCTTCTGTTTCAAATTTCCGCAATCGATTAGTCATCAGTCTGGCCTGATGCATTGTGCAGAAGAGCTGCGTAAAACCTTTGTGCAGCTGGCTCCGCTGGAGCAGAAGTTGGGCATGCTGTGTCTGCAGCTGCCGGCCCGTTTCGGCCCTGAGCATTTGCCACAGCTTGGACACTTTTTACAGCAGTTGCCGGCGGGATTCCGGTATGCGGTTGAGGTGCGCCATCCTGCCTTTTTTGATGGCGGTGATGCGGAAAAGCAGCTCAATGTGCTGCTGCACACCCTGGGGATAAACCGCATCATGTTTGATACCCGGGCGCTCTTTGCCAACCCGAAAACGGATGCGGTGACCCGTGAAGCGCTGCAGCAGAAACCGCGCCTTCCCCTGCGGGTGCTGGCGACAGGCTCTGCCCCCATGCTGAGGTTTATTACACCGCTGCATTGGCAGGAGGGCACGGACTGGCTGCAGCCCTGGATTGGCAAGCTGCTGGAGTGGATAGAGGCGGGTAAAACACCCTTCGTGTTCATGCATACGCCCAGCAATGCCGAAGCGCCGGAGCTGGCCCGTTGGCTGGCACAGCAACTGGAACAGCAGAAGCCGGGATTGAAGGGGTTTGAAGACTGGGCGGGGCGGCCCCGGATTCAGCAACCGGGGCTGTTTTAACGTCGCGCGGGTATCCTTTTAGTGCAGAGCGTTCGGCTGTGCCAGGGTGAAAGGGGAAATGGGCGCTTCAAATTCCAGTTCATCGGTGGTGGTCATCTGATAGCTGCCTTCCATGCTGCCTACTTCAGTAGCCAACACGGTGCCGCTGGTGTACTCGTAGCTCTGGCCCGGTTCAATTACCGGTTTCTCGCCAACCACGCCTTCACCCTGTACCTCCTGAACATGTTCGTTGCCGTCGGTAATACGCCATTTGCGGCTGAGCAGTTGCACGCTCTCCGCATTATGGTTGGTGATTTTAATGCGGTAGGAAAAAACGAAGCGGTGTGCTTCCGGCTCGGATTGCTCCGGCAAGTAGGCGGTGGCGACATCGATTTCGATATTGCGGCTGAACTCGGTGCTGTCCATCTGTGCTCGGGTATCCTCTGGGTTGGTCTGTCGGCCAATGCCGGTTATCAAGTCTTGTTGGCAGCGTCTGTCAAAGCGTCGCTGATACGTACAAATTCGGCCAGTGTCAGGCGCTCGGGGCGTAGGCCCGGATCAATATCAAGTGCTTCCAGTGCATCTGCGCTGATCAACTGCTTGAGGTTGTTGCGCAGGGTCTTGCGGCGCTGACCGAATGCGGTACGTACCACATGCTGCAACTGACCCACATCCTTGGCCGGAATCGGTGGCTCGGCATAGGGTACCAGTCTCACGATAGCGGAATCGACCTTGGGTGCGGGCGAAAATGCACCGGGAGGAACAATAAACAGAGGTTCCACACGGCAATAATACTGCGCCATGATCCCCAGTCGGCCGTAATGGTTGTCACCCGGGCCAGCGGCCAGGCGGTCCACTACTTCCTTCTGCAGCATGAAGTGCATGTCCTCAATCAGGCCATTAAAGCTCAGCAGATGAAAGATCAGCGGCGTCGAAATGTTGTAGGGCAGGTTGCCCACGATTCGCAAGGGGCGTTCATCCTGTTTCAGGCCGGCAAAGTCGAATTTGAGCGCATCGGCCTCGTGGATGGTAAAGGTGTCGGCATAGCGGAAAAACTGGGTACGCAGCACCGGAATCAGATCACGGTCCAGTTCCACGGCATCCAGGTGTCCGTTGGTCGCATCCAGCAGCTCTTCCGTCAGCGCCCCCAGGCCCGGGCCGATTTCGACCAGGTGATGCTTGGGCTGAGGGTTGATGGCACGGATGATACGGCCGATCACGCCCTGGTCGTGCAGAAAGTTCTGACCAAAGCGTTTGCGCGCCTTGTGGCCGGTGGGTTTTTTACTCATGTTCACTGTCCTGCTTGATGGCGGGCCATATCCAGCGCGAACTGGAGGGCGGTGTGCAGACTGCCGACGTCAGCCTGGCCGGTTCCGGCCAGATCCAGCGCGGTGCCGTGATCAACCGAGGTGCGGATAATGGGCAGACCCAGCGTGATATTGGCTGCGCGGCCAAACCCTTTGTATTTCAGAACCGGCAGTCCCTGGTCATGGTACATGGCCAACACGGCATCGGCATCACGAAGGTGGTGATCGGTAAACAGGGTGTCGGCCGGCAGTGGTCCGATCAGGTTGATACCCTGCTCACGGAACTGCTCCAGCACCGGGGTGATGGTATCGATCTCTTCGCGCCCCATATGCCCGCCTTCGCCGGCATGGGGGTTGAGACCGGCAACCAGAATGCGGGGCTGCTCAATGCCAAAGGCATGTTTGAGGTCGTGCACCAGCACTGTAATGACGTCCTCCAGCAAAGGCCGAGTAATGGCACCCGGTACCGCGCTCAGCGGCAGGTGGGTGGTGGCCAGTGCGACTTTGAGGCCCTCGGTGGCCAGCATCATCACAACCTTGTGGCTGGCGGTCATCTCTTCCAGAAATTCGGTATGGCCGCTGAACGGAATACCGGCATCATTGATGACGCCCTTGTGTACCGGCGCGGTCAGCAGTGCCTGGAAGTCACCCGACATGCAGCCAAGGGTGGCCTGGCGCAGGGTTTCCAGTACATAGGAGGCATTGGCTGTTTCGAGCTTGCCGGGGAGGCTTTCTGTTACCAGGTCGACGGGCAGACAGTAGAGGGCGCCCGGCGGTGCCGGCTGTGCGGGCGAACTGCTGTTGAACGGCAGAATCTCCAGCGGCAGGCCCAGCAGCTCGGCACGTTGACGCAGCAGATCCGGGTCAGCTACTGCAACCAGCTGACAGGGGTGAGCCTGCTGTGCCAGTTGGGCGCAGAGTTCGGGGCCAATGCCGGCGGGTTCGCCCGGCGTAATCGCTATTCTGGGGCAGCTCACGTTAGATTTTACGCTCGATGTAGGCCTGGGAACGGATTTCGCGCAGCCAGTTGGTCAGCTCTTCACTGAACTTGCGCTGGCGAATGGTATTGCGTGCCTGGGCTTCCAGCATCTCTTCACCCAAGTCCTGGGTACGGCGGTCCTGCACCTGCAGGATATGCCAGCCAAACCTGGACTCGAAGGGGCGACTGATTTCGCCTTCTGCGGTGGTGTTCATGACCTGCTCGAATTCAGGCACCATCTGGCCGTTTTGCGTCCAGCCCAGCTCACCTCCCTGGGAGCCGCTGGCGCTGTCATCGCTGTGGCGACGGGCCAGTTCATCAAACGGCTGACCTTCCTGCAGGCGCTGGTAGAGGTCGTTGATTTCGCGGCGGGTCTGGGCCTCGCTGCGGATTTCGTTGGGTGTGAGCAGGATGTGGCGAACCTGTGTCTGTTCCACCAGCTGTACCTTGCCGCCGCGCTTGTCTTCCACTTTCAGCAGGTGGAAACCACCCGGTGTTTTGATCGGCTTACTGATTTCACCCGGGCCCAGTTTGGCGATGGCGTCAGCGAGTGCGGTCGGCAGCTCGGTTTCCTTGCGCCAACCCAGCTCGCCGCCCTGCAGGGCGTTAGGTGCATTGGACTCGGCAATGGCCAGTTCAGCAAAATCGGTGCCGGCATCAAGCTGTTCACTCAGGCGCAGAGCCTTGGCTTCTGCCTTCTGGATCATCTCCGGGCTGGCGCCTTCGGGCAGAGCAACCAGAATGTTGCGGAGCTGGAATTCGGCCTGCACCTGCTGCTGGCCCAGCTCGGAATCCAGGAAGCTCTGCACTTCCTGGTCAGACACGCTGATGCGGCGGTTGACGCTGCCCTGCTGTACCTGAGTCAGGAGGATTTCACGGCGAATCTGCTCACGGGCCTGGGCATAGTCCTGGCCTTCGGCGATCAGGGCGTCACGAAACTGGCTCAGGGTCATGCCGTTCTGTTCAGCAATGCGGTTAATGGCCTGGTTGAGCTGGTTGTCGGACACACGGATACCCTGGCGTTCGGCAATCTGCACCTGCAGGCTTTCCAGAATGAGGCGGTCCAGTACCTGCTCGCGCAGCACATCTTCGGGCGGCAGGCGGGTGTCATTGCCGGCGGCGACTTGCTGGCGAACCTGTGCCGTGCGCTGATCCAGCTCACTTTGCAATACGATGCCTTCGTTGACCACCGCAGCGATTCGGTCCAGCACTTCTGCGTTGGCCATGCTCAGGGGAGCTGTCATCACCAGCAGGCCCAGCAGGGGGCGTGCAAATTTAGAAAGTGCCATCTTCATCCTCGTCATATCCGGTAACTTCCTTCAGGTATTCACTGCCCTGGTCCTGCCCAAAAGAGCCGAGGCCACGCAGGACAAACTGCAGGAAAACGCCATTGTCTGTTTCGAATGCTTCGCCCGTATCGATGCTGTCCGGGTCTACTACCCAGCGACGGCCAGTCAGGCGCACTTTCCAGCAACAGCTTGAATACTCGATCCCCAGCAGGGTTTCAAGATTCTCGCTGGCATCCAGATCCTGTTGCAAGCGGCCGTAGCCGGTCCACTGGTTATTGATCGGCCAGCGGAAAGCCATGTCCAGCTGCTGGTTGCCATCGATAGGCTTCTTGCGGGTGTTGTCACGGTAGCTCAAGTAGAACAGACGGCGGTCACCCGGGCGGAAGCTGAGCTTATAGTTCTGTTCCAGCAGGTCGTAGCTGTTGCGATCTATTTCACCGTTGTGGCTCAGGCGCAGGTTGGGCAGCGGTGACCAGCTGGCAAGGGTCGCCAGGTTGGTGCTGTTTTCCCGGCCGGTAATATCGCCCGGGCGCAGTGCAGCCGCATCACGATCACTGAAGTAGTAGGCCTGAGCTGCCGCCAGACGCATCACTTCCTGTCCCTGGCTGGAATACAGCGCGCTGGACAGACCCAGGCTGGCCTGGGAGGTATCTGCGATGCGGTCGTTGCCACTCCAGCCGGTGGTGTGGAACAGGCTGTAGTAGGTGAAATCCAGTTCACTGGAGTCGAAAATGGGCGCATCGTCCTGATCATCGGCACTGGCGTGCAGCAGGAACAGGCGGGGCTCCAGTGTCTGTGTATAGGTGCCCTTGTCGGTGTTGTAACCGCGCTCCAGCATCAGGCCGGAATCCAGACTGACCAGCCCGGCAGCAACACTGGGACGGGCATCGATATCGAAGCTGTCATTTTCCAGGTCATACTGACTGTACCAGAGGCTGGCACTTGGCCGCAGGTAACCCCAGGGGCGGTCCAGCGCCAGGCTCAGGCGCGGCTCCAGATGGATACGGTCACCGGTGGTGCGGTCATGGACATCATTGGCGCTTACGCCGGGTGCATAACGGCTGTCCAGGTCGCGGTCGAAGCGAACGAATTCGGCGTCATAATCCAGGTTGAGCGCGTTGCCAAGGTAGCTTTCCCAACCTTGCAGGTGCAGCTGTGGCAGGCGCTCGTAGGGTGTGGTGCCGCTGATGGTCTGGTAACTCTGGGTGCTGAAGTACAGGTTCCAGTTGGGCTGACGGTAGGTCAGGTCCAGGCGCTGGTCCAGGTGGTCATCACGCTGTACTTCAAGACTGGTGCTCAGATCTTCGTAGTAGTCATCGTCGCTGACTCGGGTGAAGTCCACGTGACTGTAGAGGTTATCCAGCAGTTCACCGTTGTGGTTCAGGCCCAGCACCCAGCGGTCTTCGCCCAGCTTGTCGTCATTGGACATCCAGGCTGTGCTGAGACGGTTGGATGACCAGCTGTTCATGTAGCGCAGTTCGTTCTCAAGCAGAAGGCCGCGCTCACCGATATAACGGGGCGTCAGCGTATCGTCCACATTGGAGGCGATATTGAAATAGTAGGGCACCGACAGATCGATGCCATTGCTGGCGGAGTAACGAATGCTGGGATACAGGAAACCGGACTGGCGACGGTCATCGATGGGGAAAGACAGATAGGGCGTATAGAGAACAGGTACGCCCATGACATCGAGGCTGGCGTGGCGTGCAACGCCGCGGCCGGTTTCCGGGTCAAGCACAATGGAGTCGGCCGCCAGCTGCCAGGCGTTGCTGCCCGGTTCACAATAGGTTAGTGCGCCTTCATCGAGACGTACACGGTTATCGCCAAAACGGGTAATCCGGCTGGCTTGCCCGCGCATGTGTTCTTCATGCATGACGTACTGGGCATTGTGGAAGCGGGTATCACCGCTAAGCATATCGGCATCTGCCTGCTCGCCCAGCAGCAGGAAACCGGGCTCGCGATAGCGTACTTCACCAAACAGGCGGGCCTGGTTGGTTTCACGGTTGTATTCCCCACGGGTACTGCTGATCATGCGGCCACCGCGCTGGATTTGGATGCCACCTTCCAGAGTTGTCAGACCGTCGAGCGCTGCGCTGGAGTTAAGGGCGTTGATGAGAACTGGTTGTTGGTCGAGCGGACGATCATCCTGCAGGTAGTCCAGTTCGGGCTGGATATAGCGGCCCGAGCAGGCTCCGGTTGTCTCGCCAGCGGCGTAGGGGTACCAATCCAGATAAGCTGCCTGCTCGGGGGCTAAAACGACCGCCTTGCGAGGTGATGGCAGAGGTGCACTTTGCAAAACCCTGGATGCCGTTTGCTTACAGGCCCAGCTATCGCCATCCGCAACACAGTTCCACTCATCCGGCCCGCTGGCATTGAGTTTCAGGTTCGCTTCCTGAGTGCGGCGTTCCTCCGCGATACGGACGCGGGTGCTCTGTTTGTCAGTGGCTGTATCAGCGGTTGCTTTTGCTGGTGCTGGTGTAGGCTCGACGGGCGCTTTGGCCGTGTTTGTATCGGATTCTTCGGGGGGCTCTTCAACCGTTGCGGAGGCCGCAGCTTCAGCGGCGGCTTCCTGCTTTTTCATCGCCGCTTCATTGACGTCGCATTTCCATTCGCCATCGGGGGCCAGGTCACAGCTCCACAAGCGTTCCGTTGTGTTCTGGGCGTGCAGGCCTTGGCTGCCCAGGGCTGCAGCAATGGCCAGGCTCAGTTTGAATCCTGCTCGGGTGTCAAAGGGCATTAGAAGAGTCGCTATCCGGTTGCGGCCGGGCCTGTTTCATGGCGGCCCGTAAGTCGAGTACCATATCGAACCACGCATGATAAAGCATTCACAAGTTCAAGTGCTAGAGGATAAAGGCGAATGGGTCAGAGGCTGAAACAGCTTTCACAGTGGGTACAACAGCAGGCCAGCGACCAGGATGTGCCGCTTGACGAAGCGTTGCAGCCGGTATCGGGTGATGCCAGCTTCCGGCGTTATTTCCGTGCCAGTGGCGAAGAGGGCAGCTGGATCGCCGTGGATGCACCGCCTGAACATGAGGACTGTGCGCCCTTCGTGGCCATCGCTCAGGGCTGGCTGGCGCAGGGGGTCCGTGTGCCTCGCGTTATTGCCAGTGATCTGGAAGAGGGATTCATGTTGCTGGAAGACTTTGGTGACCAGTTGTTGTTACCGGAGCTCGACGACAACAATGTCGAGCAGCACTACAGCCGTGCCTTTGAGCTACTGCGCCAGATTCAGCGCACCACAAATCCTCAGCTTCCGCCCTATGAGCCGGTGATGCTGGCCAATGAAATGGCGCTGTTCCCTGAGTGGTTCCTGACCCGTTTTCTTGGGCTGGAATTGAGCGATGAGGAGTTTCGTCTGCAAGGTCTGGTCGGGCGACTGCTGATCGAGTCTGCCCTGGGACAACCGCAGGTCAGTGTTCACCGTGACTATCACTCGCGCAATCTGATGCTGCTCGAAGATGGCGAGCTGGGCACCATCGATTTCCAGGACGCCGTTAAAGGCCCGGTGACTTACGACCTGGTTTCTCTATTGCGTGACTGTTACGTCGATTGGCCGGATGAGCAGGTGCGTTTCTGGGTTGAAGCCTTCCGTCAGCGCTTGCTGAAAGACGGTATTGAGGTGGCCGAGCAGGGGCTGTTCCAGCAGCAGTTTGATCTCATGGGTATGCAGCGTCACATCAAGGTACTGGGTATCTTCAGTCGCCTCTGGTTGCGAGATGGCAAGGAAGGTTATCTGGATGACCTGCCGCGCACTCTGTCATATCTCTACCGCGCATCGGCACGTTATGAAGAGCTGGATACCTTTACCCGCTGGCTGGAAAAACGTGTCATCCCTGCGTTCGAGGCGCACCCGCGCTTTGCCGGCCAGTCACTGGAGCACTGGTGGCAGGCATGAAAGCGATGATTCTAGCGGCCGGCCTGGGGACCCGGATGCGGCCGCTGACGCTGGATACGCCCAAGCCTCTGTTGAAGGTGGGCGGCAAGTGTCTGATCGAGTATCACATCGAGCGTCTGGTCGCGGCCGGTGTCCCTGACCTGGTAATCAATCATGCCTGGCTGGGGCAGCAGATTGAAGAGTATCTGGGTACCGGGGAGCGCTATGGAGCCCGAATCCAGTACTCGCCCGAGTCAGAACCGCTTGAAACCGGGGGCGGTATTCGCAAGGCACTGCCGCTGCTGTGCGACCAGGGCACTGCTCCGTTTATTGTGCTGAATGGTGACCTGTTCAGCACGCACCCGCTGGAGTCCCTGGTCGATTTGCAGCCGCCGTCGGGCGGCGCCCATCTTGTTCTGACTGCCAACCCGCCCTGGCATGTCGAGGGGGATTTTGCGCTGCATAGCGATGGCCTGGTCAAACAGGATGGTGCTGAAAAGCTGACCTTCTCCGGCATCAGTGTAATGACCCCCGGGCTGTTCGACGGTATCGAAGCGGACGCTTTTGCCCTGGCGCCTCTACTGCGGGAAAAAATGCAGGCGGGTGCTGTTACCGGAAGCCGGCTGCAGGGATACTGGGAAGATGTAGGGACACCGGAGCGTCTGTCGGCGCTGGATGAACGGCTCAAGGCTGGAGTTATATAAGGAGACACTATGGACTCCCTGTTGGGACAACTTAAGCAATACCGTGGTGGTGCCATTGTCGGTGGTCTGATTGGTCTGCTCTCGGGTGGCCCTATGGGCTTGCTGCTGGGCGGCGCCGTTGGCTTTCTGCTGCAGCGGGGGCTGAGCAAGAAGCTGCAGGCCTATAACCCGCAGCAGCTGTTCTTCCGCGCCACCTTTACGGTGATGGGCAAGATCGCCAAAGCCGATGGCCGTGTTTCCGAGCAGGAAATCCGTTTTGCCCGCGAGGTGATGCAGCGAATGGGCCTTGGCGATGCACGTCGCCGTGAAGCGATCGATTTCTTCTCTGAAGGCAAGGAAGAACATTTCGATGTGGCTGAAGTCCTGCGCCCGCTGGCCTTGATGCTCAGGCATCGTTCGGCGGTGAAGCTTATGTTTGTGGAAATTCAGCTGCAGGCTGCCATGGCGGATGGTGAAATCAGTGCGGCCGAGCAGGCGGTGCTACAGCAGGTGTTTACCCAGCTGCAGTTTACCCAGCAGGAAGTGGAGCTGCTGATGTCGCGCATGCGCGCTGAGGAAGCCTTTCGTCAGCATTCCTGGCAGGGGCATGCCAATCCGGGTGCGGATTCAGCCAGCCTGTTGAAGGATGCCTACGGCGTGCTGGGTGTCAGCCCCGATGCTTCTGATGCCGAGGTGAAGAAAACCTGGCGCAAGCTGATGAGCCAGCACCACCCGGACAAGTTGATGTCCAAGGGGGTTCCGGAAGATATGATTCAGCTGGCGAAAGAGAAAACCCAGGAGATCCAGGCGGCTTACGACCGTATCAAGGCATCACGCAACATGCGTTGATCAGACACTACTGGGGCCCTTGGCCGGCTGTGGCTGAGGGCGTGTTCCCGGGGGCTGTGGCGGTTGCAGCTGGGGAATCTGTGGTGCCTGGCTTTCGGGTTCGGCCTCGTCAGAGAGATAAATACGTTCCAGTACTCCGCGTACCTGACGTGTCATCCAGGGCATATCAGCACTCCAACCCCTGAAGACGCCCGGTAACCGGCTTTGGTGGTAGCGGCTCAGCCCTTCGCGCTGTGCCAGCAGGCGGCGCTGGCGAGCATCCGGTTCCGCATCCGGGTAGCCGGGCAGAGGGTGGTAGTAGAGGTCGATCAGGGTACGCTCCTTGAGCTTGACCATCAGTTCTCCCAGGCTCTCGGGCGCTGCAGTCGTCGGGCGAGGGTTCAATACCGCCAGATCAATATCCTCTCCACGTGCCAGTGCAAACTGCGCCGCCCAGGTCGAGCTGCTGCCAATACCCAACACCAGTTTTTGCTTGCCGCTGCCGCGCTGTACCAGTTCTGCCCAAGCGGCCTGAAAGCGGGCGTTGTAGCGGTCGGGGAAGGGTTGTGCCTGTTCAGGTTGTGCCTCATTTTCCGCAGCCGCATCGGTTGTTTCGGCCGGGGCGGTTGGCGCTGGTACAGGGGCTGCTGCGTCAGCGTCAGTGTCAGTATCCTCAGTGGCGGTCGCCGGTGCTGTATTCAGACGTTTGATAACCGGAAGGGTTCTTGTGGGCAGTGATGGGTCGGGTGGCAGCGGCGGCTGCACGATCATCAAGTTCCAGCCATGTTCCGGCAGGTAGGCAGCCAGGGCGCGAGACTGTTCCAGCCAGGCCTCAGCACTGCCGGTATCGGGCAGCAGCAACAGGTTACCCAGGGCGTTGGCCGTCATGGCCGGGCGGAACACCAGTGAATAGCGGTCATCGCCGGTATCCAGCTCCAGCAGTTCATAGCTGCTGTCCAGCGCTTCAATCAGCTGATCTTCAAGACTGGTGACGCCGGCCTGTGCACGCTCGCCATCCTCCGCCGCAACAAGAGGATGACTGGCTGTGAGCAGGGTGATAAGCAAAGCTGGAATTAGTGTACGCATCAGGCGATTATCGATGCACGGGCTCCGGCTCGCAAGCATTGCTGAATCCGCCGCCTGCCTTGGGTACAATAGCTGCATAATTAACCAGTCAATGAGTTCCCATGGCCGATTTCAAGATTGCTCCCTCCATCCTGTCCGCCGATTTTGCCCGCTTGGGTGAAGAAGTTGAAAACGTACTCGAGGCCGGTGCCGATATTGTCCACTTCGATGTGATGGACAACCATTACGTGCCCAACCTGACTATCGGTCCGATGGTCTGCAAGGCGTTGCGTGACTACGGCATCGAAGCCCCCATCGATGTACACCTGATGGTGAAGCCGGTCGATCATATGATCAGTGAATTCATCAAGGCGGGAGCGTCCTACATCACCTTCCACCCGGAAGCATCCGAACATATCGACCGTTCGCTGCAGATGATCCGTGACGGTGGCTGTAAATCCGGTCTGGTATTCAACCCCGCGACGCCGCTGCATTATCTGGATCATGTTATGGATAAGGTCGATATGATTCTGCTGATGTCCGTAAACCCCGGCTTCGGTGGTCAGAAATTCATTCCAACCACATTGGATAAGCTGCGCCAGGTACGTGAGCGCATCGATGCCAGCGGTCTGGATATTCGTCTGGAAGTGGATGGTGGTGTTGGCATCGGCAATATTGCTGATATCGCAGCGGCAGGGGCTGATACCTTTGTGGCCGGCTCCGCCATCTTTAACACTGATGATTATGCCGCGACCATCGCCCAGATGCGTGCCGAGCTGGCCAAGGCGGCGGACTGATGCGCAATCTGTTTGATGGCGCGTTGCCACAACGGGTGATGTTTGATCTGGATGGCACGCTTGTCGACAGTGCCCTGGACCTGACGGCGGCTGTGGATAACATGCTGCAGGCCATAGGGCGTGGACCTGCCGGTGAAGAGCTTGTGCGCCAGTGGGTAGGTAATGGTGCCCAGGTACTGGTTAAGCGTGCACTCACCGGTGAGATGCACCCGTCTGATGAGTCGCTGGAGCCTGAACTGTTTCAGGCGGCCTTTGAGGTATTTCTGGCGGCATACACCCAGAGCAACGGCCGCTACGCCCGGCTCTATCCAGGGGTTGAAGAACTGTTGATCCACCTGCAGCAGGCGGGTGTTCCCATGGCAGTTGTGACCAACAAGCCAATGGCCTTTACCACCCCCTTGTTGAAGGCGATGAAAATCGAGCAGTACTTCGATCAGGTATTGGGTGGCGACAGTCTGCCGGTAAAAAAACCAGACCCCTTGCCATTGCTGAGCGTGCTTGAGGCAACAGGTTGTGCGCCTGAGCAGGCCTTGATGTTGGGGGATTCGCGTAACGATGTGGACGCGGCCCGTGCCGCCGGCTGTCCGGTGGTGTGTGTCAGTTATGGCTACAACCATGGTGAGTCTGTGGAAAACTGCTCGCCGGATCGGGTTGTGGATAGTTTCGCCGAGCTGATTTGAGTCCCGCCAATTATGCGTAAAGGGGAGGCTGCCGAGCCTCCCTTTTTTGTGCGCGTATCTCTGGCCGACGGGTGTTAAAGAATCTGAGCCGCCTGCTCAAAGCTCAGTCGATCGCCGCGAGGGTGATGGCCGCCTTCAGCGCCGTAGCCCAGATTGACGATAAAGTTTACTTTCCACTGCCCGTCCGGGAAGAAAGTCTTGTTAACCGTTTCGGGATCGAATCCGCTCATGGCACCGGCATCCAGGCCCAGGGCGCGTGCGGCCAGCATCAGGTAGGCACCCTGAAGGGAACTGTTACGAAAGGCAGTCGCTTCAGCGAGTGAATTGTTTTCACGGAACATTGGAGCTGCATCGTATGCCTTGAACTGGGTCGGCAGGTGCTCGTAAAACTCGGTATCCGAGGCGATGATGACCGTAAGAGGAGCCTGTCGGGTTTTCTCGGCATTGCTGTCCATCAGCGCGGGTAACAGTTGCTCGCGTGCTTCGGGGGTACGCAGGAACAGGTAGCGGGCAGGCTGTGTATTCATGGAGGTTGGCCCCCACTTAAGCAGGTTGTACAGCTGTTCAATAGTCTCTTCTGAAATAGCCTGATCAGTAAACTGGTTATAGCTGTGTGCCTGGTAAAAAAGCTGATCAAGTGCGTTCTGGTTCAATGCTGGTTTCACTGAAAATACTCCTGGCCGCAAGGGGAAACGGCGCTGTTCGGTTGAATGTGGATACTTTAGGCGTCTGCTCGCCGTGTAAAAACCGAACCCAATGAACGCTTTTGATCAAAAAAATTGATCACTTCATCTGTCTTGGGCTTACAGGCTCAATCCCTCGTGGTTCTCCTATCTCGGCGACGAATGTGTACAGGTTTTGCTGCACCTGCGAAGAAAAGAGTATGTCAAATTCACAACTCTGTGCTAAACGTTATTCAGGCGTCACCGCGCATCTTTGTGAGTCTTTGTATAACAGTTGACTGCGTCAGAACCGTGCTGTTGCAGCGGCAGCTTCTGTGCCGTTCACCACAAGCGATAATCACGAGGGAAAGTATGATCAAATTTGCAATGTTGCCCTGTTTCTTGATGGTGCTCTGTGCTGCCGTCCCCGCCCAGGCTGAGGAACGAGCCGGGACGTTTAAAGTGGTCAATGGCACGGTGCATGTCGAAAGAGCCGGAGTTACAGAAAATGCTCAAATAGGTGGAGCTCTCATGCAAGGTGACAGGGTAGTAACGGCCCCTGACAGCTTTGCCGGCATAACCCTGAGAGACAATACCCGACTTACGGCCTCTCCTGACTCTACGCTGGTAATTGATGCCTTCAGTTTTGATACTACTACCCATAAGGGCCGGCTCAATGCGAGCCTGAAAAAAGGCAGATTAGCGGTGATATCCGGTCAGTTGGCCAAGGCAAATTCCGAATCGGTGACTTACAACACCGGGAGCATGACAATCGGGGTGCGCGGTACCGAGTTCATTCTTGAAGCAGCCGGGGAGTAAGAGCCATGGATGTGCGTTACAAACAACTGATCGCGTCTGCGCTTGTGTTTGGCTGCCTGAGTTCAGCCCATGCGGGGCAATACTGGACCAGCTCAAATGGTTTGCCGGTGCGTGATACTGCAGGAAACTGTGTTGAACAGGGCGTTCAGGCAAGCACCTTGCAGCCGGGCTGTGATGCCATGAACCGGGTCATACTCTTGCCGGGTGCAAGTGGTGAGGTCGGTGCTGTTGTGGTCATGACTGAGGGCAGCAGCAAAACCCTGAACACGGCTTATGGAGCTGCGTACCAAGGGGCTGAAGGGCAGGTCGAGGAAAGTGCCGCCAGCTCTGAAGAGGTGAGCTCAAGGTTCAGCCAGCTTTTGCAGCAGCAACCCCTGCCAGCCGAGACCTTTACATTGAGGTTCGCATCAGGCTCTGCTACCGAACTGACACCGGACTCTCTTGCCTTGATCCCGCAGTTGTCAGCCGTTCTGGAAGAACGTCATGCTCCGGAAATCAGAATTGTGGGGCATACTGATCGGGTCGGCTCCCTGTTGGCAAATGACCGGCTGTCAAAAAAGAGGGCACAGACGGTGGCGAGGGTGCTGAATGAAAAGGGTATTCCCATGGATATGATGGAGGTCACCGGCCGTGGTGAGCGAGAACCCGAGGTATCCACGGCAGACGGGATAGATGAGCCGCGTAATCGCAGGGTCGAGATCAGCATTCGTTAGCAGGGGCCCGGCTTGCACGGGAAAGAGGACGTAGCCCAGGATGGAAGATGTCAGTCTGACGAACAGCCGGTCGGGGCTGAGGCAGTTACTGGGGGTCGCCAGAGGGCGGCCTTTAGCCATTATTGTGCTGTTGGTAATTGTCATAGTAGAAACCTTACATGCCTTGCCCAAGCCGGTGCTGGAACGCTATCCAGCCTGGCTGGCGCATACTGTAGCGGTTCTGCACTCTCCCTTCGAAGCGGCTCAGGCTGCGTTGTTTGATTCCTACCAGCAATTTTCACCGCGCGAACCCCTAAGTCAGCCGGTTACGGTCATTGCCATTGACGAAAAAAGCCTGCAAAAATTTGGCCAATGGCCCTGGCCACTGGATGTCCTGGCCAAACTGGTAAATACCCTCGACTTCTATGAACCTGCTGCCATCGGGTTGGATTTCTACATGCCCGAGCCGGATCAGAACTCGATCGAAAAGTTGGCCAGCCGCCTGGCACCGGAGCAAACGTATCTACTTAATGAGCTGAATGCATTGCCCTCCAGTGATTTTCAGCTATCCATTGCCTTGAGTAGCACACGCTCGGTACTGGCGGCTGCCGGCTTCGGGTTTTCTACCTACACCACGACAGACCAACTCTTTACGATACCAATTAGCACTCAAGGAGCTAATCCGCTTCCGTTTGTCACTGATTACCCACAGGTACTGGCTAGTTTGCCAGAGTTGCAGCAGGCTGCTGCAGGTCAGGCCCTGCTGAGCGTACCGGGGACATCGGGGCCGGTCAGAAAGCTGGCGCTGATCATGGCAGTGAATGGTGAGCTGGTGCCAACGCTGGCGCTGGAAATGTTCCGTGTCGCAACCTATTCGGAAGCCATTGAAGTGACCTCAAGCCGCACGGGGGTGGATGAGGTCAGGGTCGCGGACCTTGCCATTAGCCCCCAGCACAACACGGATGTCTGGTTGCACTACGCCCCGATTGCAACCACGGCGGCACGCTATCTCTCCGCGTCTGACTTGTTCAGCGGCAATTTTGACCCGGTCATGCTGGAGAACAAGCTGATACTGGTCGGTCTGACAGGGGCTGGTCTGTCGGATATGCGTTTTACATCACTGGGTGAGCAGGTGCCCGGTGTGGAGATCCATGCCCAGCTGGTTGAGTCCCTGTTTGATGGCTCCCTGCTTATGCGGCCTGGCTGGATGCCTTGGATGGAAATCCTGCTGGTAGCATCCGCCGGTCTGCTGCTGATCTGGTTTGCGCCCCGGCCTGAAAGTTGGGTCGGGGCGATGTTGAAGCTCCATCCTGCCTTGAGTTTGAGCGCTGTTCTTGTGTTTGCAGCACTAATGATGGGGCTTGGATATTTTGCTTTCTGGTCATGGGGTATTCTTTTCTCGGCGACCAGTGTGGTGATTGGCAGTTCGCTGGTGCTGGGGATTTTTATTATCAACACTTTGTTGGATAACCTGGGTGAAGCCCAATCACGGCTGGCGCGATTGGTTCAGAACGGGATTGCGCTGGCGCGAGTGCATGACCGTGACTCCCTTCTGGCAATGACACTGGATGGTGTGGATGAAATTACCCATTTTGAAGCCTCGGTAATTTTATTGAAGTCTGAAGATAATCATCTGTCTGCCGTACATCAACGAGGGTTGCAAGCCGAGTGGGAAGAGGTGGTTGATTTACAATCGGCCAGTGAGCAGCCAGGCGTTTTAGGGCGTGCCTTTGCCGAAGCGGGCCTGATTCAATTGAACACCGGGAGTAGCGAGCTGCAGGAACCGCGCTGGTCCGGGCTGGAAACCTGTTCAGGCAAGCGGATACGCTCCCTGTTGGTAGTGCCCATGCTGCTCTCGGATAAATCGGTGGGTGGCGTTGTCGTGTTGATGAATGCACTCGATCCCATTAGTGGCGATGTGGTCAACTTTGATCCGAAAAATGAGCATTTTGTCGATGCGCTGGCCACGCAAACGGCGGTGGTGATCGAGAACCAGGACCTGGTCGAGGCTCAGGAAAAAATGCTGGACGCCATGATCAAGATGGTCGCCGGTGCCATTGATGCCAAAAGCCCTTACACGGGTGGCCACTGTGAGCGGGTGCCGGAACTGGCCATCATGTTGTGCAAGGCTGCCAACCAGGCACGCGAGGGTGCTTTGGCGGACTTTGCCCTGACGACCGAGGATGAGTGGCGGGAGTTTACTATTGCCGCCTGGTTGCATGACTGTGGCAAGGTAACCACGCCTGAGCATGTTGTGGATAAGTCCACCAAGCTGGAAACCATCTATAACCGCATTCATGAGGTACGCACCCGTTTTGAAGTTTTGCTCAGAGATGCAGAGATTGCGCGGCTGGAGGCTATCCATGAGCAGGGTGTCGAGCCGGAAAAGGCGCACCGGATTTTTACTTCACGCAAACAGCAGTTGCTGGACGACTTTGCCTTTCTGGCCATGTGTAACGAGGGCGGTGAGTTTCTCGAGCAGGACAAGATTGACCGGATTCATGCCATTGGCAGCCAGACCTGGACGCGCCATTTCGATAACCGCCTGGGCTTGTCCCAGGATGAGCGCAGTCGCCTGGATAGTGAGGAGGCGCAGGCGCTTCCGGCCACTGAAACCTTGCTGAGTGATCGACCCGAGCATCTGGTTGAGCGACCACCAACTGCGGCACTGGATGAAAAGTTCGGCTTTAAAATGGAGATCCCCGAATACCTGTACAACCACGGCGAGCTGCATAATCTGGTGATTAGCCGCGGGACGCTGACAGCCGAAGAGCGCTTCAAGATCAACGAGCATATCATCCAGACGATCTTCATTCTGGAGCAGATGCCATTCCCGACCAATCTGAGCCGGATTCCGGAAATTGCCGGTGGGCATCACGAAACTCTGATCGGCACCGGCTACCCGCGTAAATTGACCAAGGATGAGCTGTCGGTCCCGGCCCGGATTATGGCCATTGCCGATATATTCGAAGCGCTGACTGCATCCGATCGTCCTTACAAGAAAGCCAAAACCCTGTCCGAGTCGATCCGTATTCTAAGCTTCTTCAAGAAGGATCAGCACATCGATCCGGATCTGTTCGATCTGTTCCTCACCTCCGGCATCTACAAGCAGTATGCGGAACGCTTTCTCAGCGAAGATCAGATCGACGAGGTGGATATCAGCCAGTATCTGGGGTGATTCAGGCATAAAAAAGCCGGCTTCAGGAGCCGGCTTTAGGTGTGATTAATCCACAGAGGTTAGTCGCAAAGCGCGTCCAGCTTCTGCTTGAGAATACCGGTAACGGCACCCGGGTTGGCCTTGCCGCCGGTGGCTTTCATCACCTGGCCCATAAAGAAACCGATCATCTTGCCACGCTTGTCCGGCTCGGCCGCCTTGTACTGCTCGACCTGCTTCTCTGAGTTGGCGATCACTTCGTCGACGATCTTCTCGATAGCACCGGTGTCGGTGACCTGTTTCAGGCCTTCGGCTTCGATGATCTCGTCAGCTGTGCCGCCCTTGCTCCACATCAGCTCGAACACCTTCTTGGCGATGTTGCCGGAGATGGTGTTGTCCTTGATGCGGACCAGCAGGCCGCCGAGCTGTTCGGCAGAGACCGGGCTGTCCTTGATATCGGTGTCGTTCTGGTTGAGGAACTTGGCCAGCTCACCCATCACCCAGTTGGCGGACAGCTTGGTGTCACCGGACAGCTTCACTACCTGCTCGTAGTAGTCGGCCTGGGCGCGGTAAGCCGAGAGGACGCCGGCGTCGTATTCGGACAGGCTGTACTCGCTGATGAAGCGCTCACGACGTGCGTCCGGCAGTTCCGGCAGGGTTTCGCGGATCGCTTCGATGTAGCTGTCATCGATGATGACCGGCAGCAGGTCCGGGCAGGGGAAGTAACGGTAATCGTTGGCTTCTTCCTTGGAGCGCATGCTGCGGGTTTCGTTTTTGTCCGGGTCGTACAGGCGGGTTTCCTGCACTACGGTACCGCCGTCTTCGATCAGGTCGATCTGACGTGCCACTTCGGTATCGATGGCGCGTTCGATAAAGCGGAAGGAGTTGATGTTCTTCAGCTCGGTACGGGTACCCAGCTTCTCCTCGCCTTTCGGACGGATGGAAACGTTACAGTCACAGCGCATGGAGCCTTCGGCCATGTTACCGTCGCAGATGCCCAGCGTGGTCACAATCGCGTGGATCTTGCGCGCGTAGGCAGCCGCTTCCTTGGAAGAACGCATATCCGGCTCGGATACGATCTCCACCAGCGGGGTGCCGGCACGGTTAAGGTCGATACCGGACATGCCGTGGAAGTCTTCATGCAGAGACTTGCCCGCATCTTCTTCCAGGTGGGCGTGATGCAGACCAACCCGGCGCTGAACGCCATCGTCGGTTTCGATATCAACAAAGCCAGGGCCGACGATCGGCTCGGCCAGCTGAGTGGTCTGGTAGCCCTTGGGCAGGTCCGGGTAGAAGTAGTTCTTGCGCTCGAATACTGAACGCTTGCCGATCTCGGCATTCACCGCCAGGCCGAACATGACGGCCATGCGCAGGGCGTTTTCGTTGAACACCGGCAGAGTGCCCGGCAGGGCCAGATCAACGGCACAGGCCTGGGTGTTCGGCTCGGCACCAAAAGCGGTGCTGGCGCCGGAGAAGATCTTGGTTTTGGTCGACAGCTGGACGTGAATCTCCAGGCCGATAACAACTTCCCATTCCATGATTACACCTCCACTCCGGCCGGGATCTGTTTATGCCAGTCAGTTGCCTGCTGGAACTGGTGCGCCACGTTGAGCAGCCTGGACTCGGCAAAGTAGTTGCCGATGATCTGCAGACCCACCGGCAGACCATTGCTCTGGCCGCAGGGTACGGAGATGCCCGGCAGGCCCGCCAGGTTCAGTGACAATGTGAAGATATCTTCCATGTACATGGAGACCGGATCGCTGCTCTTCTCGCCCAGCTTGAAAGCAGTCTGTGGCGTAGTCGGGCCCATAATGACATCAACATCGTTGAGCACGTTGACGAAATCCTGCTGGATCATGCGACGGATCTGCTGTGCCTTGTTGTAGTAGGCGTCGTAGTAGCCGGCGGACAGGGCGTAAGTACCGACCATGATGCGGCGCTTCACTTCGGCACCGAAGCCTTCGCCACGGCTGCGTTTGTACAGGTCTTCCAGGTCGACCGGGTCTTCACAGCGGTAGCCGTAGCGCACGCCGTCAAAACGGGACAGGTTGGAAGAGGCTTCAGCCGGGGCCAGGATGTAGTAGGCCGGGATACACAGCTCGGTGTTGGGCAGGCTGACTTCTTTTACAGTTGCACCCAGTTTTTCAAATTCTGCCACGGCATTGCGCACCTGCTCGGCGACGCCAGCGTCCAGCGCATCGGAGAAATACTCCTTGGGCAGACCGACCTTCAGGCCGGCCAGCGGCTGGTTCAGCTCGGCGGTGTAGTCTTCCATGTCGCGCTCGGCGCTGGTGGAGTCCATGGGATCAAAACCGGCCATGGCATTCAGAATCATGCCGCAGTCTTCAGCGGTCTGGGCCATGGGACCTGCCTGGTCCAGTGAAGAGGCAAAGGCGATCATGCCGTAGCGGGAGACGCGACCATAGGTCGGCTTCAGGCCAGTGATACCACAGAGCGCAGCCGGCTGACGGATGGAGCCACCGGTGTCGGAACCGGTCGCGGCCGGGGTCAGGCGCGCTGCCACGGCGGCCGCAGAACCACCGGAGGAACCGCCCGGCACACAATCAGTGTTCCAGGGGTTGCGGGCCGAGCCATAGAAACTGCTCTCGTTGGAGGAGCCCATGGCGAATTCGTCCATGTTCAGCTTGCCCAGCGTCACGGTGCCGGCATTTTTCAGGCGGCTGACGATGGTCGCGTCGTACGGGGAAACGAAGTTATCCAGCATTTTGGAAGCGCTGGAGGTGCGTACGCCCTGGGTACAGAAGAGGTCCTTGTGTGCGATCGGCAGACCGCACAGAGCACCGCCGTTGCCGGCCGCACGGGCTTCGTCGGCGGCCTTGGCCTGGGCCAGTGCCTGTTCTTCAGTAACAGTAATGAAAGCGTTGTACTGGCTGTCCAGCGCGTTGATACGCTGCAGGTAGGCCTGCGTCAGCTCGGTGCTGCTGTAGTCGCCGCGCTCCAGCCCCTGGGCCAGCTCGGCAAGTGTTTTGTCAAACATGTCAGTGTCCTTGAACCTGAAGGCGGATTATTCGATGACTTTGGGTACCAGGAAGAGACCTTCCTCGGTGGCCGGAGCCACGGCTTGCAGGGCTTCACGCTGGTTGACCTCGGATACTTCGTCAGCGCGCAGGCGCTGCACGGCGTCCAGAGGGTGTGCCAGGGGTTCAACACCGTCGGTATTGGTGGCCTGCATCTGATCCACCAGGTTCAGGATGCTGTTTAATGAATCGCTATAGCTGTCGATATCGGCCGCGTCGATCTGCAGGCGTGCCAGATGAGCTATCTGTTCCACTTCGGATCGGTCCAGTGACATAGGTCCGCTTCTCGCTCTGATCAGTCTGTCCGCTGAAGGCTGGCTGAATGCCACAGGCCCCGCAGCGATTGAATTTGGAAAGGGTGAATGGCGCATAAGATAGCATGTTTGTACCTTGCCCAAAATCCCTGCCGTTGTTAGAGTTGTTTGCTTTTAGGCTTGTCACCACTTCAGCCAATTTCAGGGTATCTACAGTCAGCATGTTCAAGAAAATTAGAGGCATGTTCTCAAGTGATCTTTCCATCGATCTGGGAACAGCCAACACACTGATCTACGTACGTGATCGTGACATCGTCCTGGACGAACCTTCCGTAGTGGCCATTCGCGTCAACGGCAACCAGAAGTCTGTTGCCGCCGTTGGTTCAGACGCCAAACGCATGCTGGGCCGTACGCCGGGCAATATTACGGCCATCCGCCCGATGAAAGATGGCGTGATTGCCGACTTCCATGTAACCGAAAAGATGCTGCAGTATTTCATCAGCAAGGTGCATGACAACAGCTTCATGACACCCAGCCCGCGTGTGCTGGTGTGTGTGCCCTGCAAATCCACCCAGGTTGAACGTCGTGCCATCAAGGAATCGGCCATAGGTGCCGGTGCCCGCGAGGTGTACCTGATTGAAGAGCCGATGGCTGCAGCCATCGGTGCCGGCCTGCCGGTAGAGGAAGCCAGCGGCTCCATGGTGGTGGATATCGGTGGTGGTACCACTGAAATTGCGGTGATTTCCCTCAACGGTATCGTTTACGCCGAGTCTGTGCGTGTCGGTGGTGACCGCTTCGATGAAGCGATCGTCACCTACGTGCGCCGCAACTACGGCAGCCTGATTGGCGATGCGACTGCCGAGCGTATCAAACAGGAGATCGGCTCTGCCTATCCGTCCAGCGAAGTGCTGGAGATCGATGTGCGTGGTCGTAACCTGGCCGAAGGTATCCCGCGCAGTTTTGCTCTCAACAGCAACGAAATTCTCGAAGCCCTGCAGGAGCCGCTGTCGGCCATCGTGCAGTCGGTGAAAAGCGCGCTGGAACAGTGCCCGCCCGAGCTGGCGGCCGATATCGCCGAGCACGGCATCGTGCTGACTGGTGGTGGCGCGCTGCTGCGTAACATTGATCGTCTGGTCAGCGAAGAGACCGGCCTGCCGGTGATCGTCGCCGAAGACCCGCTGACCTGTGTCGCCCGTGGCGGCGGCAAGGCGCTGGAAATGCTGGACAAGCAGTCGTTCGAACTACTGACCTACGAGTAACGGCATGCTGCCCTGGCTGTTTTTGACTGTCTGCGGTCAAGGGTATCGCCTGACGAGCGCTCAGGAGGTGCGGTATTAAACCGATCTTCCGAGGTGGTCGACCGCGTCGTCTGTTCATTTTGCTGTGTCTGCTGGCCATTCTGTTAATGGTGGCAGATCTGCATTGGCCGCGCATGAAGGAAGGCCGTGCCTGGTTGTCACTGGTGACTACCCCTCTGCAGTGGGTGGTGGATATTCCTGCGCGTGTGGCAGACAGCCTTTCCGGTGTGGTGGTCAACCGTGCCAGTCTGGTGCGTGAAAACGAAACCCTCAAATCCGAAGCGATGATTCTGGAGCGCAAGGTACAGCAGATGGCTGCCTTGACTGCGGAAAACATCCGTCTGCGTGAACTGCTCAAGGCCGGTGAACGCCTTAACCCGCCCAGTCGTCTGGTGGAGCTGATCGGTGTGAATCCTGATCCCTTCCAACATCAGGTGATCCTTAATCAGGGCCTGGAAGATCAGGTGTTTGTCGGCCAACCGGTGCTGGATGCCGGTGGCGTGATGGGGCAGGTGGTGAACCTGTCACACTATACCAGCCGTGTGATGCTGATTACCGATGCACGCTCTGCGGTCCCGGTTGAGATCAACCGTAACGGTTTTCGGGGCATTGCTCTGGGCAAGGGCACGCTGGGTGAGCTGGAAATGGAGCACATCCCTGATACCGCGGATATCCAGCAGGGCGATCTGCTGGTGACCTCCGGACTGGGCGGTCGTTTCCCGCGCGGCTATCCGGTTGCCCGTGTGGTTGAAGTGATTCGTGACCCCGGTCGCCCGTTCAAGCTGATCAAGGCTGAGCCCACCGCGCGCCTCGACCGCAGTCGATACCTGCTGTTGGTCGATTACCGTTCCGAACTGTCTCAGATCCCGGCGGAGTCTGAGCATGAGTGATGAGTCGCGCGGCGGCGGCATGATCATCTTCGCCACCTTCCTCGTCGGGATGGTGCTGAGCCAGATGCCATTGCCGGACATGCTGGTATGGGCGCGGCCTGAATGGGTGGTGCTGATTCTGATCTACTGGGTGATGGCGTTGCCGCACCGTGTAGGCATGGGCAGTGCCTTTGCCATTGGCGTGCTGTTGGATGTGGTGCGTGGCAGTGTACTGGGCCTGAGTGCCCTGTCACTGACGTTGATCGCTTTCCTGGTGCTGTTGCTCTACAAGCGTTTACGCATGTTCCCGCTGTGGCAGCAATCCTTCATGGTGCTGGTGCTGGTGGGGATCAATCAGCTGCTGTTCCACTGGATGCAGAGCATGACCGGCACCACCGGAAACTCCCTGCTGTTCCTGCTGCCCTCACTGGTCAGTGCGCTGGTATGGCCCTGGCTGTTTCTGTTATTGCGCGCCACTCGACACACTTTCTATCTGAAATAATGCCTATGTCCACATTGATTCTGGCTTCGGCCTCACCACGACGACGTGAATTGTTAAAGCAGATCGGGGTGAGGTTTGAGTGCCGCCCGGTGGATATTGATGAAACCCCCATGCCAGCGGAGTCGCCGGCTGATTATGTGACCAGGCTGGCACTTGAGAAGGCGCGTGCCTGCCAGCAGCTGATGGGCTCTGATGCCGTCTACCTTGGCTCCGATACTACGGTGACTCTGGATAACCATATTCTCGGCAAACCCGAGAATGAGGATGATGCGGTACGCATGCTGATGCACCTGTCAGGGCGCAGGCATCAGGTGATGACATCGGTAGCGCTGGTACAGGGTGAGCGAGAAGTGGTGGAGACCGTGATCACCGAGGTGGAGTTTCAGCCACTGAATGAAGATCAATGCCGGGCCTATTGGCATACCGGCGAACCTGCCGACAAGGCAGGTGCCTACGGGATTCAAGGAATGGGTGCCGTATTTGTCAGCCGCATGGAAGGCAGTTACTCTGCAGTAGTCGGGTTACCATTGATGGAAACAGCCCGCCTGCTTGGATCATTTGCAGTACCGATCTGGCATGCCCCCGCAACCTGAGAGAGCAGCAAGAGGAAGAATGGATGGGTGAGGAGATCCTGATCAATTTCACACCGATGGAAACGCGTGTGGCAGTGATCGAAAACGGCATGCCCCAGGAAATCTACGTCGAACGCGCCAAGCGACGGGGGATTGTCGGTAACATTTATCAAGGCAAAGTGGTGCGTGTGCTACCCGGTATGCAGGCCGCATTTGTCGATATCGGTCTCGAACGTGCCGCGTTCATCCATGTGGATGAAGTCATCGATCAGACCATGGCGGCCGAGCAACGCAGCGCAACCTCCATCGCGCAGGTGTTGCGTGAAGGCCAAAGTCTTTTGGTGCAGGTTACAAAGGACCCGATTGGCACCAAGGGTGCGCGTCTGACCACGCATATATCCATTCCCTCGCGGTATCTCGTCCTGATGCCGGGCAGCAGTCATATCGGTGTATCCCAGCGTATCGAAGACGGTGCCGAGCGTGAGCGCTTGCGCGGGCTGATGCAAACGCTGGTACCGGAAGAGAATAATTCACCGGACTGGGGTGTCATCCTGCGTACAGTGGCCGAGGGCGTCACCGAGGTGGAGCTTGAATCGGATCTGCAGTTCCTGCGCCGCCTGTGGGAATCCATTCGTCAGAAAATCAAACAGGTCAAGGCACCGGCGATCGTCTACGAAGACCTGCCGCTCAACATGCGTGCCCTGCGTGATATGGCGCATTCCGGGGTTGAGCGCATTCGTATCGACTCCCGTGAAACCTTCCAGCGTGCCCACAGCTTTGTCAAAGCGCTGGTACCCGAGATTGAAAGCAAGCTGGAGTACTACCCCGGCGAACGCCCGATCTTTGACATGTTCAATGTCGAAGAAGAGATGCAGAAGGCACTTGGCCGCAAGGTTGAGTTGAAATCCGGCGGCTATCTGATTTTCGACCAGACCGAAGCCATGACCACCGTGGATGTGAACACGGGTGCCTTTGTCGGTCATCGCAACCTGGAAGAAACCATCTTCAAGACCAACCTGGAAGCGGCTACGGCGATTGGTCGTCAGCTGCGCCTGAGAAATCTGGGCGGCATCATCATTATCGACTTCATCGATATGGAAGATCCCGACCATCAGCGTCAGGTGCTGCGTACCCTGGAGCGGGTGCTGGAGAAGGACCATGCCAAGTGCAAGGTCACGGGTGTGTCCGAGCTGGGACTGGTGGAGATGACGCGCAAGCGCACCCGCGAAAGCCTGGAGCAGGTGCTCTGTGAGTCCTGTACCCACTGCCAGGGCCGGGGTTCGCTGAAAACACCGGAAACGGTCTGCTACGAAATATTCCGTGAGATCCTGCGTCAGCACCGCGCCTATGATACCGAAACCTATCTGGTGCTGGCGGCGCAGTCCGTGGTGGATCATTTGCTGGATGAAGTCTCGGACCACGTGGCGGAACTGGAGGACTTTATCGGCAAGACGGTGCGTTTCCAGGTGGAACCGCTGTATACGCCGGAACAATACGACGTTGTGTTGCGCTGAGTAGGGTTCTGGCAGGATGCGTCGACACCTGAGTCGGGCCTGGTGGGCTTTTCTGCTGATGCTTTTGCTGTGCGCGCTGCTGCTGACGGGTGCGCGCCTGCTGCTGAACAATGTCGACCATTTCCGGCCACAGATTCAGGACTATCTGGCCCAGCGCCTGGGGATCGAACTTGAGATCGGGCAGCTGGAGGGGCGCTGGAGCCGTGCCTACCCGGTGATTCAGGTCCGTGACATCCGCATGCGTGCCGGTGCCGACACTGGGCCGGAAGGGTATCTGGCACTGGAGCAGGTAACCCTGGAGTTTGATCCTTTCGGGTCGCTGATGTCCTGGCTGCCCATCTTTCAGCGTTTTGAAGTCAGTGGTGTCGTAGGGCGCTGGCACCAGCGTGCCGGCAGCTGGCTGCATCGCCCCGGGGCTTCACCTCAACAGCCTGATTCAGGCATGTCGGCCAGTGGCTGGCAAACCCTTTCCCGCCTGCTGCTGAGCCAACCCTATGCCTTGATCAAGGATGTAGAGCTGGTACTGATTCCCCAGCAGGGACGCCCTCTGGTGGTGTCTCCTGCCGACCTTGAGCTGGAGAACGCGCGTCAGGAGCACCGTCTCAGTGGCGCGGTGCGGATGCCCCAGCTGGGTGAGCAAACCGAAATCGACTTTATCCTTGAAGCCTCCGACCTCAGTGAAGCAGATCCCCTGGGGGCGCATTATCAAGGCTATCTGGATATTCGCCAATTGGGCCCGCAGCTGGTACAGGTGCTGCAGCCTGAGTGGGGACTGCAGGGAATGCAACTGGATACCCGTGTCTGGGTCGAATTCAACCGCCATCAATTGCAGCAAGCCCAGGCCCGTATCAACCTGACTGAGCTGGCGTTGGATAAGCCCTGGCCGTTGCCGCAAACCCTTGCTGCCATGCTGAGCCTGCAACCGCAGGCGCGGGGCTATCAATTGCAGGCCACTGATTTGACCTGGTCCAGTGCCGGTAAGGTTGTATCGGTACCCAAGCTGGTGCTGCACAACCCTCTGGTGGACAAGGGTCTGCCACAAACACTGGACCTGGGAATCTCTTCGCTTGACCTGGCGGCGCTGGGGCAGTGGCTTGCAGCGGCCAGCCCGGATGAAAGCCTGGCCGCTCGGCTGGCAACACAGCTGGCACCGGCGGGTGAACTGCATAATCTGGTGTTGCGCAAGGCCGCTGACCAGCCCTGGTCTGAATTCGAATTGATTGCTGACCTGGACCAGGTGCAGGTGGAAGCCTGGCGGGGTGCGCCTGGGCTTCGTGGTGTTTCCGGTCGGCTGGAGGCCAGTCCTGGCGGAGGACGTATCGACCTGGCCAGTGACAACTTTGCCATGCACTTCCCCATGCTGTATCCGGATGGCTGGAATTATCAAAAGGCAAAAGGACGTGTGAGCTGGACGTTGCATGAGACAGGGGTGCTGGTAAACAGTGAGCGGCTCCAGCTGCAGGACCAGTCTGTGCAAGCGTCCGGGCGTTTCAGTATTGATCTGCCGTTTGACCGGGAAGAGCAGGCCGAGCTGACGCTGATGATCGGCATGACTGACAGCGATGGCCTGCAGGCGCCGGTATATACGCCGGAACGTGAAGTGGGTGCGGGCCTGCACCGCTGGCTTAAACAGGCCATTCAGTCAGGGCGTCTGCGTCAGGGCGGCCTGCTACTGCGAACGGGAACCCGTAAACTGGCAACGCCAAGACGGCCGGTGGTGCAGTTGTTCTTCGATATTGAAGAGGCCGCGTTGGCCTATCAGCCCGGCTGGCCGGCACTGGAGCAGGCCGATGTGTTCCTGATGGTGCGCGATGGTGGCCTGGTGGTCAATATTGGCCAGGCACGTCTGCTTAATTCCGATGTTACCTCCGGCTGGGCGTATCTGCCTCCGGGCAGCCGCGAGCTCCAGGTTGAAACCCGCTTAAGTGGGCCGGCCGAGGATGTGGATTATCTGCTCAAAAACACCCCGTTGGCGCAACAGTTGGGTGAGGGTATTAAACCCTGGCAGCTGACTGAAGGTGCAACTACGCTGCGTCTGGGACTCGATATCCCCCTGCGCGAACAGGTGCCGCCCAAGGTCCGAGTGGCTGCGCAACTCGAGGGTGTGCGGCTGGCGTCCGAACGCATCGGTATTGCCGTGACGGATATTAAGGGGGATGTGCGTTTTTCCAGCGCCAAAGGCTTGAGTGCCGAAGGGCTTAACGGTGTGTTCCTGGAGCAGCCGGTGACGGCTCAGATTGAGGCGGTTGGGCCCGGTCAGCAACGTCTGCATTTGCTTGGCCAAACCCCTGTGCCGGCTTTGCAAAACTGGCTGGAGTGGCCGGCATTGGCGCTGGCTGAAGGCGACGTCAAATGGCAGGCCGAGCTGGATCTGTGTGTAGAAGCCGAGTGCTCCGGGTTACGCCTGACATCAGATCTACAGGGTGTTGAGCTGGCCTTGCCCGGACGGTTGAAAAAATCACCCGAGCAGTTGGCTCCCCTGTCACTGGCCTTTGGTTTGCAGCCGTCTTTTCAGCTGCGTGACGGCCGTATGCAGTTACCGGTGCGTGCTGATGAAGAGACGATGCAGTTGGAGCTGAAGGGCAGTACAGATGCAGCAGTGGCAGTTAATTTGGCGCACCGCTTGGCGAAGGGGGCGGTACGCATTGCACCGGAAATGCCGGTAGCGGTGGATTTGGAGCACCTGCAGCTGGACCTTGTTCGTGATATGCCCGCTTCTGTTGCCGCATCCGGTGTGCCTGAGTCTGAGCAGGCGGCCGGCAGGCAGGGCTATGAAAGCATAAATGCCTCTCAACTTCCGGCCATGGATATCGCGATTAGCCACCTGGATCTGGGTGAGAAACCGTTGGGTGACTGGCGTTTCCATCTGCGTCCACATGACAAGGGGTTGAGTATCCGGCAGCTGGAAGCGCACCTCGAGCAGGTAATCCTGAACGGTGAGCTGCATTGGCGGCAGCACCAGACAGCCCCGGAAACCCTTTTGCAGTTGAATCTGGCGGCGGATGATATTGGCCGCTTGCTGCAACAATGGGGCTACGGGCGTGTGCTGGAAAGCAGTGAGGTCAAGGGTGCTTTGGCGCTGAATTGGCCGGGCGCACCCTGGGCGTTTTCGTTAGCGGATATCAACGGTGAGTTTGAATTCGAGACCGGGCAGGCACGCTTGATCGAAACCGCCGAAACCAGCAACTTCCTGCGCGTGTTTGGCATTTTGAACTTCAACTCGCTGGCGCGGCGATTGCGACTGGATTTCAGCGATCTGCTGCAAAAAGGGGTCAGCTTCGACCGCATCAAGGGGCATTATGCCATCGAGCAGGGCGTCGCCCGGACCGAATCACCTCTGACGCTGGAAGGGCCTTCTGCCAATATGTCGCTTAGCGGTCAGGTGGACTTGGGCACGCGGGAGCTGGATCAGGCGGTCGAGGTTGCGCTTCCGCTCAGCAGTAATGCGCCCTTTGCCGCGATTCTGCTGGGGGCGCCCCAGGTTGCAGGGGCGGCGTTTGTCATCGACAAGCTGATAGGGGACCAGCTGCAGCGCTTTACCAGCTTGCGTTACACCTTGAAAGGGGACTGGAACGACCCCGAATTCAAGCTGCAGCCCACCCAATCAGCGCCCTGAGCGGGCAGGTTGAGGCTGCTTCAGAGATCGCTCAGTTCGCGCAGGTAGCGGAACAGCTTGCGTGAATGAGTAGGCGGCTGCTCACGGGCGCGCTCACGCTGGGCGTTTCGAACCAGCTGGCGCAGGTGCTGAATATCGGCATCGGGGTGCTGTTCGATAAATTCCTGCAGCGCCTCATTTCCTTCATCAATCAAACGCTCACGCCAGCGTTCCAGCTCGTGGAACAGGTGGTTGTGCAGGGCGCTGGCAGAATCGAAACGATCCACAACGGCACGGATGGCGTCGGCATCGGCGTCACGCATCAGCTTGCCGATATACTGCAGGTGGCGTCGCTTGGCACCGTTGGCACGAATGCGACCGTACTCCTCGATGGCAAGACGCAGGCGGTCATCGATAGGCAGCTTGGCCTGCTGGTCTGGGCGAAGCTCGGTCATGCGCTTGCCCAGCGTTTTCAGCTCTTCCGCATCCCGCTTGATCTGGGATTTACTGGGTTCCAGGTCGTCATGTTCGTCCTGGAAAGTATCGTTTTGGTCACTCATAGTCTGTCCGTCAGGCAAAGAACAGGGTGGCTAGCCCAAGGAAAGCGAAAAAGCCTATCACATCCGTAATGGTCGTCAGCAGTACGCTGCCGGCCAGCGCCGGGTCGATGCCCAGCGATTTCAGAATCATGGGCAGCATTGTACCTGCCATGGCGCCGGCGATCAGGTTTATCACGATCGCTAATGCGATAATCACGCCCACCGTCATGTCCTGGAACCAGACCACGGCTACCGCTGCGACCACCAGTGCCCAGAGCAGGCCGTTAAGCAGTCCAACAACCAGTTCTCGATTGAACAGCCAGCCGATATTGGAGCGTTCCACATGCCCCAGGGCCTGGCCGCGAATCACCAGTGTAAGTGTCTGGCTACCGGCTATACCACCCATGGACGCTACAATCGGCATCAGTACGGCGAGAGCAACAACCTTGTCGATGGTCTCTTCAAACAGGCCAATCACGGCGGATGCGATAAAGGCCGTGATCAGGTTGATGCCGAGCCAGACTGCACGCCGGCGGGTGGTTTTCATGATAGGGGCGAAGGTATCCTCGTCTTCGTCCAGACCGGCCATGCTCATAAGGGAGTGGTCGGCATCTTCACGGATAACGTCCACCACGTCATCGATGGTGATACGACCCAGCAATTGGCCCTCTTCGTTGGTGACGGGGGCTGAGATCAGGTCGAGCTGTTCAAACAGGCGGGCAACTTCTTCGTCCGGCATGTCAGCCGGAATGGCGTCCACGTCGGTGTTCATAATCTCACGCACCAATACGTCAGGGTCTGTGGTGAGCAGGCGTGTCAGCGGCAGTACGCCAATGTAAGAGCCTTTACGGCTGACCACGAACAGGGTGTCGGTGGTCTCGGGGATCTCCTTGTGACGGCGCAGGTAGCGCAATACCGTCTCTGCAGTAATATCCGGGCGGATGGTTACCGTATCGGTATTCATCAAGCCGCCGGCGGTATCCTCCGGGAACGAGAGCACCTGCTCGACGCGTTCACGGTTCTCCCGGTCCATGATTTTCAGCAGCTCTTTCATCACCCGTTCGGGCAGCTGCTGCAGAATGTCGGCCATGTCATCGGTTTCCAGCGATTCGGTAATCGCCAGTACTTCCGAGGCTTCCATGCGGCTCAGGATTTCCGCCTGTGCTTCATCGCCCAGATATTGCAGCACCTCACCTTCCAGGTCCTTGTTGAGCAGGTTCCACAGGATCTGGCGCTCGCGCGGTGGCGTTTTTTCCAGCAGGTGTGCCACCTCAACGGGCTTGAGTCCCTTGTTGAGCATGAATCTGAGCTGCTGCAGTTCGCCGACTTCGAGAGCGGCACTGAGGGTTTCCAGGTTGGAAAGCTGATCCTGCTGGCTCATGGCGCTGGTTTCCGGTGCTGAAGGTGAAGAGGTAAAGCGGTTTGTTTATTCGGGTTCGTCGAAGCGGTTATTGATCAGGGATTCGAGTGCACTCAGGGCGTGATGTTCGTCCTGACCCTGGATGCGGAGTTCGATTTCGGTGCCTTTGCTGGCGGCCAGCATCATCACCGACATGATACTTTTGCCATCAATTTCCCGGTCATCACGGGCAATGCGAATATCGGAGTCGAACTGGTTGGCCGTGGTGACGAGTTTAGCCGCTGCACGGGCGTGCAGGCCAAGTTTGTTGATAATCGTCAGGCGTTTTTCAACCATGCTAGCTTCAGTCCGACCCAGGCTGTCTTAGTTCACGGTGCAATATCTGGACATTATCCATAAGCGTGCGGAAATGGCCAGCAAGCTGTTCGCAAACATAGACAGAGCGGTGCTGGCCGCCGGTACAGCCGATACCGATGGTGATATAGCTGCGGTTATTGGCGCGGAAGCGGGGCAGCCATTTTTCCACGAACTGGCGGATATCGGTCACCATTTCAGTGACATCCTCGTATCCGGACAGAAAGTCGATCACTTCCTGGTCGCGCCCTGTGTGGCGGCGCAGCTCGGGCACCCAATAGGGGTTGGGCAGGGAGCGCACATCGAAAGTGAAATCCACATCCAGTGGCACGCCGTGCTTGAAACCGAATGACTCGAACTGCAGCGACAGTTCCTGTTCCGTGCGCCCGGCGACGCGCAGTTTGACTTCATCACGCAGCTCATACAGAGACAGGCGTGTGGTATCGATGCGCAGGTCGGCCTGGGTGGCAATGGGCTCCAGCAGCTCGCGTTCGTTGCGAATGGACTGCTGCAGGCTCTGGTTATTGTCGCTCAGAGGGTGACGGCGGCGTGTGGCATTGTAGCGGCGCAACAAGGTGGCCTCGCCGGCGTCAAGAAACAGGGTTTCGATGCCCAGGTTCGGCAGCTTCTGCAGCTGGGCCATGATCTCGGGGAACTGCTGCAGGTTGCTGGGCTGGTTGCGGGCATCAATGCTGACGGCAATTTTGCTGATTGGCTGGGGATCGGCCAGCATCAGCTTGATCAAGTCAGGCAGCAGCAGGGCAGGCAGGTTGTCGATGCAGTAGAAGCCGACGTCTTCCAGTACCTGAAGTGCCGTACTTTTACCTGATCCCGAGCGACCACTGAGCACAACCAGGCGCATGCTCAATGCTCCTGGCAGAGCTGTTGGACGCGCTCCAGCAGATCATCGGCACTGCCGCAGGCTCGCAGCGAGTCCCGCGTTTCCGAATGGTTGAACAGTTCAGCCAATCCCGCCAGGGTTTGCAGATGTTCTTCGGCGCCTTCTTCCGGGACCAGCAGCAGGCACACCAGATCAACCGGGCGATTATCGATGGCATCGAAATCGATCGGGCTGGTCAGTGTCATCAGCAGTCCAACGGCCTTGTGTACGCCGGCCATACGACAGTGAGGAATGGCGACGCCTTCACCGATACCGGTGCTGCCCAGGCGTTCACGATTGATAAGGCCGCTGAAGATATCTTCAGCGGCCGGGCCATCCAACTGCTCTGCAATGGTTTGGCTGGCGAGTTCGAGAACCCGCTTTTTGCTGACTACATCGACGTGGCAGAGTGTGCGCGATGGGGTCAGCAGTTCTGATAGTTGCATGTGGTTACGTGCTGCTACCGGTTATTTGTGGGATTTCATCTTTTCTTTGTGCTTGATGATCTGACGATCGAGCTTGTCGACCATGCCGTCGATGGCGGCATACATGTCGTCGTGTTCGTTCGCAGCAAAGACTTCACCGCCGGCGAGGTGGATGTTGGCCTCGGATTTCTGGCGCTGTTTCTCTACGCTAAGGGTGACCTGTGCATTGGTGATGTTGTCGAAGTGACGTTCCAGACGATCAAACTTGTTACGTACATAGTCATTCAGGGCATCAGTCAGTTCGACATGGTGGCCAGTGATGTTGATCTGCATAGGTTTTTCTCCTTCTCATAGGGGTGCAGCAGATGCACCGCCTTCACTCTCATTAAACCAGACGCTTGCGCTCATTAGAAGGCGGAATGTGCATTGCCTCCCGATATTTTGCAACGGTACGGCGGGCAACGTTAATGCCCTGTTCCTTGAGTAGCTGTGCGATTTTGTTGTCACTCAGCGGTTTGGCTGTATTTTCATCATTGATCAGCTTCTTGATCAATGCGCGGATGGCGGTAGACGAGGCGGCTCCGCCATCGGAAGTACCCACATGGCTGGAGAAAAAGTACTTTAGCTCGAAGATGCCACGCGGTGTGTGCATGTATTTCTGGGTGGTAACGCGCGAGATGGTGGATTCGTGCATGTCGACCGCTTCGGCGATGTCATGCAGAACCATCGGTTTCATGCCCTCGTCACCTTCTTCAAAGAAGTCGATCTGGCGCGCCACGATCTCCGTGGTGACCTTGAGCAGTGTTTCGTTGCGGCTGGCCAGGCTCTTGAGGAACCAGCGTGCTTCCTGCAGGTGGTTCTTCAGGTAGGTGTTGTCGGCGCTGTTATCGGCGCGGCGCACCAGGTCGGCATACTGGCTGTTGATCTTGAGCTTGGGTGAGGCCTCATTGTTGAGGCTCACGGTCCACTGGCCCTGCTGTTTGCGCACCAGTACATCCGGGATGACATACTGCGCGGCTTCAGGGCTGATGATGCCGCCGGGCTTGGGGTTCAGGCTCTGGATCAGGCTGATGACCTGTTGCAGTTCCGGCTCCTTCAGGCGCATGCGGCGCATCAATGTGCGGTAGTCGTGGCTGCCCAGCAGATTAAGATGGTCGCGCACCAGGCGGATCGCATAGGGGCGCAATGGAGTATCTTCGGGCAGTTGCAGCAGCTGCAGACGCAAGCATTCATTGAGGTCGCGGGCACAGACACCGGTCGGATCAAACTGCTGCAGGCGGTGCAGCACGGCTTCCACTTCATCCAGCTCCGCATCCGCAAAGTCCTCGGGCTGGTGATTCTGGAAATGCTCCAGCAGATCCTCGGTACTGGTGGTGAGGTAGCCATCGGCATCCACCGAGTCAATGATGGCCAGCGCGATCTGGTAATCGGTCTCACTCATGGGGGTGAGGTTGAGCTGCCACAACAGGTGATCCTGCAGGCTGTCTTCCATGGTGTCATTGTCGCCCGGCGACCAGTCGTCATCACGGGGCTGGGACGGTGTGCTCTGGTGCTGGAAGGTGTCATCCCAGCTGCTGTCCGTGGTCAGCTCGGCCGGAATCTGATCATTCCAGTGATCTTCGGGCTGGTCATCACTCCAGTTGTCGTCACTGTCAGCGTTGTCGCTGGTGCTGGCGGTTTCCCGGCTGGACGTGTTGTCCGCTGAGTCGCTGTCCTGACGGTCGCTGTCCGCCTCGGCGGCCTGATGAGTCTCATGCTCCTCTTCGGCTTCCAGCAGGGGGTTGCTGTCCAGCGCCTCCTGAATCTCCTGTTGGAGGTCCAGCGAGGAAAGCTGCAGCAGGCGGATTGCCTGTTGCAACTGAGGGGTCATGGTCAGCTGTTGGCCGATCTTGAGTTGTAAGGATTGTTTCATAAACGACTGCCAATTGAACTGCTAGGAAGACTCCCGGGGGAAAGCCGCTAAAGCGAGAACTGCTCGCCCAGATAGGCACGACGGACTTGTTGATCCGCCAGGATCACCTCCGGGGTACCCTGTGCCAATATGCCTCCTTCACTGACGATATAGGCTTGTTCACAGATATCAAGCGTCTCACGCACGTTGTGGTCTGTGATCAATACACCGATACCGCGTGATTGCAGGTGGCGAATGGTCTGCTTGATGTCACTGACCGATATGGGGTCAACGCCGGCAAAGGGCTCATCCAGCAGAATAAAATCAGGTTCTGTTGCCAGGGCGCGGGCGATCTCTACCCGTCGACGTTCGCCGCCGGAAAGCGACATGCCCAGGCTGTCTTTCAGATGGGTGATATGAAACTCTTCCAGCAGCTCTTCCAGCAGGGCCTTGCGGCGGCTGGCATCGAGCTCGGGTCGGGTTTCCAGTATCGCCATCAGATTATCGCGCACGCTGAGTTTGCGAAACACCGAAGCTTCCTGAGGCAGGTAGCCAATACCGCGTCGCGCACGCTCGTGCATGGGCATGCGGGTGACATCATCCTCGGTGATCATGATCTGGCCCCGGTCAGCCGGGATCAGGCCCACAATCATGTAAAAACAGGTGGTTTTGCCGGCGCCGTTGGGGCCCAGCAGGCCGACTATCTGGCCGCTGTCCACGTGCAGGGAAACGTCACGTACGACTTCGCGACCCTTATAGCTTTTGGCAAGATTGCGGGCTTCCAGACGTTTGGTGGGTGCTGTCATTAATTTGAATCCGTCCGCGGCTGGATGACCATGCGTACACGTTCGCCATTGGCGTCATCACTGCCGAAGGCATTTACCACGGCTTTTTCCATGTTGTAGACGATACGCTCACCGGAAAATGAATCCTGACCCTGATCGACGCGGGCAGATTCGGTGATGGTCACTTCCTGGCGATTAACCTGGTAGTCCATACGCAGGCCGTAGGCGCGAGTAGGGGCGGCATCGGCCTCGGGCTGCTGATGAAATTCGGCCGGTGAGCCGGTCGAGATAATGCGCGAAACACCGTTGCCCTGGCGGTGCAACTCTACGCGCGCGCCCTTGATCAGCATACTGCCCTGCCGAATTTCCACGTTACCGGTGTATACGGTGATACCGGTGCGCTCGTTGATGCTGGCGCGATCAGCGCTGATGTTGATCGGCTGATTATGGTCATCCGGCAGTGCCTGAGCTGCCGCCGGCAGCCAAAGCAGTAGAGCTGCGCAGAGTCCGCGTAGTTTATTGTGCATGGTAAACACCCTTAACATCCGATAGCAGTTCTATCCGCTGTTCCTCAAAATACACATCCATGCCGAGTGCCTCGGTGGTGTCATCTCCGCGTTCTACCCTGACAATCTGTGCCGTATGGGCACGTTCTTCTGCCGGGTATAGGGTCAACTGTTCTGTGCTGAGTTTGACTGTGGCTTCGGACTGGGAATTATCATGAAGCAGTACACCGCCTGCAAGCTCTACCTGCTCATGCGAATCCGGTACCTCGCCTTTATCCGCTCTGAGTCGATAGGGAGTAGTCTCATCCTGCCCCGGTACATTGACCTCGGGGTTGTGTAATCGGGTCAAGCTGAGTTCGGGCAGGTGTTGCATCAGCTCGGTATTGATCTGATGCGCTTCGGAGCCATCTTCCTGCCAGCGCGTAATGCGTGCCTGTTCAATAAAGAAATCGACGTTCTCCTCGGCGCCACCGGAGGGCGCCGGGGTGTTCACGGTCGGACCGCTCCAGCCCAGCCAAAGCAGAGGTGGTGTCAGCAGGGTGGCCACAACGGCCAGACGCCACCGCTGATTCAGCATCCGCGGTACTCCTGATACAAGGCTTCCAGTTTGCCCTGGGCCGCGAGGATCAGCTCACAGAATTCACGGGCAGCGCCTTTGCCCCCCGAAGCCTGGCTGCACCAGTCGGCTTCCTTGCGCACCAGCGGGTGACCATTGGGGACGCAGGCACCAAATGCGGAATGCAGGATGGCCGACAGGTCGGGCAGGTCATCACCGATATAGGCCGTGTCGCTTGCCTGGTGGCCGCTCTGGTCCCAGAGTTCACGCAGAGCGGTGAGCTTGTCCTCTCGGCCCTGGCGCAGGTAGGTGATACCCAGTGCTTCGGCGCGCTGTTCCACCTGGGGCGAGCGGCGGCCAGTTATAATGGCCGTTTCAATGCCGCTACGCTGCAGCATCTTGATGCCCAGCCCGTCCAGGGTGTGAAAGCTTTTCACTTCGCGACCGTCGGCAAGAAAATTCAGGCGACCATCCGTCAGGATGCCATCCACATCGAACACAGCCAGGCGGATATCTTTCAGGGCCTTGCGCTGTTCCGGGGTCAGGGATTCCAGTTGCATCAAATCACCCCCGCCTTGAGCATATCGTGCATGTTGAGTGCGCCGATGGGACGGTCCTGTTCATCGACCACCAGTAGTGCATTGATTTTGCGTTCCTGCATCAGGCTGAGGGCTTCGGCCGCCAGAATGCCGGGCTGCACACGGGTGCCGCCTTCGGTCATGACTTCGGTGATCGGGGTGTTGGTCAGATCGAGTCCCTGGTCCAGAGTGCGGCGCAGGTCACCATCGGTGAAGATGCCGAGCAAAACGCCTTCGGCATCCGTGACAGCTGTCATGCCCAGATGTTTCTGGGTCATCTCCAGCAAGGCTTCACGAATACGGGTATCGGTGGCGACGGCCGGTACTTCACTGCCGGTGTGCATGATGTCTTCCACTTTCAACAGCAAGCGGCGCCCCAGGCTGCCGCCGGGGTGCGAAAAGGCGAAGTCTTCGCTGCTGAAGCCGCGTGCTTCCAGCAGGGCAATGGCCAGGGCGTCGCCCAGGACCAGCTGCGCGGTAGTGCTGGATGTGGGCGCCAGACCCAGCGGGCAGGCTTCACGGTCTACCGGAATATGCAGGCCTACGTCAGCGCTGCGGGCCAGTGTGGAGTTGGGGTTGGCGGTAATACTGATCAGCGGTGCCCCCATGCGCTTTATCAGCGGCAGGATGGTGACAACTTCTGAGGTTTCGCCGGAGTTGGACAGGGCCAGCACGACATCGTCGCCGGTAAACATGCCCAGGTCACCATGGCTGGCTTCACCGGGGTGAACGAAAAAGGCCGGTGTGCCCGTGCTTGCCAGGGTGGCGGCAATCTTGTTGCCGATGTGGCCGGATTTGCCCATGCCGGTAACAATGATGCGGCCAGGGCAGCTGAACATGAGTTCGCAGGCGCGGGTGAAGGCGCCGTCCAGGTGGTTCAGCAGTTCTTGCACAGCCTCAATTTCAAGCCGGATGGTCTGGCGGCCCGAGGCCAGGTAGTCGGTTGCGGTCATGCCGATAGGTCCGTCTCGTTTCAACGTCGGATTAAACGAGTAGTTTAACCCATCCTTGTCCGGAGCACGAACGCTCAGACAGGTGTCATTAATTCAAGTTTGGCCGTGACAATGGTATATTGCCGAGTCATTTTTGCCCCGGTGTATCCGGGCGTTTTGCTTAATGCCAATGGGAACAGGAATTTCCTGATCAATGAAGCCTGACAACGATTGCATCATCGATATTCGTGATCTCACCTTTTACCGGGGTGAGCGTGCGATTTTCGAGCACGTGGATATCCGTGTCCCCCGCGGCAAGGTGACTGCGATTATGGGACCGTCGGGAACCGGCAAGACGACCTTGCTCAAGCTGATCGGCGGTCAGCTGCACCCCAACGAAGGTGAAATCCTGCTGGATGGGGTCAATATCCCGACACTGGGGCGGCGTGAACTTTTCGAAGCCCGTGAGCGCATGGGCATGCTGTTTCAGAGCGGCGCCCTGTTTACCGACATGAACGTGTTCGACAACGTAGCCTTCCCGCTGCAGGTTCACACTGAACTGCCAGCTGACATGATTCGTGATGTCGTGTTGATGAAACTGCAGGCCGTTGGCTTGCGCGGTGCCCGTGATCTGATGCCCAGCGAACTGTCGGGCGGCATGGCCCGTCGTGTGGCCTTGGCCCGTGCCATTGCCCTGGACCCGGATATTGTCATGTACGACGAGCCCTTCACCGGGCAGGACCCCATTGCCATGGGCGTACTGGTAAATCTCATTCGCCGTCTTAACCAGGCGTTGGGGCATACCAGCATCATTGTCTCGCATGACATCAAGGAGACGCTGGGGATCGCCGACTACATCTATATTCTGTCTGATGCCCATGTGGTTGCTCAGGGCACGCCCGAAGAGCTGGCCAATGTGGAATCTGAGCAGGTACGTCAGTTCATGCAGGGATTGCCTGATGGTCCTGTGCCTTTCCATTACAAGGCGCCGGATCTGATGACTGACTTGCTGGAGAGGCAATAACAGGATGCTGGATCTGTTACAGAAACTGGGCCATCGCGGCCTGTCCCGTTTGGCCGCTTTTGGCCGTGCCGGGCAAATATTGCTGCAATCGCTGCTGGCGCGGCCGCAGCCGCTGACCATGTTCCCGCTGGTGGTGCGTCAGATCTACTTTGTTGGCGTGCTGTCGCTGGTCATTATTATCGTATCCGGCGGCTTTATCGGCATGGTGCTGGGGCTGCAGGGCTATACCATTCTGGTGGATTACGGCTCTGAGCAGGCTGTCGGACAGATGGTGGCGCTGAGCCTGGTACGAGAGTTGGCACCGGTGGTGGCCGCTCTGCTGTTTGCTGGTCGGGCCGGGTCCGCATTGACGGCGGAAATCGGTCTGATGAAAGCGACCGAGCAGTTGGCCAGCCTGGAGATGATCGGGGTTGATCCGCTGCGACGGATTATTGCACCGCGCCTCTGGGCCGGATTTATCAGTATGCCGCTGTTGGCGATCATCTTTGCGGTGGTTGGCGTTTGGGGCGGTTCTCTGGTGGCCGTGGACTGGCTGGGTATTTACGAAGGCTCGTTCTGGGCCAATATGCAGCAATCGGTCGACTTTTACGATGATGTGCTGAACGGCCTGATCAAGGCGGTCTGCTTCGGTATCGTAGTGACATGGATAGCTGTTTTTGAGGGATACGACTGTATCCCGACCTCTGAAGGAATCAGTCAGGCGACGACCCGTACGGTGGTGTATTCATCACTGGCCGTGCTGGGGATGGACTTCATCCTGACCGCAGTGATGTTTGGAGAACTCTGATAATGCGTATGCGAAATGTGGAAATCGGTGTGGGCGCGTTCATGCTGGCCGGTATCCTGGCGCTGGTCGTGCTGGCATTGAACGTCAGCGGATTGAACCTGTCTCAGCAATCAGGCGGTTATAAAGTCTATGCCCGCTTTGACAATATTGGCGGTCTGACACCCCGGGCCAAGGTGGCCATGTCGGGCGTTCAGATTGGCGAGGTAACGGCCATCCGTATCGATCCGCGCATGTTGATGGCGGAAGTGGAAATGCAGATCTTTGATCAAGTCGATTACCTCACCACTGACAGCTCTGCCAGTATTCTGACCGCAGGCCTGTTGGGTGAACAGTACATCGGCATTGTGCCCGGCGCCGAAGATGAGGTGCTGGCCGAAGGCGATTACATTCAGGACACCCAGTCTGCACTGGTACTGGAAGAGTTGATCGGCAAATTCCTGTTTAATGAAGTGAGTGAATAACATGATCAAACAGTGGATGCTGGCCATGCTGACCGCACTGGCCCTGATGGTAAACCCGGCGGTGGCGCAGGCCAGCTGGCAGGAAGCCAGTGCTGTGGTAGATTCAGCCACCGGCGATATGCTGGCGTTGATGGATCGTGAGGAACTCACGGACCCCAATAACGTTGAGCCACTGATGCAGGAAATCGAAAAGGTGATCGCACCGGTTGTCGACTTCCCCTACATTGCCAAGCGCGTGATGGGGAAGTACTACCGCCGCGCCACTGATTCCGAGCGTGAACGTTTTGCCGATGTCTTCAAAACCACACTGCTGCGCACCTACGCCAAATCCATCGCCGGCTTTGAACTGACCCGCTACCAAATCCAGTCTCCGGTAGGCGAGAGCCCGGAGCCGGAAAAGCAGGTCGTGACCGTTGAAGTGCGTTCAGCCAATGGCGAAACCTATGCGCTGGTGTACTACATGCTGAAGCAGGCGGATCGCTGGACGCTGGTGAATGTGATGGTGGACGGTATCAACCTGCGCATCACCTTCCGCAACCAGTTCTCCGATCTGTACCAGCAGAATCGCAGCATTTCCGGCACCATCGATGCATGGGCCGAAAAAATGGACAACATCAAGCTGGAGAAAACAGCTGGTGACGATGACAGTGACAGTTGAACAGACCGCGCCGGGCATTATTCGTCTGGCGGGTGATCTGGTTTTCGCCAGTGTTCTGCCGGCCCGCCAGAAGCTTCTGGGGCTTTTGCAGCAAGCTGAAGGTGAATGCCGGGTAGACTGGTCGGGCGTTCAGCGGGTCGATAGCTCGGCGCTGTCGCTCTGGCTGGTATGCCTGCGACAGGCGACCGAACAGGGTGTTCAGCTTCATATCGAACAGCCGCCAGCCGACCTGGTTTCCATTGCGGATCTGGTTGGTCTGGCCGACGCCTTGGCGTGAGGCTCAGAGGGCGCGCGTCGCCTTTTGACAGCCGTTTCGTTATTATTCCCACCACAATCGACAGCAATAACACGAGGTAAGGGCTACGCATGCAGGCTGATGACGTAAAACAGATTCTGGAACAGCAACTTGAAGGCTGCACCGCGATAACCCAGGGTGAGGGGTGTGACTTCAGCGTTACGGTCGTCGGCGAGGTGTTTGCCGGTTTGACCCCGGTTAAAAAGCAGCAGCTGGTCTATGGCTGCCTCAGTGAACATATTGCCAACGGCAGCATCCACGCGGTCACTATCAAGACCTACACACCTGAACAGTGGGCAGCGCTGAACTAATTCCGGGCGGAACATCCTGATGGACAAACTACAAATTGAGGGTGGCGTTCGCCTGAACGGTGAAGTCAGCATTTCCGGTGCCAAAAACTCGGCGTTGCCGATCCTGGCGGCGACGTTGCTGGCTGACGAGCCTGTTACCATCTGTAACCTGCCGCACCTGCATGACATTACCACCATGCTGGAGCTGCTGCGCCGTATGGGCTCCGAGCTGGTCGTGGATGAAAAGCTCAGTGTCGAGATCAATGCTTCGACCCTGCATGACACCTGCGCACCCTATGATCTGGTGAAAACCATGCGTGCCTCCATCCTGGTGCTGGGGCCGCTGGTGGCGCATTTCGGCCATGCTGAAGTATCCCTGCCCGGTGGCTGTGCCATTGGCAGCCGTCCGGTGGACCAGCATATCCGTGGTCTGGAGGCGATGGGTGCCGAAGTCCAGGTAGAAGAAGGGTACATTCGTGCACGCAGTAACGGTCGCCTGAAGGGCGCTCGCGTCTTCTTCGATATGGTGACCGTGACCGGTACGGAAAACATCCTGATGGCAGCGGCCCTGGCCGAGGGTGAGACCATCATTGAAAACGCTGCCCGTGAGCCGGAAATTGTCGATCTGGCCAACTTCCTCAATGCCATGGGTGCTGACGTGCGCGGTGCCGGAACTGACACCATTACGGTGTACGGCGTCGAGTCGCTGAAAGGCTGCCGTTATTCGGTGATGCCGGACCGTATCGAGACCGGTACCTTCCTGGTGGCTGCGGCGATTACCGGTGGCCGGGTCAAGTGCAAGCACACCCGCCCCGATACTCTGGATGCCGTGCTGCAGAAACTGCAGGAAGCGGGCGCCGAAATTGAAACCGGTGATGACTGGATCAGTCTGGACATGCAGGGCAAACGCCCCAAGGCGGTCAGCCTGACTACGGCACCCTATCCGGCGTTCCCCACCGATATGCAGGCACAGTTCGCCGCCATTGATCTGGTGGCTGAGGGCGTCGGCAAAATCCGTGAAACCATTTTCGAAAACCGCTTCATGCATATGCAGGAGATGCTGCGCATGGGGGCGAAGATTTCGATTGAAGGAAATACCGCCGTGATCGAAGGCGTCGAGACGTTGCAGGGAGCGCCTGTAATGGCGACCGACCTGCGTGCTTCGGCCAGTCTGGTTATCGCGGCACTGGTTGCCGAAGGGGTAACCACCATTGACCGCATCTACCATATCGATCGCGGTTATGAATGTATCGAAGAGAAACTGCAGCAGCTGGGTGCGCGGATACGCCGCATACCTGGCTAACAGGCTGTTGCACAGGATTGTCGGCGCTGTTGCGGCCTTATGGCCGTTAACTGGCGCTGACAGCGCAAACAGACTTTCAAAAGCCTGCTTAATGAGCGAAGAGGCCCATGAACAAACAGCTGACCATCGCCCTGTCCAAGGGGCGCATCCTGAAAGAGACGCTGCCGTTGCTGGCAGCCGCCGATATTGAGCCTGCCGAAGATATCTTCAGCAGCCGCAAGCTGATCTTCGATACCAATCATGACCATATCAAGCTGGTGGTCATTCGGGCCACCGACGTGCCGACTTACGTAGAGTATGGTGGTGCGGACATGGGGATCGCCGGCAAGGATGTGTTGATGGAGCATGGCGGCGCCGGCCTCTATGAACCGCTCGACCTGGAAATTGCCAAGTGCAAACTGATGGTTGCAGGCATGAAAGACGCTGCACCGGTGGAAGGACGCATGAAGGTTGCGACCAAGTTCGTCAACCTGACCAAGGAATACTTTGCGCGTCAGGGCTGCCAGGTGGATATCATCAAGCTGTATGGCGCGATGGAGCTGGCACCGATCATGGGGCTGGCTGACCGCATTGTGGATATCGTGGATACCGGTAATACCCTCCGTGCCAATGGTCTGGAGCCGATGCAGCACATTGCCGACATCAGCTCCCGCCTGGTAGTGGGCCAGCCGTCCATGAAAATGAAGCACGCCGTCATCCAGCCGATTCTGGACAAGCTGCAGGCCGCAATCGACGCCCGTCGCGAGGAGGTGGCATGAGTATCAACATCCGTCGCATGGACATGAATGCCGAGGGCTTTGATCAGCAACTGGACCAGCTGCTGGCCTGGGAAAGCGTGTCCGACACCAAGGTCAACAGCATTGTTGATGAGGTAATCGCCCGCGTTCGTTCTGAAGGCGATGCCGCGCTGGTGGAATACACCAACCGTTTTGACCGCACCTCGGCTTCCAGCATGCAGGATCTGGAACTGGGTCAGGCACGTTTGCAGCAGGCGCTGGACGGCTTGCCAGCTGATCAGCGTGAAGCTCTGGAAGTGGCTGCGCAGCGTGTGCGTGACTATCACCAGCGTCAGAAGGGTGAGTCCTGGCAGTACACCGAAGCCGACGGCACCATGCTGGGCCAGAAAATTACCCCCATGGACCGTGTCGGCATCTACGTGCCCGGCGGCAAGGCGGCCTATCCGTCATCCGTGCTGATGAATGCCATTCCGGCCCACGTGGCAGGTGTGGACGAGATCATCATGGTGGTGCCGACCCCTGAGGGCGTACTGAACGAACTGGTTTTGGCTGCCGCCGCACTGGCCGGCGTCAATCGCGTGTTTACCCTGGGTGGTGCCCAGGCGGTTGCCGCACTGGCCTACGGCACTCAAACCGTTCCCCGTGTGGATAAAATCGTCGGCCCCGGCAATATCTTCGTGGCCACTGCCAAGCGTGCGGTGTTCGGCACCGTGGGTATCGATATGATCGCCGGCCCTTCCGAAATTCTGGTGATCTGTGATGGCCAGACCGACCCGGACTGGATCGCCATGGATCTGTTTTCCCAGGCCGAGCATGATGAAGACGCCCAGTCGATTTTGATCTGCCCGGATGCGGACTACCTTGATCAGGTAGAAGCCAGCATCAACAAGCTGCTGCCGACCATGGAACGTCGCGAGATCATCGAGGTGTCTCTGGAGAACCGGGCTGCGCTGATTCAGGTAAATGACCTGGAACAGGCGGCCGAGCTGAACAACCGTATAGCGCCTGAGCATCTGGAGTTGTCGGTAGAAGACCCTGAAGCCCTGCTGCCGTCGATTCGTCACGCCGGTGCTATCTTTATGGGGCGCTACACCGCCGAAGCACTGGGCGATTACTGTGCCGGCCCCAACCACGTGCTGCCCACATCCGGCACCGCGCGCTTCTCCTCGCCGCTGGGGGTGTATGACTTCCAGAAACGCTCGTCACTGATCATGTTCTCCCATGATGGCGCGTCTGAAACCGGCAAGGTTGCGTCCGTACTGGCACGCGGTGAAAGCCTCACGGCGCATGCCCGCTCGGCCGAGTACCGCATCAAGGATTAACGTCCGCGGGTTCGACCATAAAAAAAGCGCCTTGAGGCGCTTTTTTTGTATCTGTGGACTTTTTAATCAGTAAAAAACTGATCAGCTGCGGCTGGGGGGCCGTTCGTCGATCATCGCATCCAGACTCATTTCATGGCCGTTGCGCAGGACCCCGAGGGTAATGCGGTCACCGGGCTTGAAGCCGGCAATACGGTTCATTTCCAGACGGCTGCTGCGCACGCCTTCACCGTTGATGGACAACAGCACATCACCCGGCTGAAGACCTGCCTTGTGTGCCGGGCCGTTGCGGAAAATACCGGCCACGACCAGTCCTTTGCGATCGCCCATGCCAAAGGACTCGGCCAGGCGCGGCGTCATTTCCTGTATTTCCACACCCAGCCAGCCGCGCACCACACGGCCGTGGGTGATCAGGTCCTGCATTACCTGGCGTGCCAGGCTTGAGGGGATAGCAAACCCGATACCCTGGGAGCCGCCGGATTTGGAAAAGATCGCGGTATTGATACCGATCAGGTTGCCGTAGGCGTCTACCAGTGCGCCACCGGAGTTGCCCGGGTTGATGGCCGCATCGGTCTGAATAAAGTCTTCATAGGTGCTCAGGCCCAGCTGGTTACGCCCGGTGGCACTGATGATGCCCATGGTAACGGTCTGGCCAACACCAAAGGGGTTGCCAATGGCCAGAGCAACGTCGCCGATGCGCATATCATCACTGGCAAAGGTAATACTGGGCAGCTCTTCCAGTTCTATCTTGAGCACGGCAAGGTCGGTTTCCGGGTCGACCCCCACGACTTCAGCCACGGCTTCACGGCCATCACGCAAGGCCACAATGATGCTGTCGGCACCGCTGATAACATGATTGTTGGTGACCACATAGCCCTGGGGATTCAGGATGACGCCGGAGCCCAGGCTGGATTCGATGCGCTCACGCTGGCGCAACTGGTCGGCATTGAAAAAGTTGCGGAAAAACGGATCGTTCAGCAACGGGTTGGCGGGCTGGCGCACCAGGGTACGGGTATAGATGTTAACCACAGCAGGCGCTGCACGGTCAACGGCGTCCGCATAGGAGACACGGCCCTGAGCCGGTGCCGGAGCATCAATACTGGCCGCTTCGCGGATTTCAACCCGGTTGACGGGCGGCGCGATCAGTTGAGGCCACAGCTGCAGGATCAAGAGGGCCGCCAGCACCCCGGTCACTACAGGCCATACCAGGTAGGAAATTTTGCGCATCGGCTTGTTTGCACCTGTTAATCGTTTCCGTATGCGATAATTATACGTTTGCCGAAACTGTTTGGACAATTGCGGAGGTTGTATGCCCACATCCATACATCAGATACAGGCCTATATTGATGGCGTGCTTGAAACAGGGCGCTTCAGGGATTACTGCCCCAACGGGCTGCAGGTGGAAGGGCGTACCGAAATTGCGCGGGTGATGACGGGCGTGACTGCGTGCCAGGCACTGCTGGATGCCGCGGTGGAATGGCAGGCAGATCTGGTGCTGGTGCACCACGGCTACTTCTGGAAGGGCGAAGCCCAGCCGATCACAGGCATCAAGCGCAAGCGGATCCAGACACTGCTGGCGGCGGACATCAATCTGATGGCCTATCACCTGCCGCTGGATGCTCATGCGGAGCTGGGGAATAACGCTCGCCTGGCTGAGCTGCTGGGCATTGAGATTGAAGGGCCGCTCAAGCCCGGTGAAGATCCGGCCATTGGCAATATCGGGACACTGGCTGAGCCCGAGTCATTGCAAGCCTTTGAGCAGCGTCTGGCGCGTGTATTGGGGCGTGAGCCGCAGACCATTGCCGGCGGTGAGCATCCGGTACAGAAGGTGGCCTGGTGTACGGGAGCGGCAGAGCGCATGATCGACCTGGCGATCGAGCAGGGCGCTGACCTGTACCTGAGCGGGGAAATTTCGGAGCCGGTGGTGCATATCGCACGCGAGTGTGGCATCCATTACTGTAGTGCCGGGCACCATGCGACTGAACGCTATGGAGTACAGGCTCTGGGCGAGCGGTTGGCACAGGAGTTTGGGCTGGAGCACCGCTTCGTCGATATCGACAATCCGGTGTAAGGCAACAAACAGGCCGCAGCAGCAAAAAACTGATGCGGCCTGTCGGGTTTACTGCGCCTTGCGCTTGTCTTCGTCGTCGTTCTTGTTGGCTTCGGACGGCTCGGCGTAGGCCGTTCCATCGGCAGCGGGAGGCTGTTCGGTTGCTTCCTCATCTTCCGACGGCTTCTGTTTAACGCCGTATTCTTCAGACAGGGTGCCGGCTTCGTCCGGCTTTTTCGGTGCCCAGTCGCGCGGCGGTTCAGGCAGCTCGTCCTGATCGTCGTTATCCAGCGCGTCGGTTACGGTGGGGATGTTATTGCCCAGTTGCTGCATCTCCTGCTGTTGCAGAGCAGCCGAAACCGGCAGGCCGGGGCACAGAGATTCTGCACTGGTTGCCAGGTGATGGTATACCTTGCGGTACTGCTCGCTGAGGCCATTAACCAGATCAGCGGTCTCCTCGAAATGGGTGCTGACCTTGCGTTTGTAGCTCTCCAGCTCGGCGCGGGCATCATCCAGTTCTTCCACCAGCTCCTGCTCGCGGTTGGAGTTGCCACCTGCGCGTCCCAGCAGAAATCCGATCAGCGCACCAATGCCCAGTGCTACCAGGGTAATAATCCAGATATTGCTCTGTTCCACGCATCCATCCTCGGTCGATCATGAGTATGGCGTCATATTAAAACAAACTGACCCTTAAGCCCATGCACCCATAACAGTATTGCCTTGTTCGAGCTCAGGTGTTCTTCATGTTGTGCCGGGTCTGACCCTTCATGCCAGCAAGTGGGCAACCTGGGGTAGCGGATGAAAACGGCCGTGGTGCAGGCGTTTTAAATCAACGTTTGTCCCACGTCTGATCTGATATACTGACGCAGTGAAGCAACAGCATCGATATCAGCCGTCCGGGGTCCCGAAGAAGCCGCGTGAAGTATCAACAGACTCTCAATTCAATCTACTCCCGCCTGGATCGTCTGGGTGACTTGCCCGTATTCAGTGCCACGGTGAACCGCATTCGCCAGGTCAGCAGCTCGCGTCAGAGTGACGCTATGGCATTGGCCATGGCGGTGATGAAAGACGCCAACCTGTCCACCAAGTTATTGAAGATTGCCAATACGCCCACTTACAACCGCAGTGGTTCCAACATCAGTGCGGTGTCCAGGGCGGTGGTGCTGATCGGCTTTGAGCGAATTCAGAACCTCTGTGTCACCCTGAAATTGATTGAGAGCTTCCGTGATGAACAACCGGACAGTCTGATCGAACCTCTGCTGATCAGCGCCTTTCTGAATGCCTCCATGGCGCGTGAAATGGCGGCTGCAGCCAATGTGCGTGATATCGAAGAAGCCTATATCTGTGGGCTTTTGTATGGGCTGGGTGAGGTGATTGTGGCGTTTACGCTGCCCGATACCTACCGTGACATGCTGCGTCAGCGCGTATCGGCACGTGACAACTGGAGCCGCATTCAGCTGCAGACACTGGGGGGCAACTTCAGTGATATCGGCCAGGATCTGGCGCAGAGCTGGGGCTTTCCCAAAACAGTGGTACAGGCGATGGACCCGCTGACAGCGGATCAGCTCAGTGGTGGTCACCAGGTCAGCTTCCAGTTGGCGTCTGGCTGTCATGATCTGCTGGAGTTGATCTATCAGCGCGATACCGCAGGCGAGCTGGATTATGGGCAGTTGATGGGGGAGCTCACCGAGCTGACGCATCAATCGTCCGAGCAGCTCGAAGGGCACATGAACGAAGCCTTCAAGCAGCTGTGTGATCTTGCCGAGGAGTATGGCCTGCCGCACCAGGTGATCAGCCCCAGCATGAGTGAAAGTGATGATGAGGCGTTGGATGATCTGACCCGACGTCTGGCCTATTACGTTCATTCCCGTGAGCACCGCCAGAGTGACAAGGCCGCTGCCGAGAATGCCCCATCCAAGCTGGACAAACAGTCCCTGTGGATGGAGCAGCAGCTGCAGTATCTGCAGCGGATTACGGACCTGATCAATGAACAGGCCAATGCCAGTCAGCTGATCGAAGTGGTCGTCAAGGCGGTGGTGGATTGCTGTGGTCTGGAACGTGCTGCATTCTGCCTGTTGGGTTCAGGCGGTCGTGAACTCAGTGTGCGCTTTGCGGTTGGCTATGACAGCGATACCCTGGAGCAGTTTTTCCACCTGCGCCAGGACGATGCCCATAGCCGCCTGTTTTTCCGCATTCTCAGCAAGCGCATGACCCTGTTGGTCCCCGATGCCAATGAGCCGGGCTGGCGCGAGCGTCTGCCGGATCCGTTTATTGAGCAGGTACAGCCGCAGGGTTTCATCATGGCACCACTGGCGGTTCAGGATCGGGTAGTGGGCCTGTTTTACGCCGACAAGCTCAGTGCCGGCAGTACGGTTGAAGATGAGGAGTTTCGCATCTTCAACCAGTTCCTGGTCCAGCTGCGGCTGGGGCTGGAAGTGCTGAAGGGGCGGCGTTAGCCCGGCTTGCGCGGCTGCCAGAGAATATCCGCTTCACCCTGCGCTCGATTAAGGCTGCGGGCCAGCACAAACAACAGATCTGACAGACGGTTGAGGTATGCCACGGCCTGCGGGTTGACGGTTTCGGCTTCGGCCAGCTCAACCAGGCGGCGCTCGGCACGTCGACACACGGTACGTGCCAGGTGCAGCTGGGCTGCATCCGGCTTGCCGCCGGGCAATATGAACTCTTCCAGCGGCGGCAGGCTGGCATTGATCTGTTCCAGTTCCTGCTCCAGCCAGTCGATGGTGTCGGCAACGATTACCACATACTCCGGCGTATTGACCGCCAGCTCTCCTCCCAGATCAAAGAGGTCGTTCTGAATATGCCGCAGCAGGGCAGTGGTGTCATCAGTTTCACGCGTTGACAGTACACAACCGAGCAGGGAGTTGAGTTCATCCACATCGCCCAGGGCTTCAATGCGAGGATGGTACTTGGCAACCCGGCTGCCATCGGCCAGCCCGGTCTGTCCCTTGTCTCCGCCGCGGGTGTAAATACGGCTCAAGCGATTGCTCATGAGGATTCCTTCTTACTGTATTTGAGACTCAGGTGAGCCGGTTGCACGATTTTGGGGTCTGGCGTCAGGTCCAGGTCAGGATCTGCTTCTGGATAAGGCAGCTGGCTGAGGACATGTTTCATCGCGTTCAGGCGTGCCCGCTTCTTGTCGTCGGATTTGATCACCGTCCAGGGTGCATCGGCGGTGTCGGTGTGAAAAAACATCGACTCCTTGGCTTCGGTATAGGCATCCCATTTATCCAGCGACGCCATATCGATGGGGGAGAGCTTCCAGTGCTTGAGCGGGTCTTCCCGGCGTCCCTGAAAGCGGCGGAACTGCTCTTCACGGCTGACTTCAAACCAGAGCTTGAACAGGCGGATACCACTACGCACAAACATGCGCTCCAGTTCAGGGGCTTCGCGCATGAACTCCAGATATTCCGTCGGCGTACAGAAATCCATAACCCGTTCGACGCCGGCACGGTTATACCAGGAGCGGTCGAACAGCATGATCTCCCCGGCGCTGGGCAGGTGTTGGATATAGCGCTGGAAATACCACTGGGTCCGCTCTTCATCAGTTGGTTTTTCCAGTGCGACCACATGGGCACCACGGGGGTTGAGGTGTTCCATCATGCGCTTGATGGTGCCGCCCTTGCCGGCAGCGTCGCGTCCTTCGAAGATAATCAGGATCTTCTGGCCTGTTTCCTTGGCCCAGCGCTGTACCTTGAGCATTTCAATCTGCAACAGGCGTTTTTCTTCTTCATAAGGCGCGCGCTTGAGTTTTTTCTTGTACGGATAGCTGTCGGGCAGAGCCTCGCTCATGGGGCTGTCACTCCTTTGCCGAATTCAGGTTGCGGACCTGCTGCAGCAGGTCCCGATTAAGGGGTACGTCCACACCCAGGATGTCGGCCTGGTCGCACAGGAAGCCGGTGATCTGCTCGATCTCCGTAGCCCGGCCATGACGGATATCCTGCAGCATGGATGAAAGGTTGTTGCCTGTCGACTGTGCAACAGCGGTAGCCTGTTGTTGCAGGGGCTGGTCAAACAGGGGCATGCCGAGGGCTGTCGCGACAGCTTCCACTTCCTCACACACCTGCTGCATCTGCTGCAGACGCTGAGGGTCAATCAGCAGTTCACCGTTGCGACAATGGTGCAGGGCGGTCAGCGGGTTGATCGCGCAGTTGATTGCCAGCTTGCGCCAGAGGACCTGCTCGATCTCTGTGCAGCCGTGCAGTTCAATCGCCAGCGGGTCCCAGCCCTCGGGCAGTTGTGGCTGCTCCGAATGCCAGGGACCGATCTGGGTTTGTCCCAGACTGACAAGGTGCAAGCGGGCAGGGGATTCGCGCCAGGCACCGGCGGTCGTTGTGGCAGCCCAGAGTTTGCGCGTCGGCAACCGGTCAGCGGCAGCCTGCTGCTGACCCATGCCGTTTTGCAGCAGCACAACCTGGGTGCTGGCGCCCAGGCGCGGCAACAGGGGGGCAAGGGCCGACAGGGTGTGCTGCGCCTTGGTCGTCACCAGCAGGTTGAGAATGGGGGTGGAGTTTTCGGCCGGTGTTTCCGTCTTTGGGGTAAAGCGATGCTGCTTTTCACCATCGACCACCTGAATACCCTGTTCCAGACTGTGATTGGCCTGTCGCAGAATCAGGGTAACCGAGTGGCCGGCCTGCATCAGCAGGTCTGCCCAGAGTGTTCCTATGGCGCCTGCGCCCAGAATGTACCAGTGCATGTATACTCCGCTGGAAATCGAAACAAGTGCCCCCATATAGGGGAACAACACGATATTAACAGGAGATGCGCCATGCCTTCATTTGATGTTGTATCCGAACTGGATATGCATGAAGTAACCAATGCTGTCGATCAAGCCAGCCGTGAACTGCAGAGCCGTTATGACTTCAAGGGCGTGAGCGCCAGTTTTGAACACAGCGGTGACAAGGTACAGCTTGAAGCTGAAGTGGATTTCCAGCTGCAGCAGATGTTGGAGATGCTCAAGGCCAAGCTGACCGGTCGCAAGATCGATATCAAGTGTCTGGAAATCAAGGATCCGGAGCTGGGCGGCGTGAAAGCCCGACAGGAAGTGATTTTGCGTCAGGGTTTGGATCAGGCGTTGTGCAAGAAGATCACCAAAACGGTGAAGGAGTCCAAGCTCAAGGTGCAGGCGCAGATTCAGGGTGAAAAGGTGCGCATCACCGGCAAAAAGCGCGACGATCTGCAACAGGCCATGGCCCTGCTGCGTGAAGCGGATATTGAGTTGCCGCTGCAGTTCAACAACCTCCGCGACTGATCACGCCCTGATCGTCCCTTGCCTCGGCCGAGCGATTGATCCGCTCGGTCGGGGTCAATCCTGACAGCAGAGCAGAAAAAGCTCTCGTGCCAGTGCCTGCTGATCTCCCTCGGTGCCCTGGCCAAAATCCGACGCGACCAGCCCACCTTTATCCAGTAGCCGACTCAGTTGCGGTTCCTGCCATTCCAGTAGGGTCATGCCACTGCTCTTGTCACTGATGGTCAATTTGGGGGCCGGGCGTTCCAGCCAGGCGTTGATCTGAAAAGTCATCCTCATTGCCTCCGTTACGCGTGTAATGAAGACTATAGCGAGCGTCTTAAAATATGTAAATGATAATAATTACTATTATCTATTATCCTGGCCGATACGCTCGATCCGATGCCTGACCAGCCAGAGCATCAACAGTGAAGGCAGCACCATCAGTGCGGTGACCACGAAAAAGCGTTCCCAGCTGCCCAGCCAGTCCACGGTATAGCCACTGAATCCGGCCAGCGTGGTTCGGCTCAGATTGCCCAAAGAAGCGAGCAGGGCATATTGGGTCGCACTGAAGGCACGACCGGTGAGCAATGTCAGGAAAGACACGAACGCCACCGTGGAAAACGCGGTGGTAAAGTTATCGATGATCAGTGTCAGCAGTAACAGCCATTCTACAGGGCCAACGCTGGCGAGCAGGGCAAACATCAGGTTGCTGGCCGCCATGGCACTACCACCCAGCAGCAGGCCTTTGACCACACCAAAACGGGTGTTGAAGGCACTGCCCAAAAGCGTAAAGAAAACAGTAATAAACCAGCCGAACAGCTTGGTGTACTCACCGATCTGCTCATTACTGAAACCGACTTCCTTGTAGAACACCACCGACATGCGCCCCAGAAACGCTTCACCGATCTTGAACAGGAAAATGAACAGCATCAGCATCAGCGCGACCTTAATGCCATTTTTGCGGAAAAATTCGGCAAAGGGCTCGATCAGGGTCACTGCCAGCCAGTTCAGCCAGCGCCGTTGCGGCAACTCTTCAGCGTAGGATTGTTCCGCCCTGGCCTGCAGCTGGTCACGGCCGGTGTCGGGCTCTCGCACACAGAGGGTAAACAGCATGAGGAGCACCAGCACACCGGCCATCATCAGGTAGACCGTATTCCAGCCCACCTGGTCGGCTTGCGCAAAGGCCAGATAGCCCGGCCAGGCATAGCCGGTCCACCAGCCGGTCACGGCCATGGCTGCCGCCGGTGGCAAGGAGTCCTTTTCATGGGGCGCAAACTGATCGATACGGAAGGCATCTACTGCAATATCCTGGGTCGCCGAGCTGGCAGCAACACCCAGAGTCAGCGCTCCGGCCAGCAGCAGCTGAGAAGAAGGGTCGATGGTGGTGAGCGATAGAATGAAGACCAGCATGCACAGCTGGGTCAGCAGAATCCAGCTGCGGCGTTGCCCCAGGCGGCCCAGCCCCGGCAGGCGTACCCGGTCGATCAAGGGAGCCCAGAGAAAGTTGATGGCGTATACGGTGGCGACGCTGCCCAGCAGGCCTATTTCGGCGCGGGCGATGCCGGCATCGGCCAGCCAGCCACTGAGAATGCTGCCGGTGAGCAGAAAAGGGAAACCACTGCAGCAGCCCATAAGAAATATCCACAGCAGGCGGATGTCGCGGTAACGGTTTAGCGTTTCTTTCCAGCTGTGCGGCATGCCGGGCTCCCTGCGTGATCAAAGCGGCAGAGTATAACAAAGGCCGGCTGAATGGAGGGGGCACGGCCAAAGAGACCGTGCCGGGGCAAAAATCAGAGACGCAGGGCGCCGTCGACTTCAATGCAGCGGCCGTTGACGTAATCGTTCTCCAGAATGAAGGTAACGGTCTTGGCAATCTCTTCCGGTTTGCCCAGGCGCTTGCTCGGAATCATGGCCTCAACTTTAGCCAGGGCTTCCGGCTTCATGCTCATGACCATTTCTGTACCGATAAAGCCCGGTGCGATGGAAGTGGCGCGAATGCCGTAGCGAACCAGTTCCTTGGCCCAGGTAACAGCCATGGCTTCTACAGCGGCCTTGGTGGCGGTGTAGTTGGTCTGGCCCATGTTGCCGGCGCGGGAAATGGAGGAGATGTTGATGATGCAGCCTTCAGAGCCGGTTTCGATCATCTTGGCAGCGGCTTCACGGCCACAGAGGAAAGTCCCGGTCAGGTTGACATCGATTACCTGGTTCCACTGTTCCATGGTCATTTTGCCGACGACCTGGCCGTCTTTAACCTTAAGGAAAAGACCGTCGCGGGTAATACCAGCGTTGTTTACCAGTCCGTTGATCGCGCTGAAGTCACGGGCGATATCCGTAAACAGCTGCTCGACCTGAGCTTCGTTGGCAACGTTGGCAGTATACGTGCGGGCTTCAACGCCCTTTTCCATGCACAGACCTGCGGTCTCATCCAGATCTGCCTGATTCAGGTCGACCAGTGCCAGCTTGGCGCCCTTGTCTGCCAGTTCCAGTGCCATGGCACGGCCCAGTCCACGACCACCCCCTGTTACTACGATTACCTTGTCTTTGAGCTCCATGGGTATCACCTCTTTTTTGGATACTTTCTTATTGTGCAGCGCAATATTTTGCAGTGCAACAATTTAGTTGGCATCGTCCAAAAAGTCTATATATGTCATGAAAAAGACACTAAAGGACTAGATAATCGATAAATTTGCGAATTTTACAAATCTCGATCCGGGTTGTAAATTATTGTTTTGTAAGGGTTTTTACCTACATGGAATGATAGTCATCCCGTGTTGTCTACTTGGTTGAACTGTACAAAAATGGAAGAATCCAACTCAGGACTACACGCTCACCCTATTCGAGAGACTCTATGCGCTTCCTGTTCCTGCTTTTTATTATTGTCCCCATTATCGAAATCACGGTTCTGATCCAGGTAGGGCAGGCTATTGGTGCCTGGTACACGGTTGGGCTTGTACTGCTGTCAGCATTTATCGGCGTGAACATGTTGCGTCAGCAGGGGCTATCGACTCTGGCGCGGGCGCAGCAGCGTGCCGATCAGGGCGAGGTGCCCGGGCAAGAAATGGTCGAAGGCATCGTACTGGCGGTCGGTGGTGCGCTGCTGGTGACGCCCGGTTTTGTTACGGACGTTGTGGGCTTCAGCTGTTTGGTGCCGGGTGTGCGCCGTAGCGTGGTCAAGGCGTTGCTGAGCCGCTTTAACGTGATTGCTGCGGGCCAGGCATCTCGCCATTTCCATGCCGGCCCCGGTCCGGATATGCATCAGGGCCCGTTCCCGCCGCGCGACTCTGATGCCATCGATGGCGACGTCATCGACGGTGAATACAAGCGGCGTGACGATTAACTCGCCCGTCGGCGCTTGAAATCCCTTCAACTATCCCCATCTCTCCTGTTAGTGTGAGGAGACCCGCCCGGACGTAAAAAAAATTTGCGATCCGGGTATTGAAAACCTGCTGGGCTCCCCCCATTTAAGATGCAAACGGATTTCGGATGCGAAAGTATCCGCATTAACAACAACATCGCTTTGGATCCTAGATACCAGGAGAACAACCAGATGAATATTCGTCCACTTCACGACCGTGTTGTAGTTCGTCGCAGCGAAGAAGAGAGCACTACTGCGGGCGGTATCGTCCTGCCGGGTTCTGCAGCTGAAAAGCCCAACCGTGGCGAAGTCGTAGCTGTTGGCCCAGGTCGTACACTGAATAACGGTGAGGTACAGGCACCTTCCGTCAAAGTGGGTGATAAGGTCCTCTTCGGCCAGTATGCCGGTTCCAACACCGTCAAAATCGACGGTGATGAACTGCTGATCATGCAGGAAAGTGAGATCTACGGCGTCCTGGAAGACTGATCAATCAGCTTCGCGTCGCATTAATCGTTAACTTTTTAACTCGATTTATTTCGATACTGATTACAGGACAAGCAAACAATGGCTGCTAAAGACGTACGTTTTGGTGATGATGCTCGTCAGCGCATGCTGCAGGGCGTAAACATCCTGGCTGATGCTGTTAAAACCACTCTGGGCCCGAAAGGCCGCAACGTGGTACTGGACAAATCCTTTGGTGCACCGACTGTCACCAAAGATGGTGTTTCTGTTGCCAAAGAGATCGAACTGAAAGACAAGTTCGAAAACATGGGCGCGCAGATGGTCAAGGAAGTTGCTTCCAAGGCTAACGACGTGGCGGGTGACGGTACCACTACTGCAACCGTTCTGGCTCAGGCAATCGTGAACGAAGGCCTGAAATCTGTTGCTGCCGGCATGAACCCGATGGACCTGAAGCGCGGTATCGACAAGGCTGCAGCGGCGGTTGTTGGACAGCTGGCTGAAATGTCTGTTCCTTGCGAAGACTCCAAAGCGATCGCTCAGGTAGGTACTATCTCTGCCAACTCCGACGCTGAAGTCGGCCGCATCATCGCTGAAGCGATGGAAAAGGTCGGCAAAGACGGCGTTATCACTGTTGAAGAAGGTTCCGGCTTCGAGAACGAGCTGGACGTTGTAGAAGGTATGCAGTTTGACCGCGGCTACCTGTCTCCGTACTTCGTCAACAACCAGGACACCATGACCTGCGAACTGGAAGATCCGTTCATCCTGCTGGTGGACAAAAAGATCTCCAACATCCGCGAACTGCTGCCGACGCTGGAGCAGGTTGCCAAGGCATCCCGTCCGCTGCTGATCATCGCTGAAGACGTTGAGGGTGAAGCCCTGGCGACTCTGGTTGTGAACAACATGCGCGGTATCGTGAAGGTTGCAGCTGTTAAGGCACCGGGCTTCGGTGATCGTCGCAAGGCGATGCTGGAAGACATCGCAATCATCAGCGGTGGTCAGGTGATCTCTGAAGAAGTTGGCCTGAGCCTGGAAACAGTGACTCTGGAACAGCTGGGTACTGCCAAGCGCGTTAACATCACCAAGGAAAATACCGTGATTGTTGATGGTGCTGGCGCAGCTGAAAACATCGACGGTCGCGTACAGCAGATCCGTGCTCAGATCGAAGAAACCTCTTCTGACTACGACCGTGAAAAACTGCAGGAGCGTGTTGCCAAGCTGGCCGGCGGTGTTGCCGTGATCAAGGTTGGTGCTGCGACTGAAGTTGAAATGAAAGAGAAGAAGGCGCGCGTTGATGATGCCCTGCACGCAACCCGTGCTGCGGTTGAAGAAGGCGTGGTACCGGGCGGTGGTGTTGCTCTGATCCGTGCCCTGAGCAAGGTTGAAGGCCTGGAAGGCGAAAACCACGACCAGACTATCGGTATCCAGCTGGCACTGCGTGCCATGGAAGCACCGCTGCGTCAGATCGTTGGCAACGCCGGTGGCGAAGGCTCTGTCGTTGTAGACAAGGTACGTGCCGGTGAAGGCGCGTTCGGTTTCAACGCCGGTACCGAGGAATATGGCGACATGATGGCAATGGGTATCATCGACCCGGCTAAAGTGACCCGTTCTGCTCTGCAGGCGGCTGCTTCCATCGCTGGCCTGATGATCACTACCGAAGCCATGGTTGCTGACCATCCGGAAGAAAATGCCGCTGGCGGCATGCCGGATATGGGCGGCATGGGTGGTATGGGCGGCATGGGTGGCATGATGTAATCAGCCCCCGGCACCCCTGAGCCTTAGCGCTATAAGCCCCGCTTTTGCGGGGCTTTTTCGTTTTCGGCAAACCTGCTAGTGTTGATCGCCCCGACAGATGGAAGCTTGAATAGATGGTTGATCGTAAAGAACCGGGACTGGATCCGGAGGGGCTGGAATCCCTTAGTGCCGAGCCTCAGGGCCCCATGTCAGCTCCCGCACGCCCGGAGCCGGCTGCGGCCGATACCGGTGGCAAAGGTGGCAGCATACTGCTGACGGTAATCCTGTTGTTGCTGGTCGCTGCCGGGGGCTACCTGGGCTATCTGCTGACCCAGCAGCAGGCCACAATTGAGCAGCTGCAGCAACAGTTGAACAAGGAAGTGGCCCAGACACAGGCGCGTGTCGAGTCGCTGGAGGCGACGCTCGCTGTTACCTCCGACAGCGCCGAACAGTCCGGCCAGACACTGCAGCAGCGTCTGCAGGACCTGAATGGTCGCGCCAAGGAAAAGTTTACCCACTTTGATTCCGAGATCGCCAAGCTGTGGACCGTGGCCTACCAGCGCAACAAGCCGCAGCTGGAGCAGCAGGCCGAGCAGCTGACCGCGCTGGAGAAGCAGCTGGCCGCAGCCGAGAAGTCCATTGCTGATACCCGTTCCCAGGCTGAAAAGGCCAATCGCGAGCTGAGTTCGCTGGCGAGCCTCAAGGCGGAGCAGGCCAGTCTTGAGAAGCGGTTCAGTGCCCGCATCGAAAGTCTGGGCCGGCAGTTGGATACCTTTGAAAGCAGTCTCAAGCTGGAGAGTGAAGGACGTCTTAAGGTCCAGCAGGAACTGGCTGATCAGCTGTCTCAGCTGGAAGGTGATAACGGGCAGAGTGCCGAATTGGCGCAGCGTATCCGTCAGAACGAGCAGGCAATCAAGGCCATTGACGGTACTCGCCGTCAGTTGAGCCAAGACCTGCTGCGGATTCGCCAGCAATTGAATAACCTGCAGCTGCGGCTGGAACAGTCGAGCTGATAACTGGAAGCAATAACGTGATTAAAGTATACGGCAGTGTTTTCTCCCGTGCCGGCATGGTGATGCTGGCGCTGGAAGAGTTGGGTCTTGAGTATGAATCAGTGGATATGCTGCCGCGCAGCGAGCAGACCCAGTCCGATGAATACCGGGCGCTGAACCCCACCGGCAAGATCCCCACACTGGTGGACGGTGATCTTGTGCTGTTCGAGACCCAGGCTATTCTTTACTACCTGGCACGCCAGTACGGTGAAGGACGCCTCTGGGCGCAGACTCCGGCGGCCGAGGCCGATATCCTGCGCTGGTCTCTGTATATCAGCAACCAGATGGAAGTGCCGGCGCTGGATATGCTGATCCAGTTCAAGTTCAGCAATGGCAACCCTGATCAGGCCGTGATTGAGCGTGCAACTGCCGAACTGACTCGCTTCATGCCGCTGCTGGAGCAGCAGCTGGACGGGCGCGAATGGATCAGTGGTGAGCAGTTCAGCATTGCCGATATTCACGGTGCCCTGGTGTTGAGCTGGCCGAAACTGGGTGGTTTTGACTACAGCGCCTACCCCAACGTGCATCGCTGGATCAAGTCCGTGCTGTCGCACCCTGCGCAGAAGCGACTGATGGAAAAGGCCAAGGGAGGCTAATTGCCGGCTTTGGCCGCTGTACAGCTATGAAGATAAGAACCTTTTTTGCCTTGCCGATTCCCGAGCGAATTTCCCGGCCGCTGTCGGACTGCGCCGATACCCTGTGCGAGTTCGACCGTGGCCTGGATGCGCACTGGGTCGATTCCAGCAACTATCACCTGACCCTCTGCTTTCTGGGAGATGTCAGCCTGGAACAGGTATCGGAGCTGGAGCAGCTGGCCCGTGAAGAACTGAAGCAGCAGCCGGCCTTCATGGTGCCGCTGGATTGTCTGGGCTATTACCGCGCCAACCCCCGTCTGTCGGTGTTGGCGGCCTTGCCCAGCCAGCATGAGTCGCTGGATACCCTTCATCAGCATATGGTTAATATCGCCAAAAAAGCCGGAGTTCGGTATGATGAGCGCGATTTCAAACCCCATGTGACACTGGCTCGGTTACCGGCACAGAACCGCTTTGAGGTGCCAGACAACTGGCCCGAACCCGGTTTAACCACACCGGCAGATTCGGTGGTGCTGTACCAGAGTCGTCCCGGGGAGCGTGGCTCCATCTATACGCCACTGTTTGACGTGTCCCTGTCCGCCTGACTCAGACCTGTGTCCGGCTGCTGAACTCTAAAGACGACTGATCCTATGCGAACACCTGAACTGCTGTCCCCGGCCGGGACACTGAAAAACATGAAATATGCATTCGCCTATGGTGCGGATGCGGTCTATGCGGGCCAGCCGCGCTACAGCCTGCGCGTGCGCAACAACGACTTTACCCACGATAACCTGGCCGAGGGCATTCGCATCGCCCACGAGCTGGGCAAGAAATTCTTTGTGGCCAGCAACATCCTGCCGCACAACTCCAAGCTCAAGACCTACATGAAGGATCTGGACCCGGTGATCGCCATGGGACCGGATGCCCTGATCATGTCTGACCCCGGTCTGATCATGATGGTGAAGGACAAGTACCCGGATCTGCCGATCCACCTGTCGGTACAGTCCAATACCATGAATTGGGCTTCGGTGAAGTTCTGGCACCGTGCCGGTATCGAGCGCATCATCCTGTCCCGCGAGCTGTCGCTGGATGAGGTGGCCGAGATCCGCCAGCAGTGCCCGGAAATCGAGCTGGAAGTGTTCGTGCACGGTTCTCTGTGTATCGCATACTCCGGCCGTTGCCTGCTGTCCGGCTACATCAACCACCGTGACCCCAACCAGGGTACCTGCACCAATGCCTGTCGCTGGAAATACGATGCCCATGAAGCGCAGGAAGATGAATCCGGCGATGTGGTGCCTGTGCAGTCGTTTGACCCTGCCGAGGCCACTGGCGGTGAGCAACCGGCACTGGGTAAAGGTCAGCCGAGCGACAAGATCTTCCTGCTGCAGGAAGAGACCCGTCCGGGCGAGTTCATGCCTGCATTCGAGGATGAGCACGGCACCTACATCATGAACTCCAAGGATCTGCGCGCCATCCAGCATGTGCACAAGCTGGCCGAAATGGGTGTGGATTCCCTGAAAATCGAAGGGCGTACCAAGTCACACTACTATGTGGCGCGCACAGCCCAGGCCTATCGACAGGCGATTGACGATGCCGTTGCCGGCAAGCCGTTCGACATGAACCTGATGGATACGCTGGAAAACCTGGCCAACCGCGGGTACACCGAAGGTTTCTATCGTCGTCACGTGCATGATGAATATCAGAACTACGAAACCGGCAGCTCCGTGGGTGTGCACCAGCAGTTTGTCGGTGAAATCACCGGGCATGATGCGACCAAGGGCTTTATTGAGATCGATGTGAAGAACCGCTTTGAGCTGGGCGATACGCTTGAGCTGATGACACCGGCCGGCAACAAGCGCTTCAAGCTGCAGGAGATGCTGAACAAGAAAGGTCAGCCCACCGAAGTGGCACCGGGTTCTGGCCACCGTGTCAGCATCCCAGTGGATTTCGATACCGATATGACATACGCGCTGCTGATGCGTGATCTGCCCAACGCGCCTGAGCGAGGGTAAGCGCAAAGCGATATGCAAGGGAGCCAGAGGCTCCCTTTTTTATGTAGAGTACAGGGTAAGTGGCGTTGGCCCAGCGCCAAGCAAGCGGATTCGTCTTGGGGAGTGAAGTTGAATGGATGTGGTGAAAACAGCACAGAAGGCGGATCAGGCACTAGGGAAATACGCATTTATCCGCGTATTGCGCCCGTTTTCGTTTCCAGTGGCCCTGGTGACCTGTCTGATCGGTATCCTGCTGGCGGCCCTGCAGCAGCCTATCGAACTGATATCCGCGGTACTGGTGTTGGTCGGCGGCGTGTTGCTGCAGGCGGGTGTCAATCTGATCAACGATCACGCCGATATTCGCCTGCTGCGTCAGCAACCGGGGCAGGAGGGGCTGATCAATGCCATTCGTTACAACTTCCGCTGCGGCATGCTCTGCTTTCTGCTGGCGGCGGTTATCGGCTTTCATTTTGTGGTTGAGCAGGGCATGGGGTTTTTGTTGCTCTGCGTGTTGGGGCTGGTCGGCGCTCTGGGCTACACCCTGAGCCCGGTGAACTACAAAAGCCGTGGTCTGGGTGTGGTGCTGGTGTTCTGGCTGATGGGCGTGCTGATGATTGCCGGCAGTGCCCTGGCGATGGGGGCACAGTTGAATACTGCTCTGTTGCTGCAGACGGTGCCGGTCAGTCTGCTGGTATCCTTGCTGCTATTGAGCAACGAGCTGCGAGACTATGAAAGTGATCGCCAGGACGGTCTGCATACGCTGACGGTACGTATCGGCTATGCAGCGTCTGTTCGTCTCTACCTGATTCTGCTGGCCAGTGCCTACCTGATGGCTGTCGTACTGCTGGCGCTGGGGTTGTTGCCTGGTGCGCTCTGGCTGCTGCCCAGTCTGCTGCTGGTATTCAAGCCAGTGCGCCTGCTGCAGGTATCGGCGGAGCAGCGGCGTCCGTTGACCCCGGCAACCGCACGTCTGTTACTGGGCTTCGGCGGGCTTTTCTGTGTCGCGTTGCTCAACCCCTTGGGGTTCTGGGTCTAATACCAATACCCGAGAAATCCTGGCGCCAAATTGATGTATAATACCGCCCCAGATTCTGCCAGTGATTGGACCTCTTCATAGAAAGAGTCCGACCGCAATGAACCAAAACCAAGCCAGATTGGAGAGTCGTCAATGAGCGTTATTCGCCAGGATGATTTCATCAGCAGCGTTGCTGATGCGCTGCAGTTCATTTCCTACTACCACCCGATCGACTTTGTGCAGGGTGTGCACGAAGCCTATCTGAAAGAGGAAAACCCGGCGGCGAAGGACGCCATGGCGCAGATCCTGATCAACTCCCGCATGTGTGCCGAAGGTCAGCGTCCCATCTGTCAGGACACCGGTATTGTCACCGTATTCCTGAAAGTCGGCATGAACGTCCAGTGGGACGCCAAAATGTCCGTGACCGACATGGTCAACGAAGGCGTACGTCGCGCCTACATGCACCCGGATAACGTACTGCGTGCCTCTATCCTGGCTGATCCGGCTGGCAAGCGTCAGAACACCAAGGACAACACCCCGGCGGTGATCCACTACGAAATCGTTGAAGGCGACGAAGTGGAAGTACACGTTGCTGCCAAAGGCGGTGGTTCCGAGAACAAGTCCAAGATGGCGATGCTCAACCCGTCCGACAGCATTGTCGACTGGATCGTCAAAACCGTACCGACCATGGGTGCCGGCTGGTGTCCGCCGGGCATGCTGGGTATCGGTATCGGCGGTACCGCCGAGAAGGCGGCCGTAATGGCGAAAGAGTCCCTGATGGACCCGATCGACATCCACGAATTGCGCGAGCGTGGCCCGCAGAACCGTGTTGAAGAACTGCGTCTGGAAATCATGGATGCGGTTAACGCCCTGGGTATCGGTGCTCAGGGTCTGGGCGGTCTGACCACCATCCTGGACGTTAAGATCATGGATTACCCGACACACGCGGCGTCTCTGCCGGTGTGCATGATCCCGAACTGTGCGGCGACTCGTCACACCCACTTCACTCTGAACGGCAACGGCCCTGCTGTACTGACACCGCCGAGCCTGGATGACTGGCCGGAAGTGACCTTCGAGGTCGGTGCCAACACCCGTCGTGTGAATCTGGACGAGATCACGCCAGAAGCGGTGAAAGAGTGGAAAGTCGGCGAAACCATCCTGCTCAACGGCAAGATGCTGACCGGTCGTGATGCTGCCCACAAGAAAATGGTGGAGATGCTGAACAACGGTGAAGAGTTGCCAGTAGACCTGAAAGGCCGCTTCATCTACTACGTGGGCCCGGTTGATCCGGTCCGTGACGAAGTCGTTGGCCCGGCTGGCCCGACCACGTCCACCCGTATGGACAAGTTCACCCGTCAGATCCTGGAAAGCACTGGCCTGCTGGGCATGATCGGTAAATCCGAGCGTGGTCCGGTGGCGATTGAAGCGATCAAGGACAGCCAGGCGGTTTACCTGATGGCCGTCGGTGGTGCAGCCTACCTGGTATCCAAAGCGATCACCGGCTCCAAGGTGCTGGCGTTCCCGGAAATGGGTATGGAAGCGATCTACGAGTTTGAAGTCAAAGACATGCCGGTAACGGTTGCTGTTGATACTTCCGGTGAGTCTGTCCACACCACTGGCCCGGCCAAATGGAAAGACATCATCGCGCACAAGGCGGTTTGATCCTGAACGCCTGACTCAAACCCTATGAAAAAACCCGCTACGGCGGGTTTTTTTGTGTCTGGGCCTTCAGTAACTCATTGAATTGATTAGGCTGGCTTCACGATGTGTTACACCTTGGTGTACCACCTGTTTTGTTTAAAGTACCCGAAGCATAGTCGAAAGAGGTAAGTCGTTACAATTGGCTTCAAGGCTAGAGTGAGAAGCACTCACTCCGTTTTAGATAGCGTGTTGCTACTGCTAGGGCTGCCGGACAGGTTCAACTCCATTTGCCATACAACCTGACTTGACGACTGGCCAATGGTGAGTAGTCTTTTTGCTTGATTGAAACTCACTACAGCACTCCTCTGAGGGTGCATTTTGCGGAAAAAGATGTTTTTGATCCAAGAAAGAATGCAACCAAATCCAAGAGTCATGCGGGCTGCGGCAAGGGTATCCATAACCGGCAATGATCACTTAATAGTAGCTAATACATTTAACCCTAATTTATTAACAGTAGAGCGGCCACTACCGATACTTCATCCGAAGAAGAGAAGGCTGGTAGGGCAGGGCTGGGTTAGTTAAGTCATCCAAGGAGGGCGCAGGCCACATATACAGGGCTGATAAATTTGCGAGGGGAGCCAGTGGGGCAAGCCTACGGATGGCATACCACTGTAAGCTGAATCTGGTATCAGTCAGAAGCCAATGACTTCATTAACTCCTCTACAGATGCAAATTTCTGACCTTGGCCAGCCTGCAGCTCATGTAGAGCTCGTTGGGTGGTCATGTTCGGGGAGCGAAGGGGAGTATCCTTTTCCACATGCCCAGTCCGTTGTTGGCTGGTGCTTTGATTTGATGAGTCTGGTGAGGTTGACATCAGGTAGGGCCTCCAGTGCTGGATCTGTTTAGAGCTTACCGCCATACCAATAGCTGCTAGTTGTTGGCCTGTCAACTACCCATATATTTGAAACAGGAAACTTCTAAATTGCCGGTCGACGGCAAGGTGCGTTTTGCGAATTTTTACGCTTATACAGGAAAGGTGAAAATGCGGCCAAACCCACGAATCATGCGGTCTCTGATTAATTCGGAATTAACAGGGAATGATCATCTACCAGTAGACACTCTTAACAGTAATATCATATGTGTAGATAACCTTCCTTCACTACCCAATCCAAAGAAGAGAAAGCTCGTTGACTTAAGGGGTAAACGAAGAGCCAGTTACCAGTTGAGGTTCTTGTATCTGGCGTTGGAGAACTGGACTGAGCAGCACCCGGGCTGCGAGCTTGCTTTTGTTACGGTGAACTTCAGTGAACAACAGGAGCAGCGTCTGATAAGGGCTAAAAAAGGGCCTGCGGGCGCGTTTTCTGATCAGCTCCAAAAGGCGTTTAGAAAATTGATGCTGCCGGTGAACTTCTTTTTGGTGATAGAGAAGGGCAAGCAAGGCAATAAGCGTCTTCATGCTCATATAGTGATCAGCTGTATCCCAGATATGTTGGGGCAGATTGAGAGCATGTTAAAGCGATACACATCCGGTGGAGCATCGGGGGTGGATATTCGAGATCACTACGAGCTGAAAATCTATGCTAAGCCCGGTAGTTTTGAGCGCACAGCCTTGGAGATGGATATGGAGTATGGAGACTGCTCTTATACCCCAAAGGAGTCTGAGTGGTTCGAGAACCTCTTCGTGAAACGTGTGCCAATGAATATTGGCGTAGCTGACTACATGAGTAAACAGCTGGAGGCCAGCGACAGGCTGTACAAGGGCAAACCCTTTTACGCCCCGCAGAGCCTACGCAGAATAGCCAATGAGCTGTATGCACGTATGTATGAACATCAGCAAGAACTCAAGAGGGTAGGGACCATTTGATCATGATGACCGGGCGGGGCTGGTTCTCGCTTGAGTCCTGCCCGGTGCAAAGACTCTTTTGCCGAAACGTTGTAGTTCATGACAGTAAGTAGTCTGACTGGCTACATCTTATTCGCGTCTGAGAGCGCTCTGAAAGCGCTCTGACGCTGTTTTTACTGATGGAGCAAAGTCATGTCGTATTGACTGGGAATGCCGCTCAGAGAGCTAATCTGGGCGATAGGAGGCTAAGCTATCTGTCATTCTCTTAGGTGTAAGGTTTTGGTCTGATCCGGGCGGTTCTTGTCTGCCGAGCACTATTTTGTTTTGACCCTTATACTTTTAGTGACTTCAGTTAAGGCTTCACGGAAGTCCAACCTGAGCGGGGTTGCTTCAGCGGCACCAAAACATCCTGATTGACGCCTGAATACAGCAAACGAGAGGCCTGGAGCGCAGAATATGTCTCCGTTCATGGCCGGAGTGAGACGCCTCAAGTTCAGTATCAGCTGTATAGGCCTCGCTAGTGAGGTTTGGCAGGTTGAAAAATGTCGTAAAATGTCCACCTGGAAAGTAAAAAATTCCCCATTTTTTCAACCTTTTCTGTCGTTGAACACGTTGATGAATGCTCTAAGGCCGTCGAAACTGTGGTATCTGTTGCGCCAGCATCGACTAGTGGATTATGCGGCATGAATGCGACAGAATGTTTCTCTAAACAGGCGTGTGTAGGCATGGAGCCATACTATGACGGAGCATCGAAACATTGAGCTGTTTGATCAGGTTGTCGCGATCACCCTTCTAGAGCTGTATCGTCAATTTCCGAACCCCACTGACCTCCAGGCATCTTCGGTTGCCTGCATGATCGAGGACGTGAAGGGAGAAGAGCTGTTTGATCTCAGCGCTGAATTATCGTTGAACTCACTCTCCTTTTTGAGCATGGAAGGCTTTATCACCTACGAGCCTCAAAGACGAACTCTCACTGGGCCGGAGTTTCCAAAGGCACGTCTTACCTTGAAAGGGCTAACGCTGCTAGGTTCAGTGCCTGCTTCGTTGGAGCGAAAAAGCAACCAGCCATTTGTTGATCAGTTTAGTGAAGCGATTAAAAGTGGGGCACAGGGTGCAGTGTCTGATGCAGTTCGCTCCATGTTCAAGGCAGCATCCCTCGCTGGTGCACAGGCACTTGGTCAGTTTTAACTTCACATTCACCCGGAAAAACCATGAACAACGCAGAACAGCAATTCCTGAACGACCTTGACACCAAATTATGGAAAGCCGCCGATAAGCTTCGCTCCAACCTGGATGCCGCTAACTACAAGCACGTGGTACTGGGGCTGATCTTCCTCAAGTACGTGTCCGATGCCTTTGAGGAACGTCAGGAGTCGCTGCTGGAGCAATTCCAGACCGAAGATGACGACAACATCTACTATCTGCCTCGTGACGACTACGACAGCGATGCTGAGTACCAGCAGGCTCTGCAGGAGGAGCTGGAAGTGCTGGATTACTACCGGGAAGCCAACGTGTTCTGGGTGCCCAAGGCGGCCCGTTGGAACACGCTGAAGGAAAAGGCGGTGCTGCCGGTGGGCACAGTGCTTTGGCAGGACGAGGCAGGTAATGATGTTAAGCTGCGCTCGGTATCGTGGCTGATGGACAACGCGCTGGAAGAGATTGAGCGCAGTAACACTAAGCTCAAGGGCATCCTGAACCGCATCAGTCAGTACCAGCTGGACAACGATAAGCTGCTGGGGCTGATCAACACCTTCTCCGACACCTCGTTCACCAAGCCGTTGTACAACGGCGAGCCTCTGAGTCTGCACAGCAAGGACATCCTCGGCCACGTATATGAGTACTTCCTTGGTCAGTTCGCGCTGGCAGAAGGCAAGCAAGGCGGCCAGTACTACACGCCCAAGAGCATCGTGACCCTGATCGTTGAAATGCTGGAACCCTACTCCGGTCGCGTCTACGACCCGGCCATGGGCTCTGGCGGCTTCTTCGTCTCCAGCGACAAGTTCATTGAGGAGCACGCCAAGGAGCAGCGCTACGACGCCGCCGAACAGAAGAAGCACATCTCCGTGTACGGTCAGGAGTCCAACCCCACCACGTGGAGGCTGGCCGCCATGAACATGGCGATCCGGGGCATCGACTTCAACTTTGGCAAGAAAAACGGCGACACCTTCCTCGACGATCAGCACCCAGACCTGCGTGCCGACTTCGTGATGGCCAACCCGCCGTTCAACATGAAAGACTGGTGGAGCGAGTCACTGGCCGAAGACGCCCGCTGGAAATACGGCACTCCGCCCAAGGGCAATGCCAACTTCGCGTGGATGCAGCACATGCTGCACCACCTTGCGCCCACCGGAAGCATGGCCCTGCTGTTGGCCAACGGTTCCATGAGCTCTAACACCAATAACGAGGGCGAAATTCGCAAGCGCCTGATCGAAGAAGACCTCGTCGAGTGCATGGTCGCCCTGCCGGGACAGCTGTTCACCAATACCCAGATCCCCGCCTGCATCTGGTTCCTGACCAAGGACAAGTCCGGCAAGGGCAGTAAGAAGCGCGACCGCCGCGACGAAGTGCTGTTCATAGACGCCCGCAACATCGGTTTCATGCGTGATCGTGTGGTGCGTGACTTTACCACTGACGACATCAGCAAAGTGGCTGACACCTTCCATGCGTGGCAGCGTGGTGAAGCGTACGAAGATGTGGCCGGGTACTGTGCTTCGGTGGACTTCCAGCAGATCGAGAAACACGACTTCGTGTTGACACCGGGCCGCTACGTCGGCGCACCGGATCAAGAGGATGACGGCGAGCCCTTCGCGGAAAAGATGGCTCGACTGACCGAACAGTTGCGCGAACAGTTTGCCGAGAGCGACCGACTGGAAGCTGAGATCAAGCGGAATCTGGGGGGGCTTGGGTATGAGTGCTAGGTGGCCCACTGTTCGAATTGATGAGATTCAGGCTGAAAGCAAAAGCGCCATCGCAATTGGGCCGTTTGGATCTCGCATGAAAAGTGACTGTTACGTTGAAACAGGCGTACCGGTGATCAGAGGTACAAACCTAGGGCCTAGCCCCGCGTTTGTTAATGACTTCGTCTACGTCACAGAAGAGAAAGCTGACGAGCTAAAAACATGTAATGTGTTTCATGGCGATCTAGTTTTCCCCCATCGCGGGGCGATAGGCGAAGTCGGCATCGTGGAAGGTCCTCAAAGGTACGTCCTATCTACCAGCTTGATGAAGCTTTCTTGTGACAAACAAAAGGCCGACCCTAAGTACATCTATTACTTCTTTAAAAGTCGACAGGGAAGGCACGAGCTACTCAAGAATGCTTCTCAAGTGGGAACGCCGGGCATCGGTCAACCTCTTACGTCATTGAAGTCGATTGAGCTTAAATTGCCTCCGCTTGGGGTGCAAAAAGGGATTGCACAAATTCTTGAATCTCTGGACCACAAAATCCAGCTCAACCACCAGATCAACCAGACCCTCGAACAGATGGCGCAGGCGATCTTTAAGAGCTGGTTCGTCGACTTCGAGCCGGTCAAGGCCAAGATCGCCGTACTGAACGCAGGTGGCACCGATGACGACGCCCTGCTGGCCGCCATACAGGTGATCACCGGTAAGGACGCCGACCAGCTGTCCCAGATGCAAGCCGAGCAGCCGGAGCGGTACGCCGAACTGCGAGCCACCGCCGAACTTTTCCCATCCTCCATGCAGGACAGTGAGCTGGGTGAGATACCGGAGGGGTGGTCAGTTGGAACTTTAGCCGACCTTTTGGAGTTTAACCCCCGCCGAACCCTGAAAAAGGGCACAGTCGCTCCTTATCTCGACATGAAAAATGTTCCTACATCAGGTCATCTCGCAGATGAGGTCACTGAGAGGGAAATGGGTAGCGGCACTAAGTTTGTCAACGGCGACACTTTGCTGGCCCGAATAACCCCCTGTCTCGAAAACGGCAAGACGGCCTTTGTAGATTTTCTGAAGGTGGGGGAAACTGGTTGGGGGTCAACCGAATATATCGTCCTGCGACCTAAGCCTCCATATCCCGTCTCACTCGGGTACTTCATTGCGCGTAACGAGACTTTCCGCTCAGCTGCGATACAATCTATGACTGGCACAAGCGGGCGACAACGAGCAAATGCCAAGGCCTTGGCTGATTTGGACTGGGTGATCTACCCCCAAGAGATTGTCGACCGTTTTGATGCTATCGCGGGTGGTTACCTGTATTTAGCGAAAAGTAACGGAGATCAGAGCAAATCTTTAGCCCAAACCAGAGACACCCTCCTCCCTAAACTCCTCTCTGGCGAACTGACCCTGCCTGATGCCGAGGAGCCCAAGCCTGAGTTACAGGGCGTAGCCCATGTATAAGATCGACCCCGCCAGCAACCGGATCGCCCCGCTGGAGGCCAAGCGCTTTGGTGAGCTCGGCTTCACCGAGCGTAAGCATCTGCAGGAGTGGTTGGAGAACTGCCCTCAAGCACTGGCACAAGGCGACGGCGAGGAACTACTGATCATCCAGAAGGAGTTCGACGGCTTCGACGACACCCGCGAGCGCCTCGACCTGCTAGCCATCGACAAGGACGGCAACTTGGTGATCATCGAGAACAAGCTGGATGACATCGGGCGCGACGTGGTCTGGCAGGCGCTGAAGTACGCCGGATACTGCGCCAACCTGAGCAAGTCACAGGTGGTTGACATCTACCAGCGCTACCTCAACCAGAAGGCTCAGGAAACTGGGCAACCCGCCGCTAATGCCGCCGACAACCTGATCGAGTTTCTGGAGGTAGACGGGTTGGAGGCTGCGCAGATCAACCGCATCAAGACCCAACGCCTCATCTTCGTCGCCGCCCGTTACCGCAAGGAAGTCACCAACACGGTGCTCTGGCTGAGCCAGTTCGGCATCGCCTGCCAATGCTTCAAGGTCACCCCCTATCAGGCCGGTGGAGAGCTGTTTCTGAATGTGGAGCAGATCATCCCGACCCCGGAGTCCACCGAGTTTATGATCGGCATGGTCGCCAAAGAGGCCGAAGAGAAGAGCGCCGACACTGAGCAGAAGCAACGTCACACGCTGCGGTTGGCGTTCTGGGAACAGGCACTGGAGGCCTTCGGGCAAAGCCGTTGTACGTTGTACAACAACATCAGCCCCGCCAAGGATCATTGGCTCAGCGCCGGCTCCGGCGTGAGCGGGATGCCGTACCAGATGATCTTCGGCAAGAGCGAAATCCGCGTTGGCCTGAGCCTGCAGAACAGTCAGGCGGAAGCCAATAGCTTCGTGTTCGACCGGCTGGAAGCGCAAAAATCAGATGTAGAAGCGAGCTTTGGTCACGCGCTGGACTGGCTACCACTGCTCAACAAGAAAGCCTGCCGCATTCAGTACGCCAAGGCGGTCGACGGCTATGATAAGGCAAACTGGCCGGAGATGATAAACTGGCTGGTTGAACATATGACGCAGCTCGAAGCAGCGTTGCGCGAGCCGCTAAAGGCCATCAATCAGCAGCTTAAGCAGGCGTCGTTCGACTCTGTAGAGAAGACTGATGCTTGATCAACAACACAATATACAGGCCACAATTGGGAACAGGCCGTTAGCCCAGCCAGGATGCAGAGATGCCGCATAACCCCAAGCCCTGGAAATCCCTGAACGATCAACTGGCCCTGCTGCAGCAGCGAGGTATGGTAGTAGACGACCCTGCGGCGGCTAAAAGCTATCTTGAACGTCTTGGGTATTACCGTCTTAGTGGGTACTGGTATCCATTTCGGAAATTAGACCCAGTACAGACCGCGAGCAGCTCGGTGCCACGGCGTTTGGACAGCTTTATCGAAGGCAGTCACTTTGCTGACGTGGTACAACTCTACGTGTTCGACAAGAAGCTTCGGTTAATGGCCATGGATGCTCTGGAGCGCATTGAAATGGCCGTTCGCGTAGATATAGCTCATCTGCTGGGTAAAGCCGACCCATACGCACATGAGAATCCTGGCTGCCTGCATGGGCATTTCAGCAAGAAGATCCAAAAGCGAGGCCCTGCGAGAGGGCGTACAGAGCACGACCTATGGCTCGACAAGTACCAGGCTCACCTAAAGCGCTCACGTCGGGAGCCCTTCGTAGAGCATTACCAGAACAACTATGGCAGGCTACCCATTTGGGTTGCTGTCGAAGTCTGGGATTTCGGTATGATGTCCAAGCTTTACGCCGGCATGAAGGTCGCTGATCGAGACTTCATTGCCGCCAAGTACGGTGCGCCTGACGGCAGTGCCTTTGCGTCATGGCTGCGCAGCTTGAACTTCATCCGAAATGTATCAGCGCACCATAGCCGGCTGTGGAATATCAACGTGCTGGAACGTTCACCGTTGCCATCCGGTGACTCATATTGGCAAGGTATGAACAATGCGAGGCCGTTCTTTTATTTCTGTCTGATGCAGGCCATGCTTCAGGTGATATGCCCGAAATCCAGTTGGCACCGGCGTTTGTGTGATGTCATAGAAGAGTTTCCGCAGTCACCCACGGGCGCTGTCAAAATCGAAGACTTCGGTGCAATACAAGGCTGGCAGGCGTGGAGTTTGTGGCCCCAGAAATGAGAACCGGCGCGTACACAACAAGGTTGTGAAGAGGCGCCGGGCGTATTGGTGACCAGTATAAGCGTCGGGCCGTGTGTGTCAAATGAATTGTGAGGCTTTGTGCGTGGCGCAGGCTGTTAAGGGACTAACCGATGAACGAAGACCAACTGGAACAACTCTGCCTCGAATGGTTCGCCGACAACGGCTGGGAGATTGCCCACGGGCCGGACATCGCCTGTGACGGGCCAGCGCCCGAGCGTGCCAACTACCGACAGATCCTGTTACTGGCTGATCTGGAAGCGGCCATCCGTCGCATCAACCCGCACCTGCCGGAGTCAGCGGTCGAGCAAGCCGTTGTACAAGTCAGTAAGCCCGACAGTTTGGACCTGGTCACCAACAACCGCACCTTCCACCGCTTGCTGCTGGAAGGCGTGCCGGTTGAGTACAAGCGCGACGACAAGCCGATACATGATCGCGCCTTCCTGATCGACTTCGAAGCACTGGAACACAACCGCTTCCGCACCATTAACCAGTTCACTATCGAGGGCAGCAAGCAGCTGCGCCGCCCCGATGTCGTGTGTTTCATCAATGGTGTGCCTGTTGCTGTTCTGGAGCTGAAGAGCCCCGGCAGCGAGAATGCTGACATCTGGGATGCCTTCAATCAAATCCAAACATACAAGGACGAAGTGCCCGAGCTGTTCGTATATAACGAGGCGCTGGTGATCAGTGATGGCTACACGGCGCGGTTGGGCTCCCTGACCGCCAACCAGGAACGTTATCTGCCGTGGCGGACCATCAAGCACGAAGACGACAAACCGTTGCTGGAGTGGCAGTTGGAAACACTGGTACGCGGCTTCTTCGACCGTGAACTGCTGCTCGACTACATCCGCCATTTTGTGCTGTTTGAGACCGATGCCGATCGCCTGATCAAGAAGATCGCCGGATACCACCAGTTTCATGCTGTGCGGGAGGCTGTGAAAGCTACAGTGATCGCTGCCGAACATATTGATGGAATTGGTGAGCGCCGTGCTACTTATACTGAGCGTGTGGAGCCGGGCAGCAAAAAAGCCGGAGTCGTATGGCACACGCAGGGTTCCGGCAAAAGCATTTCAATGTGCTGCTATGCGGGCAAGCTTTTGCAGCAACCTCAGATGAATAACCCCACATTGGTAATTGTCACCGACCGCAATGATCTGGATGGCCAGCTATTTGCCACCTTCAGCGCTGCCAAGGAGTTGCTGAAACAGACGCCGGTACAGGCAGAAGATCGCGACAAACTGCGTGAACTGTTGGCGGAACGAGAGTCCGGCGGCATCATTTTCACCACCGTACAGAAGTTCGCGCTATTGAATGACGAATCTGGGCACCCGATCCTGAACGACCGTCACAACATCGTGGTGATCTCAGACGAGGCTCACCGCAGCCAGTACGGCTTGAAAGCCACTCTGAAGCAGGATGGCAGCTACAAGTTCGGTTACGCCAAACACATGCGTGATGCGTTGCCCAACGCTTCCTTCATTGGCTTCACCGGTACGCCGATCTCCAGCGACGATAAGGACACCCGTGCGGTGTTCGGTGACTACGTGTCTATCTACGATATTCAGGACGCCGTGGCCGATGGAGCGACTGTACCGATCTACTACGAATCCCGGCTGGCCAAACTGGACATCAATCGTGATCTGATTGAAGAGCTGTCGGAGCAGGTGGATGAGGTAGTAGAGGACGAGGAAGATGTCAGTACCCGCGAGCGCACTAAGGGCGAATGGAGTCGGCTGGAGAAGCTGGTGGGCTCCGGACCTCGCCTGAAGCAGGTTGCCGAGGACCTGGTTAATCACTTCGAGGCCCGCACCGCCAGCATCGACGGGAAGGCGATGATTGTTGCCATGAGTCGTGACATCTGCGTGCAGCTGTACAGCGCGATTGTACAACTCCGTCCTGACTGGCATGACACCGACCCGGAAAAGGGCGCAATCAAGATCGTGATGACCGGCTCGGCATCCGATAAGGCCGAGTTGCAGCCGCACAATTACAACAAACAGACTAAAAAACGCTTCGAGAAGCGCTTCAAGGACGTGAACGACCCGCTGAAGCTGGTGATCGTGCGCGACATGTGGTTGACCGGTTTCGACGCCCCTTGCTGTCACACTATGTACGTCGACAAGCCGATGAAGGGCCACAACCTGATGCAGGCCATCGCCCGTGTGAACCGGGTGTTCAAGGACAAGCCCGGTGGGCTTGTAGTGGATTACATCGGTATCGCTAACGAGCTGAAGCAGGCGTTGAAAACATACACCGACTCAAAGGGCAAAGGCTCACCGACGCATAGCGCCGAAGAGGCTTACGCCATTTTGCTAGAAAAGCTGGACATCATCCGGGGTATGTTCGCCAAGGGCACACAGGGTGATGGCTTCGACTACAGTGAATTCGAGACCCAGCCGCATAAGCTGCTTATCGGGGCGGCCAACTACATCCTTGGACTGCCAGACGGCAAAAAGCGCTTCCTTGATACCGTGCTGGCCATGACCAAAGCGCTATCGCTTTGCGGCACACTTGATGAGGTTCAACCGCTACAGAAAGAGGTGGCATTTCTATCTCATGTGAAAGCTGCGATCACCAAGGCGACCAGCGTAGACCGCAAGCTGACACAGGCCGAGCAGAACTCGGCACTTAAGCAGATACTGGACAACGCTATCGTCGCGGGTGGTGTGGACGACGTGTTCGAACTGTGCGGGCTGGACAAGCCCAACATCGGCCTGCTGTCGGACGAGTTTCTGGAGGACGTGCGCCAGATGCCCTACCGGAACCTGGCGGTAGAACTGCTGGAAAAACTGCTCAAGGACGACATCAAGGCCAAGACCCGCAACAACGTTGTACAAGAGAAAAAGTACGCCGACCGCCTGCAGGAGACCCTGCGCAAGTACAACAACCGAGGCATTGAAACGGCACAGGTGATCGAAGAGCTGATCGCCATGGCCAAGCAGTTTCAGGAAGAGATGGCACGAGAAGCGGCGCTCGGCCTGAATGGCGACGAGATCGCCTTTTACGACGCACTGGCCAACAATGAGAGTGCAGTACGTGAGCTGGGTGACGACATTCTGAAGAAGCTTGCAGTCGAAGTCACAGAAAAGCTGCGGAAGTCCACCACTGTTGACTGGCAGGTGCGTGAAAGCGTCCGTGCTCGCCTGCGTATTTTGGTGCGTCGCACATTGCAACGCTACAAGTACCCGCCTGATCAGGCACCGGAGGCTGTTGAACTTGTATTGAAGCAGGCAGAGGTTTTGTCAAACGGATGGGCTAAGTAGCTGATTTTTGGTCTGTAATTTTGTATTTCTTTGCGCAATGGTAAGTCACAGGTGAGTTACATAACCTATTGATTAAAAAGGATTTTTTGATATTTTTTCGCGCATTGTCTAGCCTTGTGGTGAGTTGAAGCGAGGGTAGCCAAATGAAAGCGAGACTACATGAAACAGCAGAGTTCACTTACCAACACTCAAAGGGTGAAAAAGTTAGCCTGGCTCTTTTCAAAAAAAGGTTTTATGCGCTGGAAGAGCGAGGCTTGCTGACAGAAAGTTCTGTTAACGATGCTCTTTTGATGCCTTCAAAAGAATATAAGAAAATTTATTCACCCCGAAAGACGATAGTAAATTTCGAAGAAAAACCAGTAGATCTAAAGTCTTTATATGATACCTATGAAAAACCGATATGCTCTTATCAAACTTTCCGATCAAGAGTAAAAAGCTACATAAATAGTGGCTCTTGTAATTATGAAATATGCTATTTGGCAGCGCATTTAAATAAAAAGGATTGGGTTTGTAAATTAGGTAGAGGGAATTGTAAATCTTTTATTTATGAAGGGGATGTATATGAAGAATACAAAGGTCAATATTTTCCTAGCCTAAAGGCTTTCTTGAATTTAGCTGGTTTATCTGAGCACTACGGAACTGTAAAATCAAGAATACAAAATGGTTGGCCCATTTTTATTGCGATAGATACACCAATATACACCAGAGAAGACGAATTTGGTGTTGGGTATATATACATGTTAGAAAATTCGATCAATGGTCACTTTTATATAGGGAAGACAATTCAAAATCCTAAATCGAGGCATTTTCAGCATATAATTCAATCCAAAAAAGACTCCCGAAAAATTTCAAAAGAGATCAATCAATTTGGTCCCGGGTGCTTTGGTTTGAGTATTCTTGAGCATGTTTATGATTTGAGTAATCTGGAAGAGCGTGAAGAGTATTGGATTAACCAAAAAGAAGCAACATCTGGGAAGGGGTTAAATGTCCTCACTAGAGGAGGGCGCGGAAGGATATTAGGTACTGAAATAGAATATATGGGGCATGTTTATCCGTCTATTTTGGCTGCCTCCAGAGTACTTTCAAAAGAAATAGGTGTTCCTGAGTTTATTGTTGAGAAATCTATAAGAAGAGGCCAGGCTATACCCAAAAAATCACGAAAAAAATCCAGCCATAAAGAAGCAGGAAAAAGGCAATGGAGGAGATGGAAATCACTTATAAATGGAGTAAAGGCCGGTAGGAGGAAGGGGGTAATATCACCAAAATGGTTCAATTACGATAACTGGGCAAGGGATGTTCTACCTTCTTATTTTAAGGGGGCTTCGCTGACAAGGGTAAATGATGATTTACCTTGGGGAAAAGAAAATTTCAAGTGGGTTGTAATACAGGATATAAATAATAAAGTACATGGCAAAAAAATTTTGTTTAATGGAAAAGAGTACCCTTCATGGCAGGCATTAAGCGAGGCTGTGTCAGTGCCAGTTTCAACTTTGAAATACAGGGTTAGAAAGAGGGGGCTTACTGTAGAAGAAGCTTGCATGGAAGTGGGTTAATATATGGGCTCAGTTTCAGTTTTATGTATACCCAATGTAGCTGTAATTAGAGACGCTTAGCCCCGAAATACACTGACGAATTTTGTATCATTCTCTTAAATGTTCGTTTAACAGAATGATACATGTCTCGGGGGAAGAATGAGCGACAGCAGATTGATCGCATATTATCGAGTCTCCACTTCTAGGCAGGGCAAGAGCGGTCTGGGGCTCGAGGCACAGAAGCGTGATGTAGCTGCCTATGCAGAAACGACGGGTTGCTCTGTTTCTGCAGAGTACACCGAAATTGAGTCAGGTGGTAACAGCGAAAGGCCTGAATTGCAGGCTGCGATAGAGCGTTGTCAGCTGCTAGGAGGGCGGTTGGTTATTGCAAAACTTGATCGGTTGTCACGATCTGTTGGTTTCATTGCTCAATTGCAGGATTCGGGGGTTAAGTTCGTCGCCTGTGATATGCCAGAAGCGAATGAGACGATGGTACAGCTGATGTCCGTTATGGCTCAAGCTGAGCGGAAAGCTATATCGAACCGGACAAAGGCCGCCTTGCGGGCTGCGAAGGCTAGAGGGGTCAAGCTCGGCAATCCAAACATTGCAGAAGCTCGACTTGCGCGTTCTGGTGATGTGACTGCAAGTGCTCGGGCTGCCAGAACTGCGATGGCTGACCGGACAGCAGCTCTTGTTATGAACGAAATTATACGCGCCCGAGAGCAGGGGATGGATACTCTCCAACAGCTGGCGGACTGGCTGAATCAACAGGATATTCGAACGCCTCGGGGCAGCTCGTGGACACGAGCTGCTGTATCCCGAGTTATAAGTAGAGCCTCGACTGACACAGCCTGACAGGCGCTAGTGGTATAGGGAGTCTACTACGTTATTGATTCTGAATAGTCGATTAGTTCGACAACATTGTGCAGCTGCCGAAAGAGGTCAATGTCTTTAACGTAGTGGGTCTCAGTAACAGTCGAAAGCGACTCTTTATCTTTTTTGTCAAAATGGCCGACCAAGCGCTGTATTAATTCAAGCGACACACCACGCCTAGAAAGATGATTAATCACGGTATGGCGAAATGAGTGGAAAGTCTTTATCCGCTTAGCATGAACTCCGGCGGCCTTCAGAATTTTGTCTGTCAGCGCGCTGGATGTTCGTTCAGTAAAGTAGCGAATATCCTCATTATTGATGTCAGAATCGTTGATCGACTTACCTGGCCAGAAGATCAGTTGGTGATCGGCGAATTGTTTAGCAAAGTCGAGGAAGCCAGCCTGGATTATCTCTGAGTGTATTGGGGTGCGGCGCGCTGAGTTTGGGCTTTTTAGTGAGCGTACCGCTACCCCTTCCGGGTTGCGCTCAATCTGGAAGTCGAAGTACCACAGGCCCGTTGCAGGGCATTTTAGGACCGCGCCACCTGATAAATACAGGAGTTCAGCTTTACGGGCTCCGGTGTAAGCGGCGAGAAGCGGGAGCCAGTAGAGATAATTGTCGTAGCGTGAGCGAGCGTCGGAGTCCAGGATTGCTAAAACGTCCTGACTAGTGAACATTGACCGCTTTTCGTTGGTCTTTCGATCATCGGGAGTCACACGTACACCAACCTCTTCAAACGGATTTGCGCCGTTAAGACACTTGTTTCGATCAGTGCTTTGACACTCGAGCATTCGTTTCATGGCGCCGACTCTTTCCTTTTGTCCGCCCGGTGTGATGCCTCCTTCTGCCATGCCGGAAATATACCGATTAATAATTTTAGCGTTCAGCGTGTGAAGCGGTATGTCCCCGACGTGCTTCTCCCATTGCTTTATAGCTGTCTTGAGATCCCTATACTTGCGACTCGCTTTTCGCTTTTCCTCGACTACAGCGTAGAGTTGAAGCTGAGCCCTCGCGGTCTCTAGCAGGGTAGGCTGGTTCTCATCTGGTAAGGAGTCTGCAATGGAATCTTCAGTTTGATTGGTGGGAGTCGCTGTAGCTGCAGCGGTGGGCTGAGACTGCAGGCGTGACTCCGGATGAATTTCATCTAGAACGTTGTCTATTACTTGTTGATCCGACTTGGATTTTCGAGCATCAATTTGGTCGGCAATTTCGAGAGCTTCGTCTGGTGTGAGCCTTGCCGCAGTGGCAGGGGAGTGCGCTCTTACGAGCCTGATTACCTTGTTGATACGCTCTTTCATTTCCTCTTGGAGGATGTTGGTGTTGTGTTTGTCCATCATTGTGATTCTGAGCAAAAATTGATCAAAAATTACTCTAATGGCGCGAGCTGCGACTATCGCTTCTCGCCTGTCCGAAGTTTTTAGTGAACGTCTAAGCTCTCTAAAGCCCGCTTTCGTTGCGAGATGGGCTGGGAGCTTAAACCGGCAATAGTATATGTTGCCGTGTCTGTTTTTGACTATAAATTTGGACATGAGCCCCTCCTCGAGTGTGACACCTTGAGGTGTGTAACACTCGAGAAGCTAGAGAAATCAAAGAGGTAGGCTAGATAGACACCCGCTACGGCGGGTTTTTTTGTGTCTGGGCATAAGGAACTAATCATCCTGAATAATGCAAATCATTGTCATTTATTTTAATTGTTACTATCCTGTGCGATTCGATGAACTCGCTCGGGAGAGACTGTGGAGCCTGCACGGATAGCCCAACCCCCGCCAGAAGCACCGAACCAGAGGCTGATTCGGCTCTGTGCCGATCTGTTGCCGGGACTGGAGCTGGTGGAGGGCACACCGGACCCTGACTGGCTGCGCGTGGGTGCCGATAATGGCGCTCTGATCCAGACACTGGTGTCGGCCTTGCAGCACGAGCATCCCGAAGCCGGGCGTCATTACTGGAGCGCACGCAGCTGGGGCTTGCTCACCTGGCAGCCCGTAATGCTGGTGCTGGCAGCCACCGAGATACTGCAGTGCCGGACTGACCTGAGCTGTCTGGGGCAGAAACCCCAGGGACATTTTGTTATGGGGATGATGCTGGGCGAAGGCGTATTGCGCCCGGAGGCCCCGTCCCGTGCTCAAGCCGGTTCGCATCTGCGCGACGCCTGTGACCAGCTGTTGGCCCAGTTAAACCCGGTGATCCGAATGAATCCGGTACTGGCCCGGCGCCTGCTGGCTGACCGTATTCTGGCCACACTGCTGCGCATGCGACCCCTGTTGGCGGAGCGCAGCCATGCCGCGATTTATCGACTGGCTCAGGAATGGCTGGAAGAGGCAGGGCTGGAAGGTGCCAGTGCACTGACCGCCTTTGAGCTGCCTCAGGGTGGATCTGATCTGGCGCTGGACCGTAAGGGCTGCTGCCAGCATTACCGACTCGACGGGGCCGAGCTGTGTAAAACCTGCCCACGCCAGCCCGTCTCGATCCGTATCAAACGCTTACAGGAGGAATGGAGCCCGGATGCTGGAGCTGAATAATCTGGGTGTTCACCGTCAGGGACGCGATATTCTGTCGGTGGATCACCTGCGCCTGGCGACCAATGAGATGACCGTCATTCTCGGTCACAACGGGTCAGGCAAATCCACATTGATGAAGCTGCTGGCGCGCCAGTTGCTCCCTGATTGGGGGGAGCTGAGGCTCAATGAGCGCCCGTTGGCAACCTATTCCCAGCGAGAACTGGCCCGTGAAATCGCCTTTTTGCCACAGCAGTTGCCGGCTGTGGCCGGTATGGATGTGCGAGAGCTGGTGCTGCAGGGGCGTTACCCCTGGCGTGGCCTGCTGTCGCGCTGGAGTGAGCAGGATCATCGGTTGGTGGAGGAGGCGATGGCGCAAACCGATGTGCTCCATTACGCTGACCAGCTCACGGATCTGCTATCCGGTGGCGAACGTCAGCGTGCCTGGGTGGCGATGTTGTTGGCCCAGCAATCGCCTCTGCTGTTGCTGGACGAGCCAACCTCGGCACTGGATCTGTCGCATCAGTATGAGCTTATGTCCCTGCTGCACCGACTTAATCGTGACACCGGTCGTGGCGTGGTGGTGATTCTGCACGACATCAACCTGGCCATGCGCTATGCCGATCGCATTCTGGCGCTGAAGCAGGGACGGCCCGTGTTTGATGGCTCCCCGGCTGAACTGATGTCAGAGAGCACCCTGTCTGATCTTTACGATATTGATATCCGCCTCTGTGCCCATCCCGAGCGGGATGCGCCGGTGGCTGTCGTTGCCTGAAACCTGCCGTTCGAGAACTCACCATGTTTGCCAAGCGTATCTGTAGTGCCCTGATGGGGCTTATGTTGAGTCTGTTTGCCGCTCAGGCACTGGCCGCTGTCGAAGTGGAAGACAGCCGGGGCACCCAGCGATTTGAAACGGTGCCGCAGCGGGTGGTTGCCCTGAACTGGGCGGTGACCGAAGAATTGCTGGCGCTTGGTGTAACGCCTGTGGGCGTGGCCGACATTCGTGGCTACAACGACTGGGTGGTCAAGCCTGTCATTCCCGAGCCGGTGGTCGATGTCGGGCGGCGTGACGAGCCCAGCCTGGAGGTGATGGCCAGCCTGAAGCCGGATCTGATTCTGATCGGTTCCCAGCAGGGCGGTCTGATCGACAAGCTGGCGCCCATCGCACCGGTGCTTTATTTCGATAACTACCGTGCCGATCACGATAACCTGGCAGCGATCGACCGCTCGTTCCAGACATTGGCACGGGCGCTGGGCCGTGAAGCTGAAGCAGAGGCGATACTGGATCGCCGTCAGCAGCGCATGGATGAGCTGGCGGAACAGTTACGGGCGCATTTTGGCACCTCTCTGCCCAAGGTAACGGTGGTGCGCCTCGGCGATACCGCGCATACCCTGGTATATGGCGCCAACTCCAGCGTTGCGGCTGCCATGCAGGGGCTGGGCCTGGAACAGGCCATGCCACAGCCTTCGACCCAGTGGGGCATGACACACAAGAAGGTGACCGATTTGGCGGCCGTGGGCGAGGGCGTGTTGCTCTATATCGAACCCTTCCCCAAGCGTGACCAGCTGTTCAGCATGCCGTTGTGGCAGTTCATGCCCTTTGTACAGAACGACCGCATTGCTGCCGTGGAGCCGGTGTGGAGTTATGGTGGCGCAGCCTCGATTGAACTGATGGCCGAGGCGCTGACCCGCTCGCTGCTGGAGATTGCGCCTTGATCCAACGCTATGGCGTGGTGCTGTGCCTGCTGCTGGTCATGCTGGGGCTGCACCTGCAGATCGAAACCGAGTTATCCACAGCAGCGCAATGGTCGCTGCTGACCGGCACGGCGCCGGCGGATTTTGCTGACTACAAATACTGGTTTTCGTCCGCTCCCCGCGCCGTAATGGCCTTGCTGGTAGGTGCAGTCATGGGGATGACCGGCAGTATCCTGCAACAGTTGCTGCAAAATCCTCTGGTGTCGCCCATGACGCTGGGGGCTGCTTCGGGTGCCTGGCTGGGGCTGGTGGTTATTACCCTGGTATCACCCATGCTGGCGGCAGTCTGGGGCAGCTGGGCGGCCATTGCCGGAGCCATGCTGGCCGTGGTGCTGGTGATACTGATCGCCGGACGTAATGGCTTGCGTGGCCTGCCGGTGGTGCTGGCTGGCATGGCCGTTAATCTGTTGTTGGGGGCCATTGCTGGCGGGCTGGTGCTTCTGAATGATCAGTATGCCCGTAATCTGTTTATCTGGGGGGCCGGTGACCTGGCTCAGACCGATTGGAGCTGGGTTGAATGGCTGTTGCCGCGCCTCTGGCTGGTACCGCTGTTGCTTGTGCTGGCAGCGCGCCCGCTGATGCTGCTGCGTTTGGGCGACAGCGCGGCCCAGGGGCGTGGTATGAGCCTGCTGCCGGTGATGCTGGTGCTCATGCTGTGCTCGCTCTGGTTGACTGCAATCAGTATCACGGCGGTCGGCCTGATCGGCTTCATCGGCCTGCTGACACCGAACCTGGCACGTATGCTGGGCAGTAAAAGTGCCCGCGACGAGATGGGGTTCAGCCTGCTGTTGGGCGCGTTTCTGCTGTTGGCGACCGATGCTTTGGCGCTGTTGTTCAGTCAGTGGTCCACGGATCTGGTTCCCAGCGGCGCTGCGGCGGCGCTGATCGGGGCTCCCGCCTTGATCTGGCTGGCCCGCAGCCGGCTGGGCAGTGGCGGGGAAATGAGTCGCCAGCTGCCGGAAGGGCGCCAGCGCCTGCACCCAACGACGGCACTGGTGCTGGTGCTAGCCGTGCTGATGCTGTCCGCACTTTCGCTAATGCTGTCGCCCGGCGCCCAGGGCTGGCTGTTGAGCTGGCCGGATGAACTGATCCTGTCTTTCCGCTGGCCCCGTGTGCTGGCGGCGGCAAGTGCCGGGGCCGGTCTGGCCGTGGCCGGTGTGGTGCTGCAACGCCTGATTCGCAACCCCTTGGCCAGCCCGGATATTCTGGGTCTCTCCGCCGGTGCGACGCTGGCGCTGGTGGTCAGTGTGATGCTGTTTGGTGGCTCCATCCGGGAAGCCGGGCCAGTGGTGGCATTGGGCGGCAGTCTGGCTGTATTGCTGGTGCTGTTACTGCTGGGCCGGCGGCACGACTATTCCCCGGGCATTATGGCGCTGACCGGTATCTCACTGGCTGCTTTGCTGGATGCCGTGGTGCAGTTCTCGTTAGCGCGCGGTACCGAAGACACCACTGCCATTCTGGGCTGGCTGGCCGGTTCCACCTACCGCATTTCAGCATCCCAATCCCTGTTGTTGGCGGCGGGCACGCTGGCGGGTGTTCTGCTGGCGGTGATGTCCCGCCGTGCCCTGACCCTGATTGCCATTGGTGATGGCTTTGCCGCCGGGCGCGGGCTGGACAAGTCGCGCTCACGCATTCTGCTGTTGCTGCTAGTCGCTCTGATTACAGCGCTGATCACCTCCATGCTGGGCCCTATTGCCTTTGTCGGCCTGTTGGCACCGCATATGGCCAATATGCTCGGTGCGCGTCGTGCTATGCCCCAGCTGCTGATTGCCGCCGGCCTTGGCATGTCGTTGATGCTGCTGGCGGACTGGCTTGGGCGAGTGGTGATCTGGCCGCAACAGATACCCGCAGGCCTGTTGGCCTCCATTGTCGGCGGCAGCTATTTCATCTGGCTGTTGGCCAAACGTCGCCTGACCTGATTGTCTCGGAGATCGATCTGCATGTTTACCTTCTTTGAGCGGCTGACCCAGCCGTTGCCTGACCGTCCGGCCGAACAGCCGCCCACCGGCGCGCTGGCGTTCTTTCGTTTCTACTGCCGAGGCTATGAAAAGGCGCTGCTGATGCTGGGGGTCATGACCCTGATTGTGGCCTTGATCGAAGTGGCGTTGTTCGGCTTTCTGGGCAACCTGGTGGACTGGCTCAGCAGTCGCGAGCCTGAAGCGCTGTTCGAGCAGGAAGGTCTGAAGCTCTGGGGCATGACACTGCTGGTGCTGGTGGTGATGCCGCTGGCGGTGGTGGCGCACTCGATGCTGTTTCACCAGTCCCTGTTCGTCAATATGAGTGCGGCGATCCGCTGGCATGCGCACCGTTACCTGCTGGGACAAAGCCATCACTTCTATCAGAACGAGTTTGCCGGGCGGCTGGCTACCAAGGTGATGCAGACCTCGGAATCCCTGCGTGAAACGGTGATGAAGCTGCTGGATGTGCTGCTCTACGTGGTGGTCTATCTGTCGGGCATGGCGGTATTGATCATGTCGGCCGACTGGCGCTTGTCCCTGCCATTGGGTGTGTGGGCACTGTGCTACCTGTTTCTGCTGTGTGTGCAGGTCCCCAAACTGAAACATCATGCCAGTTTGCAGGCGGATGCCCAGTCCGAAATGACCGGCCGCATTGTGGACAGCTATACCAACTTCCACACCCTCAAACTGTTTGCCCACTCCGAGCGTGAGCATGAGTATGCCCGCCGCAGCATGCAGGGTTTTCTCGATGCAGTGTATCCACTGATGCGCCGTATTACCGGTTTGAACATCACTCTGTGGTTGCTCAATGCCTTGCTGATCTTTGCCACCGCGGCACTGTCGATTCTGTTGTGGCAAGAGGGCAGTGTGACCGCCGGGGCGATTACTATCGCGGTTTCGCTGACGCTGCGCCTGAAGAGCCTGTCACAGTTCATCATGTGGGAAATCGCCAACCTGTTCCGCAATATCGGTACGGTGCAGGATGGTCAGGGCATGCTGGCGCGGCCCCAGGCGCTTGTGGATAAGCCGGATGCGACTGCGCTGGAAGTGAAACAGGGTGCGATTGATTTCAACGCCATCGATTTCGGCTATGACCCGGACCGGCTGGTCATTGAAGGCCTGTCGCTGCAGATTCGGGCCGGTGAAAAGGTCGGCATTGTGGGCAGTTCCGGGGCCGGCAAATCGACGCTGATCAGTCTGCTGTTACGGCTGTACGACCTGGATAGGGGGGAGATCCGCATCGACGGTCAGTCGGTTGCCGATGTTACCCAGGAAAGTCTCCGAGCAGCCATTGGTGTGGTCAGTCAGGACACCTCGCTGCTGCATCGCTCAATACGGGAGAACCTCCTGTATGGCCGGCCTGATGCCAGCGATGACGAAATGCGGACCGCCGCACGCATGGCACATGCGGATGCATTTATCCCCGGCTTGCACGATGCTGCGGGCCGCAAGGGCTATGACGCCCAGGTGGGCGAGCGCGGTGTCAAACTTTCCGGTGGCCAGCGTCAGCGCATCGCCATTGCCCGGGTGCTGCTGAAAAATGCGCCCATTCTGGTGCTGGATGAAGCAACGTCGGCGCTGGATTCCGAATCGGAAGTCGCCATTCAGGAAAACCTCTCGGTGCTGATGGAGGGTAAAACCGTAATTGCCATCGCGCACCGCCTGTCCACCATCGCCGCCATGGACCGTCTCATCGTAATGGACCAGGGGCAGGTCGTGGAGCAGGGCAGTCACAAGGAATTGCTGGCAAAGGGCGGACGTTATGCCCGTCTGTGGCAGCACCAGAGTGGCGGTTTTCTGGGCGAATAATTCTGAAGTGGCACCTCCGGGTGCCGTCTCCTGATCTGATCATTGGGTTTGCATGTGTTCGTTATATGATGAATAATGCAAATCGTTATCATTATGCTTAGTCTAACGGATCATTCATGGACCGGATACCCTTCAAAGTGGCCAGACTCGCTGTGCCGCTGCTCATCCCCGTAGCGGCCTTTGCCAATACGCTGGAACAGAATCAGCAAGCACTGGAACAGGCGCACAAGCAGGGTGCGCAGGTACAGCGCAATATCGACCAGCTGGATCAGCAAACCCGCGAGAACTACGACGTTTACACCGCTGCCCTGCGTCAGGCCGAGTTGGTGGAAGCCTATAACCGCCAGTTGGCGCGGATGATCGAAGATCAAACCCGTGAACTGGATGATATCGAGTCTCAGCTCACCTCTTTGGCCGAGACCGAGCAGGCAACCTTACCGTTGCTGGTGCGCATGCAGCAGATGCTGGGTGAATTTGTCAGCCGCGACCTGCCGTTCCTGGTGGAGGAGCGAGAACAACGCGTGGCCCGCTTGGCACGCCTGATGGACCGTGCCGATGTCAGCCTGGCGGAGAAATATCGCCAGATCCTGGAGGCTTATCAGATCGAAGCCGAGTATGGCCGCACGCTGGAAGCCTGGACCGGCTCGCTGCAGCAGGATGGCAATCGCCGTGAGGTGACCTTCCTGCGTCTGGGCCGTGTGGGCTTGTACTACCAGAGCCTGGATGGCGAACAGAGCGGGCGCTGGAACGCCGATGAGCGCCGATGGGAAAGCCTGGCCGCGGACTATGACTGGCCGATTCGCAAAGGCATTAACATGGCACGTCAACAATCGGTACCGGAGCTGCTTGAACTGCCGGTTGCCCTGACCGGAGGTGCATCATGAAGGCGCTGCTACGTACACTGACACTGGCGCTGGTTGTTGTGGGGCTGCCGGTGCAGGCCAACGAACTGCAGGAATTGCTGCAACAGGTTCGCTCTCAGGCCGCTTCTGATGAGCAGGTCGATGCAGCCCGTCTGGCGGAATTTCGTTCTGATCATGCCCGTCAGGAAGCTCTTTTACAGGAAGCGCAGGCGCGTTTGGCTGCCGCTGAAGCGCGTCAGGAAGAACTCAAAAGCGAATTTCAGAGCAACGAGGATGCCCTGACCGAACAGGGTGAAGCCCTGCGCGTGCGCAGTGGGCAGCTGGGTGAGGTGTTCGGTGTCGTCAAACAGCAAGCTCAGGAATTGCATGGGCTGGTGGACGACTCCCTGATCTCGGCTGAGTTTGCCGATCGTTCTGAATTGCTGGCCTTTGCCGATAAAAAACGTATTCCGACCCTGGCAGAGCTGGAAGGGCTGTGGTTCCTGCTGCAGCAGGAGATGACCGCGACCGGTCAGGTCACGCGCTTCCAGGCGCCGGTGGTGCAGGCGGATGGTGTACGCGCCGAGTCCGAGGTCGTGCGCGTAGGGCCTTTCACGGCGCTGACCACCGAGGGGCAGTATCTCAACTATGTAGATGGCAGCCTGCAGGTGCTGCCGGTCCAGCCCTCAAGCGCGGTGGTAAGCCAGGCGCGTGAGTTTGCTGCCGGTCAGAGCGACAGTCTGGTGGTGGACCCCAGTCGTGGCAACCTGCTGGCCCTGTTGGCACAAACCCCGAATCTGAAAGAGCGCATCGCCCAGGGCGGCCTGGTGGGCTACATCATCCTCAGCCTGGGTGGCATCGGCCTGTTAGTAGCCCTGTGGAAGTTGCTGACCACCCTGAAAATGGAATTCAGCGTGCGCGCCCAGCTGCGCAATGCGGATCAGGCCAGTGACAACAACCCTCTGGGGCGTGTCATGGCGGCGGGCCGTGCCGGGCGCACCACCGACGAAACCGAACTGCGTGTGGATGAAGCCCTGCTCAAGGAAGCACCGCTGCTGGAGCGAGGCCTGACCCTGCTGAAACTGGTGGCGGCCGTGGCTCCGCTGCTGGGTCTGTTGGGTACGGTGACCGGCATGATCGGCACCTTCCAGAGCATCACCCTGTTCGGCACCGGCGATCCCAAGCTGATGGCCGGTGGCATTTCCCAGGCACTGATGACCACCGTGCTGGGACTTTGCGTCGCCATTCCGTTGCTGTTCTGTCATAGCCTGCTGGCAGCACGCAGCCGTCGTCTGCTGCAGCTGCTGCAACAGAAGGGTCTGGCACTGCTGGCGCTGCAGCGCGAACAGCTCAGTGATGCGGAAGAGGCCCGTCATGCTGCCTGATCTGGCCCAGTTTGAAGCGGCCCTGACCGGCTTCTTCAATGCCGGGGGGCCGGTACTTTGGGCGCTGTTGCTGGTCAGCCTGGTGCTGTGGATGCTGTTGCTGGAGCGACTCTGGTTTCGCTGGGTCGACTTCCCGCGCCGCATTCGCCGTTACCGTGACCTGCCGGTCGGAGGGCATCGTCGTCTCAGCCGAGCCGATCTGCTGCTGGACCTGCAGTCGGCACTGCCCCTGATTCGCACGCTGATCGCACTCTGCCCACTGATCGGTCTGCTGGGCACGGTCACTGGCATGATTCACCTGTTCGACACCCTGGCCCTGAACGGCACCGGTAACCCGCGTCTGATGGCGGCCGGTGTCGCCCGTGCCACCTTGCCCACGCTGGCAGGCATGGTGATGGCGGTCAGCGGGCTGTTGATCTGGAACCGTCTGGCCCGCTGGAGCCAGCTGCAACGTACACGATTGGATATCACGGGAGCCAGAGGATGAGGCAAAGACTCAATCTGGACACATTGGAAAATGATGCCGAGATCGACATGACACCGATGCTCGACATCGTGTTCATCATGCTGATCTTCTTTATTGTCTCCACCAGCTTTGTGCGCGAAGCCGGTGTCGAGATCGAACGTCCCGTTTCGTCCACCGCCGAGGTGAAGGAAAACCAGGGCGTGATGCTGGCGATTACCGCCACCGATGAGGTCTGGCTGGATCGTCAGCCGGTGGATGTGCGCATGATCCGGCCCACGCTGGAGCGGCTCAAAGTGGAGCAGCCGGATCTGGGCGTGATGATTCAGGCGGACAAGGATGCCAAGACGGGTCTGCTGGTCGAAGTGATGGACCAGGTAAAAATGTCCGGTGTGGAACAGGTGGCCGTGGCCACGCGTGAAGGAGCAGGCTGATGCGCGCCGTGCTGTTTCTGCCGGCATCGCTGCTGGTCAGTCTGCTGCTGTTTTTGCTGATGGCACATTTGGCCGGGGTGGGGCGCTCTGAACCGCCTGAGACGCAGGACTATACCTCGGTCAATCTGCACCGGCTCAAGCTGGATTCGGATGTCCAGGTGCGTGAGCGTGAAGCGCTGCCGCCCCCGGAGCTGCAGCCTGAGCAGCCACCGGCACCGACGCCGCCGGACATGTCTCAGCCGGTGAATATCAACACACCTTCGGTGGCGCTGAACATGCAAACGCCGGCGCTGGAGATTGGCATGCAGATCAACGCTTCGGTTGATCTATCCTCGGTCTCGGCGGTGGCGCCCGCGCCATCCCCGGCCCCGCTGCCTTCGCCGGGTATAAAAATGCATGCCAATGCCACGCCGGTTTCGCGCATGAATCCCCAGTATCCAAGGCGTGCGCTGACCCGACGTATCCAGGGCCATGTGGTGGCTGAATTTACCGTGGATACGAAAGGGCGGGTGATTCCCGACTCTTTCAAAATTGTCGAAGCCGACCCGCCGGGCATGTTTGACCGGGCCGTGGAGCGCGCCCTGCTGCGCTGGCGTTTTAACCCGCTGACCGAGAATGGCGCAGCCGTGCCCTTCCGCACCCGTCAGCGGCTGGAATTCAAGCTGGAGTAATGACAATGAAGTCGATCATGCGAGGGCTGGTCCTGTGGCTTGTGTTCAGCACAGCCGTATCCGCTGAAACGCTGACCTTGCCGCCGGGTGTGCTGATGCAGCTGAATGCGGCGCAGCAGGCCATGGCCGAGGAAAACTATCCACAGGCCGAACAGGTGCTCAAGGCGCTGATGCAGGAAGATCTTGGGAAGCCGGCCAGAGCTTATGTACTGCAGTTCCGCGGCAATCTGGCACTGGTCAGGCAGCAGCATGCGACGGCCCTCAAATACTTCGCCCAAGCTTATGAGCTCAAGTCGCTGCCGGCGGCAGACCAGCGTCGTCTGTTGCATACCCTGGCGCAGCTGCACATGAATGAAGAGCAGTGGCGCAAGGGTGTGGATGCCATGGCACGCTGGATGGAGCAGGTGCGTACACAGGGAACGGCCAACGAAAAGGTGCGTGCAGAAGACTACCTGATGCTGGCGCAGGGCTACTCCCAGCTGGATCAGTGGTCCCGCGTGGTCAAGCCGGTTAAAGCGGCCATTCGCATGAAAGGCCGGGCTCCAGAAGACTGGTACCGCTTGCAGTTGGCGGCACATTTTCAGCTCAAGCAGTGGAAGGGGGCAACCGCGGTACTGGAGCTGCTGGTAAACCGTTATCCACAGCGTGACCGCTACTGGGAGCAGTTGGCCAGTGTGTATCAGATCCGTGATCACCACCGCGATGCTCTTGCGACGCTGAGAGCAGCCTGGATCGGTGGCAAGTTCAACAAGGAAAGCCAGTATATCTGGCTGGCGCAGATGCTGATGCAGCAGGGACTGCCGCAACGGGCCGCCGAGCTGCTGGAAGAGTCAATGAGCCGGCAGCAGATCAAGCGTACCCTCAAGCATGAACGCCTGCTGGCGCAGACCCAGTTGCACGCCAAACTCTACAATAAAGGACGTGCCACCCTGGAGCGTATCGCTCAGCGCAAGCCGGAGTACAAGACCTGGCGTCAGTTGGCCTATCTGGACATGCAGCTGCAGCACTGGGATGAGATGAAGCGCAGTATCGATCAGGCGGTCGCATTGAAGCCGGACGCGGTGGATCTGTATCTGCTCAGTGGCATTGCCGACCTGAACCGTTCCCACTTTGATCAGGCGCGCTCAAGCTTTGTTAAAGCCAGCCAGCATGAATCCACCCGGGCGCAGGCGCAAAACTGGCTCAACTATCTGGACCAGTTGAAAGGGAGCAGTTAAGGCGGGGTTCAAGGGCAGCAAAAACGGCCTGAATATGGCAGGATAGGCGCCTGTTCAACCAGGTGTAAATCATGAGTAATTCAGCCAATGCCTCGACCTCGCGCGCCCCTGCGCAGCAGTGGTCGACCCGCATCTCCTTTATTCTCGCAGCTGCAGGTGCAGCTGTTGGCCTGGGCAACATTTGGAAGTTTCCCTACGTCGCCGGTGAAAACGGCGGCGGTGCCTTTGTACTTGTTTATCTGTTCTGTATCGCCCTGCTGGGCGTGCCCATGTTGATGGCCGAAGTATTGATCGGCCGGCGCGGGCAACAGAACCCCGTTAACTCCATGGCCAGTCTGGCCCGTGAGGCCGGTGCCAAACCGGCGTGGAAAAACGTGGGCCGCCTGGGCGTGGTCACCGGTTTCCTGCTGCTCAGTTTCTATGTGGTGGTCGCCGGCTGGGCGCTGGCCTATATTCCGATTACTGCCACCGGTACCTTTGTCGGCCTGCAGCCACAAGAGGTGGGCCAGATGTTTGATAGCCACCTGCAGCAGCCGCTGCCGCTGATCGGCTGGAGTACGCTGGTACTGCTGCTGACCTTGGGCATTGTCGGGCGTGGTGTCCGCAAGGGGCTGGAAAAGGCCGCCAACCTGTTGATGCCGCTGCTGTTTGTGTTCCTGCTGATTCTGGTGGGGTACGCCAGCACCACGGGGCATTTTGGCGAAGCGGTCGAGTTCATGTTCAAGCCCGACTTTGAGAAGCTCACCGCCTCGGGTGTGCTGATAGCGCTGGGCCACGCCTTTTTCACCCTGAGCATCGGTGGCGGCGCCATGATGATCTATGGCTCCTACCTGTCGCCTCAGGTCTCCATCGCCCGTACATCCATTCTGGTAGCCATTCTGGATACGGCCGCCGCCTTGCTGGCGGGTCTGGCGATCTTCCCCATCGTCTTTGCCTATGGTCTGGAGCCAGGTGGCGGCCCTGGTCTGATCTTTGTCACCCTGCCCATCGCCTTTGGCCAGATGCCGCTGGGTACGCTTTTTGGCACTTTGTTCTTCCTGATGCTCTCGGTCGCGGCTTTGACGTCGGCGTTCTCACTGATTGAGCCAGCCATCGCCTGGCTGACGGAAAAACGCCTGATGTCCCGTTTCAAGGCGAGTGTACTGGGCGGCAGTGGTATCTGGTTGCTGAGTCTGGGCACCGTGTTTTCGTTCAATATTGGTGCCGACTGGACACTGGCAGGCAAGACCTTCTTCGAGTCGCTGGATTATCTGATCTCGGGCTGGATGTTGCCGCTGGGCGGCCTGCTGATGGCACTGTTTACCGCCTGGGTAATGAAACCGGAAGCCACCGCTGAAGAACTGGGCGGCGACAGTGCAGCCTATCGTCTTTGGCTGGTGCTGATCCGCTTCCTGGTGCCGGTGGTAATCATGGTGATCTTCCTGCAGGCCATAGGTGTGATCACACTATGATGGCTGAAGTGCTTGAAATTCGTCGGGCACAGGCTGCGGATCTGCCTGCCATTGTGGATATCTACAATGCCTCCATCCCCGGCCGTCTGGCCACTGCTGACACTGAGCCGGTCAGTGTGGAACAACGACGGGAATGGTTTGAGCGACATACCGAACAGCGGCCGATATGGGTGGCTGAGGTTGATGGCGGCGTAGCAGGTTGGGTCAGTGTGGAGCCGTTCTACGGTCGTCCTGCCTACGAGCAAACGGTCGAGGTAAGCCTCTACCTGCACCCGGATGCACAGGGCAAAGGCTTGGGGCATCGGTTGCTGGCGCATGTGTTGGCGCAGGCCGAGACATTGGGTATCACGCACCTGACTGCCTATATCTTCTCGCACAACACGCCCAGTTTGCGCCTGTTTGAAAAGGCCGGTTACACCATCTGGGGGCTGTTGCCCGGCATCGCAAAAATGGATGGTCAGCGCTTTGGTTTAACCATACTGGGGCGGTCTTTAATCGAAGCCGAATGAAGGTGTCACTGTTCCATATGCTCTGGTGACAGCCACAGCGAATCGGGTATTTGCTCCAGCGAAGGCAGCTCAAAGGGCGTGGCCAGATCCAGCAGCCTGTACTCCTGTGATTCAAGGAATGCCAAGGCACTGCGGGTTTCCATACGGGAGCGGAAAAACGCCTCGAATTGACCCGAGTGGTGCAGTGTCATCAAGCCGGAATGGAGGCGTTCGGCCAGTTCGGGGTTGTTGCGGGATACGAAGAAATAGTACGGCCCTGGGTAACGCAGCACGACCTTTTGATTTAGGGTCAGCCCTTGGGTAAGGGATTCTTCAAGTTCGGCCCAGACCTCGGCAATGCTGCGCGGAAAGTAATCGACCCGGCCTGCCTGCAGCATCCGAAACATGCCAGGATAGTCTGAAGAGGTTTCTACCGGTAACCCGTTGGCCTGCAAAATTCGCGTATCTGTCCACTGATCGCCTTGAACAGCGACAAAGTGGCTCAGGTCGGCAAGGCTGTGTACGTCTTCGAGCTGAGGGCGCAGGTCCGGCCGTGTCAGCATGACCCTGTACCCCAGCAGACCTTTCATCAGCGGGAAAGGCACCACCCGCATCCTGGCTTCGATTTCCGGTCGGGACATGCCAAAAGTGATATCCAGATGCTCGCCTTCTTCTACTAGATTCCGCAAACGCTGTTGGCTTGCCAAAAAGCTGGCGCGCTCGATGCGGTAGGGGCCATAGGCAGGTGCTGATGCCTCCAGAGCCATCTCCAGCAGTGTCAGGGGGTAGTCGTAGCGCTTGATAAAGTCGGGATTATCGATGGCATAGCGCACAACCGTGATTGGCTCCTGGGCCAGCACAGGCCGAGTGAGCATACACGGAAGCAGTAGCGCGAATGCCATAAACAGCTGTCGCATGTGAGATGCCTATCCAGTTCATCAGACTATGCCTTGAGGCTGCCGCCTGAGATCAGTAAGTGGCGCAGCCTGGTAACATTCATGGCATAGCATTAATCATAGCCTGAAGATCCTTTTTTGCTGCTTCGGACAGCAACTTCCGGGAAAATGCAAAACAGTTTCGACTGGATCTGTATTTCCGCCTGAATGTTATGCCGGTGATGATTCCTGCCTTGCGTGAGCGTCCGGAAGATATGCCGGTCGTTTGACTCAGTGTGATCCGCCCGAAGTTGATGGTTCAGTTCCGATGCCCGCGGCAGCAGGGCCGACGGCGGCTGCGCAAGCACGGCCTCAAGGCACGCCAGGTTGACGATTAACAGCGCGACTCAAACACAAAAAAGGCACCCGAAGGTGCCTTGTCGTGAGGGTTACGTGATGATCAGAAGCTGTAGGTCGCAGACAACCAGTAGTTGCGGGACTTGGCTTTGACGTTGTAATCGTCGATGTAGTTCGGATCCCAGCTGGCGCCACCGTCTTCGGTTGTGAATACCGTCTTGTAGCTGGTGAAGTCTTCATCCAGCAGGTTGTTGATGCGGGCATTCAGCCTGAAGTTAGGAGTAACTTCGTAGCTGGCCCCCAGATGGTAGACGGTGTAGTCCTTGTAGTACTCCGGGTATTCCACATCGCTGTTCCAGCCGCGCGGGCTGCTGGTGAAGCGCTTGGAACGCATTTCCGCTGTCAGGTAGGTGTTGAACTTGGGCGTTGCCTGCCAGTTCAGCGTTGCGTTGGCCATATGCTTGGCGGTGCCACTCAGCGGGTCGCCCTTGTTGGCGCCGCTGGTGATGCGGGCATCGGTGTAAGTGTAGTTGGCACGCAGGTACAGGGTCGGGGTCAGCTGCAGCTTACCGGCCAGTTCCAGACCATCGATCTGGGCACTGTCGATGTTAACCAGCTGGCTGAACTGATAACCGTCGCCCAGCACCTCATTCCATTCAGACGCCAGATCGGCACAGTTGCTGCCCGCCGCCGGGTCATCGCAGTGGTAGATACCGTTGCCGCGTTCAATCTTGTCCTTGAACTTGTTGGAGAACAGGGTGGCGTTGAAGTTATGGCCATCGGGGTGGCTGTAGTACACCGCCAGTTCGCTGTTTACGCTGGTTTCCGGCTCCAGATCCGGGGTGCCGTGGAAAGGACGTGTGCCCTGGCCACCAAAGCCGGTAATGCCGTCATAGAGATCGCTGGCCTGAGGCGCTTTGTAACCAGTGCTGACGCCACCTTTCAGGGTCCAGGCAGGCGACACCGCCCAGTTGGCATAGGCACGGGGGCTGACATGGCCGCCGAAGATGTTGTGATCGTCATAGCGCAGGCCACCGGTGAGGGTCAGGCTGTTGGTGATGGACCAGTTGTCCTCGGCGAACAGGGACCACTGCTCGTGCTCCTGCACGCTGCCGGAGGCAAAACCGCTACCGTTCATGCCGAAGCTGCCGTCTTCCATTTCGGCGTCCACGTACTGACCACCGTATACCAGCCAGTGATCACCTACCTGGCTGTCGAACTTCACATCCAATGTGGTTTGGCGGGTTTCCAGCACGCGGCTCTGGCGCGGCAGGAAGGTGGCTTCGATTTCGTCATCGCTGGCACCGTTGGCAACCATCTCTTCATACAGCAGACGCTCGGTAGCCGTCAGTGGCAGGGTACGGCCATCGTTGCTGGTTTCAATGTGATGCAGGCTGATAGTGCTGTGGCCAAAGCCCCAGGTGCCCTCGTGGGTCAGGGACATCTGATCGCGGTTGAACTCCTGCTCCAGCGCATAGCCGGCACGGGGCAGGCGGTTAATGCTGTCGGTGGTACCAAGCGGGTTGGAGCCGTCTACCGGTACGTTGTCGTACTCCTGCTGTGAGGTTTCGATATCGAACATCAGTAGCTGGTTGTCCGCCGGCTTGAAGTCCAGACGCATACCCAGATTGCGGTTTTCGTTATCCACAGTCTTGCCGCCAGAGCCGTAGCCGAGCGAGCGGGGTACCAGGTCACCGTTGGGGTCGGTAATGTCATCAAAGCTCGGCGTTGAAGCGTCACGCTCATAGAGACTGCCGCGCACATTCAGGCCCAGCACGCCTTCAACCATGGGGCCACTGATGGCAAAGTCGGTGGTCTGGTCGTTACCGAAATCATCATTGGATTCGATGGTGCGGCTGTGGGAAACGGAGCCATGCCACTCATTGCCCACTTTCTTGGTGATGATGTTGATTACGCCACCCAAGGCGTCGGCGCCGTAGAGGGTCGAGGCTGGGCCACGGATAATCTCGATACGCTCAATCATTTCCTTGGGCGGAATGTGGTTGAACTGGTTACCGCCAAAGTTGTTCGGGTAGATGTCACCGATGTTGTTTTGGCGCTTGCCGTCAATCAGGATCAGGGTGTAGTCGGCGCCCATGCCACGGATGCTGATGCCGCCCTGACCGGTTTTATCCGTGGTTTCACCCACATCTACGCCTTCCACTTCACGTACTGCGTCCAGCAGGGTGAGGTAAGGTTTCTTGTTAATCTCTTCCTGGCTGATCACGGTGATTGAAGCGGGTGCATCAATCAATTTCTGCTCGATACCGGCGGCGCTGACAACCACAGTATCCTGTTCGACGGCGGTGTTGGCCTGTGCATGAGTGGCAGCGATGGCACTGGTCAGTGCAAATGTCGCGACGCGCTGGGGAGAGATCCTCACAATTCAGTTCCTTTTCCTTTGTATTTGTTGAGCCGCTATGGGGGTAGCGCACCTGAAATCGCAGGCAAGGTTAAAGATTTGCTAAGATTAAATCAATATTAATAATTATTATCATTTGTATTAATCTTAAGTTAGGGTTTCATTTTTTTGGCCTGATGCAGGCTTTTACCCAACGGCTGTGAAGGAGATGAAAAGCCGTACGGCGAGGTGTTTGATGGACTTGCCGGGTTCTGGAAGCGCCGTCTGTGGCCAGTACTTTACATAAATTATCACTGCGAATCATTATCATTAATTGAGTGTAAGTGAGAATTGTTCTATTCTCGTGCGCTTTTTCAGGGGCAGGACCTAAGGCGAGATGCAGGACATACAGGGACAGAGCGAGCAGGCAAGTGACGTGAATAAGGCATCCGGTCAGGGCCAGAAGCGTGCCGTCTGGATGCGCCGGTTGATGACCTGGCACTGGATCAGTTCGGCGTTTGCGCTCTTTGGCATGCTGTTGTTCGCGGTAACCGGTTTTACCCTCAACCATGCGGGGCAGATACCTGCCTCAAAAGAGGTTGTAACCGTTGAAGCCGTATTGCCTGAAGCGCTTCTGGCGCCCTTGCAGCAGGCCGCTGCTGATGAATCCGAACTGCCAGCCGAGCTGCACAACTGGCTGGAATCCGAATATGACGTGAGCCTGCCGGCTCGTGAGCCCGAATGGTCTGAATTTGAGGTGTATCTGTCGCTGCCACGTCCGGGCGGTGATGCCTGGCTCAGTGTGGATCTGGAAACCGGCGACCTGCTGTACGAATCCACCGACCGTGGCTGGATCGCCTATCTCAATGATCTGCACAAGGGGCGTGATGCCGGTCAGGCATGGAGTCTGTTCATCGATTTTTTTGCGCTGGTGTGTCTGGTCTTCAGCCTGACCGGTCTGGCCGTGCTTTGGCTGCATGCGCGTGAACGCGCGTCGGTCTGGCCGGTAACCGGACTGGGAGTGCTGTTGCCGGTATTGCTGGCGCTACTGGTGGTGCATTAACGGGGCGGGGCAATGTTCAACCGTCCGGGTAAGGAGTGAGTATGCAATGGAAACAGGTGACAGCAGCGGCGCTGCTGTCAGTCGCGGCAAATCAGGCGATGGCGGCTGAACTCAAGGTTCAAATCGAGGTGCCATCCATCGATATCGCGGAGTATCACCGCCCTTATGTGGCGGTGTGGATTGAAAATGCCAAGGGGCGTCATCAGCAGGATCTGGCGGTCTGGTACGACCTGGAGATGCGCGATAACGAAGGCACCAAATGGCTTAAGGATTTGCGCCTCTGGTGGCGTCGCAGTGGCCGCCAGCTGGAGATGCCGGTGGATGGCATTTCCAGCGCAACCCGCCCGTTGGGTGCGCATGAAATGGTGTTTGCCGCGGATGATCCCAAACTGGCTGATCTGCCTGCCGGCGAGTACCGCCTGGTAGTGGAGGCGGCGCGCGAGCTGGGCGGGCGTGAACTGCTGCGCCTGCCTTTCCAGTGGCCTGCAGAAGCGGCGCAAAAACAGACACAGCAGGGTGAGCACGAGCTGGGTCGTGTCGCGCTGGAACTGACTCCCTGAATCCCGACAACCGATAAGGAAATATGATGAATATTAAACGTTTGAGCGCTTGTGCCCTGCTGGCACTGGGTTTGGGAACCGCCATGAATGCCCAGGCGCACCGTACCTGGATGCTGCCTTCGGCAACGGTATTGTCGGGTGAGAATACCTGGGTGACGGTGGATGGTGCCGTGTCCAACAGCCTGTTCTATTTCGAACATTTCCCGCTGCAGTTGGGCGGACTGAAAATTACCTCGCCCACGGGGGCTGAGGTGGAAGCGCAGAACCAGGCCAAGGGCAAGTACCGCTCTACCTTTGATGTGGAACTCAAGGAAGATGGCACCTATACCCTGGAAACGCGCCGCCAGGGCATTTTTGCGCGTTACACCCAGGATGGTGAGCCCAAACGCTGGTTTGGCCGCGCTGAAAAGATGGAACGTCGTATTCCCAAGGATGCACAAGATCTGCAGATCAGTGAAGTGGATAACCGCATGCAGGTATTCGTGACCAAGGGCGCCCCCAGTGACGAGACCTTCAAGCCCACCGGTGACGGCCTTGAGCTGGTGCCGGTCACCCACCCGAACGATCTCTTTATCGGCGAGGAAGTGACTTTCCGGTTTCTGGCAGACGGCCAGCCGGCCAAGGGCATGGAGGCCGTGCTGATCCGTGGCGGTATCCGTTACCGTGATGATGTCGACGAGATCAAACTGACCACGGATGACGAAGGTAATCTCAAGGTCACCTTTGAGGAACCGGGCATGTACTGGCTCAACCTGAAAGGTGAGCAGCCCTCCACCGAAATCGAAGGCGCGACCAAGCGCCTGGGTTACACCGCCACCCTTGAGGTGCTGCCGCTTTGAAGATCGGCATAAAGACCTTGCTGTTGCTGCTGGGACTGGCACTCGTGCTGGTCTGGCAGCTCGGCAGTGTCGATACCGACCGGCGTTGGCTTGCGTCCCTGGCACTGGTGGCTTACGCCCTGGTGCTCTGGCGTGGCCTGCGCCGGGCGCGTTCTGATGACACTCAGTCCGCTGGGCGTCAGGACTACTGGATTGCCTATGGCACCGAAACCGGCACCGCACGCCAGTTGGCACAGGAAACACGCAAGCGCCTGCGCAAGGCCGGCTTCAGTGCTGAAGTGGTAGCGCTTAACCGTCTTGCCAGTGTTTCGCCCCCGGATAAGGCGCTGTTGCTGGTGGTGAGTACCACCGGTGATGGTGATCCGCCCAAGACCGGGATTGGCTGGGATGATGAGGGCGTATCGGCAGCGTTTGCACACCGTCCCTTTGCTGTTCTGGCGCTGGGAGATCGCAGCTATCCGCGCTTCTGCGCCTTTGGACTGGATGTGACCCACAGCATGCAGCAAGCCGGTGCCCAACCGCTGTTTGCCACCGTTCAGGTGAGCCAGGCTGACCCGCGCATGCTGGACGTCTGGTATCGCCAGTTGTTACAGGAGGCAACCGTTTCCAGTGCCTGAATTCGGCAGGGATCGCCGCATCCGTCTCGTACTGCTGCACAAGACAGCAGACTAAGTGAGCTATGCATGTATGACATTTCACCAGCGATCCTGCTGGATTTTCTGAGCGGTATCGGAATTGGCGTCGAGTATCAGCCGATCGTCTCGACGACTGACCGACGTGTACTGGGCCATGAAGCCCTGGCGCGCTTTCGCGTTCATGGCGGCGGGCGCCTGCCGCCCGACCGGGTGTTTCGTGCCTTGCATGACAGCCCCTTGAGCCTGTTCCAGATGGAATATCGCATCAAGCAGCTGCAGCTTCAGCATGCGCCGGACAGTGAAAACCTCTTTCTCAATATCGATCAGGATGCCTTTGAAGTGTTTCTGAACGAGCCAGTGCATCCCATGGTTGCGCTACTGGAGCACCGTGCAGGTACAGTGGTGGAAATCATTGAAAACAGCTCGGTGTCCGATGCGCAGGTCAGTATCGCCATGCAGCAGGCATTCGGCGGCGCGGGACTTCCGCTGGCGCTGGATGATGTGGGCGCGCAGGACAGTCTGGTGTCCTTTGATCTGTTGGCCGGTGTCGAATACGTCAAACTGGCGCGGGACTGGTTATGCCGGCTGACTGGACCGGATGCGGATGCGCTTTTTGCTGCCCTGATCAGCTTCGCCAGAGCCAGTGGCAAAACCGTTATTCTGGAAGGCGTGGAGAACGAACAGCAGTTTTCCCGCGCCCGTGATCTGGGCGTGGATGCGGTGCAGGGATTTCTGTTCCGTGATGACTTTATTCAGGCATGGCAGCCGGATGCCGGTGCCAATGACCGCCTCGATGGCCGTCAACTTGAAGCCTGGTTGAAACCCTGCCGCTCGGCCTGAGGCCGGCGGCAGGCAAATGAGTCTAGTCGCAATCCTTGCGCAGGGACTCATGGCTTTGCTTGCTGTGCTTGCCGATCATGCCCACCAGGTCTGTAGCGGTATCAGCATCCTGCGTCTGTTCTGCCTCGGCCAGCTGGTTAAACAGGTTATTCAGCCTGTCCAGACCTTGCTGATAATCCTGCATCATCTGCGGATGCTGCTCGGCAGGCAGATCATGCAACTTGAGTGGGCGCTCGTCAGCGGCTGCTTCCGCGAGTTCCTGCATGTCCCCACGTGCTGCCGCCATTTGCTGCCAATCCTCTTCAGACAGGGCCTGGCGATAGGTCTTGAAACTGTCCTTCAGCGACTTCATCTGCTCGCCCAGCTGAGTGTCCTCGCAATGATTGCTGTGGGCGCTGGCTGCCATTGGCAGGGCCAGTAAGCCAAGGGTAAAAGCCGCTTTTTTTATTGTGTGTTTCATTGTGATCTCCGTTAGAACCAGAAACTTATACCCAGTCGCCACTGGGTTTCCTCAACGTCATGTCCTGTCGCGCGGGCCAAATCAGCAGTATCTCCCAGTTTACGTTCCCAGGTGACACCGATGTAAGGCATAACGTCAGGACGTATTTCCCATAACAGGCGCAATTCCAGATCCAGGTCCGACAGACCGCTGCCCTGATGTTCCGCGGTATCGCTGAAATTGTGTGCTGTCAGGCCGACTTCGGGGGCCAGTACCCACTGACGGGATAGCCGGACTTCGCGTTCCAGACTCAGCTCTGCACTCAGGTCAGTGCCCGGGCCAGCCAGCAGGGTCGCCTCGGTTTCGATAAACCAGGGGGCGGTGCCGCTGAAACCGAGTAGGGCACGATCATTACGCTGTTCGGCCAGAGGCTCATGATGCCAGCCCAGCTCCATGTTCCAGTAGGGGCTGATGGCGCGGCGATAAAACAGGCGCAGTTCCTGGCTTTCGCTGCGGCCATCCAGGCGCGCGCCTTCGCTGGTCAGCACCAGTTTGTGCAAATCGGTGCCGAGCCAGCCTTCTACATTCCATTGCAGGCGGGTGTCATCCTCGCTGTAAGCGGCTTCAAGCTGTTTTACATTGAGCATGGCCAGCACCGGGTCATCGTCCATGGCTGCCTGTGACAGTGTCGGGGTCAACAGGGCCAGCAGGGGCAGGTATCTCAGTTTGTTCATGTCTCTCTCCTTAGCTGACCACGACTTTTCGGAACATGCCCATCATGTGATAGAGCAGATGGCAGTGGAATGCCCACTCGCCGCGGGCATCGGCAGTGACCAGGTAGCTCAGCCGGGCACCCGGTTGCACCACCAGGGTGTGCTTGCGGGGCAGGTGAGTGGCATCGCCGGTTTCCAGATCACTCCACATGCCATGGAGATGGACCGGGTGCGGCATCATGGTGTCATTCACCAGAGTGATGCGAACGCGCTCGCCGTATGTCAGGTGAATGGGCTCGGCTTCGGCGTAGCGAATGCCGTTGATTGACCACATGTAGCGGCTCATATTGCCGGTCAAATGCAGTTCAATCTCGCGGCCGGGCTCGCGCGTATCCGGCGTGGGGTGCAGGCTGCGCAGATCGGCATAGGTCAAAACCTTGCGACCGTTGTTGCGCAGGCCAACCCCCGGATCGTCGAGACGGTATTGCGGTGCTTCGGCACGCATATCCACATGAGGGCCGTACTCGCTGTCGGCATGAACCGGCATGCCGGCCGAGAGCGGATGACCCTTGTAGGCGGGTTCCATGGTCTTGCCTGCTGTGTGAGACATGCCCTGATGCATGCTTTTATGCATAGCCTTGTGCATGTCTGCGTCAGGGCTGCCGTGTTCCATTTTGTCGTGGTTCATGCTGCCGTGATTCATGGGGGCTGCTGCAGGCATGGGCATCGTGTGCCCATCATGCGCATTCGACATCGGCATGGCATGCCCGTCATGGCCCGGATTCTGAGCGGCATGGCCGGCGCCGCTCATATCCATCCCCATATCCATGTGACTCAGCTCGGGGGCCGGGTCCAGTGGTGGCGGCGTTGCGGTCAGTGACGGGTCTGGCGTCAGCTGGCCGAAGGCATAGCCGGAGCGATCGATGGCCTGGGCGAAGAGGGCATAGGCCTGATGGGCCTGGGGTTCCACGATGACATCTAGGGTTTCGGCAACGCCGATGCGGAATTCATCCACGTCGACCGGTTCCACATACTGGCCATCGCAGGCTACCACTGTCATTTTCAGGCCGGGAATGCGCAGGTCAAAGAAGGTCATGGCAGCCGCGTTGATCACCCGCAGGCGTACCTTTTCGCCCGGTGTGAACAGGCCGGTCCAGCCACTGGCCGGGGTCTGGCCGTTCATCAGAAAGGTGTAGGTATAGCCGGTGACATCGGAGATGTCGCGGTCGCTCATGCGCATCTTTTCCCACATCTGCCGACGCGAGAGAGTAGTGCCCAGGCCATCTTTCCGGATCTCGGGAATGAGATCATCGGTCAGATTGCGCTCACGCCGGTTGTAGTAGTGGCTCATCTTTTTCAGGTTGGCGTAGACCTGCTCCGGGGGCGTATCGCTCCAGTCCGACAGCAGCACAACATGCTCGCGGTCGTAGCTGAAGGGCTCCGGCTCCTTGGGGTCGATGATGATGGCACCGTAGAGACCAGTCTGTTCCTGAAAACCGGAATGGCTGTGGTACCAGTAGGTGCCATTCTGTTGTACATCAAACTCGTAAGTGAAGGTTTCACCGGGGGCGATGCCGTCAAAGCTCAGCCCCGGCACACCATCCATTTCGGACGGCAGAATCAGGCCGTGCCAGTGAATGGATGAGTCCGAGTCCAGATGGTTGCTGACATTAAGGCGTACGCGCTCGCCTTCACGCCAGCGCAAAATCGGTGCCGGCAGGGAGCCGTTAACGGTGGTCGCCAGTTTTTCCTTGCCGGTGAAGTTGACCAGTTGGTGGCCAATGTCGAGATCGAATGTGGTGCCGGTCAGTACCGGCGCGTTACCCGTTGATGGTGCCTTGGCAGCCAGCAGCGGGCGTGCAGTCAAACCCAGTCCGGCGGCCAGACCGCCCAGGGCCAGTCCCTGGACAAAGCGACGCCGTGAGGGCGCACGCAAAACGTTGTCCTTGCTCATGAAGGTACTCCTGAATAGCAAATAAAGTCCTTGGCTGCCCGTCATGGGCAGCGGAATTAAAAGCTGTTCAGGTTCTTGGAGGGCGGTGCAGCCCCGAGGGGAAGAGGGGCTGGTAGAGGTTTGGCCGAGACTGACCAAGGCGATGGCTGGCCTGGTGGGCCAGCGGCAAGCTGGTTAAAACCGGTGTGCAGTGGTTGCTGCAGCTGTTCAGGCATTGTTGCCAACAAGACAGGCTGCCGTCTTCGCCATGTTGATTGTCATGCCCGTGGGCCATCATGCCGACTGCTACATCATTTGATACAGGCACGGCCGACACCAGTACCGGTGCCAGCAACAGCAGGACCAGTGCGAGGGCACTGAGCAATCCTGTGAATCTGTATCGGGGCGTATCAAGCATGACAGTGGTAATCAGAGTTTGGCATAGTAGTTACAAGCTGACCGGAGCTTAGCGCGAGAGTTCCGCACCTTTCCTTAATCTTTTGGAATCATTTACAGAGGTCTTTTGGCCAGTCGTCCCCCATCCAAACTGTCCCGTTATCTGCTACGCCCGCTTTGGCGCCTGCTGTGGCGCAGCCTGCTGGCCGCTGTACTGCTGCTGACGCTGATTGTGCTTGGCCTTAAGGTGATCAACCCGCCGGTCTGGTCCTGGCTGGTCTGGCGCGAGTTAACCAGCCCGGCCGGTTATCCAGAGGAGTATAGCCACCAGTGGGTCGATCTGGAGCAAATCCCGGTCAGCATGCAGCTGGCGGTGGTCGCCAGTGAGGATCAGCGCTTTCCGCTGCATAACGGCATCGATCTTCAGGCCGTGCAGCAGGCGGTATCCGAGGCGATGGATGGCAAGGGGCTGAGAGGTGCCAGCACGCTGACACAGCAAACAGCCAAGAATCTCTTCCTCTGGCCCGGCCGCGACTGGGTGCGCAAGGGCATGGAAGCGCCGCTGGCGCTGATGCTGGAGGGCATACTGGGCAAGCGGCGTATTCTGGAGTTGTACCTGAACATCGTCGAGTTTGCGCCAGGTGTCTATGGCGTGGGAGCGGCCAGTGAATATTGGTATCAGCGCCCGGCTGAACGCCTGACGGTGGACCAGTCGGCGCGCCTGGCGGCCATTTTGCCCAACCCCTGGTTGTATGTGGCACAGCCGCCGACGGATTATGTGCGCCAACGCGCCGACTGGATCCAGCAGCAGATGCGTCAGCTCGGCAATGGCTGGGTCACTTCGATAGAGTAGTTGAGTTATAAAACCTTCAGTTTTTATGTCGGTTAATGTATAAAAGGCTCTTTTATGGCGCATGACGTCGCCAATATCCCGCATGGACGCTTGTCGAGCTGCTCGATATAGCGCGCAACTCCTTGATTCCGTTCACTGTCTTGGCCGATCCGGCGAAGCGGTGGTAAGTATTTGGCCTGATCGGTCAGAGATAATTCGGACACCAGCATGACAAAGAATTCTCCATTGGCACTGCTGCCACTCGGACTTTTTTTGGCCCTGTTTATCGGCAGTGGTCTCTACTACCAGGCGGCTGAAGTCGAGTTCGCCTTTTATCAGATCTCGGCTCCGGTCGCGATTTTGCCTGCCATCGTTCTGGCGTTGATGCTGCAAAAAGGCCGCCTGAACGAGCGCATTGAAACCTTCATCAGCGGTGTGGGTGACAACACCATCATCACCATGGTGCTGATCTACCTGTTGGCCGGTGCCTTTGCCAGTGTGGCCAAGGCGGTGGGCGGTGTCGATGCCACCGTTAACTTCGGTCTCAGTATTATCCCGCCCTCCATGGTGCTGCCGGGTCTGTTCGTTATTACGGCGTTTGTTGCCACTTCAATGGGCACTTCCATGGGTACCATTGCCGCCATTGCGCCTATCGCGGTGGGTGTGGCCGAGGCGACCGATCTGTCGCTGCTGCTGACCATCGGTACGGTTATTGGTGGTGCCATGTTCGGTGACAACCTGTCGATTATCTCCGATACCACCATCGCCGCGACCCGTACCCAGGGTTGTGAGATGCGTGACAAGTTCCGCCTCAACTTCAAGATCGCCTTGCCGGCCGCGCTGCTGACACTGGTGTGGCTGTTCATCCAGGGCAGCAGTGCCCAGGTGGAAGCGCCGGGGGATTACGAGCTGGTCCGCGTGCTGCCTTACCTGGCGGTGCTGGTGCTGGCGTTGTCAGGTTTGAACGTAATGCTGGTGCTATTTGTCGGCATCCTGCTGGCCGGCGGTGTCGGCTTCTTCATGCAGGATGCGTACACCGTGGCGCAGTGGTCCAAGGATATCTATGCCGGCTACACCGGTATGCAGGAAATCCTGATTCTGTCGCTGCTGATCGGTGGCCTGGGCGCGTTGATGAAATCCCAGGGTGGTCTGGTTTGGCTGTCCGGTGTGATCGACAAGCTGTCACGCCAGAGTGACGACCCGAAAAAACACCGTCGTTCCGGTGAGTTCGGTATCAGCACAGCAGTGGCGCTGACCAACGTCTGCACGGCCAACAACACCGTGGCGATCCTGATTTCCGGCAGCCTGGCCAAGGATATTGCCCAGCGTTACGACGTCGATCCGCGCCGCAGTGCCAGTCTGATGGATATCTTCTCCTGCGTCGTGCAGGGCATGTTGCCCTACGGTGCCCAGGTGCTGCTGGCCGGCTCAATCGCCGGTCTGTCGCCGCTGGTCATCGTTGGCAATATCCACTACTGCTGGGCACTTGCCGCTGTTGCGATTCTGTCGATTATCATCGGTAAGCCGGCACCCAAAGCCGCTGCCTGAATGAAAGACAGACGCTGACCTGAACGGCCCCGCTTGCGGGGCCGTTTGCGTTCGGGCGCGGGTATTGGACTTTGGTCGGCACTGTTCAAAAAATGCGCTATACTCGCGCGCCAAGCACGCGCCTTTATTCCGGGATCTTCATGCAAGCAGTTACACCGATTTTTGATTACACCAAATACTGGGCCGAATGTTTTGGTCCTGCTCCCTTCATGCCCATGTCCCGGGAGGAGATGGACCAGCTCGGCTGGGACAGCTGCGACATTATTATCGTTACCGGCGATGCCTATGTGGACCACCCGTCATTTGGCATGGCGATCATCGGCCGCTTGCTGGAAGCGCAGGGCTTCCGCGTCGGTATCATTGCTCAGCCGGACTGGCATTCAGCCGATGCCTTCAAGGCGCTGGGCAAGCCCAACCTGTTTTTCGGTGTTGCCGCCGGCAACATGGATTCCATGATTAACCGCTATACGGCCGACCGCAAGATTCGCTCCGACGATGCCTATACCGCTGGCGGCAAGGCGGGCAAGCGCCCGGACCGTGCCAGCCTGGTGTACAGCCAGCGTTGTCGTGAAGCCTATAAAGAAGTGCCGATTATTCTGGGTGGTATCGAGGGCTCTCTGCGCCGTATCGCCCATTACGATTACTGGCAGGACAAGGTACGTCGCTCCATCCTGCTGGATGCCCGCGCGGACCTGCTGCTGTACGGCAACGCCGAGCGTGCCATTGTCGAGGTGGCGCACCGTATTGCCCGTGGCGAAGCGGTGAACGAAATTACCGATGTACGTGGCACCGCTTTCGTCCGCAAGGATACACCGGCTGACTGGATGGAGATCGACTCCACCCGTATCGACCGTCCCGGCAAGATCGACAAGATCATCAACCCCTATGTGAACACGCGTGACCTGGAAGCCTGCCAGCTGGAAAACGGCCGTGATGACGGCGAAACCGCTGAAATGGAAGCTGAAGACGAAGTGCAGATTCTGCACATCGAGCCACGTGTGAAGCTGGACCGCAGCCAGACGGTCATCCGCCTGCCGTCATTCGAGAAGGTCAGCAAGGACCCGGTGCTTTATGCCCATGCCAACCGCGTGCTGCACCTGGAAACCAACCCAGGCAACGCCCGCGCGCTGGTGCAGCTGCATGGTGATCAGGAAGTCTGGCTTAACCCGCCGCCCATTCCGCTGACCACCGAAGAGATGGACCATGTGTTCGGTCTGCCGTATCAGCGCATTCCGCATCCGGTCTATGGCGATGCCGAGATCCCGGCGTACAAGATGATCCGTTTCTCGGTCAATATCATGCGTGGCTGCTTTGGTGGCTGTACCTTCTGCTCCATCACCGAGCACGAAGGGCGCATCATTCAGAACCGCTCGCATGAGTCGATTTTGAACGAAATCGAAGAAATTCGTGACAAGGTACCGGGCTTTACCGGCGTGATCTCCGATCTGGGTGGCCCCACCGCCAACATGTACCGTCTGGCGTGCAAAAGCCCCGAGATCGAAGCGGCTTGCCGCAAGCCGTCCTGCGTATTCCCGGGTATCTGTCAGAACCTGAATACCGATCACAGCTCGCTGACCGGACTGTACCGCAAGGCGCGTGATCTCAAGGGTGTTAACAAGATCCTGATCGCCTCTGGTCTGCGTTACGACCTGGCAGTGGAAGACCCGGAATACGTGCGTGAGCTGGTGACACATCATGTCGGTGGCTATCTCAAGATTGCCCCTGAGCACACCGAGCGCGGCGTACTCGACAAGATGATGAAACCGGGCATCGGCACCTATGACGCCTTCAAGAAAATGTTCGAGAAGTTCTCCAAGGAGGCGGGCAAGGATCAGTACCTGATTCCGTACTTCATCGCGGCGCACCCGGGCACCAGTGACGAAGACATGATGAACCTTGCGCTCTGGCTCAAGCGCAATGACTTCAAGGCAGACCAGGTACAGGCGTTCTACCCCTCACCCATGGCCACTGCCACGGCGATGTACCACTCCGGTCGCAACCCGCTGCGCAAGCTTACCTACAAGAAGAGCGGCGAGAAAGTGGAGACCGTGAAAGGGGAGCGTCAGCGCCGTTTGCACAAGGCGTTTCTGCGTTACCACGATCCTGAAAACTGGCCACTGCTGCGTGAAGCACTGACCGCCATGGGACGTGCCGACCTGATTGGTGATGGTGACAAGCAGCTGATTCCGGCGACCCAGCCGGACGACGCCCAGCATATCAACCCGCGTCGCAAGAACTCGCCCAAGTCCAGCCGCGCCGGCGGCAACCGTGCGGGCAAGGGCAAGCTGCTGACTCAGCATACCGGCTTGCCGCCACGTAACACCGGGGGCAAAAAATCCGGTGACAGCGGTCGCAAGAAGAGCGGTGGTCGTTCGGCGGGGCGTTCAGCTGCCGCAGGCAAGGGCCAGAAGCCCCGCGCCCGCGTACGCTAACCTTGATGTTTGACCGGCGTAAGCCGGTCAGATCTTGAAGCGCGAAATCAGATTACTCAGGCCCTCGGCCAGTTGCAGTTGCTGCTCCGCGTGAGAGGACAGGCTGTGTGCACTGTCCTTGATCGCTTCGGCACTGGTATCGATCCGTGAAATATTCTTGCCGATATCGTTGATGGCGGTGGACTCCTCTTCCGCAGCCGCGGCGATCTGAGTCGACATGTTGGTGATACTGGCAATGGCCGCCACGATGGCATCCAGAGCGGTTTCCACCTCCTGCGCACGTTCGGTGGCCTGCAGCATATCCTGTTGATTACTGGCCACCAGATCACTGGCCTGCTGGGTTTCCTGCTGCAGCTTACGGATGATAGCGTCGATTTCCGATGTGGACGCCTGGGTGCGCTGGGCCAAAGTCCTTACTTCATCAGCCACCACGGCAAAGCCGCGTCCCTGTTCGCCGGCACGGGCGGCTTCAATCGCGGCGTTCAGTGCCAGCAGGTTGGTCTGCTCGGATACGCTGTTGATTACATCCGTCACATCAGAAATCTTCTGGCTGCTTTCATTCAGGCGCGCGGTCATTTCGGCCAGTTGCTCACTGTCATGGGCCAGGTTCGCCACTGCATTGGCGGCAGCGTCCACCTTGGCATGACCATCTTGCGCCAGTTGGTCAGCCTGTAGCGCGGCATCCGATGCATTGACCGTACTGTTGGCCACGTCCTGTACCGCTGTTGAGACTTCTTCCACGGCAGCGGCTACCTGCATGGTTTCATCGCTTTGCAATTTGATGTTCTTCTCGGCTTCGTGCACCACGCGAGAAGTGTTCTGCGACTCCTCGTGCAGCTGCCGGCTGGCACGGGCAACATCAGACATGGCGGTGGCAAACTGCCCCAGCATTTCGTTCAGGTGTTCGGCCGTGGTGCCCAGTTCATCCCCGGACAGCACTGCAGCCCGGACGGTGAGGTCGTTGTCATTGCGCACGCTGGCCATGGTAGCGGCCAGGGCATCCACCTGGCGGTGCAGGCCACGAATAATCCACAGCGATATCACGCCAACCAGCAGCAGGGTGATCACCAGTGCGGCAAGCCCTATGCCGGTGCGGATCAGGGACTGCTCATGTGCTCCGCTGGCAGTTGCGATCAGCTGGGCGACCATGTTGTCTTCAAAGTCTTTCAGCAGGTTGATGCGGTCAGTCGCCCGGTCAAACCAGTCAGTCCCCTTGACGCCAAACTGCCCCTGACCGGCTTTTTCCATCGCAACCGTGCGCAACTGCTCTACAGCCTTGAACTCTGGAGAGCGTGCCATGCTTTCAAAGGCCTGAATGCTGGCGGCAGGGGCGAGGGCATTGAATTGCTTAAGGTAGGTGTTCTGTTCCGATACCAGGTTGATGAAGCGCTGGTAGAGCCCCGGACCAAACTGGTCGCTGCCGAACACGTTACTCAGGACCGCACGTTCGATACCGGCTCGCTCCTTGGCTTGCAGGAAGGCATAGAAGGCAGCCGAGCTGCGCGCAATCTGGGCATCGGTACTGATATTGGCGATGGTTGCGGCCCCGCTTAACAGGTCGGCATTGAGCTGGGTGTAGTAGCCAAGCGCCTTGCCAAGGGCGATGTTGCGATCATCTGCTTGGCTGCGAATATCGCTCAGCTGGCGCAGCTGCTGTTGAGCTCTTTCCAGAATGCTTTGGATACGCGGGTCACTGAAGCTGTTTTGTCTCAAATATCCCTGCCAGCGCTGCAGTGCCTGGTCGGTGAGCAGGCGCTGTTTGCTGAGCTTGTCGGCAAAGGCCTGGGTGCCGGCGCCCAGCCAGCCGCTGGTTGCGCCGCGTTCTTTCTGCAGTTCATGCACCAGTGAGCTGTTGTAGGTAGTCAGTTCAACCTGGGTTTCCAGTGTTTCCAGTACATCGGCCTGCTGGTATTGGGTCAGGATGATACCGCCAAGGAGCAGGGTGATGCCGATGACGGGTAACAGAATAAGCAGGAGTATCTTGTGAATGAATCTGAAGGCCATGGTCACGTCCTTGCGTCTGGAGTGAATCATTCTTGGAGAGGGGCATAAATAGAGTAGGCCTGAATGCCTGTAAGTAGCAAATTTGACCTGTGTCGGGTTCCTTAAACGACGCGCATAAAAAGTACAACACAGCATTGTATTTGCTTGATACTGGGGTATGATGCAAGAAAGCGATTTAGCCGGAGCCCACCAAAAACGGGTGCCCGGGCAGCCGGTCAGGGCCGGCACGGAGTCAGATTTACTTGATACATCAGTACGCAAGCGGTTCGGATACCGCGTTCCATGATACAAGGGCCCTCATGCCAAGGGTCAGGTCCTGTTTTGACCTGCAACCTGCTGAAGCCCACCCCGATCGATCGTTCCCCCGCGTTACTCTCGGTATTACTCCTTCTGTTATCAGTACAACTTACCTGTCTCTGGCAACCTCAGTGGTTCGTCTAATGGCATGTCTGTTGCCGTTTGAAGGGCGTCACGGTTTCGCAATACAAGAAATCTATGCTGGGGAAACAGATTGCGTCGGTAGCGGTAAACCAGCTCTGCGTACATGAAAAGTTTCTGTCCCGGAGGGTCCGAGGACTGAAAACGACTGAAGTTGCCTAGGCAACCGAGGGTCAGGGTCTGTGAAAGCAGGCCTTAGCAACCGGGCCACACCTGGGTGGGTCCAAACATAAGAAAAGCCAGCATTTTGCTGGTGTACATGCAAAAGAAAGAGGCAAAAAATGTCACAGCTCGTTACCGGTACCGTAAAGTGGTTCAACGATGAGAAAGGCTTCGGCTTTATCCAGCAGGAAAATGGCCCGGACGTATTCGTTCACTTCCGCGCTATCAACGGTACTGGTCGTCGCACACTGCACGAAAACCAGCAGGTAACTTTCGAAGTTACTCAGGGCCAGAAAGGTCCTCAGGCCGAAAACGTTACTGTTGTTGCATAACTAACAGTTCGGATTCGCAACAGCGGGCTTCATGCCCGCTGTTCAGTTTCTACCCCTGCCAACAGGCCTTGCGCCACAGGCATCTGCAAACCTCCCTCTGCTTCTCCCATCAAGAACCCCTGGTTGGCCTCTATGGCTGTTTTCAGGAACTCCCATAACAGGCGTACTCTCAGCAGTTGGCGCTGATCTCCGCGTGCGGCGATCCAGAAGGCGCGCTGAATATCCATTTGATCCGTTAACAGGGCTTCCAGTGCTGTGTCCTGACTGGCCATGAAACAGGGCAGAATGCCGAGACCGGCACCACAACGCACGGCGTGCAGCTGTGCAATGATGCTGGTGCTGCGCAGGCTGAAGCGCGGCTGGCTGGGCAGGTTGGCCAGGAAGGGGTCCAGATAGCCCAGCTGGTCACTGAAAATCAGGTCATCCACATAGCCCACCAGATCAAAACGACTGAGTGCACTGACGTTGCTCGGTCGGCCATGGTGGTCCAGATAGCCCTTTTCCCCATAGAGGTTCAGGCGGTAGCTGCACAGGCGTGAAACCACCATTTCGGCATTGCTGGGCCGGTCGATGGTGATCGCAAGGTCTGCTTCATGGCGGCTCAGATTGACGGCGCGGGGCAGTGACAGCAGGTCAATGGTGATATCCGGGTAACGGCGGCGGAAGGCTCCCAGCAGCGGCGTGATGACATGGGTGCCAAAGCCTTCGGTGACGCCCAGGCGGATCTGGCCGCTGACCTGCAGGTTACGGTCGCTGATGTTATCCGATGCCTGGGAAGCCTGGCGTGCCATCTCTTCAGCGAACAGCAGCAGCTGTTTGCCGGCAGGGGCCAGCTCATAGCCGTGGGTGCTGCGCTCGAACAATTGGGCGTTCAGGCTGGCCTCAAAGCGTCTGATGCGGCGCGACACTGTTGAGTGGTCTATATTCAAGCGGCGAGCGGCATCGGTGAGCCGGTTGGCGCGCGCAACTTCGAGAAATATCTGCATGTCTTGCCAGTTCAGCATGGAGGCTTTCCTTGTGCATTTTTGCACATCAAATGTGCTTAAGTGTTTGTTGTCTGTCAACACGATCCCTCGTTAGACTCAAATGAAGCATTCCTAGCTGCTTTGGTTTTGCCTGAGTACACAAAAAATATAAGGAGATCAGGTGATATGTCGGTTCGTGAAATCCCCCTGTTTATCAATGGTGAAAAAGTACGCTCCAGCAGTGATGACTGGCGCGATGTAGTAAACCCGGCCACTCAGGAAGTGGTCGCCCGTGTCCCCTTTGCCACTGAGGCCGAGGTCAACACCGCAGTCGCGGTGGCCAAGGAAGCCTTCAAGTCCTGGCGCAAGGTATCCCTGGCGCAGCGCATGCGTATCATGTTGCGCTTCCAGGCACTTGTGCGTGAGCACACTGAAGAGTTGGCGGCACTGATTACGGAAGAGCACGGTAAAACCCTGCCGGACGCCGAAGGCGAGGTGGGTCGTGGTCTGGAAGTGATTGAGCACGCCTGTTCCATTACCTCTCTGCAACTGGGCGAAATCGCCGAAAACGCCGCCGGTAACGTCAATGTGTATTCCCTGCAGCAACCGCTGGGCGTGGGTGCCGGTATCACGGCGTTCAACTTCCCGATCATGCTGCCCTGTTTCATGTTCCCGCTGGCCATTGCCACCGGTAACACCTTCGTCCTGAAGCCCTCCGAGCAGGATCCCACGTCCACCATGCGCTTGGTGGAACTGGCCCATGAAGCCGGCATTCCGCCGGGTGTTCTGAACGTGGTCCATGGTGGTCCTGATGTGGCCAACCAGATCTGTGACCACCCGGATATCAAGGCGCTGTCTTTCATCGGTTCCACCCATGTCGGTACGCACATCTACGACCGCGCCGGAGCTGCCGGCAAGCGCGTCCAGTCGATGATGGGGGCCAAAAACCACTGTGTCATCATGCCGGATGCCAACCGCAGTCAGGCGATTCACAACGTGATCGGCTCCTGTTTCGGTGCAGCGGGACAGCGCTGCATGGCCAACTCTGTCGTGGTGCTGGTCGGTCAGGCGAAAGAGTGGCTGCCGGAGATTATCGAGCATTCCAAAACCATGAAGGTGGGGCCTGGCACTCAGCGCGATGCTGACCTGGGGCCGCTGGTATCGCCGCAGGCACGTAACCGCGTTATCAATTTGATCGAGTCTGGCGTGGCCGAAGGTGCAACGCTGGCGCTGGATGGGCGTGATGTGAGTGTGGATGGTTACCCTGAGGGTAACTTTGTCGGCCCGACCATCTTCACCGATGTGAAGCCCGGCATGCGTGTCTACGACGAAGAGATCTTTGGTCCGGTGATGGGCGTGGTATGCGTCGATACTCTGGATGACGCTATCGAGTTCATCAATGCCAACCCCAACGGCAACGGCACCTCCATCTTCACCAACTCCGGTTGGGCCGCGCGCCACTACGAGGCGGATATCGATGTGGGTCAGGTGGGGATCAACGTGCCGATCCCTGTACCCGTTGCTTTCTTCAGCTTCACCGGTTCTCGTGCGTCCAAGCTGGGTGACCTGGGGCCGAACGGCAAACAGGCCATTCAATTCTGGACCCAAACCAAGACCGTGACCTCACGCTGGTTTGAGCCGGATAACGAATCCGCAGGCGTAAATACAACCATCTCAATGAAATGACAATGTCACCCACTCTGGTGTATACCGGAGTGGCGATCTATGTGTTCACCGTAAATAACAACAAAAGGAAGTGAATCATGAGTCAGTTTTCCCGTATCACTACCGCACTGGGCGCAGGTGCTGCTGCACTGGCCCTGTCTACCAGCATTCAGGCGGCCGGGCCGTCCAAACTGGATGTGGCCAACACCTTCAATACCAATATCTTCATTGGTGAGGGTGCTGTGCGTTTCGCCAAGGAGCTGGAGACGGTTACCGATGGTGAAGTGAAACTGAAAGTGCATAACCCGGGTGATCTGGTCCCGGCGTTTGAGGTGTTCAACTCCGTATCCTCCGGTGCTGTGCCGGCAGGTTGGGACTGGATCGGCTACTGGGCCGGTACGGTACCTGTTACCAACCTCTATGGCGCGCTGCCGTTTGGTCCTACCCCTGAAGCCTTCATGTCCTGGATGTGGTCTGGCGAGGGTACCGAAATCCTGCAGAGTGCATACGATCAGTACAACGTAAAAGTACTCCCGTGCTTTATCTCGCCGCAGGAAACCGGTGGCTGGTACAACAAGGAAATCAACGATATCAAGGACTTCGAAGGTCTGCGTATGCGTATTTCCGGCCTGGGTGCCAAGGTGCTGAACAAGTACGGCGCGTCCACTCAGCTGATTCCGGGTGGTGAAATCTACCTGGCGCTGGAACGTGGCCGTATCGACGCCTCCGAGTTCTCCGTGCCTCAGGTTGACCAGATCATGGGCTTCGAGGACGTCACCAAGTACTACTACTTCCCGGGTTGGCACCAGTCTGCCAGCTGGTTCTCGTTCATCATCAACAAGGATGTCTGGAACGAGTACGACGACAACACCAAAGCCAAGTTCGAAACTGCGTGTCGCGCCACCCTGCAGTGGGCCATGTCTGAAGCGCCGGCCGAGCAGATCCGTACTATCCGCAAACTGGAAGAGAAGGGCATCGAAGTGAAGCGCTTCCCGGAACCGGTACTGGCGGAACTGCGCAAGGGCTGGGATGAAGTACGCGAAGAGGAAATGAAGAACAATCCTCTGTTCAAGAAAGCGTACGAGTCGCTGATGGAACACAGCAAACTGGTGGACGAGTGGTATGAGCTACAAGCAACTCCGCGTTAATCCACAGCTGCCCGGCTGGCGCCTTTCCGGCGCCCGCTGGTGCGCCCGCCTGGCCTGCCCGTTGATCGGGCTGGGCCGCTGGCTGGGCCAGGTAAGCAGCTGGCTGGTACTGGGCGTAATGCTGGCAGTACTGGCAACCGTGGTGATGAATGCCTTCAGCGCCAATGAACTGGTGCGCTGGGATGAAAAGGTCCTGCTGCTGGGCAAGGCGATCACCATCAACACCATGACCGAACTGCAGTGGCATCTGTTTGGCCTGCTCACCCTGATCGGGGGCAGCTATGCCATGCACGCCAACATGCATGTGCGCGTCGACATGCTGCACCACCGCATGTCCAAAGCCACGCGTCATTGGGTCGAAATCATTGGTCATCTGCTCCTGCTGATTCCCTTCTGTATCCTCATTGCCTGGTTGTCCAAGCATATGGTGCAGATGTCATACGTTTCAGGCGAGCAGTCCAACTATGGCGGTTTGACCGACCGTTACCTGATTAAGGGTGCCCTGCCGGCGGGCCTGATATTGCTGGCGCTGGGGGCACTGGGGCAGGTGTTTGACCGCCTGGCCCGCATACTGGATCCGGCACGTGATGTAGAGGAGAGCTCGGATGCTGGATGAATATGGATTGGCCATTGCGATGGTCTTTGCGCTGCTGTTCGGGATTTTCAGCGGCTATCCGGTGGCCTTCCTGCTGGGCGGGCTGGGCATCGTCTTTGCCTTTATTGGTGATATACCGCTGCCGTTTCTGGGCACGGTGGCCTCGCGTATTTTCGGCGGGGTTATTGAAAACTGGCTGTTAATTGCCATTCCCCTGTTCGTATTTATGGGCCTGATGCTGGAGCGTTCCGGCGTGGCCAAGAACCTGCTGCTCACCCTGCAGCGCCTGTTCGGCAATGTGCGCGGTGGTTTGGCTGTGTCCGTCGCCCTGTTGGGTGTCGTGATGGCCGCCAGTACCGGCATCATCGGTGCGTCCGTGGTGATGCTGGGGCTGTTGGCTTTGCCGGTGATGCTCAAGCAGGGCTACAAACCCGAGATGGCCTACGGCGTTGTTGCTGCATCCGGTACTCTCGGTATCCTGATTCCGCCGTCGATCATGCTGGTTCTCATGGGCTCCATCATGCAGATCTCCGTAGGTGATCTGTTCAAGGCTGCCCTGATTCCGGGCTTGATGTTGGGTGCACTCTATACCCTCTATCTGCTGCTGGCGGCACGTTTGCGCCCCGAGTGGGCCCCCCTGGCCAGTGAAGGCGGGGCAGCAGATGAAGCCGAAGAACAGGCGCCTCTGGCGCTGGCACTGCTGCGTGATCTACTGGGGCCTGTGGTGCTGATTACCGCCGTACTGGGCTCGATCATGGCCGGTATCGCAACGCCGACCGAAGCGGCAGCCATCGGTGCAGCTGGTGCCATGTTACTGGCGCTGTTTCTGAAACAGCTGAACCTGAAAGCCATTCGAGAGGTGTGCCGTTCTACCTCCAAAACCTCGGCCATGATTCTCTTTGTGGTTGTGGGCGCGACCTGCTTCAGCGTGGTGTTCAAGCGTTTGGGTGGTGCCGATATGATCGAAGAACTGATCACTGGCACGGGGCTTGGCCCTTACGGCTTGCTGTTGCTGTTGATGGGGCTGATCTTCCTGCTGGGCTTCTTCCTGGAGTGGATCGAAATCAGCTTCGTGATACTGCCGCTGCTGCTGCCGGTGGTGAACGGGCTCGACTTTGGTGGCCAGCTTTACGGTGAGGCCGTACTGGTCTGGTTCGCCATACTGGTGGCAATCAACCTGCAAACCAGCTTCCTGACACCACCCTTCGGGTATGCACTTTTCTATCTGAAAGGCATTACCCAGGGCAATGTGGGTATCGGCACCATCTACAAATCGATCATTCCTTTCGTGCTGCTGCAGCTGACCGGTTTGATCCTCTGCATCCTGTTCCCGTCCATCGTGCTCTGGTTACCGGGCATGACGGAGTAGGTGGGTAGGAATTGAAGAAGTCGATTGATCAAAAGCAGCCGGTTGGCTGCTTTTTTGTTGTTGGAGCCAGGAGCGTTCTCATTGAAGAGCGAAGCCTGGAATCAGTACCTGAAGCAGGGCAGTATCAGTTAGCTTTTACAATAACGCACAAAATTAGTGAACCCTGGCCGTGACACGCTCGTAGAATTGCACAGATTTAGTAGTTAATTCAGTGTCTTATGGAGCGTGTATGAATAAAATCAACCCGGCAAAATTGCACAATAGTAAGTGGACAGCAGTTAATCCATTGAATCGCGAAAAGCATTTTTTGGTGACAGAAGTTGAGTTTGACGAAGATGGTTCGGTGTTGGTTTGCAAAGTGGAAGCCGTACTTTCAAATACCGAGTATTCAATCGATTGGATTGAGCTTAAGAATCAGGATAAATGGCTTCAAGGCTGGAAGTAGAATTGGCTCAGGAAAAACCAAACGGGTGATCGCAGATTAATCGTCTTCCGGATAATAATTTGTTTATTTAAAAATAATAAAATTTTGACCGCATAAAGATAAAGGAAATTAATATGGCCTATGTAGAACATGCCAATATCTCTGTCCTGGACGCCGAAGAAACCATCAATTTCTTAACAACTGCAATCCCGTCATGGTCTATTCGCGGGCAGGGTAAGATGGATTGGTTTGGGGAAGAGGTGCGCTGGTTTCATGTGGGGAATAACGACTCCTATATCGCCGTTCAGGAAGGAGGGGAGGGGCAGGTTCAAAACTGGAAGGAAAAATGGACGGGCGTTAAGCATATCGGGATAGTGGTTTCTGATTTGGAATCACTGGTAAGTCGCCTGTCTGAAGCAGGTTATCCGGTTGATCATGCGGGTGCTCAGCATCCATATCGACGCAATGTCTATATTTTCGACAGTAATAATATTCAGTATGAATTTATAGAGTATTACTCGGATAAGCCTGAAGAGAAAAACGATTACTCGATGTAATGGAAAGACCCGGGCGCTGGGCAAGGACCGCGGCAAACGCTTCTTTGATGATATGAAACCGCCCAAGGGGCCAAGTGTGAGCAACGTGCAGGCCTGGTCAGTGAGTTCACGCCCAATGGTATACCGGCATGGGTGTTTACGTTGGTCGCGGAGGTGATGGAAACCGATAGTGGGAAATCAAGATTGCCCCTATGCGGTGGATGAGTACCTGTTAGAGTGTTCTGCTTTCAGGTGTCAGTGTCCGTTGTTACATCTCGACTGTTGCCTGTCAGGAATCGGACTTCGTTCAGTGGTTCCGGCAGGTTACGCGTGAGCGTTTCTGAAACGGGAGTCGCCATCATATGAAATACATTACCACCGTTCTGGCTCATATCGGGCAGCATGACTGCACGAATATAGAGGTACTGACAGTCCTGAAGCCTATCGAACGCGGCGAAGGTGTGGATCATATGGCCGCTGGCACAGCTTGATTTAATCGCTGTGAAATCTTCCTCGGATATCAGATCGGTGATGCGGTCGTGATCAATTTTGATTTCAATATGGGCATGCTTGTTTATGCGCAGCAGGTTGCCATCTTCGTCCGCAATGAAAAAAGGTGCTGGGAACTCATCGGAAGAATCGATGTATTTTCTGGCAGGCAGTCGGGAGTTGAAGTTCTCATACGCATTGACCAGCATGAACATGTCGCCATTTGCCGGGTTCAAGCGCGGTAGCTGTATGCAGAACACTTTTTGTGCAGCGGCACCGGGGAAAAAGTCCCATTCGGAAGTGATTATGTCTTCACCGGCTTGCATGCGCAGCTGGTAGCTTTTGAGCCGGGTTTTGGCCAGGTAGCTCATGGCCGAAAAGTCCCGGGACTGGAGTTCGTCCAGTGACTCAGCCTGCCAAAACCGGCATCCGGCCGTATTGGCCCAGATGATTTTTTGCGCGCTGAAGTCCCATAGCCAGGATGGGTGAGGGCGCTCTTCAAGCTCTTTCAGCTCTGCGCTCTGAAAAAGGGTTGAGGGGTTAAGGCAGGATTTCTGAGATTTGTTGTCGTTGTAGTCCTGGATCCACTGCTCCAGAAGGGTGTCTTTAACGCCTTTGCTGAATAAAAAGCCCTGACCGTAAATCGCCCCAGCCTCCAGCAAAATCGATTTGATCATGCAGGTTTCAATACCTTCGACAATGCAACGAAGTCCCAGGTTGCTGCTTAACTGCAAAATCGCGTTGATACCGGCCATGCTGGTTTTGTCGTTGATCACGCGTGATGTAAGCGAAAAATCGATTTTAATTTCGGAAAAAATATTCAGGCGAATGGTTTCAAGGGTTGAGAAGCCTGTCCAGAAATCATCAACGGCGAGCTGAATCCCCGCTTCATGTAGTTGCCTGAGGTTTGCAACACTGGAGTCACCGAAAATGCCTGCAGTCTCCGTGACTTCCAGTACGATTGTGGCTTGATCAATGGTGTGCCGACCGACAATGTTGATTATTTCGTCGGCGAAGCCTTCCCGGCACAGGTCGTATGCGGAGATGTTCAGTGAGAAGTGCAGGCCTGGCGAAGTCTGTTGTAAGCGTTCGACCAGGCTCAGCATTCGCTCAAACAGGTGAATGGTCAGATGGTGGCACTGCTGGGCGTCTTCGAGCACAGGAAGAAAATGGAAAGGGGCTACCTCTCCACGTTCCGGATGTTCCCAGCGGGCAAGACATTCGAAACCGACGATTTCGAGGGTTTCAAGGTTAACCTGGGCCTGGCCTGCCAGATAAAACTGATCGTCATCGATCGCCTGAAGAATCTCATCGAGTGTAAAACCCTGCGTTGTTGGTGCGGTGGGCGCCTTTGTCGCGTGCGAGCTCTGATCAGACTGATGGGAACCGGGCATGTTTAACCTCTTGGTATCAGGCGTATTGTTATCGGCTCAGTGCATGTTGTTCAGGTTATGCCAGCTTGATGTCATGGCTTCAGGGCCAAATCGTTTTGGTTACAATGCCTTGATTCTGTTACAGATTTAGCCCGGTTGCCAGTTTAAAAGCGGTGACGAGAGAGGCGGTTATCGGTTCAGACAGTTCAGCAATGCCTGCTCAAGTTCCGCTTTATCCAGCCTTTCGCGGGTCAGAATCTCCAGCCGTGAATCCCGTCGCCAGGCCGACTCGGCGGTGGTGGCGGCCTGTCCGGCGTTACGATTATAGCCGACGCGGGCAGGGCCGATGCGCAGCACGGCTTTGACCCGTACGGCGGTATCCAGCTTATCCAGTACGTTCCGGGCTCGGTCCCAGTCAAAGCAGTCGTCGCTGTGGAAAACCCAGCCGTAGCTGTAGTGGTCTTCACCCTGGCCAAATTCATACACCGGCTGCTTCGGCTTGGGCTGGGTAGGCAGTTTGGGCGGTGTTAAAGGGCTGAGTGTAGCCGCTTGGGCGTGGGCCTGTGGATATTCAGCCTGGCGTTCGAGGGAGTGGGGCAGATCAAGCCATGACAGTTTCAGTTGCCCCTGGCTGACCTGATGCACACCGGCTTTGGGGGGAAACAGGTTGGCGCTCAGAGTATGGGCTTCGGCGATATCCTCGGCGCTGGCCAGATCAATGCGGTTGAGTACAACTCTGTCGGCAAGGTTGAGTTGGTCGATAAAGCTGGGCTGGCTTAGAGTGTCGGGCTGGTGCAGTACGCCGGGGTCGAGCAGGCAGATAATGCTGTGCAGGGCGAGGACATCCTTGAACTGGTCACTTTGCAGGGTATCGATGATGCGGGCAGGGTGGCCTAGTCCGGTGGGCTCGATGAGCAGGCGATCAGGGCGCTCGCGTCTTAACAGGGTCGCAAGTGTAATCGGCAGGCTGGGGCCAAGCGCACAGCAAAGGCAACCGCCCGCCAGTTCCTTGACGGCCACGCCGTCTTCCTCAGCTATGAGGCTGGCATCGATACCGACCTGGCCGAACTCGTTGACCAGTACAGCCCAGCGCTCGCCCTTGGGGCGTTGTTGCAGCAGGTGGTTGATGGCAGTGGTTTTGCCACTGCCCAGAAAGCCGGTGATGATATTGGTCGGAACGGCGCTCAACCTTGTCTGGCTCACAATGCTTAACTCCCTGAATGCGACAGGGGATGGATTGTGAGCCAGCCATTAAGGGTGATCAAGCCTTGGGTGTCAGGCGCACACCTTTTCGTGTTTACGTTTGGCTTCCAGGTAGCGCGGGGTGGGGCCGATGTCTTCGTAGATCGGCTCGTCATCTTCTACCCGGATGATCCGGGTGCCCGGCTGATAGGGCATGTGCGCTTCGATTTCGCTCAAGATACTGTGCAGCAGAATGGGCGTCAGTTCGACAATATCCATTCCGTAGACTTCGGCCAGCGCTTGCAGACGCACCATATCTTCCCGGTCGATGGGAAGGGTCACCGTTTGCTGGTGAGCGCGTTTGCGGGAGTGCTGTTCCAGTTGCTCAAGCAGAGCGGCGATGTTTCGTTCAGGCATGTTGGGCATCCTCTCGCGGGAACAGGACCGCCCCCGGTGGGGGCACTCCCGTTCAGCATAGTTGAGAGTCCTGCAGCCTGCACGCAATCAGCGTTTCAGGAAGCCTTTGCCGTTGAGGAAGGGCAGCATGTGCGGGCGGGCTTCCTTAACCAGCATGCCGGAGATCTGCTCGCTCCAGGTCATGTCCTTGTTGCCGCCGGTGCGGGTCTTGTAATACTCGCGTACGTCGCTGTCGTAGGTGGCGATGCGCTCGGCATCCTGGCTGTCGTCGTAACGATCCTGTTTCAGCACTACATCCAGCGGCAGGCGCGGCTTCACTTCCGGGTTCTGGTCCGGGTGGCCCAGGCACATGCCGAATACCGGGTAGACCAGCTCGGGCAGTTCCAGCAGATCGGAAACGCCCTGGATCTTGTTGCGCAGGCCACCAATATAGACGCCACCCAGGCCCAGGGACTCGGCGGCCACGATCACATTCTGTGCAAACAGGGCGCAGTCCATGGAGGCGGTAAGGAACTGTTCGGTATAGCCGGACAGCATGTCGGCATCGTGCATGTCGCAGGCCAACTTGTGACGCTTCATGTCTGCGCAGAACACCAGAAATACGGGCGCTTCGGATACGTAGGCCTGGTTGTTGGCCATCTCGGCCAGGGCGTCACGGCGCTCGCCCTGACTCACCTGAATCACGGTGCAGGCCTGGATGAAGCTGGATGTCGCGGCGGCCTGGCCGGCCTTGATCAGGGTGTCGACCGTGCTTTGGGCGACCGGCTCGTCGGTGAATTTGCGGATGGAGCGGTGGCTGTTCAGCAGTTCAATCGTTGGGTTCATCGGGTTGTCTCCGGTCGTGTGCTTGACGCGATTATACATGGATGAAGCGGAAGGTCAGGTTGATACGCGGTTGCTGGCAGGGCTTGCTGCGAGGCAGGCAGTGCTGCCAATGATGCTGGGTTTTGCCTGCCATGAGCAGCAGTGAGCCGTGTGCCAGTGACAGGGTGTGAGTATCCCGGTTCTGGTTATGGCGCAGGCGAAAGCGGCGCACGGCGCCCAGGCTGATGGAGGCGATAACGGGATTGTGCCCCAGCTCGCGTTCGTTATCGGCATGCCAGCCCATGGCGTCCTGACCGTCTCGATACAGGTTCAGCAGCAGGGCGTTGAAGCGGGTATCGCAGGTCTGTTCCAGACGCTGTTTGAGGTCGGCCAGTGCCGGATGCCAGTCATCCCCCGCCAGCCGCAGGCCCGAATAGGTATAAAGAATGCCGGGATCGGACTGGAATGCCTGCAGGCGCGGAATCAGGTGCTCACGGCCGAACAGGCGGATGCGATCCTGACGCCAGGGAATTTCATCCAGCAGGGTCTGCATCAGTTGGTCTGCCTCCGCCGGGCCGAGAAAGTCATCCTGATAACGAATCTCGGTATCCGGCAGTGCGAGGTCAGTGTTGCTCACGTTCGGCCAGCAGCTCGCGTACCGCATCGGCCAGTGGCGCGGCGATGTCGATCTGGTTGCTCAGGTGCGGGATGCAGGCGGTGGTTGCCACATCGGCGACTTCGGTGAGCTGGTTGTAGGCGTCACCGGCGAAGATGCCATGTACGCCGATGGCAACGGCGCGGGGCAGGCCTGCCGTACGCAGGTGGTTGAGCGTTTCCAGCATGGTGCGTCCACTGGAGATGATGTCGTCCACAAGTACGGGGGTGCGCTGGGCGGCATCGTCCAGGTCGGGCAGAGATACGCTGACATCGTAATCGCCGCGTCGCTCTTTCTGCAGCACCTGGAAGGGAGCACCAGCCAGCTCGGCCACATGGGAGACCCACTGTTCGCTTTCGCTGTCTGGACCGATCAGCAGTGGCTGGGAAATGCGGGCCTGAATCCACTCTGCAATCAGCGGCGCGGCTTGCACCACGCGGGAAGGAATGCTGTAAATCTCATCCAGCGAGTGGTAGCGGTGCAGGTGTGGGTCCACGGTGACCAGGTAATCGAAGGCGCCCGACAGCAGCTTGGCAAAGGGACGCGAGGTAACACATTCGCCGGGTTTGAAGCGTTTGTCCTGGCGCATGTACGCCAGATAGGGCGTGACCAGTCCGACACTGCGAGCGCCACAGTCCCTCAGGGTGTCGGCCAGGAACAGCAGGCGCAGCAGGCGTTCATCCGGGTGGAACAGGTTGCACAGAATCAGGCAGTCCTGGTCCTGGCAATCGGAGTGTACGCGCAGATAGCTTTCACCATCCGGAAAGCGGCGTTGTTCCAGTGCGCCGGCCTGGGCATCGAGCAGCCGGTTGAGCTGGGCGGCCAGCGCCGGGTCGGAATCAGGGTTGAAGATCAGCATGCGTTTACGCCTCCTGCTGCAGCAGATTTTCCAGTTCAATCACTTGCGGGTGTTCATTGAGATACTCAACGGCATAGTTGAGTTCCCCGGCATTTTCCGCGTGGATCATGATCAGTACATCCTGACAGTCCACCTGATCACCCAGTTTGACATTGATCTCAACGCCAGCCGCCGGGTCAGCCGGTGCCCCGGCCAGTTTGGCGATCTTGGCCAGAATACGGTTGTCGATACGGGTAACCCGTCCGGTATGCTCAGCCACCAGAGCATAGCGATAGGGAGCCACGGCCGGGTGGCGGAAGCCGCCCTGGGCATCGCAGATGCGACGGAATTTTTCCCAGGCCGTGCCCTGACTGAGGGTATCCAGCGCCAGTCGGGTTCCTTCTTCAGGGGACAGATGTTTCACCATCGCCAACATGGCACCGGCCACCTCGGCAGAGCGTTGGCGCAGGTCCTGCGGGGCTTCGGGGTCATTCTGCAGCACCGCCAGAATATCCCGTGCTTCCAGAGCCGGACCAATGCCTCGGCCCACCGGTTGACTGCCGTCGGTCATCATTACCTGCAACTCCAGCCCCAGGTTGGCGGCTACGGTCTGAAAACTGGCGGCCAGGCGGTTGGCGGCTTCTTCGCTGCGCACCTTGGCAGTGGGGCCGACGGGAATATCGATCAATACGTGGGTAGCACCGGCGGCGATCTTTTTCGACAGCACCGAGGCGATCAGCTGGCCTTCACTGTCGATATCCAGCGCGCGTTCTACCTGAATCAGCATGTCATCCGCCGGGCTCAGGCGCATGGCGCCGCCCCAGGCCAGGCAGCCACCTTCACGGCTAACTACCTCGCGCATCTGCTCCAGACTCAGGCTCACCTCGGTGAGGGTCTCCATGGTATCGGCGGTGCCGGCCGGGGAGGTGATGGCACGGGATGAGGTTTTGGGAACCGTCAGGCCACAGGCAGTAAGAATGGAGACCACGATAGGGGTGGTGCGGTTGCCGGGCAGGCCGCCGACACAGTGTTTATCCACGACCAGCGGCAAGTGCCAGTCCAGCGTGCTGCCGGATTTGACCATGGCCTCAGTCAGCGAGGTGATCTCGTCATCGCTCAGGTTGTCGTCACCGCAGGCGGTGATAAAGGCGGCCAGATGTACGTCGGCGTAGCGCCCTTCGACAATGTCGTTGATGATGCTCTGGAACTGCAGGTCGGTCAGCTCATGGCCATACACCTTGGCGCGGACATGGGACAGTGATTGCACCGGCTTGGGGTGCGACAGCCAGATCGGATCTTCGGCCTTGAGCCCCAGGCGTTTCCAGGCGGATTCGGAGAAGCCCACCTCGTCATCGGCCAGCAGACTGTCGGTGACAATATTGAGTGAGGCGATCAGGTGGCAGCTCTGATGGGTCGTCACCTGCACCCGTGACAGGCTTTCAAAACCTTCCGAACGGCAGACGTGACTTTGTGCCGGCAAATATAATGTCGGCTCGTGATGGGTATCGATGCCGAGTCGACGCGCCTTCAGTGGCGCCATCCGCTCCGGGGTCAGCATCATCATGGGACTCTCCTTGAGATCAGGCAATGATTCAGTTTAAGCACGCAGGCCCCTGACGGGCAATATCATCGGGCGCAGTGCTGTCAGCCTCCAGCCCCCTTCTGGTAGAATGTGCGATTCGATTTTCGTCCGGTTCCGGGCAGTCTTGCTTTAGGGCATTTCAGGACATACTTTTTTATTCAGGACACGAGCAGAGTTTATGGAACGCCGTTATCGTTTGGTTCTTTCCTGCCCCGACCGTGTGGGCATCGTGGCGATGGTCAGTAATTTCATTTCCAGTCACGGGGGCTCCATTGCGGATGCCAACCAGCACTCCGACCCGACCACCGGCTGTTTCTTCATGCGGGTGGAGATCAGTGCAAACAGCCTGCAGTTTTCGCTGGAGCAGCTGCGCGAAGCCTTTACCCCGATCGCAGCTTCCTTCAACATGGACTGGCAGATTGAAGACTCCTCCCGGCCCAAGCGTGTGGTGCTGATGGCCAGCCGTGAGTCCCACTGTCTGGCAGACCTGCTGTACCGTTTCCACAGCAAGGAACTGTTTTGCGAGATCGTATGTGTGATCTCCAACCACGACGATCTGCGTTCCATGGTGGAATGGCATGGTATCCCTTACCACCATGTCCCGGTAGACCCGGCCGACAAGACCCCGCACTTCAATGAAGTGAACCGTCTGATTGAAAGCCACGACGCCGATGTGGTGGTGCTGGCGCGCTACATGCAGATTCTGCCGCCGGACCTGTGCGAACGTTACCCGCACCGTATCATCAATATTCATCACAGCTTCCTGCCGTCATTTGCCGGTGCCAAGCCCTATCATCAGGCGCACGAGCGTGGCGTGAAACTGATCGGTGCCACCTGTCACTATGTGACCCAGGAACTGGATGCCGGTCCGATCATCGATCAGGATGTGACCCGCATCAGCCACCGCGACCTGCCGGAAGATATGGTGCGCCTGGGTCGCGATGTGGAAAAAACCGTGCTGGCCCGCGGTCTGCGCTGGCATTTGGAAGACCGGGTGCTGGTCCAGGGCAACAAAACGGTTGTTTTCGCCTGATTGCACCCTCAGGCTGGGCTAGTATCTAGGTAGGGCGCGTGCCCGATTTCGTTCTTGCAAGGAGTGTCCACAATGCTGAGATCCGTCAAAGTTCAGGATTACATGGCGACCAACCTGATCTCGTTCAGCCCCGAGACCGGGCTGTTTGATGCTATTCGGGCGCTGCAGGAGTACGGTATTTCCGGTGCTCCGGTAGTGGATGCCGAAGGGGCACTGGCGGGTATGCTGTCGGAGCTCGATTGCCTGCGCGCCATACTGACCCAGACCTACCATGAGGAAGAGATGGGCAGTGGCGGCCACGTGGGGCGTTACATGTCCAGCCCGGTAGAGACCATTGACTATGGTGCGGACCTGACTGAAGCGGCGCGTCTGTTCATCGACAAAAAGCTGCGCCGCATGCCGGTGGTCAGGGGCGGTAAGCTGGTGGGCCAGATCAGCCGCCGTGACGTGCTCAGAGCCGTCGAGGAGTTTGCGAAGGATGGTTGAGCAATCAACAGGAGCCGTTGCATGAGCGACTGGCTACCGGAAACACCCCTGCTGTTCTATCCCTCGCTGGCGCATAAACTGGGCAGTGACGAAGCGCTGTTGCTGTTTATCTACCGTGACTATGCCCGGCATGCCGGCATGCAGGCAGAGGATGGCAGCGTGGAGTGTATTCTGCCGAAAGCCCGCTGGCTGCAACTGGCCGGTTTCTGGAGTGAAGAGCGCCTGCGTACCGCCAGCGATAGTCTGGCGCGTCAGGGCTGCCTGCAGATGAGCATGAATCAGGGCGGCAGTATAAGCCTGCGCCTGCTGCCTGAGCCGGCACCGGAGGCCAAACCGGAACCGACCCCGGCCGATGATGCTCACGCACCCGGCGCTCCCCAGGCAGCCGAAGCGCAAACCGCGCCGGTCAACCGTTTGCCTGTGTATGACACGCCACCACCTCCGCCACCGCCGCCGCGTGGCAATATGATCGACCGCAAGGGACCGGCTCCCACCTTTGGTGGCAGCATTGGCTGGCGCCGTCACAAGGATGAGTTGCAGGCGATCTTTGAACAGGCGGAAGAGCGCAATCAGCAGCTGCACCCGATGCAGCTTGGCTGGCGTCCTTCGGATATGTTCCACGCCATGTTGCCGCGCCATTCCATCCCGGTGGGTTTTGCCGAAGCCTGCCTGGATGAGTTTGTCCTCTATTGGCTGGACAAGGACCGCAAGGAGAGTAACTGGGATCAAAAGTTCCTCGCCTGGGTCAAACGGGAATGGGTCAAGAAACAGACGCGGGATGCGCGCGAACAACGCTACGAGCAGGATCGCGCACCCATGACAGGGGGCAGTAATGAAAACACCCGCCGAGATTCTCGGGAAAAACGCAAACGGATTACCGCAGCCATCATGGACATCAAGGACACCGACTGGTGATTCTGGTGCCGGGCGTGAGCAATCACGCCCGGCGCAAAGCATCAGCCCGCAGACCAAAACCCTGGTCAACATGATTTTCGCCCGCTTTATGGCGATCTACGGGCACAAATTCAAAAGCTGCTTTGAAACCGAAGATGAGCTTCGCATCGCCAAGCGCGAATGGGCGCTGAGTCTGGCCGGTTATACCGAGTCCGAGCTTGTAGCGGCGGTGAATCGCTGCAAGGAAAGCACGGCCTGGATGCCCAGCATCGCCGAGTTTCTCAGTATTCTGCGCGATATAAATGGCGACTTCGGCCTGCCCGGCCTGCGTGATGCCTACATGGAAGCCTGCATGCATGCCGACCATCCGGTGCGTCATCACTGGAGCCATCCGGCGGTCTACCATGCCGGCCGCGAAACCGGCTGGTTTCTGCTGCGTACCGAAGAGGAAAGCCGGGCATTGCCGTCATTCCGCTATCACTATGATGTGATCTGTCGCCGTGTGCGTGAAGGTGAGGACCTGGATCAACCGGTGCCGCCAGCACTGGAAAACAAACAGGCCAATACGGTAGCGGACTTCATTCAGGCGTTTACCGAGGAACATGCGCTGGCACCTGAGGAGGGCGCCAGTCTGCTGTACTACCTGACCCTGCCGGAAGGCACCCGCACGCGTGCTCGGCTGTATCGTCAGGCTCAGGAAAAAGCGGATCAGCGTGGCCTGGGCATCCAGTTGCCGGCAACCACGCGGGATCGCGCCAGGGACTGATCAGTGTTGTGGGGCCGGGGTACTGAAGCTCTGGCCAAACATCTCGCCAATAGCCTGTTCCAGCGCCGGGCTGCGCTCAGGCTGACGGAATGCCTGCAGCAACAAGGCACGGTGAACCGGCATAAACATCAGCTCGGCCAGAATGCGGCTGAAACCGGCCTGTCCTGCCTCACCCTGCGCCAACTGTTCCAGGAACAGATGGAGTACCTTAGGTTCCAGCAGCGCTGACTCACAGCGAGTGGCAATTACCGTAATCACTTCAGCCTTGGCTGCATGAGGGCTTTGCAGTACCTCTGTGACCCAGGCCTGTTTGGCCAGTTCATCGGCAATATTCGACAGCGCACGGGCCAGTGCGGCGACGCGGTTGCTGTCATCACCCTTCAGTGCGGCCTGCAGCAAAGCCAGCAGCTCTTTTTGTACGGCGGGGGCGAGCTGAACATTTTCCAGCAGTGGGCACAGGTTCTCCAGTACCGGGGCCGGCATGCTGGGCAACTTGCGGGCCAGTGCTGCGGCGTTGCCATCCTGGTCAAGACGCATGCTGATATCCGCAAGGCCCTGATACGCCAGAGTTGGCCATTCATCCTCTGGCAACTGATCATGGAACCAGGCATGGGCGCGCTCGTAATGTGATGAGGCGGCGGTTTTCATCTCCTTGGAGGCCAGGGCATGGAAGGCTGCCATGCGGCCCTGCTCGGGTGTGAACGAGTAGGGGTTGTCCTTGAGTGCATCTTCATCCAGCTGACCGTTTTTGCTGTTGACCACATTCTGGATCAGGCGCTTGAGCAGATCATCCCGGGCAGCAGGTGCCACCAGACCCTGCTCGTCCAGCGGCAGGCGCAGGAACCAGACCGCGTTTTCCTGCTTTTGCTTGGGGTTCCAGATCAATACCGCCACCCAGGCCAGATGCTGGAAAGGCGTGGGGTAGGGGAGTTTGGAGTCTTCAATGCGCTGGAACTGCTCCAGGGAAAGCTTGCTGATACGGCGTCCCATATCGAAGACGCGCAGTGCGGCGCCGGTCGAGCGCAGCAGTTCAGTCAGGGATTGAGGCATAGCAGTTTCAGCAGACATAGGGTTCCGAATCACAGCGGGTTAACGGGAAGCGCAATTTTACCAGTTTTGTACCCGGACGGCATGGGACTTCCGGGGGGGAGGCTGTGGTAAATTAGAGGGGCAGCCCCAGCGAAAAGGATTGAAACCGAATGATACTGACGTTGCTCTTTGCCAGCGCCATGTTGTTGATCAGCATTGTTTTAAGCCCATTGTCGAACCGCCTGGGCATGCCGGTGCTGTTGCTGTTTCTGGTGGTGGGGCTGGTTGCGGGACAATCCGAATGGGGCATGCTGATGTCGGCGGATGTCTCCAGTACCTTTCTGGTGGGGAATCTGGCGCTGGCGGTGATTCTGCTCGATGGCGGTATGCGCACCCGCATTGAAACCTTCAGGGTTGGCCTCAAGCCAGCCTTGACGCTGGCCACGGTGGGCGTACTGGTAACCGCCTCGCTGGCGGGGCTGGCAGCCTACTGGATTCTGGGCCTGCCCCTGCTGCACGCACTGTTGATCGGTACCATCATCTCCTCGACCGATGCGGCGGCAGTCTTTGCCCTGTTGCAGAACCACGGCCTGCGCCTTAACCAGCGTGTCAGCGCTACCCTGGAGATCGAGTCGGGCAGTAACGACCCGATGGCGATCTTTCTGACCATTATCCTGCTGGAATTGATCACTCGCGAAACACCGCCCGGCCTGCCGGAAGCCGTGGGTCTGTTGATCACGCAGCTGGCACTGGGTGGGTTTGGCGGCTTGGGTGGTGGCTGGTTGCTGTCGCGGCTGCTCAACAGCCTGCAGCTTCAGCCGGCCTTCTATCCGCTGCTGGTAACGGCAACCGGCCTGAGTGTATTTGCGGCTGTTACGCTGCTGGATGGCAGTGGCTTCCTGGCGATCTATCTCATGGGCATCTGGGTCGGTAACCATGGTCTGCGCAAGATGGACGATATTCTGCAGATACATGACGGCCTGGCCTGGCTGGCGCAGCTCAGTCTGTTCCTGATGCTGGGCCTGTTGCTTTCGCCCCACGAGCAGCTGACGCTGTTGCCTGAAGGGCTGGCACTGGGGGCTATTCTGATTCTGGTGGCGCGCCCGCTGGCGGTGTTTCTCTGTCTTTGGCCCTTCAAGTTTCGCTGGCCTGAGCTGCTGTTCATCGCCTGGGTGGGGCTGCGTGGTGCGGTGCCGATCGTGCTGGCGCTGTTCCCGTTGATGGCGGATGTGGAAAACGCCGCCATCTTCCCCACCATCGCCTTTATCGTGGTGGTGCTGTCGTTAATGTTGCAGGGCACGACGCTTGCCCGTGCGGCGCGCTGGCTGAAACTGGAGCTGCCGGCGGAACCGGGTGCCCTTCAGCGAACCAGCCTGGACTGGTCCACCGAGCATAACCACCGTCTGATGATATTTGAATTGGACGGTGAGCACTGGACACCACCACGCACGCTGAAAGGAGTGCGGTTGCCGGCGGATGTGGTAGTGACGGCGGTGCTGCGCAAGGATATGTTGATGCCATATGAGGCTGACCTGGCACTGCAAACCGGGGACAAGCTGGCAGTAATTGGTGCCGAAGACACCGAGGTTAAGCTGGCCAAACTGTTCAGCTCGGTGACATCGATACCGGCACTGAAAGAAAGCACCTTCTTCGGTGCGTTCGAACTTAACGGCAGCGTCGAGCTGGATGCTCTGGCACAGAACTTTGGTGTGCAGATTGATGATGCGATCAAGCAGCAGAGCCTGGATTACTATATTCAGTCCTGTTTAAAGGCGCCGCCGGTTGAAGGCGACAGGGTGAGCCTTGGGGCGATCAACCTGGTGGTGAAATCGGTTGAGAATGGTCAGGTGACGCGAGTAGGTCTAAAGTTCTGATGCCGCGCACTGACAGTTCGGGTGTTAAATGGTTTAATGCGCCCGAAAAAAGCCTGTGGATAAGGGAGTAATGCGTTGATAGAAGCGGTCTGGATCACGTTTGCCTTCGGCCTGGGGATGGGCGTCAAGCTGGTGGGGTTACCACCGCTGATCGGCTACCTTGCGGCAGGGTTCGCCATAGTGGCGGCCGGCGATATGGCGGGTATTGAGGTAGAAGGCACTGAAGCACTGAGCCATATTGCTCACCTGGGTGTATTGCTGCTTTTGTTCACCGTGGGTCTCAAGTTGAAAGTGCGCAACCTGGTCAAGCCGGAGGTGATCGGCGGCGGGGTGATGCACTTTGGTATCTCCATTCTCCTGTTCACACCGGCGATCCACTGGATTATGGGTCTGGAGTGGATGACGGCGCTGATGCTGGGTATCGCCCTGTCATTCTCCAGTACGGTGCTGGCGGCCAAGGTGCTGGAATCCAAGCGTGAGCTGCGTGCCTTTCACGGCCGTGTAGCCATCGGTATTCTGATCGTTCAGGACCTTTTGGCGCTGCTGGTAATGGCGCTGGCCAGTGGCAAGACTCCTTCTGTCTGGGCGCTGCTGGTGTTCGGCATTCCGCTGCTGCGACCGCTGTTTTACAAGCTGCTGGATATCAGTGGCCACGAGGAACTGCTGGTCCTGCTCGGCCTGTTGCTGGCGCTGGTGATTGGCGGCAAGGGCTTTGAGCTGGTCGGCCTGAGCTCCGAGTTGGGAGCGCTGGCATTCGGTGCTTTGCTGGCCAACCATCGCCGTGCCGGTGAGCTTTCATCCTCGCTCTGGAGTATCAAGGAAGTCTTCCTGGTGGGCTTCTTCCTGCAGATCGGCATGGGCGGTTTGCCGGATGCGGACGCGCTGGTGTTTGCCATTGTGATGGGGCTGGTGTTGCCGCTCAAGGGCATCCTGTTCTTCTTCCTGCTGTTGCTGTTCAAGCTGCGTGCGCGCAGTGCTTTCCTGTCCGGACTGAGCCTGACCAATTACAGTGAGTTCGGCCTGATTGTGGCCAGTATCGTACTACCGGAGTGGCTGGTGCCGCTGGCGATTGCCGTCTCCGTATCCTTCCTGGTATCAGCACCGCTATACCGTGCAGCACACCCGCTGTATGACCGTCTGGGTACCTACCTGGCGCGTTTTGAGCGTGAAGGCTTCCACCCGGATGAGCAGCCGCTGTCGCTGGGTGAGGCGGAGATTCTGGTGATTGGCATGGGTCGAACCGGTACCGCAGCCTATGATCATCTGGTGCCGCGTAACATTCCCATGGTGGCGGTGGATTCTGACCCGGCCAAGGTGGATGCGCATGCCAAGGCGGGCCGCAATGTGGTGTTCGCTGATGCCGAGGATGTGCAGCTGTGGAAAAACCTCAAGGCGCCCAAGCTCAAGCATGTGATTCTGGCGGCCAGTGATGTGGAAGCCAAGGTGACGGCAGCGCGTCAGCTGCGTCAGGCCGGTTTTGAGGGCGTGATTGTGGCTCACAGCATGTTTGCTGATCACGCCGATGCGATCACCAAAGCCGGTGCGGATCATACCTACCAGACCATGGCCGAAACCGGTGTGGGTCTGGCCGAGCATATCTTTACGGCGGTCAAGAAGCGGGAAGAGGGGACGGCTTAAGTCGCCCCGCTTACGCGGACGGATCGTCCTTTTTATCAAGGGCTGCCTGTTCAGGGTGGCCCTTTTTTGTGGCCTCGCTTGAAGCTTTGTCCTGGGCTTTTTCCAGCAGGACCAGCATGTATTCCAGCTGGTGTTCGATGTTATCCAGGCGGTTTTCAAGGCGGGTAATACGGTTCAGGTTCTGGCGTTCCCGCTCGGCAATCTGGCCTTCGTCCTTTTCGATAAAGAAGACCGAGAAGCTGGCCGTCAGCAGCGAGAACATGCAGATCCCGATCAGGATCAGCAGGGAGCCGAACAAGCGGCCTTCGTTGGTGCTGGGAACAATGTCACCGTAACCCACCGTGGTCATGGTGACCCAGGCCCACCAGATACCGTCCAGCGGTCCGTTGAAGGCGGGGTCCAGCGCTGCAATCAGAAAGCCGGAAATGAACAGGAACAGCAGGCAAACCAGCAGGGTCGTGCCCAGGTTGTGGCGTGCCAGAATGGAGCGCAGGTCACGGGAGACCTTGAACAGGATGCCCAGCATCACCAGCAGACGCAGGGAGCGGATGGCGCCGGCATAGAAACTCTGTACACCCCAGAGTGCCGGCAGGCCGGCAATAATAATGACTAGGCTCATCCAGTTGTGTTTGAGATAGCGCCTGCGGTCATCGACTGCATAGAGCATCAGGCTCAGCTCGGTGACAAAGCCGAGCCAGATCAGCCAATCAGTTACTTGGTGAGAGATGGCGGTGCCCAAACCATCAGCACGGAGATACCAGTCCACCAGAATCCACATGGCCAGCAACAACATTGGCCATTCCAGGCGTTTACTCCAGCGCTTGGCGCGGGCATTTTCCTGTGGGCTGACGCCGCCGAACCCAAGCCGGAACAGCAGCGAATGGTGTCGTTCGTAGCTCATCGCGGCGGCTCCAGGTTCAGTGACGGGTGCTTAGCAGACCATCCAGCTGTTCCAACAGCCCCAACAGGCGGTCAGTGTCTTCTTCATACTGCTTGAACACTTCTTCTGCCATGGGATGAATCTGGCTGTTCTGCGGCAGTGGCAGTTCACGCGCAATCATCTGTTCCAGGCGAGGAATTAGCAGCCACTGAACCCATTCACTGAAATCGAGGGTATCGACACAGAAGGGCTGGGTGCTGGCCAGAGCCTCGTCACTGGGCGGTTGTGCCGCCCAGCGATCAATGGCCTGCATTTCGGTACGAATCTCGACCAGGATCTGGCTGACTTCGTGAGCGCGTGACATCAGGACTCCTTGCGTGCAGCTTTCAGGGTATCGGCGATCAGGAAGGCCAGTTCCAGTGACTGGTCTGCATTGAGACGCGGGTCGCACTGGGTGTGGTAGCGATCGGCCAGGCCTTCTTCTGTGATGCGGTAAGCGCCGCCGATACACTCGGTGACATCGTTACCGGTCATTTCGAAGTGCACGCCGCCAGCGTGGGTACCTTCGGCGTTATGCACTTCGAAGAAGCCCTTCATTTCCGCCAGAATGGCATCGACGCTGCGGGTCTTGTAGCCGCTGGATGCCTTGATGGTATTACCGTGCATGGGGTCGGAGCTCCAGACCACATGGTGGCCACTGGCTTTAACCGCGCGGACCAGCGGCGGCAGTAGTTCGGTGATCTTGTCGGCACCCATACGGGCGATCAGCGTGATACGGCCCGGGATCTGGGCCGGGTTCAGGATATCGAGCAGGCGCAGCAGGTCATCCACCTGAGTGCTGGGGCCAACCTTGATGCCGACCGGGTTACGCACACCGCGCAGGAACTCCACGTGGGCGTGATCCGGCTGGCGGGTACGGTCGCCAATCCACAGCATGTGGGCAGAGCAGTCGTACCAGTCGCCGGTCAGGCTGTCCTGACGGGTTAGCGCCTGTTCGTAACCCAGCAGCAGTGCTTCGTGTGAGGTGTAGAGGCTGGTTTCCTTCAGCTGCGGGGTGTTTTCCGAGCTGATGCCGCAGGCTTCAATGAACGCCAGGGTCTGGTCGATCTGAGCGGCCAGGTGCTGGTATTTCTCACCCTGGGGGCTCTGCTGCACGAATCCCTGGGTCCACTGGTGCACCTTGTGCAGGTCGGCAAAGCCGCCGGTTGCGAAGGCGCGCAGCAGGTTCAGCGTAGCGGACGACTGGTGGTAGGCCGACAGCAGACGCTGTGGGTCGGGTGTACGTGCACCGGCGGTAAAGTCGATGTCGTTGATGATGTCGCCGCGGTAGCTGGGCAGCTCGATGCCGTCGATGGTTTCGGTATCGGAGGAGCGTGGCTTGGCGAACTGGCCAGCCATGCGGCCGATCTTCACCACCGGGCAGCTGCCGGCAAAGGTCATCACCACCGCCATCTGCAGCATCACCTTGAAGGTGTCGCGAATCTTGTTGGCGTTGAACTCGGCAAAGCTCTCGGCGCAGTCACCACCCTGCAGCAGGAAGGCCTTGCCTTCAGCCACTTGGGCCAGTTCGTCAGTGAGTGAGCGGATTTCACCGGCAAAGACCAGCGGCGGATACTCACCGAGCACCTGCTCTACCTGATACAGGGCATCCTGATCCGGGTAGGTGGGGTGCTGTTTGATCGGCTTGCTGCGCCAGCTGTCGGGAGTCCAGTTTTCCATCTTTGCTACTCACTGCTTGGTTTTCGGTTAGGAACCCCCGATGGTAACGCAAAACAGCGGGTTTCGGCAGCCTGCAAGCCGGCCTGAGGTCAGGAAATACGCCATTCCTGTCAATTATCGCAGCCTTGAGGGTTGATTGAGCTCGGCAGGCTGAAAAGCGAGCCGTTATAATGCCGGCTCGACCTTCCATATTTGCACGGAGACAGAATGACAGCACAGGTTTTCCATGTGTCGCCTTCCTATATGCGCCGCCAACAGGCACGTCAATTCACCTGGCTGCTGGCCATGCTGGGGCTTGTCGCATTCAGCCTGTACTACCTGGCGCAGTCACTGGGCGGGCCGCTGGAGATTGCCGATCTGCTGGTGCCGGTGTTGGGTGTTCTGGCCTGTTCGGCCTATGCCGCCAAGCTTGTTATGCAACTGCGCGTTGGCAAGCGGGCCTACCCTGATGTGAGCTGGGATCCGGAACAGGAAGTGCTTTCGCTGCAGCAGCCGGAAGGGCCGGTGCGCATGGCGGTGGCCGAAATTCTCAGTGCCCGTGTTCAGGTGGGTCTGGGGCGAGTGCTGGCGCTGACGCTGACAACAGATAACGGCGAGCAGCTGCGTCTGGAAGGCTATGAAGCCCTGGATGAACTGGTGGAGCTGCTGGAAAGCCGCATGCCCGAGGGGCAGGTCGTACGCACACGTCTGCGCTACTGATGAGGTATCACGCGGCGAGCGCAGCGCCCAGACTCAGGCGCTACGGATACCGTTGAGGTTCTTGAAGGTGACTTCGCGTGCGGTGTTGAGGAAGTCGACCATGAAGTCGGCCTCCTTCTGGTCTTCACGCATGGCGGCATAGAGGGTACACCAGAGCCCCTTTTCGCCCAGCGGGCGCGAAGCGATGTAGTTACGCTGCAGGTACTCATAGGCGGCCCAGTTGGGCAGTGCCGCTACACCACGGCCACTGGCAACCAGCTGCATGATCATCACGGTCAGCTCGGAGGTGCGAACCTCCTGAGGCTCGACACCGGCCGGGTCGAGGAAGCGGGTAAATACATCCAGCCGATCCTGCTCCACCGGATACATGATCAGGGTTTCCTCGGCCAGGTCTTCTGGACTGACGAAACGTTGACTGTGCAGGCGGTGCTGACGTCCCATCACCAATACAGATTCGTAGCTGAACAGCGGCACGTAATGGATGCCGGTGCGCGGTTCCGGGTCCGAGGTAATCACCAGATCCAGGTCACCACGGCTTAGTGCAGGCAAGGGCTGGAAACTGAAGCCTGTGGACAGGTCCAGTTCTACCTCGGGCCAGTGCTGGCGGAAGTGATCGATGGTCGGCATCAGCCAGTCGAAGCAGCTGTGGCATTCGATACAGATATTCAGGCGACCGGCTTCACCACCGGCCAGACGGGAAATATCCCGTTCTGCACTGCGTACCATGGGCAGCAGGTCGTCGGCCAGTGCAAGCAGTCTTTGCCCGGCACTGGTGAAGCAGATGGGACGCGTTTTGCGGATGAACAGTGAGCAGTTCAGGCGTTCTTCCAGATCCTTGATCTGGTGAGACAGCGCAGACTGCGTAAGGTGGATGCGCTCGGCGGCTTCCACCAGGCTACCGGCGTCGCGCAGGGCGGCAAGCGTTTTCAGGTGACGAATCTCTATCATGCCAGGGTCCCGATCCCGAACGTGTTGCCCAGTATAGTATCGATGTGAGGTGTCGTGCGAGCTTGGCCGGGCAGGCTGCAGCCTGCCCGGAGCACACTCAGGATTTGACCAGCAGGAATTCCAGCAGCGCTTTTTGTGCGTGCAGGCGGTTCTCGGCTTCGTCGAATACCACGGAGCGTGGGTCTTCCAGCATGTCTTCGCTGACTTCTTCACCGCGGTGGGCGGGCAGGCAGTGCATGAAGATGGCGTCTTCTGCCGCATGATCCATCAGCTCGGGGCTGACCTGGTAGCCGCGGAACTCGCGAATACGTTCCTTCTGCTCATCTTCCTGGCCCATGGAGGCCCAGACATCGGTCACCACCAGGTGAGCGCCTTTGACAGCCTCTTCGGGGCTTTCAAAGATACTCACCCGGTCGCTGTTGCGATTGACCAGGTCTTCGTTGGGTGCGAATCCTTCAGGGCAGGCAACGTTCAGCTGGAAGTCGAACTGGCGCGCCGCGTTGATGTAGGAGTTGCACATGTTGTTGCCGTCACCGACCCAGGCAACTGTCTTGCCCTTGATGGAGCCGCGGTGCTCGATAAAGGTCTGCATGTCAGCCAGCAGCTGGCAGGGGTGGAAGTCATCGGTCAGTGCGTTGATGACCGGTACCTTGGAATAGCGTGCAAAGCTCTCGACCAGCTCGTGGCTGAAGGTACGGATCATGACCACGTCGACCATGCTGGAGATGACGCGGGCGCTGTCTTCGACCGGTTCGCCACGGCCCAGCTGAGTGTCGCGCGGTGACAGGAACATGGCGTGGCCACCGAACTGTGCCATGCCGGCTTCGAAAGAGACACGGGTACGGGTAGATGCCTTTTCGAAGATCATGGACATGACCTTGTTTTTCAGCGGCTCGTAAGTCTCGCCGGCATTACGCATCTGCTTGAGAATGATGGCGCGCTGGACGATCTGTTGCAGTTCGTCGGGCGTCATGTCCATCAGGGTTAAGAAATGTCTTGTACTCATAAATTGGTATGGTCGGCGATCGTTCGGACCGCCGGCTCCCGTTCAGGGTTCAGGTTTAAGGATTCGGTGCGGTGTCGAGTTCTTCACCTGCGTAGACACGAACCAGTTGGGATACGGTGCTGACCAGAAGGTCGGCTTCATGATCGGTCATGACCAGAGGCGGCAACATGCGGATAACGTGTCCGCCGCCGGTAATATTGAGCAGTACACCCTTGACCTTGGCCAATACGGCCAGCTCGGTGCCTGCTTCGGTCAGTTCGATGCCGATCATCAGGCCCTTGTTGCGGATCTCGCGAACGAAGGGGGCATCGCCGATCTCGGCGCGGAAACCATCGCAAATACGCTTGCCCAGTGCTTCGGCGCGGGCACAGAGGCCGTCCTGCACAATGGTATCGACGACCGCGATGCCCACGGCACAGGCCAGCGGGTTGCCGCCAAAGGTGGTGCCGTGAGCGCCGGGCATGAACACTTCGGCTGCCGCACCACGTGCCAGGCAGGCACCGATCGGGAAACCGTTGCCCAGGCCTTTGGCGGTGGTCACCACGTCGGGCAGGATATCGGTGTGCTGGTAGGCAAAGAACTGGCCGGTACGGCCGTTGCCGGTCTGTACTTCGTCCAGCATCAGCAGCAGCTGGTGCTCATCACAGATGGCGCGCAGCTGGGCCAGGTAATCATCGGCCGGAATGTGAACGCCACCTTCACCCTGGATCGGTTCTACCAGAACAGCGACCACGTTGGGGTTGTTGCTGGCGACCTGCTTCACGGCTTCGGCGTCGTCGAAGGGGACGCGGACAAAACCACCGACCAGGGGCTCAAAGCCCTGCTGAACGGCGCGGTTACCGGTTGCGCTCAGGGTTGCCAGGGTGCGTCCGTGGAAGGACTGCTCCATGACAATGATGGTCGGGGTATCGATGCCGCGGGCATGGCCATGGCGACGGGCCAGCTTGATGGCAGCTTCATTGGCTTCGGCACCGGAGTTGGCAAAAAACACATTCTCCATGCCGGAAATACGGGTCAGGCGCTCGGCCAGTTCTTCCTGCAGCGGAATGGTGTACAGGTTGGAACAATGTACCAGTTTGCCGGCCTGCTCGCTGATGGCGCGGGTAACCGCTGGATGGGCGTGGCCCAGTCCGGTAACGGCGATGCCACAGAGTGCATCCAGATAGCGGTTGCCGTCGGTATCGTACAGCCAGGAACCTTCACCACGTTCAAAGGCGACTGAGAGCCGGTTGAAAACGTTCATCAATGGCTGGGTTGCCATGGGGCATCTCCCTACAACGCAAAAAGGCAGCCTTGGCTGCCGATAAAAGAAACATTCTATGGGGCGCAAGGGCGTTTGGCAATTGAATAGACCTTAACCTGGATCAGGCAGGCGACACTTTGATTGAAAAATCAAGCCTTGGCCCCAACAATATAAGGAGAGAAGCCGCAGAATTCAGTTAAGTTGAGTGAAATGCTGGGGTATATGTTAGAATGTCCGCTGGCTCGGACCCAAGATTTGAACTAAAAGGTGTATCCATGAGTGTAGTTGAAAACATCAAGGAGCAGATCGAGAACAACGCGATCCTGCTGTATATGAAAGGCACGCCCCGTTTCCCGCAGTGTGGCTTCTCTTCCCGTGCGGTTGAAGCCGTGATGTCCTGTGGCGAGCGTTTTGCCTTCGTCAACATTCTGGAAAACCCGGATATCCGTGCCGAGCTGCCCAAGTATGCCAACTGGCCGACCTTCCCACAGCTGTGGATCAACGGCGAACTGGTCGGTGGCTGCGATATCATTTGCGACATGGCCGCCAGTGGCGAGCTGAAGGAAATGATTGAGGCTGCGGCCAAGGACGATGAAAGCGCCTGAGGCCAGCATCGTTACGGAATAAAAAAACGCGCTCAATGAGCGCGTTTTTTTGTGGCTTGCCAGCGCTGTTTATTCGCGGGTATCCAGCACCATGTCCCAGCCGCCCATGTCCTTCCAGCGGTTGACGATGGCGCAAAAAAGTTCGGCCGTTTTCATGGTGTCGTACAGGGCTGAGTGCGCCTGTTCATTGTCAAAGTCGATACCGGCAATATCACAGGCCTTGGCCAGTACGGTCTGCCCATAGGCGAGGCCTGCCAAGGAAACGGTGTCGAAGGTCGAAAACGGGTGGAAAGGGTTGCGCTTGCTGTCGCAACGTTCCGCCGCGCTGGAAACAAAACTGTGGTCAAAGTTGGCGTTGTGGCCAACCAGAACAGCACGTTTGCAGCCGTGAGACTTGATCGATTTCCGGATTGGCTTGAAAATCGTCTCCAGCGCCTCTTTCTCGCTGACCGCATTGCGCGCTGGGTCATCGGGGTCGATGCCGGTGAAGGCCAGTGCCGAGGGCTCAAGGTTAGCGCCGGGGAAGGGTTTTACGTTGGCATCGTAGCTCTGATCGATCATCAGGTAGCCATTCTCGTCCATGGTGAGCGTAACCGCAGCGATTTCGAGCAGGGCGTCGGTGCGCGGATTGAAACCGGCTGTTTCGACGTCGACGACTACGGGCAGAAAGCCGCGAAAGCGGTCAGCCATGGGGTTGGGAGAGCCATGATGATGAGCCACAAAAATCCTTACTTGCAAGTTGTAAATGACCGCAGGCATTCTAACAGCCTGACTACGGGGGTCAAAACGGCAGTTTAAAGGACTGCTGCCTTTGGCCGATAGTTTCTGTACCACCAAGCCCACCGGGAGACACGATCCTTGATTTTGCGCTGTTCCGCACTGCTGATGCTGTTGATGCTGCTGCCGGTGTCGGCCCAGGCCGTGGTCTTTCGTGCCTCCATCGACGAGTCGGTGTGGGAAATGGAAACCTCCCGCTTTTTCTGCCGCCTCAGTCAGGCGGTGCCTGCGTTTGGCCGTGCCGTATTTGAGCACGAGGCGGGGGAGCGGCTGCGTTTTGAGTTGCGGCCCACGCAAAAATATCAGCTTGATGGTGAAGCCCGCCTGATCGCGCGCGCCTCGCCCTGGCAGCCCGGTGTCGCACCGGTCAATCTGGGGCGTGTTGAAATCAGTGCGGAAAGCGGGGGCTTCAGTCTCGGCAGTGAGCTGGCCAACGCCATGCTGGTGGCGCTGCACAAGGGGATGACGCCGACCTTTGCCAGTGATGAATGGTTTGATACCAATGAGCCGGTGGAAGTCGGCATTTCGGCAGCCAATTTTCAGTCCGCCTACGATGATTACCTGGGCTGTCTGACGACCCTGTTGCCGGTGAATTACCGTCAGGTGGCACGCACTGCTGTACTCTTTCCATCTGCGGCCTGGCGCCTGTCAGATGCTACCCGTGAGCGTCTGGGTCTGATTGCGCTCTATGTGAAAACCGATGACAGCGTGAAGTCGATTTATGTGGATGGCCACTCCGATAACTACGGCCGCCGTCTGCTCAACCGTGACCTTTCCAAGAAGCGTGCCGAAGAGGTTACCCGTTATCTGGTCAGTCAGGGGATTCCCGAAGATATGATTACGACCCGTTATCACGGTGAGCGTTATCCGGTGGTGCCCAATACCAGCGCGGAAAACAGGGCGCGCAACCGTCGCGTGGCCATCCGCCTGGAGCGTGAGTAGCAAAGTTCAGTGCGGCAATGCTTTCTGTTATAGTATGCCGCAATTGTGCCGAGTGAATTTTCCTGGCCGGGTGTGCGTTCTGTCATCCGGCGCTTTGTTTCTGGAGCAGCAACATGTCCGATATTAAAAAGGTCGTTCTGGCGTATTCAGGCGGTCTGGATACTTCTGTAATCGTGCGCTGGTTGCAGGACACCTACAACTGCGAAGTGGTGACCTTCACAGCCGACCTGGGTCAGGGTGAAGAAGTTGAACCTGCGCGTGCCAAGGCTGAAGCCCTGGGCGTTAAGGAAATCTACATTGAAGACCTGCGCGAAGAGTTTGTGCGTGACTTCGTTTTCCCGATGTTCCGTGCCAACACCATCTATGAAGGTGAGTACCTGCTCGGCACGTCTATCGCGCGTCCGCTCATTGCCAAGCGTCTGATTGAAATCGCCAACGAAACCGGTGCCGATGCCATCTCCCACGGTGCGACCGGCAAGGGTAACGACCAGGTACGTTTCGAACTGGGTGCCTACGCGCTGAAGCCGGGCGTCAAAGTGATCGCTCCCTGGCGTGAATGGGATCTGACGTCCCGTGAAACCCTGATGGCGTACTGCGAAGAGCGTGATATCCCGGTTGATTTCAGCTCCAGCAAGAAGAAGTCTCCGTACTCCATGGATGCCAACCTGCTGCACATCTCCTACGAAGGCGGCATTCTGGAAGATCCCTGGGCGGAAGCCGAAGAAGACATGTGGCGCTGGAGCGTCAGCCCGGAGCAGGCTCCGGACGAGCCGACCTACCTGGATCTGACCTACCGCAAGGGCGACATCGTTGCCATCGACGGCAAGGAAATGACGCCGGCAACTGTGCTGGAATACCTGAACAAGGTGGGTGGTGCCAACGGCGTTGGTCGTCTGGATATCGTCGAAAACCGTTTCGTCGGCATGAAGTCCCGTGGCTGCTACGAGACTCCGGGGGGCACTATCATGCTCAAGGCGCACCGTGCCATTGAGTCCCTGACTCTGGACCGTGAAGCCGCTCACCTGAAAGACGAACTGATGCCGCGTTACGCCAAGGTTATCTACAACGGCTTCTGGTGGTCTGAAGAGCGCAAGATGCTCCAACAGATGATCGACTTCAGCCAGCGTAACGTAAACGGCGAAGTACGCGTCAAGCTGTACAAGGGTGCTGTGACTGCTGTAGGTCGTCGTTCCGAAGACAGCCTGTTTGACGAAAGCATTGCAACCTTTGAAGACGATGCCGGCTCTTACGATCAGAAAGATGCTGAAGGCTTTATCAAGCTGAACGCCCTGCGCATGCGTATCGCTGCCAGCAAGGGTCGTAACCTGCTTGAAGACTGATCCCTAGTCGATCAGTACGTGATAAAGGCCATGTCGGCAATGCCGGCGTGGCCTTTTTCGTGCCTGTATAAGCTAAGCTGCTGTTGCGGCGTGGCTTTTGCCTCTTCAGGAATGCTCGTGCTATGTTCCGGTATCAACCGGTTAGTGTAGGCCTATGGATACTCTTTTCTCAGGCAAGTCGGCCCTGATTCTCGACAGTCATCTGGATGACCTCCAGCGGCTGCGTGAGATTCTGTCCGGCTTAGGGGTCAAGGACGTAATGGTTGCGTCCTCGGTCAATATGGCGCTGTCCATCTTGCGTGAACAGCCCGTAGACCTGTGCTTCATGATCTATGATCTGGGCAAGGGGGAGAAGAACGGTCTGCAGGTGCTGCATGAGTCCCAGGCCGAGGGTATTCACCGCTTCACCACCAGTTATGTGCTGGTATCGTCGCCGGAAACTTCAGAATTTCTGTTTGGTTCGCTTGAGTACTCCCCCGATCTCTGTATCAGCAAACCCTATGACTCCGCGCGTATTCGACTGAGTCTTGAAAAACTGCTGCGTCTGAAGCATACCCTGCAACCTCTTTATGAGCTGATGGATCAGCAGAAGTGGGTGGAAGCGCTGGCGCTCTGTGACCGCAATCTGGAGTTCTATCCGGCCCTGAAGGTTTTCCTGCTGCGTCTCAAGGGCATCATGCTGCTGCGACTGGAGCACTATCAGGCTGCTGCCGAGCTGTTTAACCAGATGCTGGAAATGCGAGACCAGCACTGGATGCGGGTGGGGTTGGGTGTGGCAGCCTATCGCCAGGGTCAGTTCGACCTTGCCCAGCAAAGTCTTAATTCGGTGATTAATCACAACCAGCTGAGCCTGGATGCCTTCAACTGGCTGGCCCGCCTGTATCGGCTTCAGGGCGAGTGGGGGCAGTCCATGTCACTGTTGCGCAAATCGGTCATGCTGCAGCCTTCGGTAGCCGTGTTGCAGGCAGAGCTGGGCAATGTGGCAGCACGTCTGCAGGACTGGCGCATAGCGGTTGATGCCTTCCGCGCAGCGGTGCGTTATGGCCGCTATTCCGCATATCAGCATCCCGATTACTACTTTGCACTGGCACGCAGCCTCTGTGAATACATGGAAGGGCAGCAGGGCAGTTTTGCCCAGGATAGTGAGCGTGACGCACTGCTGACGCTGGAGCAGGCGGTGAATGACTTCCGACAAGACCCAGTGGCGCTATTCCGCTCACGTCTGCTGCAACATGACATTCTCAGGCGTGTTGGGCAAAACCAGCGGGCCGAGCAGGCTGCCAGGGATACAATGGCGTTGTTTGAATCACTGCCGCTGGATGAACAGGCGCTTTGGGTGGATCAGCTTACCGATGGTCTGGAACGTTCGGCCATGGCCGGATCTGTGAGTGCCTTGCGTCAGGAGCTGACGCGTAAAATGGTGAGTATCGACTGGGCGCGAAATAACCTGTCCGGGATGATGTACTTTCGCAAGGGCGAAGTGCTCAAGGCGCGCAACGCTTTTGTTGAAGCACATCGTGGGCAGCCGGAAAATGCCAGTATAGGCCTGAATCTGGTTCAGGCAGACCTGGAGCTTATGCGCCGCGGGCAGTCTGACGACCCGGCAGAGTCCCTGCGCCGCTGTGATGACACCCTCTATGGCATTCAATATGCCGCCTTGTCTCCTCGCCAGCAACAGCGTCATCAGGGCTTGGCCGACCGCCTGTCCGAACAGTTGTCCCAGCAGCCGCTGCATCAGAACAACTGATCTTCCTCACGCAGAAACAACTCGTCGCTGACTTCGTTCCTTTCACTCTCCATCTCTTCGTCACCACCGGCCAGGGTACGGGCAACCTTCCGGCTCAAGAGTTTGCGCTGGGCTTCTGGCGGCAGGTCGGTAAAGCGAATCACCTGGCGTTCGGTCAGGGTGTCGATCAGGTCTTCCAGAATACGGATGGTGGATAGATCCGAGTCTTCCAGGTAATCCGTTGCACTGCTGACGGTTGATGCATCCAGAGAGAGAAAGCCGAGTACGTCCGGGTCGGCAGCAGAAACGGGGGTGGCGCCGGGGATGTTACGGTCGGTTAATGCGGTGATATTGCCGTCATTATCTTTAAGTGCATATAGCATGGGAAAAAACCTGGTCTAAGCTGGTTGTAGAGAAGTGTAGTCAGAGAAGCCTCTAAAGTAACCGTAAAAGAACTTTGATTGAATTCAAACACTTGTTAGAGTGTGTTTTTTATTTGGATTTACGGCATGGATGTTGAACAGGACCCGCTGCTCAGCTGTCTGGTATGGCTGACAAAACATAATAAACGCCCGGTGTCCGCACAGGTTTTAACGGACGGTCTGCCATTGGTGGACGGTCGACTTACGCCCAAGCTCTTCTTGAATGCGGCTGCGCGTGGTGGTTTTGCTGCCAAGCTGGCTGAGCGACGTCTCGATCATATTTCCGAACTGCTGCTGCCAGTGGTCCTGCTGCTGGAAGATGAACGTGCCTGTATCCTGCAATCGCTGGATCTTGAGGCCAAGGAAGCCGAAATTATCGAGCCTGAGAGCGACGGCCTGGTGCGCATGTCGCTGGAAAAGCTCAAACAGGCCTATACAGGGCATGTCATTTTTGTTCGGCCTGAATATAAAATGGGTGACCGTTCACGGCGCGAATATGATGACCGTGACGGACACTGGTTCTGGAGCACCATCTGGCGCTCGGCCCGCATCTACCGTGACGTTATCCTTGCCTCCCTCCTGATCAACCTGTTCGTGCTCGCCAACCCCCTGTTCGTGATGAACGTATATGACCGGGTTGTGCCTAACCATGCTGAAGAAACCCTCTGGGTGCTGGCTGCCGGGGTATTGGTGGTCTACCTGTTCGATTTCGGTTTGAAGTTATTGCGGGCCTATTTCATCGAAGTGGCCGGTAAGAAATCCGATGTGCTGCTGTCATCGCGGCTGTTCGAAAAGGTGATGGGCACACGCTATGACTCAATGCCCAATTCGGTCGGTGCCTTCGCCAGCAACTTGCGTGAATTCGACAGCATCCGTAATTTCCTCAGCTCTACCACCAACACCGTGCTGATCGATATCCCGTTCATGGTGCTGTTCCTGCTGGTGATCAGCTGGATCGGCGGGCCTTTGGTGGTGGTCCCGGCAGCGGCTATCCCCATTATTCTGATCTATGCATTGATGGTCCGGCCCTCACTGCGCCGCTCCATCGAGCGCACCTTCAGTTCCACCGCCCAGAAAAACGGTACTCTGGTCGAGTCGCTGACCGCGATGGAAACCCTTAAAACCCAGCGTGCCGCCAGCCCCATGCAGGAGCGCTGGGAGGAATCGGTGGGGTATATCGCCCGCTGGGGGCTGCGCTCCCGCATGCTGTCCTCGTCCGTGGTCAATGTGGCTACCTTTGTGCAGCAGCTGGCCTCGGTGTTACTGGTGATTTTCGGCGTTTACATGATCATGGATCAGACCCTCTCCATGGGTGGATTGATTGCCTGCGTGATTCTCAGTGGCCGTGCCATTGCGCCGTTGGCACAGGTGGCCAGCCTGATTGCCAACTATGAGCAGTCCTTGAAGGCGCTGAAAACGCTGGATGAGATCATGGCGTTGCCGGACGAGTTCGATGGCGAGCGCCGCTATATCCACCGTCCCGAATTGAAAGGTGCCATCGAGTTCAAGGAGGTGGATTTCACCTATCCGGGTACGGAATACGGGGCTTTGCATAAGCTTTCCTTCCGATTGGAAGCAGGTGAAAAGGTCGCGCTGATAGGGCGTATAGGTTCCGGTAAAAGCAGTATTCAAAAACTGTTGTTGGGGCTGTACCAGCCATCTGATGGCGCCATCGAAATTGACGGCATCGACATGCAGCAAATTGCGCCCTCTGACTTGCGTCGCAGTGTGGGCTACGTGCCTCAGGACGTGATGCTGTTTGCCGGTACGGTCCGTGACAACATCACTATCGGCCTGCCCCAGGCCAGTGATGAACAGATACTCCAGGCGGCGCGCCTGGCCGGTGTCGAGTCTTTTGTGAATAAACATCCCCTGGGCTTCGATATGCCGGTCGGCGAGCGCGGCAGTGCGCTATCCGGGGGCCAGCGACAGTCGGTGGCCCTGGCGCGCGCGCTGTTGCATGACCCCTCGATCATGGTGCTCGATGAGCCCAGCAACTCCATGGATAACGCCTCTGAAGATGCATTGCGGCGTCAGCTGAAAAGCTTCATGGGCGACAAGACGCTGCTGATGGTGACGCACAAGATGTCACTGCTGGATCTGGCGGATCGACTGATTGTGGTTGATGCCGGGCGCATTCTGGCTGACGGTCCCAAGGACAGTGTGCTGGAAGCGCTTAAACAGGGTCGTTTGCAGGTGAGGCGCTGAGGTTTATATGGCAAAGCAGAAACTGAAGCACTCGGAAGATATTCGCTACGCCTCCAGCATCAGTGAGGCCATGCTGGAGCAAACGCCGCGCGGTGCCAGCCTGTTGCTGTGGGCCGGTGCACTGTTCCTGGCGCTGGCCATTGCCTGGGCCAACTGGGCCAAGCTGGATGAGATTGCACGGGGTGAAGGCGAGATTATTCCTTCCCATCAGCTGCAGGTCGTGCAGAACCTGGAAGGGGGCATTATTGCTGACATTCTGGTACGCGAAGGCGAGCTGGTGGAGCAGGGGGATATCCTCATGCGCATTGAGGACAAGCGGTTTGCCAGCTCATTTATCGAAAACCAGGTGCGGCGTTGGGAGTTGAAGGCACGTTCGGCCCGCTTGATGGCGGAAGCCGGTAATACCGAGTTTTCCGAACCCGAGGGCTTCCCGAAAGAATATGTCAGCCTGATCGAGCAGGAAAAGCGCCTGTTTCAGGCCCGACAAAGCGAGTTAAAGACTAACCTGTCGGTGTTGGAGCAGCAGCGTGAACAGCGTGAACAGGAGCTGGTTGAGGCCAAGAGCAAGAGCGATCAGTTGAGACGCAGCCTGGGGCTGCTGCTACGCGAAGTGAGGATCAGTGAACCACTGGTAAAAGAGGGTGTGATCTCGGAAGTAGAGCACCTGCGTCTGCGCCGCCAGGTAAATGATCTGCGCGGTGAGATCTCCTCGATTGAGCTGAGCGTGCCGCGTATCGAGTCGTCCATCAGCGAAATTAATCAGCGCATGGAAGAGATGGAGCTGCAGTTCCGTAACCGTGCCCGCAGTGAGCTGAATGAAGTTGTACCCGAGCAGGTGCGTATGGAGCAGGCACTCACAGGTATGCAGGACCGCATCAGCCGTACCGAGGTGCGGGCACCCATCAAGGGCACAGTAAAACAGTTGATGATCAACACCATCGGCGGTGTGGTTAAGCCGGGTGACCCCCTGCTCAGCATCGTGCCACGGGGTGACAAGCTGCTGGTGGAGGCACGTATCAAGCCTTCCGATATTGCCAATATCCGCCTGGAGCAGCCGGCAGTGGTGAAGGTGAGTGCGTACGACTTTGCCATCTATGGCGGCCTGGATGCGAAAGTGGTGTTTATTTCGCCGGGCACAATTATGGATCAGGAAGCCAAGGTGCCCTATTACCTGGTTCGCCTGGAAACGGAGCGTCCCTACCTGGGGACTCAGGAAGCACCTCTGCCTCTGATGGCCGGGATGACGGTGAGCGCGGATATCCTCACGGGCAAGAAGACCGTGATGCACTACCTGCTGAAGCCGATCAACCGAGCCAAGGAGCGGGCTCTCACGGAGCGATAACATGAGACTGTTGATTCAAGTTGAGCGGGGCGATCTGCAGCAGCGTTGGCAAGATGCCCTGTTACAGGCGGATGTCGAAATAGCGGTTGTGCCCTGTGGGACCCCGCCACAGCAAGACGATCTGGTGCTGGTGCACTGGAGTGCACTGTCGGGTGAGCAGCGCAAGGCCCTGCTGGCCTGTGCCAAAACAAGTCGCCTGATCCTGCTGGTGGACCATCCTCTACTGGATGAGGGGGAGGCGCTTTTGGCGCAGGGCATCTATGGTTACGCCAATACCTTTATACAGGTGAGTTTGTTGCCGGACGTTGTGAGCACGGTGGCTCATGGCGACCTTTGGATCTGGCCGGAGTTGATGCAGCGCTTGCTCAAGCGATTGCTGCAACGGCCAGCAACGCCCCAGCCGGATATTACTGAGTGGGGGTTGAGTCAGCGAGAGCATGAGGTGCTTGCTGAACTGGGAGCGGGCAGGAGCAATAAATTGATTGCTCGCAAGCTCGATATTACGGAACGCACGGTCAAGGCTCATGTTAGTTCGATACTGGAAAAAGTGGGCGTGCATGACCGGGTTGAACTAATTTTGAAACTACGCGGTGCGCAACCGCCACAATGAGAGCGAACAGGAGCAGGGATATGAATGTTAAGCATTCCGTGTTGGGACTGGCCATAGGAATGGCGTTTTCGGGCTGGGCAAGCGCTGCCTCGCTGCAGGAAGTAGTCGCCGAAAATATTGAACACAACCCCCAGGTACAGGAAGCCTTGCACAACTATGCGGCAACTGTGCAGGGTATCCGTCAGGCTAAAGCCGGTTACTACCCAACCATAGATGCCACTCTGGGCTATGGCTATGAGTGGACCGATAAGGAAAATGGTGTTGATGACGTTGAGCTGAACCGACGTGAAGCCCGTCTTAATCTGAATCAGATGATCTTTGATGGCTTTGCCACCAGCAGTGAAGTGGCTCGCCAGCAGGCACAATCGGCTTCCCGAGCCAGTGCATTGAAAGACCAGGCGCAGCAGTATGTGCTGAATGCCAGTCGTGCCTATCTGGAAGTGCAGCGTCGTGAGCAGTTGCTGACGTTGGCCAAGGAAAGCCTGTATAACCACGTTAAAATTTACGACCAGATCAAGCGTCGCTCGGAGTCGGGCATGGGCACGCTGGCTTCCATTCAACAGGCTGAGGGCCGTTTGGCACTGGCCGAAGTGAACATGCTGGTGGCAGAGAACAACCTGAGAGATGCCAAGGCCAGCTATATGCGTGTAGTCGGTCAGCCGGTGCCCGAGACGTTGGAGCCTTTTGACAGCAGTAGCCTGATGTTGCCGGCAACGGTTGAAGAGGCGGTCAGCAAAGGTCTGGCCATGCAGCCGGTGGCGGTATTGGCACAGGCTGATGTGGAAGAGGCAATGGCACAGCGGGATGCGGCCAAGAGCCGTATGTCACCGCGTCTGGACCTGGAAGTCGAACGTCGCTGGGACGAGGACATTGACGGGGTAGAAGGTCAGGACGAAGACCTGACGGCCATGCTGCGTCTGCGTTACAACATCTATAACGGTGGTGGTGACCAGGCCCGTATCCGTCAGACCGAGTACCAGATCGGTGAAGCCCAGGCGATTCAGCGTGATGCCCAGCGCCAGATCCGTGAAAGTGTGGAGCTGTCCTGGAACGCGTACGACACGCTCAAGCGTCAGTCCGAGTATCTGGAGCGCCACGTGATCTCCAGTGAAGATACGCGTAACTCCTACCAGAAGCAGTTCGATATCGGCCAGCGCTCTCTGCTTGACTTGCTGGATACCGAAAACGAAGTGTTCTCGGCCAAAAACCAGCTGGCGGATGCCCGTGTTGATACGGAAATTGCCAAGCTGCGTATCCTGACCGGTACCGGTGAGCTGCTGGAAGCGATGGAAATTCCGCTGCCGGAGATCGACGAGCCGATGATCACCGAAGAAAGCCAGATGGAAATGGCCGATTCCGGTCAATAATTGCATCCTTCGGCGCGGGTAGCTTAAAATCCTGCGCCATCTGAGGCCTTTTAAAGGGTTGCCATCTGGGCAGCCCTTTTTTATTCACAGGACGCGCCAGGCATGAAATCACACAAAATACTGCAAGCGCCCATCCCGATGCGTTGGGTTGGTCCGATCAAGATCAGTGGTCACCTGGTGGACGAAAAACTGAGTGTGCCGCTGGCTACCTATGAGACGCCGCTCTGGCCGTCGGTGGGGCGTGGCGCACGGGTGTCCAACCTGACGGAAAAAGGCATCGTAACCACCGTGGTGGATGAGCGCATGACGCGCTCCATCCTGCTGGAAGCCGAGGATGCACTGGCCGCCCATCAGGCGCTGCAATCGATCAAGGCACGCCAGGATGACCTCAATCAGGTCGTAGCCACCAGCAGCCGCTTTGCCAAGCTGGTGGATATGCACAGCCAGATTGTGGGTAACCTTATCTACCTGCGCCTGGAGTTCACCACCGGTGATGCGTCCGGCCACAATATGGTGACCAACGCCGCCGACAAATTGATTCCCTGGATTCTGGCCGAATACCCGCAGCTGAGTTACAGCTCGATTTCGGCCAACTATTGCTCCGACAAAAAGGCGACTGCGGTCAACGGTATTCTGGGTCGCGGCAAGTACGTAATCAGTGAAATCCTGATTCCCCGTGATGTGTGTGAGCGCCGTCTTAAAACCACCCCGGAAAAAGTGGTGGACCTGAATATCAAGAAGAACCTGATCGGTACCTTGATGGCGGGCGGTCTGCGCAGTGCCAACGCGCACTATGCCAACATGCTGCTGGCCTTCTATCTGGCCACAGGGCAGGATGCCGCCAACATCATCGAAGGTTCTCAGGGTGTGGTTCATGCTGAAGTCCGTGACGGTGATCTGTATTTTTCCTGCACCCTGCCTAACCTGATCATGGGGTCGGTGGGCAACGGCAAGGGCATCGACTTTGTCGAAGAAAACCTGAAGCAGCTGGGCTGCCGCGAAGAACGGGAGCCGGGTGAAAACGCCCGTCGCCTGGCGGCGATCTGTGCGGCCACCGTTCTCTGTGGTGAACTGTCACTGCTGGCGGCCCAGACCAACCCTGGTGAGTTGATGGAAGCGCATATCAAGCTGGAGCGTTCATGAGCGACCCGACTAACGAGCGCAAGATCGAGCACATCCGTGCCATCGAACGTGACCCGCTAACGGACCGCGATGGCCGCTGGTTTGATCGTATTCTGCTCACCAACCGGGCGCTGCCGGAGCTGGCGCTGGATGATATGGACCCCAGCGTGGAGTTTCTCGGCAAGCGTCTCAGCTTCCCGTTGCTGATCTCTTCCATGACCGGCGGTGATCATGAGCTGGTGCGGACGATCAACACCAACCTGGCGAAAGCGGCCGAGCAATGTGGCGTTGCCATGGCGGTGGGTTCTCAGCGTGTCATGTTCACCCATCCGGCTGCGGAAGCGAGCTTTGCCTTGCGCGAGCATGCACCCACTACGGTACTGATCGGTAACGTGGGGGGCGTGCAGCTCAATTACGGTTTTGATCTGGACAAGTGCCGCCGTGCGGTCGAGGTGCTGGGGGCCGATGCGCTCTACTTCCATCTCAACCCGTTGCAGGAAGCCGTGCAGCCCGAGGGTGATACGGACTTCCGCGGCGTTGCCGACAAGATCGGTGCCATCCGCCGTGAGCTGGATGTGCCTGTTCTGTTGAAAGAGGTGGGCGCCGGTCTGTCGGCGGCAGATATTGCGCTGGGGCTGGAGCAGGGCGTGACCCACTTCGATCTGGCCGGTACGGGCGGCACCTCCTGGAGTCGCATTGAGCACCATCGACGTCATGACGACAGTGATATCGGCGTACGTTTCCAGGATTGGGGGCTGCCTACTCCGGTGGCATTGAAGCAGGCTGAGCCGTTTCTGGACCGTGCCACGCTGATCGCCAGCGGTGGTCTCAGAGATGGGATTGATATGGCCAAGTCTGTTATACTCGGCGCCTCGCTTTGCGGCATGGCAGCGCCGCTGCTACAGCCGGCAATGGAGTCGGCCGAGGCAGTGGTTGCGGTTATTGAACGACTGCGACGCGAATTTATTACTGCGATGTTTCTGCTCGGTACGCCTGACGTATCGGCATTGTTCCGAAACACTGCGCTTATTGTGGAAGAGCGTTGAGGACCCAGGTCACCTATGTCCGTTGGTATTGACGAAATCAGCTTTTACACCTCCAACTATTTTCTCGACCTGAAAACGCTGGCACAGGTTCAGGGGACGGACCCCGACAAGTACTACACCGGCATCGGGCAAGAGAAAATGGGCATGGCGGCACCGGATGAAGATGTGGTGACCATGGCTGCCAACGCGGCCCTGCCGCTGGTAGAAGGGAACGGCCGTGACCAGGTCAGCACTCTGATGTTCGCGACCGAAACCGGTATCGACCAGTCCAAGGCGGCCGGCATCTATGTGCATCGCCTGCTCGGACTGCGTGACAACTGCCGTGTGGTCGAGATGAAGCAGGCCTGTTACAGCGCCACCGCTGCCTTGCAGATGGCCTGTGCGCTGGTTGCCCGCAAGCCTGACAGCAAAGTTCTGGTGATCGCCTCCGATATTGCCCGCTACGATCTGGATACCCCCGGGGAAGCAACTCAGGGGTGTGGTGCCGTGGCGATGATGATCAGCGCCAACCCGCGCCTGGTCAGCATTGATCCGGAAGTGGGCAATTACACCGAAGACGTGATGGACTTCTGGCGTCCCAACTACCGTTCTACGGCACTGGTCGATGGCAAGTATTCCACCAAGATCTATCTCAAGGCGCTGAAAAAAGCCTGGGATCACTTCCGTGAAGTGAGCCCGCTGGATTTCAGCGACTTCTCGCATTTCTGCTACCACCTGCCGTTCAGCCGTATGGCGCAGAAAGCTCATCAGCAGCTGGTGCGTCATACCAAGGCAGGTTTGAGTGCAGAGGAGCAGGAACGCCAGATCAACAAGACGTTGATGTACAACCGTACCATTGGTAACAGCTACACGGCGTCCATGTATATCGGCCTGACTTCGTTGCTGGAAAATACCGACGCCGACCTGTCCGGCAAGCGTATTGGTTTCTTCAGCTATGGTTCCGGCTGTGTGGGCGAGTTCTTCTCCGGCACGGTTGTACCGGGCTATCGTGATGCACTGCATCTGCAGCGTCACCGTGACATGCTGGCGGCGCGTCAGGAGATCAGTCACGACGAATACCTGCAGCTGTACCGTAATCAGATACCGGACGATGGCGGCGAACACCGCTTTGACGAAGGCACAACAGGCCACTTCCGTCTGGCCGGTATCAGCCATCACAAACGCGAATACGTGCCACGCTGATGCCCACCGCCTGCGCGCCGGGGAAAATCATCCTCAGCGGTGAACATGCGGTGGTCTACGGTTCACCGGCGCTGGCCTTGGCGGTGGACCGTCACATGCGGATCCACTACCGCCCCGACCGTCTGCCGCGCCTGAGCTGGCACACCCAGGAACGCACCCATGTGCTGGGCCTGGATAAACTTGCCAGCCTGCGCCGCCGTCTCGACAATCACTTTGAACGCTACCTGCGTGGCGAATTGCCCATTACCCGTATCCTGCAGAAACCCGCTGAACTGGCATTTTACGCGGTGGATATGGCGCGCGTGCTGTCTGGTCTGGACGTGCGCCCCCAGGGCAGTCTGAGTATCGATTCCGATATTCCCATCGGTGCCGGCATGGGCTCCTCGGCAGCCCTGATTGCCGCTTTGCTGAAGCTGTTTGGCCACTTTGATGACCGAGACGAGCTGATTCGTCAGGTACGCCATTGTGAGCGCCTGCAACATGGCCGTGGCAGTATTATTGATGCGGCTGCAGTCTGTTCCGGTGGTGCGGTGCGGGTGCAGGGCGAGCAGGTCGAATCTCTGGCCTTGCCGGAACAGGGACTGGGGGACGGCTTTTACTGGCTGTTTACCGGTACCCCCGCGTCCAGCACAGGTGCTTGTGTGGATCAGGTACGCCGCAACTTTACGGACTCGCCAATCTGGGGTGAGTTCCGTGACGTCACTGAAGCCTTTGAGTCTGCGTTGATGCAGGGTGAAAGCCTGCTGGAGCCAATCCGTGCTAACCACCGTTTGCTGACTCGTATCGGGGTGGTGCCGGCGCCTTTGCAGCGCCTGGCCGAGCAGGTGGAACAGGCGGGTGGCGCAGCCAAGGTCTGTGGTGCTGGCGCTGTATCCGGTGACCAGGGTGGATTGATGCTGTTGCTGCTGCCGTCCGGCATGACACCGGCCCAGTTGTCGCTGCAGCCGGACTGGCACTGGGGTGTTTTGAAAGAGGATAAACAAGGTGTCCGCATACTCGAGGATTGAGGTAAGTGCGCCCGGCAGCCTGATGTTGATGGGCGAGCATGCCGTGTTGTTTGGTGAGTTGGCACTGGCCTGTGCCGTAGATGCACGTTTGAGCGTCAGCCTCACCCCGCGCCCTGATCGTCTGGTCAAGATTGACAGTGAGCTGGGGCAGTACACGGGCTCACTGGACTCGCTTGAGTCCATGTCGGAACTGGCGTTTGTGCTGGCCGTTGTTGAACGCTATGAACCCTTTTTGGCCACAGGCTTTGAGCTGTCTATTCGCTCCGGTTTTTCCCATACCGTTGGCCTGGGCTCGTCCGCGGCGGTCACCGCTGCAACTACCGCTGCGCTGGCAGCCTATGCCGGTCAGAGCACAGCGCCTTCCGATCTGTTTGATACCGCCCTGGCTGCAGTGCACCAGGTGCAGAAAGGGCGTGGCTCCGGTACTGATCTGGCGGCCAGCATCCATGGCGGTGTGATCGCCTACCGTGTACAGCCGCGTGAAATACGTCCGCTGGCTGGCCTGCCTTCCATTTCGCTCTACTATAGTGGTTACAAGATGAAGACCCCGGATGTGTTGCAACTGGTGGAGCAGAAAGCGTCTCGCCAGCCTGCACTCTACGCCGAGTTGTATCGCCTGATGGGGCAAACCTGTCTGGCGGCCGAACGGGCTGTGGATAACTGGGACTGGCAGGCACTGGGTGAACTGATGAATATCTACCAGGGACTGATGGACGCGCTGGGGGTTTGCGATGCGACCCTGGCTGAGATGATCCATCGCCTGCGCGCTGAAGCCGGCGTGCAAGGGGTGAAAATTTCCGGGTCAGGCCTGGGGGATTGTGTACTGGCGCTGGGACAGGTCAATGCGGATCTGCCATGGCAGTCGATTCCGGTTCAGGTAGCGGCAACAGGGGTGGAGATCCGTTATGAAAAAGACTGAGGTGATTGAGCGTCTACTGCCGAAGGTAACGGCGTCTTCGGCCTCTGTGGAGCACTTTGCGCCCAGCAATATCGCCCTGTGCAAATACTGGGGCAAGCGGGATCAGGCACTCAACCTGCCGGTCAATGCGTCCCTGTCCATCTCGCTGGACTATCTGGGCAGTTTTACCCGCGTGGAACCGGTCGAAAATGGCGTCGACGAGGTCTGGCTGAATGGCCACCAGCTGCTGCCGAGCAGTCGCTTCAGCCAGAAAGTCAGCGCCTTTATTGACTTGTTTCGCCGTGATCAGGACCTGCACTTCAAGGTTGATACCCGCAATAATATTCCGACTGCGGCAGGGCTTGCCTCTTCGGCATCGGGCTTTGCCGCCCTGACGCTGGCCATGAATGATGCTCTGGCGCTGGATCTGCCACCGGAGCACCTTTCCGTTATGGCACGTATGGGCAGCGGCAGCGCCTGCCGCTCCCTGTTTACCGGCTTTGTCGAGTGGGAGATGGGTGTGCGCGAAGATGGCCTGGACAGTCATGGCGTGCAACTGGAGCAGACCTGGCCCGGCTTCTGTATCGGGCTGGTGGAGATTGACGCCGGTGAAAAAGCAACCGACTCCCGCTCCGGCATGCAGCGTACGGTGGAAACCGCACATCTGTACCAGAGCTGGCCACTGCAGGCGGCAGCGGATTTGAGCAAGCTGCAGCAGGCCATTGCCGAACGTGATTTTGAGCTGCTGGGCCAGACGGCCGAGCAGAATGCCCTGTCCATGCATGCCACCATGATCGCCTCCTGGCCGCCGCTGTTGTACTGGCAGCCGGAATCCGTGGCAGCGATGCAAAAAGTTTGGCAGCTGCGTGCCCAGGGCATGCAGGTCTACTTCACCATGGATGCCGGCCCCAACCTTAAATTGTTGTTCCAGCAACAGGATCGTGCCGAGTTGCTGCAGCATTTCCCTACCCTGGAAACCGTCGAGCCCTTCGGTAACTGATGGCGGCGCTGGTCGGCCTGCCGCTGACACGGCGCCAGCGGGACGTCGATGGCCGTCTGCAACTGAGCTACTGGCTGCGCACGGCAGAAGGGGCCGAGGAAGTATTGATTGACGGCGAGCAGTCGGTGGCTTTCCTCAGGTCCGACGATTGCGCCGCCGCAGAACCCTTGCTTACCGACCTCAACGGGTGCTCTCTGCGCCCACTCTCCCTGCAATCACTGGCTCATGAACCGGTTTCAGGCCTCTACGCCAGTAACCTGGCCGACTGGCATGAGGCATTGGGCCGTCTGCAGCAGGCCGGTATCGGCCTGATGGAAGAAGATATTCGTGCGGTGGATCGATACCTGATCGAGCGGGGCATCTTCGCCGGGGCCCGGGTTGTCCAGAATCAGACTGTGGACGGGGGAGCGTCCTCCTCTTCCTGCGCCAACACCCGGCTGGTGCGAGACGACTTTATCCCCGGTCTGCGCATGTTGTCGCTGGATATCGAAACCACTCTCAGAGCCGACCGCATTCTCTCCATTGCCCTCCAATGTGGTGATCAGGAAGTAGTGCTGTTTAATGGCCAGATAGCGGCTGGCGAGCAGATCCTGCCCTGTGCCGGTGAGCGCGCCCTGTTACAGGCGCTGATGCAGCAGGTGCGGCGCATGGACCCGGATCTGCTGATCGGCTGGAATGTGATCGGTTTTGACCTGAGAGTTCTGGAACAGCGTGCGCGCGCACTGGGGATCAGGCTCTGTCTGGGCCGAGATGATCAACCCTTGCGAGTAGAGCAGTCCCAGACCGGGCGCTGGTTTGCCCGCCTGAACGGACGTCTGGTGCTGGATGGTATCGATACCCTCAAGGGGGCAACCTGGCACTTCGAACGTTATGGACTGGAGTTTGTTGCCCGCGAATTACTCGGGCGTGGCAAGCTTATTCACAACCCCAGTGACCGCGGCGAAGAGATCCAGCGCCTGTATCGGGAAGAGCCCTTGGCACTGGTGCGCTACAACCTGGAAGACTGCCGCCTGGTAACGGATATTTTCCACAAGGCCGAGCTGGTGCCCTACCTGCTGCAGCGGGCACGACTGACCGGGCTGGCGCTGGATAAGGTAGGTGGCTCCTCCCAGGCGTTTGATAACCTCTATCTGCCTCGCCTGCACCGTGCCGGCTATGTGGCCCCGGAGTACGCATCGGGGCAGGGGGATCTGGAGGTGCCGGGTGGTTTTGTCATGGACTCGCGACCGGGGTTATACCGTCATGTGCTGGTACTTGATTTCAAAAGCCTGTACCCCAGCATCATCCGCAGTTTTCAGATCGACCCGCTGGGGCTGGCGCTGGGCACGCGCGGCGACGCGCCCCCCGAGGCGCTGGTACCAGGCTTTCACCACGCCATCTTCGATCGTCGCCATGCGCTCTTGCCCCGTATTATCGAACGACTGTGGCAGGCGCGTGATCAGGCCAAACAGGAAGGCAACTCGGCATTGTCGCAGGCGATCAAGATCCAGATGAACGCCTGCTACGGCGTACTGGGCTCGAAAGTCTGCCGCTTCTTTGATCAACGTTTGTCAGGCTCCATTACCCTGCGTGGCCATCAGATACTGCAGCAGACCGCCGAGCATATCGAAGCGACCTGGGGCCATACCGTGATCTATGGTGATACCGATTCCGTGTTTGTCTGGCTGGGCGATGACTGGCCCGATACCTGCCGGGATACCCATGCCTATGGTGAGCAGCTGGCCCGGGAGCTGAATCGGTGGTGGCGTACTCAGTTGCGAGAGCGCTTTGATCTGGACTCGGCGCTGGAGCTGCAATACGAAGCGCATTACAGCCGTTTTCTGATGCCGCGCATGCGCCACTCCGATAAGGGCAGCAAGAAACGCTATGCCGGACTCAAGCGGGACAGCGACGGGGAACAACTGGTCTTTCGTGGACTGGAATCGGTGCGTACCGACTGGACGCCGCTGGCGCGCCAGTTTCAGCAGGAACTCTATGCGCTGATTTTCCATGATGAGCCCTGGCACACCATGCTCAAGGAGCGGGTAGAAGCTGTCTTTGCCGGTGAGCATGATGCCGAGCTGGTTTATCGTCGTCGCATCCGCCAGCCACTGGATGCCTACACGCGCAATCGACCGCCTCACGTGCGTGCCGCCCAGCAATTGGAAAACCACCGCCGCGAACAGGGCTTGCCGTCATATTTTGCCGTGGGGGACAGCGTGGCCTACCTGATGACGGTCAACGGCCCGGAGCCCGAAGAGCTGTTGCGCTCGCCCATCGATTATCAGCATTATGTGGATAAGCAATTGCTGCCGGTAGCGGATAGTATTCTGCCGTTTCTCGGCGAATCCTTTGCCAAACTGGTGGCGCCACAGATCGATCTGTTTTGATCGTCATCCAACCTCAGGGAGCAAAACCACCCTTTGGGTGGTCTCAGGGATAAAGAGCGCAGGAAACCACTATGGCTGAATATCAGGACCCCGATCAGAATCGCCGCAGCCTCGCCAAAGGCATGCACTACATGACCTGGATCGTGCTGCTGGCACTGCTGGCGGTATTTTTTAGCGACTATATAGCCGATCGCCGTAACCCCAACCGTGATCTCAACATGGCGGCGACCCTGGGTGGGGAAGTGGTGCTGGATCGCAACCGCAGTGGGCACTATGTGGCGCCCGGGCAGATCAATGGCCAGACCGTTACCTTTCTGCTCGATACCGGTGCTACCCGCGTCAGCGTGCCTGAATCGCTGGCCAGCGACCTGGGACTGCAGCGCGGACGCGAGCAGAAAACCATGACCGCCAACGGTGTCATCAGCGTATACGCGACCCAACTCGACAGTGTCCGTCTGGGCGGGATCGAGTTGCGCAATGTACAGGCGAGCATCAACCCCTTTATGCCGGATGATACCGTGCTGCTGGGCATGAGCTTCATGCAGCATCTGGAATTGATGCAGCGTGATGGCCAGCTGACCCTCAGAGTACCGGAAGGCTGAACCCTTAAGCCGGCTCAGCCTTGTTGATAATCCGGGTTACTGCTGCAGACTCACTGTTGCAGAAAGAAAGGCTCTTCGCGGGACTCCAGCCATTCCCGAGCCTGGGCTTCGGTGGTGCCAAAGAACACAACTCGCGGTGTCGTGCTGCGGTGGCCATGCTTGGGCAGGTCGGTACGCAATACCCACCAGCTGGATGCGCTGACCTGTTTCAGGGTGAGCAGATGATCGGCATGAACATGGTTGTTGTAAACGGTCATAACAGGGTCTCGAAATAAATCAGGTTCGTCTTTAATAAGTGAGGGTCGCAACAGACTCTGCTGCGACCCGAGTGTGTTTCAAGTTCAGCTACTGCTGGACAGTGCCTTCAGCTCAGTGGCCGCGACGCTGAACAGCGCAATATCGCCTTCCAGTCCACGGGCTTCCTTGCACAGTTGCTGCCAGCGCTCCAGCAGAACGGCGTTGCGTGTTTGCCAGCTATCCAGAACCGGGCTTTCCGTGTTGTCACTGTTGCTCAACAGTTGCTGGCAGATCGCCAGCGGGCTGCTGGCAAGCAGGTCTTCCAGACCCTCAACTGCCAGTGCCTGCCAATGCGTTTCGGCCGTGTAGGCTCCCAAGGCTGCGGCAAACGCCGGCAGCTCCAGGCGGTGAATCAGGTCAAAATAGAGCTGAGCCGTGCGCCCAAGGCTCTGCTGGCTCTGGTTGGCCACAACCGCGATTCCCAGCAGCTGGTCGCGCAATTCGATCGCCGCCAGCTCGATAGCCGTCTGGGGTTTGATGCCGGCCGCTTGCAGTGCGGCCAGGGTGTCACAGCCTTCCAGGCCCGGCAGCTGGTCACGCAGCTGTGGCAACAGGGCCAGCAGTGCGTTCATGCCGGCACCATAGTCCTGTACCAGCTCGGCGGTACTGCGGCCTGCCGTGTTTTGACGCAGGAACCAGCGCGTGGCGCGGCGCATCAGTTGTACGGTATTGGCACGCATTTGTTGCTGCAGCTCCGGCGCTACCCGGCTGCCCAGTTCCCCAATCTGCTGCCACAGGCTGGATACACTGAGGCTGTCGCGGGCAGAGATCCAGGCACGCACGATGTCGGCCGCATCGGCACCGGTGCTTTGCTGCAGCTCGTCAACAAAGGTGATGCCCATCTGGTTGACCAGGGCGTTTGCCAGCTGGGTGGCCAGAATTTCGCGGCGCAGGCGATGCTGATGCAGTGCCTCGGGGTAGGCAGCACGCAGCTTGGGCGGGAAGGCGGTCAGCAAAGTTGCGCGGATATGCTCATCGTCGATCAATGACGACTCAATCAGGGCTTCCTTCAGGCGTGACTTGCTATAGGAGATCAGCACCGACAGCTCCGGTCGGGTCAGCAGCTCACCCTGAGCCTTGCGGGCATCCAGCTCGGCATCGTCCGGCAGGAATTCCAGCGCACGATCCAGGCGCCCACTCTGCTCCAGTGTATGGATAAGACGGATATAGGCATCCGGGGCCTGGCGGCAGTGATGCTCGGCATGGCTGATCGCCAGCGCCTGATCACGGTTGTTCTGTAGCACCAGCTCGGCAACCTCGTCGGTCATCTCCTTGAGCAACTGGTTACGCTGCTTCAGGGTCAGATCACCCTCGGCAACCACTTCGTTGAGCAGGATCTTGATATTGACCTCGTGGTCGGAGCAATCCACACCGCCGGCGTTATCGATAAAGTCGGTATTGGCGCGGCCACCCTGACGGCAGAACTCGATTCGGCCCAGCTGAGTGGCACCCAGGTTGCCGCCTTCGCCGAAGACGCGGCAACGCAGTTCCTGACCATCCACACGCAGGGGATCACTGGCCTTGTCGCCCGCATCGGCATGGCTCTCATGGCTGGCCTTGATGTAGGTGCCGATACCGCCATTCCAGATCAGGTCCACCGGTGCCTTGAGCAGGGCACGGATCAGCTCGTTGGGAGACAGGCGCTCGGCATCAATCTGCAGGCGTTCACGCAGTTCGGGGCTGATCGGAATCCATTTGGCCGATCGGGAGAAAACGCCGCCGCCGTTGGAAATCAGATCCTTGTTGTAGTCTTCCCAGCTGGAGCGGGGCAGGTTGAACAGGCGCTGACGTTCGGCATAGCTGCTGGCGGCATCCGGGTTCGGGTCCAGGAAGATATGCATATGGTTAAACGCAGCAACCAGACGAATGTGCTCCGACAGCAGCATACCGTTACCGAACACATCGCCGGCCATGTCACCGATACCGATGACGGTAAAGTCTTCGCTCTGGGTATCCAGACCCTGCTCGCTGAAGTGCAGCTTGACCGACTCCCAGGCGCCGCGGGCGGTAATGCCCATGCCCTTGTGGTCGTAACCCTGGGAACCGCCGGAGGCAAAGGCGTCGCCGAGCCAGAAGTTGCGCTCGGCCGCGATGCCGTTGGCAATATCGGAGAAGGTCGCCGTACCCTTGTCGGCCGCGACTACCAGGTAGGGATCGTCGTCATCGTGACGCACCACATCGGCAGGCGGTACCAGCGCACCGGCTTCCAGGTTATCGGTGATATCCAGCAGCGCACTGATGAATATCTTGTAGCAGGCCACACCTTCGGCCTGGATCGCTTCGCGGCTGCCATTGATCGGCAGCTGCTTGGCAACAAAACCGCCCTTGGCACCCAGAGGCACGATGACGGCGTTCTTCACCTGTTGTGCCTTGACCAGGCCAAGTACTTCGGTGCGGTAGTCTTCCAGTCGGTCTGACCAGCGCAGGCCGCCACGGGCAACCTTGCCGCCGCGCAGGTGAACCCCTTCCACACGCGGCGAGTAGACGAAGACTTCAAACGCCGGGCGCGGTTTGGGCATGTTGGCGATGGCAGCGGGGCTTAGCTTGAACGCTATATAGTCCCGCGGCTGACAGCCTTCACCCAGCTGGAAGTAGTTGGTTCTGAGGGTCGCCTGCATCAGCTCCAGGAAACGACGCAGAATCTGGTCATCACTGAGGTTCTCGATCTGTTCCAGCGCATCCAGAATGCTCTGCTGCACACGTTCGCTCACGGCGTTGGAGCGTTCGCTGCCCTGGCGACCGGGCTCGAAACGGGCACGGAAGAAGGCGACCAGCAGACGCGCAAGGTGAGCATGGCGTACCAGCGTGGTGGCCATGTAGCTCTGGCTGAAACCGAAGCGGGTCTGCTGGTTATAGCGGGCATAGGCACGCAGCATGGCCACTTCGCGCCAGCTCAAGCCGGCACTGATCACCAGCTGGTTGAAGGCGTCATTTTCGGCCTTGCCGGCCCAGATGGCGGCAAAGGCATCCTGGAAGATATCGCGAACTTCGTTCAGGTCGATGCTGTCGGCCTGCGGGCAGCTCAGGGTGAAGTCATGGATCCAGTAGGCGCTGCCATCGGCGGCATCCAGGCGGTAGGGGTGTTCACCGAGTACGCGCATGCCCAGGTTTTCCAGCACGGGGATGGCATCGGACAGTACCAGCGGCGTATCGCGCTGGAACAGTTTGAAGCGCAGTTCATCGCGGCTCTGTTCCAGTTGGCGATAGAAGCTCATGCCAATGGTCCGCTCGCTGTTCAGGCTTTCCAGGTGGCCCAGATCAAACACGGCCTTGGCCGGGCTGAAGTGCTGGCGGTAGGCCGGCGGACAGGCCGAGCGGAAGCGGTTGGACAGGCTGTTGCCGCGGGCTTCACCGTACTCGTCGATCAGTGCCTGGTGCAGGTCATCACTCCAGGAGCGGGAGACGGCAACCACATCACGTTCAATGGCAGCAAAATCCAGCGCGTTCAGCGCTTCCGGCTGAATGCGAGCAACAAAATGAACCCGTGCCAGAATGGATTCACTGTAATAGGTGGTGAAGTCGATTTCCCGGGTGTTGAGGGCGTTTGCGAGCATGCCCTGAACCTGCTGACGCAGCTCGGTGTTGAAGCTGTCGCGGGGTACGAAGTAGAGGAAACTGGCGAACTTGCCGCAGGGGTCGCGACGCATCAGCAGTCGAGTGCAGCGACGTTCCTGCAGATCAAACACGCCTCGGGCCAGTTGCATCAGCTCGTCATCGGACGCCAGCATGACCTCGTCACGGGGCAGCTCGTGCAGAATTTGCACCAGCGTTTTGCCGCTGTGGCCCTGTGGATTGAATCCGCTGCTGGCCAGCAGGCGGGACAGCTTGCGGCGCAGCAGCGGGATGCGTTCAAGGCGCTCGCTGTAGACCGGCAGGGTATAGAGGCCATAGAAGCGGTATTCACCGCAGACCTGTCCCTGAGCGTCATAGCGCTTGATCACCACCAGATCCAGATAAGCCGGGCGATGAATACGTGAACGGCGGCTGTAACGGGCCAGTTGCAGCGGAGCATCGTCCTGCATGGCACGACACTCATCTTCGCTCAGGAGGTTGAAGCGGCGGTTGCGCTCCTCTTCCGTTTCCAGACGCAGGGTGCCGAGTTCCTGACCGGCTTCACGCTGGGCAATAAGCTGGCCGTTCTCCTGGCTGAAGTTCAGCTGGTCACAGGCAATAAAGGTGAAGTTGTCGGCCTGTAGCCAGTCCAGATAATCGGCGGCTTCGCGGGCATTATCATCATCGCGCTGGCGCAGCTGCTCAGCTAATTCCGAGGCACGCTGGCGCATGGCGTCATAATCATTGACTGCAGCGGCAACCAGCGTGTGCAGTTCACTGAGGCGCAAGCGCAGCTGGCGCAGGCGCTCGGGATCGGTCTGGCGATCAACTTCCAGATAGATGAAAGACTCGTCGTCGCCGTCGGCTGCCAACTGTTCCAGCTGGTCACCCTGGCGGCAACTGGGGATCACCGTGTTGAAAATGTCATGAATACCGATCTGTTCATGGTTCAGCGCCATACGCACCGAGTCCACCAGGAAGGGCATGTCGGGAAACAACAGCTGGATGATGGTGTGGCTGCTGTGCCAGCCATGTTGTTCAAGGTCCGGATTGAACAGGCGAACCTTGGGAGCGCTGCGGTCATAATGTTGCACAAACTCCCAGCTCGACAGCAGTGGCCCGAGCAATTGTTCAGGGCTTTGCTGGTCCAGCTCCTCCGAGGTGGAAACCTGGAAAAAATACTGGGCGAATTGCTGGATTGATTCGGCTTCAGCAGCAGGGAAAGTGCTGTTGAGGTGTTCGGCCAGCGGAGACAGTGCCTGATGTGTTCCTGTTTTCAGACCGGCGTTCATTGTTTTGCGCGACTCCCGTTATGCAACGCTATAGAAAGCCCCGAACGATTCTGGGCGAAGCTTTACTCTAGGGGAGGCGAAGCTGAAATTATTGTCTAAATACGACGTAATGTTTTGAAAACAACACCCTGATATGGGGATCGGTTCGAACCGAGTTGAGGTATCGGCTTCCTGTTTACCTGAAGCGACTGTTCAGCCGCTTATATTGTTCTGTTTCCGACTTTTCTTTACCGACTGGTAGGCAAGCAAACGGCGCCGATATAGAATTCGCCGCCGTTTTGGTTTCTCGTATGCGACCTGCTTTTTCGCAGTTGCGACAAGCTGCGCCTGTCAAGCTTCTGTAATGCACTGGTATATGCGAATTTTCAGGAAATTATCACAATAAACAGGTTGAACACCCATGATCAAAAACAACCGACCTATGCCATTTTTGTTGGCAATGACGCCGATTGTTCTGATGGTAATCGCGATGCTGATCACCATCGTTGTGCTGGAAGGGGCACCCCATATTCCCTTGGCACTCGGCACAATAGTCGCCGCCCTGGTGGCCGCCAAGCAGGGATTCAGCTGGAGCGACATAGAAGAAAGTATCTATAAGGGTATACGTCTGGCATTGCCCGCCGTAGTCATCATCATTCTGGTGGGGCTTGCGATCGGCTCCTGGATGGGCGGTGGCGTCGTGGCCACCATGATCTACTACGGCCTTCAGTTGATGAGCCCGGAATTCTTCCTGGTGTCCATCTCGCTGATGTGTGCCGTGGTCTCCATCGCCATCGGCAGCTCCTGGTCGACCATGGGTACCATCGGTATTGCCGGCATGGGCATAGGCATCAGCATGGGCATTCCTGCGCCCATGGTAGCCGGTGCGGTTATCACCGGTGCCTACTTTGGTGACAAGATGTCGCCGCTGTCCGATACCACCAACCTGGCCTCAGGCCTGACCGGTACCGACCTCTTTGTCCACATCAAGCACATGCTGTTTACCACTATTCCTGGCCTGCTGATTGCGCTGGCCGTGTACTGGTACATCAGCACCGGTTTTGTATCCGGTGATGCCGAGTTGGCGCGTATCAATACGACGCTGACCGTGTTGAATGAAAGCTTCTTCATTTCGCCCTGGCTGCTGCTGGTGCCGTTGACTGTAATTGCGCTGGTAGCCAAGAAAGTCCCGGCTCTGCCTGCGCTGGTTGTGGGTGTGGTTCTGGGCTTCCTGTGTCAGATCTTTGTGCAGGGCGACGATGTGGCAACGGCCATGAGTGCGCTGCAGAACGGCTACGTGATCGAGTCCGGTAACGAAGTGATCGACTCCCTGTTCAATCGTGGCGGTATCGACTCCATGATGTACACGGTTTCCATGACCATCGTGGCGATGACCTTCGGTGGTGTGCTGGAAAACACAGGCATGCTGCAGGCGATCGTCGACAAGATGAAAGGTCTGACCAAGTCCGCCCGTGCGCTGGTACCAACAACCATCGGTTCCTGCTTCCTGACCAATGCAACCTGCTCCGAGCAGTACATCTCTGTGGTGGTGCCGGCGCGCATGTTCTCCAAGGTCTACCACGAGCGTGGTCTGCACTCCAAGAACCTGTCCCGGGCGCTGGAAGACGGCGGTACTCTGACCTCCGTATTCATCCCCTGGAACACCTGTGGTGTCTTCATTCTGGCCACGCTGGGTGTGGGGGCACTTGAATATGCGCCTTATGCGATCCTGAACTTCGTGGTGCCGATTATCTCGATCATCTATGCCATCACCGGTTTCTCGATTGTAAAGCTGAAGCCTGGTGAGGAAGCAGAAGCCTTCCAAGTTGACGAAGACCAGGAGCTCAAGCCCCAGTCTCCATTCTGATTTCGTGCTGAAGCCTTAAGCCCGCACCTGGCTTGCACCGGGAGCGGGCTTTTTTTTCCCTGTTTTTAACCTTTTCTGGAATTGGATTGTGGCCAAATACCCCCGATTGCTTTGGAGCGAGGAGAAGCTCCGAGACAACATACGGTTTATGAACCGCCTGTTTGCCGCCGCTGCGTTTCCGATCAACTGGACCGCTGTCAGCAAGGCTGTGTGTGCGCATGAGGAAATCGTGCAGACACTGCTTGAAGAGGGTGTGAGTGAAATTGCTGACTCCCGCCTGGATAACCTGAAGCGGATCAAATCACTTGCTCCCGAGGGTAGAACCTTGCTGTTGCGACTCCCGGGGCTGCATGAGGTGGACGATGTGGTTCGCTATGCCGATACCAGTCTGGTATCCGAGCAGATCACTATTGCCGCTCTGGCAAAGGCTGCTCGAGCGACCGGCGTGCGTCATCGCATTATTCTGATGGTGGAATTGGGTGACCTGCGTGAAGGGCTGTTGCCGGATCAGGTGCTAGCACTGGGCCGCTTTATTCTGCAGCAGGACAGCATCGACTGGTGCGGGATCGGCACCAACCTGACCTGCTACGGCGGTATCTTGCCCACACGGGAAAAGATGGAACAACTGCTCGCTGTCAAACACAGCATCGCCCGTGAGTTGGGCCATGATGTGGAGGTGGTGTCCGGTGGTAATTCCAGTTCACTGCCGCTGTTACTCAGAGATGAAATGCCGCAGGGGATCAGTCATCTGCGCTTGGGTGAGTCCCTGCTGCTGGGGCGTGAGACGGCCAAAGGCAAGCTGATCGAGGGTTTGCATGGCGATATCTTTACGCTGGAGGCGGAAGTCATTGAAGTGCAAGTGAAAAGCTCGGTTCCGGATGGCGAGCGCGGTATGGATGCCTTTGGCAATACGCCTGAATTCGAGGATGTGGGCGAACATACCCGTGCCATTTTGGCGATTGGCAAACAGGATGTACCTATCGATGAACTGGTGCCGGTGGATGAAGGTATTCGTGTGCTGGGAGGCAGCAGTGATCACATGATTCTGGATGTGGGCTCGCGTGCGGTCAAAATCGGCGATGTCATCGCGTTCAGGGTTAATTATCCGGTGTTGTTGCAGGCGATGACATCGCCCTATGTGGCCCGCGTCCGAGCTTAGTGCTGTCCGTCGGTACTGTCACCGGTCGGCATGAGGATTGAGTGGCTCAGGCCGCTGCCGGCGGGCAGCGGCTGTTTCTGCTCGGCCAGCCGCTTGCGCTCTTCCCGTGGGGTCAGGCCAAAGTGGTTGCGGTAGGCGGTGCTAAAATAGGATGCACTGGTGAAGCCGCAATCGAGCCCAACCTGCAAAATCGGTTTGTCACTGCGGCGCAGCAGCTGACGGGCCTTTTCCAGACGGGTCTCCAGGTAATACTTGGAGGGCATGGTATTGAGGTGGCGCTTGAACAGCCGTTCCAGGTGGCGACGCGAGATCCCCACGTGATGCGCCAGGTCGTCTGTACTCAAGGGCTCTTCGATATTGGCTTCAATCAGCTGGACCGCTTCTACCAGCTTGGGCTGGCTGATGCCCAGTCGGGTGCGCAGTGGCACGCGCTGGGGGTCTTCGCTGGAGCGAATACGCTCATGTACAAACTGTTCGGAGATGGAGGCTGCAAATTCCATACCGTGATACTGACCGATCAGCGACAGCATCATGTCCATGGCGGCGGTGCCGCCACTGCAGGTATAGCGCTTGTTATCCAGCTCAAACAGGTTGTTGGTCATCCGTGTATGTGGAAATTCCTCGCGCAGACTGTCCAAGTCCCACCAGTGGATGGTGGCGCGGCAATCGTTGAGCAGTCCGGCACAGGCCAGCAGGTAGGAGCCTGTTCCTATGCCGCCCAGTGCCATGCGACCACCGCGCAGGCGTCGTAGCCAGGCAATGATCTCGTCGTTGCCGGTGCGGGCGATGGGGCTGGCGCCACAGACAAACAGCGTATCCAGTGAGGGTATCTGCTCAGTGCTGTATTCCACCTGGGTGAGCACACCGGCACTGCTGGGGACGGCGGCGCCATCCTGACTGATCAGAAAGGTTTCGTAGTGGGTTTGTCCGGACACCCAGTTGGCCATGCGCAGGGGCTCGATTGCGGATGAAAACGCAATCAAGGAAAAGTTGGGCATTAGCAAAAACCCGATGCGAACGGGAGTGCTGGTCTGTGGCTCGGACAAAACGCTTATCGCTCGGTTGATCGTGAAATCGGCTTTAGTGGGACATGATGGTGGCGAAGGATAATCGCTTTGCCGGACTTTGTTCAGTCCCGCTTGCGCTAATGTCACTATAGCTCAACTAAAGGTCGCGCTATATAAATTTGCCGGCTGTTCACTGGCGCTGCTTTTCCTGATAATGGTTATCGGATTCCGACAAGGCCAGGCACGAGTGTCTCAGGCCAGGCTCGGAGAGTTAGAGCCAGTTCGCTTGACCGGTTCGAGCGATTACAAGAGGTAAGGCAGCAACATGAGCACTACACAGGTTACCCGTGCGCTTTTCGATGAGGTTATGGTACCCAACTACAACCCCCAGCAGATGGTGCCGGTCCGCGGTGAAGGCAGTCGTGTCTGGGATCAGGACGACAACGAATACATCGACCTGACCAGCGGTATCGCGGTAACCAGTCTGGGCCACTGCCATCCGGCGCTGGTCAAGGTGCTCAAGGAGCAGGCGGATAAGGTCTGGCACCTGAGCAACGTCTACACCAACGAACCCGCGCTGGCACTGGCGCAGGATCTGACACGTGAAACCTTCGCCGACAAGGTGTTCTTCTGTAACTCCGGCGCTGAAGCCAACGAAGCGGCGTTCAAACTGGCGCGCAAGTATGCCAGCGATCACTTCAGTGAAGAGAAGAACGAAATCATCTCCTTCGTGCAGTCCTTCCACGGCCGTACTCTGTTCACCGTCACTGTTGGTGGCCAGCCCAAGTACTGTCAGGGCTTCAAGCCGGTACCGGGTGGTATTCACCACGCGCCGTTCAACGATCTGGAGGCGCTGAAAGAGCTGGTATCCGACAACACCTGTGCCATTGTTATGGAACCGGTGCAGGGCGAAGGCGGCATCATTCCGGCCGACCCTGAATTCGTGCGTGGCGTGCGTGAATTGTGCGACCAGTTCAATGCGCTGCTGATCTTTGATGAAGTTCAGACCGGTATGGGCCGCACCGGCAGCCTGTACGCGTATATGGATACCGATGTAACACCGGACATCCTGACCTCGGCCAAAGGCCTGGGCGGCGGCTTCCCGGTCGGTGCCATGCTGACCACTGACAAGGTGGCACCAAGCTTCAACGTTGGCACCCACGGCACTACTTACGGCGGCAACCCGCTGGCGTGCGCCGTTGCCGGTGAAGTACTGCGTCAGATCAATCGTCCGGAAGTGCTGGAGGGTGTGGTACAGAAAAACGCACTGTTCAACGCCGAGCTGGAAGCGATCAATGCCAGGCACCACATCTTCAAGGAAGTGCGTGGAAAGGGCCTGTTGATCGGTGCCGAACTGGTTGATGAATGGCAGGGCAAGGCGGGCCAGTTCCTGGCGGCAGCTCGTGAGCAGGGGCTGATGATTCTGATGGCGGGTCCGAACGTACTGCGTTTTGCACCGTCCCTGATCATTCCGGATGAAGATATCCGTGAAGGCATGGCCAAGCTGGAGCAGGCTATTGCGCAGCTGCTGAGCGCGGCTGACGCCGGCTGATAAGGCTGTTTTTCAACCGGTTTTCCGGTGTGTGCGGCCCCTTAAGCTAAAAAAGGGGTCGCATTTTCAACAGACCTGCTTGCGCTGACGCGACATAATCCCCAGATATCCACTATCAGGAGGCAAGCATGACTCACGACTTTACCCCCTGGCTGGCATGGCTGGACGAACAGCATCAACAGATGCTCGACGATACCCTGGCGCTGGCCGAGATCAATTCCGGTACGCTGAACCACACTGGCGTCAACCGAGTGGGTGAAGCGCTTGTCCGCCTGTGCCAGCCCCTTGGTGGCGAGACCGAAATTCTGCCGGTCGCCCCCTATCAACACCTCAACTCTCAGGGCGAACTGGACCAGTTCCCGCTGGGAAATGCCGTCCGTATCCGCAAGCGCCCTGAAGCACCGCTGCAGATTTTCCTCTGCGGCCACATGGATACCGTATTTGCGGTTGATCACCCCTTCCAGCAGATCCAGTGGCTGGATGATGACACCGTGAACGGCCCGGGTGTTGCCGACCTCAAGGGTGGTCTGCTGGTCATGATCAATGCCTTGATGGCGCTGGAGCGCAGCCCCTGGGCGGACCAGATCGGCTGGCAGATCCTGTTTAACCCCGATGAAGAGATCGGCTCTCCATCTTCGGCGGCTCTGATTGCCGAGGCCGCCAAAGAGGTGGACCTGGGCATGATTTACGAACCCAGCTTCCCGGATGGCAACCTGGCCGGTGAACGCAAGGGCAGCGGCAATTTCAGCGTCGTGGTCCGTGGCAAGGCGGCTCATGCCGGTCGCGAGCATCACCTGGGCCGCAATGCCATTCGTGCCATGGCCGACTTCATCGCGGCGCTGGACGATCTCAATGGTCAGCGCCAGGGCGTCACCATCAACCCTGGTTTCATTGAAGGCGGCGGTGCCGTCAACATCGTGCCTGACCTGTGCATATCCCGTTTCAATATCCGCCTGGAACAGGTGGATGACGAAGCCTGGTGCCAGCAGCACCTGGACCGTTTACTGGCCGACATCAATGCCCGTGACGGCATCAGTATCGAACTGCACGGTGGCTTTGGTCGCAAGCCGAAAAAACTCAGCGGTGCCAACCAGAAATTGTTCGAACTGGCCCGTGACTGCGGTGCCGAACTGGGCATGAGTATTTCCTGGCTGCCCACAGGTGGCTGCTGTGATGGTAACAACCTGGCCGCTGCGGGTATTCCCAACATCGATACGCTGGGTGTGCGCGGTGGCAAGATTCACTCGTCTGATGAATACATGCACGTCAGCAGCCTGACCGAAAGGGCCAAGCTGAGTGCCCTTATCCTGATGAAACTGGCGACCAGCTCAGACAGAAGCTGGCTTGGAGAGCGCTGATGCTGGTACTGCGTCCGGTCGAATTCAAAGATTTGCAGGGCCTGGAGCGGCTGGCTGTGGTGTCCGGCGGCAGCCTGACAACCCTGCCGGCCAATCGGGATCACCTCAGTGAGTTGATCGACCGTACCCTGCAGTCATTGCGCAAGGCGGTTGAGCGCCCAGAGCAGGAAAGCTATCACTTCGTGCTGGAAGACAGCATCAGCGGCGAGATTGTCGGTATCTCCGGTATTGAAGCGGCGGTGGGCATCGAATCACCGTTCTACAGCTACCGCATCAACGAAGTTATTCATGCGTCCAGCGAGCTGCAGATCCACAACCGTATTCCGGCGCTGAACCTGTGCCAGGATTTTACCGGCGCCTCACGCCTGTACACCCTGTTCCTGGATGCCGAGCACCGTCAGCGCAGTAACCTGCACCTGCTATCTCGTGCTCGCCTTCTGTTCATCGCGGCTCACCGGGCGCGTTTTGACAGCCGCATCATCGCTGAGCTTCAGGGGGTGCAGGACGAAAATGGCCAGTCGCCGTTCTGGGAAAGTCTGGGACGCCATTTCTTCAGCATGGACTTTGCCAAGGCCAACTACCTCACCGGCATCGACTCCAAGGGCTTTATTGCCGAACTGCTGCCGCACCACCCGGTCTACCTGCCGCTGCTCAGTGACGCCGCGCGCGAAGCGCTGGGGCAGCCGCGTTCCGATGCGGCGCGCGTCAAAGCGCTGCTGGAATCGGAAGGCTTTGACTACCGTGGCTACGTCGACATCTTTGACGGCGGCCCCACGCTGGAAGCCCAGACTGATCGTCTGCGTACCCTGGTCGAAAGCCAAACGCTCAGCATCGGCGTGAGCGCTGATGATGAAGAAGCCGACAAGGCGCTGGCGCTGGTGGCAAGCGGACAACTGCAGAATTTCCGTTGCCTGCTGGCAGAGGTCGATCCGGAACATCCGGAGCTGACGCCGGCACAGGCTGAAGCGCTCAATATCAGCAGCGGAGACAGCATACAGCTGGCCTGGCTCTAGCGCGGATCTCCGACCCGACTGCAATTCAATTTCAACTTTTCAATGTTTTACCCGGTGCCTGATTGGCACTGGGGGACTTAGTGACGATTACAACTGGGGTATCGATCATGATGGTAGTTCGCCCGATTACGGCCGCCGACCATGAAGCACTGCGGGAACTGGCCCGCAAAACCGGTCAGGGATTCACCTCTCTGCAGGACAACGACGAGCAGGTGGCGCGTAAGCTGGAAACCGCCCTGGCGGCCTGGAATGACAACAACATTCCGGAAGAGGCCCTGTATCTGTTCGTGATGGAAGATACCAGCACCGGTGAAGTGGTCGGTATCAGCGGTATCGAATCCGCGGTTGGCCTGAGTGAGCCCTGGTACAACTATCACATGGGCACCTTGTTGCACGCATCCCGTGAACTGGGTGTGCGCAATCTGATTCATACTCTGACACTGAGTAATGACCATACCGGCTATTCTGAACTCTGTACCCTGTTTCTGGCACCGGAAGCGCGCCACAGCAAAAACGGTTCTCTGCTGTCCAAGTCCCGTTTCATGTTCATGGCCGAGTTTCCCAAGCGCTTCAACGAGAACATGCTGGCCGAAATGCGCGGCTATTCTGATGACAACGGGATACCGCCGTTCTGGGAAGGTGTGGGCCGCCACTTCTTCTCGCTGGATTTCGGTGAAGCGGACCAGCTGTCTTCCATGGACAAGGTGTTCATCGCTGAGTTGATGCCGAAGAACCCGATCTACATCAACCTGCTGCCGGAAGATGCCCAGGCAGCGATCGGCAAGACGCATCCGGCCACGACCCCGGCGCGCAAGCTGCTGGAAGCCGAAGGCCTGCGCTTTACCGGGTACGTCGATATTTTCGATGGTGGCCCGACGCTGGTGGCACGCATGGACGATATTCGTGCCATCAATGAAAGCTGCTACTCGCGTGTGCATATCACCGAGGACCAGCCGGAAGGTGAGCTCTATCTGGTGAGCACCACCAGCTTTGACGATTTCCGCTGCTGCATGACGCCGCTGAACGGGGTTGGCAAGCACGTTGTGGGTCTGCCGCAGGATGTGGCCGATGCACTTAAAATTTCCGAAGGCAGCACTGTACGTGTGGTGCCTCTCTCATCTGGCAGGAGAATCTGACATGACCGCATCCGTAATGATCAATGGCGACTGGCTGGACGGACAGGGACCGGCGTTCACTTCGTTGAATCCGGCCACCGGCGAGATTTTCTGGCAGGGGCAGGGCGCTGATACCGAGCAGGTGAATGCTGCCGTAGCAGCTGCTCGTGCCGCAGCAACCGACTGGGCACTGGCCGGGGTTGAAGCGCGCGTGGCCATTGCCCGCCGCTTTGCCGAACTGCTGGGCGAGAACAAGGAAGCGCTGGCGGTGGCCATTGCCACAGAAACCGGCAAGCCCTTGTGGGAAGCGCGTACTGAAGTGGGCGCCATGGTGGGCAAGGTCGAGATTTCGGTCAAAGCCTACAACGAGCGTACCGGTGAACGTGAAAGCGATATGGCTGGCGCCAAAGCGGTATTGCGTCACAAGCCTCACGGCGTAGTAGCCGTGTTTGGCCCGTACAATTTCCCGGGCCACCTGCCCAACGGTCATATCGTGCCGGCCCTGATTGCCGGTAACACTGTGGTGCTCAAGCCCAGCGAACTGACTCCGGCGGTTGCCGGCGAGATGGTCAAGCTGTGGCTGGAAGCCGGCCTGCCGGCGGGCGTACTCAACCTGGTACAGGGTGAAAAGGACACCGGTATCGCGCTGGCTTCCCATGCGGATATCGACGGTCTTTTCTTCACCGGCAGCTCCAACACCGGCCACATCCTGCATCAGCAATTCGCCGGTCATCCGGGCAAGATTCTGGCGCTGGAGATGGGCGGCAACAACCCGCTGATCGTACACGAAGTGGCCGACATGGCCGCGGCGGTGCATGAAACCCTGCAGTCATCCTTCATCACCGCGGGCCAGCGTTGCACCTGTGCACGCCGTTTGATTGTACCGACCGGTGACTGGGGCGATCGTTTCCTTGAAACTTTGGCCGAAGCGGTTCGCAACATCCAGGTGGGCGATGCCTTTGCCGAGCCGGCACCTTTCATGGGCAGCCTGATTTCCGAAGGCGCAGCCGATGGTGTGATGACGGCGCAGGATGCTTTGCTGGCGCAGGGTGCCAACTCTCTGGTGCGCAGCGAAAAGCTGAAGCCAGGCACGGGATTGATCTCGCCGGGACTGATCGATGTAACGGCCATTGCTGAGCGTGAAGATGAAGAGATCTTTGGTCCGCTGCTGCAGGTGATTCGCGTGGCCGACTTTGATGCCGCCATCACCGAGGCCAACAATACGCGCTACGGTCTGTCGGCGGGTCTGTTCAGTGACTCCGAAGCATTGTTTGACCAGTTCTATGCCCGTATTCGTGCCGGTATCGTAAACTGGAACAAGCAGCTGACCGGTGCCTCCAGCGCAGCGCCTTTCGGGGGTATTGGTGCCAGTGGTAATCACCGTGCCAGCGCCTACTACGCGGCGGACTACTGCTCTTACCCGGTGGCGGGCATCGAAGCGGATCAGCTGGCGCTACCGCAGACCCTGTCGCCGGGTCTGAAACTTTAATTACTAACCCAGGAGGTTCTGATGCAGGCAACTGAAGCGAACTTTGATGGTCTGGTCGGTCCGACCCACAACTATGCGGGCCTGGCAGTGGGCAATCTTGCCTCGCAAAGTCACCAGGCACAGGCCTCCAATCCTCGCGAAGCCGCGCTGCAGGGGCTGGCCAAAATGAAGGCTCTGCACGATCTGGGCATGGTTCAGGGTGTGCTCGCACCGCTGGCGCGGCCGGACCTGAAAAGCCTGCGCCGTTTGGGCTTTTCCGGCAGTGATGCCGAGGTGCTGGCGGCGGCTGCCAAGGCGTCCCCGCGCCTGCTGGCGGCCTGCTGTTCCGCCTCCAGCATGTGGGTTGCCAACGCAGCCACGGTCACGCCCAGCGCCGATGCCAGTGATCAGCGGATCCACTTCACCCCGGCCAACCTGGCCAGTCAGTTGCATCGTTCACTGGAGACCGAGCATACCGCCCGGATTCTGCAGGCCACGTTCAATGACAGCCGCTACTTTGTGCATCACCCGTCGCTGCCTACGGTAGCGGCATTGGGGGATGAGGGCGCCGCCAACCATACCCGTCTGGGACACAGTTATGGTGAGCCGGGCGTAGCCTTCTTTGCCTATGGCAGCGGTGGCCCCGGTCCCGAACCCAGCCGTTATCCGGGTCGACAGACGCTGGAGGCCTCAAAAGCGGTTGCGCGTCAGCATCGGCTGGACCTGAATCGTGTTGTGTTTGCTCAGCAGCACCCCGAGGCGATTGATCAGGGTGTGTTTCACAATGACGTGATTGCGGTGGGTAACCTGGATACGCTGTTCTGCCACGAACGTGCTTTCTACAACCAGTCACAGGTAGTGGAAGATCTGAATACCTGTCTCGATGGCGGGTTAAAGCTGATTCAGGTTGCAGAAAGCGAGGTGGCGCTGAGCGATGCCGTGCGCAGTTATCTGTTCAACAGTCAGCTGTTGCGACTGCCGGATGGTCGTACCCTGTTGGTGGTGCCGGGTGAGTGCGAGCAGGTGGCGCCCGTGTGGCAGTATCTGCAGGCGCTTGAAGCCGCTTCACCGATTATCGATGCCGTGCAGGTGTTCGATCTGCGCCAGAGCATGCACAACGGCGGTGGTCCGGCCTGTCTGCGCTTGCGCGTGGTGCTGAATGAGGCTGAACAAGCCGCGTTCAATCAGTCCACACGCATGAGCGAGACACTCTACCCGCGTCTGGTCGATTGGGTTGAACGCCACTACCGTGATCGTCTGCTGCCAGCGGATCTGGCTGATCCCGAGTTGATGGACGAATCCTTTACCGCACTGGATGAATTGAGTCGCATCCTGCATTTGGGGTCGGTTTACCCCTTCCAGCGCTAGGGTTCCTGGTCGCAAAAGGCCTGCCTGCACCGGGCAGGCTTTTTGTTATCAGTCTGCCCAGTCCAGCGACATGAACAGCCGGTTGCTGCCCGTTTCCACGGGTGGTGAGCGGTGCACAATCCCCAGCCCTTCATTGTTATACCAGCCATCGCCCTTTAGCAGTGCCACATCACCCCGGCTGAGCTGCTGATAGTGCTCGGGTGCCTGCTCTGGAATGCGCGGCACTCCGGCAGCGGGTTCTTCCAGCCATTGGCTGCCGCTGCCCACATAGGTTGTTACCAGGCGAGCCGGCAGGTAGTCCACATGAAAGCGGGGACACATGGCCTGTTGCAGGGTGGCGAGACGGATGCCGATCATCTTTGGTTCGAACAGGCACTCGTACATCTTTATCAGCTGCACCATATCCTCGATCAGCGCCTGACGCCCATTGGCCTGAGGAAATGTCTTTTCCAGGGTGTCACGAATCTCCGCGGCCATATCCGCCTGGCAGGTAAACAGGGTTTTTAGATTGATGCGCCGATCAGCCGTGATCGTCTGATCCAGATACTGTTCTATTTCCGAGCTGAGTGATCGCTGCCATACGGCCAGATTGCATCGCTCCTCATAGATGTGAGTCAGCGCCTCGGGTGTCTCACCGAAAAGCGCTTCACGCATGGGGTGGGGCGTGAGAGGTTGTGCAGTGTTCATACGAAAATCCGTTAATCTTTATCTATGTTATATCATAACAACAACTCGGTGGCTTTTTCACGATGGCAATCGCCTTGACTGGCATTCTGGTGTGATGAGGGAAGGGAGGGGCAGAAAAGCCTGCTGCTTTTCAGCCCCTTGAGCGATCAGGGGATCAGGAAGATCACAAGCTGACGTGGGCCGTGGGCGCCCATCTGCAGTTTCTGTTCGATATCGGCACTGCGCGAGGGGCCGGTGATCATATTCACCGTGCGTGGCAGGCGTCCAGGTGAAGCTTCACGCAGACGATCCCAGGCATCCTCGTAGGGGCCGACAATATCCTGTTTGCTCAGAACCACCAGATGGGTGTCCGGCAGGAAGTTGAGCGTGGTCGGGCTGTCCGGGCGCGAGTAGAGCATCAGCGTGCCGGTCTCGGCGATGCCGGCGAAAGCGAGGGTCAGGCTGGCCTGGTCGCCGACCTGACCGACGCGCTGATGGCATTCGATGCGCTCGTGTACGTCGGCCCAGCCCAGACTGGTCAGGCTGTCGTCGCTGGCCAGCACCAGTTCATTCTGACCCTTGGCTTCCAGCGCATTGGCGGCAGCTGTGGGTACTTGCTCAAGACTTTCCAGCTCGATTATCTCGGCAGCGGCTTCCTGCGCCATGCGAATGAACAGCTCGATCTGGGCGTCGTGGTCATGCAGGCTGCGGGCCGGGATCCGGTTGCGCGGATGCTGCTGCAGGCGTTGGCGTACCGCCTCTTTTTGCGCTTCAGTGGCTTCGGTGCGACGCAAGCCGCGGCGAATATTGGCGAAAATCTCGGCGCGGCTCATGGCTGTTCCCCCTGTTTCTGACGCTCATCCCACTGCTGCATGAAGGTTTTGCCGGTGGGTGTCGGCATGTCGCGGTGATCGGTCCAGCCCGATGCCAGTGGCAGTTTGGTGATCTTGCCCTTGCCACTGCCCAGCATGCGCATGACTTTGGACGCGCTGGCCGAGAACAGGCGGTACAGGCGCGGACGCGTGGCGAGGAAGGTCCAGCTGCCCAATCCCCAGCGAACTGCTTTCGGGCTCAGGTGTTTTTCGAATTCCTTTTCACGCCAGTGACGCATCAGTTTGGGCAGCGGGATGCGTACCGGGCACACCTCTTCACATTTGCCGCAGAACGTCGAGGCGTTGGGCAAGAGGCCGGCTTTTTCGATACCGATCATCTGCGGGGTCAGCACCGAGCCCATGGGGCCAGGGTAAACCCAGCCGTAGCTGTGGCCACCGACAGAGCCGTACACCGGGCAATGGTTCATGCAGGCCGAGCAGCGGATACAGCGCAGCATGTCCTGGAACTGAGTGCCCACCATGTCACTGCGGCCGTTATCCACCAGCACCACGTGGAAGTTCTCCGGGCCGTCCTGATCGTCCGGGCGGCGGTTGCCGGAGGACAGGGTGTTGTACACCGAATATTCCTGACCGGTGGCCGAGCGGGCCAGCAGGCGCAGGAAGAGGTTCATGTCCTCCAGTGTCGGGACGACCTTCTCGATGGAAGAGACTACGATATGCGTCTTGGGCAGTGTCTGGGTCAGGTCGCCGTTGCCTTCGTTGGTGACGATCAGCGTGGAGCCGGTTTCCGCCACCAGGAAGTTGGCGCCGGTAATGCCCACATCGGCAGCAACAAACTGCTTGCGCAACATTTCACGGGCTTCTGCCATTAGCTCCGCCGGATCATCCGATTTGGGGCGCTTGTGATGCTCGTGAAAGGCTTCGGACACATCTTCCAGGTTGAGGTGAATCGCCGGTGCGATGATATGGCTGGGGTGATCGCCGCGCAGCTGCAGAATGTATTCGCCCAGATCGGTTTCCACCGGGCGGATATCGTTCTCTTCCAGGAATTCGTTGAGGTTGATCTCCTCGGTCACCATGGACTTGCCCTTGGTGACGGTCTTGGCATTTTGCTCACGACAGATCTGCAGAATGGTTTGGCGCGCATCCTCGGAGGTGCGACACCAGTGGACCTGGCCGCCGTTTTCCACCACCCGTGCCTCAAACTCTTCCAGGTAAAGGTCCAGGTGTTCAAGAATATGGTTCTTCAGGTCGCGGGCCTGATCGCGCAGCTCTTCAAATTCGGGCATGCGTGCGACGGCAGCGGCACGTTTGCCGGGAAAGCCGGCTTTCAGGTTACCCAGTGCTTTCTGCAGATTGGCGTCCTGCAGGGCGATACGGGCACTTTGTTTGAATTCAGGGCTTTTAATGTCCATCGTCGTGCTCCGTTTTATAGTTCCTGGCCAAGGTCGTAATCGGCGTCGCCAATGGCGGCCTGGTCGGTCATGCCGGCCAGCAGCTCCACCACATGGCGTACTTCCATCTCGCGGCCTTCACGCTTGAGCTTGCCGGCCATATTGAGCAGGCAGCCCAGGTCGCCCCCAACCAGAGTATCGGCACCGCTGTCGGCAGCGAAGCCGGTCTTGTTGCTGACCATACGGTTGGAAATGTCCGGATACTTGACGCAGAAGGTGCCGCCAAAGCCGCAGCAGGTTTCCGCTTCCTGCATTTCATTCAGCTCGACGCCATCGATTTCACCCAGCAACTGGCGGGGCTGCTGCTTGATACCCAGCTCGCGCAGGCCGGAACAGGAGTCGTGGTAGGTGATCTTGCCCTTGAAGTCGCTCTGGATGCCGCTGAAATCCACTTCATCCACCAGAAAGGAGGTGATCTCGAAGGCGCGGGCCTTGAGGTCTTCGGCACGGGCTTTCCAGGGATCATCATCCGCGAATAGCTCCGGGTAATGATGCAGCATGCCGATGCATGAGCCGGACGGGCCGATCACATAGCGATAGCCGTCAAAGGCTTCAATGGTCTGGCGCGCGATCTTGCGGGTACTTTCATTATCACCGGAGTTGAACGCCGGCTGGCCGCAGCAGGTTTGCGCCTTGGGCACATCGACCAGAAAACCGGCCTGCTCCAGCAGTTTGACCGTGGCGAAAGCCACTTCCGGGCGGAACATGTCAGCCAGGCAAGTGACGAACAGGCCCACCTTGATTGGCGGAGTGTGGGTGTCGGACATGAGTCGGCAGCCTCTAGTTATTGTGTTCTTCTAAACAACAGGTATGGCCTCAAGATAGGTCAAGAGTGATAGGGCGTGAATGCTATACTGACAACTGGTCTTACCAAGAGGCAGTGGCCGTGAATCTTCAATACGAACTGGAACGCCAGCTACTGGACGGAGACTGGGTGCCGGGTCAGGCACTGCCGTCCGAACGCAGCCTGATGCAGGAGTATGCGGTTTCCCGTGGTGCGGTGCGCGAAGCTCTGGCCGGCTTGCGTGCTACCGGGGTGATCGATACTCAGCAGGGCGGACGCAGTCGCTGCGTCAACCTGCTGGAGCAACATCTGGAACTGCCGTTACAGGGAAGGGGCGAGGACATTGAGTTCCAGCTGCAGGTGCTTGAGGCGCGAGCGGTACTGGAAGGCGAAGCGGCCTGGTTTGCCGCCCAGCGTGCCAGTGATGAAGAACTGGCATTACTGGCGCAGGAGTATGAGCAGATGTGCCGGCGAGGCCGTTCGAGCAGTGGGCGTGATGCCAGTACGCTGGAGAAGGCCAAGGCCGATCTGCAGTTTCATATGTTGATCGCACAAGCCAGTCATCATCTGCTGGTGTGTTCCTTCAGCCAGCTGTTTTACAACCGCTATTTCAATGCCATCTACAGCGTGCTGTCACGTACCCTGAGCCGTTTTGGCCGCTACCCCGATGGTATCGCCCGCCAGCACAGCGCCATTCATCGCGCCCTTCAAGCCCGTGATGCCAACCTGGCCCGTGAATCAGCCCGCGCCCACATCCTCTATACCCGCGATTTGTTGAAGCAGTGTCAATGAATTTTGTATGACGTCCATCGCGCTTTGCGGGTGTGGTCGTTATAATGGCGGATTGGGTTGGCCGGCACCTCGTACCTGTCGTCGCTACAAACCCTGATTTCATTTTTCTGTATCACTCGGGATATCGCCTCTCGTATGGGCTTATCCTTAACCAGGGAACAGCACTATGCCTGTCATTACGCTTCCGGATGCGAGCACTCGCACCTTTAATGAATCCGTCACTGTTCACGATGTGGCTGCCGATATCGGTACTGGCCTGGCCAAGGCGGCCGTTGCCGGCAAGGTCAACGGTGAACTGGTGGATACCAGCTACCTGATTGAAGAAGACGTTAACCTCGCTATCGTTACTGCGCGTGACGAAGAGGGGCTGGAAGTGATCCGTCACTCCTGTGCCCACCTGATGGCGATGGCGGTACAGGACCTGTTCCCCGGTGCCCAGGTGACCATTGGTCCGGTCATCGATGATGGTTTCTACTACGACTTTGCTTACGAGCGTCCGTTCACGCCGGAAGATCTGGAGAAGATCGAAGCGCGCATGAACCAGCTCTCCAAAGAGAACCTGCCCGTGTCCCGTTCCGTTATGGAGCGCCCTGACGCGATCAAGTTGTTTGAAGAGATGGGCGAGAAGTATAAGGTCGAAATCATCGACTCCATCCCGGGTGAAGAGCCGCTGTCGTTCTACAAGCAGGGTGATTTCATCGATCTCTGCCGTGGCCCGCACGTGCCGTCTACCGGCCACATCAAGGCCTTCAAGGTAATGAAGGTTGCCGGTGCCTACTGGCGCGGTGATGCCAAGAACGAGATGCTGCAGCGTATCTACGGTACTGCCTGGGGAGATAAAAAAGCCCTTAAGGCCTACCTGCATCGTCTGGAAGAAGCCGAGAAGCGCGACCACCGTAAACTGGGCAAGCAGCTGAACCTGTTCCATATGCAGGAAGAAGCGCCGGGCATGGTGTTCTGGCACCCGAACGGCTGGACCCTGTACCAGCAGATCGAACAGTACATGCGTACCAAGCAGCGTCAGCATGGCTACCAGGAGATCAAGACACCGCAGGTGGTGGAACGTACCCTGTGGGAAAAATCCGGTCACTGGGGCAAGTTCCAGGAGCAGATGTTCACCACGCACTCCGAGAGCCGTGACTTTGCTATCAAGCCGATGAACTGCCCGTGCCACGTACAGGTGTTCAACCAGGGGCTGCGCTCTTACCGTGACCTGCCGTTGCGTCTGGCCGAGTTCGGTTCCTGCCACCGTAACGAGCCGTCCGGTTCTCTGCACGGCATCATGCGTGTACGTGGCTTCGTTCAGGATGATGCACACATCTTCTGTGCCGAAAACTCCATCCAGTCTGAAGTCGCCTCGTTCATTGAGTTCCTGCACGAAGTCTATGCCGACTTCGGCTTCTCCGACATTATCTACAAGCTCTCGACCCGTCCGGAAGAGCGTGTGGGCTCCGACGAGAGCTGGGACAAGGCCGAAAAAGCCCTGGCCGATGCCCTGGATACCGCTGGTCTGGACTGGGAAGAACTGCCGGGTGAAGGTGCCTTCTACGGACCGAAAATCGAATTCTCCCTGCGTGACTGCCTTGGCCGTGTCTGGCAGTGCGGTACCATTCAGGTAGACTTCTCCATGCCGGGGCGTCTGGGCGCTCAGTTCATCAACGAACATGGTGATCGTGAAACACCGGTCATGCTGCACCGTGCGATTCTGGGCTCCTTCGAGCGTTTCATCGGTATTCTGATTGAGCACTATGCCGGTGCACTGCCGGTCTGGCTGTCGCCGCTGCAGGCGGTGGTGATGAATATCACCGACAATCAGGCAGAATATTGCCGCGATCTGGCAGAAAAACTTGAAAAATCGGGTCTTCGTGCCACTGCGGACTTGAGAAACGAGAAGATCGGCTTTAAAATTCGCGAGCGTACTTTACAGAAGGTGCCTTACCTGCTGGTTGTAGGTGACAAAGAAGTTGAGTCTGGAACCGTTGCAGTGCGTACGCGCTCCGGTGAAGACCTGGGCACCATGTCGGTCGACGCGCTGGTGGACCTTCTGGTTCAAGATGTGACGCGCAAAGGCCGCCAGGAATAAAAACCGTCAGGAGATATAGCTATCAGGCGTGATAACAGACGTGGTGGCCGTGCGCCACTACCGCCGATCAATGAAAATATTCGTGCTACTGAATGCCGTCTGATCGGCGCAGATGGCAATCAGATCGGTGTTGTTCCGATTTCAGAAGCTCTTGAGCATGCTCAGGAAGCTGAACTTGACCTGGTTCAGATCTCGGATTCTGATCCCATTGTCTGCAAGATCATGGACTATGGTAAGCATCAGTACGAGCTGAAGAAGAAAGCAAATGAGGCTAAGAAGAAGCAGTCTCAGATGCAGGTCAAAGAAGTGAAATTCCGTCCGGGTACGGAAGAAGGGGATTATCAGGTAAAACTGCGCAACCTGATACGTTTCCTTGAAGCCGGGGATAAGGGCAAGGTTACCTTGCGCTTCCGTGGTCGTGAGATGGCTCACCAGGAGCTGGGCATGCAGCTGATGCAGCGGATCGAACAGGATCTTGTTGAAATCAGTACTGTAGAACAGCGTCCGAAAATGGAAGGTCGTCAAATGGTCATGGTGTTGTCTCCCAAAAAGAAATAGCCACCCGACGATAGCAGCCCGACGCTTATTCCTGCGGGAACAGGTGTCGGGTTTTATTGTTTGTTGTAGTGGCAGACCTATAAACGAATGCGTGGAGAAAGTTAATGCCTAAGATCAAAACAGTCCGTGGCGCGGCAAAGCGTTTCAAGAAAACCGCTAACGGCGTAAAGCACAAGCAGGCCTTCAAAAGCCATATTCTGACCAAGAAAACCACTAAGCGTAAGCGTCAGCTGCGCCCGATGCTGCAGGTTCATGCTGCCGACCAGGCTCTGGTCAAGCGCATGCTGCCGTACTTGTAAGTTTTTTTCGGTCATTATTAGTTTTTATTAGGAAGGATTTGCTATGCCTCGCGTAAAACGTGGTGTACAGGCTCGCGCCCGTCACAAGAAAGTTCTGAAACAGGCCAAAGGTTACTACGGTGCTCGCAGCCGTGTATTCCGAGTTGCCAAACAGGCTGTCATCAAAGCCGGTCAGTATGCATACCGCGACCGTCGTCAGCGTAAGCGTCAGTTCCGCGCTCTGTGGATTGCACGTATCAACGCTGCTGCACGTATCAACGGTCTGTCCTACAGCCGCTTTATCGCCGGCCTGAAGAAAGCCGAGATCGAAATCGACCGTAAGGTTCTGGCTGACCTGGCTGTATACGAGCAGGCTGCTTTTGCCGCGGTTGTCGAAAAGGCTAAAGCTGCACTGGCATAACCCCACCGATTGGTAGGGATGGACGACATCGATGAAGTACTCCAGTACGGGCCTTGTCGTCCACATATGATCGAATCAAACAGGGGAAGGGTGCAAACTCTTCCCCTGTTTTTGTTTGGAGCCGGAAATGGAAAATCTTGAGACCCTGTTGGCACAAGGCAAACAGGCGGTTGCTGAAAGCGATACATTGGCTGCGCTGGACGAGATCCGAGTGCAGTATCTGGGTAAAAAGGGCGAGCTGACCTCGCTGCTGAAAGGTCTGGGTAAACTGTCTGCCGAGGAACGTCCCGCAGCCGGTGCACTCATCAACGAAGCCAAGGCAAAATTGCAGGCGGACATCAACGCCCGCCGTGATGCCCTGGAAAGTGCTGCACTGGAAGCCAAGCTGGCGGCGGAAACCGTCGATGTCAGCCTGCCCGGCCGCGGCCAGCCTGTTGGTGGCCTGCATCCTGTCACGCGGACCCTGGAACGTATCGAAGCCTTTTTTGGCAGCATCGGGTACAGCGTTGCCGAAGGTCCCGAGATTGAAGACGATTATCATAACTTCGAAGCGCTGAACATTCCGGCTCACCATCCGGCGCGGGCGATGCATGATACCTTCTATTTTGATGCCCACCGCCTGTTGCGTACCCACACCTCACCGGTACAGGTGCGTACCATGGAGTCTCAAGAACCGCCGATCCGTATCATCTGTCCGGGTCGTGTTTATCGCTGCGACTACGACCAGACCCACTCACCGATGTTCCATCAGGTAGAAGGTCTGCTGGTTGATCGCAACATCACCTTTGCCGACCTCAAGGGCACGCTGGAGCAGTTCCTGCGTGAATTCTTCGAGGAAGACGTGAAGGTCCGTTTCCGCCCGTCCTACTTCCCGTTCACCGAGCCCTCCATCGAGGTCGATATCGACCGTGGCGATGGCAAATGGCTGGAGGTGCTGGGCTGTGGCATGGTGCACCCGAAAGTCTTCGAGTACTCCGGTATCGATCCGGAAGAATACACCGGTTTTGCGTTCGGCATGGGCGTTGAGCGTCTGGCGATGCTCCGCTATGGCGTGGACGATCTGCGTCTGTTCTTCGAAAACGATCTGCGCTTCCTCGGCCAGTTCAAGTAAGACGACAACGCACACAAACAGATTTTTCAGGAAAGCAGCATGAAATTCAGTGAACAGTGGTTGCGCGAGCTGGTTCAGCCGCAGATCGGAACTCAGGAACTGGCGGATCAGCTGAGTCTGTCCGGCCTTGAAGTGGATGAAGTCGAAGGTGTTGCCGGTGACTTTACCGGTGTGGTCGTGGGCGAGATCCTGACCGCCGAACAGCACCCCAATGCCGACAAGCTTCAGGTGTGTGAAGTCAGCGATGGCGAGCAGACCGTTCAGGTGGTCTGTGGTGCGCCCAACGCGCGTGCCGGTCTCAAGACCGCCTTTGCCCGTGTCGGTGCCGTTCTGCCGGGCAACTTCAAAATCAAGAAAGCCAAACTGCGTCAGGTCGAGTCATTCGGCATGCTCTGCGCCGAAGACGAGCTGGGCCTGTCCGAGGATCACGGCGGTATCATGGAGCTGGCGGCTGATGCGCCGGTGGGCCAGGATATCCGTGAATATCTCAACCTGAACGACCAGATTATCGATGTTGATCTGACGCCGAACCGTGGTGACTGCCTCAGCATTGCCGGCATGGCCCGTGAAGTGGGCGTGCTGAACAAGGCCGCCGTGACCGAGGTGGAAGCTCCGGCCGTTGCACCGGTAATCGATGACCGTTTCGACGTCGAGCTGGTGGATGCCAATAGCTGCCCGCGCTACCTGGGCCGTGTCATCCGCAACATCAACCCGGGTGTCAGCACACCGCTGTGGATGCAGGAAAAACTGCGTCGTTCCGGCGTGCGCAGCATCGACCCGGTAGTCGACGTTACCAACTACGTGCTGCTGGAGCTGGGTCAGCCGATGCATGCCTTCGACCTGAACAAGCTCGACAGCGGCATCCGTGTGCGCAAGGCCGAGCAGGGCGAAAAGCTGGTACTGCTGGATGGCCAGGAAGTCGAATTGAATGCCGATACTCTGGTTATCGCTGATGCCAAGGGTCCGGTTGCCATGGCCGGTATCATGGGCGGCGAACCGACCTCCGTGACCGATGCAACACGCGATATCCTGCTGGAAAGCGCCTTCTTCAACCCGCTGGCAATTGCCGGTCGTGCCCGTAACTACGGCCTGCACACTGACTCTTCACACCGCTTTGAGCGTGGTGTTGACTGGCAGCTACAGCGCAAGGCGATCGAGCGTGCCACTGCACTGCTGCTGGATATCGTCGGCGGCGAGCCGGGTCCGGTGATTGAAGCCGTAAATGAAGCGGAACTGCCGGCTGTACAGCAGGTTCAGTTGCGTCATGACAAGGTGACCGCACTGCTGGCGCTGGAGATTCCGGCGGCTGAAATCGAAGAGATTCTGACCCGTCTGGGCATGCAGCTGGAAAGCGTTGAAGGTGGCTGGAACGTGACCGTACCGGGCTACCGTTTCGATATCAGCATCGAAGTGGACCTGATCGAAGAGATCGCCCGTGTTTACGGCTACAACAACCTGCCGGTACACACGCCGACCGCCAAGCTGCCGATCCCGCCGATCGCTGAAGCGCGCCTGACCCTGCAGTCACTGCGCCGTCACCTGGTAGCGCGTGGCTATCAGGAAGCGATCACTTACAGCTTCATCGAAGCCGAGCTGCAGAAGTCATTTGACGACCAGCACGAGGCTATCGCACTGGCCAACCCGATCTCTGCCGAAATGGCGGTGATGCGCACGACTCTGTGGCCGGGTCTGGCGAAAGCGCTGCAGTACAACCAGCACCGTCAGCAGAGCCGTGTGCGCCTGTTTGAAACGGGTCAGCGCTTCCAGCCCAAGGGCGAAGAGCTGGTACAGGAAAACGTTGTTGCCGGTATTCTGGCGGGTAACCGTGATGCCGAAGGCTGGACAGCGGGCAAGGAATCTCTGGACTTCTTCGACGCCAAGGGCGACCTGGAGTCCCTGCTGGCACTGGCTGGCTGTGGTAACCAGTTCAGCTTCGTGGCGGATCGTCATGTGGCGCTGCACCCGGGTCAGACTGCGCGTATCGAGTGCAATGGCGAAACCGTGGGTTACATTGGCGCGCTGCACCCCTCACTGGTCAAGCAGCTGGACCTGAACGGCCCGGTATACCTGTTTGAAGTGAGCTTGGAAGCGGTCACCGGTGGCAAGCTGCCGCGCTTCAGTTCGCTGTCCAAGTTCCCTGAGTCTCGCCGTGACCTGGCCGTTGTAGCTGATCAGGAAACCGGCTTTGATGCCATCCGTCAGGTGGTCGAAGCTGAGGCGGGCGAGTTCCTCAAACAGGTCACTCTGTTTGATGTGTACCAGGGCCAAGGTATTGAACCGGGACGAAAAAGTCTGGCTCTGGGCTTGACCTGGCAGCACCCATCGCGCACTCTTAATGAAGAAGAGATCAACAGTGCCGTGAGTGCCGTTGTATCAGCGCTCCGCGAGCGTTGTGGTGCAACGTTACGAGAGTAATCACAGGATGGGGTGACCGACATGAGCTCGTTGACCAAAGCGGACATGGCCGAGCGACTCTATGAAGAGCTGGGCCTGAACAAACGTGAAGCCAAAGAGATGGTGGATTCCTTCTTTGAAGAGATCCGGGCCAGCCTGGCACACAACGAGCAAGTGAAACTCTCCGGTTTCGGTAATTTCGATCTGCGCGACAAACGTGAGCGCCCGGGTCGAAACCCGAAAACCGGGGAGGAGGTCCCCATTTCCGCCCGCCGTGTAGTCACCTTCCGACCCGGTCAGAAACTGAAGGAGCGTGTGGAGATTCATGCCGGAAACCAGCCAGACGGCGTCTGAACTGGAGCCGCTTCCCTCCAAGCGCTATTTCACCATCGGCGAGGCCGCAGAGCTGTGCCAACTCAAGCCCCATGTACTCAGGTACTGGGAGCAGGAGTTTGACCAGATCAAGCCGGTCAAGCGAAATAACCGCCGTTACTATCAACACAAGGACCTGCTGCTGCTGCGTCAGATTCGCAGTCTGTTGCATGAGCAGGGCTATACCATTGCCGGTGCCCGCCAGTGGCTTTCCGGTGAAACCGCCGGGGATGATGCTGCCCGTTATCGCCAACTGCTGCGCCAGACCATCAGCGAGCTGGAAGAGATCCGCTCAATGCTGAAACAGCCCTGAGCATAAATAGAGAGCCTTGAGCTTGAATAGAAGCCCTGAGCTTGAATAGAGAGCTCTGAGCTTTAATAAAGAGCCCTGAGCTGTATAAATCCCCACCAAACGTCAATCCGACGCCTTGCTGAACTCCACTTGTACCACCAGGCCCTGTTGTCCTGACGGCCTGTCTTTAAGACTGACCTCTGCACCGTGCAGATCAGCGATCAGTTTGACGATAGACAGCCCCAGACCACTGCCACTGGCCTTCTGGCTTTGGCGATAAAAGCGCTCGAACACGCGTGACTTGGCATCCTCATCCAGGCCAGGGCCTGAATCAGACAGCAGCAATTGCACCTTCTCGCCCTGGGTATTGAGTGCCAGCGTAACTTCGCCGCCTTGTGGGGTGTAGCGCAGAGCGTTGTCGATCAGATTGCGCAGCATCAGGCCCAGGTAAAAGGCATTGCCGGGGATATGAAGGTCCGTATCGGGGGCATCCAGGCCCAGGTCGATGTCGCGCTCGATGGCAAACCCGATCTGGTCGCCGATCATGTCGCGGCACAGATCACTGAGATTGACGCGGTCGATATCCGGCAAGTGCTCCTGAGGGTCGAGGCGGCTTAGCTGCAATAGCTGCTCCACCATACGGTTCATGCAGTCCAGACCATCCTTGATCTGATCACAGTCACTGCGGGCAACAGGGTCCTGTAATTGTTGAAACAGGTTCTCACAATGAACCTGCAGGGCGGCCAGTGGGGTGCGCAGTTCATGCGCAGCATCGGCGGTGAAACGGCGCTCACGCTGAAAGCTGGCCTGCAGACGCTGCAGCAATTCGTTCAGGGCAGATACCAGTGCATCCACCTCATCCGGTATCTGCTCCAGTTGCAAGGGGTCCAGATTATCCGAGCTGCGCGTGGATACCTGCTCACCAATACTCAGCAACGGGCGCAGGTTGCGGCCGATCAGCCACCAGATGGTGAAACCCAACAACGGCAGGAAGATGAGGATAGGCAGGGTGTTGGTCAGGGCGATCTTGATCGCCAGCTCCCGGCGGATGTGGTCATCCTGAATCACCTGGATGTAATAGCGGCTGTCGGGTGTGGCCAGGGTAAACAGGCGCCAGCGGGTGCTGTCCAGTTCCAGATCCCGATAGCCGGGGCGAGCCGAGCTGCTGACACCTTCCGGAAAACTGGGGGATAGAATCAGGGTGCTGCCCGCTGAACTGAGTACCCGATAGGACAGTTGTTTTTCGTAGGGGTGTGCCGGTTCCCATTCCCCCTCGCCGGCACTGGCCGGACGAGGGGAGTCAAAGGCGGTGCCGGGAGCAAGCTGGGCCATCAGGCGCGCCATCTGCGCCATCTGCGCATCAAACAGTTCTTCGGCTTCATCGGTAGCGGCATAAAAGGACAACGAGGCGCTGACCAGGCCGGCACAGAGGCCGATGCTGATCAGGCTGATACTGAGGGCGCGACGGATGGAAGTCATGCGGCAGGTTTGTCCATCATGTAGCCGACACCGCGTACGGTCCGCACCACGGAGCTGTCCAGTTTCTTGCGCAGGTGGTGAATGTGCACCTCCAGGGAGTTGCTTTCCACTTCATTGCCCCAGCCGTACAAGGACTCCTCCAGCCGGGAACGGCTGAGTACCTTGCCGGCATTTTCGGCCAGCGTCAGCAGCAGACCAAACTCGCGGCGTGACAGCACCACGGTTTCACCCTTGTAGCGGGCCGACTGTGCCTGGGTATCGATTTCCAAGTCGCCCAGCTGCAGCAGGGTATCCGTGTAGCCTTTGGAGCGGCGGGTGATGGCTCTCAAGCGTGCACGCAGCTCGGCCAGGTCGAAGGGTTTGAGCAGATAGTCATCGGCACCGGCATCGAGACCGGCAATCCGATCCTCGATGGCATCGCGGGCTGTCAGAATCAGCACCGGTAACGCGTTGCCGGCCTTGCGCAGTTTGCGCAGCAACGAAAGACCGTCCATCCCGGGTAGCCCCAGATCCAGTATCAGGCAGTCGAAATGTTCAACCTGCAGGCTGTGCAAGGCATCTTCTGCGTTCGTGAGCCAGTCGGCGGCTTCACCGGCTCGGGTCAGAGCACGGGTAATGCCATCGCCCAGCAGGTGATCATCTTCAACGACCAGTATGCGCATCGAGAACTTCCTAATTCAGTTGTTGCAGCAGGACCTGGACTTCACTGCGACGTCCGCTGTCAGCTCGTTCACGCCCGTGACGCGGCGGTGCTTTCAGGGCCTGCAGCAAGTGTGTTCGAGCCATCTGTTTGTCGCCCTGATCCGCCAGATAGACAGCGTAAAAATAATTACTGTCCAATCCATCCGGGTTAATCTGCAGTGCCTGTTGGAACAGTGTTGCCGCCTTGTCATCATCGCCAAAGCCGATGGGCCAGCCGGGTACCTGATGGTACAGGGTAGCCAGGCTGGTCAGGGCCGAGCCCTGCAGGGCCTCGGGGCTTTGCTCGATGGCCTGTTCGAACAGTGAGCGGGCCTGCTTGGCCAGTTTTAACGCTCCCAATCCCCCTTTGGCACCGGCCTCCGAACTCAGTGTAATACCCTGCCAGATCATCAGCTCCGGGTCTTTCGGGTGTGCGTTACGCATGTGTTCAATGTCCTCAGCCAGAGTCTCGAAGGCCTTTACCTGGGTGTCCTCTTCGCTCAGGTCATACTGGATCTGTGCCCAACGCTGTTGAAACGGCAATAGCTGTTCAGGACTTGCGGCTTGCACCATAGTGGCACAACCCAGGCTCAGGGTCAGCAGGCCGGTTGTCAGCAGGTGTGACGTCTTATGAATGAAAGTTGTCATGTTCAGGCTCCGGTATGAGGTTGATTGGCAAATCCCTTGATTTTGCCGAGCTGCTTGCTCAGTACCTGACTGATCAATTCCGGCCTGAGGCCGTTCAGGCGTACCAGCAGTTTTTCCGGCCAGCCGATTGCGGCCTGGGCACGGCCCGAGCGCATCAGTTTTACTGCGGCACGGGCGACAACCTCAGGGCTGTCGATGTGGCCGCCGGTGGCCGCCGTCATGGCATTGGCCTGTTCGGAATTGATGGCTGTGCGGGTGGCGCGAGGGGCCAGGTATTGCACACGCAGGCGGGTATCAGTGTATTCGCGTGCCAGTGCTTCACTGAACAGGCGCAGGGCACCTTTACTGGCGCAGTAGGTGCTGTAGCCGGGAAACCCGATGGCACCAAACGCCGAGCCGATATTGAGGATCACGGGGGCTTCGCCCTGTGTCTGCAGCAGTGGCTGAATCAGCGCGCGGGTGAGCAGAATCGGCGCACTGATATTGGTATTGATCAGTTGCTCAATCGCTTCAGGGGTTTGTTGGTCAAACAGCTGAAAGCAGCTGATGCCGGCGTTATTGACCAGCGTATCAAGCTGCGGTAATTCCTGTTCGATACAGCTGACAAGCTGCTGGCGGCCTTGCGGCGTGCTCAGGTCGGCACTGCAGATCAATGCACGGGGGGAGCCCAGTTCATGGCATTGATCGGCGAGGGCCTTCAAGGCTTCGGCATTGCGGCCGTGCAGCAGCAATTGTGCTCGCTCCCCGGCGAGTTGGCGCGCCAGGGCGGCACCTATACCGCCACTGGCACCGGTAATGAGTATATGGCGACGATCAAATTGCATGGCATCCTCTCAGGCAGCAGGCAGGCTGCGGAAAATATCGGCGTAAAGGCGGTAGAACACGCGTGCGCTGTGGATGATCAGTGCCTGCTCGTCCGGGTCTTCGATCCGATCCATCAGGCCTTCAAAGAACTTGATGTGATCCTGATCCAGTGAGCCGTGTGAGCGCAGATAGCTGAACGCGGTATCCGGCAGCCCCAGCTGATCCTGGATGATTTGAGCCAGAGGGGTGGCCAGGTTGACGCTGGTGCCTTCCAGTACCTGAACCATGCCGAAAAAGCCGATCGGGTTGATACGGTTGATCAGGTCATAGGCGTAGGCCACCATCAGTTCTGTTTCGATGGCGGGCTGACCCTGGCGCACAGACTCTTTATTTACATCACAGGCGGCCAAATCGTTCAGAATCCACTCCTGATGGCCGGTCTCTTCCTCGATATACTCTGCGACAGCTTCGCGCAGCCATTCGTATCGTTCCGGCAAGCGGCTGCCACAGGCCATCAACAGGGGCAGAGTGTGTTTCACATGGTGGTAGGCCTGAGTCAGAAAGGCGGTGTACTGGTTGAGGCTGATCTCGCCCCGCTGACAGTTCACCAGGATGGGCGAGGTCAGCAGATATTCTCGGGCGTCAGAGGTTTCCAGTTGCAGGCGTTGGTAGAAAGACATGCGATTATTCCTTAGCAAAATTCAGAGGCGTAGAGTGCGTCAAGCGTGTCAGCGAAATGTTCGGCAATAGCACTACGGCGGGGGCGGCCGTTGCGGGTATAGAGCTGATCGGTGTGGCGCAGTGGCTCGGCTATACGGGCCCAGCGGCCAACGCGGGCATAGTCGGGCAGCTCAGCGTTGAGACGGTCGATCTGCTGCTGCAGCTCGGCATCAGCCTGCCTCGGGGCATAGATCAGGGCAGCGTTGTGGGGACGGTCGTCGCCAAAGAGCACGGCTTCTTCAACACCGGGTATCGCCAGCAGGCCGGACTCCACCCATTCGGGGCTGAGGTTGCGGCCATAGCTGTTGATAATTATGTTGCGGCGGCGCCCATCCACATGCAGGTAACCCTGACCGTCGATGCGGACCAGGTCTCCGGTGGCATAGGGGCCAGCATGCGCAGGTTCGCCCAGATAGCCCAGCATCAGGTTGCCTTCGATGAACAGCTCACCGGCGTCATTCACCTGCAGCCGGTTGTGTGGCAATGCTCGGCCGGCACTGCCGATGCGATTGTGGCGTGGGGTGTTCAGGCTTACTACGGACGCGCATTCGGACAGGCCATAGCCTTCATAGGCTGCCAGTTTTTGAGCATGGGCACGGTACATCAATGATGAGCCCACGCGGGCACCGCCCACTGCCATGAATTTGAGCGGTGGGATGGACTGGCCCTGCTCGGAAGCTGCGGTGAGGCCGGAGAGCACCTGTGGCAGGGTGATCAGCGAGTCGGGGCGATAATGATCAAGTGCTGCAATCAGCCGGTAGATGTCGAGATCACTGGAGCCCTGCCAGCCCAGGCTGCTCAGTGAGGGCAGCTGGATACAGGCACCCATCAGCAGGGCGGCATACACGCCGGCAACGTTTTCCAGCAGTGTCGCCAGCGGCAGCAGGCAGAGATGGCGCTGAATATTCAACTCGCCCAGCGCACCGGCCAGGCTCTGCGCGACCTGCAGTTGTTGCTCAATGCTCAGGCAAACGCCTTTGGGCGCACCGGTGGTACCGGAGGTAAAGGTGATCTTGGCCGTGCCGGGGTGTAAAACGGTCGCCTGAGTATCGAATTGCTGGATGCGCAGTTCACCCCGGTGCAGGGTGATCAGGGTATCGATGCCGGCTCGCGCAAAGAGGTTGGCACGTTGTTCGTCACTGAAAAACAGGGGAACCGGCACCAGCACACGGCCGGTTTTCATGGCGGCAAGATCCGCCAGTACCCAGTGGCGGCTATTATCCGCCAACAGCGCAATCCGATCACCGGCCTCATGCTGCAGGCGTGTGGCCAGCTGGTCGACCTCCGTTAGAAGCTCGCCCCAGCAAACCGAGCCCTGCTCATCCTGCAGCGCCGGGCTTTCCGGCTGCACCTGAGCCCATTGGGCCAGTTGCGAGAACAGACGGTTATCCATGTGATGCGACTCCGGGGTGCAGGGCAGACTGAGTTGCAGGCAGGGCAACTGCTGCAACTGACGTTTGGCGCAGTAAACGGGCGCTTTCGGGCACGGACACGGCGACCACCTGAGGCTGTAGCGCGTAATACTGGCCCCAGTCGCTCAAACCGTCGGAAAGGCGTTCCAGCAGTGCCGGTGCCAACACATAAACCTCAAGGCCCAGACGTCGAAAGCTGTTTATAAGTGTGGGTGTCAGGGTTAACACCGCCCACTCAAGCTGGCGCCGATCAAACCAGGCGGCGAGCGCGATAATCAGCTGACGGGTTCGGCCGGGACTGGCAGTGGCAAGGTTACCGACCTCCACAATCTTTTCTCGCTCAGGCTGAATGTGCCCCAATGCAGCCAGACAGCTTTCAACCGGCTGATCCAGATAAGCTTCCAGAAACAGATGGCCTTCACTGGCCAGCTTGAATCCAGCCGCTGCCGTCAGTTCGCCTTCAGTGTTACTCGAACTGACCAGCGTGGGCAGGAAATCATGCACATCGGCACCATGTACCTGTGCGAAACGACCATGAATAAACTGCTCGACACGCCTGCGCTGGGGGGCGAGCTGCGTATGCAGACTCAGGCTGGCAGGCTGTCGAGCCAGTGGAGGGTTAATGCTCATAGGGTAGCTCCTCTTCATGGCTACCCAGTGTGGAGTTGTAAACTTAAATAAGTCTTAAGGGAGATTAAGAAAAAACTGCTTTTTAAAAGCTTCCATTTATCAAAAGCTTGGGGTAGTATTTGCAGCCTCTTCGGAACTGATCATTCAGTTTCCGCCTAGTCGGGGCGTAGCGCAGTCTGGTAGCGCACCTGCATGGGGTGCAGGGGGTCGCAGGTTCAAATCCTGCCGTCCCGACCATTTAAAAGCCATTCGTTGATGGCTTCATATACCCAATATTCTGGTTACTCAAGCCGGCAATACAGCTTCGCTCAATCAGTCAGGCGTTCAAGCTTTTCCAAGCGAAATTACTGATCAGTCAAAGCCTGTTCCACGCTGTTTTCATATGGATTCTAGGTATTGATTCCAATGAATTAGTGTCTCAATTTGCTACCATTGCGTGAGGTGAGCGCAACGCGCAGGAAGTACACCATCTCAAGGCATCAATGGAGAGATCAAATGCGCCCCCTCGTAACGACTGTTTCAGCAGTTTTTTTATTTTCAGTGCTGAGCAAGTTGCTGCACAAGTCTATAAATGTAATGTTGGAGATCGGCAGGACTATCAAAGCAGGCCCTGTACTGCAGGTGACAAGCCGGGCGAAACTAATGCCTTACCGGCCAGCACATTGTTGCAGGTTTTGGCTATACAGACGCTCGCCTAAACCTGCATGCAAGCCTGGTTCACTCCCGATTCAACGCTTCCAGCAGCTCAATCTCGAAAACAAGATTTGCATTGGGCGGGATCTTGTCGCCGAAACCACGTTCGCCGTAACCCATCTCTGCGGGCACCAGCAGCTTGCGCTTTCCGCCAACTTTCATGCCTTTTAAGCCTTCAACCCAGGCGGCAATGACTTTCTTTCGGCTGAGTACGACCTGGAACGGCTGACCTTTGTCGTAAGAGGAATCGAACTCGCTGCCATCTTCCAGAAAGCCGCGATAGTGAGCGGTCACCAGAGCGCCACCTTTTTTGACTTCGGTCCCTGTCCCCTCAATGAGGTCTTCAATCACCAGTTGCTCAAATTCAGCCATGGTTGTTCCTGTGAGTTTTGTCGTTTCTGTTTGCGGCCCTCGGTCGGGCACAAAGAAGACGGCCCCGGTTCAGGAAAGCTGAACCAGGGCCGTTAGCAGGCAATATGCCTCAGGCGATCAGTCGTCGCGGCTGGTTACTTCCAGCAGGTGGTAACCAAACTGGGTCTGGACCGGGCCCTGTACTTCGTTGATCGGGGCGCTGAACACGACCTTGTCGAATGCCGGTACCATCTGGCCGGGGCCGAAGCTGCCCAGCTCGCCGCCCTGCTGGCCTGACGGGCACTGTGAGTGGGCCTTGGCCAGTGCAGCAAAATCGGCGCCTTCGGCGATTTGATCTTTCAGGGACTGACATTCAGCTTCAGTCGCGACCAGGATGTGACGTGCGCTTGCGCGTGCCATAGGTTTTCTCCGTAACAGTTGGGATATCAGTTTAAGCATAGGTGTAAGACGCTGTTTTCGGTTGAGATCGGCTCAGCATCAGTGCTGGTGGCCGCCAACGCCATGGGCGTGGCCGTGGGCGATCTCTTCATCGGTTGCCTCACGTACATCGGCAACTTCGATATCGTAGGTCAGCGTTTTGCCGGCCAGCGGGTGGTTGGTATCCACCAGCACCATTTTCAGACCGGGCTTGATGACAGTGACCTGACGCATCCCCTGATCCGTCTGCACTACGGCTACCATGCCGGGCTGCCATTTGCGCACACCTTTGGGCAGGCCTTGCAGGTGTTTGATGGGCACGCGTTGTTCCTGACCTTCCTGACGCTCGCCATATGCCTGTTCAGGCGTGAGGGTGAGGTGCAGGGTGTCGCCGGCTGTTTTGCCTTCCAGCGCTTCAGCGATGGCCGGGATCATGCCGTCGTGGCCGTGAAGATAAGCGATAGGATCGGCACCGTGATTGGTTTCGACCTGGGTATCGTCTGCATCGGTCAGCGTGTAGAAGAACTGCACTACTGTATTATCGGTAATCTGTGTCAACGCCAATTCCTCGTGCGCCAATTTACAAAACCTGAAGTATCCGGTTCTGTGGATGGGTTGGCAAGAAAGTGGCTTCTTCTCGGTACTGGTTTACATTCGGCTGTCGAGTCGGCGTGTGAACATCTGTGCAGACAAAACAAAAAAGGCGTCCAGTTATTGGACGCCAAAGGGCTCAGGCCCAGGAAGAGAGGGGCTGGAGTTGTACCGCTATCAGATAGCGTTTTGCTGCATTTGCTGCTCGATGTATTCGGCCTGGCGAATGGCCAGGGCTACAATCGTCAGGGTCGGGTTTTCGGTTGAGCTGGTTGTGAACTGACTGCCATCGGACACAAACAGGTTGGGAATTTCATGTGATTGTCCCCAGCGGTTTACCACACCATCTTTGGCTTTGGCACTCATGCGATTGGTGCCCATGTTGTGGCTGGCGGGGTAGGGCGGGAGCACATTGACCTTGTTTGCGCCGACCGCTTCAAGCAGCTCTGTTGCCTTGGCGATGGCATGATTACGCATTCGCGTGTCGTTGATGTGGTCAGCCTTGTACACAACGGGTACAGGAAGGCCATATTGGTCTTTTTCCGTTGGGTGCAGGGTGATGTTGTTGGATTCGACCGGCATGTCCTCACCGCACACCCAGAAACCTGCCATCTTGTCGTAGTTGGCTAAGGAGTCGGCGACTTCGCGGCCCCATCCTGATACACCCGGGTTTAAAAACGCCGACATGAACGGCAGCCCCAGGTGCAGAATCTCCAGCTCATAGCCTGCGTAATGCCCGCGCGAGGGATCGTTATCTTTCCATTCATGCACAATACCGGGGACTACCGTGCTCTTGTACATGTGAACAGGCTTTTCGAACTCCCCATAGACACCGGCGGTGGTGTGGGTCATGTAGTTCTGACCGACCTGGCCGGAGCCGTTTGCCAATCCGTCCGGGAACATGGAGGACGCAGAGTTGAGCAAGAGTCGCGGTGACTCAATGGAGTTGGCTGCCACGGCTACCGCGCGAGCCTTTTGAAACTGCTGATTGCCCTGTGCATCCGCATAGAGCACGCCGGTAACCTTGCCGTGCTTATCATGCTCAATACGAAGTGCCATTGATTGCGGTCTGACTTCTACCAGGCCGGTGGATTCCGCCTTGGGAATCTCCGTATACATGGTTGACCACTTGGCGCCGATGCGACAGCCCTGCATACAGAAACCATTTACCTGGCATGAAGGACGTCCATCTCGTGTTTCCGTGTTGATGGCCAATGTGGCCTGTTCACACTTGGCATTGATTCGGCGCGCGCCTTCAGCGATAACCTTGTAGTGGCTACTCTGGCCGTGGAAGGGCATACCGGTTGCCTTGGTACCGCATACCCCCATCTTCTTTTCGGCGCGTTCGTAATAGGGTTCCATTTCCTGCAACGTAACCGGCCAGTCGAGGACATTGGCCCCTGCAAGGGTGCCGTTTTCAGACTGCATACGGAATTCGTGCTCCTGCAACCGCATGGCAACGCCGGCCCAGTGCATGGTGGCACCGCCGACACCTTTAACAATCCATGCGGGCAGGTTGGGGAAGTCCCGCGCCAGTCGTGATGGGCCTTCCACATGCCGCTTGTCCAGCCAGGAGATCTTGTGGAACATGTTCCATTCGTCGTTTTCTATATCGTCCATCTTGAAGCGTTTTCCCGCTTCCAACACGACGCTGCGAATGCCTTTCTGGGCCAGTTCATTTGCAAGGGTGCCGCCACCGGCGCCAGAACCTACGATCACCACCAGGCTGTCATCATTCAGATCAAATTGAGTGCTCATTATCATCTCCCCTTACAGCCAATCGATTTGGTTGTAGCCACGGTACAAGTAGCCGCCTTTTTCCCAGGCTGAGCCACCGTAGCCAAATGTCGGCCAGAGCTCGGGGTTGTTATACAGGCCCATCATCAGGTCACCCTTCAGGCGTTGAAAGAATGGGCCATCTTCAATCGCACGCAGAATTTCGACCCGATCAGCTTCTTCTGTTAGCTCTATATAAGGTCTTGATTTCATTGCTCGTGCGCGGCGGTCAAGTTCATCAACGCCTTCGCTGAGCATGGCTTTTAACTGCTCATCGTTTCGGGCAGACCGAGCCAAAGGCTGCAGGACCTGTGCGTAGTATTTGTCATCCAGACTGTCATGGGGATAAATGTCACGGGCCATCCGCAGCAGGGTTTGGCTGGCATGCTCACCAACCAGTGACGCTGCCCAGCTTGCGGCCGGGAGCAGGCCGGCGCTGATGGCACCCAGTCCCACCATGGCGGTACCGGAAAATGAGAGAAAGCGGCGCCGACTCAGGCGCGGCTGCGCAAGCGCGGGTTCTTTTTTGAACATATACACTCCGTTTTCTTATTTTTGTTTAACAGGATATGGGCTAAGGGGTCAGTCAAAACGGGAGAAGCAGGTTGAGTAGGCGTTTTCGATCTCCGCAAAACGTCGTTCAGCTGCGTGTTCCCCGGGCAGTAACTCGGCCATTGAAATGTGGCACTCAGGGCGGATGTAGGGCTCCATGCCACAATATTGATAAAAGCGATTGCCGGCGTTCCATAAGCGCTGCATGGGTTCATCGCATAGCACCACGGCATGTGCTAGAACCGCGAAGTCACCCTGTTTTAAACCCGTGATACGCCGCCAGCGCTGTGCTGTTCCCGCAAGCTTTCTGCCTGAGACGGTGATGTTGTAGTCACCATCGCAGAAGGCGCCGGTAACGGCTCCACAGCTTGCCTGGATACCCTGCTGGTTCAGGTACTCGATCAGAGGGTCGCACAGAGCACGGTAGCTGGTTTCGATAGCACCGGGTTCACGTTTGCAGCGGTAGGCAATGGCGATGTTAATAAGACCGGGTGCCTGAGGGGTGAGATCCCCCCCGGTACTGCGAATGTGAACAGGCCAGCCTTCAACTTTCATCCGGTTTGCGGCCAGGTGGAACTCCGCCTTGTGTGCCAGGCGTCGAGGTACGATCAGTGCCTGCTGGCAGCGCCAGGCCAGAAAGCCTTCCTGGCGCTCCCCACTGGTAACCGCTGACAGTAATGACATCTCCCGAGCCAGGCCTTGTGCCGGTGTCAGAACGTTCGACTGTCCACTGTCCAGGGCCAAAGAGGTGGTGTTCATGTTGTCACCCCTGTTCGATCAAGGTGCACAGGGCACTGAGAAAGTTTGCGGCCGGAGCACCATCAACGGCGCGGTGGTCGAAGGTCAGTGACAGGCCCATAATCTTACGGGCCTGGATACTGCCATCAGGCATCACCCAGGGGCGCAACCCTGTTTCGCCAATTCCCAGAATGGCTATCTGAGGGCGGTTGATAATGGGGGTAAAGTGTCTTACCCGTGACAGTCCCAGGTTACTGAGCGTGAAGGTTCCACCTGTCATTTCATTCACGCTCAACTTGCCGCTGCGAGCCCTCTGCGCAAGCTCCTTGCGTGCTGTGCTGCGTTCCAGCAAGCTCATTTCGCCTGCATTGAAAATGGCTGGCGCGACCAGAAGATTGTCGGGGAGGGCCATTGCCAGGCTCAGGTGAGCCTGGTCGTACAAGTGGATTTCCTTGTCTTCAACCCGGCCATTAAGGGCCGGGTGGGATTCCAGGGTTGTGATAACGGCCTGCGCGATCAGGTCTTCCACAGACACCTTGATGTCCTGACTGGCCAGCCTTGCTTTGGTGGCCAGCAGTTCGGTGACATCGCAGTCAGCGTGATGTGTCAGCTGTGCTGCTTCATCAAGGCTGCGGCGCATATTGTCGGCAATCATGCCGCGCATGCCCCGCATGGGGATAGTTGTGATCCCGGTGTGCTTGTCTACGGTCATCATATTCATGGTGTTGCTCTCCTACCCGATGGTCGCAACCAGGTCCCCTTTGCTGACGACATCATCCACATCCTTGAGGATGGTCAGCGCACCTGAAGCGGGAGCGTGGAGTTCATGCTGGATTTTTTGCACCATCAGTTCGGCAATCATTTCACCGTCTTCCACATTCGCGCCTTCGCTAACCAGCCAGCTGGTGATGACGGCTTCACTGTCTTCTTCCCAAAGATCCTCGGGTACACGTACTTCTGTGCTCATGACGGGTTCTCCATTTGATTGAATGCGGCAATGATCTTGTCGGCGTTGGGCAGCGCCCATTGCTCCATTGGCGGGGTAAAGGGGATGGGAATATCGGGAAACGCAACGCGCTGCGGGGCTGCCTTGAGCGGGATATTGCGCTCGACCACCGAGCAGATGATCTCACCGGTGACACCGTAGCTCTGGTAGTCCTCGTCGACGACGATCAAGCGACCGGTTTTTCGCACCGACTCAATGACGGTTTCGCGATCCAGTGGAACCAGTGATCGCAGATCAATGACTTCAGCACTGACGCCCTGTTTCTCCAGTTCACGCGCAGCTTTGAGACCGTGATGTACGCCCGAGGTCAGTCCCACAATGGTCAGGTCGCTGCCTTCTCTCACCACAGCCGCCTTGCCGATGGGAACTTCGTAGCTTTCTTCCGGAACATGCACGATGGCGTCTTTTTCCGTTCCCAGCCAACCCATGCCCTGCAGGGCCTTGTGGAACATGAAAATAACCGGGTTGTTGTCCCGAATGGCGGCCGTCATCAGTCCCTTGGCGTCATAGGCATTGGAAGGGGCTACAACCTTCATCCCCGGTAGATGAGCAAAGGTGCCATGCAAGCACTGTGAGTGTTGGCCTGCGTCAGAGTAGCCGCCACCGGTTGAAGTCATTAACACCACGGGGACCTGCACTTCCCCGCCTGCGAAATAGGTGTTTTTTGCCATCAGGTTATAGATGGCATCAAAGCAAACGCCGAAAAAGTCGACGAACATCAGCTCGACGACCGGGCGCATACCGTCAGATGCAGCGCCGACGGCAGCGCCCATAAAGGCGGTTTCAGATATGGGGGTATCACGAACGCGCTCGGCGCCAAACTCGTCAAACAGGCCGCGTGTATTGCCGAACACCCCGCCGAGAGGGCCAACGTCCTCACCCATCACAAAAACACGTTCATCGGTACGCATTTCCTGGGCAATGGCTTCAGCCATGGCACGAGCGATGGTCAGTTTTCGCTCTTTTTTTATAGTGGCAACGGTCATGGAGTTGCTCCCTGAAAAATGAATGTCTGAGTAGGTAGATGAATCAGTGAGGTGCGACGGGCGTGACAATGATCTTCACGTTCTGGTCCTTGTTGTTGACCAGTTCGTCAAACCCCTGCGCAAGGATGTCGTTGATATGGATACGCCCGCTGATAAGTGGCTCCACATTCAAGCGACCATCACTGATCATGGCGATCACGTCGGCAAACTCTCCGTTGTAGGCCAGAGAGCCCACGACCTGTTTTTCCGTTGCGACCAGGTCAAAGAAATTGAACGAGCTGGGCTCTTCGAAGACGCCGACAAGCACCGCTTTTCCGCCTTTGCGAAGCAGGTCGATGGATTGCTGTACGGTGTCTTTGTGACCAATGCATTCGAAGACGACATCGGCCCCCAACTGCCCGGTGTATGCCTGTAGCTCTTGCAAGGCATCGGAGGCGCGAGGATCGATAACCTTGCTGGCGCCCACCTCAAGTGCCTTGGATTTGCGTGCGCTGGACACTTCCAGTGCGATGACATCCGCCGCACCTGCTGCCTTGGCACACATGATGGTGCACAGGCCGATTGTTCCCGCGCCGACCACCACAACCGTTTGCCCCAGCAGAGATCCCGCCTGCTTCACGGCATGCATGCCGACCGCAAGAGGTTCGATCAAGGCGCCGGCCTCAGTGGGGAAGTCGGAAGGCAGGCGGTAGAGCAGGTTGGCAGGCACGTTGACGAACTCGGCAAAGGCGCCGTTGTTCATCAGCCCTGTAAATGCCAATTGCTCACACAGGTTGTATTGGCCGCGCTTGCAGGAGGGACATTTGCCACAATGCTGGCAGGCATCGGCTGCGACGCTGTCTCCAACGGAAAAGCCTTCGACCCCTTCGCCCAGGGCAACGATTTCGCCGCTGAACTCGTGTCCCAGAATGCATTGGCCCTGAATACCGGTTAACGGGTGAGGTTGATCAACGGGAATGAATACTGGGCCTGCCAGATATTCGTGCAAATCTGATCCACAGATACCGCACCAGTGAACCTTGATTTGCACCCAGTCAGGTGCAGGGGCATCCGGGCGGGGAACCTGTTCCAGACGGATGTCACGGCGACCATGCCAGACGGCGGCTTGCATACTTTCGGATTGGCTCATTATTGTTATCCTCTTGCCGGTCTTAACAGTCAGACGAATACTTTTTCCATCGCCTCTTCCGGTGCCGGGTAGGCACTTTCTCGGGCGAAGCGAATGGCGGCATCGACTCTTGCTTGCGTGCTGGATTGCAGGGCTGCTTCTTCGGCATCAGACCAGCTTTCAACTTCTTCAAGGTGTTGCTTCATGGCGGGGATCGGGTCGCGCTGAAACAGGGCTTCCTTCTCGCCTTCTGGTCGGTAGCCTTCGGCATCGCCCATGAAATGACCGGCAAGACGTGCGGTTTCAATCTCAATAAGGGAGGGGCCTTCGCCAAGGCGGGCACGGTTGATAGCTTCGCCAGCGACCTCGAAGATGCTCAGTGGGTTATTACCGGGAATGTAGTGACCGGGCATGTTGTAGGCGGCGGCGCGGCGGTCATTACGCTCGATGGCCGTTGAGGTTTGCTTGGAGACTGAAATCCCCCAGGCGTTGTCTTCAATGATAAAAATAACCGGAAGCTTCCACACCGCTGCCAGGTTCAGGGTTTCATGAAACGCGCCCTGGTTGGCTGCCCCCTCACCGATATACGCGACGGCAACGCCTTCAAGCCCCTGCAGTTTTCGTGACAAGGCAGCCCCTACGGCTGGCCCCATACCCTGAGCAATAATGCCGGAACAGGAAAAGTTCACGGTAGGGTCGAAGATGTGCATGTGCCCGCCACGGCCACCACTGAGCCCGCTTTTTTTGCCAAAGATCTCAGCGGTCATTCGATCAAGGTCCACCCCTTTGGCGATTGCCACATGGTGTGGACGGTGGGTGGATGTGACGATGTCCTCAGGCTTCAGGTGGGCACAGACGCCTACAGCGCAGGGCTCCTGGCCATTGGACAGGTGCATTTCGCCCGGAATGGGGCCTTTGGCCATATTGAAGGCGGGTGACTTGCCTTCCATGTATATTTTCTCGATGCACTCTTCAAAGTAGCGACTGGTTAGCATGTGCTCATACATCCAGACTTTCTGTTCTCGGCTCGGCTTCATCGAAACCTCTCCTTATTCTTCTGTTGTTTCGGCCTGATACTGACAGGGGCAGCCCTCTGTCTTTTCTGCTGTCAGGTAATACAAGTCACGTGCCAGTTTTTAAAGCGCTGAAAAATAAGGAGTTTTTGTCTTGTAGCGCATTGTTTGCTACAGAGTGTCGCAGGTGCCTGCGACAGATTGAGCGAAAGTGTCGTGCTTGATGACACAGATATGACGGCGGGTAGACACTCGCTGAAATAGCACTCTATGATGGAGGGAAATAACAAGATCAGGGGCAAGTCCCCAAAGGCCATCATGGGTACAGACAACAGCAGCCATTCGCAATTAATGCATCATCAGGGAGTGGGGAGTGCCTCACCGCCAGCCATTAGAGGTTCATGGGCGCGGTGCATTGACCAGTATCGTCTTGAGCCTGGACGGGACCTGCTGCCTCCTCGCTTGACTGATGCCGAAGTGAAGCAGCACCGGCATGAGCTGGATAGTCTGCTACATGCAGCCGAACCGGTATTTCAGCGTCTGAGTCGCTTTGGTGGTGGTAACGGCTATTGTGTACTGGTTACAAACAGCCAGGGTGTCGTGCTGCGTCAGTATATTGACCCCCAGCAGGGGCGTGAGTTGGCAGAGAAAGAGCTGAGTGTTGGTACTGTGTGGACCGAGAATCTGGTCGGGACCAATGGCGTCGGGACCTGCCTGGCAACAGGTGAAGCCCTGACCGTTCACGCTGCTGAGCATTTTGGTCGCGAGCTGAGGAATTTCAGCTGTTCAACCGCGCCACTGATCTCGCCCCATGGCGATATGATCGGCGCATTGGATATTTCCACTTTCGCCCAGGAGAACCGGACGCTGGTTGGCCTGGCACAAAACCTGGTCTGTGATTCCGCCGATCAGATAGAAGCAGCGATGTTCAGGTACAGCTTTCGTGCTGTACATGTCTTTGCTGTGGCAAACCACTCACAGGTATCCAGCGAACATTGCACGGCGCTTCTTGCCTGTAACGATAGCGGTAGTTTGATTGGCGCAACGACGCAGGCTCTGATGCTGCTCGGAGCGGCTGAGCGTGCGTTGCTTGTGGGGCAGAACCTGTATTCGCTTGCAGGCATCGCCCTGGACAGGGCTTTGCTTAAGCCCAATGAACTGGAATGGGCCGGTGGGTCAATGGCGCCACTCTGGCTGGTGCCGACAGCGCCGCAGGTGGTCAAAACGCAGGACTCATCAGTGCCTGTGCGCACGCCTGAAGCTGAGCATGAAAGTAAGTCTTTGCTCGATCGTCTTGCGGGCAGTGACCAGCGCCTGATGCGCAACGCCCACATATCCAGGCGCGTCATTAACCGGAATATCAACATTCTTCTGCACGGTGAAACAGGCACAGGCAAAGAAGTATGGGCCAAGGCACTGCATGAAAGCAGTAACCGCCGAGACAAGCCGTTTGTGACGCTGAATTGTGCCGCAATTCCGGAATCGCTGATTGAAAGTGAACTCTTTGGCTACAGCGCCGGTACGTTTACGGGTGCACTGAAGAGCGGGAAAGTCGGTAAGGTTCAGGCCAGTAGCGGCGGAACCCTTTTTCTGGATGAAATCGGTGATATGCCTCTGGCACTTCAAGCGCGGCTACTGCGCGTCCTGGCGGAAGGTGAAATTACGCCGCTTGGTGAGGTACAGTCGGTGCCGCTTGATCTCCATGTTATCAGTGCCACCCACCGTGATTTGAGACAGCTGGTTCAGGAAGGACAGTTCCGGGAAGACCTGTTCTACCGCATTAGCGGTGTGGCTCTGGAGCTGCCCGGACTTCGGCAACGTGCGGATAAAACGGCGCTGATTCGTCAGCTGGTTGCAGAGTTGAGTGATAAGGCTATTGAACTGGATGCCCAGGCATTTGATGTGCTGGCCCAATACACCTGGCCGGGTAACATACGGCAACTGAAAAGTGTTTTGGAGTTCGCGCTTTGTATGTGCGACAGCAACGTCATTCGGATTGAAGATTTGCCTGAAGAATTGATGCAGTGGGAAGCCAAAACAGCTTGCTCACAATCATCACATGAACCTGTCTTTCATCCCCGGATGCCTCAACCTGTCGTGGCTGGCATGGAAAATGACCAAGAGCGTAATCGGATTCTGTCTGCTCTGGAAGAAAACCGCTGGGTCGTTTCACGTGCCGCAACGGCACTGGGTATGAGCCGGTCGACGTTGCACCGGAAAATCAAAAAATACGGTATCCAGTAACGCCTGCCTGAGTGCTGGGTGGGCTGAGGTGGAGCGGCTTGTGTGCAGCATGGTAAGCGTCAGATGTTTTACAGTGCTATAGGTCTGGGAAAATTCAACCTCTATTAATACGTGCAAAGCAGATCCTCTGGATCCAGTTGAACCTGGCGTCAGTGTGAGCATGCGGTATTTCATAACGCAAGGCCAGGATATGCGCACAGGCGCTTTTGCTGTTTCTGGCCAGATATCTTGATGGGTAGATGAACGCCCTGAGCTACAGCAACGTAAACCGGTACTGACGCAAACGACAGGCCTGAGGCAAGCTATGGATTCCTGTGCCATGCTTGCAGCCAAACCTGTTTTCAAAGAGGAGATACTTTGCAATGAAAATTCTGATGGTGCTGACATCGCACGACCAAATGGGCGACACCGGCCACAAAACCGGTTTTTGGCTGGAGGAATTTGCAGCGCCTTATTATACCTTCCTGGATGCTGGGGCGGATCTTACGCTGGCATCGCCAAAGGGTGGGCAGCCCCCGGTAGATCCGAACAGCAGTGCGCCGGATGCGCAGACGGCGGCTACCGAGCGTTTCAATAAAGACGATGCGGCGCAACAGGCACTGGCCAACACGCTGCCGCTGGCTCAGGTCAAGGCAGATGAGTTTGATGCAATTTTCTACCCCGGCGGCCACGGTCCTCTATGGGATTTGGCTGAGGACAGCCACTCCATCGCTTTGATTGAGCAGTTCCATGCCGCCGGCAAACCGGTGGGGGCTGTATGCCATGCGCCTGCGGTGTTGCGCCACGCCCGCAATGAACAGGGGCAGCCGCTGGTAAAGGGGAAAGCGGTGACCGGTTTCAGTAACTCGGAGGAAGCGGCCGTGCAGTTGACTGATATAGTGCCATTTTTGGTAGAGGACATGCTCAAAGGCCACGGTGGTCATTACGAGCGTGCCGAGGATTGGCAGGCACATGCGGTGACTGATGGTGTGTTGGTAACAGGTCAGAACCCTGCGTCATCCGAAGTGTCTGCGCAGGCGCTACTTGGACTCTTACAGGCGCACTAAGAAGGTTCCTGGCCGGTTGTCCCGAGGGGGTGGACCGGCCTTGCGGCTGGGTCATTAGTTACTCATCTCATTGCCCCTCACGCACAGTGGCATGGTTTATGCTGCTTGGGATGTTGTTGTAAAAAAGTCTCAAGCAAACAGCCTGTACCGTTAGTATGCAAATATTTTTGCTTTATCTTTGTGCTATAGCAACTATATTTGCACTACCGGGGTGCGCATTGATGAAAATCTGAACACTCACGTTCAAAACAAAAAAGGTAACTGAAGATGAAAACACTGCTCAAGCTAGCCGCAAGTGCTGTACTCGGCCTTTCCATGACTGCAACCGCAGTGGCCGCTGATGAACTGGTTGTCGCAACGGATACCGCCTTCGTGCCCTTTGAATTCAAGGAAGGGGACAAGTATGTCGGCTTTGATATCGACATGTGGAGTGCCATCGCGACCGAGCTTGGCCTCGAATACAAGCTTCAGCCCATGGACTTTGCCGGCATTATTCCCGCCTTGCAGACCGGGCAGGTCGATGTTGCTCTGGCAGGGATCACCATCAAGCCGGAGCGTGAAAAAGTTATCGACTTCTCGGACGGTTACTACGACAGCGGTTTTCTGCTGATGGTCCCGGTCGATAGTGCGATTAAAGGTGCCGAGGATCTGGCTGGCAAAACGCTGGCCGTGAAAACCGGCACGTCGGCGTCAGACTATGCCGAGGAAAACTTCACCGACACCGATCTGCGTAAATTCCCCAACATCGATAATGCCTACCTGGAGCTGCGCACAGGGCGCGCCGATGCCGCCATGCACGATACACCCAATGTGCTCTATTACATCGCCAAGGCGGGTAACGGCCAGGTAAAAGCGGTTGGCACTCAGATGATGGCCCACCAGTATGGCATTGCTTTCCCCAAAGGCAGCGACCTGGTGGAAAAGGTCAATGCTGCCCTGGCGAACATGCGTGCCGATGGGCGCTATGACGCAATCTACAGCAAGTGGTTTGGCAAGCCGTCCAGCTGATTGATGGCCTGAAACATGGATGGGCCTAGTCCCATCCTGCTATCCCTGTTGTAGAGGTGATGAGTGTGGAAATAGATTGGTCCGTAATTTTTTCGTTTTTGCCAGAGCTTGCTGCCGGCGCTAAAACCACGCTGTATATCACGGTGGTTGGCCTTATCGGTGGCATGTTTCTGGGCGTGGTGGCCGGCCTGATGCGTGCCTACGGCGGCCGCTTTCTGAATGCCGTTGCCTTCGTCTATATCGAGGTGATTCGCGGTACGCCCATTGTGGTGCAGGTGATGTTTCTCTACTTTGCCCTGCCGGTTCTGGCCGATATCAGAATCGACCCGCTGTCAGCGGCCATACTGGCCATCATTGTGAATGCCGGTGCCTACATTGCTGAAATTGTGCGAGGCGCACTGCTGTCGATCTCCAAAGGACTGACGGAAGCGGGTCTGGCCATGGGGCTGCCCTACTGGAAAGTGCTGCTCTACATTACCGGTCCGCTGGCATTTCGCCGCCTGATTCCCCCCTTGGGTAACCAGTTCATAGTCAGTCTTAAGGATACGTCGCTGTTCATAGTGATCGGTGTGGGTGAACTGGCACGAACAGGCCAGGAGATCATGGCATCCAATTTTCGCGCGGTGGAAATCTGGACCGCCGTTGCCGTGATCTACCTGCTGATGACCGGAACATTGACCCTACTGCTGCGCATTATCGAGAAGAGGATGAGGATTCTATGAGCATTATCACGTTCAACAAGACCTCAAAGCATTTCGGTGTGCTGAAAGTTCTGGACCAGGTTGATTTGAGTATCGATGCCGGGGAGGTGGTTGTGCTGATCGGCCCATCGGGGTCCGGCAAATCGACGCTGCTGCGGTGTATCAATGGGCTGGAGCAGATCACCGACGGCGACCTGGTAGTGGATGGCATCAGTGTCACCTCCGGTGCCAAACAGCTGCGCGAGATCCGCCAGGAAGCGGGCATGGTGTTCCAGCAGTTCAACCTCTTCCCCCAGCTTACCGCACTGGAAAATGTGGCCTTTGGTCCGAAAAAAGTCAGAGGTGCGGATCGTCAGGAAGCCGACAGGGTTGCGATGGAACTGCTGAAAAAAGTCGGGCTTGAGGACAAGGCGAAGCATTTTCCTTCCGAGCTGTCAGGTGGTCAGCAGCAGCGTGTTGCCATCGCCCGAGCATTGGCGATCAAGCCCAAGGTAATGCTGTTTGATGAAGCCACTTCAGCGCTGGACCCGGAGCTCAAGCAGGAGGTGCTGAACGTGATGCGCCAGTTGGCCGAGGAGGGGATGACCATGATTGTTGTGACGCATGAGATCGGGTTTGCCAAGCAGGTGGGGACACGGCTGATCTTTATGGAGCACGGAAAGATTGCCGTCGATGGTGAACCTCGAGCCCTCATCGATAACCCTCCCAATGACCGTCTGAAGGATTTTCTGCAACATGTCTGAACAGATCAATGATGAGCTCGGCTGGCACAGAATATCTGGCAGCCCCGAAGCGATGGGGCGTCAGCTGGGGCGCCTGGGGCGTGATGCCGTGCAGGCGTTCCTGGTGCGGGACTCGCTCTGGGAAGAGGTGAATTCCGATGTTCACCAGCCGCGCCTTGCGGTGTTGGAGCACTCAGTCCGTACTGAGTTTCCGGATATCTGGCAGGAGTTGGAAGGTCTGGCATATGGGCTTGAGCTTCCGATGCAGCAGGTCTTTGCCTGGAACTGCCGAGGCGATCTGCTGGCGTCGGTGCCGGATGGGTGTACGACCGTGCAGCTGGCTGAGGAGGGAAGGCACAGGATTGCCCATAACGAAGACGGTTTGCCGTTCTTCAAGGGCCATTGCTTCATTGCACAGGTTACTCCGAATGAGGGGCCAGGCTTTGCCTCGTTTTGCTATCCGGGTTCTATTCCAGGCCACACCTATGCCGTCACGGAAACGGGTCTGGTACAGGCGGTGAATAACCTGCGGCTGCAGGGATGTGCGCCAACACTGCCACGCATGGTGTTGGGGCGGGCGTTGATGAAAGCTCAGACGCTGGATGAAGCTCTGGCCTTGATTCAGCAGCACTCGGGCTGTGGCGGTTTCCACTTTACGCTGGCCCAGGCGGGTGACCCGCGGCTGATCAGCATCGAGTTTGGCAATGGGCAGCACTCGATTCGGGACATTAAGGCAGCGGCTGTGCATGCCAACCATGCCCTGCATCTGCAGTCGGGTATCCAGGCGCAGGCAATTACCGAATCTTCCCGCGATCGACAAGTCAGGGGCGAACAGCTGTTGAGCCAAGGGACGAAGAGCCCGCTGGATATATTGGGGGACACTTCCGGTGAGGGGCTGCCCATACACCGTGAATGTCCGGATGACCCTGATCGGGAAAACACCCTGTCCACGGCAGTGATAACAATTGCAAAGGAGACGATAAGCTGGACAATTTACGGCTCTGATCTGTCTGATCCACCTGTATTCAAAGGCATAGTGCCCGGCCATTCCTGATGACAACACCTGAAGCACCCACCAATATGCAAGAACTGCGCGATCTGATGCTCGAGATTGCGCATGGACGAAGTCAGGTTCGCCTGGGACCCAAGGCGCGCAAGGCGATGCAGGAAATCCTGGAGATGGATCGCGATCCGGCCCTGCTTTCCATTACGTCTTTATCGGCCAAGCTGAAGGTCAACTCCTCCACCATCAGCCGCCTGGCGCGCAGCCTGGGCTATCCCAACTTTGGTGCCTTGCAACAGGTACTGCTGAGCGGCTCAACTCCAGCCCCGTTTTACTCCGACCATGCCCGTACCGCGCTCGACAGTGAGTTGCCCAGCCACCAGTTGGCGCATCAACTGTGTCGAGACAATCAGGACAACATCGGCTATTTGATGCAGCATTTCGACGGCGCCAGTTTTGACAAGGCGGTTGCGCTGATCAATGAGACTCAACGTGTGTCTGTGTATGGCATTCGCCAGTTCCATGCCATGGCCAGCTTTCTTGTCTATGGGCTGCGCATGATCCGGTCGGATGTGCATCTGCTGGGCAGCAATGATCTGGGGGTGGCTGAAGCAATCGCATCACTGGACCCTCAGGATCTGCTCATTGTGACCAGCTGTGCGCCTTACTCCAAGGGCGTTATCGAGGTGGCACAGGTCGCGCGGGAGAAGGGCATGCCTGTGCTTGCCATCACCGACGGGCTGGACTCGCCGCTGGTTGAACTGTCCAATGTCGCCCTGTTTGCACCCCATGAGAGCAGCTTTATTTCCAACTCGCTCACCAGTTTTATTCTGCTGGCCGAGTGTCTGATTAACGGCTGTGCAGCCGCTTCGCCTGAACGATCTGAACAGGCTCTGGCTGAGCGGGACCGCATGATCCAGGCGTTTAATATCGAGTGACAGGCCCGTAGCTGTCTGTCACTGCCGCGCACCCGTCCGAGTGAGATGCTGCCCTTTGGAAGGAATACCATCTTGCTATGGCAGTCCCGTTGTTCCTGAAGCATGATGGGCACTTCCCCTGCCATATAAGGAACAATAAAAATGTGCTCAGCAGAAGCGCAGCAGGTCAGGCCGTGGCACATATTGCCCCTGCTGGTGATTGCCCAGTTTCTGGGTACGGTGAACTGGCTCGCCGGCAATGCGATCATGCCGGCGCTGCAGGCGGACTGGGGCTTGCCGGTTTCGGCGGTGGCCAGTCTGACCAATTCGGTGCAGATCGGATTTATTCTGGGATGTCTGGTGTTTGCCTTGATTGCTTTGGCAGATCGGATATCGCCACGTCTTCTGTTTGTACTCTGCGCCTGGGGCAGTGCGCTGTTGAGCGGTGCCCTTGTCCTCTTTGCTGATAGTCTGGATACCTTGCTGACCCTGCGTTTCTTCAGTGGCGTACTACTGGCCGGCATCTACCCGGTGGGTATGAAGCTGGCGGCGAGCTGGTTTCCACAGGGACTGGGGCGTGCACTTGGCTATCTGGTCGGGGCGCTTGTGTTGGGCAGTGCGGCACCGCATCTGATTTCCGGCATGCTGGGTAATAACTGGCAGCTGGTCATCCTGGCGGCTGGCGGCGCCTCCGTGATTGCCGGCGTGCTGATTCTGCTGGGGGTTCCGGACGGCCCGGCGCTTTATCGTGGTACGCCCCTGCGTTGGCATGCGTTGGTGCTGGCATTGCGTCACCGGCCCTGGCGTTTGGCGGCCGGTGGCTATTTTGGTCACATGTGGGAGCTGTATGCGGTCTGGGCGTTTGCGCCGATCTGGTTGCAGGCCTGGAGTCAGCAGCAACAGGCGGATTTGAATATCGGCCTGCTCAGTTTCCTGATTCTGGGCTCGGGCTGCCTAGGCTGTATTGCGGGCGGTAATATTTCGCTTCGTACCGGCAGTGGGCCGGTGGCGAAAACCATGTTGATTCTGTCCGGGCTCTGTTGCCTGCTGTCGCCGTTGGCATTCCAGTTGCCCTTCTGGCTGGTGATGCTGTTCTGGTTTGTATGGGGTGTGAGCGTATCGGCGGACTCACCCCAACTGTCCAGTCTGTCGGCGCAGACTGCACCGCTGGAGGTGATGGGCAGCGCTTTGACGCTGATGAACTGCCTGGGCTTCACGCTCTCCGTGATTTCGGTGGCGCTGCTGAGTGCCATGATTGATGTGATCCCCGTGCATTGGCTGTCCTGGCTGCTTCTGCCGGGGCCAATTCTGGGCATTATCTGCTTGAACCGGCTGCGCAGTCTGGAGAGCGAAAACGCCCATTGAATAGTGGCTCACCCCTGGGTGCTGAGGTTCAGTGAGTGCCAGCATCCAGGGCGTTAAATACCGATATGCTTCTGTTCCTTCTGGGCCAGAAATAAACAGGAGCCGCGAGACGTTCTCCAGGGCTTACTTGGTTTAGTTAGTTTCGGCTATGAGCCCTTTCCCCCATCACAAAGGTTGCCTTCACTGCACGATCATCCCCCAGCGTCATCAGCACGAACAGGCGCTCCTCCAGACTCTGCGCCTGTTGCATGCGATACGCCAGCAGCGGGGTTGCTGCGTAATCCAGCACCACAAAGTCTGCTTCACTGCCTGGTTCCAGCGTACCGATCTGCTGGTCCAGTTCCAGAGCACGCGCACCTCCCAGAGTTGCGAGATAGAAGGATTTGAACGGGTGCAGCGGCTGGCCCTGAAGCTGCATCACCTTGTAGGCTTCATTCAGTGTTTGCAGCATGGAAAAGCTGGTGCCTGCGCCGACATCCGTGCCCATGCCGACGCACACCTGATGCTGTTCTGCCTGTGACAGGTTGAACAATCCGCTGCCCAGAAACAGGTTCGATGTGGGGCAGAATGCGATGGCCGACTGCGTCCCGGCCAGGCGCTTCCATTCGTTGTCACACAAGTGGAGGCCGTGGGCAAACACCGAGCGCTTGCCCAGCAGTCCATGGTGATCATACACATCCAGATAGCCGTTCTGATCGGGAAACAGGGTTTTAACCCATTCGATCTCGCGGGTGTTTTCCGCCAGGTGTGTTTGCAGGTACAGTCCTTCAAACTCACGCAGTAATTGTCCCGCCATGGCCAGTTGCTCACTGCTGCATGCGGGGGCAAAGCGCGGCGTGACGGCATAATGAAGTCGTCCCTTGCCGTGCCAGCGCTCAATCAATGCCTTGCTGTCCTGATATCCCTGTTCCGGTGTGTCGGTGAGCGTGGCGGGGGCATTGCGGTCCATCAGTACCTTGCCGGCAATCATGCGCAGGTTGAGCGCTTCTGCCTTGTTGAAAAAGGCATTGACCGATTCAGGATGAACGGTGCCGAACACCATCGCGGTGGTGGTGCCATTACGCAGCAGCTCGCGGAGGAATACATCAGCAACCTGATCAGCATGCTCGCGGCTGGCAAAGGCTTGCTCGGCCGGGAAAGTATGGTTTTCCAGCCAGTCCAAAAGCTGGTTGCCGTAGGCGCCCAGGATCCCGGTTTGCGGGTAATGGATATGGGTATCGATAAACCCGGGTGTAATCAGTGCATCCTTGAAGTGGTGCACAGGAATGTCAGCTGTCAGTGTCGGTAATAGCTCGCTGGCCGGGCCAATGGCGAGAATGTGACCATTCTCTACCACTAACAGACCATCTTCAAAATAGCGGCAGCTGTGTTCCAGCCCAACTTCGGCGGGGTCTCCCTGACTGTCCAGCAGACTGGCGCGGTACGCGGTGATCGGTTGGTGCATATGTCGGCTCAGCCAGGCAAGCGCCCCTTGGTGGGAAGCACAGCCAATTGCAGTTATTAGCTCAAACAGTGGATCAGAGCCTGAGTTCCTCTTGGAAATTTACCAAACTTGGTGAAGAAACATAACTATGTGGAACACAGTCAATGCTGAGGGTTTGCTGTATTGCGGTGCAAAAAGGGTGTTAATGCCCTATGTGAGGGCGGTACTGCATGGTCAGAGCGTCCCTGCTCTGACGAACAATATTATGAAGAATGGACCTGAGCCCAGGAGGGGGGGCGGTGGTAACGTCCGACCACGGAGGCCATGGACAGAAACGCAGCCAGTGAGAGGACGACCTGCAGTGGCTCGAACAGCCAAAACGCGGCCAGCACAATCAGGATATCGGCGGCCAGTGTCGTTTTACTGGCGTGGATGCCGAAGCGCCGTTCAAGATAGATCGATAGAATATTGAGGCCGCCCAGTGACGCCTGGTGGCGAAACAGGATAATCAGGCCAAAGCCGATCAGCATGCCACCGATAACGGCGGCCAGAAGCGGTTCGCTGATGCTGAAGTCAAACCAGCGCTGCATCAGCTCTGACAACAGAGTCAGCGTTGAGACTGCAACAAAGGTACGCAGGGTAAAATGCCAGCCCATACAGCGCAGCGACAGGATATAGAAGGGCAGGTTAAGCAGGAAAAACAGCTGTGCAAAGCTCAGTCCGGTCAGTTGCTGGAGCAACAAACCCAGGCCGGCAGTACCGCTGATCAAGAGATCAGAGGCGTCTAGCAAATGAATGCCCAGAGCAACCAGAAGGCAGCCTTCCAGAATGGATAGCCAACGGTGTGTATACGTCATGATGACGACTCCCTCCGCTTGTGGCGGATCTAATTGAAGCCATGAAGTAATGCAGGATCTTGTGGATCCCGCTTATACGATCTGCAAACACGGGTAAGTGTCGAAATCGCACGAGAGTGTAATGCAAAATATGTACCAATAGAAGTGGGAAGGTGTTGGCAGTGGCTATTAAGGAAGTATGGCGGGCAGTAAAGTGAGCGACAGCAGTTGTTATGATGCGTATCCGGGCTCAGGGAAAATTTGGACTCGAAAGCTGATGGACAGGTAAAACTGAGCAAATAAAGGATGGAAAAGGGTCAAAGGCCCCTGGCGTGAGGCCTTTGACAGACTAACAGTTCAGGTTTTGCTGAGCTTAGCTGTTTTCCCAGCCAGCCGGTGCAACGTGACCAAACTCGGGGCTTGGTTCTTTGAAACCGTTGTCACTCTTGGCGTTAACATTGTCGGATGAGTCACCGGAAGTCCAGGTGTTCCAGGTATTCCAGGCAACATGTCCAAACTCGGAAGAGCGAGTTTCCGGGTGGGCAGTCTGTGCTTCTGCCTGAGTAATATCATTATCGGATTCAACTACGGTGGAAACAGAGTTTTCCCACCAGTTCCAGGCAGAGTTGCCGTATTCAGGTGACTCGATGGATGAACCAAATGCCTGGGCGCTGGACAGGGAAGCCGTAGCAATAGTGAAAGCCAGAACTTTACCTTTCAGACCGTTTGAGTTGCTTTTAAACATAATATATAGCCTCGTAACATTTCAGAATTAATAGCAATGGCAATAGTTTTTATTGTGAGGCCATTTAGTGAAGTAGAACTATTCTCTAAATAGTGGCGAGGATTCTATCAATGGTCTGGCTTGGAGCTGTAGGTGGTGCATGCTTGAAATGGCTTTAACCAAAAGTTGAAACAAATCCAGGGAACTTTTCCAGCTTGTACTCTAAAGGCTTGCGTAACTGACGGATTTATAGATGTTTTTTGTACAGATCTGTACGAAGTCTCAGGATGAGCTTAGCTCTGGCATGAATCTGTAAGTGGATACCCTGGTGGCGTGATAAAATGAAATTTCATCAGGGTATATCTTATTCATAATTAATATATTTATAGTTCGTAAATGATTTCATCAAGCCCTATTTCATGATTATTGTTTGCGTGCTGCATCATGTGATCAATAAATACCCGGGTTTTAGCGGGCAAATAACTCCGAGACGAGTAGTAAATCATTACTTGTATAGGGTCGGTTTCATAGTCACGCATTACTCGGCGAAAAAAACCTTTTTCAATGCAGGAATTGGCATGCTCAATACCCACAGTGGAGATTCCGACTCCCATCTGAACCGCCTTCATGGCCGCTGAGAGGTTGTTCACCACCAGGTTGCCTTTGGGCTCGAACTGAACGATTTGTCCGTTTTCCCTGAAATTCCACGTTTTTTTGCGGCCGGTTGTGGATGATCGGTAGGCGATGCAATTGTGTTGATGGAGGTCTGAAGGCTGTTGAGGTTCACCATGCTTTTCAATGTATTCACAACTGGCAACCAGTACCGGCTGCAGTTTGTAAAACTCGCGGGCAATCAGCAGGCTTTCCTGATTTGGCATAATGCCGATGCCGACATCGACGCCTTCCTTGACCAGGTCACGAACCCGGTCATCAAACCTCAGGTCCAGCTCGATATCCGGGTATTTCTCCAGAAAGGCCGGGATCTGGGGCAAGATCACCATGCGCCCGAAGCTGTCTGGCAGGTTGACCTTCAGGCGACCGTGCGGGGCCTTTTGCTTGTCTGTGCTCAGGCGAATCTGGTCTTCCAATTGTTCTATCAGGTGACCCGTTCGTTTGTACAGCTCCTGACCATCCTCTGTCAGGGTCAGGGAATGGGTCGTGCGGTGGAACAAACGTGCCTCCAGCGACTTCTCCAGCTGAGCAACGGACTTGCTGACGGCGGCTGAAGAGACGCCAAGCTTGCGAGCGGCCGCTGAAAAGTTGCCGTTTTTTACAACTGCAATGAAGGTGTTGAGCTGGTTGGGAATCATGATGTCAGATGTCCGTTGCGCACTGTGGATAACTTGCCCAGTGAGTGATTGAATGTTTGGCAATCACTCCTCAGAACAGCTACAAGTATACGGCGGCTTCAGTGCCGTTCCGAGTGGTCATGTAGCTGTTTTTGCAAGGCCTCGCTGTCTGTAAGCTGTTGTTTTAACTCTGCATGCTCATCCATCAGCTGCTTCAGGTGTGAGCGGCTCAGCGCATATAACCGGGTCGGGGTTTGTGCGACCACGGAAATATCCGGAAGACCCTCGCCCATCAGGGCGGATTCGCCAAAGGAGTCGCCGGCAATCAAGGTACTGAGGCGTTGCTCCTCACCATCGCTGTGTTGTTGCAAGCGGATGCTGCCGCGGCTGACAATGTACAGGTGCTTGTTCAGGTGCCCTTCGTGGATTAACTGCTCATGTTTTTCCAGCGTGATAGCTTCACACTGCTGAGCAATCAGGCGCAATAAACGCGAAGGCAGTTGGGCAAAAAGCGGTACCCGTGCCAGCAGTTTCACCGGGTCGTCATGGAAGGTTTGAATGGGTTGGCCTCTCAGGGCCTTCAAACGGCGGTTAATCCGAATTTCGAGTGCTTCGGCCACTCCTTTGGGCAGGGTGCCCAGGCGCTGTTGCTCACGGGTGGTTTCCAGCTCAGCCAGCAGCACGGTACGCAGTCCCAGCCGCTCCTGTGTCAGCAGCGCGAATTCGGGGAAGTCGTGATTGAGACGGTGCAGCTTTTCCATCGAAAGCCGGTTCCAGTGCCGGTATTGGTCCAGCACCTGTTGAACAATGTCTGCAGGTGTGGATTCCAGCTCTGCCAGCCGTTCGATTGAATGTATAACCTGATTACTGCCCTGAAAGTGTCCCCAGGCCAGCTCGTAATAATGCCCGATGTGTTCAATCCGCACCCGCTCGACAAACCGGTGCAATAGCCAGTTATCGCCTACCAGCCTGAATAGCCAGTGTTCTATGAATTCATAGTTGCGGTGGCTGTTTACTCGGTGCAGGGAGTGATCATAGCGCAGGCTGTCCGTTTGTTGGTCCAGAATGCTCAGCAGGCGACGCGTGGTGCTCTCGCTAAGGTGTCCGTTGTCGAACATATCGTTGTAAAAGGCCTTTTCTTCAGCCAGTGCACGCAGGAAAAACAGGTTGAACTCCTGTTCCCGAGAGAGCTGCTGGTGTCTCAGCTCGCTGATTTTCGCCTGCGTTTGACGAATGGCCTGATGACTACGCAGGCTGATACGGTGTGCGACACGGCTGGAGAAGAGGCCACCTTTTTGCAGTGTTGGCAGGCGTTGGAGCGCACGTTGATGGGCAACCAGGTCACGCTCCAGCAATGCCAGCTGGTCCGCCAGGGGCGGCTGGTCGAGTTTCAGCACACGCATGGCCGGTTTGATGGTCAGGCCCTGCACCAGCAGGGTGAAGAGTACAGCCCCGGTGACCAGCGCGATGAACAGATCCTTGAACGGGTAGTCTGGCAAGCTGAGGACGATAGCCAGCGCGATGGCACCGCGCAGGCCGCCCCAGAACATGATAAAGCGATAGCCGCGCCCCACTGGCTCGACGCCAGGCAGCCGGTCAAACAGGGGCAGTAGCCCGAATATCACCAGGGCGCGCGATACCAGCATGGCCAGGATCACCCACAGCAGCAGGTCCCAGGATGAAGCCAACTCGGGCAAATTGACCTGCATGCCCAGCAGCAGGAACAGCATTGCATTGGCGGCAAAGGCAAGCACTTCCCAGAACTGTTCCAGATAATCCCGTGCCGGGCTGGCAATGCGTAAGCGCCCCCAGGTACCCAGGGTTAGCCCGGCGCCGAGGGTGGCCATAATGCCGCTGACATGAAGGACCTCTTCGGCGGTCAGGAACGCCAGGTAGGCCAGCACGATAGTCAGACCGATCTCGACAATGGGCTCAGAGTCCAGCCAGCCGATCAGCTCACCGCTGAGGTACCCCACAACCACGCCGAAGAGTAATCCACCGGCAAAGAGAACGAAGAAATCGATGATGCTGCTGCCAAGGGTCTGGCTGGAAAAAACACCGGTGGCCAGCACGGCCAGCAGGATCTTGGAGAGCACCAGCGCCGTTGCATCATTAAACAGGCTTTCCCCTTCAATCAGGGTCGATAGCCGGCCCGGAGCGCCAATTTGACGGAACAGGGCAATGACGGCAACAGGGTCGGTGGCGCTGAGAATGGCACCGATCAGCAGGGCGGCGACCAGCTCGATATCCAGCGCCTGCCAGACGATGACACCGATGAGGCCAGTGGATAGCAGCAGCCCGGGAATGGCCAGCGCCAATACCTGCACCGAATTACGACGCAACTGGCGTGCATCCAGGTTGTAGCTTGACTCGAATATCAGTGCCGGAAGGAAAACGAACAGGATGAGGTCAGGTGAAATGTGCAGCGCGTCTTCCACTTTCTCCAGTACCGGAAAGGGGCCGCTTGCCAGACTGATACCGATGCCGGTCAGTACCAGCAGAACAGTAAAGGGCAAACCGGTGTAGCGCGACAGCTGGTAGACGCTTAATGCGACCAGAAGCAGGGTAAAGATGATACCCACCAGTTCCGCAACAGGGTGAATAGCGTCCAATGCCGGTCGTCCTCTGAATTGGCCTGCTGCCAGAGCAGGCGAGGCAAAAGGGATCGGTCTGGTGCAAGGGCACGGCCGATGCTGCAGTGCGAATGTATCATTCCCGCTCTTTTGCGGCCAATTGGAAAGCGTCACTTACTGCTGTGCTAAAGGATGAGGCTCAAAAGTTGCAGCTACGGTGGAATGTATGAGATGAATTGCATAAAGTTGGCCAACTGGTGTTACAGCTGACAAGGATCAACAGCAGAATCTGCATGTTAGGCATAATTAAACACCTGTATTACTGATTCCCCCAGGGCGACCGCCCTTCAGGCAGGAGGCCTGTTCGTATGAAACATACGAGATATTTGGACACCAGTTCCAAGAGAACGGTTTTAACCAGTATCGTGTTGCTGGCATTATTCTCCTGGCTGGCATTCTGGACCTACACCCAAGTTTCTGTTCGCAGCACACAGTCAGCGCTTTCAAGTCAGCTGGATGAGCAACGTCTTTATCGTTTTGATACCGCACTTGAGCGTATTAATGAACGTGTCATGCAGTTGGAGCAGCAGGCTAACAGTCTTTTCAGCACTTCCCGGCCTTCTTCAAGCAGTGCCGAGACAGGATTGACGCAGCTTTTACAGGGCAGCCAGGACCTGGTGGGTGCCGCCTACTTTTCCGGCTGGCCGGTCCAGCAGGCGCAATTGGCGCTGTTCAAGGACGGCAATCAGACTCGTTCCCGTAGGTCGGCTTACACACCGGTTTGGCTGCAGCATTTGCCAGAATCGTTTTCGGAGCAAGCCAGGTCCGGCAGTGTCTGGTGGAGCCCTGTGCACCGTCACCCAGAGACGCAGACCCGCGTAATGACACTGGTACAGCCACTGGTTTCAGAGAATGGCCAGTTGAGTGGTCTGGTAACCCTGGATTGGGAAGCCAGTGCGGCGCTGGCGCTGGCACAGGGGGTCGAATCGACACCCGGGACGCTGTATTGGCTAACCGACAGTCTGGGACAGCGTTTTTCTCCGGCCTACCCTGAAAGTGACAAGGCGGAACTGCTCATGGGCAAGGCGGCAGCCCTGACACCCATGACGATTTTTCTGACCGGTTTTGAGCACCAGACACTTGAAGGTACCGAGCCACCGGCTGAACTCTACTATGCGCCAACGGCGAACGGCTTACGCTTCTCGGTTGCTGTGCCTCTGGCAGATGTCGAGGCCCCGCTTGATGCACTGGCCTCCGAACACTTGAACTATCTGATGTATCTGGGGGCTGTAATTGGCTTGCTAACTCTGCTGGGTCTTTGGCGATTGGTGCCGGCATTGCATAACCTGCGTGCCTCCTGCACCGACAAGTTGACCGGTTTGCCTAACCGTCTGCAGTTGATGCGTGATCTGGAAAAAAACAGCTCTGTCACCCTGGTGCTACTGAACCTGGATCGCTTTCGTGAGGTTAACAGTCTGTTTGGTGATGGTTGTGGCGACCTGATCTTGAAGGAGGTGGCGCTGCGGCTGGAATCTTTCCTGTCCGGCACGGATCATAGCCGCGCACGTCTGTATCGAGTGGGAGGGGATGAATTTGCTGTATCACTGCCCAGGCGTCGTCCGGTCATTGTTGAACAGCAGCTGGAAGAGATGCTGGCATGTGTACGGCGCAGTCCGGTGGTGTGGCAAAATCACGAAATTGGCTTGAGCGCTACGATCGGCGCAGTCGTACCCTGGTTAGAGACGCCTCAGGAACACAGCCTGTATATCCATGCGCGCGAAGCACTGCGCGAAGCACGCAAACGTGGTCTGCACTGCCGTGTCTACGATGGCTCTGAGTCCCTGGAACAGGAGTTCGAGCATAACCAGAAATGGGCCGGCAAACTTCGGGATGCACTGGATGCAGAAGGCCTGGTGGCCTGGTATCAGCCTATCCTGAATAACACCACGGGACGAATCGACAAATACGAGTGCCTGGTTCGCATGCTGGATCATAATGATGGCGAAGTGATCGGGCCGGGCAACTTTCTGGGCGTGGCCGGCAAGCTGCGTCTGGAGGGACACATAACCCGTGTGATGGTGGAAAAGTGTTTTACCCGCTTTGCTGATACCGGCACCCAGTTCTCCATTAACCTGTCCTATTCGGACCTGCTGCAGGATGAGCTGAAAGCCTTCATTCTGCAGCGCCTGGATGAAACAGGTGTGGGGCGGCAGGTGATTTTCGAATTGCTGGAGACCGCCAATATCGAAAATTACGAAAAGGTGCGAGCCTTTGTTCAGGAAGTAAAACAGCGTGGCTGCCGTATTGCCATTGATGACTTCGGCACCGGTTACTCCAACTTTGAGCATCTGCTGCAGCTGCAGGTGGATTTCATCAAGATTGATGGCAGCCTGATCCGAAACCTGGACAAGGATCCCAACTCACGCCGCGTCGCCCGTGGTATCGTCGGGTTGGCTCGCAGCATGAAAATCGAAACCGTGGCCGAATATGTGCATTCACCCGCCGTGCAGATGGAAGTGCTGCGATTGGGTATCAGCTTCTCCCAGGGAGAGCTGATCGGTATGCCTTCGCCGGAGCTGCGTGTAGAGATTCCCAGTGAGCTGACCCGGTTGTCTTATTCTGGCCGCAACATGGCCCGTAGTGTGCTCAAGGTTTAGAAGGGATGCCTTCAGAGAATTTACCAACGCCCCCTGCTCGTTGAGCCGAGGGCGTTTTCGTATGGAAAATTCCTTGATAGCACTGGAAAAAACAAGGTGTTTAGTCCAGTATCCATGCGCTTTAAACGGCCACGTGATAACAGTGCGCGCGGCTCTGCAATACTATGCATGCTCATTTTCAATGGAAGAGAATAGCTGTGATGTCATGTTGTTCTCTTCTTGCTACATAAGCCGAGCCTGCTTATTCGGGGTTTAAGGCTATCCACCGATTAAAAGTCCCCCACTTTGGACGATCAAGGACGATACACAATGAAAAAGCGCTTACTGGTCTTATCTCTCTCTGCGGTTGCGGGTTCTGCACACAGCAACCAGGTCACCAATTATGAGCAAGCAGGAAACCTTGCCGCCACCAACCCGCTTGCTTGCGTCAGTGCTACCACCGTTGGGCCCAAAAGCTCGGCAGCGGATATAGCAGCAGGCGCCAGAGAGTGCGCTGACCAGTCCAACTATAACCAGGCTGCTGAACTCATTATGGTGGCCAGTGCCTATGCACATTTTGATACCCAACGCGTTGTGGATAACACATCGCATGGTGCGTTGACTGCACTCTTTGGAAAAGAGTTTGGATCTTTACCGGAAACGGAAAAGCATGCTGTGTTTTCCAGTATTGAAGCCCTGGATAAGAACCCGACCCGCAAAGGAGAACTTTGCTCCTTTCTCGTATCGGCTCAGCCGCCGTCCTACTTTCCCGGTTATATGATCGCCCACGGGATGGGCGTAACCGGTGAACCGCTGATGCAGAATTTTGATGCTGATGACGCTTGGGCACGTTCAATGTCGTTTATTAAGTGCGATAGTTAAAGCCAAACGGCGCGCCCTGGCCTGCTCAATCTGAACGGGTCAAGCGTACCACCCGGCTGGTAATGAGCATGATCATCAGCACTGACGCGCCGAAGGCATAGAGCCCTGAGTGCACTTCGATACTGGCGATGGCGCCGAGTTTGACGGTGACGATCAGAACAGCCACCACCAGAACATCCAGCATGGCCCAGCGGCCATAGCTGTGCATCAGGTGAAGGTAGCGCTGGATTATGGGGCTGTCGGTCAGGCCGGGAGAGCAAAGTTTGAACAGCACGCCGATTTTCAGAATCGGCAGCAGGATACTGAAGCCTGCAACGACAGCGCCCAGCACTAGCTGGCCATTGCGAAACAGCTCCAGTACACCTGTGAGGACCGACATCGAATTCTGAATAATCCAGAACTTGCTGAGTGTGATCATGGGCAAGCTGATGCCCACGACAAATAGCAAAGACGCAAGCACCAGCAGCCAGCGCAGCTGCCGGGCTTTGGATGCAGGAATGACTGAATGCTCAGCACCATTGAGTGAGGGAGCGTTCATATCGCTCCCTCCAGGTGTGATGTCAGTTGTTGCAGGTTCATCAACCTCAACCTTCAAATCTTAAACCTCAAACAAGCCCCAAACTCTCAGCCGCACGGTTGGCTGAGCACTGCAGCAGATACTGGGTGATCTGATGCGCAACACCCGGTTCTGTATCCAGCGTAACCTTGGCGCCCAGGCTGGTCAGTCGCTCATAGGCGGCACGTGCGTGGTCGATCAGAATCACATCGTCGTCTTCACCATGCAGCAGGTGGATGCTGGTTTTGGTTGGCGCCTGTTCCGGCAGTTCGGCATAGCGGCCCGAGAAGCCCAGTACCAGCCCGGCCAGGCCGTCCTGTGCCTTGATTGCTTCCAGCGACATGATGGTGCCCTGTGAGAAACCGACCAGTATGGTGTGCTCAGGTGATACGCCTTCGCGTACCTGCAGCGCTTCAACCATCTCGATAAAGCGGGGTAGAGCTTCAGCAACACGCTGGGGGCGGCTTTCTTCAGTGATGTTCTGCAGCGAAAACCACTGGCGTCCGCCGAAGGGGCCGTCGAAGGGATCAAAACCGTCGACTACCAGGCAGCAGGCACCCGGAATGGCCTGGTTAAAGGCTTCGCCCAGCGGGGCCAGGTCTTCCTTATTGCTGCCAACGCCGTGGGCAAAGATAAACAGGTACTCGGTGGTGCCCTGTGCCGGGAATTCGATCATGGCCGGAAGTGTCATATTAACTCCTTGTGGATGAAGCCCCGAGTATGTGAAGAGATGTTGTTGGGGCCTGAGTATTGGAAAATGATACGCGTGCGGGCGGCAAAGGCACAGTGCCCTTGGCTGATGCCTTCAATCAGGGTTTTGGAACTTTGTCCCCATTTTCGGGTGACAACTGTTTTTCTGTATTCACTTAGTCTTGGCGCATCAACAGAGATCAGAGGCGTACTTTCCACATGAGAGTAGGCCGCCAATAACGATAAGAGGATAGGGCGATGCAGTATCACCTGAATGGCTTCAAACCTGGTAACTATGAAATTCCTGATGCGGCCCGTGAGCCTTACGCGACTCCCCCCATGCAGGACCTGCCCAAAGAGGTAGATGTGCTGATTGTAGGTTGTGGCCCTGCAGGGCTGGCGATGGCACGGCAGTTGTCGGAGTTTGCCGATATCAAAACCTGCATCGTTGAACAGAAACCGGGGCCCATGCTGTTTGGTCAGGCCGATGGTATTTCCTGCCGCACTATGGAAATCATGGAAGCGTTCAACAGCAGCGAGATGCTGGCGAAAGAGTGCTACCAGCTGCGTCAGAATGCCTTCTGGGAGCCGGATACCGAGAACCCGGCCAATATCAAGCGTACGCACAAGGTGCCGGATGCACGCTTGGGCCTGTCCGAGTTTGTGCACGGTGTTGTAAACCAGGCCCGTCTGCATGAAATTCTGCTGGATGGCATGGAAAAGTCCGTGACGCACCTGGTGCCTCATTACGGCCGTCGCCTGTTGGAGCTGGACGTTGACCCGAGCCTGACACAGGACCTGAGTGCTTATCCGATTACCGCGACCTTTGAACGCAATGATGAGCAGTCAGCCAGGGTGGAAACCATCAAGGCCCGATATGTCGTGGGCTGTGACGGTGCCCGCAGTGCCGTTCGCCGGAACCTGAATATTGCGCTGGAAGGCGACTCCGCCAACAAGGCCTGGGGCGTGATGGATGTGCTGCTGGTCACTGATTACCCCGATGTGCGTGTAAAGAGCTTTATCCAGTCCAGTGAAAACGGTGCGGTCATGCTGATTCCGCGTGAAGGCGGTTATCTGGCGCGTATGTACGTGGAGCTGGATCTGCTCGACAAGGACCAGCGTGCCTCCACTCTTGACCTGACCGCAGACGATATTATCGCCAAGGCGCAGACGATCATGCATCCCTACAAGGTTGATGTGAAGGAAGTGGCCTGGTGGTCAATTTATGAAGTGGGCCAGCGTGTAGCCGAGCGTTTTGATGATACCCCGGTGGACAATCCGGATGGACTGATCCCGCGTGCCTTTGTTGCCGGTGATGCCTGTCATACCCACAGTCCCAAAGGTGGCTGGGGCCTGAACACCTCATTGCCGGATACCTTTAACCTGGGCTGGAAACTGGCCGCGGTGCTACAGGGCAAAAGCGACCCTAAACTGCTCCAGACCTATGCTACCGAGCGTCGGAAGGTGGCACAGATGTTGATTGATGCTGACCGTCAGATGTCGGCGCTGGTGGCGACCAAGCCCACCGCCAACAAGGATGACAGTAAACCGAAAACCACCACCGCGGATATCGAGAAATTCATCGCCCGCCAGAACGGTTTCATCGCCGGTACGTCCATTGGCTACGATGCGTCCTACATCGCTACCGGCCAGGAAAACCAGAGTCTGGCGACCGGCTATCCTATCGGTCAGCGTTTTCACTCGGCTGAAGCCGTGCGTCTGGCCGATGGTTGTCCGGTGCATCTGGGCCACCTGGTTAAAGCCGATGGCCGCTGGCGCATCTTCGTGTTCGGCAACAAGCAGAGCCCGCTGGATGGCAACTCCGATGTACGCAAGCTGGTCGAGTTTCTGGAGCAGGCCGATCAGTCGCCTGTGAAGAGGTATACGCCTGCAGGTGCCGATATAGACTCGGTGATCGATGTGTACACGGTATTCCAGCAGCAAGGGCTGGCGATCGAAGAGATGCCGGATTACCTCTGGCCGGTGAAGGGTAAGCTAGGCCTGCGCGATTACGAAAAGGTGTTCGCAGCCGATGAGGCTGAGGATATTTTTGACATGCGTGGTATCGACCGTGAACAGGGCTGTATGGTCGTGGTACGTCCGGATCAGCACATCGCCAACATTCTGCCGCTGACAGCGCATGATGAGCTGAGTGCTTTCTTTGCGGAGTTCATGCTCGCGTAAGTCGGTTCATGCCGGTGATATAGCTGGTCTGCAAGTGTGTAAGCATTAACTACCAAAGCGAACACAGTTGCGACCAGCACGCTTGGCGTCGTATACCGCTTCATCGGCCCGGTGAAACAGGGTTTCGGCGGTATCCCCCTCCCGTATCTCGGCTGCGCCAAGGGAAATGGTGACACTGACCGGTTGGCCCTGGAAGTTGAATGGGCTCTGTTCTATGGCCTGACGGATTTTTTCGGCAGCCTGCTGCGTATTGTCGCCAGTGGTGGAGGGTAGCAGGATGACAAATTCTTCACCGCCGAATCGGGCGACAAAATCCACAGTTCGAAGGTTATTCAGCAGTACCTTGGCTGTCAGGCGCAATACCTTGTCTCCGGCCAGGTGCCCGTATTGATCGTTGATGGTCTTGAAGTGATCAAGGTCCCCCACACAAAGGGAGAATGCTGTGCCGTAGCGCTGGAAACGTTCTATCTCTTCGGCAAATTTCTGATCATAGGCGAGTCGGTTGGGAAGGCCGGTCAGCGGGTCGGTTCTGGATTTCATATGGGCGTCTTCGGCACGCTGGCGGAACGAGTCTGCTCTTTGTTCCATTTCCGTTAGCCGTGACAGAAGCGCACTTTTCTCTTCCTTCAACGCTTTGACATGTTCGTCTTCGCTGGCCTTGTGCTGGTTCATGGCACGAATGATATCAGCCAACTGGGTACTGACAGATTGCTTCAGCTCGTTGATATCATGGATATTCTGCACCGTATTGTGAATATTGCTGACATCCTGGCGGACAGTTTGATCAAGCAGGTTGTTGCGCTTTCGCTGTTTCATCTCCAGCGTATCGGTGCTATCCACGAAGCTGCGCAGATACGCCAGCTGGTCGTTCAGGTTCAGCAGGTAGGTCTGGATATCGGCTTCCAGATTGCCGCCACTGCTGCGTACCAGATCCGACATGTCTTTCAGGCAGTATTCCAGTGTCTCGGCGTCAGGCGCTTTTTCAAGACGTTTGATCAGACCATGTGCGCGCTCAGCATGTTGGGGGGGCACATTCAGCTGCTGGAGCAGTTCCAGCATGCGTGTTGCCAGGCGTGCGCTGATCACATCACTTAATTGGGAGAGGTCCTCAGCGCTGTCTTTTGTCACGGCTGCAGGGCTCAGCTTTTTTTGTACACCCAGTAAGCTCGAGACGATGTTGGGCAGCTGGTGAAGGTCGGCTTCTTCCGATTCGAGTTTTTGTCTGATGTTGTTTAAAGCGTCGCTATGCGAGCTCTCGCTGTCCTGTAACAGCAGCAGGCCGGACCACTCCTTTAATTGCTTCAGCAGGGATTCGACCAGTTTTGCACGGGGCCCTTCCAGCTTGCGGACCTGCTTCTCGGTTTTGCGCAGCAGGCCCTGAACGGGCTCAAGGCGGCCTGCATCAAGCTCGGCCTTCAGTTTGTTGAGAAGAGCATCCAGTTCCGGTGACTGGCCGTGAGTGGCCAGATCCAGCTGCATGGCGAGGCTGCGTAATTGGGCAACGGCGGTGGTGGCCTGTGTTTCGTACTGCTCGGTTTCACGCACCAGTGCCTTGTATTTGCTCTGCCAATCATCTTTCTTGCCAAACATTCAGTGCTGCACTCTCTAATGGATGGGGTTTCAGCTTTACAGGTGGCATTTCTCGCCCTGTCTCGTCCACCATAGCGATGACGATATAGGGTCTGATGTCGGTTGGCCACTACACTTTTAACTAAGCCGCGACAAAACCAAATGTCTGTATATAGAGTAGAGGCATATATCAATTCTGTAGTGCAGGGATGAACATGAAAGCGGTTTTCTTTTCTCTGGGGGCTATTCTGCTTACCGGGTGTACCCAGTTGGGGTTGGGGCTGGCCAACCTGCCGGCCAGGGTCGCTGGCCCTGATGTGGTGAAGGATCAGGCTTATGGGCCTGAACAGCTGCACCGGCTGGATATTTACCGACCGACCGGCGTTGGTTCTGCGGCCCCGGTGCTGGTGTTTTTCCATGGCGGCCGCTGGACCGATGGCGACAAGTCCATGTATCCCTTCGTGGGCAAGGCATTTGCGGACCGGGGTTATGTCACCGTAATTGCCGACTATCGCAAGTATCCACAGGTTCGCTTTCCCGCGTTTGTACACGATGGTGCACGGGCGGTTGCCTGGGTGCATGAGCATATTCATCGTTTTGGCGGTGACCCCGAGCAGCTCTTTATAGCGGGCCACTCTTCCGGTGCCCACATTGCTTCCCTGCTGGCTGCTGATGAGCGTTACCTCCAGGCGCAAGGCAAATCAATCGGGATTGTTCGCGCCTTTGCCGGTCTGGCCGGTCCCTATGATTTTGTTCCGGATGAGGATGATTTGATCGACATCTTCGGCCCGCCCGAGCGTTATCCACAGATGCAGACCACTACCCATATTGACGGTGACGAGCCGCCCATGCTGTTGCTTTGGGGAGGGAAAGATACACTGGTGTGGCGGCGCAACATCGACTTGCTCAGCGAGCGAATCAGGGCGCGTTCGGGGCAGGTGAACACACAAATTTATCCGGAGCTTGATCACGTTGGCATACTGGCCAGCCTGACCTGGATGCTGCGTGATCGACGCCCCGTGTTTGAGGATATGCTGCAGTTCTTTGCGCAGCATGCGCCTGCCAAGGCTGTGGCGAAGGTGGAATAACAGTTGTTACTCTGCGGGTGTCTCATCTGCAGTATCGGTTTCCAGTGGCAGGCGAATACACACTTCCAGCCCGCCGGCTTCCCGGTTGCGAAGCTGTAACCGCGCCTGATGGATATCACAGACCTGACGCACAATCGCCAGCCCAAGCCCGGTGCCCGGTGTTTGCTGGTCCAGCCGTACGAAGCGGTCGGTCACCGAGGCCAGTTGACTGTCTTCAATGCCCGGCCCTTCATCCTGCACGCAGAGCCAACCCTCCTGACTGTCGCGTCTGACAATCACGGTAATCAGACTCGGCATGCCGTCTTTAAGGCCATAGATCAGGGCATTGTCGATCAGATTGGTCAGGGCTCCGGTCAGCATCAGCTTGTCAGCCAGTACCCAAACCGGTGAATCCTGGTCACAGATAAACTCGATCTCGCCACCGCGCTGATAGATACGCGGGGCCTGCTGCATGACCAGCTCGCGGCAGAATGCACCCAGCTCCAGCGGTTGCAGCATCTGCTGATCCATCAGGCTCTGCCGCGTTTTTGCATAGGAAAGCAGTTGCTGAGTGGTGCGGCTGAGAAAATCAGTGATCTGTTCGATCTGCTCAAACCGTGCCAGCTGAGACGGGGCGCGTGAGTCTGGGGCGGCGGCACCGGACACCAACTCTTTCTGGGCCAGTTCCGACAGGGTCTTGATCTCGGCTAGCGGGGTGCGCAGTTGATGCGATACATCGGCGTTGAAGTATTGAATATGCTCGATGTTGTCACGTACCCGTTGAATCAGGTAGTTGATGCTGTCGACCAGTGGCTGGACCTCCGGCGGTACCTGGCTGTGCAGCGGCTTCAGTTCCTGCTCGGCGCTGTGTTTGATTGATTCACTCAGGTGTTTCAGCGGTAACAGGCCTCGGCGCACGGCCAGCATGGCGGTAATCATGGTGAGTATCATGGTCAGCAGCGCCATGATGGTGAGCACATTGAGGATATCGAAGGTGAACTGGTCACGCCCGTGCAGGCTCTCCGCCACCAGAATATACACGCTTGAGCTGGGGCTGGTGCCGGGGATCTGAATGAACACGGCACGCAGGTCATTGCCGGCAAACAGGGTGTTGTAATACTGCGGGCTTTTATCGCGGGTGTCAGGCATTGGCAAGCCATTGAACCCGGCCAACAGTTCGCCATCTACCCGCTCAACCCGGTAGAAAATCTTCTCGGAGGAGGCCGACTCCATGGTATCAAGGGTGAAGTAGGGCATATCCAGCATCGCCTGACCGTCACGGATCTCCAGCCGTTGCTCGATGCTGTGTGCCGCGCCCAGCAGCATGCGATCAAACACCTTGTTGGCCTGTACCGATAACAGAGAGGAGGTCAGCAGCAGGGCGCCCAGGCCAATCGCAATCATCGGCAGCGCCAGGCCCAATATCAGCCGGACGCGGATCGAATTGAAATTAACGGCCAGCATCCGACCCGTCCGCCTCCAGCAGGTAACCCAGTCCGCGAATGGTCTTCAGCGTCAGCGCGCCTTTCAGCTTCTTGCGCAGGCGCGAAACATAGGTCTCGATTGCGGTTGAGCTGACATCATCATCGAAGGAGCTGATACGTTCGGCGATCTGCTCCTTGCTGACCACCCGGCCGGTGTTGGCGAGCAGATATTCCAGCACCGCCAGCTCGCGGCGGTGCAGGTCCACGGGCACGCCATCCAGGCTCAGGGCCTGGGCGCGGGTATCCAGCTCAAGGGTGCCATGGCGGATCAGGTTGTTGGCCTGTTGCTGACTGCGTCGGAGCAGGGCGCGTACCCGTGCCAGTACTTCTTCCAGCTCGAAGGGTTTGCACAGGTAGTCATCGGCGCCCAGGTCCAGTCCTTCGATGCGCTGGTCCAGCTGGTCGCGTGCCGAGATGATCAGTACTGGCAGGTCCTGGCCCTGCTGGCGCAATTGCTTGAGAATACTGCGACCGTCTACACCGGGCAGGCCCAGGTCCAGCAGTAGAAGGTCATAGAGTTGTTGGCGCAGCAGTGCCTGGCCCTGAGCACCATCGGCCAGTGTATCGACGGCAAAACCGGCTTGAACCAGCACCTGCTTAAGGCCACCGGCCAGCGTCGGGTTGTCTTCGATGATTAGAATCCGCATTCGGGTCTCCTGCATTAACCAAGTTGGCGTGTGCAAGCTTCATGACAGTTTGGGGCGTTAGATTGCCTGTTCGAATAATGCACTAACGCTAATCTAAAACTATAAGAAGAGGATCTCCTCATGCTGATGAAAAAGCTGCGCAAACTGCTGGCGGCCAATACGCTACTCGCTTCCGCGACGATTGCAACGGCTTCCACCGCCGTGATGACTTCCACCACTGCCTATGCCAGCGATTACCCCAATAAGCCGGTCAACTTCGTAGTCGGTTTTGGTGTGGGTGGCAGCGCTGATCGTATGACTCGTGCCATGTCCAGCTTCCTGGCGGACGAGCTGGGTGAGCCGATCAAGGTCATCAACAAGAAGGGCGCCGGTACCCAGATTGCGGCCAACTATGTGCTGAACCGTCCGGGTGATGGTTACACCGTGTTCGCATCGACCTTTGCGCCGTACCTCAGCAATACCATCCTGAAAGGCAACGCCAGCTATACCATTGAAGACTTCAGCTACCTGAACTTCCAGTGGTTCGACATGGATCTGATTGCGGTGAACAAGGAGTCACCCTACCAGAGCCTGCAGGAAGTGCTCGAAACCATCCGCAATGAACCGAACAAGGTTCGTGCTTCTGTAGTACAGGGCTCTGCTGGCCACCTGATGCTGCGCCTGCTGCTGGATGTGAACAACATTCCGCAGGAGAACCTGGCGCTGGTGACCTACAACAGCGGTGGCAAGGCCCGTTCTGCCGTGGCCGGTGGTCAGGTTGACCTGATCTCCATCAGTGCCCAGGGCAGTGAAGGTATTCGCGAGTTCCTGCGTCCGTTGGCCATCGTCAGTGAAGAGCGCAGCAACAAGTGGGATGCGCCGACCATCAATGAAGCGCTCAAGCCGATGAACACCGAAGTGGCTGTACTGCCGGGCTCCATGCGTGGCTTTGCGGTCAGCACCGAGTTCAAACAGAAGCACCCGGAGCGCTACCAGAAGCTTAGCACGGCTATCCAGAACACTCTGGCCAGCAAGGAAGTTCAGAGCTTCCTCAACAAGAGCGATATTGGTGGTGTTTGGGTTGGCCCGGAAAAGGCTGACGCGCTGATGAAGCAGAACTACGAGACCTTCAAGAAGTACGCCCACTTGCTGAACGACTGAGCTTGAGCCCTCAAGCTTGGTTGAACCTCTACAACTGAAGTAGCCCGGACTGGCCGGGCGCCCCGTGTCTCTGCGCGCACTAGGAAACGCGGGGCTTCAGTTGCTCTGATCACGCTTCAGACGGATCTGAGCTTCGAGTTGACCTCTCAGAGTAGATGCTCTGCTGAAACGAGACCTTCACTATGACACTGCACAGAAAAATGCTCGCCGACCTTGGTGTTCTGGCGGGGTTGGCGGGTTTTACCATTTGGTATCTGCTGGATGCCTGGAAAGCCTCGGCCAGTGCCGAAAACCTGATCCTGATTGTCCCTATCGCGGCTATCGTCCTGCTGCTCTGCTTGCTGGATCTGTTCACGCAGCTGAAAAAGGGCGTAACCGACGATCATCGGAATCGCGAACCTGTTGCCAGCATCTTGCCGGTGATGGGGCTTTTTGCTGCCTACGTGCTGGCCCTGGAATGGCTGGGGTTTGATCTGGGCACGGTGCTCTTTGTGGCCGGTTTCCTGTTGCTGCAGGGCGAACGCCGTTGGGTGTGGGTGCTGGGCTACAGCCTCTGTTTCGGTTTTCTGGTGGCGCTGTTCTTCGCCAACATGTTGCCGTACCCCATGCCGATGGCCCTGTTGCCAACCGATTACTGATTCAGGAGACAGATGATGATCGATTTTGCCGCAGCGGCTGATGCTCTCAGTCTGCTCTTCTCCAGTGCCACCCCCTGGCTGGTGGTGGTACCCGGTATCCTGATCGGCCTGATTTTCGGTGCCGTACCCGGCTTGCAGATCTCCATGGCCATGGCGATCTTCCTGCCCATGACCCTGTATATGGACTTCATGCAGGCGATGCTGTTTCTGACCGCCATCTTTACCGGCGGCTCTTTCGGTAGTGGTGTACCCGCTATCCTGATGAACATTCCCGGTACCTCTTCGGCGATTGCGACCGCCTTTGATGGCTACCCCATGGCGCGCAAGGGTGAACACAACCAGGCGTTGGGGCTGGCGTTAGGCTCCTCAAGCTTTGGTGTGTTGCTGGGATACCTGATCCTTTTTGCGCTGATCCAGCCGATTTCCGGGCTGGTATTGAAACTTGGCCCGGCCGAGATGTTTGCCGTGATTCTCTGGGGCATGACACTGATTGCCAGCCTCAGCGGCACCCATATGGTCAAGGGCCTGATCGCCGGTATGGTCGGTTTGCTGGTGGGCACCATCGGCTTCAGTGAAGCCGGCATGCTGCGTGGCACTCTGGGCAATGAATACCTGCTCGACGGTGTGCCGGTCATTCCGGCCATGATGGGCATGTTTGCCGCCTCCGAGTTGCTGCGCCTGGTGAACACGCCGTATCTGGTGGAAAACGAAGCTGCCCGTAAAGTGAACATACGCCTGATCGTGAAAGGCTTCTTCCAGGCGTTCCGCTACCCGACTGTTCTGCTGCGAGGCAGTGTTATTGGTGTCTTTGTGGGTGCCGTACCGGGGGTTGGGTCGTCTGTTTCCAACCTGCTGTCTTACATTGAAACCAAACGCCGTGACGCCAACCCTGAAAGTTTCGGTGAGGGTAACCCCAAGGGTGTAGTGGCATCTGAATCGGCCAACAGCACATCAGAGGCTGGTTCCATGGCCACTCTGCTGGCGCTGGGTATTCCCGGTGGCGGTGCTACAGCAGTCATGCTGGCAGCCTTTGCCATGCATAACATCACCGGTGGCCCCCAGTTTATTCGTGAAGAAACCGATGTGGTATACGCCATTATCTTCGCCAATTTCGGTCAGGTGATTCTGCTGATGGCGCTGGCGCTGATGTTCCTGCCCATGCTGGCCAACGTGGTGAAGGTGCCCATGCGTTACCTGATTCCGTCGGTACTGGCGCTGGCAGTCTTCGGCTCCTTTGGTCTGACCGGCAATATCGCAGGGCCGATGACAGTGCTGGTCTTTGCCGTCATTGGCTGGCTGTTCCGTCGCTACAACTATTCAGTACCGGCTGCGGTGATCGGCATCCTGCTGGGCAGCATGGCTGAAAGTTCATTGCTGCATACTTACCAGATCAGTGGTGGTGAGCTGAGCTATGTGCTGGACCGTCCTGTCACCATTTTGATTCTTTGCTTGCTGGCACTTTCCCTGTTCGGCAACAAGCTGATGAAACTGATAACGGCAAAACGCGCTATCAAGGCAGGGGCGTAACACCCGTTTGGCAGCTTTTTGTTGATTCGGGTGAAAACCTAAGCAAACGGATCAGCTCGCAAGCGATGAGTCGATAATTTATATTGAGGGTATATAAACGGGCTTGGCCTTTCGGGGTCAGGCCCGTTTCACATTATAAAAACACTATGCCCAGTGTGGCGCACTGATAAGACCGTTGATGAACACTAGAGCAATAATAAAAATACTTCTGTCGACCCTGCTATTCCTGTTTACCGCATCGGGATATGCACAAGAGAATGAACCTGATCAGGCCAAATATGTCGGCGGCCAAGAGTGCGTGCAATGCCACCAGAGTGAATACCGGGATTGGCAAGGGTCACATCATGACCTGGCCATGCAGGACGCCACGCCTGAAACCGTATTGGGCGATTTCAACAATGCCCGCTTTGACTATTTCGGTGTTGAGTCCGAGTTTTACCGCATGGATGACAGGTTCTTTGTCAAAACCGATGGGCCTGATGGCCAGCTGACGGAGTATCCCATTGCTTATGCCTTTGGCGTCTATCCGCTGCAGCAGTACCTGATCAAATTTCCCGGTGGCCGCTTGCAGGCACTCAATATTGTGTGGGATACGCGCAGCAAGGAAGAAGGGGGCCAACGCTGGTATCACCTCTATCCGGATGAGCCGATTCGCCATGACGACGAGCTGCACTGGACCGGTCTGAACCACAACTGGAACTTCATGTGCGCCGATTGTCACTCCACCAATCTGCAGAAAAACTACAACTCCAATACCGACAGCTACGACACCACCTGGAGTGAAATCGATGTCAGCTGCGAAGCCTGCCATGGTCCTGCTTCAGAACATGTCCGCTGGGCTGAGGCCGAAGCAAAAGGCACAGCAGCTTCCTACCACTGGGGCGAACACAAGGGGTTTAGTCTGGCCTTTGATGAGCGCAAAGGCGTTGCCTGGAGCATGAACCTGGAAACGGGCATCGCCAAGCGGAGCGAGCCGCGCACCACACAAAAAGAGCTGGAAACCTGTGCCGCCTGTCACTCACGCCGATCCACTGCACACCCCAATGCCAAACCGGGGCAGCCCTTTGGCGACAACTTCCACCTGAGTTTGCTCAGAGAGCCGCTGTACCATGTAGATGGCCAGGTTGATGGCGAGGTGTATGTCTACGGCTCTTTCCTACAGAGCAAAATGTATCAGGCCGGTGTGACCTGCTCCGATTGTCATAACCCGCACAGCCTGGAGCTGAAAGCGGACGGCGATCAAGTGTGTGCGCAGTGCCATTCTCCGGCCAAGTTTGCACAGAAATCGCATCACATGCATGAGCCGGAGTCTGAAGGCGCCAGTTGTGTCAGCTGTCACATGCCCGAGAAAAATTTCATGGGCGTGGATGCGCGTAATGATCACAGTTTCCGTGTGCCCAGGCCGGACCTTTCTGCCAGCCTTAGCGTGCCCAACATCTGCACCGCCTGTCACGACGATCAGGATGCGAACTGGGCCGCGGATAAGCTGGAACAACATTTTGGCAAGCCGGAAAACGATCACTACGCCTGGGCATTGGCGGCCGGGCAGAGTGGCATTCCTCAGGGAGAGCCGCTGCTGTCGCGCTTGATTATGGATAAAACCCAGCCTGAAATTGTACGTGCTACTGCCGTCACACTGATGCCGCAGTACCTGTCACAGGAGTCGGCACAGTTGCTGCAAATGGTGGCGCAAAGTGATGAGCCACTGATGGGTCTGGCGCTGGCATCCGCCGCAGAGGAGATCCCGGCGCAGTACCGTCAGGTGTTTACGGTGCCGCTGTTGTATGACGACAGTCGCGTGACACGTGGGCTGGCAGCCCAATCCATGGTGGGATTGTCGATGGAGCGTTTGCCGGCACGCGTTAAAGAGAAGTATGAAGAAGGGCTGGATGTGTTTGTACACTCCAACCAGTTCAATGCGGACCGCCCTGAGTCCCTGACCAACCTGGCCAACTTCTATCAGCAGCAGGGTATGCGTGATGCAGCCGAGCGTTATTACCGCCGTGCCATCGAAATGTCGCCCTATTTTACTCCGGCATTTATTAACCTCTCCGAGTTGAACCGCCAGCAAGGGGATGAATCTGCCGTGCGAGAAGTACTGCAGGAAGGCCTGGCCAAAGCGCCCCAGCCGGCAGTGATTCACCATGCCATGGGTCTGTCCTATGTGCGTGAAAAGAACATGCCGGAGGCACTGAAGTACTTGAGGATGGCGGCCGAAGCCGAGGGATCATCAGCACGTTATCTGTACGTATACGCGGTGGCCCTGAACTCCAACGGTCAGGCACCTCAAGCCATTGAAGTGCTGGAGAAGGGGCTGGAGCGCTATCCGGCGGATACCAGCCTGCTGTCGACGCTGGTGTCGATTTACGAGCGTCAGGGTAATGCCAAAATGGCGGAGTACTATCGACAGAAACTGGCCGGAAGCAACTGAGTCGTAGTAACAGGCCTTGGAATGAAGGTCAGTTGGACGATAAACGGGAGCCTATGCAGGTGTTGAACACCGCCTGCATGGTCTCAAACTCGCACAGCGCGGCATCGATACTGGCCTGCATCCATACCTCGCGGTCCACCGGCTCCCAGTCCACCTCAAAGCCGGCGTTAATGATGACAAAGTCGCACCAGAGCCTCAGCGTGCGGCCATTCCCCTCCCGAAACGGGTGCACCATGTTCAGATCGCCACAGGCTTCAGCCAGAGCCTCAATCAACTGATCCCGCGAGTGTTCTGTCAGCCAGTGTTTATCGGCCAGTGCCGAGCAAAAACGGTCTCCCTCCGGATGGATGCGCGGCACGGTACAAAACAGGGTGTTGCCCTTGGCAATATCGGTCGTGCGCAGTTTTCCCGCCCAGGTGAACAGGTCGGCGAACAGCTGCCGGTGCAACTGGCACATGAAGGCCAGATCATAGGGCGGCGGACAGAACTCGATGCGGTCTGCAGCCAGGCTTGTCAGCGCCTGCTCGGCGGCCTCCAGTGTGTCGGCGTTGTCGATATTGAGACGGTTGATCAGCAGGTGTGAATCCGGGTAGCAGTAAGGGTCACCTGCATGAGTCTCAGCCGTGTCAGGTGCCTTTTGTGCATAGCGGGCGATCACACGTGAGCGTGATAGATCTTCGCAGGCCGCCAGCTCCTCGCCAAGCGGGAAGCCCTCAAGACGCAGGCTGGCCAGATAGTTGTGATGCCGCACCTTGGCAAAATACGCCGCCTTGGCGCTTATGGACACATCGGACATAGTGCCGCTCCCGTGCCTGATTCAGGTGATAGGGTGAGTATAGACGTCTTCACGGGTTGTACAGAACGCCCGCCTTGTGCTCATACCAGAGCTGTGCCATCGGCACTGATTCGCAGCGTGCCATCATCCGAGAACATTAGCGCGATTTCCGGGTAGCTGCGGTTGTCATTCAACAGGTGGCTGTATTTGTCGATAACAGCGTCTATTTCGGTCTGGTTCTGTGCCTGGGCATACTCTTCATGGAAAGGCTCCAGCTCCTTCAGCGCAGCCAGATGTGAAGACAGGGCATTGGCGGTACTCAACTCACGTGCCATGGCCGGATTCTCCTCCAGCGCAGCTTTCAACTGATCGGCATAGGGATAATCTGCCGGTAGTACCATATTGCCGCTGGAATCATAGCGGATACTGTCCGGCGCCTCGGGAATATAGTGCTCGGCGAGGAAGTCGGGAAATACCTTGGAGATATGATCCTGCAGTGCCCGTACGTTCTTTTCGCTCGGCATCAGAAGTCTGTCCAGCGACAGAGTAGGCGAGGAATAGCCGCCACTGAAATAGGTACTTAGGCTCAGGTTTTCCTCACCCTTGCCTGTATCCATAGGGTAGACATCATCCGCCGCCGAGACACTTTGCCCCAGTGCAGAAATACGGGTGGAGCGGTCAGCATTTTCCGTACCGGCCTGGCTGGAGGGGAGGGCATTTGCCGCTGTCTTTACGTCGCTGGCTTCCACCGCAGCTGTGGTTTTTCTGAAAATACCGAGGTAACTCTGGGCATTACCGAATTGAATGGCCATCACGGACTCCCTTTCGTTTTGGATTGATCAGTGAATGAGCAAGGATTGGGCCAACAGCATACTCATTGGGTCTTGAAGGTCAGGAGTCGACCTACTTTGTGCCGGTGCTTATTATGAACTTCCTTCCACACGCACTACATTCAATCCTTCAGCAGCACTGGGTGCTTCAAAGTACCGGGTAACATGATGAAACACCGATTCAGTATCAAAGTGTGCCCTTTCAGGCTGCTCAACACGGCGCTTGGCGATTTGAGACAGGCACTGATCGTTGCTTACATCGAGGTACAAAAGCGCGTGTTCACAGCTTATCTCGCTGCAAAGAGATGCAAACCACAACCTTTGCTTCACCATGTTTGCAGGGAAGTCCATCACCACATTGACCCCGACACACAGAAGACTTTGAACGTGCTTTCTGACAAAGGGTTTTATGCGATTCGAGTACTTAATGTAGTCATCAAATGACTGAATTTGGTAAGGAAAGTGTTCCGCTAGCCATTCGTCTTCTGATAGCAAGACAGCATTGTGCTCGGCAGCCACCTCTCTGGATTTTGTCGACTTGCCTGCCCCCATCTTTCCACAGAAGAAGAACAGTTTTCCCGGGTTATTCATGTTTGATCCTTTGAGCGGGTCCTTGTCCCTTTAAGTTGTTTCCTGTGTGCGTACTTACGACACCCACTCTCTATTTTGAAGAACCACACGATACCCATCAATATCCTCGAACGTTTTACCTACAACATCCCAATAGTTGTTATAGGAAGGTACGATAATAAACCCCGCTTTCTCCATTTTTTGGCAACATTGAGACCAAACATCATGTTCAGGTAAATAGAAAATAAGCAGGTTATCTTGAGTAGGAGCTTGCCCCACAGCCATACCTATATGATGGGTGAATTCAAGGTGATAATTATGAGCCTCATGACCAATGATAGAACCATCAAAGCCATTATGATCTTTAAAAGAGCCCAGTAACTTAAACCCTAGACCGTTTAAGTACATTTCCGTTATTTTTGTTAAATTATCTGTGGGACGTGCGACTCTAATTTTTGCTGATTTAGGTATCACTGACACCTCCATTTTATTAGTCTTACTAAAAAGCACATAACGCTTTGTTAGCACCTGAGTACGTGGTGATTACGAGCTCAATAGTGGGCCAAAAAGGTTTATATTGCCGCCCTAATCTACTAAACCAAGGGTCATTTTTATAAGCAAGTTGATCAGCTGCAAAAATTTCTGGATTGTAGTATCTGTAGTTTCGCTCTTCAGCTAGTCTCAAATTTTCAACAGCCTTTTTACTATCACCTTTTGCCATATATACTAACGAAAGAGCCCAAAATGTATCAGCTGTAACTTGGTAATCACCGGGTCCTTCAAATCCATTTTTAGCTTTAATGAAATATTTCATTGCAAGATCAATTTCGCCTGTACGAAAATAGAACCAGCCTACTTGATGCATACGCCAACCAAATCGAGGTAGATCGCTTTCGATTACTGGCAAAATCATCTCAAAGTCTTGTGAGAATTCTAGCGGCTCGCCAGCATTCACAATTGACATCAAATAGGAATCAATAAGGGCTACTAGTTTTTCTGCCTCAACATTGTCCTCCTTAAATTTCTTATATGCTGGCCTGAGAACCTTTATGGCAGCGCTGTACTCTTCGTCATTTGACAGCGCCATACCATTTAAAAGCTGTTGATACGGAACAATTTCTTCTTCTACAACTGTGATATCTTTTGATCAAACCAAAAAAAGACTCCATAAAGAGCCACTATCAAGCTAGAAATACCTGATAATATTCCTACCCAGTTTCCTACAGAAAAACGACCTCCTGAATTAGAGGTATCTGCTGGGACCGTATCGCTATCCTGCTCGTTCATTACTCTTCCTTTGGGTTGCTAACGCCTCAATAACCGGCAGCCGGAACGAAGCAAAGCGTAGTGTAAGCTGTCCGGCGCCGTAGGTGTGGGTGCTAAGGAGGTTGTTCACGCCGGTTAAGTTCGAGATGCTGGTTATCGCCAAACAAACAGCACAGAACAACCGACATGAACAACCCTCACAAGAATGCCCGAACTACGCCTCATATTCGAGCCCTGATCGTTGATCGAGCCCTCCGTAAACAGCAGCCGGTGCGAGACATTGCCAGCACTTTTGGTATCAGCACGCACACCGTCTACAAGTGGCTTGCTCGTTATCGAGAGGCTGGTGAGGCTGGTCTTGAGTCAGCATCCAGCCGTCCCCATGCCTCACCGAGGCAGATGCCGAAACAGTGGATTGAGTTGATTCAGAAGATGCGCCTGACGCTCAAGTGGATAGCCAAGCAGATCGCACAGGCACTAAGTCTGGCTTATTCCACCGTGACAGCTGTACTGCGTCGACTGAAGCTCAATCGCGCCTCACACCTGGAGCCGGTGCAACCTGTGCAGCGCTACGAGCACCCCGCGCCGGGTGACATGCTGCACATGGATATCAAGAAGCTGCCTCGCTTCGACAGGCCCGGCCACCGTGTAACAAACAACCGTCGCCAGAACACGCGAGGTGCGGGTTATGAATGCGTCCATATCTGCATTGATGATCACAGCCGCTGGGCGTTTGCTCGGGTGCTACCAGATGAGCAGCAAGGCACCACAACGCGCTTTTTGGAAAACGCTCTGGCGGCCTACCGCGGAATAGGTGTGGAGGTAAAACGTCTGATGACCGATAACGGTCCAGCCTATCGCTCACGTCGGTTCAATGCAGTTTTACAACGGGAAGGGATCAAGCATGTGTACACGCGCCCATACACGCCCAGAACGAACGGCAAGGCGGAGCGTTTTATACAGACAATGATCAGGGAGTGGGCATATGCGGTGCCCTACGCAAATGACATATCAAGGATTTGGGCGCTGACAGATTGGATCAATCACTACAATAAACAGCGCCCTCATGGCAGTATCGGAAATCTACCGCCGGTGTCTCGAATACCGAAGCTGCGTGAACAACGTGTTTAGTATTCACACGTAGGCGCGTAGTTAATTGATTTGTTAGCATTAAGCTCGGCACTCCTTTTGGCGTAGCTCTGATTCGCCCGAAGTATCTATTACTGGTTGATCAAGTACGAACATTTTTGCTTCCACATGGAAACTATAAAAACACTTGCTGCTGTGCAATGTTCTCCCATTACTAGCATCAACAACTCGAATGTATAAGTAATACTCTGCAGGAGATATGTAGGCAAGAGAGGATGTATTAACCGCACCATGCTGAGCATTTAGAGTTATTGCGTGCTTGTACATATTGCTTCCTGCTTCGGACTTGCTCAAGCTAACTGTTTGTGATTCATAAGAAAATGGAAGGTGCTGAGGCTTTCCATTTTTTCCTTCTAAAAACCCCATGTTTGTGTCTACTCGCATATAATATTGCAAGTTGGTTTTACTCGTGTTTAGAACCTCTAGATTGAATTCTGCCTTACCCTCTTTGATATTGTTCAAAGGCAGCATACCTGGCCGAATGAGTGCGGTTTTTTCATAGTCCGCATTGTGCTGAGACCAAGAAAAATAAAATGCCATAGCACTTATTGTAAGTGAAAGAAGCGCAATCCCTATTGTTGCTTTGTTAAACGTACTTTGGTTCATATGATACCTTAACGCCGTGCTAAGGGGCCGAATCAGCGTAGCTGCGAAGGTCCCAGTGAGTGAAACGAACGACCTTGAGCACCTTGTATGGATAATTCCGTGTGTTTTCCGGGTAAATTGGGACCCACCCTCAACGGCCATTGAGGGCCTTCATGCAGCAGCTCGATTGAGCGACGGCTCCTCTTGCGAGAGACCGATAACAAGTGGGTAGCGCTGCATGACTCGTTAGCGATAACTCGAACAGTCATCGGGGCCCCGAGCCCGCATAGCAAGGCAGAGTTAGCTTATGACCATACACACAGAAAGCCAAATTGAAATCAACGTCGGCGTTGACGTCGGTAAATCCACACTCGATATCGTCCTGCATCCGCTGGACCTCCATTTCCAAATCCCGAACGAAGAAACGTCTATCCGTAAGATCGTTCAGATCCTTAAATCCCAAAATGTCACACGCATTGTCACGGAAGCCACGGGCCGCCATGAACATGCATTCGTGTTTGCTTGTGACCAGGCAAACCTGCCCATTGTCGTGGTCAATCCTGTCAGCATCAGGCGCTACGCCCAGGCCATCGGCGTACTGGCTAAAACGGATAAGATTGATGCCAGTGTCATCGCCCGTTTTGCCGCAACCATACAGCCTGATATTAAACCTATACCCGACAAACAATCCCGCCTGATCAAGGACTTACTCATTCGGCGTAGCCAGCTGCTTGAAATGCAGACCATGGAGAAAAACCGCCTCCAGATCTTGCCCAAAGCCCTGCACCGCTCTATCAAAACATTGCTACGCTCACTTGAAACTCAGATAAAGACTATCACCAAACAGATCGATGAAGCCGTTATGCAGGTCAAGCATTGGCGTACCAAAACCGAGATCCTGACCAGCGTGCCTGGTGTCGGTAAAGTCCTCGCGTACACCTTGCTCAGCGAGCTTCCGGAGCTCGGTAAGCTCAACCGTAAAGAGATCGCCGCACTCGTCGGTGTCGCACCCATGAACCGAGAAAGCGGCACCTGGAATGGCAAACGGCGTATTCGCGGAGGCCGTCACCGTATCCGCACGGTCATGTTCATGGCGATGCTGTCATCCATCCAATGTAACCCCGTCTTCAAGCGCTTTTATGAACACCTGAAGTCTGAGGGTAAGCTGCCCAAAGTGGCGATCATCGCCTGCATGCGCAAGCTCATTGTAGTGCTAAATACCATGCTCAAAAACGAAGAGCTTTGGCGTCATAAAACAGCCTGATTATTTATGCTGGACACCACAGTCACTTGTTAGAACTACTATCTCAGTAGTTCACTATTTCTAAATGTGCATTACAGTATTCTGATGCTCCACTTAAATCAGGAAACAAAGTTGAGTGGTTGATATTCATCCTATTTAAATACTGCATACAAGAAGTTAGTTGCACAGAAGGAATGTCAACTCTTATAAGTTCCATATAGTATTTTGAATCAGAAGTTGCAAATTTTTTCATCCAATTTTCCATGTCTATATTGTTGGGGCCTCTTGTAAAAAGCCCTCGCTGGCTAACTAGACGAGCATTTTCATCACTTAATGGCCTAACTACCTTAACAGTTGGCTTTTGATTGTTCACTAATTCAACTTCGTCGGATTCTACGATTATGTTGTTTCTGTCTTCAACTGAGCTTAATGAAAGAGCAAATACAGACATTGTTTTGGACTTTTCTTTTAACGCCCCCAACGCAGCAAAATACAATGCTACGAATGGAGACTCTGTCCAATCTAATAATGGCGTAGCTAAACCATGATGTTGACCTAGAGCCCACCAATCATTTTCATTTTCCATAGAGCTAGGTGACGGTCCTCTACGACCTCTCGTCGCGAACATAAATTGATTTAAGTGAGCCTCTCGCTTATACGAATTTGGATCAGAGATCATACGGTCTATAGTCGGCTCTAACTTCCACTTACTACAACCATGCCCACGATAAACGTAACCAGTATATTCGAGCATTTCTTGGTTAACGAAATCAGAAAAATATTTCCAAGAAGATAACTTGTAATTTTTTACGCCCTTATCACCTACGTCGCTTGTCCATCTAGGTTTTCTGCCCATAATTATCCCGATATATTACAGTTTGCTTGTGTTCTAACGCTTGCACCATGCGTGCCCTTGGAATGGAGCCGAAGGCGCAATGGAAAAGGCGTCGCCGTGCCTGGACTTGTTATTTAATTTTAAAGACTTGGCCAATGATTCTAAATTTTTTATACCTTTCCTAAATGCGAGTCTATCAATTCAAAGAGCGAGTTTATTTTCGTGAAAATGTCTCCTTTTCGACGAATAAAGCTCGCCTCCACATCCGCTCGAGTACTGAAAGATTCTGTCACATCAATCATAACGTCAAAAAGTTGCCCACGAGTCAAAAAACTAGCTGGATCGATAGTTTCATGTCTATGTTCTTGAGTGAGCTGATTGTATTCATCAAATACTGTTTGTACCGCACGGAATCCTTGCGCATCAAACAGAAGGCCTGAAGGGAGTGCAATAGCCGAATGAGCAGGTCTTCTGCTTTCACTACCATGAAATACCGCAACTTTAAGGTCTGGAAGTTGCTCTGAAATCCAGTAAGTCATTTCATGACAACGATTATAACTGTAGTTATTTATGAAAACCTTTATTTCTCTAATGGTGCTTGACTCAGAATCAGAGACATCGAAAGAACCTATTACTTCAGAGGTCGAGAGCAACAGAACTTCTTCTCGTTGAAGCATATCTTTTGCTAATGCTGATAATTCATCCATATTCCTAACCGATTTTCCTTTCTGCTAAAAGCTAGACATATATTGAGTTCATATCTGGCTTGTGGAAGCCCTGTTCTAAAGTCACATAACGCCTTGGGTAAGCTGCCGGTGCGGAGCGCAGCGTAGTACCGGTCAGCTTGACCCACTGGTTATGCATACTATTGCCTCAAAACCACTATTGATTACTACTAAAGCTATCACGTATAAAAAGCGAGCTGGTCTAAAGTGAGTATTGCTTGTAAAGCCCGAGTCATTGTGTAGCTTTCCTGAGAAGCGGCACCATGACCGACCGCATGGCGTGAGCCTGCGCTCCCTGAATCACTACTAGGATCAAAATTGCCGAACGTATATTCTTTCAAGTAGCGCCCAAACTCTTTAGGAAACAAAAGTGTATTGCTTGCCCCTGCTTTGCGTTCAGCAGATAATTCTGCAAAAGCCAACAGCTTATTGAGTTTAGCTCCCTGTCCCTCATAAGCTGCCCGATGCGCCCCATTTAACACCCCCTCTATTTCAGTGAGTAAAATCTTAATCACGGAAAAGGGGTCTTTGTTGTTAAATGCATTTATTGCGGATTTCAACAACCCTTCTTTGTCGCTGAAATGTGATTTAGCCATCCAGCGTTCAAGAATTTTTTCAGTTCGAGAAGGATCAAACTTAGAAAGAACTTTCTCTTCAACCTCGGTTAGATCAAAGTCCGCCTCGCAATTAAGCAAAATATCTTTAAAATCTGAATTAATTATTTCTACAAACGGGAACCACCCTGCTTTAATTAAGCGATCGAAAACAGTTGAATCTCCGAGGCCATCGTAAAGATGCCGATATTTCATCTGGCGATATAAACTGCCAAGTGTTCTTTCAAACCCTTTGAGGTCAATCTCTCCATCGGGGTTCATATCAAAGGCCAAGGCAAAGCGCCAATCTTGCCTAAATAAACATACAAGCTGGTCTTCTTTCCCGATATCCACACATGGAAATGACATTCCAGTAATATCAGCAATATCACGTTCGAATATCACCGTACCCGCTTTTATAGATCGCTTTACAGCGCACTGCATGCTAATCGCTGCGGTATCTACCCAAAGCTCCGCGAGCCCTTTTGGTTTAAGCACCAACAGAACTGTATCTGCGCGGCGTAGATTAACTGAAGTACCTGCTTGCCTAGCCAAATGAGTAATGGCATTAACAAAACTGTCCGCAATTCGGTGAAAAAGCTGCTCATCGGAGGTTAAAGCCAATTTAGTCCAAATCTTTATCTTCTGCCCGTCCTTACCGGGTTCTGCGGAAACGCCGCCAAGAGGTTCGACATCAGTAATCCTTATAGGCTCTCCTATGTTTTGAACTTCAATATCATGTAATGAAGTGTCTTTACTCATATCGATGTGACCTCTGCAAAAGGCACCTTTCAATCAATTGCATAACAGTTCATTTATGAGGCCTACTACCTCATAACAATTTTTAGCGGGTATACCTTTTAATTCTGGCGATTGAGCATATTATTTTTGATAAATAATATAATATTTTCTTCAAATCAGCCTGAAGGGTACTTTTGCATCTGAAGAACACACTCAGCGGGTACAGCCAGAAATGGCAGTAGTGAGATCATCAGAGGTAAAGCGTGATTGTGAAGAGGTGTCATCATCCCTGGTTGTCCTTCCTTAAGTGCCGACTGTCACCATGCTGTGCAACTTGCCCGCACGGCGCTCCCTGTCTTCCATCCACAACACTATAGCCAGCGATTGCTACGCTGGCCACCCGACCTAAGTAAAATCCCAAATTGGTTATGTTTCCAGTTCAAACAGTCCTTGGTAAAGAGTGCTCCGTTACGCATGCCCCTACGTAAGGCGTGATGTAGTTGTCATGCAATTGGACTAGAGTTTGGGTATGTTCACGGGCGTTTCGCCGGATATGACAACTCAATAGTTACCATCTGGTAAGATACACCCAGAGTCACCTATCTATTTGGATGTAAAGAATGCCGATTTCAGCGGAAGAAACTGTTGAACAGAAACCCCGCCGTCGCTCCCGTATTCGGGAAGCGCATGAAGCTACTGTACTGAGTGCCGCCGAAGGGCTGTTTGCCATGAATGGCTACAACGGCACGTCGATTGAAGCCATTGCCGATAAAGCCGGCATGTCGAAGCAGAACCTGCTGTATTACTTTCCTTCGAAAGAAGTGCTTTATAAGCGCGTACTGTCCAATATCCTGAGCCTGTGGGTCGACAAAATGCAGCTGCTGGAACAGCAGGGCAAGGAACCGGCCGACATGGTGCGCAACTATATTCAGGGCAAAGTGGAGATGTCGCGCACCAATCCTGATGCGTCCAAGGTGTTTGCCATCGAGATCATCAATGGCGCGCCTTACCTTAAAGAGTACCTGCAGAACCATCTGCTGCCGGTACTGGAAGAAGACGTGAAACTGGTACGCAGCTGGATAGAAGAGGGGCGTATCGATGCGGTTGATCCCTATCACCTGTTCTTCCTGATCTGGTCAGCCACTCAGACCTATGCTGACTTCTCGGCACAGGTGAGCCTGTCCTTGGGTAAGGATTCGCTGGATGATGAAGACTTCCAGAACGCAATCGACTTCCTTACTCATGTAATCATCAAGGGCCTGGGCATGAAGTAAGCCCGCCCGACTGCAGAGAACCGGTGCCAGCTCCCTGGGCGACACCGGTTTTTTTTTGCCTGTCGTTCGACGGAACACGTTTATCTGATCTTCGATATCTCTCTCTTCGGTGCCATCTCTTTGGTGTATCGGTCCGATTTTTTTCTCTGCGTAAGCCTGCATCAGTCAGCTGAATTTTGAGTAAATCACTTAAAAATCATTAAGTTACATTCTTTTGAAAGCACGGATTTTTTTTGTGTTTAATTTCTTGACCACGTGGCAAAATTTGATCTAGTATAACTTTACCGTTTGGTAAAAAGTTTGTAGCGAAAACCTGAAGCCGAAAATAAGAATAAAGACGGAGATAGGGTGTGATGAAGGATTGGAGTATTCCGCTTCATCACAAGATGCGCCTGATTTTGATATGCATGGGCAATGTACCCCTGCGCCAGAATTAAGCGTCGCTGACTTCCTTTCTATTCGCCTTATTCATGTTTATTCCTGTGCAGCAGTTTTAGGACCGGCCCAGGCGTTTATGTTCTGTTAATCAGAATGGCTACGTCTTTTCTTAGGTTTCATCTAAATGCGTTAAGGAAAGAATCATGAATGCTCCCAGTGTTTTAAGTCTGAGAACCGATAAAACTGAACACCACAAACTGCTCAGAATGTTCGCTGGGATCAGTTCATCGGTGCGCCATATCCTGACCTCGGTTCTGGCCGGAATCGAACTCTCCGAAGCGGATGCCGTGAAGCTGTTTCAGGCGGAAGGCGCCGAGCTGGATGCCCTGGTGGCCACGGCTGACTACGTGCGCAAGCAGGCTGTTGGCAACGAGGCCAGCTTCGTTATCACCCGCAATATCAACTACACCAACGTTTGCTACATGGGCTGCAAGTTCTGCGGCTTTGCCAAGCGCAAAGAGGAGCGGGGCGCTGAGCTGCTGAGCCTGGATGAGATTGCCGGACGCGCTCAGGAAGCCTGGGACCGTGGTGCCACCGAAGTGTGTATTCAGGGCGGCCTGCACCCCGATATTGATGGCAGTTTCTACCGCGATATTCTCAAGGCCATTAAGAAACAGGTTCCGGCGATGCATATTCATGCCTTTTCGCCGTTCGAAATCTGGTTTGGCGCATTAAAAAGCAAAGTCAGCGTGGCCGAGTTTATTCAGGACCTGATTGACCATGGTTTGGGATCCATGCCCGGCACGGCGGCTGAAATTCTGGATGTTGAAATCCGCCAACAGCTTACCCGGGATAAACTCACCACCGAGCAGTGGGTTGAGATTATTACCACTGCGCACCAACTGGGTTTGCCCACCACCGCCACCATCATGTACGGCCATATTGATAGCCCCGAACACTGGGCCGCACATATTGGCAAAATCCGCGAGATTCAAAAGCAGACCGGTGGTTTTACCGAGTTTGTGCCTCTGGGTTTTGTGCATTATGAATCACCGCTTTACGTCAAAAACGGTGATGTGCGACCGGGGCCGACACCGGAAGAAAATATCCGCATGCACGCGGTATCACGCCTGATGCTCAACGGCTGGGTGGACAATATCCAGGCGTCCTGGGTCAAGCTGGGGCCTGAATATGCTCAGCAGATGCTGAAGTCCGGGGCCAATGACCTGGGCGGTACGCTTATGAATGAAAGCATCTCTCGTGCCGCCGGTGGCAAGAACGGCCAGGAGATCGTGCCCGAGGATATGGTGCGCATGATCGGCGAAGCAGGGCGTGACCCCGTGCGACGCAACACCCTGTACAGCGTTTTGCAAAGCTATGAGTACACCCCTGAGGTTTCCAGTTCAGAGATGCTGGCGGCGTCGCAGGGTGTTCAGTTGATCGCGACCAGCCGGGGAGTGATCTGATGAATACCCATTCCTCCCCCAATATCGTCATGCTCTGTGGTGGTGTCGGCGGCGCAAAAATGGCGGAAGGCTTTGCCCACAGCCGCTTTGCCGACAATCTGAGCCTGATCGGCAACGTAGCCGATGATCAAGACTTCCACGGGCTTTGGGTCTCACCGGATATCGATACCCTCACCTACACCCTCACCGACAATATCGACCGCAACAAGGGCTGGGGTCTGGTGGATGAAAGCAATCGGGTACTGGACCAGCTTAAAGCGCTGGGCGCCGATACCTGGATGTATCTGGGGGACAAGGATTTCGCTACTCACATTCTGCGTACCCAGCTGCGCCATCAGGGCGTGCGCCCCACCGAAATTGCGAGCCGCATAGCGGAGTCGTTTGGCCTGGATGTGCCGATCATTTTGCCCACCGATGATGTGATTCAGAACCAGGTGAAAACCGAAAACGGCTGGGTGGCGTTTCAGGACTTCTTCGTTAAATGGGGCTGCCAGCCGGACGTGCTGGAGTGCCGTGTGGTCGGCATCGATCAGGCGGAGGCAACACCGGAAGCACTTCACGCCATCGCTCAGGCCGACATGATCGTCATTGCGCCGAGTAACCCCATTGTCAGCATCAACCCCATCCTGTCGGTGCCCGGCATCCGTGAAGCGCTGGAGCTGTCATCGGCCTTCAAGGTGGCGGTGTCTCCGCTGGTGGCGGGCCAGACGGTGAAAGGGCCTGCGGACAAGATGATGCTGGCCGCCGGTTACCGGGCTGATGTTCAGGGCGTTGCCGATTTCTACACCGGAGTGGTCGATGCGCTGGTGATCGATCAGCAGGATCGGGCTTATTTGGGTGCGGTTGAGCAGCGGATTGAGCACGTTCTGGTCACGGATACCCTGATGTTCAACCGGGCCAACAAGGTGCGCCTGGCTGAAAGCATCGTGCACGCCTATCAATCATGCACCGCTCGGCAGACGCCCGAGTTGCAGCAGGCAGGCTAGGAGACACGCATGAAGCTCTCAATCGTCATTCCCATGAAGTGTCCAGACCAGGCCAAGGGCCGTCTGTCTGAAGTGCTGACTCAAGGTGAGCGCAAGGCGCTGGCGCTGGCCCTGTTTGAACGCAATCTCTGCTTCTTTCGCAGCCGCTTTCCCGAGCACAACCTGCTGGTAGTGACCGCATCCGAAGAGATCCGGCAGCTGGCAGAAGCGGAAGGGGCAGAAGTACTGCAACAGGCCGACGCCGGTTTGAACGCGGCAGTTGAAGCCGCTGCCCGCTACAACCGTTCGCGCGGTGTTGAATCCCAGCTGGTGGTGCCCGGTGACATCGAAACCCTGGATCAGGGTGAGCTGGCCACGCTGCTGGACCAGCCTCGTCAGCGCGGCTCGGTGGTGGTGTGCCCCTCCTATGACGGCGGCACCAATGCGCTGTTGACCACTCCGCCCGATGCCATGCCGTTCAGCTATGGCCCCCAGTCCTGTCGCGCACACCTGTTATCGGCGCTGCAGTTGGGACTGCAGGCGAAGCGGCTGTACCTGGAGAAATTGTCATTCGATATCGACCTGCCCAGTGACCTGTTTCGGGTGGCTGCCGGCAGTGTGCCGAAAACGGCGTAGGGGAAGGTCATGGATACGCAAAACACTAGCCGAAGCAGTACCGATGTGGTGATGCAAACCGTTGATGGCATCCCCGATATCCAGCCGGGCGATAACCTGCCGGAGATCATTCTGGCGGCTCTGGATAGCAACCGTCAGTCGCTGGATGACGGCGACATTCTGGTGATTGCCCACAAGGTGGTTTCCAAGGCTGAAGGGCAGATTGTCGATTTGGACAGCGTTGAGCCTTCGCCGGAAGCGTTGCGACTGGCGGATGAGCTGGCCAAGGATCCGCGCAAGGTTGAGGTGGTGCTGTCCGAATCCAACCGACTGGTGCGCACCTCCAAACGCCCGGAGCAGACCGAGGGCACCATCATCGCCGAGCACCGTTTGGGCTTTATCTGTGCCAACGCGGCGGTGGATGAATCCAATGTGGATGCGGCCGGCAAGGTGATCCTGCTGCCGAAAGACCCGGATCAGAGTGCCCGCAATATCTGTCAGGCGCTGGAGCAGGGCAGTGGCAAGCAGCTGGGTGTGATCATCACCGATACCTTCGGGCGCCCCTGGCGCATGGGGCTGGTCAATGTGGCAGTCGGCCTGGCCAACGTCCCCAGCAAGATTGATATGGCAGGCGAACGGGATGCCTACGGCCGAGTGCTCTCGGTCACGGTGCCCGCGCTGGCCGACGAGATAGCGGCGGCTTCCGGGCTGCTGATGAGCAAAGAGGGCAAGAAGCCGGTTCTGATTTTCAAAGGCATTGATTGGCAGAAGAGCGAAAGCTCGGCGCGCGATCTTGTCCGACCACAACAAGAGGATCTATTTCGATGAAGATAGCAATTTTGGGGGGCACCGGTCCTCAGGGTAAAGGGCTGGCACTGCGTTTTGCGGCCGCGGGCATTGATGTCGTACTGGGTTCGCGTGATGGCGCTCGCGCCGCCGAGATCGCGGACGAACTGAACGCCAAACAGGGTTCGGTAGAAGGCCAGATCACCGGGGCCGGTAACGTTGAAGCGACTGCCGCTGCCGATGAGATCGTCATTCTGGCGGTGCCCTTCTCGGCCCATAACGCCACGCTGGAAGCCATTCGCGAGCCGCTGGCGGGCAAGATTCTGGTCGATATCGTGGTGCCTTTGGCCGACGGCGATCCAAAAGCCGTTGCCATGCCGGCTGAAGGCTCAGCCACCGAAGCGGCTCAGGCCCTGCTGGGTGATGACATTCCGGTGGTCGGCGCGCTGCATAACGTCTCCGCTGCCACGCTGAACAACCTGGGCCACGCCATCAACTGCGACATTCTGGTGTGCGGCAACAGCCTGGAAGCCAAAGAGAAGGTGATCGACCTGATCGCCATGCTGGATGTGAAAGCCTACAACGCAGGCCCTGTCGTCAACGCACGCTGCATTGAAGCGATCACACCGATTCTGATCCGTCTGAACATTTCCAAGAAAGTGCCCTTTACCCATGCCGGTATCAAGATCTGGGCACCGGACCACTAACTGACGTCAAAGACGCAATACTGAACAATTAGGAGAATAATTATGGACTTCGGTATTACTTTCAAAGGCTTCATCAGCCCTGAACGCGCGCGTAACCTGGCCAAACAGGCTGAAGAAGCCGGTTTTACCCACTGCTGGTTCTACGATTCGCATGTGCTTTGGCGTGAGTGCTATCCGGCCATCGCCATGTGCATGGAACACACTTCCAAGATCAGCTTCGGTCCCTGTGTAACCCACCCGAATGCACGTGACTGGTCCCAGGCGGCAAGCCTGTTCGGCAGCCTGGCGCTGCAGAGCGGTGGCCGTTTCCACGTAGGCCTTGGCCGTGGTGACAGTGGTGTTCGTGTATTGGGCAAAAAACCGGCCAACCTGGCGCGTGTGGCCGAGTTCACTCAGGCCGTAAAAGGCATGGTGCGCGGTGATGAAGTGCAGTACGGCGAGTGCCCGGCCCCGGTTAAATTCCCCTGGGCGGAAGGCTATGAGCTGCCGGTCTACATCGGCGCCTACGGCCCCAAAGCGCTGGCGACCGCCGGTGAATACGGTGACGGCGTCATCCTGCAGATCGCCTCTCCGGCACTGGTGAAGTGGTTCACCGATCAGGCACTGGCCGCCGGTAAGGAAGCGGGCCGCGACATGAGCAACTACCAGGTGATCGCGTCTGCTCCGGCGTACTTCGGTACCCGCGAGCGCTGCATCGAAGCGACCCGCTGGTTCCCGGCCATGGTGGGTAACCACGTGGCGGATATCGTCGAGAAATACGGTGCACACAGTGGTCTGGTGCCGGAAAGTCTGACCTCCTACATCGAAAACCGTAAGGGCTACGACTATTCCAAGCATGGCCAGAGCGATAACCCCTATCTGGACTTCATCACGGAAGACATCGTGGAAGACTTCTGTGTACTGGGTGGCATCGACGAGCACATTGCCAAGCTCCGCCATCTGGAAGAAGCCGGTACCACACAGTTCAACATCTATCTGGATAGCGGCGACGAGGAAAGCATTGTCGAGAAATACGGCAAGCACATCATTCCTCACTTCAATAAGAAGTAAGACCGCTTGCAGCACTGCCTGTCATTAAAAGGCAGTGCTGGTTTTAAACGCTGTAGCGAAAGATTCAAAGCAGGAGCTAGTAGGCGATGAAAGATATTAAAACCAACCAGCAGCGACTCTGGGACAGTTTGATGGAGATGGGCGAGATCGGCGGCACCGAAAAAGGTGGCTGCTGCCGTCTGGCTCTGACCGACCTGGATAAGCAAGCCCGCGACCTGTTTATCAAGTGGTGTGAAGAGGCTGGATGCCGCATTCGCATCGACAAGATGGGTAATGTTTTCGCCCGTCGTCCCGGTCGCAACAATGACCTGCCGCCGGTTGTCATGGGCAGCCATATCGATACCCAGCCCACCGGTGGCAAGTTTGATGGTGTTTACGGTGTACTGGCCGGTCTGGAAGTGATCCGTACCCTGAATGACAACAACATCGAAACCGAGCATCCGGTTGAAGCGTCCATCTGGACCAACGAAGAAGGCTCGCGCTTTGCTCCGGCGATGGTGGCATCCGGCGTATTTGCCGGTGTGTTCGATCTGGAATATGGCCTCAGCCGCGCCGATCTGGACGGTAAAACCATGGGTGAAGAGCTGGATCGCATCGGTTATGCCGGTGAGCACGAAGTGGGCAGCCCGGTCAAAGCCTTCTTTGAAGCTCATATCGAGCAGGGCCCTATTCTTGAGGAAGAGGACACCACCATTGGCGTGGTAACCGATGCTCAGGGGCAGCGCTGGTATGAAGTTACGCTGACCGGTCAGGAAGCGCACGCCGGTCCGACGCCGATGCTGCGCCGTAAGGACGCCCTGGTAGGCGCGGCCCAGATCATTGATGAAGTGAATCAGATCGGCCTGACCAATCAGCCCAATGCCTGTGCCACCGTTGGTCTGCTGCAGGTGTTCCCCAACTCCCGTAACGTCATTCCGGGTGAGGTCTTCTTCACCGTCGATTTCCGCCACCCCAATGATGAAATCCTTTCCAAGATGGATCAGCAGCTGCGCGAAATCAGCGCCCGCATCGCCGATGAACTGCATCTGGAAATGAAGTTTGAAGAGATCTGGTACTCCCCGCCCGTGCCGTTCGACAAGGGCTGCGTCGAGTCTGTACGTCAGGCGGCAAAAGATGCCGGCTACAGCCATCGTGATATCGTCAGCGGTGCCGGTCACGATGCCTGCTACATCTCCCGCGTCGCGCCCACAGGCATGGTATTTGTGCCCTGTGAGAACGGTATCAGTCACAACGAAGAAGAGAATGCGGATCCAGCTGACCTGCATGCCGGCTGCAATGTCCTCTTCCAGGCGGTGCTGAACCAGGCGAACGGCTGATTTCACCCCGGAAACCATAGGCGGGCCCACGCATCCCGGGTCTGTTTATGGTTTCCACCCAACGGCTCTAATTATAAATCTAAGAAAAACCGAGCCCGCTTCCGACGAACTTCTTCCGACAGGCCTGTTTTTGCGCGTATCTCACGTGCACGGCGTTCTGTTGTCTGAAAAAAGGGGCGGCTCGTGGAGAGTTATCATGAAGATTGGTATTCCCAAGGAAGTAGCACTTAATGAGTCTCGTGTTGCGCTGATACCGGACAATATCCAGCGCTTGAGCGGCAAAGGCCTCAGATTCCTGATTGAATCAGGGGCCGGGCGTGTGGCCGGTTTTGATGATCAGGCCTATCGTGATGCCGGTGCCGAGGTGGTATCAAATGCCGCCGCGATTTATGCAGAGGCCGACATTGTGCTGAGCGTAAACCTCGGCGGTCAGGGCGTTTCGGGCTGTGCCTCTGAACTGCGCGCCGGTCAGTTGCTGATCGGTATGCTGGACCCGCTAACCGATGCCGGCAAGTTCTTTGCCCTGGCCGATAAGGGCGTCAATGCTGTGGCGATGGAGTTGATCCCGCGTATCAGCCGCGCCCAGAGCATGGATGTGCTCTCCTCAATGGCGACTCTGGCCGGCTACAAGGCGGTGCTGATGGCCGCCACGTCTTCCCAACGTATCTATCCGATGATGATGACCGCCGCCGGCAACCTCAGCCCGGCACGGGTCTTCATCATGGGCGCGGGTGTTGCCGGTCTACAGGCGGCGGCTACCGCCAAACGTCTGGGCGCGGTGGTGGAAGCCTACGATGTGCGCCCGGCTGCACGGGAGCAGATCCTGTCGGTGGGCGCCAAACCTGTCGAGCTGGATCTGGAGGCTGAAGCCACCGAAGGGCAGGGGGGGTATGCGCAGGAACAAAGCGACGACTTCCTGCGTCGCCAGCGGGAGCAGATGACCCAGGTACTGGCCGAGCAGGATATCGTCATCACCACGGCCGCGGTGCCGGGTGCACGCTCCCCGGTGTTGATTACCGCCGAAATGGTGCAGGCGATGAAGCCCGGCGCCATCATTGTGGACCTGGCTTCCGAACGCGGCGGTAACTGTGAGCTGACCCGGCACGGTGAGGTGGTCACCGAGAACGGCATCACCATCATCGGACCGGACAATATCGCCTCCAGTCTGGCCCACCATGCCAGTCAGATGTTTGGCAACAATCTGGAAAACTTCCTTAACCTGATTCTGGATGACGACGGTGGTTACACGCTGGATTTTGATGACGAAATCATCCAGCAGGCGGTGGTCACCCAGGGCGGTGAAATTATTCATGAGCGCATTCGCAACCTGGCCGGACTGGCGCCGCTGTGTGAAGAGCCGGCGATGGAGGAGGTGGCCTGATGGAAACGTTCATTATCCTGCTGTCGCTGTTCGCGCTGGCGGTGTTTCTTGGTGTGGAGCTGATCACCAAGGTACCGCCCACACTTCACACCCCGCTGATGTCGGGCAGTAACGCCATCTCGGGAATCACCATTGTGGGCGCCATTCTGGCCGCAGGCTCAGGCAGTGAGTCCGGTGTGCTGGTGCAGGCGCTGGGCTTTATCGCCATTGTCTTCGCCACCATCAATGTGGTGGGTGGCTTTATGGTGACTCAGCGCATGCTGGGCATGTTCAAGCGGAGGGGCTGAAGATGAATGCGATGGTGATTAACCTGTTCTATCTGTTGGCCGCACTGCTGTTTGTGCTGGGCATCAAGGGTCTGACTCGCCCCAAAACGGCGTTGAGAGGCAACCGTCTGGCGGCACTGGGCATGCTGGTGGCTATCGTCGTCACCCTGCTGGACCGTCAGGTGATTAACTACACCCTGGTCGCGGCGGGACTGGCGCTGGGGGCGCTGATCGGCGCGGTGATGGCCAAACGGGTGCAGATGACGGCCATGCCGCAGATGGTCGCGATTCTGAATGGCTTGGGCGGTGGCGCATCTCTGGGTGTAGCGGCGGCCAGCTACTTCAGTGTGCTGGCGCTGGGCGGCGACCTTTCGGGGCCAACGCTGATGCTGGCGAATGGCGCGGCCATGCTGGCGGTATTGATCGGCACGGTAACTTTCTCCGGCAGCGCCGTGGCTTTTGCCAAGCTGCAGGAAATTCTGCCCGGTCAGCCCATTGGCTTCAGCGGCATGAAGTTCATCAACCTGGGGTTGTTGCTGGTGGCACTGGCAACGGCCTGGATGCTGGTGACCGGTCAGGCAGGAGCGGGTGGCTTTGCGGTGCTGGTAGCCGTTGCATTGGTTCTTGGAGTGACTCTGGTGATGCCAATTGGCGGGGCGGATATGCCGGTGGTGATTGCACTGCTGAACTCCTATTCCGGTATTGCGGCCGCCGCCGCAGGCTTCATCATGGGTAACACTGTACTGATCGTCTCCGGTGCGCTGGTGGGGGCGTCGGGCATCATCCTTACCCAGATCATGTGCGTTGCCATGAACCGGTCGCTGGCCAATGTGCTGTTCGGCAAAATGGCTGAAGCCGATGGCAACAGCGTGGATGCCGACGAAGTGTATGAGGGCAAGGTCACTTCATCCTCACCGGACGAAGTCAGCATGTTGCTGGACGGTGCCGAGCGTGTGGTGATCGTGCCCGGATTCGGTATGGCCATGGCCCAGGCGCAGCATGCGGTGCGGGAGTTGGCCGATACGCTACAAAGCCGAGGTACCACCGTCGAGTTTGCCATTCATCCGGTTGCCGGGCGTATGCCGGGGCATATGAACGTGCTGCTGGCCGAGGCGGAAGTGGAGTACGACGCCATGAAAACCATGGAGCAGTCCAACCCCAACTTCAGCAAAACCGATGTGGCCATTGTGATAGGCGCCAACGATGTTACCAACCCCATGGCCCGTGAAGACAAGGGCAGCCCCATCTACGGTATGCCGATTCTGAATGTGGACCAGGCGCGCAATGTGGTGGTGGTCAAACGTAGTCTCAGCCCCGGCTTTGCCGGATTGCCCAACCCTCTGTTTGCACGGGATAACGCCGTGATGCTGTTCGGTGATGGCAAACAGGCGATTATGGATCTGACGGCTGCGTTGCATGAAGCAGCTTGATGGCAGAAAGGAAAATGCTCGCCGCTAAGTGATTAGCGGCGAGCATTTCTGAAGGAATTATGGGTTACTTGGTCTCTACCGCCTGCTGATTGATCGCCACCGAGAACGGCACGGTGCGGGTGCTCAGCCAGTACACCAGGCCACCGAGGAAGGAGCCGGTAAACCAGCCATACTGATAGAACCAGCCCAGCTCGCCGGTGATCAGCGTGAACAGGGTCAGCGCCACAGGTACAAAGAAGGCGGTCAGGCCGTGGCGGTTAAAGCCGCTGTAGGCACCGTGGGTTTTATACAACTCGGCCAGCTCGTAGTTCTGACGGCGTACCACGAAGTAATCCACAATCATGATGCCGGCAATGGGGCCGAGCAGGGATGAATAGCCCAGCAGCCAGCCGCTGTACATCGCCTCCACGCTTACATCCGATTCGATCCAGCCCAGTTTCTTCAGCAATTCCCAGCTCATCAGCAGAATACCGATCAGACCGGTCAGCAGGACGCCACGGGTCTGGTTGATCTTCTTCGGTGCGATATTCTGGAAATCATTGGTCGGCGACACAATGTTGGCTGCGGTGTTGGTGGAGAGGGTTGCGATGATAATCACGATCATGGCGATCACCACCCAGACCGGGCTGTCGATCTTGCTGATCAGGGTCACTGGGTCGGAAATGGTTTCGCCCACCAGTGCCGGGGAGGCGGCGGTCATTACGACGCCCAGCGCGGCGAAGAAGAACATGGTCAGCGGCAGGCCCAGGGTCTGGCCGATGATCTGGTCTTTCTGTGAGCGCACATAGCGACTGAAGTCGGGAATATTCAGTGACAGCGTAGCCCAGAAACCGACCATGGCGGTGACACCGGCAAAGAAATAGCCCCAGAAGGATGCGTCTTCCGGGCGGTTGGCAGGTGTTGAAAGCAGCGCTTCATACGACACCTGGGGGCTGGCCCACATCATCAGGCCGATACCCACTGCCAGCAGCAGCGGTGCGGCCAGCGTTTCCATCAGTTTGATCGATTCGGCACCCTTGATGACGATGTACAGGTTCAGTACCAGAAAGGCAAAGAATCCGATCACCTCACCGGTTCCGCCCAGTGACTCCCATCCGGGGATCAGGTTGGAAAGCACCACATGAATGGCCAGGCCGCCAAACAGGGTCTGGATACCAAACCAGCCGCACGCGACCAGGGCACGAATCAGGCAGGGGATATTGGACCCCAGCATGCCAAACGAGGAGCGCAGTACCACGGGAAAGGGGATACCGAATTTGGTACCTGGGAAGGCGTTCAATGTGAGCGGTACCAGCACAATAATGTTGGCCAGCAAAATGGCGAACAGGGCTTCAGGTACGGATAAACCGAAGTATGCGGTCAAAACACCGCCCAGCGTGTAAGACGGCACACAGATCGCCATTCCCACCCAAAGGGCGGCCACATTCCACAGGCTCCAGGTGCGTTCCTTCACCTGAGTGGGAGCAATGTCGTCGTTGTAGTGCAGGCTGTTCTCGAGGTCGGTACCGGCGTTGAGTTCATAAAACTCGCCCACCTTTACCATGGATGATGCTTCTTTTTGTTGGTGTTCCATATGCCATCCTCTGATGCAGTAGAAAACAGATACACCTTCTATTGCAGGGGATATGCCATATTTTTACCTTTTGGAAAAATAATTTTAAATATCCGTAACTTGCTGATTTTTATGGCAAGTCAGAGTACTTGAGCGGGTAGAGTGGAAAAATATGACAGAGGTGTTGGCTAAAGTGTGAGCATTGTTGGGGCAGGATGTACTCTGCTGGTGCACGGGAAAGGCGGCAGGCAGCGCCTTTCCCTTAAATCGAGAGCTTAAAACCGGTGCGTCAGAAATGCGCCCACGGCCACCAGGCCAAGCCCGGCGATGCGTGTCAGGCTGGTTTCCGAAGCTTCATACCCGGCCAGACCAAAGTGATCCAGCACCACGGCAGTAATCAGCTGCCCGGCAATGACCAGGGCAATCAGGGTGGAGGCGCCAAGTTTGGGCGCGAATACGGCCATGGAAGTGACGAAGAAGGCTCCCAGAAAACCGCCCACCCAAGCCCAGAGCGGCGCTTCCTTGAGTTGCATGACATTGGGAAGCGCGGTGCGCATGGACAGGTTTAAGGCGATCAGTACCAGGCAGCCGATGACAAACGAGATGGCCGAGGCCCAGAGTGCACTGCCGCTGAAACGGGCAAGGTGGGAATTGATACCGGCCTGCAAGGGCAGCATGGCACCGGCCAGAAAAACAATGAATACACCGATCATGTACATGAAAAGGGGCCTCAAACAAGAAAGGGGCCTCAGGCCCCTTTGTGAATTAAACGCTGGAGAGGGATTTTAATTGCGTTTCACCGGTTTGGGGGCATTCAGTTCAGCCTGTTTGTTCAGTGCATCGAACACCGGGTTGAACGCCGGGCGGTTGATGTAGCGACCGGCACCGGGTTCAACATTGAGCTGTCCGTCGGCCCAGACAACCTTGCCGCGGCTGATGGTGTGGGACGGAATGCCTTTCACCGTGCGGCCTTCAAAAATGTTGAAGTCCACGTTCTGGTGGTGGGTCTTGGCGGAAATAGTGCGTGTGCCTTCCGGATCCCAGACCACCAGATCCGCATCGGCACCGATGGAAACCGATCCTTTCTGCGGGTAGATATTGAAGATCTTGGCCGTGTTGGTGGAGGTGACGGCAACAAACTCGTTCATGGTCAGCTTGCCGGTGTTGACCCCCGAGTCCCACATGACGGCCATGCGGTCTTCCACCCCGGCGGTGCCGTTGGGAATCTTGGTGAAGTCATCCTTGCCGGCCGCTTTCTGCTCGGCGCAGAAGGCGCAGTGGTCGGTGGCGGTGGTGTGCAGGTTGCCACCCTGAAGGCCTTTCCACAGCGCCGACTGGTGTTCTTTGGAACGGAACGGTGGGCTCATCACGTGCGCAGCGGCAAACTCGAAGTCTTCGTTACGGTAGACGCTTTCGTCGATCACCAGGTGACCGGCCAGACATTCGCCATACACGCGCTGACCTTCATTACGGGCGCGGGTGATGGCATCCAGAGATTCCTTGCAGGAAACATGCACCAGGTAGATCGGTACATCCATCACCTGGGCAATCTGGATGGCGCGGTTGGCCGCTTCGCCTTCCACCACAGGAGGACGTGACAGCGGATGTGCTTCCGGGCCGGTAATGCCCTTGTTCAGCATCTCCTGCTGCAGCTGGAATACCAGCTCACCATTCTCGGCATGCACGGTGGGAATGGCACCCAGCTCCATGCAGCGGCGGAAGCTTTTTACCAGGGTTTCATCATCGGCCATGATGGCGTTCTTGTAGGCCATGAAGTGTTTGAAACTATTCACACCGTGGTGTTTCACCAGGGTTTCCATGTCGGCATGGACGGATTCGTCCCACCAGGTGATGGCCACATGGAAGCTGTAATCTGCGGCGGCCTTGCCAGCCCAGTCGCGCCACTTGTGATAGGCGTCCATCAGCGGTTCCTGGGGGGCCGGAATCACAAAGTCGATAATGGAAGTGTTACCACCGGCCAGGCCTGCGGCCGTACCGGTAAAGAAATCATCGCTGGCAACAGTGCCCATGAAGGGCAGCTGCATGTGGGTGTGAGGGTCGATGCCGCCGGGCATGACATACTGGCCTGATGCATCAATCTCCTTCGCGCTGGAGGGCACATCAAGATCGTTGCCGATGGCCAGGATCTTGCCTTCTTCACAATAGACATCAGCACTGAACGTCTGGTCAGCATTCACGATAGTGCCGTTACGGATAACAATAGACATAGGCACGACTCCTCAATCAAGTCATTGGGTGCAGAGCGGACTCTGCGTGAACGAATTTTGCGAACATCAAAGGGCAGCCCCGCATGGCGCGGGGCCACCGGGATCAATCGTTCTGCGGTACCAGCTGAGTGACCGGTACGGTACTGCTGCGGGCGATCAACCAGTAGATCAGGCCACCGCTGATGGAACCGGTGAACCAGCCGTACTGATAGAACCAGTTCAGCTGGCCGGTCAGCAGCGAATACAGGGTGAAAGCGACGGGCAGCGCGAAGGCGATCAGGCCATTCATGTTAAAGCCGCGATAGGCGCCCTCGGTCAGGTAGAGGTCCGGCAGGCTCAGTCGCTGGCGCTTGATCAGGAAGTAATCCACGATCATGATCCCCGCGATAGGGCCAAGCAGAGACGAGTAGCCCAGCAGCCAGCCGCTGTACATGGCCTCAACACTGACATCGGACTCAATCACACCCAGTTTCTTCAGCAACTCCCACCCCATCAGCAGAATGCCGATCAGGCCGGTCAGCAGTACGCCGCGGGTCTGATTGATTTTTTTCGGTGCCAGGTTCTGGAAATCGTTGGTGGGGGAGACGATGTTGGCAGCGGTGTTGGTGGAGAGTGTGGCGATAATAATCAGGATCATCGCGATCACGACCCAGAAGGGGCTGTCGATCTTGCCGATCAGGGAGACCGGATCAGAGATGGTTTCACCCACCAGTGTGGTGGAGGCCGCAGTCAGTACCACACCCAGGGCCGCAAAGAAGAACATGGTCAGCGGCAGGCCGATGATCTGGCCGGCAATCTGGTCCTTCTGTGAACGCACATACCGGCTGAAGTCGGGAATGTTCAACGACAGTGTGGCCCAGAAGCCCACCATGGCGGTGACACCGGCAAAGAAATATCCCCAGAAGGAAGCACCTTCAGGGCGGCTGGCCGGGGCAGCCAGCAGTGCTTCGTAGGAGATCTTCGGGCTGGCCCACATCATCAGACCGATACCCACCGCCAGCAGCAGCGGCGCTGCAAGGGTTTCCATGATCTTGATGGACTCGGCGCCCTTGATCACGATGTAGAGGTTCAATACCAGGAAGGCAAAAAAGCCGATCACTTCACCGGTTCCGCCCAGTGATTCCCAGCCTGGTACCAGATTGGACAGGAGGATGTGAATTGCCAGGCCACCAAACATGGTTTGAATGCCGAACCAGCCACAGGCCACCAGCGCACGGATCATGCAGGGAATATTCGAGCCGAGCATGCCGAACGATGAACGCAATAAAACCGGGAAGGGGATACCGAATTTGGTGCCGGGAAAGGCGTTCAGGGTAAGGGGAATCAGGACGATGATATTGGCAACGAGGATGGCAAGCAGGGCTTCGGTTACGGATAAACCAAAATAGGCCGTGAGCACGCCCCCCAGAGTATAAGTTGGCACACAGATCGCCATACCGACCCAAAGGGCGGCGACGTTCCAGACACTCCAGGTGCGCTCTTTTACACTGGTGGGGGCAATATCATCGTTGTAGTGATTACTGCTGGCAACATCACTACCGGTATTGAGTTCGTAGAATTCACCTACTCTGACTGCAGATGAAACCTCGGGGTTTTCGTTCTTCATTTTACGTCCTCTTATTCTTATTTTTACAAGGTTCCGGGTGGAGCCTTTCGTGTCGTGAAGAGTGCCGTTAATGGTTTATGAAAGTTTTACCGTGCGGTCAACATAAACCCTGATTTTTATGTTGGCAAGTTTTCTTTCCCAATTGGTAAAAAATATTTTATAGCCTGAATTCAGCCCCTTATCTTTATTTAAATAATTGAAATAAAAAGATTTACTTTGATTTTTTAGGGGTTTTCCCGCATGCGTTGGCAAGTGTTCATGTGGGCGCCATTTGTGACTGCAGGGCATCGAGAAAGTTGGTCAGTATCAGGTTTGGCGCCAGATCCTTGCGGGTGACGGCGGCGTAGGGCGTGACAAAATTAAATTCCTTCGGAAGCAGTGCGCGCATCATCCCCTGGTCGACCCATTTCTGCGCGAAGTGGGTGGGCAAGTAGCCGATGTAACAGCCGGTCAGAATCAGAAAAGCGATTCCCTCACGGTCCGATGCCTGAGCGCTTTTGTTGAACGGCTGAAAGTGGCTGCGCACCTCGGGGGACTGCTGGTAGGAGGGGAATACCATGTCGCAGCGGTGCACCTGCTCGGGTGTCAGATCCTGGTCCGGGTAGTCGAAGAAGGGGTGTTCATGGCTGCAGTAGAGATTGGATTGTTCGTCGTAGAGATGGATGTAGTTGAGGTTGGGGTTCTTGGTGAGGACCGGTGCAACGCCGGTTTGTATTCGGCCATCGAGGACTGCCTTGATGACATCGATGGCCGGTATCATCTCGATGTTGATATTGATCTCCGGCCCGCGTGATTTCAAAACCTTCAGTGAATCGGTGATAAACATTCTCGGCAGGGTGACCAGGCAGTCGGTAATACCGATATCCAGATCGCCCTTGAGCTCGGCGTGAATACTGTTGATCTGACGTTGAAACTCCTGATGTGACGACAGCAACTGCAAGGTCGCCATATACACCTGCTCACCTTCTTCGGTCAGTGAAAAACCGCTGCGGCCCCGGCTGCAGAGTTTGAGGGATAAGCGCTGTTCCAGATCCGATATGGCGATACTGATCGCCGCCCGGCTGATATTCAATTCCGACTCCGCCGCAGAAAACCCGCCACAGGTCACCACCGCTTTAAAGATCCGCAACATGCGGATATCGGCACCCGCAATGTTTCCCATTATTTTTGTTTTTGACATATACACCTCTCAAGTTGATCGGGGCCATGTGTGGGGTAAACCATAAACTTGTTTTTACCTTTTGGTAAGTATTTGGTTGACTGAAAGTAAGATCTTTGGAATTTATTCACCCTTGTGAGGGCTGGATTATGGGTGTCCAGAAGGCTTGTCTGGATGTGAAGAGTGCTACAAGCCTTTTCTGCATAGCCTGATGAGGGAATGAATATGTTTGATCTGGATGCGCGTAAATCAGCTGGTCTCAGCCGGGACCAGCTGGAAGCTTACTGGATGCCCTACACCGCCAATCGCCAGTTCAAGGACGACCCGCGGATGTTTGTCGAAGCTCAGGGCAGCTACCTGACCGACAGTACTGGCCGCAAGGTGTTTGATGGTCTGTCCGGTCTCTGGACCTGTGGCGCCGGTCATTGCCGTCCCGAAATTGCCGAGGCGGTGGCGCAGCAACTGCGTCAGCTGGATTACGCCCCGGCGTTCCAGTATGGCCATCCCAAAGCCTTCGAACTGGCCAACCGCATTACCTCGGTGACGCCGGATGGCCTGGACCATGTGTTCTTTACCGGGTCCGGCTCCGAGAGTGCTGATACTTCTCTGAAGATCGCCCGTGCCTATTGGCGCAAGAAGGGGATGCCTACCAAAACCAAATTGATCGGCCGCAGCAAGGGCTATCACGGGGTCAACTTTGGTGGCTTCAGCCTGGGCGGCATCGGTGCCAACCGTGCACTCTATGGTCAGGGTGTGGATGCGGATCATTTGCCACACACACTGCTGAAAGAGAATGCGTTCAGCCAGGGCATGCCGGAAAATGGCGTGGAGAAGGCCGACGAACTGCTGGAACTGATTGCCCTGCACGATGCGTCCAATATCGCTGCCGTCATCGTTGAGCCCATGGCCGGTTCCGCCGGTGTGATTCCGCCGCCCAAGGGGTATCTCAAGCGCCTGCGAGAGATCTGTACCCAGCACAACATTCTGTTGATCTTTGATGAAGTGATCACCGGCTTTGGCCGCATGGGTTCCTGGACCGGCGCGGAAGAATTCGGCGTGGTGCCGGACATGATCAACGTGGCCAAGCAGCTCACCAACGGTGCAGTGCCCATGGGCGCGGTGATTGTGAAGAACGAGATCTACCAGACCTTCATGGACAACGGTGGCCCCGAGTACATGATGGAAATTCCGCACGGCTACACCTATTCCGGTCACCCGGTGGCCTGTGCCGCATCGCTGGCATCGCTGGATGTACTGGAAAACGACAAGCTGATCCCGCGTGTTCGCGAGATGAGCACAATCTTCGAAGAGGCCTTCCACGGTCTGAAGGGTACGCGCTACATCAGCGACATCCGCAACTATGGCCTGGCCGGTGGCCTCACCATTGAATCCGCTCCGGGTGAGCCTGCGCTACGCCCGTATCAGATCGCCATGAAGTGCTGGGAGAAAGGGTTCTACGTTCGTTACGGCGGCGACACCATCCAGCTCGGTCTGCCGTTCATTGTCGAGCGTGAAGAGATCGACAATGTCGTGAATGCCATTGGCGAGTCGATCCTGGAACTGGACTGACCGCACACAGATTTCCCATTTGCATTGCTTAATAAGAATTAGAGGTAAGTATGAAAACGATCGGTCATCTGATTAACGGTGCCATGCGCACCGACGCTGAGCGCACTCAGGATGTGTTCAACCCGTCCACCGGTGCTGCCGAAAAACAGGTCGCGCTGGCCAGCGTCGCCACCGTGGAAGAAGCCATTGCCTCAGCTCAGGCAGCATTCCCGACCTGGCGTAACACGCCCCCGGCCAAGCGTGCCCAGGTCATGTACCGCTTCAAGCAGCTGCTGCATGACAATGCCGATCGCATCTGTGAACTCATTGGTGAAGAGCACGGCAAGATTCATCACGATGCGCTGGGCGAACTGACCCGCGGTATCGAAAATGTGGAATACGCCTGTGGCGCGCCGGAACTGCTGAAAGGCGAGCACAGCCGCAATGTGGGTCCGGGTATCGACTCCTGGAGCGAGTTCCAGCCGCTGGGCGTTGTGGCCGGTATTACTCCGTTCAACTTCCCGGCCATGGTGCCGCTGTGGATGTACCCGATGGCGATCGCCTGCGGTAACACCTTTGTACTCAAGCCGTCCGAGCGTGACCCCACCTCTGCCATGTTCATTGCCGAGCTGCTGCACGAAGCCGGTCTGCCGGCGGGTGTGCTGAACGTGGTCAACGGCGACAAGCAGGCAGTGGATACCTTGTTGACCGATGAGCGAGTGAAAGCGGTCAGCTTTGTGGGCTCTACACCGATTGCCGAATACATCTATGGCGTCGCCAATGCCAACGGCAAGCGCTGCCAGGCGCTGGGTGGTGCCAAGAACCACGCCATCGTGATGCCGGATGCGGATATGGATAACGCCGTGAACCAGCTGCTGGGGGCGGCCTTCGGTTCTTCCGGTGAGCGTTGCATGGCGCTGTCCGTGGCGGTTGCCGTGGGTGATGAAGCCGCTGAAGCGCTGGTAGGCAAGCTGACCGAGGCGATGGCCCCGTTGAAAGTCGGTGCCTTCAGCAACAGTGAAAACGACTTTGGCCCGGTCATTACCCGTGCCCATCAGGACAAGGTGAACGGCTATATCAGCAGTGCCGAAGCCGATGGCGCCACTGTCGTCGTCGATGGTCGCAATCCTCAGGTGGCTGGTTTTGAAGACGGCTTCTTCGTGGGTGCGACTCTGATCGATAACGTCAAACCACAGATGCAGAGCTATCAGGAAGAAATTTTTGGCCCGGTACTGCAGGTGATGCGCGTTGATTCCATGGAAGAGGCGATGCAGCTGATCAACGACCATGAATATGGCAACGGTACCTGTATCTTCACCCGTGATGGCGAAGCAGCACGATATTTCTCCGATCACATCCAGGTCGGCATGGTCGGCATCAACGTACCCCTGCCAGTGCCGGTGTCCTACCACAGCTTTGGTGGCTGGAAACGTTCCCTGTTCGGTGACCTGCACGCCTATGGCCCGGACGCCGTGCGCTTCTACACCAAGCGCAAAACCATCACCCAGCGCTGGCCGTCCAGTGGTGTGCGTGAGGGTGTGAGTTTCTCCTTCCCGAGTTAAGTTCACGGCGCTCACCGTCCTGAGCCACGCCCTGTGGCTCCCTCTGGTGATGCCGCCAGTTCCAGCTCCCCCACGCCCGAGGGGAGCTGGCTCCTCATGACCGCAGGAGAGATCAGATGCGTTTCAAGAAAATAATGCTGGCTGATCCGAACGCCCTGGCCCGAGAAGGGCTTAAGCGTGTGCTGGGCAGTCGTGACAATGCGCTGATATTCATTGAGGCAGCGGACGATGACGACTTTGCCAGCAGTGCACAGAGTCACAACGGTTTTGACCTGATCATTGTGCACGCCAATTTGCTGGCCGTCGGCCAAAGCCCCAACCTGACCGCCTACCTGTATAAAACCAGAACCAGCATCATCCTGATCTGCGATGAGTTGAGCCCGGCGCTGGATGCAAAAATAAAATGCTTCGATATCAAGGCGGCGATCAGTTGTCAGGAACCCATGGGCCTGATTGAGCAGCGCATTCTTGATGTGCTGGAGCAGGAAGCCTATGCCGAGAGCCTGCTGGACAGCCTGTCACTGAGTTCAGCCTGTTCAGGTACGGCAACCGTGTATCCCTCTGTGCCGGCACAACGGGAAACCCTCCACAACCGTCTCGAATCCCTGACCGCCAGGCAGAAGGTCGTTCTCAGCTATCTCAAGGCTGGACTGATGAACAAGGAAATAGCCGCCGAGATGGGCATTCAGGAGTCCACCGTAAAGCGGCATGTGTCCGATATTCTGCAAAAACTGGAATTAAAAAAGCGGACTCAATTGATCAATGGTGTAACTGTTTGATTTATATAGATGCAGACTGAAAATATTAATTTGACCATGTGGTAAAACAAATCTATATTGATATTCAGCTCGCTGAAGTGACACCCATTCAGGCACTTCAGTCATAACAACAATAAACAGGAATCCAGCAGTTCAATACTGCGTTTCAGGCCGTGATTGCCATCTCATCATGGTGTGGAATTAGGCCCCGGTCAGGATTCCCGGGAGATTAAATTATGATGTCCGCTGAGCAGGCTTATCAATTAGCCACCGCCGATAGTGATGAAATACTGGCATTGCGCCATCAGGCTTCGGCATTACGCGATCTCCACTGGGGAGACGTGGTCACCTATTCCCGCAAAGTGTTTGTTCCGCTCACCAATATGTGTCGCGATACCTGCGGCTACTGCACCTTCGTAAAACCGCCGGGTTCACCGGATGCCCATATCATGTCGCCGGAAGAGGTGATGGCGGTGGTGAAAGAGGGTGAACGTCTGGGGTGCAAGGAAGTCCTGTTCAGCCTGGGGGAAAAACCTGAAAAGAAATACCCCGAGGCCCGTGCCCGCCTTGCGGAGCTGGGCTACGACACCATGGTCGATTATCTCCGCGCCATGTGCCAGCTGGTGATCGATAACACGTCCATGCTGCCGCATGTGAATGCGGGTACTCTATCGGAAGAGGATGTGCTCAAACTGCGCCCGGTATCGGCCAGCATGGGCATGATGTTGGAAAATGTCAGCCGCCGCCTGATGGAAAAGGGCCAGGCCCACTACGCCTGTCCGGACAAGGTGCCGGTGCAACGATTGCGCACCCTTGAACTGGCAGGCAAATACAATGTGCCTTTTACCACCGGCATTCTGATCGGCATCGGCGAAACCTGGCAGGAGCGGGTCGACAGTCTGATTGCCATTAATGAAATGCACCAGCGCTATGGCCATATTCAGGAAGTGATTGTGCAGAACTTCCGCGCCAAGCCCGGCACCGCCATGGCGGATGCCCCCGAGCCGGAGCTGGAAGACATGCTGCTGACCCTGGCCGTTGCCCGGCTGATTCTGGACCCGACCATCAGCCTGCAGGCGCCGCCGAATCTGCAAGAGCACTATAAGGACTACATCTTCTCCGGCATCAATGACTGGGGAGGTGTATCACCTCTGACCATTGACCATATCAACCCGGAACGCGCCTGGCCGAAAATACAGTCGCTGGAGTTCAAGACTTCGGCGTGCGGCTATCGGTTGCAGGAACGTTTGGCCATTTATCCTCAGTACCAGAACCTGCCGGAGAAATACCTGTCCGCTGAAATGAGTTTGCGTCTGGATGCTCTTGAATCCCAAAGAACGCCCTTATATGCCTGAATCCATGAAGTAACACGTTTTTCGTTCTCTGTAGAATGCCTGGAAGATCATTGCCCGCCTTTATGGCGGGCTTTTTTATGCGCAATATTGATTGAAGATGCATTTTTATGCACTGAAATGTTGCACGAAATCTCATGGTTAATTAAATACATACCTGATGGTTTTATAGGGTCGCATTATGGCTACAAGGTTTAATTGACCGAATGGTAAACAATTATTTTAATGGAGATGTAATACAACAATATGACGTTTTAATCCGAGGCCATAAATGAAATTAAAAACAACCAATCTCGCCTGTGTTCTGGGTATTACCCTCGCTTCTACGGGCGTACATGCCCAACAGCAGTGGAGCGATTTCAGTATCAGTTACCTTAATGGTACTGATTATGAGTTGGGCGATGAAGATCGCCAGTATTTTACCTTTGAGCACGCCAGTGGTCATGACTGGGGTGATACCTTCTTCTTTATCGACCGCGAAATGGGCGAAAACGATACCGATTCGCTTTACTTTGAATTCTCGCCGCGCCTGAGCCTGCGTCACCTGACCGGCAAGGACTTGTCATTCGGACCGGTGAAGGATGTGCTGATCGCCGGTACCTGGGAAGGCGGCGACGGCTTCGATAACGTCATGGCCGGTATCGGTGTGGCCCTTGATATACCGGGCTTTCAGTACGCCAACGCTAACCTGTATCGCGTAAAGAACGAGAACTGGGACGACGATACCATGGTTACACTGACCTGGGGTGCGCCCTTCAAACTGGGCAATGCCGAGTTCCTGTATGACGGTTTTGTGGATTGGTCTGCGTCTTCGGATACCAATAATGAAGAGATCAATTTCACCTCTCAGCTGAAATGGAATGCGGGTAAATTGATCGGCACCACATCACCTTTCTATGTGGGTATTGAATATGCGCACTGGACCAACAAGTTTGGTACGAAGGTGGATGAGCGCAGCCCTTCATTGCTGCTGAAATGGCACTTCTGATTTAAGCGATCTATTTGCAGAGCTCTTTCAGTATAGGGCTCTGGTGGGGCAGAGGGTGCCTTTTTCCCTTTCACACCCTTTGCTCACTTAATAAATCTATTAACCCTTTTGGGTTATATGAGATCTACCCCTTTTTAGGGTTTGACCAACAGGTATATCACGACTAAATTTTTACCTAATGGTAGTTTTTTGATGTCCAAGGCTCTTTGCCGTTAAAATAACGTCCGTGTTGGCAAAGCTGCACTCCTCGGTGTACAGGTGTTCATTAAACAAACTGCCGATATGCCGTCCATTAAAACCGAGCAGACGCTGATGATTCGACGCTATACCAGCCGTTCAACAGTTATAACGCTGCCAGCTGCCCCCGTCGGGCGGCCCTTGTTGATATTGTCCCTGTTGCGCCAATTGAAACGCGGCCTATTGCTTGTTGCGGCGCTCACGGCCTGGTTCAGTCATCCTTTCTGCCGCACGAATACCCCGCCCGTTCTACCTTCCATCTATCTGTATAACCTTAAGCAAACCAAAGTCTTCGCCTTTGTTCCCATCCTGCCGCCTGGTTTCTCCGTTCGTTAAATATGGCATCTGAAAGCCCTGGCCTTTTCCTTCGCACGGTATGACTGTGCTGAATGCTTGCGGCTAAACGGTTTTCGGCTGCCTGACCGATGAGTTCGACAATCAGGAGCCAATCATGCTCGATATGCTGGTACGCAATGTCGTGCTGCCCGATGGGCGCAGCGGAATGGATATTGCGGTTCAAAATGGAAAAATTGTGCAGGTCGACCCTGCCATTCAGGCCGAGGCCCATACGGAAATTGATGGCCGTGGTTACCTGGCCTCGCCACCCTTTGTAGATAGCCACTTTCATATGGATGCTGCGCTCAGCCTGGGCCAGCCGCGCCTCAATGAGAGCGGCACCTTGCTGGAAGGGATTCAGGTTTGGGGGGAGTTGAAACCGAGCCTGACCGTTGACTCGATCAAGCAGCGGGCGCTGGAGATGTGCCGTCTGTCGATCTCGCGCGGGGTGCTGGCGATTCGCAGCCATGTGGATATCAGTGACGACAGTCTGCTGGCGGTGCAGGCACTGCTGGAAGTTCGCGAGGAGATGAAGCCCTACCTGGATCTTCAGTTGGTCGCTTTCCCGCAGGATGGATATCTGCGTTATTCACGTGCTCATGAAAACCTGGTTCGTGCATTGGATATGGGGGTCGATCTGGTGGGGGGTATTCCCCATTTCGAACGCACCATGGGCGAAGGTGCAGAAGCGACACGCGCACTCTGCGAGCTGGCAGAGCAACGCGGCCTGAGGGTGGATATGCACTGCGACGAGAGCGACGATCCTCATTCCCGCCATATCGAATCTCTTGCCTATGAGACTCAGCGTTTGGGAATGCAGGGCCGTGTCACCGGCTCGCACCTCACCTCCATGCACTCCATGGATAACTACTACGTCAGCAAGCTGATTCCGCTGATCCGGGAGGCCGATGTGCATGTGATCGCCAACCCGCTGATCAATATCACCCTGCAGGGGCGCCACGATACCTACCCCAAACGCCGCGGCATGACCCGCGTGCCAGAGTTGATGAAAGCCGGTATCAATGTGGCTTTTGGCCATGACTGCGTGATGGATCCCTGGTACAGCCTGGGCAGTCACGACATGTTGGAAGTGGCTTCCATGGGCCTGCATGTGGGGCAGATGACCGGGCTTGAGCAGATGCGCCAGGCTTTCGCAGCCGTCACCGAAAACCCGGCCAGAATTCTGGGCCTGGAAGGCTATGGACTGGCGCCGGGCTGCAATGCCGACTTCGTTATTCTGCAGGCGAAAAGCCCTATTGAAGCACTTCAGCTCAAGCCCAGCCGCTTGTATGTGGTGCGCCGTGGCGAAGTGATTGCTCGCACACCCGAGCAGGAATACTTCGTGTCTCTGGGAGCGGGGGAGGAGCCTGTCAGCTTCTCGAAAGGCCTCTTTTGAGTCACCTCGCCTTCCAATAAGAAAGGAATAAGACAATGTCTGAACAACAACACGGACAAGACTTCGCCGCCGCCCATGACGACTATGCGCTGGCGCCGGTCCCTGAAAACGCACGTCGCGGCCTGTTCTCCATGTCGGCGGTGATGCTCGGCTTTACCTTCTTCGCCGCCAGCATGTGGACGGGTGGCACTCTGGGTCAGGGCTTCAAGCTGTGGCCAGACCTGTTCATCATCATCTTGGGCGGTAACCTGATTCTGGGCGTGTACGGTGCGCTTTTGGGTTACGCGGCAGCCAAAACCAACCTGTCGACACACATCCTGGCCCGTTACGCCTTCGGCCGCCTCGGCTCCAAACTGCCTTCGACCATGCTGGCGATCACTCAGATCGGCTGGTTTGGTGTGGGCGTGGCCATGTTCGCCTACCCGATTAACAAATTCCTCGATGTGCCCAACCTGCCGCTGATCATAGGTGGCGGTATTCTGATGACCTACACCGTGGTGATCGGCTTCAAGGCGATTGAATGGCTCAGTGCCATCGCCGTACCGGCCATACTGGTGCTGGGCTGCATGTCCGTATACACCGCGATCTCGGATACCGAAGGCGGTATGGATACCCTGTTGTCACTGACGCCGACCGAAACGCTAACCTTCGCCATGGGCATCTCGCTGGCGGTGGGGTCATTCATCAGCGGCGCCACCCTGACACCCGATTTCGTGCGCTATGCCCGTACCCGCAAAGTCGGCATCTGGGCCACCATTATCGGCTTCACCTTCGGTAACAGCCTGATGTTCATCTTCGGTGCTGTTGGCTCCGCCGCAACCGGCATGTCCGATATCGCCGAAGTGTTGGCGCAACAGGGTCTGCTGGGTGCCGGTATTGCGCTGCTGGTGCTGAATATCTGGACGACTAACGATAACGCCCTCTACGCCTCCAGTCTGGGCCTGGCCAACATCACCGGCTTCAAGCGGGTGCATCTGGTTATTGTCGCTGGTGCCGTGGGCACCATTCTGGCCGACTTCCTCTACAACAACTTCGTCAGCTGGCTGGTGTTCCTCAGCGTCTCCCTGCCACCCATTGGTGGTGTGATCATCGGCGACTTCTACCTGCGCTGCAAAACCAACTATGCTGCGCCGGCTGAACACCAGTTCAAGGAGATCAACTGGGCGGCGATGATCGCCTGGGGCCTGGCGATTGCCGTGTCCTTTGCATCACCGGATACCGGCCTGCTGAGCATCGCACCGTTGAATGCGATCGTCACCGCCATGCTGGCCTACGTGGTGCTGTATCGGGTGATGTATGCGGGCGAAATGAGCAAGGATAAGGTGACGGCGGGGTAAACAAGTCTTCACTTTAGACATTTAAACCGGTGCCCTTGTGGCACCGGTTTTTGTTATTGGACGCGAATTCAGAGGAGAGCGAATAAAAGACTTAAAGCTGATGAAACTCGCGCAGGAACTCCTTGCGATCCTGGTCGAACTTGCGGTGCTCGGGGTGATTCAGCGGGCGCTTATCGTCCTCAAAGGCGGGCGCAATCACACCCCAGTTGGAGTTGCGGGCGAAGTACACCACCACATCTACATTGCTGCCTTGCCAGGCGTTATGCACCACATGATCCTCGCCACTGGCTTCAACGGTTTTCACCTGAATGCGGTAATAACTAGGACCGTCCGAGATCAGAATATCGGTCTGATGCCCATGATCCAGTATCGGCAGGAACACCTGCCAGCCATCCTGCATCAGCCAGCTCACTACCATGCTTTCATAGGAGGTGTTCTTCATCGCCTGATGCGTACCGGGTTTGGTTTGCGTGAGCCGTCTTGGCATGCTGGAGTCCCTTGGTGATTAAGCAGTTCCTGAAATCATAGTGTATTCAGGGCAGCCCGTGTCTTCATCGATCTGTTCGCTGACAACTTCAAACCCTTGTGACAGGTAAAACGCACAGGCGGTTTCATTTTCCGTATACACAGATAATGTAAGCGAGGGGCGTTGAGCCTTGGCATGATCAAGCAACTGCTTGCCGATGCCCTGGCCTTGCCGTTCTGGCAACACAAAAATCGCCGCCAGTCTGTCCTCATGCAAAGAATAAAATCCGACAACATCCGCGTTCTGCTCGAACACAAAGGTTTCAGAGGCGGGGATATAGAGAGTCCGCATGTCATCGACCTGAGCTTCCCAAAACTCATCGGGTACAAAGTCATGCGCCTTGATGGAGGCCTGCAGCCAAATATCCAGAATGGCTTCAATATCGCGATCCGTGCGTGGTCTGATCATGGTGTTTCCTGTTCTGATTTTCTGTTGTGTTGGTGTAAACAGTTAAGTATCACAAGCCTTCTTTGGCTCGGTCGATAGCCGATTCAATCGCAGACTTGGCCTGTGGGCTGTTCTTCCAGCAGGTGGTGCACAACATGGAGGCAACTCGTTCGGCGATCTCGTCAGCATTGTAGGTGGCCAGCTCGGCAAAGGTATTGATACCGATCTCTTCAAAACGTTTTATAACGGTGGGGCCTAGGCCTTTGACGGCAAGTAGGGCGTTGCGCTCGGAGGCTGAGAATGTCATTTGAAAAGCTCATGGTGTTGGGAGAGTGACAGGTTAGCAGTAATTGAGGTGTGATGGCTGCTTTGCGCACAAAGCAGCCCTTTAGGTATTGCTTATGAACGGGTTGCGTAGGGCTGATAGCCCAAGGAAATCAATGCTCAGGTACCAGAACTAACTTTCCAGTATGGGCCTTATTGAGAAAATCTTTTTGGGCATTAACAATTTCTTTCAGCGGGTACGTTTTGGCCAAAGCAGGTCGAATTTCGCCCCGTTCGATGTAACCAACAAGATTGGCAAACACCTCTTTCTCCAACAGGGTGCAGCCGAAGAAACTCAGATCTTTTAAATACAGGGTGCGAACATCCAGCTGGACTAAGGGGCCGCCGATAGCCCCGGATACGGCATAGCGGCCTCCTGCTCTCAGTATTTGAATAAGCTCCCCCCATTGTTCGCCCGCCACCAGATCGACGACCACATGCACACTTTTTTCTCCCAGAGCTTCAACCAGATTCGCTCCACGATTGATGACGCGGTCAGCCCCTAAGGTCATTACCTCATCGGCTTTTGAGGCGCTTGCAATCGCAATGACTCGGGCACCCCGTCTTTTAGCCAACTGCACTGCCGCCGACCCGACGCCGCCCGAGGCTCCCGTAATTACGACCGTTTCACTTGCTGCAAGATTGGCACGAGTCAGCAGGTTTTCAGCCGTGGAGTAAGAACATGGGATACTAGCTAACTCTGCATCAGACCAGTTGCAATCTACCGTATGACAAAAGCGAGCAGGGGCCTTGGTATACTGGGAAAAACCACCATCGCACTCAGAACCAAAATAGGAAAAACCGTCCTCGCTTTGACGCAAGCAAGGCTCGACGATAACCCGCTCGCCAATACGAGATGGTGGAACACCTTCTCCCACCGCCACAATCCGGCCACATACGTCCGCGCCTTGTATCCGGGGGAATTTTATAGCTCCCCCCCAGCCTCCATCAGCAGCATCTGCTTCATCAAATCCTTGCTCGCTGCCCTCAAGGGTGGTGCCATCGGTGACCTTTTTCGAGTACCAACCGATTCGGGTATTGATATCGGTATTATTGATACCCGCTGCCCCTACCCGTATTGACACCTCTCCCGGTCCCGCTACCGGCCGAGGAGCCTCAGTTGTATAGCTGAGCTTTTCGAAGCCACCGTGACCTGTCAGGTATACCGCATGCATTGTCGCTGAATTCATAGTCATGATCTTTCCTCTTTGCAGACTCCAAAACACTGAAAGCTTTTCGGGAAACCGGTAGAGCAATCGTTCTACTTGCCAATGTAGAGTGATCGTTCTACTCTGTCAATCATGAATGATACACATATGAAAATTGCAGCCGGATTAGAGCAGGCATTTGCAGAGAACGGCTTTGCACAAATAGGGGTCGATGGTCTGCGCGAGGCTAGCCAGGTCAGCTTACGAACCCTCTACAAATACTGCCCTTCGCGCGAAGATATGGTGATAACAGCCCTAGAGCACAGGCATAGAAGGTATCTTTCTTACCTGCTTGATGAGCTGCCGAACACCCCGAAAGCGGGACTGGATGAAGTTTTTGAACGCATCGGTAAGTGGATGGTTGAGAATGCACCTCAAGGTTGTTTGTTCCATGGTGCTGTTGCTGCCCATCCCGATAGTCCAGTGCTGCATAAAATGCTGGAAAGGCACAAACTGGAAGTATCCATTGGATTGGCTCGTGCAACGGGCCTAACGAGTTACAACGATGAACTGCTGTTTTTGCACGAGGCCATTACCCATAGTTGGCCAATCATGGGGGCTCAGGCAGTTTTTAGTGCAAAAAAATTCGGCCAATTCCTTTTAAAAGAAGTCATTGAGACTGAAAGCGCAGCTTCATAATGTGCGTTTTGCGTTAATAACTACTCCTCAGAACCCTATTGTTGGCAATGTCTGAAGGTCCGCTTTGGGCCAATGCCTGAAGTGGAGTCTTATGAAAAATCATCAATACCTGGCATATGAAGTGATATTGGCGAGCATGCCTCTTATTATGCCTTCTGACCTAAAGGATCAACCCCTAAGGAGCAGGTAGGCCTTTCGGTAATCTTTTTCGATGACATAGTCGATCATATTAAAAATATTTGGTTTTTTTAAACTTAACCCCCTTTGAAGGGGTTAATGATTTATGTTTTTAGACAGGGTAGGCTTCATAAGGTAAATACATTAAAAAAATGGAAATCGAGGATTGCAGCAGCCGTAGACAAGCTTGGCTTCAATCGATTTCCAGGCTGTAGTGATCTTAAAAAGGTTTACTTTATTATCTGGCTTTTCTTATTTTAGTGCTGTTCTAAATAATTTTGAGTCATATCTTTAAGTCGTATTTTATCTTTATCAGATATAAAACTCGCTTCTATAGCATTAAAGGTGAATTGAGCTATTTCCTTTTTACTCATTGGGTGAGCATCAGCCACAGCCATAAAGTTGTCTGTCATGTAGCCTCCGAAGTAAGCAGGGTCATCGGAGTTAATGGTTACACATAGGCCCTGGCGAAGCAGGTGAACGATATTGTGGTCTTCCATTTTATCAAACACTTTCAACTTTATATTTGATAAAGGGCAGACGGTAAGCGGGGTCTGTTGTGTCAGAAGTTGTTCTACAAGTGCCGGGTCTTGGGAGCAACTGACGCCATGATCAATTCGGGTCACTTTCAGTAAACCTAAAGCATCACGGATATTACTTGCAGGCCCTTCTTCACCTGCGTGAGCTACCGTTAAGAACCTTTGGTTAACGGCTTCCTTAAAGACGCGTTCAAACTTGTCCACCGGGTTGCCGATTTCTGCTGAATCAAGGCCAACACCAATGATTTTGTCTTTATGATGTTTTGCATGCTCCAGCGTTTCAAAAGCAGAGGCTTCATCCAGGTGGCGCAAGAAACACATTATCAGCTTGCTGCTGATACCTAGCTCATCAGTACCTTTCTTAAGGGCACGATGAATACCATTAACCGTGGTGTCAAATGAAATACCACGCGAAGTATGCGTTTGTGGATCAAAAAATATTTCCGTGTGCAGAACATTATCTTCTTGGCAACGTAATAAGTAGGCCCAGGTTAAATCAAAGAAATCCTGTTCGTGAATCAGGACATTTGCGCCCTGGTAGTAAATGTCGAGAAATGATTGCAAGTTATGGAAGTTATAGGCTTTACTGACCTCTTCAGTCGAACTGAAAGGGATATCAATATTGTTGCGCTTTGCAAGTTTGAACATGAGCTCAGGCTCAAGCGTTCCTTCAATATGAAGATGAAGTTCGACTTTGGGTAAGCCTCGAATGAAATCGTTCATAACCATGCTCCAATAATTTTAAATTACAAAGCACTTTTCTTCTGAGTAAATCGATAATTCGAGCATACAAAGAGAAAAGCGCAAAATCGCTCAACTCTTCGTAAGCAGGAGTTAACGGTTCCTGGTAGAGACCCCCAAACCATATTATTGGGGTTATACGAAGGGAGTTGCTTGCTGGCATAAGGCCACCAATAAACTTGGGCGAAAGTTCACACAGCTTGACCATCATGTCAACATCCCATTGCTCTTTTCGTTACGGATGAAGTGTTGTCGACGACGGCTTTCAGTATTTTAATTAAGTATAGCCAACCAACAGGAATTGCCTTGTAAGTCGTTGACTGGCTATCTTCAATGACTGCCTTGGCAGGGGCAGAAGCTTTTCAAGACAGGTTCAACTTGTTGATCGCTTCCTGAAAGGGCAAAGGGTCGAGAAACGGCCAATCATGTAGTGCGTGTGGCGGAGTTGAGCCTGTTACTGGGACGCAAATTTGGTCTGGATGAGCAGGCCTGTGGTGAATTACATGATGCCTCGCCCATGCATGATATTGGTAAAGTCGGTGTACCTGACAGTATTCTCAACAAGCCCGGCAAGCTGACAGATGAAGAGTTTGCCCTGATGCAAACGCACAGTCAGAAAGGGCATGACGTCTTCAGTCACTCGCGCCGGCCCTTGCTTCAGGCCGCAAGCATTATTGCCTTGCATCACCATGAGCGTTGGGATGGCAAGGGCTATCCGCAGGGCTTAAAGGGCGAGGACATTCATATCTATGGCCGCATCGTGGCGGTAGCGGATGTATTCGATGCGCTGATTTCGCGCCGTTGCTACAAGGAGCCCTGGCCTGAGGATAAGGTTTACCAGTACTTTAAGGACAGTGCTGGAGATCAGTTTGATCCCGCGCTGGTGGCGTTGGCGCTGGAACACTTTGATGAGATGCTGGGGATCATCAACCGTTATCAGGATAACGATCCCCAGGCGGTGGATACCTCAGGGCTAGTGAGCAGCTGAACCGGCTGAACTGGCGTTTGCCTGTGCTATATCGGAGCGGGCATGGCGGATCACGCTGATGCCAGCGGTGACGGCCAGAGTGCCCATAATGGCGGCGACGGCCAGGTCAGGCCAGGCGCTGCCGGTGCCAAACACGCCAAGCGCTGCGGCCATTACTGCCAGGTTACCAATAGCATCATTACGGCTGCATAACCACACTGAACGCATATCCGAATCACCTTCACGGAAACGGTAAAGCACCACTGCGACGCTCACGTTGGCGACCAGCGCCAGTATACCGATGAGCCCCATTGTCAGAGGCTCAGGCACGTTGCCGGTTTGCATCAGCCAGAGTGCCCGCGCCCAGACCACCAGGCCAAACAGCGTCATGGTTATGCCTTTAACCAGTGCCGCTCGGCTGCGCCATAGCATGCCCATGGACAGTACGCTCAGAGACAGGATGTAGTTGGCGCTGTCGCCGAAGAAGTCGATGGCGTCGGCCATGAGCGATACCGAGCCGGACTGCAGACTGGCAATGCCCTCTACGGCGAACATTACTACGTTTACGACAAGGGCAAACCAGAGCGCCTTGCGAAAGCCTTTTGACGGAGCTGCCTGGGTCGGACCGGAGCAACTGCATGCCATGATGGATCTCCTTATTCAGTCTAGTGTTAGACCTATTGAAAACCCTGTAGTAACTATAGAGTCAAGCGCAGGAAGAGGCGAATTCAGTCAGCTTTTTTATCCTGCGCTCCATGGGTGCCGGGTACGTGGTTGTGTGACTCGTCCGGCAAAGGGCTGGCAAATTCGTTGGCGGTCAGCGACCCGAGAATGCCACACTCCTGTACCGTTCGGCCCTGGCTGCAGGCTTGTTGCAGTGAGGTCAGGGTCTGCTCCAGGCTGGCGAGTTCCCGCAGGCGTGTACGAACATGTTGCAGATGATGCTCCAGCAGGGCATCCACGTCACTGCAGTCGGCATCTGGTTGCTCGGCCAGACGTATCAGCTCACGGATTTCGTCCTGAGCCATATCCAGGCTGCGACAGCGGCGGATAAACACCAGTCGATCCAGGTGTGCAGCCTTGTAGTGGCGATAGCCATTGGCGCTGCGGATGGGGGGCGGCAACAGGCCGATCTTTTCGTAATAGCGAATGGTCTCGACGGCAACATCCGTCTGTTTGGCCAGTTCCCCGATTTTCATGGCTGGGTATCCGTTGCAGCTTGATAAGAGTCTCTACTCGGCCTGATGGCCGGCGTCACGGACGCTTTCCATCACCACAAAGGTACTGGTCTGGAGTACATGGGGCAGGGAGGATATCTGTTCACCCAGTACGGCGCGGTACTCTTCCATATTGCGGGTACGTACCTTGAGCTGATAATCAAAGTTGGCCGCAATCATGTGACACTCTTCAACCGCGGAGATCTTGCGCACCGCCTTGTTGAACGCATCCAGTGCCTTGCTGCTGGTATCGTTCAGTGTGACCTGGGCAAAGGCGACATGGTTCAGCCCCAGCTTGGTCTGATCAACCAGCGCGGTGTAACCGAGAATATAGCCCTGTTCTTCCAGTCGTTTCATGCGAATCTGGCAGGGTGTCTTGGACAAGCCTACCCGTGAAGCCAGCTCTGTCACGGTGATGCGAGCATTCTGCTGCAACTCGGTGAGGATGGCGTGATCAAGTCTATCCAAATCGACCATAACGTTATCTTTGGTTCTTCACTTTATCTTTGCTGGCGTTGAAATAAAGGCCAAGTGTCTTTGCCTGTTAAGTATATAGTGAATGTGACTTCTCTGCTGTGTCTATACTAGTTGGAACATCCTGTTCGAGACGGCGGCCGGGTATCGTGGTGATGGCAACCCCAGCGTCTGTCTCGGGCGGGTGTGACTAACAACCCAACACGCCAAGAAGTGCACCCGGGGGAGCCATGGCCTATATCTGCTCGTCAACAAAAAAAACCGTACTTGAGCAGCTTGCGAACCTCATGCGAGACCAGCTCGATGAGGCGGAAGCCGAGTCAGCAATTGTATTTTCCAACGATTCCGATGCAGTACCTTCACCGCAGGATCTGGCTGCTATTGAAGCCAGGGTGCTGGAAGTGTCCGGCTCCTGGGATGATGATCTCGGCAATCAATTACTTTCCCAATTAGGTGACGAAGCCGGCGGCGAGCTGGCCCGGCACTTCCGTGGTGCCTTCTCTATTGCCTATCGTGCCCGTTTCTCGGCGCCCCAGGCGGCAGCAGATCTGATGCATTTGGCTGCCCTGTCCGAGAGTGAAGGCGTGCGTCTGGCCTTTTATCAGACCGATGACCTCAAAGACGGTGAGTTGCGCTTCAAACTCTACTGCCCCGGCGAGCCGCTGGTATTGTCCGATGTGATTCCGATGCTGGAGCATCTGGGCATGCGGGTACTGGGCGAGCATCCTTACACCCTGCAATGTGCTGAGGGAGAGTCCTTCGGTATCAGTGATTTTCGTGTCAGCCTGCCGGGCTGCGCCGATACACAGGAGCAGGGCAAGCAGATGCTGCAGCGCGCGATCGCGCCAATCTGGCAGGGGCTTGCGGACAATGATTCCTACAACCAGTTGATCGCGCGTGCCGGTATGGACTGGCGTGAGGTGGCATTGCTGCGTGCCTATGGCCGCTATATGAAGCAGCTGCGGTTTGGTTTCAGTCAGCACTTTATTGCCGATACGCTCAGCCGTCATTTGACACTGGCCCGTCTGCTGCTGGACTACTTCCGTGCGCGCTTCGAGCCTGACTTTCCTCAGGATGAGCCTCGTCAGACAGTCTTCGAGCGCATCGAGCAGGACATTTTGAGTGAGCTGGAGCAGGTGGAAACTCTGGATGATGACCGTATCCTGCGTCGCTTCTATGTTCTCATCAAGGCAACGCTGAGAACCAATTTCTATCAGCGCACGGAAGCCGGTGCTCATAAGCCTTACTTCTCGTTCAAGCTGGAACCCGGCGTGATTCCGGATATTCCCCAGCCACGCCCGCGTTTTGAGATCTTTGTTTATTCGCCCCGTGTTGAAGGGGTGCACTTGCGGGCCGGTCGTATCGCCCGTGGTGGTTTGCGCTGGTCGGACCGTGTCGAAGACTACCGCACCGAGGTGCTAGGGCTGGTGAAGGCTCAGCAGGTGAAAAATTCGGTGATTGTTCCGGTGGGCGCCAAGGGTGGCTTTATCGTCAAGCAGCCGCCGCAGACCGGTGGCCGTGAAGCCTTCCACGCCGAGGGTGTGGCCTGTTATCAGACTTTTATCCGTGGCCTGCTGGATCTGGCCGATAATCTGGTGGCGGGTGATGTGGTGCCGCCGCATGACGTGGTGCGTCATGATGAGGACGACCCCTATCTGGTGGTAGCGGCAGACAAGGGCACCGCTACCTTCTCGGATATTGCCAACAGCATTGCAGCTGAATATGGCTTCTGGCTGGGCGACGCCTTTGCCTCCGGCGGCAGCGAAGGTTATGACCACAAAAAGATGGGTATCACCGCTCGTGGCGCCTGGGAGTCGGTCAAACGTCACTTCCGCGAAAAGGGCCACGACACCCAGAGCCAGCCGTTTACCGCCGTGGGTATCGGCGACATGGCCGGTGATGTGTTCGGTAACGGCATGCTGTTGTCGGATCAGATCCAGCTGGTGGGGGCATTCAACCATCTGCACATCTTTATCGACCCGGCGCCGGATGCTGCGGCGTCCTTCCAGGAGCGCAAACGCCTGTTCGAGCTGCCGCGCTCTTCCTGGGAAGATTACGACGCCAGCCTGATCAGCAAGGGCGGCGGTATTTTCTCCCGCTCTGCCAAATGGATTCCGCTGACGGACGAGATGCGCACTCTGTTGCAGACCGACGCCGAGCGCCTGCCGCCCAATGAATTGATTCAGGCACTGCTGACAGCGCCGGTGGATCTGCTCTGGAACGGTGGCATCGGCACCTATATCAAGGCACGTCAGGAAACCCACGACGAAGTGGGTGACAAGTCCAACGATGCCCTCAGGGTCAATGCCGAACAGTTGCGCTGTCGGGTACTGGGGGAAGGCGGCAACCTGGGAGCGACTCAGCGTGGCCGTATCGAGTACGCGCTGAACGGCGGTGCCGCCAATACCGACTTTATTGATAACGCCGGTGGTGTGGATTGCTCCGACCACGAGGTGAACATCAAAATTCTGCTCAACGAGCGGGTGCAGCAGGGCGATATTACGCTGGAAGAACGTAACCAGCTGCTGCGCGACATGACCTCTGAAGTGGCGGAGCTGGTACTTCAGAACAACTACCGTCAGGCGTTCGCGCTCACGGTGGCAACGGCCACTGCGTCGGCGTCGCTGGATGACCATCTGCGTTTTATCAAGCGTTTGGAAGATGCCGGCAAGCTGGATCGTGCGCTGGAATACCTGCCCACCGATGACGAATTGCAGCATCGTCGCGGTCAGGGGTTGGGGCTGAGTCGTCCGGAGCTGTCGGTGCTGATTTCCTATGCCAAGATCGAGCTGAAACAGGCGTTGATCAGTGCCTGGATTACCCGGGATGAGCGTTACACCAGCCCGCTGTATTCGGCTTTCCCGGCCTCCTTGCTGGCACGCTTCCCGGGTGCCGTAGAGCAGCACCGCCTGCGTGCCGAGATCAGTGCGACCCAGATCGCCAATGATCTGATCAACCACATGGGCATCACCTACATCGACAAGATGCGAGCTGCCAGCGGTGCGCAGCCGGCAGATATTGCCGCCGCCTATCTGGTGGCACGTCACCTGTTCGGGGTGGAAGAGCGCTGGATGGATATTGAAGCATTGGATGGTCAGGTCAGCACCGGTGTGCAGGTCCGCATGCTCAAGGACCTGACCAGCCTGCTGGCGCGTGGCAGCCACTGGTTGCTGCAGTACCGCCGTCAAACACTGGATCCAGAAGGACTGGTAGAGGCCTATCAGCCCGCATTGAATCAGGTGATGGCATCGCCGGATGCACTGGCCGAAATCATCCCCCGTTCACGCTGGGAAAAGGGCTTCAAGCAACTGCTGGCCGACGGTGCGCCGGAGCAGTTGGCGCTCTACTGCTCCTCCACCGAGAGCCGTTACTGGCTGATGGATATTATCGATATCAGTCTGCAGCTGGATTGTCCGGTGAAAGAGGTGGCCGGTGTTTACTTCTCGTTGGGTGAGGGACTCAACCTGACCTGGCTGGATGGGCAGATGCGAGCCCTGCGACCGGAGAGTCACTGGCAGGCGATGGCCGTGATCAGTTTCCGCAATGAACTGGATCATCAGCTACGCTGTCTTACAACACGGGTGTGCGAGCAAGTGGAAACCGAACAGGGACCACCGGCCGTGCGCGTTGAGCAGTGGTGTGAGCGTAACGAGCGCCGCGTAACCCGCTGGCGCAAGACGCTGGCGGATATTCAGGGGACGGCCGTAATCGACTGTGCTGTCCTGTCTGTGGCTCAAGGGGTACTGCGCGAGCTGGCCAGTTGATGCTGTTCTGACCTTTCCTTTGCTCCTGCTCGCAGGAGCGGAGTCTTTTGCCTGGTTACAGCGAATGTTCGCTGTGCCGACCTTCGTTCCCCGGCCCCGTGCCGGGGCTTTTTATATGGGCGCTTGAAGGTGGCTTCTAGGCAAAATCTCTATTTATCTCTGATTCGTAGTCTATGTTTAAAAAAAATGAATAGATTATGAATCTATGGCGCAGTTATGCAGGGCTAATATAGGAAAATTGGTAATGCGTAGCTGTGTAGAATGAGCCAAAAGCTTACTGTAGAGGAGAATAAAATGGCCCAACAACAGCGAACTGAATCCCTGTCATTGGACACATGCCGTCAGGCGGTGCAAGAGCACTATCTGGCCGATGAGTACCAGGTTATTAGTGGCCTGATCGCCTCTGCAGAGCTATCGAAACAGGTTCGTCAGGCGATTTCTGCCCGCGCGGCGGAGCTGGTACGCAAGGTGCGTGACAACTCCAAGCCGACCATGATGGAAAAATTCCTGGCGGAATACGGCCTCACCACCAAAGAAGGCGTGGCCCTGATGTGTCTGGCCGAAGCCCTGCTGCGTGTGCCCGATAACATCACCATCCATGACCTGATCGAAGACAAGATCGCCTCTGGCAAGTGGTCTGATCACCGCGGCAAGGCCAAGTCTTCCCTGATCAACACCACCACCTGGGGCTTGATGGTCGCCGGCAAGCTGATCAGCCCGTCTGACCAGAAAAACCTGATGGAAACCCTGCGTGGCCTGGCCAAGCGTATGGGCGAGCCGATGATCCGTACCGTTGCCCACCAGGCAATGAAAGAGATGGGCCGTCAGTTCGTACTGGGCCGTACCATCGATGAAGCCCAGACCCGTGCCAAGAAGTACGAAGCCAAGGGCTACACCTACTCTTACGACATGCTGGGCGAAGCGGCGCGTACCGACGCCGATGCCGAGCGTTACAAGCGTGACTACGCCAGCGCCATCAGCGCCCTGGCAGACAACTGCAAGCATGCGGATATCCGTGACAACCCCGGTATCTCCGTGAAGCTGTCGGCGCTGCATGCACGCTATGAATTTGGTCAGCGCGACCGCGTCATGAGCGAACTGGTGCCGCGAGCACTGGAGCTGGCCAAGCAGGCCAAGCGCGCCAACATGGGCTTCAACATCGACGCGGAAGAAGCGGATCGTCTGGACCTGTCACTGGATGTGATCGAAGCGATTCTGTCTGACCCTGAACTGGCCGGCTGGGATGGTTTCGGCGTGGTTGTTCAGGCGTTCGGCAAGCGTGCCGCACACGTGCTGGACTGGCTTTACGCCCTGGCTCAGAAACTGGACCGTCGCATCATGGTACGTCTGGTAAAAGGCGCCTACTGGGATGCCGAGATCAAGCGTGCCCAGGTCATGGGCCTGAATGGTTTCCCGGTGTTCACCCGCAAAGCCTGCAGTGACGTATCTTACCTGGTCTGCGCCGAGAAGCTGCTGGGCATGACTGATCGCATCTACCCGCAGTTTGCGACCCATAACGCACACTCCGTATCCGCCATCATGGAACTGGCCAAGGGACGTGACTGCTTCGAATTCCAGCGCCTGCACGGCATGGGTGAATCCCTGCACGAAGCGGTGATGGAAGAAGGCAACGGCCGCTGCCGTATCTATGCACCGGTGGGTGCGCACCAGGACCTGCTGGCTTACCTGGTTCGCCGCCTGCTGGAAAACGGTGCCAACAGCTCCTTCGTTAACCAGATTGTGGATACCCGCATCACGCCGGAGCAGATCGCGGAAGACCCGATTGATCAGGTTGAGGCCTTCGGTACCGAAATTTCCAGCAAGGCGATTGTGCGTCCTGAGCGCATCTTCGGCGAAGACCGTGACAACTCACGGGGCTGGGATATCACCGACCCGGTAGAAGTTGAGTTTATGGAACAGGCACGCGGTGCTTTCCGTCAGCAGACCTGGGCCGGTGGTCCGGTACTGGCGGGCGAAGTGCTGGGTAACGAAGTACTGGAAGTGCGTAACCCGGCTGATCCGACCGATCTGGTAGGTCAGGTAACCCAGGCGTCTGTTGCTGATGTTGATCAGGCCATTGCCGCTGCACAGCAGGGCTTCACCGCCTGGTCTGCGCTGTCTGCTGAAGAACGCGCCGAGCGCATTGCCCGCGTGGGTGATCTGTATGAAGCCAACACCCATGAGTTGTTTGCACTGGCTACTCGTGAAGCCGGTAAAACACTGCTGGACGGTATTGCAGAAGTGCGTGAGGCGGTGGATTTTGCCCGTTACTACGCCACTGAAGGTGTGCGCATTGCCGAGGAAGGTGAAGCCCGTGGTGTGATCACCTGTATCTCGCCGTGGAACTTCCCGCTGGCAATCTTCACCGGCCAGATTCTGGCTGCGCTGGCGGCCGGTAACACCGTACTGGCCAAGCCGGCAGAAACCACCTCGCTGATGGCGACACGCGCTGTCGAGCTGATGCACGAAGCCGGTATTCCCAAGGAAGCGGTTCAGCTGCTGCCGGGCCAGGGCTCTATCGTGGGTGCTGCGCTGACCTCTGATCCGCGTATCGCCGGTGTCTGCTTCACCGGTTCCACCGCAACCGCTCAGCGTATCAACAAGGTGATGGCGGAAAACCTGGACCCCAATGCGCCGCTGGTGGCAGAAACCGGTGGTCTGAACGCCATGATCGTGGACTCCACGGCACTGCCGGAGCAGGTGGTACGTGATGTGCTGGCGTCCTCCTTCCAGAGTGCCGGTCAGCGCTGTTCTGCACTGCGTGTGCTCTATGTGCAGAAGGATATCGCCGATCACCTGTTGGAAATGCTGTTCGGTGCCATGGATGAACTGAGCGTGGGTAACCCTTGGTTGCTGTCCACCGATGTGGGCCCGGTTATCGACAAGAATGCTCAGGCCGGTATCCAGGCGCACTGTGACAAGTTTGAAAGCATGGGCCGTGTACTGAAGAAACTGGACGTTCCGTCTGAAGGTACCTTTGTGGCACCGACCGTGATTCGTCTGAACGGCATTGAAGAACTGGACGAAGAGATCTTTGGCCCGGTTCTGCATGTGGTGACATTCGAAGCCAGCGAACTGGATCAGGTGGTGGATGCGATCAATGCCAAGGGCTTTGGTCTGACGTTCGGCCTGCACACCCGTGTGGATAACCGCGTTGAACGCATCATCAAGCGTATCAAAGTGGGTAACGCCTACGTCAACCGTAACCAGATCGGTGCGATCGTTGGCTCCCAGCCGTTTGGTGGCGAAGGCCTGTCCGGCACCGGCCCGAAAGCGGGTGGTCCGCACTACGTGCGTCGCTTCAAAACAGCCGCGGCTCCTCAGCTGTCTGCAGACGCAAGCGCTGCCGCCATCAGTGCCGGCTCGCTGGTAACCGCGCTGGACACGCTGGAAGCGGTTGCAGTACTGGCGCCGGAAGCCCGTGCTACTGAACTGCAGCGCCTGTTTAACGATGTGCCGGCACCGATGGATGCCGAGCCCGAGTTCATGCCGGGCCCGACCGGTGAGTTGAACCGTTTGAGCAACTGCGCACGTGGTCTGGTGCTCTGCCTGGGTCCAGACAAGGCTTCTGCACTGGAACAGGCCAAGGTGGCGCTGTCTCAGGGTAACAAGGTTGTTGTGATCGCACCGGGTGTTGAGCCCGCGTTGGCGGCTGCCATGCAGGCAGGTCTGCCGGTGGTGGCCATTGATGGCCTGCTGCAGGCTGAAGCACTGAGCAGTGTTGACGGCTTTGAAGCCGTCGCCAGCGCCGGTGATGAAGAGCTGCTGCGTGCCTACCGCAAGGCGCTGGCCGTTCGCACGGGGGCGCTGCTGCCGGTGATCACCGAGTACACTCTGCCGGAGCGTTTTGTGATCGAACGTCACCTCTGTGTGGATACTACTGCTGCCGGTGGTAACGCCAGCCTGATCGCGGCTTCCGAGTAAGCGGATAGAAACTGAAAAGGCCTGGCCCGCTTTGCGGACCAGGCCTTTTTTGTGCCTTCACGACAGTCACAGATCAGTGACTGATCATCCAGGGCCGCATGGAGGGAAAGAATTTCTCGCCGTTGGCGGTGTAGAACAGGTTGCTTTTACGCTTGTTCGAATTACAGCCACAGCCCTTGTGGTCGTGGGCGGCGCGGGCTTCCTTCTCGGCTTCCCGTTCTCTGAACTGCGTGGCAGTCAAAATTGCCGGCCCTTCCTTGGACTTTTCGTGACGTTCCATCGCTTCGCGTTTTTCTTTCAGCATGGCCAACATCTGTGGCGGGAGCACCACCACCCGCGGCGCTTGCGTGCCGCAGGTGGGACAAGCGCAGGGCTTGTCGTGCTCTGCCATGGTTGCCAGCTCGGAGAAAACACCATGCTCGGGGCATTTGTAATCGTAGAGTGGCATAGCAGTCTCCTTACTTCAGGTCAGGTGCAAGCGGGATATCGACGCTGCCATCGAGCATTTTCTTCGGTCCATCGGCGTTGGGTTTAACGTCGAAGTCAAAGATATCCGTGGGCAGCCACAGGGTGGCGCAGGCGTTTGGAATATCCACCACACCACTGATATGACCCTGCACCGGCGCACAACCCAGGATGGCGTAGCCCTGTGCCGGTGAGTAGCCGAATTTCTCCAGGTAGTTGATGGCATTCAGACAGGCCTGCTTGTAGGCCAGGCTTGTATCCAGATAGTGCTGCTTGCCGCTGTCGTCGACAGAGATACCCTCGAAGATCATGTAATCGTCGTACTTGGGTACCATCGGGCTGGGTTTGAAGATCGGGTTCTTGATGGCATATTTTTCCATGCCGCCCTTGATCAGGTTTACACGCAGGTGAATCCAGCCCGCCATCTCGATTGCGCCACAGAAGGTGATCTCACCGTCACCCTGGCTGAAGTGCAGGTCGCCTACTGACAGGCCGGCACCGTCCACATATACCGGGAAGTACACTTTGGCACCACGGGTCAGGTCCTTGATGTCACAGTTACCGCCGTGTTCACGGGGCGGAACGGTACGGGCACCTTCGGCTGCAGCCTTGTCACGATCATCGCCTTTCATGCGGCCCATGTGGGCGGTTTCGCCATACGGCAGGCAGGCCAGCGCCGGTTCGCGCTCGGGGTCGGTGTCGAACAGCTCTTTCTCACGGCTGTTCCACTGGTTGAGCATGTCCTCGGAGGGCAGGCAGCCGATCAGGCCCGGGTGCAGTATACCGGCGAACTCAACGCCCGGTACGTGGCGGGATTTGGTGAACATGCCGTTGAAGTCCCAGATCGATTTCTGTGCGTTCGGGAATTCATCGGTGAGGAAGCCGCCGCCGTTCTTCTTGGAGAAGAAGCCGTTAAAGCCCCACTGCTGGTCGGCGAAGGTGCCGATATCGAGAATATCCACTTCCAGCAGGTCGCCCGGTTCGGCGCCTTCCACTGCTACAGGACCGGACAGGAAGTGCACCTGGGTCAGGTCAACGTCGCGTACATCGGAGGCATCGTCATTGTTCTCGATCTGTCCGCCGGTCCAGTCGAAACACTCGATAATGAAGTCATCACCGGGTTTGACCTTGGCAACCATCGGAATATCCGGGTGCCAGCGGTTATGCACATTGTCATGTTCATAGGCGGACTTGTTCAGATCGATTTTGATGATGGTATCGGTCATGGCTACATCTCCTGTGCAGTCCCCTGAGGGCTGCGATCTTTGGGTAAAGTATGAGAAGTGGGTTCGTCAGGAACCCGTTTGAACAAGATCTGACCATCGACGGCATTGCCGCGCAGAATGGTCAGAGGGGGCGTGCTCGTTGTCGCCGGTATGGAAGCCGGCAAATTCAGCAGGCAATCGGCCAGGGGCTGCATCACCCGTTGGCGGAAATTGCGGCGAATGGCGCGGGCGCCGAATTCGGCATCGAAGCCCAGTTCGCACAGCAAGCTGATGGCGCCTGCGGCCAGCTGCACTTCGATGCCTTTGCGTTTGAGTAAGCGGTTAGTGCGTTCCAGCTCCAGTTGCACGATGGTTTCCAGGTGCTCGCCGGAGAGCGATTCGAACAGTTCGATGCGGTCGATACGGTTGAGAAATTCGGGGTCGAAGCGCTCATGCAGAGCATTTTCGATCAGGGCCGAGCGTGAGTGTCCTGGCGGGCGCAGACGGCTCAGGAGGCGGTGGTGCCAATGGCCCCGGGTTCGGCGCTGAGCGGCCATCCAGGCTTTTGAACCGACGTTGCTGGTCATGAAGATCAGGCAGTTACTGAAATCCAGTTCCCGGTTGCCGGACGCCAGTTTCAGCTTGCCAGTATCCAGCACGTTCATCAGTGCGCGTGCCACATCGTTGCTGGCTTTCTCAATCTCGTCGAAGAGCACAATGCCGGGGCGATCAAAGCTGCCCTTGATCAGGTCCTCATTAAATAGCGTGGTGCCTTCCTTGCTGCCCACATAGCCCGGAGGCGCGCCGGTGACGGCAGCGCTGTAATGGCTTTGTGACAAGGTGTTCATATCCAGGCGACAGAAACTGTCGGCGGTGCCGTGAATGGCCTGGGCCAGCAGGCGTACGATCTCGGTCTTGCCCACGCCGGTGTCACCAATAAACAGTGTCACATACAGCGGGCGGTCGGGGTCGCACAGATCGGCTTTAACAATGCGCAGTTGAGCGCCGAGGGCTTCAATGATCTCACGTTGGCCTGCCAGGCGCTGTTTCAGCAGATCCGTAATGGCGTCAGGATCAAAGCGGAAGCGGGATTGCAGAGCAGGGGTATGAACCGCGCCCGCAGCTGGCCCGGTAACACGGCTGTGGTTGCGGTTTTGTTCGAGCAGATCATTGATGAAAGGCATGGGACTCTCCTTGCAAGCAGGCCTTAGCCTGCCTCCCATTCGCGCTCAGCCACCGGCAGATCACCCACCGGACACTCGGCAACACCAATGGTGTCCCTTGTCATGGCTTCCACCTGGGCTTGGGTACGCTCCGCGTCCATTACCCAACTTCGGTAAAATTCGAACGGGCAATCGGCTACGCCCTTGTCACCATCCCCGGAGGCATGAATACCAGCGTAGCCACGATGTAGCAGTTTGAACAGGTGATTTTGGGATTGGTCATTTTTGCGTGCATCGCGGATCTGGCTCAGTGACAGCTGGGCATACTGCACGCCCATCTCTTCTTCGCCGCATTCACCCAGGGTGCGGCCATCGAAGCCGACAATGGCGGAGTGGCCGAAGTAGGAGTAGACGCCATCAAAACCGGCTGCATTGGCAACGGCAACATAGGTGTTGTTGGCCCAGGCCATGGACTTGGACATCATCACCTGCTGTTCCTTGGCCGGGTACATGTAGCCCTGGCAGCGCACAATCAACTCGGCGCCTCGCATGGCGCAGTCGCGCCAGATCTCGGGATAGTTGCCGTCATCGCAGATGATCAGGCTCAGCTTCATACCCTTGGGGCCTTCGCTGACGTAGGTGCGATCACCGGGGTACCAGCCTTCAATGGGGCACCAGGGCAGGCACTTGCGGTACTTCTGCACAATCTCGCCCTGGTTGTTGATCAGCACCAGAGTGTTGTAGGGCGCCTTGGCCGGATGTTCTTCGTGCCGCTCGCCGGTGAGGGAGAACACACCCCAGGTGTCGGCCTGGCGGCAGGCTTCAGAAAAGATGGCGGTTTCATCACCGGGAATGGTTGTGGCGGTTGCCATCATTTCGTCGTGGTCGTACATGATCCCCATGGTGCTGTACTCGGGGAAGATGATCAGATCCATGCCGGGCAGGCCCTGTTTGATCCCCTGAATCATGTCGGCGATTTTGCGTGCGTTATCGAGTACTTCGCCCTTGGTGTGCAGGCGAGGCATCTTGTAGTTCACGACGGCAACGCCGACCGTGTCATCACTGCTGGAAATATCACCGTGTCGCATGGTGTTTCTCCTCTTTGATCAAACAGACAGATAACGGGTGATGGTGGCTTCGTCGGCCTCGGCCACCGGGACGTCATGGACGATGTTGCCTTTCTCGATCACCAGAATGCGGTCGGCCACATCCAGCGCGAAGCTGAGCACCTGCTCCGACACCAGGATCGACAGGCCATGCTCATCACGGATTTTGCGCAGGGTGCGTGCCATCTCGCGGATGATGGAAGGCTGGATACCTTCGGTGGGCTCATCCAGCAGCAACAGCTTGGGATTGCTGGCCAGGGCGCGGGCGATGGCCAGCTGCTGTTGCTGACCACCGGACAGGTTGCCGCCGCGTCGATGCTTCATCTCCTCCAGCACCGGAAACAGCGTGTAGAGGTGCTCTGGAATGGTGCTGGAACCGGTGCTGGTCAGGCCGGTGCGGATGTTCTCTTCCACTGTCATGGTGGAGAAAATCATGCGGCCCTGAGGCACAAAGCCGACGCCAGCCGCCACGCGCTGATGGCTTTTCAGGCCGGCCAGTTCGGTGTCGTTGAGCTGGGCCGACCCGCCGCTGGAGGGAATCATGCCGATCAGGGATTTCATCAGCGTGGTTTTGCCCATGCCGTTGCGGCCCAGAATGGCCACGATTTCGTTGTCGCCCAGGTTCAGATCCATGTCGTTGATGACACGGCTCTGGCCGTAGGCCACGTTGTACTCGGATACATTGAGCATGGCTGTCTCCTTAATGGCCCAGATAGACTTCAACCACTTTGGGGTCGTTTTTGACGTGCTCCAGCGTACCTTCGGACAGCATCTTGCCCTGATGCAGTACGGTGACGCGGTGGGCAATATCCTCGACGAACTGCATGTCGTGCTCGATCACCAGTACCGAGCGGTCCTGGGTGATGCGATTGAGCAGCTCGGCGGTTTTCTTGCGTTCGGCCACGGACATGCCGGCGACAGGCTCGTCCAGCATCAGCAAGGCAGGGTCCTGGATCAGCAGCATGCCGATCTCAAGCCATTGTTTCTGGCCGTGACTGAGCAGATCGGCGCGCTGGTCCAGCTGGTCATCGAGGAAGATGATTTCGGCGATCTCCTGCACCTTGGCCATCACCTCCGCATCACGGCGGAAGGCGAGGGCGCCGAACACACCGTGTCCGCGGGGGAAGGACAGCTCCAGGTTTTCGAACACGGTCAGGTCTTCATAGATCGACGGGTTCTGGAACTTGCGGCCGACACCGGCGTGAACGATCTGGTGCTCCTTCATTTTGGTCAGTTCCTTGTTGCGGAACTTGATGGAGCCTTCCGTGGTTTTGGTGCGACCGCAGATCAGGTCGAGTACCGTGGTCTTACCGGCCCCGTTGGGGCCGATAATCACGCGGATTTCACCTTCGTCGACGTAGAAGGACAGGTCGTTCACCGCCTTGAAGCCATCAAAGGAAACGGTCAGGCCTTCCACTGCGAGTACAAAATCCTGCTGAGACATGATGGGCTCCTTATGACTGGCTAACCGCACGGGTGTTGGTGTCGAGACTGTCCACGTCATCCTGCTCCGGTTGGGGCGTTGGCAGCGGTGCCGGGGCTTCCGACTTGCGGGACGCCAGCAGGCGGTCTTTCAGGCTTTCCACCAGGCCGGCCAGGCCGTTGGGGAAGGCCAGAACCACACCGATAAACAGGGCACCCATAGCGAATAGCCAGAGTTCCGGGAAGGCTTCGGACATGGTGGTTTTGGCAGCGTTGACGATCAGGGCGCCGTAGACCGCACCGATAATCGACAGGCGTCCGCCGAGGGCACAGAAGATCACCATTTCGATGGAAGGTACGATGCCGACCAGTGTGGGTGACATGAAGCCCACCTGCAGGGTGAACATGGCACCGCCGATAGCGGAAAGCATGGCGGCGAAGCAGAACACGAAGATCTTGAAGTTGGACACGTCGTAGCCGGAGAAGCGGACGCGGTCTTCGCGATCACGAATCGCCACCAGCAGTCGACCCAGCTTGCTCTTGAGCACAAAGTGCGACAGCAGCAGGCAGGCAAAGAGCACGGCGACGCAGACGAAGTAGAGAACGTATTTGGCTTCGTCGGTGCGGATATCCCAGCCCAGCAGGGTACGCAGATCGGTGATGCCGTTCACGCCACCGGTGTAGCCCTGCTGACCGATGATCAGAATGGTCAGGATGGCGGCCACCGCCTGAGTGATAATGGCGAAGTAGACGCCACCCACGCGGCGTTTGAACATGGCTACCCCGATCAGATAGGCAAACAGCGGTGCCACAAACAGGATCGCCAGAATGGTAAAGGTGAGAGAGTGGAACGGCTCCCAGAACCAGGGCAGGGCAGTGAGCTGGTTCCAGTCCATGAAGTCGGGGATACCCGGGGTGGACTGAATCGCCGTGGCTTCAGGTGACGAAGACTCAAGCTTCAGGAACATGGCCATGGCGTAGCCGCCCAGGCCAAAGAACACCCCCTGTCCGAGGCTGAGAATACCGCCGTAGCCCCAGCACAGGACCAGGCCCATGGCGACGAAGGCGTAGCTGAGATACTTGCCGACCAGATTGAGGCGGAAGATATCCATGCTTAGCGGCAGGATGACGACCAGCAGGATAGCCAGCAGGCCGTAGTTGATCAGATCCCGACGCTTGAAGAAATGATTGGATGCAAACATGAGCGTCTCCTTAGCGACGGATCTTCAGAGCAAACAGACCCTGCGGACGCAGCATCAGGATGCCGACGACCACCAGCAGCGTGAGGACTTTCGCCATTGAGCCGCTGAGGAAGAATTCCATGGTGGACTGTGCCTGGGAGATGGTGAACGCGGAGGCGATGGTGCCCAGCAGGCTGGATGCGCCGCCAAATACGACCACCAGGAAGGTGTCGACGATATACAGCTGACCGGAGGTCGGGCCGGTGGAGCCGATCATGGTGAAAGCGCTGCCGGCAACACCGGCAATGCCGCAGCCAAGGGCGAAGGTCATGCGGTCCACCTTCTCGGTGTTGATGCCCACGGCACCGGCCATTGGGCGGTTTTGTACCACCGCACGCACCTGGCCACCCCAGTTGGAGCGGTACATCAGGTAGTAAACGGCTGCGGCAATCGCCAGCGTAAGTACCATCACGAACAGGCCGTTGATCGGGATATCCACCATATCGGACATGGGCACGGACCCCATCAGCCAATCCGGCAGGGTTACACCCACTTCACGGGCGCCAAAGATGGAGCGGTAGCACTGCTGCAGGATGAGGCTCAGGCCCCAGGTTGCCAGCAGGGTATCCAAAGGACGGTGGTAGAGACGCCGTATTAATGCCCATTCCACAAGCGCCCCGAGGGCACCGGCGGCGATGAAGGCAAACACCATGGCGAAGATAAAATAGGAGCCGTACAGGCTGGGCAGGTAGTCGGCAAAAATGTGGGACGTAATATAGGTCATGTAGGCACCGAGTATCATGAACTCGCCGTGCGCCATGTTAATCACGCCCATCTGTCCGAAGATGATGGCCAGGCCGAGTGCCATCAGGACGAAGATCGAGAACAGGCTCAATCCTGCGAATCCTTGCATGGCGAAGATGGCCAACAACTCGGAAGAGGTGTAATCAGCAAACATGATGACAGCCCTCTAGCTATTCAGGGAAGGTAGCGCGTGGATCAGGGGCGAGGCCCGTTGCCGGGCCCCGCATCAGGACTTACTGGTAACCGGCCGGGAAGGGATCCGGCTCGATCAGGTCGTCGGTTTCGAAGACAACCTTGTACTGGCCGTCAGGCTGGGCCTGGCCGATACGGGTACGGGACCAGAGGTGGTGGTTCTCATGCACACGCACATAGCCTTCCGGTGCCGTATTCAGCTCGATACCCGGTGTAGCGGCACGGACCTTGTCAATGTCGAAGGAACCGGCTTTCTCAACCGCAGCTTTCCACAGCCAGGGGCCGAGGTAGGCGGCCTGGGTGACGTCACCGATCACGATGTCGTCGCCATAGGCGGCCTTGAAGGCATCAACAAACCCTTTGTTGTTGTCGTTTGGCAGGCTCTGGAAGTACTTCATGGAGGCGTAGATGCCGTCGATGTTCTCGCCACCGATACCCAGAATTTCATCCTCGGTAACGGAGATGGTCAGGAACAACGGCTTCTCCTTGCCCATGTCGATACCGGCGGCTTTCAGCTGCTTGTAGAAGGCCACGTTGGAACCACCCACAACCGAGATAAATACGACATCCGGCTTTTTCAGTTTGATCTTGTTGATCACGGAGTTGAACTGGGTGTGGCCCAGCGGGTAGTACTCCTCGCCCACCACTTTCATGCCCTTCATTTCGATGTGCTTGCGGGCAATCTTGTTGGAGGTACGAGGCCAGATATAGTCAGACCCCAGCAGGTAGAAGCTCTTGGCGCCTTTCTCCTTGGTTACCCAGTCCAGACCCGCGAGGATCTGCTGGGTCGCTTCCTGGCCGGTGTAGACCACGTTGGGTGACTGCTCCAGACCTTCATAGAAAGTGGGGTAATAGAGCATGCCGTTGTACTGTTCGAAGACTGGCAGTACCGCTTTACGCGAGGCGGAGGTCCAGCAGCCGAAGACCGCCGCAACCTTGTCGTTGACCAGCAGCTTCTTGGCTTTTTCGGCGAAGGTCGGCCAGTCACTGGCGCCATCTTCCTGTACGTATTCGATCTTGCGACCCAGTACACCGCCCATGGCGTTGATCTGGTCGATCGCCAGCTTTTCAGCCTGTACTGAGCCGGTCTCACTTATGGCCATGGTGCCGGTGATGGAGTGCAGAACGCCGACCTTGACGGTGTCTTCGGTCACGGCCAGACCCGTGGTGTTCACCTCGGCGGCGTTCGCCAGCTGAATACTGCTGCTCAAAAGGGCGGCGGCAGGCAGAGCCATCAGGCCCTTCATCAATCTACGGCGCATGGGCGAGTGTTTCTTGGCAACGCGGTCACTCTTTCGCATGGTTGTTCTCCTGGGTTATTGACTCGAATTTGAGCTTCAGGGTGGATGTCAGTATCAGGAGAGGGCAGGCGAAAAAACATTCGGAAAATGCTCCAAAGGGCATACGTCATTTACCCCATGGTGCAGTGCGGAAAACTGCGTAAGTATCGGGGTACATAAATTGCATAGGGAGTGCAGGATTGTGTACCAGACGGCGAGGGCAGCCCGAATCTGAGTGGCTATGCCCCGATAGGGTGCGCAGTTGGTCTTCAGGCGCTCTCAAGACTGCAGTATGGGGCTATGACCGATGACCATTCGTCAGCAAATATTCACTACCCGGCGCCAGTACAACAAGTGGGTTGCCAACCAGACGCTGGAAGACTATTCACTGCGTTTTACTGCCAAGCAGGCGCGGCGCTGGTCGTTATCCCGTGTCGCCAATACGGCGCTTGGTGGTATCTCCTTTCTGGCGCTGGAAGCCATCGGCGGAGCCCTCACACTCAGCTACGGGTTCGAGCATGCACTGATAGCCACACTGTTGGTTGCCGTGCTGATCGTGGCCACGGCCGCTCCCATCAGTTATTACGCTGCCCGCTACGGGGTTGATATCGACCTGCTCACCCGCGGGGCCGGATTCGGCTATATCGGCTCAACGCTGACATCGCTGATTTATGCCTCTTTTACTTTTATATTTCTGGCGCTGGAAGCGGCCATTATGGCCAAGGCACTGGAGCTGATTTTTGATGTGCCCCTGTCGTTGGGGTACTTTCTCAGTGCGGTGGTGGTCATTCCCATGGTGACCTACGGCTTCACCTTTATCAGCCGTTTCCAGATGTTCAGTCAGCCCCTGTGGATTGCGCTCCAGTTATTGCCGTTCCTGGTGATTCTGTTCAGTGGTGAAAGCTACGTGGAGGAATGGACTGCCTATAAAGGCAGCTTGCAAGAAAGTGGCGGGCTTGATTGGGTGCTGCTGGGAGCGGCGGCAACGGTTGTCATGTCACTGCTGGCGCAGATCGGTGAGCAGGTGGACTTCCTGCGCTTCATGCCCAAACAGACACCGGAGAATCGTATGCGCTGGCTGGGTGCTGTCATGCTGGGAGGCCCCGGCTGGGTGATTCCGGGTACTCTGAAAATACTGGCCGGCTCCTTTCTGGCAGTGGTTGTGCTCAATAATGGCGGCAGCCTGGCAGATGCTTCCGAGCCCAATATGATGTACCTCACCGCCTTTGGTCACTTGACCGGGACTGCGGAGCTGGCACTTTTACTGGCCGGGGTGTTTGTTATCCTGTCGCAGGTGAAAATCAACCTGACCAACGCCTATGCCGGCTCCCTGGCCTGGTCCAACTTCTTCTCCCGCCTGACACATACGCATCCCGGTCGAGTGGTCTGGCTCGTCTTCAATGTGATCATTGCCTGGTTGCTCATGGAGCTGGGGATCTACGAAGCTTTTGCCAGCATTCTCGGGGTGTTTGCCATTCTGGTTGCGGCCTGGGTGGGTTCGCTGGTGGCAGACCTGGTTATCAACAAGCCGCTGGGGCTGAGCCCGCCGGGGATAGAGTTCAAGCGTGCGCACCTTTATGACATCAACCCGGTGGGTGTGGGCTCCATGACCCTGTCGTCACTGGTCGGCCTGCTGGCCATGGTGAATCAGGACTATCCACTGGTGCAGGCCTGGGCGCCTTTTATAACACTGGGGCTGACGCTGCTGCTGGCGCCACTGATTGCGATGCTGACACGCAGCCGCTATTACATTGCCCGCGATCCCATTGCCGCCTCCGACTCTGAATGCTCCATTTGTGAACACAGCTTCGAGCTGGATGACATGACCTACTGCCCGCTCTATGGCAGCAATATCTGTTCGTTGTGCTGCTCGCTGGATGCACGCTGTAACGATGGCTGCAAAGATAAAAGCCGTTTCAGTGACCAGTTGTCAGCCTTATTGCATGTCTTGCTGCCCTCCGGCATGTTGCAGGGAGCCAGCTCGCGAACCGGGTATTTTCTCGGCTTGATGCTGGTGTTCAACATCATTGTTGGTGCATTTCTGGCACTCATTTATTTCCAGATGGTGGGCTCGGACGTGGGCAGTGCCGAGCTGGTCGGCACGGTCCTCTGGAAAGTCTTTTTCCTGCTGCAGATCGTGATTGGCGTTGCGGCCTGGCTGTTTCTGCTTGCCTATGAGAGCCGTGTGATGGCGCAAAACGAGAGCCAGCAGCAGACTGAACGTTTAATGGCCGAGATTCAGGCGCACGAACTGACCGACCGAGAGTTGCAGGAAGCCAAGGAGCTGGCGGAAGCGGCCAGCCTGGCGAAAAGCCGCTATCTGACCGGCATCAGCCATGAGCTGCGCACGCCGCTGAATGCGGTCCTTGGTTATGCCCAGCTGCTGGATGTGGCGGCTGACATTCCAACTCAGCGCCGCCCCGCCATCAATGTGATCAAACGCAGCAGTGAGCACCTGGCCAACCTGATTGAAGAACTGCTGGATATATCCCGTATTGAGGCCGGCCGGCTGGAGTTGAACCGCAATGAGGTCGGGTTGGTCAGCTTTATGGAACAGCTGGTGTACATGTTCCGGCTGCAGGCAGAAGCCAAGGGCATTTCCTTCGATTACACCCGCCAACAACGTATACCGGAGTTTGTCGCCACGGATGAAAAACGGCTGCGCCAGATTCTGATCAACCTGCTCTCCAATGCCATCAAGTTCACTGACCATGGAGGTGTTTCCCTGAGCCTGACCTACCGCAACGAAGTGGCGGAGTTTGTTATCAGCGATACCGGCATAGGCATTGCCGAAGATGATCTGGAACGGATTTTTAAGCCCTTTGAACGTGTTACTCAGGGGCGGCCGGGCACCGGGCTGGGGCTGACGATCACACGTCTGCTGACCGACATTATGGGCGGCGATCTGCAGTATGAAAGCGTGCCGGGCAAGGGTACCCGCTTCAAACTGATGCTGATGATGTCTAGCCTGAGCCGGCCAACACCGATACCGGTCAATGATATCTGGCAGGGCGGTTATGAGGGGCGCCGGCGCACTATCATGGTGGTGGATGATGATCCGACCCACCGCGATCTGATTCGTGACATTCTGCACCCGGTCGGTTTCAACGTTATCGCGGTGCCGGATGGACACAGCTGCCTGGAACTCTGCCAGCAGGACCTTCCCGATCTGTTTGTACTGGATGTCTCCATGCCGGGTATGAACGGCTGGACCCTGCTTGATGCACTGCGAGATCGCAATTATCAGGTGCCGGTGGTGATGCTGTCGGCGGACGCTACCGAATGGGCGCAAAGCACGGAACAGCATCGCTTTGATCATTATCTGGTCAAGCCGGTACGGGTTGCAGAGCTGCTGGAGCAAGTGGGCAGCCTGCTGCGATTACAGTGGAAAACACGACAGAGCTCTGGAGTCGTTTCCGGAGTCAGCGAAACAGCCATGGACCGGCCAGCACTTGATACGACGCGTTTGCAGCAGTTCGTCGATCAAGGGTTTTTGGAAGGGATCAAACATGAAGTTGACCGGTTGTCGGCCGAGGCAGGTATCTCGACCGATGAGCAGGCGCAATTGCAGGCGCTGGTCGGCAACTTCAATTTCAATGGCGTACTTGAGCGTTTGCAGGCGTACGCAGGAAATAATGGTTGATGCGATGAGTGCCAAAGTTCTGGTTGTAGATGACTCTCCTGAAGTGATCAGCATGCTCAACGAGATGCTGACCCTGAATGGCTTTCAGGTTTTCATTGCGTTGGGTGGTGAGCAGGCCCTGAGTATCAGTGCTCAAATCACACCGGATATGATTCTGATGGACGCCATGATGCCCGGCATGTCCGGTTTCGAAGCCTGTGAACAACTGAAGGCTTCACCGGAGCTGATGAATATACCGGTGATCTTCATGACCGGTCTCAGTGACACCGAAGACATCGTCAAAGGGTTCGATGCCGGTGGCGTGGATTACATCACCAAGCCGATTCGTCATGAGGAATTACTGGTGAGGATGCGCTCTCATCTGGGCAACGCCAAGCGTGCCGCCCACGCCCACCAGGTGATGGACGGGCAGGGCCTGATGACCCTGTGTATCGCCAGTAGTGGTGAAGTTGAGTGGGCCACACCGCAGATCTATCGCATCTTTGGAGATCAGGTCGAGCAACTGGGTACGCGTTTGCAGGCATCTTTGCAGGGGCGAGCGCCTGGTGATGAGCCCGTAATGGTTCAGGTCAATGACGACCAGGTCAGGTGTCATCTGATTGATCAGGATGAGAGCGGCCGCTGTCTGCTCAAGGTGGATGACCCCCGCCAGCCGGATGACAGTACCAAGCTGGTGCACAGTTTCGGCCTGACCGAGCGCGAGGCCGAAGTACTGTTGTGGATTGTGCACGGTAAAACCAATAAGGAAATAGCCCAGATTCTGGGGCTGAGTCCAAGAACCATCAATAAGCACCTGGAGCAGGTGTTTCGCAAAATGCAGGTCGACAACCGCACCTCGGCTGCATTCACTGCGCTGCAATGTATCAGCCAGCGACTGGATGTCAGCGAAGCGATGTGACCATTTGTCACACCTCCGGAGGAATGACCTTGAGTTATTATATTAAATAACTCTAATGTTTGTTCTCGGAGGTGTGCCATGCACAACCCCAAAGGTGGGCACGATTCCCAAAGGCGCCGCTTACTTAAATTCGGAGCTGCAGCCGGTATCCTGTCTGCTGTTCCTGCTTCAGATCTGTTGGCGCGTCAGTCCAGCAATGCACATATTGTCATTATCGGTGCCGGTGCAGCAGGGCTGGATATTGCCAGCCGTCTGCAGCGTTCACTGGAGGGTGCCCGCATTACCCTGGTGGGCGCACGTCAGCAGCATTACTACCAGCCCGGTTTTACCTTAATTGCATCTGGCTTGTGGCAGATGGAGCGTGTGCTCACTTCGACACAGGAGTGGGTCCCGAAAAATGTGAGCTGGATAGAATCAGATGCCGCTTCATTCAACCCTGACAACAACAAGGTCACATTGACCAATCAGCAAACGCTGTCGTATGACCTTCTGGTAGTCGCCACGGGGTGTCAGCTGAACTACACAGACATAGAAGGCATGTCACCAGAGTTGATTGGTCAGCAGGGAATCGGCAGTGTGTATGCAGGCCCCGAGGCGGCGCGTGCGACCAATAATGCGATTCAGGCGTTGATTGATCGCGGCGAAGGGCGAGCACTGTTTACCCTTCCACATACGCCCATCAAGTGTGCCGGTGCGCCCCTGAAAATGACATTCACCACCCTGAGCCGGCTGGAAGATAGCGGGCAGCGTGAGCGCTTTCAGGTGGACTTCTTCACGCCATTCAAGGAAAAGGTGTTTTCCGTTCCCGTGTACAACGACTTTGTTCTCAACCGCTGGCGTGAGCAGCAGGTCGGGCTTTACGGCCAGCGCCGTCTGGTGGCCATTGATCCGGGAGCACGTACGGCACTGTTCAGTCATGCCAGCGGTGAAACGGACCAGGAGTCGTACGACTTCATCCATGTCGTACCGCCCATGAGCGCGCCGGATGTGGTTCGTCACAGTGAGCTGGCCTGGCAGGAAGGCAGTATGGCGCAGCAGTGGATGGAGGTTGATCAGTACAGCCTGCAGCACCGCCGCTACCCCAATATTTTTGGCATTGGCGATGTAGCCGGGACGCCCTTTGGCAAGACGGCCGCCAGCGTCAAAAAGCAGGCGCCGGTGGTGGAAGAAAACATACTGGCCTATCTGGCGGATCAACCTCTCAAGGCCCGCTACAACGGCTATACCTCCTGCCCGTTAATCACCAGTATTGGCCGTGCCATGTTGGCCGAGTTCGGATATGGCGGTGAGCTTATGCCTTCGTTCCCCTTTATCAGTCCGACGGAAGAGTCCTGGGCCGTATGGGTGATGAAGGAAAAAATGCTGCAGCCGGCGTACTACGCCATGCTCAATGGCCGGGTCTGAGGAGGTCAACATGTCGATTCAACAGATTCTTGTGGTGATGCTGTACACCCTTAAACCCTACCTCTGGCTACTTGGGCTTGCGATCCTGTTGTTGCTGGTCAGCCTTGTACTGGGACGGAAAAAACGTGGCCCCCAGTCTGCCATGATCTGGCCGGTATCAGGTGCGCTGGGGCTTGCTGCAGCACTGGCGGCTCCCGTGCTGACTGGCTCTCAACTGGCTTATGTGGTCACGACAACCGATTGGCTGGCGCTGATGGCGGTTGGCATCGGAGCGGCTCTGTACGCCTACCTGCTGCTGCGTCCGCTGTGGCGCAAGCGCTAGCCCATCCATATCACGCAGGCCCCATTATGAACCGGTGCCTGTTTTCTGGCGTATTCTGGTCAATAATTAAGCAACAAAGTCTTGAAAGGGATGTCGTACGTTATGTAGCTAAGCGTTAAACGGCCGGGTTGTCGGCATCGGCTGTTTTAACGAGCGGTGATCCCTATGCAATTGCTAAAAGATTATATTGATGACCGGATCTGCTTTTATTGGTCGGATCAGTCCGGTGGGCTGGTGAGCCCTCGATTTGCAACGTTCCAGGATGCTGAGGAGTGGTGGAAACGTTATCTCTTTGGGCGATACCAGGGAAAGGAGCGGAGACGTTCAATTTTCGACCGCAGAACCAACCATGCCAAACGCCAGCGTGTAGCAGATGGTGCTGCATGGGGATTGGGGCGACGGATAACTGACTTGCCGGTCAGAGTTGCACATGACCTGGCATCGCGTAAGGTTCTGGAAATGCGCAGAATGGCGAGCGCCCGAAGTGGAAAAAGAGCCCGGCCTTGAAACGGCCGGGCTCTTTTTTCAGTGTGACAGCACGCGGGACAGGAATGCCTGGGTGCGTTCGTTCTGCGGGTTGTCGAACACCTGATCCGGCGGGCCCTGCTCGACGATGCGGCCTTCGTGGATATAAATAACACGATCGGCCACTTCGCGGGCGAAGCCCATCTCGTGGGTCACGACCATCATGGTCATCCCTTCACGCGCCAGTTCACGCATGACGTCCAGCACCTCGCCGACCATTTCCGGGTCCAGCGCTGATGTGGGTTCATCAAACAACATCAGGCGAGGTTCCATTGCCAGCGCACGTGCAATCGCAACACGCTGCTGCTGACCACCGGACAACTGGCCAGGGAACTTGTCGGCCTGGTTGCCGATGCCGACACGGTCAAGCAGCCGGTCAGCCGTATCCGTGGCGTCATCCTTGTTGGAGTTACGCACCTTCATGGGCGCCAACATGATGTTGCGGCGTACGCTCAGGTGTGGGAACAGGTTAAACTGCTGGAACACCATGCCCACTTCCTTGCGGATACTGTTCAGGGCTTTCTGGTTACCCCCGTGTGGGGCCAGCGAACGCTCATCCACGACCAGCTGGCCGGAATTGTATTCTTCCAGGCCATTGATACAGCGAATCAGGGTCGATTTGCCTGAGCCACTGGCACCGATAATAACCACCACCTCACCGGTTTCGACCTGCAGGTCGATGTCCTTGAGTACGTGGTGCTGGCCGAAATATTTGTTCAGTTGATTGATTTCAACAATATACGACATGATTTCCGATCCTCAGACTGCTGCTGCTCCGCGGCGCTCGAACATGCGCAGCAGGAAGGAAAGTGACAGGGTGATGATCAGGTAAAGGATGGCCACCGCAAAATACACTTCAAAGGCGGTGAAGGTATTGGCGATATAGACCTGCCCCTGGCGTACCAGCTCGCCTACGCCGATGACTGAGAACAGCGAAGTATCCTTGATACTGACAATCGCCTGGTTGCCCAGCGGCGGAATCATGCGTCGGAAAGCCTGCGGCCAGATGATGTAGCGGAAGGTCTGGGTCAGAGATAGGCCCAGTGACAGGCCGGCTTCACGTTGTCCCTTGGCAATAGACTGAACCCCACCACGCACAACTTCGGAAATATAGGCACCGGAGTTGAAGGCGATGGCGGCAATGGCCGCAGTCACGGGGTCGATGGGCGAGCCCACCAGGTCGGGCAAACCGTAAAAGATAAACAGCACTTGCACCAGAATCGGGGTGCCGCGAAAGATTTCGATATAGGCGGTGGCAGGCCAGCGCAGATACCAGCGCCGGTTGATGCTAAGCAGGCCAAATATAATACCCAGCAGGAAACCGATAACCAGGCCGCCGAATGAGATCATCAGGGTGTAAGGCAACCCTTTCAACAGAAAGGGAATAGCGTCAATGGCTGCTTGCCAGTCGAATTGAAACTGGAATTCCACTAAAGAGTGCTCCGTAGTGTGCAGGACATGACCGGCCATTGCTGGCCGGTCCTGGGGGCCTTACTGGCTGTCCGGCATTTTGCCGAACCACTTCTCGTAAATGCTCTTATAGGTGCCGTCAGCCTTGATTTCAGCCAGCGCTGCATTGACTTCATCAATCCACTCGCTGCCCTGTTTGAGCGCGATACCGTACTGCTGGCCTTCATACAGCGGACCGACGGTTTTGGTGCGGCCCTGGCCACGGGTGCTGGAGAAATAGCCGACGTTGGGTGCATCGTAGAAAACCGCATCTACAGCGCCAGACATCAGTGCCATATACATGTCAGAGCTGCCCGGGTACGGCGTTACGTTGCCGTCTTTTTCCAGGGTTTCCATCAGGAAGTTGTAGCTGGTGCTGCCGATCTTGGTACCGATCTTGGCGCCTTCCAGGTCAGTGATCTCTTCAACCTGGTCGTTGTCGGCACGGACCAGAATACGCAGACCTGAGTCGTAGTAGGGGTCAGAGAAGTCGACGATCTTTTCACGTTCTTCGGTGATGGTGATACCGGCGAGGGCCATGTCTACATTGCCGGTCTGCAGGGCGGGGATGATGCCGTTGAAGTCCATGGTGTTGAGGTCGTATTCAAACCCTGCACGCTTGGATACTTCAGCGAGGATGTCCATGTCAAAGCCGATCATCTTGCCGGTGGCCTGGTCCATCATCTCGAAAGGCACGAAGCTGGGGTCAGTTACCACGCGCAGCGTGTCGGCCTGCGCAGTGGTTGCTGCAGCAGAAAAAGCCAGTCCCATACCCAGTGTCTTGAGCCATTTGATCTTCATGATCACTCCTTAAAATGCCAGTAGCCGACGCACGTATGCGTCGTTGAATTGTGGGGGAATTTGAGGCTATGCGATTCGGCATGCCAGAAGTTCCATCGCATTACTATGGTTCATACTGGCATAAAAAATCAAATCTATCGGAAATTCAGTGGCTTGGCGATTATGGCCAAAGTGAAGTTTAAACGAGATTTTTCAGGCTTTAGATCACGAATTTCGGAGAAAATACGCTATTTAAGTCGAGATGTGCCAAGGTGAACGGAAAGATGCGAGTGCCCCGGAATGGGGCGAGCGCAGGACGGAAACGGCGATAATCACTATCACCCGGTTCGTGACACTAAGGATTTTATTGCAGCAGTTTCAGGCAGTCTTCCAGCGGGACTGGCCTGCTGTAGAAGTAGCCCTGGAAGTAGTTACAGCCGCGCTCGTGCAGCCAGGTCTCATGTTCCTGCAGTTCGACGCCTTCGGCGACAACGGTCAGCCCCAGGCCACGGGCAAGGCCCAGAATAGACAGGGCAATGGCACGATCATCAGGGTCGTAGGGCAGGCCGCTGACAAAGGAACGGTCGATTTTGATACGGGTGACCGGCAGGCTTTTCAGGCGAGAAAGAGAAGAGTAACCGGTACCAAAGTCGTCAATGGCCAGGCGGGCGCCCAAGTCTACCAGTGCCTGAAGCACTGATTGAACGGTATCCATATCACCCTGAATGGCATCTTCAGTAACCTCAAACTGGAGCGCTTGAGGAGGCATGGCATATTCGCTGCAAAGTGCCTGCACCAGCTCAGGCAACCTTGGCGCGAGCACCTGCTCGGCAGACAGGTTGACCGAGACCACCGGTAGAGGGGTGCCCTCATCCTGGCAATGGCGCCAGTCTTCACAAACGCGTCTCAGCACGGCAGCACCCAAGCCATACATCAGGCCGGCAGAACGGGCGACATCAAGGAATTCTATGGGAGACATCCAGCCATTTTCAGGGTGGTTCCAGCGCACCAGGGCTTCGATAGTGTCGATGTGATGGTCACTGCCATCGATTATCGGCTGATAAAACACATCGAGCTGGTTGCTCTCGATGGCAGTGCGCAGTGCACTCTCCAGCCGAAATCGTGAGCGTGCCGAGCTTTGGTGGTCGTGGTTGAACAGGGCAAAGTTGGCCGGGCCAATGGCTTTGGCTGTGTACATGGCCGTTTCAGCACCACGCATCAGCTCTTCGGTATATTCAAAGTCATCCGGGCAGCAGCAGATACCGATACTAGCGCTCATGGCCAGCTGGTGCTGGTCCAGCATGACCGGCTCGGAGATGAGCTCTTGCAGGCTGGTTGCCAGTTGAGTGAGAGTCTCTTCAGAGGGCTGGTGCTGAACGACCATAACGAACTCATCGCCCCCCACGCGGGCCAACAGATCCTTACCTCTCAGGTGGAACTGATCCAGCCTGCTCCCCAGTTCGGTAATAACCTGGTCGCCCGCATGAGTGCCAAGGCCCTCGTTAACGGTCTTGATGCGGTCGATATCGATCCAGACGAGGGAAAAGCTGCACGTCTGAGCATCGATCAAGTCCTGCACCCGCTGTTTTAGCGAGGCCAGGTTGGCCAGCCCGGTCATGGCATCATAGTGAGTGACAAACTCCAGCGCCCGCTTCGATCTCAGCCAGGCTTCGTGGGTGTGGATCAGGCTAAGTGTGTTTGCGACAGCTACGGCCAGTGATATTTCTGACAGGCTCCAGTCCCTGGGCTTTCTGTCTTCCAGGCAGATTACCCCAGCCAGGCAGTCGCCATCGAAAATCGGCACATCCAACATTGCCTTTACACCCGTATGAGGGAAGTAGTCAGCCGTAAAGGAAGCCGTGCGTGGGTCTGTCAGAGCGTCCCGAGCATCCAGTACCTTTTCTTCCAGCAGAGTGTTGAAATATTCAGGGTGGTCATCAGCGCTGAGGGTTATACCGCAGGAGGCATCCTTAAGCGTGCCTTCGTCTTGAGTGTCACGCAGGCGTTCACAGACGATGGAGTTATCATCGTGATTAAACGCCCAGATGCTGGTGCGGTTGATGCCGATATGTTCAATGCAGAAGTCTGCCAGTAGTGCCAGCTTTCGACCCCGTGGTAGAGCAACATAGTCCGCATCGTGCGTAAGGCTCAGCAGGGCTTTGTGCGACTGAATCAGGTCATTGCTGGTCGGCATGGACAGTTCTCGGCATTGCAACCCTGCTGTTGCAGGATAAATGCAGGAAAATATTTCTACATTACAGGTGTAACGTTTAATCTAGCATGAATTAAAAAGCTGATTCCAGAATCCAGTATAGGTGCTTGATTCAGGAATCGCCTCAGATTCAGGCCAAAATGTGGCTGGCCAGCAACACCTGAGGTCAGTGTCTGAATGTAACGCCGCTGACCGGCCGCTCGCAAGCATTGATGAGATCTGCCCGGTTATTTTAGTGGTAAATGCCCGGCTTTAATCAGAATCAGTCCCTTGCCTTCTGCACAAACGGCCTCTGAGGCAAGGCTCGGCGTGCGAAACCAGCTGCCGGGATGCAAAGAAACTTGCCCGATTTGCAGCCTTCCTTCGATAACCAATAGCTCGGCGGGTACAGCGTTTCCGCTTGGGAGTTCTATCTCGCCAGGCGTAAAGGACAGCAGCCAGGTGTGTTCTCGAATGCCTGTCTCGGGATTCTGGTACTCGTGCAGCAGTTTGGCGTCGGGGTTGTCCTGGCTGGCTTTCAGTTCTGTTTGCAGGCGTACCTGGGTCAGGTCGGTCGAGGCAAACTGGTTCAGTTTGACGAAAATGACACAGCCGTCCTTGCTGAAAGGGGCATGGCGGCTGCCGGGCGGGTTACGGAGATAGCTGCCCACCGGGTAATCACCGCTTTCATCCGAGAATACACCTTCCAGAACAAATATCTCTTCACCCAGTGGGTGTGAGTGGCTGGCGAAGGAGGTGTCCGGTGCATATTTGACGATACTGGTGGTGTGACCTGATTCCTTTTGCAGGCGCTCCAGTGGCTTGCGGCGAACGCCTGGCGCCGGACTGGGTAGCCAGTCCATTTCTGCAGTCTCAACGATCAGACGTTTGCTAAAATCCATGTTCAGGTTTTCAGGCAAGGTATTTTGTTGCTTGGGATCAGGAACCATATTTCACCTTAAGGCTCATAATGAGTGCGTGTACGAGTTGTACCCGTACCGTACAGGCATTAGTTTCACATTTTATGGTTTTGGGCCGGTCATTCACGTGTTAAAGCAGCTATCAGCACCCTATCAGTCAAAAGTGTATCAGGCTTTGCCTCTGGTGCTGCTGTGCCTGTTGTTGCTGTTTGCTCAGGGCACAAAAGCAGTCCATGCTGCCGACCCCGGCCTGGTACCAGATGCTGTTGCCATGCATTGTGATGGCAATGATCCGGATGGTTGTCATTCGCCAGCGGTGGCGGATTGCTGTGATGATCAGCTGCTACAGTGCGCACTGGACTGTGCTCAGGGAACCGCCTGGCTGCCGGCGACCCTGAAGCAGCTCCATTTGAAACAGGTTCGCGCCTTGCCGCCACCTTTGCCCATTCAATTACCTGACCCACTGACGGAGCTGCCATATCAGCCTCCAAGGCGTACTTATTCTGTTTGAGCCGTCTATTCAGCAACGCGTTTAATTGGCTGCCTGTAAAACGAGAACAGGCACGTCGGGATCAGGAGATTCTCATGTCTTTCGTAAGCAAGAAAAATATTGTGTCTTTGGTATCGGGCTTGGCACTGTTGGCGGGTTCGCAAATGAGCATGGCAGAAGAGGCACCTGCCAGTGTGCTGCTGAGAGCCGCCAAAACCGAGCACCTGAACGTGTATAAAAGCCCGACCTGTGGCTGTTGTGAGGACTGGATTGAGCATGCCGAGGATAATGGTTTTGATACCAAGGCATTCCATCCGCGAAACCTGGATCAGATGAAGCAGGAAATGGGTATCCGCGGGCAGTGGAAATCCTGCCACACAGCGGTATCCGAATCTGGATATCTGTTTGAGGGGCATGTGCCGGCACGACTGGTGAAGCAGTTTCTTGCCAACCCGCCTGAAGATGCTTTGGGACTGACGGCGCCGGGTATGCCGATGGGTAGCCCGGGCATGGAAATGGGCGACCGTTTCCAGCCTTACCAGATTCTGCAGATGAACAGGGATGGCAGCTCTGAAGTGTATGCCACGATTGATAAGCAATCTGAGCAGTACTGATTCATCTGTTGGGAGGAGGAGCCCCGGCTTAGTGCCGGGGCTTTTTGGATCGGCCCTTTATGTTGCTGTTTCAGGGTTAACAATGGGGTGAGGTAAAGGCGAGCGTTGCTGTTCCAATTAGATCTTACAAGATGCTACTTCTCTAATATGATTCCTCATCATGATAAAGTACGCAATTACAATCGCTACATCTAATACAGAATAAATAATAGAATAAATGGCAGTGGCAATAGTTGGAGTGCTATCTGATAAATAAGGTGTAAGTAAACCCAGCAATAATCCCATGATGATGGCGATTATGAGTATTCTTATGGATACTGGTAACATTAAAGCATTGATTCTAAGAAAGAAATTTTTTCCGTCGCCTTTTGAGTTGGCTTGATATAACAGCCAAGTGCCGTAGTATATTATTACGCCTGTAACAATGAATGTCACTATATCCACAAGGCTTGAGGATACGTACATGGATATCTCCAAAGAGCCTCCTGTTCCGTTAGGCTCAGAACCGTAAAAACCCACTGTTACAGGCATTTCAAGGCCAATGCCCGCAATAATGCTTGCAATGATTAAGTGTTTGAGTGCATCAACCTCTCCAAAGCTGCCGTCCTGCAACTTTTCTATCAGGGCTATTACATTTAGAAAATATATGTTCGCAAACATATTCGTATTCCTTACTCTATATGTCCAGTTACGATGGGGAGTGCTTTTTAAAGTGGATTTTTTGGCGTTTTATTTTCAAGGCGAAAAAAGATGCCAGATATGACTTCTGATGTAAAAATCACTGACCTTGTTTTGGCTCCAGATTTTTATTCTTTAAAACGATTACGTACGAAACGGATATGAAAGCGATAAATGAAAAAAGATACGCAAGGACTATATTGCTGTAGTGTAAGAAATGAACCATCCACTTCATGTCTTCGGCGGAGCTGGCTCCACGATCTATAAAGAATGGAGTGATATAGCCTAAAATAATGCCAAATATGGGAGCTATGATTAACTGTATTGCCTCAAATGCAATCCAGGCTATCAGTATTCTTAAAAAGACTTTCTTCATTTTCGTTCATTCCTTGATAGTACCTGATCAAAAGACGAATGCTGCCATGGCTTATTCCTATCCGCCGGCATTCTCTGCATTCATGCACCGCACTATATCCATTCGCTCCTGAGCTGGCCATCCAACCTAAGTAAAACCTGCAGAAAAATCTGGTGCTTCATGATATTGAACAGCGGGAAAATAACAAAAAGCCGCACAAAGTCGCTCAAAGGATGAGCGAACTGGCAAACAGCTGTTTCAATTCCGCTTCGTTATCAAGAGGCTTAGGTCAGGCTTTCAAGATGGCCAAGCATTCATCGATAGAGTGCTGCTGTGTTTCGGCATAAAGTGCCAGTTCGTTCATAACGGGTTGCCCCAGCGCGTTTTGAAACTCTGCCTGGCTGGAGGAGGCATCATAATGAGCCTGGGCGCTGTCTCCCAAGTTTGACTGGAAAATGCCCGCAGCGCTGACCGGCAAAAAGTCTTCATACACCAGCGGTTCGTAGTCGATACAGCCTGCGGTCATCAGCTCATTGAGCGTACCGGGTAATGCCTTTTCAGCTGCAGCATCAAGTCCTTTACTGGTGACGAAGTAGCGAAAGTACGCCAGTTGCTGATCGTGCATCGCTGCGTGGCTATCCGGGAATGCCTGGAAGTGTTGCTCCAGCAGTTCGATATAGCGCTCTGCATTTTCCTCATTTGGCAAGGCGTTAAGCTCTTTGCGGGTATTAGCCAGCAGTTGGTCATAGAGTGCGCGCCCCTTTGGGGTAAGCGCTGCACCGCGCTGTTCGATCTCACCAAATCGAGCGGTATGGCTACCATTGGCCTGATCAGTGAAAGCCACTTTTTCCTGCAGCGCCTTGAAACTGGTCTGGCGCAAGAGGATAGGGCATTTGCGACGAGGAGGGCCTTCTACAACCGCTTTGGGCGTAATCCCTTGTTTTGGCATTTCGGCTTGAATACGGTCGATATCGAGGGTGCGCGGGGTAAGGTGATTGATATGAGGCCCTTTGAAGGCCACCACATCGGCAATGAGACGGTGTTGTTCATGCAGCCTTGTGTATTCGGCTGCAGTGACGGTGGCTTCCTTGTGCCACCTGAAGGTCTCAAGAGCCTCCTGAATAAACTGGTTTGAGTCTGCTTCATTGAGTCCTCCCTCTGCCTCGTGCTGCTCGATCAGCTCCATGACCCGTGGCGTAAAAATTTTGCGCTTGGTGAGGATATCAGACGCCATTTTCCGCAAAGCCGGATCATCAATCAGTTCCAGGCGTAACAGGGATGTGAACACGCGAAAGGGACTCTTCTGAAGATCCTTTTCATGTATCGCTCTAAAAGCAGTGGAGTGAACAGGCACGCCAGCAGGACTCAGGTCATAATAGCCAACAGGCTGCATGCCCATAACGGCAAATAACCGCCGGATGGTTGCCAGCTCGGCAGCGGTGCCCAAGCGGATGGCGCCGTGGCGTTCCATCGCTAAACGTTCAAACTCACCCGTGCGCTGCAGGTGGCGCTCAACGTCTGGGTATTCGGCCAGCACTTCCTGATTCACTTCAGCCACTAGATCAAGCAAGTCACCATAGAGGGGGACTTAAGCCTGATACATATCGGACATGAACCTGGAAAACCGGGCGCGGATTTCGGCAGGTTCAATGAACGATGATGTGTGCGTGCTCATGATGATGACGTCTCCCGAAAACAGATTCTTTTTATTAGAGTGTAGCTGTGAACTGGGCGGTATTTGAGACCGGCGAGTCTGTAAGCCTGATTGTGTAAAGTGGCTTCATACCTACTCTAGAGGCTGGCAACTGTACTCTGTAACGTATTTAATATAGCTGCAATGGCTAAAACCAGCAGTACGTTAATACCAATAAATATTCCGACGGCAAACTCAAATGCCTGGCCTTCAAGTGCGCTTGCAAAGCCTTTTTCCAGGAGCTTATAGGCTTCTGAGCCACGAGCCTTTTTGGCGGATTTCAAAAAGCGCTTGGGGTTTCCGAACCACTTTTTAAATAGAACCCATCCGACCGGGCACCAGAGAGCGATTGCTAAAATCAGGATTTTTGAATCTGATATTTCCATTTATACTTTAACCAGGATGTTTTCAGTTTATTGAAGTTGCACAGATCTAAGCTTGTATGGCGACTAATACATATTAGATAAATAGCGGTTAGTGCCTGAAGGTGAGTCTTAAATCTTGCCTGTATCTGAATCAGAAAGGCCGCGTGGGCGCTGGCAGAAAAGCAAAAAGGAAACTGTCAGAAGTGACGTTTTCATGGTGTGACCATCCCTGTGTTTTTAATGAATACCGAACACTGCCGAGGGCCGTCTTACATCCTTTAGGCTATTCCTTGTGTCCGAGCACGGCACTATAACCAGCTCAGGCATTGTTGACTACTCAACCTAAGTAACATGTGTAATTCAAAACGCGTCAGCTGACTTCAGCCAGAAAAAAGCCGCACAAGGCGGCTTTTGAGGGGACGAGAAAGAGTGGTTTTCGTCTCTGTTAACGGCCTTTCCAGGGCACCAGCTTGCGTTCGGCGTAGCGCATCAGCAGGTCGAACAGGTAGGCGATCACGCCGATGACGATGATGCCCATGATAACCACGTCGGTGACCAGGAACTCGGCGGCGTTCAGCACCATGAAGCCAAGACCCGCCTGGGCGGCAACCATTTCAGCGGCTACCAGTGTGGTCCAGCCGAAGCCGATCCCGATCCGCATGCCGGTGAGGATCTCGGGCAGGGCGCTTTTCAGAATGATGTGACGTACCACCTGCCAGCGAGAGGCACCCATGGAGTAGGCGGCGTGGATCTGTTCGATGGCGACGGACTTTACACCGGCGCGAGCACTCAGTGCCATGGGGGCGAAAATCGCCATGTAGATCAATACGATTTTTGAAGTCTCACCGATGCCCAGCCAGATTATGACTAGCGGCAGGTAGGCCAGCGGCGGCAGCGGGCGGTAGAACTCGATAATAGGGTCAAACAGCCCTCGAGCGACACGGTTAACACCCATGAAAATACCGATGGGGACAGCGGTTACCAGCGCCAGGGCAAAGGCGCCAAAGACCCTGAGCATGCTCCACCCTGTATGTTCCAGCAGGGTGGCGTTGGCAAAGCCTTCGGTCAGCACTTCCCAGAAGCGTTCGACCACGGCGACGGGGGAGGGCAGGAACAACGGTTTAACCCAACCGGCCGAGGTGGCCACAAACCAGAGTCCGATCAGGGACAGTGCGGTGACAATGCTAATGGCCAGGCTGCGGCCCTGTCCGGGTGCGCCAAATGAATCACCGGGTTTGACCGGGCCGGCGGCAAACAGCTTGCCCAGTTTTTGCAGCAGCGTTACGGATTGAGTTTGAGTCACGGCCGGTTTGGTTACCGGGGCTTCGGCAGATTTGGACTCTGCTGTCGTGCGCGCAGGGGGCTCGGTGGTGTCATCGGCCATCAGGTCGGCGCTATCCAGTGTTTTGTTCGCCATCATCAGTGCATTCCTCCGGATTGCTCGTCACCATGAATGATGCTGAGGACTTTCTCGCGCATCTCGATGAATTCGGGCATGGATTTGACCTTGCGGGCATCGCGACATTCGAGGAAGCGTTCGTTGAAATCGAGTTTGAACTCATGGGTAATACGCCCCGGGCGCGGGGACATGATGATCAAACGCGAGGCCATGAACAGAGCTTCCTCTACACTGTGGGTGATGAAGAACATCATTTTCTCGGTCTCTTTCCACACATCCAGCAGCAACTCCTGCAACACCTCACGTGTCAGTGCGTCCAGGGCACCCAGGGGTTCGTCCAGTAACAGCATTTCAGGATCGTTGGTGAGTGCACGTGCGATGCCGACACGCTGCTGCATGCCACCGGACAGCTGGTACACCGGGTGATTGTGGAAATCTTCCAGGCCGACCAGCTTGAGAAATGCTGCGGCCCGCTCGCGACGTTCGCTTTTGCCAATGCCCTGAAGTTTCAGACCAAATTCAGTGTTTTCCAGTACATTCAGCCATGGCAGTAGAGCGTGTTTCTGGAACACGACGCCGCGTTCCTTGCCGGGGCCGGCGATCTGGTCCTGCAGATCCACCCCGCAAGCAACCCGAGGCAGGCCGGACACCGGATTGTCACCCAGTGTGAGGTAGCCATCGGATGGGGAGATGAAGCCGGCCATCAGGCTCAGCAATGTGGTTTTGCCGCAGCCGGAAGCGCCCAGTGCCACTACGAATTCGCCCGGCTCAATACTGAAATTGATATTGGAAAGGGCACGGACTTCTTCGCCGTTGTTCAGGCCGGGATATACAACCGACACATCATGAATCTGCAATCTGCTCATAATCTCTTACTCCTGCCTGGCAGGCTTTCGAAAACCTGTCCGCGTTGCTGAGGCTGCAATAACAAGGCTGCAGCGGCTTCGGCACAGGTTTCCAGCTATCAGTGGGCCCCCACGAATGGGGGCCGTGGTTGGGTCAGGACTTGGCTTTTTCGGCGTATGAAGGATTCACGTAATCGCTGTAGCGTTCTTTCAGGCCAGGAATCTTGCCCTGATCCTTGAGGAACTCTGAGGTAAAGCGCAGCGCCTTGGCCGCTCCGCCGTCTTCACCGCAGCCCAGCCAGGCACAGCCTTTCTGTTCTTCCAGGGTCGGGAACTGATACAGCGCCAGCACGCCCGGCACGCTGGCGGCATCGCCACCGGTCATCTGGGCAATTTTCTTCACCATGGGAGATTCTGCTGTCAGGCTTTCCTTGTTGGCGCGGTATTCGTTGTCGGCCTGGGCCATCAGCTCGATCAGGGTGGTGACCACTTCAGGGTTGGCCTTGCCGTACTCCTTGCTGACCACCATGCCGTCGAAGGTCGCCTTGCCCCAGCGGCTCAGCTCGCCGGAGCTCAGCAGAACCTGGCCGTCCTGCTTGATCTGGCCCAGTACCGGGTCCCAGATGAAGGCGGCATCAATGTCACCACGCTGCCAGGAGGCAGAAATTGCATTGGGCTGGAGGTTGAGGACTTTCACATCCTTCTCTGTCAGGCCAAACTGCTCCAGTGCGAACAGGGTGTGGAAGTGTGTTGTGGATACAAAGGGTACACCCAGTGTTTTGCCCTTGAGATCCTGAGGAGCGGTGATGCCGCTGCCATCACGAACGACCAGGGCTTCGGCTTCGTTGATGTTCTCCAGAATCCAGACCAGCTCGATATCGACGCCACGGCTGATGGCGGCTGCAATCGGGCTGGAACCGGCGGTGGCGATGTCCACATCGCCTGAGGCCATGGCGGTGATGACCTTGGCACCGGAGTCGAAGCGGCGCCATTCCACATCCATACCGGTTGCAGCTTCAAGTGCCTTATCGGCAATGACGGACTTCCAGGGGTTCATCATGCCCTGGTAGCCAATCGTCAGGGTGTCGGCAAAGGCCATTTGTGAGCAGAGGACGCTGGCGCCCACGCCAATAGCCAGTTTGTTCGCAATACGACCCACAAGCGTTTTGGTGCTGGTCTTTTTCATGATGGTGCTCCGATTTCGATAATGGGTGCCGTGCTAGCGGCTGTGCGTTTTTGCGCCTGAGTCCACATTAGAACCGGGGCTGGCCGTGGCCATAGAGCCAGTCTTGATCGGCTATGGGTCCAGTTGATCGGTATGGCATATTTTGTGCATGATTTTGGTGCAGTTAACGATATTGAAGACAGTGTCCGCCCATGAATGAGCATTATTTGAAAGTCGATTTCGAGCCTGACCGTACACTCCAGGATCAAATCCGCGAGCGCCTGGTGGCCACCATTCTCAGCGGTCATCTGCCGGTAGATGAGCCCATGCCATCGTCTCGTCGCCTGGCTGAGCAGCTGGGCGTTTCCCGCAATACCATCGTGCTGATTTACGAAAGCATGGTGGACGCTGGCTACCTGGTGGCAATGAAGCGACGCGGCTATTTCATTGCGCCTGCGTTTCATCAGCCGGAGGATCTTTGCACCGAGGTGGTGCAGGATGACGAGGGTGGAGCGCCGTTGTGGCAGCAACGTTTTCGTCGTCAGCCCAGTGAACAGCCTTCCATCATCAAGCCCAATAACTGGCGCTCGTTTGAGTACCCGTTTATATATGGCCAGGTACAGCACGAGTTTTTTCCCATCGAGCAGTGGCGCGAATGTGCGCGTAAATCCCTCTCCGGCAGCGGCGCCCGAGACTGGATTCATGACAGTGTGGATTCAGATGATGCGGCACTGGTGGAGCAGGTGCGTACCCGGCTGCTGCCCAAGCGCGGCATCTACGTTGAACCGAATGAGATTCTGATCACCATCGGCACCCAGAACTCGCTATACCTGTTGGCCAACCTGCTGTGTGATGCCCGCACGCGGGTTGCGCTGGAAAACCCCGGCTTCAGGGATGCCTTTAACATTTTCAAAATGTTCGATGCGGATATCCATCTGCAGCCGGTGGATGCTGAGGGCATCCTGGTGGATGAGCGCCTGCAGGGGGCTGACTATATCTACGTGACGCCCAGCCATCAGGTGCCCACTGGCGCAGAGCTGTCGGTGCAGCGCCGGCGTGAATTGATGACATTGGCCTCGGAGCATGACGCTGTTCTGATCGAAGATGACTACGACGCCGATATCAATATGCAGGCCAACCCCATTCCGGCCTTGAAAGCCTATGACCAGGATAAACGGGTGATCTACATGGGCAGCCTGTCCAAGTCGATTTCACCGGGGCTGCGCATCGGCTTTATGGTGGCGGATGAAACGCTGATTGCCGAGGCAAGGGCGCTGCGACGGCTGATGTACCGCCATCCAGCTGCAAACAACCAGCGTCAGGCTGCACTCTTTCTGGCGCAGGGGCATTACGATGCCTATTTACGCAAAATCCGAGAGCTTTATTCCAGTAAGCTCCAGCGTATGCAGGGTGCTATCGAGCGCTATTTGCCCGACATGATGACAGTGCCGGTCAGCTCGGGGGCGTCCTCTATCTGGCTGCGTGCGCCTGACTATGTGGACACCGAAGAACTGTCCTGGATGGCTGCGCGAGAAGGTATTTTGATTGAGCCGGGTGCTGTGCACTGTCTGGAGCAGCATCCACCGCACAACTACTTTCGCCTGGGATTTTCCGCCATCGCGACCCACAAGATTGAGCCCGGAATCGAGCTGCTCAGTCATATTCTGGAGCAGTATGCGGCGCGCCATTAACGCCGCTGGACCAACAAACTCCTGTAACTGGATCTATCACCTCAGACCAGCCACCTCCTAACGTACGGCTGAGTGCTGGCACTTCCGCCAGCACCTGCTGAACGGACTGGACTGTGGCTGAACTTACCTCCCTCACATCAATTGATCACCTGGAATGGGCTGCGCTGCTGGTGGCCCTGGCCGCGCTGGTGCGGGGCTATACCGGGTTCGGTTTTGCCGCCATCGCCATTACCGGTCTGAATCTGATCTGGCCACCGCAGCTGAGTGTGCCGGTCATTCTATTGCTGGACCTTATAGGTACCGCCGGTCTGTTGAAGCCGGCTCTGCGCCAGGCCGACAAGGGGCTGTGCCTGCGCCTGGGGCAGGGGGCTCTGCTGGGTATCCCGCTGGGCTTAACCGTTCTGATCCAGGTACCGGAGACCTGGCTCAAACTGATCATCAGTGCAGGCGTTTTGTTGATGACCCTGCTGTTGATTCGCCGGCCTGCGGTTACGCCGCGTGAATACCCATTGTTGACCCGTCTGGTTGGCATCCTGTCCGGCGCCTTTACCGCTGCGGCTTCCGTGGGTGGCCTGCCGGTGGTGTGCTACCTGCTGACCACACCGATGAAACCGGCGCTACAGCGCGCGTCCATGGTGCTGTTTCTCGCAGCCACCGACCTGCTGGCGCTGCTGATGCTGTATTTGAACGATGTATTTGATGCCAGTCTGCTGGGCCCTGTTCTGATCCTGCTGCTGCCGACTCTGGTGGGCGTACAGCTGGGTCAGTGGGGGTTCCATCGCCTGCGACCCGCTTCCTTTCACCCTGTTGCTCTGCCGGTACTGGCCTTGTTGTCGGTCAGCGGTCTGGGCATGGGCGTTTACTCGATTTTCTGATGGATCTGAACAGGAGAGACACTATGTCCAAAACCGCATTTATTACCGGTGCTACTTCCGGATTTGGTCTGGCCTGTGCCCGGCGGTTTGCCGCTGACGGCTGGAATCTGGTGCTGACCGGTCGCCGTGAAGAGCGCCTTGCCGCTATCCAGGATGAGCTTTCAGCCCAGTGCCAGGTGCTAACACTGACGCTGGATGTGACCGATGCTGAGGCTGTCAAAGCGGCTGTCGACGCATTGCCCGAGCCCTTTGCGCAGGTGGACCTGCTGCTCAACAACGCCGGTCTGGCGCTGGGCACCGAGGCTGCACAGAACTGTGATCTGAGCGAATGGCAACAGATGATCGATACCAATGTGGGTGGTCTGGTGACAGTCACCCATGCCCTGTTGCCAACCCTGATCAAGCAGGGCAAGGGCAGCAGCATCATCAATCTGGGGTCCATCGCCGGCCATTGGCCCTACCCGGGCGGCAATGTTTATTGCGGCACCAAGGCGTTTGTCGAGCAGTTCTCCTACGGCCTGCGCTGTGACTTGTCGGGCACCGGCGTGCGCGTCACCAACCTGGCGCCGGGGTTGTCGGAAAGTGAATTCACCCTGGTGCGTACCGGCGGTAATCAGGACGCCTACGACAACCTCTACAAGGGTGCCGACCCGATTCAGCCCGAAGATGTGGCCGATACCGTGTTCTGGCTTGCGAGCCTGCCGCCGCACCTGAATGTGAACCAGCTGGAACTGATGCCTGTGTCCCAGGCCTGGTCACCTTTCTCCATTCATCGTGAAGCCTGAGCCCTTTACCGAATACAGGATTTAAACCATGAACAGCCGTCTGAATGAACTGGATCTATTGAAAACCGTTGACCGTGACCATGTATGGCACCACCTGACGCCGGGGGCGGCGGCCAGCAATGGCCTGCCCATGTTTGTGCGTGGCAAGGGTCTGAGTCTCTGGGACAGCGAGGGCAATGAGTACCTGGATGCCTCTGCCGGTGGCGTTTGGGTAACCAATGTAGGCTACGGCCGTACTGAAATAGCCGATGCCGTGCGTGACCAGTTGGCGGAGCTGAACTTCTTTGCCGGCTCCATGGGCAACAAGCCTGCTGCGGCTTTTGCACAAAAGCTGCTCGACAAGATGCCGGGGCTGAACCGGGTTTATTATTCCAACTCCGGGTCTGAAGCGAACGAGAAAGCGTTCAAAATGGTGCGCCAGATCGCACACAAACACTACGAGGGTAAAAAATACAAAATTCTCTACCGTGAGCGTGACTACCACGGCACCACCATCGCTGCCCTGAGTGCTACCGGGCAGGCTGAGCGCCGGGCTCAATTCGGACCCTTTGTCCCCGGTTTTGTGGAAGTCCCGCACTGCATGGAATATCGCAACCAGTACCCGGAGGCTGCGGACTATGGCGTGAAGGCGGCCGAAGCCATTGAAGAGGTGATTCTGCGCGAGGGGGCGGATACCGTCGGCGCCATGATTCTGGAACCGATTACCGCCGGTGGTGGTGTCATTACCCCGCCGGAGGGCTACTGGGAGAAGGTGCGTGAGATCTGTGACAAGTACAATGTTTTGCTGATCATGGATGAAGTGGTCTGTGGCGTAGGCCGCACCGGTAAATGGTTTGGCTACCAGCATTACGGCATTCAGCCGGACATCGTCACCATGGCCAAGGGGGTTGCCTCCGGCTACGCCGCCATCTCCTGCACCGTCACCACCGAACGTGTATATGAACTGCTGCAGGAAGAGAGTGGCGATACCCTGGGGTTCTTCCGCGATATTTCCACCTTTGGCGGTTGCCTGGCGGGCGCGGCAGCGGGGCTGGCCAATATGAAAATCATCGAGGATGAAGGCCTGATTGAGAACTCCCGTCTTATGGGCGAGCGCCTGCTGGATGGGCTGAAGGCCTTGCAGGACAAGCACACAATCATGGGTGATGTGCGAGGCAAGGGGCTATTCGCGGGGATCGAGCTGGTGGTGGATCGCGACAGCAAGGCGCCCGTCGATGAGTCGGTGGCCATTGCCATTGCCGGAGCCTGCAAGCAACGCGGGGTACTGATCGGCAGAACCAACCGCAGCCTGGAAGGGTTCAATAACATTCTCAACTTCAGCCCGGCGTTGACGGCCACGGCTGAGCAGATCGATCATATTGTTGCAGTGGTCGATGAGGCGATTGCCAGCGTCAGCGCGACGCTCTAAGCCTGCTGATCGGGCAGGGCGCACGTCTACTGGGTGCGCTCTGCCCGGATATCCACGGGTCAGGTTTTAAAGCGTTCTACCTGAGTCGACAGGCGCTTGCTCAGTTGAGCCAGTTCATCGGCGCTGTGGCTGGTTTCCGTGACCACGGTATCCACTTCCTGTGCCAGGTCGCTGATCTGGGTGACATTCTGATTCACCTCTTCGGCGACCGCCGACTGTTCCTCCGCAGCGGACGCAATCTGGGTGTTCATGTCGTTAATCTGCATAACGGCATCGGTGATATCACTCAGCATCCGCACGGCTTCCTGCATCCCCTGTACGCTGTCACCCGCTTTCAAGGTGCAGTTTTGCATGGAGTTGCTGGCGTCGCCGGTACGGCTGCGTAACTGTTGAGCGGTATTCTTGATGCGCTCGGTTGAGGCCGCGGTATTCTGGGCCAGCTGGCGTACCTCATCGGCCACCACGGCAAAGCCCCGTCCTGCATCACCGGCGCGTGCGGCTTCAATGGCGGCATTGAGGGCCAGCAGGTTGGTTTGCTCGGCAATATTGCTAATCAGCTCGGTCACTTCACCAATTTCACGGCTGTCCTGCTCCAGTGCCTGCATAAGTTGATCGGCACTGGTAATTTCACCCGCCAGTTCCTCAATCAGGCGACTGACCTGGCTAAGGGTCTGGCTACTCGCTTGAGCCTTGCTGCCCGCTTCCTGGGTGGTATCGGCGGTGTGCTGGGCGTGTGCACTGACATCATGGAAGGAGTTGGCCAATTCCTGCACTGCGGAAGCCAGTTCGTCGGTTTTATTGCGCTGTTGGCGCGATTTCTCACTGGCATCCTGGGTGCGTTGAGTGGCGTGTTGCAGCTCGGTGCTCAGCCGCTGGCTGCCATCCTGAGTCTGGCTTACCGCCTGGCGAATCTGGAATACATAGTTACGCAGTTCCCGCTCCAGTTGAGATCCGTCCTCCTTGAGGTCGGCACGCAGATCAATCTGACCATCATTCACCACCATATGGGCGACCAGCTGCGACAGTGATTCGGATTGTCGTGCTTCCCGGCTCAACAGGTGGGCCATATAAATCAGCAATGCTGCCTCGAACACGACAAAGGCCGCGTGGATAAAGACGATATTCCAGCCGGTACGGAACTCGAAGATGTATATGCCCGTGTCGCTTTCCTGAAGGTAGTTGAACAGCATGTGATGCACGGCAATCAGGCCTGCGGCGGCCAGAATGGGGAGCCAGTCACGGTAAAACAGCAGAAACGCCAGCAACACGAAAATGGAGAAATGGAACTCGATCATGCCGTGGCTTTGGTGGATCAGAAGCGCTGAATAGACCATAAAGGCCAATCCCTGAGTCACACGGGTGAGGCGGCTGCCCGGCTGAACTTTAAGCAACAGAGTACAGAGTAAAGTGGTGGGCAGGCCGATTACCAGAGCTTCGGCCCAGGTGTTGTACCAGTTGGCCATGCTCAGTGCGACCAGCAGCAGAAACCACTGCACTCCGGTCATCAGGCGGTCACCATGCTGGTACAGCCCGAGCATGGAAAAATGTTGGCTTTGAGCTGTCATGTCGAAACTCCATCATGGGCAGCGGACGATTGACCTGCCCAGGGGCACAAACACCCACGGGCAATTTGAAATGTTTGATTACGTTGTTCGCCGCCTAACAGTTGGTCTAGCACCTGAGCGACATAGTCGCCACTTCGGGTGCTGCATACAGCGCCAGGACTCCAGGGGCCCAAGTATTGGGCACCCAGTTGTTGAGTCCGCACCAACGCGGCCGGGCTGGCTACAGGCTGGTTATCTTGAGTCGCCACGCTGACCTGAATGCCGGGAAACTTTTGACGGGCGTCTGAGAGTTGAGCGGACTCCGGCACCAGAATGCGAAAGCGGATGGTATTGCTCTGATAATTGGCAATCAATTCCTGCACATGGGGTGTATTGAAGCGCGTACAGGGGCAATTGGCATCATAGAAGTGGATAACTTCAATTGGAGTTTCTGGTGTTGTTTGACTGAGTGTCAGCTGCTCAGCGCTGAACAGGGCATCACCGGTGAGGTCTTTCAGCGGCTGATACCAGCGCAGCTGAAACCACCAGAAGGCAAAGCCCATGGCCAGCGCCCAGATCACGACCAGCAGTGGGGGAAGAAAGCGTTTTAGTCGAGGAGCCATGATTGGCATCAGGCAGTACCGGGTATAGGGCGAAACTTGATATCAGATGTACGTGTTATCGGCCGAAAGCGATGGCACAGGAGGGGGCAGGGGGATTATACGATCTTTTTTGGTGCATCTGCACAGGATTCGTGCGGGTGTAAAGGCAGGGTAAAAAAATGCGCCTGACCTTTAAAGCTACGGGAGCTGCGGGGTTCAGGCGCTAAAGCCTCATGTTAGAGCTATGCAAGCAACCACCGGACAGAGTGGTCACCTGATTAATTCATAGCAGGTTCCATGCCAGCTTTTGGGTTTTGCTCCTGTCAGAATGACTGGGTAATAAAGGTTGTGTGTTTTTCGGCCTGCTGTATGCCTCCGGCAAAGAACTGGAAGCTGAGGTCTGCACGAGGCTGATCCGGGCTTTGCGTACACACACGGTAGGGTAACCAGGTGGAGTTATGCTCGTTCAAGTCCAGCTGCGCAGGGCCAAACAGCTGGTAGTCTGCCAGGCCGGATACGGCAACCCGGATCAGCGCAGCGGTATCAGCAAAGCCTTCCACCTTGACGCGATAGTTGTTGCAGTAGGTTTCTTCATCCAGCTGTACGAACAGGGCGCCCCGGTCACGGCGGATTTCCACCAGCAGGTCGGTGGTCTGGGTAAAGCCAAAGAGTACCGCGCCAAAGGCGCAGGCCATCACGGCGGCATAGCCCGCAAGGCGTGGGCGCAGCAGGCGGGAGGGCTGTTTTTGCAACTGGGCTTCGGAGGCAAAGCGGATGAGTCCGGTATCCCGGTCCAGTTTTTTCATCACCCCGTCGCAGGCGTCGATACAGGCGCCGCAGTCAATGCATGCAGCTTGAAGGCCATCACGGATATCGATACCGGTCGGGCACACCTGAACACAGAGACCACAGTCCACACAGTCACCGCTGTTGGCATCGGCATTGCGACGGTTGGCGCGAGGTTCGCCACGGGCCTTGTCGTAGCTGACCGTCAGCGTATCGCGATCAAACATCACGCCCTGGAAACGGGAGTAGGGACAGGCGTGCAGGCAAATTTTCTCCCGCACCAGACCGGCATTGGCGTATGTCAGCCCGGCCATAATCACAATCCAGCCGGTAATGCCGGCAGACAGCTGTAATTGACTGGCATCGCCCAGAATGTCGCGAATGGGGATGAAATAACCGGTAAACGTCAGCGCGGTCACTGTAGCCAGCAGTATCCACAGCAGGTGCTTGAGCAGGCGTCGCATCAACGGCAGCCCCCGCAGGGCTTTACCTTCCTGACGGGCACGCAGGCTGGCGCGGCCTTCCGTCAGGTCTTCAATGCGGATAAACAGCCAGGTCCAGATGCTCTGTGGGCAGGCAAAGCCGCACCAGACCCGGCCCCAGGCGACGGCCATGAAAAACAGCAGGCAGGCACCAGCGATCATCAAGCCGGCCAGCAGCGGCAGGTCGTGCCAGGACAGGGTATGGCCAAACAGGAAGATGCTGCGTTGAGAGAAGGAAAACAGCAGCCAGGGCTGGCCATCGACCTGAACCCAGACCAGGCCGAAAAACAGGGCGATCAGGGGCCAGGTGGTCAGGCGTCTCAGGTTTTGAAACAGGCCAGTAGTCAAGCGAACGTGAAACTTGCCCTCACGGGCAAAGGGGATGTACTCCTCCACAATGGGAGATTGCTCATCGGGGATCTGGGCGACAGGTATTTTTTCCATGGCATTTTCCGCTGGGGGTTCTGCTGGTTTTTGATGCCGGCAGATTACGCCTGTCGCCAATATCGGTTCAGGTCTAAAAAAATAAATATTAATAGGGACAGATTGAGGGCGGCGCGGACAACAGAAGGGGCAAGCAGGCTGCTCCCGGGTAAGAAGCGCCTGCCTGTATCGAGATCAATGGTAGCCGTCTTCCATATCGACCTTGCCCCGAAATACATAGTAGGACCAAGCCGAGTAGGTCAGGATGACCGGAATGATGAGTAGGGCTCCGACCAGGGCAAAGCCCTGGCTGGCGACAGGTGCCGATGCTTGCCAGATGCTGATGGCCGGTGGAATTACATTGGGCCAGAGGCTGATGCCCAGTCCCAGAAAACCCAGTGACATTATGATCAGGGTCATCACGAATGGCCCGGCTTCTCCACGATCAACCATTTTCAGCAGGCCAAGACATGCCAGGGCGGTAAAGATCGGCAAGGGTGCCAGCCAAAACAGGTTCGGCAGGCTGAACCAGCGCTCGGCAATGGACTCATGGGCCAGCGGTGTCCACAGGGATACCAGCAGGATGAAGCCCATCAATAGCCAGATCAAAGGCTTACTGAGTCGGCGCATCTCTTGCTGTAACGAGTTTTCGGATTTCATGATCAGCCAGGTGCTGCCCAGCAAGGCGTAAGCCGGAGTCAGCGAGAGGCCACAAAAGAGTGCGAAGGGGCTCACCCAGCTGAGAGCGTGGCCACTGAATGTTCCGTTTTCTACCGGTAATCCCGAAATATACGCGCCCAAAATGACGCCCTGGAAAAACGTAGCCAAAAGCGAGCCTGTGAAAAACGCCTTGTCCCACCAGTGCCGGCTGTTGCTGCTGGCCTTGGCGCGGGCTTCAAAGGCCACACCGCGCAAAATCAGTCCGATCAGCATCATCAGCACCGGTATATACAGGGCGTTCAGAATAACGGCATAGGCCAATGGAAATGCCGCCATCAGCCCGGCACCACCCAGAATCAGCCAGGTTTCGTTGCCATCCCAGACGGGGGCGATGCTGGCCATCATGCGATCGCGGTCTTCTTTGGCGGGCGCCAATGGAAACAGCAGCCCCACGCCCAGGTCAAAACCATCCGCCATTACATAAAGCAGCACGCCAAACAGGATGATGACGGCCCAAATCAAAGCAGTATCGATACCCATGTCAGTCTCCCGGATGCATATCCGACGGGGAGGTCGGACGGATAGTGGAAAGGGTTGTATCAATGTTCTGATCAGGGCCTTGGCTGATCAGGCGGAGCAGGTAGCGGATGCCGGTTCCGAAGACCAGGCCGTATACGACTACCAGCAATACCAGCGAGAACACCATGGTTGAGGTGCTGTGATTGCTGCCGGCATCGGCGGTTTTCATCAGGCCGTAGATCACCCAGGGCTGGCGCCCCAGTTCGGTAGTGAACCAACCGGCCAGCAGTGCCATCAGGCCGGAGGGGCCCATCAGGAGAGCAAAGCGAAGCAGAGTACGGTTGTGAAACAGTTGCCCTCGTAACCAGGCCCAGATACCCCATATACCCAGCACAAACATCAACAAGCCCAGCCCGACCATGATGCGGAAAGACCAGAAAACGGCAGCGGCATTGGGGCGTTCGTCAGGTGGAAACTCCGACAGACCGGGAAAGGTGCCGTCCCAGCTGTGAGTCAGGATCAGGCTGGCCAACCGAGGAATGCCAACGGCAAAGTGGGTGGTTTCGGCGTCGTTATCCGGCCAGCCAAAGAGTAACAGGGGAACGCCTGCGCCCGGCTCATCGTTACGCCAGTGCCCTTCCATGGCGGCGACCTTGGCTGGTTGATGCTCCAGCGTGTTCAGGCCATGAACATCTCCGGCCAGCATCTGCAGTGGTGCGGTGGCCACCAGCATGCCGATGGCCATGGTCAGCATCTTGCGAATGGCTGGGGTGTCGTTGCCCTTGAGCAAATGCCAGGCGGCGCTGGCGGCGACCATCAAAGCGGTACTGAGAAAAGCGGCCAGCACCATATGCACCAACCGGTAGGGAAAGGATGGATTGAATATGATCGCCATCCAGTCGGTGGGGATGACGTGGTTGTCCACAATTTCGTATCCGGCAGGTGTTTGCATCCAGCTGTTGGATGCCAGAATCCAGGTGGCTGACACCAGCGTGCCCAATGCGACCATGACCGTGGCAAAAAAGTGCAGGCGGTCGCCCACGCGTTTCCAGCCGAACAGCATGACACCCAGAAAGCCGGCTTCGAGGAAGAACGCGGTCAGCACTTCATAGGTCAGCAGTGGGCCGGTGATGCTGCCGGCAAAGCGCGAAAACTCGGGCCAGTTGGTGCCGAATTCATAGGCCATCACCACGCCGGAGACCACGCCCATGCCAAAGTTAAGGGCAAAAATGCGGCTCCAGAATTCGTAAAGTTGCTTGAAGACCGGGTTGCGACTGCGCAGCCAGCAACCTTCCAGAACGGCCAGGTAGCTGGCCAGGCCGATGGTGATTGCGGGAAATATGATGTGGAAGGAGACAGTAAAGCCAAACTGTATCCGAGCCAGCATCAGGGCCGTGTCATACATGGGACACCTCGAGGTGAAATCAGTGTGTTCAGGTATCGGATTAACAGCACAAGAAGCCGGGTCTCATTCGAACTGGACGGGCCATTGGTGTCAGGGCGGTTAGCCAGGAAGAGGGAGGCTGGTGCTGTGTGGGACGCAGATTACGCCTGTACAAACGATGGGTTCAGGTATAAAAAAGTAATAAGTAATAGGTACAGATGGGTCAGGGGCACAGTTTGAGTTCGGAATATAGGTATCAACAACTGGAGCAGTGGTTGCTGCGTGGAATAGAAGAACAGCGCTGGCGACTGGGTGAGCGTTTGCCCTCTATCAGGGCCTTGTGCAAAGGGCACGGCCTTTCTAAGGCCACGGTTCAGCATGCCTTGCAACGGCTGGAGGCTCAGGGGCTGCTGGAAGCCCGGCCCAAGGCTGGGTATTTCGTTTCCCTGCAGCCGCGCACCGTGCGACAGCCACAAAGCCGGGTGAGTATAGAAGCGCCACGCCCGGTGAATGTCAGCGAGGTGCTGCTGGATATCATGCGCCGCAGCGCCGCCTTTGATTTGATTCCCGAGTTTCGTGCCGGGGATCTGCCGGCCGGAATTCTGGCGCTGAACCGCTCGATTGGACGGGCGCTGAGGCGTCAGCGCGGTGAAGACTACCTCTACTACGATGAGCCCGCCGGGGATGCAGGCTTGCGTGAACAGTTATCGCTGCACCTGGCACGGCGTGGCTGGGCAGCCGTGCCCGAGCAGTTGTGTATCACATCCGGCTGTCAGCACGCCCTGTTTCTGGCGCTCCAGGCCTGTTGTAAGCGAGGCGATGTAGTGGCGGTGGAATCTCCCGGCTTCTATGGTGTGCTGCAGTTGCTGGAGCAACTGGAATTGCAGGTGGTTGAGGTACCGACCTCGCCTGATACTGGCATGGATATGGCGGCACTGGAGGAAGTGCTGGCGCGCTGGCCGGTGCGTGCCTGTATCGTTTCGCCGGCTTTTGCCACGCCCAGTGGAGCATTGATGCCGCTGGAGTCACGGCAACAACTCCTGGCGTTGGCAGAGCAGCATGATCTGGCCGTGATAGAAGATGATATCTACGCCGATACTGCACTGGGGGCTTTGCCCGATCCGTTGAAGGCACTGGATCGCAACGAGCGGGTCATTCTCTGCAGCTCCTTCTCCAAAAGTCTGTCGCGAGATCTGCGCCTGGGCTGGATCGCCGGGGCGCGTTGGCATCAGCGCATTTTGCACCTGAAGCTGGTCTCGCAGCTGGCCAGCAGTCGGTACCTGCAGCAGGGAGTGGCGGACTTCATCCAGGATGGTAGCTTTGCCACCCATCTGCGCCGCCAGCGGCATGAGTTGCGGGACCGACGGGATCGGTTGATCGCTTTTCTGCAAGCCTGGTCCACCGAACTGCGGGTGAGTGTCCCTGCCGGTGGGCTGGCTGTCTGGGTAGAGCTACCCGAGGGGGTGGATACCCTTGCCAGCTATCCGAAAGCGCTGGAACAGGGAGTAGTGATTACGCCCGGGCCACTGTTTTCCGTATCGGGTCAGTTCAGTAACTGCCTGCGGCTCAGTTTTGCTCACCCCTGGGATGAACGTCGTACCCGCGCCTTGAACCAGTTGCCCGAGTTGCTGCTGCGCGACTGATCTGTCCCTATCCATATTCTCGGAATTGAGCCTGCCTCAGCGAGGGCCGGCACCGCTAACCTCTGTCATTTGTTGAAACTGACGAGGCAGATGCGTGTATCGATACGATGAATATGACCATGCTCTGGTGCAGGCGCGAGTGGCGCAATTTCGGGATCAGGTGGCGCGCCTTCTCAGCGGCGAGCTGAGTGAAGAGGAGTTTTTGCCCCTGCGTCTGCAGAATGGGCTCTATCTGCAAAAGCACGCCTATATGCTGAGGGTGGCCATTCCCTATGGCACCCTGTCGTCGCAGCAGTTACGAACCCTGGCCAGAATCGCGGACCAGTTTGATCGGGGCTATGGCCATTTCACCACGCGTCAGAACATCCAGTTCAACTGGATTCAGCTGGAACAGGTAGTGGATATACTCCAGTTGTTGGCCGACAACGAGATGCATGCCATCCAGACCTCAGGCAACTGCGTGCGCAATATCACCACGGAAGCCTATGCTGGTGTTGCCGCCGATGAGCTGATTGACCCGCGCCCGCTGGCGGAGATTCTGCGTCAGTGGTCTACCGTGAATCCCGAGTTCCTGTTTTTGCCGCGCAAATTCAAGATTGCCATCTCGTCGTCTGAGCAGGATCGTGCCGCCGTGCGTGCGCACGATATCGGCCTGTATCTGTATCCGGGCGCACAGGGCGAGCCCTTGCTTCGAGTGATGGTCGGTGGTGGCTTGGGACGAACGCCTATCCTCAACCAGACATTACGAGAGGATCTGCCCTGGCAACACCTGCTGACGTACGTCGAAGCCGTGTTGCGGGTGTATAACCGCCACGGTCGTCGTGACAACAAGTACAAGGCCCGTATCAAGATTCTCGTCAAAGCCCTGGGGATCGAAGCCTTTGCCAGTGAAGTGGAGCGTGAATGGGAGCAGATCCGCGAAGGCGCGGCGGAGCTGACCCTGGCCGAGCTGGAACGGGTATCGGCTGCCTTTGCACCGCCTGAATATCAGCTGCTGAGCGCTATTGATCCTGAATATGGTGCCTGGCTGGCCCGTGATGAAGCCTTTGCCAGCTGGGTACAAACCAACACCCAGGCCCACAAAGTGTCGGGTTATGCTGCGGTAACGATATCGACCAAACCGGGTGCAGCCACGCCTCCGGGCGATCTGACCGCACAGCAGATGCATTCCCTGGCCGACCTGGCCGATCTTTATGGCTATGGTGAAATCCGTGTGACCCATGAGCAGAATCTGGTTCTGCCGGATATTCGCAAAAGTGATCTCTATACCCTGTGGCGCTCACTGCAGGATGTGGGGCTGGCCACACCCAATATTGGTCTGCTGACCGATCTGATCGCCTGCCCCGGCGGCGACTACTGCAACTTGGCTACCACGCGCTCGCTGCCGGTGGCCGCTGCGATTCAGGCACGTTTTGATGATCTGGACTTTCTGCATGACCTGGGGCCGCTCAGCCTCAATATCTCCGGCTGTGTGAATGCCTGCGGCCATCACCATATTGGCAACATCGGGATTCTGGGTCTGGACAAAAACGGCGAGGAATATTTCCAGGTCACCATTGGCGGAGACCAGGGCAAGAACAGTGCTCTGGGGCGGGTCATTGGCCGGGCATTCAAGGCAGACGAAGTGCCTGATGCGATTGAACGGCTGTTATCGGTCTACCTGAAGTTTCGCGAGTTGGACGAGACCTTCGTACAGACGGTTGGCCGACTGGGGCTCGCGCCCTTCAAGGAAGGCGTCTATGCCGAATCCAGGGCGGCGGAGGTGTCGGCATGAACAACACCATCGGGCTTTGGCATGGAGAAGGGCAGGAGCGGGCAGTTCTGCTGTCGGATGATCGCTGGGAGGTGCTGCCTCCGGAGGCTGCGGTCGATAGCGAGCCCTGGCCAATACTACCCTGGGCACGTTGGCAGGCGCTGGTAGAAAATGGAGAACTATCGCCTCGGCATGCTGGAGTGATGTTGGACCCGGATGAAGACCCCGAGGTACTGACACCCTGGGTTGGCCAGTTACCGCTGATTGCGCTCCAGTTTCCGGGATTTATGGATGGCCGGGCCTATAGCCAGGCCAGCCTGCTGCGCACTCGCCTTGGTTATGAAGGCGATCTGCGGGCACTGGGTGATGTGCTGCGTGACCAGCTGGTACTGATGCGCCATTGTGGCTTTTCCTCATTTTGCGTGCGTGCCGATAAACCTGCTGCTGAAGCGATCAAGGGGCTGTCCGGCTTTGATCAGATTTATGCACGCTCGGTTGCCAGCCCGGAACCGCTGTTCCGGAGGCGCGAACGCCGTTGATGAAGGCCGAGGACAATCCGCGTGCGTTACTGCTGACTGCTTCCGCCGCCTGCGCCCTGACCATATTCGATACCAACCTGCTGGGTGTAATTACCCCCATGCTGGTGGCCGATATGCAGGTGGGGTTTGCTCCCATGGCCTGGGTCTTGAGTGGTTTTTTGCTCAGCTTCGCATCTTTGCTACTGGTGGCCGGAGCGTTGTCCGATCACTTTGGACGCAAACGGGTGTTGCTGCTCGGGTTGAGCGTATATGGCGCCGGGGCATTGGCTTCCGGGATGGCGTCCATTATTGAATGGCTGATTCTGGCGCGTATTTTTCAAGGCGTCGGCGCGGCCTTGTTGCTGGCACCGGCACTGGCGATCATTGGTCAGCGGTTTCGCCAGCCGGATCAAGCCATCAGGGCCTGGGCAACCTGGGGCAGCATCATGGGCCTGACCATGGTGTTGGCGCCCATCCTTAGTAGTCTGGTGGGCGGTTGGCTGGGCTGGCGCTGGGCACTGGGGATGGTGGCACTGATCTGTGCCCTGTTGATTGTGCAAGTGATGCGCCTGATCCAGGAATCCAGTGCCCCGCGTGATCATCCTTTCGACTGGCGGGGGGCGCTGCTGTTTGCCCTGTGCATGCTGGCCGGCAGCTGGAGCCTGATTCGCGGCCCGGAACTTGGGTGGCAGCATCCTTGGGTGCTCTGGCCCCTGCTCTGGGGGCTACTGTTGTTCGTCGCTTTCATTCTTCGGGAACTGAGTACATCCGGTCCCATGCTGGAGCTGCGACTCTTTGCCTCGCCTGCATTTATCGGCGGTGTCGCCGCCATGCTCGGTTATGCCAGTGCCGCGCAGGTGATGGCCGCTTTCTTGCCGCTCTATCTGCAGCAGGGGCTGGGGATAACCCTGTTGTGGACGGGCGTAGCCCTGCTGCCCTTTGCTTTGGGCATGCTGGTGTTTCCTTTGGTGAGCCGTCGCCTGTTGGCGTGGGTGGATTCCTGGCAACTGTTGGGGCTTGGGCTGGTCGTTATTGCTTTGGGCAATCTGGGGCTGGCGGATGCGGTGCAGTCAGCGGACTCTATGCGTTTTTATATCAGTATGGCCTGTCTGGGAGCCGGTGGCGGACTGATTAACGGTGAAACGCAGAAGGCCATTGTGGGCACGGTGTCGGCCGAGCATGTCGGCATGGCGTCGGGCGTGAGTACTACCGCACGCTTTCTGGCCATGCTGATGGGATATGCCGGCTTGTCGTCGGTGATGCTCAGTGGTGTGCGGACCGACTTGCAGGGGAGCCTTTGTATAGAGCCAGGCTGTTGGCTGGATGCTGATCTGGTGACCGCTGTTGCGACAGGGGCACTGTCAGCGCAGGGCCCGGCCGGCAGTTTGCCCAGTCCCGTGCAGGCTCTGCAGGCATACCAGGCAGGTTTCAGCCGCCTGTTTGATACAGCAGCGGCAATCGCATTCATGGCCGCGATCCTGGTATTACTGCTGATGCGTCCCCGTTCAGTGGCGCAACAAAAAACGAGCAGTCGACCTGAATCTGAACCAGGCCGCTGCTCGCAAAGGGCAGATCAAGCAACAGAGTGAGTGCGCCGGGTTAGCCGGCGCCGTAACGCACCGACGGCAGCCAGAGCACGAGATCCTTCCAGAAGAACACCAGTGCCACAGCCGTCAGCTGAATCAGAATGAAGGGAATCACGCCTTTGTAGATATCCGAGGTTTTGATCTCCGGTGGCGCTACGCCTTTCAAATAGAACAGCGAGAAGCCCACCGGCGGAGTCAGGAAAGAAGTCTGCAGCGCCAGGGCGAACAGCACCACGAACCAGGTCAGATCAAAGCCCAGATTGGACACGACCGGTCCCACCAGTGGCAGCAGGATCAGGCTGATCTCCAGCCAGTCGAGGAAGAAGCCGGCGACAAAGGCGATCAGCAGAATCACCACCACGATACCTTCGGGTGACAGCGGAATGCCTTGCAGCAGTGAGCCGATAAACTCATCGCCACCCAGAGAGCGCATGACCACTGCGAAGGCGGTTGCCCCCAGGAAAATACCGAACACGAACGCCGTGGTGAGCGTGGTCTTGATACACACATCCTTGACCACCTCGGCATTCAGGCGACCATTGAGCGCGGCCAGCACGCTGGCGCCCAGAGCACCGACACCGGCAGCTTCGGTGGGCGTCGCGATGCCAAAGAAAATTGACCCCAATACTGCCAGAATCAGGCCCAGTGTTGGCAGGATGGCGCTCAGGGTATCCCACAGCAGCTTGGCGGTGATCGGTGGCAAGTCGTCCGGCGGCGTGCTCATGGAGGGCTTCAGCCAGGAGATCACCATCACGTAAACGATATACATCAGGCCCAGCATGACACCGGGAATCAACGCGCCCATGAACAGGTCGCCGACAGCCAGTGACAGCTGGTCGGCCATGATGATCAGCATGATGCTGGGCGGAATCAGAATGCCCAGAGTACCGGCAGAGCAGACAATGCCGCTGGCAAAGGCGGGGGAGTACTTCTGTTCCAGCATCACCGGCAAAGACAGCATGGCCAGCAGAACCACAGAGGCACCGACAATACCGGTTGAGGCGGCCAGGAGGATACCGATGGTAATAACGGCCACGCCCAAACCGCCATGGAAGCGGCCGAAGAGGCTGACAAAGTTGCGCATCAGGCGCTCGGCTACACCGGAACGCTCCAGCATCAACCCCATGAATATGAACATGGGCAGGGCCACCAGTACCCAGTTGGTCATCTGGGCGTAGATGCGTTGCACCATGACCCCGAAAATGCTCCAGTCGGTGAGGAAGTAGGTATCAACGTCGAAATACTGGAAGGCGATGATCGAGCCGACGCTGAAGACCACCGAGATGCCGGCCAGCAGCCAGGCCACCGGGAAACCGGTGAAAATGAGCAGTATGAAACTGCACAGCATCGCGATCACGATCAATTCATTGGTAGCAAACACGTGTACACCTCACTCCGGCGAGTTGTTGTTATTCTGTTTGGGGGTGTCGAGCGGGCGGGGCCAGCCGGACAGGAACGCCAGTGCACGGAAAAAGCGAGCGGTTGCGGCCAGTGCCATCAGCACAAAGGCCAGCAGAATGACGGACTTGATCAGCCAGCGCATGGGCAAGCCGCCGGGCGCCGCTGAAACCTCGCCGATGCGGATGGAATGCTCCACAAAAGGCCTGGCGTAGATCAGTATCAGCACGCAAAACGGCAGGATGAACAGGGCGATGCCCAGCATTTCAATCCAGGCGCGCGCCTTGGGTGACAGGCGCTCGGCCACTACATCCACACGCACATGGCCGTCGTGAGTGATGCAGTAGGACAGAGCACACATGAAGCCGATGGCGTACAGATGCCACTGCAGTTCTTCCAGCGCTACAAAGTTGGTGCCCAGGGCATAGCGCATGATCACATTGCCCACGATCAGCAGGATCAGCACGACCCAGATGAACGAGGTGTATTTGCCGAACACTTCAACGATGCGTTCCAGCCAGTCCGAGATGCGGGTGCGAGGATAGTCGACGGTCGCCTTGTGGGCGACCGCCTCCTCGACCTGATCCAGATTCAGGTCGTAGTCAGACATAAGAGATATCCCTGGTCCGAAGGTGAAACGGCTTATTCGGCGTCTTCCACGCCAAAGTCACGCGGCAGGTAACCGAAGTTTTTCCACGGACGGTGCTCGTCCTGGAACGCCTTCATAGAGCTGTATACCTTGTCGAACATGGGGTCAGACTCGGAACGGCGCGCCATCACACGGTCGGTGGCTTCCTTGAACGCATTGAGGATTTCAGGCTTGTACTTGTGCAGCTGTACGCCTTTTTCCTCGAAGGATTTCAGCACCGCACCCTGAAGCGCTTCAGCCTTGGCCAGCGCAACGGTGTTGGCGGCTTTACAGCTGTTTTCGATCAGTGCCTGGGTCTGGCTGTTGAGGCCATTCCACTTGTCCAGGTTGACGTACAGATACTGGTTGGTAGACGGCTGGTGCCAGCCCGGCAGGTAGTAGTGCTTGGCCACCTGATAGAAGCCCAGCTGCTCATCAACGATCGGCATGGAGAACTCGGTGGCATCCAGCACGCCGGTTTCCAGCGCCTGGTAGAGCTCACCACCGGGCAGCAGGGTCACGGACATGCCGAACTCGGACATGATCTCGCCACCGACACCGGCCGCACGGAATTTCAGGCCCTTGAACTTGTCCAGGCTGTCCATCTCTTCACGGAACCAGCCGGCAGCTTCCGGGCTGATGGTGCCGCAGAGGATCGGGTAGACGTTATGCGGTGCAAACAGCTCCTTCAGCATTTCGTCACCGCCGTGGTGGTACATCCAGGCCAGGAACTCCTGAGATTCCAGACCAAAAGGTGTTGCACCGAAGAGCGCAGAAGCCGGGATCTGGCCCCATTCATAGCCCATCCATGAATAACCGGCCGGGATGTTGCCGTTACTGACGTTCTCGAAAACGCCCAGCGAGGGGATGAGTTTTCCCGGTTCGAAGGTTTTCAGAACCACCTTGCCGCCCGACATGTCACTGACCATCTTGGCCACTTCCGGCATGGTGTCACCCAGCGCGGTCAGGGAGGACGGAAAGCCCATGGGGACCTGCCAGCGCACCTTATCGAAGTCGGCCAGTGCGACGGTGGAAGCGGTCAGGGTCAGACCCAGGGTTGCGGCTTTGAGCAGTTTTTTCATGATGTCGTGTCCTTTTATTGTTATCACGGTTTTCGCATCGTTATGGAGCAGGTGTATCGGGTTTGCTTTGTTTAAGGCTGAATTGAGTCGGTTTATTGGGCGGTCCAGCCGCCATCGATCGGCAGCGCTGTGCCATTGATGGCACGGGCTGCATCGGAGCAAAGGAACAGGGCCATCTCGCCGATTTCGCTGGGAGCGACGAAGTCCGGGTAGGGCGTCTTGGCGCTGATCAGGCCCTGCTTGGCTTCTTCAAAGCTGGTGCTGTTGTCTTGTGCATAGGCCTTGAACTGCTCTACCAGCAGCGGGGTGTCGACCCAGCCGGGACAGATGCAGTTGGCGGTGATGCCCCGGGCTGCGTTTTCCAGCGCCATGACCTTGGTAAAGCCGACCAGGCCATGCTTGGCCGCGCAGTAGGCGCTCTTGTTCACCGAGGCCACCAGGCCATGCACGGACGAGATATTGATGATGCGACCCCAGCCCTGTGCCTGCATGCCCGGCAGGGCCAGGCGGCTGGTGTGGAAAGCAGCGCTCAGGTTGATGGCGATCACCTTGTCCCACATGTTTGCCGGGAAGCTCTCGGTGGGAGAGGTGTGCTGGATGCCGGCGTTGTTGACCAGAATGGTCGGGCTGCCGGCCTTGTCTTCAATGGCCTGCATCAGCTGGTCGATCTGTTCCGGCTGGCTCAGGTCTGTCTGGCAGTAGAGCGGACGACGTCCATAGGCCTGTTCGAATTCCTCAGCCAGTTTCTCGCCGGCTGCCGTGTCTTCCAGACCGTGCAGGACCAGGTCCAGTCCATTGGCCGCCAGTACGCGGGCGACCTCAAGGCCGATACCGCTGGTTGAGCCTGTCACCAGTGCCAGTTTGCGAATGCTCATCGCGTAGTCCTCTTCAATGTTGTTCAGGGTCAGGCCTGTAATTCGGGCAGGTCGCGGTAAAGCTCCAGCGCCTCGGGATTGGCCAGGGCGTCCTTGTTCTTCACCGTTTCGCCAAGCACCACCTTGCGCACTGCCAGCTCGACAATTTTTCCGCTGATCGTGCGAGGAATATCCGCGACCTGAGTGATGACGGCCGGTACATGGCGGGGTGTGGTGTTGGCGCGAATGGTGGTGCGGATCTGCTGGCGCAATTCATCATCCAGCAACAGCCCTTCGCGCAGGCGAACAAAGAGCACTACGCGCACGTCGTCCTGCCAGGGCTGGCCGATACAGAGGCTCTCTACCACAGCATCCACTTTTTCCACCTGGCGGTAGATTTCAGCGGTACCTATGCGTACGCCGCCCGGGTTCAGTACGGCATCGGAGCGACCATGAATGATCACGCCGCCATGGGCGGTGATTTCGCCGTAATCGCCATGGGCCCAGATGTTGTCGAAGCTGTCGAAATAGGCATCATGGAAACGTTGACCATCCGGGTCGTTCCAGAAACCGATCGGCATGCTCGGGAAAGGCTGGGTGCAAACAAGCTCACCCTTGGTCTGACGCAGGGATTGGCCGTTGTCGTCAAAGATATCCACCGCCATGCCCAAGCCCGGGCATTGCAACTCGCCACGCCAAACCGGCAGGATCGGGCTGCCCAGCGCGAAGCAGGAAATGATGTCGGTACCGCCTGAGATGGAGGACAGCTGCAGATCAGCCTTGATGTCGCGGTAGACGTAATCAAAGCTTTCATGAGATAGCGGTGAGCCGGTGGAAAGCACGGCCTTCAGCGGACTCAGGTCGTGGCTCTTGCCCGGTTTTACACCCGCTTTTTCCAGTGCGGCTAGATACTTGGCACTGGTGCCGAACACGGTGATTTTTTCACGCTCGGCCATATCCCAGAGCACTTCAGGACGGGGAGCGAAAGGTGAGCCATCAAAGAGCACCAGCGTGCAGCCGGTGGCCAGGCCGGAGACCATCCAGTTCCACATCATCCAGCCGCAGGTGGTGTAGTAGAAGAAGCGGTCGTCACGGCCAATATCGGTGTGCAGCATCAGCTCTTTCAGGTGCTGAATCAGGGTGCCACCGGCGCTGTGGACAATGCACTTGGGTACCCCGGTGGTGCCGGAGGAATACATCACATACAGCGGATGATCGAATGGCAGGGCAACAAACTCGACCTCCTGCGCCTGGGCGTCACCGAAATCGCTTATCACAGAGGCATTGGTCAGCTGGCTCAGGTCGGGTGCTGTATTCACGAAAGGCACCACAACCGTCTGCTCGATGGATTCAATCGCCGCGGTGATACTGGCAACCTTTTCCAGAGAATCCAGAGTCTTGCCGTTGTAGAGATAGCCGTCGGTGGTGAACAGGACTTTGGGCTTCACCTGACCGAAACGGTCGATCACGCCATTGATGCCAAAGTCCGGTGAGCAGGAGGTCCAGATGCCACCCAGCGCTGTAGTGGCCAGCATGGCGATGATGGTTTCTGCGATATTGGGCATATAGCCGGCAACCACATCACCGGGCTGGATTCCCAGGGCCTTCAGGCCTGCGCTGACACGCGCCACCTCGGTATAGAGTTCGGCGTAGCTGAGTTCAACACGACGGCTGTCTTCACCGTTAAACACGATGGCCGGGCGATCATCACGGTAGCGCAGCAGGTTTTGCGCAAAGTTCAGGCGGGCATCGGGAAACCAGCGGGCGCCGGGCATGCGATTGCCATCAACAAGTATCCTGTCACCCTTGGTGTTTGCCGTGATATCGGCGTAATCCCAGAGATCGCTCCAGAAGCTTTCGCTGTGTTGGTTGCTCCAGTGCCAAAGTGATTCGTAGTCATTCAGATGGGTATCATGACGGTGGTTCAGCACCTGCATGAAATCCCAGAGGCGGGTCGAACGGATGCGTGCCGGACTCGGTGTCCAGAGAGGTTGATCCATGTGAGTCTCTTTGTATTTATTATTGAATCTTGGATGCCTCCCCTAGAGCAGATCCCTTGCCAGTTTTTTTAACTAATTGATAAGTATAGTTTTTATTGTTTTTTGTGCATTTGGCTGTGATTCTTCGCGTCAAATAATATTGACAACCTGTCCAATAAAATGGACGGTAGCTGTCAAATAATAAAGACAAGTGACAAGCACATGAGCCTCTCCGGGTTTGCCTCAGAACAGGTGCGCGACCGCGTACTTGCTTCGTTGAATCGCTCCTTTGAAACCTTCTATGAACACAGCATTGCCGTTGACCGTCACGGCATCATCAACTGGATCAGCGACAGTTACAGCCGCTTTCTGGGCTGTACCGAATCACCCTTGGGGCGCCATATCACCGATCTGATTCCGGGCAGTTACCTGCCGCAGGTGCTGGCTACTGGAAAGCCGGTGCTGCTGGATCTGTTGCAGCTACGTAACCAGTGGGCGCTGGTGAGCGTGGTACCTGTGCATAACGAACAGGGAGGCGTGGAAGGGGCTTTCGGCTTTGTCGCTACGGACAGCCCGACCTCCGGCATGAAACCCTTGCTGGAGCGCTACAACCAGATGCAGCGCGAGGTGCGTGAAGCCTTGCGCTACCGTGAGGGGCGCAGTGCACGCTACAAGCTGTCACAGATCGCTGGTCAGAGTGAAGCCATACGACTGGTTAAACAGCAGATCCGTCAGGCAGCCCGTTTCGATATCACCGTATTGCTGACCGGTGAAACCGGTACCGGCAAGGAGCTGTTTGCCCATTCCTTGCATGGTCTGTCGGACCGTGCCGATAAACCCTTTGTATCGGTCAATGTGGCGGCCATTCCTGAAACCCTGATGGAGTCCGAGTTTTTTGGTGTTGCCTCGGGCGCGTTTACCGGTGCCAAAAAAGAGGGGCGTCCCGGCAAGATTGAAGTGGCGGGCGATGGCACTCTGTTTCTGGATGAGGTGGGCGATATGCCGCTGGCCCTGCAGTCCAAACTGTTGCGTGTGTTGCAGGAGCGGGAGTTCGAGCGGGTGGGCTCCAATCAGGTGCAAACCACCCAGGTCCGCATCGTGGCGGCAACCAGTCGCAATCTGGAGCAGATGGTTGCGGATGGCAGTTTCAGGCCTGACCTTTATTACCGCCTCAATGCGATGCCGATCCGCTTGCCGGCTCTGCGTGAGCGTCTGGATGATGTGGATGCTCTGGGCGAACGTATTCTGGATGACTGTTGCAGTCGCTTGGGTATCCTGCCCAAATCCCTGACCGATGAGGCCGTTCGCCTGCTCAAGACCTATCGCTGGCCAGGCAATGTACGCGAGCTCTACAACGTGCTGGAGCGTGCCTGCATTCTCAATGAAACCCTCAGCCATATCGATGCGGCCCAGCTGCTGCCGATGATTCAGACGCAGCCCAAAACAGGCGCAACGGATACCCATTCAGCTCAATCTCAGGACGCTGAACCGCCAGAAACGGGCCTGACGCTCAAGCAGCGTTTGAAAATCGAGGAGGCGCGTATTATTCAGGAGACGCTGCAGCTCTGTGATGGCAACCGTACCGAGGCGGCCAAACGTTTGGGGCTGTCCCGTGCGGCACTCTATAACAAGCTTTAGTTTCGCCATCAGCGCTGCTCTTCCATCAGGCTTTCCAGCAGCTGTTCTGCCCCCAGATTAGCGTCATAGTGCTCGACGACACGCCCCACCAGTATGAGGGTTGGCGTCTGCAGATTGTTGTCCTGAATCATGCGGGTCATGGAGCCCAGCTCCGTGCGCAAAGTCCGCTGGTCTTCATGGGTGCCGCGCTCCACAAGGAGCACCGGCCAGTCTGCGGGTAATCCGTGGCATTGGAGCTCGGTTGAGATGGTGCTCGCCATACTCAGGCCCATGTAAAACACCAGTGTTTCATCCGTGCGTGCAAGGTCAGCCCAGTCGATGGGGCGGTCATCGCAGCTGTGTGCGGTGATCAGGCGCAGGCGTGGAGCCTTCTCTCGTTCGGTCAGCGGCATTTTGCAGCTGGCAGCGCAACCGGCGGCAGCCGTTATACCAGGGACAAGCGTGAAGGGAATGCAGTGCTGTCTAAGTGCATCCATCTCTTCGGTGAGGCGGCCGAATACCAGTGGATCACCGCCTTTCAGGCGCACAACCCGTTTGCCCTGCTGCGCCAGTTCAACCAGCAGTTGGCAGATCTCGGCCTGACTGGCTGAATGTGCGCCCTTGCGTTTGCCGACATAAAGGCGCTGAACCTGAGCCGGAATCTCTGCCATGAGTGCATCGCTGACCAGAGCGTCGTATACGACGACATCCGCCTGCAGCAGTGCTTTCCAGCCTTTGCGTGTGATCAGGTCCGGGTCCCCGGGCCCTGCACCCACCAGATTAACCTGTCCCTGTTTCTCCGGAAGCCGCGCTGTGTTTTCGCCTCTGGGTTTCCATCGGCTTGGATTGAAGTTGAAAGCAGGCAGCGCCGTGCGCAGAAAGCTGAGTGTCAGTGTCATCATGGTTGCGATTCCCCATAAAAAAAGCGCCTGCCTCCGTACCGCTGAGCGATGGAAGTGCAGGCGCCAATGCCTCATTTTAAGAGCTATGCAGACAACCTTCAGACCATGAAAGCCGTCACTAGAAACAAAGCAAGATTAATGCCGGTTTTTCGTTCTGGCTGGAACAGGCCTTGCATTGATCCGGCTAAAACTGCTGAAAATGTTTGATACCGGAGTAGCCATGTCGACGCCTGAACAGTTAACCGAACACTTCCTGCTGGCCGCCCGAGGCAGTGAAGCACGTGCGCTGGGGCAGCTGGTGCACAGCTGTCATCTGGTGGCGGCGGTGTGTGAGCTGGTACATGAACTCCAGCGCGAGCGCGGGATCTCCAATGTCTTTCTGGCTTCGGCAGGACAGGAATTTGCCGAGGAGCTTAAACAGCAGAACGGCCGCACGAATACTGCCAGTGATCATTTCTGTGACTATCTGCAACGGGTGCAGTCGGGGCAGGATCAACTCTGGAGTAGTGCCCGGCTCTATCACCGTATCGCCCATGTGCTGCTGCAGCTCAAGGATCTGGCGGAGCTGCGCAACAGCATTGAGCAGGGAAACCTGACGACGGCACAGGCCACAGAAGCCTGGTCGGGTCTTATTGCCGAGTTGCTGTCGGTCCTGTTCGAAATTGCTGATATTGCCGCGGATGCCGAGATCTCCCGGGCATTGGTGGCCCTGTTTCACTTCCTGCAGGCCAAAGAACATACCGGGCAGGAGCGGGCCTGGGGCTGTGTCGGTTTTGCTGCTGAAGCCTTTGATACCGAAATACTGGCGCGACTGCAGCATCTGCGGGAGTCGCAGCAGCGCTGCCTGGACGTATTTGTTCGCTTTGCCGAGCCTGAAGAAGTCTGGTTCTGGGAGCAGCTGGAACAGGCACCGGCCAAAGCCGAGCTGGTGCGGATGCGCAAGGTGATAGACGCCTTGGGAGAGGGGACAGCAGTGCCGCATGGGGTCAGTGAGACCTGGTTTGCGGTGGCGACGGCACGTATTGACGGCATGCGAGAGCTGGAGGAGCAGCTGTCGGCAGACCTGCAGGCCATGGCCGGCGAGCGGTTGGAAAAAGCACGCAAGGCGTTACAGGACAACCGCAGTCGCCTGGAAGCCGAACCACCGGCTGAACCCGTATCGGCATTTTCCCTACTGCTGGATGCATCTTCCGACAGTGAGCAGGTACCGGCTGCCGGCTCGGTGCGTGCTTTGTATGACTTGCTGCAGGAGCAGGCAGACCACCTGCAGCAGGTGAGCGATCAGCTGGAAGAAGCGCGTTCGGCACTCACCGAGCGCAAGCTTGTTGAGCGAGCCAAGGGGCTGATGATGCAGTATCAGAAGATGACTGAGGAGGAAGCCTTTGCCAGTTTGCGTCGTGCTGCCATGGAGGGAAATTGTCGCCTGATTGATGTGGCTGCCCGTGTGGTAGCGGCGGCTGAAAAGCTGAAAGGCTGACCTGAAAAGTGGCAATGTTCGGTTTTTTGCACCTCAGTGGTGCGCGATCTGAGGATAAACTCGGATACAGCGCAGAGAATGCGCGACATGAAAAGTTGGCACAACACCTGCTAAGTACATCACAAGAAAAATAACCAGGTGCCCTCGGGTATCTGCTCTTTATTGGACAATGGCGTCCACTTTCCAATCGCACCGCCCGTAGCGATTGAGAAAGTGGGCGCTTTTTTTTTGCTTCAAGCTTCCCGGGAGGCAAACAATGAAACAGCGCTTGATCGTGATTGGCAACGGTATGGTCGGCCATCATTTTGTGGAACAGTGGCTGGCGAATGAAGCTTCTGCTGACTATCAACTGACCGTGTTCGGGGCTGAACGCCACTCCGCCTACGACCGGGTTCATCTGTCGGAATACTTCGAGAAGGACGCCGAGCACCTGCGCCTGGGCGATGCGGATTTTTATCAGCAGTCGGCTATCGATCTGCATCTGGATGAAGCGGTTACCTCAATTGACCCCGATGCACGCACGGTGACCACCGATCAGGGTGAGTACGCCTATGACAAACTGGTCTTGGCCACCGGCTCCTATCCCTTTATTCCGCCCATCCCCGGTGGTGACCAGGCCCATTGCCTGGTGTACCGCACACTGGATGATCTGGATGCGATTCAGGCCAGCGCCAAGGATATGAAGACCGGCGTTGTTATTGGCGGTGGCCTGCTGGGTCTGGAAGCGGCGAACGCACTCAAGAGCCTGGGGCTGGATGTACACGTGGTCGAGTTTGCACCACGCTTGATGCCGGTACAGCTGGATGACGAAGCGGGCGCCATGCTGCGCAGCAAGATCGAATCCCTGGGTGTCAGCGTTCACACGGACACCGCAACTCAGCAGATTATCGCCGGCGATGCGGCACGCATGAAAATGTGCTTCGCCAATGAGACCGAGCTGGAAACCGACCTGATTGTATTTTCCGCCGGTATTCGCCCTCAGGATGCGCTGGGGCGGGGGGCCGGTCTGACATTGGGTGAACGGGGCGGCATCGATGTGGATCAGTACTGCCGAACCAGCAACCCGGATATCTATGCCATTGGTGAGTGCGCTGTCTGGAACGGACGCCACTTCGGCCTGGTCGCGCCTGGTTACACCATGGCCCGTGCCGCCGTATCGCACCTGTCAGGTGATGGCAGGGTGCATTTCCAGGGCGCCGACATGTCCACCAAACTTAAGCTTTTGGGCGTGGATGTAGGCTCAATTGGTGATGCGCACGGCCATACACCAGGCTGTCAGAGTTACCGTTATACCGATGAACGCACCGGTGTGTATCGCCGCCTGGTGGTATCTGGAGACGGTAAGCGCCTGCTGGGCGCTATTCTGATCGGCGATAATCAGTATTACGACCCGCTACTGCAGTTGGCACTCAATGATATGCCGCTGCCGGAGCAGCCGGAAGGGTTGATCCTGCCAGCCTCCGAAGGAGGCCTGCCTGCGGCCGGCAGTGCTGAGTTGCCGATGACGGCCACCATTTGCTCCTGTCACAACGTGAGCAAGGGCGATATCTGTGAATCCATGAACGATGGTGCCGTCTCTGTCGCCGACCTCAAGGCCAGCACCAAGGCAGCGACCGGTTGTGGTGGCTGTGCCGCCATGCTGAAAACGGTACTGGATGCAGAGCTGGAAAAGCGCGGCGTCCAGGTCGACCATTCTCTCTGTGCTCACTTCAGCCACACCCGCCAGGAGCTGTTTCACCTGATCCGGGTCGAGCAAATCAAAAGCTTCACCGAGCTGCTGCATAAACATGGCAACGGCGGTGGCTGTGAAATTTGTAAACCGGCGGTAGCGTCCATGCTGGCCAGCTGCTGGAACGAACATGTACACACCCCTGAGCTGGTGCCTCTGCAGGACACCAACGATACCTTCATGGCCAATATGCAGAAGGATGGCACCTACTCCGTGGTGCCGCGTATCCCCGGCGGTGAGATCACACCCAAAATGCTGATTACGCTGGGTGAGGTCGGCGATAAGTACAAGCTTTACACCAAAGTGACCGGTGGCCAGCGGATCGATCTTTTCGGTGCCACTCTGGATGAACTGCCGCTGATTTGGGAAGAATTGATCGCTGCCGGTTTCGAGACCGGTCATGCCTACGGCAAATCACTGCGCACGGTGAAGTCCTGTGTCGGCAGTACCTGGTGCCGTTTCGGGGTGAAGGACAGCGTCGGTACTGCCATCGATATCGAGAACCGTTACAAGGGCTTGCGTACGCCGCACAAGGTCAAAATGGCCGTATCCGGCTGTACCCGTGAATGCGCCGAAGCACAAAGCAAGGATATCGGTGTTATCGCAACCGAAAATGGCTGGAACCTCTATGTCTGTGGTAACGGCGGTATGAAGCCCCGTCACGCCGATCTCTTCGCTACCGATCTGGATGACGAAACCCTGGTGCGTTACATCGACCGTATCCTGATGTTCTACGTCTACACGGCTGATCGTCTGCAGCGCACCTCGGTGTGGATGGAAAATCTGGACGGTGGTCTGGATTACCTGCGCAAGGTGGTGATCGACGACAGCCTGGGGTTGGCCGCGGAGCTGGAAGCACGCATGCAGCACGTGGTCGATAGCTACCGCTGTGAATGGAAAGAAGCGGTGGAAGACCCCAATAAGCGCAAGCGCTTCCGCAGCTTTGTGAATTCCGATGAACCGGGCCGCGCCCGCATCGTGCAGGTGGTGGAAAGAGGTCAGCTGATACCGGCCCGTGAACTGGCTGTGGAGGAAGCATCATGAGCACTATCAAATGGCAGGATATCTGCGCGCGTGAGGACCTGGTACCGGGCTCCGGTGTGGCGGTGAAACTGGCAAATACGGCAGCCGCCCTGTATTGGCCGGACCCTGAGTCCCCGCAGCTGTTTGCGATGGCACACAAAGACCCCTTCTCACAGGCCGAAGTTCTGGCCTGGGGGCTGTTGTGTGAGGCCTCAGGTGAATGGTCGGTGGCCGCGCCTTTATACAAGCAGCACTTCCGTCTCCGTGATGGCGTGTGCCTTGAACAGCCGGAGGTTGTCTTGCCCACCTGGCCGGTGCGCTTCAATGGCGAGCGTGTCGAGGTGGGTTTGAGCTGAAGTTTAAGACCTTTAAAACAGGAGTGGCCCCCATGCACCCCAAACAGCCAATAGAGCAGACTCCGCTTAAAGACCTCTTTGGTCGCTTGATTCAGGACGTCAGTGGTACTGAAAACGATCAGTGTCACTGTGGCTGCACCTCCCACCCGGCCGGGGAAAGAAACCGGTGGGAGGTGCGTTATCTTCAGTCTTTAAAGCCTAAGGATTGTGCCTGTTCCTCCAGCAAGCTGAATTGCAACTCGGGTTGAGCACCCTTGGGCTGCTGCAGCTTGATGAAGTCCAGCAGCGGGTCTTCCACTTCTGTATGAACCCCGGAGAGGGCTTCAATGGCCGCCAGGCCACAGAAGGGAACATAGCCTTCGGAGTAGCCGCCTTCGTGGGCCAGCACCAGGCGTCCATCACACAACTCCTCGGCCAGGGCTTTGGTCTTTTCAGTCATCTGGCGGAAGGTGTCGCTGTGGGCCAGCATACGTGCAAGTGGGTCAATACCGTTGGCGTCGTAGCCACAGGCCACTATGATCAGCTGAGGTTTGTACTGGCGCAAGGCCGGTGCGACCAGTTCGTCAAAGGCATGCATGTACGCTGCATGTCCGCTACCCGGCAGCAAAGGAATGTTCAGGTTACAGCCTTCGCCAGCCCCTTCACCGCGGTCTTCGGCACCCGAATAGCCTGGTGGGAAACAACCTTCCTGGTGGATGGAGATACTCAGCACATCCGGGCGATCATAGTAGACCGCCTGAGTGCCGTTGCCGTGGTGGACATCCCAGTCGATGACAGCAACACGCTCCAGGTTGAACATCGCCTTGGCGCGCTCAATGGCCACCGGGATATTGGCCAGAAAGCAGAAGCCCATGGCCTGATCCGGCAGGCAGTGATGGCCCGGCGGGCGGGACAGGGCATAAGCGTTATCGGCTTCGCCTCGCATCACTTTTTCGACGGCAGCACAGACCAGTCCCGCGGACTTGAGGGCGATTTCGAAGGTGCCGGGGCCAACAGGGGCGTTGTCACCAAAAGGGCCGCCGCCGTTGTCGCTCAGTGCCTTGAATCGTTCCAGGTAAGTCTGGGGATGGACGCGCAGCAGATCCTCCTGAGTAGCTGCGGGCGCACTGGAGACCTGCAGCGACTGGCTCAGGCCGGACACATCCAGCAGGTTTTTCAGGCGCCGCTTGGTTTCCGGTGATTCGGCATGACCCGCTGCAGAAGGCGGCTGAATCCAGCCACCGACGGGCAGAATTTCCACATGGCTGCCGGCTGAGTGCCAGAAGCAGTGCTCATCAAACAGAAAGGCTGTGTTAGACATGTTCAGGTTCTCCAAGGGTTTGTTCGGTTTTACTTTGCAACAGCAGAATCAGTACAAGGGACAGGAAGGCCAGCAGGGCCGAACCCAGTAACACGGCCTGAAATCCGTGAAATTCTTCAATCATGCGGCCGGCGATGAGAGGGCCCAGAGCCAGGCCGCCGCCAATCACCAGATTGACGAGGCTCATCAGCTGTCCATTGCGGTCGATGCTGGCGAGGCTGGCCAAAATGAAGGGCAGGGCGAAGGTCCAGGCATATTTGAAGCCCAGTGCCGCCAGAGTGAAGCGCGTTTCGTCCGGCGAGCCGGTCAGCAGCAGAATGCCGGCGATCATCACGGCATAACCGCCAACCAGCAGTAAACGAAAGCGCTTGCGACCACCCAGAAGCGTGGCGCTGAGGGCGCCAGCTATGCCCAGCAGTGAGGCCATTGCCAGCACATTGCCACTCACTTGTGCGTCGATATTGATGCTTTCTGCCAAGGCCCCAAGGAATGTCCAGACGCCATTCAGGCTGATATAGAACAGCAGGACTGCAAGCAGACCCACAAGCGCAGGCAGGGACAGGCGCGCTGTTGTGTTCGCTTTTGCCGTGTCAGTACTCTGCTGCTTGTTGGCAGGCAGATAGCGGATCAGCGGCAGGCACAGCAGCATCAGTACCGCCAGCACGGCAAAGAAGACAGCAAGTCCATAGTGGGCAAACAGGCTGGGCAGCAGGGTCAGGCCAAGGGCTCCGAGTACCAGCTGCCCCATCACCCATAGACCATAGATTCGGTCAGGTTTGGGCAGCATGGATGCGGTGCCCATACACAGAATCATCAGGGAGCCGCCACCCAGGCCACTTAGGATACGCAGCGGAATCAACGTGGAGGCCGAGTCGGCCAGCATTGAGCCAAGATTCGCCACAATAAAAACCGATGCAGCCAGCGTGCCGGCCAGACGCCAGTTAACGCGGGAAAGCCAATAACAGGCGGGTAAGCTGGCCAGGCTCATGGCACCTAATTCAGCTGTGAACAGCGAGCCGATGGCAGCCGGACCCAGCTGTAATTCGGCACCCAGCTGTCCAGCCACTACGGGAGCCATCATCAGCAGTGCCGGCGCGACTGCTGCTATCAGGGTCAGCGCCAGAATGGTCTTGCGGTTGTCGGTGGAGGTATGAACGCTTGTCATCTCATAGCCTCCTAGTAGACGTGGGCGAAGCGCAGCATGAACTGGCTGCTGTCGAAGGTGTTTTCAGAGTCGACGTTGTCCGCATAGGTGAACATCACCTGATTGCGGCCATCGAGCCAGTGACCGACTTCAAATCCCACCTGGGTATATTCCTGGCGTGAGTTGTAGATTCTGGTGCCACCGATCTCCAGCTCACCGCCCTGGGCGTGATAAAGACGCAAAGCGCCATAGGTGGAGGGGGTGAAGTCGTAGGACGCAAAGGCCTGGAGGCGATAAAGCGGGTCCTGTGACAGGGTTTGCCCGTAGTAATCGTCGTTGTTGCCGTACAGCTGGGCTTCCAGAGAGCCTTCCAGAGTCCATTTGTCGCTGACACCGCGGGTGTAGTTGAGCAGGAAGGTGGCGCCCCAACGGTTGGCGCCGGCTGACACATCTGCTGCATGACCGTCGTAGTCACCGATGGGCACCGTCAGCAGTGACAACAAACCGCTGTACTCACGCTGCTCGGGGTTATTGAGCAGGAACAGGGTGCCGCCGATCTGGGCATCGCCCAGGCCGGAATCACTCATGCTTTGGGTTGCGCCGGGAAGCTTCGCCTTGACGCGAGCTCCGGACAGTATGACCTGAGGTGTACACAGGGTGCCGCAGATGTCGGTAAACCAGATGTGACGATAGGCCACCGCCTGCACATTCAGTTCGGCATCCTTGAAGGTTCCCGTTTCGGAGTCGTACTGGCTGGCTTGGGTGTTGGGCAGGTACAGGACGCCCAGTTGAGTGCCTGATGGCGCACTGTAAAAATCCTTGGCGTTGGTATCGGCGGCCTGTACGCACGTGCTCAAAGGCAGGGTTGCCGCCAGAGTGGCACCGATCAGGCTGTTTTTCAGCAAGTCTCGTTTTGTTTTCATTGTTGTTTTCCCAGGTTGTTATCAGGGCGAGTGGGGGCCTCAGATCAGCTCTGATAGTTAAAAAACAGGGTGGGGTGTTGCGGGTTGGGTTAGTGGTTTATATGGGTTTGCTGTTGGGCAGGTCGTGTAACAGGCGGCTAATGTCGGCTTTGCTGTTGATGCCCAGCTTCATATAGATGGAGCGCAGATAGTAGCGAACGGTATTGGGGGAGATGCCGATTTCGCGGGCAATTTCCTTGTAGGTGCGGCCCTGGCCAAAACGAACGGCGACATCCTGTTCCCGAGCTGACAGCTGTTCAATCGGGTATAGCGGGCGTGCTATCAACAGGAAGTTCTGGCCACGTGCCTGGCAATCAATGGCCAGTGCCTGGCCGTGGTAACCATCAAGGGTTGGCGCAAACGGGAGTTGGGGGCCGCGCCAGTCAGGCCACTCGGTCAGCAATAGATCGACCAGTCCAGGTTCCGAACTTTGCAGTACTCCGTTTGCGTCCGATACGGCCAGCGACATGGGGTTTTCGGTTTTGGATTCCATGACTGCATGGACGTTTCGGATCTGATTAATAGATGCCGCTGATAACAAGTGCGGCATCAGTGATTGCATCAAGGTCAGTTCCATCGCAGAAAAGGCCGGGTCATCACTGCCACGATAGAGACTCAGGTGATTGATGAAGCCGGTAATGTCGTCGCGGGAAATGGTGCACATCAGTTCTGAAAATGCGTATTTGTGTGCCAGCCACTTGAGGCCTTCCGAGATATCAGGCTGGTCCATGGTCAGCACAACAGGTTTGCCGGGTTCCTTGAATACCCGTTCTACCGTGTCGTCCTGTTTGCGAATGCTTTTCCAGTCTTCAAAGTAGTCTGGCGGTAACCCCAGCAAAAAGAAGCTTTGCAGAAGCTCGGGTTCGTCAGAAGAGGGTGTGCCGCGCCCCCACCAGGCCGATTGGAAAGGGATAAGGGACTGGATACATTCCAGCATTGTTTGCAGAAAACGCTCCAGCGGTTCCTCGCGGGCCAGGCGGTAAATCTCCAGCAATGTATGGCTGAACTGACTCAACAACTCGGCATCGTCGATACGGGTGTGGGTTGGCATTGGGCTGGCCTCGATTATGTTTTTCTTCTGTGGGGGCGTGACCTTTATCTCAGACTAGCCGCTTTAATGCGTGGGCAATACCCTGCAAATGCACGGGGCTTGAGGAGAAGGTTTCGGCAAGGGATACAAAAGGGTGCAATAAGCGAAGGCTGTTTGATCTCTCGACCTAAAACAGTGCGTTTCAAGGCCGAGAGAATAAGTCCAGAGTGTTCGGGGAAGGGGGTTAGAAGCGCTCAACCCGATAAGGGGTCATATCGATTTCGGGTGTTTCCCCATCCATTATCTGACTGATCAGCTTTCCGGTCACAGGGCCCAGCGTGAAGCCCTGATGGCCATGGCCGCAGGCCAACCAGAGCCCGGGGTGTTTGCGGGAGGGGCCAATGATGGGTTTCATATCCGGCAAGCAGGGGCGGCTGCCCATCCAGGGTTGGGCGTCGATACGCTCGCCCAGTGAGAAAAAGGTTCTTGCCTTGGCTTCGGCGTCATTCAGCTGTTCATAGCGTGGCGGAGCCTGGTGTCGGGTCAACTCGGCACCGGAGGTGAGCCGGATACCCGCCTGCATGGGCGCAAGCAGGTAGCCGTTCTCTGAATCGATGATCCAGTGTTTGAGCCCGGTCCCGTTTTGGCTTGCCCCTTCCGCTCCGGCGAAGTGCATGTGATAACCACGCTTGATGATCAAGGGAATGGAAATCCCCAGGTTGGTTAGCCAGTCCGCAGACCAGGGCCCCATGGCCATGACAGCCTGTTCAGCCTCCAACGTTTCGCCTTGTACCAGTGCTCGCCAGCCCGAACCCTGCGGGCTGAGTGATTGCAGTTCAGCTTCTACCAGCCGCCCGCCACTGGCCTGGAACGCACGGGCATAGGCCGCAACCAGATCGCCCGGTGATACTGCGCCCCAGGGCTGGGTCCAGTGAATGGCGCCCGGGGTGTTGATATGAATGCCGGGCTGTTCACGTGCCAGTGCCTTGCTATCAAGCATTCGGGTTTCAATACCGAATTCGCTAGCGGCTTTCTCTGCCTGTTCACACTCTCGCTCAAAGGTGCTGGCGGTACGAAATACGTCGATGTATCCCGTTTCGCGGATCAGATGTTCGGCTCCAGCGGCCTGGATCATTTCAGCATGGGTGTCCAGCGACTGTTCCACCAGAGCAGCGTAACTGGGCACTACGCCGGGATAACGTCCAGGCGCTGAGTTACGCCAGTACTGGAGCAGAGGGCCGGCCGTGTGCATAAGGCCGCCCAGTCGATAGCGGATGTCCGTTTCCCGGTTGGGCAGCACGCGCAACAGTGTTTTCAGATCACGTGGGAAGGCGTAGGGATAGACGGCTTCACGCTGAATCAGGCCTGCATTGCCAAAAGATGTTTCGCGTCCCGGCGCGCGACGGTCGACCAGCGTAACCTGATGACCTCTTTGCTGCAGGTGCCAGGCCACAGAAACGCCGACCATGCCAGCGCCCAGAACCAGAATCTCACGTGCCATATATCCATCCACTCCTTGTTGGGCTTGTGCGTGTCTTGCTGTCCGGTGTTATCCAGACATTGGTGCTGCATCATTGAAGAAAAACGATGCTGCGAAGACTGATACACGAAGCTGCTGGATCTGACAAATCAGGCGGTCGTTTGGGTGGCCGATAGGACGCATGCAGATAAATTCGGGGCGAGAAAACGAAAGTTACGCACAACGGCAAAAGCAGCGGGTGTGAATGAGAAATAGTGTGGCCTGAAAGAGCCTGGTTCTGAGTAATAAGACCCGTGTAACCAAAAAGGGGAGCCTCTGACAGGCTCCCCTTGGGTATTCGTGGTTGATGCGGTTTACAGAGCTTTGGCCAGTTCCAGCGCCTCGGCAAAGGCGATTTTGGCATCCATGCCGCGGGCTTCACGAGCCGCACCCACACGGTGGACGTTGATGCCAGCACCTTCCAGCTCTTCAGCCAGGTCGGCTCGCGGGCGCTGGCCGGCACAGACAATCACGGTATCCACATCGAGTACATGCTGTTCGTCACGGTGTTCAAGGCTGATGCGGTTGCTCTCGACCTGATTGAAGGTCACGCCACCCAGCATTTTAACGTTGCGCTTCTTCAGCACTTCACGGTGAATCCAGCCAGTGGTTTTGCTCAGCTCGGCGCCTACTTTGATATCACGGACTTCCAGCAGGTGGATTTCGCGATCAACGGATGGCATGGGCTGGGGAGCCACCAGGCCGCCGCGTACTTCAAAGTTCTGATCCACACCCCATTCGGCCATGAAGCCATCCTTGCCCTGATGCACATGTTCATCAGATTCGGTGAGGAATTCCGCAACATCAAAGCCGATGGGGCCGGCACCGATAATGGCAACGCGTTTGCCAACCGGTTTGCCGTGCTCAAGAACGTCCAGGTAATCCAGGTACTGGGCATTTTCGATGCCCGGAATCGGCGGCGTCCAGGGGCGCACACCGGTCGCCACAACCACATCGTCAAAACCGGCTTCCAGCAGCTGGTCCTTATTAACAGTCTGCCCCAGACGGACTTCTACGCCGGCATTCTCGAAACGTTTCTCGTAGTAACGCAGGGTTTCGTAGAACTCTTCCTTGCCCGGGATGCGGGCGGCCAGTTCGAACTCGCCACCCAGCGTAGTGCGGGATTCAAACAGGGTGACCTGATGACCACGTTCCGCAGCTACTGCCGCGACCATCATGCCAGCGGGGCCTGCGCCTACGACGGCAATACGGCGGCCGCTGCTTGCCGGCTCCACGCCCGGCTCAGATTCTCGGCAGGCAACCGGGTTGACCAGACAGGTGGTCAGCTTGCCTTCGAATACATGGTCCAGACAGCCCTGGTTACAGCCGATACAGGTGTTGATTTCATCACCACGTCCCTCGGCGGATTTATTCACAAAGTCCGGGTCGGCCAGGAAGGGGCGTGCCATGGAGATCATGTCGGCCTGGCCAGAGGCAACAATCTGTTCGCCCACTTCCGGGGTGTTGATACGGTTACAGGTGATCACCGGCACCTTGAGTTCAGTGCGGATCTTGGCGGTGACGCCGGCAAAAGCGGCACGGGGTACGCTGGAGGCGATGGTTGGGACACGTGCCTCGTGCCAGCCGATACCAGTGTTGATGATGGTGACGCCGGCCTGCTCAATCGCCTTGGCCAGAGTGAGTACTTCATCCCAGGTGCTGCCGTCTTCGACCAGGTCGAGCATCGACAGGCGGTAGATGATGATGAACTCTTCGCCCACTCGCTCACGCACGCGGCGCACGATTTCGGTGGGGAAACGCATACGGTTTTCGTAGCTGCCGCCCCAGCGGTCGGTACGCTTGTTGGTGCGCTGGACCAGGAACTGGTTAATCAGGTACCCCTCTGACCCCATGACTTCAACGCCGTCGTAGCCGGCTTCTTTCGCCAGCGCTGCAGCGGTTACGTAATCTTCGATCTGCTGCTCGACTTCGGCATCGGTCAGCTCTTTCGGACAGAAGCGTGTGATGGGTGACTGGATAGCGGAAGGCGCGACTGACGCGGGTGTCATCGCGTAGCGACCGGCGTGCAGCAGCTGCATACAGATCTTGCCACCTGCAGCATGCACGGCCTCCGTGATGATGCGGTGATGTGGCACTTCCTTGGCATCATCCATTTGCGCTGCGCCATGGAATACAACACCCGCAGCGTTGGGGGAAATACCACCGGTTACGATCAGGCCTACACCGCCGGCTGCACGGGCGGCATAGAAGCTGGCCAGCTTTTCAAAGCCCTGAGGAATCTCTTCAAGATTAGTATGCATGGACCCCATCAGGACGCGGTTTTTCAGCGTGGTAAATCCCAGGTCCAGGGGTGCCAAAAGATTCGGGTAGCGATGTGCGGTCATGGAAGAACCTCTCAGGGCAAAGTAAGCCGTTATTCGTTTATTGTTGGAATAATCTTAACAGTGTCAAGTTGGGTTCAAGGTATAGCATCAACTTGACGACGTCAAGTTATGGGCTGGTCATGATGTCAGCAGCATTCCGAGAGACCGGAATTGAGGACAAGAGACAGGTGTTATATCGACAAGAGGGAAGCGTCGGCTCAGGTGTTCAGGTTAAGCAGAACATCCTGGCGTAACTTGATACCGACCGACTTCACCTGCTGCAGCACACGAATCATCTGGCGTTCGCCGGCAGCCACACGGCGCACAAGCTGTGGCACGAGCGGCTCCGGAATCAGGGCGTGAAGTGGGTGCTCACGTCCTGCCGAGATGAAGTAGATCCAGTGCTCAGGGTATTGCTCAGCGGCTTCAAGCAGCAGGTTGATATGATCTGCGCGAATGCCCGGCGTATCACATGGCAGTATCAGAAACTGATCGCCCGGCAGCTCCGGAAGCAGCTGAGACAGGGCCACCAGGGCACCTGGAAAGTCCGGTTCGGGTTCGCTGAGCAGCGGCAGTCCGAACCGCTCGTATTGGTCGTGGTTACGATTGCAGTTCAGATAGAGCTGGTCACAGTGAGGCCGCAGGGCTTCGATGGAATATTGCACGCGCGGAAGCCCCTCATAGAGCATCAACCCCTTGTCGGCACCATCCACACGTTCGCCGCGACCTCCCGAGAGGACCAGACCTGTAATCATGCACTCTTCTCCACGTGATGCACTTTGACCAGTTCTTTCAACTCCGGCACACAGGAGCCGCAGTTGGTTCCGCACTTGAGCTGCTCACCCAGCGCCTGAGCCGAATCTGCACCCTCTATAATGGCGGCAATGATGTCCGGTTCGCGTACCTGATAACAGCTGCAGATTACCGCCCCCGAGGCTTGCTCGCCGGGGGCTTTGGCATCCAGCAGCTGGCGCCGGGTATCCAGATCGACTTCCACATCGAAGCAGCTATCCAGCCACGCCAAGTCAGGCAGCTCGGCATTGGGTTCAACCAGTAATATCCAGTCTAGACGATTGTTTTGAATTCCGGCGGCACGAAAGCGCTTATGGGGCTGGTCGTCCAGCCAAAGACTGGGGGCACCCAGGTGGGATTCACACCAGTCCCGCCAGTTCTCCACCGCTTCGGTGTCGGCCAGTCGATAGCTGGTGCAGTGGTTGAGGGGAACCCGTGTCCACCAGTGATCCTCAATGCTGCGCTCCTCACGGACCAGCAGTCGGGCTTCCCAGCGCATGTGAAGAGGCTTAAGGGTTGCGCGTCCCTGCTTGGATTCGGGCTGGCCGGAAAAGGGGTCGACCTCTGGAGCGAACAGGCTGCCGCTGATACCGGTTTGAGTGAACTGACGGGTCCAGTGCATGGGGATAAATACTTCGCCCGGGCGCTGCTGGTCGGTGATGCGGATACGGCCCCGGTAACGGCCCAGCTCATTTTGCAGCTCGGCCAGTTGCAGGTGTTCTACCTGGAACCGACGCGCATCGTCCGGGTGAATTTCAATAAAGGGTTCTGCGTGGTGCTGCAACAGGCGGGCGGCACGACCGGTTCGGGTCATGGTGTGCCACTGGTCCCGGATACGGCCGGAGTTGACGATCAGTGGGTACTCACTGCTGGGCTGCTGTTTGGGCGCCTGAGGGGTGACAGGTAACAGTCGTGCCCTGTTGTTTGGGGTGAAAAAGTGGCCGTCGGCAAACAGCCGAGGCGTACCTTCGGGGGCCTGCTCGTTTACGGGCCACTGGATCGGCTTGAGACTGTCATAGGCAAGGTCACTGAGTTCTGCCATGCCGCTGATATCGAAACCACGGGTACGGTTGTTCTCGAAGCCGGACAGGCGCGCATGTTCTCGGAATATCGCGGCGGGGGAGGGGTAATCAAAGGCCTCCCGATAGCCCATTCGTTTGGCCAGCTCGCAAATAATCCACCAGTCGTGCTTCGCATCTCCTGGCGGAGGCACCAGGCCACGCTGGCGCGAAATACGGCGCTCGGAATTGGTAACGGTGCCGTTCTTCTCGCTCCAGCCGCTGGCAGGCAAGACGATATCGGCCAGTTCCAGCGTATCGGTGTTCGCCATGCATTCGGATACGATGACCAGTTCGCACTTCTCCACTGCGCGACGAACGCGGTTGGCATCGGGCAGGCTGACCAGCGGGTTGGTGGCCATGATCCAGACAGCCTTGATCTCGCCACGCTCGATAGCCTCGAACAGATCCACCGCCTTGTAGCCTTCACGGGTGGCCATATTCGGTGCCTGCCAGAACCGACCCACTCGCTCGACAAATGCGGATTGGCTGAAATCCATGTGTGCTGCCAGCTGGTTAGCCAGTCCGCCCACCTCTCGGCCTCCCATGGCGTTGGGTTGGCCGGTCAGCGAGAAGGGCCCCATGCCGGGGCGCCCCAGTCGGCCCGTGGCCAGATGGCAGTTGATGATGCTGTTAACCTTGTCGGTGCCGCTGCTGGACTGGTTGATGCCCTGAGAGAAGAAAGTAAGTGTTCGCTCAGTGGTGCAGAACCAGTCCACCAGCTGCTCCAGGTCGGCCAGAGGCACATCCGCCTCGCGTGCAACCTCAGCCAGGTCGCCAGCGCTCGTCTGGGCGGCACTCAAGGCAGCATCAAAGCCTTCCGTATGGGCATCAATGTGGTCAGCATCCAGGGCATTGCGCTCTGCCAGTGCGGCCAGAATGGCGTTAAAGATCAGTGCATCAGTGCCGGGCTTCAATGCCAGATGCAGGTCAGCCAGATCGGCCGTGGCTGTTCGGCGTGGATCGATCAGCACGACCTTGATATCAGGATTGGTGTTTTTGGCGGCGACCATACGCTGATACAGGATGGGGTGGTTCCAGGCGGCGTTGGAGCCGACCAGCACCATTAGCTCGGCGTGGTCGATGTCCTCATAGCTGCAGGGCTGGAGGTCACCACCGAAAGCGCGCTTGTAGCCCACGACGGTGGACGACATGCACAGCCGTGAATTGGTATCCACGTGTGCCGAGCCGATAAAGCCCTTCATCAGCTTGTTGGCGACATAATAGTCTTCGGTCAATAACTGGCCGGACAGGTACATGGCCACCGACTCGGGGCCGTGCGCCGCGATGATTCCTCCCAGACGTGTGGCCAGGGTCTCCAGCGTCGTATTCCAGCTGTGCTCACGGCCATCCACGCGCGGCTTGAGTAATCGGCCTTCCATCGCGGTGGTTTCATGAAGTGCGCTGCCTTTTACGCATAGCCTGCCCTGATTGGCTGGATGATCTTCATCGCCGCTGACCGCGATGATGCGCTGGCCATCATGAGTGGTGTTTACGCCGCAACCGACGCCACAGTAGGGGCAGGTGGTCTGGTTCTTCAGGGTCGCCATGGAGCACTCCAGTTCAAACGCACAAACAAAAACGCCCGGTCTCCCCATCTTTGTATAAAGAGGGAGTACCGGGCGTCGTTGCCGATGTTGTTTTTTGTCATTGGTATTTGTACTGCAAAAGCGGTGCCAGCAGCAGGGGGTGTGTTTACAGGGCTAAGTCATTGGTTTGCAGCAGCGAGCCAGAAGCGTGAAGAGGACGTGTGCTCGATTTTGGGGCGCTCTGCATTTTTGCAGTGCGGTATCTACCGGCATGAGCAGGGGCTGAAAAGGGAAAAGCGGCAAAACATGCTGATTTTTCTGGTTTTTCAGATGTTGGCACGTCATCTGCTTTATCACTGGCAAATCGGTACTGCTCAGGCGGTGCCATCACATATCAGTTTTGACACTGACGGCAAGGGCGCCGTTCCATCAACGGAGATTTGATCTTCGAGTGGTGGGGCGGCGCCCTTTTTGCATTTGGCTTTTTGTATTTGGAGAGCGAGACCATGTTGAAACAACCGGGATCATTCAAGCGACTGCTGCTGGCGGCATCCATCGCCGTCACCACACTGACTGCCCAGACAGCTGTACAGGCTGAAGTGGGCTATCCGGAAAAGGAGGAGCTGAAATTCGGCTTCATCAAGCTCACCGACATGGCGCCGCTGGCGATCGCCTACGAGAAGCAGTACTTCGAGGATGAAGGCCTGTACGTACAGCTGGAAGCCCAGGCCAACTGGAAAGTGCTTCTGGACCGCGTGATTGACGGCCAGTTGGACGGTGCACACATGCTGGCCGGTCAGCCACTGGGTGCCACCATTGGTTACGGTACTGAAGCGCATATCGTCACCGCGTTTAGCATGGACTTGAACGGTAACGGCATCACCGTTTCCAACGATATCTGGGAGCAGATGAAGGAACACATTCCTGTCGGTGAAGACGGCAAGCCGGTACACCCGATCAAGGCCGACTATCTCAAGCCAGTGGTGGACAAGTACCGTGCCGAAGGCAAACCGTTCAACATGGGCATGGTGTTCCCGGTTTCCACCCACAACTATGAACTGCGTTACTGGCTTGCCGCCGGTGGCATCCACCCGGGCTATTATGCGCCGCACAAGGGCGACACCAGCGGTCAGCAGCAGGCAGATGCGCTACTGTCAGTAACCCCGCCGCCGCAGATGCCGGCCACACTGGAAGCGGGCACCATCTATGGCTACTGCGTGGGTGAACCCTGGAACCAGCAGGCAGTGTTCAAGGGCATCGGCGTGCCGGTAATCACCGACTACGAGATCTGGAAGGACAACCCGGAAAAGGTGTTCGGTGTGTCCAAAGCCTGGGCGGATCAGTACCCCAACACGCATATTCGTGTGGTCAAGGCGATGATCCGTGCCGCCAAATGGCTGGATGAAAACAATAACGCCAACCGTCCGGAAGCGGTGGATATCCTGTCGCGTCCTGAATATGTGGGGGCCGATGCCGAGGTTATCGCCAACTCCATGACCGGTACCTTTGAGTACGAGAAGGGCGACAAGCGCGAAGTGCCTGACTTCAACGTCTTCTTCCGTCATCACGCCACTTACCCCTACTACTCCGATGCCATCTGGTATCTGACCCAAATGCGCCGCTGGGGCCAGATTTCCGAGCAGAAGCCTGACAGCTGGTACATGGATGTGGCCAAGAAAGTATACCGCCCGGATGTGTACCGTATTGCCGCCGAGGAGTTGATTGCAGAAGGCAAGATGGCTGCCAGCGACTTCCCGGACTTTGCCAGCGAAGACGGTTTCAAGGCACCGCAGACCCAGTTTATCGACGGTGTGACCTATGACGGTACCAAGCCGAACGAGTATCTGCAGAAGTTCGATATCGGCCTGAAAGGCGCTGACCAAATCTGATGGCTGCGGGCTCCGGCGCTGATCGGAGCCCCGCCGAAGGAGAGCACACCATGAGCAGCATTCGTATGACACTATCAGGCATGTCCGGCATCGCCGGAGTTAAAGCCAACGACACCTTCGCCAGCTGGTTGAAACGCACCACCCAGACCCTCGGCCTGCCATTGATCGGCCTGCTGGTCTTCCTGTTTATCTGGCAGGTGGGCGCCAAGCAGATCGACACCTCGCTGGGCCAGTTCCCGGGGCCGACCCAGGTCTACGAACAGGCGGGAGCACTGGTTTCTGAGCACAACCGTGAGCGTGATCGTGAAGCCGCTTTCTACGAACGACAGGAAAAGCGTAACGCCGACCGTGTCGCCAAAGACCCGGATTACGTACCTAAAATCCGTGATTACACCGGTAAACCGACCTTCTTTGATCAGATCGGTACCAGCCTGGTGACGGTGTTGGCCGGCTTTGCCATCGCAGCGTTGATCGCCATTCCGCTGGGCATTTGCATCGGTCTGAATTCAGCCCTGTATAGCGCATTGAACCCGATCATCCAGCTGTTCAAGCCGGTGTCGCCGCTGGCCTGGCTGCCGCTGGTAACCATGGTGGTCAGTGCCGCCTATGTCAGTGATGACCCGCTGTTCGCCAAGTCATTTCTGACCTCGCTGTTTACCGTATCCCTGTGCTGCCTCTGGCCGACGCTGATCAACACCGCTGTGGGTGTGTCAGCCATCAGCCCGGACCTGCAGAACGTGAGCAAAGTGCTGCGCCTGAATTGGCTGACACACGTGGTACGCATCGTACTGCCATCGTCGGTGCCGATGATCTTCACCGGCCTGCGCCTGTCACTGGGCATCGCCTGGATGGTGCTGATCGCCGCCGAAATGCTGGCGCAGAACCCGGGGCTGGGCAAGTTCGTCTGGGACGAATTCCAGAACGGCAGCTCCGACTCCCTCGGTCGCATCATGGTCGCCGTACTGGTGATCGGCCTGATCGGCTTCCTGCTGGACCGCATCATGCTGCTGATTCAGCGCGCCGTGTCCTGGGATAAAACTGCCATTACTCGATAAGGAGACTCCACCATGGCTGCACATCTTGAATTAACCGACGTTTCCATCGAGTTCCCGACACCGAAAGGGGCCTTCAAGGCGCTGGACGGGGTCAACCTGAAAATCCAGCGGGGCGAGTTTGTTTCCCTGATCGGCCACTCCGGCTGCGGCAAGTCCACCGTGCTGAACATCGTTGCGGGCCTGCATCAGGCCACCACTGGTGGTGTGGTACTGGACGGTCGTGAAGTGAACGAACCCGGCCCTGAGCGTGCCGTGGTGTTCCAGAACCACTCGCTGCTGCCCTGGCTGACAGCCTACGAGAACGTGGAACTGGCCGTGCGCCAGGTGTTCAAGGGCAAAAAGAGCAAAGCGGAAATGAAGGAGTGGATTGAGCACAACCTGGAACTGGTGCACATGACCCACGCAATCCACAAGCGCCCGGATGAGATCTCCGGTGGCATGAAGCAGCGTGTGGGTATCGCCCGAGCGTTGGCAATGGAGCCCACCGTGCTGCTGATGGATGAGCCCTTTGGTGCGCTGGACGCACTGACCCGCGCCCATCTGCAGGACTCGCTGATGGAGATCCAGAATAAGCTCAATAACACCGTGATCATGATCACCCACGACGTGGATGAAGCGGTGCTGCTGTCCGACCGCATCGTGATGATGACGAACGGCCCGGCTGCAACGGTGGGTGAGATCCTCAAGGTAGACTTGGCGCGTCCGCGTGACCGTATCGCCCTGGCTGATGATGCCGAGTACAACCACTACCGCCATCAGGTGCTGCGCTTCCTGTACGAGAAGCAGCGCAAGGTGGAACCGCTGGAGAGTCGCCGCCCCAAGGGCTCGGCTGCCAGTGAATCGAAATCCCGCAAACAGGCCTGAGCCGAGTAGCCGGAGGCTAGCAAATGGATGCAGAACTGGTAATCGTCGGTAACGGCATGGCAGCGGCGCGGCTGGTGCAGGAACTCAAGCAGGGTGGCGGTTTCGAGGGCCGTATCCTGATGATCGGTCGTGAGCCCCGGCCGGCCTACAATCGAGTGCTGCTGTCGCCTCTGCTGGCCAGCGAAATCGAAGACCAGGCGCTGGAATTGCACAGCACCGACTGGTACGCGGAAAAGGGCATAGAACTGCTGTGTGATGACACGGTCATGGCGCTGGAGCCCGAACGTCACCGTCTCTATACCGGCAGTGGCAAATGCATCTACTACGACCAGTTGGTACTGGCCACAGGTTCCAACTCCAGCCTGCCGCCGCTGCCGGGTATCGACCTTCACGGTGTAATGGGATTTCGTACCTGGCAGGATGTGGAAATCATGCGTGAAGCCGCCGCTAAAGGTGGCAACGCCGTGGTAATCGGCGGCGGCCTGCTCGGGCTGGAAGCGGCCGAAGGCCTGCGCAAACTGGGCATGTGCACGCGCGTGCTCCAGCGCAGCGATTACCTGCTCAACCGCCAGCTCGACCGCCATGCAGCGGGTATGCTGCAGCAAACTCTGGAAGGACGTGGGCTGGAAATCATTACCAACGCCGGTGTCGAGTGCTTGCAGGGCAACGAAGCCGGGCAGGTTACGCAAGTTATTCTGAAGGATGGTACCGCTTTGCCTGCTGATTTAGCGGTGGTTGCAGCCGGTGTCACCCCCGAAACCTCTCTGGCCCGAGCTGCCGAGCTCGACTGCGACCGGGCCATCAGGGTAGATGCCGAACTGCGCACCAGCGCTGTGGATATCTTCGCCATCGGTGAATGCTGCCAGTTCGAAGACAACACCTACGGTCTGGTCGCACCTATATGGCGGCAGGCCAGGGTACTTGCGCAAGTGCTGAGCGGAGAAAGGGATCTGTATGCCGAACAGCCGGTAGCGACCCAGCTCAAGGTCAGCGGGATCTCGCTGTTTTCCTGTGGCGAGATCGATGCAGAGGATGCCAAAGTGGTGGAGTACCACGACCCGGAAGCGGGGGATTATCGCAAGCTGTGGCTAAGGGACGAAAAGCTGGTGGGGGTTGTGTTGTATGGCGATACCCGCCAGGGCAACGGCTACTTTGAGCAGCTGCTGGCAGAGAGAGCAGAGGTATAAGCCTCCGCTCAGCTTACCTGTTCAAGGATCTGAATCGCTTTCCCGACATCAGCCCTGATCTTCCACCGTCTCCACCAGCCCCAGTGCAATTGCGATCTGGACCAGTTCGGCTAGAGAGTCGACCTTCATCTTGGCCATCATATGGGCGCGGTGGCCTTCCACTGTTTTGCGGTTTATACCCAGTTCGTCGGCGGCTTCCTGGTTGGACAGCCCTTTGACGATCAACCCCATCACCTGCTTTTCCCTTCGCGTCAGGCTGTCATAGCGTTCTTGCATGCGGGACTGAGCACTCTGGCGGGCCATGCGGATGCGGTCTTTTTCCAGCGCATTATGCACGTGGTCGATCAGTATCTGGTCGTCGAATGGCTTTTCGATGAAGGTGAGTGCGCCCTGAGTCAGGGCTGTGACGGCCATGTCGACGTTGCCATGCGCCGAGATCATGATGATCGGCAGGTCTATTGCCAAATCGGCAAATTTCTTCTGAGCATTGATGCCGCTGAGGCCAGGCATGCGGACATCCATTACGATGCAGCCGCTGGTGTTGCCCGGGTTGTGCTCGATGAACTCAAGCGCATTCTCGAAGGTGTCTACGCTCAGCCCTACAGACTCCAGCAGCCATTTCAGGGAGTCACGGACATCGGCGTCATCGTCGATGACGAATACCTTTTGAGCGTCTTGTTCAGAGGTCATGCGTACTCAGTTAACTGTGTTCACGGTGAATGAGAAGCGGCTGCCGGATTGTGGCAGGTTTTCCGCCCATAACTCGCCGCCCAGATTTTCTACCAAAGAGCGACTGATGGCCAGTCCCATGCCGAGCCCCATGCGCTTGGTTGAATAGAAGCGCTCGAAGATCTGCGGCAGATCCTGTTCGGGAATGCCGGGGCCTTCATCGTCCACTGTGATCAGCAGCTGGTCGCCTTCGGGGCGGACGCCGACGCTGACGGTCTTGAGTTCATGTTCGGCCTCGGTGTCGCTGGCTTCAAGCGCGTTGACCAGCAGGTTCAGCAGCACCTGTTCCAGCTGGATCTGGTCCCCGCGCACGGCGGGCAGGCTGTCGTCCAGCTGACAGAGGATGCGCACGTTATGGCGTTCGGCGGTGGATTCACAGAACTCGCAAATGCCATTGACCAGGCGCGCAATATCCAGCTCGGTAACCTGGGGTTCCTGTTTGCGGGTGAAGTCCATCATCCGGTGAACAATTTCGCCGGCACGCAGGGCGGTGCTGATGCTGCGGGTGATGGGCGTTTCGATATCCTGCCAGCGCAGCGATTCGGCGCTGGCGAAGCGGCGCTCGATACCGCGCAGAAAGCTGACCATCGCCAGCAGCGGCTGGTTGAGTTCGTGGGCCAGGCTGGAGGCCAGCTCACCCATGGTGATCAGGCGGCTGGCGTGGTCGATCTCGGCCTGATAATGCTTCATCTGTGCTTCGGCGGCTTTCTTTTCGCTCAGATCACGGGCCACCAGTGACAGGTATTCAATATCGCCGTGCAATGAGCGGTGCACCAGCAGCTCCAGCATCACCGGAATAGGGTTGCCCTCGCGGCTCTGCAGGTTCAGTTCGCCACGCCAGCTGCCCTGTTCCTTGGCGGTGGGCAGGCCATCGGCCAGCAGGGTGTGGAAGCCTTTTTGTGCCATTAGCTCCTGTAAAGACAGCCGGGTGTAGTCGGTATGTTCCAGTGCAAGACAGCGTCGAGCTGCCTCGTTGAGGTGGGTGATCTGCAGGTCCAGATCGGAGAAGATCACCAGATCCTGAGTACTCTCCAGCACCCGTGCCAGTCGCCGGTTGGCCTTGTCGGCCTTGATACGGTGTGAGGCATCACGCGACACCACGAGGATCTCCTTGATCTCGTGGGTCTCGGGATCGCGCAGGGTACGACTGGTACTTTCCAGCCAGGTGTAGTGGCCGTCCTTGCAGCGGAACCGATAGGTATGGGTGTACAGGCCACGGTCGTAGGTGACGCTGGGCGCACGGTCCTGAAAGTCCTTCACGTCGTCAGGGTGGTAAAGGTCGTAGGCGGACATGCCGACAATCTCTTCCACGGTAAAACCCAGCAGGTGCGTTACGGCGGGGGAGGCATAGATGAAGCGCCAGTCGCCGGGCGTATGGCGAGAAATCATGTCGGTGGACTGTTCTGCCATCTCGGCAAGCAGTCGGTTGCGCTCGGCGTCGTCGCTCAGGGCGGAGCGGCCTTGTTCAGGCGTTAAGGGTTTCATCTGCATTCCCTGCTCTGGGTGTGCTGGGCAGGATACAACACAGGCAAGCGGCATGGGGAGAGGGTCTGGCCCCGGCAGACGAGTGCCGGGGCAGTTGGCATCATCAATCAGCGCAGAAACTCCATGCTGAACGCCTTGAATTGGGTTACGTCGGAGCGGCGCATCCACTCAAAGCCGACCATTTCTCGGGTGATCAACTTAACCCCTTCCTTCTCCATGCGACGCAGGGCGATCTCGGTATCGAACGGGTTGCGCGCAGAGATGGAATCGGCGACCACGAACACCTCGTAGCCTTCTTCGAGCAGGCGCAGGGCGGACTGCATTACGCAGGCCTGGGACTCCATGCCGCATAGGATCGCCTGCTTGCGGTCCAGCTCACCGAAGGCGCTGCCGAATTCAGGGTCATCGATACAGGCGAAATGGGCTTTACCGAAGAGCTGCTCGGCACCAACGAGTTCACGCAGGCTCTCTTCGGTGTGGCCCAGCCCCTGAGGGTATTGTTCAGAGCCAATCACCGGCACTTCCATCAGCTGGGCCAGCCGGGTCAGCCACTTGCAGTTGTCCACGAGCCGCTGCTGTTCGTGTACGCCCGGCAGCAGCTTGGCCTGCACATCGATCACGACCAGTACGGACTTATTCTTATCCAACAGCATTTTCAATCACTCCTTGCGCTTGTTTGGGATCAGGCCGGGCGGCGGTCAACCATGTTGGTGGCCACGCCTTCGGCGACAACCTTATCGCCCACACGGCAGATGGTTTCGAGCTTCACGCGACGGCGTTCTTCGTTGATTTCCACCACTGTAGCCGTGGCGACCACTGTATCACCGATATGTACCGGGGCTTTGAACTTGAGCTGCTGGTCCACGTAGATGGCGCCCGGCCCAGGCAGGCGCGTGCCCAGTACGGCAGAGATCAGGGCGGCGCTGAACATGCCGTGCACGATGCGCTGTTCGAACATGGTGGTCTTGGCGTATTCGGCGTTGATGTGCACCGGATTATCGTCGCCGCTGATGCCGGCAAAGAGGATGACGTCTGCATCGGTGATGGTCTTGGCGTAGCTCGCCTGCATGCCGACTTCCAGATCTTCCAGGTAGTAGCCGTGCAGCGCTTGCATAGAGTCCTGCATGTTATTGCTCATTGTTGTTATCCCATGAATCGATACTTTGGATCTTTAGGTTAGTGGTATTCGTTTAATTAACCAAGGGTTTTTACTTGGTTTTTGAAAATGGCTCTGCTAGCCTCGATTCAAACAATGACAACAAGCACTCTCCAGGAGGGGGTTCCGTTATGCAGACTCAGCCAGCAAACCTGTTTGAAAGGGCATTCAAAAAGCTTGTTCCCTATGGGCTTGAAGCGGTTGCCGGTCGCAGAGCCGTGCCAGACATCATGGGACTGGATCCGGACCTGCCTGAAACGGACCTGGGGCGTGTGCGTGAGTGGGTCGATAATTGCCTGGATGCCCATGCCGGGCAGGTAGAGGCGCGCAATCGGGCGGCGATGCTGGGGCGGATGTACCTGAATCTTTCGCAGGTCGGCAAGGTCCGCTTTCTCGGCATGCTGGCCGAGGAATACGGTATTGATGATGCAGGCGTTGAGCAGGCAATCAGCGGCTGGCAGAGCGCGCTTAATGGCGAGCGTGCACGTAAAGCTCATCAGCTGCGCAAGGCTCTGGAGCCGGCCCATAACCGCCTGCTTAAGCAGTTCACGGGGGTTCCCTCAGGGGTGAAATTCCTGGTGGATATGCGCGAAGAGCTGCTGGGACTCAAGCAGGAACACAGCGAGCTGGAGTCACTGGAAGCGGACCTGAAAGAACTGCTGGCGACCTGGTTCGATGTGGGGCTTCTGCAGATGGAGGAGATCAGCTGGAACTCCAGTGCGGCACTGCTGGAGAAGCTGATCGCCTATGAGGCCGTGCACGAGATCCAGAGCTGGAGCGACCTGAAAAACAGGCTGGACTCCGACCGCCGCTGTTTCGCCTTCATCCACCCCAATATGCCGGATGAGCCGCTGATTTTTGTCGAGGTTGCCCTGGTCAGTGGTTTGGCCGGCAGTGTCCAGAAGCTGCTCGATGAGGACGCGCCGACCCAGGATATCGACAGTGCCGATACCGCGATTTTTTACTCCATCTCCAATGCCCAGCCGGGGCTTGCCGGGATCAGTTTTGGCAACTTCCTGATCAAGGAGGTGGTGAAGAAGCTCAGCCGTGAATTCCCGCACCTGAAGCAGTTCGCCACCTTGTCGCCCATTCCGGGGTTTGCTCGCTGGCTGGAAAACTGTCCGGCTGCACAGCTGTGTGAATTGCCTGGCGGAGAGCAGTGGCTGAGTTTGCCATCACCGCGGGTGGTCTCGGTTATCGAAGCCAATGAATCCATGGAAATCCGCCAGGAGGCGCTGACTAAACTGGCCGCGGCCTACCTTTGCCAATGCAAAAAGGGCACGCGCGCACAGGACCCCGTCGCCCATTTCCATCTCAGCAATGGCGCCAAGGTGGCACGGCTGAACTGGATGGGCGATGTGTCTCAGAAAGGTTTGAAGCAGTCCGCTGGCCTGATGGTGAATTACCTCTACGAGCTGCCAAAGATCGAACAGCGCAGCGAACAGTACACATCGGACGGGACGGTTTCCCAGTCTTCCGCAATCAAGAAACTTTTGAAGTAAGCCATTCACAATAAGAAGGAAAAAATCATGACGAATCGTATCGCAGTGGTAACCGGCGCGACCGGTGGCTTGGGAACATCCATGTGTCAGGCGCTGGTTGATCAGGGGCGCAAGGTCATCGGTACCCATCTGCCGAATGAGCAGGCCACCGCTCAGGCACAGGATTGGCAACAAACCATGAAAAGTCAGGGCTATGCGGTCGAACTGTATCCGCTGGATGTGGCGGATTATGAAGGCTGCCAGGCGTTCGTACAGAAGGTTGAGGCCGAGCACGGCGCCATCGATATTCTGGTTAACAACGCCGGTATCACCAGCGATGCCCCGCTGAAGAAAATGGGCGTTGAGCAGTGGAGCAAGGTGATCGACGTTAACCTGAACTCCATGTTCAACATGAGCCGCCAGGTATTCGAAGGCATGTGCGAGCGTGGTTTTGGCCGTATCGTCAACATATCCTCACTGAACGGTGAAAAGGGCCAGTTTGGCCAGTGCAACTATGCCGCGACCAAGGCCGGCATTTACGGTTTCACCAAATCCATCGCTCTGGAAGGCGCACGTAAGGGCGTAACCGTTAATGCGGTATCTCCGGGCTACATCGATACCAAGATGGTACGCCAGGTGCCGGAAAAGGTGCTGGAAAGCATTGTTGCCGGCATTCCCGTGGGCCGCCTTGGGCAGCCGGACGAAATCTCTCGGGCCGTTACCTTCCTGACAGCTGAAGACGCCGGCTTTATCACCGGGACCAATCTGTCCGTGAACGGCGGCCAGTACATGGACTAAGGGAGCAGGCAGCATGAGCGAGTACAGAGCACCCACCCGCGACATGGAGTTCGCACTGAGAAGTCTGGCCGGGTTCGACGAGATGGCCAAGGCCTGCAATTACGAGGATGCCTCGCCCGATGTGGTGGCGGCGATTCTGGAAGAAGCGGCCAAATTCGCCGGTAACGCCATCGCACCGTTGAACCGCAGCGGTGACGAAACCGGTGTACAGCTGGACGAAGGTCGCTGCGTCCAGACCCCGGACGGCTTCAAAGAGGCCTACCAGCAGTACATTGAAGGGGGCTGGGCCGGCCTGCAGTTTGATGCCGAGCAGGGTGGTCAGGCGTTACCATTCTCGCTGGCCATCCCGGTACAGGAGATGATCCACGCGGCCAATATGGCCTGGGGGCTCTGTCCGCTGCTGTCTCAGGGCGCCACCGAGGCGCTCAGTGAAAATGCCGACGAACCACTGAAACAGCTATTGCTGCCGAAGCTGATCAGCGGCGAGTGGACCGGCACCATGAATTTGACCGAGCCCCAGTCGGGGTCGGATCTGGCGACGATTCGTACTCAGGCACGTCCCGAAGGCGACCATTATCGCATCACGGGCCAGAAGATCTTCATTACCTGGGGTGAGCACGATATGGCCGAGAATATCGTCCATCTCGTACTGGCTCGGCTGCCTTACGCGCCGGCGGGGGTGAAAGGCATTTCCCTGTTCGCCGTGCCCAAGTTTATTCCCGATGCCGATGGTAATCCGGGCGAGCGCAACGACTGTTACGCTCTGTCGCTGGAACACAAGATGGGCATTCACGCCAGCCCGACCTGCGTCATGAGCTATGGCGAGAACGGCGGTGCGCTCGGTTATCTGGTGGGCCAGGAGAACCAGGGGCTGGCCTGCATGTTCACCATGATGAACAACGCCCGCCTGACCGTTGGCTTGCAGGGAGTCGCAGTCTCCGAGCGTGCGCTGCAAATGGCACGCAGCTATGTTGCCGAGCGTATTCAGGGCACGGCGCCGGGCGATCTTGAGCCTTCACCGATTGTGCGTCATCCCGATGTGCGCCGGATGATGATGACCATGAAAGCCTTGACCGAGGCGGGCCGTGGCCTGGCCTATTCCGGCTGCGTGGCGGTCGATTATGCCAAGCATGCTGAGCTTGATGCCGAGCAGCGTAGCTATTATCAGCGCCGTGCCGATCTGCTGACACCGCTGGTGAAGGGCTGGTGCACGGAGATTGCCCAGGAGGTCACTTCGCTGGCCGTGCAGTGTCATGGCGGCATGGGCTTTATCGAAGAGACCGGTGTGGCCCAGTTATACCGCGATGCCCGCATTCTGCCGATCTACGAAGGAACCAACGGTATTCAGGCGCTGGACCTGATCGGTCGTAAAACCATTCGTGATCGTGGTCTGGCCATGCAGGAACTTCTGGCAGACATGCGAGCGACGGCGGAAGCCACCAGCACTGTCTCCGCACTGGATGAGCAGCGGGTGCAAGCCTTTGAACAGTCAATCCAGCAACTGGAAGAGGCACTGCAATTGGTGTTGGACAGCAGTGCCAATGAGCATTTTGTCGGCTCGGTAGCGTTCGACTTCCTGATGCTCACCTCCACCGTCACTGCCGGTTGGCTGATGGTGAAGTCGGCCCTGCTGGCCTCCAGTGAAGAGGGCGGTGAATTTCTGCAGACCAGGCAGGTCACCGCCCAGTATTTTATCGACCACATTTTGTCGCGTTGTGCCGGTTACCTGGCTTCGGTAAAGGCGGGTGAAGACTCCATCATGGCCCTGCCGGAAACGGCGCTCTAACAGGGTCCAGCAGTTAACGGAGAGAGTATGTACATTAATGGACACTGGCTGACTGAACGAAGCCATTTCCCGGTCACCAACCCCGCCAACGGTGAAGTGATCGGCGAAGTGCCCGATTGCACGCCGGAAGATATCGATGCGGCCATCGCGGCCGCCAGCGAAGCGCTGAAAAGCTGGAAACAGACCACCGCCTATGAACGCTCAGGCCTGCTGTACCGTGCCTGGGAGATCATGCTCAGCCGCAAGCAGGAGCTGGCCGAGCTGATGACGCGGGAGCAGGGCAAGTCGCTCAAGGCGTCACTGAACGAGGTGCAGTACGGCGCCGATTTCCTGCTCTGGTTCGCTGAAGAGGCCAAGCGCATCAACGGCCAGGCCATTCCGTCTGCTCGCGCTAACCAGCGTTTCATCACCCAGAAGGTACCGGTTGGTGTAGTCGGCGCGATCACCCCCTGGAACTACCCGATCTCGATGATCACCCGCAAGCTGGCGCCGGCACTGGCGGCCGGTTGCACACTGGTGCTCAAGCCGGCGGAGCATACGCCGCTCTGTGCCAAGGCAATGGCGGAGGTGTTCGAGGAAGCCGGTTTCCCGGCGGGCGTGATCAATGTGATCACCTGCCGCGACCCGGCACCGGTAGGCGATGCTTTCTGTACCGACTCGCGCATTAAAAAGCTGACCTTCACCGGCTCCACCGCGGTGGGCAAAAAGCTCAATGCCCAAGCGGCGGCCAACATGAAGCGGGTATCGATGGAGCTGGGCGGTCATGCGCCGGCCATCGTCTTCCCCGATGCGGACCCCGTGCATGCGGCCAAGGGGCTGTCACTGGTCAAGTTCCTCAATACCGGGCAGGCCTGTATCAGCCCGAACCGCATCTTCGTTCATGAGAAACATGCCGAGGCGTTTCTCGCCGAACTGACGGCAAGGGCCGCTCGACTGAAAGCCGGCAGTGGCTTTGAGGCAGGCAACAGCATCGGGCCGCTGATCAACGAAGCGGCGCTGCACAAGGTAGATAGCCAGGTGCAGGACGCCATTGCCAAGGGCGCGACCCTGTACACCGGTGGCCAGCGGCTGACGGACGCTGGCCTGGCTGACGGCTCCTTCTACGCACCCACAGTGCTGGCGGGCGTGACGCCGGAGATGAAAATCTACCGCGAGGAAACCTTCGGCCCGGTGGCCCCGGTGATTATCTACAAGGATGACGACGATGTGTTGGCCATGGCCAATGACACCGAATACGGGCTGGCGGCCTATGTCTACAGCAACGACCTGTCCAATGCGTTCAAGGCATTCGAAGCCTTGGAGTTCGGCATCATCGGTATTAACGATATCAACCCCACCAGCGCAGCGGCGCCCTTTGGCGGCATGAAGAACAGTGGGCTGGGGCGTGAAGGTGCGCAAGAGGGCATTGAGGAGTATCTGGAAACCAAGCTGGGAGGCTTCGCCCTCTGATACCCGGCGCGTCACCACATTAGCAAACACCGTGCTCTTGATAATAAGGATAAGAAAATGGAAAACATGTTTGAGCAGGACCTTGACCCTGTCGAGGCGAACTTCTCGGCACTGACCCCAACCACATTCGTTAAGCGGGCTGCGCTGGCGCATCCCAATCGGACCGCTGTGATCCACGGGGATATCAAGCGCACCTGGCAGGAGACCTATCAGCGCTGTCTGAAATTGGCTTCGGCGCTGCGCAAGCTGGGCGTGAAGAAGGGCGATACGGTCGCGGCGCTGCTACCCAACATCCCCGAGATGCTGGAGCTGCACTTCGCCGTACCCATGTTGGGTGCGGTGCTCAATGCTCAGAACACCCGCCTCGATGCCAAGACGATGACCTTCATGCTCAACCACGGCAAGGCCAAAGTCTTCTTCACTGACCGTGAATACAGCGACCGTGCCAGGGAGGCGCTGGCGGGCTGTGATGCTAAGCCCAGGGTGATCGATGTGGACGACCCCCAATTTGAGGGGGGCGAGCTGATCGGTGACATGGCTTTCGATGCGCTGTTGGCAACCGGGGATGACGACTTCGAGTGGGAGTTACCAGGGCAGGAATGGCAGTCAATCGCGCTGAACTATACCTCCGGTACCACCGGCAATCCCAAGGGCGTGGTCTATCACCACCGTGGTGCTTTCCTCAGTGCGTTGAGCAACGTGGTCGGCTTCGGCCTTCCGGATGGCGCTGTCTACCTGTGGACGCTGCCGATGTTCCACTGCAATGGCTGGTGCTATCCCTGGGCGGTCACGGCGGTGGCAGGTACCCATGTGTGCCTGCGTCAGCCGCATCCAAAACCGATCTTCGAAGCCTTGGCCCGGCATGGCGTGACCCACTTCTGTGCCGCGCCCATCGTGCTGAACATGCTGATCAATGCCCCCGAAGAGCAGAAGCTACCGTTTGAGCAGCAGGTGACCGCCGCTACGGGTGGTGCCGCGCCACCAGCGGCGACCATCGAAGCGATGGAAGAAATGGGCATCAAGGTTGTTCATCTTTATGGTCTGACCGAGACCTATGGTCCCAGTGTGGTCTGCGATTTCCAGGATGAGTGGCACCAGCTGAACCCGAAGGAAAAGGCACAGAAGATGTCCCGTCAGGGCATTCCGTCGTTGACCATGTCGGACATGATGGTCGCCGATCCGAACACGCTGCAGCCGGTGCGACAGGATGGCCAGACCATCGGTGAGGTTTTCTTGCGTGGCAATTCGGTAATGAAGGGCTATTTGAACAACCCCGATGAAACCCGAAAAGCGTTTTCCGGCGGCTGGTTCCACACTGGCGATCTGGGCGTCTGGCATGCTGATGGCTATATCGAGATCAAGGACCGCTCCAAGGACATCATCATTTCCGGAGGTGAAAATATTTCGACCCTGGAGGTCGAAAGCGCCCTCTACAACCATCCTTCGGTGCTGGAAGCCGCCGTGGTAGCTGCACCGGATGAACACTGGGGTGAAATTCCCTGTGCCTTCATTACGGTCAAGCAGGGGGCTGATGAGTTGTCAGAAGATGATGTGCTGGCACATTGCCGTGAGCATCTGGCAGGGTTCAAGATTCCGAAGAAGGTGATCTTTACACCCGCGTTGCCTAAAACATCGACGGGTAAGCTGCAGAAGCATGTATTGAGGGCGCAGCTGGCAAGTTAATGGCTTAAGGCTCGTTATAAAGAGGGCTCCCGGTGTCGGGAGTCCTCTTTTCGCTTCAGCTTACATCCGCTCAAACACAACCGCGATACCCTGACCACCACCAATACACATGGTGACAAGCGCGTAGCGGCCTTCAATGCGTTGCAGCTCGAACAGGGCTTTGGTTGCGATGTAGGCACCCGAGCAGCCTACAGGGTGACCCAATGCGATGGCGCCGCCGTTGGGGTTGGTTTTGTCGAGATCCAGCTCCAGACCTTTGGCCACGGCCAGTGCCTGAGCGGCAAAGGCTTCGTTGGATTCGATTACATCCATTTGTGCCAGGCTCAGGCCTGCTTTCTGCAGTGCCAGACGCGAGGCCGGGATTGGGCCTTCCCCCATGATTTCGTTGGAAACGCCGGCCAGTGCATAAGACACCATGCGCGCGATTGGCTTGTGGCCATCACGTTTGGCAGCATCGGCTGATGCCAGTACCAGGTAGGCAGCACCATCGTTGATGCCGGAGGCGTTACCGGCGGTGACGGTGCCATCCTTCTTGAACGCAGGGCGCATGCCGGACAGGGATTCAGCCGTGGTGCCAGGTTTTACGTGCTCATCGGTGTCGATGATGGTTTCGCCCTTGCGCGTCTTGATGCTGACAGGAGCGATCTGGTCCTTGAAGCGACCGGCTTCAATGGCCGCTGCGGCACGGCGATGGGATTCGGCAGCAAAGGCGTCCTGCTCTTCACGGCTGATGCCCCATTTCTCGGCCAGGTTTTCCGCCGTGATACCCATGTGACCGGCACCGAAAGGATCGCTGAGGGTCGCGACCATCATATCGATCATGCTGGTATCGCCCATACGGGCGCCGCTGCGCATGGCGGTGGACAGGTAGCCGGAGCGGGACATCACTTCCACACCGCCGCCAATACCGTATTCATAGTCGCCCAGCATGATGGTTTGAGCGGTAGATACCACAGCCTGCAGGCCGGAGCTGCACAAACGGTTCACCGCCATGGCGACAGAGTCCATCGGCAAACCGGCCTGGATGGAAGCAACGCGGGCGACATAGGCAAAGCGGGAGTCGGTGGGGATGCAGTGACCGGAAGCGACATAGTTGATCGTCTGAGGATCAACACCGGAGCGTTCGATGGATGCCTTCATTACCTGGCCAGCCAGTTCGGCCGGCTCCAGCTGGCTCAGGCCGCCCCCGAATGAGCCGATTGCGGAGCGGGCTGCGCTGAGTACAACAACTTCGTTCGTCGTGGACATGTGGATCTCCATCAGTTAGCGGATTAGAAGTAACAGATACTCGATCCTCCGGTATGACGCCACAAGGTCTGAAGGGACTAGGTTCGTGGGGCCGACCCTTCGCTGTTCCTGCTCGGAGGTACTCCCGGGATATCTCATTAGCTTTTATACGGCAAAAACGGATTCGATATAAGCATGCACTGTTGAGACAGGCAGGTGCGCCTCTGTGGCAGGTCTTTATAGGTGAGGTGTCTTGTGATGGTGATGTAAACGTTTACATATTGTAGTTAAACGTTAACAGGGGTGTAAAAAACGGAATCTATAGTGCCTTCAGAACTTAAGGAGGTAGCCCATGGCCAAGGCCGTCACAATCAAGGATATTGCTCAGCACTGCGGTTTGTCCGTTGCGACTGTGTCCCGTGTCATCAACAACAAGGGGGCAATACGTGCAGAAACCGTTGAGCGGGTTGAGGCGGCTGTTCAGGCCCTGGGGTATCGCCCAAGTATGGCAGCGCGGGCACTCAAGTCGGCCAGTAACAGAACTCTGGGAGTAATCATTCCCAGTCTTACTAACCCGGTATTTGCCGAAACGGCCGCGGGCCTGCAGCAACAGGCGCGGTTACTTGGTTACACACCGCTGATTCTGTCGTCTGATTACGATGATGCGCTTGAATCAAGTGCTGTTGAAAACCTGCTGGCCTATCAGGTAGATGGTGTTCTGCTGACGGTTAACGATGCAACATCAAGCGCCGCTTTGGAGCGCCTGGATGAGGCTGGCGTGCCTTATTGTTTGATGCATAACGTGCCACGTCAGCGTGTCGCCGGCTTTATTGGCGTGGACAACTTTCGTGCAGCTGCTGAAGTGGCGACCCGCATTCAGGCTTTGGGTCATACCCGTATAGGCATGGTGTCAGGTGACTTCATGCGTACAGACCGTGCGCGTGACCGTTATGCGGGTTTTCTTGCAGGGCTCAAATACGCGGGAGTGGAGCTGGCGCACCTTGTTCAAGTGGACCCAGTCAACGCCACAGGGTTGCAAGAGTCCCTGTCCCGTATTTACAGCCAGAAGGAAAGCCATCCGACAGCCTGGTTTTGCTCCAACGACCTGCTTGCTCTGGCGACTATCGCCCAACTGGAAGCCATGGGGCGCTCGGTTCCTGGTGATGTCTCCATTGTCGGCTTTGATGGCATCCAGGCGGGTGCCTTGCGCCAGCCGATGCTTACCAGTGTGCGAACGCCCAATCTTGAAATCGGCAGCGCTTCTGTTGATTTGCTCATGGCCCAGATACATGACACCTCCTCCAATTCCGGCCGCAAGCTAGATTACCACTTGATGGAGGGCGGTACGCTGGCTGCTGTATCTGAAATGCCTGACCCCGATTCCGGCAACATCCCTGATCCACACCTTCAATCGCTTGATGAGAGTAAAGACGATGCTTAAACAACGCGTGTTCAAGTTGGCCTCCGCCCTGGCCGTCACGGCGGGCACCCTGAACGGTACGGCCCAGGCTGCCGATGCCATCTGTTACAACTGTCCGCCGCAGTGGGCGGACTGGGGTACTCAGCTCAAAGTGATCAAAGAAGAGCTGGGCTACAGCATCCCGTTCGACAACAAAAACTCGGGCCAGACGTTGTCCCAGCTGCTGGCTGAGCAGAATAACCCGGTGGCAGACGTGGCCTACTACGGCGTCTCTTTTGGTATTACGGCTGCCGAGAAAGGTGTGACTGAAGCCTACAAGCCGGCAAATTGGGACCAGATTCCGGAAGGTCTGAAGGACCCTGATGGCGAGTGGTTCACCATTCACTCCGGCACCATTGGCCTGTTCGTGAATGTGGATGCGCTGGACGGCAAGCCGGTACCAACGAGCTGGCAGGACCTGCTTGATCCAACCTACAAGGGCATGATCGGTTACCTGGACCCGTCCAGCGCTTTTGTCGGCTATGCCGGTGCCGTGGCAATTAATGGCGCACTGGGTGGTGATCTGGATAACTTTGAGCCTGGCCTTGATTACTTTGCCAAGCTGAAGCAGAACAACCCCATCGTGCCCAAGCAGACAGCCTACTCACGTGTGCTCTCTGGCGAGATTCCGATCATGCTGGATTACGATTTCAACGCATACCGCGCCAAATACAAGGATGGTGCCAACATCCAGTTTGTCATCCCTGAAGAGGGCAGTGTTGTCGTTCCGTATGTGATGAGCCTGGTGAAAAATTCACCCAACCCGGACAAGGGTCGCAAGATTCTGGACTTCGTACTGTCCGACAAGGGGCAGTCAGTCTGGGCCAACGCTTTCTTGCGACCGGTTCGTCCTGATGCCATGCCTGAAGCTGTGAAAGCCAAGTTCCTGCCTGCGTCTGAGTATGCCCGTGCCAAGCCCGTCGATTACAAGAAGATGGCCGAGGTACAGGGGGATTTCCAGAAACGCTACCTTGATCAGGTGAACTGATTGACCTGTGGAGGCCGGAGCTGTGTCCGGTCTCCTCTTGATTCCTGTTGTTGAGAACACCCATGTCCCCGCGATTGAACCAACCTCTGTATCTGATGATGCTGCCCGTGATCATCATTACCTGTGCCTTCTTCCTGATTCCCATGGGCAGGCTAATCCTTATTTCGATAAGCGGTGAAGAGGGAAGCATGACCTATTGGTATGCCCTGACCGATAGCCGTTATCTGAACAGCCTGCTGCAGACGCTGATGCTGTCGATTGCAACGACGCTGACGACGCTGGCTATCGCCTTGGTGGTAGGCATGTTCCTGGCGCGAAATCGCTTTCCCGGCCGGTCAACGCTGGTGTCACTACTGACCTTTCCGCTGGCCTTTCCCGGCGTAGTGGTTGGTTTTCTGGTGATTATGCTGGGCGGTCGTCAGGGGTTAAGTGCTGAATTGGGGCTGATATTGGACGGTTCGCGCTGGACGTTTGCCTACACCATAGTGGGGCTCTTTGTTGGCTACATTTATTTTTCGATTCCTCGCGTTTTGATGACGGTGATGTCAGCCGTGGAAAAGATGGATGTGATGCTGGAAGAGGCGGCGCGCTCCATGGGGGCATCGCGGTTGCGAGTGTTGCTGGACGTTATTATTCCGGCATTGAAACCGGCGCTTATCGCCAGTGGTGCCATCTGTTTTGCCACCTCCATGGGGGCTTTCGGCACCGCCTTCGCATTGGCCAGTGGTATCAACGTGATGCCCATGACCATCTACACAGAATTCACTCTGGGCGCCAATGTGGCCATGGCAGCAACATTGAGCATTCTGCTGGGGCTGATTACCTGGCTGGTACTGTTGCTGGCGCGCTCGGTTTCCGGTGCCAACACAACACCTGCGGCTTGAGGAGCCCCTTATGAAACGATCCCTGTCCTCTTATCTGCAGCTGGCTTTTACTCTGCTGATCTGTGCTTTCATGCTGGTGCCTGTGCTGATGTCTGTCGCTGCCGGGCTGACCAATAACTATTTCCAGGGCCTTTCCAGCGGCCTTACCTTGCGTTGGGTCGAGGAAGTGCTGGCGCTGTACAGCGATACGATTTGGCTGACTTTACAGCTGGCACTGGCGACGCTGCTGATCAACCTGATTGTGGGCGTACCTGCGGCGTATTATCTGGCGTCGTCCAACAGCCGCTGGGCTCGGGTGTTTGAAGAGCTCATCGTGCTGCCCGTGGCAATTCCTGGCCTGGCCATCGCGCTGGCGCTGATCATCGCTTATGGCGGTGTTCATGGTCTTCGTACCAGCTGGCTGTTCATCCTGATCGGGCATGTGCTTTATACCCTGCCTTTCATGGTACGCGCGGTGCTGGCGGTGTTGCACAGCATTAACTTCAGAACACTGGAAGAGGGCGCGGCCAGTCTGGGCGCCGGGTTCTTCCGCCGCTTTATCGATGTGGTGGTACCCAACTGTAAGGGCGGCATTATCAGTGGTGCCTTGATGACCCTGACCCTGTCGGTGGGCGAGTTCAATCTGACCTGGATGCTGCACACCCCGCTTACCAAGACCTTGCCGGTGGGTTTGGCAGATGCCTATGCGTCCATGCGACTGGAGATCAGCAGTGCCTACACACTGATTTTTCTGGTCATGTTGCTGCCGTTGATGATCGGTGTTCAGTGGAGCGGCTCGCGATTACGCAAGCCCCACGCCTGATGCGGTTACCCGTTTTGTTTTAAATATTTACGCGTTTGCAGGACTCAATCATGAACATCAATGAACATGGCGCCTCCATCCGTCTGGAAGGCTGTACCAAAACCTTTGCTGACGGCACTCTCGCGCTTCACCCGCTCGATCTATCGGTACAGGCCGGAGAGACTCTGGTGCTGCTTGGGCCATCCGGTTGCGGCAAAACCACCACTCTTCGATTGATTGCCGGGCTGGAGTTTCCGGACGACGGCGGCCGTATTCTCTTTGATGATGAGGACGTTACCCACACGCCTATCGAGAAACGAAATGTCGGCATGGTGTTCCAGTCCTATGCACTTTTTCCCAACATGACCGTGGCTGAAAACGTGGGTTACGGCCTGAAAGTGCAGAAAGTGAAAGCGGCTGAGGTCAAACAACGCGTCAGTGAAATGCTGGAGATGATGGAGCTGGGCACGCTGGCACATCGCCGTGTCGATCAGTTATCCGGTGGACAGCGTCAGCGTGTGGCACTGGCACGTGCCCTCATCACCAGCCCTCGTGTGCTGCTGCTGGACGAGCCTTTGACGGCGCTGGATGCCATCCTGCGTGACCGCTTGCGAGCGGATATCAATAGTTTGCTGCGCCGCCTGGGAATTACCGCAATCTACGTGACCCACGACCAGGATGAGGCAATGGCGCTGGGTGACCGTATCGTAGTGATGGATCATGGCCGTGTATCCCAGATCGGTTCGCCTAAAGAGATCTACTTTGCACCCCAGAATGACTTCGTGGCCGACTTTATCGGTCAGATCAACACCTTTGAAGGGCAGGTCAGCTGTTCAGACATGCGTCTGCCTGGCGGTGTGCTTTCAGGCGTTTCGCTGGCGGACGGGCAAGGAAAAGTCTATTGCCGGCCTGAAGATATCGAAGTCATCAATAGCGCTAATGCCGGGCTTCGGGGGCAGGTACATCAGACCCAGTTTATCGGTGATCGCAATCGAATTTGGGTAAAAGGTGCCAACCACGAACGGGTCGTTATCGATACCGATGGTCGTTCTGAGTTCAAAATCGGTCAGGAGGTGGGGTTACAGATTCGCCCGGAACAGATGATCGTACTCGATCGTAGGGCGGAGAGTATTTGAATGATCATCGCACAACTGACCGACCTGCATATCAAGGCCGGCGGTAAAACCGCTTACGCCGGCAAGGTGGACACCTTTGCCAAGCTGCAACGGGCTGTCGAGCACCTGAATGCCATGCGCCCGCAACCGGACCTGGTTTTGATCACCGGTGATCTGGGGGATTTCGGCCGGGCCGAGGAATACCGACAGGCGCGGCAGGCGCTGGATCGCCTGCAAATGCCGTTCTATCTCGTGCCGGGCAACCATGATGAGCGTCAGGCATTGCGTGATGGCTTTGCCGATCACAGCTATCTTTTTCAGGCCGATACGCACCTGAGTTATGTCATCGAGGGCTTGCCGCTGCGTCTTGTCGGTTTGGATACCAGTGTACCGGGCAAGCCTCATGGAGAACTGAATGGCGTGCGCCGGGATTGGCTGGAAACCGCGTTGAGTCAGGCACCGGAGAGACGCACTTTACTGTTTATGCACCACCCGCCAGTCGCGGTGGGGCTGGACCATATGGATGTGCAGCGTTTGCATGGAAGTGATGAACTGGCGGTCGCGCTTCAGCGTCATCCGCAGGTGGAATTGATTCTGTGCGGGCATCTGCATCGTCCGGTGGAGTTCATCTGGTGCGGCCGGCCGGTCTACGTGGGTTCGGCGCACAACCATGCAGTCACTCTGGATCTGACGCCGGAGGCACCGTCCTCCTTTACGCTGGAGCCCGCCATGATTCGGTTGATCTATCTGCACCCGCAAAGCGGCATGATTTTGAGCCACCAAAGCCATGTGGGGGATTGCGATGGCCCTCACCCATTCTTTGATGAGCAAGGCAGGCTGATTGACTGATGAAAGCCATACAGCAGTTATCTCGACGCCAGGCGATAGGGGTGCGTTACATTTTGACTGATGTGGACGACACCCTGAGCTATAAGGGGCAGTTGTTGCCGGGTACCCTGGATACTCTCTATGCCTTGCGTGATGCCGGCATTACGGTAGTGCCTATTACCGGAGCCTGCGCGGGTTGGTGTGATGCTCTTGTTCGCTTGCTGCCTGTGCAAACCCTGATTGGTGAAGGTGGTGCTTTTCGCTTTCAGCTGGAAGGCATGAAGCTCAGCACAGAGTTCTGGCTACCTGATGCCGAAAGGCAGGAGCGGCGCTTGCAGCTTGAAGCGGCCGTGAAGGCGGCATTAACCCAGGTTCCACGTGCCAGGCTGGCTGCTGATCAGCCGTTACGATTGACCGATTTTGCCATCGATATTGGGCAGGCAGTTGAGCTAAGTCTCGAAGAGATTGATCAGCTTTGTGAAGTGCTGGATGCTTTTGAGGTGAATTATTCAACCAGCTCAATCCACCTCAACGTTTGGGCCGGTGATCATAACAAATGGCGTGCTGCCGAGCGTTACTTTACCGATGTCAGGGGTCTGCAGGCAGAGCACATTAGTGAGCAGGTACTCTGTATCGGTGACTCCGCCAATGACGAGCCCATGTTTCGCGCACTGCCATTGAGTGTCGGGGTAGCCAATATTGAACACAGCCGGCACTGGCTTAAAACACTGCCAACGTTTAAAACCGAGGCGGAAGGTGGCCTTGGGTTTGTTGAAATGGCCAGACACCTGCTGGCGTTGCGGTCGCAGGAGGCGTCAGTGGCCTGAGCTCCTGAGTACTTCGTGATAAGGTTGGTACTGAAGATCCATCCATCCTTAAGGAGTCCCAATGCCCACTACATCCTTGGCGCTGAAAGAACTGCTGCAAAAGGTTGACGATATCGCCCGCCGCGCCGGTGATGCCATTATGCAGGTCTACGGTGAGGAGGATTTCGGCGTTGAGCACAAGGCGGATGACTCGCCCCTGACCCGAGCGGATCTGGCGGCGAACGATGTCATTCTTGATGGGTTGAGCCAGTTGCAGCCTCAGTTGCCGGTTCTGTCTGAAGAAGCAGTGGATGATTTTGCAGGACCGGATGCGCAGGGGCGTTACTGGCTGGTGGATCCGCTGGACGGCACCAAGGAGTTCATCAAGCGCAATGGCGAGTTCACCGTGAATATCGCGCTGATAGAACAGGGGCGTCCGGTGCTGGGCATCGTGTTTGCACCGGTACTGGCAACCCTGTGGAAGGGAGCTGAAGGTGTGGGCGCGTTGTGTGTCGATGCCGAGGGCCGCTCTGAAAATATGCAGGTCAGTACTCACCAACCGGGCACACCCTGGAAAGTTTTTGCCAGCCGCTCACACCTGGGGCCGCATACCCTGGCCTGGATGGAAGCCTTGGGTGAATACGAACTTATCCGTATGGGAAGTTCGATCAAGCTGTGTCTGGTTGCTGAGGGCAAGGGCGATCTCTATCCGCGGTTGGGGCCAACCTGTCTGTGGGATACGGCCGCTTCACACGCCATTATCAACGCGGCCGGTGGGCAGCTGTTGACGCCGGAAGGTGGGGAGCTCAGCTATGCCGACACCTCCGAAACACTCAATCCCCATTTTATTGTCTACGGTGGTACGTTGCCGGAGTAAGTGCCTGCTATTATCAAGGCAAAGGAATTGCCTGCGGAGTACCCAAACGTGTACCTGGACCGCGACCAGATGCTGGTGGTGCTGAATGCACTGCCCGATCCGGTGTTCGTGCTGACGGAAACCGGCCTCTATGCTGGCCTTTACGGCCATGCTGATCCCAAGTATTACCATGATGCCAAGGACCTTTTGGGGGCTTCTGTTCGGGATGTCATGCCTGCAGAGGTGGCTGAATCGATTATGGAGCATATCCAGGAAGCCCTGCACCGGAACGGCCTGCTCAAGGTGGAATATCCGCTGTCATCCCAGCAGGTCAAAGGGCTGGAGAACAGTGCTGGTCCCGGTGGCACGCTCTGGTTTGAAGGGCATGTGCAGCCCTTTCCCGGTCTGGTGGATGGTGAGCGAGCAGTTATTTGGGTGGCGCGCAATATTACCCGACGCAAACAACTGGAAGACGAACTGCTTGAGGCCAGCCAGACCGACCTGCTGACCCACGTGGCCAACCGTCGCCGGCTGATGGAAGTGCTGGAGTTTCACTTTGGTGCCTATCGCCGTTATCGCCACCCCATGGCATTGATCATGTTCGACCTGGATCATTTCAAGCAGCTCAATGACCGCTTTGGCCATCTGACCGGTGACCGCGTGCTGCGCTGTTTATGTGATTTGTGCCGTCAGGATCTGCGCGAAAATGACCTGTTGGCGCGCTTTGGTGGCGAAGAGTTTATGATTGTCTTGCCCAGTACGACAGCCGAGCGAGCGGCACAGACGGCCGAGCGTATTCGCACACATATATCCACGGGTGTAGTCGCCGAGTTGGACCAGGCACTCAATGTGACCATCAGCCTGGGTGTGAGTGAATTACTGGAGACTGACACTAGCCTGGAACAGGTTATTCAGCGGGTGGATGATGCGGTGTATCAGGCCAAGGATGAGGGCCGTGACCGGGTGGTGGTAAACACTACCGGTTGAACAGACCGAAGCCGGTTAAACACCGGCCTCGGTCAGGTTTGTGATTACTGTCCGAATACCGTCTCCAGCAGGTCGGTGGTACGGGCGACCGGGTTCTCGCGAATTTTCTTTTCTTCTTCTGCCAGGCGCAGGAAGAGTCCATCCAGTGCCGATTCAGTGACATGCTCGCCCAGGTTGGGGCTGAAACCTTTCACCATCGGCACCTGATCTTCGGCTGCGCTGACCAGCAGGTTATAGGCCTGAGTCACTCCCGCCTTATCCATGGCCTGCTCGACCAGAGGTTTGATGCGGGTGGTCAGTTCTTCACGGGTCTTGTCGTCAAAGTATTCGGTGGCCGCACTGTCGCCGCCGGAGTAGATACGTTTGGCATCATCCAGCGTCATCTGCTCCAGAGTATCGACAAACACGGGCGTGGCCACGCTGATGGCTTCTTCTGCAGCACTGTTCATGCTGGCTTCAAAGGCATCCACCTGTGAACCCAGACCATAGTCACGCATCAGACCGGCAACGGTATCCAGCATGCCCGGCATGGGAATACGAACATCGGCATGGTTAGCGTAGCCACCGTTGGCGGCCAGGGCGTCGATGGCGCGTTCACCGCCTACACGCAGGGCTTCCTTGAGCCCCTTGGCCAATGTATCAGTGTCCACACCCGCCGGGACGGGGGTACCGCTACTGCCGGTTCCGGTTTGTTCTTTGAGGATCTCTTCGCCCTGCTTGATTAGGTCATCCAGGCCTGCCTGGGCCGGCTGGGTCATTGCCAAAGACAAGGCAAGACCGGTAATGGCGAAACGGATAGGTGTTTTCATGGCAGACCTCATACAGAGTTCGGGGGAAGCGCACAGATTACAACGGCCAGACCAGCAACAACAACGGTAGACTGACAATCACCACCAGAATCGAGACCGGCAGCCCCATACGCCAGTAGTCACCGAACCGGAAACCACCCGGTCCCAGAATCAGCGTGTTGTTCTGGTGGCCAATGGGCGTTAAAAAGGCGCAGGAAGCGCCGATGGCGACGGCCATCAGAAATGCATCCGCACTAACGCCCAGTGTTGCGGCTGTTCCCAGCGCAATGGGGCACATGGCCGCAGCCGTCGCTGCATTGTTGACCACGCTGGAAATCACCATGGTCAGTACCAGAATGAGGCCAAGTGCAACCAGCTCATTGCCCTGGGCTACATAGTTCATCAAGTATTCTGATATCAGTGTAGCCGTGCCGGTGCTTTCCATTACGGCGGCGACCGGCATGAGTGCTCCCAGCAATACAATCACGGGCCAGTCGATGGCAGTGTAAACGGAACGCAGGGGCAGAGTGCGCAGTGCCATGGAGGCAAGAACACCGGCTGCAAAGGCGATGGCTGTGGGCAACAGCGCAAAAGCCGCAGCAGCTACTGAAGCAACCATGATCAAGCTGGCTTTCAGAGCCTGGCCGGGCTCAGGAAGGCGTAACTCACGTTCGGCCAGCGGGATACAGCTGGTATCTGCGGCAAACTCCGTTAGCGATTCTTCAGGGCCTTGTACCAGCAAGAGGTCGCCCGGCTTGATTTTCAATGTCTGCAGTCGTGCCCGGAAACGAGAGCCTTCACGGGATACTGCCAGCAGGTTGAGCCCGTACCGTTCGCGCAATTGGATATCCCGTGCCGAGCGACCCTGCAGCGAGGATTCTGTGCGCACTACCAGCTCCATAAGACCCATGCCGTCGCCGTTACTGTTTGCTTCGGTGGTCTCTTCCTCGGCTTCATCCTCGCTATCGTGGGTGTCAGTTTCCTCTTCGTTATCGGCACTTCTCTTCTCTTCCATTTCGGCTGCCGAAGCCGCTTCTTCAAGCTCCAGTCCGAGCGCGCTAAGCATTGCGGTCAGTGCTTCAACTTCAGCTTCGATCACCAGAATATCGCCGCTTTTGATGCGTCGGTTGGAAGCAGGGGCGTGCATACGGACGTTGTTACGAATCAGCCCGATGATCAGTGCTTCGGCCTCGCCCAGTTCCCGTTCCACTTCGCGCAGATGCATGCCCGAGGCTTTGCTGTCTTCTGGAACGCGGACCTCAGTGATATAGGCACCGGTATCAAAGCTTTCACTGCCGGGTTGTTTGCGCGCCGGCACCAGACGCCAGCCGGGCAGGGCGATAAACAGTACACATATGAGTGCGACGGAAAGACCGACCGCCGTGAAGTCGAACATGCCGTAGTGCTGGCCGATACTTTCGCTGCGAAAGCCGGCGACAATCAGGTTGGGGGGCGTGCCAATCAACGTGGTCATGCCCCCCAGGATGGTGCCGAATGACAGTGGCATCAGCACCTGGCCGGGTGTGAGGCTCAGCCGGCTAGATAGTTGCACTGCCACCGGCATCAACAGTGCCATGGCACCCACGTTGTTCATAAAGCCGGACAGAAAGGCCCCCAGCCCGGTCAGGGCGGCCAGGCTGAGCGTGGTCCCTGCCTGTTTGGGCAGTACATGGCGCGCCAGAATATCCACAGCCCCCGATACCTGCAGAGCCCGACTGAGCACCAGCACGCAAGCGACGGTTACCACGGCGGGGTGGGCAAAGCCGAGGAACGCGTCTGAAGCATCAATCAGCCCGGTCATTACACAGGCCAGGAGGGCTGCACCAGCGACCATATCATGGCGCCAGCGACCCCAGATAAACATCGCCATAGTGGCAAGCAGAATGAAGATGATCAGCAGCTGGTCGTAATCCATTATCCCTGTCTCGCGTGCTGTCGGAGGGAAAGGGAGCACTTGCTCCCAATGCTTTCAGACTAGCACAGAGGACCGGCGTAGCGCCTGTGGATTAATGTGTGTTGGCCGGTTGCTCTTTGTGTGAAGGGCGCAACCAGGCACGTACGGCGGGCCAGCGGTTCACCAGCATGGCAAAGAAGATCAATGCGCAGCCACTGAATTGTAGCAAGCTCATGGATTCACCCAGCCAGAGTGCCGCCAGCAGTGCGGTCCAGACTGGCTCAAGTGTCATGATGATGGCTGTGTGGCTTGCCGGTGCAAGACTTTGTCCCTTGGTCTGTACCGCGAAACGCAGGCTGGTCGCTATCAACGCACTGGCAATAAGCCAGCCCCAAATCTCGGGGGTCTGGTCGAAGCTCCATTCTTCCAGGAGCAACGAAATCACGCCGGTTATGAGGCCTGTAATCAGCAACTGAATGGCAGTCAGCGGCAGTATGGGCAAGCGTGCCGCTGCACGACTATTCAGAATAAACGTCAGCGAAAACAATAGCGCTGAGAGGAGAAAGAATACCTCCGCCAACCCCATATGGAATTCGCTATCCAATGACAGGCAGGCAAGTCCCGCAATCACAACCGGAATGGAATAAAACACATACGGGCCGGAGCGTTCACCAAAGAGTAAGCTGATAAGCGGCACGAGTACGACCCCCAACCCGGTCAGGAAAGCACCTACCCCTACGTGAGTTGTCATCTCCAACGCCAGTATCCAGAAGGTGAGGGCGGCACCGAAGAAGCTGCCAACCAGACAGGCGCTCTTCCACTCGGGGCGTGTAAGTGCACGCAGCGCTGTCCAGCCTAGGGCACCAATAATCAGTCCCGCACAGGTAAAACGCAACGCCATAAATAACAGCGGGGCGAATCCCTGAACCGCCTCGCGCGAGAAGATCCAGCCAGCTGCGGCCAGCAGCGTTGTCAGCAGTAACAGCAAATCGGCTTTGTGATGGGTAGACAAGATGAGCGTCCTTTGCGTTGTCGGGTGGCGTGAATCGGCTAAACAAGCTGGCCCCAGGGCCAGGCAATCAGCACGGCATATTATCAGAAAGTCGTAGCCGGGCGCTTGACCGAAAATAGCCATTGGTTGTCTCGAACACAGGAGAGAGTTGCGTAAATGACACTCCAGTTATCCGATCTGACGTAACGCCTATTCTCTTTGCCAAAGCCTTTAGCTGGCTGCTGCATCCGTTCAAACCCGTTATTAGACTCAAGCGGTTTTTTAATGGATGTAAGGCAATAGCCGCACAAGGACAGATACATGCCAGCCATATCTCGTTTTTACCTTGAACCCTTGCTCAGAACACAGGTTGCATTGCTGGGCGGATTTCTTTTGACGCGCTGGTTCAGTACAGCGGTTCTGGCGCTGGCCTGGTCCCCGGAGCAAGCGGTTGTAACCGGCATGCTGCTCGGCTTTGCTGTTTTTTCCGCGACGGTGATCTGGGTGTTTGTTGCCGCCAGTTTGCGTAATGCCTGCCTGGGGTTGGTGCCGCCTGCGCTGATACTGATTTACTTGAACAATGGAGTGGGTCTGTGATTGCGCCTTTGGGAGCACGTGTACGCCAACGTATGGCTCAGCTGCATCGGTGGACCGGTTTGCTGTTGGGCTGGTTGCTGTTTGTTATTTTCCTGACCGGGACACTGAGTTTTTTTCGTCAGGAGCTAACCCTGTGGATGCAGCCCGAGCGACCTTTCATCGTCGAGCCGATTCCTTCAAGTATTGCGCTTGAACAGGCCCATCTATACCTGCAACAGGCGGCACCGGAGGCGAGTTTCTGGACCATAACACTGCCGGGATCACGAGACCCGCTGCTTGATGTGAGCTGGCGAGGGCCCGACGGACGGGGGCAGGCCCTGCTGAATCCAGCGGATGGTGAAAGGGTAGACGTCAGAGATACCCGTGGTGGAGATTTCTTTTACCGGTTCCATTTTCAGCTGCACTACTTACCGGTGCTGTTTGCCCGATATCTGGTTGGCATTGCGGCCATGATGATGCTGATTGCACTCATTACCGGGGTTATAACGCACAAGAAAATCTTCAAGGACTTCTTCACTTTTCGTGGGGGAAAGGGCCAGAGGTCCTGGCTGGATGCTCACAATGGTTTTTCGGTGCTGGCCTTGCCGTTTCACTTGATGATCACGTACACCGGTCTGGTTACTCTGATGATGTTGTTCATCCCCTGGGGAGTGGAAAAGGCCTTTCCGGAGCGGGAACAGCGCCAACATCTGATCACGGATGTATTTGCATTTTTGCCTGCTGAACCAGGCTCAGATGAACGGGCCTCTATGCTGTCATGGTCTGAGTTGTTGGCGAAAGCTGAAACGCACTGGCAAGGGGCTGAATTGGGGCGTGTTCAGATTGCCAACCCCGGGGACAGGAATGCCAAAATTCTTTTGCAAGCACACAGCGATCAACCGGATATTTTGGGTGTATCAGGGCATCCGCCTTTCATGGTGCTTAACGCCGTGACGGGGGAGTTGCTGCGAGAAAAGGTTTCAGCACCTGCCTACGATAGCTACGGCATTTTGCTGGGACTGCATCTGGGGCGTTTTGCCGATTGGCCGGGCCGATGGCTTTACGTGCTTTTGGGAGGGGCTGGGTGCGGCATGCTGGCCACAGGCCTAGTACTCTGGACCAACAAGCGGCGCAAGAAAGCGGATCATTCTCGCATAGGTCTCGCTCTGGTCGACACGCTTAACATCGCCACTCTTGCCGGGTTTCCTGTGGCGCTGCTGGGTCTGTTCTGGCTCAACCGCATTTTACCAAACACGCTGCCAGCGCGCGCAGACTGGGAAATCCACGGGCTGTTTATGGTTTGGCTGCTGATGTTTGTACATGCCGTCATACGGCCGCGTACACAGGCATGGCGAGAGCAATGGTGGCTGGCAGGTGTGCTGCTGCTGGGGCTTCCCGTACTGAATATGGTTACAACTGATAGAGGAGGGCTGACCGCCTGGATGAATGGCGACTGGCTGTACGTGGGGTTTGATATTGCATCATTCATGATGGCGGCATTGGCCTTCAGGTTTGCACGGCAGGAGCAAACAGCATGATGCTGCATCTGGCAATTCTGGTCCTGTCCATTGGCGGGTTTCAGTTACTGGCACTGGCGCGCTCTAAAATCACCGCTCGGAGGCAGAAAGTGCTGTTCTGGCTGGCCTGGTTACTGCTACTGGTTGCCTTGACGTTGTCGGTATCCTACTGGCGTCTTGGCCCTGGGCTAGCGCTATGGACGGGATATCTGAGTGCAGGAGCCGGCACGGTTTTTCTGGTGCGGTTGATACTTGCCAGGTTTGGGCTCGAAGTGAAGTAAAAAGGCTGGCTTCAATTTAGTGATATTAATTGATAATCGTTTGTATTTGCATTCATTGTTTTGGTTAGGCTAGGATGGTGTTAAATCCCCACCTTAGTTGTGAAACCATCTATGCAGTACAGCCATTCAGCGGGTGTATTCGATACCCGTACTTTCACTGATCAGGACCTGCTCACATTCGGCAAGCGTTATGCACTGGATTACCGTTTTCCGGATGCACTCCGTTCCAGCAATATTCTTGAAGGGCAGGTAAGGGAGTTGAGCCTGCGTTCGGGTATGCAACTGGTTTACTCGAATGTTCAGGTCATGGAGACCTACGCGTCCAGTTCGTTGGATCCGGCACCGCTCAATATCATTATCATGCTTCAGGGGAGCGTCAGTCTGAGCCTAGGTCAGGAGCGCGTTGAACTAAGAGAGAAAATGGCACTTACGCTGAGCCTGGAACGTGAAATGCAATTGGATGCGCTTCAGTTGAGCGGCCAGAATCTCAAAGTGCTGACCCTGAGCCTTGATCAGGCTGCATTGGCTCACTTACAGGTACCAGAGCAACGAAAAAGCGGCTGGACCGTCTGGCGTTTGCCTGAATATCTGTATCAGGGGCTGATGCAATTTCGGGGCGATATGAACCTTTCTCAGATGTATCTGGAAGGCCTGAGTCTGCAGATTTTGTCTAAAGGGCTGGTGCTCGATAATTCATCCGCAAAATCAGAAGATGTTCGTTTACCGCCCCAGGAACGCCTGCGTCTGGAGCGGGTACGTGACCTGATTGTGGCCAGCCCTCAAGAAGGCTACAGCTTAAGTGAGCTGGCACAGGTTGCTGCCATGAGCCCCAGTAGCTTGCGCAGCAAGTTCAAGGCCTGTTATGGCCACACGTTATTCGATTTCATCAAGGAGCAGCGCCTGCAAAGGGCACGGGAATATCTGTTGCAAGGGTTCAGTGTGCAACAGGCGGCCAACTTCTCCGGTTACAGTTATGCCACCAACTTCACCACCGCCTTTCGCAAGTATTTTGGCGTTGCTCCCAGCTCGCTCATCAGGTAAACCTTATGCGCCTGAATAGACATTCTGTCATCTGGCATAGCTCAAACCGCATTGAGTGTTAAATAATAACAATTCTTATTCAAGGTGGCTTTCGACCCGATAACTCACCCCAATGGGGACGGAAGCAACAGGATATTCAATGCGGTTTGGAGAAGTAGCTCTATGTTTCTTGATCCCTTATCACACAGGCGTGCTGGCCGATTCAGCGTACTCACAGCCCCTCTCTTGCTCAGTACGCCTGTATTGGCTGAAACGACTCAGCTTGAGCAGGATACGGTTGTTGTAACAGGTCGTCAGCTATCGGCTGACTCAGAGCAGCGAGACAGTTATGCCCCTGGCGCCAGTACAACTGCAACCAGTTTGCCGCTCTCTATCAAGGAGACCCCTCAGGCTGTCAGCGTTCTCACACACCAGCAGATAAAAGACCAGGGGCTCAATACCAGCGGTGACATCATGCACCGTGCCCCCGGTGTCTCGATGACCCGGAGTGACAGTAACCGCTTTAACTATTCTGCCCGTGGCTACTCAATCAGCACTTACCAGTTCGACGGCTTGATGACCCCCATTCAGGGCTACTGGAATTTTGGTGATACTGACTGGGACAGTGCCATTTATGACCGCATTGAGGTTGTTCGCGGTGCAACAGGTCTTCTCACCGGGGCCGGAGATCCCTCTGCCAGTGTCAACTTCATCCGCAAGAAACCACTACTGGAATCGGCTGCCAGCCTCAGTGGTGATATCGGACGCTGGGACAAGCGTCGAGTGGTCGCAGACGTATCCACGCCTTTTGGTGAGTCGGGACGAACCGCTGCGCGCTTCATAGCCGTCCAGGATCAGCAGGACACGCATGTGGATGGCATGGAGCATGACAAGGAAACCTATTACGGTGTCATCAATTCACAGCTCACGGCCCGAACCGATGTCAGCCTGGGGATAGAGTACCAGCACAACCAGACGGATGGCGCCGGTGCCGGTTTTCCCATGTTTTATGCTGACGGCAGTCTGACCGACTTTGACCGTTCGGCCAGCAACAATACGGACTGGTCTCGCTTTTTTAACGAAACCACACGTGCCTTCATGGATGTGAACCACTACCTGGATAATGGCTGGCGACTGCGTGCGGCCTATAGCTATGACGATGGCAACTATGGTCTGTCTTACCTGTTCCGGGGCGGTTTTCCTGATCAGGAAACAGGCGAGGGCATGACAGCCTATTTTGCCAATTATCGAGGAGATCGCAGTCGTCAGGATCTGCACTTTACTGCAGAGGGCCCCTTTGAGCTTTGGGGCCGAGAGCATGAAGCTGCTTTCGGCTGGGTGCGTACGCAGGATGATCTGGATATGCGTTTAGCCTCACCGGCGGGGGCCGCGCCGGGTATTGGTGGCTACTTCGATGGCAAGGGTGACCCTGTGGTTGAACCCGAGTGGGGCGCCTATGGCAGTGTCGATGACAGCAAGCTGGTACAAACAGGGGCTTATGGTGTCACTCGCTTGTCTCTGGCCGACCCTCTGCACCTTGTAGCGGGCATGAGATTCAGTGACTGGAAGTTGAAGCAGGACTATTACGGTGACCACCGCAGCTACTCCTATAGTAACGAACTCACGCCCTATGCGGGGTTGATCTACGATTTTGATGATCGCTTCAGTAGCTATGTCAGCTATACGGAAATTTTCCAGACGCAGAATGTCCGCTCTGCCAATGGCTCCCTGCTGGACCCGATCACCGGGCGCAACTATGAAGTTGGTTTGAAGGCTTCATTGGCAGAGGAACTTGATCTTAACCTGGCGGTCTTCCGCAGCGAGCAGGACGGGTTGGGAGAAGCGATCCCCGGAGAAACGGTGAATGGTCGCCCCGATACACAGGCATATAGGGCCACTGAGGGTGCCACCGTGGAAGGTTTTGAGGCAGAGCTGGTCGGTCGTCTGGCACCGGGCTGGAACCTGAATGCCAGCTATACTTTGGCAAGTCCTAAAACCGCCGAGGGGGACCATATGAACACGACCCATCCGCGTCAGCAGGCGAAACTGTTTACCAGCTACCAGTTCGCGGATGACTGGCGTGCGTTGCGCGTGGGCGGTGGTGTGCGTTGGCAGAGTGATATCTACCGCAATACCCGTGGGCCGAATGGTACAACCCGAGTGTCACAGGGCAGTTATTCCGTAGTTGATCTGATGGCGCGTTATGAATTTACGCCGGACCTCAGTGCTCAGCTGAACCTGAATAACCTGTTCGATAAGGAATATTACGACCAGGTAGGCTTCTACAGTCAGGCCTGGTGGGGGGCGCCGCGTAATGTGCGACTCTCTTTGAGCTACGATTTCTAGAGACGGGATAACTGGCGTGTGCCAGCGTCAGTCGCATGGATGCTGGATAAGGACCGGTCATTGACCGGTCCGACTTTATCTATAGGTAAACGAAGAGCGCTATCAACCGTCAGCGTTAATACGCGTGATCAGTTCATTCAGTACGGCTTCAGCACGATCATTTTCCACCTGGCAAGTGCCGGCTGCGTGGTGACCACCACCGCCATATTCCAGCATCAGCTCACCCACATTGGTTTTGGAGCCGCGGTCGAAAATGGACTTGCCGGTAGCGAAAACGGTGTTCTGCTGTTTAAGCCCCCACATGACGTGGATGGAAATGTTGCACTCAGGGTAAAGCGCATAAATCATGAAGCGGTTACCGGCCCAGATCTGCTCTTCATTGCGCAGGTCCAGAACGACCAGGTTGTTGTGTACGGTGGCACAGCGTTTTACCTGTTCCCTGAACTTGGCTTCCTGCTCGAAATACAGCTCTACACGCTCTTTTACGTCCGGCAGGCTCAGGATCTCTTCGATACTGTGGTTTTTGCAGTAGTCGATCAGGTCCATCATCAGGGCGTAGTTGGAGATGCGGAATTCGCGGAATCGGCCCAGGCCGGTGCGGGCATCCATCAGGAAGTTAAGCAGCACCCAGCCTTTGGCGTTAAGGACTTCATCCTGAGTGAACTGTGCTGAGTCACCCTTGTCCACGGCTTCCATCATCTCATCCCAGGCAGCCGGGAAAGCATCATGGCCACCGTAATGCTTCCATACCACGCGTGCTGCTGAAGGCGCATCGGGATCGATAATGTGGTTGTCCACTTTTTCGTTACGGATGGTTTCAGAGAGGTGGTGGTCAAAGGCCAGGTTAACGCCTTTCACGTAAGGGAGGTTGGTGGTGATATCACGGTCAGTAATATCGACTTTTCCATCCTGCATGTCCTTGGGGTGAACAAACTTGATATCGTCAATCAGATCCAGATGTTTAAGCAATACGGCACAGACAAGGCCGTCAAAATCACTGCGTGTAACAAGGCGAAATTTATCAGCGGACATCAGCAACAGCTCCCAGTGTTAAGTTGACCGTAGCAAGAAAGTAACACAGCCGCATGAACGGCTGAAGCCGAGCGTACTGCGGGACTACAAATATACTGCAATAGACTGGCTCCGGCGCTGCAACTCAAGTCGATTAATGAGCCTTGAATGGCATTCCCCGGCTGTCTTGCGTGCAGATTTCCAGAATGCGTTCCAGACGTTCAGGTCGGCTGAAGTAATACCCCTGAAAACGGCGGCACCCCATGCTCATCAGTTTTTCTGCCTGCGCCTGCAGTTCAACGCCTTCAACAACTACATCCATTGCGTGGCTTTGCGCAATAAAAATGATGCTGCGAATCATGTTAGCTGCTCGCGGATCATCAAGCATGCTATCCACGAAACTCTTATCCACCTTCAACTCATTCAGTGGCAGGTCTCGCAGCAGGCTGAGCGAGGAAAAGCCGGTGCCGAAATCATCCATGGACAGGCGGATACCCTGATCCTGCAGCCGCTTGATGGTATTGAGCACCTGGTCGACGTTGGTCATGACAAGGCTTTCGGTAATCTCCAGTACCAGCTCCTGTGGCGGAACCTGGTGGGTGTGCAGCAGGTGCATCACCTCTTTGACAAACTGTGGCTGTTCGAACTGGATCACCGAAATGTTGATGGCCAGATCGAGCCCATGACCAAGCTTTTCGCGCAGTTCTGCATACTCCTTGAGGCTGGTATCAAGCACGAAGTGTCCCAGAGAGAGCATCAAGCCACTTTGTTCTGCGACACCGACAAACTCCTGAGGGGAAACGGCACCCAGCTCTTCATCCTGCCAGCGGACCAGGGCTTCAAGGCCGACCACAAGGCCCTCATTGTCCACCTGTGGCTGATACACCATATGCAGATGTTTATCGGTAAGCGCCAGGCGCAGGCGCTGTTCAACCACCAGCTGGCGCAAGTAATCCATCTCCATCTCGGAGCGGTAAAGGCTGACAGAGTTCCGGTTGTTCTTGGCTCGATACAGCGCCAGGTGAGCACTGCGCAGCAGCTTGCTGGTGGAGTCTCCGTGCCCCGGGTAGAAGGCAATACCGGCACTGGCGGTCAGTTGCAGGTTGAGGCGTCCGATGGCCATGTTGGTTGCCAAATCCTTTAACAGCTCTTCACAGACTCTTTGCTGCTCATCGGGGTTCGTATTCTCGCTGACAATGACAAACTCATCACCGCCAAGGCGGGCCAGATGGTTGCCGGGGTTAGTACCACAAAGAACGGTCAGTTGATCACTGAAGGCCACCAGGGTTTCATCCCCGATATCCTGCCCAAAACGGTCATTAATGCCCTTGAAATGGTCAATGTTGATGATAACAAGACAGAATGAGTGCTGGCGCTCGACCTGCTCATCCAACACCTGGAACAGACCGGCGCGGTTGAGCAGTCCGGTCAGGTCGTCATGACAGGAGTGGTATAGCAGCTCTTCGCGGCGCTCACGTTCGGCACGGTGAATAACACGGAACAATGCGTACAGGACGCTAAAGATCAGGATGAAGACGGTCAGGTATTGCAGGAGTGTGGCGCGAAACTCGGCTTTTAATGGCGTGAGGCTGGTTTCGGACAGTGTCCAAAGTTGATAGCGCCGGTTGAATATGGCGGCTGTGATATAGGCTTCGCCATCGTACTCATTGGAGAATGAGACGGCACGATCCAGTGCTTTCACTTCATCGACCGTCATGCTGATTTCTTCGGTATAGCCCTGCCGGTTCTCGTCCCGTTGTTCGGTTGTTATCTGTGGCCGTGTATAGATCGCCGGCCCCACCGCGTTGGGCGCGATGTACTGTAAGTAGCCATCGGCTTCACGGTACAGCTTGATAATATCGTTTGGTCTGTTGCGCACACTGGAGCTGAACACGATACCGGGTGTATTCATCCGCAGGCCGCCAGTCATCACGGCCAGCACTTCACCATTGGGTGAGCGCAGTGCCTTGCGAATGGGGATCACCCAGGCGTCAAGAGCAGGCAGGAAGTAAGTACGGCCCAGCACCATTTTGTCGGACATCAGAGCTTGTTCAAAACTGGCAGCGCTTTCGGGTTGGGTACGCAAGTTGGGCAGTTTGCTGAGGTCCAGATTGGAACTGACTCTGACCAGAGTGCCGTCAGGCCGGGCCAGGCCAAACCCGAGCATGCTTTTGTCGACTGCCAGGATATTATCCAGCAAGGGGAGCTGCTGGCTGTTATCAAACATCTGCTCGTTGGAAATAAGCTCCCGGCCAATGACATCCAACACAAGCTCCTGAGTATGGAGCACGCTGTTGACGGCCTGGGAGATCAGTTCGGCTCTGTTTTGATGGTAGGTTCTGTGTTCATCGTAGAGAGATTGCCAGCGCGCATACAGAATGACGCTCAGCAGCACTGCGCCTCCGAGAAGGATAAGCCAGAAGAGGGTCCATAGATTGCGCTTCAATGCTGCCATCTGAATTCCTGATTTGGGGGGATTCCTGTCTCACCCTTTCATTCACAGTACCATTTAAGGCTAAATTTTATACAGCAGGCAAGTGACCGGCATCATGTAAATGCGGTATCAAGTTCAAGTACAGAGCGCGAATAGCTGGGCCCGGCTGGAAATCCCCAGTTTTTCGTAGGCGCGTTTTCGATAAGTAATGATGCTGCTGACAGCTACATCAAGCTCGGCGGCAATGGCTTCATTTTTCTTGCCCCTGAGCACCGCCTGACATACTTGCTGTTCGCGTTCAGACAAAAAGGCGAGAGGCCCTTCCTGGCGCAGGTGCTCATTGAGTTGAAAGTGCTTGCTGACCAGAATGCTGATAAGTCCACACACCGTATGTTCAAAACTCTTGTCGTCAAAGCGCTCATCAAAACCGGGGTCACGGCGGTACAGGTTGATGTAGTAGTTACCCTGCTCGGTTCCTCGGAGAATAGAGATCTTGTCGCTGAAGCCCGGCGTTTCAAAAAATGCCTTGCGGTAATGCAGCCCCATATCGCCACTTACTGAATTGAAGCGCACGATTTCAACATCACCGGGCCTGAGTGTTTTGAGCAGCTGAAAGTTGGGGTCCTGAAGATAGTGGCGCTCGCTCACATAGGCTTCGGCCAGACGCTTGCCCGAGGCCTCACGGGCATAATCCTTGTAGATCAGTGTTGAGACGCGCTCGCCATCCGGGCAGTAAAACACCATGCACTGCTCGGTGCCGAATTCTTGTTGCAGCCAGTTGAGAAAAATATCGTAAAAGGCAGCCGTTCCCAGCTGCTCCAGGGTCTTGAGTACATCAGCTGAGGGTATCCAGCCTGAGGCTAACGTATGGAGCTGTTTTGTATCCGGCATTGCTTCGAGGGGACTCCTGTCAGCGCCTGGCATTAAGGCGCATGTGTTTGTCCCCTTGATTATAACCCCATAGGGCTTGCTAGAGCGTCATGCCGGCCATCAACAAGGGCGCGCTGCTGAACAGCAGGTTGATGAGGGTAATCCAGTGCCAAATCAGCAATGCCAATGGTAACAAGGCCGGGATGAGTAGCCACCTGGGGCTTTTGGGTGGTGCCTTACCGAAGCGGTTATCGTCCCGGTCGCCGGGCACTGTTGCCAGAATCAGGTAAATAAAGGGAGCTGCGGGAGGGATGAGGTAAGTGAGCGACCAGAAGCCACTGGCACCGGCGTCACGATAACGCTGAGCGGCCATTTTGAGGGCGACCAGGTTGAATACAACGACCGTGGCAAGGGTGAAGGTCAGAAGACTGGAATCCTCGGGCGTAGCCAGAAGCGCCCAGAGTGTCAGAGGCGCGAAGGCAAGCAGGTGCCAGAGGTTGAAATACGCCATGAAGCGCAAACGGCTGAGCCGTCCGAAGCCCAGAACAAGTTCCTTTTTCATACTCAATTCCCATCCGTTGGGTCGGTTTGATTGCTGCAGGCCCGAATGCCAGAGCGCATGACATTATAGTGCCACTGAAGTGGTCAGAGAAGTATCAGGCGGGAAAACCGGGGTACTTTGGTTCCGCTGTTGCCGTCTCTTTCAACATCGGCAGTACCCCAGAGGTGACCGGCACCAGGGCCGGTCGAGTTGGAAAGCAAGCAATACAATTACTGAGCGGCGAGGGTGCTCAGTACTTTTTTGAAGGTGGCCAGCTCTTCATCGCTGAACTGGCTGAACATCTTGTCCTGCTCTTCCTCTGACAGGCGCCAAAGGGCTTCTGCCTGTTCGATACCCTGCTCTGTGATGTCGTAGCAATCGTCCGCAGAGGTGATTAGGCCTTTGCGCTGCAGAATATCGGTGGCTTCTTTTACCTCGATATCCGGCATGTTGACCTCTTTGAGCAGGTCTTTCAGGCTCAGTTTCGGGTTGGCCTGCAGTACCATCAGCATGCGTGCTTCGCTGGTGCGCAGTCCGGTGGACAGCTGCAGCGGGGCGTAGTCAGCCTGGTAGCTGCGCACTGCCTGGGTCATCAGGTAGTAAAGGTTATCGCTCAGGCGGCCTTCCAGTTTCTGCACGGCTTCCGGCTGTTCTTCGGTGTTGGCCGGGAAGCGGGAGTGCGGCATGACAACAGAGTAGCTGCCCTGGTGGTATACCAGCGGGGCGCGGCCAGCATCTTCAAATGCGACAACCTTGCCGATCAGGATCCAGTGGTCACCGCCGTCTAGGGTTTCATAGGATTCACACTGGAAGCAGGCAGAGGTGTGTGGCAGTACCGGTGCGCCACCGAAACCTTCGCTGTATTCAACGCCAGCGAATTTGTCATCGCTGGGGCGAGCGAAGTGGTTAGACACATCAATCTGGTCAGCAGCCAGGATGTTAACAGCGAAATGCGACGCCTGTTCGAAAATCTCGCAGCTGCCGGATCGCTTGTCGATGCTCCACAGGATCAGTGCGGGATCCAGAGATACCGAGTTGAAGCTGTTGGCAGTAACGCCAGTCTTTTCACCAGAGGGAGTCTGGGCGGTAATAACCGTGATACCGGTGGCAAAGTTGCCCAGTGCACGGCGGAAGGCTTTAGGATCGAATTCAGTGACTTGATTGCTCATGGCAGCACCTGGATGTTGGGTTCTTATGGTCGGCTACAAAACCGTATACAGCATATGACGAGAGCAGGCGGGGTATGGTCGCCTGCGGTTTTGCAGATTACCCCTGAAACAGGGACAGGGCGCGCATCTGGACGTGCGCGCCCGAGGACATGCCTTGTCCTGATGGGATTACAGCAGAGCGGGATCCGGCTCCAGGCCCAAGATTTCACGACCGATGATCTGGGCACACACATCGTAGTCGGTGTAAGCGTGAGCGGCGGTCATGTTGGATTCGCGCCACAGACGCTGACCTTCACGGTCGGCCAGCCAGTTGGAAGCGCCCATCACAGCCCAGAGGCGGTTAACGGCTTCAACACACATTTTGATGGCGTAAGCCTGGTTGGTACGCCAGTGAGCCAGGGTGTAGCGATCCGGGTATTCGTGACGCTCACCGTACTCCTTGTGCTCGTTCCAGGTTTTCTCCAGGTAAGCACGGGCAGCGCATACCTGCTGGTAGGACTCGGCTACACGCAGGATCGGCGGGATAGAGGCTTTAACCTGAGCACCGGTGTAGGCACGTACACGGTTCTTGGTCATTTCCTTGTATACGTCGATCATGCGCTCAGCGACACCCAGGCTCATGGCGGCGAAGCCACAGGCGAAGTACGGACGGTACGGGGTGTGGTAGATCTTGCTGTCCGGATACAGAGAGCGACCTACATGACGGCCTTCCATCATGTCGCCAGCTGCCTGGATGCGGTGCTCAGGTACGAATACACCTTCGATGCGAGCGGTTTTGGTGCCGCTGCCCTGCATGCCGGCAGAGTACCAGTCGTCGATGATGGTGAATTCTTTCTTCGGAATAACCGCGAAGCTGTAGATCTTTTCGCCAGCGTCGTTGAAACGGTTGAAACCAACGATGATCCACTGCGCGTGGTCAACACCGGAGCTCCACTTCATGTCGCCGGTGAAGATGATGCCGCCTTCGGTTTCTTCGTGCTTGCCGAAGGGTGCGATAGAGCTGGAAGCAACGGTATCCGGGTTTTCGCCCCAGAACTCTTCCTGAGCTTCCTTGGAGAACATGGCCATCTGATGGTTGTGTGTGCACAGCAGGCTGTAGGCCCAGGCAGTGGAGCAGCAGGCGCCAGCCAGTGCCGCGATGCAATCAGTAAACTCAGGCAGGCTCATTTCCAGGCCGCCATATGCTTTCGGCAGGAAGGCGCGGTTCAGGCCAATGCCGTGCAGCATATCGATGTTTTCCTGCGGCACCTGACGCAGCTCTTCCGCCTTGCTGGCGTTGGCGCGGATGGCCGGGAGGATCTCGTTGAGTTTCTCAAGCATCGGGTTGTGAGTAGTCATCAGGATCTTCTCTCTTTTAATAATTGGTATCCGGTCCTGTGGGGTGTTGGGATGGGTGAGACTGCCCAGCTAACGTAAACGTAAAAGCTCCCCACAAGCGTTGGGGCGATTATGCGGGGTGAGGGCTCTGGAGAAAATGTAATATTCTTGTTTGTTATTGCACTTTTCTTCAAAAGGGCCCCGCTTTGGGGCCCTTCCAGGCAGGTGCGAAAAATGGCAGGTTGGCCAGATCAGGCGGGGCGCGAGTGTCGTGTGGGAATGAGTGCCAACAGGCAGCCAATGCCGGTCAGGCCGATAATCAAGGCCATGGGCAAAGGGGTGCCGTCATGAAAGCGGCTGGTGGCCGAACTGGCCAGTGCGCCCAGCCCAAATTGGGTGGCCACGGCCAGGCCCGCTGCAGCGCCGGCCTGGTCCGGATAGCGAGCCAGCAGGCTGGCCATGCAGTTGGCGCCCATGACACCGGTTACGCTGACATAGCCCAACAATGCAGCTACTACCAGCCAGAGCCCACCGGTACCGGTGATTCCGCCAAACAGCAGGACAGCGCCGGACAGCGTCGCCAGCACGGCTGAAGCCACCAGCAGCTTCTGGGTTCCGACTTGCTTGACGTAACTGGCATTCAGGCTGACCAGCACGATGATGCCACCGATATTAAGACTGAACAGCCAGGCGAAGTGCTGCGGGGCAACGCCAAAGTACTCGATGTACACGAAAGGGGAGGCGGTGATGTAGGCAAACATGCCGGCAAAGCATAGCGACATGCACAGGATGTAACCCAGTGCCACCGGCTGCAGAGCGATGTGCAGATAAGCCTTGAACACGGCCAGGATACTGGCATTACGCGAGTCACCATGATGGGTTTCCGGAATCTTCCAGGCACTGAACATCAGCATCAGGGCAGCAAAGATAAACAGCACCACAAACAGCGAACGCCAGCCGGAAACCAGAATCAGATAACCGCCTACCAGCGGTGCAACCAGCGTCGCGATCATGGTTACCAGGTGCATCAATGAGAGTACCCGTGCGGCTTCATTAATGGGGAAAAGGTCACGCACAATAGCGCGTGCGAGAACCGAGGCAGCAGCTCCACCCAGTGCCTGCAGGAAGCGTGCAGCAATAAGCGTATCGGCACTGTCGGCAAGGATGCAGCCGATACTGGCGACCAGATAGAGGCTGATACCGCCCAACAACAGGCCCCGACGGCCAAACTTGTCCGACAGCGGGCCATAGAACAGCATGCCGATAAACAGCCCTATCAGAAAGGCACTGATGGTGAGCTGGATGCTGGACTCAGGTGCTTCAAGGTCTGCTGCAATTAATGGCAGGCTGGGCAGGTACATGTCGATCGACAACGGGCCAAAGGCGACAAGCGCGGCCAGCAGCACGATCGGGCGATGGGGGTTGGCTACCGATGACATCAGGGGCTCCCGGTTGGGTATTGAATTGTTATGGGTAAGATAATACCACTGCTGATATTTTATTTAATATATTAAATAAAACAGGAATTCCAAAGGATGCATCTGGCTCGATCACATCAAGGGGAGTTTGGAACCGAGTACAGAAACCAAAACGGCCTGCAAATGCAGGCCGTTTCGGGAGAAAGGAGACGGATTTACAGACGGCTGGAGCCGGGTGCAAATGTCTCGGTAACGGATGCCTGAGGCCCCGGTACCTTGTCGCCACTCACCGGAGAAACCGGGAAGATGGCGTTGATCTGACCGGTGCCGGAGCTGCCGAAGTAAGGAGTGACGACTTCCGCTTTCTGGTCGTATTCAGACCAGCCCAGGGCGCCCAGCAGCATGGCGGTGTCGTGCATGAAGCCTTCGCCATGACCTTTTACGGCGTATTCGGGCAGCATCTCACAGAAGTCTTCCCATTCAGCGTTTTCCCACATACGCACTACGTCGTGGTCCAGGCGTTCCAGGAACGGAGACCAGGTCCTGGTGGCGAAGTCCGGTGCCTGGCCGTTCTGCGCGAAGCGGTGTGACAGGGAGCCGGACGCCAGAATGGCAACGGTGCCGTCATACTTCTCTTCAATCGCCTTACGCATGGCCCAGCCCAGACGCGCACTGTCGTTCAGGTAGTGCACGGTGCACATGGCCGAAACCGAAATTACCTTGTAGTGACGGTCCTGATTCATATAACGCATGGGAACCAGCGTGCCGTATTCCGGATCCAGTGTGGTTGAGTCATGTGCCAGGGTTTCAACGCCCTGAGCATTACACTCTTCTGCCAGGATGCGGCCCAGTTCCGGGTTGCCGTCATATTCGAACGGCATGTTGGAAATGAAGTGGGGCAGCTCGTTGCTGGTGTAGTTACCGGCCCAGTGCTCTGCACAGTTGATGTGATAACTGGCGTTTACCAGCCAATGGGTATCGAACACGATGATGGTGTCGACGCCCAGTTCACGGCAGCGACGATCAATTTCCTTGTGGCCGTCGATGGCGGCTTGACGGAAACCCTTCTTGGGGCCGTCCAGTTCAGACAAGTACATCGAAGGTACATGCGTGATCTTTGCAGCTAATGCGAGTTTACCCATGAGGCTTACCTCTTGTTATGACTGCGGGGCTGTTGAGCCCCTGTTTAGAAACTGTATGTTGAGAATGGCTGACTTGTCGACTCATGCGGTGACCTCCGCCTTATGGCGAGCATGCCAATGGGCAGCCAGTGCCAGCACCGGTGCCAACAGAATGAAGCTGAACAGAGTGGTCAGCCCAAGATTCATAAGCGAAGGCACCAGCTGGGCGATGGCGGCGCCGGTGAGTAGCTGAATAAATCCCATCAGGCCGGATGCCGTTGCTGCAGCGCCGGGTGCACAGCTGATTGCGGCGGACTGGGCGTTGGGTTGACTCAAGCCACGACCGAAGGTCACCAGTGCCATCGGCAGGAACAGGCTGGCAAAGCTCAAGGCTTCCCACCAGGCCAATACAACCAACGTAGCGGCACCCAGCAGGGACAAACCGTTCCCCAGCAGCACCATCTGGTCCACATTGAAACGGCTGGCCAGCCGTGTGGAGCAGAAACTGCCCAGCATGAACGCCAGGGATACCGCCAGGAACCAGGTACCAAAGTCAGCGGAGTCGCCGCCCAGTTGGTCCACCACGATATAGGGCGCACTGCCGACAAACAGGTAAAAGGCCGTGGCAATAAACGTGGTGGACAGGGCGTACCCGAGGTACTGGCCGGAGCCAAGTACGCCGCCATAACTGCGCAAAACCCGCCCTAGACGCAGATCATCACTGCGTTCAGCACAGGTTTCAGGCAGCAGGCGCAGGGCCAGCAGCCACACCAGTCCACCCATCAGAATCGAAAGGTAGAAGATGGCATTCCAGCCGCCCCAGAGGTTGATATAGCCTCCCAGTGCAGGCGCGATGGACTGGGCGATGGCAATGGCCATCACCACATACCCCATGCGACCTGCGGCACCGGCACGGCCATGTACATCCAGAATAATGGTACGGGCCAGCACCATGGCGGTACTGCCGCCCAGTGCCTGAAGCACACGTCCGGCAACCAGCAGCATCACGCCATCGGCCGAGGCTGCGAGGCAGCTGCCAGCTACATGCAAACCAAGACCAACCAGCAAAACCGGACGACGACCGAAATAATCGGCCAGCGGCCCTGAAATCAGCTGACCAAACGCCAGGGTGAGAAGATAGGCGGTAAAGGTCAGCTGAATGGTGCTGATATCAGCGTTCAGCGCCCGCGCAGCATCCGGCATCGCCGGCACAAACGCATTGAGTGCCAGCGGACTCGCCATGGCAATGGCGACCAGCAGGGGTAGAGCGGGCGCAGTTCTCATCGCTTACTTGGGATCGCGAACGACCAGCAGGCGCAGCTCGGTCATGTCTTCGATGGCGTAACGAACGCCTTCACGACCCAGACCGCTGTCCTTCACGCCGCCGTACGGCATGTGGTCCACACGCCAGGACGGCACGTCACCGATGACAACGCCGCCGACTTCCAGCTCGTCCCAGGCTTTCTGGATCTTGTAGATGTCGCGGGTGAAGATGCCGGCCTGCAGACCGAAGTCAGAGTTGTTGACCTCTTCCAGCGCAGCGTCGAAATCGCTGAACTTGGACAGGATGGCAACCGGACCGAAAGCTTCCTGGGTGCAGACGTTCTGGTCGGCATCCACGTCAGCCAGCAGGGTCGCCTGCAGCATGGCGCCTTCACGCTCGCCACCGGCCAGTACGGTCGCACCGGATTCTTTCGCTTCCAGTACCCAGTTGTGTAGACGGGTCGCTTCCTTCTCGGAGATCATCGGGCCGATAAAGGTGTTTTCGTCTTTCGGATCACCGTGAACCAGGCCGTTTACAGCCGTAGCCAGCTTCTCGCGGACTTCGTCGTAGTGGGCTTCGTGCACCATGATACGCTGAACGCTGATGCAGCTCTGGCCAGACTGGTAGTAAGCGCCGAATACGATACGGGCAACGGCGTCGTCGATGTCAGTGCCTTCGTCAACCACACAGGCCGCGTTGCCACCCAGTTCCAGTACGACCGGCTTCTTGCCGGCCTTGGCTTTCAGCTGCCAGCCCACATCCGGAGAACCGGTGAAGCTCAGCAGCTTCAGGCGGTCGTCGGTGGTGAACAGGTCGGCACCGTCACGGTGGCACGGCAGGATAGAGAACGCGCCCTTGGGCAGGTCGGTCTCGGCCAGGATTTCACCGATGATGATGGCACCGATCGGCGTCAGGCTGGCAGGCTTGAGGATGAACGGGCAGCCCGCAGCGATGGCTGGTGCTACCTTGTGTGCAGCCAGGTTCAACGGGAAGTTGAACGGTGAAATGAAAGAGCAGGGACCGATGGGTACGCGCTTCCACATCCCGGTGTAGCCTTCGGCACGGGGGCTGATGTCCATGGGCACGACTTCACCACCGATACGGGTAGCTTCTTCCGCCGCAATGCGGAAGGTGTCGATCAGACGGGTCACTTCACCGCGAGCATCCTTGATCGGCTTGCCGGCTTCGATGCACAGGGCAACAGCCAGTTCCTCGGCGCGCTCTTCAAAACGCTTGACGCAGTAGTACAGGATTTCCTGACGCTTGTATGCCGGGATCTTGCGCATCGGCTCGGCTGCAGCGTCAGCAGCTGCGATGGCCAGGTCGATGGCCGCAGCGTCTGCCATGGCAACACGGGTTGCGACTTCGCCACTGAACTTGTCGGTCACCGCCAGGTCCTGGTTCGGTGCCTGAGCCTCGTTGGCCAGATAGTAAGGGTAAGATGCTTGCAGCATGGGATGGGTCTCCGTCTGCTTATTGATGTTGGGTTATCACTTGCTTATCAGGCACCTGGTAAGCCAGGTGCCTGGACTTTACGTAACGCTTAATTCTTAATTCTGGACCGGAAATACGACGTTTGCCTGACCGGTGCCTGAGCTCGGGAAATATTCGCCGATCAGCTCGCCCTTGCCGGTGTACTTATCCCAACCCAGTGCGCCGAACAGCATGGCTGTATCGTGCATGCCGCCTTCGCCACAGCAATACTGGGCGTATTCCGGCAGCATCTTCAGGAAGGTATCGATCTCACCCTGCTGCCAGAGTTCCAGTACACGCAGGTCCACCTGACGGTTGAACTCGCGAGAGATGGTAAAGGTGCCGTTGTTGGCTTCGTACAGATCGTTTTCCCAGATTTTGTGCGACAGGGAGCCGGACGCCAGCAGCAGTACCTTGGCGTCGCTCTCTTTCACTGCCTCGGTGATCGCTTCACCCAGTTTGCGTGACGCTTCGATGCTGTGCACGGTGCACCAGGCGGCAATGGAAACGATCGGCATGTCGCCTGGTTCCATGAAGTGCATCGGCACCAGGGTGCCATATTCCAGATCCAGGGTGTCAACCTGATGCGACAGAGTGAACACACCTTTCTCGGTCGCTTTGGCCGCAATCGCGTCACCCAGTTCAGGGTTGCCGCGGTAGTCGTATTCAAGATTCTGGATGAAGTGCGGAAATTCGTGACTGGTAAAGCAACCCTTGAAACGCGCATTGCTGTTGATGTGGTAGCCTGCGTTCACCAGCCAATGGGTATCCAGCACGATCACGGTATCGGCACCGGCTTCACGAGCACGGCGCATGATCTCACGCTGACCATCGATTGCCTGTTGGCGGCAGCCCTGCAACTTCCCCGGTTGCTCGGACAGCAGCATGGTCGGGACATGTGTAATTTTTGCAGCTAGTACGATTTCGCCCATGGTCACACCTTCTTTTTCTTAAGGGTTGGCGGATCTGGTCTGGGAGGCAATGAGGCTTGCCTGGCGGTAAACAGATCAATCCGAATAGTGTTCGCACTTCGTTAACATGTTAACTAATGCTAGTTAACATGTTATCTAATGTCAACGACTCCCCGAAAGGGGCGTCGTTTAACAAAAGGCGGGATTATTGACGGGTGTCAGGGTTTGATCTGGCAGAGCTTGGTCAGCAGTTTGTCCAGCTGCTCCATACTCTCGGGCGAGAACTGGCGGGTTATTTCCTGGTAGGTTTCATGCAGCGTCGGGCTGATGCGGGCGAACATCTCTTTTGCCTCTTCGGTCAGGCTGATCAGCACGCGGCGCTGGTCTTCCGGTGAGCGACGACGCTGAATGTAGCCCTGCTGTTCCAGGCGGCTGATGATACCGGTCAGGCTGGGGCTGAGGATGCAGCAGAGCTCTGCCAGCTGCTTGGACTCCAGCTCTTCATATTCATCCAGTGCACGAATGACGCGCCATTGCTGCTCGGTCAGCGGTATTTCCTGCAGGACAGGGCGGAAGAAGGCCATGGTGACTTCACGGGCCTTGAGCAGTTTGAGCGGGATCGAGTCTTCGTATTTACGCATGGATTCAATATTTTCTGTTTGGATGACAGGGCTTCAGTGGATACCCACGTAGTGCATCATATAGATCAGCACCGTGGCTGCAAGCAGCATAACCAGAGTATAGGGCAGGTTCGTGCGCAGTATGCCGCGCCCCGAGCAATTGAAGCGAGCCTGAAGAATGAAGTTTACGCCACTGAACAGGCTGCCGGACATGGAGACTGAGGTGGCAACAATGTAAGCGATAGCCATCTGAGTGGGGGCGGTGGTGACATCGGCCAGCATGCCGGCAAAGATGGCGACCAGGGCAAACTGGTGAATGCCCAGATGCGCCAGAATGGTAATGGTCCAGAGGACAAATACGGCAACGCCCGGGCTGGTATAGGTAAACGGAAGGCTGAACAGTCCCGCGCTAAGACATGCCTTGACTGCGGCTGCCAGGAAACCTGCGCTGAGGAACAGGCTGATCTCGCCACGGGTGTCCGCCAGGCGTTCAACAATATGGTTGCTGAAGCGCTGAACGGCTTCGCCGGGACCCTGCTTCAGGCTTAACAACAGCAGGGGTGTTAGTAGCGCCATCAGGGCAACGACGCCCACCGTGGGCAGATCCGGCTGTAATGCGCTGACCACAAGGATGGCGACAATCAGGGTCAGTGGCAGTAAAAGAGTGCCGGAGGTCATCGGGTAGCCCTGGTATGCATCCAGTTCACGCTCATGACGGAAGCGTGCATCGATCAGTGTATAGGCCAGCCCGAACAACGACAGCCCCAGGGTGAACGGCAGGATGTTATACAGTTGGGTACCCGGCACTTGCTCAAGCGTCAGCGGCAAAATGCTGAGAAACGGCGACCAGAGTACGGCCAGGCTGAAGCCCCGGGCCAGAATCATGCTGGAGAGCGGTGACAGCGTCTGCTTGCGCTTGAGTTGCTCTCCGACCAGCAGCATGGAAGAGAAATTGGCTACGGAGGAAAGCAGGTGCATGCCACCCAGCGTAGTGACAAAGCTGCGCAGGCCCGGGTTGCCGGTGTTGCTCTGTAGCTGGGTGCTCAGGCGGATAAAGTTGACCGCGGCCAGCAGCATGGCCAGTTTCAGGTGTTCGCCCAACAGGTCGAGCGGGTGCAAGGACACGCCTGCAAACCAGCTCCAGGCAGCGAAGACCACACCGGCACCCAGCAGTAAATAGATGGGCAGGCGCTGTTTGGGTGTCAGACGGCCGAATTCAAGTGCGACAAAGGCCCAGGCCGTTAACGTTGCCGGCTCGGTGAGATTGGCAAGATCAAAGGTATCCAGCAGAGCCATGCACAGGGTGGCGAAAATCAGCAGGCCTGACAGGGCGTTGCGGGTACACAGAAGCGCGATACGGGACTGGGCGGAAGTAGTCATACCGCCATTTTATTAATATGTTAACTAGTAGTCCAGTTGTCTTTCTTGTGGCGCTGCCGAAACTGCTGTGCCGTCAGGCCTGTGAGCCGTTTGAAAAAGCGGGAAAAATAGGCCGGGTCACTGAAACCCAGCTGGTAACAGATATCGTTGCTGGAATGCTCGGTAAACACCAGCAGGCGCTTGGTTTCCTGAATGATGCGATCGTGGATCAGCTTCTTGGGAGAACGGTTGGATACCTTCTGACAGATTTGATGCAGACGGCTTTCGGATATTCCCAGCTCACGGGTGTATTCGGGCAGGTGCAGGTGTTCCCGGTAATGTTCCTCAATCAAGTCCGAGAAACGGCGGAAGATGCGCAGGTCATCGTTGTTCAGCGATGTGGTTTCAGCTTCCTTGGGAGAAAGACGTGAGATCTGGATCAGCAATAGTCTGACCAGTGTGTGCAGCGTCAAACGCTTGGCCAGGCGCTCGCGATACCATTCTACCTTGATGTTGCGGAGGGTCTGGGTGATAAGCGGCCATTGCTGGCGCTGATCATCTTCCAGCTCGTCGCGCACGATACACAGGCCCCGGTTGAACTCGGTATCCATCTCTTCCTGCAGGCCATCGCGCAGCAGTTGCCAGGCAAGTGACTGATGAATGGTCAGGACGTGGCCTCGTGCACTGTTCTCGGTCAGAAAAGAGTGAGGAACGGACGGCGGTGTCAGCAGCAGTGCCGGGCCCTCGGCGTGATAGATGCGGTCATCGATATGGAAACTGATCTCGCCCCGGTCAATATAGTGCATCTGCAGATACTGGGCGTGACGGTGCACTGGCATATCACGACCATAGAAGTCGGCCAGGTTTTCCAGCACGTCATAGTGGATCGGCGCATCGAGATATCGACGGTCGTAATCCTGTCCCAGAATAATGTTGGGAATCCATTCACTGTGGGAATGTTCGCTCATGAGGCGACTATAGCAGATGCGGGAAAGAATAAAGGAAGGGGCCGGAGCGACGTGCTAGTGCACGCCCTCCGGCAGGTTCTGCCAGGGTAAGCAGATAAATCAGCCTTTGCCGAGCTGCGGTACTTTGTGGGTACCGTGCGCGATGCAGACGTTCTTGGTTTCCATGTAGAAGTCGAAGCTCCAGTCGCCACCGTCGCGACCGATACCGGACATCTTGATACCACCGAACGGAGACGGCAGGTTACGGTTGTTCTCGGAGTTCACCCACAGCATGCCGGCTTCAACGTGCTTGGCCATGCGCATGGCGCGGCCGGTGTTCTCGGTCCAGATGTAACCGGACAGACCGTACTGGGTGTCGTTGGCAATCGCGACCGCTTCTTCTTCGGTGTCGAAGGTGATAGCGGTCAGAACCGGGCCAAAGATCTCTTCCTGAGCGATGCGCATCTTGTTGTTGGCGCCGGTGAACAGGGTCGGCTCCAGGTAGTTGCCGGCCGGATCGATGTTGCCACGGGCTTCTTCGATACGCTTGCCGCCGACTGCAACATTGGCGCCGTCTTCTTTAGCGATGTCGAAGTAGCTCAGTACCTTGTTGTAATGCTCGGTCGCAACCAGCGGGCCCACTTCGGTGTTCGGGTCCAGAGAGTGACCAACCTTCAGGTTACGTACACGCTGTTCCAGTGCAGCCATGAACTTGTCACGGATACCGCTCTGGATCAGCAGACGGCTGGAGGAGGTGCAACGCTGGCCGTTCAGGCTGTAGATCATGAAGACAACAGCATCCAGTGCGCGTTCGAAGTCGGCATCGTCAAATACGATAACCGGGTTCTTGCCACCCAGCTCGAAGTGCATACGCTTCAGGGTGTCAGCACCCTGGCGCATGATGTGAGAACCGGTTGCAGATTCGCCAACCAGAGCAACGGCTTTGATGGCCGGGTGCTCGGTCATGCGCTTGCCGGCAGTTTCGCCGAAACCGTTAACCATGTTCCACACACCCTTGGGCAGTACTTCGTCCGCGATTTCGGCCAGGATGTAGGCGCTCAGCGGTGTCAGCTCAGCCGGCTTGTGTACAACAGTACAGCCTGCAGCCAGTGCCGGTGCGATCTTCCAGGTAGACAGCATGAACGGCGTGTTCCACGGCGTGATGATGCCGACCGGGCCGATTGCTTTGCGGATGGTGTAGTTGACGTGCTCGTCCTGGTGCAGGGCCAGGCCGTTCTGCGCTTCCGGTGCCTTGTCGGCGAAGAAGCGGAAGTTGGCGGCACCCCGCAGGGCAGCCTGCTTCATGAAGCGGATCGCCTGACCACAGTCCATGGACTCGACCAGGGCGATTTCGTCGGCACGCTCAACCAGACGGTCGGCGAACTTGTGCAGCAGGCGCTTGCGTTCAGCACCCGGGGTGTTGGCCCAAGCTTCGAAAGCGTTTTCAGCGGCTTCACAGGCGGCGTCCATGTCGGCAACGGAGCCGGCCATGACCTTACCAATAGAGCTGTTGTTGGTCGGCGTGTAGTTGTCGTACTCGCTACCGCCGTTACCCAGGGTGAATTCACCGTTGATGAAGTGACCGGTAGTGTTGTTCTTGAAGCGCTCCAGGTATTTCTGTGCGCGTTCCAGGTTGGTGTCCAGAGTATCGCTCATGATGCTTCTCCCGTTTGGTTCGGATCCCGGGGCCGGTCGTGGCCTGCGCCCGGGACGGGTCTTATTCTCAGTATTTGTCGCCGTAGAATTCCTGCTCGCTGACCATGCGGGTCTCCAGCGCGCACACATCTTCGATGGAGCACACGATGGTGTCACCCGGCTGGCAGTCAACGATGCCGTGCGGTGTGCCGGTGCAGATCATGTCGCCCGGGTTCAGGGTCATGATCTTGCTCAGGTATTCGATCACGAAGGGCACGTCAAAGATCATGTCCTTGGTGGAGCCGTCCTGAGTTACCTTGCCGTTCACGGTGGTGGTCAGTTTCAGCGCATTGGCGTCAGGGATGTCAGCGGTATCGACAATCCAGGGGCCCATCGGCAACAGAGAGTCACGGCTCTTCACGCGCAGGTTGGGGCGGTAGTAGTTTTCCAGGTAGTCGCGGATGGCGAAGTCGTTACACACAGTGTAGCCGGCAACGTAATCCAGCGCGTCTTCACGCTTGATGTTCTTGCCGGTTTTGCCGATCACCGCAACCAGTTCGCACTCGTAGTGCTGGTATTCGATGCCGTCTGGACGGTAGCTCACCTGCTTGTGGCCGGTCAGCGTGTTGGCGTGCTTGATAAACACCAGCGGCTCTTTCGGCGGCTCGAATGCCAGTTCGCTGGCGTGATCCGCGTAGTTGATGCCCAGTGCGAAGATGGTGCCCGGTGCTTTGACCGGCGGCAGCCAGGTGATCTGGTCAGAATCCAGCGCCACGTCCAATACTTCACCTTCGGAAGTAGTGATGCGGTCGTTGGCGTCGATGTCGATGTCCAGCTCGCGGCCGTCAAATACGATACGTGCGTGTCTCATGGCTCAGGCACCTCCCAGCGTGTTGTTCAGGGTGCCGACACCCTCGATGCTTGCTTCAACCTTGTCACCCTTGGCAACGGCTACACGATCACCGGCAAAGCCGACCGCGATGATTTCACCGGCCTGCAGGGTCATGATGCGCGAGATGATGCTGATCAGCTCAGCAATGCTGCGCTCCATGTTGGCCAGTTCAAATACGCTCTTCTGCTCGCCATTAACGCTGACAGTCACAGTCAGTGCGTTCGGGTTGGCAACCTTGTCGGCCGCGACAATCTCAGGGCCTACCGGGGCAGATGTATCCAGGCACTTGCCCTTGATGTCCGGGCGGTAGTAGCTCTCTTCCGGCAGGGAGAAGTCGCTGACGATGGTGTAACCGCCAACGTAGTCCAGTGCTTCATCAGCGGATACACGGCAGGTTTCTTTGCCGATCACTACGCCCAGGCTGGCGCCCACGGCCATGGCCGCTACGTCGTTACCATCGAAGTCCTTGGCCCACTCGACTTCAGCACCGTCAACACTCCATGTGTTGCGCGGCTTGTAATACAAAACCGGCTGAGTCGGCGGCTTCTTGTACGGGGCTTCGTTGAATGTCCCATCCAGGGCAGCCAGCTGAGCCTTGTCGTTCAGCGCGACGCAGACCAGCTTGCTGTTGACCAGAGTGTTTGCAGTCATGATTAACCTTCTCTTGTTATGACCGGATCAGTAACCGGCCTGAGGCTTTTCGTCTTCAACCGGAGCGCCCTGTTTAAAGCGCTGTGCCAGCTTGCGGGTTTCGTTGGCCAGGATCATGGTGTCGACACCGACACCCACGAAGTTGGCACCCTGCTGGACGTAGGTTTCTGCCAGGGACGGGTCCAGGCAGAGGAGACCGGCGTACTTGCCGGCATCGCGAATCTTGTTGAGACCCTTGTTAATGGTCTCGACTACCACCGGGTTACCGGCATCGCCGATATAGCCCATGGAAGCAGACAGATCTGACGGTCCGATGAACACGCCATCAACGCCTTCAACTTCCAGAATGGCGTCCAGGTTTTCCATGGCGCTGGCGGTTTCCACCTGCACGATCAGGCAGATTTCGTCGTTGGCCTTTTTCAGGTAACCCGGTACCTGGTTCCAGCGCGCGGCGCGGGCCAGCGATGTACCCAGGCCACGGATGCCCTGCGGCGGATAACGGACGGCCTGAACCAGCTGGGCAGCCTGTTCGGCAGTTTCCACCATCGGAACCAGCAGCGTCTGAACGCCTATGTCCAGCAGCTGCTTGATCAGGGCCGTGTCGCCTTCAACACAGCGCACGATGGGTGCGGTGTCGTACGGGGCGATGGCCTGCAGGTGGCTCATGATGGTGCGCAGATCGAAGGGGGCGTGTTCGCCATCGATCAGCAGCCAGTCGAAACCGGCAACGGCGGCAATTTCAGCGGCACTGTTGTCCGGCAGACCCAACCAGAGACCGTACTGGGTTTCGCCAGTGGCCAGGCCCTGTTTGAAACGGTTTTTTGGCAGTTCCATTCGAATCGCTCCAGTGATCGATTATTCGAAGTTCAGGGTGACGCCACCCAGGCTGCCGAAGTCGGCGTGAACGGTATCGCCTGCTTTAACCGGTACCGGACGGGTGAAGGAACCTGAAAGGATCACCTGGCCCGGCTCCAGGCCGATGCCGTGCGGAGCGAAACGCTTGCATACCCAGGTGATACCTTTCAGCGGGTTGCCCAGTACGCCGCCGGCCAGGCCGGTCTCTTCGATCTGGCCGTTCAGATACAGCATGCAGCCGGCCCAGCGCAGGTCGATATCCATCGGTTTGATCGGGCGACCACCCATCACGATGCCGGCATTGGCCGCGTTATCAGAGATGGTGTCGTATACCTTGCGGGTGTAACCGGTTTCGGGGTCGGTACGCAGGCAGCGTGCAGCGATCAGTTCCAGTGACGGGATGACATAGTCGGTGGCATCGATAACGTCGAAAATAGTGACGTTTTCACCGAACAGCGGCTTCTTCAGTACGAAGGCCAGTTCAACTTCGATACGCGGATCCAGGAAGTCGGATGCCTTGATGGTGGCACCATCGTCAAACAGCATGTCGTCCAGCAGAACACCGTAGTCCGGCTCGTCGATGTTGGAGGACATCTGCATGGCACGGGAGGTGAGGCCGATCTTGTAGCCGATGACCTTGCGGCCATCTTCGATCTTGCGATCGACCCAGGCTTTCTGCACGGCGTAGGCGTCCGCCATGGTCATGTCCTGGTGCTCCAGAGTCAGCGCCGGAATCTGCTTACGGTTTACTTCTGCTTCGTACAGGCGATCCGCGGCGGCCTTGATCTGCTCTTTGGTCAACATGCGAGACGTACCTTCTTCTTGTCTGTGTTTGTTCATGGCTACCCGGCCGGCTGTCGTTCTTAACACGCTGACAGGGGAGGGTGCCGATCATCTGCTTTGCATTTTAGTTAACATCTTAACTAAGTCAATACCCGGTCACTCGGGGCATCACTTTTTGATGCGTACTAATCTTTATAGACCCATCACGGTGAGATGACAGTCTGTTGACAAAAGTTAATATGTTAATTAGATTTCGTGCGTTTGCCTTTCCGCAACCACGTTCTGTAACCACATCGGCACCCCTTTATCAGTGGTGTCCGAACTCAGGGGAGTACACAAAATGCCGCATTTCGTTGTTGATTATTCTGGCAATCTGCATGACCGCTTGGACTTTCAGGCGCTGTTCAAAGACCTGCACGAGTACGTGGTGTCCACCGGTGCGTTCCCCATCGGTGGTGTTCGCAGCCGCGCAATTCGCTGCGATGACTTTCGTGTTGCGGATGGCCGCGAAGATTTCGCATACCTGAACTTGAGTCTGAAGATCGGTCACGGTCGTGATATGGAACTTAAGAAAGAAGTGGCCGAGCAGGTGTTCAAGATCCTGTGCGACTGGATGAAGCCCATCACGGATGAAAGCTATGTCCAGATCTCGTTTGAGATGACCGAGCTGGACCCGGTACTCAAGTTCAACAAGAACAATATTCATCCGCTGTTTAAAAAGGACTAGGTCCGGCAGGGGCACTGGTCGACAGCCTGCCCGGTCTCCCCGGACCGGGCAGATTAATAATAAGCCGGCAACCGGCACATCCGACTGTAGCAACAGACTCTTTCAAGTGGAGATCACCGTGAAAAAAATGATCAAATCTGTGGCCGGCGCAGCAGCCCTGGCCCTGGGTATGACTGCCTCAGCAACAGCCTCGGCTGAGACGACTCTGATCGTGGGTACCTGGCAGCCGCCGGGCAACCCGATGAACGCTATCGTTTGGCCGACCTGGGCCGAGTGGGTAGAGGAAGCGACTGAGGGTCGCGTCAAGGTGAAAATCGAGCAGGATGTAGGCCACCCCAAAACCTACTTCCAGCTGGTTGAAGACGGCGTGATCAACGCTGGCTGGAGCTACCACGGTTATGGTCCGGGTCGTTTCAAACTGCCGGTAGCTGTTGAACTGCCGGGTCTGAATGTGAGCGCTGAAGCAGCCTCCGTTGCCCTGTGGGAAGTTCAGGAGAAGTACTTCGCAGAGGCCAATGAATTTGAAGGCCTGCAGCTGTTGGCAACCCTGACCCACGGTCCGGGCCAGCTGCATACCATCGATCCGATCAACAGCTTCGATGACCTCAAGGGCAAGAAGATTCGCATCGGCGGTGGTGTTCAGACCGAGCTGGGCGAGCGTATGGAGATTACGCCGGTAGCCGCACCGGGTTCCAAAGTGTATGAAATGATGCAGCAGGGCGTGATCGACGGTGTGTTCATGCCGGTCACTGAGCAGAAGTCTCTGCGTCTGCACGAAGTGGCTCCGAACCTGACTGTATTCCCGGGTGGTCTGTACCTGGGCAGCTTCTCCATGTTTATTGACCCTTACTTCCTGGAAGACCTGGACCCGAAGGATGCTGAGGCTATCCTGAGTGTATCCGGTGCGAAGTTGTCTGCCCTGGCGGGCCGCGCCTGGGACCAGGCTGATGTCGAAGGCTTTGAAGCGGCGCGCGAGGCAGGTGTAACCATCAAAGAGCTGGGTCCGAATGACCCGATGACGCTGGAATTCCGCGAAATGATCAAAGGCATGGATCAGGCCTGGATCGACAGTGTAGCTGACCGTGGTGTGGATGCTGCTGCCGCTCTGGAAGAGTTGCGCACCATTGCACGCGAGTACGAAGCTCAGAAGCAGGAGTAATCCATGTCATTCAGTGCCTGGTTCAATGAGCACTATGACGAGAAGGGGCCGGTCAAGTGGCTGGCCTTTTTCCTCGAGGCTGTATCTTCATTAGTGCTGTTTACCCTGATGGCGTTGACCTGTGTCGACGTGGTCGGGCGTTACCTCTTCAACAGTCCGCTGCATGGCGGCACCGAGCTGACCGAGATCGGTCTGGCGGTGATGGTATTTGCGGCCATGCCGGTGATCACCTGGCGTGGGGGGCATATTGTGGTGGATCTGTTGGACCGTTTTCTGGGCTCCAAGATCGTCAAGGCGCTGTCGCTGTTTGCCGCGCTGGTGATGTCCACCTCGCTGTACTTTCTGGCGCTACGTATCTTTGAACTGGGTGAACGCTCCATTCGTCGTGGCGTAGTGACCGAGTTTCTGGCGATGCCCACGGGATACATCGTGCAGTACATCGCGATCATGAGCTGGGCTACAGCGGCGGGTATGATCACCTATGGTGTCTACCGCATCCTGTTCCAGAGTAAAGACTAACCGAGGCGGTATCTCCTTATGTCCGTTATTCTGATCGGCTTTGCCGTTCTCCTGTTTCTGATCATTGTGGTGCGAATGCCGATCGCATTCGCCATGGGTATCGTCGGTTTCTTCGGCTTTGCCATTCTCAGTGGCCTGGGCTTCGACAACCTGGACAGCTTCCGCTGGACAGGGCCGCTGTCGATGGCCTCCAACCGCGTGATCGACACCGTACAGGAATACAGCCTGTCGGTGATTCCGCTGTTTATCCTCATGGGCAACCTGGTGACACGTTCCGGCCTGTCCCATGAGCTGTATGCCGTCTCCAACGCCTTCCTGGGTCACCGCAAGGGCGGCCTGTCCATGGCAACCGTTGTTGCCTGTGGTGGCTTCTCCGCCATCTGTGGCTCCAGCCTGGCGACCTCTGCGACCATGTCCAAAGTGGCCATGCCGCCGATGCGCAAATACGGCTATGCCGACTCCCTGGCGACAGCGTCCATCGCTGCCGGTGGTACCCTGGGTATCCTGATTCCGCCCAGCGTGATTCTGGTGATCTATGGCCTGCTGACCGAGTCTTCCATTCGTGAACTGTTCGCGGCGGGCTTCATTCCGGGCATCCTGGGCATCATCCTGTACCTGGTGGCGGTGCGTTACGTGGTCTGGCGTGATCCGAGCGCGGGCCCGGCCGGTGAAAAGACCGAATGGCCCGAGCGCCTGCAGACCATGAAAGGGGTCTGGGGTGTGCTGCTGCTGTTCACCATCGTTATGGGCGGTATCTACCTGGGTATCTTCACCCCGACCGAAGCGGCGGGTATCGGTGCCGGCGGTGCCTTCCTGATCACCCTGTTCCGTGGTCGCATGACCCTGCGCAACCTGTTCGAGACGCTGGCGGACACCGCCCGTACATCGGCCATGCTGTTTGCAGTGGTGATCGGTGCATTGATCTTCTCCGACTTCATCAACCGTGCCGGTCTGCCGGATATGCTGCTGGAGATGGTCACCGCCATGGACGTGGCGCCGATCGTGGTGATCCTGGCGATTCTGGCGATCTACATCGTGCTGGGCATGGTGTTCGAGAGCCTGTCGATGATGCTGCTGACCGTGCCAGTGTTCTACCCGCTGGTAGCGAGCCTGGGCTTTGACCTGGTGTGGTTCGGTATAGTCGTCGTAGTCGTGACCGAGATCAGTTTGATCACACCGCCAGTGGGTATGAATGTATTTGTACTCAGTGCAGTGCTGCGCGATGTCAAAACAGGGACTATTTTCAAGGGAGTCACGCCGTTCTGGTGTGCAGATATCGTGCGTCTGGCGATGATCGTGTTCATTGCTCAGATTGCACTGTTTCTGCCGGAGATGCTGTACCGCTAAGGCGGTACAGCAAGTTCTTCATGTATCAAAAACTTAATGGTATAAGGGTAGAGCCAGCTACTCTGATCTGACCTGAAAAAGGTAGACCTTAGTAGAGAAATGCTACCCGCAAGTCTTGCTTGATGTGACAAAGTGATACAATATCGGAATAAGATCGATCTCTTGAGTATCGCAATACAATAAATCAATAATAAACAAACGCAGGAGCAACACGATGATTAAAACTATAAAAGCTGCAGGTTCTGCTGCCGTACTGGCTGCTGGTCTGTCTGTTTCCTTCAACGCCGCTGCCGCTGAGACCACACTGATTGTGGGTACCTGGCTGCCGCCGACCGCTCCGCAAAACGCGGTTGTATGGCCGACATGGGCCAAGTGGGTTGAAGAAGCTACCGAAGGCCGTGTCGAAGTTAAGATCGAATACGATGTAGGCCACCCCAAAACCTACTTCCAGCTGGTTGAAGACGGCGTCATCGACGCAGGCTTCAGCTACCACGGTTACGTGCCGGGTCGCTTCAAGCTGCCGATCGCGGCTGAACAGCCGGGTATGGGTGTAAATGCCGAAGCGGCATCCGTCGCGCTGTGGCGTGTACACGACAAGTACTTTGCTGAAGCCGGTGAGTACGAAGGTCTGGAAGTGCTGGGTCTGTTTACCCACGGTCCGGGTCAGATCATGACCACCTTCCCGGTCGACAACCTGGGTGACCTCAAGGGCAAGAAAATCCGTATTGGCGGTGGTGTTCAGGCCGCAATCGGCGAGCGTATGGAAATCACGCCGGTATCGGCTCCGGCCACCAAGGTTTACGAAATGATGCAGCAGGGCGTTATTGATGGCGCATTCCTGCCGGTCGGTGAGCAGAAGTCTCTGCGTCTGGCTGAAGTCACCAAGGATCTGAACATGATCCCGGGTGGCATGTATCTGGGCACCTTCTCCATGTTCATCAACCCGTACTTCCTGGAAGACCTTGATCCGAAAGATGCTGAAGCCATTCGCAGCGTTTCCGGTGAAAAACTGTCTGCACTGGCCGGTCAGGCCTGGGAACAGGGCGATATCGATGGCCTGGCTTTCGCACGTGAAAAAGGTGTGAACGTAGTTGAGCATGACGCTTCTTCTGCATTCGTACAGCAATTCAAGCAGCTGACTGAGGGCATGGATCAGGCCTGGATCGACAGCGTTTCCGATCGCGGTGTTGATGCTGCTGCAGCCTTGGAAGAGATGCGCACCATTGCTCGCGAGTACGAAGCTCAGAAGTAAGGTAGGAGTCATCCATGTCATTTAGTGCCTGGTTCAATGCGCACTATGACGAGAAGGGGCCGGCCAAATGGCTGGCCTTTTTTCTCGAAGCCGTTTCCTCATTAGTGCTGTTTACCCTGATGGCGTTGACCTGTGTCGACGTGGTTGGGCGTTATCTCTTCAACAGTCCGCTGCATGGCGGCACAGAGCTAACCGAGATCGGTCTGGCGGTAATGGTATTTGCGGCCATGCCAGTGATCACTTGGCGCGGCGGTCATATCGTGGTTGATCTGTTGGACCGCTTTCTGGGCTCCAAGATCGTCAAGGCGCTGTCGCTGTTTGCCGCGCTGGTGATGTCCACCTCGCTGTACTTCCTGGCGCTGCGCATCTTTGAACTGGGTGAACGCTCCATTCGTCGTGGCGTAGTGACCGAGTTTCTGGCGATGCCCACAGGATACATCGTGCAGTACATCGCGATCATGAGCTGGGCCACAGCGGCGGGTATGATCACCTATGGTGTCTACCGCATCCTGTTCCAGAGTAAAGACTAACCGAGGCGGTATCTCCTTATGTCCGTTATTCTGATCGGCTTTGCCGTTCTCCTGTTTCTGATCATTGTGGTGCGAATGCCGATCGCATTCGCCATGGGTATCGTCGGTTTCTTCGGCTTTGCCATTCTCAGTGGTCTGGGCTTCGACAACCTGGACAGCTTCCGCTGGACGGGGCCGCTGTCGATGGCCTCCAACCGCGTGATCGACACCGTACAGGAATACAGCCTGTCGGTGATTCCGCTGTTTATCCTCATGGGCAACCTGGTGACGCGCTCCGGCCTGTCCCATGAGCTGTACGCCGTCTCCAACGCCTTCCTGGGTCACCGCAAGGGCGGCCTGTCCATGGCGACCGTTGTGGCCTGTGGCGGTTTCTCCGCCATCTGTGGCTCCAGCCTGGCGACCTCTGCGACCATGTCCAAAGTGGCCATGCCGCCGATGCGCAAGTACGGCTATGCCGATTCTCTGGCCACGGCGTCCATCGCCGCCGGTGGTACTCTGGGTATCCTGATTCCGCCCAGCGTCATCCTGGTGATCTACGGCCTGCTGACCGAATCCTCCATCCGTGAACTGTTCGCGGCGGGCTTCATTCCGGGCATCCTGGGCATCATCCTGTACCTGGTGGCGGTGCGTTACGTGGTCTGGCGTGATCCGAGCGCGGGCCCGGCTGGCGAGAAGACTGAATGGCCGGAACGCCTGCAGACCATGAAAGGGGTCTGGGGTGTGCTGCTGCTGTTCACCATCGTTATGGGTGGTATCTATCTGGGTATCTTTACCCCGACCGAAGCGGCGGGTATCGGTGCCGGCGGTGCCTTCCTGATCACCCTGTTCCGTGGCCGCATGACCCTGCGCAACCTGTTCGAGACCCTGGCGGACACCGCCCGTACCTCGGCCATGCTGTTTGCAGTGGTAATCGGTGCACTGATCTTCTCCGACTTCATCAACCGTGCGGGTCTGCCGGACATGCTGCTGGAAATGGTCACAGCCATGGACGTGGCCCCGATCGTGGTGATCCTGGCGATTCTGGCGATCTACATCGTGCTGGGCATGGTGTTCGAGAGCCTGTCGATGATGCTGCTGACCGTGCCAGTGTTCTACCCGCTGGTAGCGAGCCTGGGCTTTGACCTGGTGTGGTTCGGTATAGTCGTCGTAGTCGTGACCGAGATCAGTTTGATCACACCGCCTGTGGGTATGAATGTATTCGTACTCAGTGCAGTATTAAGGGATGTGAAAACGGGCACGATCTTCAAGGGCGTGACCCCGTTCTGGTGCGCAGATATCGTGCGTCTGGCGTTGATTGTATTCATCGCACAGATTGCGCTGTTCCTGCCGGAAATGCTGTACCGCTAAGCGGTGCAGCACGTCCTGTCCTGAAGGGATAGAGGAGTAGAAGTATGTTCCATGATGTGAAAAAGATTCTGTACGTTTCCGACCTCGAGAAGGGTTCACGTCCGGCGTTCCGCGCTGCGGTTAGCCTCTGTGGGCATTACTCCGAGTCGCAGATCACCTATCTGCATGTGATTGAGTCACTCAGCGGTACCACCCGCAGCGTGCTCAGCAACATGATGGAGCAGGAAGAGATCGATGAGATGCTGAAGAAGGGCGTAGATGCCCTGAGCGATAAGATCCGCAAGCGTATCGAGAAATTCTGCGAGGAAGAGCTGGAAGAGCACGAAGTGCTGAGCCTGAAGAACATTGATGCACGTGTCGAAGAAGGTACGCCCTGGTCCAGAATTCTGGAAGTGGCTGACGAAATCGACGCCGACGTCATTGTCATGGGTACGCGCAAGCACAGTACCCTTGGTCAGCTGCTGGTCGGCTCTACTGCGACCAAAACGCTTACCCATTCCAAGCGTCCTGTCCTGGTTGTCCCGCTGGGATAATCAAACTGCCAGATACTGCCCGGTGGCCTGCTGCCGGGCAGTCTTTCTTCAGCCATGGATGTGCTGCGCCTGACCTCTGAGCGAGCCTGCCAATGGTTAAATCGATTGACTCTCTTGCCCGTGGGCTTCATATCGTTGAAGTCATTCGTCAGAATTCGCCAGTTTCCCTCGCCGAACTTCACCACCAGACCGGAATCAGCAAAGCGACGCTTCTGCGTGTGCTGAAAACCCTGCAGGAAGCCGGTTGGGTTTACCGTGCCTTGGGTGACTCCTGTTATCGGCTCTCGTTTACCCTCAATCGTAACCTGGCAGATAACGACCCGGGTGAACAGCTTGCCGAGCTGGCGGCTCCCATTATTCAGGAACTGCAAAGTGAATTGCGCTGGCCTGTGGATATCGCCATGCGCGACGGCTTGGCCATGAAAATAGTGGAGTCTACGCGCCTGCATTCGGTCTTTATCCTCAACCGGCAGGTGATGGGGTATCGGCCACCTTTTCTGATGTCGGGTAATGGCCGGGCGTATCTGGCGTTCTGCCCGGAAGAGGAGCGACGCAGCATCATTAATGAACTCAAGGCTTCCAAAACCAAAGAGGGGCGTCTGGCCTGTGACTCTGTCTGGCTGCAGCAGTTATTGGATGAGACCCGTCGCCAAGGGTATGGCGAACGAGAATCAGCCTACTTCGGTGTGGGGACCACTGAAGGTGAGCAGATTGCGGCCATTGCGGTTCCGGTGTTTGATCGGCAACAGGTACGTGCAACACTGGCACTTTCCTGGCCTCAGGGCGCTCTGAGTAAAACCGAGATCGATCAGCATTTTTACCCGCTGCTGCGCAGCGCTGCCGAACGTTTAACAAAAAGGCTGGAAGTCTCGCCAAGCCACTGATACTTCGTTTCACCAGGTGAAACCCGTCATGGCAACGGTCAATTTCTTGATTAAGCTGCCTTCATATAACTAGAAAATCCGAACTCAAGGCAGTCCAATGGCAAAACAACCCAATATTCTTTTCATCATGGCGGATCAGCTGCGCGCCGACTATCTGGGCTGCACCGGCCACCCGTCTATCAAAACCCCGACCATTGATGCTCTGGCTGCTGCCGGCGTCAATTTCACCAAGGCCTATACTCAGGCGCCGGTGTGTGGACCTTCACGCATGTCTTTCTATACCGGCCGCTACGCCTTTTCCCATGGCGCGACCTACAACAACGTACCGCTGAAAGTCTCCGAGCAGAGCATGGGCGATTACCTGCGTCCGCTTGGTTACCGTGTGGGCCTGGTCGGCAAAACGCACATGAAGAAGGACGTTGAAGGCATGCAGCGTCTGGGTGTTGATCCCGAGTCCTCTCGCGGTGTGCTGTTGAGCGAGTGCGGCTTTGAACCCTACGAGCGCGATGATGGCCTGCACCCGGATCAGACCGTATCGCCTGATCTGGCCTACAACGCATATCTGCGCGAGCAGGGCTTTACCGGTGACAATCCCTGGCATGAGTGGGCCAACTCGGCGGAAGGAGAGGGTGGCGAAGTGCTGTCGGGCTGGTACATGCGCAACTCTGATCGTGCGGCCCGTATTCCTGAAGAGCATTCTGAAACAGCCTACACCACCAACCGTGCCATGGACTTTATCCGCGAGTCCGCTGATCAGCCCTGGTGCCTGCACCTGAGCTACATCAAGCCGCACTGGCCCTATATTGCGCCGGCTCCCTATCACGACATGTACACAGCTGAGGATGTAATCCCTGCAAATGCGACTGAGCAGGAAAAGGAAAACCTGCACCCGGTTATCGAAGCCTTTATGGGGCATGACGAGTCGGTGAACTTCTCACGTGAAGAAGTGCGTGAACGTGTAATTCCGGCCTACATGGGTCTTATTACCCAGCTGGATGACCATCTGGCACGCCTGATCGCCTACCTTAAAGAGCTCGGGCAGTACGACAACACGGTGATTGTACTGACGGCCGACCACGGTGATTACCTGGGTGACCACTGGTTGGGCGAGAAAGAACTGTTTCATGAAGCCAGTGCGCGCATTCCAATGATCGTACATGACCCCCGTGCACAGGCTGATGCCACCCGTGGTCAGGTTGATGCACGCCTGGTGGAAGCGATTGACCTGGTGCCGACCTTTGTGGAATGGGCTGGTGGCAAGGTGCCTGACCATATTCTGGAAGGGCGTTCACTACTGTCCCTTATTCAGGGGGACAGGGTGGAGTCCTGGCGTGAATATGCTGTCAGTGAAGCCGATTACGCCTGGCGCAAGGCACGTTTTGCCCTGGATCTGAAACCCGATCAGACCCGCGCCATCATGATTACCGACGGACGTTGGAAATACGTTCACTACGAACACTTCCGCCCCCAGCTGTTTGATCTGCAGCAGGATCCTCAGGAGCAGCAGGACCTGGGACAGAGCCCGGATCACGCCGAACAACGCGAGCGTCTGGAGCAGGCGCTCTACGACTGGTACCGGATGCGTAAGACGCGCATCACCATCAGCAATGAAACCGTGGCCAATATGACCGGGAAGGCACACGCACGCGGTTACCTGTTCGGACTCTGGTGAGACCGGGCTGACCTATAACAATAAGGTAAACGACTATGCTGACTAATACGATTGCCTGGGCCAAGGCCCACCCGGCGCAAATACTGGGAGCACCTCTGTTCCTGGCCATGGTCGCGTCGATCTTTTATACCGCCGGTTGGGGGATCTTCGACGATACGATTCTCCGAGTAGGCACCTTCACGCTCTCGTGTGTGATTCTGCTGTACGCGAGCATGACGCGACAGGGGCGTGCCTGGTGGTATCGCCTGGTTGACCTGGCCCTGCTGGCGGCTGTTCTGGCGGCGGCCTATCGCTATTTCTGGGTGGCCGAAGAGCTGGAAACAGGCCTCTATGAGTTGGAGCAGACCGATATCCTGATGGCGCTGGCCGGGCTTGCAGTTCTGGCTGAACTGATGCGCCGCATGATCGGGCTCACCCTGCTGATCGTCTGTTCGGTGGCGATGTGCTATGCACTCTTTGGCCGTGAACTGCCGGGCGCTCTGTCACATGCCGGTATGGACCTGGCACAGATGCTGACCACTGTCTGGTACAGTTTTGACGGTGTCTTTGGCAGTACCCTTGGAGTGGTCACCTCAACCATTCTGATTTTTATCCTGTTCGGTGCACTGCTGGATGCCCTGGGCGTTGGTGTGGTGCTGCTGAAACTGTCGTTCCGTCTGACGCGCCACCTGCCGGGCGGCGATGCCCATGCGGCTGTTCTCGCCAGTGGGTTGTTCGGAACCATATCGGGCAGCTCCGTGGCCAACGTAGTGGGCACTGGCGTGATTACCATTCCGATGATCAAGAAGAGCGGATTCTCCGGTCGTTTTGCCGGTGCAGTTGAAGCGGCAGCCTCCAGTGGTGGCCAGCTGATGCCGCCGATCATGGGGGCAGTAGCGTTTATCATGGCGGATGTAACTGGTATTACCTACCTCAACATCACGCTGGCGGCGCTGGTCCCCGCCATTTTCTACTACGCCAGCCTGTTTACGTTTATCTCCACTGAAGCCAAGCGTCTGGGCATGAAAGCGCAGGGCAAGGAAGCGGTAGAGCCGCTGACACGCCAGGAGAAACTCAAGGGGCTGGCATTTGTGGTCCCGCTGGGGCTGATTATCGGCCTGATGATTCAGGGCAGCAGCCCGGCTCAGGCAGGTTTCTGGGCGCTGATAACTGCCGCTGTACTGGGCGTGGCCGTTGATCCCGGCTTGCTGAAAAAGCCAGGCCAGCTGTGGCATATGGTGAGCAGTGGTGCCAAGTCCGCTTCGACCATCATGGTTGCCGTGGCTGCGGTGGGGATCATCATCGCGGTGATGAACGCCACCGGTCTGGGCCTGCGTTTCTCTGAAGCGATTCAGCTGGTCGCCGGTGATAACCTGTTTGTCTCTCTGCTGCTGATGGCGGGTGGCTGTCTGGTGCTGGGCATGGGTATGCCAACAGTACCTGCGTATCTAGTGATCATTCTGGTGATGGGCCCTGCGGTGCAATCTCTGGGTGTGGAACTGATCGCTGCACACCTGTTCGTGGTCTACTACGCCGTACTTTCTGCTGTGACGCCGCCGGTCGCGCTGGCTGCTTTTGCCGCTGCACCGATTGCGCAGGCCAACCCGCTGCGTGTGAGTGTGACCTCACTGCGCCTGGCTGTAATCGGCTTTTTGATCCCGTTCGCCTTCGTCTATCAGCCGTCCATGCTGTTGATTAATGACAGTTTCAGCTGGTTTGGGCTGATCACCGCTGTGGTGACCACAACGGCTGCAATCATGCTGGTAGCTGGTGCCTTCTCGGCCAAGGGCTTGAAACGTGGTCTCTATCTGCTGGCCGGCTTTGCGGTGATTTCTCCGCTGTGGTGGGTCCAGCTTCTGGCATTGGCGTTGGTGCCGGTGCTGCTGTTCGAACAGAGCCGCCGCGGCACGCTGCCGGGACGCCGCTTCTTCTGTAAACAACTATAAGAAATAACCAAAGGTACCTCTTATGTTTAACTTCAAAACGCGCTTACTGAAAACACTGACTGCCTCTCTTTGTGCCTGTGTGCTGCTGAGCGCCGGTGCGACCCAGGCGCAGGCTAAGGAAAGCTTCCGCATGTCCACTCTGGGTCCGGGCAGCAGCCCCTACATGGTGATGACCCACTTCGCCAATACGGTGAACAAGAAGCTGCCCGAGTATTCCATTGTTGTGAATGCGACCGGTGTGGCGCCCAAACATGCGCTGGATACGGCCAAAGGGCGCGGGGAATTTTTCATGATGTCGCCGTCTATTCATAACTATATGAAAAGCGGCGGTGGCATGTTCGGCAAGATCAAAAGCGCCCAGGACCTGTCCCAGAACCTGAGGGCGGTGTTCATGTTCCCGATGGGGCTGTATCAGGCTGTAACCTATGCCGAAGATGACATCCAAAGCCTGAAGGATATTAAGGGCAAGCGTGTATTTGCAGGTCCTCCGGGCGGTGTGGCGCGTCGTACCGTTGAAACCATGATTCGCGCAGCAACCGGCTATGAAGCGGGTGAAGACTACACGTCTGTAAAACTGGGCCATGAGTCTGCTTCCCAGGCGTTTCAGGATCACAACATCGATGTCTATTTCAACGCGACTGTGGCACCGAGCCCGGTGATCAGCCAGATTGCTCTGACCAATAAGGTACGCTTTATCGGCGTGGACATGGATACCTTCAACTCCAACCCTGAACTGCAGAAACTGGTAAGCATCCCGGGCTACAGCATCAAACCGCTGGAGCCGGGTGTCTACGGTGAAAATCAGGTGAATGAAGAGCCGGTCTATACCATTGGTATCAACGTGGGTATCGCGACCAGCAAGGATCTGGATGAAGAAACCATTTACAAGATGACCAAGGCATACTGGGATGGGCTGGAAGCGCAGAAGGACAGCACGCCCTGGTTGCGCAACCTGAGCCTGGATACGGTGTTTTCTGACATGAACATGCCGATGCACCCCGGTGCTGCCCGTTATTTCCGCGAGATCGGATTGGACGTCCCTGAGGTCAAGTAAGACTCGGCGGTTGTAACCTGGGGGGCATTGAGCCCCCCTTTTTGTATCCGGCGCGCTAAGCTGCCACTATAGCGCCCGTTTCTGATCATCTGTTCGGATCTCTATCAATGTCAGCCTGGACCAACAAGTTATTACCTTTTTTGCGCTGGCGTGACCGGGTCACGTCGGACAATCTGAAAGCCGATTTCATGGCGGGGCTGACCGGCATGGTGCTGGTGCTGCCCCAGGCGGTTGCCTATGCCTTTATTGCCGGTTTGCCACCCGTGTATGGGCTTTATACCGCCATGGTGTCGGCGGTTATTGCCTCCCTGTTTGGCTCATCCTGGCATCTGATATCGGGACCGACGGCGGCACTCTCCATTGTCGTGATGAGTGTGATCAGTGGATTGGGCGACTTTTCAACTGAGCAGTATGTGGGGCTGGTGATCAGTCTGACGTTACTGACCGGCCTGATACAGCTGGTGCTGGGCATGTTCCGCATGGGCAGCCTGGTCAACTTTATTTCGCATACGGTCGTCATCGGCTTTACGGCCGGGGCGGCGATTCTGATTGCGGTCAGTCAGCTCAAGCATGTACTGGGGATCGAGGTGCCCGGCGGCCTGTCGATGATGATGACCCTGGAGCATCTTGGCAGCCATATTGACGGGTTGAACTGGGTCGCGCTGCAGGCCGGGCTGGCAACGCTTGTGGTGGCGGTGTTGGTGCGCAAGATCAGTCGCAAACTGCCGCACCTGTTGATCGGTATGGCCGCCGGCAGCCTGACCTGCTATCTGCTGGATCCTGCCGGTGATGCCGTTGCCTACGTGGGGGCTCTGTCCGGGCAGCTGCCCACGCCGGTACTGCCCGAATTCAACTTCGCTACTCTGCAGGCACTGGCATCCGGGGCGCTGGCGGTGGCGCTGCTGGGGCTGATTGAGGCGGTGTCCATTGCGCGTGCCATTGCGGTGCGCTCCCACCAGCAGATTGATGGCAACCAGGAGTTTATAGGGCAGGGGCTGTCCAATGTGATCGGCAGTTTCTTTGCCTGCTACACCAGTACCGGGTCATTTACCCGTTCCGGCGCCAATTATGATGCCGGTGCCCGCACCCCGCTGGCAGCCGTCTTTGCGGCAGTGCTGCTGGCCCTGGTCGTTGTCACCTTGCCTCAGCTGACAGCCCGTTTGCCGTTGGCGGTAATGGGCGGATCCATTCTGCTAATTGCCTGGAACCTGATCGATTTCCGCAATATCCGTCATATTCTGTCCACTAGTCGATCAGAAGCGGCAATTCTGCTGGTGACCCTGTTTTCGACCCTGCTGGTGGAGCTTGAGTTTGCCATCTACATTGGTGTGATGCTGTCGCTGGCACTTTACCTGCGTCGTACTTCGCAACCGCGAGTCACTCAGGTTGCGCCACTGCAGCAAACCGAGCGTCGCCATATACGTAATATCAACCGCTACCAGCTGGAAGAGTGTCCGCAGCTGAAGATCATCCGTATCGATGGCTCCCTGTTTTTTGGCGCGGTTGATCATGTGCAGCAGGAGATCCGTCGCCTGACGGCGCCCGGCAGTGGCGTGAATCATATTCTGGTGATCGGCAAGGGCATCAACTTTATCGACGTGGCCGGTGTCGAGATGCTGCATCAGGAGGTCAACCGCCTGTACATGATGAGTGGTGACCTGCTGATCAGCTCGCTTAAGGGCACCGTCATGGATGAACTGAAAAGTACGGGGGCCATTGAGTTTCTGGGTGAGCAGCGTTTTCACGACACGCCGCGTTCGGCAATCGAAACATTGATCCCGCAACTTGATCAGGACCGCTGTGCAATCTGCACGAAACGGATTTTCGGGGATTGTCCGAAATTTTCAGTTGTGAGTGATATACACTCTTCCTGAGCGTGTTTGCATAAAAAAACGGAGGCTAAGGCTCCGTTTTTATTCGCCGTCGGTAACGGCCGTCAACAAGCTTACTTGTTGTCCGGGGCTATTACCCGACCATCACTCATGAATACACAATCGCGGTGAGCGGCACTGTCCCGTGCGGCGAGCGATTTGCGTCTCAGGCTCAGCAGCCAAAACCCCAGTGCGGAGGCTGAAAGCGCGAGAATGACCAGTTCCGTCATGCAAACCCTGTTTGTTGTTTGATCACTCAGCATTGTAACCACACCGAGTGTAATGACAACAGATTTTGTTACATTCCTTTGACGGCAAAGATGCCAGGGGCGTTTCGCCAGTAGCCTTTGTAGTCCATGCCGTAGCCGAAGATGTAACGATCGATGATTTCGATGCCTACAAAGTCTGCTTTCAGGTCAGGGCGTGCTTTGCGATCATGCTTTTTGTCTACCAATACGGCACACTGAACTGAGGCGGCGCCTTCTGCCTTCAGGTAGTCCATAACCTCTGCCAGTGTGTGGCCTTCGTCCAGAATGTCATCTACGACCAGTACCGGGCGGTCCTTGAACTCAACCATCGGCGGTACCTTCCACTCCAGCTGGTGACCGGAAGTGCTGTTGCGGTAACGGGTGGCGTGCAGGTAGCTGGCGGTCAGCGGGAAATTCAGGCGCGTCAGCAGCTGGCCCGCAATTACCAGGCCGCCATTCATGATGGCGAAAATAACCGGATCACGCTCGGACAGTTCTTCAGTGATCTCTGCTGCCATTGTTGTGATGGCGGCATCCACTTCTGCCTGGCTGTGTAGCAGGTCTGCTTCTATATAGACTCGTTTGATCTCGTCAGAATCGATGGTGCTCATGGCTCCGGCTCCGCAAAACGCTTTTTTGTGGCCGCCGGAGGGCGGGGCGGCCAACTGTAAAAAAAGTGAGCAAGGGTACTCAGGTTTTGTCTCTGGGGCAATATCCTGGTAACACATTGATGACAGATCGTCACACTTTCGCTAGTCTTGCAGCAATTTTGTCAAGCCTGACGAAAGTCACAGATAGCCAAGTACCATGAGGTTGCCCCGCGATGAGCGTTCAAGAAATCAAGCATCCACTGGTTCAGCATAAGCTGGGCCTGATGCGTTCCAGTAACAAGAGTACCCGCAGTTTTCGTCAACTGGCAGCCGAAGTCGGCTGTTTGCTGACATACGAAGCGACCAAGGATCTGGAGCTTGAAGAGTACACCATAGAAGGTTGGTGCGGCGATATCCAGGCCGAACGCATCAAGGGCAAGAAGATCACGGTTGTACCTATCCTGCGCGCCGGTTTGGGGATGCTGGACGGTGTGCTGGAGCTGGTGCCCAGCGCCAAGATCTCTGTAGTGGGCCTGTACCGTGATGAAGAAACCCTGGAGCCGGTTACCTATTTCGAAAAGCTGGCCAGTGATATCGATGCGCGCATGGCGCTAGTGGTGGACCCCATGTTGGCCACCGGTGGTTCCATGATTGCGACCATCGACCTGCTCAAGGAAGCCGGTTGTACCAGCATTCGTGCGCTGGTATTGGTGGCTGCCCCTGAGGGCATCGAGAAGGTTCAGGCGGCGCATCCTGATGTGGATATTTTTACTGCGTCGATCGATGACTGTCTGAACGAGCATGGCTACATCATGCCGGGCCTGGGCGATGCCGGGGACAAGATTTTCGGAACCAAATAAGAGGCGCTAGCCATGCAAACCTCGCACACAGGCGCTTTCCATTGGCGCACCGTTTTGGCCGGTTCCCAAATGCTCTTCGTAGCCTTTGGCGCGCTGGTGCTGATGCCATTGCTGACCGGGCTGGACCCGTCAGTAGCCCTTTTCACCGCCGGTTTGGGTACCCTGCTGTTCCATCTGGTGACAGGCTTGAGTGTGCCGATTTTCCTGGCCTCCTCATTCGTGTTTATCGCGCCTATAACCTATTCGGTACAGAACTGGGGCGTGGCTGCCACCATGGGCGGGCTGATGGCTGCGGGCTTTGTCTACATGCTGCTGGCACTGGCTGTGAAGCTGAAAGGGGTTGGTTTCCTGCATCGGATTATGCCGCCGGTGGTGACGGGGCCTGTGATCATGATCATCGGTTTGGGGTTGGCACCTATCGCGGTCAATATGGCGATGGGCAAAACCGGTGATGGCTCCATCGAGCTGTTTCCCTATGATCAGGCGATGCTGGTATCCATGTCGGCACTGGTCACGACTCTGATTGTGGCGGTGTTTGCTCATGGTATCTTCCGCCTGTTGCCAATCCTGTCAGGTGTGGTAGTGGGGTATGTCATGGCGCACCTGTCCGGCATGGTGGATTACACCGTGATTCAGGAAGCCAGCTGGCTGGCGGTACCCGCGTTTGTGATGCCGGAGCTGAACTGGCAGGCAATTCTGTTTATGGTGCCGGTGGCGCTGGCACCTGCCATTGAGCACGTCGGCGATATGCTGGCGATCTCCAGCGTGACCGGCAAGGACTATGTGCGTAAGCCGGGGCTACATCGCACACTGTTCGGTGATGGTCTGGCTACGTCGGCAGCGGCGATCTTTGGTGGACCGCCCAATACGACCTACTCAGAGGTGACGGGCGCGGTCATGCTGACCAGGCAGTTCAACCCGGTGGTGATGGTGTGGGCGGCTGTTGTGGCGATTACGTTGGCTTTTGTGGCCAAGTTCGGTGTGGCGCTGCAGACCATTCCTGTGCCGGTGATGGGCGGGATTCTGATCCTGTTGTTCGGTTCTATCGCGGCAGTGGGTCTGAATACTCTGATCAAGGCCAATGTTGATCTGGCTGAGCAGCGCAACCTGGTAATCGTGGCAACCACGCTGGTCTTCGGCATTGGTGGCATGGCCATCGGTGCGGGCGACTTGAGCCTGCAGGGTGTGAGTCTCTGTGGTGCCGTGGCGATCATTCTGAATCTGGTGCTGCCAAGCGCCAAGCCGTCTGATGAAGATGATCTGCACGAAGAACAGGATGTGGTCGACGACCTGGTTGAGCACACGCGCTGATTTTATGTAAATGGATAAAAACAGTTTTATCCTGACCGGCCCTCTCGAAAGCCAAGCTCGAGAGGGCCTGCCAAATTGGCGACGGCTGTCAGCCGGTGTGCTATTGCGGCCTGCTGCTCTTTCTCACTTCTATTGACCTGCTGCTCCTGATAGGTTTTGGGTGTCACGCCCATATACTTTTTGAACACCCTGCAAAAGTAGGAGTGGTCTCTGTATCCCACACTCAGTGCGACATCGAGTATCTGTCGGTCGGGGTTAGTCAGTAGATGAGAGGCCTCCTGCATGCGCAGCTGCTGGAGCAGCTCCTGAAAGGTCGCGCCATAGGCTTTCTTGAACAGGCGGCTAAACTGCAGTGGGCGCAAATTGCAGAATTTTGCCAGCAGTTCCTCACTCATCTTCTCCCCAAGATGCAACTGCATGTATGACAGTGCCGGGTGAACAGCATTCTGCTCAGCGTTGGCTGCACGGAAACGTGACTCTTCCGGCAATCTCAGCATGGTGCTGACGTGGTGCAGTTCTTCCCTGTGTGCCTGGGCGGAGATCAGAGTTGCCTGCAGGCTATCCAGCTGGAACTCAGCCGTTGAGCGTTGCATGGGTTTAAGCAGAATCTCCCAAACGCGTGCTCTCAGTGCCCACACCATGAGGGCTTCTGAGTGCTGTTCGGTCATCATGATCTCGGGTAGTTGGTAGCGCTGATAGAGTTCACGCATCAGCGTAAGACCATGCATATCGGGGTAATCAAAATCGAAACAGATCGCCATGACAGGCTGTTCCAACAGTGAAACCTCGGGGTTGTGCGGGTCAAGAAAATCAATCTGGAAACGTTCGCAGAATAGGCCAAGCAATGTTGATGAGCGTTCAGATCCGCGTAAATCCAGCCAAAGCAGTTTGGGTGTGCCAGCCTGAGACATGATGTCTCGCCTCCCACGTTGTTCTTATAAACAGCGAAATGTGGGGGCATTCGGCAACCATTGGGCTGCTGATAATGTTCAGTATAGTGAACAACTGCGATATGCAAGCAGGGCTGTGCCTGTAAAAATTGCATATCACTATCAGAATTGGCTTCACCACCTTGGTGCCTGACTCATGTGTTTCAATGCTGAAACAGGTGAGCAAAATACTTCTACTGTTGCCGCAAAATAGTTCCAGCACCGCTGAATCCCGCCCTCTATAGTCATTCACGTATCCGGTACACACATGATTTGTCAGGTTGTACCGGCTTCTGGCCTTGACTGGCACAAAACAAGAGGGCGGAACAATGAACCTTATCACTCAGAAAATCCTGGATTTCATCAAAGACGAGGAAGGACTGACAACCGTGGAATATGCGGTTGCCGGCAGTTTGGTAGCAGCTGCCGTTATTGTTGCATTTACAGACCTAGGTTGCGAAGTCGGGGAGGTTATTGATGCATTGGCCGGTACTTTGAATTCAGGTGCTGAAGTTGCTCAAGCTGACGCTTGTTAAAACTGTGTGAGTTATCTAGGCAGGAGCGAGGGCTATGTTGCCATTCTATACATACGACTTATCCACACTCTTGCTACTGCTGGTTTTAACGGTGGCGGTGCTAATGGACAGGCGCCGCCACCGTATTCCCAACTGGCTAACTTTCGGAGCTCTGGTTACAGGGTTGCTGTTGCATTATCTGTTTATGCCAAGCCCCGAGTGGCTGGCAGGTCTGAAAGGAGCAGGCGTCGGCTTGGCCATTCTGGCCCCCTTTTACCTGACCGGGGGGATGGGGGCTGGGGATGTAAAACTGATGGCGGCTGTCGGTAGTTTTGTAGGGCCCACAGCTGTTTTAACTGCAGGCTGTTTTGCGTTGGTCACCGGTGGTTGTGTGGCTTTCTACATGGTTGTACGCAGCGGTGAGCTGGCTAGTCTTTATCGTCGCTACATGTTGATGATTTCGGCCCGCACGGTGGTTCCGGCAGAAGCCGGCTCGGTTGCCCGCCGCCGTTTTCCTTTTTCCTTTTCCATTGCTGTCGGCACCCTGATTCAACAGGGCGTGTTCGATAACAACCTGGAGTTTTACCACCTGACAACTGAACTTGGCTATCAACTACAGGCGCTGGGGGTGGTGCAATGAATGATGCTATGAATATCCAGTTACCGGCAGAAAACGCTGAGTTTTTGCTGGCACAGCGGTTGAAAGCAATGGCGGCACGGCCACTGACGCTGTCCGAGACAGGCCTTAGCCGGCATTTTCTTACCGAACTTATGATCAAGCACCTGTACGATGCTGGTTTACTCAGTTCAAAGCAGCTGATGCAGCGGTTAGCGCTGGCAGGCCCTGTATTGGAAGAACTGATCGAATTTCTGCGTAAGGAAGTGATGATCGACGTACATGGCCAGGGGTTCGATAAGCGCGAACTCAGCTATGGCCTGACCCAACGGGGTCGTGAAACGGCGATTGATGCCTATGCGCGCAGCGGCTACCTGGGGCCGGCACCCGTGCCGATACAGCTTTATCGCGAGGTAGTCGCCTCTCAAACTGTACACCACTCACATGTGACCGCCGAGGCGCTGAATACACTGTTCGCACAGGTTGTATTGCGCGACTCGCTCAAGCAACAGCTCGGCCCGGCGATGAACTCGGGTCGTGCCATCTTTATCTACGGCCCTGCCGGTACCGGCAAGACCTACATTACCCAGAAGTTGACCGGCCTCTTTGCCGATACTTGCTTGATCCCCTATGCAATTTCGGTCAACGAGCAGGTGGTCTCGTTGTTTGACCCGCTGCTGCACCAGCCGGTCGAGACGACCGAACAGTCCCCCAGCCTGATGCTGGATCAGGGACATGATCCCCGCTTTGTTCACTGCAAGCGACCCGAGGTAATTACCGGTGGTGAACTGGGGATGGACATGTTGGAAGTGCATTTTAACCCGGTAACCAAAGAATACCAGGCGCCGATGCAGCTGAAGGCCAACAACGGTATCTTCATTATCGATGATATGGGGCGGCAGCGGGCCACTCCGATGGAGATTTTTAACCGCTGGATCGTACCGATGGAAGAGAAGCAAGATTACCTGACGCTTGGCGCCGGACGCCACTTCCAGACCCCCTTCGACCAGATTCTAGTGTTCTCATCCAACATTAATCCTCTGGACTTGGCCGATGAAGCCTTCCTGCGCCGTATCGGCTACAAGATTTATTTCGGCTTTCTAGAGCCGGATGAATACAGCCGGATCTGGCAACAGGTGTGCGATGAAAAGGGAATTCACTTCAATCCCGCATTGCTCCAATTTGCACTGAATCAACTACATGCCCGCTATGAGGTGGGGCTACGCCCCTGTCATCCGAGGGACTTACTGGGCATGGCGCAGGACCGCGTACGTTACCTTGGCGGTGATGGCGCCGCTCTCGATCAAGAATCCCTGACTTGGGCCTGGGACAGCTACTTCGTCCGTCTCGATGCTGAAGTAGAAATGTCCTCGACCAACGTAAACAGGAGGAATGACCATGTTTAAGGGCAGAACCTTTTTTCTGTTGATCCTGTCGCTGCTCTTTGCAGCGGGAGCAGCTTTTTATACCAATTCCTGGCTTAGCCAGCAGTTGCCGGTCAGCACGGCCGAGGCGGCGGAGGGCCAGCCGGTCGTCTATGCCGCGATGAATATTCCCTATGGACAGCCCATCGAGCGGCGCCATTTGAAAATCAAATTGATGCCGGAGGATCTGGTTCCGGAAAACGCGATCACCGACCCGGCAGACGTTGAGGGCATGATTCCGCTACAGGACATTTTAAGTGGCGATGCCTTACGCACTGAGCGGCTGAGCGAGCACCAGGAAGGGGCGACGCTGGCGGCCATGATCGACCCGGACAAGCGTGCGTTTACGGTGCGCGTTAATGATGTCGTGGGGGTCGCAGGGTTTCTGCTGCCGGGCAACCATGTCGATATCATCGCCACCCAAAACAAGGGTGAAAATGTTAAGGCTAAAACCGTACTGAAAGATATCAAGGTACTGGCAGTAGATCAAAAAGCACGGACGGATAAAAACGATCCAATTGTTGTACGCGCCGTGACGTTGGAACTGACACCTAAAGAATCTGAAGTTTTGGCACAAGCAAGAGAAGAGGGGCGCATCCAGCTGACGCTGCGTAACCCGATGAGCGAAGACGTAGTGGCCAAAGCCGAAACCCCTGCAGTGCAGGCCCAGTCAGCTCCTGCACCCGAGCCGGCGGCAAAGCCGGCGCCGGTTAAGCGTACCCGCACCTACAGCGCGCCACCGTCTGTCATCGTGATCAAAGGGGTGGATTGGGAGCGCAAACGGGTTCCGATGTAGTCCTGGAACGTCTGCCATCTGCCCGTTTCCGGGCGGTGGCAGCTGCCTTGAATCGGATCTGACGATTGAGGAGATGTGATCATGACTAAACGAACAGAGCCCGAACATGTGGCGGGCAAATCCGCACAGGATCGAATAACCCTCTTGTTGTCCGCATTCATGCTGGTACTGCTGCTGGGTTTCTTGAATCAAACAGCGGGTGCCGCACCCGCCGTCGAGTTGGGGGCGGACATGACCCAGGTGCAAACCTTCCAGGTGCCCCTGTACAAATCGAAAGTGGTGCAACTCAGTGGGCCGGTCCACAAGGTGTCCATCGGTAATGATGAGGTGGCGGATATCCTGGTCATGCGGTCACAGCAGATCTATGTGCTTGGCAAGGGGATCGGCACCACCAATGTGTTGCTATGGGATAAAAGCAATAAATTGACGGCGTCCATCGATGTCGAAGTCACCCCGGATGTAAACAGCCTTAAAGCCAAGCTTTACCAGATGGCGCCTAATGAGCGCATTAAGGTGAATTCATCTCAGGGCTCCATCTTACTCAGTGGTGAAGTGTCCAATGTCGGCACCATGGATATGGCGGTACGCCTGGCGGACAGCTTCTTGCAGAAGCCATCCGAAGAGGGTGCAACCCAGGTAGGTGAGGTCGTCAACCTGCTCAAGGTGGGGGGCTCTCAGCAGGTGATGCTCAAGGTCACCGTCGCTGAAATGTCGCGTACCGTGATGAAGCGTTTGGGTGTCAAATTCCATGCCCTGGACAGTAGCGATAACTTTTGGACAGTGGGCGGCAGCAGTCAGCCGGGAGGGATCAACTACTCCATCGATGGCAGTGACCTGGTGACCGAAATCACCAATTCGCCGCTGAGCTTTGCCGGCAAAGGCATATTTGCCCAATACCTGGATGACAACCTGTTATTTCAATTGGCATTCGATGCCGCCAAGGATAACGGCAGTGCCAAGGTATTGGCCGAACCGACGTTGACCACGCTTACTGGCCAGGAAGCCGAATTCCTTTCAGGCGGTGAGTTCCCGATCCCGGTTCCCAACGAAGATGGCATCACGATTGAGTTCAAGGAATTCGGGGTTGGCCTGAAATTTCTGCCGGTCGTACTCGACTCCGGCACCATCAATCTGAGCTTGAACGTCGCGGTAACCGAGCTGACCGGGCTGAATTCAATCAACAGCACTGTGGGTACTGACGGTAACACCTTCTTTGTACCGGCGCTGACCAAGCGCAGCGCACGTGCGACCGTGGAGCTGGGCGATGGCCAGACCATTGGCATCGCCGGCCTGATCAATGAAAGCACACGCGAAGCGGTGAACAAGTTCCCGGGTCTGGGGGATGTACCAATGCTGGGCAATCTCTTCCGCAGTTCCCAGTTTGAGAAAGGCGAATCCGAGCTGGTCATTCTGGTTACCCCAACCCTGGCGCAGCCATTCAAAAATGAAGGCATACGTTTGCCGGGGGATGGTTTTGTAGAGCCTACCGATGCCGAATTTTACCTGCTGGGTCGAACCCGTGGTCAGGTGTACAGCCCTCAGCCAGACGCGAGCACATCAACGCTGCCAATTGATGGCAGTGCGCAGGCTCAAGGCGCTGATATGGGACAACGCCTGGCAGGCAGTAGCGATAACGGCGTTAAGGTCTTCCCGGTTGCTGATGGTACTGAGTCTGTTTTCGGTCACAGCATCCAATAAGTATTTGCCAGGTAGAGGTAAGAGCCATGAACACAGTGAATTGGACGTTATCAACCCTGGTGGCAGCTCTGCTGTTCATGCCGGGGTGTAGCCAAAACCCGCCAATGGAACCTGTAGGGCTGGCGGTTGAGGAGATGCGACAGGCGCAAACCTATGATGCTTACGCGGCGGATACCCCCAGACAGATGCGACTTGATGGTGAAAAAGCGCAGCAGGTCATGACGGGATATCGCAGCGAGGCGCAGAGCGCCAAGGGTGTACAAGGGGATATTGAGATCAATATCGGTAATTGAAAGACGTGATCAGGCAGTCAGCAAGTCGACAGAATGTCGATCGCTGACAGGAGGCGAAGATGAACCGCCAAAAGCTATGCGAACAGATGACCGGCTGCAGGCGTCGTGAGCAGGGCGCGGTTCTGGTGTTGGTGGCCATAGGGATGCTGGCGTTGCTGGCGATGGCTGGGCTGGCACTGGATGGTGGACACCTGCTGTTGAGCAAAACACGCTTGCAGAATGCGATAGATGCGGCCGCCCTCAGTGCTGCCAGAACCGTCGCGGATTACCCTGAAGACAGCCCGGTATCCACGGTTCACACGGCCGCCCAGGCGTCTGCGCTGACTACATTCCAGGCTAACCTTGCCCTCAGTGATAATGATGAACTAAGCACGGCCTATGCCGAAAGCGGCAATCCGCTGGTGGTGGAGTTTTCCACTACGCTTAACCCCTTTACTCCAGGCGGCTCCGCGCTGCCATATGTGCGTGTCAGGGCGGAAGAGTTACCGCTAACCGTATGGTTGCTGCAAGTAGTGGGGCTGGTTGATAAACCGGTACGGGCCAGTGCTGTTGCAGGCCCGATTGGCCTGAATGCCTCAACCTGCGATGTCTTGCCGATATTGGCCTGTGGCTGCGATTCAGAGGGGCAAACGCCGGATACGGCCGATGATTGCCAGGCCGGCGATGGTGGCTACTTCGGATACCCGGATGATGATGACAACAATATCGACAGCATCGATGATATCAGCGTAATCAAGTTGGCTGGTGGCAGTGGTACGGATGTAGGGCCAGGCAACTTCCGTTTGCTGCGCCTCAGCGGCACAGGTGGCAGTGATCTGCGTGATGCTCTGGCCGGAACGGCCAATCAGTGCGCCAGCGTTGGCGATAACAGTGCCGCGGATACGGAGCCAGGCAACAAGTCAGGCCCAACCGGGCAGGGGCTTAACTCTCGACTGGGTCTGTACCAGGGGCCGGTGGACCCGACCGAAGCGCCCGCTGATCTAGTGTCCTACACCTATTTCAGCGGCGCCACGCCAGCTGGACCCACTCCGCAAAGCAGCAACCGGCTGGTGTTGGATGGTATCGACGCAAACAACCGGCCCGTTATCAAGCGCGAAGACGGCTCTACCAGCGTGGCTGGCCTGTTCGACTATGAAGACTACCTGGCTGCCTATGCCAGCGACTATCCCGGTTGCAGCGGTGATGCCTGCCGGCGCCGCGAGCTTGTTTTGCCTATTGGTGACTGTACCGGAACGACTTCGGGCACCAGTGATGATGTCTACGTGTATACCGTTGGCTGCTTTTTTTTGATGCAGGATATCGGTGAAGGGAATGATGCTGAGGTCTTTGGCCAGTTCTACACCGAATCTGAAGGCTGTGATGCGATTGGGACGTTCACCTCTACGCCGGCCATACCAAGTGCCCCGTTCAAAATAGTCCTCTTCCGTGACCCGGACAGCGGAGACTCCTGATGAACATTCAACGCCACTCATATCCACAGCATCAGACGGGGCTTGCGGTTGTCGAAGTCACCCTGGTGTTGCCGGTGTTGCTGATACTGATGTTGGCAACGGCTGAAATCGGGCGTGTGCTCTACCAGTACAACACCCTGACCAAGGCGCAACGAAATGGCGCCCGCCTGTTGGCGACACACCTGAACTATGGTCAGCAGTCGAGCCTGAATGACTGCCCCACTCTGGGTGGCAGCCTGCCGGATGATCTGCTGAATCGTGCCAGTAATCTGATTGTGTACGGGGCAGAGGAGGGCGGTGCTACACCGGTATTGAGTGGGCTAACAACCTCTGATGTCGGTTTCTGTGAGGATACTCTGTCCAATGTGATCCAGGTGCATCTGAGCTATGACTTTGCGCCGATGATGTTTAATAGCCTGCCAACGTTTGGCGCCGGAGATGACATCAGCCTCAACTTTACACTGGACAGCTCCATCAGTATGCCAGTGTTGGGAGGTAGCTGAGATGAGCCTTTCCTGCCCTTTGAAACGACAGGCCGGTCTTACCACCGTGGAGTTTGCGCTGGTCGGCTCTGTTCTGTTCATCATCCTGTTCGGGCTAATCGAGTTTGGCCGCCTGATGTTTACCTGGAATGTCCTGGATGAGGCGACACGTCGGGCAGCGCGTTTGGCTGTTGTCTGCCCTGTGACGGCTTCCGGGCAATCCTTTGTGCGTGAGCAAGGCGCGTTCGGTGGTGACATGTTGCCAAACTTCAGCGCGGCGAACATTGCCCTGACCTATCTGCAGGAAGATGGCACCACGCTGGCAACCGCCACCGAGAACACCTACTACATCCGTACAGCAGTTACAGGGTATCAGCACCAGATGCTGATTCCATTTTTCGATATTACCCTGGATGCACTGACGTTCGAGACCACTCTTCCGGCCGAGAGCCTGGGAGTGCATCCCGTGGCGGCAGGCGCGCCCGCCTGTGGAAGCTAGGAGATCGGCCATGATGAGTCAGAACTATCTGTATGAAGTCAAAACATCCACGGGTGCGGCCCAGACAGCATATTCGATACTGGTCGCCAGTCGCTCGCCGGAAGCGCTGAGCGCATTGAAAAATGCACTCAGGCCAATGCCGTCCAGTGTCGATATTAATTGTCGCCTGATCAGTAATGGCCACTCGGACCCTCTGTATGGGCTGGAGAAGCTGCCGGATCTGTTGATTTTCCGGGTCGGGGAAACCTGGCAGGCGGAGCTGGAAGCCCTGTGTGCAAGGCCCGCCATCACCCGCGTTCCGACACTGATTATCAGTGCCGATGAAGATGCTCAGGCGATGCGCCTGTCCATGCAGGCAGGGGCACGCGACTTTTTCCCTGAGCCGCTGGAGGATGGCGACCTGCTGCGAGTCGTTGATCAGCTCTACCGCGAGGCCATGGATCAGCAGGGGGCTCTGAATGCTCACCTGACTGTGGTCATGAATGCCAAGGGTGGATCTGGTGCCAGTTTGCTGGCGACCAACCTGGCACACCAGATGGCAGTGGAGCGGTTGCGCAAGGTGGTACTGGTCGATCTGGACCTGCAGTTTGGCTCGTTGTCACATTATCTGGATCTGAATCCTCAGCGCGGTATCAAGCAGGCTTTGGAGAACGTTGACGAGCTGGATTCCGTGGCTTTGGGGGGCTATTTGGCTACGCATGTCAGTGGCCTGAAAGTCCTGAGTTCCGAAACGGACCGTTTGCTGTTGAACGAGGAAGTTTCCTCTGATCAGTTGCTGCACCTGTTCAAGCTGTTGGGCAAGGATTATCAGCATCTGGTGGTGGATCTGCCGCGGCAGATTGACCTGGTGACGACTACGGTTCTGGAGCATGCCGACCAGATCGTATTGACCCTGCAGCAGGGCATCACCTATTTGCGTGATGCCGCACGGCTGATTGAAGTGATGCGACGGGATCTGGATATACCGGATCACCGCATACTGGTGGTGGTGAATCGGTACGATAAATCTGCACCGATCACGCTGGATGAGGTTGCCAAAGCCTTGCATCACCAGCCGATCATCACGCTGCCCAATGATTTCAAACATGTTTGCGAGTCTCTGAACACAGGCATGCCGCTGCTGCAGGTTGCGCGACGTGCCCCCATCAGCCGCGCCATTCACCATCTGAGTGAACAGGTCGCTGGCACCCGGCCGGCCCAGCAGTCAGGCCTGCTGGGAAAACTGGTCAATCTGGTCAAGGGGGATTAGGTCATGTCGATACTGGGTAACAGAATCAGCAAATTAAGAGTTGCCGAGGCGCCGGAGCCACGAGAAGAGGTTGTGGAGGAGCAGGCTCGGCCGCCACTGATGATCGAAACGCTGTCACCGACGGAAATGGAGTGTAAGCAGCAGCTGCATCAAGAGTTGCTGAAGCGGATGGACCTGTCATTGATCGACAGCCTTGATGAGGCCGAAGCGCGGCGCCAGATTGGTGAGCTGTGCCGGCAGTTGATGGATGAGCTGAGCGTTCCCTTCAGTACACCGTCTCGCCAGCGCATCATCAAGTTGATCGAGGATGAAATCATGGGACTGGGGCCGCTGGAGCCCCTGCTCGAAGACAAGACCATCTCCGATATTCTGGTGAACGGCCCTGACTCCATTTATGTGGAGCGTTTCGGCAAGCTGGAGCCTTGTCCGGTCAGTTTCAGCAGTGGCGGGCACCTGATGAACACCATTGACCGTATTGTTTCCAGCGTGGGGCGTCACATTGATGAATCCTCACCGATGGTGGATGCCCGACTGAAAGACGGGTCCAGGGTCAACGTTATTATTCCGCCGCTGGCGCTGGATGGTCCTCAGATTTCGATTCGACGGTTCATGGTCGAGCTGCTATCGATGCACAACCTGGTAGAGCTGGGGTCGGTAGACGAGAAAGTAGCCCCTTTGCTGGAGGGTATCGTCAAGGCACGGCTCAATATTCTGATATCCGGTGGTACCGGCTCGGGTAAAACAACCCTGCTCAATATTCTATCCGGATATATTCCTGAAGATGAGCGCATTGTAACCATCGAAGATTCGGCGGAGCTGCAATTGCAGCAGCCTCACGTGGTGCGGCTGGAGACGCGTCCACCAAATATTGAAGGGCGTGGCGAAGTGACTCAGCGCGAGCTGGTTAAAAACAGTTTGAGGATGCGACCGGATCGTATTGTGCTGGGTGAGGTGCGTGGCGGGGAAACACTGGACATGCTGCAAGCCATGAATACCGGTCACGACGGTTCTCTGACGACAATCCATGCCAACAGCGCACGTGATGCCCTGGGGCGCATCGAGAATATGGTCGCGATGACGGGCATAAGTTTTCCCACCCGTGCCCTCCGGGCTCAGATAGCCTCCGCCATCGATGTGGTGCTTCAGGTCACCCGTCTGGAGGACGGCCGGCGCAAGCTGGTCAGCATTCAGGAAATCAACGGTATGGAAGGCGACATCATAACCATGTCGGAGCTCTTCACCTTTGAGCGCAGGGGCGTGGATGCCAAGGGTAATGTTTTGGGCGACTTCAAAGCCACCGGGATAGTGCCGGGGTTCCACAAGCGCCTGGCCCAGCGCGGTATCGATCTGCCGGTCTCATTGTTCGAGCCCGAGCTGTAAAGGAGGTGTGCCATGAAGTTTCAACTCGAATCCGCCGAACTCATGGTCATTCTGGTGATGGTATTTGTCTCGGTGTTCCTGCTGTTGGCCAGTCTGTCCATTCCGGTATTCGGAGAGCAGCGGCGGGTTAAACGACGACTGCAACAGCGTATCAACGGCATCACGGCGGATAATGATCAGCCGGCCATCAGCACGCTACTGCGTGCGCGATATCTGAAAAAACTTAATCCTCTGGAACGTCAACTTGAATCCATGCCGGGTATGGCCGGGTTGGCGCGTTTGATTGAGCAGGCTGGCAGCCAGGTGTTGGCCTACAAGGTGGTTCTTCTATCACTGGTGCTGGGTTTGGCATCCTTTGTACTGGTGTTGCTGTTATCACTCCACGTCCTGGCGGCCCTGGTGGTGGGGCTGGTCATGATCTCGGTTCCTTTCTTGCGGTTGCTGTATCTGCGCAACAAGCGATTGCTGGAGTTTGAAGCCCAGCTGCCGGAAGCGATCGATATCATCAAGCGAGCGCTGCTGACCGGCCACCCGTTCAGTGAGTCCCTGAACCTGGTTGCCGAGGGGCTGGAAGGGCCGGTCTCTCATGAATTCGGCATTACCTATTCCGACTTGAGTTATGGCTCGGACCTTCGCCGCGCCATGCTGGGACTTTTGGAACGGGTGCCCAGCGTCACCCTGATGGCCTTTGTTACCGCCGTGCTGGTGCAAAAGGAAACCGGGGGTAACCTGGCCGAGATTCTTGAGAATATCGGCACGGTGATCCGTGGGCGTTTTCGCTTTCAGCGAAGAGTCAAAACGCTGTCGGCCGAAGGGCGTTTATCAGCCTGGATCCTGATGCTGGTGCCCTTTGGCCTGTTTGCACTTATCTATATCACGACGCCAGGGTACATGGAGGAGCTGGTCAGGTCTGCGCGGGGGCATCAACTGATTATGATCAGTTTTGCACTGATGCTGCTGGGGGCCTACTGGATTCGACGTCTGCTGAGAATCGAGGTGTAAGTTATGGAAACCCTAATTGAGTTAATCAACCAGCAGCTGGATAACCCTCTCTATGCGCGTTACATCGTGATTGGGCTGGTCGCTGCAGCGGCGCTGGCATTCGGGCTCAGTCTTACAGTGCTGATCACAGGCCTGGCGAATCCGTTTCGCACGCGTGTACGTGCCTTGACCGGCCAGAATGAAGTCGGCAACGCATCCGGAGATGGGCGCAGCAAGGTGTTGTCTTCGCTTGATCCCCTGACTCGGCACCTGTTGCCGGGCAAAGGCTGGGATCAGAACAGGCTGCACGCGCGGCTGGTTCATGCCGGCTTCAGAGCTCCCAATGCCATGAGTTCGCTGTATGCACTGAAGGTTTTGCTGGGTATCAGCCTGCTTTTTATGGCCTGGTTTGCGACCGAATTTAACTCCAAGCTGACGGCAGACAAGGTGTTGCTGATCTGCCTGGGGGCTGCATACATTGGCTTTATTCTTCCCAATGCCGTGTTGGATTATCTGGCAAAACGCCGAATTCGTGCCATTCGCAATGGCTTTCCGGATGCTCTGGACCTGCTGGTTGTCTGTGTTGAGTCCGGGCTGGGCCTGACAGCAGCATTGCAACGGGTAGGGCAGGAGCTGGAGGTCAGTCATCCGGAGCTGTCGGAAGAGCTGCATCTGGTGAATGTCGAGATCAGGGCCGGTGTCAATCGCATAGAGGCCCTGAGGGGCATGGCAAACCGGACCGGTGTGGAAGACATTCGTGGTCTGGTTGCGCTTCTTGATCAGAGTGTGCGCTTTGGCAGCAGTATCGCCGATACCTTGCGTGTCTATTCGGAAGAATTTCGGGACAAGCGGATGCAGGCCGCAGAAGAACAGGCCGCCAAAATCGGTACCAAAATGATCTTTCCGCTCACCTTCTGCATCTGGCCGGGCTTCTTTGTAGTAGCGGTGGGGCCGGCCATTTTGAAGGTGCTGGAAGTTTTTGGGCGCTAAAGATTGTGAACAGGAGATACCACATGGATATTGTTGCGAGATATCACCGGACCCCGTTCATGAAAGGGGCGTTATTGGTGGCCATCATGACGTTGGGGGGCTGTGCAGCCCAGTCTCAAACCGGTCAGGAGATGAGTGCTGCCAATACCTTCTATGAAGGCAAGCCGACGCTGGCCTACTCGGGCCTTCCCGAAGCCAAAAGTGTCCAGCAGGGCATCAGCTGGGGTGATCAGGCGCTGGCGCGGGGCGACGCGGATGAGGCTCTCTATCACTATGTGCAGGCACTGGAGCTGGAGGCCGATAGTGCGGTGGCCTATTACCGTATTGGCCAGCTGCACTTGGCCCGGGACAACAAGGCGCTGGCTTCGCTGGCATTGCGCAGTGCTCTGGGTATTGAGCCCGAACATATCGGGGCACTCACCTCCATGGGCGTGCTATTGTTGAAACAGAACCGTTATGCGCAGGCCGGTGAGCGTTTCAAGCAGGCGGTCGCCCAGGACCAGCTGCGCTTCACCGATGAGATGGAGCAGCGCCATGACGCCCGTTCTCCGGCTCAGGCTTACAACGGACTGGGGATACTAGCCGATCTGGATGGCAATACGGACGAGGCTCAAGGGTTTTACAAGACCGCCTTGGCCATCAAGCCTGATGCCGCCGATACGCTCAATAACCTGGGGTATTCCTACTATCTTTCTGCCCGCTGGCAGGAAGCAGGACATATGTTTCGGCGGTCGCTTGAGCTGGAACCCGAGTATGAGCAGGCCTGGCGTAATTTGGGACTGGTTTATGCCCGCCAGCAGCGCTATATAGCGGCCTTGAATGCTCTGGAGCGGGTTATGGATACCGCCAAGGCACATAATGATATCGGTTTTATTTGCATGCTGGATGGCCGTTATGCACTGGCCAAAGAGTATTTCGAGAAAGCGCTGACGCTGTCACCGGTGTTTTACCCTAAAGCACAGGAAAACCTGACCTATGTTCAGCGTCTGGAGGAAGCGGCGCGGCAGCAGGCCGGCCGCTGAACCCTTATCACCGCGACAGGTGACGAATACCGGCTTCGATGCCCTGCAGGGTAAGCGGGTACATATGGTCATCCAGCTGTTGGCGAATCATCTGAGTGCTCTGGGTATAGTTCCAGTAGCGCTCGGATGAAGGGTTAAGCCAGATCACCTTGTCCCAGGTATCCAGAATCCGCTGCAGCCAGAGTTGCCCCGGTTCCTCGTTCATGTGCTCGACACTGCCGTAGCGGTCCGCCAGTTCATAGGGGGACATGGCTGCATCCCCTACGAAAATCACCCGATAATCCCGGCCATAGGTGTGCAGGACATCCAGAGTAGGGATCGCCTCGTCGAAACGACGGCGGTTATCACGCCAGACTTTCTCATACACGCAGTTGTGGAAGTAGAAATACTCCAGGTGCTTGAACTCGGTTCGGGCAGCGGAGAACAGCTCTTCACAGGTACGTATAAACGGGTCCATCGAGCCGCCCACATCCAGGAACAGTAATACCTTGGCGGCGTTATGCCGCTCCGGCACCATTTTCAGATCCAGCAGGCCGGCATTGCGGGCGGTGGAGCGGATGGTGTCGTCCAGATCGAGCTGGTCGGCGGCCCCGGTGCGAGCGAACTTGCGCAGCTTGCGCAGGGCGACCTTGATGTTGCGGGTGCCCAGCTCAACGCTGTCGTCCAGGTTACGGAACTCGCGTTTCTCCCAGACTTTGACCGCGCGCTTGTGCTTGCTCTCGCCGCCAATACGAATCCCTTCCGGGTTGTAGCCGCTGTGGCCAAAAGGCGATGTGCCGCCGGTGCCGACCCACTTGTTGCCGCCGGCATGGCGTTCCTGCTGCTCTTCCAGGCGCTCCTTGAGTGTGTCCAGCAGTTTGTCCAGCCCGCCGAGGGCTTCAATCTGGGCTTTCTCCTCATCGCTCAGTTGCTTGAGGAAATCGCTCTCCAGCCAGTGTGAAGGAATAAGGGCATCGGTGATATCGCCCTGAGCCTGGAGGCCGGCGAAATACTGGCCAAAGGCACGGTCAAAGCGGTCGTAGTACTTTTCATCCTTCACCATGCAGGCGCGGGCCAGCAGGTAAAAGTCATTGACGTCCAGACTGGCAACACGCTGATCCAGTGCGTTGATCAGGTCGAGCAGCTCGCGCACGGACACCGGAACCTGTCCCTGGCGCAGCTGGGTGAACAGGTCGATCAGCATCAGCGGGCTCCGCGGCGTGTCATAAAGGCCAGGCGCTGCAGCATGTGAACGTCCTGCTCGTTTTTCAGCAGGGCGCCGTACAGGGGCGGCATGGCGCTGGACGGTTCCTGCTCAGCCAGAACATCTGAGGGAATGCGATCGGCCAGCAGCAGTTTGAGCCAGTCGATCAGCTCGGAGGTAGACGGCTTTTTCTTCAGGCCCGGCACATCGCGCAGGCGGAAAAAGATTTCCAGTGCCTCGCGTACCAGTTTCTGTTCGATCTCAGGGAAGTGAACATCCACAATGGATTGCAGGGTGTCCTTGTCCGGGAAGGCGATGTAATGGAAGAAGCAGCGGCGCAGGAAGGCATCTGGCAGCTCTTTTTCATTGTTGCTGGTGATTATCACGATGGGGCGCTTTTTGGCGGCTACACGCTCACCCGTTTCGTAGACATCGAACTCCATTTTGTCGAGTTCGGTCAGCAGGTCGTTGGGGAATTCGATATCGGCCTTGTCGATTTCGTCGATCAATAGAACGACCTGTTCGTCGGCTTCAAATGCCTGCCAAAGCATACCCTTGCGGATGTAGTTGGCAATGTCGTGGACACGGTCATCACCGAGCTGGGAATCACGCAGGCGGGATACGGCATCGTATTCGTACAGGCCCTGTTGTGCCTTGGTGGTGGACTTTACGTGCCAGCGCAACAGAGGCTTGCCCAGTGCGTCGGCCAGCTCTTCGGCCAGCATGGTCTTGCCGGTGCCGGGCTCGCCCTTTACCAGCAGAGGGCGTTGCAGGGTGATAGCGGCGTTAACAGCCATTTGCAGATCGTCAGTGGCGACGTAACGTTCGGTACCTGAAAACTTCATTGGCTTCTCTGTCGATATTCTTATAAGACAGCGGCCAGTGTATCAGAACGGGGAGGGTGAAAAAGGAGGGGCGGGGAAGGAAAATAAGGAGATGTACTTATGCACATCTCCTCGGGAAGACAGCCTTACTTGGCAGCTTCGTAGGCAGCAGCCGATTTCTCGATCTCGGCGCGTGCAGCGGCGGCGTCAGCCCAGCCTTCAACTTTAACCCACTTGCCTTTCTCCAGCTTCTTGTAGTTTTCGAAGAAGTGGGAGATCTGGTCTTTGGTCAGCTGAGGAATGTCGTCAACGTCCTGGATGTCGTTGTACGCCTGGCTCAGTTTCTCGTGCGGAACGGCAACCAGTTTGGCATCGCCACCGGCTTCGTCGGTCATGTTCAGGATACCGACCGGACGGCAGCGGATAACGGAACCGGTCATCACCGGGTGCGGAGTCAGAACCAGCACGTCCAGAGGATCGCCATCATCTGCCAGGGTGTCGTTGATGTAGCCGTAGTTGGCCGGGTAGAACATCGGCGCAGCCATGAAGCGGTCAACGAAGATCGCATCAGCGTCTTTGTCGATTTCGTACTTGACCGGGGAGCTCTCCGCCGGGATTTCGATGATCACATAGATGTCATTCGGCAGATCTTTGCCGGCAGGGACTTTCTCAAAGCTCATGAGCTGTTTTCCTGTTATCGGTTACAAGGACAGAACGGATAGCGGACCGCAGTATAAACAGGACTGCAGCCCGCTGGAATACGACTTACCGGTGAAATCTATCGGTAAAAAGTTACTTGCAGTGGTACCCGTGCAGGGCGTCCACTTCCTCTTTGGAGCCCAGAGCAACAGCTACACGCTGATGAATATGCTCAGGCTCTACATCGAGGATATCGCTGTAGCAGGTAGTAGAGAGGCCACCAGCCTGTTCGATCAGCAGGCTCATCGGGTTGCCTTCATACATCAGGCGCAGCTTGCCCGGCTTGGAGGGGTCACGAGAGTCCCAGGGATAGGTGAACAGGCCGCCACGGGTCAGAACGCGGTGCACTTCCGCCACCATGGAGGCGATCCAGCGCATGTTGTAGTTCTTGCCGCGCGGTCCTTCAGAGCCCTTTAGCAGGTCGTCGATGTAGTTGCGCATCTGCGGTTCCCAGAAACGGTGGTTCGACATGTTGATGGCGAATTCCTTGGTCTGGGTCGGGATCTGCACGTTTTCACGGGTCAGCAGGAAGTCACCGGTGTGGGCCAGGGTAAACATGTTAACGCCCTGGCCGGTGGTCAGCGTCAGGACGGCAGAGGGACCGTACAGCACATAGCCGGATGCGACCTGCTTGCGACCGGCCTGCAGGAACATGTCGACGTTGTCTTCGGTAGCACCTTCAGGCACTTCCAGAATAGAGAAGATGGTGCCAACGGAGACATTGATGTCGATGTTGGAGGAACCGTCCAGCGGATCGAAAGTGACCAGGTAGCGGCCTTCCGGGTTACCGAATACCGGATCATCTTCTTCTTCAGAGGCCAGACCACGTACCAGCGGGTTGTCCAGCAGGACCTTCTTCAGAACATCGTTGGCAATTACATCCAGTTTTTTCTGGGTTTCGCCCTGAACGTTGGTGTCCTCGGTGGTACCGAGGACGCCGGCCAGCGCGCCTTCACGCAGCTGCAGAGCAATCTCTTTGCAGGCGATCATCAGGGTGTCGATCAATTCAACGAGTTCGAGGTCGGTGTCGTGGTGTTTCAGGTAGTTGCTGAGCAGCTGCATGGGTGGATTCGGCCTTTGGTTGATCCGATTAGAAAGACTCGCTCATTGTACGCTAAAGGTCGTGGTTTTGCATGGTCGGGAGAGTGCAGTTTTCATCCGGATGAGCTGTTATGATGGGGCTTGTCACCAAAAACAAGGAGTACCGGGGTGCATCTTCATATTCTCGGCATCTGTGGAACCTTCATGGGCTCGCTGGCAGTGTTGGCAAAACAGCTTGGTCATCGGGTTACCGGTTCGGATGCCAATGTTTATCCGCCGATGAGTACCCAGCTGGAGCAGCAGGGGATTGAGCTGATTGAGGGTTATGACACGGCTCAGCTGGACCCGCAGCCGGACCTGATTGTAGTCGGCAATGCCATGAGCCGTGGTAACCCCTGTGTCGAATATACGCTGGCGCATAACCTGCGTTATACGTCCGGCCCCCAGTGGCTGCATGATCATCTGCTGGCTGATCGCTGGGTGCTGGCCGTGGCCGGCACTCACGGCAAGACCACTACTGCAACCATGCTGGCCTGGATTCTGGAGCAGGCAGGTATGTCGCCGGGGTTCCTGATCGGTGGTATTCCCAAGGGGTTTGATTGCTCTGCACGTATTGGTGAGACGCCTTTCTTCGTGATCGAGGCGGACGAGTACGACACTGCGTTTTTCGACAAGCGCTCTAAGTTTGTGCACTACAACCCGCGTACCCTGATTCTGAATAACCTGGAATTTGATCACGCTGACATTTTCCCCGACCTGGCTGCGATCCAGCGTCAGTTCCATCACCTGGTGCGATTGGTACCTGATAATGGCCTGATCATTCGCTCTGCTGATGAGCCTGCGCTGGACGAAGTGATCGAGCAGGGGTGCTGGAGTGAGCAGGTGCTGACCGGCTTTGAGCGTCGTGCCAACTGGTCTGCCCAGTTGTTAAGCGAGGATGGCAGTCATTTTGCTGTTCAGCACGATGGCGAGAGCCTGGGTGAGGTGTGCTGGGGGCTGACCGGGCTGCACAACGTCAGTAATGCGATCAATGCATTGGTTGCGGCGCGACATGTGGGCGTAAAGCCCGAGCATGCCATTGAGGCACTGAGTGCTTTCGGCGGTGTTAAACGCCGTATGGAGCTTCTGGGCGAGGTGGCAGGTATAAGTGTCTATGATGATTTTGCCCATCACCCCACCGCTATTCAGACCACGCTGGAAGGCATCAAGGCACGTGCTGCTGGTCATCGACCGGTGGTGGCCGTGATAGAGCCACGCTCAAATACCATGCGCCTCGGTGCTCACAAGGCGGAGCTGGCTCAGTCAACCGAGTCTGCTGATCAGGTGTACTGGTTCCAGCCGGATGATATGGATTGGTCTCTGTCTGAGGTTGTTGAACAGAGCCCCGTGCCGGCGCGGCTTGAAACCAGCATCAACGCCCTGGTGGCGCGGCTGGTTGGTGAGCTGCCGGCTAATGCGGAGGTGGTGATCATGAGCAATGGTGGCTTTGGTGGTATTCATCAGAAGCTGCTCAAGGCTTTGGAACAGCGGGAGGCGATTCATGTCCTCTGAACATCAGTCTGCAGAGCAGGTGTTTGACCGCCGTATCACCCTGGCGGTTACGGGTGCATCTGGCGTTCAATATGGCCTCAGGCTGCTGCAATGTCTGGTGGAGTTGGATACACAGGTGTTGCTGATGGTGTCCAAGGCGGCTCAGGTCGTTATCGCAACGGAAACCGATCTCAAGTTGCCCGGTGCGCCGGATGCCATGGAGGCATTTCTGAGCGAACACTTTCAGGCACGCGCAGGCCAGATCAAAGTCTATGGGCGTGAACAGTGGATGGCGCCAGTGGCTTCAGGGTCGGGGGCACCCAGTGCCATGGTGGTCTGCCCCTGCAGCACAGGTACCCTGTCTGCCATCGCCTGTGGTGCCAGCAATAACCTGATCGAGCGTGCTGCCGATGTTGCCTTGAAAGAGCGTCGCCAGCTGCTTCTGGTCCCCCGTGAAGCGCCATATTCCGAAATACACCTCGAGCATATGCTGAAACTGACCCGCATGGGCGCGGTTGTCGTGCCCGCCAGCCCCGGCTTCTATCAGAAGCCTCAGTCGGTGGAAGAGATGGTGGACTTTATCGTTGCCCGCTTGTTGTCACAGTTGGGATACGAGCAAAACCTGCTGCCGCGCTGGGGCGAAAATATGCTCTAAAGCTGCTTGCGGCCTCCCGTTTTTAGGGGGCCGGAGTGCGACTTGGGAGAGCCCTGCGGGAGAGTTTTCGGAGCCCCGTGGGAGCGCACTCTGTGCGCGAATATGCTCCTGTCTCATTGGTCTGATACTTCAGGGCCGGATGCATTGTACCGGTCCTGCCTTTACAATAGCCGCGTTAATTCTGCTGATCCGAGAACACCATGTCCAAAATCCTTGCCCTGGATACCTCTACAGATGCCTGTTCGGCCGCCTTACTGCTGGATGGCCAACTGCTGAAGCGTTTCAAAGTTGAGCCGCGTCGTCATACCCACTTGCTGCTGCCTATGGTTGATGAACTGCTGCAGGAGAGCGGCGTCACGCTCGCCAGTCTGGATGCCATCGCTTTCGGGCGCGGTCCGGGGTCCTTCGCGGGCATCCGAATTGCCACGGGCGCTGCGCAAGGATTGGCTCTGGCAGCGGATGTGCCTGTACTGCCGATATCGACTCTGGAAAGCCTGGCGTATGAATTTGTGCAGGAGCAGTCGCTGCAACAGGGGCAGTTGCTCACTGCGCTGGACGCCCGTATGGATGAAGTCTACTGGTGTGCCTGGGAGGTCAGTGAGGGCAAACTGGCGCGTATGACACCGGAGCGTGTGGCTGCTCCGGGTGATGTGCAGGTGGAGGCATTGAAGCCAGGATTTGCAGCCCTGGGCAGTGGCTGGCGCTATGCCGAGAACATGTCCGAAGCACTGGTTGCCGCTGCGCAAACGCCACTGCTGGAACTGTACCCCAATGCTGCAACCATGGCGCTGCTGGCAGAGCAAGCCTTGGTGCGTGGAGAAGCGGTTGCGCCGGATGATGTGCAACCGGTCTACCTGCGTGATCAGGTCGCCTGGAAGAAAAAGGATCAGCAGTGAGTCCAAGTGAGTGGTTACACACCATCCTGTTGGCGCTGGTTCAGGGTCTGACAGAGTTTTTGCCCATTTCCAGTTCTGCGCATCTGATTTTGCCGTCCCAGCTACTGGGCTGGCAGGACCAGGGCCTGGCCTTTGATGTCGGGGTCCATGTCGGCACTCTTGCGGCCGTAATGATTTACTTCCGTCGCGATGTGCGCGACTTGATTCTGGCTTGGCTGGCGTCCCTGGCTGGGCGTCATTCCTCCGAAAGCCGACTGGCATGGCTGGTTGCCTTGGCAACGATACCGGCAGTGGTGGCCGGTTTTCTGCTCAATGATGCGATCAGTCATTACGGGCGTTCGATTCTGGTTATCGCCGGCACTACGTTGATTTTCGGGGTCTTGCTGGGCTGGGCAGATGCGCGCCGCACGGAGCGCCACGCAATGAGCAATATTGGCGTAAAAGACGCGGTACTGATTGGATTGTCTCAAGCTGTGGCGCTGATTCCGGGCACCTCCCGGTCCGGTATTACCATCACCGCTGCCCTGATGCTGGGGTATGATCGCCAGAGTGCCGCGCGCTTTTCCTTTTTGCTGTCCATTCCGGTGATTTTGGGGGCGGGGATGCTCAAGGGGCAGGAACTGCTGCAATCAGGTACCGCTGCACAGTGGTTGCCCATCGCTATTGGCACGCTGGTGGCCGGGCTCAGTGCTCTGGCCTGTATACACCTGTTCCTGAAATGGCTTGACCGTATCGGCATGCGGCCCTTTGTCATCTACCGCCTTCTGCTTGGTCTGGTCCTGCTGGCTGTCTACTTTCTGGTGCCGGGAGGTACGGCATGAGTCTGGCTGTCGGCTGGTGTCAGGAGGAAGATCGAGAGCGTGCCGAGCAGCTGGCGCAGCGCCTGGCATTGCCGTTGGTTGCGCAGCCGGATCTGGATCAGGCCGAGCCCTGGGCGCAAATTCTGTATGTCTGTGATGGCCGTTTGAGCCTCTGTGTCACCGGACGCAAGCGGCCAGGCCCCATACGGGCCGACTTTGTCACCGGTGCGGTTGCTCACCGTCGCCAGTTCGGTGGCAGCACCGGTCAGTTGATTGCCAAGGCCTGTGGAATCCGCAAGGGCATTCGGCCCCGCATACTGGATGCTACCGCGGGCCTGGGGCGAGATGCATTTGTGTTGGCAACGCTTGGCTGTCAGGTACAGATGATTGAACGTTCACCAGTCGTCCATGCCCTGCTTGAAGACGGACTGGAAGAGGCACATGCCTGTGGTGAGCTGGATGAGATTCTGACTGGCATGGAGTTGTTGCATGGCGACGCATCAGAGCTGCTGGCAACATTGGCGCCGGTACCGGATGTCATCTACCTGGACCCCATGTACCCCCATACTGACAAGAAGGCACAGGTTAAAAAGGAGATGCTCGCGTTCAGAACCCTGGTGGGGGAAGATGCGGATGATGCCAGTCTATTGCGGGCGGCATTGGGTGTTGAGCCGTGCCGGGTGGTGGTAAAGCGTCCGCGCAAGGCGCCGGCCATTGACGGGCCCGCGCCCAATCACCAAGTGATCGGTAAATCGAGCCGTTACGACATCTACACTTTTAGAGCGTTGCCGAACGGCTGATCAGGTTACTGATCAATAATGCGGTGGTGGCGCATCTGCCTCGGGAGCGGTGTCTGCACCGCCCAGTTCCTTCATCTGGTTATTCAGAAACTTGACCATGCGGATCAGGCGCTCGATATCCATTTCCTGCCGTGCGACCTGTTCGCTGAGTTTGTCGATCGCATCTTCCTGAAACGCGATGCGGGATTCCAGCTCCGCCAGATTTTCCGGGTTGGACATAGTGAACTCCTTGATCGGTGGTCCTGGCCTGCGTGCTTGTGTGCGGCCAGTTGGGTCTGCGTGTGGCAACTTGTTACACCAGGCACGCTAAGCCGTTGAAAAAACATGACAGATACAGTATATCTGATCGGTCGGAAAGTGCGTTATTCATCTTACAGGGCGCACGCCTGTCTCCATAATGATGTTCAACAATAGAGAAAATCGATGAGCGGTAATCAGTTAATCAAAAGTATCCTGGCCAGTGTTCTGGCTGCCTTTATTATTCCCTTCCTGCTGCAACGCGTTGCTTCCATTGATATCAGCTTTTCACCGGCGGTTCTGGCAACCATCGCCATTGTCGTGTTCGTGGTGACCCTGGCTGCAGCCTGGCAACCCTCTGCTGCGTCTTCTGCGCCTTCTGCACGTCAAGATGCAGAGGCTGATAATGATGCCAATGACAGCCGTGAGCTGGGTGTTGTGAAATGGTTCAATGTTTCCAAGGGCTTCGGCTTTATTACCCGTGATAACGGGGACGATGTGTTTGTCCACTTCCGTAATATTCGCGGCCGTGGTCATCGCTCGCTGAATGAAGGGCAAAAAGTGCGCTTCAATGTACGTGAAAGTGAAAAAGGCCTGCAGGCTGAAGACGTGTCCGTCGTCAATAGTTAATCCCCAAGGGCAACCCCGCTGGCGGGTTGCCCTTTTCTTCTCCCCGCCAGCAGTCTAATCTAGAACTTCAGTGTACTTTCTGCGACAGGAGTGCTGGATGTTCGTTGTTTCAAATCGAATTATGGTCAATGCCGGCTTTGAAGAAGCCTTTGCCGAACGCTTTCGTCAGCGAGCCGGGCAGGTGGAAAAGCAGCCCGGGTTTGTCAGTTTGCAGGTTTTGCGGCCAGCGCGAGAGGGCGCCCCCTGGGTGGTCATGACCCATTGGCAAGACAAGGCAGCCTTTGAAGCCTGGGTTGAATCCGAGGATTTCAAGCTGGCACATCGCGAGCAGACACTGCCCAAGGAAGCCTTTGGCTCCGGCGGTGGTCTGGAAATGCACGAAGTGGAAATACAGGCTGGCAGCCATAACTGATTCCATGGCAGGAGCTATGCCCATGAACGCGCCCACCCCTTCGGCCCCCTCCGCTAAAGCCTCCACCAAAAAGCTCAGTACCCAGCGCTGGATGTGGCTTAACCTGCTACGCAGTGCCTTGATTCCTCTGCTGCTGGTTGAGACCGGGCTGATTGCGATCTACCTGTTTTCCAATGCCTATATTCGTGACTCCAATATCAGTGTGTTGCGTGGGCAGGCTGACGAGCAGCTGGCGAACACCGCCCGACTGGAAGTCGATGTGATTGACCGTCAGCTGCAGGAGATCCAGGGGCTGACGCAGGTTTACCGTGATGATGTGCAGCGCTTGCTGAATCAGCCTTACCCGCAAGTTGACAGCCTGCCACCGGAGTATGGGCGTACGGAAGAAGGGGTGTTGTTCAGCAAAGCGGATAACGGAGATGCAGCTTCGTTCTATTCCGGCTTTACGCCGCCCGAGCAGCAGGATCTGGGCAAGGTGGTACAGCTTGAAGCCTCAGACCCGTTGATGCTTAGCATCATGAATGCCAACCCCTTGGTTAATGCCATCTATTTTAACAGCTGGGACTCCTACAACCGCATCTACCCCTGGTTTCAAACCCAGGAGCAATACCCGCCTGAAATGGATATCCCGCAGTACAACTTCTATTACGATGCCGATGCTGAGCACAACCCTGATCGTGGTGTTGTCTGGACCGAAGTATACGTCGATCCGGCCGGGCAGGGCTGGATGATGTCAGCGGCTGCGCCTGTGTATCGGGATGATTTTCTGGAAGGGGTCGTAGGCATCGATATTACTGTGGAAACCATCGTGCAGCAGATCCTGGGTCTGGATATTCCCTGGGGCGGCTATGCGGTGCTGTTGAATCGCAGTGGCACCATTATGGCCTTGCCGGGCAAGGGGGAGCAGGATTTTGGCCTCAAGGAGCTGACCGAGCACAGTTATCAAAAGGCGATCACGGAGGAGAGCTTCAAACCTGAGCAGTTCAACATCAATACGCGTGAGGATACCCAGGCCCTGGCAGAGGCGATCAAGCGTAATCCGTCGGGCGGCAGCTCGATCATGTTGGGCGGCAGCACCAAGCGTGTTGCCTGGCAGGAAATTGATGCCACTGGCTGGACGCTGCTGACCATTGTAGATGAAGCCGAGGTATACCGTGAGGCGACCACACTGGCCGAGCGCTTTACACAAGTCGGCTATCTGTTGATTGCCGGGCTGGTGGTATTCTACCTTTGCTTCTTCGCGTATATGTGGCGCCGTTCGATCAGCATGAGCCGCTCTATTTCAAGCCCGTTGCAGCGCTTGAATCAGCTGATGGCCGAGATTGGTCGCGAACGCTACGAGCAGCCATTGCCACGCTTTACCCTGCTGGAGTTGCAGCAAAGCGCGGAAGAAGTGGTGCAGATGGGTGAGGCCCTGGGCTGTGCCAACCGGGCCAAGAACCAGTTCCTCTCCAGTATCAGTCATGAGCTGCGAACGCCGATGACCTCCATTATCGGCTTTGCTCAGCTGCTGAAATCGTCCGATCAACTCACCGAAGAGGATCAGGAGTGCCTGGATGAAATTCTGCATTCTGGCGGGCATCTGTTGCGACTGATCAATGATGTGCTGGAGCTGGCTCAGGTGCAGTCGGAATCCAATCATATTCCGGGTGAGCTGGTTGAAGTGCGTTCGGTGGTGTCCTCTGCGCTCAGGATCAGTGAGCCTCAGGCCCGTGGCAAGGAGATTGCCCTATATGTCAGCCCAGCGCCCGAGAATGAAGCCCTGGAAGTATTTGCTGACGGCAGCCGTCTTTGTCAGGTACTCATTAACCTGATGTCCAATGCGATCAAGTACAACAATCCCGGCGGTGAGGTGCAGGTGCGCTGGTTTGCCAAGGATGAGACAACTCTGCGCATTGAAGTGCAGGATAACGGCGTCGGGATTGGCAGTGAAAAGCTGTCCGAGCTGTTCCAGCCCTTTAATCGATTGGGTTATGAAACCAGTAATATTCAGGGTACAGGGATTGGCCTGACCATCAGTAAACGACTCATTGAGCTGATGGGTGGTGATATCGGTTGTGACACCGAAGAAGGCAGCGGCAGTACCTTCTGGCTGGATCTGCCGCGCGGCCCTCAGGAGGAGTGATGGCCGCTGGCGCGTTTGGTGCGTGCCGTCGCGATGGCGTTGGCCGGGTCTTCGGGCCAGGGGTGCTTGGGATAGCGCCCCTTCATCTCCTTGCGCACCTCGGCGTAACTGCCCTGCCAAAAGCCGGCCAGGTCCTGGGTAACCTGAAGGGGTCTTTGTGCCGGTGAGAGCAGGTGCAGGCTGACCGCGACACCATAACCCAAAGTGGGCGTATCCCCACAGCCAAACATCTCCTGCAGTTTAACCGCCAGCACAGGCGGGGACTGGCTGTAATCAACCTTATGTCGTGATCCCGACGGGACCTGCAGCCGCTCAGGGGCGAGTCGGTCCAGGGCTTGTTGTTGCTCCCAGTCCAGCTGGCTTAGCAAAATGGCATGCAGGTCCAGTCGTTTCAGGTCTTCTCGACGTTTGATGTTGTCCAGCCAGGGCTGAAGCCAGTGCTCCAGGTTCTGCTCCAGCGCAGCATGGGAGCAGTCTGGCCAGTCGCCTGGAGAAGGGGCGTTGGCACGAACAAACATCAGCCGTGACTGCAGCAGCCGGGCCTTATCATCCCAGTTCAGTGTTTGAATCCCTTCCCGTCGTATTAATTTCAGCAGTGCCTGAGCGGTCAACTGAGGGTCTGGTTGCTCGATGGGCTGGCGTGTAATTACCACCTGGCCTACACAGCGACGTTCCTCTGCAACCAGTCGATCTTGTTTTCGGTCCCAATCCACTTCTGTGGCCTCATGGGTCAGTTCGCTCAAATGCTGGGCAAACAGTGCCGGGTCCAGCGGGGTTGCCAGACGAATGCGGTCTGTTGCCTTGCCCTCATGGCTGCTGAGGGCTGCAACGGCAAGCCAGCCATGACGGGTGAGCCGGTCCTCTGCCGTGAGGCTGGCGCCGCGCCCCTGGCTCAGACGATAGTGTTCCGCTTGCTGATCGCGCTGTGTGTCGCGTTTGTTGGCAATGCGATCAGGGTAGGCACAGGCGACCAGAAAGCCGGGAGCCTGCTCGGTCGTCAGGCTCTGACTGGAAGGATGGGTTTTAGGACAAAGGTGACGAAACTGTTTGGCCAGTCGCTGCAGGCGGGCAGCAGCTCCGCCATTATTGCGCTGCATCCAGTCCAGACGCTGCTGTAGATCCGCCTGGGGCGTGTTGAGCGGATCGCGCTCAGTCAACAAGGCCGCAATGTCCGCCGCCATATCCGCATATCCCTGTTCGGCTCCGCAAACCAGCATGTGTGCCAGGCGCGGATGCGTGGGCAGGCTGCACATCTGCTGTCCCCTTGCCGTAAGGCACAGGTGTCCGGGGCCTTTGGACTCAATCGCACCCAGTTGCGTCAGCAGGTCCAGCGCCTGCTGATAGGCACCGGCCGGTGGCGAATCGAGCCAGCACAACTCTGCCGGGTCATTAACGCCCCATTGCAGTAGCTGCAGGGCGAGGGGCGCCAGGTCGGCATGCAGAATCTCCGCAGGTGTTTGTGGTGGTAGTTGTTGATGCTGGTCCTCGGACCAGAGTCGGTAGCAGGTACCCGGGCCCAAACGCCCGGCGCGACCCGCGCGCTGGGTTGCGGCGGCAGCAGAGACGCGTGTGGTCAGCAGGCGTGTCATGCCGCTGGCGGGATCGAAACGTGCCTGCCGGCTTAACCCAGCATCAATCACGACTTCGATACCCTCAATGGTCAGGCTGGTTTCGGCAATCGCTGTGGCCAGCACAACCTTGCGTTGGCCCGGTTCAGGTGCCGTTATTGCGCGCTGCTGGTCGCTCAGAGACAGATCACCGAACAGCGGTGTGAGCAACACGTCAGGGCGGTGACCCAGACGTTCCTGCAGGCGCTCCTGTACGCGGCGAATTTCACGCTGTCCCGGCAGGAAGACAAGCTGGCTGCCGTTATGCCGTTCCAGCGCCTGCAGCACACGGCTGACGACACGTTCTTCAATCGGTGCGTCGGTACGGCTGGGGGCGGAATACACCAGGTCAACCGGGTGGGCGCGTCCTTCACTGCGCAGAACAGGGGCATCATTGAGCAGCGCGGAAAGGGCCTCGCCATCCAGAGTCGCAGACATCAGCAGCAGCTTGAGAGGCGGGCCTTCGCGCAGTAGTTCACGCCCCTGTAATGCCAGTGCCAGGCCGGTATCAGCATCCAGGCTACGCTCATGGAACTCGTCAAAAATAATCAGGCCGATGCCGTCCAGTCCGGGATCATCCTGAAGCATGCGCGTCAATATGCCTTCGGTGACGACCTCAACGCGGGTTGCGGCACTGACCTTTTTCTCGAGGCGAATACGGTAGCCCACCCGTTGGCCAACGGGCTCGCCCAATTGCTGTGCCAGTCGTTGCGCAGCGGCTTTGGCGGCCAAGCGCCGTGGCTCCAGCAGCAGAATTTTCTGTTCACCCAGCCAGGGTGCATCCATTAGCGCCAGGGGAACACGGGTAGTCTTGCCGGCCCCGGGGGGCGCTTCCAGAATCAGTTCATCCTGCTGTTCAAGCCGGGCGCGAATGGGGGCAAGCAGCGTATCGATGGGCAGGGTGTTGCCAGCGGTCATGGTTAAAGGCATCTTTGCGAGCGTGGTGAGCCAAAAACGCCACTTTAGCAGAAAATGCAGTTCGGATGATTCTTGGGCGATGTATCAGTTCGCTATTACACGCTCATCCTGTATTATCGTGCTCAGTCATCCAAGTTTACCTGCCATCTGAATGTATAAAGGCGGGTAAAAAACAGGGTAAAAATCACGCAGCATGTCATGCTTGCTTTCAAGATCAGTTGGTTACGATAACTATGCTGCTGATGATCGATAATTTTGACAGTTTTACCTGGAACCTGGTGCGTTACTTCGAAGAGCTGGGCACCGAGGTGCAGGTTTATCGCAATAACGAGATATCCCTGGAACAGATCTCGGCCCTGGCGCCACAGCACTTGGTTGTATCCCCGGGGCCTTGTACGCCGGCGGAAGCGGGTGTCTCGGTGGCAGCAATCCAGCATTTTGCCGGCCAGATCCCCATTCTGGGCGTGTGCCTGGGACATCAGAGTATTGGCCAGGCCTTTGGCGCCGAGGTCGTCAGGGCGCGGCAAGTGATGCACGGCAAAACCTCACAGGTGTTTCATCGTAATCAGGGCGTTTTCCACGGACTTGCCCAGCCGTTGGAGGTCACCCGCTATCACTCGTTGGTGCTGCGCCGGGACAGTCTGCCTGAGTGCCTGGAAGAGATCGCCTGGACCGAGACTGCCGAAGGGCAGCCGGATGAAGTGATGGCGGTGCGCCATCGTGATTTGCCGGTACAGGGCGTTCAATTTCACCCCGAATCCGTATTGACCCGTCAGGGGCATGATCTGCTGGAAAACTTTCTGCAGCAGCGCTAACCGCTTTTAGGAGGCATGGAGAATGAATATTCAGGAAGCATTGGCCCGTGTGGTCGAGCATATTGACCTGAGTCGCGAAGAGATGACTGATGTCATGCGTCAGGTGATGACCGGTCAGTGCACCGAGTCGCAGATCACGGCCTTTCTGGTGGCGCTGCGCATGAAAAGTGAATCAATCGAGGAAATCACGGGTGCCGCTCAGGTGATGCGTGAGTTGGCAACGCCGGTGCGCCCGAGTGCCGGGCCACTGGTTGATATTGTTGGCACCGGCGGTGATGGTGCCAACCTGTTCAATGTGTCTTCGGCGAGCTCCTTTGTGGCGGCGGCCTGCGGCGTGCATATTGCCAAACACGGCAACCGCGGCGTGTCGTCCAAGAGCGGCAGTGCCGACCTGCTGGAAAAAGCTGGAATCAACCTGGATCTGGATGCCGACTCGGTCGCGCGCTGTATCGATGAAGTGGGCGTTGGTTTTATCTTCGCACCCGGTTACCACGGCGCCATGAAGCATGCGATTGGTGCCCGTCGAGCACTGGGTATGCGTACCCTGTTTAATATTCTGGGGCCAATGACCAATCCGGCGGGTGCCCAGCGCGAAGTCATCGGTGTCTTTACTCAGAAGTTGTGCCGCCCGATGGCGGAAGTCATGCAGCAACTCGGTGGTGAACATATCATGGTGGTGCACGCCGATGACGGTCTGGATGAGATCAGCCTGGCGACTCAGACTCATGTCTGTGAGCTCAAGGATGGCGAGATCCGGGAGTACAAGATTTCACCCGAAGAGCTGGGTATTGAAAGCCAGAGCCTGATTGGCCTGGCGGTGGAAACATCTGATGAGTCCCTGGCGTTGATTCGGGCTGCCCTGAGTAATGACGATTCGCTGGCTGCGCGCAAGGCGGCGGCGATGGTGGCCTTGAATGCCGGTGCCGCGATCTACCTGAGTGGTCAGGTTGATAGCCACAAGGCCGGGGTTGAACGCGCGCTGGAGGCGATCAAATCCGGTGCCGCATTGGAAAAAATGGAACAGCTGGCTGCCTTCAGTCAGCAGCTTGAGCAGGTCCACTGATGAACGATACACCAACCATTCTGAAAAAAATCATTGCCCGCAAGCATGAAGAGGTAGCCCAGCGCAGTGCACGCGTATCCATCGACGACCTCAAGGCTCAGATTGCCCGCCAGCAAGGCAGTGATACTGATCCGCGCGGCTTTGTGGCCAGTCTTGAGCGCTCGCTAAAGGAGGGGCGCGCGGCGGTGATTGCCGAGATTAAGAAAGCCAGTCCGTCCAAGGGCGTGATTCGTGACCCCTTTGTGCCGGCAGACATCGCGCCATCCTATGAAAAAGGTGGTGCCAGCTGCCTGTCGGTACTGACGGACGTGGACTTTTTCCAGGGCAGCGATGAATACCTGCAGCAGGCTCGTGCGGCCTGTGCATTGCCGGTGATTCGCAAGGACTTTATTGTCGATCCCTACCAGGTGTATGAAGCTCGTGCGCTGGGTGCAGACTGCATTCTTCTGATTGTGGCAGCACTGGATGATCAGCAGCTGGCAGACCTGAGTGCTCTGACCCATGAGTTGGGTATGGATGTGCTGATCGAAGTACATAATGAGGCGGAGCTTCAGCGTATTCTGCCGCTCAATACCCGTCTGATCGGCATTAATAACCGTGATTTGCACACCTTTGAAGTGAGCCTGGATAACACCTTCAAGTTGCTGGAGCAGATTCCGCAAGACCGCATCGTGGTAACGGAAAGTGGTATCCTGTCGCCTGAAGATGTGGCTGCCATGCAGGCGCGTGATGTGAACGCTTTCCTGATTGGTGAAGCGTTCATGCGTGCAGACGACCCTGGTCAGACCCTGGCCGAGTTTTTCGCTGCAGCACAAACGGCAAACTAACCTGACTAGAGATACACCTGATGAGTATGAGTGTTCGTGTCGACTGGGATGGTGATGATCGCTTCAAGGCGACCACCGGCTCCGGTTTTGACATTGTAATCGACAAGGATCTGCAGCAGGGCCCGCGCCCGATGGAGCTGATGCTGACCGGCCTGGGTGGTTGCACCAGCGTTGATGTGGTGGGTATCCTGCGCAAGGCACGCCAGGACGTGGTCAACTGCGTGGCCGAGATTGAAGCCGAGCGTTCCGATGAGGTTCCATCCGTCTTCACCGAGATCCATGTCAAGTTCGTGGTTTCAGGTCGCAAGTTAAAGCCTGCCGCGGTTGAGCGTGCCGTTCGTCTCTCGGCCGAGCAGTATTGTTCTGCCTCGCTGATGCTGGAGCGCGGTGGCGTCAAGATCAGTCACAGCTACGAAATCGTCGAAGTTGAATAAACTCAATGATTAGTTGCTATCCTTAGGACGCTGAAGTAGAATTTCGCGTCCTTTTATTTGTTCAACTCCTTGCTTTCAACCATCTGCATTCGGTGGATGATTTGAAGGCTGTGAAACCGTAAGGAGCAAAAATGCGTCATTACGAAATCGTATTCCTGGTTCACCCGAACCAGAGCGAGCAGGTTCCGGCTATGGTCGAGCGTTACAAGGCTCTGATCGAAGGTGCCGAAGGTACTATCCACCGCCTGGAAGACTGGGGCCGCCGTCAGCTGGCTTACCCGATCAACAACGCACACAAGGCACACTACGTGCTGATGAACGTTGAAGCGACTCAGGACGTTATGGACGAACTGTCCAGCATGTTCCGCTACAACGATGCTGTTCTGCGTAACATGGTGATCCGTTGCAACGAAGCAGTCACTGAAGATTCTCCGATCAAAGCAGCCGAATCTCGCGAAGACCGCAAGCCGCGTCGCGAAGAGCGTAGCGAGCAGAAGCAGGAAAAACCTGCTGAAGCCAAAACCGAAGCTGCTGCAGAGTAACTTTTAACCTACTTTAAATTGGAGAAATTCAGATGGCACGTTTTTTCCGTCGTCGCAAGTTCTGCCGTTTCACCGCTGAAGGCGTAAAACAGATCGACTACAAGGATCTGGATACCCTGAAAGGCTACGTCACTGAAACCGGCAAAATCGTTCCGAGCCGTATCACTGGTACCAAGGCACGCTACCAGCGTCAGCTGGCGACCGCTATCAAGCGCGCACGCTACCTGGCCCTGCTGCCGTACACCGACAGCCACGACGTTTAAGCGTCGACTGATACAGTCGGAAGCTGCAGTGAAGTCTTTCATTGCAGCCGATAAGTTAGATGCCGTGAGTGTTTGCTGACATTCACGGTCAGGATTCAAGACTGCAGCCTTTGCAGAACAAGAGGTTTTACGAGATGGAAGTTATTCTGCTCGAAAATATCGGTAAGCTGGGCCAGCTGGGTGACAAAGTTACCGTCAAGTCTGGTTTCGGTCGTAACTACCTGGTTCCCCAGGGCAAAGCCGTATCGGCTACCCCCGCTAACGTAGCGAAATTCGAAGAGCGTCGTGCTGAGCTGGAAAAAGCTGCTGCTGACAAGCTGGCTAAAGCTGAAGTACGTGCTGAACAGCTGAACGAACTGGAACTGTCTCTGGTCACCAAAGCTGGTGACGAAGGCAAGCTGTTCGGTTCTATCGGTACTCGTGACATCGCTGAAGCTCTGACGTCTGCCGGCGTTGAAGCTGACAAGAGCGAAGTTCGTCTGCCGGAAGGCGCGATCCGTCACGTTGGTGAGTTCGACGTCGACATTCAGGTTCACCCTGAAGTGACTGCGACCATCAAGCTGGTTATCGCTGGCGAATAAGCCACGCATCCAGCCGGATCAAAAAAAGCACCGCCTGCGCGGTGCTTTTTTTATGCGTAGAATGTACAAATATATGCCCCTGTTGCCCGTTATCGCCCCGGTTTCTCTACCGGGAGCGGGTTCTTGTTGTCGTTGTTGAGGAGGTAGCGCAGCAGAATGGACATGTCCGACATGACAGATGAGGTGCTCGAAACAATCAAGCAGCCGCCACACTCGGTTGAAGCCGAGCAGTCGGTACTGGGTGGCTTGATGCTGGATAACAATACCTGGGACGTAGTATCCGAGGTATTGCTGGAAGAGCATTTCTACCGCCCCACGCACCGCATGATGTTCCGTACCATGCAGAAACTGGTGGATGCGGGCAGTCCGCTGGACGTGATCACCCTGCAGGAGGAGCTGGACCGCACTGGTGAGCTGGAACAGGCCGGTGGCCTGGAGTACCTGGTTTCCCTGGCGCGTAACACCCCCAGTGCCTCAAACATTCGCGCCTATGCCGAGATTGTGCGTGACCGCTCACTGCTGCGACAAATGATCAGTGTAGCCGGCGAGATCTCGGACAGTGCCTTCAGCCCCGGTGGTCGTGCACCGGATGAAGTACTCAACGAAGCCGAACAGAAAATCTTCCAGATCGCCGAGAACCGTCCCAACCAGGGTGGTCCCGAGCCGGTAAACCCCCTGCTGAAACGGGCTGTCGACCGAATCGATGAGCTGTTTAACAACTCGGATGCGCTGACCGGTGTTACAACGGGGTTTGATGATCTGGATGATCGTACCGGCGGTATGCAGAAGTCTGACCTTGTGATCGTGGCGGCACGTCCGTCCATGGGTAAGACCACCTTTGCCATGAACCTGGTGGAAAACGCGCTGATGGCCACCGAGCGGCCTGTACTGGTGTTCTCGCTGGAGATGCCCGCGGATCAGCTGGTCACGCGTATGCTGTCATCCCTGGGGCGAATCAACCAGACCAAGGTGCGTAACGGTCAGCTGGAGGAAGATGACTGGCCCAAGCTGACGACAGCGGTCAACATGCTCAAAAACAAGCCGCTGTTCATCGATGACCAGCCGGGTGTGAGTCCCAATGAAATGCGTGCCCGCGCACGCCGTATCCATCGTGAGCACGGTGACCTGGCGCTTATCATGGTCGACTATCTACAGTTGATGACGATGAAGACCGGTAAGGTGGAAAGCCGAACCCAGGAAATCTCGGAAATTTCCCGCTCCCTGAAGGCGCTGGCGAAAGAGATGAATTGCCCGGTGGTAGCCTTGTCGCAGCTGAACCGAAGCCTGGAGCAGCGCCCGAACAAGCGCCCGGTCAACTCGGACTTGCGTGAATCCGGCGCCATCGAGCAGGACGCCGACGTCATCATGTTTATCTACCGTGATGAGGTCTACAACGAGGACAGCCCTGAGAAGGGGGTGGCCGAAATCATCATCGGTAAGCAGCGTAACGGCCCGATCGGTACCGTGCGTCTGGCCTTTGTGGGTAAGCACACCCGGTTCGAAAACCTGGCCCATGGCCAGTACGATTTCGGACCGGATGAATAGGTTTTAAGCCGGTGCTCAGGGTTCCCTGAGCACCTTGTTCCGAAAGCCTTCGGGTACGGTCTGTACCTTGCGTTCCTCATAGTCGAAGAACACGATGCCGGTTTTGGCATGGGCGATTTCGACAGCCGTATCCTTGTTGCTCAACAGGTAGTAAAGGTCGCAGCCGTACTTGTTAAAGTCAGCGACCGTCACATCCACCTGAACACGGTCACCATGAAAGCCCTCTGCCTTATACACAATGGCGGAGTCGGTCATGATGATGCTGGAGCCTTCTACATCCATTTCCGTGTAGTGATAGTGCTTGAGGAAGCGCAGGCGCGCTTCGTGCACCATCGACAGCACGGCGTCATTACCCAGGTGGCCGCCGTAGTTGATATCATTGATGCGCACAGCCAGCTCTGTGCTGAACAGGTAGTTGTCTGGCATATCCAGTTTGATACGTGCCATCTTGTCGCTCCTTAAATCACAAACATCAATCCAGTGCGCGGACTACATCCACCATGGCATGGGTGAGTGTTGCCAGGTCTTCATCGGTCATTATATAAGCGGGCATCACATAGATCAGCTTGCCGAAGGGGCGTACCCAGACGCCGCGTTCAACAAACATGGGTTGTACCTCGGCCAGGTTGACCGGTTCCTTGCGCTCGATGACGCCAATGGCTCCCAGTACACGGACATCCTCAACCGATGACAGTCCCCGTGCGGGCTCAAGGCCTTTTTTCAGGCCGGACTCAACGCGCTGCACCTCGGCTTGCCAATCCATTTCCTGCAGCAGTTTCAGGCTCTCCAGGGCGACGGCGCAGGCCAGGGGGTTACCCATAAAAGTGGGGCCGTGCATGAAGCAGCCGGCGCCACCTGAAGAGATGGTTTGCGCAATGTCAGCGGTTGCAAGGGTGGCGGCCAGGGTCATGTAGCCACCAGTCAGGGCCTTGCCCAGACACAAGATATCCGGGCTGATACCGGCGTGGTTACAGGCAAAGAGTTCGCCACTGCGGCCAAAGCCGGTGGCGATTTCATCTGCGATCAGCAGAACCTCATAACGGTCACAGAGCGCACGTGCCTGACGCAGCCATTCGGGTGAATAGAAGCGCATGCCGCCGGCACCCTGGACAACGGGTTCCAGAATCAGCGCGGCCAGTTCGTCTTGATGCTGTGCCAGCATCTGTTCCAGTTCGGCAATATCTTCAGGGTTGAAAGTGTTGCCGAAAGAGGTTTCCGGGCGCGGAGCAAACAGCTGTTGTGCCAGTACGCCACTGAAGAGTTCGTGCATGCCGTTGACCGGATCGCACACGGACATGGCACCAAAGGTGTCACCGTGATAGCCGTTACGAATACTCAGCATGCGGTGTTTGCCAGGCTTCCCCTTTGCGTGCCAGTACTGAATCGCCATTTTGAGCGCGACCTCCACGGACACTGAACCCGAGTCTGCAATGAACACGCGTTCAAGCGGGGCTGGTGTCATGTCGACCAACATGCGTGCCAGCTCAATCGCCGGGGTATGGGTCAGGCCACCAAACATGACGTGTGAAACATCGTCAATCTGAGCCTTGGCGGCGGCATTGAGGCGCGGGTGGTTATAGCCATGCACCGCTGACCACCAGGAAGCCATGCCATCAATCAGCTCACGGCCATCGCTGAGACGCAGGCGCACACCGGCGGCGGACTCAACCGGGAACATGGCGGGCGGGTTGATCATGGACGAGTAGGGATGCCAGATATGCTGACTGTCGAACGCCAGCTGCTCACTGCTAGGGCCTTTCATACTGCTCCTCGGGTTGGTCTGAGGGGCTTCATTAGAGCGGTCTTTGTGAGGGCTTGCAACCCCGCTTCAGGTACTGACGACCTTGTTTCGCCCCTGATCCTTGGCTTGGTACAGCGCTCGGTCGGCACGATTGAGTACATCCGAAGGTGAGTGATCGTGAGTCGTCAAAGGGGTCAGGCCGATCGAAAGTGTCATGGCCACCTTTTCATTCTCCAGCGGCGTTGGGGTGCTCTCCATGCGTTCGCGTAACATTTCGGCCAAGTGGGTGGCCCCTTCGGGTTGTGTGCCGGGCAGCAGTATTGCGAACTCTTCGCCACCCAGGCGGCCGATAAAGTCGGTCTGGCGCAAGCAATCGCTTGCTATCTGAGCGAAGTGCTTGAGTACCTGGTCACCGGCGTGGTGGCCGTAACGGTCGTTGATCGCCTTGAAGTGGTCAAAGTCAATCATAAGCAGCGTACTGGCATGTTGCAGTCGATGGATGAGCTGCAGCTCTTCACTCAGCCGGTCTAAAAATGCGCGCCGGTTGCTAAGACCCGTCAGTGGGTCTGTGGTGGCCAGCTCCTGCAGTTTGAGTTCCTGTTCCTTGCGTTCTGAAATGTCACGGAACACGGTAACAACTCCGGAAACCTTGCCTTCTTCCATCAATGGGCGGCTGGTGACCACAACGGGGATCAGTTCGCCCGTGCGGGTGCGAAACTGCTCGTCAGCCTCGTAGGTGCCACCATTCAGTGCGGTAACAAAAATAGGGCACTCAGATAGCGTAAGGCGCGCATTATTTTCGTGAGAGTGAAGGAGGTTGTGAAGGTTTTCCTGCATCAGCTTGTCGGCATTGAAGCCGGTCAGCCGGGTGGCTGCTTCGTTGATATACAGGGTGTGTCCCTCAGGGTCCAGAACGTAGATACCTTCGCCGACCGCCTGGCCAATGGAATCCAGTCGCTGAGCCTGAGATTGAGTGAGCTGGCGTTGACGCAACAGATTGAGCACCAGCCAGCCGAGCAGGCTGATCACAACCAGGCTGATTCCGGTGCTACGATAAAAGTCCCACTGGATGCTGGTCAGGATGGGGGCCGAGTGCAGCGCCAGGATGTAGCCATCAGTTTCCTGGGCAAAGTTGAGAACCGGAATAAAGGTCGCGCTGTAGCCGAGGCTTTTATGAAAGAGCGCCAATGAGAAAGGCTCTCCCTGAGCCAGTTCTTGGTCGAGTGAGGCAGCAATCAGCTGCTGCTGTAAAGCCTGCAGGGGGAGTGGGGCGTTCTGGATATCGGCCAGGCTGCGCTGGTCCAGCAAGTACTCATCACTGAGCGGGGAGCTCTGGAAGTACTGACGGGTATCGGGAAACAGGATCGATTCTACTGTGCTTCGCTTGAGCAGAAACAGGAAGGCTTGGTCGGGCGCAAGTTTGGCCAGATCCTGGCTTAGCTCGCGAAAAGACACGCCGTTTTCCATGCTGCCAACCAAAGCCCCCTGGCGAAACAAGGGGTGTATAAAGCGAAAACCGATAAACAGACGGCCTGCCTCGAAGCCATAACGCTGTACGGGTTGTGTCTGAAGCATCTGCAGTGAAGGCCGAACACTCAGCAGGTTGTCGTCAAAAGAAGCGGGGGCGTGCATGCGCAGATAACTGCTGCCATCAGGACGATGGAATTGCCATTGACGAATACCTCGTACGATCAGGTCACGAAATTGGGGCTGCAGCAGTTGATACAGTTGTTGTCTCAACTCGGTTTGTTCAGACTCCGGGCTTTGTATGCCCTTAAGGAAAAGAGGGATTGCCTCGGGGTGGCGCACGACGCTTGTAAAGAACGTGTCCATGGCCATGGCGTAACGTTCCAGGCTGGCCTGATAAGTGGTATTGAGCAGAGTTGCCGTGTGAGACAAGTACTGCTGTTCACGCTCCCCTCGTACCTGGTACAGGAAGATCGTCATGCCCATAAAGAGCAACAAAAGCAGCAGTATGTAGTTTATGCGGCGCATGGGGCCGTACCTGCTCGAATAGTACTGTCTTCAGCTTAACACAGTATTTTTTTATGGCTTGGCTCGGTGCAGCATTATTCAGCTCTAAACAGCTGCCCTTGGGTGATTGCTTTTACTGTCTTGATCATCAGCAAAATAACTACGAATGTCACCAGAACCAGTGACAGCCATCCCAGCACGACAAAAAAAGGCTCGCGGGTTTGTAGCCACATGCTTTGAGTTGCAATGCTGAATGCTGCCAGAGGAAAGCTGTAAGCCCACCAGGCCAGGCTGAACGGGAGGCGGGAGAAGCGTGGCCATTGGGTGAACAATAGCAGGGTTATGAACAGTGCGCTGAAATACAGAATGCGTGCGAAGTTATCCAGTTCACCGGCATTGAGTTGCAGGTAGGATACGAAGCCGATGGCCGGTGGAGCAATCATGATAAACAGTGTTGGTAGTAACTTCTCCGGCAAAGGATCGTGGAACAGAATGCGGTTGAACACCAGTGTTTTGAGAACGACCCAGTAAATTAGCCCGATGGAGAAAAAGAACCAACTGGCTTCAGTATGACCATGTTCGACTCCGGCAATGGGCGCGATGATGTTTCCGACCACCGGGATGAACCAGGCAGGCGTAATGTGTTGTATTTGATAGCGGGTGTGATGAATCCATTGATTCATCACAAACAGGGTCAGTACCAGGTGCAGACCTGCACCGCACAACCACAGATAGTGGGACAGGGATACCGAAACTTCATAAGTGGCAATCGAAAGCAGCAGCAAGCTGATTGAGAATGCCGGGAAGAAACTGATCTGAATGGGGTGTTCAAGTTCGCCAATAACGCGCTCACGATGCTGGACACACTTGAACATGTAGATCGTGGTGATGATCAGCAGGACACAGGCCGCGACAATCAGCAGTACCTGTCCTACCAGCGGGTTTACGCCCAGTGAATAAGCAGCTTTTTGCCAGCTTAGCGTCATCCCTGTGAGCCCCATCACGGTGGCAAAGAGTGTAACCGGAAAAAACGCCAGCCAGGGGGCGGGTGAAGAGGGCGTATGCTCGGGCATGGGAAAGTCCCTGTATTAGAATATTCTTAAGTATTGTCGCGCACTTTTCGCTCAGCTCGCAAGGCTGGCGGACACTGTTTCATTCACTTTGCAGCGCGTTCACTCTGCCAGAATGCTGATTACTTCAATCTGCTCAGCGCTGATCCGGAAGCGGACATTCAGGCCGTAAAGACTGACGCCATAGACCCGTTCGGCATCGCCTTTCTTGTAGGCCGGTCTCGGGTCACATTGCAAAATTTCATCTATCTGTCGCTCAAGCGGCTGCTGCAATCGTTTGGCATGCATGGCACAGGCTTGCTCGGCTTCAGGGCTGAAGATCAGAGGCAGTTCAAGACGTTCTATCTTTGATGCCAGGCCAAATTCAGCCTCCGGCAAGCTGTCAGCGTATGGCAGGTAAGGTTTGATATCGAGGATAGGGGTGCCATTGAGCAAGTCCGCGCCTTCCACCTCCAGACGAACCGAATTGCCATCGATATTAACGCTGCTAAGGCGTACACAGGATAAGCCAATGGGGTTGGGTCGGAACGGGGAGCGTGTGGCAAATACGCCCATGCGTTCATTGCCGCCAAGGCGAGGTGGGCGCACGGTCGGGTTCCAGCCCTTGTCGGCCGTGGCACTGAACAGGAAAACAAGCCAGATATGGGAGCACTGCTCCAGTCCTCTTACCGCATCGGCGCTGGCATAGGGGGGCAGCAGTTCGATTTCGGCGCGGATGGACGCCAGCCCCGGCTGGCGCGGGATGCCGAACTTTTCATCAAAGGGGCTGTGGATTACGCCGATGGGGTGCATCGGCGTTTCGTTGAAGTGGGTCATCTGCGGCTCCGCGGCGAATCAGGTCGCGCGAGTATAGCTTAATCGGCCTGCTCCAGCAGCGGGGCACGGTGTTGTACCGGTGTTGTGCTGCTCCAGTAACGTGAGGCCTTTTCTGCCTGTTCCGCGAGGCGGTGGATATGACTGAGAGCATCCAGCAGGGTGACGGAGTCAGCCGGTGAAAGCTGGCTCGACAGCGTCTGGTCCAGCAGGTGGCTTTTCAGGTGCTGGTACTCCCGCTCCATCTGACGCTTCATGTTGTGGGTTTCATAGCCCTGTATCGCCTGGTCCTCGCGAACTTCACAGGCATCAATCAGGTGAATAACCGCTTGCTGGTAATCGTGCACGCTGGAGCGTATGCCCGAGTCTTCAATCTGTTCAAAGATAGGGTAATAGTCCGGCAGGCGAGACGCCAGCCGAGCCATTTCGCTGAGATAGCGGGATACACGCAGCGAGATGGGCAGGGTTTCGCTGATCTCCTGGTTCAGGTTCTGGCGTGCCAGCTCCTGGTTGAAGCTGCCGATGCGGCTGATTAACTGGCTGAGGCTTTCAAACTGTTGCTCCAGGCGGCTGGCTGCGCCACGTTCGGCACTGATTGCTTCCCGCGCCATGCGGCTGCAGATACGGCTGACACGGGCCAGTTCCATGTTGATCGCTTCCACCGCCAGCGAAGGCGTTGTGAGGATGTTGTTATCCAGGTAGCGAGGCTTGGCTTCGCTCTCTTCTTCGGTGCGGAAGCGTTTTTTCAGGAATGCCACCATGCGGTCGGTGAGCGGCCACATCAGCAATACGCCCACCACGTTGAACAGGGTGTGGAAAAGGGCAAGCAGGGTTACCAGGTCGAAGTCGCTGGCATCAATGCGATTGAGCAGTCCGGCGAGCACAATCAGGAATACCAGTCCCACTAACCCGGTCAGCAGGTTGAAGATGACATGGGCTGCCGAGATGCGTTTTGCATTTGGAGTTGCACCGATTGATGCGAGCAGGGCTGTCGTCGTTGTGCCCACGTTGGCACCGATCACCAGTGCTGCAGCTGCCGCCAGGGTGATGCTGCCCGAGTGCACCAGAGATAGTGCAATGGCGATAACCGCGGCGGAGGCCTGCATCAGGAAGGTCATGGCAATACCGGCCACCACAAACAGCGCCAGTGCCAGAGGGCTGGTGCCAAATTCGGCCAGTGGCACGCTGTCACTGAGGCCGTCAAAGCTGGTGCGCAGGAAGTCCAGGCCGATAAAGAAGAGGCCGAACCCTGCCAGAGCGGTGCCCAGATGCGCCGGCCGAGAGTTATTGCCGGTAATGCGTAACACCATACCCAGGCCGATCAGGGGGAGTGCGAAGGCGCTGATCTTGATTTTGAAACCGATCAGTGCCACCAGCCAGCCCACCATGGTGGTGCCGATATTGCTGCCATAGATGATGGATATGGATTGACCCAGCGAGAGCAGGCCCGCGTTGACAAAGCCCAGTGTGGCGACGGTCACGGCGCTGGAGGATTGCACCATGGCTGTAATCAGAGTTCCGGAGAGAACGCCTTTGAGGCGTGAGCCGGTGGCGCGCTCCAGTGTCGCTTTCAGTGAACGACCGGCGGCCTGTTTGAGGCCGTTGGTCAGCAGTTGCATGCCGAGCAGAAACAGGCCAATCCCCCCAAATAGCTGCCCGAACATCTCAACTGTCATATGCAAGTCTCCTCCTTGAATGTATATACATAAGCTAGCAAAGAGTTGTGGTCGGGTCGAGAGGACTCAGGTCGGCAATTGGCAGGTGGTTTCAGTAATCCAGGGCAACGGATTTAACCAGTGCTGTCGCCCTGGTGCCGGGTTCCAGGTTCAGCTGCTCACAGGCCCGCCGGGTTAGTGTGACCGGAAGGGTACCTGGCCCGAACTGGACTTTCACATGCATGCGCGTTTCATCCAGAGGGTGCAGTTCCAGGATCTGTATGGGCAGCTGGTTTTGTACGCTGGTGTCAGTGATTGGGTCGAGGGCGATGGCAATATCGCGTGCATGGATGGACAGAGTGACAGCATCTCCCTGCTGTAGCTTGCCTGAAGGCACCCAGATCGGCGGCAGTTGTGCATCACATTCGACCGCCGCCAGCGCAAACCTCTTATCCAGCTCTGTGACTGTTCCTCGAAGCAGCGCCTGGTCACCGGGGAGCCCGGCATCTGCTTCACTGAGCAGGGTGGCCGGGTCGCCATCGGCACATATCTGTCCCTGTTGCAGGCAGATCAGCCTGTCTGCCAGGCGCAAGACTTCATCGGCTGAGTGGGTCACGTACAGCATCGGCAAGCGATGAAGGTCATGCAGCTGCTTGATCAGCTCCAGAATCAGCTGCCGTGAGCTACAGTCCAACGCACTCAGGGGTTCATCCATCAGTAGTAACTTGGGGCGGCTGAATAGTGCTCGTGCCAGTGCAACGCGCTGGCGCTGGCCCCCGGACAGGGTCTCGGGTGAGCGCTGCAGCAGCGGCGGCAGTTGCAGTGTTTCAATAACCCAGTCGCGGTCGACGTCAGGGCCCTTGCGTGAATAGGCATCGGCAAATGCCAGGTTGTCTGCAACCGACATATTGGGGAAAAGGTGGCCATCCTGAAACACGACCCCGATATCCCGCTTTTGTGGCGGTATCCAAAGGTTTGTAGTGCTGTCATACCAGGTTTGGTCGTGAAACCGCACCTGCCCCTGTGCCGGCTTTTCAGTGCCGGCTATCAGTCGTAATAGTGTGCTTTTACCACAACCTGAGGGGCCAAATAGCGCACAGATGCCCTTGGCGTCCCAGTCCAGATCCAGGTCCAGCGTAAAGCCGGGATAATGGTGCTTAAGGTGCAATTGCAAACTCAATGCATTATCTCCACCGGGCGACGTCTCAGGCTTGTGTAGAGCAGCAGCAGAGTCATCATCGAGAACAGCAGCAGGCCACCCGCCAGCCAGTGCGCACGCGCATAGTCGAGCGTCTCAACCTGGTCGTAGAGCACGATTGAAAGGACCTGGGTGCTGCCGGGTATATTGCCGCCAATCATCAACACCACACCGAACTCCCCGAGGGTGTGGGTAAAGCCCAGTGTGATGGCCGTCAGAACACTGCGCTTGCATAGGGGCAGAACCAGACGACGGAAGCGTTCCACACGCCCGGCACCCAGTGTGGCTGCGGCCTGCAGGAGGCCCTTGTCGAGCTGCTCAAAACCGCTTTGCAGTGGTTGCACCACAAAGGGCAGCGAGTAGAGCATGGAGCCGATCAAGAGTCCGGTAAAGGTAAATGCCAGTCCTGAGCCGGTCAGCCAGTGCCAGGGGCCACCCAGCACGCCATCTGGGGCAAAGGCCAGCAGCAGATAAAATCCCAGTACGGTGGGAGGCAGTACCAGTGGCAGGGCGACCAGTGCTTCAAGGGTGACTTTGAAACGACAGCGGGTATGGGCCAGCCACCAGGCCAGGGGCGCACCCAGCAGAAGCAGCAGGGCCGTTGTGGCCCCAGCCAGCTTGAGCGTGAGCCAGACGGCGGCGATATCCTGCTCAGTCAGTTCCATCAGCGATGCCGTACCCTCTTTGTCTGATCAATTCTTGTGCAGCCGGTGTTTGCATATATTGAAGAAAGCGTGCGGCCAGCGCATTGTTTTCACTGCGTTTGAGTCGCACCAGCTGTTGTTCAATGGGGGCGTGAAGGTGAGATGGTGCCAGAGCCCAGTGCTGTTCAGGTACGCCCTGCTGGAGCAGAAGCGAAAGGGCAACAAAGCCCTGGGTGACATTGCCGGAATCAACAAACTGGTAGGTCTGAGCGATATTGGTGCCCTGTACCAGCTGCTCAGGTTGCCACTGATTATTGGCTTTGAGTACCTGTTGAGCTGCCAGTCCATAGGGAGCGGTCGCCGGGTTGGCTATCGCCAGACGACCGGGGAGCAAGTCGCTTGCCGATTCAGGGCTGTTCTCGGGTTGCCAAAGAGCCAGTTGGCCAATCGCATAGGTGGCGCGGCTGCCCGGAAGAATCAGGCCCTCGGCTTCCAGGCGCTCAGGGCGTGCCCGGTCGGCAGCAAAAAAAACATCAAAGGGGGCGCCGCGTGTGATCTGGGTATAAAGGACACCGGTAGACGCGCTGCTGATACTGATATCGTGCTGCTGGTCGGGGTCAAAAGCCGTCACCAGTTGCTCCAGCACGGCAGTGAAGTTAGCTGCGACAGCCAATCGTAAGGTATCGGCCTGTGCCGGCATGCTTAACACAAGAGCACAGACAAAACTGCAAAGTGTCCTGTTCATTGTGGTCTCCAAAGTCCATTTGTGTGCCAATTTAACGGACCTCAGGGGTTCTGGCCAGCACCCAGACTTCAACTCGCTCGCATCCCGCTTCCTTGAGCAAACCCGCCAGGGTATTCACGGTGGTACCTGTGGTCATGACATCGTCGACCAGAGCAACATGAGCGGGCGGAGTGGTCTTTACACAAAATGCAGAGTGCAGGTTCTGCCGGCGCTGCTTCATATCGAGGTCGGCCTGATGGGGTGTGCGGCGGTGTTTGTGCAGTTCCTGCCAGAGGGTGATCTGCAGGTGGGTTGATAATACCTTGGCCAACAACTGCGCCTGATTAAAGCCTCGGGCCGACTCGCTTAGCAGGTGCATGGGCACAGGAATCAAGGCTTCCGGCCAGTGTTGATCCTCGTAATGGAGTGGCAAAAAGTCGGCCAGTGCAGCGCCAAGCCACCCAATCGCCTGAGGCTGGCGGTGGTATTTGATTGCGGGCAGTAGCTGGCTTAGGGGGAAGTCATAACGAAAAGCGGCCAGGGTGCGGTCATAGACGGGGCGCAGTTTCAGACAGTCGGGGCAACCGCTTGCGGTTGTGATGCCTTGCAAGGGTAAAGCGCAACGGGGACAGGCATGTATCAGCCAGGGCAGGTCTGCAAGACAGCTTTCGCAGAGCCCCTGGTGTACATCTTTGCGGGTATGGCAAAGTGAACAGGATTGATTAAAGTTTAACCACCTGTTTATTTCTAGGTTAAACATAGGTTGACAGCTCCATCTGTCGTTTTATGATGATCCCAAATTGATGACACCCGTCCATGGGTGCACACAGACCGAATTATGTCATAAGGGGATTGAAGTCATGCCTGCTACTGTTGATAGCAACGCCGAAGTGCGCCACGACTGGACCGAGCAGGAAGTACGTGCGCTGTTCGAACTGCCGATGAACGACCTGTTGTTCCAGGCACAGAGCGTGCACCGTCAGCACTTCAACCCCAATGAGGTTCAGGTCAGCACCCTGCTGTCGATCAAGACCGGCTCCTGCCCGGAAGACTGCAAGTACTGCCCGCAGAGCGCCCATTACAACACAGGTCTGGAGAAGCAGCGCCTGATGGAAGTGGAAGCGGTGCTGAACAAAGCGAAGCAGGCCAAAGAGTCTGGTTCTACACGTTTCTGCATGGGCGCCGCCTGGAAGCACCCGACGGACCGTGACATGCCCTACGTGATCGAGATGATCAAGGGCGTTAAGGCGATGGGCCTGGAAACCTGCATGACGCTGGGCATGCTGAAGGAGTCCCAGGCCGAGCAGCTGTCCGAGGCGGGTCTGGATTACTACAACCACAACCTGGATACCTCGCCGGAGTTCTACGACAAGATCATCACCACGCGTACCTACGAGGACCGCCTGAATACGCTGCAGCACGTGCGCGATTCCGGCATGAAGATCTGTAGCGGCGGCATTCTGGGTATGGGCGAGACCGCCAGGGATCGCTACGGCCTGCTGATGCAGTTGGCCAACCTGCCGCAGCAGCCGGAATCGGTGCCGATCAACATGCTGGTCAAGGTGCAGGGCACGCCGCTGGAAAACGTGGAAGACCTGGACCCGCTGGAGTTCATCCGTACTATCGCAGTGGCGCGAATCATGATGCCGAAGTCTCATGTGCGTCTGTCCGCCGGTCGTGAACAGATGTCCGACGAGCTTCAGTCCATGGCCTTCTTTGCCGGTGCCAATTCCATCTTCTACGGCGAGTGCCTGCTGACTACGCCGAACCCGGAAACCAACCGCGACCTGCAGCTTTTCAAGCGTCTGGGCATCCGTCCGGAACAGCGCATCGAAGACTCCGATGCCGATCAGGAGCAGAAGCTGGCCGCCGAAATTCAGGCCCAGCAGGACGCCGAGTTGTTCGTCGACGCTACCGCCACGCACTGAGGCTGATCCATGTCCTTCAACGATCTGGCTGCCGCGCTTGAGTCGCGGCGGCAGGAGAACCTCTACCGCCAGCGCCGGGTGCTGGAGTCGGCACAGGGGCCGGAAGTCAGTGTCGACGGCAAGCGCTATCTGGCGTTCTGCTCTAACGACTATCTGGGCCTGGCCAACCACTCCGAGGTGGTCGCGGCGCTCAAGCAGGGCGCTGATACCTACGGCGTGGGTGGCGGTGCCTCCCATCTGGTCAATGGCCATTCACAGGCGCACCATGCGCTGGAAGATGAGCTGGCTGAATTTACCGGCCGCGAGCGAGTGTTGCTGTTCTCCACCGGCTATATGGCTAATATTGGTGCCATCAATGCCCTGATCGACAAGCAGGACGCGGTGTTTCAGGACCGTCTCAACCACGCCTCCCTTTTGGATGCGGGCCTGCTCAGCGGGGCCCGTTTCCAGCGTTACCTGCACAACGATCCCGAAAGCCTGGCCCAGCGCCTGAACCGCTCCGAGGCACGCCGCAAGCTGGTGGTCACAGATGGCGTGTTCAGCATGGATGGCGATATCGCCGACCTGCCGGAACTGAGCCGAGTGACCCGCGAGCAGAATGGCTGGTTGATGGTGGATGATGCCCACGGCTTTGGCTGTCTGGGCGCGACCGGCGCCGGCTGTGTCGAGCACTTTGGTCTCAGCAACGACGAGGTGCCGGTACTGATCGGTACCCTGGGCAAGGGCTTCGGCACCTCGGGTGCCTTTGTCGCCGGCTCCGACGTACTGATCGAAACCCTGATCCAGTTCGCCCGTACCTACATCTATACCACCAGCATGTCGCCGGCCGTGGCCCAGGCTACCCGTGCCAGCCTCAAACTGGTACAGGCCGAGAGCTGGCGCCGTGACAAGCTGGCGCAGCTGATTCAGCGCTTCCGCAGCGGCTGCAAACAGCTGGGCTATGAGCTGATGGACTCGCCAACCCCGATCCAGCCGATCATGATCGGCGATGCCGGTGAGGCGATGCGGATCAGTGCCGCGCTGGAAGCGCGCGGCATCTTCATCAGTGCCATCCGCCCGCCCACGGTGCCGGCGGGCAGCTCCCGCCTGCGCGTGACCCTCAGTGCGGCCCACAGCGAAGAGCAGGTTGATCGCCTGCTGGAGGCACTGGATGCCGTGCGTGCAGGAGGTAAGGCATGAGCCAGTGGTGTGAAACGCTTGGTAGTGGGCCTGATCTGGTGCTGTTGCATGGCTGGGGGCTGAGTTCCGATATCTGGGGTGACTTTGCCGACTGTCTCGCCGAGCGATACCGAGTCACAATTATCGACCTGCCGGGGCTTGGGCGCTCCGGTTCCGCCGGTGACATGTCGCTGGCTGCAGTAGTAGATGCTCTGCTGGACACTGCTCCTGAATGTGCCCATTGGCTGGGCTGGTCTTTAGGTGGTCAGCTGGTGCTGGCATTGACGGAACGGGCGCCGGAACGGGTCAAAAGCCTGAGCCTGATCGCGGCTAACCCCTGTTTTGTGGCGCGTGATGACTGGTCCTGTGCCATGACGCCTGAGGTGTTCGGTGCCTTCGTCGAGTCACTGGCCGACAACGAGACCAAGACGCTGCAGCGTTTTGCTGCCCTGCAGACACGGGGCTCAGTCAGGGCACGTGACGAGCTCAAGCAACTGAAAGCCGTGATTGCGAATGCCGAACCCCAGGCTCTGGCCCCGGCCCTGAGGCTGCTGGAGTCTGACCTGCGCCCGGCACTGGCTGCTTTGAGCTGCCCCGCCCAGTTGATACTGGGCGCTGAAGATCAGTTGGTCCCCCAGGCGTTGGCAGCAGAAGCGCTGCACTTGAACAACAATCTGAGTGTTGAAGTGCTGGAACAGAGTGCTCATCTGCCGTTTATCAGTCATGCCGATAGGGTGTTGGCGTCTATTCAGCGACAGGTGGATGCAACTGATGCAGCGGGATAAGCGTAAGGTCGCTCAGGCATTCAGCCGTGCGGCCCAGAGTTACGACTCCGTGGCCCAGTTGCAACGCGATATTGCCGACCAGCTAATGAATTGGTTACCGCCACAGATTGAAGGCAACCTGCTGGATCTTGGTTGTGGTACCGGCTATGCCGCGCCTCATCTGCGTGAACGTTACCCTCAATCTCCCTTGCTGCATCTTGATCTGGCCCATGGCATGCTCAGTTTTGCTCGCGAGCAACGTCCTGTACCGGAAGCTCATTATCTGTGCGGAGATGCCGAGCAGCTGCCGCTGGCGGATGCGAGTGTGAACCTGGTCTGGTCCAGCCTGGCGGTGCAATGGTGCGAGCAACCTGAGCGTTTGCTGGCTGAGCTGGCACGGGTACTCCGGCCCGGCGGACGTTGCCTGTTGGCCACGTTGGGGCCGGAAACCCTGCATGAGCTCAAGCGCGCCTGGGCAGCGGTGGATGACGATGTGCATGTGAACAGCTTCATCCCGCTCCAGCAACTGCTGCAGCACAACCTGGGGTTAAAGCTTGTGCGTTGCGAGACGGAACGGCGTGTGCTTCGTTACAATCGCCTGCAGGAACTGATGCAAGAGCTCAAGGCACTGGGTGCGCACAATGTGAACAGCCGGCGCGAGCAAGGCCTGAGCAGTCGTCAGCGTCTGGTCCGGTTGCTGGAAGCCTATGAGCAGCAACGGCAAACCGATGGCAGTCTGCCTGCAACCTACGAAGTCTATTATCTGGAACTGCTCAAGGAGCCCCAGTGAGAAAGCGTTTCTTCATCGCCGGTACCGATACCGACGCCGGCAAGACTCTTGTCACCACTGGCCTGCTGGTTGCCGCTAACCGAAAGGGAATGCGCACCATCGGCCTGAAGCCGGTCGCGGCGGGCTGTGAGCCGACAGCGGAAGGGCTGAGAAACTCGGATGCACTGCTGCTGCAGGAAGCCGCCAGCGTCAAGCTGAGTTATGAGCAGGTGAACCCAATCGCATTTGAGCCGCCGATCGCGCCGCATATTGCCGCTGCACAGGAGGGGCGTAACCTGAGTGCCGACCGTCTGGCTGCCTATTGCCGTGGTGCCATGATGCAGCCGGCCGATCTGGTGCTGGTAGAAGGAGCGGGTGGCTGGCGGGTGCCCTTGAGCATGCGCGAAAGCCTGGCACGCTTGCCGCAATTGCTGGAGCTGGACGTCATTCTGGTGGTTGGCATGAAGCTGGGCTGCATCAACCACGCCATTCTGACGGCCGAGGCGATCGCCCGTGATGGCCTGCGTCTGGCAGGATGGGTCGCCAACCATGTGGACCCCGAGATGAGTTGCCCGGATGAAAACCTGGCAACACTGGAAACCCTGTTTCGTGCGCCCTTGCTGGGGCGGGTCCCCTGGATGGAAGCGCCTTCTGCGGATGCCGTGGCCGATTGTATTGATCTGAATACCCTCTTGTCTGAGTAAAAAGTGACCAGGGGCAGGGTTTGTTCTATACTGGCCCTGTAAACAGGTGACAGTTGATGTCACAGGTCACAAGATTCGGGTCAAAGCCCGCAAGGTCAGGTGAAGCATGAACGTTACAGCTGCTCAGAACAGTGGTCTGTTCAATACTAATCGTACTCTGGATAATGCCCCCAAAGCGTCCGGTGACGTGCAGGGCAGTGGTAAACCTGAAGACACCAGCTTGTCTTCCGGCCGTGAAGTCAATCCGGCAGTTGCCCAGTCTACGCTGGAGGCTACTACCGAGGCCGCATCTACCAAGGTCGTCAATCAGGCTGACGAAGTCTTGGGTAATCTGATCGATACTCGCGCCTGATCAGGCACGCACTGATCACATGATCAGGGGGTAAAGTCATGAGCTCACCTCTGGTTTCTTCCACTGTAGCCCCGGTGCGCTATACCGGGTATTCCGCGAGCGTTGATCTCGGCGGTAAGCGCGCTGTAGGTGCTGAGGCTGATGAAGAGGCCTCAGCATCCGGTTCATCTTCCGCATCCAGTCGTGCCGAAGTGTTCAGTTCTTCCGAACAGGCAGCCTACGGCCAGGATGGCAAAACGCGCGCACAGGTAATCGAAGAGCAGCGTGTTATTGATGCGCTTCAGTCACGTGATCGAGAAGTCCGCCAGCACGAACGTGCGCATCAGGCGGCGGGTGCCGGCCACACCGGTGCTGTTTCCTACACTTTCCAGAAAGGCCCTGATGGGCGCATGTATGCCATTGGTGGTGAGGTTGGCATTGATACCTCTGCTGTCAGTGGTGATCCGCGAGCTACGCTGGAGAAGGCGGAAGTCATCATTCGTGCTGCCATGGCGCCTGCCGACCCATCTCCTCAGGATTATCGCGTTGCTGCCAGCGCCAGAGCAATGGCTGCTGATGCCCGTGCCGAGTTGCAGAAAATGGAAACGGAAAAGGCTGAGCTCGGTGAGGAGGGCGCTGAAACCGATGATAGTTCGGCTGAAAGCGCAGAAGATAGCCAGAGCGGCAGTGTGTTAAACCAGCAAGCTGATGCTCAGGATGGTGACCGTTCTTCGGCGGCCAATGACAACGAGCTTGGCAGCATTGAGCAGCGCCTTATCCAGTCAGGCGCCTATAACCGCTTGTATCCGCCCGGTACGATATTCAGTCAGCAGGCGTGAAAAACTGCTGTACCAGTCGGGTGAAAATGGCTGGTTTTTCCACATGCGGCAGGTGGCCTGCACCGGCGATAATCTTGAAACCCGCCTTGGGAAAGTTGTCCTGAATCGGCTGTTGGTGCTCGGCTTGCAAATAATCCGAATTCCCGCCTTTGATAAACAGAACCGGTTCTGCGAAGGGGACTCCTGACCTGGCAGGTGCGGCGCCAATATCGGCATAACGCTCGGCCAGGGCGTTCAGGTTCATGCGCCAGGCAAACTGTTTTTCCTCGTTGCGATAGAGGTTCTTCAGCAGAAAGGCGCGCGTTGCCTCTTCGTCTACATATTGGCCAAGAATTTCATCTGCTTCACGGCGGCTTTTCAGGCTTTCCAGAGGAATTGCCTTGAGGCCGGCTATAACCTCATCGTGACGTGGTGCGTAGGCTACAGGTGCGATATCAACCACAACCAGCTTTTCCACTCGTTCGGGATGATTCAGGGCAAACTGCATGGCGACCTTGCCGCCCATGGAGTGGCCCATCAGTAGCACCTTGTCCAATGACAGCGAGTCCAGCAGTTCCAGCAGGTCCGCACTCATCAGTGAGTAGTCAATCTGCTCGGCATGTGGTGATCGGCCATGGTTGCGCAGGTCGACCGCCAGAATATCGAAATGCTCACTCAGCGCCTTGGCTTGCAGCCCCCAGTTTTCCAGGCTGCCAAACAGACCGTGCAGAATGACAAGTGGGGTGCCTTGTCCGAGGCGTTGGTAGTGCAGTTTCATGATGGCTCCTGAAAGCAAGCGGGGTGCCTGAGCACCCCGAAAAATCAGACGATATCGAGCAGTTCGACATCAAAGACCAGAGTCGAGTAGGGCGGGATACCACCCGGTGAGCCCTGAGCGCCGTAACCCAGCTGATAGGGTACGTACAAACGCCATTTGGCACCTTTGGTCATCATCTGCAGAGCTTCGGTCCAGCCTGCAATTACGCCACCTACCGGCAGTTCGATCGGCTGGCCGCGCTCGTAAGAGCTGTCAAACACCTTGCCGTCGATAAATGTGCCGTGATAGTGCGCACGTACCTTGCTGTCAGGCTGCGGCTTGTCACCACCTTCTTCGCCTTCAGTTACGATTTCGTACTGCAGGCCGGATTCCAGAGTAATGACACCATCACGCTTGGCGTTTTCAGCCAGGAACTGCTCACCTTCAGCAGCGGCTTCCTTGGCTTTGGCTTCCTGCTCGGCGCGCAGACGCTCAGTGATTTCGTTGAACGCTTCCTGAATCTGCTCAGCAGGGATACGCAGGCCTTCGCCAGCGAAAGCATCACGCAGGCCCTGGGTAACGGCGTTGATGTCGACACCATCGAAGGTGCCCTGAGCCAGCTGGTCGCCCATCTGGCGGCCGATGCCATAGCTGGCACGCTGTTCAATGGTTTCCAATGTCGCTTCTGACATGTAATTGACCTGTTTCGAGGGTTGAAAGGGTGGGGATCCTAACACAGACAGCCCTTGGGATCAGTCGTCCGTGCGTTCGACGGTACTGAATACGCGCCCCTGATGCAGCTGTGTGACCAGCTGATCGCCCGGTTTAAGCTGCTGGCTGCTGGTAACGGCCTGACCTTCCGAATCCTGTACGATGGCATAGCCGCGTTCCAGCGTGGCAAGCGGGCTGACACCATGTAGTTGGCGCATTTGTGCCGACAGTTGCTCTTGCTTGTGTTTCAGTAAGCGCTGCATGCCAGTGTTGAGACGTTGTTGCAGCGGTGTCAGTAACGCCTGCTTACGGGCCAGCAGGCGTTGAGGGCTGCTACGCTCCAGGCGATGTTCCAGTTGCTCCAGTCGTTGTCCCTGCATGCGCAGTTTGTGCTGCAGTGCCCGCTGTAACCGTAATTCCAGCTGGTCGAGCCGCTGGGACTGCTCGCGCAGGCGCTCACCCGGATGGCGCAGACGATGGCGCAGGTGTTGCAGTTGCATACGCTGCTGGTTCAGTTGGCGCAGAATCTGGCGGTGCATGCGCTGTGACAGTACTTCCAGCTGGCGCAGCTGGATACTGCGATCGGGGCTGACCAGTTCTGCCGCCGCCGAGGGGGTGGGTGCACGCAGATCGGCGACCAGGTCGCTGATGGAAATATCCACTTCGTGGCCAACGGCTGAAACAACGGGAATGCGGGAGGCGACAATGGCGCGGGCTACTGTTTCTTCATTAAAAGGCCAGAGGTCCTCCAGGGAGCCACCGCCCCGTCCTACAATCAGCACGTCGCAGCGCTGATCCCGGTTGGCCAGTTCAATGGCTTGTACGATCTGTGCGGCGGCTTCTGCGCCCTGAACAGCGGTCGGATAGAGCGCGACAGGCAGCGATGGGCAGCGGCGTTGAAGTACCTGCAGGATATCGTGAATAGCGGCGCCCGATGGCGAGGTGATCACACCCAGGTGCTGGACCTGGGGCGGGATGCTGCGTTTGCGCGCCTGGTCAAACAGGCCTTCAGCGGACAGGCGTTGCTTCAGCTGCTCGAAAGCGGCCTGCAGGCGGCCGGTCCCGCTTTCGCGCATTTGCTCGCAAATCAACTGGAAGTCGCCACGGCCTTCATACAGGCTGACCTTGGCCAGCACACTGACCTGGTCGCCTTCCTTGGGCCTGAAGCCAACCCTGAGGTTGCGACCCTTGAACATGGCGCAGCGCACCTGAGCGCGCTCATCCTTGAGGGTAAAGTACCAGTGTCCGGATGAGGGGCGTGCCAGGTTGCTGATTTCACCTTCGACCTGGACGGTCATGAAGGAGTTCTCCAGCAGCGCCTTGACCTCTCGGTTAAGCTGGCTCACGCTGAGCGCGTTACGGTTTCGATTCGGCATGGATGGGTTCATGCGTGCATCATAAACCAGCCGGGCACGAGCCGCACGGGTATCGTTATTTGGATTGCAGGAAAGCTCTTTTTCATGCATAATTTCCTGTTTAATTTTTCACAGAAATACGGGCTGGTTCAGTATGTTGCGAATCGTTGAAGAAGCGCTCACCTTTGATGATGTTTTGCTGGTTCCGGGATACTCCGAAGTACTCCCGAAGGACGTTTCACTGAAGACCCGCCTGACCAAGGGTATTGAACTGAATATTCCGCTGGTCTCGGCGGCCATGGATACTGTTACCGAATCCCGCCTGGCAATTGCCATGGCGCAGGAAGGTGGCATGGGTATCATCCACAAGAACCTCACCATCGAACAGCAGGCCGACGAAGTGCGTCGCGTCAAAAAGTTCGAGTCCGGTGTAGTGACCGATCCTGTCACCTGCAGTTCTGATACCACTGTACGGGAAATCATTGAGCTTTCTCGCAAGCTCAGCTTCTCCGGTTTCCCGGTTGTCGATAACGGTGAGCTGGTCGGTATCGTGACCAGCCGTGATGTCCGTTTCGAGAACGATCTGGAAGCAACGGCTTCCACCATCATGACGCCCAAGAGCAAGCTTGTGACCGCCAAAGAGGGTGAAAACCCCGAGGTGATCCGTGAACTGCTGCGTAAGCATCGCATCGAGAAGATTCTGCTGGTCGATGATGCTTTCGCCCTGCGCGGCATGATGACTGTAAAAGACATGAACAAGGCACAGGCCTTCCCCAACGCTGCCAAAGACAGTCAGGGTCGCCTGATTGTAGGCGCTGCTGTTGGTACTGGCCCGGAAACACCGGATCGAGTGGCAGCACTGGCGGCTGCCGGCGTTGACATGATTGTGGTGGATACCGCACACGGCCACTCCAAGGGTGTGGTTGAGCGTGTTCGCTGGGTGAAGGAAAACTTCCCGCAGGTGCAGGTTGTAGGCGGTAACATCGCCACGGCTGAAGCTGCTGTCGCGCTGGCTGAAGCGGGTGCTGATGGTGTTAAGGTCGGTATCGGCCCGGGCTCCATCTGTACGACTCGAATCGTTGCCGGCGTAGGTGTGCCTCAGGTATCCGCAGTGGCCAACGTTGCTGCAGCGCTGCGTGAACATGGCGTACCGTTGATTGCCGATGGTGGTATCCGCTTCTCCGGCGATTTTGCTAAAGCGGTGGCTGCAGGTGCATCTGCGGTAATGGTTGGTTCCATGCTGGCCGGTACTGATGAAGCGCCGGGTGAAGTTGAGCTGTTCCAGGGCCGTGCCTTCAAGTCCTACCGTGGCATGGGCTCACTGGGTGCGATGTCTGGCCTGACCGGTTCTTCTGACCGCTACTTCCAGGATGCCAAAGACGGTGCCGAGAAACTGGTGCCGGAAGGTATCGAAGGTCGCGTGCCCTGCAAGGGCCCGATGGGCGGTGTGGTGCATCAGCTGATGGGTGGCCTGCGTGCCTCCATGGGTTATACCGGTTGTGCAACCGTTGAAGAGATGCGCAACAAGCCCAAGTTCGTTCGCATTACCAATGCCGGCATCACCGAGAGCCACGTGCACGATGTCAGCATTACCAAGGAAGCCCCCAACTATCGTGTGGGCTGATTTTTTACAACACTAACCTGAAAGTGGGGCGCAACGGCTGCCCCACTTTTTGTTTGCGCCGCATAGCGGCCAGCTTTCGGTGGAGTCACTGAGTATGAGCAAAGACATTCACGCGCAACGCATCCTTATTCTGGACTTCGGGTCCCAGTACACCCAGCTGATCGCACGTCGCGTACGTGAAATCGGTGTGTACTGTGAGATTCATGCCTTCGACATGGATGAAGCGGCGATTCGTGAATTTGCCCCCAAGGGCATCATTCTGGCGGGCGGTCCCGAGTCCGTTACCGAACTGGATTCGCCTCGTGCGCCCGAGTGTGTCTTCAACATGGGGTTGCCGGTACTGGGTATCTGCTACGGCATGCAGACCATGGCCGAGCAGCTGGGCGGCAAGGTTGCCGGTTCTGACAAGCGCGAATTCGGTTACGCCCGCGTACGTCTGGCCGATAGCCCGAGCCGTTTGCTGGAAGGTATCGAAGACCATATCGCCAACAACGGTTCTCTGTCACTGGATGTATGGATGAGCCACGGTGACAAGGTTACCGAGATGCCGGAAGGCTTCCACGCCATCGCGTCTACCGACTCTGCACCGATTGCGGCCATGTGCGATCCCAAGCGCAACCTCTACGGTGTTCAGTTCCACCCGGAAGTGACGCACACCAAACAGGGCCTGCGTATTCTGGAGCGTTTCATTCGTGAAATCTGCGATACCGAAGCGCTGTGGACGGCTGCCAACATCATCCAGGATCTGGTTGAAAAGGTTCAGCAGCAGGTGGGTGATGAGAAGGTACTGCTGGGTCTGTCCGGTGGTGTCGATTCATCCGTTGTTGCGGCGCTGCTGCACAAGGCGATCGGCGACAAGCTGACCTGTGTCTTTGTTGATAACGGTCTACTGCGTAAAGGCGAAGGCGAGCAGGTAATGGATATGTTTGCCCGCAACATGGGTGTAAACGTTATCCGTGCCAACGCCGAAGACCAGTTCCTGGGTCGTCTGAAAGGCGAAGCGGATCCGGAAGCCAAGCGCAAGATTATCGGCAACACCTTCATCGAAGTGTTCGATGACGAGTCCGAAAAGCTGAAAGACTGTCGTTTCCTGGCGCAGGGTACTATCTACCCGGACGTGATCGAGTCGGCTGCTTCCAAGACTGGCAAGGCGCATGTAATCAAGTCACACCACAACGTGGGTGGTCTGCCGGAAGACATGAAGTTCGACCTGGTTGAGCCGCTGCGTGAGCTGTTCAAGGACGAAGTACGCAAGATCGGCCTGGAGCTGGGTCTGCCGTACGATATGGTCTACCGTCACCCGTTCCCGGGACCGGGTCTGGGCGTGCGTATTCTGGGTGAAGTGAAGAAGGAATATGCAGAGATTCTGCGTGAAGCCGATGCCATCTTCATCGAAGAGCTGCACAAGGCAGACTGGTACCACAAAACCAGTCAGGCATTTGCGGTGTTCCTGCCGGTTAAATCTGTCGGTGTTGTGGGCGATGGTCGTCGCTACGAGTACGTCATTGCACTGCGTGCCGTTGAAACGATCGACTTCATGACTGCGCGATGGGCGCATCTGCCGTATGAACTGCTGGAAACCGTTTCCGGTCGTATCATCAACGAGGTAGACAAGGTATCCCGCGTCACCTACGACGTATCCAGCAAGCCGCCGGCTACGATTGAGTGGGAATAATCGCGTCTTGAAGGCTTCTGCTTTCAGTCTCGAGTAAACTGAAAAAGCCCATGATTTCATGGGCTTTTTTGTGTTTGTACGGCAGCAATTCAAACGGACTGAGACGCTGTTGTAAAAGCTTGACCCATTTTGGTGCAGGCTCTAGGCTTGTGACTCCCCACCTGTCTATACAAGGACGTTGATATGAGCTGGATGATTGCGGCGGTTGTCGCTGTTCTGCTGCTGTTTTATTTCTGGTACGCCACCATTGTTTCTCGTCGCAACGCGGCTGAAGAAGCCTTCTCCGGCATCGACGTTCAGCTGAAAAAGCGGACGAATCTTATTCCCAATATTCTGAAAATTGCCTCACGCTTTATGGAGCATGAGCAAGCACTGCTGACCGAAATTACCCGACTGCGCACCGAGGTGCTTAAGGCTGCCGAGTCGCCTGAGCGTGCGGATACTGAAAAGCGCTTTGAGCTGGAAGCGGTTTTGGAAAGCAAGCTTTCCGGTCTGATGGTGGCAGTGGAAAACTACCCGGAGCTGAAGTCTCAAGACAACATGATTGAGGCCCAGCGTGTGTATGCTGATGTAGAAGAGCATATTGCAGCGGCACGTCGTAGTTACAATGCTGCGGCAAGGCGCTTTAAGGATGCGATCCAGATTTTTCCCGGTACGTTGATTGCTGCAGCAATGGGAGCAAAACCTCTGCCTTTCTTTGAGATCTCGGAAGTGGATCGGGCGCCTGTAAATGCTGATGACTTCCTGAAGTCATGAGTTTTATCAGAACCTTTTTTCAGGCAAAAGAGGCGGTCAAGCAGTTGGTCGATGGATCTGCATATCGCAAGCCTGAAGCGAGCAGTCCTTTATCGGACGAGTTCAAGCAGATCATTGAGCGTGATGTTTTGCCGTTGCTGGAGCCGCTGGAGCAATACCGGCTGGAAAAGCTGGCCAGCAAAAACTGGCGCAAGACCTGGTTTGTTCGTCTGGGTTGGCTGCTTTGGGTGCCGGCTCTGATACTGGATATTGCCACCCTTGTCTCCGGTGACCTGTCACTCCTAACCCTGTTTGTGCTTGTCGGGTGTGGGGTTTGGGTGTTTTGGCCGCATGTTCAATATATGCGCCGATACAAAGAGAAATTGCTGCCGGTGTTACTGCAGGCCTTCGGTGATTACAAATATGACGAGAGTGGCTGTATTGACCTGAAGGCGGTGGAGTCATTCGAGATACTGCCATCCTACTCCAGCAAAACCAGCGAAGATTGTATCCGTGGTGTTGTTGATGACGTAGCGTTTGAGTTTTGTGAGCTGGAACTCAAGCGCAGCAGCGGTAACTCCAGCACCACGGCTCACGATGGTGGCGCTTTGCTGCTGACCATGCCGTTCTCGTTCAGTGGTTATACGGTGGTTAGAACCGATTACGGCAAGGTGGGAAATGTACTGGCTGCACCACTGAGGCGGGACAGGGTTGCGCTGGAAAACCCGGAGTTTGAGAAGCGTTATGAAGTGTATGGTTCTGATCAGCAATATGCTCGCTACCTGCTGACGCCCGCGATGATGGAGCGCATTATCGCTCTGGACGAGCTGTTTTGGGCGCGAGCCCAGGGCTCAGGTATTACCTGCGAATTTCGAGATGACAAGGCGCTGTTCATGCTGTCGTATTTCGGTGATCTCATGGAGGTTGCGGATATTGATGTGTCAGCGTTCGACCTGGACCGGATGCCGTTGCTGGAGCAGGAGCTGGCCATGATCACCGGGATTATTCACCAGCTGAAATTGGATTGGCTGGCGGCCCGAAATCTGGCGGGGCAGCAGTTCTCGGAAGCTGTTTCGGATACTGGCCCTGCAGACAGGTAAGTAGTAGCAAAAGAGCTAGACGACCGGTCTAATTGGCTATAAAATGCACAGCATGAGTACCCGACACGAAAACACCAAAGAGCATTTGCTGGAAACTGGCCGACAGATACTGTCATGTCAGGGCTTTGGCTCGGTTGGACTGAGTGCGCTGCTAAAAGAAGCAGGAGTGCCCAAGGGTTCTTTTTATCATTACTTCCAGTCCAAAGAGCAGTTTGGTGAAGCGCTGCTGGCATCCTATTTCAGTCAGTACCTGGCAGAAATGGATGCAATTTTTGGTGTCCGGGGCGCGTCGGGGCGCGAGCTTTTGCTGGAATACTTTACTCGCTGGCAAGAACGCTACGGAGACTGCCTGGTCATCAAGCTGGGGGCCGAGGTTGCGGACCTCTCTGATGCCATGCGGATGACGCTGGAAGCGGGAACCGAAAGGGTGGTGAAACGGCTGGCGCGCGCGATCGATGCCGCGATTGCCGATGGATCCTTGCCGGCAAAGGATAGTCAGGCTTTGGCCGTGAATCTGTATCAGCTTTGGCTGGGGGCCGGCTTGCTGCGAAAGCTCAATCGGGATCAGGCGGGTATGGAAACGACCATGCAGCTGACCCGTCACTTGCTGGACTCTCCCGCCCCCTGAAGGTGGGAGAGGTACAGCTTTTTATTTATCAATTTACTAGACGACCGGTCTATTCATTTCTGTGAAAGCCAGGAGTCAGGTCGTTTCAGCTGTAATGAATGAGGTTGTTGTCATGTCACAAAACGCAATTACAAATCGCCAGATGACCCTTGCCAATCGCCCGACCGGCGCACCTGGCAAAGATAACTTTGAGCTTAAAACCTCGGATATCCCTGCTATCAAGGACGGTCAGCTTTTGTTGCGGACCGTGTATTTGAGCCTTGACCCCTACATGAGGGGGCGCATGAGCGATGCCGAGTCCTACGCTGAGCCTGTTGGTCTGGGGGAGGTTATGGTGGGTGGCACCGTCAATCGCGTGGTTGAGTCCAAGCACCCGGACTATCAGGCTGGTGATTGGGTGCTTAGCTATACAGTGGGCTGGCAGGATTACGGAGTATCTGATGGCTCCATGCTGTTCAAGCTGAACCCTGAGCTCGCGCCTGTCTCCTACGCGCTGGGCGTACTGGGTATGCCAGGGTTCACGGCTTATATGGGGTTGATGGATATTGGCAAGCCCAAGGCGGGCGAAACCCTTGTGGTCGCAGCGGCAACCGGTCCGGTAGGGGCTACGGTAGCGCAAATCGGTAAAATCCAGGGGTGTCGGGTTGTTGCCATCGCTGGCGGTGAACAAAAGCGTCAACATCTCGAAAGTCTTGGTGTTGATGTGGCGCTTGACCACCGTGCAGATGATTTTGCCGTTCAGCTGGCAGCTGCCTGTCCGCAGGGCATTGATATCTATTATGAAAATGTCGGCGGAAAGGTGTTTGATGCAGTATTGCCGCTACTGAATACCGCTGCGAGCATACCGCTATGCGGGCTGGTCGCCCACTATAACGATCAGGAGCTGCCGCTGGGGCAAGACCGCATGGCGCTGTTGATGACCACAATTTTGATCAAACGTCTCACTGTTCGTGGCTTCATCATCTTTGATGACTATGACGACCGTTATCCCGAATTTGCGGGTGCGATGGCAGAATGGGTGAGTGAGGGCAAGGTGCAGTATCTTGAGCAGGTCATCGATGGCTTGGAGCAGGCACCGGAAGGGTTGCGAGATCTGCTGGAGGGTAAAAACTTTGGCAAGCTGGTGGTAAGGGTCGGGCCGGACGAGCTGGCATAAATCCCGAAAGCTGAGTGTTTTCCCAGTAAAGGCTGTGCATGTGTATGCATGGCCTTTTTAGTGTCTGTTTGGAGTGCGCTTTTCACAGTCGTGCTCAGGGCTTATGATTCCCGTCCTGAATACCGGAATGAGTGGGCCTGTCTGAGGCAGGCAAAAGCATGTAGATATGACCGAACAGACTCAAATTGATGAACGCTTCATGCAGCAAGCCCTGGCGCTGGCGGAACATGCTGCCGATGCGGGTGAGGTGCCTGTGGGGGCTGTTGTGGTGCTTGATGGTGAGGTGATTGGCGAAGGCTGGAATCGCCCCATCAGTGGTCATGACCCCTGTGCTCACGCCGAAATAATGGCGCTGCGTGAGGCGGCGGCTCGAGTTGAAAATTATCGTCTGCCGGGAGCTGAGCTGTATGTCACCATTGAGCCCTGCACCATGTGCGCCGGTGCTATTGTCCATGCACGTATAGCCCGTGTCGTGTTTGGCGCAACCGAGCCTAAAGCCGGCGCGGTTATCAGTAATGCCCATATCTTTGATCAGCCCTGGCTCAATCACTGGCCGGAATATGCGGGTGGTGTGCTGGCTGAGCAGTGCAGTGAACGCATCAGCGCGTTTTTCCGTGAGCGGCGTGAACAGAAACGTCGTGCCAGGGCAGCATCCGCCCAACCCTAGAGTTGAGAAGGCAGGTTTGACAGCGGCAGTCTGGGTTTTTCCTGGACTGCAGGCGCTGGCAGGTCACCGGCCGGTTCTTCAGGGTCTGTCTCCAGGGTGAACTCACCGCTGGTTGCCGTTTCGACTTCCCAGCGCATCAATTCCATATACTTGCGGATATTGCTGACGTAGGTCACGGGCTCGTGGCCACGGGCGAAGCCGTAGCGTGTCTGTGGATAAAATTTAGGGTCGCTGAGTCTGGGGAGAAACTCCCTGACGTGCTTCCATTTATCCGGGTCTTTACCGGCTTTCTGGGTCAGTATGCGAGCATCTTCCAGGTGGCCAAAACCAATGTTGTAGCCAGCAAGCGCAAACCAGGTGTGATCCGGCTCCAGAATGCGGTCGGGGATTTTCTTCTTCACATTGACCAGGTAGCGTGCACCGCCAAGGATGCTTTGTTTGGGGTCGGTTCGATCATCTACGCCCACTTCTGAAGCGGCGGCATTGGTGAGCATCATGATGCCGCGTACCCCCGTGGGAGAAACGGCGTCCGCATCCCAGTGAGATTCCTGATAGGCAATGGCGGAAAGCAATAGCCAGTTGATTCCGGTTTCCTCTTCCGCCTGACGGAACCAGGGGTAGAGAGGCAAGAAACGCTCGTGCAAGTCTTCTCGGAATGAAACGGTATCAAAGAAATTGAGTGGGTTGGTGCGTGAAAAGTAGCGCTCTTCCAGCAGCTTGATGCGCCTTTGAGTGCTTTCCATTTTGAACCACTGGGTGAGCGCTGCTTTAAGAGAGCCATCATGGTGCTGGTTCAGCATCCAGGCGATCGGCTGAGGGGGCTGCAGGTCAAAGGCTGCCTTGAGGCCGGGATAAAATGATTTGTGGTTATCGAATACGCTGGAGTCGAGAACTGTGTAGTCCAGACTGCCTTCATGTACCTGGTCGAGCAGATCGATGACTTGGTCATCTTCGCTGACGGTCCACTTCAGCTTCGGGTGCTCTTTCTTCAGGCTTTCCAGCACGCTAATGTAGCTGGAGCCTTGCAGCACCTTGATGGAACGGCCGTAAAGGTCCTCCATGTCGCGTGGTGCCGGATTGCCTCGCCGTACCCGGTAGACAAGAACGGGGGCGCTGCTGCGGTAGGGCGGCGAAAAATCAAAGCGTTTACGCCTTTGCTCGGTCGCGGTCAGGCCGGCGGCTGCCAGGTGGGCATTGCGTTCCTGCAGTACACTGAAAATGTCTGCAAAGCGGTCGCTCACTGTCAGCTCCAGTTCCACGCCCAGGTGTTCGGCAAAGGCTTTAGTCAGTTCGTACTCAAAGCCGGCGGGCTCGCCCTTGCGGGTGAAGTAGGTAAGTGGGGAATTGGTCGTAACAACGCGGATAACCCCCTTCTGCTGAATGGCTTCCAGCTGTGAAGGTGTGTTCAGGCCTATCATGGACAACGCAAACATAATGCTGACCAGAGCGGCCAGATAGATGAGTTCGCGAAGGTGGGGTGCGTTACGCAGCTTAAACATCGGCAGGTCTGTTCTGTATCTCGGTGGCCTGATCGGGTAAAATTGTCATTTAATTACTGCTCTCCCAACGCCTGACTCTCAGGTAGAACCAAGAGGCTCGATATCAACATGCTCGTACTGCGTGGAGCTCCCGCTCTTTCGTCTTTTCGTCATGCAAAACTGCTGTTCCAGGTCCAGTCCCAAGTCCCGACTGTCAATGGACTATACGCAGAATTCGTCCATTTTGCAGATCTGAAACGTGATCTGGAAGACCAGGAGTCTCAGGTTCTGGATCGTATCCTGCGATACGGCCCCAAGGCCAGCGTTGAAGAGCCGGCCGGCCGCCTGTTCCTGATCGTACCGCGCCCCGGAACTATTTCACCCTGGTCCAGCAAGGCAACTGACATCGCGCACAACTGCGGCCTGGATGCCGTTGACCGCCTGGAGCGCGGCCTGGCGTACTACGTTAGCAGCGAGCAGGCATTGACCGATGCTGAGGCCGAGCAGGTTGCTGCGCAGTTGCATGATCGCATGGTTGAAGCTGTCATGGCTGACCTGGATCAGGCGCAAGCGCTGTTCCGTCATGAACAGCCGCGCCCGATGACGCAGGTCGATATTCTCGATGGTGGTCGTGACGCGCTGGTTAAGGCTAATAGCGATCTGGGTCTGGCGCTGGCAGATGATGAGATCGATTATCTGGTCGAAAGTTTCAAAGGCCTGGGGCGTAACCCCAATGACGTTGAGCTGATGATGTTTGCGCAGGCGAACTCCGAGCACTGCCGTCACAAGATCTTCAACGCCAGCTGGGACATCGATGGTGTGCGTCAGGAGCATTCCCTGTTCGCCATGATCCGCAATACCTACAACCAGGGCGGTGAAAACGTTCTGTCTGCCTATAAGGACAACGCATCCGTTATCGTAGGCAGCGAAGCGGGCCGTTTCTACCCGGATGCAGCGACCGGCCAATACGGTTACAACCAGCAGGCGATCCACATTCTGATGAAAGTGGAAACCCATAACCACCCGACTGCGATTGCGCCGTTCTCTGGTGCAGCCACAGGTTCCGGCGGGGAAATCCGTGACGAAGGTGCTACCGGTCGCGGTTCCAAGCCGAAGGCGGGCCTGGCGGGCTTCACCGTATCTGACCTCAATATCCCGAGCTTCGAACAGCCCTGGGAATCCGGTTACGGTAAGCCGGAGCGCATTGCGTCTGCGCTGGATATCATGATCGAAGGCCCCATCGGTGGTGCTGCGTTCAACAACGAATTCGGTCGTCCCAATCTGACCGGTTACTTCCGTACCTTCGAGCAGAAAGTGCCGGGTGCCAACGGTGATGAAGTACGCGGCTACCACAAGCCGATCATGATTGCCGGCGGTCTGGGCAACATCCGCGAAGACCATGTCGAGAAGGGCGAAATCACTGTCGGTGCCAAACTGATCTGTCTGGGCGGCCCGGCGATGCTGATCGGCCTTGGTGGTGGCGCTGCCTCTTCCATGTCTTCCGGCAGCTCTTCTGCCGATCTGGATTTTGCCTCCGTTCAACGTGGCAACCCGGAAATCGAGCGTCGCTGTCAGGAAGTGATCGACCGCTGCTGGCAGCTGGGTGACGACAACCCGATTGCGTTCATCCACGATGTGGGTGCTGGTGGTCTGTCCAACGCTTTCCCTGAGCTGGTGAAAGACGGTGGTCGTGGTGGCAACTTCGAACTGCGCAACGTCAATAACGATGAGCCGGGCATGTCGCCGCTGGAAATCTGGTGTAACGAAGCCCAGGAACGTTACGTGATGGCGGTTAAGCCGGAAGATCTGGCTCGCTTCGAAGCGATCTGTGAGCGTGAGCGTTGCCCGTTCGCAGTCGTCGGTGAAGCCACCGAAGAGCATCACCTGACGTTGGGTGATACCCACTTCGAAAACAAGCCGGTTGATCTGCCGATGAGCGTGCTGTTCGGCAAGCCGCCGAAAATGCACCGCACCGTTGAGCGTAAGGCTTACGAAGTACCTGAATTTGATACCGCTGAAATCGAACTGGCGGATGCAGCCGAACGTGTACTCAAACTGCCGGCGGTTGCGTCCAAGTCCTTCCTGATCACCATCGGTGACCGCTCCATTACTGGTCAGGTCGCTCGTGACCAGATGGTTGGTCCTTGGCAGGTACCGGTCGCCGACTGCGCCGTGACTACTGCTTCGTTCGACACCCATGCCGGTGAAGCCATGGCGATGGGTGAGCGTACCCCGCTGGCACTGATCGATTCCCCGGCCTCCGGCCGCATGGCGATCGGTGAGACCATCACCAATCTGGCGGCGGCCCGTATCGGCGAGCTGTCCGATATCAAGCTGTCTGCCAACTGGATGTGTGCCGCTGGCCACGCAGGTGAAGATGAGAAACTGTACGACACCGTCAAGGCGGTGGGTATGGAGCTTTGCCCGGAACTGGGCATCACCATTCCGGTGGGCAAGGACTCCATGTCCATGCGTACCGTCTGGGATGACAACGGTGAACAGAAGAGCGTGACGGCGCCGATGTCGCTGATCATCTCCGGCTTCGCGCCGGTGCTGGATGCACGCAAGACACTGACGCCTCAGCTGCGTACCGACAAGGGTGAGACCGATCTGATCTTGCTGGATCTGGGCAATGGCCAGAACCGCATGGGCCTGTCTGCGCTGGCGCAGGTATACAACGAAGTGGGTCAGAATGTACCGGATGTGGATAACGCCGAACTGCTGGCTAACTTCTTTACTGCGGTGCAGGAACTGAATGAACAGGGTTTGATCCTGGCGTATCACGACCGTGCTGATGGCGGCCTGCTGGCGACCATCGCCGAGATGGGCTTCGCCGGTCGTACCGGTGTCGACCTGAACCTGGACCTGCTGGCCGAAGACAGCTCCGAGCTGGCGGCTGCGCTGTTCAATGAAGAGCTGGGTGCGGTGATCCAGATCCGTCGCGAGGATATGGAAACCGTCCTTAACGAACTGAACGCGGCGGGCCTGGCTGACGTGGCCAAAGTTGTCGGTACCCTGAATCCGGATCTGCAGCTGAACTGCTTCTTCGACGATGAAGAAGTGTACAGTGCCGATCTGATCCAGCTGCAGCGTTGGTGGGCCGAAACCTCATACCGCATTCAGGCACTGCGTGATAACTCCGAGTGCGCGCAGCAGGAGTTTGATCGTCTGCTGGATCGTGAAGATCCGGGTCTGAGCGCCAGCCTGAGCTTCGACCAGAACGACGATGTGGCGGCCGAGCTGATTGCCTCCGGCGTGCGTCCGAAAGTTGCCATTCTGCGTGAGCAGGGCGTCAACGGCCAGGTGGAAATGGCAGCGGCGTTTGACCGTGCCGGCTTTGAGGCGATCGATGTGCACATGAGTGACATCCTCTCCGGTCGCATCACACTGGATCAGTTCCGTGGTCTGGTCGCCTGTGGCGGCTTCTCCTACGGTGACGTCTTGGGCGCCGGTGAGGGTTGGGCCAAGTCGATCCTGTTTAATACTGTGGCGCGTGAACAGTTCTCCGCCTTCTTCGAGCGTGAAGACACCTTCGCGCTGGGCGTGTGTAACGGCTGTCAGATGCTGTCCAACCTGCACGAGCTGATTCCGGGCGCGGATCTCTGGCCGCACTTCGTGCGCAACCAGTCCGAGCAGTTTGAAGCGCGTGTTGCGATGGTGGAGGTTGAAGACAGCCCCTCTATCTTCCTGCAGGGCATGGCGGGTTCTCGCATGCCGATCGCCGTTGCTCACGGTGAAGGCCGTGCCGAGTTTGAAGACGATGCGCAGCTGCGTATGCTGAATGAGTCTGGCAATGTGTCTCTGCGTTATGTGGATAACCGAGGCGATGCGACCACTGTGTACCCGGCCAACCCGAACGGTTCGCCGCTGGGTATCACCGGTCTGACGACGCCGGATGGTCGTGTCACTATCATGATGCCGCACCCGGAGCGTGTTTTCCTTGCCGTCCAGAATTCCTGGGCACCGGATGAATGGGCCGAAGATGGTGCCTGGATGCGCATGTTCCGTAATGCACGTGTCTGGGTCGGCTGATCAGCCTTTCCCGGCAAGATTAAAAACGGCAGCTTCGGCTGCCGTTTTTTGTGTCTGCGATTTAGTGGGGCTTAAGGTCTGACGTAGCTGAATCCTTGCTGCTGCAAGCGAACAATTTCAGGTAACCCTGCCTGAACAACATCACTTGACTCGACATCGTACAGGTCGCTTCGTGTAATGTTATAGCCGTCCAGTGTGTTACCGCAAATAATGAAGCGCACGCCGCTCAAGCGAAGTGTATCCAGGGCGATCTGTTTGTCGCTATCGGCTTTGGCGTCCATGAAATACTCAATTGCCTGGCCGTGAATAACGGCTCGCAGGTCGATATTGCTCTCGCCTACGGCCTGAATATGATTGCTGATGTTGGTAAAGGTGGCTGATATCCGGGAGTTGTCACCATAGTTTATGTGGTACACAACCTTTTGTGCCGGGTATTCAGTATCGGCGTATGTGGGAAGGGCGAATATAAAGAGTGCCCACACCATAAAGAGTGGCTTAAGCATAGTGAGACTCCTGTGTTAACGGGGTGTTGTATATGACACACATCCATAAAAAAAGCCGGCACAGGGCCGGCTTTTCGGGGAAGCACTAATGCAGATTACTGCATGCGCTTCTTACCCATGATTTCCACGTCTACACGACGGTCCGGACGCAGGCATGCGATCAGCTCGGCGCCACGACCGGTGCAGTTTGCAACCGGAGCGGACTCACCCATGAAGCCGATAGACATCTTGCTTGCGTCAACGCCAGCCTGTTCCAGCTTGGCTGCAACGGCGCTTGCGCGGCGCTCAGACAGCTTCTCGTTGTACGCGGCAGAACCGATAAAGTCAGCGTAACCGACCAGCTTGACGCTGTTCAGGCTAGCCAGAGAGCCGATGTAGTTAACAACGTTGCTCACGTCACCAACTTCGGTGCTGTCGAAATCGAAGTAGAGCGCAAATTTCTTCTCTACGTCAGCCATTGTAGCCGGTGCAGGAGCGGGAGCCGGTGCAGGAGCAGCGGGCTCTTCATTCATAGCAACCACGCCGTCACAGCCTACAACTGCTTTTTCCTGAGTCCAGGAGCTGGTGTGCCAGCATTCACCGAAGCTGGTGCGCCAGATAGTGTCGCTGGAGTTTACGGCGTAACCCGGAACTCCTGCCTGAGCAGCAGATGCACCCAGAGCCATTGCCAATCCAGCAGCCATTGCAATCTTTTTCATCGTCATATCCTTGTGCCAGGTGGATGTTCAGATCTACGAACAATATTAGTACATTAAAGCTGTTAATGCCTTAACGCCAGCCAAACATCTCACGTACCCATCACGACAGCAAAGCTTACGTGGTATGTAGAGCTAACTGATTTCAATGTTAGCTCAAGGCAATACTTTTTTATACGGTTTTACTGTCACTTTCTGATAAACGCCTGCAGAAATATAGGGATCAGCATCCGCCCAGGCCTTGGCATCTTCCAGTGATGGAAATTCGGCCACCACCAAACTGCCGGTAAAACCGGCCGGGCCCGGGTCTTCACTGTCAATGGCAGGATGGGGTCCTGCAATCAGCAAGCGGCCCTGCTGTTTAAGTTCTTCCAGGCGGGCCAAGTGGTCCGGACGGGCGGCCATGCGTTTATCGTGAGTGCCGGGAGCATCTTCGGCCATAATTGCGTAATACATGTTACTCCTCCTTGCTATCGGTTTGCTCGGGCGCATGGCGAGAAATATAGATGCCTTGTGCCAGGATAAATACCAGGGTGCAGCCCAGCATGCCAAACAGTTTGAAATTAACCCAGGCATCTTCGCTCAGGGTATAAACCACGATCAGGTTGAGAGCGGCCATCAGTACAAAAAAAGCAACCCAGGCCAGATTCAGTCGACGCCAGACGAAAGCGGGCAGCTCAACAGCTTGCCCCATTAAGCGTTCCACAATCGTTTTTTTGCCAATGAATTGGCTGCCGAGGAATGCGGCAGCAAACAGCAGGTTTACAATGGTTGGTTTCCACTGAATAAATGCTTTGTTATCGAGGGCAACGGTCGCGCCGCCGAGGATAATAACCAGTCCCAGTGTCACCAGCTGCATTTTTTCAACTTTATGGGTGGTGAACCAGGTGTAGGCCATCTGGGCCAGCGTTGCCGGAATTAGCACGGCAGTTGCCAGAATTATGTCGCCACTGAATTTATAGACTGCAAAGAATATAATGACAGGAAGAAAGTCGAGTAGTAGTTTCATCGGCCTGCTAATCTGATTGATAAGGTTGTGACTAAGGCGTGCCTCAATACATGAAAGCTGACACCCAAAGTACAGATCTGCCCTGTTTTGATCTGCACATGCATAGTACCGCATCCGATGGTGCGCTGTCGCCGCAGGCACTGGTCGAACTGGCGTCTCAAAACGGGGTGCAGTTACTGGCACTGACTGATCACGACACCCTGGCAGGCCAGGCGGAAGCGGCGGCTGCGGCAGAGCGTCTTGATATGAGGTTTATCCCGGGGGTTGAGCTGACATGCCGCTGGAATAAGCGTGTTATCCATTTGTTGGGTCTGAAAATCGATCCTGACCATGAAGGCTGGAAGGGGTATTTGGAGCATTTGTCATTCCTGCGTAATCAGCGCGCTGAGAAAATAGCCACAAAATTAATCGCTAAAGGATTGCCGGATGATCTTCTCGAACAGGCAAAAGCCCTGGCCGGTGAAGGGCAGATAGGCCGTCCGCATTTCGCCCGGGCATTGCTGGAAGCAGGATTGGTCAGCAGTGAGAGCGAAGCTTTTGATCGCTTTCTGGGTCAGGGCAAGCCGGGTGATGTCAAAGCCGAATGGCCTGATATGGCCGAGGCAATAAGTCAGGTGCAGAAAAGCGGTGGGTATGCACTACTGGCTCACCCTACCAAATATAATCTGACGTTTTCCCGTTTGCGGATTTTAATGGCTGAAATGGTAGCGGCCGGTGTCGATGGTTTTGAAATAGCCTACCCGGGTGTTAGCCAGGAGCAGATCGGTTTGCTGATGCGGATAGCGGATCAGCATGATCTGCAGGTTTCATCAGGCAGTGATTTTCATACCCCCAAACATCGCTGGACGCACTTGGGACGTTTCCCGAGGGTTGAAACACAGCGTCACCTGATTCATGCACTGGTAGCAGGCGGGTGAGTACGATGACGGAATACGAGTATACAGGAGGCCCTATGAGCCAGTTTTTTCAGGTACATCCCGAAAACCCGCAAAAGCGATTGATTCAGCAGGCGGTGGAAATAATCAGAAATGGCGGGGTTGTTATTTATCCTACTGACTGTGCGTATGCAGTTGGCTGTCACTTGGGTGATAAAAAGGCCGTGGATCGTATTAAGCGCATCCGAAATCTGGATGATAAGCACAACTTTACTCTCGTTTGTGACGATCTCTCAGCTATCAGTACCTATGCCAAGGTGGATAACCAGATATTTCGTTTGCTGAAAGCGCACACCCCGGGTGCCTATACCTTTATCTTGCCGGCAACCACCGAGGTGCCACGCAGATTGTTGCACCCGAAACGACGTACAATTGGTATTCGTGTGCCGGATAATCCCATCGTGTCGGAGCTGCTCTCCTATTTGGGGGAACCTATTATGAGTACATCACTCATAATGCCTGGCGAGGAACTGCCTTTGACCGATCCGTATGAAATGCGCGACCTGTTACAGCACCAAGTCGACCTGATTATTGATGGCGGGTATTGCGGTATGGAAGCGACCAGTGTCATTAATATGACCGAAGAAGTGCCTCAAGTAACCCGAGAAGGGGCCGGAGATACACAATATTTCAAATAACCTGATGCAGGTTGTTGAAAAATACATTTTTATGTCGATAATTGAAGAAAATCTATTTAAGACGGGCACCGAAATGACAGACTTTATTAAGACGCTGACGCGCAAAAACTCTCTTCGCAAGCATTGCAACGAATTGAGCCTGGCTGAAATCGACAAGGTTATTGCTGATCTGAACGATATTCGTGTCGAAATTGAAGAAGCCAAGCGTCGCGAAGAAGAGATTGAGCTGGCTAAAAAAGAGAAAGTCGAACAGATTCAGCGCCTGATGAAAGAGGCCGGCGTCGATCTGGATGAACTTAAAAAGGGTATCGAGCCGACGGCTGCGCGTAAAACCGTAAAAGCTAAATACGTTATTGAAGATGCCGAAGGTAAAGAGCACGCCTGGTCAGGTCGTGGCCGTACCCCGGTCGCTTTCCGCGAGTATATGGACAAGCACGGTATCACCAAGGATCAGTTGCCCACAGCTGACTGATCGGGCATTATAGCGTCTGATAAAAGCCTCTTTGGGGAAACCTGAAGAGGTTTTTTTGTTTTCTACTTAAGCTGCGTGGCAATGCCCGCGGTCAATTTAAGAGACGTCAAAATGAGCGATGAAAAGTTACAGAAGGTTTTGGCGCGCTCCGGTATTGGCTCACGTCGTGAGATGGAGCGTTGGATTGAAAGTGGCCGTATTAGTGTAAATGACACGGTTGCGACCTTGGGTGATCGTATTGGTCCCCATGATGAAGTCAAAGTGGATGGTAAGCCTGCTGAGCTGACCTTCCCGCAAACGGCCGAGCGCCGTGTGCTGATTTATAACAAGCCCTTGGGTGAGGTGTGTACGCGCCATGATCCCGAAGGTCGTCCGACGGTGTTTGATAACCTGCCGCCGCTGAAGCAGGGGCGTTGGGTGGCGATTGGTCGCCTGGATATCAATACCACGGGCTTGCTGATTTTTACCACTGACGGTGAATTGGCCAACCGCATGATGCACCCCTCAATGCAGATTGACCGCGAGTATGCGGTACGCGTGCTGGGTGATGTTGAAGATGCCATGCTGACACGCCTGATGGAAGGTGTGCTGCTGGAAGACGGTATGGCGCGCTTTACCGATGTGCGTTATTTCGACGGCGAAGGCGCCAACAAGTGGTATCACTGTGTGGTCATGGAGGGCCGCAACCGCGAAGTGCGCCGCCTGTGGGAATCACAGGGCCTGCAGGTGAACCGTTTGAAGCGCGTGCGCTTCGGACCTGTCTTCCTGCCCAGTGATGTCAAGGTGGGTACCTGGCGTGAGCTTGGCTCCAAGGAAGTGGACCTCTTGTCTAAAGAGGTGGATCTGGAGCCGGTTCGCACCCATCGTCCGACGCCGATCGAGTCTGAGAAGGAAGAGCGACTGTACAAGCGTCAACGTGTGCGTCAGGAAGTGATCAAGGGGCAGACGGAAGAAGCCAAGCCGCGTACGCCTGGTCGTTCCAAAAGCAAGGCGCGCTCTGTCGGGCGTCGTAATACGAGCAATCGTCGCGGGCGTCGCGTTTAAGTATTTCGCAGGTTGTTTCGTTAATAAAAAAGGAGGCCTTGGCCTCCTTTTTTAATGCGTGATAGCAATGACTCTGAGTGTTGCCTATGCAGAACCCTCACCCTGAGCATCGAGAGATTTGCCGTTGACGCTACGGCTATCCGGGCCCATCAGGTACAGGTAGAGTGGCATGATATCGGCCGGTGCCGGGTTGGTTTCCGGGTCTTCAGCCGGGTAGGCGTAGGCACGCATGTTGGTGCGTGTTGCGCCGGGGTTGATCGCATTAACACGAATGTTGGGCGAATTATCCAGCTCGTCTGCGAGTACTTCCATCATGCCTTCGGTGGCAAACTTGGAGACCGCATAGGCACCCCAGTAGGCGCGCCCTTTGCGGCCAACGCCTGATGAAGTGAAGACGATGGAAGCATCGCCTGAGTGTTGCATCAGCGGCAGCAGGGACTGAGTCATCAGGAAGGGTGCGTTTACGTTGACGCGCATGACCTGATCCCAGGTGATCGGGTCATAGTTTTCCAGCGGTGTACGCATGCCCAGCAGGCTGGCGTTGTGAAGAACGCCGTCCAGGCGACCGAACTCGTCATACAGCTTGTTGCTCAGTTCGATGTAATCATGCTCAGTCGCAGAATCCAGGTTCATCGGGACGATGGCCGGCTGCGGGTGTCCTGCCGCCTCGATTTCGTCATAGACCGCTTCCAGTTTTTCCAGGGTGCGGCCCAGCAGGATGACGGTGGCGCCGTGGGCTGCATATGACAGAGCCGCAGCGCGACCTATGCCGTCTCCGGCACCGGTGACCAATATAATGCGGTCCTGCAGCAAATCGGTGCGGGCGCTGTAGTGAAACATCCTTGACTCCTTAACAACAGTCGGTGAAGCAGTTCAGTGTGCTTGTAAAATTGAGTGTAGCAGGGGGCGCAGGTCTTCGGCTTGTGCGCAGATATAATCAGCGTCCCAGTCCGAGCAGGATTCGCCCTCGTTAAGATAGCCCCAGGCAGCGGCAACGGTTTTCATGCCAGCAGCTCTGCCTGCTTCGATATCGCGGATATGGTCGCCCACATAGATGCTGTCTTCGGGGCTGCTGCCCAGTATCTCGCAGGCGAGCACCAGTCCTTCCGGATCCGGCTTGGTCTGTTTTACCTGCTCGGGACAGATAATACATTTGCACTGACCTAGTCCTACCTGCTGAAGCAGCGGGTGGGTGAAGCGTTCAGGCTTGTTTGTGACGATTCCCCAGGGATGTTTGCTGACTTCAAGCCAGTCAACGAGTGCTTCGACCCCGGTGAAGGGGCGGCTGTCGGGATAATCGGTACTGGCGTAATCATCCAGAAGCTGCTGGTGTAAAGCGGCAAACTCAGGGTGGTCCTGGTCGAGCTCGAATGCATGGCGAACCATGGCGCGAGCGCCGTTGGAGACCTGGGTTCTCAGGCTGTCATAGCTGATCGATGGGCGACCGTGCTGAGCCAGCATGCGATTGATGATGCCGTGAAAGTCTCGGGCGGTATCCAGCAGTGTGCCGTCCAGGTCAAATAGAATGGCGCTTTGAGGGCTCATCAGTTATTCGCCCTTCTGGCAGGCCAGCATGTAGTTGACGTCCACATCTTCGGGGTCGAGACGGTATATCTTGGTGAGCGGGTTGTATACCAGGCCGGTCATTTCCAATGTTTCCAGCCCCGCAGCGCGTACCCAGCCGCCAAGCTCCGCCGGGCGGATGAATTTATTGAAATCATGTGTGCCAGCCGGAACCAGCTTGAGTAGTCGCTCAGCCCCAAGAATGGCGAAAAGGTAGCTTTTCGGGTTGCGGTTCAGAGTGGACAAAAACAGGCGGCCACCCGGTTTAAGCAGACGTGCGCAGGCATTTACCACCGAGGCAGGATCTGGCACGTGCTCCATCATTTCCATGCAGGTGACCAGGTCGAAGCTTTCGGGCATCTCTTCGGCCAGGGCCTCCACCGTAATTTGGCGATAATTGATCTGTACACCGCTCTCCAGCCCGTGCAGCTTGGCAACCTTCAGTGGGGCTTCGCCCATGTCGATACCGGTTACTTCAGCTCCGCGCTGGGCCATGGCTTCGGAAAGGATGCCGCCGCCGCAGCCGACATCAAGGGTTTTCTTGCCCGCCAGGCTGCCGATACGGTCAATGAAGTCGACCCTCAGCGGGTTGATATCGTGCAGAGGTTTGAATTCGCTGTTGCGATCCCACCAGCGGCTCGCCAGTTCTTCAAATTTGGCAATCTCGGTTGGGTCCAGGTTCAGCCCGGCATCCTGTTTCATGATCTCTGCCTTTGCTCCAGAATTCGAATGAGCGCATTCTATCACTATTGGTCAGAGGCGCGGAAATCAACCGGGCCCATGGATGTATCGAGGAGAAGGCATGATCGGTTTCTGGAAGCGCAACGGCGCGCAGGCGGATCAACAAAAGGCTGTGCAAGAGAGCGACAAGGGAGTGTCGTTTGGTCTGGGCGAATCGGCTCAGGTTGAACTGATCAATCAGGCGCGTCATTTGACCCTGGAGTCCGGTGCGCCGGTAGCCCAGGCGCTTGCGACCGTGGAAGGCAACGGCACCAGCATATTGCTGCTGGTGCAAAGCGGTCGTGTTCACCTGGATATCAGCGAAAATGCGAGTCCGCTGGAGCTTGGTGCAGGCCAGATTGTGAGCTGTATGGCGTCAGGCTGTCCTTTGCTTGCGCGCTTGCATGTTCAGGAGAGAAGCGTGCTGCTGTGCCTGTCTGATTCGGCGCTGAACCAGTTGCAGGACAGTACTCAGACCCTGTTATTGCGTCAGGGGCAGGCGTTTGCTGCGCAGGCAAATGCGGCACTGTTTGCTGCAGCCGATAAGGCTGAGGCTCGTTATCTGCAGTTGTCAGATGCCCTGTTTCGTTCCATGGAAACCGGAGAGGTGCAGTTTGCCGAGTCGGATGCCGTTACCCAGGTGGTCAAGCGTATTCCACGCCTGCCGCTGGCAAGTGTTGAGTTGCTAAGGACGCTGACGAATGAAAGCAGTACCCATGCCCAGGTCGCCGAGCTGGTGCATCAGGACCCGGCGCTGACGGCTCAGCTGCTCAAGGCGATCAACTCGCCTGCCTACAGTCTCGGGCAAAGTGTGACGGACGCATCCCAGGCCGTGAGTCTGCTCGGGTTTGAAGAGGTGTACCAGATCATCATGGCAGAGAGCTTGCGCAAATCATTGCCGGATAATGAGCAGTTCCGGAACAGCTACCAGCGTGCCTTGATGCTGTCGCACATCGCCTTTGCCCTGGCGCAGGCAACAGGAAAAGGGCGCCCGGCCGAGGTAAGTACCATTGCGCTCCTGCATGACCTGGGGCGTGTGGTGATTGCCTTGCTGGTGCGCCAAAACCCTTCCTTTAAGGGTGTCATCCGTCAGGTCCACCCGGGAGTGGTCGGGGCGCGGCTGCTTAAAGACTGGCAGTTGCCCGAAACTGTTTGGCGTGCAATCGAAGTGCAGCATTACCCTGAGTTCGCCATGCCGGCGCGTCTGCCTCAGGATCAGTTGATACCGGCAGCTCTGATGTATATCTCGGGGTGGGTGCTGGATGGAATGCAAAAACGCGAAACCACAGCCCTTTTTGTGCGTGAGTATCAGCGAGTGCTCGGTATGAAACCCGTTGATGTAGATACCTGCTGGGAACAGATTCTTAAACCGCGTCTGAAGCAGCGGCGCAATGCGCTGCCTGTCGTGCTGAAGAACTGGCTGGAACAATCGGATTAAGCAGTCTCATTGGCGTCGGGTAGGCGTGAAATGAGACGCGCTGTGGTATACTCCCGCAGTTTACAGGCGCGCCATCAGGGCGTGCTCGGGTACCGGATCAAGGAAAGCTGAGCGAATGGGTGATTTAGCCAAAGAAGTTCTGCCAGTCAATATTGAAGACGAGCTGAAACAGTCCTACCTCGATTACGCCATGAGCGTAATCGTTGGCCGAGCTCTGCCGGATGTGCGTGACGGCCTAAAACCGGTTCATAGGCGTGTGCTTTTCGCCATGAACGAACTTAACAACGCCTGGAACCGGCCGTATTTGAAATCGGCGCGTGTCGTGGGTGACGTAATCGGTAAATACCACCCGCACGGCGACAGTGCCGTGTATGACACCATTGTCCGTATGGCGCAGGACTTCTCCATGCGTTACATGCTGGTGGATGGTCAGGGTAACTTTGGTTCCGTTGACGGCGATTCCGCAGCGGCCATGCGTTATACCGAGATCCGCATGGCGAAGATTTCGCACCAGATGCTGGCGGACCTGGATAAGGAAACCGTGGATTTCGTTGATAACTACGACGGAACCCAGAAAATTCCCGCAGTCCTCCCCACTCGCTTGCCCAACCTGCTGCTGAACGGCTCTGCCGGTATCGCTGTGGGTATGGCGACCAATATTCCGCCCCACAACCTGGGTGAAGTGGTCAGTGGCTGTATCGCATTGATCGACAATCCGGATATCAGCATCGATGAGCTGATGGAGTGCATTCCGGGTCCGGATTTCCCCACCGGCGGTATCATCAATGGCCGTGCAGGTATCCTGCAGGCCTACCGCACCGGCCGTGGCCGTATCTACGTGCGTGCCCGTCATCACGTGGAAGAGCACCCGAAAAACGGGCGCCCGGTCCTGGTAATCACCGAAATTCCATACCAGCTCAACAAGGCGCGTCTGATTGAAAAGATCGCCGATCTGGTGAAAGAGAAGAAGATCGAAGGCATCAGCGAGCTGCGTGACGAGTCCGATAAGGACGGCATGCGCATCGTGATCGAGCTGCGTCGCGGTGAAGTACCGGACGTGATCATCAACAACCTGTTCAGCCAGACACAGCTGCAGAGCGTGTTCGGCATCAACATGGTGGCCCTGGTTGATGGTCAGCCCAAGATCCTGGATCTTAAATCGATTCTGGAATGCTTTGTTCGTCACCGCCGTGAAGTGGTTACACGCCGTACCGTCTATGAGCTTCGCAAGGCACGTGAGCGTGGCCATGTGTTGGAAGGTCTGGCCATAGCCCTGGCCAATATTGACGCCGTGATCGAGATGATCAAGCAGTCGCCTACACCTGCAGAAGCCAAGGAACGCCTGCTGGAAACGGCCTGGGAGCCGGGTGATGTGACTGACATGCTGGAGCGCGCCGGTGAACATGCCTGCCGTCCGGAAGATCTTGAGCCCCAGTACGGTATGCATGATGGCCATTATCACCTGTCGCCGGTTCAGGCACAGGCGATTCTGGACCTGCGACTGCACCGTTTGACCGGCCTGGAGCATGAAAAGCTGATCGGTGAGTACCGTGAGCTGCTGGAGAAGATTGCGGAATTGCTGCACATCCTGGGCTCCTACGAACGCCTGATGGAAGTGATTCGCGAAGAGCTGGATGAGGTTGTCGCCGAGTACGCGGATGAACGTCGCACCGAAATTCAGGCGTCCATGCAGGACCTGACAGTGGCGGACCTAATCAACGAAGAGGATATGGTCGTTACCATCTCCCACGCGGGTTACGCCAAGACTCAGCCGTTGACCGATTATCAGGCCCAGCGCCGTGGCGGTAAGGGCAAGTCGGCAACAGCGATGAAGGATGAAGACTTCATTGAACATCTGCTGATCGCCAATACGCACGATACCGTGCTTTGCTTCACCAACATGGGCAAGGTTTACTGGCTCAAGGTGTACGAGATTCCGCCAGCCAGCCGTGCTTCTCGAGGTCGCCCGGTAATCAACATCCTGCCGTTGGCTGAAGACGAATGGATCAGCACCATTCTGCCGGTGAAAGAGTTTGATCCGGACCGCTTCGTCTTCATGGCAACTGCCAACGGTACGGTCAAGAAAACGCCACTGGATGCATTCTCACGTCCGCGTAGTACAGGCCTGATCGCGCTGGATATCGTTGAAGGCGACCGCCTGATCGGTGCCACTCTGACCAACGGTCAGGATGATGTCATGCTGGTGACCAGTGCCGGCAAGGCGATCCGTTTCAATGAGAACGATGTCCGAGCCATGGGCCGAACCGCACGCGGTGTTCGTGGTGTGAAGATGGAAGAAGACGCGCGCGTAATCTCCCTGATTGTGCCTCAGGAGGGTGGTGAGGTCCTCACCGCATCCGAGCATGGTTATGGCAAGAAGACCCGTGTGGACGAATTCCCGCTGCGTGGGCGTGGTGGCCAGGGCGTAATTGCCATGCAGTGCACCGACCGTAACGGCCAGTTGGCAGGTGCTGTTCAGGTGTTTGAAGGCGATGACGTCATGCTGATCAGTAACCGTGGCACCCTGGTGCGTACGCGCAGTGGCGAAATCTCCAGCCTGGGCCGAAACACCCAGGGCGTCATGCTGATTCGCCTGGCTGAAGAGGAAGCGCTGGTCGGTATCGCGCGTATTGAAGAGCCCGAAGAGGACGAAAGCGAAGGCGCTGAAGTTGAGGGTGCTGAGGTTGAGGGTACTGAGGTTGAAAGTGCCGAGGCTGAAAGCACTGAAGCGGGCGCGGCCACCGAGAGCGATACTGGCGAAGCCGATTCTACTGAAGACTGATTATTGAGTTTGGACGCGAAACTGACATGACACGCAAATTTAACTTCAGTGCCGGCCCTGCCGCACTGCCGGAAGAAGTGTTGCAACAGGCTCAGGCGGAGCTGCTGGACTGGCATGGTGAGGGCCTCTCCATCATGGAGATGAGCCATCGCAGTGCCGAGTATGTAGGGGTTGCCACCCAGGCTGAACAGGATCTGCGCGAACTGATGCAGATCCCGGACAACTATAAGGTGCTGTTCCTGCAGGGCGGTGCCACGGCGCAATTTGCCATGGTACCGATGAACCTGCTGCGCGGTGCCGAGTATGCCGATTACATCAATACCGGTATCTGGTCCAAGAAAGCGATCAAGGAAGCTCAGCGTTACTGCAACGTCAATGTTGCTGCCAGCGTTGAAGCCAACAACTTTACCTCGGCGCCTGCTCAGTCCGAACTGCAGCTGGACCCGAAAGCGGCCTATCTGCACTACACCACCAATGAAACCATTGGCGGTGTCGAGTTTGATTACATCCCGGATGCCGGCGATGTACCGCTGGTCGCTGACATGTCGTCGGACATCCTGTCCGCACCGGTTGATGTCAGCCGCTTTGGCCTGATTTACGCGGGCGCCCAGAAAAATATCGGTCCGGCGGGCCTGACCGTCGTCATCGTGCGTGAAGACCTGATCGGCCAGACATTGGCAGGCACGCCCAGCATGTACGACTACAAGATCCATGCGGATGCCGATTCAATGAACAACACGCCGCCGACCTTTGGCTGGTATCTGGCAGGTCTGGTGTTCCAGTGGATCAAGCGCCAGGGCGGTGTGCAGGCCATTGCCGAGATCAACCGTCGCAAGGCTGCCAAGCTTTATGCCGCGATTGATGGCAGTGACTTCTATGGCAACCCGGTGGCGGTTAATAACCGCTCTATCATGAACGTGCCGTTCACGCTGGCGGATACCGCACTGGAAGCGCGTTTTCTGGAGTTGGCGGAAGCCGAAGGGCTGCTGAATCTCAAGGGGCACCGCTCTGTGGGCGGCATGCGAGCCAGTATCTACAATGCCGTTCCGGAAGCGGCGGTAGATGCTCTGATCGACTTCATGCAGCGTTTCGAGAAAGAGCAGGCGTAACATGAGTAAAGATCAGTCACCGGCCGCTGATGCACAGGAAGCAGAGCTGAGGGTTCTGCGCGATGGAATTGACTCTGTCGATCGCCAGATTCACCAGCTTTTGAATGACCGTGCCCGGCTGGCTCAGTCGGTTGCGGAGGTGAAGGAACGCTACCGCCAGGGTGATGAGCTGCCGGTTTTTTACCGTCCCGAACGTGAAGCTCAGGTTTTGCGGGCCGTCATGGCGCGCAACGAGGGGCCGCTGGCAGATGAAACAGTAGCACGCCTGTTCCGTGAAGTGATGTCAGTGTGCCTGGCGCTCGAGGAGCCCCTTGAAGTGGTTTTCCTGGGGCCAGAAGGCACCTTCACCCAGCAGGCGGCGCAAAAGCACTTTGGCCAATCGGCCCATTGTCGTGTGTTGAGCAGCCTGGAATCGGTGTTTGAAGCGGTTCAGAGCAGCGAAGCACATTATGCAGTGGTGCCGATTGAGGTCGAGGATGCAGGCCTGATTCGTCACACACTGGACCTGTTCCGTCGTTATGACCTGTATATCTGCGGAGAAGTGGAGCTGACGCCAGCGGTTTCGTCTGAAGCCACCTCACGCTGTCCGCGGTTCCTGGTGGTTGGTCGTGATGCCATTGGCCCCAGTGGCGAAGACAAGACATCACTGCTGCTGGAGTGTCGCGATGAAGCCGGTGCCTTGCATGAGCTGCTGGCACCTTTCCACCGTCGCAATATCAGCCTGACCCGCCTGGAAACCCGCAGCAGTGGTGAGCATGACTGGCAAACGCTGTTTTACATCGACTTTGAAGGCCATGTGTCCGAGCCGCAGATCGGAGAGTTGATGGGTGAGCTGGAACAGCTGGACATCAACGTGAAATTCCTGGGGTCCTACCCCAAGGCTGTACTCTAAAAGCCTTACACAGAAGAAGGATGCCTGCACATGTCTTGTGATCTGAAGGCACTGGCAACACGCGGGGTGCAGGGTCTGCACCCCTACGAGGCTGGCAAGCCGGTTGAAGAACTGGAACGCGAGCTGGGAATCAGCAATATCATCAAGCTCGCCAGTAACGAAAACCCATTGGGCCCGAGTGCCAAGGCTATAGAGGCGGTTGAGGCCGCCATGAGCGAGGCCGCTCGTTATCCTGACAGCAGTGGCTTCCGACTCAAGCAGGCATTGCGCCGGCACTATGGCCTTGAACCGGAACAGCTGACGCTGGGGAATGGTTCCAACGACGTACTGGAGCTGATTGCGCGGGCTTTTCTGAATCCCGATGACGAAGTGGTCTTCTCCGAGTATGCCTTCGCGGTTTATCCCATCGTAACCCAGGCATGCGGTGCCAGGGCGGTGGTGGCTCCGGCTCATGAGTATGGCCATAACCTGCAGGCGATGGCAGAAGCCATTACCGAGCGCACCCGGCTGATTTTCATTGCCAATCCCAATAACCCTACCGGTACAGCCCTGCAACGGGACGAACTGGTGGCGTTTCTGGATGCGGTACCGGAAAACGTGATTGTGGTGCTTGATGAAGCTTACACCGAATATGTGACCGACACTGATTTCCCCGATGGTCTGGAGCTGTTGCCGGATTATGCCAATCTGGTTGTGACGCGTACCTTCTCCAAGGCGTGGGGATTGGCAGGGTTGCGAGTCGGCTTTGCTGCAGCCTGTGCCGATATTACGGACCTGCTTAATCGTGTTCGCCAGCCCTTCAACGTATCCCTGCTGGCGCTGGCGGCAGCGGAGGCGGTGCTGGATGACACTGATTACCTGCAAAAGAGTGTGGCGCTGAATACCTCCGGACTCAAGTATCTGGAGCAAGGGCTGACGGCTCTGGGGCTTGGCTTTATCCCGTCCTATGGCAACTTCATTACTGTGGATATGGCACGTCCTGCTCTGCCGATTTTCGAGGCTTTGCTGCGTGAAGGTGTGATTGTAAGGCCTTTGGGCGGTTACCAGATGCCTGACCACCTGCGTGTCAGCATCGGCTTGCCGGAAGAGAATGAACGTTTCCTGCGTGCCTTGAAGCAGGTGCTCGCGTGCTGAGTTACTCCTCCCTGTCGAAGTACCCCATCAAGCGTGTTCTGGTTATAGGTCTTGGCCTGATAGGCGGATCTTTTGCCAAGGCATTGAAAACCCGCTCCTGTGTCGAAGAAGTCGTTGGGGCGGACCGTAACCCGGACGAGTGCAGCCTTGGGCTTGACCTGGGTGTGGTTGACCGCGTGGCAGAGGATCTGTCCGCAGAGGTTGGGCTGGCGGACCTCATTGTACTGGCCGTGCCGGTCAAGGCGATGGAAAAGGTTCTGGCCGAGATCAAACCACACCTGCGTTTGCAGACACTTGTAACCGATGTCGGCAGCACCAAAACCAACCTGGTGACGGCTGCGCGGGCCATATTTGGGCGCCTGCCACCTACTTTTATTCCGGGTCACCCTATTGCCGGGGCCGAAAAAAGCGGTGTGCGAGCATCGGATGCTGACCTGTTCGAGCGTCACAAACTGATTCTTACGCCGCTGCCCGAAACCGATCCTGATGCCACGCTTGAGTTGGCGCGCCTTTGGCAGGCGGTGGGTGCAGAAGTGTTGCAAATGGAAGTGGAACGTCACGATGAGGTGCTGGCAGCGACCAGCCATCTGCCTCATCTGTTGGCGTTCTCGCTGGTTGATACGCTGGCCCGGGAAGAGGAAAACCTGGATATCTTCCGCTATGCAGCGGGTGGATTCCGCGACTTCACCCGCATTGCTGCCAGTGATCCCACCATGTGGCATGACATCTGTATCGCCAATCGAGAGGCTATTCTGGCGCAGATTGACCGCTATACCTCAGGTGTCGGGCGCCTGCGAGCGGCGGTCGACAGCGGTGACAGTGAAACCCTGCTGGGTATCTTCACCCGCGCCAAGTCTGCTCGTGACCATTTCACCCGTTTGATAAATAAAACCGGTTATTCATCGAATGATCATATGTCAGGCGTAAGCTTGCGCGCCCAGAGAACGGATGAAATTGATGGCCAGATCAACCTGCCCGGTGACAAGTCGATTTCACAGCGCGCCATCATCCTGGCATCGCTGGCTGAAGGTGTGACCGATATCACCGGTTTCCTTGAAAACGAAGACAGTCTGGCAACACTTCAGGCGCTTCGTGATATGGGGGTGGTGATTGAAGGCCCTCATCAGGGGCAGGTCAGAGTATACGGTGTTGGGCTTAATGGCTTGCAGCCACCTCCCGGACCGCTCTATCTGGGGCACTCGGCTACGGCCATGCGATTGCTGGCAGGTGTGCTGGCAGCACAGCCCTTTGATACGGAGCTGTTTGGTGACGAGGCCCTGAGTCAGCGCAATATGACACGGGTAGTCGATCCGCTGCGAGCCATGGGCGCGCAAATCGAAACCAGTGACACCGGCGGTGCTCCCTTGCGTATCAAGGGAGGGCAGGCGCTACAAGGGATAGAGTACACACTGCCCATGCCCAGTGCTCAGGTTAAATCGGCGCTCTTGCTGGCCGGGCTTTGGGCCTCTGGTGAAACCCGTATTCGTGAGCCGGTGCTGACGCGTGATCATACGGAGCGCATGCTGGCTGCGTTCGGAGCTGATGTCGAAGCCGGTGAGCAGGGTGTGGTGATCAAGGCACCACGGGCGCTTACAGCCACGCGTGTGGCCATTCCCAGAGACATTTCCTGGGCTGCGCTCTGTGGTATCGCCGTCGCCGGTAGTGGTCAGGGCCAGCTTGAGCTGGATGCTGTGGGCATGAACCCGACCCGAACGGGTGCGCTGGAAGTGCTGCAGCAGATGGGACTGCAGATTGAAGTGAATGCGCAACCTGATCAGGCCGGGGAGTCGGTGGCGCGGTTAAACATTCAGGCAGGGGCGCGCTTGCAGGCGGTTCAGGTTGGCGGTGAGTTACTTTCACGTGCCATGGATGAATTGCCCTTGCTGCTGGTGGCTGCGGCCCAGGCGGAGGGTGTGAGCCGTTTTACCGGATTGAGCCGGCTCAGGCATAAAGAAGAAGACCCGGTGGGGCGTACCGTCAAATTATTACGGACCCTGGGTATCAATGTTGAGGAGAGCGAGGACGAAGTTGTCGTGACCGGAGCAAGCATAAGCGGAGGCCAGGTTGATACCGCCGGTTCCCTGCGCGCCGGTATGGCAGCCCTTGCGTTGGGGTTCAGTTGTAGCGAGCCCTGTTTGATTGAACGTTGCGGCAGCCTGCTGTCTGCCTGCCCTGATTTTGTTGAGCAGGCTCAGCGGGTGGGATTGAAAGTGCATAAGGAGGAGGACTGATGTCCACCCATAATAACGATACTGCAGTAATTGCCGTTGATGGCCCCAGTGGCTCAGGCAAGGGAACAATCTGTCGCTTGCTGGCACGCGAGTTGAACTGGCACCTGCTGGATAGTGGAGCCCTCTATCGCCTGACGGCGCTTGCCGCGCGTCATCATGGCGTAGAGCTGGATGATGTCGAGGCGCTGGAAGTGTTGGCCGCGCATCTGGATGTCAGCTTCAAGCCGCAAGAAGATGGCGAGACTCAGGTCGTGCTGGAGGGTGAAGAGGTTACTCATGCCATCCGCAAGGAGAGTGTCGGCAAGGATGCATCCGTGGTTGCCGCGCTGGGTCCTGTGCGTGATGCCTTGCTGAGCCGTCAACGCGATTTTGCCCATGCGCCCGGACTGGTAGCCGATGGGCGTGACATGGGCACCGTTGTGTTTCCTGAAGCCAAGCTGAAAATCTATCTGGACGCCAGTGCAGAAGAGCGTGCGCAGCGACGTTATAAGCAGTTGATTAGCAAGGAGCCCGGTGCTAGCCTTGATGATATATTGAGCGATATTAAAGCGCGTGACGACCGCGATATGAACCGCGCCGTTGCGCCTCTTAAGCCAGCGCCGGATGCTGTGAGGCTCGATACAACCTCAATGAGCATTGAGGATGTATTGCAGTCTGTACTGGACGAGGCCAGGCACAGAGGGCTGCGCTGATGTAGCCACATGTGGGGAAGGAACGGTAATGAGCGAAAGTTTTGCGGAGCTGTTTGAAGAGAGCCTAAAAGAGCTGGATATGGTGCCGGGGTCGATCGTGACGGGCACTGTGGTGGCAATCGACAATGATTATGTCACCGTCAATGCCGGCCTGAAGTCCGAAGGTGTTATCCCGCTGGAGCAGTTCCGTGATGAACAGGGAGAGTGCTCGCTGCAGGTGGGGGATGAAGTGCGAGTCGCACTGGAATCACTTGAGGACGGCTTTGGCTCGACTGTTCTTTCTCGTGAGCGTGCCAAGCGCATCGAGGCCTGGGAAGTACTGGAGCAGGCTTACGAAAACGGCGAAGTGGTCACTGGCCACATTATCGGCCGTGTGCGTGGTGGCCTGACCATCAACGTTCAGGGGCTTAACGCCTTCCTGCCCGGCTCGCTGGTTGATATCCGTCCTTTGCGGGATACCTCGCACCTGGAAGGTCAAGAGCTGGAGTTCCGCATCGTTAAACTGGATGCGCGCAGCAACAACCTGGTGGTATCTCGCCGTGCCGTACTTGAAGAAGCGTACAGCAAAGAGCGTGAAAAGCTGCTTGAGAAGATGGAAGAGGGCCTGGTTGTCAAAGGTGTGGTCAAGAACCTCACCGATTACGGTGCCTTCATCGATCTGGGCGGCATCGATGGCCTGCTCCACATCACCGATATCGCCTGGAAGCGCGTCAAACACCCGAGTGAAGTACTCAATGTGGGTGACGAGATTGATGTCAAAGTGCTCAAGTATGATGCCGAGCGCAAACGTGTTTCCCTGGGTCTTAAGCAGCTGCAGGAAGACCCCTGGACCAAACTCATCGGTGAATATACTGTCGGCACTCGCGTGAAGGCCAAGGTGACCAACCTGACCGATTACGGTTGCTTCGCCGAGATCAGTACCGGTGTGGAAGGTCTGGTGCATGTGTCCGAAATGGACTGGACCAACAAGAATATTCACCCCTCCAAGGTTGTTCAGGTCGGTGATGAAGTCGAGGTCATGATCCTCGATATCGACCAGCAGCGTCGCCGTATCTCGCTGGGCATGAAGCAGTGCCAGACCAACCCCTGGGAAGCCTTTGCGACAACTCATGCCAAGGGCGATACCGTCAGCGGCCGTGTCCGCTCCATTACCGACTTTGGTGTGTTCGTAGGCCTGGATGGTGGTATCGACGGCCTGGTGCACCTGTCCGACCTCTCCTGGGATCTGCCCGGTGAAGAGGCGATGAAAGACTATAACAAGGGCGATGAGGTTGAGGCTCTGGTCCTGTCAGTTGACCCTGAGCGTGAACGTATTGCCCTGGGTATCAAGCAGCTGAACTCCGACCCATTCACGATGTTTGCGTCTGATCACCCCAAAGGCAGCAGCGTGACCGGTACACTGACCGAAGTAACTCCGCGTCAGGCGACTGTTGAGCTGGCTGAAGGTATCGAAGGTGTGCTGAAGGTGGCCGAGTTGTCACAGGATCACACCGAAGATCTGACCAACGAGCTTAAAGTGGGCGATTCGCTTGAGGCATCAATCCTCAGCGTGGATCGCCGCAATCGTACGATCAACCTGTCCGTGCGCCAGATGGAGCGCGAACAGACCAAGCAGGCCATGCAATCTGTGCGCGAGCAGGACAGTGTCTCCCCGACAACGATCGGGGACCTGATCAAGCAGCAGATGAACAAGCAGGATTCCTGATAATCCACTTGTCCTGGCGGCCGTCAGTTTTGCTTGCTGACGGTCTCTGGTCGGAACCGGAGGTGTTATGACCAAGTCGGAATTGATCGAACGTTTAATCGACAGCCACCCTGAATTGTCGGTAAAAGATGTAGAGTTGGCTGTCAAAACCATGCTGGATCACATGACGGATGCTCTCTCAACGGGAGAGCGTATAGAGATCAGAGGGTTTGGCAGTTTTTCCCTTCATTATCGAGCGCCGCGTATGGGCCGCAACCCGAAAACCGGTGAGGCCGTTCCCCTGACTGAGAAGTTCGTTCCGCACTTCAAGCCGGGCAAGGAACTGCGTGACCAGGTGAATGAAGGGCTTAAAGACGGCTTCTAGCTGATGGACCCATTTAAACCCTAGAGGAAATTGCATTGAACTGGTTGAAAAACCTACTCCTGATTCTGCTCGGCTTGGTATTGCTGGGCATTGGCATCTTGTTCACCATCCACAACACAACGCCCGTGAGCATTGATCTTGTATTCTTCACGCTGCCAGAAGCGAGCCTGTCGTTGTGGCTGATTGCGGTATTTGTATTGGGCAGTATTTGTGGCATGGTCTTGAGCGGTTTTGCACTTCTGGGGCTGAAGACACGTCTGCGTTCTTCCCGACGCAAAGAAACGGCTTACCGCAAGGAACTGGATCAGCTACGTACGGCAGGTCTGAAAGACAGCCGTTGAGATGTTTGCAGATTATCTGCTGATTATACCGCTGTTCCTGGCTGTCGCCCTGGGCTGGTGGTTAGGCAGGCAGCAAGCCAACAGAGCGCCATCGTCGGAAAGGTCCCGCGATGGCCAGCTGTCCCATGAGTACTTCACCGGCCTTGACCACCTGATCAACGAGCAAACGGATGAAGCCATTGAAAGCTTTATTCGGGCGCTTGAGATCAACTCTGATACCGTTCCTGCACACCTGACATTGGCCAAACTGTTTCGGCGCAAGGGTGATATCGAACGTGCGGTCGGCATTCATCAGCGTTTGCTGGCGCGCCCTGATCTTGTTGAAGCCGATTTCATCAGTATTCAAATGGCTCTGGCCAAGGATTATCACGCGCTGGGGCTGCTGGATCGTGCTGAAAACCTCCTGCATGATATCATGCGTCAATCTCGAGATACTGAGCTCGCAACCAGTGCCCGGCAATGGCTGATCAAGCTGTATGCCCAGGAGCGTGAGTGGCAATCCGCGCTGGATACAGCGCAGCAACTGCCCCGCAAAGCGAAGGAATCTATTGGTGTAGAGCTGGCGCACTATTGCTGCGAGTTGGCAGTCGTGCAAGGTTCTGCAGGTGAGCAAACGTCGGCGGAAGGGTATCTGCGCGACGCGCTGGGATATGATCCCTGCTGTGGACGGGTATACCTGCTCAGAGCCGAACAGCAGATGCGGCAAGGCAGCTGGCAGCAGGCGGTCAACGCGTTGCAGCAGGTACTGGTGAAGGCTCCGAAGCTGGTGCCGGAAACCATCAAGCCCCTGCAGCAATGTTTTGCCGAGCTGGACAGACCTGCTGAGCTGGAAAGCTATCTGCACACCTGCCTGGCGGAAGCGCCGTCAGCCACGGTCATCATGGCTCTGGCTGAATGTATTCGAGAACGCGAGGATGTACTGGCGGCCGGCCTGTTTCTGACCGAGGAGCTGCGCAAGCACCCCTCGATAAAAGGCTTTAATCGGCTGATTGACCTGCACCTCGCCTATGGTTCCAGTAGTGCTCGACAAAGCCTTACCGTGCTAAGGGGGCTGACCGGGCAGCTGGAGCAGAGCAAACCCCAGTATCAATGTAGCCATTGCGGCTTTGCCGGACGAATACTGCACTGGCAGTGTCCTTCCTGCAAGCAGTGGGGTGTAACTGCACCGATCCAAGGGCTGGAAGGTGAATGAGAGAGATGATGATGATTGATGACAAACGTATAATTGTGGCCCTTGATTACCCCGATCGTGATCAGGCTTTGCAGATGGCACGCCAGCTGGATCCTGCACTGTGTCGCGTCAAGGTGGGTAAAGAACTGTTTACCCGTTGTGGGCCGGGTATCGTTGAGGCCCTGCATGCGCTGAACTTCGAAGTGTTTCTGGACCTGAAATTCCACGATATTCCCAATACCACTGCCCGTGCGGTGCGTGCTGCTGCCGAGCTGGGTGTCTGGATGGTCAACGTTCACGCTTCTGGCGGTACACGCATGATGGCGGCTGCACGTGAGCAGCTGGAGCAGGTAAAGGATAACCGCACCCTGCTGATCGCGGTTACCGTTCTGACCAGCATGCAGCGTGAAGACCTGGCTGAGATTGGGCTGGATGTGGATCCAATGGAGCACGTGGTTCGCCTGGCAAAACTGACCCAGGCGGCAGGTCTTGATGGAGTTGTCTGTTCTGCGCAGGAAGTCTCCGCTATTCGTGAAGCGGTTGCCGGTGATTTTGCTCTGGTGACTCCGGGAATTCGCCCGGCTGACAGTGAGCGTGGCGACCAGCAGCGTATCATGACACCGGAGCAGGCGATCCTGACAGGGAGTGATTACCTGGTGGTTGGCCGCCCGATTACCCAGGCATCGATACCGGTTGAGGCGGCTCAGCGTCTCCAGCAGGAAGTGATGCAGGCATTGCAGTCACGCCGCGCTTGAGTTGAAAATGGCAAGGTATTAAGCTGTAAGGAGCTGGTCATGGAATGATCAGCTCCTGATAAACAGAAAAGGAACTTTGTCATGTTGAAATCCCTCTTCCGGGCTGCTGTTCTTGCAGCCAGCTTTGCCTTTGCACCTCTTTCATTTGCATCCGAACCTGTCGATATCAACCAGGCCAGTGCCGAGCAGATAGCGGCTGCTCTTAACGGTATTGGGCCAGCCAAGGCTGAGGCAATCGTTCAATACCGCACCACTCACGGCCCCTTTGTATCCGTGGATCAGTTGGCAGATGTAAAGGGCATAGGCCCGGCAACCGTGAACAAGAATCGCTCGTTGATTCTGGTTGAAGGCAGTGCCGAGTAATCTGCTTTGAAACGATGGGCCCGAGAGGGCCCATCCTGTTTAGCTCAGCTGAAGGGCAAAGGCGAGTACAACCGGAATAATAATCAGGCTGCTGATGTTGCCCAGAAGTACAATTGAAGCAACCTGGTGGGGTTCCTGGTTATAACGCTCCGCCACCATGTAATTGAGGACTGCGGGCGGAAGGGCGCCGAAAATGATCAGGTAGCCGAACTGAACCGGGTCCAGCTGCAATATCGGCTGCAACAGAAACACCATGGCCAGGCCGCTGGCCGGGGCCAGAATGCTTGACCAAAGCCCCAGCCGCCAGTTGGAGAAGTCTACGCTGGTCATGCGCACACCCAGTGCAAACAGCAGCAATGGAATGGCAATCTGCCCCAGCATGTCGACAGGTACCTGGACTGACTGAGGCAGGCTCAGGTCAAAGGAGCTGAACACCAGGCCGGCAATGGTGGCGATGATCATCGGCATGCGCAGCACGTTAAACGGGTTGGTGCGGTGGTCCATGATGTAGATGCCCACTGTAAAGTGCAGCAGGTTTTCCACCAGAAACAGTACCACTGCGGCAGGCAGAGCCTGTTCACCAAATGCCAATACCAGCAACGGAATGCCCAGGTTGCCACTGTTATTGAACATCATTGGGGGCAGGAAGGTTTTCGGGTGTATTTTCAGAAAACGGCAGAGGGGCCAGAGCAGCAGGCCGGAGCCAAGTACTACAAGCAAGCCGCCAATGGCCAGTGTCGAGTAGGCTGGCAAGTCGAATGATTTGGCCGACATGACTGAAAAGATCAGTGCCGGACAGAACACATCAATATTGATGCGATTGGCAACCGCCATGTCGGTATGGCGCGCGCGCGCGTAAAGAAAACCGACGCCAACGATGGCAACCAGCGGGAAAACAGTAAGAAAGATGCGCTCCATCAGCGCCATGGCTGTGCTTTCCATGGGAAATCCTTGCAGGCTGACCGGAGCGCGGCGAGTCAGCCTGCACTGCGATCAGATGAATTGTTTACCGGTGGGAACTACATACACGGGGATTGGCGCATGCCGAATAACCTGGCTGGCCGTGTGTCCGTGATGCCCGAACCCGCTCTCGGCGCCCATGATAATAACATCTGCGTCGAGCTTTTCAGCCTGGTCGAGGATGGTATCGGCAAAAGGTCCCTCGGCAACCTGAGGCTCAATCACCAGTGATTCGGTATCCGGCAGGGATGCCAGCTCCTCGTCAATAAAGTCGGCAACTCGACTGCGCATTTTCTCCAGTACGTGTTGTATACCCTCGTCATGCACGCGCTTGACCATGTCCTCCGGCAGGTAGCTGCTAATCAGGGCATGTCCCATTTCGCCAACCGGCTCGACAACATGGAGCATATGGATGTGAGCACCGTTCTGTCGCGCCATCTGTACCGCGTGGCGAAAGACCGGTCGTGAATATTCATTCAGTGAAGTGGTGTACAGAATGGTTTTAATCTTGGGCAAAGGCATGATGACCTCCTAACAACTACGGGGCTGTGAGCATTGATCCAGCAGGTAGACCACGGAGCGATACTCCAGGCCGCTGTGATGGCTAAGGCCAATTTCACAGGTACGACTGGTGGAGTAGCCTCCTTCGCAGTGCTGAACCGTCTGTTTTAGCGAGCGCAGGGCTGATGCATTGAGCTCGGGGGTGGTAAACCCCTTGTCACCGGCGAAACCACAGCAGGTAATCTGGTCGGGCACTACCACTTCACGGCTGCAGGCTGAAAGAATGCGCTTCAAAGGCTCGGTAAGGCCCTGGCGTTGAGTGCTGCAGGTTACATGCAGCGCCACAGGCTGGTCGATCGGCGTAATTTCAAGCGCCGGCAGCACGAACTGGTCCAGGAATTCGATGCTGTCATACAGCCTGATTCGGCTATCCAGTCCTTCCTGAAGACGCAGGCTGCACGGGCTGGTATCGGAATAAACCGGAATGCGGCCCTGTTCGGTTACCTCCAGCAAGCGAGCGCTCAGTTCTTTGCGTTTGTGGTTGGCAGCACTGAACATGCCTTTGGACTGGAAGGGCATGCCGCAGCAGAGCCCTTCCAGCGCATCCGGCAGAAGTACTTCAAATCCGGCCTTGCGCAGCAACTGAATGGTTTTGTCAGCCAGTGACGCCGGGTCTTCAGCTCCGCGCATTGGCCCCATGGTGCGGCTGGCGCAACTGGGCAGATAGACAACCTGCATCGACTGCTCAGAGACTTCAGGTGTTGCAGTGGGTGTTATCTTAATGCGTTTTGCAGCTGTGGGCATGGCGGGTGTCCATTGCTGGACCCGGTTGCCACTCAAGCGGCGCATCCCTGATGTCAGCGACTGCATGCGCTGGCTGCCCAGTAGTCCATGTACTCCGTCAGCCAGTGAGAAAGCGGCGCGGCTGGTCTTCATCAGACCGCCGTAATGGCCTGCTGCCCAGTCAGCCAGGTTTTCACGGGTTTCGTTGTTGTGGTGGCGGATCTCGCGGGTCAGGTCGCCGGTGTTGATGCCAACCGGGCAAGTGGTCGAGCAAAGCCCGCAGGCGGCACAGGTTTCGTCACCCTGGTAGGCATAGTCCTTGCGAAGCTGCTGCAGGCGTTTTGGGTCTGTGCCGCTGTTCTCAAGGCGTTTAATTTCCCGCCAGAGCACAATTCGCTGGCGCGGGGTGAGCGTCAGATCACGTGAAGGGCAGGACGGCTCGCAGAAACCGCACTCAATACACTTATCCACCAGCGGGTTGGCCGCAGGGAGAGGTTTCAAGTTTTTAAGGTGGATCTTGGCGTCTTCGTTGAGAATGACGCCCGGGTTAAAAATGCCGGCCGGGTCAAGCAGGGCCTTGAGTTGCTGCATCAGCTGATAAGCGTCTTGTCCCCACTCCAGCTCAACATAGGGTGCCATGTTGCGCCCTGTACCGTGCTCTGCTTTGAGTGATCCGCCATAGCGGTGGACAACCAGGTCCGCAACATCATCCATCAAGCCTTCATAGCGACGCAGGGCATCGTCCGTATCAAAAGACTGGGTAAAGACGAAGTGCAGGTTGCCCTCAAGGGCGTGGCCAAAGATCAGCGCCTCGGGATAATCCCAGCGCACAAATAGCTCATGCAGGTCCGCTACGGCCTGGGCCAGCTGCTCAACCGGGAAGGCGACATCTTCGATAATCACCGTTGTGCCGGTTTCGCGTACGGCGCCAACAGCCGGGAACAGCCCCTTGCGTATCGCCCAGTAGCGTGCGCACTCATCCGCATCGGTACTGAATACGATCGGTTGACTGGTTTCCAGGTGAGCGATACTGGCTTTGATGTCAGTAATCTGTTGGTTCAGTTGCTCGGCTGTTTCGGCGCGCGTTTCAATCAGCAGGGCCGCGGCGTCTTCCGGCAGGGTGCGGATAAACTCGGGCATACCCGGCTTGTGCTCGATTGAACGCAGACCGGCGCGGTCCATCAGCTCAACCGCTGCAACGGGTGTCGGCTTGAGCAGGCTTACCGCTTCGCATGTGGTCTGTACGCTGTTAAAGAACACCAAAGCTGTCGCCTTGTTCGGGTGTTCGGGGACCGTCTTGTAGGTAATGTTGGAGATGAAGCCAAGAGTGCCTTCGGAACCGATCATAAGGTGTTGAAGGATATCGATTGGATCTTCGTAGTCGATCAGAGCGTTGAGGGCGTAACCGGTGGTGTTCTTGAGTCGGTATTTGTGCTCGATCTTCTCGCGCAGCGCCGTGTTGGATCGTGTCAGTTCCCCGAGCGAGCTCAGCGTCTCCATCAAGCCGCGATGCTGGCGGCGAAAATTGTCGACAGATTCAGGGTCCGCGGTATCCAACACCGAGCCATCCGACAGGACCATGCGCATCGCACTGAGGGTGCGATAACTGTTCTGCGCTGTACCGCAACACATGCCACTGGCGTTGTTGGCGGCAATGCCACCGATCTTGGCAGCATTGATGGAAGCGGGGTCCGGGCCGATTTTGCGGTTGAACGGTGCCAGGTAACGGTTGGCATGGGCACCAATAACACCGGGCTGCAGGCGAATCTCGCTGGCATCAGCGCTGATGTCGTAGCCTTTCCAGCCATCACCCAACTGCACCAGTACGGCATCGGTAATGGCCTGACCGGACAGGCTGGTACCGGCTGCACGAAAGGTCAGCGGGGTACCCAGTTCCTGAGCCAGGGATATCAGGCGCACTACTTCCTGTTCAGTCTCGACACGAACCACCAGCTGAGGAATCAGGCGGTAAAAGCTGGCATCTGTGCCGTAGGCAAGTGTACGCAACGGGTCGGTAATAAGCCGGTCGGCACTGATGAAGGTTTGCAGTCGCTCAAGCAGAGCCTGGAACTCGGGCTTCATGGTGGCTGTGTTATTGGTCATACCAATTATCCATGTTTGTTTTCGAAACTCTATTCCTTGTTATTAATGGTTGTCAATCGGTTTATTTATGATCAATACTGTGCAGATTATTGAAAAATTGGTTATACCAATTCGATTATGTGTCCTTCGTTATTGTCCAGGAGTATGGGTCCAGTATGGTCTACAAACGCGTTAAGCAGCCGAAAATTTCGGATGTCATCATGCAGCAACTGGAAACCATGATTCTGGAAGGCACGCTCAAACCGGGACAGAAGCTGCCGCCTGAGCGCGAGTTGGCTGTGCAATTTGAGGTGTCACGGCCGTCTCTTCGTGAAGCGGTCCAGAAGCTGGCGGCCAGGGGACTACTGGAAAGTCGTCAGGGAGGCGGTACCTATGTGGCCAAGGATTTGGGATCCAGCCTCTCGGATCCATTGCTGGAGTTGTTCAAGACGCACCCGGAATCACAGTATGACTTGCTCGAGTTTCGTCATGCGCTGGAAGGGGTCAGTGCCTACTATGCGGCCTTGCGCTCCACGCCTGCAGACAAGGAAGCCATTCAGGCGCATTACGACCAGCTGCAGAGGTACCATGATGAGAAAAGCTTCGACAAGGAAGTGGAGGCCGATGTGGAGTTTCATCTGGCCATAGCGGCGGCAACTCATAACGTGGTGTTGCTGCATATGATGCGTGCACTGTTTACGCTGCTGCGTCAGCATATTTGGGAGAACCTGGAGCAGGTATACCCCAAGCATGATATCCGCTCCCGCATTCATGAGCAGCATCATCGGTTGTTGCAAGCTATTCTGGAAGGAAATCCGGATGCGGCCCGTCAGGCTGCCCATGCGCACCTCGCATTTGTTGAAGATGCCCTGTTGCAGCAGGGTCAGGAAAACACACGTTTGGAAAGGGCTTTGAGGCGGTCTACGCTGAGTACATGAAGCAAGAAATCGGTACCGCAAAGAAGTTGTAAAAAAAACTACAAAACACTGAAAAGATTCAGGGTTTAGTGTCAACACATTAAGCCCAATATAGACATAAGTATAGTCACTATGTAGTATCGCTACATAATTAATACCAAAAGAAACCGGGACGGCAGCCAGTTGTCAGGTGTGCAATCCATGCCTGCATAGATCGATCCCGGACATCCACGCTTACAAGTGATCGGAGAAGGCAAAGTGCGAGATATGATTGAAGATATCGATCCAATCGAAACCCAGGAATGGATGGATGCTCTCGAATCCGTCGCCAAGAATGAAGGTGACGAACGTGCCAGCTACCTGCTGAGGGAGCTCGGTAACAAGGCTACAGACCTGGGAGTGGAAGCAGGTACCAGCCTGAACACCTCCTACGTCAACACCATCTCGCCGCGTGATGAAGTGCGCATGCCGGGGGATCTGTTCATGGAGCGTCGTATCCGCTCCTTCATTCGCTGGAATGCCATGGCCATGGTCATGCGTGGCAACGACAACGATGACGCGCTCGGCGGTCACATCTCCAGCTTCTCCTCTTCTGCAACACTTTACGACATCGGTTTCAACTACTTCTTCCATGGCCCTGAGGGCGATCGCGAATCCGATATGGTCTTTTTCCAGGGCCATATCTCACCGGGTATTTACGCACGTGCCTATCTGGAAGGCCGTCTGACCGAAGAGCAGCTGGACAACTTCCGTCGCGAAGTCGACGGTAACGGTCTGTCCTCTTACCCGCACCCCTGGCTGATGCCGGACTTTTGGCAGTTCCCGACGGTATCCATGGGGCTTGGTCCGATTCAGGCGATTTATCAGGCACACGTGATGCGTTATCTGTCTGCACGTGACCTGGTGAAGCGTGGCGATCGCAAGGTATGGGCCTTCCTGGGTGACGGTGAGTGTGATGAGCCGGAAACGCTGGGTGCCATCTCTCTGGCCGGTCGCGAGCAGCTGGAAAACCTGGTCTTTGTTATCAACTGCAACCTCCAGCGTCTGGATGGTCCGGTACGTGGTAACGGCAAGATCGTTCAGGAACTGGAAGGTGTCTTTAAGGGTGCCGGCTGGAACGTGATCAAGGTTCTGTGGGGCCGTCACTGGGATCCGCTGTTCGAAAAAGACACCAAAGGTCTGCTGCGCAAGCGCATGGACGAAGTCTGTGACGGTGAGCTGCAGAACTACAAGGCTAACGGTGGTGCCTACACCCGTGAGCACTTCTTCGGCAAATATCCGGAACTGGCCGAGATGGTCAAGGATATGTCTGATGACGAGATCATGAATCTGAACCGCGGTGGTCACGACCCGTACAAGGTGTACGCGGCTTACCATCAGGCGATGAACAACAAGGGTAAACCGACGGTTATCCTTGCACAGACTGTTAAGGGTTACGGCACAGGTGACTCCGGTCAGGCCAAGAACGATACCCACTCACTGAAAAAAGTTGCCATGGACGACCTGAAAACGTTCCGTGATAACTTCAACATCCCGCTGTCTGACGAGCAGCTGAAGAGCGTTCCTTACTACCGTCCGTCTCCGGATTCCCCGGAAATGAAGTACATGTTCGAACGTCGTAAGCAGCTGGGCGGTTTCTACCCGGCGCGTCGTACCGAGTTTGAACAGTTGCAGGTACCTGAGCTTGAAGCCTTCAAGGGCCAGCTCAAGTCCAGCGGTGAGCGTACCCTGTCGACCCAGATGGCGCTGAACCGTGTGCTCAGCACGCTGGTTAAAGACAAGCAGATGGGCGAGCGCGTCGTCCCGATCGTACCGGACGAAGCGCGTACTTTCGGTATGGAAGGCATGTTCCGTCAGCTGGGTATCTACACCTCTGAAGGCCAGCGTTATGTGCCGCACGACTCTGACCAGATCATGTACTACAAAGAGTCCAAGAACGGTCAGATCCTGCAGGAAGGTATCAACGAAGCGGGTGCCATGTCGGCGTGGATTGCAGCTGCAACCTCTTATGCCAACAGCAACTGCGCCATGGTGCCGTTCTACATCTTCTACTCCATGTTCGGTTTCCAGCGCATCATGGACCTGGCTTGGGCGGCAGGTGACTCCCAGGCACGCGGCTTCCTGATCGGCGCAACGTCCGGCCGTACTACGCTGAACGGTGAGGGTCTGCAGCACCAGGATGGTCACAGCCACCTGATGGCGCAGATGATTCCGAACTGTGTGTCCTACGATCCGACCTACGGCTACGAGCTGGCCGTAATTGTTCAGGACGGCTTGCGCCGCATGTATCAGGATCAGGAAAACAAGTTCTATTACATCACCACGCTGAACGAAAACTACCAGCATCCGGAAATGCCTCAGGGTGCTGAAGAAGGCATCATCAAGGGCATGTACCTGCTGGAAGAAGGCAAGAAGGCCGACCTCAAGGTACAGCTGATGGGCTGTGGCTCCATTCTCCGTGAAGTACGTGAAGCTGCCACCATTCTGCGTGAAGAGTTTGGCGTCGAGTCCGATGTCTGGAGCACAACTTCAATCAACGAGCTGCGTCGTGAAGCTCAGGATGTAAGCCGCTGGAACCTGCTGCACCCGGAACAGGAGCTGCGCACCTCTTACGTTGAGCAGTGCCTGGACGGTCACGAAGGTCCGGTTATCGCATCAACTGACTATATGCGTATGTATGCAGACCAGCTGCGTGAATTCATCCCGCGCCGTTACAAGGTACTGGGTACTGATGGTTTCGGTCGCTCCGATACTCGCGGCAAGCTACGTGAGTTCTTCGAAGTAAACCGTTACTACGTAGTAGTTGCGGCCCTGCGTGCGCTGCAGGAAGAGGGCAAGCTGGAGGCTTCGGTTGTCGCCAAGGCCATTCAGACGTTCAACATCAACCCGGAAAAGCCGGCGCCCTGGACACTGTAAGTGACAGGCGAGTGAACTTCTGACTGGTTTTAAGCGAGAGGAATTATTGTGACTACGACTACCATTAATGTGCCTGATATCGGCGGTAGCGAAAACGTCGACATTGTTGAAGTATGTGTCAGCGTGGGTGACAGCATCGCCGAGGGTGATTCTCTGATTGTGCTGGAAACAGACAAGGCTTCCATGGAAGTGCCGTCGACCCATTCCGGCGTTGTTAAAAATATTATTGTCTCTGAAGGCGGTACCTGCAGCGAAGGTGATGCCATTCTTGAGCTGGAAGTTGAAGGTGAGGGCGAAGCGCCCGCAGCTGAAGCCCCGGCAGAAGCGGCGCCTGCTGCTGAGCCTGCGCCGGCACCTGCAGCATCAGCCAGTAGCGTCGAGCAGGTGTTGGTGCCGGACCTGTCGGGTGCTGACAACGTTGATGTGATCGAAGTGCTGGTCGCTGAAGGTGACGAAATCGCTGAAGGTGACAGCCTGATCACGCTGGAAACCGACAAGGCCTCCATGGAAGTGCCTGCGCCCAAGGGTGGCAAGGTTGTTTCCATGAAGATCAAGGAAGGTGACCAGGTCAATGAAGGCGACCTGCTGCTTGAGCTTGAAGTCAGTGGCGGTGCGCCCGCAGAGCCTGCTGCGGCAGAACCGGCTGCTCCGGCTGCTGAAGCGGCGCCTGAGCCCGCAGCGGCCGCGCCGGCCCAGTCTGGCGGTGTCGAAACTGTGACTGTGCCTGATCTGTCCGGCGCGACGGACGTTGACGTGATTGAAGTGTTGGTTGCCGAAGGTGACGAAATCGCTGAAGGCGACGGCCTGATCACGCTGGAAACCGATAAGGCTTCCATGGAAGTGCCTGCGCCCAAGGGTGGTAAGGTTGTTTCCATGAAGATCAAGGAAGGTGACCAGGTCAACGAAGGTGATGTGGTTCTGGAGCTTGAGGTTGCTGGTGCACCTGCTGCTGCGGCCCCGGCACCGGCAGCAGAGGCTCCCAAGGCGGCTGCTCCTGCTGCTGCTCCTGCTGCTGCTCCGGCTGCAGCACCTGCCAAATCTGCGGCTCCTGCGGCTGACAAGAATGTCGACCTGAACGCGCTCGAGAAGAAAAACCGCAATGTGCATGCTGGCCCGGCTGTTCGCGCGCTGGCGCGTGAGTTCGGGGTTGAGCTGGCCAATGTGTCCGGTACGGGTCGTAAGGGCCGTATCCTGAAGGAAGACGTTCAGGCGTACGTTAAATCTGCCCTTAAGCAGCTGGCTGAAAAAGGCCCGGCTGCGGCGACGGGTGGTAGCGGTATTCCTGCCATTCCGGCGGTAGACTTCAGCAAGTTCGGTGAGACCGAAATGGTTAAGCTGAGCAAGGTCGACAAGATCACCCGTGACAATATGTCACGTTGCTGGCTGAACATTCCGCACGTTACTCAGTTCGACGAAGCGGACATTACCGAGCTGGAATCTTTCCGCAAGGAAATGAAAGATGCGGCTGCGAAAGAGGGCGTTAAGCTCACGCCGCTGCCCTTCATGATCAAGGCTGCTGCCATTGCGCTCAAGCGTCATCAGAAGTTCAATGCGTCTCTGCATCACGATGGCGAACACATCGTGTATAAGAAGTACGTGAACATCGGTATCGCTGTGGATACGCCTAATGGTCTGATGGTGCCGGTTATCAAGGATGCGGATCAGAAGAGCATCTATGATCTGGCCCGTGAGGCGACCGAGTTGGCCGGCAAGGCCAAGGATCGCAAGCTGAAGCCGAACGAAATGCAGGGCGCCTGCTTCACCATCTCCAGCCTGGGTGGCATTGGTGGTACCGGCTTTACGCCGATCGTGAATGCCCCTGAAGTGGCAATTCTGGGCATCTCCAAGGCCGACATCAAGCCGCGCTGGAATGGCAAAGAGTTTGAGCCGCGCATGATGCTGCCTCTGTGCCTGTCCTACGATCACCGCGCTATTAATGGTGGTGATGCGGGGCGTTTCCTGACAGACCTTAATGGCCTGCTGAGCGATATCCGTCGACTGGTGCTCTAAGCCAGCTAGCCAAATAAAAAAGGGGTGTGACGCGAGTCACACCCCTTTTTTTGTGTTGATTTTAAAGCGGAAGGTAGCGGGTTTTTAAAACACCGCTACCTGACGATTAGCCGTAGAATGCCATCTTAATGACGAACAGGGCCGACAGGATCCACAGGGCAGGGTTGAGCTGGTCAAAACGTCCGCTCAGGGCCTTGATCGCTGTGTAGGAGATGATGCCGAACGCGATGCCGGTGGTGATAGAGAAAGTCAGGGGCATGCTGACAGTCGCGATCACAACCGGAGCCGCTTCGGTGATGTCATCCCAGTCGATATTCACCAGGCTGTGCGTCATCAGGACGGCAACAAACAGCAGTGCTGGTGCTGTTGCGTAGGCCGGGATGGTGCCTGCCAGCGGAGACAGGAACAGGCAGGCGATAAACAGCAGGCCCACGACAACGGCAGTCAGGCCGGTGCGACCGCCAGCAGCGATACCAGCGCCGGATTCGATGTAGCTGGTGGTGGTGGATGTGCCCATCACGGAACCGGCCATGGTGGCGGTGGAGTCGGCCATCAGGGCGCGGCCCAATCGGGGTAGCTTGCCGTCCGGTGTCAGCATTTTGCCTTTCTGGGCAACTGCGATCAGGGTGCCGGAGGTATCGAACAGGTCAACGAACAGGAATGAAAAGATAACGCTGAGCAGGCCGATGCTGAGTGCGCCGCCAATATCAAGCTGCCCCAGTGTGGGTGCCAGCGAGGGTGGGGCTGAGGCGATGCCATTGAATTCAACGTGGCCGGTTGCAAGGCTGATCAGAGTGATTGCCAGGATGCCGATCATCACTGAGCCGGTGACACGGCGGTAGTACAGAGTGGCGATAATGATAAAGCCCAGGCAGGCCATGATCGCGCCCCATTGGCTCATATCGCCAATGGTGACGAGAGTGGCCTGATTGTCGGTAACGATGCCGGCGTTCTTGAGGCCGATGAAGCCAAGAAACAGGCCGATACCGGCGCCAATGCCACCCTTAAGAGAAAGGGGGATGCTGTTAATGATCCACTCGCGAATGCGGAAGATCGACAGCAGGAAGAAGCAGACACCTGAAATGAAGACGGCACCCAGTGCTGTTTCCCAGCTGTAGCCCATCTGGCCAACAACGGTGAAACTGAAAAAGGCGTTAAGGCCCATGCCGGGCGCCAGAGCGATCGGATAGTTGGCCCAGAAACCCATCACGAAACAGCCAATGGCAGCGGCAAGACAGGTTGCGACAAAGACGGCACCTGAGTCCATTCCGGCTGCAGCGAGCATCGAAGGGTTGACGAAAATGATGTAGGCCATTGTCAGGAAAGTGGTCAGGCCTGCAACGACTTCGGTTTTCACCGATGTTTGGTGCTCGGAGAGCTTAAAGAGCTTGTCCAGCATTGGAATATCCCACTGATTGCGCAATAAAGGAGACATTTTACCTGAGTCTCGTTATTGAACCAGTAGGAAAAAATAAAGCGGGAAAGAAAATTGGTCGGGATGACAGGATTTGAACCTACGACCCCTGCCTCCCGAAGACAGTGCTCTACCAGGCTGAGCTACATCCCGACGCAATACTTAGTTTTCAGCAAGTGGTCGGGGTGACAGGATTTGAACCTACGACCCCTGCCTCCCGAAGACAGTGCTCTACCAGGCTGAGCTACACCCCGACAAAGCTGAAAGCTAAGTGTTTGTTCTGATTAGTAGTCTGGCGTGGGAGCGCCTCAATCAGGAACGGGGCGCATTATAGAGAGCCCAGCGGCACTTGCCAATAGTCGAGGGGAAAAATGTTAAGAAAATAAGTACACTCGCCGTTTCAGACTTCACATGGAGGAAGTGGGCGATGCTCATGGGACTGCTGATATTGCTGGTGTGTCAGTTGCTGGGTGAGTGGCTGGTGCTGGCATTGGTGCTGCCTGTACCGGGTCCGGTTATGGGGATGGTGTTGATGTTGGTCGCATTAATCCTGATGCGTCGCGTGCCGGACATGATTCGCACACCGTCCGAAGGCTTGCTGCGCCACTTGGCGTTGCTGTTCGTGCCTGCTGGTGTCGGTTTGACGGTACATGCTGAATTGATCGCCAAAGAGTGGCTGGTCATTCTGGTTGCTCTGGTACTGAGTACTGTGGTCACGATTATTGTGACGGCCCTGGTTCTGAAGCGATTGACCCGAAACCTGAACCTGGATGCAGCGGAGGGTGAGCATGAGTAATTTCTGGGTCTACTTTGCTGCCAAGCCGCTGTGGTGGATTATTGTCACCATTGCGACCTTCCTCTTCACCTCATGGCTGAATCGGCGCGTGGGGGGGACACCCCTGTTGCATCCGGTGCTGGTAGCGCTGACGCTGATTATTATTCTCCTGCGCCTGACCGGAACCGACTATGACACCTATTTCGAAGGTGCGCAGTTTATTCACTTCATGCTGGGCCCGGCCACGGTAGCTTTGGCCATTCCGTTGTACGACCATTTTGAGCGCGTAAAAAAGATGCTGGTGCCCTTGCTGGTGGCCTGTTTCTGTGGGGCGCTGACGGCCTCTCTGTCCGTCATCCTGGTGGCCTGGTTGCTGGGTGCATCCGAGGGCACCTTGTTGTCACTTGCACCCAAATCGGTCACCTCGCCGATCGCGATTGGTATTGCGGAGAAAATAGGTGGTTACCCATCGCTTGCGGCGGGCCTGGTATTGATTACTGGCGCTATCGGTTGCCTTGCGGCGCCCCCCATCTTCCGCTGGTTGAAAATAGAAGATGACGCGGTCAAAGGGTTCACGCTGGGCTTGTCATCTCACGGCTTTGGAACAGCCTTTGCTTTTGAGTTCAGTACATTGGCAGGTGCCTTTGCGGGGCTGGCGATGGGGCTGACTGGGTTGCTGACAGCCTTTCTGGTGCCGGTGTTGGTGGGCTTGCTGGGGCTTGGTTAATAAAGTAAGTCCTCATTAAAAGGCTATGGTCGATTTGCCAAAAAATGCGACCGGCAGTAAAGTTCGCCCCCGTTAAGGTGTGCACAAACCCAATCAGAGGTACAAACTGACGATGACTCCGCTCGAGCGATACCAGCAGGATCTGAAACGTGATGATTTCTCCTATGATCCGACACAGGAAATGGCTGTAGGGCATCTGCAGCGCCTGTACGATGATCTGGTAGCCGCGGAGCGAGCGCCCAAGCCGAGCTTCATGCAGCGTCTGGGCGGCAAGATCAAGCGTCAGAAGGAAGAGCCCATCAAGGGATTGTACTTCTGGGGAGGTGTTGGTCGTGGCAAAACTTACCTGATGGATACCTTCTTCGACAGCCTGCCGTTCGAACGCAAGATGCGTACCCACTTTCACCGCTTTATGCAGCGTGTGCATAAGGAGCTGAAAGAGCTGGATGGCACCAAGAACCCCTTGGTAGAGATCGGTCGCAAATATGCCGATGAAACACGGATCATCTGCTTTGACGAGTTCTTCGTTACCGATATTACCGATGCCATGATTTTGGGCGGTCTTATGCAGGAGCTGTTTAACAACGGTGTAGCTCTGGTAGCTACCTCCAATATTGTGCCCGATGGCCTGTACAAGGATGGTTTGCAGCGCCAACGCTTCCTGCCGGCTATCGATATGCTCAAACGCTACACCGAAGTGGTGAATGTAGACGGCGGTGTCGATTATCGTCTGCGTACCCTCGAGCAGGCTGAGCTTTACCACTGGCCGCTGGATGAGGGGGCAGACAAGAGCCTGAATGCCAGCTTTGAAAGCTTGGCACCTGACCTTGAGGAAGAGCAGAGAGAAGCCGAAGTCGAGGTTAACGGCCGTCTCATTAAAGCGCGTCGTGTGTGTGAAGATGTGGCCTGGTTTGATTTCAGCGCGCTTTGTGAAGGCGCGCGCTCGCAGAACGACTATATTGAGTTGGGCAAGATCTACCATGCGGTGCTGCTGAGCAATGTACCGCAAATGGGGCGGAAGAATGATGATGCTGCTCGCCGCTTCATCAACCTGGTGGATGAGTTCTACGATTCCGGGGTTAAGTTGATTATCTCTGCTGAAGTAGGGATTCCTGATATCTACACCGAAGGCCGATTGAATTTCGAGATTGAGCGCACCCAGAGTCGACTGTTGGAAATGCAGTCGCATGAATACCTGGCGCGCGAGCATCGTGCCTGAAGTTCGATGCAATCTACACTTCCCATACCCTTTGGGTGTGGGTATAATGCGCGCTCCCTGATTGCAGGGTGCCGAAAAAGTGTACGTTAGGGTCTTAACAAAAGACGCTAACCAATAACTATAAGGTAAGTCGGAATTACCGGTAACAGCCGGGTTCGAGACTTAAATTGTAAGGTGAACCATTCATGAAAACTTTTACTGCCAAACCGGCCGAAGTAAAACGCGACTGGTACGTTGTGGACGCAGAGGGCAAAACTCTGGGTCGCCTGGCTACTGAAATTGCACGTCGTCTGCGCGGCAAGCATAAGCCGGAATACACCCCGCACGTTGACACCGGTGACTACATCGTTGTCGTTAACGCCGCGAAAGTACACGTTACCGGCAAGAAGCGTAACGACAAAATGTACTACCGTCACTCTGGTTTCCCGGGTGGCCTGAAGGAAGCCAACTTTAACAAGATGGTTGAAACCTTCCCTGAGCGCACTATCGAGCTGGCTGTTAAAGGCATGCTGCCGAAAGGTCCGCTGGGCCGTGCCATGTACACCAAGCTGAAAGTGTACGCCGGTGCTGAACATCCGCACCAGGCTCAGCAGCCGAAAGAACTGAACGTCTAAGGGGAAGGTGAAGATGTCTACTACTCAGTATTACGGTACCGGCCGTCGTAAAACCTCTACTGCTCGTGTATTCCTGCGTCAGGGTACCGGCAAGATCATGATCAATAACCGCACTCTGGAAGAGTACTTCGGTCGCGTAACTGCGCGCATGATCGTTAAGCAGCCGCTGGAACTGACCGACACTGTCGAGAAGTTCGATGCGCACATCACCGTTAAAGGTGGTGGCGGTTTCGGCCAGGCTGGTGCTATCCGTCACGGTATTACCCGTGCGCTGATGGAATACGATGAGACTCTGCGCGGTGCGCTGCGTGAAGCGGGTTACGTTACTCGTGACGCACGTATGGTTGAGCGTAAGAAAGTCGGTCTGCGTAAAGCACGTAAGCGTCCGCAGTTCTCCAAGCGTTAATCGCTGGCGATCTGGTCGCATTATGTATGCGAAAAAAGCCTGCAGCCTGCGTGGTTGCGGGCTTTTTTTGTTTCTGGGATCAGGTCAATAAAAGCGTTGTTCGCCTAATGGAGAGGGCATTATACCTTGTAAAAAAAGGGTATTTTCTTTAACATTCGGCGCATTTGAACAAACCGATTTTGTGTTTTTCATGACTGAGCGGCCCGTTTGTCTTTTGTGTCCAGCAGAAGCGGCAGGTCGATTGAGGGGAGATGAAGTTAATGAGCAATGACGGCGTGAATAAGGGTCGACGTCGTCTCCTGATCGGTGCCACATCTGCAGTGGGTGCAGTAGGTGCTGTAGGAGCGGCCGTCCCGTTCGTGGCTTCCTGGAATCCGAGTGCCAAGGCTAAAGCCGCTGGCGCGCCTGCCAAGGCGGATATCAGCAAGCTCGAGCCAGGTCAGCAGATGACCGTTGAATGGCGTGGTAAGCCGGTATGGATTGTCCGTCGCGGTGAAGAAGCGCTGGCTAATCTGGAGAAGCTGAACGACAGCTTGGCGGATCCCAAGTCGGAAAAAGAGCAGCAGCCGGATTACATTCCGAAAACCGCTGCCCGTGCTATCCGTCCAGAATTCGCCGTCATGGTTGGTATTTGTACCCACCTGGGGTGCTCACCGACGTATCGCCCGGAAGTTGCACCGGACGACCTGGGTCCGAACTGGCTCGGCGGCTTCTTCTGCCCCTGTCACGGTTCGCGTTTTGACCTCTCAGGCCGTGTATTCAAGTCCGTACCGGCTCCGACCAACCTGGTCATCCCGCCGCACTCGTACGAAGACGACAATACACTGATTATCGGTGTTGATCCGGAGACTGCATAATGGCTGGCACACGAAATAAAGGGAATCCGGGCCTGATGGGCTGGATTGACGACCGCTTCCCGGCAACTGCCATGTGGGAAGATCACCTGTCCAAATACTACGCGCCGAAGAACTTCAACTTCTGGTACTTTTTTGGCTCCCTGGCACTGCTGGTGCTGGTTAACCAGATCCTGACCGGTATCTGGCTGACCATGAGCTACAACCCGAGCGCCGAAGGTGCGTTCGCATCCGTTGAGTACATCATGCGTGATGTGGAATACGGTTGGCTGTTGCGATATCTCCACTCTACCGGCGCGTCTGCCTTCTTCGTAGTGGTTTACCTGCACATGCTGCGTGGCATCATGTACGGTTCCTACCGCAAGCCGCGTGAGCTGGTGTGGATCTTCGGTATGACCATCTACCTTGCGCTGATGGCTGAAGCCTTCATGGGCTACCTGCTGCCGTGGGGCCAGATGTCTTACTGGGGTGCTCAGGTAATCATCTCCCTGTTTGGTGCCATCCCTGTCATCGGTCCGGACCTGCAGCAGTGGATCCGTGGTGACTTCCTGATCTCCGGCATCACTCTGAACCGCTTCTTCGCCCTGCACGTTATCGCACTGCCGATCGTGATCCTGGCGCTGGTTGTTCTGCACATCATCGCCCTGCACGAAGTGGGTTCCAACAACCCGGACGGCGTTGAAATCAAAGAGAAGAAAGACGAAAACGGCGTACCGCTGGACGGCATTCCGTTCCACCCGTACTACACCGTTAAAGACATCGTCGGTGTTGTCGTCTTCCTGTTCGTGTTCTGTACCGTGGTCTTCTTCTTCCCTGAAGGTGGCGGTTACTTCCTCGAGAAGCCGAACTTCGAGCCGGCTAACCCGCTGAAGACACCTAACCATATTGCCCCGGTCTGGTACTTCACACCGTTCTACGCCATGCTGCGTGCGATCACCTTCCCGATGTTTGGTCTGGACGCCAAGTTCTGGGGTGTTGTGGTGATGGGTGCTGCTATTGCAATCCTGTTCGTACTGCCCTGGCTGGATCGTAGCCCGGTCAAGTCCATTCGTTACAAGGGCTGGCTGAGCAAAGTCTGGCTGCTGATCTTCATTGTCAGCTTCGTGATTCTGGGTGTACTGGGTGTTCTGCCGGCAACTGAAGGTCGTACTATGCTGTCTCAGCTGTGCACAGCACTGTACTTCGCATTCTTCCTGCTGATGCCGTTCTACACACGCATGGAGCGTACTAAACCGGTTCCGGAAAGGGTGACAGGCTAATGAAAAAGTTTTTTATCACATTGTTGATGGCGCTGGCGCCGGTAACTGCCAGTGCTGCCGGTGGCGCCGGTGTGCCGCTGGACTCCTTCGACGCTGACCTGACAGATAAGGCGTCTCTGCAGCGTGGTATGCAGACCTTCGTTAACCGCTGCATGGGTTGTCATGAAGCGGGCTACCAGCGTTTCGAGCGTGCCGCTCAGGACCTGGATGTACCGAACGAGCTGGTTGAGCAGTACCTGATCTTTGATCCGGAAGTGAAGATCGGCGAGCACATGAAAAATGCCATGCCGAAAGAAGTAGCCGCCGGCTGGTTTGGTGCACCGCCGCCCGATCTGACACTGGAAGCGCGTCTGCGTGGTGGTGACTGGGTTTACACTTACCTGCGCAGCTTCTACATGGACGAAAACCGTCCCTGGGGTGTCAACAACGCTGTATTCCCGGACGTTGGTATGCCCAACGTGCTGGAAGACCTGCAAGGTAAAGTGGCACTTCACTGCACGCCTGCAGAGTTGGCGCACGGCGGTCATGAAGAAATCGATCCGCTGACTGGTAAAACCATGGGTGGCTGTCTGACAGTTGCCGAGTCTGGTTCCCAGTCTCCGGAAGAGTTCGACAAGACTGTCTACGACCTGGTCAACTTCATGACCTACATGGGCGAGCCTTCGCGCATGGAGTCTGAAAGCCTGGGTACCAAGGTCCTGATCTTCCTGGCGATTCTGTTTGTCTTTGCCTTTGCTCTGAAGAAAGAGTACTGGAAAGACATACACTGATCTCTGGTACACTCGGGATCTGAAACTACGCGGTCGTAAGGCCGCGTAGATTTTTTGTTTTTAGAAACAACCTTTTTGATGGGGATAGTTCGATGGGCGTAGTGGCCAAGCGTTCTTCCATGACCTTTTATTCGGATGGTTACGACCATTACAGTCACCGTGTACGTATCGTACTCTGTGAAAAAGGCGTGGCAGTTGATGTAGTGGATTGTAAAGCTAGTGAGCTGCCGGAGGATGTTGCGGCACAGAACCCCTACAACAGCCTGCCGACATTGCTTGATCGCGATCTGGTTTTGTATGAACCGAACGTGATGATGGAATACCTCGACGAGCGTTTCCCGCACCCGCCGCTGTTGCCGGTATACCCGGTTGCGCGTGCTGAAAGCCGTCTGTACATGCACCGCATCCAGCGTGACTGGTGTGTACTGGTTGACCGTATCCTGTCCGATGAAGGCACCGATGACGAGCTGGACGAAGCGCGTAAAGAGCTGAGCGACAGCCTGGTTGCAGTATCACCGATCTTTGATGAAAAGCCGTTCTTCATGAGCGACGAGTTTACGCTGGTTGATTGCTGCCTGGCGCCGATCTTGTGGCGTTTGCCGCAGCTGGGAATTGAGCTGCCTGAAGCTCAGACTACTGCGCTGCAGGGCTACATGGATCGCCTGTTCGAGCGTGAAGCCTTCCAGGCCAGCCTGTCTGACTACGAGCGCGAACTGCGCGACTAAACGCGGGCGCCTTGGTAAAGGCAGTACCACGTTACAAACAGGGATGGAGGTCACTTCATCCCTTTTTTATATCTACGCGACCCATGACTGCTGCAGGAGGTCCTTTCCTGTAGCGATGCAATCTGGAGAGTGAATAATGAGTGCCATCAAACCCAGCCGACCCTATCTGCTGCGCGCGTTGTATGAATGGGTACTGGATAATGACATGACGCCACATATCGCTGTCGATGCGAGAGTGGTTGGCGTTCAGGTGCCGGAGCAGTTTGTCCAGGACGGACAGATTACCCTGAACATTGCCCCGGGAGCGGTGCAGGGGCTGTTGATCGATGATCAGGGCATCAGTTTCAGTGCCCGCTTTGGCGGTGTGCCCATGAATGTATATGCACCCATGGTTGCGGTACTGGCGCTGTTCACCCGTGAGAATGGAATGGGTATGGGATTCGGTATGGAGCCGGGGGCCGATATTCTGGTGGAGCAGGCGGAAGCGGAAGAAGAAGAGCAGTCTGCAACGCTTACACCGGTACCGGATGCACCGGAACAGTCTGAAGCTGATGCAGGGGCCGATGAAAACGGTCAGGACGAGGAGGCTGCAAAGCCGGCTGCGAAAAGCGGTAAGCCGACCCTGCGAGTGGTGAAGTAACAGGGAAGAGCCGCTGCTGGATCAGCAGCGGCTATCAGGCATCAATTGATGTATTCGAACACCTTGACGATCTTGCGTACACCGACCACGGAGCGAGTGATATCCACTGCAAGGTCGGCTTCCTGTCGATTTACCAGTCCCATCAGATAAACCACACCGTTTTCGGTAACCACTTTGATTCGGCCGCCGGCAACGCGTTTATCAGCCAGCATCTGTACCTTGATTCGGCTGGTGAGGTAAACATCGTTGCTGCGAACGATGGTTGAAGTCGGGCCGGCAATATCCAGCTCATTATGTACCTTGCGCACATGCTGTGTCTGGCGTGCAATGCGCTCGGCTTCCTGCTTCACGTTCTGGTCCGGGACCTGACCAATCAGCAGTACCTGACCATTGTAGCTGACAACATTTACATGCGACTGGGCCAGTGCCTGGGAGCCCTTGCCAACATTGACCAGAATCTTGGTCTCGATGACTTCGTCTTCCAGGTAGCGTCCCAAAGTGCGGCTGCTCGGGTCTTCCTGGATCGGCTCTTCACGGGCAGTTCCAATCAGGGTTGCGCAACCGGATGTAACCAGGGTGGACGCCAGCATAAGAGCGACCAGAGGGCGTTTGAACATTAATCAGCCTCCAAACAGTTGATATTCAATCAGATCACACAAACAGTGCAGGACCAGAAGGTGAGCGCCATGTATCAGGGCATCTTCGCCACCGGGTATGCAGATCTCGATTTCATCCGGCAGCAGCAGGGCTGCCATATTGCCACCATCGCCACCGCTCAGCGCAATGACCATCATCTCCCGGTCATGGGCCGCCTGAATGGCTTGCACCAGGCTATTGGCACGCCCGTGCGTTGATATCAGCAACAGAATGTCACCGGGTTGGCCCAGTGCGCGTATCTGCTTGGCATAGACATCGGCAAAGCCGGTCTCTTCGCTGATCCCGCTGATGGCGGCTGCATCGTTCAGGGTCATGGCGGGCAGGCCCGGGCGTTCATGACGAAAACGGTTCAGCAGCAGTGAGCTGAAATGCTGTGCCAGGGCGGCTGAGCCGCCGTTACCGACACACAGGATCTTCTGTTCACTGACCAGACATTGGAGCAGGAGTTCACCGGCCTCAGCTATCAGGGGAGTGTGCTGCTCAATAGTGAGCGCATTGGTCTCCATGGTGTTGTGAAACTGGCTGACAATGCGGTCTTCGAGTTCCATTTAAAGCCTTTTCCGGTGTTCAGGGTCTAAAAGCGTCTTTATACCATATCGGAGGGTTAGACTCCGAATCTCCTTCATACGCAATAACATCAAAACGGCATGGCAGTTGGCTCCAGTGCGGGTTGCGGCTGAGCATGTAGCGAGCCGCGCGAACCAGTTTCTGCTGCTTGCGCCAATCGACCGATGCCGCAGCGCCACCATGGAGCCGGCCTGAGCGTGCACGGACTTCTACAAACACCAGGTGTTCGCCGTCACGCATGATCAGGTCTATCTCGCCCAGGCGGCAGTGAGCATTGCGTTGTATGGTCTGGAGTCCTTGTTGGCAGAGCCATTGCTCTGCATGCAGTTCGGCATCCTTGCCGATACGGTTGCGATCCATCGCATTCTCCATAAGGTTTACTGGGCCGGAACTCCTTCACTGGTTTCAGCAGCGTCGGTAGTGGCATCCGTTGCCTGGCCCGTCTCGTTGGGGGATTCAATTTCAGCGGTCTGGCTTTCAGTGATGCTCAGGGGCATGCCCTGTTCAAAACGAGTGCAGGTCAGTTCACGCTGAAGCTGGCGGTCGCGCATGATCTGCAGGCGGCCGGTTTCGCCGTCAATATACACGCCGGGTGACAGCTGCAACTGTTCCAGCCAGGGGTAGATATTGATGGCGTCCACGCCCAGTGCATAGAGGCGACCGAAGCGGGACAGGGTGTTTTTGCCGCTGCTGCTGAGCAGTCGGTGGGCATCGCTCGGCGGCTGGAGAATCCAGGGCAGATCACAGAACTGAATGCCATTCAGGTCCACGTCACGGGTTGCATCAGCATCGCCGGGGTAGAGGTGCGAGGTGGCATAGATCGGCATGTCGGCTGCAAAATGGTAATCCAGCATCGGCTTGATCAGGCGAGCCGCTTCAGGCAGGGCCGTCAGCAGAATCGCATCGGCATCCTTGCGGCGACGCTCCTGGAATTCCAGTCGGTGGCGCAGCAGTTCGCGCAGTGACTGTTCGCGCGCCTTGCTTGCATCGGTCTTCATCAACTGCGCAACCTGCGCGTCATAGTTGGCATTCACATCGTAGCCAAGGGTACCGACGACCTGGCCGCCAACTTGCTCGACATGGTTGGTCAGGCTGTCACGAACTCGGTCGCCCCAGGGAGCGCCAGGGGTGATGACAAGAAAGCGCTTGTGGCCTTCAGCAACCGCTTTCTGGGCCAGGGTGCGGGCTTCATGCTCTGAAGAAAGCTCCAGCTGCCAAGGCGTGGAAGGGCCGGCAGGAGCGGAGTTCAGGGCCAGCACGGGAATGTCCAGTTGTGGCATGCTGGAAAGCTGCTGAATCAGGGTGTTATCTAGCGGGCCGATGAGGAAGTCGACATTCAGCTGACGTGCCTGCAGCATGATTTGCGAGGCATCAAACAGTTGGGATGAGTCAATATTGACCAGTGTTGGTGTCGGCTTTCCCTGCTGGCGCGCAACTTCCAGCGCGGCTTCCATACCTTCACGAATGGCTGTTGCCGGTTTTGCCAGATTGCCACTCAAGGGCAGTACAACCCCGATACGATTGGCGCTAATCAGCTCCCCAGCGGCTTCAACCACCATCATATCTTCCGGCGGGAGCTGCATGGCAGGGTGTGATTCCCAGAGAATGCGCCAGTCATTGAGGGCTTGCTCACGCGTAGGCAGGTCAGTGCTTTGACGTAGCATCAGGGCCAGCTCCAGCCAGCCCTGCTCAAAATAGTCGTTACTGGTGTTCATGCTGGCGCGCAGCTGGGGCTGAGGTACGCGTTGCAATACCTGCCAGATCTGATTGTGGTATCGCTGCTGCTCGGCGGGATCAATGCTCAGCTGGCTGCTCAGCATCAATTCACGAGCAGCGGCCAGTGGGTCATCCTGCTGCAGCCAGACATCGGCACGCAGTTGTGCCAGCTCAGCCTGCTGATCGGCAGGCAACGCGCCAAAACGTGACGGGTCCAGGTAACGCATCAGTTCCTGGGTGTTATCAGAGTCCAGGGGGGCGCGCACGCGTGCGACTTCAAAAGCCAGTTCCGGGGGAAGCTGCTCCAGGTCGATCATCGTCAGAGTGGCCAGTGCCTGTTCCGGCTGGTCTTCCTGCAGCATGATCTGTGCCGCGCGCAAACGCAGTTGCGCGGCGGTTACCGGTGTTTCTGTCTGCGCCTGACGTAGCAGGTCATCAATGCTTTCCTTGGCGGTAGCCGTTTTGTCGACGACCTGTGGGGGCTTCTGCGGGCTTGAGCAGCCACTGATCAGCGCGGCTGTAAGCAGAAGGCTGAAAGACAGCCGGGGCAAAATCGTCATATAATCAGGGTCCTAGCAACCAGTGAGTATCCTTAATGTCTGAACCGGTTCTCTACATCGTGGCAACGCCGATCGGTAACCTCGCAGACCTGTCCGAACGTGCGCGAGAGGTGCTGGGCAGTGTCGATCATGTCGCTGCCGAAGACACCCGTCACAGCGGACGTTTGCTGGCTCACTTTAACATTAAAGTCCCCATGATTTCAGTGCATGATCACAACGAGCGCCAGCGGGCCGAGCATGTTATCAACCTGTTGCGAAATGGCGAGAGTATTGCACTTGTCAGTGACGCCGGTACCCCGCTGATTTCTGATCCCGGGTTCCACCTGGTACGAGCCGTGCGTGAAGCCGGCTTCAGGGTTTCACCGGTGCCGGGCAGCTGTGCCTTTGTTGCTGCCCTGTCTGCATCGGGGCTGCCGTCTGACCGCTTTCAATTTATAGGTTTTTTGCCCGCCAAAAGCGGCGCGCGCCTGCAGGCGCTGGAAGCGTTGTCCGAGAATACGGAAACACTGGTGTTCTATGAGTCGACACACCGCATCGTTGATAGTCTCAAGGCAATGTCCGAGGCGTTTGGGGGGGATCGTTATGCGGTGGTCGCCCGAGAGCTGACCAAGACCTTCGAAACCATTCATGGAGATAGTCTTGAGGGGCTGTTGAAGTGGATTCAGGCCGACGCCAATCAGCAGCGCGGTGAGTTTGTTGTGCTGGTGCAGGGGGCTGAAAAGGTGCTTGATGATGAGAGCATCAATCCCGAGGCTGAACGTATTCTGCGGATTCTGGCCAAGGAAATGCCGCCCAAAAAAGCAGCAGGTGTTGCTGCTGAAATCACCGGCTACAAGAAAAATCGCTTATATCAGCTGCTGATTGACTGAAGCTTCCTTTAACCGCGTGATACCTATATACTCCGCGCCGAGAGTCTGCCAGGCAATCGTCGCTGCGTTTACGCAGGGGAGGAAAGTCCGGGCTCCGCTGGGCAAGGTGCCAGATAACGTCTGGGCGGCGCAAGCCGACGGAAAGTGCAACAGAAAGTATACCGCCTAAGCATCTTCGGATGCCGGTAAGGTTGAAATGGTGCGGTAAGAGCGCACCGCGTGGGTGGCAACATTCCACGGCGATGGTAAACCCCACCCGGAGCAAGACCAAATAGGGACCCATTAAGGCGTGGCCCGCGCCGGGTCCGGGTAGGTCGCTTGAGGCCAGTGGCGACGCTGGTCCTAGATGAATGATTGCCCACGACAAAACCCGGCTTATCGGCAGACTCTCATTTTTCCCTTGCTGATCATTCGTATCAGCTCTCCTTGGACTCCATGTCTACAACCCGCGACCCTTTTTATTTCTGAAGCCTGGATTCATCATCACGACATAATTGTGTCAGCTCTTGGACATGGGCACTTCACACTTCGTTTCTAGCATCTGTTTAACCATCATCTTTGCATGGATGGCCACGCGCGACCCCCATTTCGCTTTAGAACCTGTATTCAGGAGTGGTTAGATGATTAGAATCAACGAGTTCCAGCCGAACCCTCAGGGCACTGACCCTCAAATGTCTGTGTTTGAACTTCAGGGTGAGCCGGGCACATTGTTTACAGGCTGGATCACGTCCATTGAAGGTGATAACAGCAATGCGACAATTGATAGCGCCTACCAGGTAAGCGGCACCTTCGATGAGCATGGCTTGCTTACTGTAGAAGTGCCTGATTTGGAAAACCCAAGTTTCACCGTTGTTCTTAGCAGTGAGTTCAATGGCGCCTTGGGGGATACATTTAGCCTTCTGAATACAGGTGCATTTTTCGGCACGGTGCATGATGCACTGGGCGTGCCGGATGCTTCTGCTGATGCTCCTTATCTGTTTGGAGCAGCACTTGGTGGCGCTGACTTTGCGTACACGGGTGATGAGCCACGTCTGGTGTTTCGTGACAGCCTGAGCGGTGACTGGTATGCCATTAACGATCCCGACAATGGCCAGGTGATCGATACCAATGGCAATGTGGTCGCTCCGGATGAGTTCAGCAGTGATCCGGCTTCGGGTACGGATACTTTCGGCAGCGCCAATCCGTCCCGTTCGGCTCCTGCGGCTAATCATTTTGTCGAAAGCTTCGAGCAGGCACCCGGTACAACGTACTTTCTCTCCAGCAATATTGATGACGGCAGCTTCGATTTCTTCGGCCGTTTTGCTTCTCCGGATAATGCTAATGGCGCACGCGATGACTTCCAGAGCGGTTTCGACGGTGGCTATGCCATTTTTGGTCAGGACCATGATGGCGAAGGCGGTGCCTCCACTCAGGTTGTAAGCATTCCAGGCATTGATATCGCGGGCTATGTCGACCCGGCAATGGCGGTTCGCATAGGGGCTCTATCCGGCGAACCGACCTTCCAGAACTACGAAGCGGGCGACGGAATCAGGATTTTTGCCAGTGTTGATTCGGGGCCGCGAGTGCTGGTGGCTGAGTTTGCACCTCCGGTTAGTGGCTCCGGTGACCTGAGGCTGGATACGGACGGCGACGGCATTGGCGATGGTGAGGTTTTGACCACGGCATTGAGCCGTTTGGTTTTTGATCTGCCCAATGGCGGCAGCCTACTCGATCTTGAAATCGAAATGACTTCAGATGCGAGTTATGAGCCGCTTGTTATCGACCAGGTTGAAGTGGGCGAAATGCTTGAGTTGGCACCTGAACCCGAAGGGCCTGAATCAGTCTTTATTCATCAGGTCCAAGGTTCCGGCGCTGACGTTGCGATCAGTGGTGAAGTGCTGGTTCAGGGGGTTGTGACAGGCGTTTACGATGAATCCGACGAACTGAAAGGCTTCTTTGTTCAGGAAGAAGATGCTGACACTGATAATGACAGTGCCACATCCGAAGCAATTTTTGTGTATCTGGGCTCCAGCTCCGTAGAGGGTTTGGCAGCAGGCCAGATCGTCACGGTTTCAGGTGTCGCTGAAGATTATTTCGGCATGTCACAAATCAATGTGACTGATGGCGGTGGCGTCACTATCGAAAATGCAGGCAACAATCTGAGCCTCGTCTCCACAACATCAATTGAGTTGCCCGCTCCTGGCCGCACGGATGCCGCCGAGACCTTTGAAAATGTCGAAGGCATGTTAGTGAATTTCACCGATACGCTGGTGGTCAGCGAGTACTACGAGCTGGCGCGTACCGGGCAGATAGTGCTTCAGGATGAAGAGCGTGCCTATCAATACACTCAGCTCCATGAGCCCAGTGCTGAGGGCTACGCGGCTTATCAGGATGAAGTTGCCGCAAGCCGCATTGTGATTGATGATCTTAACAACCAGCAGAACAGTGACGAAATTTTCTACCCCGGCGCTGAAGGATTTTCAGTTGATAACTTTATTCGTGGCGGCGACCAGGTCGAAGACCTGACGGGCATTCTGCATTGGAGCTGGGCTGGATATCAGGGCTCGGATACCTGGGTTGTGCGCCCGACAGAAGCCGCCCCGGTCGAGTTTAAAGAAAGTAACCCGCGTACAGATGCGCCGGAGGATGTGGGAGGCCGCCTTAAAGTAGCCAGCTTCAATGTCCTGAACCTCTTCGCAACAATTGATGATGGCGCTGCCACTACCCAGGCGGGTATGGAGCCTCGTGGCGCTGACAGCGAGGCCGAGCTGCAGCGTCAGCTGGATAAAATTGTCGCTGCACTGAGTGAAATGGATGCCGATGTCATTGGTCTGATTGAAATCGAGAACGATAACGATGAAACGCTGGCGCTGCTCGTTGATGAGCTCAATGCTGCACTGGGGACTGATCAGTATGACTATGTTCCTACCGGTGTCATTGGCTCGGATGCGATAAAGGTAGGCTTTCTCTACGACAGCTCCAGCGTGCGTATTGCCAATGATGGCGAAGCCGTTGCTGTATTGGACACCCCTGAGTTTATGGCCCCGCTGGGGACTGGTGACAAGAACCGGCCTGCTGTTGCGGTGACCTTTGAGGAACTGGCAACCGGTTCGCATTTCACGGCCGTAAACAACCATCTCAAGTCCAAAGGCTCTCCGGTGGCCGGGGAAGATCCGGGTGTTGAAGATGGGCAGGGTAATGGCTCTGAAACCCGCAAAATGGCTGCAGATGTCTTGGCTGACTGGCTGGCGACCAACCCGACAGGAGCACCTGATGATGATGTTCTGATTCTTGGGGATCTGAATGCCTATGCCAAGGAGGAGCCCTTGCAGGAGCTGCGTCAGGGCGCCGATGATCAGGCGGGTACCGAAGACGACTTCATCGACCTCGCTGCGGAAATGATCGGGGATGATGCCTATTCCTATGTCTTCGATGGGCAGCTGGGCACACTTGATTATGCACTGGCTAACCAGGCATTGCTGCCGCAGGTAACCGGTGTTACCCAGTGGCATATCAATGCGGATGAAGTAAGCCTGCTCGACTACAACGACGATATACAGGACCCGACCGAGCGAGGATATGAAGCCAAGCCGAGCGGTAATGAGCTGTATGCCGATGACCCTTACCGGTCATCGGATCATGACCCGGTCATCGTTGGGCTTGATCTTGCCCCGGAATGGAACCTGATCCGTGGCGAGGACGGGCGCAATGACTGTATTAAGGGAAGCGATGGCTCAGACCTGATCATGAGCCTGGGTGGTCGTGTTGACCGCCTCTGGGGACTTGAAGGCGAAGACTACTTCGCTGTCGGTCATGAGATGCATAACGGTGTTCGTGAAACCGATAGGATCATGGACTTTGAAGGCGGCAAGGACTCGTTGATTCTGATGGAAGGCGCCGAAATAAGGTCGATGCATGGTAGTGAGCGGTCCATGGTTATTTTCCTCGAAGGCGACCGCGACATGATCCATCTATTGGGCACGAACCTGTCGGCTGAAAACCTGAATATCCGGTATGAGCCCGCAGATCTGTTCCTCTAACACCACCTGATACAGGGTACGCATCGAAAGGCCACAGCTATCTGTGGCCTTTTGTTTTTGTATACTGAGTTCTTTGAAGCTCAAGTACATGGAGGCAAGGAACGATGGGAACAGTACCAGGCCCGGATGGCCTGCCACGCTGTGGCTGGTGTGGCGAGATTAGCGAGTTCTTCCCCTATCATGACAATGAGTGGGGCTTCCCGGTCGATGACGATATCCGTCTGTTTGAGAAGTTGTGTCTGGAGAGTTTCCAGTCAGGGCTGAGCTGGCGCACGATTCTCGCCAAGCGAGAGAACTTCCGAGCTGCCTTTGCTCACTTTGATTTCAATCGGGTGGCGCAGTTTGATGAAGCCGATATCGAGCGTCTGTTGGCAGATGCCGGTATTGTGCGTCACCGTGGCAAGATTGAAGCGGTTATCAATAATGCCCAGCGGGCCTGCGAGCTGGTGGAACGGGAAGGCTCACTGGCAGCGTACTTCTGGCAGTTCGAGCCGGATGAGCGGGGTCTTCCCGCGCCACAGACTCAATCGACGTCTGAAGCCTCGATTGCACTCTCCAAAGAGCTAAAGAAGCAGGGCTGGAAATTTGTAGGGCCCACAACCGTATATGCGTTTATGCAGGCCATGGGGCTGATCAACGATCATTTGGTCGACTGTGTCTATCGAGACATGGTGGCTGAGGCACGACAGGCATTCAAGCGACCGGTAAAAGCGAGGTGAGTATGCTCAAGGGTGTATGCAACTGTGGCGCTGTAAAGTTCAGTATTCAGGGCCCCTTGCCGGGGTTGTATCAATGTCACTGTTCCCTGTGCCAGAAGCAGAGCGGAACGGCCTCGAATGCCGGTACGCTGGTCGAATGTGAGTATTTCCGTTGGGAGTCCGGTGCTGAGTTCATCAAGCAGTGGCAAAAGCCCAGTGGTTTCAGTTCACATTTCTGTCGTGAGTGCGGTTCACCGGTGCCAAATCGTTTCAAGGACTATATGTGGGTGCCTGTGGGACTCATGTCGGGTATTACCACGCCGGTGGTGGCGCATATCTGTGTCGACGACACACCCGCCTGGGATCAGCCACAAGACACCCCGCGAAGTTACCCCGGGATGCCGGATGATATTGACGAGTTTCTCCAGTTTCTTAAATCCAGCGCCCACTAACGGCCTGGCAGCACCGTCCGGGAGGTATCGGGCCCATGTTTGAGCAGCAAAGTGCCATGAAATACCTCTGGAGCCTCTGTTTTCTGCTGGTGCTGGTGTGGTCTGCGATTGAGCCCAGGGATCGCCTGACCTGGTGGCTTGAAGTGGCGCCGGCTTTGGCAGCAGCGGTGCTGCTGCTGGCGACCCGGCGTGTGTTCCAGTTGACGCCTCTCTTGTATGTGCTGGTGCTGGCTCATTGTGTGATCCTGATGGTGGGTGGTCACTACACCTATGCCGAGGTACCCCTGTTTGATGGCCTTTGGGGCGCGGAGCGCAATAATTACGACAAGCTGGGCCACTTTTTTCAGGGCTTTGTGCCGGCAATTGCGGCACGCGAAATTTTGCTGCGTTTCAAGGTGGTAAATGGTGATATATGGCGCAACCTGCTGATCACTGGCTTTTGTTTGGGCTTCAGTGCGTTCTACGAGCTGATCGAGTGGTGGGTGGCGTTGCTGTCAGGCGAGGGCGCGGAGGCTTTCCTGGGCACCCAGGGCTATGTTTGGGATACCCAGTCCGATATGGGGTTTGCGTTGTTGGGGGCTATACTCGGATTGCTTTTGCTATCGCGCTTGCATGACCGCCAACTGAAGGGGCTGTCACAAGGTTTGCAGGCACGCAGGTAAACCGATCTCCATGGCGATGGGTCGGTGGTCCGAAATAGTCCAGTCCAGTACTCCGACCTTGCGCAACTCAAGTCCCGGAGTGATCAAGATATGGTCCAGCGCTCGCCGGGGTTTCCAGCTGGGGTAGGTGTGAAGAGCCTCTTCAGCGTAAACAAGATCGAGCCCCTGCAGGGCAGGCCTTGTCAGTAAATGCTCCAGCGGGTTGTTCATATCGCCCATCAGCACCACATACGGGTGATGTTCCACCAGCTCTCGCACATAACGCAATTGCCGGTCCTGTGCTTTCGCACTCAGGGACAGGTGCAGTACGACGATCAGCAGTGAATGCTCACCTTCGCCCAGCTCAACCACAATGGCGCCACGGCCGGGTATCAGCCCCGGAAGTGAATGGTCCTGAACCCGCTCGGGCTGAATGCGGCTCAATACTCCGTTACTGTGCTGTGCCAGCTTGCCCAGGTTGCGATTCAGCTGCTGATACCAGAAGGGAAATTGCCCGACGTCAGCCAGATACTCCACCTGGTTGATATAGCCACTGCGCATGCTGCCGCCATCACATTCCTGCAGAGCGACCAGATCATACTCTCGCATCAGCTTCCCGATGTGCTCCAGCGTTTCACCACGTTGTTGATGCTGTAACAGGTGCTGCCAGCTGCGGGTCAGGTAGTGATGGTAAGCCTGGGTTTTGATACCAACCTGGATATTGAAACTCAACAGCTTGAGAGTCTGTCGGTTGCCGGTCTCAGGGTTGGCAGTGCTTTTCTCGTGCCGGGCAGTCTGCTGGCGGTGCGCCTTGAGTGTGCGAAGAGCCATGGTCTTGACACCTTGTCAGAGTTCCTTGGCTTCAGGTTATTGCACTGTTTGCCGAGCGTCCAGGCGCAATCAGGGTTACAGGCAGCTTTGTTGCTCTTGAGTCGTTAACGCTCTGCTATCGCCGGGGGCCAGGTTCGGGTCCAGCTGGATGATGCCCATCGACTCGCGGTGCAGGGCACAGACTTCATTGCCGATGGCGGCAAACATGCGCTTGATCTGATGGTGCCGCCCCTCGTAGATAGTCAGTCGGCAATGGGTTTCGGACAAGCGTTCAATCTGCGCTGGTGATGTCCAGACCGCCTCGCGTGCCAGCCAGATACCCTTTGCGAACTCCATCTCCGCTGACGTACTGATCGGCTCCTTGGTCGTGACGCGATAGGTTTTGGGCGTTTTGTGCTCGGGAGCTGTTATCTGGCGTGACCAGTGGCCATCGTTGGTCAGAAGCATCAGTCCGGTTGTTGCACGGTCAAGGCGGCCCGCAATGTGCAGCTGTGAGCGAAGCGGCTCAGGTACCAGCGCCATTACCGTTGGGTGAACCGGATCTGTGGTCGCACTTAGATAGCCCGCCGGTTTGTTCAGCATCAGATAGACAGCATTCTGCTTCTGCAGGGTTTGGCCATCCAGGTCGATGGTGCTGAAGGCGTTAACCGGGAAGCGTGGGTCGGTTGCTATGGCGCCGTCTACCTGAACCCGGCCGGAGGCGACCAGGCGTCGGGCGGTTTGGTGGCTGTGTTCGGTATGCTTACAGATAAAGCGGTCCAGGCGCACTGGATTGAGTCCTTATAAAATGAGTCCCAAGCATACCCTCTGCCTTGAAGTGGGCAAAGCAGGCTCTTCTTTTACAGAGGGGCTTGAGCTAGGGTGAAGTAAAGAGAATGAGGAGTTAGCAGTGACCCAATCACTGACGATTGATTTTGTTTCCGATGTGGCCTGTCCCTGGTGTGCAGTGGGGCTTAACAGTCTGCTTGAAGCGCTTGAACAGATGTCGCAAGAAGTATCGGCACACATTCGCTTTCGCCCCTTCGAGCTGGCGCCGGATATGCCGGAAGCCGGGGAGCGGATCCTGCCGCACCTGTCGCGTAAATATGGCATCAGCGAGGAGCAGGTAAAACTGAATCAGGAGCAGATTCGCCTGCGCGGTGCAGAGCTGGGCTTTGTATTTGATTTTCGCGCCGACAGTATGAAATGGAATACCTTTGCTGCGCACCAGCTGTTGCACTGGGCGGGTGAGCAGGGCGGTGAATATCAGCTGGCACTCAAGCAGGCACTGTTGGAAGCTTACTTCAGCCATAACCGAAACCCCTCTGATATCAAGGTGCTGGTTGAGCTTGCTGCTCAGGTGGGCCTGGACAGTGCCGCAGCACGTGAGCTTTTGCAGGATCAGCGTTATGCTGAGGTTGTGAGAGCAGAAGAGCAGCAATGGTTGGAGCTGGGTGTCAACTCGGTTCCGACAGTGGTGTTCAATCAGCGTTATGCCGTATCAGGCGGTCAGCCCGTTGAGAGTTTTGTGGCGGCAATACGCGATGTACTGGCCCAGGAGGGGCGCTGAATTCGGGCTGGTCGATCTTGCCCGGTCTTGGCGCTACACTGAGTCGGGTGATCCCAAGGGGAGCGTGGATATGAAAGGGGTTGTTTTCAATATTCTTGAAGAGATGGTGCTGGAAAAAGGCGGTATGGAAGCCTGGAATGAAATTCTGGCTCAATCCCGTGATGCCAGCGGTATCTATACGTCTGCAGTTTCCTATCCGGACTCGGAGCTGTTTGCGCTGGTTGGAGGGGTTGCCGAGTATCTCGACCTGCCGGTACAGGAAGTGGTGAAGGGGTTTGGCGAGTATATGTTTGGCAAGCTCTCCCGGCGTTATCCCATGTTTGTGGAGGATTGCCCCGACCTGTTCACCTTTCTGGAAAGCATTGATGGTGTCATCCATGTGGAAGTGAACAAGCTGTATGAGAACCCCAGTCTGCCTCGAATTGAGTGTACCCGAACTGACGATAAACTGATCATGAACTACCGTTCCGAACGTAAACTGTGCATGTTGGCTGAAGGTCTGATATTTGGGGCTGCCAAGCACTACGCCACACCCATCACCATCGCGCATAGCCAGTGCATGCATGATGGGGCTGACCACTGTGTTTTAGAGGTTCAATATATCGATGCCTGAGGTAAAGGAAAATCCTTACAAGGCGGCATATGAGCGTGAACGGAGTGCACGCCTGACAGCTGAGCAGCTGCTGGAGGACAAGTCCCGAGAGCTGTATCAGCAAAACCGCCGCCTTGAAGAAAGTTATGATCAGCTTCAGCAGCAACAAACTGCGCTGGTACAAAGCGAAAAGCTTGCAACGTTGGGTACACTCACTGCAGGCGTGGCACACGAGATCAATAACCCTCTGGCGTATGTGATCAGCAACGTATCGGCGGCCAAGGAATATATAGAGGCCTATGATCAGCTGGTGAAGTTTATTCAGCAGCACGACCTGGCAAGCTTGATGCCAGAGGCGTTACAACAGGAATGGGACAGCTTGCAGGAGAGACTGGATCTGGCCTTTATTCAGGAAGATTATCCCGGTGTGATTGAAGACACTCAGGAAGGGCTGGATCGGGTACGCGATATCGTGCACAGCCTGCGCAGTTTTTCCCGTGTTCAGGAGGGCGAGCGAGAGCCGGCAGATCTGGTTGAGGCGCTGAAATCCACTTTGCGTCTGCTGAATAATGAACTGAAGAATCGCGTCAGGATCTCGCTTGAGCTGGAGCCATTGCCCCTTGTACGATGTAACTTGAACGAGATTAATCAGGTGTTCACTAACCTGATCATTAATGCCGTTCATGCCATGAAGGACCAGCCGCGTGCCGAGTTGAAGATCAGCAGTGAAGTGCAGGATGGTTATGCGCTGATCATTGTGGCTGACACCGGCTGTGGCATGACCCAGGATGTGGTCAAGGAGATATTCACGCCTTTCTATACCACCAAGCCGGTAGGCGAAGGGACGGGGCTTGGACTATCGATCACCTGGGGCATCGTGCAGGACCATGGCGGCGACATTCAGGTGGAAAGTGAACCGGGCGAAGGTACCCGGTTCCTGGTGAAATTGCCGCTGGCTAACGCCTGATCACTCGCCTTTAAGTTGTTTGACCAGTGCAGAAGGAAGGTCTTTAAGTGTCAGTGTCTCGGTGCTCGGGTCAAAGGTAATCGACTTGCCCAGCGACTCGTTGCTGAAGCTGATGGATACCTCCTTGGTACGTCCGGTGTAACGGATGTATTTCTTCAGGCTGCTGCGATCCGGGATGAACTCTTCCTTCATCTCGGGAGCACGCTCGGCAATAAAATCGTCCAGCGATACCTCGGCTACCGAGTCCACATTGCCGGACAGCTCGTGGTAATTCACCGCAGATCCTTCTTTTGACTGCTCCATGCAGAACTCGGCCACCTCTTTCTGGTAGCGCTTGGCGGTATCTTCCGGCATCGCCTCGGAATAATCGCTGACCAGCTCCATGAAGCGTTCGGTATCGGCCTGGGTGTCGACGGTATCGGTAAAGCCGAAAAAGTCCATCAGGTGCTGCTGTAGCGGGCGGTCGCCAAAGCCGAAGCTGAGAGTCAGGTAGCGCTTGCCATCCGGGTTGTCGATATCGTGCAGATCGATGCAGGCACAGAGGCCGGTTTTGGCAAAATCGATATAGCCGGTGTCCTGCAGGTCGTTATCCGCATTCAGCAGCAGACCGTCTTTCTGCTTCAGCAGTGCAATCCAAAGGCGGTGTGAGGCTTCCAGCTCTTCTTCGATAAACAGCCAGTGCCCGTCGGTCTCCAGATCTTCCTGCTCCATCAGCATGGCCAGGTTCTCGATCACCTTGGCTGTAAACTGGGTAAAGCTCAGGGTCTGGTCGCGCCAGTTCACCAGCAGGCCTTTGAATACCGTGGCTTCTTCGGCAAAGCAACCGTAGCGCTTGCTGGCGCGACGGGTAAACAGCGGCTTGATCTCGGCCAGCATACGGTTGTTCAGGCCCTCACGGTCGAAAGGGGTTTCGCGCAGGCTGAAGGACTGATCGCCGGTGCGGCGAGTCAGGCGGTGGGCGATGGCGGCAGTGGCGGGCATGATCGGGCTCCCAGCTGGATGTGAATGGGACGGGGATTATAAACAATCCGCGCCCCGAAAACGTCCTTGCCGGACACAGAGTTCTAGCGGCTCATGCGTGTTGCAGCAGGCGCTCGGCCAACTCGACAAAACCATAGCCGCCGTTAGCCGAGGTAATAAAGCGAGGCGGTTGCGGCAGGCTATCGAGGAAGCGGCCAATATTGGCGACCCCAACGGTGTTGCTGAACTGTTCGAACATGGCCGCGTCGTTGCCCGAGTCCCCGATAAACGCAACTTCATTGTCGCTGATGGCAAAGCCGGTGCGCAGGGCTTCCTGAGCCAGCCATGCCCGTGCTGAGCTTGCTTTGTCGTAGTCACCCAGCCAGGCATTAATGTGGATGGAGCTAAGCCGTGCTTGCACGCCTGCTTGTTGCAGCAGATTAAGTAGTGTGTGCTGTTGCTCGGTTGACGCTTGCCATTGCTGGCCAATATCAAAGGCGATATCGGTTTCACGGTAGGGCTGATCATCGGTGGGGCGGGCAAAATCGTGTTGTTGAGCCAACTCCGTTTGCAGTTGTTGTAGCAAACCGAAATTCTGGCTTCTTTCCTCAGAGGTCTGCCGGTAGTGGCGTTGTATCTGGCCCTGTTCGTCTCGTTGCATCCAGAAGGCACCGTTTTCGCCAATCACGGCGGTGACGGGCCAGGTGCGGACGATGCAGTCACACCAGCCGGCACAGGCGCCGGTTACCGGAATGACATCAATACCGGCCTGTTGCAAACGGTCCAGAGCGGCAAAGGTGGCGGGTGGCAGGCGGCCTTCCCAGGTCAGGGTGTCATCTACATCGGTAAAGAGGTAACGAACGGGGTGTTCCAGCTGGTCGGGCAAGGGCAGAGGGGGCATTGATGTCATCTCAGTGTTCCAAAGTCAGCACCAGGGGCTGGTGGTCGGATAGGGGCGTGTTGGTGTCCACATCAAGGGCAGTTGCCTGCACCTGCTGCAGCCAGAAGTAGTCTCGGCAATGGGGACCATCGGGCCACTGGTCTCGGTCATGGATACCGCAGGTGGGCTGACGACGCTGAGCATCGCCAAAGGCTGTGGCGGCATCCTGCCAGCCCAGCCTGGTGAACGCGTGGTATTCGTCCTGTAGGCTATCCATGTTCAGGTCACCGCAAAGGACCGTGTGGTCGGTTGCCCAGGGTTGAGCAAAAATGCCGGGGGCAGAATCGCAGCGGTGTTGGTACTGCCTCAAGGCCGCCTGCTGGATTTCATCCAGGTATCTCAGTTGCTGGTGTCGTTCCTCATCGTCGTGGTAAGCCAGGTGGGTATTGAGAATGCGCAACGGGCCTGTATCAGTCTCGACCAGAGTTTCAACTACGCAACGGGGCGTCCGCCAGGCGTTGGCATTGCCACCGGCAACCGCGCCCGGCAGGCAGTGTACCCGCCGATCCAGCAGCGGCAGCCGAGTCAGTGTCAGGTTACCGAACTCCTGCCGCTGCTCCCGGTTGCTTCCCGGCCAGCTGAGTGCGGCGCCCCATACGGGCGTATGGTCCGGAAAGGCCTGGGCCAGTGCAGTGAGCTGGTCCGGATGTTCAGGCGTTGTATAGTCGGGAAAAAAGCGCGCGACCTCCTGCAGGCAGATCAGGTCCAATGGTGCCTGAGCCTTGATATATGCGATGGTTCGATCCAGGTCGACCAGACCGTCGCAGCCTTTACCGTTCTGGATGTTCCAGCTGAGAATACGCAGTGAATTAAACATTACTTAAGCCCCGCGTGCATAAAGGATTGAACGAAACGGCGCTGGAATAGCAGAAACACCGCCAGCAAGGGGCCGATGGCAATCAGGGTGCCGGCACAAATCACCGGCCAGTCAACGCCGGACTCGGGGGCGCCAAAAATCGCCATGCCGACGGTGAGAGGACGGCTGCTTTCGGTATTGGTGACGACCAGAGGCCAGAGGAAGTTGTTCCAGTGGTGGCTGATCGAAACCAGTCCATAAGCCAGGTAGGTGGGTTTTGCCAGGGGGACATAGACCTTCCAGAGCACGCCCAGCCGCGAGCAGCCTTCCAGACGGGCCGCATCTTCCAGCTCCTGAGGCACGCCCTTGAATGTTTGGCGCAACAGGAAAATGCCAAAGGCGCTGGCCATATAGGGCAGGCCCACACCGATATGGGTATCGATCAGATCCAGGCCAGCCAGGGTGCGGTAGTTTTCCACGATCAGTATTTCCGGCATTACCATCAGCTGCAGCAGTACCAGTGCAAACACCAGCCCGCGGCCACGAAACTGCATGCGGGCCAGGGCATAGCCTGCAAGCGTGCAAAGAATCAGCTGAAACAGAAGGATCAGGCCGGTAATGATCACGGTGTTCAGCATGTAGCGCATGAACGGTGCCTGCTTCCATGCGGTAACAAAATGTTCGGTAGTAAGAGGTGCAAAGAGATCAAACCGGGTGGCATATTCTGCCGGGTGAGTGGCTGCCCAAAAAGCGTACAGTAAGGGCAGTATCCACAGCAGGCCCAGCAGCCAGGCGGCTGAAGTCGAAAGCCAGGTGTTGAATCGCGTCATCATGGTGCGGTCTCAGCGGTAGTGAATGCGGCGCTCGAGTACGCCAAATTGCAAAAGTGCCAGCAGAATCAGCAGAGCCAGCATTACCACGGTCAGGGTGGCGGCATAGTTGCTGTCGAAGAAACTGAAGGCGTTTTCGTAGATGTAGTAGAGCAGCAGGTTACTGGCGTTGTTGGGGCCGCCCTTGGTCAAAATGAACAGGTGGTCTACCAGCTTGAAAGCGTTGAGGATGGCGTTGACCAGCACAAAGAGGGTGGTTGGCATCAGCAGTGGCCAGGTCAGTCGGCGGAAGGTGTGCCAGCGTCCGGCGCCTTCCAGTGCGGCGGCATCGTAGAGGTCTCGGCTCAGGCTTTGCAGAGCGGCCAGATAGAAAATCATGAAGAACCCGGCTTCTTTCCACACTGTCATCAGCATCAGACTTGGCAGTGCCCAGTCGCTGTCACCCAGCCAGTTGATACCGGGGTGGCCGAACAGCGCCAATACCTTGTTGAAAAGCCCGATCTCGGGGCTGTAAAAAAACAGCCAGATGTTGGCGACGGCGATCATCGGCAGCATGGTGGGGGTGAAGTACGCCAGACGCAGGGCAGTACGGCCGCTGATCTTGCTGTTGACCCACAAGGCCATGGCCAATGCCAGCGCGATCGAGGTAGGTACTGTGCCCAGGGCATACCAGAGGTTGTTGCTCAGGGCCTGCCAGAAAACGCTGTCGTCCAGCATCATGCGGTAGTTAGCCAGCCCGGCAAACTCGGCCGGTGCGCCACCGCGTTCAGGGAAGAACAGCGAATGCCAGACGGTTGTCAGCGTCGGGATATGGGTAAATGCCAGTAGCATGGCCAGGGCGGGGAGCAGCATCAGCCAGGCATGTAGCCATGAAAGTCGGTTCATCGAATTGCCTTGAAGTCGGCCGGACAACCCCACCCGACACTGATAGGCCGGGCGGGTTGATCACGGACAGGTGGATCAGTAGCGAGACAGAATGCGCTTGGCCTGGTTCTGGGCAGCATCCAGTGCGGCCTGAGGCTCGGCCTGACCGTTCAGCACTGACTGGATGGCATCGTCCAGCAGCTTGCGCACGCGTCCGGCCTGGTGAGTTGCCAGCTCAGCCGTGGCGTATTCCAGCTGGTCGCGAGCCACTGCCGCCGGCGGGAAGGACTTAACGTACGCTTTCAGTTCGGGCGTTTCATATGCTGCCGGGCTAACACCCATGTAGCCGGTCGCGATACTCCAGTTGGCTGCCTGCTCGGGGGAGGTCATGAAACGCACCAATTTCATGGCCGCACGGCGCTCTTCCTGAGTGGACTCCTTGAAAATGTAGAAGTTGCCACCGCCTGTCGGTGAGCCCAGCTGCTGGTGTGCCGGCATCATGGCGACGCCAAAGTCGAAGTCGGCGTTCTTTTTCACGGCGGTCAGGTTACCGGTGGAGTGCCACATGATGGCGGTTTTCTGCTCCAGGAAGTTTTGACGCAGGGTGCCCCACTCGATGGTGCCTTGCGGCATGATCTTGTACTTGCTGCCCAGGTCGCTCCAATATTGCAGAGCTTCAACAGTGCCGGGCTTGTTGAAGTAGGTCTCGTTACCGGCGCTGTTCATCAGCACTTCACCGTTCTGCTTGGCCAGTGCGCCGAACATCCAGTAGGGGTAGCCGGTTGAAGGGATCATGGCACCCCAGCGCTCAACCTGACCGTTGCTGTCTTTCTTCACCAGCTTCTGGCCCATGCTGACCAGTTCGTCCCAGCTGCGCGGAGGCTGTTCCGGGTCCAGCCCCGCATCGCGGAAAGCATCCTTGTTGTAATACATGACGATGGTGGAGCGCTGGAACGGAATACCGTAGGTGGTGCCATCCACCTGGCTGTTTTCCATCAGCGCCGGGTAGAAACTATTCAACCACTGGCGCTCTTCATCGGTTTCCACGATGTCGTCAAAGGCGACAATGGCATCAAGGTCCTTGAGTTCATGTACGTCGATAGCGGCCATAACGGACAACTGGGTCGACTGACCGCCTTTCAGCGCCGCCAGGGCTTTGACGCGGGCATCGTTATAGTTGCCGGCGTAAATGGCGCTGACATCAATCTCCGGGTTCTGCTTTTCAAACTGGTCGATCATGCCGTCTACAACCTTGGTCAGCGGGCCGCCAACCGATACCGGGTAGTACATGGTCAGTTCAGTCTTGGCCTGAGCGGCTGTCGCAGCCAGTGAAGTCAGGCCGATTGCCAGCAGGTGCTTTCCTTTATGCAACATGGTGTGTTTCCGTCTCATCGGGGGTTAGAGTGGGTGATGCAAAAACAGGGTTGAGTCGCTGCCCGCTATGCAGGCAGAAGTGGTGCTCGTGGTGGCGGTCCCAGCTAAGGCCCAGCTCTCGGCCCTGGGGCAGCTGCTGGTGACCGGGCAAACGCAATTTGATGGTTTGCTGATTCAGGTGCGGCAGCACCGCATCAATAATGGTATCGGCGCCATGGTAATCACAGTGCATGACCTGAGCCGGGACGCCTTTTGGGTCGACCCTGACATGTTCCGGGCGCACGCCAAGATGCTGCGCATCCTTCTGCATGAGATTCATGGGCGGGTTGCCGATGAAGCGGGCGACGAAAGTACTCTCCGGTGCGCCATACAGTGTTTCGGGCGTGCCGTTCTGGACGACTTTGCCCTCATTAAGCAGCAAAATACGGTCGGCCATGCTCATCGCTTCCACCTGATCGTGGGTGACATAGAGCACGGTCATACCCAGGCGCTGTTGCAGCGACCGCAGCTCCGCGCGCATCTCGTTGCGAAGCTTGGCATCCAGGTTGGAAAGAGGTTCATCCATCAGGCAAAGCGGTGCTTCAGCGACAACGGCGCGCGCCAGTGCCACACGCTGGCACTGACCACCGGAAAGCTGGCCCGGTTTCTTGTGCAGTTGTGCACCCAGGTCGACCAGCTCGGTGACCTGACGCAGCCGGCGGTTTTGCTCTTCGATGGCAACGCGACGTGCCTTGAGCCCGAACACAATGTTTTCGGCCACACTCAGGTGCGGGAAGAGGGCGTAGGACTGGAACACCATGGCCAGGCCACGTTTGCCTGGAGGCAGGTGAGTAAGGTCACGTCCATTCAGGTGGATGGAGCCTGATGTGGGGTCTTCCAGTCCAGCAATCATTTTCAGTGTTGTGGATTTGCCGCAGCCGGACGGACCCAGCAGGGCGACGAATTCACCGGGTTTAATGGTGAAACTGACGTCATTCACGGCACGGGTGTCGCCCCAGTGTTTATTCAATCCTTTAACTTCAAGCTGGCTCATTTTGCGGGCTCCTGTTGCTGGGGGGATGCGCACACGACTTCCGCGTCGGTAGCGGCAAGAAGAGCCTGTACCGGCTCGGGCAACATTTCGGTGATAAACAGGTCTATTTCACTGAGGTGGCCGGTGCGGACGGGGGCGCTGCGCAGATACTTGCTGCTGTCGGTGACCAGAATGCGCTGATCGCTGCAATCGATAATGGCGCGGGTCAGGTGCGACTCTTCCGGTGAGAAGTCGATCAACTCGCCTTTGGCGCTGAGGCCGCCGATGCCGAAGATGCCGAAATTGACCTGAAAACGGCGCATGAAACGGGTGGTGTCTTCACCCATCAAGTCCTGATCGGATGGGCGAATGCGTCCGCCGGCCAGCAAGGTTTCGATATTGGGGTTCTGACACAGGGTCAGAGCGGCATCCAGGTTGTTGGTGATCACCTGAAGGCCAGGGTGGTCCAATAATGCCTGAGCTACCTGCTGGGGCGTGGTGCCATTTCCCAGAAATATGGAGGCGCCTTCAGGCAAGCGCTCGGCAACGGCTCTGGCGATGGCCTGCTTGGCTTCCAGGTTGATGACCTGACGGTTGGTGAAGGACAGGTTGCGGTTCTGACGGGGGCGGGTAATGCCGCCATGCACTCGCTGCACCAGGCCCAGGTTACTCAGTTCGTTCAGATCCTTGCGAATGGTTTGCACGGATACGCCGAAGGCCTGGGTCAGCTCGGTGCTGGTCAGGTTGCCTGCGGCTTTATCCAGCAGTGCAAGAATATGGTTTTGTCGCTCGGATAGTGTCATCGGATTTCGTTCGCGCGCTCAATGTGTTTCGCAAGGTTGCGGTTTGTATTCGAGCGAAGATTTTCTGTGTGCCGGGTTACAGCGGGGCAACAGTCAGATGACGGAGCGGTTAAGGTTTTGTGGCTAAACTAGGTCAGACAATGGCTTATCAAGAACCGATTGGCGAGGCGGTTAGGCTAATCCATGTGAGCAGCAGTGGCTGACTTGCGCCGCAAGCCGAAAAATATGCCATTTTCAAAGGTTTGGGCTTTATTTCTGTTTTTCTTACTAAAACAGAAATTATGGCTGATCATCGATTTATATTCATGAATTTAAATCTGTATGGGCGGTCCCCTGAAGGTAAAATTGGTATAAACAAAATTTGAGTGCGGCACGATGTATTACCGTGATACCTGGGTCGAGGTTGATCTCGATCGAATTCAGCAAAACGTCAGCAGAATCAAACAGCATTCCGGCTTCGATCACCTCTATGCGGTGGTGAAGGCCAATGCCTATGGTCATGGCGATATCAATGTCGCCCGGGCGGCGCTGGATGCAGGTGCGGATATGCTCAGTGTTGCCTTTCTGGATGAAGCGCTGCACCTGCGGCGTGCCATCAAGGATGTGCCTATCCTGGTAATGGGGGCCATCCGTCCAGAAGATCTGGCGGTTGCGGCGGCGGCCAACATCGATGTCACCGCGCATGACTTGCACTGGATTGAGTCGATTCTGGCTTACGATGGCGTACCTGCCAACCTGCACCTCAAAATTGATACCGGCATGAACCGTATCGGACTCAAGGATGCCGGCAGCGTGCATAAGGCCTGTCAGCTGATTGATACCAATCCGCAACTAAAGCGGGTCGGTCTCTTCACCCACTTTGCCACGGCCGATGCCCAGACGCGCGCAGGTTATGACGCTCAGATGCAGCAGCTTGATACCTTGACTGCGCAGGTCGATCTGACCGATTTCCGCTATGTCCACCTGTCCAACAGTGCTGCCTTGCTTCGCTTCGGCCGTCAGTCGGTTGCCAACACCGGGCGCCTCGGCATCTCCATGTATGGCCTGCCGCCGAGTCATGAATTTGAACTGCCGTTTGAGCTGAAACAGGCGTTTTCTCTGCATAGCCGTATCACCCAGATCAAGGAAATCGATGCCGGCAGTGCCGTCAGTTACGGTGCGACCTATGTGGCGGGCGTGAAAGTAAGATTGGGCACTCTGCCGATTGGCTATGCCGATGGCTGGTTGCGTTATCACCAGGGTCGCCAGGTTGAAATCAACGGTGTGCAGTATCCCATCGTAGGACGCATCTGCATGGACCAATGCATGGTGCAGATTGATGACCGGGTGCAAATTGGTGACCAGGTCGATCTGATCAACGACAACCTGACGGTTGAAGATGCCGCGCGTGATCTGGACACGATCGGGTATGAGATCGTCTGCTCCATTTCCGACCGTGTGCCCCGAATTTACAAGCAGGGCGGCGCCGTGACCGGCGAGCGCAATGAACGCTTCCGCCCTGACGTTACAGGAGAAGAATAAGATGCAGTCACCGAAAGAGACTCGCCTGGCGATCCGCAATGGTGCCCACAACACCAATACCTCCGGTCTGGCTGGTGGGTTTGTGCAGGCCAACCTGGCGATTTTGCCGGCAGACTGGGCGGCCGAGTTCCTGCTGTTCTGTCAGTTGAATCCCAAGCCCTGTCCTCTGGTGGGGGTTGCTGCCAATCCGGGTGATATTGCCATTGAAGGTCTGGCAGCCGGCATGGATATCCGTACCGATGTGCCCAAGTACCGTATTTTTGAAGAAGGTCAGCTGGTCAACGAAGTGGAAGATATCCGCGATTACTGGCGTGATGATTTGGTGACCTTCGCACTGGGCTGTTCCTTCTCCTTTGAAGAAGCCTTGCTGGCCGACGGTCTGGAAATCCGCAATGTGACCGAAGGCGTGAACGTGCCCATGTTCCGCACCAATCTGGCCTGCAAACCGGCAGGGCGCTTCAGTGGCAACATGGTGGTCTCCATGCGCCCGATGAAGCCGGCAGATGCGATCCGTGCCATTCAGATCTGCAGCCGCTTCCCTTCGGTGCACGGTGCCCCCGTCCACTTTGGTGACCCGGCCGCAATCGGTATTGATGATATTCACGCACCGGATTTTGGTGATGCCGTCAGCATTCGCGAAGGCGAAGTGCCGGTGTTCTGGGCTTGTGGCGTAACCCCGCAGGTAGTACTTGAGCAGGCGCGCCCGCCGTTCTGTATTACTCATAGCCCGGGGCACATGCTGGTGACCGATCTGCCCAACAGCAAACTCTCGGTTTTCTAACAGTCTGTTAAATGTTTTAAAGGCGGTTGAGCTGCGTGCTTGACCGTCTGGGGATCACCCCCGGCTTCAGGAGTGACAATGACAATAAAACTGAACTGTGATCTTGGTGAAAGCTTCGGTGCCTGGCGCATGGGGCTGGATACAGCCGTGATGCCGCACATCGATCAGGCCAACGTGGCCTGTGGTTTTCATGCCGGCGATCCGCAGGTGATGCGCAAAACGCTGAATTTGGCACGAGAGCATCAGGTAACCGTCGGCGCCCATCCCGCTTATCCCGACCTGGTCGGTTTTGGTCGCCGCTCACTGAACTGCCATCCGGAAGAAGTGGTAGCGCTGATGCACTACCAGGTATCAGCACTGGATGGCATGGCGCGTGTGCAGGGGCTGGATGTGAGCTACGTGAAGCCCCACGGTGCGCTCTACAACGACATGATGGCCAACGCCGACGTTCGCCGCGCCGTGATGCAGTCCCTGGCAGAGTTTCACCGTCCCATGGCGCTGATGTTGCAGGCAACACCGGCGTACAAGCAGCACCGCGAAGAAGCCAAAGAGTGGGGCCTGGATCTGATCTTTGAAGCCTTTGCCGATCGCTGTTATGAAGATGACGGCCGTCTGCGTTCCCGCACCAAGGCTGGCGCCGTACTCAACCGTGAGCAGATGTTGAAACAGGTTGAACAGCTGCGCGCTGAAGGCACCATCAGCACCTTCGGCGGCCATACGCTGGAGCTGGAAGTGGATACGCTCTGCGTTCACGGGGACAACGAGGAGGGCGTGAATGCAATTCGCGAGATCCGGGAGGTTCTGCAGGGATGAGAGTGGAAGTCGCCGGCGAAAGCGCCCTGATCATCTACTTTGGCGAGCATGGCCAGCCCGGTGTTGCTGCGGCTGTGGCCAGTGCTGCCGAGCAGCTGCGCGAAGAGCTGGGCTACCGCTTGATCGATCTGGTGCCCTCTTATGCGTCCCTGTTGGTGCTCTATGATCCTTTCCGTACCGACCACCTGGAAGTGCGTCAGCTGATCGACCGTGTATTGCAGCGCATCGATGGTGGAGACGAGACTGAAGGGCGTCTGGTCACTTTGCCGGTGTACTACGGCACAGATGCCGGGCTGGATCTGGACTCACTGGCCGAGCGTGTCGGCCTCAGCGTGGAAGAAGTTGTTGCCCTGCATCAGGCCGGTGAGTACCGCGTCTATGCCATCGGCTTTGCACCGGGCTTTGCCTATCTGGGTGATGTAGATGAGCGCATTGCCTGCCCGCGACTGGCCACACCGCGTCAACGTGTACCTCGTGGTGCCGTGGGTATTGCCGACCGCCAGACCGCGATCTACCCCGCCGTGTCTCCGGGTGGCTGGAACCTGATCGGGCGCTGCCCGAAGCGCATGTTCGACCCAAATGCTGAACCGACCATGCCGGTTCAGGTGGGTGACCGGGTTCGCTTTGAATCGATTTCCCGTGATGAGTTCTTCGCTTTGGGAGGCAGTCTGGATGATGAATGAACAGGGCCTGTCCGGTCTGCGCGTTCGCCAGCCGGGCCTGATGACGTTGATCCAGGATGCCGGTCGTTTTGGCCAGCATCATTTGGGGCTCACTACGGGCGGGCCTCTGGATGCGGAAGCCTTCTACTGGGCCAACCGCCTGTGCAGCAACGAGCCGAGTGCAGCTGCGCTTGAGGTCAGTTTTGGTGGTTTGGTGCTGGAGGCGGAAGCCGACACGCTGATCGCCCTGACAGGTGCCGAGATGATCATGAAGATCAATGGCACCGAACAGGATAGCTGGCGCAGCCATGCCGTTGCCAAAGGTGACCTGATTGAGCTGGGCTATGCCACCTCCGGTTGTCGCGCCTATCTGGCAGTAGCGGGCGGGCTCAAGGTAGCACCTCAGTTTGGCAGTGCTGCAACCGTTGTTCGAGAGCGCATAGGTGGCCTTGAGGGCAGTAAGCTGGCGCCGGGCGACTTCCTCTGCTGCGACACTGGCACCTCGGCACCGACCTTGAGCCTGCCTGAGTCCGGTAGACCCGACTATGGCACCGACAAACCCTTGCGGGTGATCCTGGGTTATCAGCAGGACCATTTCGATGCCGTTCAGCAGGCACTGTTCTTCAGCAGCGAGTACAGCACCACCGAGCGCAGTGACCGCATGGGGTACCGTTTGGAAGGGCAGGAGATTCACGCCGATATCGACGGCATCCTTTCGGAAGGTATCTGTCTGGGTGCCATTCAGGTCCCTGCCGATGGCCAGCCGATCATCCTGCTGCACGACCGCCAAACCATCGGCGGCTACCCCAAGCTGGGCTCGGTATTCACACCGGATCTGGCACGCCTGGCGCAATTGACCCAAGGCGCCCAGGTACATTTTGAGCCCATTACCATTGATGATGCCCACAACCAGCTGTGGCTGGCGCGGGTACGCCGTGAACGCACTGAACTGGTGCCTTGCTGAGCGCAAACGGAGTTTCAAACCGATGAACCAACCCCTGACACAAAACAGTGTGCGCGACGCCGTCGCCCTGAGCCACCAGATTGAGTCCCTGCTGGTGCAGCGCAATCTGCGCGGCATGGCCCATGTTCGCGACTGCATGCTGCCGGGTTATTGCCTGCGGGCAGCCCTGATGCTGCAGCAGGCTTCAGACACCGTTCTGATCGGCACCGGCTTCCCCGTTGCCGGCACCTTCGAGACCGATGGCCCCGTTGGCGCCATCTCGCTTTACCAGGCACTGGACGCTACCGGCCGTAACCCGGTGCTGGTCTGTGGTGACCCGCTCGCCAGCGTGCTGGAGAAAGACTATCGCGTAGAGCGTCTGCCGCTGAATGAGCGTGACGCCAAGGTCCGCCTGCAGCAGGCGGATGACATCCTCGCCAAGCATCAGCCTTCGCTGGTGATCTCGATCGAGCGCCCAGGTCAGTCCGATGACACCGACTATTACAACATGCGTGGCGAATCCATCGGCCAGCACACCGCCAGCTTCGACGAAATCATGCATCAGGCCGGCTGCCCGACCATTGCCATCGGTGATGGCGGCAACGAGATCGGTATGGGCAACGTACGTCCGGCTTTGAAGAGCCTGGATATCAAGGCGGCGGTGACTCGCTGTAACGAGCTGGTGGTGGCTGATGTCTCCAATTGGGGCGGCCATGCGCTGGTGGCCTTGATGGGCTGGCTCAATGGCCAGGATCTGCTGGCTGAATTTGATAACACCGCGGTACTGACTTACCTGTCGGAGCGGGGCAGCGTGGATGGCGTGACACGCCTGAATGAGCTGACCGAAGACAGCCTGCCGGCCAGCGATGGTCAGGAATTGCTGCTGGCCCTGCGCCGCTTAACTGAATTTGCCTGAGGTAGCCTGAGGCTATCTGAGCAAGCGTTTTTAAAGATTAGTGGAGAACATACAATGAGCACTGTTTACCTGAATGGCGAATTCATGCCGATGGGCGAAGCCCGCATCTCACCGATGGACCGCGGCTTTCTGTTTGGTGACGGCATCTATGAAGTCATCCCGTCCTACGACGGCAAGCTGGTTGGCTTTGGTCCGCACATCGAGCGCATGAATCAGGGCATGGACCTGATCGGTATTAACTTCGGCTACTCCGAAGCCGATTGGCGTCAAGTCTGTGAAGCACTGATCGAGAAGAATGGTGCCGGCAACCTGGGTATCTACCTGCACGTGAGTCGTGGTACCGACAGCCGTCGTCACCATGCATACCCGGAAAACGTTGAACCGACCGTATATGCGTTTGCCTTCGAAATCCCGGCTGCACCGGTGGCGGATCGCGAAAAGGTGAAGCCGTACAAGGTGTCATCTACCGAAGACCTGCGCTGGCAGCGTTGCAACATCAAATCCACTGCGCTGCTGGGTAACGTTATGCACTTCCAGCAGGGCCATGCTGCGGGTCACAACGAGATCATCCTGTTCAACGCCAATAACGAAATGACCGAAGGCAGTGCCTGCAACGCCTACATCGTCAAGGATGGTGTTGTAATCACGCCGCCGCTGGACAACCAGATTCTGCCGGGTATCACCCGTCTGATGTTGCTCGACATCCTGCGCAAGGATGGCAGCATCAAGGTGGAAGAGCGTATCGTCACCATGGATGAAGTGCGCAATGCGGACGAGCTCTGGCTGACCAGCTCCAGCAAGGAAATTGCCCCGGTTACTGAGCTGGATGGCAAGCCTGTGGGTACGGGTGAAGTCGGTCCGGTATGGGAAAAAGCCCAGACCCTGTACACCGCGCAGAAGTACAACTACTAAGCACTGCTGTTAAGCAGTCGCTGAACACTGCCGGGGCTTCATGCCCCGGCATCTTCCCACCTTATTTCTGATACACCTCGGTCCGGTTACGGCCCTGCTTCTTGGCGCGATACAGCGCATGATCCGCATACTTCAGCACCTTGCCAGGCTCATCGGCCTGTTCGGGCCACTCTGCCACACCGATTGATACCGTAAGTGAACCCACCTCTGCGAATATGTTTGCTGCTACCGCTTTGCGCAGGCGCTCTGCCAGCTCGTGCGCCGATTGCAGGTGGGCGTTGGGCAGCAGAATCATGAACTCTTCGCCCCCCGTGCGGCACGCCAGATCTTCCTGACGGGTGCAGGACTTCAATATCTCGGCCAGGGACTTCAGGACCTCATCGCCACAGTCGTGGCCATAGGTGTCATTGACCTGCTTGAAATGGTCAATATCGATGGCCAGAACACTGAAAGGCACCTGCTTCTCCTGCAGGAGGGTCAGCGTCAGTTCACTGCCGCGGCGGTTGCTCAAACCGGTCAAGGGATCGGTTTCGGCATCGTTTTTCAGCTCACCGATGCGTGTATGCAGCAGATTAATGCCCAGCAGCATGGCGCGTTTAAGCTCCGCACTCTCGAAGTACCAGGAGCGCACGCGTTTAATACGATCGGGTGTGCAGGGTTTATCCAGTGACTGGGCGTTGTCAGCCAGCTGCCAGAGCGGTTTGGATACCAGACGCGCCAACCACCAGATCAGCAGTAGGGTGACCAGTGCCAGCGGCAGGGTATGGTAAATGACTGCATGCATCTGGCTGTTCAAGGGTGCCAGTGTCGCCTCCAATGGCCGCTGAGCGACGATCCCCCAGTTGGCGCTGCCGACAGGGGCAAAGCCTGCCAGCATCTCAATGCCCTGGCTGTTTTGCACCTGGGCCGAGCCTTCGTTACCGCTGATCACCTGTTCGATCACGGCATTGTCATGAACACGCTCACCCACGCGCTCGGCCTGTGGGTGGTAAAGCAGGCGGCGGTTTTGGTCCACCACGTACAGATAGGAGCCATCCTTGTAATAGTGTGTACCGAGCAGAGAGTTAAGGATGCTGCGCTCCTTGAGATAGATGGAGCCACCGATATAACCCAGGTATTCGCCGGTTTCTGCAAACAGCGGGTGAGAGATAAAGACCAGCAGGTTATTGGCAGCAGACAAATATGCCTCGCTGATCAAAGGCTTGCGCTTTTTCAGGGCTTCAAGTGCACCGGGAGACTGTAGGTGATGGCCAACGATCCGTAACGCCTCGGGTGAGGTGGCCAGAACTTCCCCCTCTGCACTCACAATTACGACCGAGTTGAAGCTTTCGGTCAGTCGGCGCAAGCGGTTGGCGATGGCTTGCACCTTATCCTGGTTATGCAGTTCTGGCACCAGCTCTTCGGCTGTCACAGCCAGTTGTTGCTGGGACGCCTGCAGAAAGTTTTCGGTGGATGTGGCCAGCTTGCGGGCGTATACCTGGTTACTATCCAGGCTCTGCTGTATCAGCAGCTTACGCTGTACCTGATAGCTGGCACTCAGGCTGTTGAGCAAGGTGATGGCAGCGGAGGAAAAAGCCAACAACAGAATCAGATGCTTCAGGTTGAACTGAAGAAAATTCTTGGCGAACACGCGCGTACGACTCCTGAACGGCTCCGGCTGAACCTCGTCACTCTACACCATGCTTGTTGGTGACAAGCATGGGGGAGTACGAGCAAACAAGCCAGTGTGGGGGCAAACTGTCAGGGTGACAGACGGTAATCAGCTAATGATGCCATCCTGCCCACGGAAAGCCATAGCTGTTGGTAAAGTTTGCCAGTTTACGCAGACAAGTGTGCGCGAATCAGTTCCAGAAACAGGTTGCGAGCCTTGTTGGGACGGGCCGACTTTTTCACGATGGCTACCAGATCCAGAGGATAGGCGCGTTTACCCGGTTGTAAGGCACGCAGCTCATCGGGTTTGGCATATTGCTGAACATAGTGCTCGGGCAGAAAACCCACATACTTGCCGGAGCGAATCATCGCCAGCCGGGTCTCGTAGTAATAGGCGGTGGCACGCGGGTCCATCTGCTCGATCATGTGGCTGGCATCCTTGTGCGGCTTGAGACCGGCCTGAATCAAGGCCTGGGCATCTACAACCTCATCCGTGATCGCGTCATCTGCTGCCGCGTAGAGTGGATGCAGGCGATGACAGTAGAGCTGGCAGGTATCGGAAAACAGGTGAATGTAGTCCAGCCCTTCCAGTTCGCGGTGCAGGGGGACAAAGCCGATCTCGGCTTCCTCGTTAATCACCTTTTGCTCGATGGTGCTCATGGCTGCCACATCCACGGTGATATACACATCCGGCGCCTGCTCGTGCAGCTGGTTGATCAACTTGGGCAGCTGCAGGCGGGCATCACCGCTGACCGTGTCGGAAAACAGCAGGCGCAGGTCGCCTGACAGGCTGGAGTTGAGGTTATTGACGGTGGCGCGAAACTCTTCCAGAGCGGCAAACAGGTTCTTGGCCTGATCGTAGATGATCTTGCCTTCTTCGGTCAGGGCAAAACCGCCTCGTCCACGGTGGCAGAGCACCAGGTTCAGACGTGATTCTAGGTTGGCAATATGGATGCTGATGGTGGAGCGGGTGATGTTGAGTTCGGTTTCGGCGGCGGAGAAACCGCCGCACTCGGCAACGGTGGTAAACACCTTCAGTTGCTTGATTTCGTAATCACCGACCTGGCCAAGCCAGAATTTGCGCGTTGCCATATGGGTTCCATCAACAGCATGAAGGTTACTCGGGCCGCCGCCCCTGAGCCTGTGGGGAGGTTGAACCTCAACTAACCCCTAGTTTAATCAAATTGCACTGAGGGGGACAGGAAGCCGCAAAGATGATCTTAGTTTGATGGTGATAAAACCCTGCTTTTAATCTTGCTGCTGTTTGCTGAGAACGCGCGGGCCTACACTGAGCATCACTTGTTAACACACCCGCTTGGTAGGTTTGCACTATGAAGAATTATCAAAGCATGGATCATTTCTGGATGCCGTTTACGGCGAACCGCGCCTTCAAAGAAGCCCCGCGTATTATTGAACGCGCCGAGGGCATGTGGCTGCACAATGACCAGGGTCGCCAGGTTCTAGATGCCACCGCTGGTCTCTGGTGTGTCAATGCCGGTCATGGTCGGAAGCAGATCGCCGAAGCCGTGTCAAAACAGATCCAGACGCTGGATTACAGTTCCCCGTTCAACCTGGGCCACGATATCGGTTTTGAATTTGCCGAGCGTCTGGTGAAACACAGCCCGGCGGGTCTGGACCGTGTCTTCTTCACCTGCTCCGGTTCCGAAGCGGTGGAAAGTGCGCTGAAAATCGCACTGGCGTACCAAAATGCCCGTGGCAAGGGCGGCAAGTACCGCTTTATCGGCCGCGAAAAAGCCTACCACGGTGTGAACTTCGGCGGCATCTCCGTCGGTGGCCTGACACCGAACCGCAAGGGCTTTGGCCCGTTGCTGCCGGTGGACCACCTGCCACACACTCTGGATGTCGAGCGCAATGCCTTCTCCAAGGGGCTGCCGGAGTTCGGTATCGAGCGTGCTGAAGCGCTGGAAAACCTGCTGGAATTCCACGGTGCCGACAGCATTGCCGCGGTGATTGTGGAGCCGATCAGCGGTGCCGGTGGTGTGATCCTGCCGCCGATGGGCTATCTGAAAAAACTGCGTGAAATCTGTACCCGTCACGACGTGCTGCTGATTTTTGATGAAGTTATCTGTGGCTGGGGCCGTTTGGGTGCGTCCTTCGGTGCGGTAAAATTTGATGTGCAGCCGGACATGATCACCTCGGCCAAGGGCATTACCAACGGCGTATTGCCGCTGGGGGCCGTGTTCGTCAAAGACGAGATCCACGACACTGTCGTGAATTCCGCGCCCGAAGGTCAGGTGGAGTTCTTCCACGGCTACACCTATTCGGCACACCCGGTTGCCTGTGCAGCGGGTCTGGCGACGCTGGATATCTATGAAGAGGAAGGCCTGCTGGAGCGCGGCTCCGGTGAAATCGGTGACTACTGGGAACAGGCGCTGCACTCGCTGAAGGGCATGCCGGGCATTATTGATGTGCGTAACTGTGGCCTGATCGGTGCAGTGCAGTTTGAAACCGACGATGGTTCCATTGTCGGACCGAAGATCATGCAGCGCTGCTACGAGTTGGGCATGTCCATCCGTGCGGTGGGCAACACCATTGCGCTGTCACCGCCGGTGATCATCGAGAAGGAACACATCGATCAAATCGTTGATATCTTTACTCAGATCTCCCGCGAGATGTTCCAGGCACAGTAACTCCTATCTCTCCCCTGGCAAGTCCATCTTGCCTTGGATATGACCGTGAAGGTCGACCCTTCCGGGTACCCTTTGGGTGCCCGGTTTTTTGCGTTGGCATGGCTGAACTATCAGCCGGCCAATCCCTGTTCCTGCAAAATTTGCTCGATGATCGGAATGGGGTTCATCATGTGCTCGAACATCATGGTTCGCACTTTAACGGAGTCTCGCGAGAGCAGGGCTTCCATCAATGCCTTGTGCTCTTCACGTTTGCCTTCCAGTGCGGCCGGTGAAAAGACCGTGCGGCGCAGCCAAAGCTGGCGATAACGCTCGGCCTGATCCAGCATGGTGGTGCGCAGCTCCATCAGTTTATTGGAACCGCAACCGCTGGCAATGGCGTTATGAAACGCTTTGTGACGGCTATCCCAAAGCGACAGCATCTGATCGGCGTTTTCCACCTCCTCTACCCGTGACAGCGTATGCGCGCTGGCAATGACTGAGGCTTCCCAGCTGTCGTCGCCTTTCTGGACTGCCAGTTCGGCGATCATGGCTTCCAGGCTGGCGCGGGCAAAATAGATGTCATGCAGCTCTTCGGTCGACATGGCGGCCACCCGAAAACCACGTTGGCTGGCGGCCGTTACCAGGTGCTCGGCGACTAGGCGTGACAGAGCCTCACGCATGGGGCCTGTACCTATCTCATAGCGTTCACGCAGATGACTCATCAACAGCTTGTCGCCGGGTTTGAAGGCGCCGCAGGTGATGTCGCGCTTGAGCTGGTCATAGGCAATGTCAGCAAGGTTGGTTTTCTCGGTCATGGCGTCCTGCACTCTTAAAGTCGGGGTCTGATTATATCGGCAGGTTACAACTGACAGCAAAAAACCATAATTTATTCAAAATAAAAAAATGTAGATATTTTTTGAAAATATTTTATTTATTGTTTATTGTTTACACATGTACTCAAGGTTCTGGTGTGGCGTAACTTGTATCTACACTCTGGCGAGCCTTGTTTTTGGAATTAATAAAACGAATAAAGAATCGAGGTAACCATGAACGCGATCACTCAACCGCTGAGCGCAGCCCCTCTGACCAGCCAAAGTTTCAGCCTGCAGCCAAGTAAGCAAAGTGAGCGGTTGCTGGAGCTAACATTCACTCAGGAAACGGTACAAGCGTTTCTGCAGCGCGTTGAGCACTGGCCGGTGCAGGCACTGGAGTACAAATCCATGCTGCGTTTCCGGGTGGCAGCGATCCTCAATGAGCTTTGCGATGATGAGCTCCAGCCGCTGCTGGTCAGTACGCTGGCAGACAGGGCCACCGGCGGATTGCTGATCACGCCGGAAGGACTGGACTGCGTGGAGCAGGCTGAAGACATGGTGAAGTTCACCACGGCGGTGGCGCACCTGTTCGGGCGCTCTAACTACGATGCCATGAGTGGTCAGTATTACGCTCGGTTCGTGGTACAGAACGACGACGACTCCGACAGCTACCTGCGCCAAGCCCATCGTGTGATGGAGCTGCACAATGACGGCACCTTTGTGGAACAGGACACGGACTATGTCTTGATGCTGAAAATTGATGAGCAGAGCATGGAGGGGGGCGATTCTCTGCTGCTGCACCTGGATGACTGGGCAGACCTGGAGCGCTTCTATACGGACCCCATGGCACACCGTGCCATGCGTTGGACGGCACCGCCGAGCAAAAAAACGGCCAAAGATGTATTCCACCCCGTGTTCGACACGGACCGCAGGGGCCGCCCGATTCTGTCCTATATCGATCAATTTGTGCAGCCTGCCAACTTTGAGGAAGGCAACTGGTTAACCGACCTGTCCGAGTCCCTGGAGAGCAGCGATGCGCGACTGTCCGTGCGCGTACCGGTTGGAAGCTTTCTGCTGATCAATAACCATTTCTGGCTCCATGGCCGCGACAAGTTTGTTGCCCATCAGGGCCTTCGCCGTGAGCTGATGCGCCAGCGCGGTTACTTCACGCATGCCAAAACGCTGCGCAACCCAAGGCAGTAACTCAATTCACCCATAGAACCCTTACCCGGGCCACTCTTGTGCAGAGTGGCCTTTCGCGATTCAGGCAGGAACAACCATGTACGATTTTATTATTCTGGGCGGCGGTATCGTCGGCATGTCCACGGCCATGCAGCTGCTGCAGCGCTTTCCCGACAAGAAACTGCTGGTGGTGGAGAAGGAAAGCGGCCCGGCCCGTCACCAGACCGGCCACAACTCGGGTGTGATTCATGCCGGTGTGTATTACACGCCGGGCAGTCTCAAGGCCAAATTCTGTCTGCAGGGTAATGTGGATACCAAGCGCTTCTGTGATGAAAACGGCATTGCCTATGATGAATGCGGCAAATTGCTGGTGGCAACCAATGCGCTGGAGATGGAGCGCATGCAGGCTTTATGGGAGCGAACGGCTGCCAATGGGCTGGAGCGCCACTGGCTCAGCGCGGAACAGCTTCGGGAGCTTGAGCCCAATATTACCGGCGTGGGCGGTATTCTGGTGCCCTCCAGCGGTATTGTGAATTATGCACAGGTCACCGAAGCCATGGCGCGCCAGGTGGAAGCCCAGGGCGGTGAGATTCGTTACGACACGGAAGTGACTGCGTTGCAGGAGGCGTCGAATGAGGTTGTAGTATCGACGACACAGGGGGACTTTAACGGTCGATACCTGATTACCTGTTCCGGGCTGATGGCCGACCGTGTGGTGCGTATGCTGGGTATGGAGCCCGGTTTCCAGATCTGCCCCTTCCGTGGCGAGTACTACCTGCTTCCCGAGCAGCATAATCAGATCGTCAAACATCTTATCTACCCGATTCCCGATCCGAACATGCCGTTTCTCGGCGTGCACCTGACCCGCATGATCGATGGCACCGTAACCGTGGGGCCTAATGCGGTACTGGCGTGGAAACGGGAGGGCTATCGCAAGAGCGATATTTCCCTGAAAGACAGCCTGGAAACCCTGGGCTATGCCGGTATCCGCAAGGTGCTCAGGGCCAACCTGAAACCGGGTCTGATCGAGCTCAAGAACTCAGTGTTCAAGGGGGGCTATCTGAAAGAGGTGCAGAAATACTGTCCTTCCATTATCAAGGCAGATCTCAAGCCCTATCCGGCCGGCGTACGCGCCCAGGCGGTATCACGGGATGGCAAACTGGTGGATGACTTCCTGTTCGTGCGCACCCAACGTACCATCAATGTCTGTAATGCACCGTCACCAGCGGCGACCTCGGCATTGCCGATCGGGCGCCATATTATTGCCGAAGCCTGCCAGCAGTTTGGACTTGAGCCGGTCGCGGCCTGATCTTTCATGCAGAGAAGCAGATCTTTAAGTATTCAGGTCTACTTGTAAAAGTGCATCGTAATTCCTAGCTGTAAATACTAGTCACTCAGCTTAGTAAGGCCGTGAGTAATCAAAGTGCATTCATCGAGGCATTTACTAACGGAAAAAAATGATTCTAGGGGCAGGCTGTTATATAGGTTTTACAGTCCTTGCCCCATTAATCATTAAGCTGCAAAAGTGATAGAAGGTACTCTTATCTAATTACGCCTTCGGCCTTAAGCTGATCGAGCCTGGAGTCTTGATTCGGCAGCAGTCGTTGCAGAACCTCTAATGTGTGCTCGCCCAATGCCGGGGGGGCTGTTTCGGCATTTAGAGCATGTCCATTGAAACGGATAGGGTTACTGACCAATGGCACTGACCCTGCTTCAGGGTGTTGGCGCTCAATGCGCATGCCTCTGTGACATATTTGAGGGTCTACGAACACCTGAGCCAGGTTGTTGATAGGGCCGCAGGGTACGCCAACTTTTTCCAGCTCATCCAGCCAGAAGGCAGAAGGGTGTTTTGCGATGCAGGCACTCAGCTGTGGAATGAGCTGCTCGCGGTTTTCAACACGGCTATTATTGGTAGCGTAGTCAGAATCACCAGCCAGCTCGGGTATGCCGGCAACCTCACAGAAACGCTGGAATTGCCTGTCATTGCCCACGGCCAGAATGATGTGTCCATCGGCGCTGGGAAACACCTGGTAGGGCACAATATTGGGGTGTGCATTTCCCATCCGCTCCGGGGAAATTCCGGTCGTCAGGTAGTTCATCGCCTGGTTGGCAAGAACGCCGACTTGTACATCCAGTAACGATAAATCAATCCAGGCTCCTTCGCCGGTTCTGTCACGCTGCAGCAGCGCGGACAGTATGGCTGTAGCCGCGTACATGCCTGTAAACAGATCGGTAATGGCTACGCCGACCTTGACCGGTTCGTTGCCGGGGACGCTTTCGGGTTGTCCGGTCAAACTCATCAAACCACCCATGCCTTGAAGCAGGAAGTCATAGCCTGCTCGCTCTGCATAGGGGCCATCCTGGCCAAACCCTGTAATAGAGCAGTAAATCAGGTCGGGTTTGACGGCTTTAAGACTCTCGTAATCAAGCCCGTAGCGGGAAAGTCCTCCTACTTTGAAGTTTTCAAGAACCACGTCTACCTGAGAGGCCAGTTCCCGGATCAGTTGTTGGCCCTCGGGGTGAGCAATGTCGATGGCAACCGATTCCTTGCCACGATTGGCACTCAGAAAGTAGGCCGCTTCTCGGGTATCTTTCAAATAGGGTGGACCCCAGCTGCGGGTATCGTCGCCACGCTTAGGGTGTTCCACCTTGATCACTTCAGCACCCAGATCAGCCAAGTGTTGGCTGCACCAGGGGCCTGCCAGAATACGGGACAAGTCCAGCACTCTGACACCTGCCAGGGGTTTATCCATAATACACCTCCAAAGCAGGCGGCTCGGAAGCCGCCGCCAGGCGTTAGAAGAATGCTTGAATACCTGTTTGGGCTCGACCCAGAATCAGTGCATGCACATCGTGGGTACCTTCGTAGGTGTTGACGGTTTCCAGGTTGACCATATGGCGCATAACGCCGAACTCGTCGGAAATTCCGTTGCCTCCGTGCATGTCGCGAGACATGCGTGCCACATCAAGTGCCTTGCCGCAGTTGTTGCGTTTGATCAGCGAGACCATCTCGGGTGCCCAATTGCCACTATCCATTAAACGCCCGATCTGCAGTGCACCCTGCAAGCCCAGTGAAATTTCGGTCTGCATGTTGGCCAGTTTCAACTGGACCAGCTGGTTAGCGGCCAGCGGTCTGTTGAACTGCTTGCGGTCAAGTGTGTACTGGCGTGCTGCGTGCCAGCAGAACTCGGCGGCGCCCATGGCGCCCCAGGCAATACCGAAGCGGGCCTTGTTGAGGCAGCCAAAGGGGCCTGCCAGACCGCTTGCATTGGGAAGAAGATTTTCTTCGGGTACGAAGGCTTCATCCAGCACAATTTCACCGGTAATACTGGCACGCAGGCTTAGCTTGCCTTCAATTTTGGGTGTCGAGAATCCTTCGGTGCCGCGCTCGACGATGAAGCCTTTGATCTTGCCGTCATGGGCTTCCGATTTGGCCCACACAACGGCCAGGTCTGCGATGGGACTGTTGGTAATCCACATTTTCTGGCCGGTTAGGCGGTAGCCGCCATCTACTTTTTTGGCGCGCGTGATCATGGAGCCCGGGTCAGAACCGTGGTCTGGCTCGGTCAGGCCGAAACAACCGACCCATTCGCCACTGGCGAGCTTGGGCAGGTATTTGCGTTTCTGCTCTTCGGAACCATAGGTTTCTATGGGATACATAACCAGCGATGACTGAACGCTCATGGCTGAACGATAACCAGAGTCGACACGCTCAACCTCACGGGCGATGAGTCCATAAGCGACATGGCCAATACCGGCGCCGCCGTACTCTTCAGCGACGGTTGGTCCGAGAAGGCCCATTTCGCCCATCTCCCTCATGATCTCCCGGTCAAAACGCTCCTCGCGGTAAGCACTGAGAACTCGAGGCTGCAGCGACTGCTGGCAGTAAGCATGGGCCGCATCACGGATCTGGCGCTCTTCTTCAGTTAATTGCTGCTCCAGCAGCAAGGGGTCATCCCAATTGAAGCTTGCAAAGTTGGACATCTGTGTACTCCCGATTTATTTAATGCTCGTTATCTACTGGTGTTTGTGTTCCGGCGAACAGCCGCACCGGAGTTGTTGAGTCTTTATTGCCCGTTAACCAGCTGCGCAGAGGCTGGCAGTCGCTCTGCAGGCAAAGTTGCATAGGGCTTGTGAATGCTGAGTCCGGCAGGATCAGCTCAGGTATACCCAAGGAGGCAGCGGGGCGGCTGATCCACCAGCCATCGACCAGGCGGGCATCAGATGCGGGCTCCATGCCCGCACCACTTTGCTGCACTGCTGATTCCACCAGCAAAAATTGCTGGCCACTGAGGCGGTATTGTTCATACCAACCGCTATGTTCTACGGAGTGCTGCCACCGCAGGGTGAAGCTATCGGTCTCAATACATCGAACTTCCATTGCTGCGGTTAGTAATCCGATACACAGCAGGCTCATATCAAACGGGCTCCGTAGAAAGGCTTTTGCCGCGTCGAACCTGGAACCAGTGCCAGGCCAGGAAGGCTGCCCCAAGTGCAAGTCCGATCTCGTCCGTAATCGGCATGGCGACAACCATGCAACCTGCTGCAGCAGTGGCCCAGAGTCTTTCCGGCCAGTTTAGAGGCGCATACAGATAACCGATGGCTGCCGCGCCCCAGAGTGCGATTGCAAAGACTGCTTTGAATGTTACCCAGGCGCTCATCAAGAGGCTGTCGCCCTGGAGCATTAGCGCCGGGGCGTATACCGCCATGAATGGCAACAGGAAACCGGCAATGGCGATGCGCAGACAGATCATCGAAATGCGCATGGCTGGGGCATTGGCGATGGGCGCGGCGGCAAAGGCGGCGAGTGCAACCGGCGGTGTAAGGTTGGCCATGATGCCGAAATAGAACACGAACATATGAGCGACGATCACCGGCACACCGAGCTGAACCAGCACCGGCCCGGCAATAGAGCTGGTAATGATGTAATTGGGAATCGACGGAATACCCATGCCCAATACAATGCAGGTCAGCATTGTTAGCACCAGGCTCAGAAACAGGCTTGATTGACCAATGTCGACGATAGCTGAGCCGATCGTAATGGGCAGGCCTGTCAGGGTCAGAATCGCGATGATTACACCGACCACGGCACAGGCAATACCGACACCGGTTGCACTGACGGCGCCTTGGGCAAGGCTGTCGAGACAGAGCTTAAGAGTGTCGCGGCCTCCCTTGAGAATAAGTTGCGGCAGGATAAGTATCCCAATCAGGGCGAAGATGGCACCGGCGCCGTACTTGAAGAATGCCGAGCATGCCAAACCGACCATAATCCAGAAGGCTACCTTCATATAGGTTTGGCGCAACGGACCGGATAAGGCACTGCCGAGGATCAGCACAACCGTAAGCAGCAGGCCAATGGTACCGGCAAACAGAGGGGTATAGCCGCCAAATAGCAACCAGACCAGCGTCATCAATGGGAGTAGCAGATACCAGCGCTCTTTCAGTGCCAGCAAAGGCCGGGGGCATTCCGCTTTGGGTAAGCCCTTCAGGTTGCAGCGGCCGGCTTCCAGGTGGACCATCCAGAGGACGGTCGCAAAGTAGAGCACAGCTGGGATGGCGGCAGCCTTGACCACATCTACATAGGGGGCGCCAATGGTTTCCGCCATGATGAAGGCAACGGCACCCATCACCGGTGGCATGATCTGCCCCCCCATGGAAGCGGTTGCTTCAACAGCACCGGCAAACGCGGGACGATAGCCAAAACGCTTCATGAGCGGAATAGTAAACAACCCGGTCGTTACTACATTGGCGATGCCTGAGCCGGAAATGGTGCCCATGATGCCGGAGGAAACCACTGCAACCTTGGCCGGGCCGCCTTTGGTGTGGCCGACAGTGCCTAACGACAAATCATTAAACAGGCCAACCATTCCGGCCTGCTGCAGAAAACTGCCGAACAGAATAAACAGAAACAGATAGGTCGATGACACGAAGGTGGGAATACCGAAAATTCCCTCGGTGCCAAGGAAAAGTTGCTGCAATACCTGGTCAGGCGCATAACCTCGATGCCCCAATGGTTCGGGCAGGTACTGGCCGAACAATCCCCAGAGCAGGAATAGACCGCAGACCACTGCCAGACCAATGCCCATACAACGTCGAGCACCCTCGAACACCAGTGCAACCATCAGCGTGCCCACGATCAGGTCCTGGGTTTCTGGCAAGAAGCGCTGCATGATGTCCGCTTCAAAAATCCAGTGATAGAAACCGAGCGCAAACCCGGTTAAACCCAGAGCCCAGTCATACCAGGGAACCTTGTTCTGACCTGACCCGTTTGCCCGGTAGAGCGTTAGAGCCAGCAATATCAGGAAACCCACGTGAACAGAGCGCACCACCAGACTCGACAGCGGTGTGAACACGGCGGTGTACAGCTGGAACAGGGAGAAGGCAATGGCGATACAGTAAAGCGGTCGAATGAGCATGGCTGCGCGTGTCTCGACCTCCGGCGCCGTATCCGGCACCGGATGAGTGCTTGCATCCGTCATATTAATATCCGCAGATCATGGGGCCCCGAGAGGCCCCTGGCATTATTACTTGATCAAACCAACTTCACGGTAATACCGCTCGGCACCGGGGTGCAGAGGAATGGGCATGCCGTTCAGTGCATTTTCCAGCTTGATCTGGCGTCCCGCTGCATGAGCGGCTTCAAGGCGATCGCGGTTATCAAACAGCTCGCGAGCCATCTTGTAGGCAGTGTCATCTGCAACATTTGTGGAAGTAACCAGGAAGTTAACCACCGCCACGGTGGAGACATCGGTGTCCTGGCCATCGTAGGTTCCGGCAGGAATAGTGGTAGAAATATAGGCTGGGTTGTTGAGCGCTTTCGCAACATCAGCGCCAACCGGAACGATCGTGATATCCAGCGCAGTACTCAGGTCGCGAATAGAGGCTACCCCAAGCCCAGCCGACTGCAGCGTTGCATCGATCTGACGGTTCTTGATCAACTCCACTGATTGGCCGAAGGGGAGGTATTCCACTCGGCTGAAGTCGTCGTAGCTCAGGCCGGCTGCACCAAATACCCGGCGGGCATTCAGTTCTGTACCAGAGCGGGGCGCGCCAACCGAAACGCGCTTACCTTTCAAATCCGCCAGAGATTTAATCCCTGAGGCTTTGCTCGCCACGATTTGAATGTAGTTGGGGTATATGGCGGTCAAGCCACGCAGCTTATCTAGTTTATTGGGAAAACCGGCTTCCTTGTCGCCATTCCAGGCGGAGTTCACAGAATCCCCCAGCGCAAACCCCAATTCGCCTCGGCCAATTTGAATCAGGTTGAGGTTTTCCACGCTGGCTTTGGTGGACTGTACGGAGGCCTTTGCCCCATCTATTTCATCGTTGTAGATCTTGGATAGTGCAACGCCCATTGGGTAGTAAACGCCAGACGTACCACCGGTAAGCACGTTGATGTAGTCGGATGCCTGTGCAGACATGGAAAGAGCTGCCGTCAGAGTTGCGGCGCCCAGAGTTCGTATCAATCCTTTGGTTTGCATAGTCGTTGTCTCTGTTGGTTTGTTTTTATATCAGATCCAGCATGCAGCTCGGCTGTCAGGCCAAGTCTTAACTATACTATTTATACTAATAAATATAATTAAACAACCAAGATCGAAAAATCATCAAGTTTGTGGCAGGATGGTCATCCCTCCAAAGGCACTCGAAAACATGCAAAAACAAGACTTTGAAGCCCCGCAACGTATCAAGCGTGCTGATCAGATAGTTGAATCCGTAAAGCAGTGGGTTGTTGTTAACGGCAAGCAGCCTGGTGACCGTTTACCCAATGAGCGCGAGTTGATGGAGCAGTTTGAATGCTCCAAAGGAACAGTGCGTGAGGCTCTCAAGTCGCTGGAAGTGCAAGGGTTGGTCAGAATCAAGACAGGACCCAACGGCGGAGCAGTGTTGGAGAGAGTTCCCTATGAAAAAGCCAGTCAGTTGTTGCGAAATTTTTTGCACTTCGACCAACCGACAGGGCCTGAAATTTATGCCTTGCGAACTCTGGTAGAGCCGGAGATAGCGGCTTTGGCGACGCCGCGACTGCAGGATGAGGATTTTGCTCGACTGGAGTCACTGGTTGCCTGTTGCGAGACACCTGCAAGCAACTTTGATGAGCGAATGCAACAGCGTATAGCTGAACTGGAATTTCACGTTGTGCTGGCAGGGTGCTGCGACAATGCCATGCTTGCGTTCATTGGCCGTTTCCTGAACGACATGATTCGCGACCTGGTGATATTCAAAAAAGCACAGCTACCAGAGCAGCAGGAGTTTTCCTGCGCCAACCTGAACTATCACAAGCAGCTGATGGATGCTTTTCGCAAGCGCGATGCTGATCTCGCACGTGAATTGATGAGAGAGCACATGCAGTCTGCTGAACATTTCAACCGCGAACTGGAAGGGCAGCTGCAAAAGCATTTTTTAGCTTGAGGGGAGGTAGGTGTTTTGCTGAAAGCAAAAGCCCCAAATTAGGTACATTGACAGCTATCTCCACCCCTTTTCAGCTTGTAAGTTATCAGTTTTATGCAGTTACAGCATTTAAAAAATCCTGTAACAGGTCCCTGAAATTGTCTCTGCAATAAGCTTCATTGTTTTTGATTTCAATACGCATCTCTGTCACCAGCTCAGCTTCCGTGTTCAAAAAATTCTGCCCGGTCGGTGTTTTTTTCCAGTATGCCACCCAGTTATCGAACATCTCCACGTTGATCTCAGGGTGGAATTGCACCGCCCAGCAGTTACCTCGACGATAGCTTTGTGGGGCTAGTTCGGTGGTACCCATTAGACAGGTGTCTTCAGGCAGTGTGAAGGTATCAAAGTGGAAGTCGAGCCAGGGGCCGGGGTAGTGCCATTTATCATCACAGGCCAGGACCTCAACAAACCCAATCTCTGGTTTAGGTAGAGTCAAGGCTTCGCCGCCCATTGCACGGGCAATAATTTGACTGCCGAAGCATATGCCGAAAAGGGGTTTATCACTAGCTAAAATCGTCCTTAGCCAACCCAGTTCTTTTTCAATCCAGGGTAGTGAATCGTCATGGGCGGACTCAGGACTACCCATGACGAAGAACATGTCTGCTTCTTGTGAAGCCGGCAAATTATCGGTGACTGGAATAACGGTCAGGCTGATGTTCAGTTCTTTCAGTAAGTCAGGTAGGCAGCCCAGAACGTCATTCCGGTCATGTACGATCGCGATTGCTGTTTTGATGTTCATGCTTGAGTCCTTTTTCGTGGCACGGAAGTTTTTGTGCATTCGCATTTGAAGTGAGGCGCTTGGCCGCTGAGACAGGTTTCTGCATCAGATAAGTTTTTGCTAAAAACGCATTGAAACATATGAAACCATATTTTATATTAATTTGACAGGCTCAAAACCACCCCTCACATAGAACAAGTTCTTTGGTGGGATGAGATGTGGTTATCAGCCGGCGGCAAACCGGATAATAAAGACACAGCGATATAAGCTGGAGAGCGCAATATGAATGAAACACCGATCACAGATCTGAATAAAGCACCGTTTCTGGATGTGGCAGACCCGAATTTTTCCATTCGCTCGGAGGCTGTCTTGGCCGCGCGTGAAAAGAGCTGGTTTGCCCGCACGCCCTATGGCATTGCGGTACTGCGCTATGACGAGATCAACAAGCTGATCCGTGATCAGCGTCTGCGCCAGGGCAGCTATGCCTGGCCGGCTCACAACAACGCTATTGGCAGCTTTGCCGAATGGTGGATGCGCATGTTGTTGAGTAAGGAAGGTGCGGATCACTCCCGGTTGCGTCGTTTGGCCAACCCGGCCTTTTCGCCGAAGCTGGTAAAGAAGATGACGCTGGAGTTCCAGAACATGGCGAACGGCTTGATCGACAGCTTCATCGAACGCGGCGAGTGCGAATTCGTATCCGAATTTTCAGAACCTTACGCCACCATGGTGATCTGTTCGCTGCTGGGGTTGCCGCTGGATGAGTGGGAGCGTTTGGCGCGTATCGCGGTTGACATGGGCCAGGCACTCAGCGTGACCTACAAGCAGGATGAGGCGCTGGTCAACGATGCGACCGACAAAATGTTTGACTATGCCCGTGAGGCGGTTGCGCTGGTAAAACGCAATGGCTTGGGTGAAGACTTCCTCAGCTATCTTGTCAAAGCCAACCTGGAAGATGAGAACGCGCTCAGTGAGGAAGAACTGTATGACATGATCGTGCTGGCGATCTTCGGGGGTATCGATACCACGCGCAACCAGATATCACTCGCGATGGACACCTTCCTGCAGAATCCTGACCAGTGGACCTTGTTGGGTAAACAACCGGAGTTGGCTCGCGCGGCGGTAGAAGAGGTGATGCGGGTGCGCCCCACCGTCACCTGGGTGACCCGTGAAGCCGTTGAAGATTTCATCTATCAGGGGCTGGAGATCAAGCAGGGTACAACTGTCCATCTGTTCAGCCAGGCCGCCGGCTCGGATCCGCGAGCGTTCGAAAATCCAGAGTTCGACATTACCGCCAAGCGTTGTCCGCATTTTGGTTTTGGCGCCGGAGCCCATCACTGCATTGGTCATTTTATTGCCCGTGGCGATATGACAGAAGCACTGGCGTTGTTGTCTCAGCGGCTGAAGAACATCGCCTATCAGGGTGAGCCGACTTGGCTGCCGGACAGCGGCAATACCGGTGCTAGCACAATGCCGATTCGCTTTAACAAGAGTGCTGTCGCATGACTACTCCAAGCGTAGCTATTGTCGGCAGTGGTCCGTCCGGTTGCTATCTGGCTCAGGCACTGCGCAAGCAGTGGAGTGAGAGTGAAATTAGCCTTTACGACCGGTTGCCGGTGCCCTACGGGTTGGTCCGTTACGGAGTAGCACCGGATCACCCGGGGACCAAGGCGATTGCCCGTCAGTTTGAGCGACTGTTCTCGCGTGATAGCGTCAATTTCTACGGTAACGTCCAAGTCGGACGCGATATTACGCTGGATGAGCTGCGAGACGCCTACGATATTGTGGTGCTGGCGACCGGGCTCTACGGCGATCGGGCGATGAATATCCCCGGCGAAACCCTGGCCGGTGTCTATCGTTCCGGTCCGCTGACGCGGCTGTTGAACGATCATCCGGATGAGCAGGGCAGCGAGTATCGGCTTGGCCAGCGCTGTGTCATTGTCGGCAACGGCAATGTGGCGATTGATGTCCTGCGTTTACTTAGCAAGTCCAGTGAGGAATTCGTCGGCTCCGAGGTGTCGGAGTGCGGTTTGGCACAGGTGCAGCGTGAAGCGTTGAGCCGGATCGATATAGTGGGTCGCTCCCCGCTGTTCGATGCTAAGTTCGATACCGTCATGGTGAGGGAGCTGGCCGAGTTGTCGGGTGTCAATTTCATCGTGAATCAGAAGCCGCAGGCATTGGCCGAGCAGGGGCCACGTGGTGAAGTGCTGCAGCGGCTGGCTGAAATCGAACCGAATCAGGACAGTCGTCTGGAAATCCATTTTCACTTCGGCTGGGCACCGGTACAGCTGGAGGGCGTAACGTCAGTCGAGCGCATTCACTTCAGGGCTACCGGTCATGAGTCCGTCAACCTGGTGCTCGAAGCCGACAGCGTGGTCACTGCAATAGGCTTTGCCGCCGACTCTGAGCGGGACTTCAACCGTGACGCCTTGGCCGGTCCGGATGCGGATGTCGCCGCGGGCAAACTAGATGAGGGGCTGTACTGTACCGGATGGTTCAAACGCGGCCCCCGCGGCACGATACCGGAAAATCGCATGGACTCGAAACGGGTTGCAGAGTACATCATTGCTGATTTTTCCGAGCATGGCGAAAGTCGCCCTGGTTACTCGGCCGTGGCAGACAAGCTGGTTGAGGCCACTGATTTTGCAGGCTGGCAGCGTATCGATGCTTGCGAGACCGACAGTGCACCGCAGGATCGCCTGCGTCGCAAACTGACGGATCTTTCACACATGGTAAACGTCGCGCGGCAGTGCGATTCAGGAGAACAAATCTGATGAAAATATTGGTCGTATACGGCACCGAAACCGGTAACGCGGAACTGGTTGCCGATGATATTCAGGAACAGCTGGCTGCGGACTTTGACGTCAGCTGCGAAGACATGGCCTCGGTTGATCCGACAGCGCTGAGCGAAGGCGACAGGCTGATTCTGGTGTGTTCCACCTATGGCGATGGTGAGCTGCCGAACTCGGCGCAGCCCTTTTTCAGCAAGCTGCAGGAAACACGTCCTGATCTCAGTGGAGTGAAGTTCGCGGCCTTCGGTCTGGGCGACAGCTTCTACGAAACCTTTAACAAGGGTAGCGCCATCATGGCGGATGTGTTGATTGAATTGGGGGCTAGCGAAGTGGGTGAGCGTGGTGTACATGATGCCTCCAGTGGCGAGATGCCGACCGATGTGGCACTGGAATGGCTCGGTGGCGTAGTTGCTGAGCTTGCCTAAGCTGATGACAGGAGAGGCACCTATGACACCACAAAAAACGAAGCCGCTACGGATCTGCGTGATCGAAAACGGCCTGGTGCCAGATGTACTGGCCGATCAATACGAGAGTTACCCGCAGATGGTAGCGCGATGGCTCGGTGAGGCCCTTTCGGAAGCACGGTTCAGCAATGTTAGCGCTGTTCAAGGAGACAGTCTGCCACCACCTGATGCCTTCGATGGTTATGTCCTGACGGGCTCCAAATTCAGCGTCTACGAGGACATTGACTGGATTCACCGTCTACGAGCATTCGTACATGCTTTGGGGCAACAGGGGCGTCCGGTTTTTGGCATTTGTTTCGGGCATCAGTTAATGGCCGAAGCCTTTGGCGGAAAAACCGCCAGAGCCGAGCAGGGCTGGGGAGTTGGCGCCCAGCCCTACAGGTATTCGGTGGCGGATGTATCTGATGGCTCGGCCTTGGTATTCCATCAGGATCAAGTCGTGCAGTTACCTCCCGGAGCGAAAGTTGCCGGCGGGTCGGATCATTGCCCTTTCGGAGCGCTGGAGTATGAGTTTCCTGCGCTGTCTGTTCAGTATCATCCCGAGTTTACGCCCGACTATGTGCGCGCATTGGCCGAACTCTATGGTGGCTCAAGCATCAGTGAGGACCTGGCTCAGGCGGCAATGGACTCGATAAACACCCAGCTTGTGGACAATAAGCGCATTGCGAGCTGGGTCGCAGGTTTTTTCCGACAATTCTGCCGGTGATGTACCCCGATACCCGTTGATCAGCAGTGTAGTGATGAATACGGGTTAAATTTTAGTTGAAACATATAAAACCATATCTTATTTTATATTTGTTTCCACGGTCAGCCAGACGCGGATACAGATCAAAAAATAACAAGCGGTTTCCCCAATCTGGGCCGCACAAAGGAGAGTCTCTCAATGACAGCACTGGATCTTCATAGAGAAATGAACACACGCTCCTCCGTAACCGATGAGCTGGGACAGCGCATCCGCGAGGCTGGTGTTGAACTGATCTACTATCAGGTGGTAACCCTGACCGGGCGTGTAATCGCCAAAGTGGTGCCTGCACGTCACTTGCTGCGTAACCTGGAAAAGGGTGTGCAGTTCCACCGCACGGCGATTTGCGACCTGCAATCAACCCGTGATGGCGTTCTGCTCGGGGGGGGAGCTCAGGCAGCTGAATTCACTGCAATGCCCGACATCTCAACTTTCAATATCCTGCCCTGGGATAGAACCATCGCATCCTTCTTCTGCCGTGTGTATGAGCCGGAGCACATCCCTGAAATTGGTGGCAGCCCGCTGGCCACCGATGCGCGCGGTCTGTTGCTGGATACGCACAAGGTGTTTGTAGAGCAGACCGGCATGGTACTCAAAACCGGTCTCGAGCCGGAAATGTCCTGGATCGGTGACGGCTTGGAAGTTCATGTTCGTCCGGGTGCCAGTCCTGCGTACCACCTGGGTAATCTGGAGCTGATGCGCCCGATCCTGAAGAAAGTGATGAGCTACGCGACCGAAATGGGTCTGGATATGATCGAGGGTGACTATGAGGACCCGGGTCAGCTGGAACTGAACTGGATGTTTGATGACTGTCATCTGACGGCCGACCGCATGATGACCTACCGTCTGATCTGTCGGCAGGTTGCACAGGAATGCGGTGTCAAGGCCAGCTTTATGCCCAAACCGACCACTGGCAGCATGGGTAATGGTTGTCACCACAACTTCAGCCTGTGGAGTGACGGCCAGAACATGCTGGAAGAGAAGGGACGCCGCGAACTGCACCTTACCGAAGTCGGACAGCATGCCCTGGGTGGTGTGCTGAAACATGCGCCGGGCTCCATGATCGTGATGGGCTCTACTGTCAACTCCTACAAGCGCTACTGGGACACTGGACTGTTTGCACCCAGCCGGGTGAACTGGGGAATGGATAACAAGACTTGTACCGTGCGCCTGTCGGCCAATGGTCGTCTGGAATACAAGATTCCGGATGCCAGTGTGAACCCCTACCTGTCACATACGCTGCTGCTGGCGGCTATGAAGGATGGCATCGAGAATCGGATTGATCCGGGCGAGCCGGATGGCAGCAACAGCGTGCCTCAGGACATTGATGATGCTCGTATTCTGCCGAAAACGCTGGGCGATGCGATTCAGGCATTCGATGAAGATGCCGTGGTTCAGGCTGCTATGCCGAAGGAGATGGCCGAGCTGTACCGTGCTCTTAAGCGTGATGAATGGGCCCGTTTCTGTGCCAGCGTGACCGACTGGGAGCAGAAAATGTATACGGAGTACCTGCCGTGAGCCAGACCCAAGACAAGACGCTGCGCGTCGTATGTGCCGACCTGCCGGCGCCGCCATTGTTTTGGCGTGACGACCAGGGAATCCGCCATGGTTACGAGGCCGACGTGGCGCGCCTGTTGGCTGACAAGCTTGGACGTGAATGTGAGTTCGTCTACCGCAACTGGGCGGATTTCTATCCTGCTCTGGATGCGAATGATGGTGACATGCTGTTGTGCGGTCAGGGGATTTCGGAGTATCGCAAGACCTTGGGAGATTTTACCGAGCCCTATGCGGTCTTCGACGAGGCCGTAATGGTCATGGCTGGCAGCGACATTCAATCACCGCAGGACCTGGTCGGTAAGCGGGTCGGCGCAATTGCCGATAGCTTGAACATGGCTCTGGCGGAAACCTTCGAAGGGTGCATTACAGTACCTTTCAGTGGCGACACCGACGATGTGATGGGCGACATGGTAAAAGCGCTCCGTGCAGGAGAGGTGGATGCTTTTGTCGACGATGATGTCGCACTGGTACCCCTGGCCGATGAAGCAGACCTTGCCATTGCCTTCGTAGTGAAGACGCAGAACGCCTGGGGCATTGCCGTCAGCAAGCAGTCTGATGCCGGCTGGTTGGCCTCAGTGGACAAAGCACTAGTAGAGGCTAAACAGGATGGCAGCCTCAAAATTTTGTGGCAGCAATGGATGCCAACACTGAAATATCCATTCTGAACAACTTTCCCGCCCCGTCCTAGGGGCGGTCTTTTTAAAGACTAGACACTAGAGATGGCAGCTCGCTCTAAGTTTCTCGTGTAGATCCCCAGAAAACTCCACCACTTCGTACCTTTCTTATCAGGAGCTTCTAGAGCTCTCTTTTTTCGTTTCAGGCAATCCATTGGAATGCAACTCTGATAGACTCGCTACAAAATATCGGAATGTAAGCTCTGCAAAAATGCTAAACAAAATTTCACCGAATGCTGGCTCCTTTATCCGCTTGCGGCAGGAAGGGCGTACTGATGAAGTTGTTCGTCGCCTGATAGAAGCTATTGATTTAGGACTTTTTGTTGAAGGGCAGCAACTACCGAGTGAGAGTGAACTTTCAGCACAGTTCGGTGTATCAACAGTGACCTTGCGGGAGGCTCTTGTTTACCTTCGGCAACGAGGCGTCATTGAAACACGAAGAGGGCGTAATGGAGGGAGTTTTATTTGTTCCTCTGCAGAAACGCCACAAGAATTACTGTTTTCTCGTCTACGCGAACTTAGCACTATAGAACTTCGTGATTTGAGCGATGAACATATGGCTATCTCTGGGGCTGCAGCAAGGTTAGCGGCTCAACGTAGTACTGAAGAGCACCATCATCAAATTCGAAGGTACATAGAAGCGCTAGGTCAAGCTAACACACGTCGAGAAAAGCGTCGTGCTGACGCGCGTTTCCATATTGAAATAGCAGCAGCTACGCAGTCGATTCGTCTTACTCATGCCGAAATTAGACTTCAGGGTGAATTGGGGGAATTACTGTGGTTGCCATTAGCTTCAACACCAAGCGTCCAACAAATCCAATCTTCACACCAGATGATTCTTGACGCCATTATCAATGGTGATACTAACTTGGCAGGTGCACTAGCTGAAGCACATGTTTGCAATGGTATCAAGCGAGTGATTAGTGCCAAGTTGGAATTGATGGCGTCTGAGGATGACTCCTGATCGGCATGGATATTGCTTATTAAAACAGTATCTCTATACATATAGAGCTATTGTTTATTGGTTTTGGTCCCGTAGAGGTCCTCAACTGTAGGGGAAATGTCATGTCAACTGAACATGTTCAGCAGTCCTGTCTCGATGGCATCGTAAGAGCCGTACAAGAGGTTTTTGAACGTTTGGAGCTTATCAGGCAAGCGACTCATGAAATTATTGAAAGTAAAAACGAAGGTTTCGAAACCTTAGTTGCCAAGGATTTCAGGGCACTTCGACCGCTACTCGATGAGCATTTAAACTCCACCAGAACCGCTCTTCAGGGAACCGGGATCGTGCTTGAGCCAGGTTTGCTTAAAGATACCGAAATGCACATAGAATGGCGTCAATTTAGTACGAATGACCGCATAGTCCCTCTTAGTCCTAATTTTAATAAAAGTAGTGACTACTTTTATAACTACACTGAAATGCCTTGGTTTTCCAGGCCCCGCTCCATGGGAGGCCGTATGATAGCAGGGCCATACGTTGATCTATATGGTCAAGATATGTACATCCTCACTTTCTCTTTGCCCATAAGCATCAAGGGACAGTTTGCTGGTATTGCAGGTGCTGATATTGCTCTAAGTCGTTTTGAATCTGTGTTAGTACGTGCACTTATGCAGATTGAACATGATGCGATGATAGTGTCAGACCAAGGTCGTGTAATAGCTGCAAATAACTCTAGATATATAGCGGGTGAACTCGCACGGCGTGAGCTTAGCTTGCCACAGAATCAGTGCTTACCATTGGACTTGGGTGATGACGGATTTCATTGGTCATTGCTGCAGCCATCTTCCCCTTCAAGTCATCATCACATGGTTGTATGAGTAGGTTTAATGCCTGTTTTTTTGTACAAGCAACACAGCAGATTGATGTTACCTTGAGTAGCATAAGCCACAATCACATTACCTCTGTTACCAAATGTAACCATAAATTACCTTAGGATTTGCCTCAATTGCGCACAATTACGGTGCGTAATTGAGGTAGATGCACCATGATTTTCCCTAATCAAAGCCCGTTTAAGCTCTAACAGTGCATTACTGACCGCAAAAACATAAAAGATATTATATTATATGTTTTGGCACGCAACATGCTTCTATTAAGTTGAACAACATGGCACATCAGGACTTCGACTGGCTGAGGAGCACTGAATTGCCATGCGGTTGAGAACAAAAATTACAATTTTTTGACTGGAATCGTTCAACTTCAGAGGAACAAAAAAATGGAAGCGATCCGTAAACATTTACCGGAAAGCTGGTCTCTGGTCCTTTCTGCTTTTGCTGCCGCTTATGGCATTGGCCTGCTAGCCTTACTAGCATTGCCGTACATGATCAGTGCCGTAATCAATGACCTAGGTCTAGATGAGGCACAGGCAGGCTACCTTCTTTCTGCAGAATTTCTATGCATGATGTTGGCATCCTTGGTGGTTGCACCCCTAATGGGTAAGGCACCCCGAAAAACAATTGCCCTTCTGGGCGCAGTAATAGCCATATTTGGCAACCTTGTATCCGCGCACCTTGTAGATATCACCACATTAACCTTAATGCGGTGTTTAGTAGGTATTGGCTGTGGCTTGGCCTTTGCCTGTGGTAACGCAACAGTATCAAGTGCCCGAGATCCAGATAATGTTGCTGGTTACATGAATTTGTTTTTCGTAGCGATGATGACCGTAGTCATGGTGACATTTGCCAGCGCTATGGCTGAGGGCGGCTTAGCTGGCGTCTATTATGCTCTAGCGATCACGCAGGCAATAATGATGTTGCCAGTATTTTTGATGAAGCAAAAAGCAAGCACGGATGTTCACCCTCACCACAGCATAGGGTCAAATAAGAAGCTTATGTCCGGTGCGGCGATTGCGATAATGGCTGCGACTTTTCTTTTCTCGATGCGAGACACAATGGGCTGGGCCTTTGTTGAACAGGTTGGAGTTCGTGTTGGTTATGATGGTGAAACACTTGGCTTTCTTTTCTCCCTTCAAGCATTAGTTGGACTTATTGGACCGCTTGCAGTTGCTGTAATTGGTAAGCGCCTTGGTGTTGGTACTCCTGTCATCCTGGGCATACTGCTTACAGGGACTTCTAGTCTCTTTTATGTTCTTGGAGAGACTTCTAAGTTGATGTACACAATGGGTGTCATGGCGATTGCCGCAACTTATTTCTACACGCTCGCTTATCTCACTTCTTTGGCAGCTTTTCTTGATAGTGAGGGACGACTCGCAGCTGCTTGTGGTGCGTTCCTTACATTGGGGATTGCTGTAGGGCCGTCAATTTCAGGAACTCTAATTTCATGGGGGGGCTATACCGCTACTGCCTGGGGTATAGCTGTCGCAGTAGGTCTCACTTTAGCTGCTGTAATGATTCCAATTGCCCATGCCAAAGAACGGCACGAAGCGGTCACTGCTGCACTGGCAGATGCTAATGCGGCACCTTGACTTCTGATTTCTCCGTATTAACCCCGCCATGAGCGGGGTTTTTTTCAACATCAAGAGCCTACTCATACTATGTTTCGATAGGTTGGCTATAAATGCATCATTTCAGTAAGAGTTTGGTAGAAAAATAAATATAACATATGCTTTAATATGTTTGTCTTACATGTGCCATAAGCAACGCAGGCTAGAAAGCCTGATAAATCAATGGCCTAAATATCATAGGAGCGTGATTTTGACTAAGCGTACCCGTGCAGATTGGCAGGCTTTTGCTGATTCTCTATCTATCGAGGGCCGTGCTTTTATAGACGGTGAATGTGTTGATGCTATCTCCGGAGGTGTCACTAACAATATAAACCCTGCAAATGGAGCTGTTACCGCTAAAGTTGCGTACTGTGACGAGCAGGATGTTGACCGGGCTGTAGCCTGCGCTAAAGAAAGCTTTGAAAAAGGCCAGTGGCGTAAACTTGCACCTTCGAAGCGAAAAGAAATACTACTCCGGTGGGCAGATCTCATTGAACGTCACTGGGAAGAACTAGCGTTACTAGAATCGATAGATACCGGGAAACCAATTTCTTGTACCATGGATGACGATGGTGGTGATGTACACTCCAGTATCCGAACGCTTCGCTGGACTGCCGAATGCATAGACAAAATTTATGGTGAAACAACCCCATATGAAGAGGGTACACTTGGAGTCGTAACTCGCGAACCAGTTGGTGTTGTAGCTGCCATTATGCCTTGGAACTATCCACTAGCTACAACTATGTGGAAGCTTGCACCTGCACTTGGAGCTGGAAACTCCTTAGTGCTAAAACCCGCGTCTTTAACACCCTTAACGGCCATTAAAATAGCAATTCTGGCCTTTGAGGCAGGGGTGCCCGCTGGTGTCTTGAATGTTATAACAGGTCCTGGTGCACGGTTGGGTAAAGCATTGGGAATGCATATGGATGTGGATTGTATAGGTTTTACGGGATCCACCCCGATAGGAAAAGAGCTTTTGAAATACTCTGGTGAATCTAACCATAAATTGATTTTTAACGAGCTAGGCGGGAAAAGTGCTAACATTATTTTCCCTGATGCAAACCTTGATAAGGCCATACTATCCTCAGCTGCGGCGATTTTCTTTAACAGCGGGCAAACCTGTAGTGCGGGATCTCGTTTATTTGTGCATGAAGATATCCATGATGAAGTAGTAAGTCGCCTAGTCGAAGTAGCAGAGTCGAACTGGCAACCCAACGACCCTATGGATCCAAACACTGTTATGGGTCCAATGATAAGTCAATCACAATTGGATACAGTACAGAGTTATGTCGATTTGGCTATAAAGGAAGGAGCTACCGTTGCTTGTGGTGGTAGCCAGATCACTATTAATGATTGTGAGCAATACTACAAACCAACTATTCTCCTGAATGTTACAAATGATATGCGTGTGGCGCAGGAGGAAATATTTGGACCTGTGCTGTGTGTCATTAAGTTCCAATCAGTCGATGAGGTCATAAATCAGGCTAACGATTGTATTTATGGCCTCTCAGGTGCGGTTTGGACCCGTGATCTAAATACCGCCCATAGGGTGGCATATGAGATGCGCACGGGAAATGTAAATGTAAATTCATATTTCGGTGCGGATAATCAGATTGGTCTGCCGTTTGGTGGATTCCGTCAGACTGGGAATGGGCGTGATAAATCAATGCATGCATTTGATGAATATACAGTGCTCAAAGCTATCTGGTTCGATTTTCGTTAAAAATAATATTATACATATAAATTTTCAGTATATAAATTGATATGCTTTTTACTTAAAAAGCGAAACCTGATTCAGCTTAATGAAATAACGCTAACACGCATGATTAGGGTGTCAAAACCGAATATGCCCTAATCATGCAACTAAGGAAGGTATGAATAAGCCCCTTCCAACTCCCTCAGCCTCCATTTCCTCAGAACCGGGATCGTAGACTGAGCATTTTTTTCCGTTTTAACCGGCTGAAATTGCCTTCTCAGGCCTGGCCGACGGACTAACCCTATGCCCTCAACATCTGATCCACAAGCACAACATTGGCCAATGCGAACAACATGGCCAAATTGCTGTCGTTTTTCTTCAGGCCGCGGTAACGGGCTTACACGAAGCCGAAATGCCATTGATTGCCTTTTTTGGTCTGATGCGCTTCCGAATCGCGCTCGCCAGTTTAATTCTTAGTGGAGGTGGGAGCTTCGATGATGGTGGCATCGATCAGTGAGCTTTCTTTCAGCAGTACACCGGCTACTGGTTAACCTCTTCCAAAAACTCTCGAGTCAGTCCGTGGCGCTCCAAAAGATGACGGAGGTTCTGGGTGATGGTGTGAACGGGGATAGCTTTGTCGAGTGATAACGAAGAAAACAAACGCATGGAAACAACTTCATAAAGCGTATATTCCATGGGGGTTAACTGAGGTTATACCACTGCTGCATGCGGTGAATGCGAAGCATGGTGGATTGTATGGCACGGGCGAAGATCATTACAGACCTTTGGATAGTGAGGGGCGATGACAGCTTCGAGATGAACAATGGGATCAGCTTGCCCATTCTTCTCAGGAACTTCTCATTCGGGTGAGGGGGATTTCTGAAAGAGGTGCAGAAGTACTGTCCTGCCATCACCAAGGCGGATCTCAGGCCCTATCCGGCCGGTGTGCGCGCCCAGGCCGTATCGAAGGATGGCAAACTGGTGGATGACTTCCTGTTCGTGCGCACCCGGCGTACCATCAATGTCTGCAACGCCCCTTCACCGGCGGCGACCTCGGCCCTGCCAATTGGTCGCTATATTATTGCCGAGGCATGCCAGCAGTTTCGACTTGAGCCGGTCGCGGCCTGAGTTGTTTGGCTGCGATAAAACTTTACGTTTAAATCGACCTCGCTGACCTTGGTAGCAGGGGTGTTAGTATCGGGGTATTCCAGTAACCGACAGCCTGCTTTGTGCGGCCTGTCCCAGTATCAGAGAATCAATATGCAGAGCAGTGAACTTGTCAAAAGCCAGGCGTATGTTGATGGGCGCTGGATCAGCGCGGCATCCGGTAACACCCTGGAGGTTCTGAACCCGGCGACTGGCGAGAAGGTGGGCGAGGTGCCAGATCTGAGCGCAGCGGAAGCGAGCCAAGCGGTTGAGGCGGCTGATCGTGCCTTTGCCAGCTGGAAGAAAACCACGGCCAAATCCCGTGGTGCGCTGCTGCGTCGCTGGTTCGAACTGATCATGGAAAATCAGGAAGCGCTGGCACAGTTGCTGACTGCCGAGCAGGGCAAACCGCTGGCCGAGTCTCGCGGCGAAGTGGCGTATGGCGCCTCCTTTGCCGAGTGGTTTGCTGAAGAAGCCAAGCGCACCTACGGCGACCATATCCCGTCACCAGCACCGAACAGTCGTCTGATCACCATTCTCCAGCCCGTAGGCGTTGTCGCGGCAGTCACACCCTGGAACTTCCCGGTGGCGATGATCACCCGTAAGATTGCGCCGGCACTGGCTGCTGGCTGTACCGTGGTGCTCAAGCCCGCGGAAGATACCCCCTTGTGTGCACTGGCGCTGGCGCAGCTGGCTGAACAGGCCGGCTTCCCTGAGGGCGTGATTAACATTGTCACCACGGCTGACCCGGTCTCGGTCGGTGATTGCCTGACGTCTCACCCGCTGGTGCGCAAGGTGTCCTTCACCGGCTCGACTCCGGTGGGCAAGCATATCCTCAAGCAGGCCGCCAACACGGTGAAGAAAGCGTCCATGGAATTGGGCGGCAATGCACCTTTCATTATCTTTGATGATGCGGACCTGGATGAAGCGGTGAAAGGTGTTCTGGTGTCCAAATACCGTAACGCCGGCCAGACCTGTGTCTGCACCAACCGCATCTATGTGCAGAGCGGGGTCAAGGATGCCTTTGTCGAGCGCTTCCGTGCTGCCGTTGCCGAACTTAAGGTGGGCAAGGGTGAAGACGCCGGTACCGAAATCGGTCCGCTGATTAACCGCCGCGCCGTTGAGCGGGTGGAAGGTGTTGTGGAGCAGGCTATTGGCGAAGGTGCCGAACTGCTGCTGGGCGGCAGTCGCCACGAAGCAGGTGAACTGTTCTATCAGCCGACCCTGTTGGGCAATGTGAATGAAAGCATGGATATCGCCAACCAGGAGCTGTTTGGTCCGGTGTCCACGCTGTTTGTGTTTGACGATGAAGATGACGTCATCGCCCGCGCCAATGCCACGCCGTTTGGTCTGGCCGCGTATTTCTACTCCCGTGATATCGGCCGCTGCTGGCGTGTCGCCGAAGGGCTGGAGTACGGCATGGTCGGCGTCAATGAAGGCATCATCTCCAACGAAGTTGCACCCTTTGGCGGAGTGAAAGAGTCCGGTATCGGTCGTGAGGGCTCGCGTCATGGTATCGATGACTATCTGGAGCTGAAATACATCTGCATGGGCGGCATCCAGAAGTAATTCTGCGCTTTTGTACAGCCGCTTCATCAAGGGCCCTTCGGGGCCCTTTTTCGTGTCTGGAGCTACCCACCCGGGCATATATGGATCATTTTTGCGCTTCGATATGCTGGGTGTCAGTCAAAGTATAAGGAGCCAACATGAAAACACGTGATGAATGGCTGGCGCTGAGCCAAACGCTGGAGTTCAGAAACCAGGCGTACATTAACGGTGCGTTTCGTGCCGCCGTCAGTGGCCGTGTCTTCCCGACGCAAAACCCCGCTACCGAAGCCGTACTGACCGAGGTCGCCGAGTGTGATGCTCCAGATATTGATCTGGCTGTTGACGCGGCGCGTGTAGCCTTCCGTGCCCGTACCTGGGCGGAGCTGGACCCGGGGCAGCGTAAACGCATCATGCTGAAGTGGGCCGACCTGATGGAGGCGCACCGCGACGAGTTTGCGCTGCTGGATACTCTGGAAATGGGCAAGCCGATCAGTGAGATGCTGAGCATCGATGTGCCAGATGCCATCGACTGTATCCGCTGGACCGCGGAGTGCATCGACAAGGTATACGGTGAAATCGCGCCCACAGCTGCCGGTACGCTGGCGATGATTCATCATGAGCCGGCCGGTGTCGTCGGTGCCATCACCCCCTGGAACTATCCGTTGATGATGGTGTGCTGGAAGATTGCGCCGGCGCTGGCGGCGGGCAACTCCGTGGTGCTCAAGCCCTCCGAGAAGGCGATGCTGAGTGCTCTGCGTCTGGCCGAGCTGGCCAGCGAAGCAGGACTGCCGGATGGCGTGCTGAACGTAGTGCCGGGCTTTGGCCATACCGCCGGCAAGGCACTTGCGCTGCATATGGACGTCAATGTGCTGGCGTTTACCGGCTCCACCCGCGTGGCGGGCATGCTGATGGGGTACGCCGGTGAGTCCAACATGAAGCGTGTCTGGCTGGAAGCCGGCGGTAAGTCGCCCAACATTGTCTTTGCCGACGCCGATATCGAAAAAGCGGCGGCGGGCGCGGCGGCAGCGATTTTCTCCAACCAGGGCGAGGTGTGTATCGCCTGTTCGCGCCTGTACGTGGAGAACAGTATCAAGGATGAGTTCATGGCCGCACTGCTGAAAGCGTCCGAGCGTTACCGTGCCGGTGATCCGCTGGACCCTGCCACGACCATGGGGCCGGTTGTCGATCAGACTCAGCTGCAAACGGTCGAGCGCTACATTGGCAGTGCCATCGAAGAGGGTGGTCAGGTTGTGCTCGGCGGTCAGCCAGAGTACCAGCGGGGCAAGGGCTTCTTTGTGAAGCCGACCATCATCGATAACACCCACAACGGCATGAAAGTGGTGCAGGAAGAGATCTTTGGCCCGGTGCTGGCCGTCAGTGGTTTCGACACCGAAGAAGAAGCGCTGGCTTTGGCCAACGACTCCCGCTATGGCCTGGGTGCCGCCCTCTGGACTCGTGATATCTCCCGCGCCCATCGTGTCAGCCGCAAGATTGAAAGCGGCATGGTCTGGGTGAACACCTGGGGCGAAGGCGATTCAACCGTGCCCTTCGGCGGTGTGAAGGGGTCCGGCAATGGCCGCGACAAATCCCTGCATGCGCTGGAAAAGTACGTCGATATCAAGAACGTCTTCATTCGACTATAACCAGGTTAGCCCGGCCGCTGACTGCTCGGTGGCCGGGTTTACTGAGCGCCCTGGTTTTCCAGCTCGTTCAGGTGGGTCAGGAACAGGTTGAAGATCTCCGATTGAGTCGAGGTGTTCAGCCGGGTATGGATGTTCTTGCGGTGAACCTTCACGGTGCCGGGGCTGATATTGAGCATGCCGGCAATCGCCTTGGAGGAGTGGCCCTGCAGAATCAACGCCGTTATCTCCTGTTCGCGACGTGTCAGAACCCCTGAGGCGAAGGTTTTCAGGGCTTCTTTCATGGCACTGTCCGATTTCTCGTACTTCACATACTCCTGCGACTGCGACAGCCAGAACTGTCGAATCAGAGAGCTGATCACTGGCGCGATGCTTTGCAGGCGCTGCAGTTCGGCGCGAGTCACCGGCCCCAGTGTGGATTTCCGGCCCAGTGTAAGGGCGCAGGTCACCTGCTGGTTCAGCTGGGTCACGAGACTGATCTCTTCGGTCAGGTCAAAGTTCTTGTAGCAGCTCTGATAGTACTCCGTGGACTCGAAGGAATCCGGCGCGATCTCGGAGAGCCGGCTGATGGTGGCAATCTCTTGCGTTTGTATGGCGTTGAACAGCGGGTCGAGCACAAAGTACTTGTTGATGTAGTTGTGCAGGGTGATGCTGATGTCGCCCGGGTCAGTGGGGTAAATAATAATCGGCTTGAATGACTTTTTATAAGTGACCATCAGAGCCGTGTCGAAATGACACAGCTCCGATAGAAACTCAACCAGCGAATTGGGAAAGCTCTTCAGCCGCGAGTGGTCAATCAGTGTAGCCAGACTGCGATTGAACTGGGCTGAGGGGCTTTCTAAATGATTGCTTTTGATCATTTTCTACTGCCTGAGTCAGGTGGGCTGTTATTCGCTCTGCTTGAGTGACGCCAGGGTCAGGTCAAAGCAGTGGCGTGCTTTTTCGCACAGCTCATCCACTTCGCTGCGGCTGATTACGAGTGGGGGCGCCAGTACCATGCGGTCACCCACAGCGCGCATGATCAGGCCGTTTTCAAAACAGTGATCTCGGCAGACCAGCCCGGCGTTGGCGTCTTCAGGGAAGGGGGTGCGGCTGGCTTTATCCTGCACCAGCGCCATACCGGCCATCAAACCCACTCCTTCAATATGGCCCACCAGCGGGTGCTCCGCCAGGGTGGCGCGCAGCTGCTGCTGGAAGTAGGGGCCGATATCCGTGCCAACGTAGTCGACAATGTTTTCCGCTTTCATCAGGCGGATATTCTCCAGCGCCACGGCGGCAGCCGTCGGGTGACCGGAGTAGGTGAAGCCGTGGTTGAAATCCTCGTCATGAGCAATCAGAGCATCTGCCACACGATCACTCATGGCGACCGCGGCAATGGGCAGGTAGCCGGAAGACAGCCCCTTGGCCATGGTGATCAGGTCGGGTTCGATACCCAGTGTCTGGCTGCCGAACCAGCTGCCGGTGCGGCCAAAACCACAGATCACCTCGTCGGCCACCAGCAGAATGCCGTACTTGCGACAGATGGCCTGGATTTCACGCCAGTAATTGGCGGGCGGTACGATGACCCCGCCAGCGCCCTGCACTGGCTCGCCAACGAAGGCGGCAACATTATCAGGGCCGACCTGCAGAATGCGCTCTTCCAGTGCCTGTGCACAGGCCTTACCGAACGCTTCCTCGTTCATATCGCCGGCTTCGCCATACCAGTAGGGCTGACGGATGTGTTCGATATTCGGCACCATTGGGCCGCCCTGAGCGTGCATACCCTTCATCCCGCCCAGGCTGGCACCGCCGATGGTACTGCCGTGGTAGCCGTTTTCCCGTGAGATGATGATATTACGGTAGGGCTTGCCGACCACGCTCCAGTAATGGCGTACCAGGCGGATCATGGTATCCACGGCTTCAGAACCGGAACCGGCAAAGAAAATACGGTTCAGATCTCCGGGTGTCACCGAGGCGATTTCCTGCGCCAGGGCGGTTGCCGGGGCATGAGTGGTCTGGAAAAAGGTGTTGTAGTAGGGCAGCTGCTGCATTTGCTGAGCGGCCGCATCCACCAGTTCCTGACGGCCATAGCCCATGTTGACGCACCAGAGGCCGGCCATGCCGTCGAGAATTTTATTGCCTTCCGTGTCCCAGAGCCAGACACCCTCGCCCTTGCTGATCACGCGCGCGCCCTTGGCATTCAGAGCACCGGTATTGGTGAAAGGGTGCAGGTGGTGGGCGGCGTCGGTGGCCTGAATATCGCGGGTTGTGAACATGCTCTCTTGCTGGATCGGCATACTGACCTCCGGTCTTATTGTTGGTGTGGGGGCTGGATCACGAATGTGATCACAAACCATGATTTTGTGATCACATTTTTAGCAAGTCAATAGATTGTTCAAAATATGTCCAGGCGGCATGTTGTTTGGTGGAGTGTTGAATGATCGCGAAAGAGGTGGTTCTCAGTGTGTCTGGGCGGTCAGGTAATAGCGAAACTCCGGGCTGTCGGCCAGGCTCACGCCTTCACGGATATCCGCTTCAATGGCCTTGCACAAGGCGGCTTCGTCCTGGGCTTCAATGGCGCTGAGGGCTTCACTGTGACGGTCGATCAGCTGGTCCAGGTCCAGTTCATCCAGTGCCAGGCGCATAAAGGGGCCAAGCTGAAGCCACAGACTTTCCACCATGGGCAGGGTCACCTGGTTGGGGTTGGCAGCATAGAGCGTGCGATGAAAAGCCTGATTGAGAATGCCGGATTGCTCCAGTTGGCCTTGCGCCTGCAATTGATCGATCTGGGCATCAATTTGTCTAAGCTCATTGAGGGTAGCTGGCGTAATATAGGGGAGTGCGCGTGCCGCTGCATGGGTTTCGATACAGATGCGGGCTTCGCACAGTTCCCTGAATTTGGGCGCAGTCATGCCCGGCACCTGGATACGACGATTGTCCCCGATCTCCAGGGCGTTTTCTGCCGCCAGCTGCCGTAGTGCCTCGCGAACCGGCATATTGCTGACATCCAGAACACCGGCCAACTCGCGAATGGTCAGGGCACGTCCGGGCAGTATTTCTCCACACATCACGGCGTTGCGAAGTGTCTTATATACCCATTGGGTGATAGTTACAGCGTCAGAGCGCTCGGTTAAGGTGATTTGTATTGGGGACGTTTTATCCATGTCGGTTCCGGCCTGGAAGTGTTGCCCACAGTGTAATGTGATCACGGATGCCGGTGAATGTTTTCTTTCAGCACCGGGCTGTAAAGCAACTGCGATACCTTGCACGCGAAACGACCGCAGCCTGCCAGGTCTGGCCCGATATCCGGGCCGATGGGTGAGCGGGGCGCGGAATGATATCCAGAGAGAATCTTCTATGTCTGTTGATAATGAAAAAGAATTGGACCTTTTTATTACCGATCTGAACGGTAATCTGCGAGGCAAACGCATGCCAGCGTCGGCGCTGAATAAAATCATGGAAGAGGGCGTTAAACTGCCGCGTTCCGTGGTCGGGGTCGATTTCTGGGGTGATGATGTCCTGGATAACGGGCTGGTATTTGAAACGGGTGACAGTGATGGTGTTTGCATGCCGGTGCAGAAAGAGCCGGTATCCGTGCCTTGGGCGGAATCTCCACGCAGCCAGCTGATGGCAACCATGTTTAACCCTGATGGTTCTCGTTTCCTGGCGGATCCTCGCCAAGTGCTGGCATCGGTAGTCGACCGCTTCAAGGCACTGGGACTGACGCCGGTAGTGGCCACCGAGCTTGAGTTTTACCTTATGGATGCCGAGTCTGAAGAGACTCAGCGTCCCAAGCCGCCGGTACTGGTTGAAGGTCATGGTCGCCGACTGGCGGAGACGGACTGTTACTCGATTGATGAAATGGATGGCCTGGCCTCTTTCTTCGCCGAGGTCCGTGCTACCTGTGAGCTTCAGGGAGTACCGGCCGATACGATTATCTCCGAGTTGGGCCCGGGCCAGTTCGAGATCAACCTCAACCACGTTGACGACCCCATGCTGGCCGGTGACCAGGCCATCATGTTCAAGCGCCTGGTGCGTGGTATTGCCCGTAAGCACAACTATTCTGCCACCTTTATGGCCAAGCCCTATGCCGACAAGAGTGGCAACGGTTTCCATGTTCATTTCAGCCTGCTGAATGAACAGGGTGAGAACGTGTTCGACAATGGCGGTGAAGAGGGTACGGATGTACTCATGCATGCGGTGGCCGGTTTGATGCAGACCATGCCGGAAAGCATGCTGGCCTTTGCCCCGCACTTGAACTCCTATCGCCGTTTCATGGTGGGAGCGCATGCGCCGACCTGTGCCAGCTGGGGCTATGAGAACCGCACCGTGGCGATCCGTATTCCGGAAAGCCCACCCGTTGCACGCCGTATTGAACACCGTGTTTCCGGTGCGGACGCCAACCCATACCTGGTGCTGGCGACCATTCTGGCGGGGGCTCTGTACGGTATTGAAAACAAGTTGATGCCGCCGGAATCCGTAGAAGGCGATGCCTACTCTGAAGATGTGGACCCTGAACTGGCGCTGCCGAACAAGTGGGATGATGCCATCAAACTGTTCAGCCGCAGCAAGATCCTGAAGGCGTACATGGGTGAGGAGTTCGTCCACGTCTTTACCGCTGCCAAGCGCCAGGAGCTGCAGAAGTTGCACGCGCAGATTTCCGATATTGAGTACGAGTCCTACCTGGGCTTTCTTTAATACGAGCTGCTGAGGAATTGGGGTAAAGAGTATGAAAGTCGGAATCCTGGCGGCGGGAACCTCGCCGGATGAGCTGGTCAGCCAGCATGGCAGTTACGCCGATATGGTGCAGGACCTGCTGCAGCGCTCAGGTGTCGACGCCGAGTTCTGCCGCTATGAGGTGAGGCTGGATGAATTTCCCGCCGGAGCCGATGCCTGTGATGCCTGGGTGATCACAGGCTCCAAGCACAATGTGGACGAGGGTACGCCCTGGATTGCGCGTCTGGAAAGCCTGGTGCTGGAGATTGTTGCGGCGAGAAAACCACTAGCGGGCATCTGCTTTGGACATCAGATTATTGCTCAGGCATTGGGCGGCAAGGTTGAGCGGTTTGACGGTGGCTGGGGTCTGGGGTTGCAGGAGTATGCCTTGCTGGATACCGGGTTGCTCGACACCGGTGAAGCATCAAGCTTCAGCATCAATGCCATTCACCAGTATCAGGTGGTTGAGAAACCGGAGTCTGCCGAGGTGTTTGCCACTTCTGATTTCTGCCGTTATGCCGGCCTGGTGTATGGCGACAGGATTGTCACGCTGCAAGCGCATCCCGAGTTCCAGAGTGATTTTGAGCAGGCGCTGCTGCAGTTGCGCAAGGGCGCTGTGTTTTCCGATGCGGATGCCGACAAGGCGCTGGCTAGCCTGGATTTGTCAGCCAGCGGCACAGACTCGGACCGGGTCGGTCACTGGCTGGCCCGCTTGATGATGACGGCCGAGTAAGTATTAAGGCTTAACAGGCCGGGTTTTATAAAAGGGGATACCCGTTGTCGCAGGTATAAATCTTGCGGCGATGGGTGTCCTTTTTTTGTGTCCAAAATAAACCGACCCGGTTTTTTTTATCGAAATACAGCCGTTCTTTATAGCCCTCGTTATTCTTTTTGCACTGAATTGGTGCGAGCTGTTCGATTGCAGGGCATGGTTTTGCTTGGTTTGGACGTTCGTTGCTTTTGCAGGTGATTTGTCGGGTGTTTGTCTTACATTCGAGGATCTTCTGAAAACGTAAATATATCCCCTGGTGGGTATATATCTGCAAGCGGGCTGAAACGTAAGGTGTTTACACAAGGGCAAACGTCTCTGCGGAGATCATTTCCCACTGGGTTTACATGCCGGCGCCAAGACCGGTTCATCTAAATACGAGAAACAACATGTCTGCACTTTCACATACCACATCGTATTATGCAGCCTCTGCAAACGATAAGCGCATTCGCCCGGCTCTGGAAGGTCAGGTGCAGGCGGATGTATGCATCATCGGCGCTGGTTTTACCGGGCTGTCCACCGCGCTGCATCTGTCTGAACAGGGCTTCAAGGTTGTTGTACTGGAAGCCACGCGTATCGGCTTTGGCGCATCAGGCCGTAACGGTGGGCAGATTGTTCACAGTTACAGTCGAGACATCGATTTCATCGAACGCCACTATGGCCAGGAAACCGGCAAGGCGATGGGGGCCATGGCGTTTGAGGGTGGCAAGATCATTCGCCGCCTGGTGAAAGATTACGGCATTCAGTGTGATCTGAAAGACGGCGGTATTTTCGCAGCCTGTAACGGCAAACAGTTCAAGGAGCTGCAGGAGAAAAAGGCGCTTTGGGAGAAGCATGGCCATCCGGATCTGGAATTGCTGAGCGAGTCCGAAGTGCGTTCTTACATCGGCACCAGCCGTTACGAAGGGGCGCTGCTGGATAAATCTGGCGGTCATTTCCATCCGTTGAACCTGGTACTGGGTGAAGCCCAGGCCGTTGAGTCCATGGGCGGTGTCATCTACGAAGGCTCACCCGCGGTGAAAGTGGAAGAGGGTGAGAAGGTTAAGGTTCACACGCCCAAAGGCTGTGTAACCGCCAACTTTATCGTGGTGGCTGGCAATGCTTACCTCGGTGACCTTATTCCCAAACTGCAGGCCCAGGCGATGCCCTGTGGCACTCAGGTGATCACCACTGAACCTCTGAGTGAAGCCCAGCAGCGTGACCTGCTGCCGCAGGATCAGTGCGTGGAAGACTGTAACTACCTGCTTGATTACTACCGCCTGTCCGGCGATGGTCGTCTGATCTACGGCGGCGGCGTGACCTATGGCGCTCGCGAGCCAGGTAAAATTGAATCCCTGATCGTGCCGAAGATGCTGAAAACCTTCCCGCATCTGAAAGAGACCAAAGTGGACTTCGCCTGGACCGGTAACTTTCTGCTGACCCTGATGCGCCTGCCCCAGTTTGGTCGTGTCGGTGCCAATGCCAACATCTACTACGCCCAGGGCTACAGCGGCCATGGTGTGACCTGTTCACATCTGGCGGGCAAGGTGCTGTCGGATGCCATTCAGGGCCAGGCCGAACGCTACGACATTTTTGCATCCCTGCCGCAATACCCCTTCCCCGGCGGCCGCATGATGCGCATCCCCTATACCGCGATGGGCGCCTTCTATTACAACCTGCGCGACAAGCTGGGTATCTAATTCCGGTAAACCCTGGTGGTTGGTGATCTGAAGCGCCAGATCATCAACCGACCTTGAAATAAGCATAATAAATCAAACAACAGGTCATTTTATGAATAGTAACCCGACCGTTTCTGCAGGCCCCCTGACGCAGAATCATCGTCAAAACCTGTCCCAGAAAACCCGCTGGATTCTGTTCTACAGTGCCATTATGGCGGGCTTTGGGTACCTTTCCACGCAATATGCTGACTCCGGCAACTTCGGCTTTATCAGCATCATGCCCGCTATTCTGACACTCTGTGTCGCGGTCTACAGCAAGCGCTCGCTGGAGGCTATCTTCGCCGGGATTATCGCCGGCTTGATTCTGCTCAACCCGATGGAAGTCGTTACCGGTCTCGGGGATCTCTCCATCAACGTGGTGATGAATGAGACCATCGCCTGGATCGTACTGGTGTGCGGCATGATGGGCGGTTTGATCAATATTCTGGAGCGGGGCGGCAGTGTCGTCAGCTTCGGTGAGATTCTGGCCCGTCGCATCAAAACCAAGCGCGGCACCATGCTGACCACCTGTTCGCTGGGCATCATGGTGTTCATCGACGACTACCTCAACTCCCTTGCGGTGTCGGCATCGATGAAGACGCTGACCGACAAGTACAAAATCTCCCGCGAGAAACTGGCCTACCTGGTCGACTCCACGGCAGCCCCCGTGTGTATTCTGGTTCCGATCTCTACCTGGGCGGTCTACTTTGCCGCGCTGCTGGAAGAGAACGGCGCGACCGAATCTGGCAAGGGTATGTCGCTCTACATCGAATCCATCCCTTTCATGGCCTACGGCTGGGTGGCGCTGCTGGTGGTTTTCCTGGTCGCTGCAGGCGTGATTGGCAACCTGGGTGCCATGAAACAGGCCGAAGCCCGTGCGCAGAAAGGTGAAACCGTACCCCCGGGCGTGGCGCAGGACGGCTTCGATACCTCGAAGATCAAAAAAGTGTCGCCCATGGTTGGCCTGATCAACTTCCTGCTGCCGATGGCCGTACTGGTCGGTGCCAGTGTTTACTATGAAATCGACCTGCTGCTGGGTGCCCTGACTGCATCCCTGTTCACCATGGTGCTGTACTACTGGCAGAGCCTGCTGAACTTTGGCCAGATGGTCGACTCCATGCTGGATGGCTTCAAGGTGATGCTGCATCCGATCGCCGTGGTCTGTGCCGGCTTCATGCTCAAGGACGTGAACGATCAGCTGGGTATGACCCCGTACATCATCGAGTCCATCACACCGTATCTGTCAAAAGAGCTGCTGCCGGCGCTGGTGTTCGCTGTCATGGCGGCGGTGGTATTCGCCACCGGTTCCAGCTGGGGCGTGTTCGTGGTGTCTCTGCCGATCGTGATCCCCATTGCCCAGACCATCGATATGTCCATGCCGCTGACCGTGGGTGCATTGCTCTCAGCGTCCGCATTTGGCAGCCACGCCTGCTTCTTCAGTGACTCCACTGTGCTCTCGGCGCAAGGCTCCGGCTGTACCTCCATGCAGCATGCCTGGACCCAGATTCCTTATGCTCTGCTGGGTTCAGTGTTCGCCTTTATCGCCTTCCTGGTGCTGGGCTTCGCCTTCGCCTGATCCCTGCCTCACCCGACCCCTGTCATCCGGCCCCGACCGGGTGGCTGGGGTCACCCTCTACTCAAAGTTTCTGATACCGCCAAACTCTCTCTCCCCATTGGCATCGCTTTGTCATCCCGGGCGCGTCAAAATTCAGGCTGATTGGGCAGACTTTCCCGCAGGTGTTGAATCAGCTGATTGCCGGACCAGCTCTGCCGATAGGCCAGACCAAAACTGTAATGAAAACTGGGCTCAAAGGGTTTGATGACAAAGTCCCGGCTGGCGGCCAGGTTATCGAAAGCGGTAATCGGGTTGATCAGGCTTATCCCCACGCCGTTGGCAACCAGTGAACAGATCGCAGCAATATTGGCCTCGGTTTTACCGGCAATTCTGATGTTGTTTTCATTGATGAGTGCCAGAAGCTGATCAGCAGCCAGGTTTGGCTGGTTGGGTATTACCAGATGCTGGCCGCGCAGGTCTTTTACATGAATGGTTTCCAAGTCTGCCAATGGGTGGTCTTTGGGGACCAGGCAGACGGCTTTTACACTGAAGAGTTCTTCTACAACCAGCGCCTGTGAGTTGACCGGCAAGGTTACAAAGCCTGCATCAAAGTGTCCTGCCTCGATGGAGCGCACCACTTCGGGGCTGGGCATGATGTCGAAGTAAATGCTGTATTTCGGGTTGATCCTGAGAATGTTGGCAATCAGCCTGGGGACAAAGGCGAAGCCCAGCGCGGGTGCCGATGCCAAACGCATGCGTGAGGCACCAAATTCTCTGAGAGCAACAATGCTGTGCTTCATCTCCTCAAGGTTGTCCATCAACCTGAGAATTTCACCATAGAGCTCATCCGCCTCCGGCATGGGAACCAGCCGTTTCTTATGCCGGATGAACAGCGCCATATTGATATTTTCTTCCAGTTGAGCCAGCGAACGGCTGACCCCGGACTGGGTTATGCCCAGCTCCTTGGCCGTCCGTGTGGCTGTTCCCTGCTCATAAAGCGTCTTGAAAATAATCAGGGATTTCAGCGAATTCAGATTAATGTCAGCCATTACCAGTGCCCATCTTGTTGTTTTCTATTCGGTTTTAACCGGATTAGACGTGATCAAGTTGTCATTATAGTTGATGACTAAAAATCATATTTTAATGAAAAAACATTATGCGTTGAAATAATAAAAAATATCTCCCTATAATCATTTCCATACTAAAAACAACAGAATTTTGACAACGGAGTATTTGATTCCATGACCGGGAACGCTCTCTTTTATCAAGCCAGTGGCCAGTTGCCGCTGGTCTCACACGCAGACGGCATCTACATCTGGGATGTCGATGGCAAGCGTTATATTGATGCCTGTTCGGGTGCCATTACCTGCAATCTCGGTCACAACCATCCGGCTGTTAAAGCGGCAATGGCTGAGCAACTGGGCCGCGTTGCATTCAGTTATCGCACCCAGTTCGAAAGCCAGGTTGCGATCGACCTGGCAGAAGAACTCGTCGAGCTGACGCAAGGGGATCTGGATAAGGTTTTCTTTGTCGGCAGCGGATCGGAAGCGGTTGAAAGTGCCATGAAGCTGGCACGGCAATATTTTGTCAGTATTGGTCAATCACAGCGTACCCACTTTGTCTCCCTGCGACCCTCCTACCACGGCAGTACCCTCGGCGCGCTGAGTTTAACCGGCTACCAACCCCTGGAAGCACCTTTCACGGATATCACACTGGGGTCGATCAAGGTTCCTTCTCCTGATTTCTACCGCTATCAAGAAAACACCCTGGAAGAGCATGTTGCGTCCGTATTGGCTGAAACCGATGAGGCCATTGCCGAGGTGGGCGGTGAACACATCATCGCGATTGCAATCGAGCCTGTTGGCGGGGCCAGCACCGGAGCACGCATGCTCAACCGTCAGTACATGGAAGGCATTCGCGAGATCTGTGACCGTCATGGCTGCCTGCTGATTCTGGACGAAGTGCTCTCGGGCATGGGCCGAACAGGCGAATGGTTTGCCTACCAACACTGGGGCGTCAAACCCGATCTGATCGCGTTGGCCAAGGGCATGGGGGCCGGCTATTACCCGGTGGCCGCCATGATGGCCAGGCAGGAACTGGTTGACCAGGTGTTGGAGACGGGCGGTTTCATGCATGGCCACACCTATGCCGGCAATCCTCTGGCCTGTGCTACGGCTCTGGCCGTTGTCAGAGCAACCAAGGAGCAGGAGCTGGTTGCCAATGCTGCCCGTCAGGGAGCCTATCTTAGAGAAGGCCTGGATAAGTTGGCAGAAAAGCATGCCTGTATCGGTCAGGTGCGTGGCGTAGGTCTGCTTCAGGGCGTCGAGTTTGTCGCTGATCGTGACAGCAAAACCCCATATCCCGCTGAAGACAACATTTTCAATGAGATCACTCGCCTGGCCAAAGCACGTGGCTTGCTGGTGTATCCAAGACGAACCTTGGACGGTGTACGAGGTGATCATGTGCTGATCACTCCACCGCTGACGGTAACACGAGAGGAAATCGACGAAATTCTGCGCCTGTTCGATCAGTCACTGGCTGATCTGAGTGGCCGGTAATACTCCAAAAACGAAAGGGGAAATGCAATGTTGAAAAAAATGATAATGACAGCCTGTTTCGGGCTGGCACTTGCATCAAACGCTCAGGCTGCCGGTGGCCTGGAGACGGTTAAAAGCGAAAATGAACTGACTTTTGCCATGTCCGGTGCCTACCCTCCGTTCAACTTTGTAGATGAACAGGGTGATCTGGCGGGGTTCGATGTTGAGATCGGCCGTGAAATTGCCAAACGCATCGGCGTTGAAGGCGAGCCGATCGCAACGGCCTGGGATGGCATCATCGCTGGCCTTCTGGCTAACCGTTACGACACGATTATTGGCTCCATGGCCATTACCGATGAGCGTCTCAAAACCATCGATTTCTCCAACCCTTACTACCGCTCAGGCGCTCAGCTTTTTGTTAAGAAAGGCGCCGAATCGACCAGCCTGGCAGAGCTGAAAGGCGCCAAAATCGGCGTCACCCTGGGGACCACCTTTGAAGGCTGGCTGCGTGAAAATGCACCGGATGTAGAAGTACGCACCTACAAGGGTGTTCCCCAGATGATGATGGAAACCCAGTCCGGGCGTTTGTCTGGCTTTGTCACTGACCGTCTCACCGGGCTGATGGCCATTCAGGAACGGGATATGCCGATTCAGATGGCGGGTGACCTGCTGTATCCGGAGCTGATTGGCATTGCCATGCAGAAAGATAACCCTGAGCTGCTCAGCGCCATCAACAAGGCACTTGCTGATATGCAGGCTGACGGGACCTATCAGCAGATCAGTGAAAAGTGGTTCGGTACTGATATCCGATAAGGGGCGCGGCAATGTTCGACTGGGCAATCATCGTTAAGTATTTTCCGATTCTTTCGGAAGCAGCACTGCTGACACTGTATATCTCGGTTATCTCTCTGGTACTGGGGCTTATATTCGGTTTGGCGGCTGCGCTGGCACGGCTATCCAGTAATCGCGTGCTTTTTGGTATCGCCAGTTTCTACATCTGGCTGATCCGTTCCACTCCGCTGCTGGTACAGCTGTTCCTGATCTACTACGGGTTGCCTCAGTTCGGATTGGAGTTGTCTCCATTTGTATCAGGGGTATTGGGGCTGGCACTCAATGTGGGGGCCTACAACGCCGAAACCATTCGTGCCGGCATTCAATCCATCAGCCATGGTCAGACCGAGGCGGCGCTTTCAATCGGCATGACCCATGCGCAAGCCATGCGCAGGATCATTCTCCCGCAGGCGGTACGTAACATCATTCCGCCCTTGGGGAATAACTTTATCATCCTGATCAAGGATACCTCTCTGGTGTCGACCATCACTCTGGTGGAGCTCACCATGAAAACCCAGCAGCTGGTGGGTACAACCTATAAACCCTTCGAGCTGTATCTGGCGGCCACCATCCTCTATGCCATCCTGACGTCCGCAACCGCACTGGCGCTGCGAGCCGTCGAAAAACGGATGCACCTGAAGACCCAAAGGAGTTAACCATGAGTGACGCTATCGTCAGAGTCGAGGCGCTGAGAAAGTGTTACGGCGACCTGGAAGTGCTGCGGTCGGTGGATCTGCAGGTTGAAGCCGGGGAAGTCATTTGCATCATCGGGCCCAGCGGGTCTGGCAAAAGTACGCTGTTGCGCACCATTAACCACCTGGAAGTCCCCACTGCCGGGGAGATCCATGTCAATGGCATGTTTATCAACGATACCTCCCTGAAGGGCAAAGCGTTTGATAAGCATCTGTGCGAGGTGCGGACCAACCTGGGCATGGTGTTCCAGCACTTTCACCTGTTCCCCCACATGAGCATCCTGCAAAACGTCATTGAAGGACCTGTGCAGGTGCTCAAACAGAACAAGGCCGAGGCTGAGGAGAAGGCGATGCAGCTGCTGACCAGTGTCGGTTTGGCAGACAAGCGTGATGCCTATCCCGACATGCTGTCCGGCGGCCAGAAACAGCGCGTGGCGATTGTGCGTGCGCTGGCCATGAACCCGAGCGTCATGCTGTTTGATGAGCCTACCTCAGCACTGGACCCGGAGTTGGTCGGGGAAGTGCTGTCGGTGATGGAAGGCCTGGCCAAAGAGGGCATGACCATGTTGATCGTGACCCATGAGATGGAGTTTGCCCGCAAGGTGGCCGACCGCGTCATTTTTATGGATGGCGGCTTCATTGTGGAGCAGGGGACACCTGATCAGGTCTTCGGCAATCCTCAGCATCAACGTACCCAACAATTTTTGGCCAGTATTCACTCATGAACAAGCAGCAAACAATTGAGCAGGCCATTGCCCAGATCCCGGATGGGGCAAGCATCATGGTCGGAGGCTTCGGCAGCCCGGGCACGCCCTTTGCGCTGATCGATGAACTGCTGAAGCAAGGACAGAAGCACCTTACCCTGATCAAGAACGATGCCAATGAAATGGGCATCGGTATCAGTAAGCTGATCGAAAACGGTCAGGTCGACAAACTGGTCTCGACCCATATCGGGCTGAACCGCCGTGTCATTGAATTGATGAATGAAGGTGTGCTGGAAGTGGAGTTTCACCCCCAGGGCATCTTCGCGGAAAAGATTCGCACGGCCGGTGCTGGCAGCTTTGGTTTTCTCTCCGATATCGGCCTGGAGTCCGAGATTACCAGGCCTGAGGATCTGCTTGACTGGAAAGGTTCGCGATACAAGGTTGAAATGGCATTGGGGGCCGACTTTGCCCTGATTCATGCGGCCCAGGCCGACACCTTTGGCAACCTGGTCTATCAGGGCAGTGCCATTAATTTCAGCCCGCTGATGGCCATGGCGGCGAATCAGGTGATTGTTGAAACCGCCCACTGTCGTGCGCCGGGTGAGCTTGAGCCTGCCTGCATCCACACTCCCAGTGCTTTTGTAAGCAGTCTGGTGGTGTTACCCGCCCTGACGAATGACTACGGGATTATGGAACATCATGTCCGACATTAAGCGCATCATCAGTCGTGCTGCTCGGGAAATTCAGCCGGGCAACATCGTGAACCTGGGGATCGGACTGCCGACCCAGGTGATTCATCACCTGCCGGAGGATATGGATGTTCTTATTCATACCGAAAACGGTGTGTTGGGGGCCTGGAAGCAGGCGCAACGGGAGCAGATGGACCCGTTTCTGATCGATTCCGCAGGCGCCTATATCGCGACGCGCCCCGGCAGCGCTTTCTTCGACAGTGCCGTGTCCTTTGCCATGATACGGCGCGGCAAGCTGGATCTGACAATGATCGGTGCTTTCGAGGTTGATCAACAGGGCAACCTGGCCAACTGGAAGATTCCGGGCAAGTTCTCCCCCGGTATCGGCGGAGCTATGGAGCTGGCGCAAAAAACGCCGCGTATTGTGGTGTTGACGACTCACTGCGATAAGAAGGGGGCACCTAAGGTTCTCAAACAGTGTCGCTTGCCGCTCACCGCCGAGTCTTGTGTCTCGCGCATCATTACCGAGAAAGCCGTGATTGATGTGACGCCGGAAGGGTTGGTGGTGCGAGAGAAGCTGGAACCCATCAGCAACGAAGCGCTGCAGGCAATAACGGAAGCCGAGCTGATCTTCCCCCAGGAACTGGAGGCATCATGAGTCTTGCCGAGCATGAACAGCAGATACTGAAAAGCTGTGATCAGGTCTTTGATGACACTATCGCATTCACCAAGGATATGGTGAGTCAGTATGCCGTGTTGAATCAGGAACAGGGTGTACTCAATGTGGTTGAAGGCCAGTTGAATGACCTTGGATTGCCGGTACAGCGCGTAGAGATGAAGCATGAAGCCATGTGCGGTCATTCGCTCTATGCGCCAGTTGAATGGGATCACGAGAACAAATACAACCTGGTCTCCCAGTTGAATCGGGGTGCTGAAGGCAAGACGCTGGTGCTGAATGGCCACCTGGATGTGGTCAGTGCCGATCCGCCGGATATGTGGACGCACCTGCCGAATGAACCTTGGGAAAAAGATGGCTGGCTCTATGGCCGTGGTGCCGGTGATATGCAGTCCGGTGTGGCCGCCATGATCTACGCCGTGCATGCAGTGCGTCATGCCGGTTTTGAGATCAAATCGCCACTGACGATACAGGCAGTTGTAGAAGAGGAGTGCTCCGGTAATGGTGCACTGGCGTGTCTGCAGCAGGGTTTTGGTGGCGATTTTGTCTTGATCCCTGAGCCTTTCGGTCCGCAAATCTACTCAGGTCAGGTCGGCGTGCTCTGGTTCAAGGTAGTCGTAAAGGGCAAGCCCGCGCACGTGCTGGATACCTCTGCGGGGCAGAGTGCTATCGAAAAACTGCAACTACTGATCCCCTGGCTCAAGTCACTGGAAGACGAGTTGAACTCCAACTTCCGTGCACCTCCTTATGATGCGATTGAGCGGCCCTTCAACTTGAACATAGGCACTATTCAGGGCGGTAACTGGGCATCCAGTGTGCCTTCGCATGCGCAGATGGAAGGTCGAATCGGCTTTCCTCCCGGCATGTGTGCCAACGAGATCATGCAACGGGTAAATGACTGTATCGAGCAGGCTGCGCGCACGGAGAAGGCCTTTGTCACGGAAAAGCCTGTGTTGCGCTTTCACGGCTTTCGTTCCGAAGGGCATCTGGTTGATATGGCTGACCCGGGCATCAACCTGTTAAGTGGCTGTCATGAGTCGCTGACTCAGGAGCGGCCCAAAGAATACCTGTCGACCTGTACCACAGACCTGCGTGCCTTCCATTTTTATAGCCGTACGGCCGGTACCTGCTACGGGCCAGTCGCGCGCAATATTCATGGCATCGACGAGAGCGTTGATATCGAGTCCATCCGTCATGTTCTGAAAACCTACGCCCTGTTTATCAGTCGCTGGTGCAAACTGGAGCCCGCATGAAACCTGTTTTTATTACCGATTATGCGCGCACTGCATTCAGCCGCGCGCACCCGAAAAAAACGGAAGTCGATGCCTTGGTGGAGCAGCCCGCTGACAGGCTTTTGGCAGCGTTGATTGACTATTCGCTGGAACGTCGTCGAGTAGACCCGACACAGATCGATGACTTTAATCTGGGCTGTGCCCTGGCGGTAAAAGAGCAATGGAGTTTTGGCGGGCGCTATCCCCTGTTTGAGAGCCGGTTGGGAGACCAGTGTGCCAGCCGTCAGATTGACCAGCAGTGTGGCTCGGGCCTGGCAGCACTTCGCTTCTCGGCATTGAGTATTGCTTCTGGCTCGGCGGATATCGCTCTGGCTGGTGGCTATGAGCACATGACGCGTGTTCCGATGGGCCCGGCCCTGTTTCAGGGCGGTGTGCTTACGATACCCGAGTTGCCGACTGACACTGGCAAATCCTATGAAATGTCAGTGGTGATGAATATGGGGCTAACTGCGGAGCGACTGGCGACTCAGGCGGGCATCTCCCGTGAGCAGATGGATACATTCGCTGTTCGCTCTCATTCGTTGGCGGCACGTGCACAGCAGGCAGGTGTCTGGGCTGACGAGATCATGCCGGTCCAGCTTGCGAACGAGGAGGTTTTTCAGCAGGACGCCAACATCCGTGCGGATACCCGACTGGACGTTTTGGCAACACTGAACCCGGTATTTGCCGAACAGGGGCAGGTAACAGCTGGTAACAGTTCACCCCTGACCAGCGGTGCCGCGCTTGCAACGCTAATGTCAGAAGCAGCGCTGAAAACCCATAGCCAGGAGCCCTTGGCTCGGGTGCTGGGGTGTGTTGATCGGGGCGTGAAGCCAGAGCTGATGGGCGCAGGTGTTGTGCCGGCTGTGCAGCGGCTCTTGGCTCAGTTTGACTTCAAGCCTGAGCAAATTGACCTTTGGGAGATCAATGAAGCCTTCAGCGTGGTGCCGCTCTATGCTATTCAGACTCTGAATCTGGACCCTGAAAAGGTCAATATTCATGGTGGTGCTTTGGCTCTGGGTCATCCGCTTGGCGCAACCGGCATTCGTCTGGCAGGTACGTTGGCGCATAACCTCAAGCGTGAAGGCAAAAAATTAGGTGTGGCCGCCGCCTGCATTGGAGGGGGCCAAGGTATAGCAGTACTTATCGAAAGCTGCTGAGTGTGGGCAAAGCACAGGGTTTGGACATCGCTGATGCATGAGGTATAACCATAGATAGCTGCCAGAGGTGATGAAAGTGCTCTGGTAGCTGCACTGTGTTTCTACCGATGGAGCCGAGGCAGATGTCAGCCCTTGAGTTAAAACTGCCGCCACCGCTGGTGACTGTACTGGTTGCCTTGCTGATCTATGGCGGGCAGCGAATTACACCCTCAAGCCTGAGCGTTTCGATTGCACCTTGCTGGGCGCTGCTGCCCTTGGGAGTTTCCTTGCTGCTCGCGGTAATGGCCGTCGCGCATTTCTTTCGGGCCGGCACTACCGTGCATCCGCACTGCCCCGAGAAAAGCAGCTGTCTGGTCGCTCACGGGATCTATCGCTACAGCCGCAACCCCATGTACCTGGCTCTTCTCTTGATGCTGGTCGCCTGGTCTGTGTACTTGGGCTGGCTGTTGGCTCCGCTGGGGTGGGCGCTGTTTGTATTCTGGATTACCCGGTTTCAAATTCTGCCTGAAGAACGCACGCTCACGCGCCTGTTTGAAGATGAATACCGGGCTTACTGCCAGCGCGTCAGGCGCTGGCTTTGACAGTATTCGAGAGCCTTCACGCTGCGTTGAACATGGATTGCAGCTCCTCCATTCCCTTCAGATTGCCGGGCAAATCCCGGTGGCTCAGGGTGTCAGTAATGACCTGACCCTGCCATTCCTGCTCAAGGCGGTTGCGCTCCGGTGTGGATTTGAACTGGGCAATAAACTGATTCACCTCGCTTAACAGGTTCGCATTTTCCGGATCTGCGGCTACGGCCATGGAATAGAAGTAGGATTGTTCAGCCAGGTTGCCGGGCAGGATCTCTATCTTGTCGTACCAGGGACTTTCAGGGTTGTTACAGGCCCAGTAGTAGATCGGCAAATCGACCATGAAGGCATCGACAATGCCGTTAGCCAGGCAGTCGTGGATGCGGCTCTGGTCGGAGTACGCCAGCAGGTTGGAAAGCTGGGTTTTATTGCCGGCTTCAGTACCGACACCCAGGCTCTCCAGCACGGCAAAGGCAGCAGGGTCGTTTATGATGCCTAAAGTCTTACCCTGAAGGTCTTTGATCTGGCTGATTCGGCTGTCGCCTTTGCGACGCGCCAGTACACAGTGCAGGTAGGTGTAGGGCTCGGAATAGGCGACGTGGGCGTAGTCTTCGTCAGGCGGCAGGGCGCTGATCACGATATCCGCCGGTGCACCGCCGGGTTTGTCGCTGCTGAACAGGCGCTCGGTGCACAGGTCCCAGGGTGTTTCGACAAACTCACAGCGTATGCCCAAGTGACGTGCCAGAGCTTCGGCGTAACTGATATCAAGGCCTCTCAGAGCGCTACCCTGTTTCTGTCGGAACGACAGGCCGACAAACTGGGGTTCCACGGCAACGCGCAGGCTGCCACGCTGCCGGATCAGGTTGAGGCGATCTTGCCCCCGACTGAGCCCAAGCTGTCGGTTCATGCGCTCGACCGGCATCTGGGCAGAGGAGAGGTTCTCCATATCCGCAGGCAGGTGCTCCAGCCCCTGGCCGACTTGAGCCGCGAGCTCACTGATCCAGGTTTGCTTGTCCTGTACACGCCCCATCACGTCTTGCAGCAGGTGCAGGGTTTCAAACAGGATATCGGTATTCTCACGCACCTGGCCAATATCGTCATTGATATGACTGAACAGCTTGCCCAGTCGTTCGCTGGAAAAATTAACAGCCTCATCGGAGGCTTCCAGTTTATCCATGCTGTGTTGGCGCAGGCTGGACAGATCTTCTTCTATGGCCGAGAAGTTGAGCTGCTCCCGGGCTTCCTCCACATGCTTTACGGTGACTTCGGCCAGATTGCGCACTTCGTTGGCTACAACTGCGAAGCCTCGTCCGTGTTCGCCTGCGCGTGCGGCTTCGATGGCAGCATTCAATGCCAGCAGGTTGATTTGCGCACCGATGCGGGTGATGTTTTCCAGCACGGCGTGGGCACTGTCAGCCTTGGCTTCCAGCTTGCCGGCGATGCCTTCCATCGCGTCAATAACGGCATTGCTGGTATCGCCCACCGTTTCACGGAGCGTATGTTGCAGCTGACGCACTTCATCCCAGGACTGGCCCACCTTGTCAGCGGCTGCGTTCAGTTCCTGCTCCAGCTGTTGTGAACGCTGGTCCATCTGTTGAATCAATCCCTCCTGTTGCGCCAGGGCGCGGTTGGCGTGACCCGTGAACAGCTGCACACGTTGCAGCAGGCCGGCGATGGACTGGGTCAGGGTGTGCAGAGCACCGCCCTGATGTGAGCTTTCCTGAGTCCTTAGTTGCCCTTGAAGTTCGACCAGACACTGGCGCAGGGCGGGGTCTGGCAGGCTGCGTTCATCCAGTTGGGCTGTTTGCAAATGTGACAGCAGTTCCACCAGTGTTTGACTGGAAGGGCCGGGACGGCGATGGCGACGAAATAGCATGATGGAGGCTCCACAATATCTTTATTGCGGGTAAAGCAAATTTCGTTCCAGTAAAGGCTTCGGCGTATTTGCGGCCTGTGATAAAGGTGAGGGTATTCAGGAGGGCGCCAAGCGCGTGCAGCTGCACCTGAGTGGTGCAGCTGTTTTGCGACAGGTGTTAGCTGGTTGCTGCGACGGCTTTCACCTGTTCAGCCTTACTCAGGGTTTGCCAGGCATCGTACTGGCTCAGGAATACTTCACCGGTGAGTTCATCCAGGAAGTGGGTCAGCTTGAGTTTGTCCATAACCGGCCCTTTGACTTCAGACAGGTGGAAGCGCACTCCGCTGTCCTGCAGCCGCTGGTTGATCGCCTCCAGGCTTTCCAGCGCCGAGGCATCAATCAGGTTGACTGCCGGACACATCAAGACAAGATGTTCCAGTTCAGGCTGATTGGCGACCAGATCGTAGATACGATCCTCCAGATAACGTGCGTTGGCAAAATAGAGGCTCTCATCCACACGCAAGGTGAGTACACGCTTGCAGGTTTCCACATCGAACCGGTCCACGTTGCGGAAATGCTGAGTGCCCGGCACACGGCCGACAATGGCGCTGTGGGGTTTGCTGGTGCGGTAGAGATACAAAAGCACGGAGAGGCCGACGCCGGCGATTATGCCAAGCTCCACGCCTTCAACCAGGGTTAACACGATGGTCGCCAGCATGGCGGCAAAGTCACTGCGGGAATAGTTCCAGGTGCGTTTTAACGCGCTCAGATCCACCAGTGACAGCACAGCAACAATAATGGTGGCCGCCAGTGTTGCCTTGGGCAGGAAAAAGATCAGCGGTGTCAGTACCAGGGTCGCGATGGCAATACCCACCGCCGTGAAGGCACCGGCCGCTGGGGTTTCCGCACCGGCATCGAAATTGACCACCGAGCGGGAAAAGCCGCCGGTCACCGGGAAGCCGCCGGAGGCTGCTGAAGCCACGTTGGAAGCCCCCAGGCCGATCAATTCCTGGTCCGGAGAGATACGCTGGCGGCGCTTGGCGGCCAGGGTTTGTGCCACAGACACGGATTCGACAAAGCCCACTACGCTGATCAACAGTGCAGAGACAAACAGTTGCTGCCAGAGATCGGCGTCAAAGCTGGGCAGATGCAGGCCGGGCAGGCCGGTGGGGACTTCGCCTACGACTTTAACGCCTTGTTCATCAAGACTGAGTCCCCAGGTTGCGACTGTGGTGGCGACAACCGCCAGTACAGGCCCAGCCTTGGCAACAATATCTGCCAGACGCTCGCCCATGCCGAAGTTGATCAACATCGGCTTGAGCTGTTTACGCACCCAGAACAGGAACGCGGTTGCGGTAACACCGATCACCAGTGTCGGCAGGTTGATCTGGTTCAGTTTGGAACCCAGAGCCAACAAAATGTCGAGCAAATTATGACCTGAGGCGTCGACCCCCAGGATATGTTTGAGCTGGCTGGCGGCAATGATAATGCCGGAAGCAGTAATGAAACCTGAAATAACCGGATGGCTGAGAAAATTGGCCAGGATGCCCAGTCGCATCAGCCCCATCAGAATCAGGATGCCGCCGGAAATAAAGGCCAGCGCTGTGGCGGCCGCGAGGTACTCCGCAGTGCCTTGAAGTGCCAGGTTGCCAACTGCTGCGGCGGTCATGAGCGACACCACGGCCACCGGCCCAACCGCCAGGGTGCGGCTGGTTCCGAAAATGGCATAGGCCACCAGTGGCAGGATACTGGCATAGAGTCCGACCTCCGCCGGCAAGCCGGCCAGCAGTGCATAGGCCAGCGACTGCGGGATCAGCATGATCGTTACGATCAAGGCTGCCACCAGGTCACTGGTAAATGTGCTCCGGTTATATATCCGGAGCCACTGCAGTATGGGGAGGTAGCGTTCTAGCATGCGAGTATCCTTACGGCTTATTGGTGAGCCGATTAAGCGAGCTTATTTCTTGTCGGCGAAGTTGCAGGCTTCCTGGGCCTCCTGCTCCGTTGGCCGGTGTAGCAATACTTCCGGTTTGGCCAGCCACTCATGGCCTTTGAGCATGGCGTTCCAGTAAATCCAGGGCAGCATCTTTTCCTTCAGCATCCAGGAGAAACGGCTGGGCTGTTTGCCATCCACCAGCCACTCGGGGAAGCTGGGCAGCAGCTTGCCGCCGTAGCCGAACTCCGCCAGGACGATCTTGCCGCGTTCTACCGTTAACGGGCAGGAACCATAGCCGTCGTAGATAGCCCTTGGGGCTTCGCCCTTGAGTGCACGCAGGATATTTTCTGCGACCACGGGTGCTTGCTTGCGAACGGCTGCTGCTGTCTTGGCGTTGGGTGTGTTGCCGGCATCGCCCAGTCCGAAGATGTCGCCATAGCGGCTGTGTTGCAGGGTTTCCGGGTTCAGCTCGATCCAGCCTGCGGCGTCAGCCAGGGGGCTTTCGCTGATAAATTTCGGTGCACGCTGAGGAGGGCAGACGTGCATCATGTCGAAGGCCTTTTCGATCTGTGTTGTGTTGCCCTCGGGGTCGGTGACGTTAAAGACAGCCGTTTTCCCCGAGCCGTCGACAGATACCAGATTATGCTGGAAGTTGAGCTGGATGCCGTATTTTTCCACGTATTTCATCAAGGCCGGCACATAGTCGGCAACGCCGAACAGGGCTGCACCGGCGGTGCAAAACTCGACCTGGAGGTCCTGGAGCCGCGACTGGCGAGACCAGTGATCACAGGCCAGGTACATGGCTTTCTGAGGCGCACCAGCACATTTGATCGGCATGGGCGGCTGGGTAAACAGGGCCTTGCCCTTGCGGGTGCTTTGTACCAGCTCCCAGGTGTAGGGAGCCAAGTCAAACAGGTAGTTGGACGTGACGCCATTCTGCCCAAGGGTATCTTTCAGGCCGGGTATGGCTTCCCAGTCCAGTGCCAGGCCGGGGGCAACCACAAGAATGCTGTACCCCAGTCGTTCACCGTCTTCCAGTACAACCTGGCGCTGTTCCGGCTCGAAAGCGTGAGCAGCAGCCTGATACCACTTCACCTGATGGGGCATTACATCCGACATGTTGCGCACGGTTTCACGGCGCTCGAATACACCCCCGCCGACCAGCGTCCAGCCGGGCTGATAGTAATGCTCCTGACGTGGCTCAATAATGGCGATATCAAGGTCCGGATTTCGCTGCAGCAGACTGCCAGCAACGGACTGGCCGGCCGCACCGCCACCGACAATCAATACTTCATGGCGCCGCCCGGTTGCTTTGACCGGGCTCTCTGACTCGGGTGTCGCCATTGTCTGCAGACGTTCACGCTGGGCGCTGAGGTCATAGCCGGCATCTTGTGCGGCATTGAGAATGGCATCAGCATCCAAGTGATGGGCCTCGGATAGTGCCCAGAGAGTGCAGCAGCGGGTACCGGTGCGACAAAACGCCAGGACCGGTCCTTGAAGGCTGTCCATCAACTCACGAAAACGGCTGATATCCGCATCGGTAATCTGGCCCGAAATAACCGGCTGATAATGCCAGGCCAGGCCATGACGCTCTGCTGCCGCGCGGATTTCAGCCATGTCCGGCTGATCTTCGCTCTCGTTTTCAGGGCGATTACAGATGATCGATTTGAAGCCTTTGGCAGCGGCCAGGCCCACATCCGCAGCGGTAATCTGGGGGCTGACACTGAGAAAGGGCGTGAGTTGATGTAAATCCATGTTTGTCTCCGAGGCACTTATAGTTATTGTCGTTTCAAAACGGCTCAGAACAGGTTGATCGGTACTTTCAGATAGACCTGATCGTTATCTTCGGCGGGCGGCATCTGTCCGGCACGCATGTTGACCTGAACCGAGGGCAGGATCAGACGTGGCATGGCCAGCGTCGCATCGCGTTCGGTGCGCATGCGGACGAAGTCCTCCTCGCTGATGCCTTCCTTGACGTGAATATTGTTCTGGCGCTCGTCGGCAACGGTGGTTTCATTGGCATATTCGTCGCGGCCTGGTGCCTTGTAGTCATGGCACATGAACAGCCGGGTCTCCGAGGGCAGGGAGAAAACACGCTGGATGGACTGGTACAGGGTGCGGGCATCGCCACCCGGGAAGTCACAGCGTGCAGTGCCGTAATCGGGCATGAACAGGGTATCGCCGACAAAGGCGGCATCGCCGAACACATAGGTCATACAGGCAGGGGTGTGGCCCGGTGTGTGCATGGCCTGACCGGTCAGCTCGCCGATACGGATTTCATCCCCATCCTTGAGCAGGGCATCAAACTGGCTGCCGTCGCGGGCAAACTCGGTGCCGGCATTAAAAGCCTTGCCGAACGTATCCTGCACAGTCGTGATGTGTGAACCAATGGCCAGTTTGGCACCGGTCTTTTCCTGCAGGTAAGGGGCTGCCGAGAGGTGGTCGGCGTGGACATGGGTTTCCAGAATCCAGTCGACACTCAGGCCTTCTGCCTTGATGAATGCGAGGATCTCGTCGGCGGAACGCGTATCGGTTTTGCCCGCGGCATAATCGAAATCCAGCACTGAGTCGACAATGGCACAGTGGTGGGATGTGGGGTCTTGCACCACATAGCTGTAGGTGAAAGTCGGCTCGTCAAAAAATGCCGTCACTTTGGGTTGCATAACGCCTCCGATCCTTAAGTGCTTATAGTTATATACTTATAACGATTTAATTTATTCTAATATCGAAAGCTTGGCCAGGGAAAGACCAAATCGTTATAAACGCACTTTTGCTCATGCTTGGATGGAAAGCAGCGGGTTTTGACAGGAGAGGGAGGGATGTTGAAGCAGCTGACGAAACAAGTGCAGGGCCTGACAAGGCCCTGCAGGTAGGGAGGCTAAGGGTCAGCCCTGCTTGGGGCCTACCCAGACTTGCTGGATATTGACGAACTCCATAATGCCGTGAGGTCCAAGCTCGCGACCGTAACCGGAGCGCTTGATCCCCCCGCTGGGCAGTCGTGGGTCGGTTTTGACGAGGCCATTTACCACCACCTGACCGGTTTCCAGGTCTGCAGCCATGGCTTCGCCACGTGCCCGGTCTGTCCAGATTGAGCCAGCCAGACCGTATTCGCTGTCATTGGCGATAGCCAGTGCCTGCTCGGCATTTTCAGCTTTCAACACCACGGCCACAGGGCCAAAGGTTTCCTCTCGACAGGCCGGCATGTCGTTGGTCACGTCAGCCAGCAGGGTGACAGGATAAAAGTAACCCGGCCCATCCAGGGGTTCGCCACCCAGCAGACAACGGGCCCCGGCGGCCTTGGTCTGCTCAACCTGACGTGCCAACTCGGCACGCAAGTCCTCACGTGCAATCGGGCCGATATCCGTATCTTCATTGGCCGGGTCACCCACTTTCAAGGGAGCCAGTCGCGCTTCCAGCAACTCAACAAAACGGTCATAGACGGGCGCTTCAACAATGATGCGCTTGGCTGCAATGCAGGACTGGCCTGCATTGATGATGCGGGAAAAACCTATCAGATCGGCGGCCTGTTCCAGGTCGGCATCGGCCAGTACGATGGCCGGGTCCGAGCCCCCCAGCTCCAGTACAGCTGGCTTCAGTTCCGATGCGGCCATGGAAGCGACTTTGCTGCCACCGCCACTGGAGCCTGTAAATGAGATCGCACGTACGGCCTTATGCCGAATGGCCGCTTCAACATCCGGGGTCTGCAGCGGCAGGTTCTGCACCACGCCTTCAGGGGCTTCTGCCTGTACAAACAGGTCGGCGATGGCTTCAGCGCACGCCGGCACATGGGGGTCATGCTTGATCAGACAGGTATTGCCTGCCATTAATGCGGGTGCGCAGAAGCGAAACGCCAGCCAGAAAGGCGCGTTCCAGGGCAGAATGCCCATAACCGGCCCTAACGGCAGGTGCTGAATGTAGCTGTGGCTGGCATCGGACGCCAGGTCATATGTTTTAAGGTAGGCTTCACCATGCTCTGCATAGTGCTCGGCGCACCAGGCTGCTTTTTGCACTTCCCCGCGGGCTTCCTTGATAGGCTTGCCCATCTCATCGGTCATCAGGCGAGCCAGGCGCTCTTCCTGAGCGCGCATCAGGTTGGCGACGCGTTGTAATAACTGGGCGCGTTCGCTGAATGAGGTCTTGCGCCATTGGCCGAAGCCCTGCAAGGCTGTGTCGATACGTGCCTCCATACCGGCACGATCCAGCGCCGGAACGGAGTGCAAGGTCTGTCCGTTGGTCGGGTTAATAACCGTCAGCATAGATCCCTCCTTAGCGCTTCTCGGCGACTTTCTGTTTTTTCTCGGATTGCTTGTCTTCGCTTGCCGGTACTTTCACCAGCTCCGGGCCTTTTTCAGGCTTGGCGGCAGGCTTGGTGCTGCTGCCTGGGCGGATGAAGAAATCCTGGGGTACATCTTCGAAGAAAGAGCCGCACCCCTTGTCGGTTATATAGAAGGTGTCGGAAATACCACAGGTCTTGTCACCGTCCACACCCCACATCCAGGGGATAACATGGAAAGTCATGCCGGGCTCCAGCACTGAGCTGTCGCCGCCCTTGAGGCTGACGATATAGCCCTCATCCCAGCTGGGAGGAAAGGCGATCCCGATGGAGTAACCAGAGCGGGTAATCAGGCGAGCGCCCACGTCGTTATCGGTAATGATGGAGCGAACAATGTGATCGGCATCCGACACGGTCAATCCCGGGCGCATCTCAGCACGTATCTGGCGCAGGGCCAGCTTCATGGTTTCCTGGGCGCGGTACATTGAATCCGTGAGTTCGCCGCAAATGACGGTGCGCATTAGCGCCGTGTGGTAGCGACGATAGCAGCCGCCGATTTCCAGAAAAACATGCTCACCGGGTTGCACGGTGCGTCCTTCCCAGGTGGCGTGACCGATCATGGTGCGCGGGCCAGAGGTGACATAGGGCATCACGGCCGGGAAGTCACCGCCGGCGGCGAACATGGCCTGGCTGATGGCGCCACCGATTTCATTCTCGGTGACGCCGGCCTGACAGGCTTCAACACCTGCAAACAGGCCCGCGCGAGCCGCTTCTGCTGATTTGCGCATGGCATCCAGTTCATAACTGGATTTGCACTTGCGGCCCTCTTCAACGATGCCGAAACAGTCCATCAGGCGGCTGCCCTTAAATGCCGTCTTCAGGTAATCCTGATGATAGGCTGGAAAGAAATAGCTGTTGCGCTCATACCCCAGGACTTTTTCGGAAAGGCCGAATTCACGCAGAGATTCGATCAGCATCTGAATCGCGTCACCGGTATCCGAGTAGGGACGTGTTTTTTCCACCCAGGTACGGGCGTGCACATTTGACTCCTCCATCATGCGCGTAATCATGTAGGGCTCGTCGTCGATGGGCACGACCAGTGCCTGGAAGAAGGAGTAGCCTGATGTCTGATAATCGGTCAGATACATCAGGTTCTCCGGATCGGTGATGATCACCACATCCAGGAGGCGTTTTGCCATGCGCTGGCGCAGGTCGCCAATTCGCCGCTGGTATTCCTCAAACGGGAAGGTCATATCATCGCGTTCGCGCATCAGGCACCTCCAAGTACGCTGTCCACGGCCTGTTCCAGAATGCTCAGCCCCTGTTCGAGGTCTTCATCCGGAGTGGTCAGTGGCGGGATCAACTTGATAACGCGGCCACCTACGCCGCAAGGGCCTACCAGCAGTCCGCTTTCAAAGCAGGTCTTGGCGATCTCCTTGGCCTTGGCGCCATCCATGATATCCAGGGCCTGAATCATGCCCTTGCCACGGACTTCGACACCCTGGGTCTTGTACTTCTCGGCGATGGACTGCAAGCGGGCATTGATCATTTCGCCGCGTTCGCGGGTCTGTTGCATCAGGCTGTCATCTTCGAAGTAACGCAGCGCCTCGCGGCCTGCGACAAAGGAGAAGCCCTGGCCACGGAAGGTACCGGTATGTTCGCCGGGTTGCCAGTGCGCATCGTGCTCGGGTTTCACCAGGTTCATGGCCAACGGTGTACCAAAGCCGCCGATGCCTTTGGCCAGGCAGACGATATCCGGGTCCAGCCCCATATCGTCGAAACTGAAGTAGCTGCCGGTGCGGCCACAGCCGACCTGGATGTCATCAATGATCAGCAGGGCACCGACATCACGGGCCAGTTTCTGCAGCTCCTGCAGCCATTCCTTGCTGGCGATGTTGACACCGCCCTCGGCCTGAATGGTTTCAATAATAAAGGCAGCAGGCGGTTCATAGCCGCTGGAGCTGTTTTCCAGCGATTCGCGCAGGGTGTTGAGGCAGCCCATGCCGCACCCGGATGTGGTTTCAAACGGCGCGTGGTTGACGTGGTTCAAGGGTACGCCCGAGGCGTTACGGAAGTACTGGTTGGCAGTACAGGCCAGCGCCCCCAGTGTCATGCCGTGGAAGCCCTGGCTGAAAGCGATAACCTGTGAGCGCCCTGTTACCCGGCGCGCCAGTTTCAGAGCCGCTTCGACGGCGTTGGTGCCGGTCGGACCCATGAACTGCATCTTGTAGTTCATGTTGCGTGGCTTGAGCACGGTATCGATAAAGGCCTGCATAAACTCACGTTTGGCAGTGGTTGCCATATCCAGGCTATGTGCGACGCCGTCAGATTCGATAAATCGAATCAGCGCCTCTTTCATGCGTGGATTGTTGTGCCCGAAGTTGAGCACCCCGGCCCCGGCAAAGAAGTCGATATAACTTCGTCCCTGTTCATCCACCTGACGAGCATTAGACGCCGAAGCAAAAACTGTCGGATAGGCTCGGGAGTAACCGCGAATGTCGGATTCCCACTTTTCGAACAGTTCCATGCTGATCTCCTTGTGCGAAAGAGCCACTGCAGGCAGTTCACAAGTGTGTTCTGCCTGTGGCGTGAGTGATGTTGTAACCGGTTGTTTTACCCGGAGGTGTTCAGAGAGAAACTCAAGGCCTTGAAGGCCGCGACCTGAAGTGGTCCATTTCAAGCTAGGAGAGAAAATCCCACTCATCAAGCCTGATAGGAAAAAAAATTTCCTATCAGGGGGAGTGGATGCTGTTGCCCGGGCTTCAGAGCGGCGTGTTATCCGGTAATGGAGCGCCAACCAGGCGTGAAAAAACTTTGACTACAGAGCCGATCAAATCATCATTGAATGCGTACTCAGGACTGTGGCAGGGTGCCTGATAGGCATCGGTTTTCGACATGCCGATCAACGCAAAGGCACCTGGAACCTGATTAAGGTAGTAGCTGAAATCCTCCGATGCCATGATGGGCAGGTGCATGTCTTTGTATTGCCAATCAGGCCCGAGGGTCTCGCCAAGGGCATTGCGATAGGCCTCTGCAGCCTGAGCATTGTTGACGGTGGCTTCATAGCGCTTAACGGTAGTGACCTGGGCACTGACACCGTAGGTGCGCGCGGTATCTTCGCTGATCTCGGTGATCAGGCGGTCGATGGTATCCCTCAACTCCGGCTGGGCCAGGCGGATGCTGCCGCCGATACGAACGCGGTCGGGAATGACTGTTGGTGCGTTTATGGCATCGATGGAGGTGACACTGACCACGCTGGCCGACTGAGGCGGTAAGCGACGGCTGACAATCTGCTGCAGGTTAAGCGTAATGGCGGCAGCAGCCAGTACGGGATCACGGCAGATTTCCGGTTGGCTGGCATGACCGCCTTTGCCCTTGAGTTCGATTTCGAACGTCCCGTTACCGGACATGACCGGTCCGTCGGGGCAAACGGCTTGACCATAGGGGATTGCAGGCCAGTTGTGCCAGCCGTAAATGCGGTCGATGCCTTCCAGTGCACCTTCTTCAATCATGCTGCGTGCACCATGGCCGCCTTCTTCAGCCGGTTGAAAGACCAGGGTTACAGGCCCGGGCAGGTCGGCTTCATGCGCCTTCAGCCAGGCGGCGGTGGCCCAGAGCGCAGCAGTATGACCGTCGTGGCCGCACGCATGCATCTTGCCGGCAACTTCGGATTTATAGGGCAGGTCGGTCAATTCGTGGATCGGCAGGGCGTCTATGTCGCCGCGCAGAGCAATATGAGGGCCCTTGGCGTCAGCGGCCAGTGTAGCCAGGGTGCCGTAACGGGCACAGCTGCGCCAGGAAATGTCCAGGGCATCCAGCTGGGCGCGAATGCTGCTGCTGGTGTTTTCTTCTTCCCAGGTTAGCTCGGGCTGGCGGTGTAATTGATGCCTGAACTGGATTGCCTGATGAAGAATCGTCTGCCATCTATCCTGCATAGTCTATCTTCCCTTTGCTGGTGAGCGTCAGGTTCAGGCTAGTTGCTAGGCAGGCTATGAACAAGTTTCGATCATTGGACGCGTTATTGGTCCGAGGATAGGAGCATGAGCCATGCTTGATAAAATGCTGATTGTCTCAATTGTCACATTTGCTTCAGATGGCTTTTGTGCTATAAAGTGCCTGACTAGATCAATTCCAATTCAAGGCTGACACATGAAAACACTGACCACCGGTGAAATCGCCAAAATCTGTGATGTGAATCTTCGCACGGTGATACGATGGATCGAGCGTGGCGAGCTGAAGGGCTTTAAACTGCCCGGGCGTGGCAACAACCGAGTTCTGGTCGAGGACTTTGTCAGCTTTCTTGAACAGCATGGCATGCCGATTCCGCCAGAATTTGCGCCTAAAAACAACCGTCGTGTGCTGGTGTTGGATGATGAGCCTGCCATTACGCGCTTGATTAGCCGAATTCTGCGCTCAGGCGGTTACGAGGTCGAGGTGGCCACGGACGGTTTCCAGGGGGGGGCCAAGCTGCTGCAGGATCGTCCCGCGCTGATTACCCTGGACCTGAGTATGCCCGGGCTGGATGGTTTTCAGGTGTTGGACTTCATCCGCTCTACCAGCGAGATCAAAAATACCAAAGTTGTTGTGGTTTCGGCACTCAGCACAGCAGACTTGAACCGAGCATTGGAAGCAGGTGCGGACGCCGTGTTGCAAAAGCCCTTCCAGAATCAGGAGCTCACCGAGGTGGTTGATCGGTTGCTCAAGGATTCTGCCCAGACGGGGTAGCACGCGCCCAAACCTCATCAGGAGGCAGTTGGGACGATGAAGAAAAAACTATTATTAGTGGATGATGAATCGGCGATACTGCGGGCCTTGAAGCGTCTCTTCCGTCGCTCTGGCTATGAGCTGCTTATGGCGGAAACGGCTGAAGAAGGCCTGGCCCTCTGCGCGCAGGAATCACCCCAAGTGATCCTCTCCGACTTTATGCTGCCGGGCATGAACGGTAGCGAACTGCTGCAGAAAACTTCAACGCTTGTTCCCCCGCCCGTGGGCATATTGCTCAGCGGGCAGGCTGAATTGAACCTGGTACTGGACGCCCTGAACAGTGGACAGGTTTTCAAGTTCATCACCAAGCCCTGGGATGATCAGGATCTACTTAATCAGGTGGAACGGGCATTCAACCTCTTTGAGTCCCAGGTGCTGCCTCCCTTCGTACCAGGTCCGGGCCAGTGTGTGCTGAAGCTGGGAGCCGACGGTACCCTCTTGCAGGCGAGCCCTGAGGCCGATGTGATGTTGCAGGAACAACAGTTTTTTGTCGCCGGTGCCCGCCTCGAAAAGCTTCTTCCCGGCATGACCGCGGCAAAGTGTGATTATCTGTTGCATCACCCTGGCAGCACCATCACCCTTGGGCAGGAATATGGCTCAGGCCGGTTCAGTCTTTGTTCAAGGGTTGAAGCTTTCGGTGAGTATGAGGTCCTTCTCACCAGCCTTAGCGGGCCTGCTGCCGAAGTTGTCATCGAACAGCAAAACCGTGCGCTTGGGCAATCACAAATACTTGAGCGTATTCGCAGCCATCTTGATGAGCCCGACTCTCCCTGTATGGTTGCCTGTATGGAGGTAGCGCGTTTTCGGGAGTTGAACCGTCAGTTGGGGTTCATGGCATCCTCGTCTCTATTAAGCCTGCTGGGCCAATGCATCCATAAGCACTTGCCGGCGGAGGTGTCGTTCGGGATGTTGGGTGCTGAACAATTTGCATTGCTGATTCCGGCGCCTGAAGCTGAAGGTGTCGAGCAACTTACCTCCCTGTTGCAGCATTTTTCTGAGCCACAGGCATTGATGGGGCGCTCGGTTATGGTGCCTCTGTATGCTGGATATTCTTTGGCGGAACCTGAGCATGGCGCCAGTGATGCCGAGTCTTTGCTGCAGCAGGCGGCATCAGCCGTACACTCGCAAGCCTGTGCCGGCGTGGTGAGTGAGCCGCGCCGATACGACCCGCTGCTGGATGAGGATGTAGCCAATCGCGACCGTATTGAAAATGCCTTGTTTGGTGCGCTGGAACGCAACGAATTCAGCCTGGTGTATCAGCCTAAGGTGCAGCTGGAAACCGGCACGATTGTAGGAGCCGAGGCACTTCTACGCTGGAAAAATAATGAGCTGGGTAGTATCAGCCCGGCCATTTTTATTCCCATGGCTGAAGAGAACGGACTGATCAACATTATAGGTGACTGGGTATTGGCAGCCGCCTGTGCACAGGTTCGCGTCTGGCGCCTGCAAGAGGTGGCAACGGTCCCTATCTCCGTCAACCTGGCGGCGCCGCAACTGCGCAATGATTCGCTGGTCAGCAAGGTAACCGGGATCATTAATGAGTCCGGTTCTTCACCAGAGGATTTGAAGATTGAGCTGACCGAGACCTCTCTGATCCAGGATATCGAAAGCAGTGCAGAGCGTATCGAAGAGCTGAGAACGCTGGGGGTTGGCATTGCGCTGGATGATTTCGGTACTGGCTACTCATCTCTTAGTTATCTGCATCGTCTGCCTATCGATGTACTCAAAATCGACAAGTGTTTTATTGACGAAATCAGCCCTGACAGTGGCCGTGGGCGACTGGTTAAGCACATCATTAACATGGCACATGACATGGGGTATGAAGTCATTGCGGAAGGGGTGGAAAGTCCCGATCAGCTGGAGGTGCTACGCGAGTTTGGCTGCGATATAGTACAGGGATACCTCTATAGTGCTCCGGTCGCGCCCAATACGCTGCGCGAAATGCTCGTTGAACAACCTTTTGAGAAACAAGCTATTGTCTAAACAGATAATGGCTGCTCGCGTTAAACTCCCCGAGCAGCCTTCGGTACTTGTTGTCGATGATGAAAAAGCGGTCTTGCATGCAGCGCGGCGATTGATCCGGCGTTACCACCCCGAGTGGGATGTGCTTCAGGCACAGTCGGTTGAGGCTGCCCATGAACTGCTGAACGAGCAGTCACCCTGGGTGGTGATTGCAGACAAGCAGATGCCCGGAGAGGGCGGTGCCGGGCTGCTGGCCAGTATTGAAGACTCCCATCCGTTGGTGCTCAGAGTCATGTTGACGGGTGATGCTTCACCTCAAGCCTGGTTGGAAGGTACAGCGTCAGCTCACCTGACGTTTGCCAAACCCTATGATCCTGAGGCAATTGTATCGGTGCTGGACCGTGCTGCCCGAATTCATCAATTACCGATACCACTCGACGTAAAGTTGGTACTCGGGCGGCTCAAGCAGCTGCCGGTTGTGTCGTCGACGTTTACCCGTTTGTCGCTGGAACTGTCCAAAGATGAGGTGTCGATGGATCGTGTCGTCGACCTTGTCAGTGAAGACCAGGCGTTGACCGCGCGCCTGCTGCAATTGGCCAATTCCGCTTTCTTTGGTTTCACCACCGAGGCTGTGAGTATTCGTGACGCCGTCATTCGGCTTGGCAGCGAGTTGATTCGTGCCATCGTTTTGGCATTGGAACTCTTCCATCCAGGGCGTAGCTCAAGCAGTGACAGCTTTCAGTCCAACAACTTCAGTTTGGCACGAAGCGTAGCTGAGCGTGCACTGCTGCTGGCCAAGGAACTCGGACTTGGACGCAAAGAGCGTGATCGCGTTTTTATTGCGGGCCTGCTGCATAATTTGGGCGCACTCGTTGAGCTGGAACTGGACTCTATCCACGATGATAACCATCAGGAGGCCATGCTGGGGGCCTACTTGCTGACGCTCTGGGGCTTCAAGGCTGAACAGGTCGAGCTGGTGCAACACATGCGTTTTCCGAGTGCGTCGACAGATCCGGATAAGGCGCTGGCTGCCCTGCACCTGGCCTGGATACTCGAAGCGGCAGGCGTGGATAGTGAGTCGCTGGACCGTGACTTCCTGCAAAGCCAGGGGCTGGGTCTTGATGAACAGGCTAACCCGGTTCTGTTGTGAAGCCTGCTATCTTCAGGTTTTTGCCTTGAAATCAAATGATTGCAGGTGAGACAACTGGTGAGGGTCTGCTAACATGCCAGTATTAACTCTGGCCACTCAGCTGCGAACTGGATTTTGATGACCTCGGATATTCTGCTGCCTGCCGCGCTTGCTTCTACTCTGGTTGCTATCAGTGTGTGGGCACTCACCCGCTGGCAAGCCTCCATTCCCTTACAACAGGCGCAAGCCCGTATCGAGCAGCTCGGCTTACAGGCCGAACAACTTCAGGATGAGGCTGACATGTTGCGCGACCAGACCCTTTCGTTACAGGAAGAGAAGGGGCAGCTTCAGGTTGAACTGGGACGGCTGCAAACACGCGCGGATGAACGTGATCAGGCGTTACGCCAATATCAGGGCTGGTGGCAGCAGGAACAGCAGCGCTATCAGGAGCTGCAAAGCGAATACCAGCAGCTGCAATCAGATCATAGCGCTCTGGTGTCGCGCCGTGAGCAGCAGGAAAAACACTTTCAGGAACAGCTGCAGCAACTTGAACAGAGCCGGGAGCTGCTGAAGACGGAGTTTGAACAGCTGGCCAGTGAAATACTGGAGCGTAAGGGCAAGGCGTTCAGTGAAATGAGCCAGCAGAGCCTGAACCATTTGCTGAACCCTATTCAGAATGAAATGAAAGGGTTCCGCGAGAAGGTTGAAAATATACACCTGCGTGAAACCGAGCAGCGCGTTCAGCTGCGCACCGAACTGCAAAATCTGCAGCAGCTTAACCAGGCGATTACTGATCAGGCCGAGAAGCTCACCACCGCTCTGCAGGGACAGAAAAAAGTCCAGGGCAACTGGGGTGAGTTGATGCTGGAAAATGTATTGGATAATGCGGGCCTGAGACTGGGCCAGGATTACAAACGCGAAGTCAGTATCAATACTGAAGAGGGGCGTCAGCGTCCCGATGCCATTGTCTATTTGCCTGGCGACAAGCACTTGATCATCGACGCCAAAACCTCGCTGGCGGCTTACACCCGATATGTTAACGCGGAGCAGGAGACGGAGCGGCAGCAGGCGTTGCGAGAGCATGCCCGTGCCGTGTCTGACCGTATTAAGGAACTGGCCGACCGGCGTTATGACCGCTTGCCGGGGCTGAACTCACCCGAGATTGTGATCATGTTTATCCCGGTCGAGTCTGCCTACGTTGAAGCACTGAAAGCAGATGAAACACTTTACCAGCGTGCTTTGGAGCAGAATGTGCTGGTTGCCACACCGACTACTTTGCTGACCAGCCTGAACATTGTGCGTCAGCTTTGGCGGTTCGAGGATCAAAGTCGTCATACCGCTGAATTGGCAGACCGTGCGGAAAAGTTCTACACCAAGCTCAACAGCTTTCTGACCAGCATGCAGGATGTGGGCAAGAAGCTTGATGGGGCTCGTGCCAGTTACGACCGCGCTTTTGGCCAGCTCTACTCGGGGCGTGGCAACCTGATCAAACAGGCGGCCGAGTTCAAGGATCTGGGTGTCTCGGTACAAAAGGAATTGCCCAGCGAGCTTGTCGACAAGGCACGCCTTGAACTGGATAGCGGCACCTGAAGCCGGATTCAGGCATTAAAGGAACCCAGGGCAATTAGATGGAATTTATCAGGCGCCGCATCGAGCAGCAGGTATTCAGCCTGACCGGGCTATCACTGAATCAGATCGATTATGAAAACCCGAAAGGGGATCCGGGGCTGTTTGGTCCTGAGAGTATCTGCTGGAAGGTGCATGCAGACTTTCCCTCCATGTTATGTGGCGGGATTGGCGCGCTGATGCTGCAAATGCTGCATCCGCTGGCGCTTGCGGGCGTTTGGGACCACTCCAGCTTCCGACAGGATATGATCGGCCGCTTGCGCAGAACCAGTCAGTTTGTTGCCGGTACCACCTTTGCAGCCACGGCGGATGCTCATCGGCTGATCGATCAGGTGTGCGAAATTCATCGCCGAGTAAAAGGTGTTGCCCCTGACGGCAGGCCCTATGCTGCGACCGATCCTGATTTGCTGACCTGGGTACACGTGGCTGAGGTGCGAAGCTTTATGGCGGGCTATCTGCGCTATGGTGATCCAAACCTGAGCCTTGAAGATCAGGATCGTTATTTCGCTGAAGTTGCCCTGATTGCAGAGTCTCTGGGAGCAGCAGAGGTTCCCCGCACCCGTCAGCAAATTGATGCCTACCTTGAACACATGCGCCCGCAGCTGTGCTTTGATGAGAGAACCGCTGAAGTATTACAGCTGCTGCTTACGGCACCTGCTCCCAACCTGTTGACCCGTCCTGCAGGCTACTTGATGGCGCGTGCCGGTATAGACTTGCTGCCGGAATGGGGGCGCGAAATGGCGGGTATAGGATTGAGCCTGGCTCAGCGGAACATGGTTCATGCCGGTATGCATGTGCTGGTTATGACTTTGCGATGGGCACTTCGTAACGGCGTGTCCCGTCGTGCCAAGCGGCGTGTGGGGCTTGGCTGAGCAGTACTCTGTACAGGTTTTGCAATTCCCGGTGTTTACGTCTCTAATGACTGTATTGACTTGAAAATGGTCGCCCAACCCTTTCATAAGCGCAGCAAGGTCAGGTAAGCCAGGTGCGAAACCGCTACTCAATCTACTATCTAGCACTGTTGTTACTGATAGCTGCTGCAGGTGCCTTTGGTGCATGGAAGGCATATAGCGTATCGCGGTTGCTGGAAGAGAAACGAGTCGATGACAATCTTCGCGAACTGGCCCAGATCCAGGCTTTCCGGGCCCAGGACCTTCTCAGTGATGCCGAGCGAGTGCTGGAAGCCTTTACGGCCTATTTCCAGTCATCTGAGCAGGTAACCGAGGAGGAGTTTCGTCGATTCGCCAGCGTATTGCTCCCGGGTCGTAATGATGTGTACGCAGTGCACTGGGCACCCAAGGTGTTGTCTGCAGAGCGCAAGGCCCATGAAGCGGCTTTACAATCGAGAGGCTTGGCGCCAAAGGGGATTTTTGAGTTGGCGTTACCCTCACTGTCGCCGGTTCCAGCTTTGCCCCGTCCCCAATATTTCCCGATTACCTTTACAGAGCCGCTGGAGCAGAACCGCAGAGCAGTGGGGCTGGATGCCGCTCTGAGGTTCAGCCAGCCTGCAGGTGGCCCGATTGAAATGGCGCTGCAGGGGCTTCCCTATACAACGGGTGCTTTCCCCATTGTTCAGGATGAAGGCGGGCCCTTGGCTGTCGCGATTTTTCAGCCTGTTCATGTGTACGGCACGGATAGCTGGTCCATGCAGCAGCTGCGAGGTTTTCTGCTATTGCTGCTCAGGCCGGAAATCCTGCTCACGGAGAGACTTGAACCCATAAAGGGGCAGCCTTATCAGGTGCGTCTAAGTGATATCAGCAGCCCTGTCCCTAAGCAGATTTACCCACGTAGCAATGCTGATTTTGCAGCAGGGCCTGAGTACAGCTTTCCTTTAACGCTGGGTAGCCGTGAGTGGCAGGTTGATATTGCCTTTGAAGAGCCTGTCAGGGTCAGTCATGCACCGGCTGCTATTGCAGGCCTGATTATTCTGCTCACGCTGGTCGTGATGTTTGCGCTGACACGCAGTCTGCGGCAGTCTTCTGCGCTGCTGGTCGCTAATAACAAGTTATCCTTGCTGGCGAACAGGGACCCACTGACGGGGTTGGCCAACCGCAGGAGTATTGAGGAGCTGGCGCATGAAGTGCTGGCCCTTGAAACCCGTGGCGAAGGGTTCAGTGCGGTGTGTGTGGTTGACCTCGATAACTTCAAGAAAGTGAATGACAGTCTGGGGCACCAGCAGGGAGATATCCTGCTGATGGAGTTGGCTGAGCTGTTTCAGCAAACCCTAAGGAGCAGTGATATTGCTGCCCGTATCGGCGGCGATGAGTTTGTATTGCTGATGCCTCAGCTCAAATCCCTTAATGACGTGACCGTAGCACTGCAGCGGCTGGCGAATAGTATTCGTGCGTATGCAGAGAGCCATGAGCAGGTCAGATACGTATCGGCCAGTATCGGTGTAGCCCTTTCCGGCAGCGATTGCCGGGATTTCATTTTGCTCCAGCAGCGAGCAGACCGTGCAATGTATGAAGCGAAGAAAGCGGGCAAGAATCGCTACCTTATCTGGTCACCGGATTTAGTGAACTAGTTCACACCTGCCAAAACCTGCGGTTGCCTGGTGTTACTGACTGGAGTCTGACGTTGTGCCTGAATTAAAAACGCTGGGCCTGTTCCTGGTGACGGCCATTGCCGAAATTGTTGGCTGCTACCTGCCATACCTGTGGCTACGTGAAGGCAAAACAGTTTGGCTGCTGCTACCGGGAATCACCAGTCTGGTGGTTTTTGCCTGGCTGCTCTCGCTGCACCCCACTGCAGCGGGGCGTGTTTATGCAGCTTACGGCGGTGTCTATATCTTTGTCGCCATTCTTTGGTTATGGGGAGTAGATGGCATACGCCCCACAGGCTGGGACCTGCTGGGCGCAACCATAGCCCTGACTGGTATGGCCATCATCATGTTTGCTCCGCGCGGGGGCTAAATGCCGGCGCTGAGCCTTTAAACGCCATCAAGAATCGACTGCCTCACTCACTCGCCTGCTTTTGCGTCTGTTAAGCAGGTCTTTGGCGCTGACCAGGAAAATGCCGGCCACTACCAGCAGGCCTCCGGTTACAAAGCTAGGGCTCAGTACTTCATCCAGAATCAGTACGCCAAAGATCACGCCCAGCAGGGGCGTAATGAAGACAAAGGTCGCCATGCGCGATGCCAGGTAGCGTTTGAGTAGCCAGAACCAGGTCAGATAACTGGCCAGGGCGATGAAAACGGCCTGGAAAGCCATGTTAGCCGTGGTTTCTGGCGTCCAATTCATATTGCCATTGCCCATCATAAAAGCTGCGACTATGAGCATGATGGCGGCAGCAGCCATCTGGTAAAACAGTGTTTTAACGGCCGGCGCTTCCGACAGCCTGGAGCCTCGAATCACGACAGTGGTGAAGCCCCAGATAGCGCCTGCAGCAAGGGCGAGGGCGTCACCATAAAGGCTGGTGCCTTCGCTGTTGCTTGGGTCCAGGAAGGCGATGCAGACGCCCGCAAACGCCAGTGCTATACCGGCCCACTGCAAGCGACTGAGGCGCTCGTCAGGGTGGACGAAGTGCATGCCCAGTGCGGTAAAAATGGGGGAGGTGTAGAGGAATACCACCATGTGTGAAGCGCTGGTATGGGCCAGACCCTCACCAACGAACAGGAACTCCAGTGCAAACATGAAACCGGCGACCAGGCCGGATATTAGCGTGCCATCACTGAACAGCTTCAGCCCTTCGCTGCGCAGCAGCAGTAATAGCAACACGAAAGCCGCGAACGCAGAGCGCAGGCCAATCTGGAGCGTTGGCGCGATATCCCCGGCAGCCAGTTTGATAGCGATTTGCTGAAAACCCCAGCCTAGGCAGAGCACCATCAGCACGCTGACGGCAAAGAAATCTAGGTGTCGACGTGTGCCTGTCATGGGGACCTCCGAGCTGTTGAATGGCTAAAAAGTAACGTAGGTTACATTTTATTCGTGATGAATGCAGTATCGCTGCACAAAAAGTACTCTCAGGTATGAAATTTTGCTTTGTGCCACTTTGAATCGGAACTAAAATCCGCGCTTTAACCGTTCAGGTAGCGCCTGTATGAAATGCGTATCCTTCGATGCGTTCCGAACCCTTCACCTTCCCGGTGTCAGCTATATCAAACCCGAGCACATGTTTGCCGAACGCGCCCGTATTGAAGCGGCGGACTGGGTGCTCTTCCCTGAATATTGGCAGATTAATGCGCTGGTGTTCGGCTTGAAAAAACGTATTTTCCCCAGCCTGTCTTCCTACCTTATCGGTCACGATAAAGTGCAGATGACGCGAGCATTTCAGATGCTGTTTCCCGCTCATGTGCCATGGACGTTGATTGAGCCGAATGATGCACAGAGTGCGGAGCGGGTGTGGCACAAAATGCATACCCCCTTCGTCGCCAAAATTCCCAAAAGCAGCATGGGGCAGGGCGTCTTTCTGATCGAGAGTCGTGATGATTGGCAGCAGTATCTGGCAAAGACACCGGTCATATATGCGCAGGAATTGTTGCCGATTGATCGTGATCTTCGTCTTATCGTTGTAGGTGGAAAGCTGGTAAACGGGTTCTGGCGTTGCCAGGGGGACAATGGTTTTCACAATAACCTGTCCCAGGGCGGTTACGTAGATAAGCAAACGCCTCTGCCTCCAGCTGCTGTTGATTTGGTTGAACGGGTTGCTCGGGCGCTGGATCTGGATCATGCCGGTTTCGATGTGGCTATGGTGGAAGGCTACCCGTACCTGATTGAGTTTAACCGTCTGTTCGGGAATCGAGGGTTGCCGGAGTTAAGTCAGCAGGTATCTGATGCGATGTTTCAGCACCTGAAAGCGGCTAATGATCATGATGGCGATGATGATGACGACCCCAAGGATCCTACACCACCGCTGCCCATTGCGGTTTGATGGGCTTTAAGAAGTTGCCGGGCCAGCGCTTCGGCAGCGCTGGCAACTTCAGGGCTCATCGCTGTATCTGGCGACGTTTCCTTGATCGTTATGGCCAGCAGCTGAAGGTCTTCCGGTAGCTGGTGCAGCGCGTGGGCCAATGACAGGGTTTGCGCCAGGCCAAAACCATGGCTGGATGTTGAGTCGGCTTGCGCCAGTTGAGCCGGTGTGAGCGCCATACACTGGCCGGGCGGGTAATCTTCTGTCAGCAGGGCATCAATCAGCGTGACGCGGCCTTGGCTCTGCATCAGTTCAATCAATTCAGGGCCGGGGCGGTCCAGGCTCAAGAGCTTCAGGGTGCCGGGTGGCGAGGCTGCCTCCAGACATTCAATAACAGCCCAACCGGCGCGGTCATCGCCAAAGGGCGAGCCGATGCCAATGATCTGCTCGGGAGCGGTCATTCTATTTCCTGCTTTTCCAGAGTCAGAAAGTGGGTGGCGCAGGAGATGCAGGGGTCGTAATTGCGGATCACCTGCTCGGCCCTGAGCCTGAGTGCATCTTCATCATTATCCAGTCCAAACGCGGTTAGTGAGCGGTGCAGATCGGCCTCAATGCGCGCCTGATTTTGACTGGTGGGCGGTACAATGCGTGCTGCCTGTATCAGGCCCTTATCATCCAGCTCATAGCGGTGCCAAAGCAGCCCTCTGGGGGCTTCGCTCATGCCGTACCCCGCTCCGGCCTGCAGCTTCAGTGGCGTGAACGGTGAAGCTGGACGCGCATAATCCTGCAAAAGCCGTATCGCTTCATCGATCACCAGCTCAATCTCCAGTGCTCGTGCGACCAGGCTCATGAACATGTTGTTGCAGGGTGGGTTTAGTCCGATCTCATTGAGGCGCTGCTGCAAAAATGGCGGTAATTCGCTGTAGTTCAGGTTCAAGCGAGCCAGAGGCCCGGTGAGATAGGGTTCGCCATTGAAGTCTGACCAAAGTGCGGTGGAATCCGGCTTGTGAGTCTCGTGAAAGTGCTGCTCGAACTGGTCGGCCGTCAGCTTCAGCCCGGTGCTGGTTCGGAGTGTGCCGCTTTCAATCGCGTAGAAATCAGGATGGTGCAGCGCAACTGAGATAAAGGGTTGAGGGTCTTCAGGCAAAGGCAGGCGGGCACAAAAGCGTGTAAGGTCCGCAGCATCGCTTTGAGCCTGTTGCAGAGATGCTATCAGTGCACCAACCTCTTCAGCTTCCGGTGCATGATGGAAGCCCCCCAGGCGTGCGCCGACAGGGTGGACCGAGCGCCCGCCAAACAGGCGGATCAGAGAGTTGCCCAGCCCCTGCAGTTGCAGGCCTCGCTTCACTTCATTCGGATGCTGCTCAGCCATGGCTATGGCGTTATCAAAGCCGAGAAAATCCGGCAGTGCCAGCAGGTGGATATGGAGAGCATGGCTTTGCAGCCATTCACCGCAATAGAACACGCGGCGCATCTGTTGAACCCAGGGAGCTGGTGAATCGTTCGAGAGGGATTCCAGCGCATTCAGTGCGCTCATCTGGTAGGCCACCGGGCAGATGCCGCAGATACGGGCCACAATATCGACCACTTCCTCGGCTTCCCGACCTTCCAGAAATTTTTCGAAGTAACGTGGGGGCTCAAAGATCGATAGCCCAAGCTCATGCAGCTGACCATCGCGTACCTCAAGTCGCAGCGAGCCTTCGCCCTCGACGCGGGTGAGTGCAGGCACATCGATGCGAATGCGGCGGCTAGTCATCCTGATCTCCTGTGCCTGAGTGATAAAAAACCTGGCCGGTGTGCAGGAAGGCCGGGGCCTGGGAATTAATCAGCAGGAAGCGGCGAGCAATGGCATCGGGCAGCAGGCCAAAACCGGCAAAGCGCTGAGCCAGGGTATCCGTCTGCGGAGTTTCACTGGGCCCGTAGCAACCATAGCAGGCACGGCCAAAGCGCGGGCACAGGGCGCCACACCCAGTGCGGGTCACCGGGCCCATGCAGGGGGCGGCTCCGGTGACCAGTACACACACGGCTTGTTGGCGTTTGCACTCCAGACAAACCCGGTCGCGGTCGTCGACCGGAGCGACATCAAACAGGAGTGCTCGTATCGCGGCGAGTACCTGAGCGCTGCTGACCGGACAGCCCCAGAGTTCGAGGTCTACCTGGACGGCTGCGGCGATGGGCTGTACCTCCTTGAGTGTCTCAATGAACTCCGGGCGGGCGTAGATGGCATCGCGCCAGTTGTCGTGTTGACCCTCCAGGTTACGCAGTGCCTGCAAGCCTCCGCTGGTTGCGCAGGCGCCGATGCTAACCAGGTAGCGGCAGTTGGCACGTACCTGCTGGATGCGTGCCAGTTCGTCCGGGGTCGACAGGCTGCCCTCAACAAAGGCGATATCCACTTCTGTTTCTGCGTCGCTCATGCCGGCTTCCAGGAAATGCAGAATCTCGACCTGTTCGTTCAATTGCAGCAGGGCTTCACCCAGGTTCAGAAAAGCGAGCTGACAGCCATCACAGGAGCTGAATTTGTGAACGGCGATGCGTGGCTTGTTCATTACACGCCCTCCAGGCCCAAACGGTCGCGCAGCCGTGGGTAGGGCATAACCGGACCGTCGCGGCAAATGAAGTCGGCGCCGAACTGGCAATGGCCACAATGACCGGTCGCGCACTGCATATTGCGCTCCATGCTGAGCCAGATGGCCTCAGCCGGAACCTGCTGTCGTATCAGTTGTTCGGCACTGGCCTGCATCATGGGTTCAGGGCCGCAGCAGCAAACCAGTGTTTGCACAGGCTTGAGGGGCAGGCGCCTGATCAGTTCTGTTACCCGTCCGCTGTACCAGGGCCAGCCTGGTGCTGCTACATCAGCAGCCATCATGACTGTCGTTTCCGGTTGCTGTGCCCAGTACTCATAACGGCTGCGCCAGAGCAGGTCGGCGGAATGTTTCACCCCCTGAATGATATGGATGTGCCCGTATAAAGCGCGATGAGCAAAAGCATGTTCGATGATGGACACGGCTGGCGCACAGCCAAGACCACCCGTGACAACACACAGATCCATGTTTTCGGCCTGGTGCAGAGGCCAACCTTGCCCAAAAGGACCACGTAGACCAATGCGTTCCCCAGGCTTCAGTGCGCCCAGTGCTCGGCTGACTCGCCCGACAGCCCGGATGGTATGTTCCAGTACAGGTTGTCCCTTGTCGTCTTCGCCAAGCGCTTTGAACGAGATAGGAATTTCGCCCACACCAAAACGATAGAGCATGTTGAATTGGCCAGGTTGTATGCCCAGGCGCCATTGCTGCTCCGGGTCTGTCAGGCGCAGCTGCAGGGTGAAGATATCCTCGGTTTCCTGAATGCGACCGAGAATAACGGCTTCAGTGGGCAGTGCCGGGTTGGCTGGGGCCTGGCGTTGCAAGCTGGCGTGTCCGCTCATGGCAAGTTGCTCAGGATAACGGCTGAGCACTCCTTGGGCTGTTCAGGCATAGGCAGTTCCCTGACAAGTGACTTCTTATACGTTAGGTCGGGTCTGGCCGGGGAACAAGTGCAATTGCGGACTAAAGCAAGGTGAGCTGACCAGGCTCAGGAAGGAGCCGAACCTGGTCGTGTGGATCAACAGGTCGAATTAGAGCGCCGAACGATAGATGGCAGCCACTTCTTCGTCGGTGAGTTTACGTGGGTTGGTCAGCGCGCAGACATCCTTTTGCGCATTACCCACCATGGTGGGAATATCTTCATCCTTAACACCCAGCTCACTCAGGGTGCGCGGAATGCCGACGTCCTGAGACAGCGCTTCGATGGCATCAATTGCCAGGTAGGCAGCATCGCGTTCGGACAGGCCTTCGGTTACTTCACCCAGCGCATCGGCAATATCCGCAAAACGTTCACTGCAAGCCATCAGGTTGACGCGGCACACATGGGGTAGCAGCAGCGCATTGCAAACACCGTGGGGCAGGTTGTAGAAGCCGCCCAGCTGGTGCGACATGGCATGCACGTAGCCCAGGCTGGCGTTATTGAAGGCCATGCCTGCCAGATACTCGGCATAAGCCATTTTGTCGCGGGCTTCCATATCTTCACCGCGAGCGACCGCCTTGCGCAGGTACTGCCCGATCAGGCGGATCGCCTGCAGGGCGCAGGCATCGGTGATCGGGGTGGCAGCGGTGGAAACATAGGCCTCGATGGCATGGGTCAGTGCGTCCATGCCGGTCGCTGCAGTCAGTGAGGGCGGCATATCCACCATCAGAGCCGGATCGTTGATGGCTACGTCCGGGGTTAGGCGCCAGTCCACCAGCGCCATTTTCACGTGGTTGGAGCTATTGGTGATGATGGTGAAACGGGTCATTTCGCTGGCGGTGCCGGCGGTGGTGTTGATGGCGATGTAAGGTGGCAGAGTCTGGGACAGCTGATCCAGGCCCTCATAGTCCTGAATGGAGCCGCCGTTGGTGGCGAGAATACCGATGCCCTTGCAGCAATCGTGGGCGCTGCCGCCACCCAATGAGATCAGCATGTCGCAGCCTTCTGAGCGATACAGGGCTGTACCCTCATCTACATTGTGGTCGGTGGGGTTGGGGACGGTACCGTCGTAAACAGCACAGGGAATGTCGGCGTCTTCCAGCATCTTGACGATACGCTGGGTATAACCGAGTTCTGTCATGCCGCCATCGGCGACCAGCAGTGGCTTCTTGCCCTCCAGCATTTTTACGCGTTCAGCCAGAGAGGCGAGGCAGCCTTCACCCATCAGGGATACGGTGGGGACGAAAAACGCTTCGATAGCCATTGATCTCTTCCTTGTATTCGGTCGGTGCGGGGTGCGCCGAGTCCGGTTGCACATTCGACTTCAGGTTACGCTGATGGTTGCACAGGTATATGAGGGAAGAGCCGTAAAGTTAACGGAATCATAGTGTTGCATGACAGAGGTCAGTATTGTCCAGTGCTCAGGACTGGGTCTCGCCCAGCTGAGCGAGCACCTGAAGCGGGTCGATACCGACCGGGCACCAGCTGATGCAGCGCCCGCAGCCGGTACAGCCGCTTCGCCCATATTGCTCCACCCAGCTGCCGAACTTGTGTGTCAGCCATTGGCGATAGCGCCCTTTGGTGTCGGGGCGGAAGCGGTGGCCATGAATGTAGCTGTGCCCTTCGCTGAAACAGGAATCCCACTGGCGCTGATGACTGGATTCGGTACCGTTCAGTTCGGGGGCTTCGCTTTCACTGAAGCAGAAGCAGCTGGGGCAGACCGAGGTGCAATTGCCACAGCTAAGGCAGGCATCAGCCACCTCGTCCCAGGCTGCATGCTGATTCAGTTGAATCAGCTCGGCAGGTTCAAAGTCAGGCAGGTGCCGCTGTTGCTGGCGGGCCTGCTCCAGTTGCGACTGGGCTTCCTGATGCTGTGCCAGCGTTGGCTCTGAAACTTGCAACTGCTCCATCAAGGCAGTGCCTTGTTGGCTGCCGGCACGAATCAGAAAACCCTCTTCCAGTTCGCTTAGGGCCAGGTCAAAACCATCTTTGGCGTCAGGGCCATCCCGGGTACTGGCGCAAAAGCAGGTATCGGCAGGGTGTGAGCAGTCGATGGCAATTAACAACAGTGATTGGCGACGCTGCTGGTAATAGGGGTCTCCGGCGAAGTGCTGATCCTGCAGTGCCAGGGCCGCCAGGTCGCAGCCACGTACACCCAATACGGCAGTGGGTTCGGGAGGGTCGATACTTTCGTGAAATTTGAGAGTGCCGTCCGGTTGTAGCTCGGAGCGCCAGAGGGTTTCGCGCGGCACAAAGGTAAGAGGCTTAAGGGCCTGAGGGCCGTTGGCCCAGCTGAAATGGCGCAGCCCTTGGGTCTGCTGCAGGCGGTATTCTCCTGGTGTCTGTGTCTGTTCCAGTCCCTTGGGCAGCTGTGATGTGCTGTTCAGTGGACGCATGAGTATGGCGCCATCGATCACCTGAGGGCCCAGCAGGGTATAGCCCTGGCTGACGATCAGGTCGAGCAGGTATTGCAGATCACGGCGGGGCAGGTAAACACAGGCTGGCATGGCGGCTATCCACTAATCGTCCTGTTTCTACGTTAGGCAGGCAGACGATAGAATACAAGATCAGCTGGCGAGGCAAACGCGGTTACGGCCCCGGGCCTTGGCTTCATACATGGCTCTGTCTGCTGCACGTATAAGGTCGCTGGGGGTTTGCGCCTGGTTCGGGAAAACCGAAATGCCAATCGAGATGGTGAGTGGCGGGATTGGGTGACCGTTTTCAGTGAACAGCTGCAGGCTGCGCACGCTTTCACACAGACGCTGTGCCTTGGCTGCAGCGTTACGCTGGTCGGTCTCGGCCAGTGCCAGCAGAATCTCCTCGCCACCCAGGCGACAGGCAATATCGTTATGACGGATCATGCTACTCAGATGGTCGCAAAGCCCTTGCAGGGCTTTGTCACCAGCGTCGTGCCCGAGTGAGTCATTCAGGGCTTTAAAGTGATCGATGTCGATCAGCAGCAGGCTGAGCTGACGTTCATGGCGTCGGCAGCGTGCGAACTCATTTTGTAGCCAGGTATACAGAAAACGGCGATTGTAGAGGCCTGTGAGTGGGTCGTGAGTGGCCTCGTCCAGCAGGCGTTCACGCAGGCGCAGGTTGGTCAGTGCCAGCGACAGATGTTCTCCCAGTGTTTGCAGTACCTGCTTCACTACCCGGTCCTGCTTGGGAGTGTGGCCTAACAGGATCACACCTGCCAGATGCTGGTCCGAGAGCAGGGGGATGACATGTTGTATCCCCAGTTTGCCATCGGGATCATAGAGGTGGGGGTTGTGCCAGTTGTCGGTGATATCGGGTAGCTCAAGATACCTGGCGTGCTCCTTGCCTATCAGGGCATAGCGGCCCCAGTGCAGAAGAATCTCTATGTGATGATCGGGCGTGATACGGCATAGAACGCCTTCCATTTGTGGCAATAGGCGCGGCAGGTATTCTTCCAATACGGCAATAACGTCGGATGCGTTGTCGGCGGCATGCAAGCGGGAATCGAGTTGCGCCATCAGGCTGAGCATCTGGTAACCCTGCTGAAGTTCGGCCTGTATCTTTTCACGCTCATGGACTTCGGCGTTAAGGCGGCGGTTGGTGCGCATGATCTGCTGATGGGACTGGGTCAGTCGTGCCGACCAGTCCCGGAACAGGTAAACCCCGAATAGCGCCATGGCGGTCATCAGAATACCCAACACCACGACCTGGGCCTTAAGTGAATCCTTGGCCATCAGCGCAACAGGCTGCCAGACGTGGGCATCACGGCTGAACGCGGCGATGCTTAGTGCTTCCTGAGTCAGGTAGGCGCTGAGCCAGGTATACACCAGTGCGGTACAGATCAGTGTCAGTGCAACCAGCAGGGTCTGCTGTAACGTACGACGCCCCGGATGCTTTCGTTGCCAAAGCCGGGTTTTTCTCTGCCAGTGCCTGACGGCCGGGTCAAACAGCAACAGCAGTGGCAGTACAAATACAACGTTCTGTAACCAGAAACCGAGCCACCAGCCTTCCCATATCGGGAATAGCCCGGTGATGGGTGATTGAGTGGCATGGCTCCAGATGAACGCACCCACTGAGCTGATAACGGCACCGGCAAAACTCACCAGAATGAACAGCAAGCTGTTAACAGAGCGATGAATAGCTATGGCGCCGGGGATGGCTCGGTAGATCATGGCGATAAGTGCCAGGCCCAAGGGGTCGGAGAACGCAAACAGGAAGGCCCAGCCCGGCGCCATGCCGTAATAGGTGGCCAGAATAAATGTGGTTATCCAGGTCGGAATACAGGCCCACCAGAAACCAAACCAGAACAGCCAGAACATGGCGATAATCAGCGGTGGGTAAAAGGTAACGTGGAAGTTGTGTTCACCGAGGCTAACAGGGAGTGCGCTCCAATCTAACTCCACTGCGACCACACCCAGTGCAATGGATAGTGCAGTGCTCGCGGCCCAGAGCAGCAGAATCAGCCATCGTCCGGTTCTGTTTTGTCCAGACAGCAGGAAGCGCAGGCTGAGTTTGCCTGCGACACTGGTGGGGGCAGATGAGGTATTGTCGTTCGGCATTACAAAGATCACGTCACCTGTTTGCTTTATTTATAGCGAACCTGAACCGCCAGTTCATCTTTTTAAGGTGAAAATGTTGGTTTTTAGTGACGTCAGCTTGGTTTTCCGTTTTTTTGCTCGTGTTTGCATTTAAAAACGGGGGAGCGTTGATTAAAAAAAGCCCTTTAGTTGCCCCGCACCAGTTGGACGGTGTTCCAAAGCAGAATCATTTGGCCAATTCTGTTTCATTCATGAAAAACCACTATTTCCATCAAGAAAATCAAGAGCCTCCCACTGTCCACCACTTTGCGCAGCAAAAGAGGTGTGTGTTTTGTGAATGGTTCACAACTGTTTGATATGTAAAGCTTTGTTTCGGATTTGAGCGTGCGTTCTTATGCCCTCTTTAAGTCTCCAGAACTGTATATGTCACCTTGCATCCGCTGTGCTTACTACCTATAGTGTCGCCTAGTGGGAAATTGTGGATGAATGTGGGGAATTTTGGGTGCTGCGGTGGAAATAATGTTCCGCGGAGTGAATCCGATCAATCTTGATGCCAAGGGTCGTATGGCGCTTCCGGCTCGCTATCGCGAGACGGTGAAAAGCCATTGCGAGGGCCGAATGGTGGTCACGATTGACCCTGAAGACTCATGTTTATTGCTCTATCCACAGCCCGAATGGGATGAGATTCAGGCCAAGATCATCGCGCTGTCAGGGTTTAACAAGTCAGTGCGACGTATTCAGCGTTTGCTGATCGGTCATGCAACGGATCTGGAGCTGGACGCCAACGGGCGCATGCTGCTGCCGGCGCCGCTGCGCGATTATGCCGAACTGGATAAAAAAATCATCCTGCTTGGGCAAGGTAACAAGTTTGAAATCTGGAGCGAGACGCTCTGGAACAGCACTCGGGACGAGTATCTGCAGGCGGAAAACGACGAAGAAATTCCGGCTGAATTGCAGGCTCTGTCGCTTTAACTGACGGACTGGGGACACGATGAGTCAGACATTCAGCCACATAACAGTGCTGTTGGACGAGGCTGTGCGCGAGTTGGTGCACGACCCGGATGGATTTTATATCGACGGCACCTTTGGCCGCGGCGGGCACAGTGCGCTGGTGCTGGAACAGCTCTCCGAGCAGGGGCAGCTGATGGCAATCGACAAGGACCCTGAAGCGATTGCCCATGCTCACCAGCGCTTTGCGGATGACGAGCGCTTCAGTATTGAGCATGGCTCCTTTGCCGAGCTTCAGTCCTTTGTAGAAAAACGCGGCCTGATGGGCAAAGTCAGCGGCGTACTGCTGGATCTGGGGGTCAGCTCTCCCCAGCTGGATGATCCTGATCGCGGCTTCAGCTTTATCAATGACGGTTCTCTCGATATGCGCATGGATACCAGCAGCGGTGAAAGTGCTGCGGACTGGATCAATCGTGCCTCCGAGACCGAAATTGCCGATGTCATGTACCAGTACGGTGAGGAGCGTTTCTCCCGCCGCATGGCGCGTGCAATTGTTGAGCAGCGCGCTGAAGAGCCGATCACGACCACGGCGCGCCTGGCCAAAATCATCTCTGAAGCCAATCCGCGCTGGGAGAAGGGGAAACATCCCGCTACGCGGGCCTTCCAGGGTATTCGCATTCATATCAACCGCGAGCTGGCTGATGTTGAAGCTTGTCTGGATCAGGCGCTGGAAGTGCTGGAGCCGGGCGGTCGTCTGGTGGTCATCAGTTTCCACTCGCTGGAAGATCGCTTGGTAAAACGCTTCATTCGTCGTCATGTCAAAGGTGATGAGCACCTGCCGCCGGGTGTGCCGTTCACTGATGACATGCTCAAGCGTCGTTTGAAATCGGTCGGGAAGGCCATGCGTGCAGGTAAGGATGAGTTGAACCGCAACCCCAGAGCGCGCAGTGCTGTGATGCGCGCCGCTATCAAGCTGGCATGAAAAAACTGGATGCGCTCAAGGCGCGTCTGGCTCCCGGGGTGATGTTTCGTCCACTTGTGGAGCGTTGGGCGGCGCTGAGTGAAAAGTGGTCACCCAAACCGGCGGTTAAAGATGAATTTCAGCCCGCGCCCATGTTGTCGGGAGGTGAGCTGCTGCTGCCGGTGTCGGTCGTGTCGGGGCTGACGTTGCTGGTGATGATCAGTGCCATGATGGTGATCTTCTCAGCCTATGAATACCGTCGACTGTTTAACCAGCATCAGGTGCTGGTCAGTCAATGGGATGAATTACAGGTGGAGTGGGGGCAGTACCTGCTGGAGCAGAGTGTCTGGTCGTCCCATAACCGTGTAGAAACCCTGGCCGCCGACCAGCTGGAAATGGTTGTGCCAGATACCGAAACCATCGAGATCGTACGCCATGAGCAACGCTGAAGATCCGACAGTACAGACGCATGCCGCACGCAGCTGGCGCATCTGGCTGGTTGTGGTCTTGTTGGTGCTGATTGTCGCGGGCATTACATCAAAGCTGTTGTCGCTCTATGGCGATGATCAGGCTTTTCTGCGCAGCCAGGGTGATGCGCGTACCGTCAGAACCATGCTGATCCCGGCCCACCGTGGCCTGATTACGGATCGTAACGGTGAGCCTTTGGCAGTGAGCGCCCCGGTGGCCACCATCTGGGCTGATCCTCTGCGCACAGATCTGCAGCATACCGGCTTGAGCCGGTTGTCTCATCTGCTCGAAATTCCCAGCCAGTCTCTGATGGCGGATTTGAGGGATAATCGCGAGCGCCGTTTCATGTATCTCAAACGCCAGGTTACTCCCGAGCTTGCCGAGGCGGTGGATGAGCTCGATATCCCCGGTATTCACGTGGATCGTGAGTACAAACGTTATTATCCGGCCGGTGAGGTCACTACTCATCTGGTTGGTTTTACCAATGTGGACGGTGAGGGGCAGGAAGGGCTGGAGCTGGCCTATAACCAAAGCCTTCGTGGCGAACCGGGGCGCAAGCTGGTGCTCAAGGATCGCGTCGGCCGTACCATCAAACACATCCGCTCTATCCAGGCGGCAGATCCGGGTGAGGATCTGCAGCTGAGTATCGATCTGCGCGTACAATATATGGCCTACCGTGAGCTCAAGGCAGCGGTAGAAGTGCATCAGGCTGACTCCGGCTCGGTGGTGGTCCTGGATACACGTACCGGAGAGGTGCTCGCGCTGGTCAATCAGCTGTCCTACAACCCCAATGACCGCTCCAACTTGAACACCTCTGCATTGCGCAACCGCGCCATGACTGACCTCTTTGAGCCCGGCTCCACGATCAAGCCCTTCACTGTAGCGGCAGCCATGATGAGTGGGCAGTACACCCGTGACTCCATCGTGGATACCTCGCCTGGTTATATCCGGGTATCCGGTGCCACAATCAAGGATTTTCGGAACTACGGCGAGCTGGATTTGACCACTATTATTACCAAATCCAGTAACGTGGGTGTGACCAAGCTGGCCCTGTCCATGGAGCCCGATGCTGTCCGTAATCTGCTGCAAAACGTGGGGCTGGGGCGCGATACCGGAACCGGATTCCCGGGTGAGCGTACCGGTGTCCTGCCGTTTTTGAATGAACGTCAGCGCGTGGAAAGAGCCACCATGTCCTACGGCTACGGCCTCTCCACAACTTTACTGCAGCTGGCGCAGGCTTATGTGCCGCTGGCTTCGGATGGCATCATGCATCAGGCCACACTACTGAAGCAGGAGCAGCCGCCTACCGGCAAGCGTGTGATGCCGCCCGGCATTGCGCCTCAGGTACTGGAAATGATGGAAACCGTGATCGGGCCGCGTGGTACCGGCCGTCGTGCCGCCGTTGATGGTTATCGCGTGGCTGGTAAAACCGGTACTGTGCACAAGGCCAGTGGTGGTGGTTATGCGGAAGACCGGTATGTGGCGGTGTTTTCCGGCATCGCGCCGGTCAGTAACCCGCGTTTGGCGATAGCGATCATGATCGATAACCCCAAAGGGCAGGAGTACGGCGGTGGTTTGGTTGCTGCGCCCATTTTCTCCCGTATCGCCGCTGGGGCGCTGCGCTTGTTAAACGTTCCGCCGGATAAGTGGCCCGAGCCGGCAAAAGATCAGGTGGCAATGCAATGAGCACTCTCACCCACTCACTCATGAAACTGCTGCCGCAGGTGTTTGAAGCATCTGCGGCACTGGCACATCTGGCGAATATTAACGTCAGCGGGTTGGCTCTGGATAGCCGCCGCGTACAAGCTGGCGATCTGTTTTTTGCCCGCAACGGCGCTCAACTGAGGGGCGCGGACTTCCTGCCAGATGCGCAAGCCAAGGGTGCTTGTGCAGCGCTGGTGCCCAAGGGGGAGTTGAGCGATGGCGAGCGCCAGGGGCTAACATTGCCGATCATTGAGGTGGATGACCTTGACCGTTGCATTGGAGAGGTCGCCAGCCGTTTTTATGACGAGCCGAGCCAGCGCTGCAAAGTCATCGGCATTACCGGCACGAATGGCAAAACGTCCTGTGCCAGCTTTGTGGTGCAGGCGCTGAATCAATTGGGCCATAAGGCAGCTCTGATTGGCACCCTCGGAAATGGTTTCTGGGGACAGCTGGATACGGCCAGTCACACAACTCCCGATCCCATTTCACTGCAGGCGCTCATGGCTGAGTTGGTCGAGGCCGGCGCTGAATACATCGTTATGGAAGTCTCCAGTCATGCGCTTGACCAGCAGCGTGTTGCCGGCGTGCGGTTCGAGGCCGGGGCCTTTACCAATCTGACCCGTGATCACCTTGACTACCACGGTGATATGGAAGCCTATGGCGATGCCAAGGCTCGTCTGTTTGCCGATTATCAGCCGGCTATCCAGCTGCTTAATCTTGATGATGTGTTCGGCCGCACGCTTTGGGAGCGGCTGGAACCGGCGCCAGGCCGTGTGCTGGGCTTCGCGCTGTCTGACCCGAATGCTGATCTGACGCTTGCCGATTTGACCTTCACACCTGCAGGCCAGGGGTTCCGCTATGTGGGAGCGCAGGGTGAAGTTCAGGTCGAAGCACCTATGATGGGCAGCTTCAATGCCAGCAACCTGTTGCTTTGTACCGGTTTACTGGAGGCGCTTGGGTTTGATCTGCCGGCTATTGGCAAGGTGCTGTCTAACCTGGAGCCCGTCCCGGGGCGCATGCAGCCGCTGCCTGCCGATACCAGCAAACCTTCCGTGGTGGTGGATTTTGCCCATACGCCGGATGCTCTGGCCCAGGCGCTGCAGGCGTTGAGGCTTCACAGTGGCAGTCAGGGTGAGTTGATTTGTGTGTTTGGTTGCGGTGGCGACCGGGATCGTGGCAAACGCGCTGAAATGGCCGCTGTGGCCGAGCGTCATGCTGACCGGGTGGTTGTGACCAGCGATAACCCGCGCTCGGAAGACCCGCGTGCCATTGTGGAGGACGTGTTGGCCGGCTTTGAAAAGCCGGAAAATGTCATTGTCTGTGTTGAACGGGATCAGGCGATACGGCAGGCCATCGAAATGGCCGCTGCTGGCGACCTGGTGCTGTTGGCCGGCAAGGGGCATGAGCAATATCAGGAAGTCGCCGGAGTGCGGCATCCTTTCAGTGATTTTGATTACGCCTGGCATGTATTGAATGAAGGAGCTGATGTATGATGCGCGCCCTCGAATTGAGTGAGCTTGAAGGTCCACTGGACGCGCAACGGCTGGGTGCTGATTGCCAGATCACCCGCGTAGTGACGGATAGCCGTCAGCTGACAGAGGGTGATCTGTTTGTTGCTCTGAAAGGCCCGAATTTTGACGGGCACGATTTTGTCGGTGCTGCCGAGTTGAAGGGGGCTGCCGCGGTTCTGGTCGACCATCAGGTCGAGACCAGGCTGCCGCAGTTGGTTGTCACCGACACCTTAACAGCGCTGGGGCAGCTGGGCGGCTATAACCGCTCGCTGTTCCGTGCGCCCGTGTTTGCCGTCACTGGCAGTGGCGGCAAAACCACGGTCAAGGAGATGCTGGCCGGGCTGCTGGCTACTCGTGGTGAGGTACTGGCGACACAGGGCAACCTCAATAATGAGGTTGGCGCCCCGTTGACGCTACTGCGGATGGCTCCGGAGCATCGCGCAGCCGTGATTGAGCTGGGTGCCAATGCGCGCGGTGAAATTGCGCGCACGGTGTCTTACACACGCCCGGATGTGGCCATTCTGAATAATGCCATGGGAGCTCACCTTGAGGGATTCGGTGGTATTGAAGGGGTTGTTAAGGCCAAAGCCGAGATCTTTGGCGGTTTGAAAGAGGGTGGCGTGGGTGTCGTGAACCTGGATTCGCCGCATGCATCGGTTTGGATGGATACGCTGACACGGCTTAAACGTCGGATATTCAGCTTCGGTGTGGAAAATGGCGCCGCTGACCTCAGTGCGCACGAGCTGGAGATGAATGCGGATGGCAGCTGGCGCTTCGTTCTGGATGATGGCACCAACCGCTTGCCTGTCTCGCTGCAGATTCTGGGTCGGCACAATGTGTCGAACGCTGCGGCAGCCGCTGCGGCCTGGGTCGCGGCTGGCCAGCCATTGACGGATATTGCCGGCGTGCTGGATCAGTTTACGCCGGTGCCGGGGCGCCTGAGTCCACATGCTCTGGAGCAGGGTGCACTGGTCATTGATGACAGTTATAACGCCAATGCCGATGCGATCATGGCCGCAACTGACCTGCTGGCTCAACTGCCGGGCCAGCGCATTCTGGTGTTGGGGGATATGGCCGAGCTGGGGGACGAGTCCCTGCAGCTGCACGCTGATGTGGGACGCTATGCGGCTGAACGCGGTCTGGAGCACCTGTTGGCAACAGGGCCACAAATGCAGGAAGCAGTTAAGGCATTTAATGCCGTGAAAACGGGGGCGGAGCATTTTGCTGCGCAGACACAATTGATCGAACGCCTGCGTCCGATGCTGACACCGGAGACCCGCATTCTGGTGAAAGGCTCGCGAAGTGCGGCGATGGACGGAGTGGTAAACGCTCTGTTGAAAGGGGAAGACTGACACCATGCTTTTGTTGCTGGCCGATTATCTGGCTCAATTTAACAGTGGCTTCGGGGTATTTCGCTACATAACCCTGCGGGGGATTATGGGTATCCTGACGGCGCTTGGCCTGTCACTGTTTTTGGGGCCATGGCTCATTACGCGCCTGAAAGAGAAGCAGATCGGCCAGGCCGTTCGGGATGATGGTCCTCAGTCTCACCTGAGCAAGGCCGGTACGCCAACCATGGGCGGCGCCTTGATTTTGCTGTCGATCGCCATCAGTACCCTGTTGTGGAGTGACCTGAGTAGCCGTTATGTCTGGGTTACGCTGATTGTTACCCTGATTTTTGGTGCCGTAGGCTGGGTCGATGACTGGCGCAAGGTTGTCGAGAAAAACCCGCGCGGTCTGCCTGCACGCTGGAAATATTTCTGGCAATCCATCGGCGGCATTGGCGCGGCTGTTGTGCTTTACATGACCGCCCAGTCCCCGATTGAAACCCAGTTGATCCTGCCGTTCTTCAAGGACGTGGCGATTGATATGGGTATCTTCTTCATTGTCTTTACCTACTTCGTGATCGTAGGCAGCTCCAATGCGGTCAACCTGACCGATGGTCTTGATGGTCTGGCCATCATGCCAACGGTGATGGTATCGGCTGCGCTGGCCGTGTTTGCCTATCTGAGCGGCCACGTTGAATTTGCCAACTACCTGCATATTCCTTATGTCGCCGGTTCCGGCGAGTTGATCATCTTCTGTGGTGCCATTGTAGGTGCCGGCCTTGGTTTCCTCTGGTTCAACACCTACCCGGCTCAGGTTTTCATGGGCGACGTGGGTGCGCTCTCGTTGGGTGCAGCCCTTGGGGTGATTGCCGTAATCGTGCGCCAGGAGCTGGTGCTGGTGATTATGGGTGGCGTTTTCGTGATGGAAACCGTGTCGGTCATTCTGCAGGTGGCATCTTTTAAACTGACCGGCCGCCGTATTTTCCGCATGGCACCGATTCATCACCACTTTGAGCTCAAGGGCTGGCCGGAGCCGCGCGTGATTGTGCGTTTCTGGATCATCACCGTGGTGCTGGTGCTGATTGGCCTGGCCTCATTGAAGATTCGATAGGAGACAGCTGTGAGCCTGATAGCCACTGACAAGCGGCGCATTATCATCGGTCTGGGACAGACCGGGCTCTCCTGTGCCCGTTATCTCAAACGGCGCGGGCAGGCTTTTGCAGTCTGCGATACACGTGAGGCGCCTTCGTCTGCGGATGCCTTCAGAGCTGAATTTCCGGAAGTGGAGCTGCGCCTGGGCGAGCTGGACCTGGCTTGGTTAGGCCAGGCGGATGAACTGATTATCAGCCCTGGTGTGGACAAGCGTCACCCGGTAATCCAGCAGGCTGTCGCTGGTGGGGTTCCACTGCTGGGAGACGTCGACCTGTTCTGCCGTGAAGCAACAGCGCCGATCGTGGCCATCACCGGCTCCAATGCCAAAAGCACTGTGACCACGCTGGTTGGCCAAATGGCTGAGCAGGCGGGGCTCGCTGTCGGCGTCGGCGGCAACATCGGTACGCCCATGCTGGACCTGCTGGAGCAGACCTGTGATCTCTATGTACTGGAACTGTCCAGCTTCCAGCTGGAAACGGCTAATGAACTGAAAGCGGCAGTAGCCACGGTGCTGAATATTAGCCCTGACCATCTGGATCGCTACAACGGCATGCAGGATTACGTGCTGACCAAACAGCGTATTTACCGAGGCGCCGCAAAAGTACTGGCGAATCGCGACGATCAGCTGACTCAGCCGTTGATGGCACAGGGGGTTGAGCTCAAGCGTTTCGGTTTGGGTACGCCCGATCTCAAGGATTATGGCCTCTGCGAGCATGAAGGCGAAACCTGGCTGTGCCAGGGGCTGACGCCGCTGTTGCCGGTTTCGGCCATGAAAATCCGGGGGCAGCATAACTACGCCAATGCGTTGGCAGCGCTGGCACTTGCCGATGCGGTCGATATTCCGCGTGAACCAGCCTTGAGTGCGCTACGTGAATTTGCCGGGCTGGAGCATCGTTGTCAGTGGGTCGCGGAACACCGGGGTGTTGGTTACTTCAATGACTCCAAAGGCACCAACGTCGGGGCGACACTGGCGGCTCTGGAAGGGCTGGGTGCCACTCTGGGCGAAGGAAATCGCCTGATTTTGCTGGCCGGCGGCGTTGGCAAAGACCAGGCCTTTGGTGACCTGTCCGCCCCTCTGCAGCGCTATGGGCGTGCTCTGGTACTGTTCGGTCGCGATGCTCAGCAGATCGCGGCAGAAGCCAGCGGTATTGAAACCCACTTTGCCGACAGCCTGGAAACCGCCGTGAAAGCAGCGGCTCAGCTGGCGCAGCCGGGTGATCTGGTGTTGCTGTCTCCGGCCTGTGCCAGCTTCGACATGTTCTCCGGTTACCCGGAGCGCGGTCGTGCCTTCGTCTCGGCGGTGGAGGCCCTGTCATGAAGCTGGCCCTGCGATTGCCCACACCCAGCCTGCCCCCGGCGTTGCAAGCGCCGCAGGGCACGGCGCCGGTTGATCCTCTGCTGCTGGTCAGTGCGTTCGCGCTGATGCTGACCGGTCTGGTGATGATTACTTCGGCGTCCATGGATGTGGCGGCGCGGGACTTTGGCTCGCCGGTGCACTTCATCGTGCGCCATGGCAGCTTTTTTGTATTGGCCATGATCGCGGGCACTCTGTCGGTGATGATCCCGATTAGGGCCTGGGAAAAGTACAGCGTTCCCTTGCTGATTTTCGGTGTGGTGCTGCTGGCGCTGGTTCTGGTGCCGGGAATCGGGCGTGAAGTGAATGGCTCCCGTCGCTGGATCGGGCTGGGGCCAGTTAACCTGCAGGCTTCGGAGATTGCCAAGGCCTGCATGGTGATCTTTATCAGCGGTTATCTGGTGCGTCGTCTGGATGAGGTGCGCAACAGCTGGTGGGGGGTGATCAAGCCGATTCTGCCGATGGGCGCCTATGGCGTGCTGCTGCTGTTCGAACCTGACTACGGTGCGCTGGTCGTCATGGTTGGCACCGTCGCCGGCATGGTGTTCCTGGGCGGCATGCGCTTTGCCCAGCTGGTTGTTGTAGTGCTGGGCGGAGGTGGCCTCATCGGCCTGTTGGCATTTGCCCAGCCCTATCGAATGGAACGTTTGAAAAGCTTCACCGACCCCTGGGCCGACCCCTATGGTGCCGGCTACCAGTTGTCGCAGGCGCAGATCGCGTTTGGCCGCGGTGACTGGCTGGGAACCGGGCTGGGTAACAGTGTGCAAAAGCTGTTTTATCTGCCCGAGGCCCATACCGACTTCGTCTACTCGGTATTGGCCGAAGAGTTGGGTTTGATTGGTGCGTTGCTGGTGGTGGCGCTTTATGTGCTTCTGGTAGCACGTATTTTCATTATTGGCCGCAAGGCGGAAAAGGCGCGTCAGTTCTTTATGGGCTACCTGACCTACGGCTTCGGTTTCATCATCGCCGGGCAGGCGCTGATCAATATCGGCGTTAATGTTGGCGCACTGCCGACCAAAGGTCTGACCTTGCCGCTGTTGAGCTACGGTGGCTCCAGCCTGTTGGTCTGTGCCTGCATGATCGCCATTGTTCTGCGTGTGGACTATGAACTCAAGTGCCTGCAGCTCAAACAACCGCCACGGGAAATCCCCTGGCTTAGACGCCTGCTCAGACTGGAGGAGAAAGCCGCATGACGGATCGCAAGCGCAAAGTACTGATCATGGCAGGTGGTACCGGCGGGCATGTTTTTCCTGCGCTGGCAACAGCTGAGAAGCTGCAGCAGCAGGGTGTGGATGTTGAATGGCTGGGTAGCCTCAAGGGTATCGAGAATGAAGTCGTGCCTAAAAACGGCATAGCTTTATACCGAATTTCCGTTACCGGCCTGCGTGGCAAGGGGCGGTTAAGCCTGTTGCTGGCACCCTTCCGTATCGCTCGTGCCGTGGGGCAGGCGTTGGGTGTTATTCACCGGGCCAAGCCCGATGCTGTGCTGGGCATGGGCGGGTTCGCTTCCGGCCCGGGCGGGCTCGCAGCCTGGCTGTGCCGTGTACCGGTAGTGGTACATGAACAGAATGCCATACCCGGCATGACGAACCGCACCCTGGCCAAACTTGCGAAACGCGTATTGCAGGCGTTTCCTCAGGCCTTCAAGGGAAGCAAGGTGGAAACCACGGGTAACCCTGTACGCGGCCCGATTCTGGACTTGCCGGCACCGGCTGAGCGTTTGCAGGCACGTGAAGGCCCGATACGTCTGCTGGTGGTTGGTGGCAGCCTGGGCGCTCTGGCAATTAACAAGATTCTGCCTGAAGCCCTCGCGCGTTTGCCTGCAGAAGCGCGGCCTCAGGTGTGGCACCAGACAGGGAAAAAACATCTGGACGTGACTCAAAAGGCCTATACCAGTGCCGGTGTCGAGGCCAGTGTGGTGCCCTTTATTGATCGCATGGATCGTGCCTATGAGTGGGCAGATCTTGTCCTGTGCCGTGCCGGAGCATTGACGGTCAGTGAGATTGAGATCGCGGGCCTGGCGGCAATTTTCGTGCCTTTTCCCCACGCGGTAGACGACCACCAGACGGCGAATGCGCGTCATCTGGAGCAGCAGGGTGCTGCTCGTCTGGTACAGCAGAAAGAATTGGATGCGCCCTCGCTGGCCAAGTTGCTGGCTGAGTTGAGCGATCGACAGGAATTATTGAGCATGGCTGAGCGTGCCCGCGAGCAGGCACGGCCGGATGCTGGTGACAGGGTGGCGCAGGTCTGCCTGGAGGTAATGAAGTGAAAGCGGTCAACCGCAGCGTAAATGTATATGAAGTGCCCGAGATGCGCCGTATTCGTCGTATCCACTTTGTCGGTATTGGCGGCGTCGGCATGTGCGGCATTGCCGAGGTATTGTTGAACCAGGGCTATGACATCACCGGCTCCGATATTCGTCCTTCGGCCACTACCGATCGACTGGAAGCGCTGGGTGCAGGAATTTTTATCGGCCATGCCGAAGGCAACATTGCTGAAGCCGATGTTGTGGTGACCTCTACTGCGGTTAAAGAGGATAACCCGGAAGTGGCGTCGGCTCGTGAACGTCGCATTCCGGTTGTGCGTCGCGCCGAAATGCTGGCGGAACTAATGCGTTACCGTCATGGCATTGCCGTGGCCGGTACCCATGGCAAAACGACGACTACCAGCCTGATGGCTTCCATCATGGCTGAAGCGGAACTGGACCCAACCTTCGTGATAGGTGGCCGCCTGAATAGCGCCGGCACCAATGCCCAGCTGGGTGGCAGTCGTTACCTGGTGGCAGAAGCGGACGAAAGTGATGCCTCCTTCCTGCATCTGCAGCCGATGGTGGCCATCGTGACCAACATCGATGCCGACCACATGGATACCTACGGGGGCGATTTCGGCAAGCTGAAACAGACCTTTGTCAGCTTCCTGCACAACCTGCCGTTCTATGGCCTGGCCGTGCTCTGTACCGATGACCCGGTAGTGCGCGAAATTCTGCCTGAAGTAAGCCGCCCGGTACTGACCTACGGCTTCCATGAGGGCGCGGATTACCAGGCGGTAGAGCTGGAACAGGCCGGCATGCAGACACGTTTTAAAGTGCTGCGCCCGGGAAGCCTTAAGCCGCTGCAGGTCTGTCTGAACATGCCGGGCCGCCATAACGTTTTGAATGCGCTGGCATGCATTGCCGTTGCCTCCGATGAGGGCATTGATGATGGTGCCATCGAGCGTGCTCTGGAGAAGTTCGAAGGTGTAGGGCGCCGCTTCCAGGTACTGGGTGAACTGCCCGTCGACGGTGGCAGCGTCACACTGGTTGATGACTACGGTCACCACCCCACGGAAGTGCAGGCAGTCATCAAGGCGATCCGCGAGGGCTGGCCCGAACGACGTCTGGTGATGATTCATCAGCCGCATCGTTATACCCGTACCCGTGATCTATACGAGGACTTTGTTCAGGTCTTGTCTGATGTGGACCTGCTGCTGTTGATGGAGGTCTATCCGGCGGGTGAAGAACCCATCCCCGGAGCTGATGCGCGCAGCATGTGCCGCAGCATCCGTCAGCGTGGAGTGGAGCCGGTGTTTGTTGAAGGGCCTGAAAAGGTGGCTGAAATACTGCGCAATGTGCTGCAGCCGGGTGATCTGCTGCTCACCCAGGGGGCAGGTAATATCACCAGCCTGGCGCACACGCTGAAGAATACATCCCTGCTGCGAGCAGCCAAGGAGAACAGTGATGAGCCTAGCTGAGCGCCAGATCGATCCGGCCCGTTTTGGCCGTGTCGCCGTGATTCTCGGCGGTACCTCTGCTGAACGCGAGATCTCCCTGCGCAGCGGTGCCCAGGTGCTGCAAGGGCTGCTTAATGCCGGTGTTGATGCCTTTGCCATCGACCTGGGAGGGGATGGGCAGGAGCCCATCGCACAGCTGCTGGAAGCCCGCTTTGATCGTGCCTTTCTCATTCTGCATGGTCGTGGTGGCGAAGATGGCACCATCCAGGGTGTGCTGGAAATGATGGGCAAACCCTACACCGGCAGTGGTGTGGCGGCTTCGGCTCTGGGCATGGACAAACTGCGCAGCAAGCAGTTGTGGCAGGGCGCAGGTTTGCCGACACCGGCTTTCGCCATTCTGGATGATGCAGTTGAGCTTACTGAAGTCGAGCAGCGTCTTGGCTACCCGATGATGGTGAAGCCGGCGCACGAGGGCTCCAGTATCGGTATGAGCAAGGTGCGTAATCTGGATGAACTCAAGGCGGCCTATGCCTCCGCCCGAGAATACGATCGCTGCGTACTGGCTGAACAATGGGTCAACGGCCCCGAGTTCACCATTGCGCTGTTGGCGAATCAGGCACTGCCGGTGATTCGTCTGGAAACGCCGCACGATTTCTATGACTTCGATGCCAAATATCAGGCGGGCGATACGCATTACCACTTTGATACAGGGCTGGATGCCGGCAAGGCGACCGCATTGCAGGCATTGGCGTTGACGGCTTTTGAAACGGCGGGCTGCCGTGGCTGGGGCCGTGTTGATGCGATGATGGATGCGGACGGTCAGTTCCAGCTGCTGGAAGTGAATACAGCGCCGGGCATGACCGATCACAGCCTGGTGCCTATGGCGGCGCGTGAAGCTGGCCTCTCATTTGAGGCACTGGTACTGCAGATTCTGGATACGGTAGAGGGCTGAGCATGAGTCAGAGCCAGACAGCCGAAATGCAAGGGTTGGATCGATACTGGAGCACGGTGGTGGTGTTGACGCTGCTGGTTGTGTTTCTGGGTATCGGAAGCTCTGTAGCTGGCGAGTTCTGGCGCTGGCTGAACCGCCCGGTGGAAGAGGTCAGGGTGGCAGGGCCGACACGACATCTGGACAAGGTGGCCGTGGCCGAGCGCCTGGCAGCCGGTCTGGACAAGCCCCTTTTGCAGCTCGATTTGACGGTTCTGCAACAGCGTCTGGTGGAAGACCCCTGGATTCACAGTGCGCGGCTGAAGCGAGAATGGCCGCCCGCGCTGGAGGTGGTACTGGAAGAGGAAGTACCCGTTGCGCGTTGGGGTGACAAGGGGCTGCTGAACCACCAGGGCGATATTTTCTGGCCCAGCCTCAAGCCCGAGTATGCCAGTCTGCCGCGCCTGAGTGGCCCGGCCCATGAGACCGTGCGGATCATGCAGCAATACCATGATTTGAACCGCATGTTCTCCGCTGCAGGCCTGCGCCTGACCGGGTTGATGCTGGAAACCCGTGGTGCCTGGACGCTCGAGCTGGACAATGGCATTCGAGTGGTCGCCGGTCGTGAAGAGCTGGTACCGCGTCTGAAGCGCTTTTTACAGATTTACCGTGAACGCCTGGTGGCGGATGCTGCCCGGATTCAACAAGTGGATATTCGATATACCAATGGCGTAGCCGTTAGCTGGCGCGCAGAAACAGGACAAGAAAATGCAGGTTAATGACGATATGGCAGGCAACATGATTGTTGCGCTCGATATCGGTACCTCCAAGGTTGTGTGCCTCGTCGGTGAACTGACACCGCAGGGCACTATCGAGATCGTAGGCGTGGGATCACACCCGTCACGGGGCCTCAAGCGAGGCGTGGTGGTCAATATTGAGTCGACGGTGAGCTCGATTCAGCGCGCGGTGGAGGAAGCCGAGCTGATGGCCGGGTGCAAGGTGCACGGTGTCACTGTGGGCATCGCGGGTAGCCATATCAGCAGCCTTAACTCCCACGGAATTGTGGCGGTACGTGACCGTGAGGTCTCGGAGTATGACCTGGAACGGGTGATTGATGCCGCGCGTGCTGTGGCGATCCCGGCGGATCAGAAAATCCTGCATATTCTGCCGCAGGAATACCTGATCGATAACCAGGAAGGCATCAAGGAGCCGCTGGGCATGTCCGGTGTGCGCCTGGAAGCCAAGGTTCATCTGGTCACCGGTGCTACCAATGCGATCCAGAATATCGAGAAGTGTATTCGCCGCTGCGGCCTGGAAGTGGATGCGGTGGTGCTGGAACAGCTGGCGTCCAGCTACTCGGTACTGACCGACGATGAAAAAGACCTTGGGGTCTGCATTGTCGACATCGGTGGCGGCACCACGGATATTGCCGTGTTCACTGCAGGGTCCATCCGTCATACCGCGGTTATCCCTATTGCCGGTGATCAGGTGACCAATGATATCGCCATGGCGCTGCGTACACCGAGTCAGCATGCCGAGCAGATCAAGATCAAATACGCCTGTGCACTGGCCCAGCTTGCGCAGGCCAATGAAATGATTAAGGTGCCCAGTGTGGGCGACCGGCCCGCGCGTGACCTTTCCCGCCAGGCTCTGGCGGAAGTGGTGGAGCCGCGTTACGAAGAACTGTTTACCCTGGTGCAGTCTGAACTGCGCCGAAGCGGATTTGAGGACCTGGTGGCTGCCGGTATCGTCCTGACCGGTGGCACATCCAAGATGGAAGGTGCAGTGGAGCTGGCGGAAGAAATTTTCCATATGCCGGTGCGCCTCGCCAAGCCTCAGGGTATTCGCGGCCTGGAAGCCCAGCTGAGCAACCCGATCTATGCCACCAGCATAGGCCTGTTGCATTACGCACGTCAGGATCACGAAGTTCCCATGGCACCCATTGCCACCGAGGGGACAGGAGGCAACAAGAGCAATGAACTGGTGGTGCTGGATGAGCCCCGTCGCGAGCGCGTTGGCCCGGCTGAATACCTGAAACGATTTAAAGAATGGTTGCAAGGCAACTTTTGACACACTTTTAATGACCGCAAGTCGCCGGTACGCCGGAAGGTAATGGCAGGCGTCCGGAGAGGAGGAAACTATGTTTGAACTGGTAGAAAGCGTAACTCAAAGCGCATTGATCAAAGTGATCGGTGTTGGCGGCGGCGGTGGCAATGCCGTGCAGTATATGGTTGATCGTGAAGTGGAAGGTGTAGAGTTTATCTGTGCCAACACCGACGCTCAGGCCCTGAGTCGGAATGCCGCGCGTACGGCGCTGCATATCGGCGGTGATCTCACCAAAGGCCTGGGTGCAGGTGCCAACCCGTCCATCGGTCGTCAGGCGGCGATTGAAGACCGGGAGCGCATCGCTGAAAGCCTGACCGGTGCCGACATGGTGTTCATCACCGCAGGCATGGGTGGTGGTACCGGTACCGGTGCCGCCCCGATCGTGGCAGAAGTGGCACGTGAGCTGGGCATCCTGACCGTGGCTGTCGTGACCCGTCCGTTCCCGTTCGAGGGACGCAAACGCATGAAAATCGCCGAGGAAGGCATTGCCGAGCTGCGTGATGCGGTTGATTCGCTGATTATCATTCCGAACGAAAAACTGATGCAGGTGCTGGGCAAGAACTGCACGCTGGTCAACGCCTTCAGTGCAGCGAACGATGTACTCAAGGGCGCAGTGCAGGGCATTGCTGACTTGATTACCCGTCCGGGCATGATCAACGTCGACTTTGCTGATGTGCGTACCGTGATGTCCGAAATGGGCATGGCGATGATGGGCAGCGCGCTGGCCAAGGGTGACAACCGTGCTGAAGAAGCGGCTGAAGCGGCCATCAAGAGTCCGCTGCTGGAAGATATCGATCTGCGTGGTGCCAGCGGTATTCTGGTGAATATCGCAGCCGGTGAAGACCTGAGCCTGGGTGAGTTCTCCGAAGTGGGTAACATCGTCGAGCAGTATGCCGATGAAGATGCCACCATCGTTGTGGGTACCGTTATTGATCCGTCACTGGGTGAAGAGTTGAAAGTCACCGTTGTCGCGACCGGTCTGGACCGTGCGCGTAACCAGATGTCTGTCGTGCAGGGTAAGGGAACCTCTGCAGAGGCTCAAAAAGCCAATGGCCGACTGGATCTGGATGATATTGAACTGCCGACCATCCTGCGTCGTCAGCGTGAAGAAGCGCTGGTCGACAAGCCGCAGCAGGACAACAGTGGTGAACAGGGCAAGAAGGGCGACGATTACGGCAGCCTGGATATCCCGACGTTCCTGCGCCGTCAGGCTGATTAACCCTCGGAGGCAGGTGCTCCCTGCCTCAGATTGAAGCAGTTATCAAAACATTGTTACAATATCAAATTATTTTGCACGATTCAGGTTGGCACAGCGGATGATCAAACAGCGCACACTCAAGAACAGCATCAAGGCAACGGGCATCGGCCTGCACACCGGTCAGAAGGTGTACCTGACGCTCAAGCCTGCACCGGTGGATACCGGTATTGTGTTCCGACGTGTGGATCTTGATCCGGTAGTGGAAATCCAGGGCCGCGCTGATCTGGTATCGGATACGACCTTGTCGACTAACCTGACAGTCGATGGCGTACGCGTAGCCACCGTTGAGCACCTGATGTCGGCCCTGGCGGGTCTGGGCATCGACAACGCTTACGTTGAGCTGAGCTCTGAAGAAGTGCCGATCATGGATGGCAGCGCTGCGCCATTCGTATTTCTGGTTCAGTCTGCCGGTATTGCCGAGCAGGACGCGCCCAAGAAGTTCATCCGTATCAAGCGTGAAGTCTCGGTGACACACGAAGGCAAAACCGCCTCTTTCAAGCCGTTCAACGGTTTCAAGGTAGGCTTTTGCATCGAGTTTGATCACCCGGCCTTTGATGGCCGTAACATGGAAGCCGAACTGGATTTCTCCACCACGTCATTCGTGCGTGAAGTAAGCCGTGCCCGTACCTTCGGTTTCATGCGAGATATCGAATACCTGCGTTCGCAGAACCTGGCCTTGGGTGGCAGTTTCGAGAACGCTATCGTGGTGGATGACTACAAGATCCTCAACGATGATGGCTTGCGTTACGACGATGAATTCGTGAAGCACAAGATTTTGGATGCCGTGGGTGACCTTTACCTCATGGGCAACAGCCTGATCGGTGAATACTACGGTTACAAGTCCGGTCATTACCTCAACAACCGACTGGTCCGCCAGTTGATGCAGGAAACGGATGCCTGGGAAGTGGTGACATTTGAAGACCAGGTGCAAACTTCGCCGATTTCCTACTATCAGCCCCTTGCGGCTGTTTGAGTCGAAATGCTCCGAAAAGCCAGCTTTTTAGCTGGCTTTTTACGTTATTTGGGCCTCTATCCTCCTTTGGTCTGCACAGATCAAATTTCTGCCGCGTTGACATTCAACTATTCGCCCCAATACAGGTAGAATGTCGTATCCATTTTTCTGGCAAGGGCCGCTGCGTTGCAGATACAGGTCTTTGCATTCAAACGGTTAAAAGTCGAATTATGCTGTCACTGTTCAAGAAGATACTGGGAAGTAAAAACGATCGTGAGCTGAAGCGACTGAGCAAAGTCGTCAAGCAGATCAACGAGCTGGAAGCGAATTTTGAGGCTCTCTCCGATGAAGAGCTCAAAGGTCAGACGGTTGCTTTCCGTGAACGGCTTGAGCAGGGCGAGTCACTGGACAAGCTGATGCCGGAAGCCTTTGCTGCGGTTCGTGAGGCGTCCAAGCGTGTCATGGGCATGCGTCATTTCGATGTGCAGCTGATTGGCGGCATGGTCCTGAACGACGGCAAGGTTGCCGAGATGAAGACCGGTGAGGGTAAAACCCTGGTGGCGACACTGGCGGTATACCTGAATGCGCTGCCGGCCAAGGGCGTCCACGTTGTTACCGTGAACGATTACCTGGCTCAGCGTGATGCCAACTGGATGCGTCCCCTGTATGAATCACTGGGCCTGAGTGTCGGTGTGGTGTTCTCCGGGCAGGATCCGGAGTCCAAGCGTGCTGCTTACGCCAGTGACATCACCTACGGCACCAATAACGAATTCGGCTTTGACTACCTGCGCGACAACATGGCATTCAGTGTTGCGGAGAAAGTGCAGCGTGATTTCCACTTTGCCGTGGTCGACGAAGTGGACTCCATCCTGATCGATGAGGCGCGTACACCGCTGATCATCTCTGGTCCGGCTGAAGACAGCTCCGCGACCTATCACAAGATTAACCAGCTGATTCCGAGCCTGCAGCAGTTCCATGGCGAGATTGATCCCAAGGATACCGAGCAGGTGATCGACGAGCACTTTGTCGTTGACGAAAAGAACCGCACCGTTGAATTGACCGAATCCGGCCACCAGCTGGTGGAAGACCTGCTGATCGAGCATGAAATGCTGCAGGAAGGCGAGAGCCTCTATGCACCGCAGAACCTGAACCTGCTGCACCATGTGCTGGCCGGTCTGCGCGCGCACTACCTGTTCCAGCGTGACCGCGACTACATTCTGCAAAATGGCCAGGTGGTGATTGTTGACGAACATACCGGCCGTATCATGCCGGGCCGTCGCTGGTCAGAAGGTCTGCATCAGGCGGTTGAAGCCAAAGAAGGCGTGGATATCCAGATGGAAAGCCAGACCCTGGCATCCACGACTTTCCAGAACTACTTCCGTCTGTACGAAAAGCTGTCCGGCATGACCGGTACCGCCGATACCGAAGCCTTCGAGCTGCGCCAGATCTATGGTCTGGATGTGGTGGTTATTCCCACCAACCGTCCGATCCAGCGTAAGGATTACAACGATATCGTCTTCCTCACCATGGAAGAGAAATATCAGGCGATCGTCAAAGAGATTCGCTACTGCCGCGAGCATAACCGTCCGGTACTGGTGGGTACGGCTTCTGTTGAGTCGTCCGAGCTGCTGTCCGCGTTGCTGAATAAGGAAAAGATCCAGCACAACGTGCTGAACGCCAAAAACCACAAGGGTGAGGCGGGCGTGATTGCCGAGGCCGGTCGCCCGGGTGCCGTGACCATTGCCACCAACATGGCCGGTCGTGGTACCGACATCATGCTGGGTGGCAAGCTGGAAGCGGAACTGGCAGACCTGGGCGAAGGCGCCAGTGAAGCTCAGCTTGAGCAGGGGCGTGAAGAGTGGCGTGTGCGCCATGAAACCGTGCTGGAAGCAGGCGGTCTGCACATTATCGGCACTGAGCGTCACGAGTCCCGTCGAATCGATAACCAGCTGCGTGGTCGTGCCGGTCGTCAGGGCGACCCGGGTTCTTCCCGTTTCTTCCTGTCACTGGAAGACGACCTCATGCGTATCTTTGCCTCCGAGCGTGTGCGTCAGTTCATGCAGGCGCTGGGCATGGAGAAGGGCGAGGCGATCGAGCACAAGATGGTCACCAATGCCATCGAGAAGGCTCAGCGCAAGGTCGAAGGCCGCAACTTCGATATTCGTAAGACGTTGCTGGAATATGATGACGTTGCCAACGACCAGCGTAGCGTGATCTATGATCAGCGTAACGAAGTGATGGCGTCTGATGATATCTCCGAAACCATTGCCTCCGTGCGTGATGAAGTGATCGAAAACAGCATCAGCGAGCACATTCCGCCGCAGAGCCTGGAAGAGATGTGGGATATCCCGGGTCTGGAAAAGGCTCTGGAAAGCGAATTTGCGCTGCAGTTGCCGATTCAGCAGTGGCTGGATGAAGACGATAGCCTGCATGAAGAAACACTGCGCGAGAAGATCCGCGGTGAAATCCTGGCGGCCTACCAGGCTAAGGAAGATGCAGCCGGCTCCCAGACTCTGCGCACCTTCGAGAAGCAGGTCATGCTTCAGGTGCTGGATACATTGTGGAAAGAACACCTGCAGACCATGGACCTGCTGCGTCAGGGTATCCACCTGCGCGGTTATGCGCAGAAGAACCCGAAGCAGGAGTACAAGCGTGAAGCCTTCGCGCTGTTCCAGGATCTGCTGGAAAATATCAAACGTGACGTGGTACGTATTCTGAGCCATGTTCAGGTACGCCAGCCGGAAGAAGTTGAGCGTATGGAAGAAGAGCGTCGTGCTCAGGCAGAACGCCAGCAGATGAACTTCGAACACGCGCAGAGCAGTGGTCTGGGTGAAGAGCAGGGCGAAGCTGAACAGGGCGAACAGGCGGGCGAGAATGCCGAACCGTTCAAGCGTCAGGCACCCAAGGTCGGTCGTAACGATCCTTGCCCCTGTGGTTCAGGTAAGAAATACAAGCAGTGTCACGGTAAACTGAGCTAATTTCGATTAGCCACTAGAACGAAGGAAAACAGCATCATGGCAGTAGGTCCGGGTACTTTACCCCAGTTACATCCGGTTTCAGGTTTTCGGCTTGGTATTGCATCGGCGGGGATCAAGAAACCGGGCCGACGTGATGTGGTGCTGATGGAGCTGGCCGAGGGCAGCACCCTGGCAGGGGTGTACACGCTTAACGCTTTTTGTGCCGCGCCTGTTCGCATCTGCAAACAGCACCAGGCGGCTTCGCCTTCGCGCTACATGCTGGTGAACACCGGTAATGCCAACGCCGGTACCGGTGAGCAGGGCATGGCAGATGCCATGGCCTGTTGTGAGGCGGTAGCCGAACGTTGTGCTGTCCCGGTGGAAGCGGTGCTGCCGTACTCCACGGGTGTTATTGGTGAGCCGCTGCCGGTCGACAAGATCATTGCCGCTCTGGATGCCGCCAAGGCTGATCTGTCAGAAGATAATTGGGAAGCGGCTGCCAGTGGCATCATGACCACGGATACCCGTCCCAAGGCTGCCAGCGAGCAGATCCAGTACCAGGGCAAGACCATTACCCTGACTGGCATCTCCAAAGGCTCCGGCATGATCATGCCCAACATGGCGACCATGCTGGGGTATGTGGCCACTGATGCCGAAGTACCGCAAGAGCTGCTGCAGCAATGGCTGACTAATGTGGCAGACCGCTCCTTTAACCGCATTACCGTGGATGGTGATACCTCCACCAACGACTCCTGCATGTTGGCAGCAACCGGCGCCAGCGGCGTTCGCATCGATGGCTCTGACTACGAGCTGGCGGCGCTGTTTACCGAAGCGCTGGAGCGCGTGATGCTGGAATTGGCACATGCGATCGTCCGTGATGGTGAGGGTGCCACCAAGTTCGTTGAAATCTGCGTCGAGTCTGCAGGTACCAGTCCTGAAGCGCTGGACGTAGCCTACACCATTGCCCACTCGCCGCTGGTGAAAACCGCGTTGTTTGCCAGCGATCCCAACTGGGGTCGAATCCTGGCCTGCGTTGGTCGTGCCGGCATCGACAATCTGGATCTGGATGCCCTGCAGATCTATCTCAATGACGTTTGCATCGTTGAGAACGGAGGTCGTGCTGCAAGCTACACCGAAGAAGCCGGTCAGGCGGTGATGGACGGTGAAGAGATCCTGATCCGTGTCGTACTGAACCGCGGTCAGGTAACCGAGCGTGTCTGGACCACTGACCTGTCCCACGATTACGTCAGTATCAACGCCGATTACCGCAGCTGATCCATGTCCAAACTGATCCATGTTGCCGCGGCCGTCATTCGTGACCGCGGCGGTCGTATTCTTATCGCCCGTCGCCCTGATGATAAGCATCAGGGAGGCCTCTGGGAGTTTCCCGGTGGTAAGGTGGAGCCCGGTGAACCCGTAGCCGATGCCTTGTCCCGTGAGCTGGAAGAGGAGTTGGGCATTCGGGTGACATCAGCCCGTCCTCTGATTCTGATCCCGCACCACTATCCTGATAAATCCGTGTTGCTGGATGTATGGGATGTGGACGGCTTTGAAGGAGAAGCTCATGGTGCCGAAGGTCAGCCGATTGAGTGGGTGAGTCCTGAAGCGCTGGATGATTTCGAGTTTCCGGCAGCCAACGTGCCCATTTTGAATGCAGCACGTCTGCCCGAGCGCCTTCTCATCACCGGCGATGCCGACTCCACTGAAGACTACGCTCAACACCTGGCTTCTGCACTGTCCAAGGGCATTCCTCAGGCAATATTGCGAGCCAAGACGTTGAGCGAAGAGGAGTTTGCGGCTGTCTACGCTAAGCTCAAGCCGCTGTGTGATCAGTCGAGGGCGACACTGGGCGTGAATGCGTCTGTGAAGCAGGCGAACGCACTGGGAGCCGAACACCTGCACCTGACCTCGGAGCGCCTTGAACAACTTGAGGCGCGCAGCGAGTTCAAGGGGCGCTGGTTGAGTGCATCCTGTCATAATGCCGAGCAGATTCGGGTGGCCGAACAGAAAGGTCTGGATTTTATTACCCTCTCGCCGGTCAACCCCACGGCCTCGCACCCCGGTGAGCCAGTGTTGGGCTGGGATGCATTTACAGATCTTGTTGCCGAGTCGGTGCTGCCGGTATATGCGCTGGGCGGCATGACGGACGCTGATGTTAAGCGGGCGCGAGAATGTGGTGCCCAGGGTATCGCGGCTATCTCTGCCTGGTGGTAGCGATCCAGCCAGGCGAACATTAAAAAGGCCGGCCCTGAATTTCAGGTGCCGGCCTTTTTGGTTTTGGCGTTAGCCGAATACAGGCTCAGTCTTCGATGATGCGCATGGACAGATCCACCGCGCGGCAGTGCTTGGTCAGCGCGCCGATGGAGATGTAATCCACCCCGGTGCTGGCATAGTCGAGCAGGGTTTCATCGGTAATGTTCCCGGAGGCTTCCAGCTTGGCGCGGCCAGCCGTCTGGGCGACAGCGGCGATCATGCGTTCCGGACTGAAGTTATCGAGCATGACGATGTCGGCACCTGCCACCAGCGCGCGCTCAAGCTGCTCTTCGGTTTCCACCTCGATTTCCACCGGCTTGCCGGGGTGGTTGGTGCGAGCTGTCTGGATCGCCTGCTCGATGCCGCCGCAGGCCATGATATGGTTTTCCTTGATCAGGAAGGCATCGTACAGGCCAATACGGTGGTTGGAGCAGCCGCCACAGCTCACCGCGTATTTCTGTCCCATGCGCAGGCCGGGAATGGTCTTGCGGGTATCCAGCAGGGTAACCGGGGTATCAGCCACGCGCTGGGCGTATTCGTAGCTGAGGGTGGCGGTACCAGATAGGGTCTGCAGGAAGTTCAACGCCGCACGTTCGCCGGTCAACAGGGAGCGGGCCGAGCCTTCCAGACGGAATAGCACCTGATCACGTTCAACCCGTTCACCGTCTTCGACCAGCCATTCTACTTTCACCTCGGGGTCCACCTGACGGAACACTTCATCGACCCAGGCACGGCCGCAGACAACTGCGGTTTGGCGGGAGATGACTCGGGCGCGCTTGTGGTCACTGGCCGGGATCAGTTCAGCAGTGATATCACCCTGTCCCACATCTTCAAGGAGAGCGGTGCGCACGTTTTCTTCGACGACAGGTTTGAGCTCGGTCAGCGTCAGCATGATGGCGGGTCTATCCCTATGGTGTACTATGGAGCGCGCATTTTAACGGAAATTGCCCCTGGATAGTATGCCGCCCGAACAGTCCCTGCACATCGAACAGCACCTTATTTGTGAAGCCGAGTATCTGCCTTCGCCCAACGCCAATGAGCGGCCGGATGGCGAAATCTCGTTGCTGGTTATCCATAACATCAGTCTGCCGCCGGGGCAGTTTGGTGGTGGCCATGTTGCCGAGTTGTTCACGAATCGGCTGGACCCGTCAGCGCATCCTTTCTTCAAGGAGATTGAAGGGCTGGAAGTGTCAGCGCATATGCTGATCGAGCGCGATGGCGGCATGACTCAATTTGTGCCCTTTGATCGTCGAGCCTGGCATGCCGGCCAATCCTGCTTTGACGGGCGCGAAGCCTGTAATGACTTCGCCATCGGTATTGAGCTTGAAGGTACCGACGAGCAGCCTTACACGGATGCTCAATACAGCCAGTTGGCTGCGGTGACCCGTGCACTGCTTAGCGAATATCCTGAGGTGACGCCTGAGCGTATAACCGGGCATAGTGATATCGCGCCCGGTCGCAAGACCGATCCGGGGCCTGCCTTCGACTGGTTACGCTATCGGGCATCCCTGGGATGATCTGATAATCGTTTTCAATTATCATACGTCTCCGCATTTCTTTCGTCCCGAGGACAGCATGTCAGCTTTGCTCAGCATTGAAGGTCTACAGTGTGCTTATCAATCCCAGACGGTTCTGTCAGGCGTAGGCCTGAGCATTGCCGAGGGCGAGATTGCCTGCCTGTTAGGCCCCAGTGGTTGCGGCAAGACCACCGTGCTGCGTGCCATAGCCGGTTTTATTACGCCTCAGGCTGGCCAGGTCTGCCTGGGTGACCAGGTTGTGAGCAGTCCTGATCAGGTGGTACCGCCTGAAAAACGGGGGATTGGCATGGTGTTTCAGGACTATGCCCTGTTTCCGCATTTGAGCATTGCCGACAATATTGCCTTTGGTCTCAATGGGCTCAGCCGTGCCGAAAAGCGACATCGGGTGCAAGAGGTGCTCGATCTGGTTGAACTGCCTGACCTCAGTGATCGTTACCCGCATGAGCTGTCCGGTGGTCAGCAGCAGCGTGTTGCCCTGGCGCGTGCACTGGCTCCGAACCCCCGGCTGCTGTTGATGGACGAGCCTTTTTCCAACCTGGATACCGATCTGCGTCGACAGTTGTCCCAAGAGGTGCGCGAGATCCTCAAGCGTCGTGGTATTGCCGCCATCATGGTGACCCATGACCAGCAGGAAGCCTTCACAATCAGTGACAGCATCGGCATTCTGTCCGCTGGCCGTGTACAGCAGTGGGGTACACCTGAAGATCTCTACTACCGTCCCGCTTCGCCCGAAGTAGCGGCTTTTGTAGGCAAGGGCGAACTGTTTCTGGGCCGGATCACTGAAACCTGCGCCGTGGATACCGAATTGGGTCTGCTGGAGTTTGCCGAGCCCCTGGGTGTTGAGCCGGGGTGTGATGCGCAACTCTTCCTGCGTCCGGGTGATCTTTACCTGAGCCATGAAGGTGGTGTTTCAGGTGAAGTCGTCAGCTCCGAATTTCAGGGCAACCTGACCGCCTATCGGGTCCGCCTGAACAATGGACGTGAAGTCGAAGTGCTGGAACAAGGCCTGCGCCGTTATCCCAAAGGGGAGCAGGTGGCGGTACATGTGACCGCGCATCGCCCGATCGTTTTTTCCAGCTGTCCGGTCAATCAGCACGGTTGATCCGGCCGCCACCGGTGCCACCCATCGGTGCACAACCTTTTGGCATATATTCTGCAGACAACCAGCCCATGACCTGAAAAGGGTCAAATTGAGGGACGAGGCTGCACCTGGATGGTGCGATTGCTTCGGAATTTATCCTGCGCGCACGAAAGTGGTGCGTTGCGGCTGGCAGGAACGTCATTATGGGGGCATCGCAACGGATCTATAAGGTCCGTCGTCGCTACAACAAGTGGGTCGCTGACCAGACACTGGAAGATTATGCGCTGAGGTTCACCGCCCGTCAGGGGCGGCGGATGAGTATAGAGCGTGTGGCCATGACCGCGCTGGGGGCTACCGCGTTTCTGGCGCTGGAGAGCATTGCGGCTGCTGTTACCCTCACTTATGGCTTTACCAATACCCTGATTGCCATGCTGGTAGTTTGCGCGCTGTTCTTCGTGACGGGGCTGCCAATCGTGTATCACGCGGCGCGCAATGGTCTGGATATCGATCTGCTCACACGTGGTGCCGGTTTCGGCTATCTGGGCTCCACCATCACCTCGCTTATCTACGCCAGCTTTACCTTTATCTTCTTTGCCATTGAGGCCGCGATTCTGGCAGCGGCATTACGCGCACTGTTCAGTATCCCCCTGGCACTGGGTTATCTGATCAGTGCCCTGGCGGTTATTCCGATAGTGACCCACGGCATTACCGCCATCAGTCGTTTTCAGCTGGGTACACAACCGCTCTGGCTGCTGCTTCAGGTGAGCGCGCTGGGCGTGGTGATTGTGCACGAAGCCGAACAATATGAAGGCTGGACCGGTTTCAGCCCGGAAGGCATGGCAGGAGCGGGACAGTTTGATCTGATGCTGTTTGGTGCTGCCGCATCGGTGCTCTTCGCCATGGTGGCCCAGATTGGCGAGCAGGTAGACTATCTGCGCTTCATGCCGGGAAAAACACCTCAAAACCGTCGGCGCTGGTGGTTCTGGCTGGTGCTGGCAGGTCCCGGTTGGGTGTTCATCGGCCTGATCAAAATGCTGCTGGGCTCTTTCCTTGCGTATATCGCCATTACCGAGGGGGCCGCGTTCGCTGTTGCCACTGACCCTACGCTGATGTACCAGCGGGTATTCGGCTATCTGACCCATTCGGAGGGCCTGGCACTGCTGCTGGCGGGGGTGATGGTGATCATCTCGCAGATGAAGATCAACGTGACCAATGCCTACGCCGGCTCTATTGCCTGGTCCAATTTTTTCTCTCGACTCACACACAGCCATCCGGGGCGCGTGGTCTGGCTGGTGTTTAACGTTACCATTGCGCTGATCCTGATGGAGTTGGGCATCTATGAAGCACTGGAAGCGATTCTGGGTGTTTTCGCCATCGTGGCGGTGAGCTGGCTTGGGTCATTGTCAGCAGAGTTGATGATCAATAAACCGCTTGGCCTGAGCCCACCGGGGATCGAATTCAAGCGTGCCCACCTTTACGATGTTAACCCCGTGGGCATTGGCTCCATGGCGGTCGCTGTGCTGGCTGGGTTGCTGGCCTATCTGGGCGTATTTGGTGAGGAGGCGCGTACACTGAGTCATTTCATCAGTCTGGGGTGCTGTTTTGTGATGGTGCCCTTGCTGGCCTGGCTCACGGGCGGCCGTTTCTATCTGGCGCGTGAAAGTGATGAATTGAAGCTGCTGGAAGTCGGCTCACAGCAGGAGCAGCAGCGTTGCGGCGTATGTGAAAACCATTTTGAGCATGAAGATCTGAGTTACTGTCCCGCATACGACCTGCCGATCTGTTCGTTGTGCTGTTCGCTGGATGCTCGTTGTCTGGATAGCTGTAAGCCCCATGCGCGCTTCTCCCAGCAGGTGGTGGATTTCCTCTACCTGTTTCTGCCTCAGCGTTTGGTAAGCAGTGTCAATTCGCGCCTGGGTCGTTTTATTGGCTTGTTGCTCAGTATCAACCTGTTGCTGGCAGGACTGCTGGCGGTGGTGTATCGGCAGATGGATCCGGGCACGCCCGAAGGTTCTGCCTTGCTGGGACAGGCGTTGTGGGCACTGTTTTTCATTCTCCTGATCGTGTCGGGCGTGGTGGCCTGGCTGTTCCTGCTGGCCCATGAAAGCCGTGTGGTGGCGCAGCAGGAATCCAATCGTCAGACCCGAAAACTATTGCAGGAAATTGAAGCCCACGAGGAGACCGACCGCGAGCTTCAGGCAGCGAAGGAGCTGGCCGAGCGCGCCAGTGAAGCCAAAAGCCGTTACATGACCGGTATCAGTCACGAACTGCGCACGCCACTGCAATCCATTATCGGCTACGCCCAGTTGATGCAGGGGCGCGATACCCTGGCGCGAAGTGATCGGGAAGGGGTCAAAATTATTCACCGCAGCGGTCAGTACCTGGCTGATTTGATCGAAGGGCTGCTGGACATTTCCCGCATCGAAGCAGGCAGGCTGGAGCTGCACCGCAGTGCAGTAGCACTGCCGGAATTGATCAGTCAGCTGGAGCAGATGTTCAGCTTCCAGGCAGCGCAAAAGCGGGTACGTTTCGTTTGTGAGCTACCGGAACGCCTGCCTGCAATCGTGATGACCGATGAAAAACGGCTGCGCCAGATTCTGATTAACCTGCTCTCAAATGCGGTCAAATATACGCCTGAGGGCGAGGTGCATTTTCGTATTCGCTACCGTAACCAGGTAGCAGAATTCTGTATTGAAGATACCGGTATTGGCATCGATGCCCGTCATCTGGAGCGCATCTTCGACCCCTTCGAGCGGGTGCGTAATGCCGATACTCCCAACCTGCCGGGCACCGGGTTGGGGCTGACCATCGTCAAGCTGCTGACCGATATCATGGGGGGCGACCTTCAGGTTGAAAGTACACCGGGGCAGGGCAGTCGTTTTCGCGTATCGCTGATGCTGCCCTGGGTTGATGGTGTACAGGAACGGGTCGAGCAGCAACAGCCCATCAGTGGCTATTGTGGAGCGCAGCGTCAGATCTGCATCGTAGATGATGATCCGGTACTGCGCGGGCTCTTGTCCGATTTGCTAATGCCCCTGGGGTTTCGGGTGCTGGAGGCTCATGATGGCGAGTCCTGTCTGGCATTGGTGGAGCAGGCGCAGCCGGACCTCTTCCTGCTGGATATCTCCATGCCTGGTATGGATGGTCTGACGCTGGCGTCTGAATTGCGCCGCACCGGCCACCAGGTACCGATTCTGATGCTGTCAGCCGATGTGCAGGAACAACGGCGTCAGCCTGCGGGTGAAGCCGTTTACGACGACTATCTGGTGAAACCGATCAGCAACCAGCTGCTGCTTGAGCGAGTCGGCTACTACCTGAAGCTGGAATGGACGCGGGAAAGCACCAGTGAGGTTGCAGCCATCGCCGATAACACGGCAAACACAGGCGGTACATCTGTGACTAAGTCCGCAGTAGCTCCTGCTCAAGCCCCGGTACAAACGCTGCCTGATCATCCGTTGCTGCGAGAGCTGAAAGGCTGCGCTGAAATCGGCTATCGCAGCGGGGTACGCAGCGTACTGGAGCAGTTGGAAAATACCGACCTGCTGGGAGCCGAGGTGATGGCCCATATACATCAACTCACGGACAGCATGCAGTTCAGCCAGCTGGCGGACTATCTGGAGCAAAAACAATGAAACAGGATGCAGTTAAGCGAGACCTGGTGCTGGTGGCGGATGATTCACCGGATGCGCTCAGCCTGATCAATGATGCGCTGGAAGCGGCGGGCATGGATGTACTGGTTGCCCTGGAAGGGCGGCAGGCACTGAATATCGCCGCGCGCATGCAGCCTGACATAATCCTGCTGGACGCCGTGATGCCTCACCTGGATGGCTTTGCGACCTGTGAAGCGCTGAAGCAGGATCCGGCACTCTGTGCCATTCCCGTCATCTTCATGACTGGTCTGACAGAAACCGAAAATGTTGTGCGTGGTCTGGACTTAGGGGGCGTGGACTATCTGACCAAACCGATTAACCCGGACGAGCTGCTGGCGCGCATGCGCGTACATCTTAATAATGCGCGCCTGACCCAAAGTGCCCAGTCGGCGCTGGATACCACCGGCCAGCACTTGATGACCGTCTCACCGGATGGCCTTGTCCACTGGGCTACACCCCAGGCCCATGCGCTTCTGGCTAGAGCCAACGTCAGCGAACTCTGGATAGAAACATCCCTGCGCCCGCAGCTGGCTGATTGGCTAAGGCGCAGCCCGGCGGTTAACGATCAGCTGGCACTTAAAGGACTGGACTACGCGCTGTCCGTGCGCTTGCTCAGCCACCAAAGTAACGGCGACTTCCTGTTTAAACTGGTTGATGAGCAGCGGGGTACAGGCCCGGTCCTGCTGCAAAATCAGCTGGATCTGACCACCCGTGCCGCTGAAGTGCTCTATTGGGTAGCCAACGGTAAAACCAACAAGGAGATTGGCGAAATCCTGAGTATGAGCCCGCGCACAGTCAACAAGCACCTGGAGCAGGTTTACCCGGCGCTGGGCGTAGAAAACCGCACCGCCGCGGCAGGAGTCGCGCTGAGGATCCTGGTAAGAGAGTGAGGATCAGGGTTGCATTCAACCTGGTGCATTAGAGCAGCGAGTTGACTATAGCGAGGGGTGAATGGCACTGGTCCACTTTCAGTTGCAAAAAGCTTAAGCTTTGACGACAGGCTGATGAGCCTTGTCGCCTTCTAAATATTCTCAAGGAGTGAGATATGAAATTCACCAGTTTGCTCTCCGCGCTGTTGCTTTGCGCGTTGTCGACATCGGTTTTATCTCAAACGCATTGCAACACCGGTACATTTGGTAATGCCATCTGTCGTGACAGTCAGGGCAACATGTTCAGAAGCCGGACGGATGCAGCGGGCAATACTGTCTGGCGCGATATGCACGGCAACCTGTTGAGGGTTACAACCGATGCTTTCGGCAACCGAGTCTACAGGAGCCTCGATGGACTGCTCTGTAGAAGTGTTACCGACCAATTCGGCAATACGACCCTTCGCGGGGTAGACGGGAAAAGCGCTCATGGCAGCCGTGACAGGTTCGGGAATACGACCTGGCGAGATCAGGACGGCAAGGTGACGCGCTGCTCCAGTTCTGCTGACGGAAGGACTCGGTGCCGTTAGTAAAAGCACTTTTTTGCCGTTCCATGTCACACTTCATCTTGTTGTTCCGTCCTGTTCAGGACCCCAGGCTTCAAGAGAATGAACAATGACAGCACTTTCCCAACGCGCTCATCGATATGAATCTGATCACGTCCGGCATCTGCGAGCACTCGCCTATCGCATGCTGGGTTCGCGCAGTGATGCCGAGGATGTGGTGCAAGAGGTATGGCTGCGCTGGGCAGAAACCGATGAAAGCAGCATTGATAACCCCAGGGCATACCTGTCTCGCCTTGCGACCAATCTTTGTCTGGACCGCCTCAGGTCCGCAGCCGTTAAGCGTGAGCAGTATGTGGGGATCTGGTTACCTGAGCCGCTGCTGGAGGATGACGACGCCATGTGTCATGGGCCTGAGCATCAAACAGAGTTCGCGCAGGATGTATCAGTTGCTTTCATGCTGGCACTGGAACGCTTAACCCCTTTGGAGCGTGCCAGTTTTCTATTACACGATGTCTTTGATCTTGAGTTTGACGAGGTGGCTACCCGGCTTGAGCGCTCGCCTGCGGCCTGTCGTCAGTTGGCCAGCCGGGCACGAACGCATGTAAAAGCCGAGTATGTGCGTTGCGAGGTTGAGGCCGATGAACATGAGCGGCTGTTTAATGCATTCAATCGGGCCGTGCAGAGCCAGGATACCGATGCGCTGGCGAGGCTGTTGAGCGAAGATGCGGTGCTTGTGGCTGACGGCGGAGGCAAGGTCACCACCATACCGCGCCCGCTGCAGGGAGGAGGCAAAATTGCCCGAACCTTTATGGGGTTTGTGCGATTGCCGAGCAGTCAAAACTGGCATTTGCAGCAGGCAAGTATCAATGGGCTACCCGGCTGTCTCGTATTTGATGGCCCGGGTGGCGAGCTGATTCAGACGATCATACTAATGCCTTCTCCAGTCGATCCAGGCCGCATAGGTGCGCTCTATATTCAACGCAATCCTGAAAAACTCAGACACCTTTCAGGAGAGTGAAACATACCGAGTACCTCCGCATATTTTGAATATGCGTATCTCATGTCACACACCGCTCAGTCGATTCGTCCTTTAGGCAGGTACTTTTATCAAACCTGTCTAAAGGAAGAAAAATGTCACACACACAACCTCGACTGAATTTTATGGATCAGCTACCGGCACTGACCGAGAAGTTAATGGCATTCAGTCTGGCGGTATCCGACAGCCATCATATTCGGCCTGCATTGGCGGTTCTTGTGGATCTGCGCGCTTCCCAGCTGAACGGCTGTACCTTCTGTATCGATATGCATGTAAAGCAGGCCCGGCTTAGAGGTGAAAGGGAATTACGCCTCCACCATCTGGCGGGCTGGCGAGAATCACAGCTGTTCTCGGCACAGGAGCGTGCTGCACTGGCCTGGACGGAGGCGTTGACCTGCCTTGCCCCGGAAGGCGTGCCGGATGCGGTTTATCATGAAGTGCGGGAGCAATTCGCTGAACAGGAATTGGCGGCTCTGACGTTCCACATCATGAGCATCAATGCCTGGAATCGGGCCAATGTTGCGTTCAGAACTACTCCGGGGGCATTGGATGCCTTGTTTGGTCTTGAAGACATAAATCTGGGCTAATGTGCCTGAGTTGCACTGGATACAGGGCTGTCATGCCCTGTATCTCCGGGCAAACAGGACAGAGGAAACCGTGTTTTTCAGCCTGATACGAGGGTTACGAGGAGCCTCAATTGCGCTTTGATAGGCATCAGTCGCAAATATTTATGCCTTTGGCCGCATTGTGTGCACTAATTTAGTGCTTTATTATTACCGCCGCTTTATCCCGTCAGAGCACCCCAGAGTTACCAACTCTCGCTAGCCTCCTACTGGCTCCAACCTGAATGCAGCGGCTCAGATCCGCCTGCACTCTAGTGCTCTGGCTAACATCCCCCCACAGTTTCCGAGGTACTTGATGTCCTATATTCATGACACCATCACTGGCCTGATGGCCTCCAGTCCTGCGCAGACCGAGTTCTATCAAGCGGTTGAAGAGGTTCTGGAGTCACTGGAGCCGGTGCTGGATCAGAACCCCCACTATAGTGACAATTCCATCATTGAACGCATGGTTGAGCCTGAGCGCCAAATCATGTTCCGCGTGCCCTGGGTTGATGACCAGGGCAGGGTACGGGTCAACAAAGGGTATCGCGTTGAGTTCAATTCCACACTGGGCCCTTACAAGGGCGGCTTGCGTTTCCACCCCTCGGTGAATGCCGGCATTATCAAGTTTCTGGGCTTTGAACAGATTTTCAAAAACGCACTGACCGGTCTGCCGATTGGCGGTGGCAAGGGCGGCGCCAACTTTGATCCCAAGGGGCGCTCTGACCAGGAAATCATGCGGTTTTGCCAGTCCTACATGAATGAGCTGTACCGTCATATCGGGCCGAATACTGATGTTCCGGCGGGTGATATCGGCGTTGGCGCTCGCGAAATCGGCTACATGTTTGGCCAGTACAAGCGACTGACGGGCCGCTACGAGGGTGTGCTTACCGGAAAGGGGCTCCTGTGGGGCGGCTCTTTGGTGCGTAAGGAAGCAACCGGCTATGGCTGCGTCTACTTCGCCCAGAACATGCTCAAGGCACAGGGCGACAACCTGGATGGCAAAACCTGTCTGGTCTCGGGTGCCGGAAATGTTGCCACCTACACCATTGAAAAACTGTATCAGTTGGGCGCTCGTCCGGTTACATGCTCTGACTCGAGCGGTACCCTGTATCACAGCGAAGGCATTGATCTGGCAACCCTGAAAATGCTCAAGGAAACGCGACGTGTTTCCCTGCGCGAGTATCTGAATGAATTCCCGCAGGCCGAGTTCATTCCGGTAGACGCGTACCCGGAGGATGGCCATGCGGTCTGGCGTTTCAAAGCGGATGCGGCTTTCCCCTGTGCCACACAAAATGAACTGACCGAAGCCGACGCACGTGCCTTGCTGAACAACGATTGTCGTTGTGTGAGTGAAGGGGCCAACATGCCGTCTACACCTGAAGCGGTTGAACTGTTTATCAGCAACCGCATTCTGTATGGGCCGGGCAAAGCGGCCAATGCCGGCGGTGTTGCCACCAGTCAGCTGGAAATGAGCCAGAATGCCAGCATGCAGCGCTGGACTTTTGAGCAGGTCGATCAGCAGCTGCAGGCAATCATGGCCGATATCCATACCCGCTGCAGCGAAACCGCGAAAGAGTTCGATCAGCCTTACAACCTGGTGTTGGGTGCCAATGTAGCGGGCTTCCGCCGTGTGGCGGACGCCATGCTGGAGCAGGGTGTGGTGTAACCCCGGCAGGTTTCTGCAATACGCAACCATCCAAGGCCCGCAGTTTGCGGGTCTTTTCTTTTCAGGAACAGGCTAACGGGAGGAAAGGCAGAGGTATTGATCGGTCTGCTCATTCATCTCTCACGTACACAGAATATGTAACCACCTTTTGACACCTTGGCAGTCTATGTATTCAACCGCTGGCAGGTGCTCAGAACATATTTTCCATATTTGTGCTTTAGTTAATCAGAGCGTGTTGGAACGGCTCTTTCACTTACAGGTGCCAACAGCAAATTCAGACGTTGGATTGGCTACTCGGTACTTAACCTGAGGGATGATGTATGAAGCGGGACTCACATTCACATATCGAGCTGCCACTGAACGAGCCGGATCCGATCATTCGAGCCAGTCATTATGCGATTCGCTTTGCGGTAAAGCTGCTGGCCATTTTGATGGTGATCGTGATTTTTCTTGGGATAGGGGATGTGTTGTATGTGCTTTACCAGCGCCTGACTGCGCCGCCTGTGTTTCTGCTCAACATCAGCGATATTTTTGAGACCTTTGCAGCTTTTCTCGCCGTACTGGTGGCGATTGAGATCTTCGTCAACATCCGAATATATCTCAGCAGCGCAGAAATACCGGTCAAATTGGTGCTCGCAACGGCTTTGATGGCGGTGGCGCGAAAAGTGATCGTACTGGACTTTGGCAAGCTGGATGCCTCAGAAGTGTTCTCGCTAGCCGCTGTAGTGCTGGCCGTGGGGCTCAGTTATGGTTTCATGGTGTTGGCTGAGAGTCGGCGCTCGAGCCCTTCCGGGGATTAATCAAAGCCTCAGAGCAGTACTCCCTCCACGTGTCGGCATCATCTGCCGCATGGCCCTGGATCAGGCAAGCCTGCAGGAATTGGCCTCCTGACAGGCTCATCTGAGCCGGCACTAATTTAGTGTCGGATCTACTTAATAGATCACGTCCTTGAAGTCGATAAATTCCATCAGGTCGCCCTGTGAAATGTCTGTGTTGGACGGGACACGCAGCAGACCGTCGGTACGCATGAAGGCTGACAACACGCCTGAACTCTGGTTTTCACTCAGCAGTACATCGCCATTGTCGCCCACCGATACACGCAGATATTCTTCGCGACTGTTCGTTCGTGTACGGTCGAATCCGGCACGCACTTTACGTGTTTTGACTTCATACTCGGCCGCGCCCTGAGCTTTCATCAGGCAGGGGCGAACCAGCAGGGCAAAGGTTACCACTACGGCACCCGGGTTACCGGGTAGACCATACAGCGGTGTGGATTGCACCTGACCGGCCGCAAAGGGTTTGCCGGGCTTCAGGTTCAAACGCCACATATCCAGATGTCCGAGCGCATCGATGGCATCCTTCACATGATCCTCTTCACCCACCGAAACCCCACCGGTGGTGAGAATAACGTCGGCAGTTTCGGAAGCCTGTTTCAAGGCAGCATGCGTGGCGGCGGGCTCGTCCGGAATGGTGCCAAGGTCAACCGGTTCCATGCCCAGCTGACGAATCAATGTCAGCAGCAGGAAGCGGTTGGAGTTGTAAATTTGTCCCGGTTGCAGCGGTGTGCCGGGCTCGACCAGTTCATCACCTGTCGACATTACACCGACGCGCAGCGGGCGGTAGATGTTGACGGATTCTGCACCGACAGACGCCAACACTCCAATAGAGCGCGGGTCCAGGCGAACACCTGCGCTCAGCAGGGCTTCACCCTGGGTGATGTCCTGGCCACAGGCACGGATATTCTGGCCCGGTTTGATACCAGCGGGCAGTTCGACATTGTCACCTTTGAGCTCTACCTGCTCCTGCATCACGACTGCATCAGCGCCCGGCGGAATGGACGCGCCGGTGAAAATGCGTGCAGCGGTGCCCGGCTGTAGGGGCGCTGGTGCCTGTCCAGCCGGAATACGCTGGCTGACCGGCATCTCGGTGGGTGCGTCGGCAGCAGTATCAGCGGTACGCAGGGCGTAGCCATCCATGGCGCTGTTGTCCGTGGGCGGCACGTTGACAGCGGCGATATGGTCACTGGCCAAAATGCGGTTATTGGCGTTCAGCAGGTCACAGGATTCGGATTCCAGGCGGCAGCTTACCTGCTCAAGCAGGTGCTCACGTGCCTGTTGCAGGGGAATCAGACCAGGCTGAGAGCAGGGGTCTTTGCTTGCTGTCACGGTGCTTATCCCTGTTCTGCCTGACGGACTTCCAGTGCACGCTGCAGCGTACCAACAAAATTACAGGGGCGATGACGTGCGTCCAGCTGCTCTTTGATGATGCGGTCCCAGCCGGTACGGCAGGCGCCGGTTGAGCCGGGCAGACAGAAAATCAGGGCGCCATTCGCCAGGCCGCCAAGTGCGCGGGACTGGATAGTGGAGGTGCCAATTTCCTCATATGAAATCTGGCGGAACAGCTCGCCAAAGCCTTCGATTTGCTTGTCCAGCAGCGGTGCAATGGCTTCCGGTGTGGAGTCACGATGGGAAAAGCCGGTGCCGCCGGTCAGGATAACCACCTGGGTATCAACATCGGCAATCCACTGGGATACACGGGCGCGCAGTGCATAGATATCGTCACGGACGATAGCCCGGTCCGCCAGTGTGTGGCCGGCTTCGGTCAGACGTTCCACCAGAGTGTCGCCGGAGGTGTCCGTTTCGGGTGTGCGCGTATCGGAAACTGTAAGAACGGCAATATTAAGAGGGACAAAGGCTTTTTCGGGGGTATGTGACATATTGAGTTCCTGCAGAATGGCGGTGTTAACCACCTGTCATATTCATGAAGCGCAGAATTTGCGGTTCTTCTTCAAGGTTGAATTCGTGTTTCTCGGGCTTGATCGCCATGGAGTCAATAATAGCCTGCTGCAAACGCTCGGGGTCATCCGGATAAGTGCGAATGACCTCGCGCAGGTCGACCGAGTGTTCGTTGCCCAGGCACAGCAGCAAGCGGCCTTCAACGGTTACACGGACACGGTTGCAGTCACCGCAGAAGTTATGACTGTGCGGTGATATAAAGCCGACTCGGGTTTGGCTGTCGGCGAGGCGGTAATAGCGCGAGGGGCCACCGGTACGCTCGGTTGAGGGGCTGAGTTCAAAATGATCGCTGATGCGCTCACGCAGTTCATCACTGGAGCAGAAGCTTTCCGCACGGCCATGTTCGGTAATCTGGCCCAGCGGCATCTCCTCGATAAAACTGATATCCAGTTCTGAGCGACGGGCAAATTCAATCAGGTCGATGACCTCGTCATCATTGCGCCCCTTGAGCACAACTGTATTCAATTTAATTCGCTTAAAGCCGGCTGAGCGTGCCGCTTCAATCCCATCCAGTACCTGCTGCAAACGGTCGGTTCGGGTGAGTTCCCGGAAGCGATCCTGCTGCAGTGAGTCCAGGCTGATATTCAGACGATCGACGCCAAAGGCTGCAAGATCGCCTGCCATTTTGTGCAGTTGTGAGCCGTTTGTCGTCAGGCTCAATTCTGCCGGAAGCTGTCCAAGTCGCTCAATCAGACTCAGGACATTACGCCGAACCAGAGGCTCTCCACCGGTGAGTCGGATACGCTCCACACCCAGTTCAGTAAACGCTGCGGCCACGTCATGGATCTCTTCCAGCGTCAGTACCTGGCTGTGAGGCAGGAACTGCATGTTTTCAGCCATGCAGTAAACGCAACGAAAATCGCAGCGGTCGGTGACTGACAAGCGCACGTAATTGATGCGTCGACCAAAGCCGTCGATAAGCTGGGAGGGCATCGTAATCTCCCCGGTTTCTAGTTATTTCGTTGGTTACCAATGGACCGAAAATCCGCTGGTTGATTCCCGGAATAAGCGGTATTTTCCTTGCCTCACTCGGGCGAGACATTTGCGCACTGTGCCGAGGTTACGGTTTGAAGTCCAGCGTAATCTAAACCTGAATTCAGGATTTGATAGCTGTATTCAGTACCGAAAATGTCGGTTTTAACGTGTTGTTAAACCTGCGTGAAGTGCCTGTTTTCAAGGCATAGGAGCAGGATGAGATCGACCAGGCCAAGTGTATAAAACTCAGGAGAAAGCATTGAAGCAAAAGGCAATTGAAACGGGGGAGCTTGGCAGGGAACAGCTGACCGGCGTAATTCTGGCTGGTGGCCGGGGTTTGAGAATGGGAGGACAGGACAAGGGGCTGGTGTCACTGCAGGGCAAGCCTCTGGCCGTGCATGTGCGCGACCGACTTGCGCCTCAGGTCGGGTCACTTTTACTCAACGCCAACCGTTCGATCCAGGCCTATTCCGAACTGGGGTTCGAGGTGGTTTCTGATCTGGTCGAAGGGTTTGAAGGTCCCCTGGCGGGTATCCTGACGGGGTTGAGTTCTGCCTCCACGGAGTGGGTGTTGTTCAGTGCCTGTGATACCCCCTGGATTCCGGTGGACCTGGCCGAGCGTCTTGGAGAGGCGGTTAGCAGCAGCCGTGACGGGATTGCCGTGGCTCATGATGGCGAACGCATGCAGTGGCTCAGCTGTCTGGTGCACAAGGACCTGCAGTCCGGCGTTGCTGAAGCCCTGGCCGGTGATATTCGCAGTATCAAGGGCTGGCTATCGTCGCTGGATGTTGCCCAGGCCGACTTCAGTGACCAGGCCGCCGCTTTTGCCAATCTGAACAGCCACGAAGAGCTGGTGCAGGCGGCAGCGAGACAGTTCTGATCACTTGTTAACTTTCCATCTCGGCAAAGAGCTCATCCGGTGCCAGCACCTCGCCACTCAGTCGAGCATCATAGCCCGGTAGCCCGGAAACGGCTTTACGGAAGGCATCACCGCGCAGCTGTTGCAGCAGAAGCTGGCAGGCTGGTTGCTCCAGCGTGCGCTGGTGGCAGGCCATCAGATACTGCTCCTTGGCCAGCGGAATAAAATCCAGCCCGAACTGTGCCGCAGCCGCCTGAACGCCAAAGCCCACATCGGCCATCCCTGCGGCCACATGTGCAGCAATGGCCGAGTGGGTAAACTCGGTACCGGCACTGGGCAGGACATCGCTTCTGCCACGGCCGCTGCGCTGGAGCATTTCATCCAGCAGCAGGCGGGTGCCTGAGTCCTTCTCGCGGTTGATAAACCGGATATCCTCGCGACACAGATCTGCCAATCCCTCAATACCGAGCGGGTTGCCGGCGGCGATCATCAACCCCTGCTGGCGGATGATAAAGCGGATAATGCGATGGGCGCGGGGCTTCAGCAGGCGTGTGGGCAGGGATTTCATTTCCTCACTGAGCATACTGACCGGCAGGTGGAAGCCGGCCAGGTCACATTGTTCGCGGCTCAGCGATGCCAGAGCTTCGCGGGCGTTGCGGTACTGCAGGTCCAGCTCGAACGCCTGGGCAAAGCGGGGCAAAAGTTCTACCGCATAACCGTGGCTGGCCTGTAGGCGCAGGCGTGGCCGGGTGCCTTCCAGCAGACGTGACAGTTCAAGGTTCAGGTCCGAGGTGATGTTATCCAGCTGGGGTTCCAGCCTGGCGATCACACGTTTTTCTGCCCACACCAGCTTGGCACCTAGCTCCGTTAATCGCGCGCCCCGGCCTTTTTGCAACTCTGCCAGCGGGGTGCCGAAGAATTCGGCCCACTTGTTGAGCTGGTTCCAGGCGTGGCGGTAGGAAATCCCCACTGCTTTGGCGGCGGTCGTCAGCTTGCCATCCGTTTCGATATGGCGCAGCAGCGAGAACAGCTGAGGGTCCAGTTCGCGGCCGCTGTCATCGCGGAAAGACCAGGTCGGGACGATGTTGATTTTATGAATAGGCACTTTTTTTCATATTTTGTAGTTGGATGCCTAATGGTAGTTTGGCCCGGATAATAAGAGCAATACTCCATTCAGATATGAACTTTACTTCATATGCTGATGGCAAGGAGGTCAGACAATGAGCACTACCGGCACCACACCCTGGCACCCGGAGATCGCAAGCGCGATCATCGATGAACTGAAAACCAAACCGGGCGCACTTTTGCCGATTCTGCATGCGTTGCAGGATCGCTTCGGCCATATCCATTCAGATGCAGTGGCGCTGATCGCGCGCGCGCTGCAAACCACCCGTGCCGAAGTGCATGGTGTGATCAGTTTCTACCATCACTTCCGCACCGAGCAACCGGGGCGTCATGTGGTGGAAATCTGCCGGGCAGAAGCCTGCCAGGCCCAGGGTTCACGTGCGCTGGAGGCTCATGCCAAGTCAGCGTTGGGCATCGATTACGCCCAAACCAGCGATGACCGAACAGTTACCCTTGAGCCGGTGTATTGCCTTGGCAACTGTGCCTGCGGCCCTTCAGTGCGTGTCGGCGATGACATCCACGCGTTCGTCACCCCTGAGTCATTCGATGAGTTGATCGATGACCTCAAGACTGAACAACTGGAGCTGAAGTGATGAGCACCCGAATTTATATTCCGTCCGACACCACCGCCAAGTCACTGGGCGCCGATAGCCTGGCCAGGCAGATGGCAGCAGTCGCTGCCGAACGCGGTGTGGATATTGAAATCGTACGTAACGGTACGCGCGGCCTCTACTGGCTGGAACCCCTGATCGAGGTGGACACCTCTGAGGGACGTATCGGCTTTGGCCCGGTCAAGTCGAAAGATCTGGATACCCTGTTTGATGCCGAGTTCTGGCAGGGCAAACAGGAGCACCCGTTGGCACTGGGGCTGGTTGAAGAAATTCCCTACCTCAAGCGTCAGCAGCGCCTGACCTTCTCCCGTGCCGGTGTCATTGATCCGCTGTCGCTGGACGATTATCGCGCCCATTCCGGTTATCAAGGGCTGACCAAGGCGCTGGAATTGAGCGCTCAAGGCATTATCGATGAAGTCAAAGCATCGGGCCTGCGTGGCCGTGGTGGTGCTGCCTTCCCGACCGGTATCAAATGGCAGACCGTGCTGGATGCGCCTGCCGAGCAGAAATACATCGTCTGCAATGCGGACGAGGGTGACTCCGGCACCTTCGCCGACCGCCTGGTGATGGAGTGTGACCCCTTCATGCTGATTGAAGGCATGACCATCTCCGGTCTCGGCGTTGGGGCAACCCAGGGGTATATCTACCTGCGCTCCGAATATCCGCTGGCGTTTGAGACGCTGAACAACGCCATTGCTACCGCCTATGACAACAACCTGCTGGGCGAGAATATTCTGGGCAGCGGGCGCCGTTTTGACCTGGAAGTGCGCATGGGCGCGGGTGCCTACATCTGCGGTGAAGAAACCTCCCTGCTGGAAAGTCTTGAAGGCAAACGCGGTCTGGTGCGTGCCAAACCGCCGCTGCCTGCGATTGTCGGTCTGTTCGGTAAGCCGACCGTGGTCAACAACGTGCTCTCGTTGGCGGCGGTGCCTTTCATTCTCGACCAGGGCGCTCAGGCCTATGCCGACTGTGGCATGGGGCGTTCCCGTGGCACGCTGCCGTTCCAGCTGGCCGGCAACGTGAAGCAGGGCGGTCTGGTTGAACTGGCCTTTGGCCCCAGCCTGCGTGAGCTGATGTTTGATTTCGGTGGTGGAACGCGCAATGGCCGACCGCTGCGTGCAGTCCAGGTGGGCGGCCCGTTGGGGGCTTATCTGCCGGAAAGCCAGTGGGATACCGAGCTGGATTATGAAGCCTTTGCCGGTGAAGGTGCCGTACTGGGCCATGGTGGTGTGGTGATGTTTGACGATAGCGTCGACATGAGTGAGCAGGCCCGCTTCTCAATGGAGTTCTGTGTCGCTGAATCCTGTGGCAAGTGCACCCCCTGTCGTATCGGTTCCACGCGCGGTGTCGAAGTGATCGACCGTATTCGTGCAGGTGACAACAGAGAGGCTAATCTGGAATTGTTGAGTGATCTTTGTGAAACCATGGTGGATGGTTCGCTCTGTGCCATGGGCGGCATGACGCCGTTCCCGGTACAAAGTGCCATGAAGCACTTTGGCGAAGATTTCGCTCAACCCGCCAAAACCGAGATGGAGGTGGCCTGACATGTTGCAGCATTTTGATCCCAAGCTGGACTATAACCGTGACTACGGCACGCCGGCATCCCTGAGCGAGAAGCAGATCACGCTTGAAGTTGATGGCGTCGAAATCCGTGTCCCTGAAGGCACCTCCGTCATGCGTGCGGCGGCATTGGCCGATATCAACATTCCCAAGCTCTGTGCCAGCGATAACCTGGAGGCCTTTGGGTCCTGCCGCCTCTGTGCGGTACAGATCGAAGGCCGTCGCGGCATGCCGGCCTCCTGCACCACGCCGGCAGAAGAGGGCATGAAGGTCTCCACCCAGACCGACAAGCTGGCCAAGCTGCGCCGGAATATCATGGAGCTGTACATCTCGGACCATCCGCTGGACTGCCTGACGTGTCCCACCAACGGCAATTGCGAACTGCAGGATATGGCCGGTGCCGTGGGGCTGCGCGAAGTCCGTTATGGCTTTGATGGCGAGAACCATCTGCAAGCGGAAAAGGATACTTCCAACCCCTATTTTACCTATGACCCCAGCAAGTGCATCGTCTGTTCACGCTGTGTCCGCGCCTGCTCCGAAGTTCAGGGTACCTTTGCCCTGACGATTGATGGTCGTGGCTTCGACTCCCGCGTCGCGGCCGGTCAGGATGAGAGCTTCCTCGACTCCGAATGTGTCTCCTGTGGTGCCTGTGTGCAGGCCTGCCCGACCGCTACGCTGACGGAAAACTCCGTCATCGAGATGGGCCAGCCGGAACACTCGGTGGTGACCACCTGTGCCTACTGTGGTGTGGGTTGTTCGTTCGAGGCCGAGATGAAAGGCGACAAGCTGGTACGCATGCTGCCTTATAAGGGGGGTGAAGCGAACCATGGTCACTCCTGTGTCAAAGGCCGTTTTGCCTTCGGTTACGCCACCCACAAGGATCGTATCCGTGCGCCGATGATTCGTGACAGCATCGATCAGCCCTGGCGCGAAGTGAGCTGGGAAGAAGCGATCGGCTTCGCTGCCGGTCGTTTGAAAGCGATTCAGGCCGAGCATGGCCGTGAAAGTGTCGGTGGTATCACGTCTTCACGCTGCACCAATGAAGAAGCTTATCTGGTGCAGAAGCTGATCCGTACCGCCTTCGGGAACAACAATACCGATACCTGTGCCCGTGTCTGCCACAGCCCGACCGGTTATGGCTTGAAACAAACGCTGGGCGAGTCTGCCGGTACCCAGACCTTTGACTCCGTATTGAAGGCCGACTGTGTGCTGGTGATTGGTGCCAACCCCACGGATGCGCACCCGGTGTTCGGCTCACTGCTGCGACGTCGTCTGCGTGAAGGTGCCAGCCTGCTCGTGGCGGACCCGCGTCATATCGATCTGCTGGATACACCGCACCTGAATGATTCCATGCATTTGCCGCTGCGTCCGGGCTCTAACGTAGCCCTGGTCAATGCATTGGCGCACGTGGTGATCAACGAAGGGCTGGAAGACAGCGACTTTATTGCCAGCCGCTGTGATACCGACGGCTACAACCAGTGGCGTGACTTTATTGCTGATGAGCGCCATGCACCGGAAAACGTGGAAGAGATCACCGGCGTGCCGGGCGATAAGGTCCGTGCAGCGGCGCGTGCCTTTGCCAAGGCACCCAACGCGGCGATTTATTACGGACTGGGTGTAACCGAACATAGCCAGGGCTCCACCACCGTGATGGGTATCGCCAACCTGGCGCTGGCGACCGGCAACATCGGTCGAGAAGGCGTGGGTGTGAACCCGCTGCGTGGTCAGAACAATGTCCAGGGCTCCTGTGACATGGGATCCTTCCCCCATGAACTGCCGGGCTACCAGCATGTGTCCGATTCTGTTGCCCGTGGTCACTTCGAAGCGGCCTGGGGTGTCGAGATCGATCCGGAACCGGGTCTGCGTATTCCCAACATGTTCGATGCGGCCATCGCAGGTGCCTTCCGCGCCATGTATGTGCAGGGTGAGGATATTGCCCAGTCAGACCCCAACACCCAGCATGTTGAGCAGGCTTTGCGCTCGCTGGACTGCCTGATCGTGCAGGATATCTTCCTCAACGAAACCGCCAAATTCGCCCATGTCCTGCTGCCGGGCTCCACCTTCCTGGAGAAAAACGGCACCTTTACCAATGCCGAACGTCGTATCAACCGCGTACGCAAGGTGATGCCGGCGCTGGCAGGCAAGGAAGACTGGGAAGTGACGCAGGAGCTGTCCAACGCTCTGGGTTACCCGATGAACTACAGCCATCCGTCTGAAATCATGGACGAGATCGCCAGCCTGACGCCAAGCTTTGCGGGTGTGAACTACGACAAGCTGGAGCAGTATGGCAGCCTGCAGTGGCCCTGTAATGATGTGCATCCGGAAGGTTCGCCCATCATGCACGTTGACGACTTCCCGATTGGCAAGGCCAAGTTTGCCATCACCGAGTTTGTACCGACCACCGAGCGCGCCAACCGTCGCTTCCCGCTGCTGCTGACCACCGGTCGTATCCTCAGTCAGTACAACGTAGGTGCCCAGACCCGCCGTACCGAGAACCAGGTGTGGCATAACGAAGATGTGCTGGAAGTGCATCCGCATGATGCCGAGGAACGCGGCATTAATGATGGCGACTGGCTGGGTATCAGCAGTCGTGCCGGTCATACCGTGCTGCGTGCCCGTATCAGCGAACGCATGCAGCCGGGTGTGGTGTACACCACCTTCCACCATCCGCACAGTGGCGCCAACGTCATCACTACCGATAACTCGGATTGGGCAACCAACTGCCCCGAGTATAAGGTGACCGCGGTACAGGTGGAGAAGGTGACTCAGCCGTCCGAGTGGCAGAAGAACTTCCACGACAACCACCATCGTCAGCAGGGTTTCCTGCGCGAGGCGCGCACGGAAGTGTCCTGATGGCCGGGCTGAAGGGAGAACAGCAGGTTCAGGTGCTGCGCCGTCAGGGTGCAGGGCTTGAACCTGCCGAAGACCAAGTGGCGGACGAAGTGGCCGTCGCGCTGGTCTATAACGGTCTGTCCCATGTGGTGATGATGGCGACGCCCGATAATCTTGAGGACTTCGCGCTGGGCTTCAGCCTGAGCGAAGGCATTATCGAGCGGCCGCAACAGGTGTATGGCATGGATGTCGTTCAGCACCCACTGGGGCTGGAAGTTCAGATAGAGCTGGCAACGGAGTGCTTTGAAAGCCTCAAGCACCGTCGTCGCAACCTGGCAGGGCGGACCGGCTGCGGTCTGTGTGGTGCGGAATCACTGGCGCAGGCCATAGGGACTCCGCAAAAAGTTGTTCCGGCTCCCATGCCTTCAGCCGAGGCCATAGAGCATGCACTCACACAACTGCGACAGCATCAGCAGCTGCAGGTCAGCACGGGGGCGGTGCATGGTGCGGCCCTTTGTGATGCCGAGGGTGACGTGTTGCTTGTGCGTGAAGACGTGGGCCGTCATAACGCCCTGGATAAGCTGATCGGCGCCATCGCCGATGTCGAATCTTCCCTTCAGCAAGCAGCTGTTTTTGTACTGATCACCAGTCGCGCCAGTTTCGAGATGGTACATAAGTGTGCCGCCGCCAATTTGGGGGCACTGGTTGCCGTCTCGGCGCCCACCGCATTGGCAATCGAGCAGGCCAACAAGGCCGGTATGCAATTGGTGGGCTTTGCCCGTCCCTGTCGCCATGTGATCTACACTGAAACCGATCCCCACCCCCTTAAGAATAAAGAGAACAGCCATGTCGCATGAGAAAGCTTCCCTGATCAAAATGCTGAATCACATCGCCATCAACAACGCCAGCGTCGGTGATGAACATACCGTCGCCCAGGTGATTGAAGGGCATGTGCAGAAATTCTGGTCGCGCCGCATGAAGGAACAGCTGCATGAGCTGATTCAGCACGGCTGTGATGATCTGCATGATGCGGCCCGTTTGGCAGGCCAGCGTTTGTGCGGTGTTGCGGGTTAATCAGGCATCCCGTGCAGGTGTGCCACTCCTGGCTCACCTCTTGTCTTCAATGCCTCAGCCAAGCGGTCCTCTGGAACGGTATTGGTTGGGGCTTACTCCCATCTTTTCCCGAAACATCTGAATGAAAGGCGCGGGCGCACTGTAGCCCAGTTCCAGCGCTATTTGAGTCACGCTCATGGGCGTGCTCAACATCTCTATCGCTTTCATCAAACGCATGCGCGAATACCAGGCCTGGAGTGTTATGCCGGTTTGTTGCCGGAAATGCCGTTCCAGGGTACGTGCAGACATGGCCAGTGCCTGGGCCGCCTCATTCAGTACCGGCCGGTGAGACGGGTTGGCAAAGAGCTCGTTACAGAGGTCAGCCAGCCTCGGCTCACTGGGCCAGGGCAGCGTGTGACCTCGCTGTGGCAGCCGCTCCAGTGTTTGCAGCAATACCTGAACCAGGTCGTTTTCATATCCGTGCACTGGGTATTCGCTGTCAAAGTTGGCAGCGGTCAGAATCAGCTCACGCATCAAGGGTGAAACCGATAACACCAGTGGGCGCCTGTTTTCCAAGGTATCAAATGCGCTGTCGATGTAGAGGCTTTTGAGCTCGGCTCCGAACTCCGTATAGGTACTGTGTTCAACGCCTGCCGGAAGCCAGACGGCAGAGCCAGAGGGGACAAACAGCCGCTGATCATTCAGGCTGGCCACCAGCGTGCCTGAGGTGGCATAGAGCAATTGATGCCAGGGGTGATTATGTGAGGCAAACAGGTGCCTTGGGGGCATCTCTTGCTGGCGCACAAAAACCTGTCGCGGTAAGGCGTGCATCTGGGGCGGGGTGAGTGTGGCGACAGCGTCTTGCATAAGCGGGCCTGGAGTGTCGTGAATGCTTGTCGTCTTTCATATATATATTGTCATTATATATACAGAACTTGGTCAGCTAACACCCTAGTCTGATACCTGTCAGGAAAAGGGGAGGATGAACAATGCTGACTGAGAAGGTGCGTGTACTGATTGCCAGTGTTTCAGCGGTGGTGATCACAGTGGGCATTGCGCGTTTTGCCTACACACCCATGATTCCGGAAATGATGGCTGGCGCCGGGATGAATAACACCCTGGCTGGACTGCTGGCAACGGCCAACTATGCGGGATACCTGAGTGGCGCATTGTTGATCTCTTTCCTGCAGGCATCACTGCTGAAAATTCGGCTTTACCAATTGGGGTTACTGGGGGCTGTACTGACAACGGGGTTGATGGGCTATACCGAGCAGACCTGGGCCTGGTATCTGCTGAGGTTTGTGTCGGGTCTATGCAGTTCGGCCGGTGTCCTGATCGGCGCAGGGCTGTTGATGAGCTGGCTGCTGCGGCAGGGGCACAAGCCCGAACTGGGTATTTTCTTTTCGGGGCTGGGGATTGGCATTGTCCTGACTGCAATTCTGGCGGAGCTGATCAGATCCCGCTTCAGTTGGGATCAGCAATGGGTCCTGTATGCGGGAGCTGCCTGTGTGCTGCTGCTTCCTGTATGGCGCTGGAGCCCGGATTATCGGCTCTCAGTGTCTTCTGCTGTGCCCAAGACCCAGGGTTCTTCGTCTCTTAGCCTGTTTATGCTGTTACTACAGCTGGCCTATTTCTGCGCCGGTGTTGGTTATGTTGTGACGGCGACGTTTCTGGTGGCCATCGCTGAGGCCTCGCCGCTGCTGGCCGGGCAGGGGTGGATGATCTGGCTGGTCGCGGGCATTGCGGCTGCACCGGGGTGCTGGTTGTGGGATCTTATGGTCAGACGGCAGGGCGATTGGCTGGCGCTGCTATTGGCTTACCTGTTGAATGCGTTGAGCGTACTCCTGCTGTTGCTGATGGAAGGCCTGGCGGGTGTGCTGCTGAGTGCGGTGATATACGGGGCCAGTTTTATCGGTATCGTCAGTATGACTCTGGCCATGGTGGGGCGCCTCTACCCGGATAATCCTTCCCGCCCCATGGGGCGTCTGACCTTCGGCTATGGTATCGCCCAGATGCTGGCTCCCATGGTCGTCGGCTATCTTGCTGAGTCCCAGGGGCACTATTTCAGTGGCCTGTTGATAACGCTCGGAGTGATCAGCACTGGTTGTGTTCTGTTGATTGGGGCCTGGCATGTGCAGCGACAGGAAGCTGCCGGCTCCCAGGCCATGGCTTAAGGATGGAGTTCGTGAGCAAGTCCAGCACCCTTATTTGCAGGGATACGACTACCTGGAGCGGACGAAAGTAACGCCTTTACTCGATGCCGGTGATGCGCTGCTTTTCTGCAATGCCTTCTTTCACAAGTCCGAGAATGTGCACCAGGGTAAACGCTCGGCCTATATTCTGCGCCTCGTACCCAAGGACGCCAAGTTCAGTCGAACACGCCTGCTTGGACTTAAAATGCTCCGTCAAAACCTGGCGGTTGTTAACGAGTTGCTTGAGCAGCACTATCCGGATGCGTTGGAAACTCTGTAGTAGGCACGCCTTCTGATGTGAAGCCGTACAAGGAGGCCTTCTTGGATGGACGCCTTTTGCGGGCGACAGCACAGGCTGCAAAGGAAAATGGGTTCTCCATTGTGGACTGCGCTGAAGACGTGCTTTTTGGTAGAATACCTAACATGTTGAAAAGTAGGCGTTTTATTTGTAATTCCGGTATTATTTTAAAATAAATTAAATAAAGCTATCACCGGGACGAAAATAAGCGTAGGATGATTTTGCTTGAGAGTAAGACCTGCATTTATGCACATTTTCGATGTCCTGCCTAAACAGTATGTTCCTCGTTCTTTTTTCATAAGTACTTGTATTATTTAAAGCATTAATCGAACAGCTTCAGTATTTTGGCTGAAGCGTTCAAAAAATTATTTGAACGAGAATATTATTATGTCTATTACTACTGGCACCGTTAAATGGTTCAACGAAACTAAAGGCTTTGGCTTCATCGAGCAGAAGGGCGGTGGTCCGGATGTTTTCGCCCATTTCAGTGCGATTACTGGCTCCGGTTTTAAAAACCTGACTGAAGGCCAAGAAGTACAGTTTACTGTTACTCAGGGCCAGAAAGGTCCTCAGGCTGAGAACATCTCCGCGATCTGAACCTAAAGTTCAGTAAGCGATAAAAACGGGCCCTTGTGGCCCGTTTTTTGTGCCTTTAATAAGTCTTGATTTGAGGAGGTCCTATCGGATTGAGAGTTGACTCTGAATAGGCAGTTTATATGGAAATTGGCCCATTGCAGCCTAACCCCAGCCGCACGTGCCTGCGATTGTTATGCATATCTATTCAGATCCCAACAAATCTCGCACTTCATTTACATAAAGCTGCCACTCCTCAACTACCTGCCGAGTAACGCTGGATTCAAACTCTGGATATTTTAGTGTGTGAAACCAGTTCTCAGAGTTAGCGGAGACTCTATCCTTGTATCCAGGCCCCATCCCCCACTCTTTAAACAAAACATTCCAGAGCAGATTATCTGATGAAAGCTTTTCTTCATAAACAGCGCGCCCCTTAGCAAACGCTTTTTGGTAAATATCACCAAGTCGTTTTTCAGTTGTTTGTTTTAACTGTTTAAGCAGCGCATAGGCAGGTTGAAGCTCATTTTGGGAAAGCATGTTATCGATTAGTACAATAAATTCATCTTTTAGGGTGCCGATTTGATCAACAACTTGCTCACGAGCACCGCTGGCTAAAAGCTGATAGTAATCAAGGTTGTGCCACTCTCCTCGACGGTTAACACTAGCTCGAACACTCGCGGCATAAGTACCCTTGTTCTTGATGTCATTAATCAATGGTAAAAAATATTCTTTTAGCGAAGGAGAACAGCCTTGAGCCTTTTTTATCCATGGGTCCAGCGTATTCTTGACCTGATTCTTCGCCGCTTTAGCTGATTGAGAGACGAATTCAGTTTCGATGTCGCTAATAGCCTTCTCGATATCGACAATTTCCTCGGCATACTGGTCACGTAGCACAGAAACTTTTTCGACCAATAGTTTGATGACTTTCTTAGGGTCATCAGACTTCACATCGAAAAATTGTACATCCAGATTGTCCAATTGTAGCGTGTGTTTTAGATCATTAACCACCTGCTCAGCACGGATTTCGCGTCCCTCAGTTTTGTCACCAATAGGTTCATCAATATCGATAACTTTTTCAGCTTCACTATCCCTATCCAGAATTAACAGAACTGTTTCTTTGGCAACTCGTTGGTTTAGGCCTGCGTCCTTGGCAAGCTTTAGTAACCCTGACATTGTTTTATCGGGTGCTTCATTAAATCGGCAGCACAGTACACTGACGGTACGATTGTCGGTAAGGCAGCGATCAAGGTCGGCACGGTTAACCGTCTGATCGACACCCTTTGTATCAATTACTGACAGAGCGTAATTGATATTTTCGAAGAATCCTACCGGGACTAATACACGTATACGCTTAGATAAACCAACGCTTGGATGAGTGCAGCTATTGATGGCTTTGAAAGTTTTATGCAGCCACTCATTTTGCTCTATCCCAACATCATTAATGAATCGCGTCTGATGACGAGCGGGTAAATTAATACGTTCCAACAATCCCTCAGCTAACGATTCGACAGATTGGTAATCGGCAGCAAATTTTTTAGCGTTATCTGTAGTGATTCGCTTGCCTTCGGGGTTTTTCGTTCGTGATATCCGGAGGTCGAGCATGTTACGGAGCGCTCTTTCAACTTCGGCACTTAGTTTAAATGACTCTGAATTATCAGATTCTACAATATCTGATACATGTAAGTACTGAGCAAAGTCTGTGAGGTAGCTCTTTACCTCGGCTTCGGAATGCGGAGTTACTTCGATCTCCAGTTGGGAACCAGCGGAGATTTCGACTTCGCAAAGTGTGGTTCGACCGCTGCCTGTACTTAGAATTGGTTCTTCTCCATCCAGCAAACCAAGTAGGTGGCATATGGCGGTTGTCTTTCCGGTACCGATGTTTCCGATAAATGCCAGCCTTTGTTCTGAATTTGAGAGATAATTAACGGCATCATCAAAAAGCTCCCGATGGTTAGCTAACTGTTTTCGTGTTGCGCTTTCATCTGGCAGCTTTGTCATCAGACTTTCTATTGCTTCATGCAAAGCCTTTTGCCGATCTTTCAGATCACTAGATTCAATTTTTATACTCATTTACCGTACCTTCTGATCCCTATTCGCCAGCCCTCGAAAACTATTCCTAATTTCATAGCGCCGCAATAACGAGCCAGAGAAATGCGAAGCATTTAGGAGGTCCGAGGCAGCTTGCTGGCGTTCGTTGAATAGTTTCTTATAAATCTATGGTTGAATTTTAATGCCTTTCTCCATTGCATAAACAACTTTAGGATCGGCTATAATATATTCAACTCCACCTCCAGCTGTTTTTTGCCCTGTCTTCTTGATTAAACCAATTTTTTCCATGTTAGTGACATAGTTGTCTGTAGATCCACCAGTTTTTGCTTTTTCGTTGAGTTTGTTCTTTGAAAAAATGGGGGAGTCGAGTTTCTGCAAGTGCTGTACATATGAGTAAATATCCATGGTGTTTGCCCTTGCATTAGCTTTTCTTGGGTAGTATTCGTAGTAATTAAAATTTTTAACAAACCGATCTACACCAACATCAACCGCTTGCTCTGTTACTTTTGAATTTTCATCCAATTCATATTGTGATTTTAATATCGAATCCATGATATGCCAAAGGTCACGAGGATTTTTGTTTGCAAGCGGGATAATCTTGTATAAGAGTCTGTTTTCGTTATTATTAAGTATCTTTTCAATACTAACGATTTTGCCGTCTGAGTATGCATCAAGCCTGCTATTAAGCACTAGGATCAGCTTTTCATCTGTCCATTCGATTGTGTGAGTATCATGCTTTTGAGTTCGAAATTTATCCTTTAGGAAACGATAAGGCACTGACCAGACGGAAATGACGATTTGAAGTTTATCATGCAAAAGCAATTTGCTGTCTTTTAATATTGGTTCTATGAAATCAGATACCTTTTGTGCGTCATTATTAAATCTGTCATCTTCGTCTAGCTTGTCCAGAATGATTGTTAACCGTGTATACCCAAGAGAGTGAACCAACGAAAGAAGTCGGTCAAAAAAGACAAACGATTCTTTCTGGTCAACAAAGTCCGTTTTCGCTCCAACGTTAATTTCTGGGAAGAAGTCCTTAACCTTTCCTTCATCAATAGGTGGAAGTGAGGAAAAATGTTTAGACACTAGGTCTGACACTATAGATGTCGTAGCGGTTGCACCCCAGTTCAAAACCCCTCTGAATTTGTTATAAATCCATTTTGCTGCTCTTTTAGTTTTACCAATTTGTATTTTTTCGATATCGCTTCGTAGTTTTGCTTTAGATATATTTGAAACGTAGCGACTCAACAAGTATGAGAGTAGTAGCTTTTGCTCTTCACTTGATTTTTCAATGCGTTTTCTATCAGTGGTCAATTTAGAGAATAGTTCTTCTGCTATATTCCTTATAAGAAATATATGAATTTCTTTAGTTGATGGCTTGATTTTTAGCTCTGAATAATCAGCTAAAGAGATTAATAGTTCATCTTTCGATGGGCTACTAGAAAGCCTATTAACTAAAAAAGTTTTTCCTGTTCCCCGCTCACCACTTAACACCAGTGTTGACTTCCGCTTATAGCTCTCCAAAAGCGGATCGTAGCTTGGCGGAATCACGAATAAGTCATCAAGCTTATCAACTTCGTTCTCTGAAGTGTATGTTGAAAACGGATATTCGTTTAGTCCTAGTCGCTTGTAGAATTCACCAAATTCCATGACTACTCTCTTTTGGTTCTCGTTCGACTTACAATTCTTGGTTTTTATAACGACGCACACAGGAGCCGGAAAATAGGCGCTGCGTTTTGCTGCTCCCAGCGACCAAAGGAGCGACTGCTGTGCCTAGTTATAAATCACTTCTCGACCTTGAGAAATAATAGCCTGCGACAGAACCAATGATGGCACTACCAAATGCTAAAATTTCCGAGAAGTAGGGACTCTTTGTAAGAGTAGCAAAAGTGATTAGTGTCAATATTCCAAATGTGAACAGAATAGCTAGGACAGGTGCTGCTCGCTTATTAAGCCGTTCTGTCATAGGTTCGGCTTTGCCTATACCACCGCAGGAACCACACATTAGGCCATGTTGATTTCTGAGCTGCCAGAACCAGAGTTCATTTCTCTTAGCACATGCCAGGCAGGAGGCTCCATCCTTTCCATTAGTACACGTTCCCGTACCAGAACAGTGCTTACAATCATGTAGATTAGCGAATACTTGCACGATATTCCCTTCGATTTGTAACGCCCGGCTCATGCGCCGGTTTGGAGCCGCGAAGCGGCGGAAAATCGGTCGCTGTACAGCCGGTAGTTATATTTAGGACCTAAATATTCCAACCCTGAATAGCATGATGCCTTTTTACATACTCTACTAATGGCCGTTGTTTTTTCTGAAATGGTAAATGTATTTTATTGCCGTGAAGTCGAGACGTAAGGAGTTTATCCAATTTTGAGTATTCGCCTTCCTCATTTCTCGGATCGAAATAGTGTATCTCATGATCCTCGGTTAGGGTAATCAGTCCTCTATCAAAGAGCTTGTGGTGAAAGCTGTTTAGGAGGATGCCATTACGAACATCTAGACGCTGCGCATTGGTAGCTTGAGACCAGGGAATAATATGACAGGCTTCAAGCGTTTCTGGAAAACTAATTTCCGTAAAAGCACACTTATACCTATACGCACGAAGAACCGCACTTCGAAAGAGCAATTGTTTGATTCCACGCGACTTGACCTTTGCATATACTTCCTCTGAATCAGCTGGATCTTGAACTAAACGTTTGGTTAGATCATCAAACGATGTGCCATCCGCCGAGAACAGAAACGGATTTTCTATGTTGTCCCAGTTGTACTCCCAAACAGTTTCATAGCCCGTAGCAAGATCGTCGAAACTGTGAGCGATGAATCCGGTTCCGGGCTCACCAGACTGACTCACTACCAATATGGTAAGTGGCGGAAGTTTCTCGGATAGACAAAAATCTTGAATTATCCCGAGAACGTAGCGAATCGGCCTGTGATGTATTCCGAGCGCCCTTGCTAACTCGCCATATGTAATAGTTTTCTTGTCTCTCGCTACCGCAACGAGAACAGGCCATGCGCGAGAGGCTCTCTCAACCTGGTTTACCTGAGCCATAGATAAACTCCCGAAATATAACAATATAATACTGCGCATGCGCATATTTGCTCTCAGCCTATGACTATGAAAGCTTTCGTAACTACCTGAAGAGAAAAGATAAATCGAGATATCACAGCCATTCTCTTCCGGTGAAAACGAGCTTGCGCGTTTTGCAGCTTAGCCGTGCGCAGTCTCCTGCAACGGCCGATCCATAGTGTTCCTGATAGTGAACGATTTTTGAGTCTGTTGCCAGTCACAAGTGATTTCAGCCCCTTGTTCCGTTTGCCGGCCACACAGGTAAAATGCCAGTCAATAACCCTTTCCAACAGGGGCGCTTATGAAGCTCATGATTGATCTCTGTGTCATCCCGCTGAGTGTGAGCGTTTGCGTGTCTGAGTATTGAATGAGTAAACCCATGGTATCCAAATATCTCGGCGGCTACAGCCCGGACGTTCAGCAACAGGTGCAGGCGCTGCTGGACAACCAGCGTTCCGGCGATTGGCTGTTGAGGAAGTACCCGCAGGCGCACAGTCTCGGCTCTGAGCGTGCGTTGTATGACTATGCCCAGGCGATCAAGAATGAATATATGCGCAGTTCATCGCCGATCAGCAAGGTGATCTACGACGACAAGATTCACATCATCAATAATGCGCTGGGCCTGCATACCTATGCTTCACGGGTACAGGGCAAGAAGCTGAAATCCAAAAACGAGATCCGGGTTTCATCCCTGTTTCGCAAGGTGCCCGAGCCTTTTCTGCGCATGATCCTAGTGCATGAGCTGGCGCACCTGAGGGAAAAAGATCACGGCAAGGCGTTCTATAAACTCTGCTGCCATATGGAGCCGGACTACCATCAGCTGGAGTTTGAGTTACGCCTGTACCTCTGTCATCGCGATCGCTTTGGCGATCTCTGGTGAAATTTAATGGGATGGCGGCACGTACAGGATCAGTCAGATAAATGTCCATGCCAGTATGCGGGTGATTTTATTACCCTGTTTCATCTCGATTTCTCGCACTTCAACGGCGCCAAGTTTGCGGATCAGCTTGGTGGCAGGCTTGAGGTTTTCGGCTTTCGATACCAGGCTGGTAAACCAGCGGCATTGTGTTGAAAAGGCGAGGCTTTCTTTAATCATCTTTTTAAGGAAAGTCTGTTCGCCGCCCTTGCACCAGAGTTCCGCTGCCTTGCCGCCGAAGTTCAGCTTGGCCGAAGTGGCCGTTTTATCACCACGGTTACGTGCCAGGTTGTTGAGTTTACGCCGGGTGCCTTTGAGCGCTTCCTCCTGGGAAGCGTGGAAGGGCGGGTTGCACACGCTCACATCAAAAAACTCGCCGTCCTGAATAATCCCGTCAAAGATGTGATGTTTGTCGTGTTGCGTACGCAGGGTGAAGCGCAGACCGGGGTTTTTGGCGATAATCGCGGCGACGTTGTCCAGTGATTGCGGGTTGATATCAGAGCCCACGCACTGCCAGCCGTATAGCTGGCAGGCGAGTAGCGGGTAGATGCCATTGGCCCCCGTGCCGATGTCCAGCAGGGTGATGCCGGGCGAAGTATCAGCTTGATTGGCATCAGGCGCGCCAAGCTCAAGCAGGTCTGCAATGTAATGGATGTAGTCGGCTCGTCCGGGAATGGGCGGGCACAACGCGCCTTCAGGAATATCCCAGTCATCAATGCTGTAATGCAGCTTTAACAGCGCGGCATTCAGGGCTTTTACCGCCAGCGGGTCGGCGAAGTCGATAGACAGGTTGCCATACGCATTCTTGCTGACATATTGGGCCAGCGGAGGGTAGCTGTTGAGCAGCGCTGGAAAGTCATAGCCTTGCTTGTGCAGATTTCTGGGGTGCAGGCCTTTGCGATCAGATTGGGCAGGGCTTTTTTTTGTAGGACGACGTGGGCGCACGGCAGTATATCCGAAGTTCAGGCTTCAACCGGTGAGTGGTATCGAGTGAGGCCGTGATTATAGCGCTGGTCCATAAGCCGGGTATACAGGGCCTCTGCCTGCGGTGTTGCACCCCCTGTGACCCATCCACTTCGTCATTTGACGTATACCACTGAGGGATAAATCGAGATATCACAGCCATTCTCTTCCGGTGAAAACGAGCTTGCGCGTTTTGCCGCTTTGCCCTGCGCAGTATCCTGCAACGGTCAGTCCATCTGCTGCTACATGGAGTCGGATTACCATCAGCTCGAGTTTGAGTTACGGCTGTACCTCTGTCACCGCGAGCGGTATGGCGATCTCTGGTAAGCGGCCAATTGAACGGGCTCAGCGCTGAGGCGGGAATTGGCAGGGCTGGTCGGCGGGTACCAGGTGAAGGTCCGCAAAACGGGCACGGGCGGTGGCGCCGGTGTTGTCCGTGTCCGAGGCGACAGCCAGTTGCCGCGTTACGCCGGTATCGGCCTCGAATAGCTGCTGCAGGTCAGTCAGCAGGTTGCGCCGCTGTTCAATCCAGCGTCCGCTGTTGTCGGCTCCGCTCTGCAGCACCAGCATCTGGGCACGGTCGGTGTAGGCGTTGGGCTGAGTGGTGCCAACGGGGTGGCGGTTGTCCCACACATAGTTGATGGCGGCGGCGGGCAGATCATCGCCGTGCACGGCACGCGCCAGCCCCAGCTTGATGCGGGTGCCCAGACTCAGGGCGCTGTCCGGCAGATCAAAGGTGACGTACACACGGGCGGCATAGTCATCGCCGGACTTGCGGGTCATATCGGCCTGTTCGATGGGGGCGTCTACCCACCAGCGCCAGCAGAGGACCGGCGTCTGCTGCAGGTTGATCGTCAGCGGGCGAGCCAGCAGGGCCATGCTGGCTTCGGCCCGGGCCTCGACGGCGTGCACGCTCTCATGCTGCTGCAGTGCGTATCGGGTGGGTGGAATGTCGTCATCAAAACGGACCAGTTGCCAGGGTGGCGCGGGCATCTGTCTGTACTGGCTGAAATTGCCCACCTCAATTACACCCTCAGCGGCGCTGCACACAGGGGCGATCAGCAGTGCTGCGGCCCATCCGATCTGCTTCATGACGGCTCTCCTGCCAGTTCCGGGTACTCTGCCAGTTCTGGATAGCCAGCTCTGAGCCTGATGAGGTCGTTGGGCTCATCCACATCCCAAAGCGGCTCGCATTCGGCCCAGCGCCAGTTCAGTTGCTGTAGCCGCTCCCGCGTCAGGCGGGCCACGTCCGGCGTGCTCCAGGGCATATCGGTAAACAGCAAAGGGTGCGCCTGATGCAGCCCCAGCAGGGCGTAGCCTCCGTCGCTGACCGGGCAGAGGCAGGCATCATGCCGTGACAGCGCCTCGGCAAGGGCGCGCAGTCGCCGGGCGTTCAGCCCCGGGCAATCGGTGCCGATCAGCATGACAGGACAGCCGTGTCGAAGGCCCTGTTCGGCGGCGCGCATCATGCGCACGCCCAGATCGCCCTCCGCTTGCTGGGTCAGCGTCACGTTGCCGTTCTGCAGGTATTGTTGCCAGTAGGCCGCGTCCCGGTGAGGGGCAACACAGAGCTCGACCGGGCCCAGATCCGCGGCCAGTGCCTGGCTCAGGGCATGCTGTAACAGGCGGTCTGCCAATGCTGCCGCCGCGTCCGCGCCCAGGGCCGGTATAAGGCGTGTCTTGGCAAAGCCGGGAATGGGTTCCTTGGCGATCACAATAATGCGCGTGGTGTTCATCGATAACGCTCCGCCAGCTGCTGGGCAGGGGTTCCGCGCCAGTAGGCCCAGCGCAGTTGCCACATCAGCACAATGGTGCGCCAACTGCCGCGCTGGTCCCAGCGTCGACCGGAGGTGCGTACCCTGGCGCGTAAGCAGACAGGGGTGCTGATGCGTTTCAGCCGCTTGCTGATTTCAATATCCTCCATCAGTGGCTGAGCGGGAAAACCGCCCACCTGCTCGAACAGCGCCCGCGTGATGAACAGCGCCTGATCTCCTGTGGCTATGCCGCTCAGGCGGGAGCGCAGGTTCATCAGGAAGGCGACGACCGGCAGCAGGCGAGACCGGCCTTCAATGCGCACATCGAAGCGCCCCCAGGCAAGGGCAGAGTGGGCGAGCGCGGACTGAATCCGCTGGTCCGCGTGCTCGGGCAGACGGGTATCTGCATGCAGAAACACCAGATGCGCGGCCCGGGTGTGATGGGCACCGGCGTTCATCTGGCTGGCGCGCCCCGGCGGGGCGGAAATCACCCGGAAGCCGCGCTCATGGGCGGCCGTTGTCGTTCCATCCCGGCTGCCGCCATCCACCAGCAGCACCTCTGCACCGTGCTGTTGCCAGATCTGCAGGTGGTCGAGCAGGTCGGGCAGGGTGTCGATCTCGTTCAACACCGGCACCACAATGGCCCAATCGAAGCTCGTGTTGCTCATGCTAGCCCCGCCTCCATGCGTGATAGCGTTCCAGCCATTTCAGGACCGCGTCTGGGGCGTGGGCCTTTTTCCATTCACCCGCAGCATACTTGTTGGCTTCGGCCCAGGTCGGGTAGGTGTGAATGGTGCCCAGTATCTTGTTGAACCCCAGCCCGTGCTTCATGGCGAGGACGAACTCTGCCAGCAGCTCGCCGGCATGCTCACCGACGATGCAGGCCCCCAGAATGCGGTCCTTGCCCGGTTCGGTCAGGACTTTGATGAAGCCCTTGCGCTCGCTTTCTGCAATGGCGCGGTCCAGATCGTCCAGCCCATAGCGAGTGACTTCGTGCGGGATGCTTCGCTCGATTGCTTCCTGCTCGCTGAGTCCGACACGGGCCACTTCCGGGTCGGTGAAGGTGGTCCAGGGGATCACGCGGTAGTCGGCACGGAAACGCTTGAACTGCCCAAATAGCGCGTTGACGGCGGCGTACCATGCCTGATGGGCCGCGGTATGGGTGAACTGATAGGGGCCGGCCACATCCCCGACCGCGTAGATGTTGGGGTAGAGGGTTTCCAGATAAGCATTGGTGGTCAGGGTGCGCTGCGTTTCGATGCCGAGCGTTTCCAGGCCGTAGCCGGTCAGGCGCGGCTGTCGGCCCACCGCGATCAGCAGTTCATCGAACGGCAGCACCACTTCCTGGCCCTGATGATCACAGATCAGGTAGTTGCATCCGTCGCGCCGCTCCGTTCGCAGCGCACCATGCTCCGTCAGGATCTGCACGCCATCATCCTGCAGCGATGTCTGCACCAGCTCGGCAACCTCGGGATCTTCCCGTGCCATCAGGCGCTGTCCGCGCTCGACCTGGGTCACCTTTGAACCCAGCCGCGCAAAGCTTTGTGACAGCTCGCAGCCGATGGGGCCGCCGCCCAGCACCACCAGACGTTCGGGGGGCGTATCCCGCTCGGCAAACCGGTCCCAGAGCGTATCGCTGGTGACGTAGCCGGTGTCGTCCAGTCCGGGCAGGGGCGGCACAGCCGGGCTGGCACCTGTTGCCAGAATGATGCTGCGGGCTGTCAGGCGCAGGGTCTCGCCTTCGTGCAGGCGGATCTCCACAGTCCAGGGGTCAACCAGTTGTGCATGGCCCTGCAGTACTTCAACGCCCAGATTGGTGTAGCGTTCGACGCTGTCATGGGGCTCCACCTGACGAATGACCGCGTGGATGCGGGCCATAACGGCACGGAACGAGAACCGGGGTGAGGAGGCCTCCAGCCCATACCGCTCCGCCTGCCGCATCTGGTGGGCTACCCGGGCGCTTTTGATTAATGCCTTGCTAGGCACGCAGCCATAGTTCAGGCAGTCGCCGCCCATCTTGTGCGCTTCGATCAGGGTCACTTTCGCTTTGACGGCCGCGCCAATATAGGCGGATACCAGCCCGCCGGCACCGGCGCCGATCACGATCAGGTTGCGGTCAAACCGGGCCGGTTTCTGCCAGCGGCCATACACCCGGCGGCGCTGAATCCAGCCGATCAGTTTCTTGGCCAACAGCGGGAACAGGCCCAGCAGCGCGAAGGAGATCAGCAGGTCCGGTGAGAGGATGCCGGACAGGCTTTCCAGTTGCGCGATCTGGGTACCGGCATTCACGTACACCAGCGTGCCGGCCAGCATGCCGACCTGACTCACCCAGTAGAAGGTCCAGGCCTTGATCGGCGTCAGCCCCATCAGCAGGTTGATCAGGAAGAAGGGAAACGCGGGCACCAGGCGCAGGGTAAACAGATAGAAGGCGCCGTCTCGCTCGATGCCGCGGTTGATGGCACTCAACCGGTTGCCAAACCGGGACTGCACCCAGCTCTGAAGCAGGTAACGGGAAACCAGAAAGGCCAGCGTCGCTCCGATGGTAGAGGCAAAGGAGACCAGTAGCAGGCCCTGCCAAAGCCCGAACAGCGCACCACCGGCCAGCGTCATTACGGCTGCACCCGGCAGGGAGAGCGCGGTAACAATAACGTAGAGCAGGAAGAACCCGCCTGCCGTCAGCAGAGGTGCTTCGCTGCGCCAGCTCTCAAACCGGCCCAAACCGGACTTGAGGCCCTCCAGTGTAAGCCACTGGTGCAGGTCCAGCATGAAGAAGGCGACGGCGACAGCCGCAATGGCCGCCAGTATGAGCAGCTTTTTCATGCTTAATCTCCCAGTGCGCCGCCACAACTGCTGCCCTGTCCGGCCGTGCAGCCATAACAGTGGTCGGCGGTGCAGATCGAGTGGCCGTCGAGATCGGCTTCCAGCAGGTCCTTCAGTGTGCGGGTCTGGCCCGGAACGGCCAGCTCGAGCTGCTGGTTGAAGTCGCAGTCATACAGGCGGCCCTGCCAGTCCACGCTGATGGTGGAGCGGCACATCAGGTTATCCAGATTGGCCTCGCTGAAGTTGTCCTTCAGGAGTTGCATGTAGGGCGCGAACTGTCCCTTGGACACCAGCATGGAGCCGAAGCGCTTGATCGGCATGTTGGTGATGGTGAAAAGCTGGCTGAACTGAATCCCGAAATGCTCTTCCAGCTCACGCCGGTAATCCGCTTCCAGCGCCTGCTGTGGCGGTGGCAAAAAAGGGCCCTGCGGGTTGTAGACCAGATTCAGCAGCAGATTTGAGTCTGGCTGGCCATAGCCCAGTGCGTTCAGTTTCTGAAGCCCCTCAATGCTGAGGTCAAAGACGCCCTTGCCGCGCTGCTTGTCGACGTTCTCAACCGAATAGCAGGGCAGGGAGGCGACCACTTCAACCTGCTGTTCGGCCAGAAATTCGGCCAGCCCATTCTGATCATCTTCGAACAGAATGGTCAGGTTACAGCGGTCAATCACGTTGACCCCGAGTGCCCGTGCCTCCCTGACCAGATCACGGAAACGGGGGTGCAGTTCCGGCGCGCCGCCGGTCAGATCAAGCGTGCCGATATTGCGCGCTTTCAGCACGTGCGGGATCAGGTCGATCAGGGCGTCGTCCATCATTTCGGTGCGGTTGGGGCCGGCGTTCACGTGACAATGCACGCAGGTCTGGTTGCAGCGATAGCCCAGGTTGACCTGCAAGGTTTGCGTTTGCGCACGCTGAAGGCTGGGAAAGTCGGTGACTTCAAGCAGTTCTATGGTGGACAGCATCTCGGGCTCCCGATCAAAAAATCAGTTTGGCTTACCCGTTAGTCAAGCCAAGTGCGCCTTTCCTTACAACTGATTTCTGTTTTTTTCGTGTCAAAAGAGTGTGTTGGCGATTGGGTGGTCTTTTGCAGGGCGAGGCTGAGGCTGGACGCCGAGGCAAAATCGGGCATAAGCTGCCTTGCAAGGATCTCACCTTGAACATCAACGACAGGGATATGGCATGAAGCGGCTGGTACTGTTGGGAGCGGGGCATGCACACCTGCTGGTGCTGCGTGAGCTGGCCCGTTCGCCCCGTTCGGATATCGAGCTGGTGGTGATTACGCCCTCGGTCTGGCAGTACTACTCCGGCATGGTCCCCGGCTGGGTGGCCGGGCTATATGCGCTTGATCAATGCCGTATCAATGTGGCGCCGCTGGTGGCGGCTGCTGGCGGTCGCCTGTGTCTGGATCGGGCCGTTCGCCTGCAGGCTTCGGACCGCACTGTTGAGCTGCACAGCGGCGTGGTGGAGGGCTATGACTACCTGTCGATTGATACCGGCTCCTCAACCCGGATGGGCACACTGACAGCGTTTGAGGGTGAGCAGGTGCCCGTAAAACCGATCGAGGCCTTTTGCGAGCAGTGGCAGCAGGTACAACCCCGGTTGATATCGGCACCGGGGGGACATATTGCCGTGGTGGGTGGTGGTGCGGGCGGTGTCGAGCTGGCCATGGCGATCCGACAGTCGCTAAAAACCACGCCTGCAGACGGCAAAAACTTCAGGGTTTCACTGGTGGCGGGCGATAAGGGCGTGCTGCCGGAGTTCCATGCCGGCGTTCGGCGCAGGGTACGCAAGCAGTTGGCGCAGGCCGGTATCACGCGGATGGATGCGCGGGCCGATGTGCGGCAGGGACGACTGATGACGTCGGCCGGGCAGGTGATTGAGGCCGATCTCGTGCTGGTCGCAACAGGGGCCAAAGCCGCGTCCTGGCTTGAGGGCAGCGGGCTGACGCTGGATACGGAAGGCTTTGTCAGCGTGACGCCCTGTCACCAGAGTCTGTCCCACCCCGAGGTATTTGCCGCCGGCGATGTGTGCAGTCGGCAGGATGGCCGGCTTAGCCGTTCCGGTGTGCATGCGGTCAGGGCCGGGCCCATTCTGACCCATAATCTGAAGGCGGCCCTCGATCAGCGCCCGCTGAAGCCGTTCAACCCTCGCCCTTATGCGCTCTATCTGCTGTCCTGTGGTCAGGGCAGCGCCATTGGAAGCTATGGCCCTCTGGCGTTTTCAGGACGATGGGTCTGGCGGCTCAAGGACTGGATTGATCGACGCTTCGTGGAAGGCTTTGATCAGCCGGCGTAAGCCGCGCATGGATTGATCTGATACTGAAAAGCGTGGAGTATCAAAGGCTCACAATCAGGCGACAGGGAGACACAGATGAGTCAAGCACGTATCGGCATCATTGGGGGCAGTGGCCTGTACCAGATGCCAGGGCTGACCGACGTACAGGAGCACAGCATCGATACCCCCTTCGGAGCGCCCTCGGACCCGCTGGTCACGGGCAACATGGACGGTGTGCCGGTGGTGTTTCTGGCCCGGCACGGTCGCGATCATCGCTTCCTGCCCACGGAAGTGCCCTACCGCGCCAATATCCATGCCATGAAGCAGATGGGAGTGCGTTATCTGCTGTCCTTTTCGGCCGTCGGCTCCCTGCAGGCCGAGGTGGCGCCGCGCGACATGCTGATTCCTGACCAGTACATCGACCTGACACGGCACCGCGTGAACACCTTCTTTGGCGAGGGGGTAGTGGCCCATGTGGCGCTTGCCGACCCGGTGTGCGCCGCGCTCTCGAAGCTGCTGGCGGAAGCCGTTGCCGCTCAGGAAAACGCGCCCAACCTGCACACCGGCGGCACTTACGTTTGCATGGAGGGGCCGCAGTTCTCCACCCGCGCCGAGTCACAGTGGTATCGCCAGATGGGGGCGAGTGTGATTGGCATGACGAACATGCCGGAAGCCCGCCTGGCCCGGGAAGCGCAGATGGCCTATGCCTCTTTGGCGATGGTGACGGACTACGATAGCTGGAACCCCAAAGAGGACCATGTGACGGCCGAACTGGCCATTGCCAACCTGATGCATAATGCGGACAACGCCAAGCGGATCGCGCGCACCGCGATCGAACTGATTAACCGGCACGCGCCCGAGTCCCAGGCCCATCAGGCACTGAAACAGGGGCTGGTGACTCCTATGGAGCAGATCCCCGAGGCCCGCCGAGCAATGGTCGAACTCCTCCTGCAATAACGCCTTCCCTCGGTGGGATACGTCATTTGACGTATCCCACTGCGTCATTACGCGCATACCCCCCGTTGCACCCCTTCTGAATAATCGATCAGGCATTGAGTTGTTTTCCTGGGCACGACTGAGGCCCGATCGATAACGAGGGTTCCACCCGCACTGAGCGATTCGGAACCGAAGGGGGTACTGCAATGAAGATCAAATCACTGGCCGCCGGCGTTGCCATGGCTGTAGGCGCATCCACTCTCTCATTCAGCGTTCTGGCTGCCGATACCATCAAGGTCGGCGTGCTGCACTCGCTGTCCGGCACCATGGCGATCAGCGAAACCACGCTGAAAGACACCGTGCTGATGATGATCGAAGAACAGAACAAGAAGGGCGGTCTGCTGGGCAAACAGCTGGAGCCGGTCGTTGTTGACCCGGCATCCAACTGGCCGCTGTTTGCCGAGAAGACCCGAGAGCTGCTGACTCAGGAAGAAGTCGACGTGATCTTCGGCTGCTGGACTTCTGTGTCCCGCAAATCCGTACTGCCGGTACTGGAAGAGCTGAACGGCCTGATGTTCTACCCGGTCCAGTATGAAGGTGAAGAGTCCTCCAAAAACGTCTTCTACACCGGTGCGGCACCCAACCAGCAGGCGATCCCGGCCGTGGATTACCTGATGAACGAGCTGGAAGTGGAGCGTTGGGTGCTGGCGGGCACCGACTACGTGTATCCGCGTACCACCAACAAGATCCTCGAAGCCTACCTGAAAGGCAAAGGGGTGGCTGCCGAAGACATCATGATCAACTACACCCCATTTGGTCACTCCGACTGGCAGTCCATCGTATCTGACATCAAGAAATTTGGTGGCGAAGGCAAGAAAACCGCGGTGGTCTCCACCATCAACGGTGATGCCAACGTGCCTTTCTACAAGGAGCTGGGTAACCAGGGCGTTTCCTCTGAAGACATCCCGGTGGTGGCCTTCTCCGTGGGTGAAGAAGAGCTGTCCGGTATCGACACCGGCCCGTTGGTCGGCCACATGGCCGCCTGGAACTACTTCCAGAGCGTGGATACTGACCTCAACAGCGAATTTATCCAGAAATGGCATGCCTTCACCGGTGATGAAAACCGCGTAACCAATGACCCGATGGAAGCGACCTATATCGGCTTCAACATGTGGGCTCAGGCGGTGACCGATGCCGGTACGACCGATGTTGATGAAGTTGAGCAGGCGATGATCGGCCAGGAAGTACCGAACCTGACCGGTGGCACTGCCGTCATGAACAAGAACCACCACCTGAGCAAGCCGGTGTTGATCGGTGAGATCCAGGATGATGGTCAGTTTGAAGTGGTCTGGGAAACCGATGGCGTCGTCGCCGGTGATGCCTGGTCCGACTTCCTGCCGGGTTCCAAGGACCTGCTTGCTGACTGGACCGCTCCGGTCAAGTGCGGCAACTACAACGTGGAAACCAAATCCTGCGGCGGCCAAGCCAACTGATTTGAGCGTTTCCCTTGCGGCCCTGTCACGGCGGGGCCGCCTTCTCTTTTCTCTGGAGTCTCACCGTGAAACGATTACTGGCGATCTGCTGTTACTGCCTCGGCCTGATGTTGTCGCTGTCGGCAACGGCCGCCGAGAAGCCTCTCCCGTCCGAGCTTGAACCCCTGCTGCAGGAGTTGACCGAATCCAGCCTGAGTAAGGCGATTCCGGTCCTTGATGCACTGGAAGCCGAGGGTGGTGAAGCCCTGCAACCGCTGTTCAGCTATATGCTGGAAGGCGACCTCTACTACATTAAATCCTCTCGACAGGTCATCGCGGTCAGCGAAGCGGCCGGTCAGGAAACCTTTATCGACATGCTCAGCGGCGCCGAAATCGAGCCGCTATCCAGTCGTGAAATCAAGAAAATCCGCGTCAACAACCGCCTGCGCGGGCACCTGCGTGATGCCATTGCGCGTTTGCAGCTGGGCTCGGAAAGCGCTGCCGTGCGAGAAAGTGCGGTGCGTTCGTTGTTGTCTGACCTGGATGAAAACACCCTAGCGTCCATTCGCGAAGCGCGTCTGAATGAAAGTGCGGGCAACGTGAAAGACGTCATGGACATGGCGCTGGCGCTTTACCGCCTGGAATCAGCCGCTGAAGCGTCTGATCGTATCGAGGCGATCGCACAGCTGGAAGGCAGCCTGGAAGGGGATGTGCGCAATGCACTGAACCGTATTGCGGACAACGACCCTTCTCCTCAGGTGCAGCAAGCAGCGCAGAAAGCGCTGGTCGGCATTGAGCAGAGGGTGGAATTTTATGCGTTCATCGATCAGCTTTTCTTTGGCCTGAGCCTGGGCTCGGTGCTGCTGCTTGCTGCCATTGGTCTGGCCATCACCTTCGGTGTGATGGGCGTGATCAATATGGCTCACGGCGAGATGATCATGCTGGGTGCCTACACCACCTATGTGGTACAGCTGCTGATGCCCAACCATATCGAGTACTCGCTGTGGGTGGCCATTCCGGCGGCCTTTGTTGTATCCGGCATGGCCGGTGTACTGCTGGAGCGTCTGGTGATTCGTCACCTGCATGGCCGTCCGCTGGAAACCCTGTTGGCGACCTTTGGTGTCAGCCTGGTGCTGCAGCAGCTGGTGCGTACGGTGTTCTCACCGCTGAACCGTCAGGTGGCCTCACCCGAGTGGATGTCCGGTGCCTGGGAGATCAACCCGGTGCTGTCGTTGACGCTGAACCGTCTCTACATACTGGCCTTTGCACTGCTGGTGTTCTTCGCGCTGATGTTGCTGCTGAAGAAAAGCTCGCTGGGTCTTAACGTGCGTGCCGTGTCGCAGAACCGTGATATGGCCAAATCCATGGGTATTCCCACCGGTCGCGTGGACGCGCTGACCTTCGGCCTTGGTTCCGGTATCGCCGGTATCGCCGGGGTTGCACTGAGCCAGCTGACCAACGTGGGGCCGAACCTGGGCCAGTCCTACATCATCGACTCCTTCATGGTGGTGGTGTTTGGTGGCGTGGGTAACCTCTGGGGCACCCTGGTTGCAGCCTTCTCGCTCGGTATTGCCAACAAGTTCCTGGAGCCGGTCACCGGTGCGGTGCTTGCCAGCATCCTGGTTCTGGTCTTCATCATCCTGTTTATCCAGAAGCGTCCCAAAGGACTCTTCCCGCAGAAAGGGAGGGCGGCTGAATGAACTGGCTGACTCAGCTATTTGCCGCCGGTCGTACCCCCGGTCATCGGGTACTGCCGTTCGTAACCGTACTGTTTCTTGTCACCACGCTGGCCTCCATGGCCAATCTGATGCTGCCGGAAAGCTCACCGCTGCACGTCAGCACCTACACCATTACCCTGCTGGGCAAGTATCTCTCCTATGCGATGCTGGCGCTGGCGGTGGATGTGATCTGGGGCTACTGCGGTATCCTCAGTCTGGGCCATGGTGCCTTCTTCGCCCTGGGCGGCTACGGCATGGGCATGTACCTGATGCGCCAGATCGGTGATCGCGGCGTTTACGGTAACCCGGACCTGCCTGACTTCATGGTATTCCTCAACTGGGACAGCCTGCCCTGGTACTGGATGGGCATGGATCAGTTCTGGTTCGCCATGCTGATGGCACTGGCGGTGCCGGGTCTGCTGGCCTTCGTGTTCGGCTGGCTGGCGTTCCGCTCCCGCGTAACCGGTGTTTACCTGTCGATCATGACCCAGGCGCTGACCTACGCGCTGATGCTGGCCTTCTTCCGTAACGAAATGGGCTTCGGCGGCAACAACGGTCTGACCGATTTCAAGGATATCCTCGGCTTTGATCTGCAGTCCGACACCACCCGTGTGGCGCTTTTTGCCACTACGGCACTGATGCTGGGCGTGGTGTATATCCTCAGCCACCTGATCCTCAAGTCCCGCATGGGCAAGGTGATTGTGGCGATTCGTGACGGCGAAGCCCGTGCGCGTTTCCTCGGCTACCGTACCGACCTGTATAAGGTATGGCTGTTTGTCTTCTCTGCTCTTATTGCAGCCATGGCCGGTGCGCTCTACGTACCTCAGGTGGGCATCATCAACCCGGGCGAGTTCTCGCCGCTGAACTCCATCGAAGTGGTGGTTTGGGTCGCCGTGGGTGGTCGTGGAACCCTCTATGGTGCCGTCATCGGTGCACTGCTGGTCAACTATGCCAAGACCCGCTTTACCGCAATCATGCCGGAAGGCTGGCTGTTTGCGCTGGGTGCACTCTTTGTACTGGTCACCCTGTATCTGCCCAAAGGCCTGGTAGGGCTCAGTGGTCAGTTGGCCGCACGCCGTGAACGTAAAGCAGGAAAAGCCGCACAGCAGGAGGCGCACTCATGACCGCAATCGATAATGCCCGCGAACTGATGCGCCCTGACCGTGTATGGCCCTTCCTGGTGCCGCCGGCAGCACCGGTCGACGTATCAAAGAACGTGCTGCTCTATGTGGAAGGGGTCAGCGTCAGCTTCGACGGCTTCAAGGCACTCAATGATCTTAATCTTTACATCAATGATGGTGAGTTGCGCTGTTTGATCGGTGCCAACGGTGCCGGCAAGACCACCATGATGGATGTGATTACCGGCAAGACCCAGTGTGACGAAGGCAGTGTCTATTTCGGCCAGACCATCAACTTGCTGGAAAAGTCGGAACCGGAAATTGCCCAGCTGGGCATTGGCCGCAAGTTCCAGAAGCCCACGGTGTTTGAAGCGCATACGGTGTTCGACAACCTCGAAATGTCGCTGAAAACCGCGAAGGGCATCTGGCAAACGCTGATGGCGCGTCTGTCACCCACCGAAATCGATCACATCGACCGTGTGTTGGAGATTATCGGTCTCAAGGAGCACCGCTTCATGCTGGCCGGCGCCTTGTCCCACGGTCAGAAGCAGTGGCTGGAAATTGGCATGTTGCTGGTGGCTGAGCCGCGTCTGCTGCTGGTGGATGAACCTGTTGCCGGCATGACGGCGGAGGAAACCGAAAAAACCGCTGAACTGCTCACCTCGCTGGCCGGTGACCATACCGTGGTTGTCGTTGAGCACGACATGGAGTTTGTCCGCAGCATTGCACGCACTGTAACGGTGCTGCATCAGGGCAGTGTGTTGGCGGAAGGCACCATGGAGCAGGTGCAGAACAACCGTGACGTGATCGAAGTGTATCTGGGGGAAGAAGCATGATCTCCATTCAAAATGTTAACCAGCTCTACGGTGGCACCCGCATTCTCTGGGACCTGGATCTGGAGATCGAAGAGGGCTCCTGTACCTGCATCATGGGGCGTAACGGTGTCGGCAAAACCACCTTGCTGAAGTGTCTGATGGGGCTGCTGCCGGTGGAGAGCGGCCAGATCCAGATGCAGGGTCAGCCGCTGCATACCCGTCCGGCGGAGTATCGCGCCAAGGCCGGCATCGGTTATGTCCCTCAGGGACGCGACATCTTTCCGCTGCTCACGGTCGAGGAAAATCTTCGCATCGGTCTGCCGATCCGCAAGGACAAGGCGAAGGAGATCCCCGAGAAGATCTTCGAGCTGTTTCCGGTGCTGGGCGACATGATGCACCGCCGTGGCGGTGACTTGTCCGGTGGTCAGCAACAGCAGCTGGCGATTGGTCGTGCACTGGTGCTCGATCCGAAAGTGCTGATCCTGGATGAGCCCAACGAAGGTATCCAACCCAATATCGTCAAGCAGATTGGCGATGTCATCCTCAAACTCAATGAGGAGGAGGGACTGACCGTGATCCTGGTAGAGCAGAAGCTTGGCTTCGCTCGCCGTGTCGGCAAGGAGTTCCGGCTGATGGAGAAGGGCCGCATCGTCGCGGCAGATCGTATGGACAACCTCAATGATGACCTGATTCGCCAGTATCTGGCGGTCTGAGGCAGGCAAAAGCCGCGGCGAACTCCGCGGCTTTTTTGTGTCAGCACCAAAATGGGCATGCTTTTTGCCACATTGGTGCATAAGAAGAGGGGAAACAACTTCTCGATCATGATTCGCACTTAAGTAGTGCGCAATCAGGTGTCGGGTCATCAGGTTTGCACGCAAATGGTGCAAATGTGTGACTCAAAAATGAACAACCAAGGGTGTTGCTACCGCATGAATATGTCCGTGCCTGACAGCCTGCCTGCCAGTGCCCAACACGAGCCGTCCCGTTGGCATGCCCGCTTGTCGCTGGGCATCAAGCGCACGCCGCGCGGCAGCCGTGTCGCCAGCGCCGAGCGTTTCGGGCCCCTGCACCTGCAAAAGCCCTTTTATCCGGAAGGGCCGGATCTGGCGCATATCTACCTGTTGCACCCGCCCGGCGGCATGGTGTCGGGCGATCTGCTGGAAATTGAAGCCCGGCTGGCGCCTGAAACAGCCGCACTGATCACCACACCCGGCGCGGGTCGCGTCTATCGTGCCCGTCCCGACCGCACGCTGCAGCATCAGCGCGTCCGGCTGGAGGTGGGAGAGGGCAGCTCCATGGAGTGGCTGCCGCTGGAAACCATCCTCTATCCCAATGCCCGCACCCGGTTGGATGTGGACGTGGAGCTGGCGGCAGATGCCCGCTTTATCGGCTGGGAAGTGACCAGTCTGGGATTGCCGGCCCAGGGCGAAGGCTTTGGCCAGGGTGAGCTGCAACAGCGTCTGCAAATTCGTCAGGAAGGCCGCCTGCTGTTGCGTGAACAACTGCTGCTGGATGAGCGCAGCCAGTCGGTATTGACCGCTAAGGCCGGTCTTCAGAACAAGCCGGTGACCGGGTTGATGGTGGCTGGCCCCTTTGCGCCGGAGCAGGCAGAGCCTTTGCTGGAACCGCTGCGCGAATGTGCCGAGGCATTGGATTTTCTGGCCGGCGTGAGCCTGAGTGGCGAATTCCTGCTGATACGAACGCTGGGAGAGTGCTCCGAGCGCACACGTTTGTTTCTGGAGCAGTGCTGGCAATTGATTCGGCCGGAACTGCTGGGGCGCGATGCCTGCGCGCCGCGAATCTGGGCGACCTGAGAGTAATGGGCTGATGCATGTGTCTCATGCAGGCCGAAGGAGAAAACGATGGAACTGCTGCCAAGAGAGAAAGACAAGCTACTGATCTTTACTGCGGCCCTGCTTGCAGAGCGCCGCCTGAACCGTGGCCTCAAGCTGAATTACCCGGAAGCGGTGGCCTATATCACCATGGAGATCATGGAGGGCGCTCGCGACGGTCGCACCGTGGCGGACCTGATGGGCTATGGCAAGACCCTGCTCAGTGCCGACCAGGTGATGGAAGGGGTGCCGGAAATGGTCGATGAAGTGCAGGTTGAAGCGACCTTCCCTGACGGTACCAAGCTGGTCACCGTGCATCAGCCGATTGTGTAGCCCAAGTGATACCCAAGCAGGACAGAGGGTGATGACGGGGCTCTCGGCAGCCTCCTCTGTCCGGCCAGAATACTGAGAAAGGAGAATCAGATGATTCCCGGAGAAATTCAGAGTGCCACCGGCGAGATCGAACTCAACGTCGGTCGCAAGACCACACGCGTACGGGTGGAAAACCACGGTGACCGACCGGTACAGGTGGGCTCCCACTATCACTTTTATGAAGTGAACCCGGCACTGGTGTTCGATCGTGAAGCTGCCCGCGGCTATCGCCTCAATATCGCATCCGGCACGGCTGTCCGCTTCGAGCCGGGGCAAGGGCGTGAAGTCGAGCTGGTGGAATATGCCGGCAGTCGCACCATTTATGGCTTCCGTGGCGATGTCATGGGGCCGCTGGATCAGGCAGATGCTGGCAGTAACGATGGAGGGCAGAACTGATGGCCAAAATGGACCGCAGCAGCTACGCACAGATGTTTGGCCCCACCGTCGGGGACCGTGTTCGTCTGGGCGATACCGAGCTTTGGATCGAAGTCGAAAAGGATTACACCACTTACGGTGACGAAGTGAAGTTCGGTGGTGGCAAGGTCGTGCGTGATGGCATGGGCCAAAGCCAGGAAACCAACGAAGTCGCCATGGACCTGGTGATCACCAATGCATTGATCCTGGATCACTGGGGCATTGTCAAAGCCGATGTCGGCGTCAAGGATGGTCGTATCCACACCATCGGTAAAGCCGGCAACCCGGATACCCAGGATGGCGTGGATATCGTGATCGGTCCGGGTACCGAAATCATTGCCGGTGAGGGCGCCATTCTGACCGCCGGCGGCATTGATGCCCATATCCACTTTATCTGTCCGCAGCAGGTGGAAGAGGCGCTGATGTCCGGTGTTACCACCATGATCGGTGGCGGCACCGGCCCTGCTACCGGCACCAAGGCGACCACCTGTACGCCGGGGCCCTGGTATCTGGGCAAGATGCTGCAATCCACTGATCAGTTGCCGATGAACCTGGGTTTTCTGGGCAAAGGCAACGCCAGTCGCCCTGAGGCACTGCGTGAGCAGCTGGATGCCGGTGCCTGCGGTTTGAAACTGCATGAGGACTGGGGCACCACGCCTGCATCCATCGACTGCTGCCTCAGCGTGGCTGAAGAATACGATGTGCAGGTGGCGATCCACACCGATACCCTCAACGAGTCCGGCTTTGTCGACGACACCCTGGGTGCGTTCAAAAACCGTGTCATCCATACCTATCACACCGAGGGGGCCGGTGGTGGCCACGCGCCGGATATCATCCGGGCTGCGGGCTATTCCAATGTGTTGCCGTCGTCCACCAACCCCACGCGCCCTTACACGGTGAACACCGTGGATGAGCATCTGGATATGCTGATGGTGTGTCACCATCTGGACAGCAATATCCCTGAAGATGTGGCCTTTGCCGACTCGCGTATCCGCAAGGAAACCATCGCCGCCGAGGACATTTTCCATGACCGCGGTGCCTTCAGCATGATCTCGTCCGACTCCCAGGCCATGGGCCGTGTGGGCGAGGTGGTGACACGTACATGGCAGACCGCGCACAAGATGAAAGTGCAGTTTGGTCTGTTGCCGGAAGATGAAGAACGCGGTGCTGATAACTTCCGTGCCCGTCGCTACATCGCCAAGTACACCATCAACCCGGCCATTACCCATGGTGTTGCCCATGAAGTGGGCTCCATCGAACCGGGCAAGCTGGCTGACCTGGTGTTGTGGAAACCGGCATTTTTCGGTGTTAAGCCGGCCACCATTATCAAGGGCGGCATGATCGCAGCAGCCCCCATGGGCGATCCCAACGCGTCTATTCCTACCCCCCAGCCGGTGCACTACCGCCCCATGTTCGGGGCTCTGGGACGTGCCGCTGCCGAGACATCGCTCACCTTTGTCAGCCAGAAGGCACTGGAGTCGGGCCTGCGTGAACAGCTGGGGCTGCAGCGCCAACTGGTGGCCTGCGGTAACACCCGCAACATCAGCAAGTCCGACATGATTTTGAACGACTGGCAGCCGGATATTCAGGTCGACCCTCAGACCTATGAAGTGCGGGCTGATGGTGAGCTGCTCACCTGTGAGCCGGCCGATGTGCTGCCTTTGGGTCAGCGATACACGTTGTTTTAAGAGTGCTGATGAAGCAGCACGGTTTTAAGGAGTAAGCAGGATGTTTGAAGTGCATGAACGTCTGGGGACCCATTGCCATGAGCCTGTGGTTGCCAAGGTGACCCTGACCCATGATCAGCGTGATCGTGGTCGACTCAAGCTGACCAGCGATACCGGTGAAGAAGTGCGCGTTTTTCTTGAGCGCGGCAAGCCGTTGCTGGTGGGGGAGTACCTCAAATCGGTCTGTGGTCGCCATCTTCAGGTAGAAGGTGCCAAAGAAGAGGTACTGGAAGCGGGCTGTGACGACTGGCGTACCTTCGCGCGCGCCTGCTACCACCTGGGCAACCGCCATGTGCGCATTGAAGTGGGTGATCGCTGGCTGCGCATCAAGCCTGACCACGTACTGGAAGAGATGCTTCAGCTCTTGGGGTTGGAGACGCGTCAGTGCGAAGCCGTATTCATGCCGGAATCCGGAGCCTATGCCCATGGCCACCACCACCATCACGACCACTGATCTGGCGCTGCTGCGACTGCTGCAGCTGAGCAGCGTCAGCCTGCCGGTGGGTGGTTATGCCTTTTCACAGGGGCTGGAGTATGCCATCGACAGCGGTTGGGTGCGCAAGGCCGATCAGGTGGAGGAATGGCTGGAGCTGCAGCTGCTGCATGCACAGGCCCATACCGACTTGCCGCTGCTGCGACTGGCCATGCAGGCGGACAGCGAGCAGCGCTGGCAGGAATTGAACGACCTGTCACTGGCCTGCCGTGAAACACGGGAGCTGCGTCTGACCGACAGCGCCATGGGTGAGGCTTTGCGCCGGGTGCTGAAAAATCTCGGCATAGAGGTCCCTGAGGCGTTAAAGCAGGAAGTGAGCTTTATCGTGCTGTTCGCCTTTGCTGCGCGCCACTGGCAGATCGATGCAGACGCAGCGGCCCTCGGCCTGGGCTGGTCATGGCTGGAAAATCAGGTCGCTGCAGCCACCAAACTGGTCCCCCTGGGACAGACGCAGGCACAGCAACTGCTCAATGATTTGCAGCCCCTGCTGCCCCAGGCGATCGAGATCGCCAAGGGCGTAGATGAAGAGTTTATCGGTGTTGGCCTGCCCGCTTTGGCAATCGCCAGCAGCCTTCACGAAACACAGTATTCACGATTGTTCCGCTCCTGAGGCGTAACAGTCCGGTTAAACAAGGAAATGAAGATGAGTAAACCCAAGCAGACACTGAGGGTAGGGGTCGGTGGCCCCGTTGGTTCCGGCAAGACGGCGCTGCTGCGCTCACTCTGTGCCGCCATGCGTGACTACTACGATATCGCCGTTGTCACCAATGATATCTATACCCAGGAAGATGCCAAATTCCTCACCGAACATGAGGCGCTGAGCGCAGATCGTATTCTCGGCGTTGAAACCGGCGGCTGCCCGCATACCGCTATTCGTGAAGATGCGTCCATGAACCTGGCCGCCATCGACCAGCTGGTTGAGCGTCATGGCGAGCTGGATGTGGTCTTTGTTGAAAGTGGTGGCGACAACCTCAGCGCCACGTTCAGCCCTGAGCTGTCTGACCTGACCATCTATGTGATCGACGTGTCTGCCGGGGACAAAATTCCGCGTAAGGGCGGCCCCGGTATTACCAAATCCGACCTGCTGATCATCAACAAGACCGACCTGGCACCGCTGGTAGGTGCTTCACTTGAGGTGATGGACCGTGATGCCCGCAAAATGCGTGGTGAGCGTCCCTTTATCTTTGCCAACCTGAAAGCAGCCCAGGGGCTGGATGATATCATCGGTTTCATCATCAGCGAAGGGATGCTGGAAACCAAACAGCTGCCGCCTGCAAAAGCCGTGGTCTGATTACAAGTTTGTCTATCAAGGAGAACATCATGAAAAAATCACTGATTGCAGCTGCGGCTCTGTTGCCGGGCGCAGCCATGGCCCACAGCGGTCACGAAGTATCCGGTTTTATCAGCGGTCTGGCACATCCGGTCGGTGGTGCCGATCACCTGTTGGCCATGCTGGCGGTGGGCCTTTGGGCGGCACGTCTGGGCGGACGTGCACTCTGGCTGGTGCCGCTGGCGTTTGTCGCTACCATGGTGCTGGGTAATGCGCTGGCGCTGTCCGGTGTATCCATTGGCTTTACAGAGCAGGGAATTGGCCTGTCAGTGGTCGCGCTGGGTCTGTTGCTGGCGCTGGCAGCACGCTTTGCTACCCCGATCTGCATGGCGGTTGCAGGTGGTTTTGCTCTGTTCCACGGCCTGGCACATGGTGCTGAAATGCCGCTGAACGCCAGTGGTTTCAGCTATGCGGCCGGTTTCGTACTGGCAACGCTGGGGCTGCATCTGGCAGGCGTTGTGTTTGGCAAGCTGGGTACTGAAGCCAAAGCCAACCTGTTCAGCCGTGTGACCGGTGGGGCGATTGCGCTGACCGGTGTGGCAATGGTCGCTGCCTGATAGTCAGCTGAGGCATGCTGTTCAGCATCCGCAAGGGAGGAGTGCCGGATGCTGAACAGACTAAATTTCCGCCACTTGTACCATTTCTGGGTGGTGGCCCGTGAAGGCAGTATGGCCAAGGCAGGTCGATGTTTTGGCATTAGGTAACAGTCTGCTTGTTTGTATGGGCTCCAGGACATAAGATCAGTTCTACATTTATGATGTTGCATTCTTATGGCCAAGAGTGCAGTTGACTATGAATCATCCATGGGAAGTAATAAAAATGCGAAACCTGTTTCTCAGTCTTTTGATGCTTACGAGCTTTTTCTTCAACCCCTTGGTTCATGCTGATTCTTCGACAGAAGCGATTGGCAAGGTTGAGATACTTGGTGGGAAATTGCATGCTATTCGTAATGGCGAAACCATTGAGTTGAAACTTGGAGACACAGTGTATGAAGGGGATGAGCTAAAGACTGGTAATGAGTCTTTTGCCAAGATTGCCTTGACCGGTGATGAAACCAACAATGTTAACCTAGGCAAGAATGCATGGCTGAAAATGAGTGCTTACCGAGTGGCTGAATCAGGAGAAATGCTGGGTGGGCATTTTGAAGGTGTCGAAGGCTTCTTTACAATGTCATTGTCAAGGTTAACAGAAGGGGCTGAGTTTAGTTTTGGTACAGACGTTGCCAAATTAAATGTTCACGGTACCTCTTGGGCGATTGATACGGCAGGCAACATGATTTGCACTTCAGGGCAGTTGGTCATTACCCACGCAGCCACAGGTAAGAAATATACTGTCAATCCCGGTCAGATGTTCAGCCTGCGAGGGTTTCAAAACAACCCGGTGGTTTCAGATGCTCCGGCAGCCATAATGGCTGCAGTCGAAAAAACTACGGTACCCTCCTATTACGCAATAAACGAGACATCCACCAAAGTTTTGCACGACCGACTGGGTGGCGAAGCTGATGGCAGGGTAGAAGCGTCAATTGATATGAATACAGGCAGAATTTTTATGAACTCCGAGTTTGAAAGTGCGATGGAGTTCGCTGGTACAGAAATTTTTGCGACGGGCAGAAAATGGGCATCATCCGGTAGTACATCAACAGTCATAAGCAACGATACATTTTCACCGCCCGGGGCGGGTAGTGTAACGCCCGCATCTGAATCTTGAGATGGCTTTAGCAGGTGTTGCATTTTGCACTTCAACTAACAGCATCATACCTGTTGCTAACTATCACGCTCGGCTGAGTTAGACTGTTCAGCATCCGTAGAAGGAGAGCACCGGATGCTGAACAGACTCAATTTCCGCCACTTGTACCATTTCTGGGTGGTGGCCCGTGAAGGCAGTATGGCTCGGGCGAGCCAGGTGCTGGATCTGACACCCCAAACCCTGAGCAGCCAGGTGGCGGCTTTGGAAAGCGAAGTGGGTGGTTTGCTCTTTCGCCGTGAAGGCAGAGGTTTGAAACTCACCGATCTGGGGCTGAGTGTTCAGGCCCATGCCGATGACATTTTCGAGGCTGCCGAAGCCCTGCAGCAACTGTTGCAGACCCCTTCTGATGAACGTCCACTTCGCCTTGCCGTGGGTATCTCCGCCTCCATCCACAAGTTGATCGCCTGGCGTCTGATCGAACCGGCGCTGGTGCTGGATCGTGACGTCAATCTGCGCTGTGAAACCGGCCGTACTCCCAATCTGCTCAACGACCTCAAGCGGCGTGACCTGGATCTGGTACTGACCGATCGCCCTCCGGTGCTTGAGCCAGATGCCCGCTTTCATCTGCATGAACTGGGCAGTTCGCCCATGCGGCTGTTCGCAACAGCGGAGCTGGCGCATCAACTGAAAGACGGTTTTCCGCACAGCCTCAATGCACAACCCTTCCTTGCCAACGCGGTGGATGCACCCTATGTGAATGAGTTGATGCAGTGGTTTGCCGATAAGGGTGTAAGTGTATCCATTCGCGCGCAGGTGGATGACAGTGCACTGATCAAGGTGCTGGGCCACCATGGCATGGGGTTTTTCGCTGCACCGGATGTGATTGCCGATGAGGTGTGCCGTCAGTATCAGGTGGAGAGTATCGGCCTGGTGGAATCGGTTGAAGACAGGCTATACGCCGTGACCCGCAATGTGCACTCCCGGCATCCGGGTGTGCAGGCCATTTGTGAGCGACGGGTGGAAGATACATCGATAAAACCTGATAAAAGAGACGAATAAATCTGCTTTTTTCTTTGGGTTTCAGTGTCCATTATTGAATCGTAATCAAACGAGACGAGGAGTCCGGCCATGAAAGCGATTCACAAATACCGTCTTGAAGTATCTGACAGTACCAATACCCTGCAGTTGAAAGAAGGCTATCGTGTAGTGCGATTCGAGTATCTGGTCGCCGAGAAAGGACTCTTCATGTGGGTGGAAGAGCCACTGCGTGCAGATGTTCCCAAGTGTGAGGCCTCATTCAGGGTAGCAATGACCGGCAAGCCGGTGGCCATGAGCTACGAATACCTGGATACGGCGCTGGACCCCTTTGGTCCCGAGGCTTATCACCTGTTCCGGGTAGAGACCGAGCGACAGACCGAGTCCGGTCCCGAGCCCAAGCTGGTGCATCACCAGGCGGCTTGATCACTTGCCAGTAGATATAAAAAAAACCGGATGGTGTTAGCCATCCGGTTTTTTTTACGCCTGATCCAGCAGGGCTTCGAAGCGCTGGCGCAATTCAGTGAAGTGCCAGTAATAGGGCAGGGTGAACCACTCCAGCTCCAGTGCCTGCAGGGCGGCCGGCGTCGGCTCGATGTCATGCTGCTCAAGCGCCTGACTGAGTCGTTCCATCTGGTATTCCATGCGCAGGGCTTCATCGCTTTCCGGCGACGGCAGGCCCAGCAGGATTTCCAGTCGGATGCATAGCTCGCGTGCCTGGCGGTCGGTGAGCACCAGCTGCTCTTCAATGCTGCGTGAGCCGGCACTGATCAGGCGGATCGCTTCCAGACGCTGCCCCATGCGCTCACGCCAGTGGCTACCCGGTGAATTGCCGGTAATCGCCTGTGTCAGCAGGCTGGCGAGTGTGTCACTGGTGCCATCGGTAGCCAGCTCTTCTTCCGTCTGGCTGGCCAGTTTGTCCAGCTGCTGCAGGGCTTCAACGGCATGGTTATTCAGCGGTGCCTGGCTGCGCTGAGCCTTGGCGGCCTGTTCGGCCTTGGCTGACGCCTGACGCTCGTTCTTGAGGCGGTTGAATATGGTATCGCAGTGGCCACGGAACGCCTGCCAGAGCGCACGTTCGCGGCTGCGGAAGGTTGGGCCGCTGGCTTTCCATTCGCGCTGCAGCTGCTTGGCACCCTCGGCAGCCGCCTGTACATCGTCCAGTTCAGCCAGCTCCGCTGCCCGAGCGATCAGGGCTTCCTTGGTTTCGCCGCAATGCTGGCGGAAACTTTTAATGCGGTTGTCCAGGTCGCGCAGCAGGGTGTTAAACGTCTGCTGCAATGGCTTGCCGGGGGCGCGGTCGACCGGAGAGTACTGGCGCCACTCATCGCGTGCCGTGCGGCTCACAGCCTCAACGGCGTGCCAGTCGGCCTGATCCCAGTCCATCTGCTCGATATACAGTGACAGTTGGTCACAGATCTGGCGACGCTGTTCCAGGTTGTATTCACGCTTTTTGCGCTGGGCGCCAAACCAGGCCTGGCAAGGCTCGTAGGCTTTTTCGCCGGCTTCATGAAAGCGCTTCCACAGTTTCTGCGAATGCACAGGGTCTGTGCCGTCGACCTGTTTCCACTCCTGCTGCAGGCCGCGGATACGGTCTGCCAGAGCTTGCGGGTCCATCTCGGCGCCAATCAGGGCTTCCATCTGCTCGCACAAGGCTTCTTTCTTGCCGGCTGCGGCAAAGCCCTGCCAGTCGCGCAGTTCTGCCAGGCGGGCATTCAGTTGGCGCTGACGATTTTCGATGCTGTCGGGCAGGGCAGAGGACAGAGTGCCCAGGCTGTCGCGCAGCTTATTGTTGAGCTTGTCGGCATCGACCACGTTGCCTTGCTCGATCAGCTGTTCCAGCTGTTCCAGCTGCGCATTGATCTCGTCGCCCTGCTGGCGTACATCCTGTTTAATCTGGGAAAGGGCCTGGCGCAGCTCGGCGATACGGCTTTTCAGCTGCTGCAGTGTTTCGGGCAGCGGCAGGTCGCCCGGCCAGTTGATTTTTGCTTGCAGCGCCTGGGCTTTATCCAGCATAGGTTTGGGGTTGTTCTGGGATTCATTCAGCAGGGAATCGAGCTCATCGGCGTGCGCCTGAAGGCGCTCATTGGCTTCCAGACTGGCGTTCAGCTGCAGAACGAGGGTGTCTTTTTGTTGCTTGAGCTGTGTGGGCAGCAGCTCTGCGTCCAGTGCTTGCCAGGCGCTATCGACTTCGTCGAGCAGCTGTCGGGTGTCATCGGCTGACAGAGACTGGTTCTCCAATCTGCTGACCAGCCCCTGGGCCGTTTCCAGCTGCTGCTCACGACGGGCGCGAGCTTCGGCCTCAGCGGCCTCGGATGCAGCCTGACGCTGCAGGCGTTCATCCAGCTGCTGGCTCAGTTCGCGGAAACGGGCCTGAAGTTCATCATCGCGCTGACTCAGCGCCTGCCACTCCTGATAAGCGGCCTGGGCACGGGCCTGCAGGAACTGGGTATCGTCGGTCAGCAGCAGTTGATGCAGCTGATGGATCAGTTGCTGACGGCGTTGTTCGTTTTCGGCTTCAAGACGTGCCTGTTCACGCAGGCTGTTGAGCTTGTCCCGACAGATGCGGTGAACGGTTTTGTCGCGGCCACGGCTGGCGCGCTGCACCTCTTCCAGCAGGTCGGTGTCCTGCAGTCGGGTCACGGCGGCTTTACGGGTATCCGCTACGCGTGCATGCAGTGCAAGCTGCATCAGCAGGCCTTCATCATCAATCTGATTGAGATTGTCGGGCTTGAGGCTGTTGGCGTTCAGGATGATTTGCGTGCGGGCGGAGTCGTCGTGCACCTGTTTGAGCAGCTGGCAAATGGAGTCTTCATTGGCACTCTCGTCCAGGCATTCGCCGACACGCTGTCCGGCCTGCTCACGCACCTCCGGGTCGGACGAAGAACTGAGGACCTGCAGCAGCGAATCGGTATCACTGAGGCGCTGAACGGCACTGATGCGAACCCTGGGGCTGCTGTCGGACAAGGCAAGTTCGCGCAAGATGGACAGCTGATCCGGTTGGTCCGGGCTCAGTTTCGCAACAGCACTTGCACGTACGTCCGGGTCAGAATGACGCCACTTGGGTTTAAACAGGTTTGCAAACATCAGTCACCACTACCACAGGAGAGTCCCGAGTCCATTTACAGTAGACGAACGGGCGGGCCGCTATTCTAACGGTCCGGCCGTTGCAAGGGGAAGTCTTGACAGCGGCTGAATCAGGTTGAAAAAGCTAAAGAAAGCCGGCTGGTGGGCGTTTCAAATACTCAGATCAACATGTTGGACTGTACCCGATCCCCATGATTCAGATAGGAAAAAACTGGTGGAACGGATCACACCCAGACGATTTTCTGTCAGATTGGGTGTGAGGGAGAATTCTGTATCGGCGGACTCCAGCCAGATAGCGCCTACGCCTTTGCTGGCCAGGCTTACGAGGCTGCTTTCACCCTCAGCCCCGGGGGACCAAAGGCGCAAGCGTGAGAATATTTCATCGCCTTCATCGATAAACCCGTTGCCATCGTCATCGTAACGGGCCAGTTCGGCAAAGCCATCGCCGGTGCGGGCGCCAAAGAGTTCGCGGCCATCATTGATTTCGCCATCACCATTACGGTCCAGCGCCAGGAAGGCACGGTTACCGGCTAATGTGGGAATCTCATCCTTCTGCCCATCCAGGTCAAGGTCGAAACTGAATCGGGTCTGGCTCAGTTCGGCCGCTTTGCCGTCAAAATTAATCACCAGAGGGTCGGACAATCGGGCACCCAGGCGCAGGGTGCTGCTTTCCTGTTGGGTGACAGAGCGTGCCATTTGCAGTGACAGGTCGATATTGATGGTTTTACCGTCTTTAGTGCGGACCTCTCCTTGTACCTCGTACGAGCTGCTTTCCTTCTCGCTGATACGAGAGACGCGTTCAAACTCCATACCGATTGCGGGCTGCTGAGGTCTGAAGTCCGGCCCAGTGGGTGCTCCTGTCATGGCTTGAGGCAGGTCGCTCGCCGGCTGTTTTGCTTCCAGTACCGAAGGGTCGAACAGTTTTATCCTGAGTTCCTGGCCGGTGATCATCTTGTGCAGGCGGCTGATGAGTTCCAGTTTCAGACGGTCACGCGGTTGCAGAGCAGAGCTATCCAGCTGTTTCATATCAGGGTCATGAGTGGCTTTGGCGGTTGAGGCGGTTCCAGAGGCGTCGGAGCCGAGGCGTGATTGCCAGCGGCTATAGGTGTCGCTTTGTTCAAGTTTGCGCCCTTCAATCTCAACCAGGGTGTCTACACGCCGGTTACCGGCTGCGTCCCGGCTCACTTCAGCCACACGCAAGCGTTCAACCTGCTGTTCTTCACGGCTGTAGTGATGCTCTGATTTTGCACTGAGATTGTGATGTTGAATCTGCATGACGCACTCCCTGTTAAGGAGTGCTTATCGGCCGGTTCTGGTCAAGGATTAGACAAAAATCAGGCTTCGATCAGTTCCACCTCACCATCGGTATACACCCAGCGTCCATTTTCCCGTTCGAAGTTGGAACGCTCATGCAATACAGCACTTCCTTCCGGGCTGTCGAAGGCGGCCTTGAATTCGACGATGCCGGTTGTGTCATCAGCCTGGCCTTTCACGGTGTCGATAATCTCCAGCCCGGTCCAGGTGGTGACCTGGGTCTGCTCTGACAGCAACTCGGCATCCTGAGGCGAACGTTTGCGGCTGGCAGTGGTGCTGATCAGGTAATCAATGGCACCCAGTGCAAAGGCGGTATAGCGAGAGCGCATCAGGGCTTCAGCCGTTTTGGCAGGCTTGCGTCCGCTCAGTGCAGGTTCGCAACAGAAGGCAAAGGGTTTACCTGAACCGCAGGGGCAACGGGTTTCCAGGTCCTTGTTATCGGTCAGCATTGGATGATCCCTCAGGGCTGAAATGGTAGTCTGGCGGTTTGACCTGATCTAAGCACTCCCCAACTGAAAAGTCGAGACACGAGTACATGGCAGACGAGCGCAATCTCACCTATTTCTGGCACGATTATGAGACCACCGGAACGGATCCGGCACGCGATCGTCCCCTGCAGTTTGCCGGTGTGCGCACCGATGCCGAGCTGAATATCATCGGTGAGCCACTGATGCTCTACTGCCGTCCCTCAGAGGATGTGCTGCCACACCCCCAGGCCTGCCTGGTGACGGGCATTACGCCGCAAACGGCGATGACCGAAGGTGTCTGCGAGGCCGAATTCATTGCCCGCATTCATGCGGAGCTGGCTGCACCGGGAACCTGTGGCGTGGGCTATAACAGCATCCGTTTCGATGATGAGGTCACCCGTTACACCCTGTACCGTAACTTTTACGATCCCTATGCCCGTGAGTGGCAGAACGGTTGCTCGCGTTGGGACATCATCGACATGATGCGCCTTACCCGTGCGTTGCGTCCCGACGGCATTACCTGGCCTGAATATGAAGACGGCACGCCGAGCATGCGTCTGGAAGACCTGACCCAGGCAAACGGCGTTGACCACGGCAATGCCCACGATGCCTTGTCCGATGTCTATGCCACCATCGCCATGGCACGGCTGGTAAAAGAGCGTCAGCCCAAGTTGTTTGATTACGTGGTGAATAACCGAGGCAAGCGTGCCGTTCAGGCGCAGCTGGATGTGGCCCGCATGAAGCCGGTGCTGCACGTGTCATCAAAATACCCGGCCGAGTGGGGCAATGCGGCTATTGTCGCGCCGGTTGCCAGCCATCCGACCAATCGTAACAGCACCCTGGTCTGGGACTTGAGGGAAGACCCGGCACCGTTGTTTGAACTCAGTGTCGAACAGCTGCGTGAGCTGATCTTTACCCGCCACGACCAGCTGCCAGCCGATGCGCCGCGTATCCCGCTGAAACAGGTGCTGGCCAATAAGTGCCCCATCATTGCGCCGGCTGGCATGCTGACCAAGGTTGAAGCGGACCGACTTAAGATTGACGGTGATATCTGTCGCCAGCATTTGCAGTTATTGCGAAATGAGACTGGACTGGCGGCCAAAGTGGCCGATATCTTCAGTGATAAGGGTTTTGAATCCGATGGCGACCCTGATCATATGCTCTACAGCGGCGGCTTTTTCTCGGACCATGATCGTGCCTTGATTGAACAGGTGCGCAACACTGAACCCGAGGGGTTGTTCGAGCTGGAGCTGGCATTTCAGGACCCGCGTCTGGAAGAAATGTTACTCAGATACAAGGCGCGTAACTTCCCTCATACGCTGAGTGAAGATGAGATTCAGCGCTGGGAAGAATATCGCAGCCGTAAGCTGTTACAGGGAGAGGCGGGGTGCTATAGCTTCCCGCAATTATCGCAGGAGCTGAACGAGATGGCGCAGAAGCCTGATTTGTCGGATCGGGACCGTCACATTCTGGAGGAACTGGCACTCTATGCCGAGTCGATCTATCCGGGTGAGTATTTCTAATCCTGCTGCCTTGAGCCTGTGCTGTCTGCTGGCACTGCCGGCAGCGGCGCAGGAGCTTAACCCCTACGATGTTACAGCCGTAGGCCAGTTCTCATCCGGGCTCAAGCACGGCCGTACCGCCTATGAGGGTATGGAGCGGGGCGATATCGACTTCGAGCCCATGCGGGAAGTGGCGCCCCGTGATCACAACGCCTCATTGCCACCGGTTCAGGTGGTCGCCTATTCAGATCCGCCGCCGGTGCACGAAGTGGTGGTCCGTCCCGACCCTGAGCCCGAGCTGTTCGGTGAACACAAGATTTTTGAACAAATCCGTATCGACGTGGAAATCGCCAAGTGCATTCTGCGCAATGTCTGTAGCGAAGAAGTGAAGAAAATTCCCGGTGTCTATTTCGGTGATGAGCAGGAAGGAGATGACACCTGGCAGCAGGGCGGTGCGGATAGCGGCTTGGAAGTACTTACGGAAGGGCCCGCCAGCACCCAGGATACCCAGCCTTCTGCTCCGTCGAGTGACAACCCGCAGCGGCCGGGACGCGTCTTTGTGGAAGAGCCCGCCCCGACGCCCTGATCAGTGACTATCGGGATCAGCTGGAGGGAATGCCCAGCTGGTCCTGTTTCAACAACTCAAGACGACTGTCGTCATCACTCAGCGCCTGCTGTTTTACCTCGGCTTCAACCGTGTTGCCGAAGTTGCGAATCAACAGCTGACGGGACAGCAGCAGGTCCAGCTGCTGTACCAGATCCTCGGAGTCGAATGCGAGCGTATGCTGGCTCAGGCGTTCGCGCGTATCGAAGTCGAAATTACCCCGATCCAGTTCACGCCAGAAGCGCCCGGTGCGATCACTCAGGCTGGTATCACGTTCGTTGATACGGGCCAGCAGGCTCTGTTTGAAGCGGTTCAGCGTTTCTTCGTCCATGGTGGCTACCTGGGCGCGGAAATCCTCCAGGAAGCGGCTGTACTCGCCGGCCAGGGTGAATGGGTCAGTGTTGGGGGATTGCACCACCATCACCATGCCCGGACGCTCACGTACCGGCAGGAACTGGGCGAAGACGATATAGCCGAACTGTTTCTCGGTGCGCAGCTGCGAGTAAAACGGAGTGGAGGCAATTTCGCTCAACAGGGCGACCGCAGCGCGGGTGCGCAGGCTATCGCTTGAGCCCTGCAGATACAGCAAGACAGAAGCATCGCTGTGGTCCGTTGCGAAGCTGTCGATCATGGGCTCATCAGCGGGCAGGCGCAGTACATGAGGCTCCTCCGCTTGCCAGCCCAGCGCGGTAGGCTGCAGTGTCTCGCGTACCTGGGCCGCCATGCTGATAGCCGTTTCCCGCTCCAGATTACCGTGCGCAAAGAGGCGCAGTTCAGCCGGCTGCAAGAATTCCTGATAGGTATTGGCCAGGTCTTCCAGCGTCAGTGTCTCCAGTGCGGCCAGTTTCTGCTCCGGTGACCAGACACCCAGCAGGTGCTGATACAGATGGGCAAAGGCACGGTTGGACGGTCTCTCCTGGAAGCTGTTTTCAATCTGCTCGCGCAGCTGTGTCTTGATGCGCTGGAAACGAGCCTCGTCCAGAGCCGGATTATTCAGGCTTTCGAGAACCGTGTTCAGTAGCGCCGGCTGCTTGTCACTGAAACCGGAGAGCTTCAGGCTGATGCCGCGCAGGTGGGTGTACAGATCCACCGACAGGCTTGCCAGCCCGGCATCGTACAGGGTGGCGTTAAGCTGATCGTTCACCATGCGTGTATACAGCTCGGCCAGCAGAGAATGGCGAGCTGACTGGTTGGCGGTGGGTGACAACAGGGTGAAGTAGAAATCAGCCTTGGGCCGTTTGAACTCGGTATCGGAGAGATACCAGAGAACCGCGCCGGGCTTTGACCAGGCCGCGATAGGCGCATCCTGAGGCTCAGCTTCGACCAGCTCCAGTTGTTCGGGAATAAAGGGATTGCTGCTGCGGATGTGCAGCGCGCTCTCCAGTGGCGGGTACTGCCAGAAATAGAGACGTTCGGGCGCAATGGCCGCGACGCTGTAAGGCGTTTCGTAGCGGGGCTCGATCTGGTCAGTGGCCACATCCTGGCCTGCCAGCGTCAGCAGCAGGTTGTCCGGCGTCAGCTGGTCCAGATAGTGCTGAATCAAATTGGCATCAAACTCGCCCAAATGGTAATCCGCTTTCAGCAGATAAGCCTCATCATAGCGGTTCAGTGCCTGAGACAGGCGCATGGCCAGATGGGTTGCCTGGCCGGGCTGGGCGAAACGGAACTGGATTTCGGCCAGTTTGCGCTCTTCTTCGTAGAGCTCCGGGTCGACACCCTGTTCACGCAGGTTTTTGATGAAACCGAAGGTCCAGGCGGTGATGGCATTGATCTCTTGCCAGCCGGCTTCGGTCAGCTCGATATCGATACGGAACATGGCCTGCCCCGGCAGGTCCAGCGTCGGATAGGCGCCCAGTGCACGGGCCAGTCCCTTGTCTTTCAGGAACGCGAGCAGGCTGCCTTCGCCTTCATAGCCGATCAGGCTGGCGATGTAGTACAGCGGCTTCTGCTGCCAATGGTCACGGGTCGCGTCTACCGGGAAACTCAGGCTCAGGCTGCGGGTTTCGCGCAATGTCTGGATATTGAGCTGAGCCGGCAGCTGCTCTTCGGGGTAGAGAACAGCGGTGTCCACGTATGGCTCGGCATCGCGGTTTTCCACGGCGCTGAAACGCTCCCGTACCAGCGCTTCCAGTTCGTCCACCGGCTGCGGGCCAACCACGGCCAGCGTCATCAGGTTGGCGGAGTAATAACGCTCGTAAAACTTGATCAGTTCGTCACGGATCTGGCTGTCGTCACCGTTGGACAGGGTGTCCAGGCTGCCGACCATAAAACGGCTGTAGTGATGCTCAGGATTCATCACCTGCTTGGCGACTTCGTGTAGACGGCGGCCGTCATCACGCAGTTTGGCCTGATACTCCGAATGCACGGCATGGCGTTCACGGTCCACATACGCCGGCGTAAAGAGGGGGGCGATGAAGAACTGGGAGAATCGATCCAGTGCTTCGGGCAGCGCCTGGGCATCCACATCAAAGAAATAGTTGGTGTTCTCGTAGGCGGTAAAGGCGTTGTGGCTGCCGCCGTGGGAGCTGATGAACTGCTGATAGCTGTCGGCTTCCGGGTACTTTTCGGTACCCAGGAACAGCATGTGCTCAAGGAAATGAGCCAGACCGGGACGATCATCCGGGTTGGCGTTGGACCCAACATCCACATTGAGGGACACTGCGGCCTTATCGCTGCGCGGGTCTGATACCACGACGGCGCGCAGGCCATTATCCAGCGTAACGGGCTTGAACTCGCGGGTATCCAGAGGACTGGTGATAATTTCTGCTCGGGCCGGCAGCGACAGCAGGGCCAGAAGCAGCAGGCTGGTCATGAAAAGGGCACGTTGTAGCTGGAACATCTTTCCTCACTTGGGCAGGCACTGTCACGGAACTACAAAAGACAGATGGATAAGGCTTGAGTTCCCCACTTGCGGTGGGTGCGAACTGGTCGGACAGTCTATACAATCGTTCCAAGTCTACAGGATAGGGAAGGGGACAATGAACCGGGAAAAGGTGATCTTTGCGTTTTTCATCGTGCTGGCACTGACGCTGAACTTCGGGTTCGTGCTGGGCGAGATCGACAACACTGAACATCACGATGTATTTGAGCTGTTTGCAGCCCTTGTGGTCAGCCTGATCTGTACCGTGCTGAAGTTCGGGGATCGTACTCATCTGGGCGCGCTGATGCTGGCCACCAGTCTGGTGGCAGACCTGCAGCTGATTCTGGCGGCCGTGTTCTGGGGCTATGGCGAGCAGGTGGCGGCCACCGGCATGACCGCCAAAATGATGGCCAGTGTGGTGTCCTTTGCTGCCGGTGCGCTGGTGGCCAACCTGATCTCCGTGATTCTTCTGGTGGTAGAAACCGCTCTGATACGGCGTTAACACCATGAATAACCTGGTGTTCCTGTTCATGCGGCGCCTGCGCGCGCCGCTTATTACCCTGATTACCGTCTATGCCATTTCCGTATTTGGCATGACGCTGATTCCGGGGCGCGATGCCGATGGCAATATCTGGTACATGGACTTCTTCCATGCCTTTTATTTCGTCTCCTTTATGGGGACGACCATCGGTTTTGGTGAAGTCCCCTATGAATTCACCGATGCCCAGCGCATGTGGGTGACGCTGTCCATTTATGCCACCGTCATCAGTTGGCTGTACGGCATAGGGCAGACGCTGGCGGTGCTGCAGGAGCCCATGTTTGGCCGCCTCATGCGCCTGCGTGGCTTTCGCAACCATGTCCGCAACCTGAGAGAGCCTTTCTTCCTTGTCTGTGGCTATGGTGTTACCGGCAGTATCGTGGTGCGACGTTTGATCAGCCGTGGCGTGCGTGCCGTGGTGGTGGATATCGATCAGGACCGTATCGATGCCCTGGAGCTGGATAATCTGGTGATTCCGGTGCCCTCGCTCTGTGGTGATGCCTCCCTGCCGGATGTGCTGGATCATGCCGGCCTGCAGCATCCCCAGTGTATCGGTGTGCTGGCGCTGACCAACAATGACAACGTCAACCTGTCGATCGCCATTGCCAGCAAGCTGCTGGCCCCCAAACGACAGGTCATTACTCGCACCAATGCCGAAGTGACCACAGCCAATATGGCGTCTTTCGGCACCGACATGATTGTCGACCCTTTCCGTGCCTACGCCGATTACATGGCACTGGCCGCGCGTTCGCCGCACAAACTACTGGCCTATGACTGGCTGATGAACCCGCATCACCGCACCCTGTCCAGCGCCTACAAGCATGCGCCGGGCCGCTGGATTATCTGTGGCTTTGGCCGTTTTGGCCGCGCGCTGTCCAATGCCTTCTCCGTTGAGGAAACCGATATCACCGTCATTGATCCCAGCCCCGGCAATCTGGCTGCCGTTCGCCATGCCGTAGTGGGTGTGGGGACTGAAGCGCATACCCTGCGTGAAGCGGGCGTGGAAACTGCCGTGGGGGTAATTGCCGGCACTGATAACGATGCTGACAACCTGTCCATCATCATGACGGCACGAGAACTGAACCCGAAGCTAACCACCGTGGTGCGCCAGAACCTGCATCAGAACAAGCTGGTGTTCCGCAACAGTCGCTGTGACTTCATCATGGAGCCGGGGCGTATCATCGCCAACCGGATTCTGGCCCAGCTGAAAACGCCGCTGCTGCCACTGTTCCTGCAGCAGTTGCAGAGTTGTGATGATGTCTGGGCGCATACGCTGGTAAATCGCATGAGTAGTGTGGTGGGTGATCGAGAGCTGGATAGTTGGTCCATCTCGGTGACCGAAACCGAAGCGCCGGCCATCCTGACCATGCTGGAAGAGCGCAGTGTCAGTCTGCGCCATCTCAATAAAGACCCGGGTGAGCGTGGCCGTCAGCTGGCCTGCTTCCCGCTTTTGTTCAAGCGGGGTGATGACGTGAAGTTGTTGCCCGGCGAGCTGCAGGAGCTTCAACAGGGTGATGAAATTCTGTTCTGCGGCCTGGTCAGCGCCAAGCGCGATATGGAATGGAGTATCAATAATTACAACGTGCTCTATTACCTGCTGACTGGTGAAGATCCCCCCTATAGTCTGCTGGCGCGGATGCTGCGTCGACACGACCAAGAGAAAGCCTGATGCCTTACCTGCTGTTAATCATGACGACCCTGTTCTGGGCCGGAAACTTCGTTTTGGCGCGTGCCATCCATCTGGATATGCAACCGTTCACCCTGGCCTTCCTGCGCTGGGGCGTTGCCCTTGTTCTGATTCTGCCCTGGTGGCTGCCGCGTATCTGGCGCCTGCGTGACACCGTGCGTGCCAACCTGCCCATGCTCTGTCTGCAGGGGTTTTTGGGCGTGGCCTGCTTTAACACCCTGGTCTATATGGGTGTGCAATATACCCAGGCAACCAATGCCATGCTGATGCAGTCCGCCGTCCCCCTGATGATTCTGCTGCTGGGTGCGCTGTTCTTTGGTGAGCGTGCTTCCGGGCGCCAGTGGCTGGGGGTCATGCTGTCACTGGCCGGTGTTGTTGTGCTGGTGAGTCGTGGTCAGCTGGAGACCATTACCGGCTTTGCCTTCAATCAGGGCGATCTGTGGATCTTCATGGCCATGCTAAGCTGGTCCTTCTACACCATCACCTTGCGCTGGCGTCCCGCCGCCATGGACGGGCTCAGTTTCTTCGGTATTACCGTGCTGGTCGGCGTGGTTGTGTTGCTGCCATTGATGCTGTGGGAGCAGGGTGGTCAATTTTCGATTCCCGGTGGGGAACCTTTCCTGCTCACTGTGCTCTATATGGCAGTTTTTGCATCGATCCTGGCATTCCTGTTCTGGAACCTCGGGGTCGAAAAGCTGGGTGCACCGACGGCCGGGTTGTTTATTCACCTGATGCCCATGTTCGGACTACTGCTGGCAACTGTTTTTCTGGGCGAACGCCTGGGGCTTTACCACCTGGTCGGGATCATACTGATCTTTACCGGTCTTTATATTGCGGTTCTGGCGCAAGCACTGCGCCGGATAGCGAAACAACCTGAGGAGAAGAAATGCGAACCCTGATAACAACCTGCTTTGCGCTGGTGTTGAGCCTGATGATGGTGCCGGACGTGGCAGAAGCCAAGCGTCTGGGCGGCGGCTCAAGCTTTGGCAAGTCTTACACCACACCCAAGAAAGTGGCGCCGGCTCCAAGCAAGGACCAGACAGCAGCCAAAAGTACCACCAATACCACGGGTGCGGCCGCGACCAAATCCAGAGGTTTTGGCGGCCTGATGGGCGGCCTGCTGGCCGGTGGTCTGCTGGCGGCCCTGTTCATGGGAGGCGCATTTGAAGGTATCCAGTTCATGGATATCCTGCTGATTGCCGTGATCGGCTTTGTCCTGTTCAAGCTCTTTGCCGGGCGCAAAGTGCAACGACAGCAGCCGGCCTACGCCATGCCGGATGGCTCCATGGCCCGTGAGCAGGCGCAGCCGCAGCCCGCACCGGCCCCATCCCGCTTCGGTGGACTGAACTCCAGCCCTGCACCGGCTGCTCTGAACCTGCCAGACTGGTTCAATGAAAAGCAGTTTGTAGAGGGAGCCAAGCAGCACTTTATCCATCTGCAGAAAGCCTGGGATACTCAGGACTGGAGCGATATCCGCGACTACATGTCTGACGAGATGTTCACCGCGCTGCAGCAGGAACGCGCCAAGCTGCCGGGTGAGCTGCATACCGATGTGGAATCCGTCATGGCAGAGCTGATCAACTTCATCGATGAAGGCGATCACGTAGTGGCCAGCATCCACTTCTATGGCTGGATTGCCGAATCCGGCCAGCCTACCAGCGAGTTCAGCGAAATCTGGCACCTGAACCGCGACATGCAGCAGACCAATGCCGACTGGAAAATTGTCGGTATCGAGCAGGCGTAAAACAGGAAGGGCAGCCTCATTTGGCTGCCCTTTTTTAGTGCAAAATCCTTTCGGGGCGCCATTCTGGTGCTTCTTTGTGGGGCGCTTCTCCCACGCATCTGTCGCTTAAAATAACCATTTTTGTTGCTTGCACTGATTTGGCGCAATAATTGCTACCTCCTAGGGAGTAATACCCCCATGGAGAACCCCGTATGACCCCACTGAAAAGCGCCCAGATGCAACTGTCCAACGCCGAACGCCATTGGCTTCCCTGGTTTGGGGGTACCGGCAAGTTGAAGATGCGCTGGTCCTGTTGGCTGAACCGGCGCACCTTGCCCGTGGTTGAGCAGACCTTTGAAAGTGTGGCTGAAATCAGGGTTCGCCTGCTCACTGAATGGACACAGGCGCAATGGGATCTGTTGGCAGCGCTGGCCGATCAGGTGGATTTGGAACAGCCGCAGCAGAACCAGCAGTTGTTCGGTCTGAAAATGAAGCAGGCGCTGGACTGGTCCGAGCTGGCACTGGTCAGCACCGATGGGCGTGTACAGTATTCCAGCGTCAGCAGCCGTATCGGCGCGACAGACCTTAACCGGGCAGCAGTCAGCGAAGGGCTCAAATCTCCCTTCCTGCACGGACCGTATCGTGATTCGGTGACCAGGCAGATTGGCCCCAGCTCCTCCCGTTTCCACGATGCCGTTACCCTGATGTTCTATCAGCCGGTGACACGTAATGGTCAGGTGGTGGGGCTGCTCTGTGCCCGTGTCCCCAATGATGTTCTGGGGGATCTGATCCAGCGTGAAGCCGGGCATATCTACCCGGAGTCCGGTGACAACTACCTGTTTATGGTTGAATCGCGCTTTGACCCCAGCATCGAGCAGGGCATAGCACTCTCGCGCTCGCGTTTTGAGGACGATACCTTCTCCCACGGTGAGAACCTGAAAAGCGGGATTCACACCAAGTGGGGCACTGTCAAAGTCAGTGAGCATACCGAGTTCGAAATACGCTTTACCGATCCGGCCACCGGCAAGCTGCACCCCGGTGTGCGCGAAACCATTCGCAAGGGCAGTAACCTGTTCGTAACCTATCCCGGCTATTCCGACTACCGCCATATTCCGGTGATCGGTAAGGGTGTGACTTTCTCCTTGCCCGGTTCCCGTGACCGCTGGGGCATGATGTGCGAGTCCGACCTGGAAGAGGTCTACCGTCGTCGCTCCATCAGCACGCGCATGTTTGCCAACCTGACCGGATCGCTGGCGCTGGGCCTTGGGGCCAGCTATGGCGTGCAATACTGGCTGGATCTGGGGCACCTGACCGGCATGGTCTGTAACTTTGCCTTTGTCATGCTTTCGGTACTGACGTTCTGGCGCCTGGGGCTGAAGCCCGTATCGCGGCGTCTGGATGATATGACCGCCGTAATCCGTAACCTGGCTGAAGGGCAGGGCAACCTGCGCCAGCGTCTGGACAGTGACGGCATCGTTGCCGATGAAACCGGAGACCTGGCGCGCTGGGTAAACAGTTTTGTCGATAACCTGGACAGCATTGTCGGCCAGGTGATTCGTGCCTCTGGCGATGTAGGCGATAACAGCGAACAGATGCAGGCCCGTAACCAGGTAGCACTGGAAGCTGCAGGCTCCGTCGATGAGGCGGCAGAACAGATGCTGGCGCTGGTTGAGTCCCAGCTCGCTGAAATCAGCCGCGCTTCTTCAACGGCTGAGGTAATGAAGGATGCGATGGAAAAAGTCGTCCGCCAGGCCCGCGAGCAGTTTGAATCCGTACGTTCGGGAACTCAGGCGATCCGTGACATTGTCCAGACCTCTGCCCAGCGCGTACAGGCCCTGAATGCCCGTACCACCGAAATCGATGAGATCGTCACCCTGATCACCGATATCACCGCGCAGACCAATCTGCTGGCTCTGAATGCGGCCATCGAAGCGGCCCGTGCCGGTGAACACGGCCGAGGCTTCTCGGTAGTCGCTGACGAGGTACGCGGCCTGGCGGCACGCACCGATGAAGCTGCGCGTGAAATAGGCACCCGTGTCGAGCGTATCCAGACCGAGAGCAGCGAAGCTGTCCGCTTCATGGAGTCCGGCGTAGAAGATGTAGACCGCAGCCTGACTCTGGCCGAGCAGTCCACCTCAGACAATTCCGAGCTGCACGATAGCGTGGCGCAGATGTTCGATATCATCAAACACATCGACGAACACAGCCAGCAACACGGCGGCCACGCCCGCTCGGTGGCGGATATCACAACCCGTATGAACACTGCCTTCAGCGAGCTGCAGATGAGCTCTGATCAGGTAAAAGGCACCGCGGCCAAGCTGCAGCAGTTGGTGGGGGCTTTTGAGGTGAGCTCGGTTAGCAAGTAACGCGGCAAATATTGTATAGATGGTGAGCGTTTAAGAGGCCCTGGTTGGGCCTCTTTGTTTTCTGAGTGAGGCTTATGGAGATAGCCCAAAGCAGGCGCTGATCACGGCTTGCTGCTCACCTGGAAGATCAAGCCTATTCCGAAGCTTAGTAAAATCGCGCCCGCCCCTCGCTCAATCAGGTGAATCTTGCGATGAAGAAATGACTGTAGCCTTTTATGCCCAATGGCAGAGGCTACGAACAGATCCCAGCAGAGTACAGCCATGACCATCCAAAACCCACAAAAGATCTGCTGAGCCACCGTTACATTATTTCCCAGAATCACCGCCATCAAACTCATATAGAACAAAGCGTTTTTCGGGTTCAGAAGCGCCGAGTTAAGTCCTAACATGAGTTGTCGCAAAGGACTGGGGGCAGAACCTCTGGTCGCTTCAATAATGACATCAGCGGGTTTGCTTTTAAGTAGCTGAAACCCTATCCATAGCAGGTAACAGGCTCCGGCTAATTCGATGATCGAGAACAGGAGTGGCATATCACGAATACCCGTCCAGCCAATAATGGTAATGGAAATGTAAATGGCATTGCCCAAGGCGACGCCCAGACAGATAAACCGACTACCGTGCAGGTTGTAGCGAATCGCATGGCCTGTGATCAGGAAGAAGTCTTGTCCAGGGCTTACAAGGGCGAGGAAGTGTGCCAAGGCAAGGGCAGGAAAAGCAGCTGGAATGAAAGTCTCCAAAGACACCGTGGATTACCTACGTGGATAAAAGTGACTTCCACGTTAGGTCAAAAATATGGCTAAATATTGTCGAAAATTGACTCTGTTTGCTGATATTGGCGTGGAGTCGAGGCCGTGTGGGTCACAAACGCTCGGTGAAACTGGCTCTGGTCTGAAAATCCGACAGCTGCTGACACGTCAACAATGGGTAGGCCTTGTCTTAAGTAAAGCTTCGCCTTTTCAACGCGCGCATTATTTACAAAGGCTTTGGGAGTAATGCCAAACTGTTTGCTGAACAGGCGGATGATACCTTCCTGAGAACGGCCCAATTCCTGCGCAAGCACAGCCAGTGACGGAGGGTGGGTCAAGTCCTTCAGCAATCGCCGTCTTATGTGCTGTGCGACACCGTCTTCCTCATATTCTTCATCGCAGGGTGAACACCAGTGACACAGCACCTGAAATGCCAACTGCTCAAACGCCAAATGTATACGGGGCAGGTTATCTTCCTCCAATTGCTTAACAAATTTCAGGAACTGTTCAAATAAACCAGAATCCTTAATCAGTACTTGATCAGAGTACAGGCGGGTGATGGGACTGGAATAGAGGCGCGACAGCGTGCTCAAGCACCACTGAGAATTGACATACAGCATGTGATAGCTTCGAGGAATGCCATCGACAGGGTTACAGGCATGAACCTTTTCAGGTTCAATAATAACGACATCGCCTGTTTCTACCCGTTGCTCCTGTCCGCTAATGGACAGTCGAGTCTGACCGGAAACAACGGCTCCAATGGATAGTCCTGAGTGAGTATGAGCTTTGTACGGTTGTGAACTTAAAAACGTGCTTCGTAGCTCAAAAAAGGGCAGTTCATCGTGCCGCCAAAATTGCTGGTTGATGTCTCGGACTTGCATGAGTACCGGGTATCACTTGTTGGCTGTTGTTGGATTAGCTTAACCAAGTGACTGAGTGAAGTTAACGATTGTCTGTAATTTCGTGGTTAGAAAGTACTTCATTTATATCGGCTCGATGTTCTCCGCTAGCATGTTCGCTCTCATTTGGATCGAGCGACCTGAATAAATCCAGAGCTGTGTTTTAGAGCATTGATGGCTGCAGGCAGGCCGGTAACAAATGCTGCTTCATCAGACAGTAACCAGGCGACGGGGCCTGAAACATCTTCAGGTGTGCCATTTCGGCGCAGTGGCGTATGAGCTGCCAGGCGCTTTGTCAGGTCGTCAGGCAAAGCGTCCTCTACCATCGGTGTCAGCATGATGCCGGGATTTATAGCGTTCACGCGAATGTTTCGAGGCCCTAATTCCAAAGCCAGCGTGTGTATCATGGGGAGTACCAATCAAGTTTGTTTGCAGCAAATCTTCCAAACTGGACACGTCAGTATTGACAAGCTGCGAGAAGCCATCCAGCACACCCGTATTGGCGAAAACACCATCAAGTCGTCCGAACCTGCTCTTGACCTCTTCGACCATGGCCTCGGTAGAAGCCTGGCTTCTGATATCGCAGGTGATGGAAGTCGAGATATCGGGTTCAGAGTAACATTTCTAACGTGACAAACCGCTTTGGGCCGGAAACAACGGCCGAGGCAGAGCCCTGTAGCATCCGCTATGTGAGCTAGACAGTCCACCCACGCACATGCATAACGCTCGCCCAAAGCCCTTATCTGAATTCCTATCAAACTCTCAAAACGGCCACCACCAGGATGAGGAAGCAAGACTGTCCCTGCAGCCTCTTAGCTGCTCGCCGTACATCCGCGCGTTGGCAGCAACTTTTCTGGCGACCTGCACCAGCCAGCCCTTGCTGTTGAAGGTCTTTCTCTGCCAGCCGGTATGGCCTTCGTGGTAGGCGAGGTACTGGTTGTAGGCGTCCCATTTCGAGATGCCGAGTGTGCGTTGCGAGACGCTGGCGTACCAGCCCATGAAATCAACGGCATCGTCATATTCATCGCGGTCTGCGCCCCAGTTACCGGTCTTGTCCTTGTACCAGTCCCAGGTGCCGTCTTTTACCTGCGCATAGCCATAGGCGCTGGATACGCGCCACCACATGGGAATGCCCAAGAGGGTATCCCGTGGTGGGGCGGCATTATGCTTGAAGCTGGACTCCTGCCGCATAATCGCCAGCTGTACCTGTATGGGTAATCCATATTTGCGCTCAACATCCAGTGAGGCTTCAAACCAGTCGGGTTTCTCTCTGAATATGCGGCAGGCATTTTCCACATTGGAAGGTGGCGTGGTCGCACATGAGGCTAACAGGAAGGGCAGGGGCAGGAGTAACAGGCTTTTTTTCATGTTCACTCAGAAACCAGGTTTAAACGGCAGGTGACAGCGCATTTGCTAATGCGCAACAACCAACGTTTTTATCACTATAGTGTCTGCTTTCGGATGTGCCGTCTGCTGGAGTAGGCAGCGCCATCTGCTGACTCCATTGATCATACAGAGATAAAGTGTCGCCGGTAGGCTTGGAGTGGGGATTTTCCGCCTTAACTGACATGAATCCAGGTGTGCTCAGCTATTTCGGCTGAATGCCAGTTCCCTACAAGTGGGTCGAAGTCATGCTTAGCCGTGCTCTTTGCCCGTTTCAGTATCGTGCAGAGCGCATTTATCGCCAAAATAGAAAAGGGGCCTTAAGCCCCTCTGCTGTGTCACCTTGTGGCGTGCTATTTTACTTCGCCGGCGGCTCGTCGCGCAGGAATACCCAGGTATCGCCTTTGCTCTCTTCGGCACTGAAGTAATAGCCTTCCAGGTCGAATTTCTTCAGGGTTTCCGGCTCTTCGATACGGTTCTGAATCATGTAGCGGGTCATCAGTCCGCGTGCCTTTTTGGCGTAAAAGCTGATGATCTTGTACTGGCCGTTTTTCAGATCCTTGAATACCGGGGTAATCAAACGGGCGCGCAGTGCCTTGGGTTTGACCGCCTTGAAGTACTCGTTTGATGCCAGATTGACCACCACTTCACTGCTGCTTTCGGCCAGCTCATCGTTGAGGGATTCGGTGATGATGTCGCCCCAGAAGTGGTAGAGATTATCGCCACGGGCATTGGTCAGTTTAGTGCCCATTTCCAGTCGGTAGGGCTCCAGCAGGTCCAGCGGGCGCAGTACGCCATAGAGGCCTGACAGAATGCGCAAGTGATCCTGGGCAAAGCTGAAATCATCTTCGCTGAAGCTGGCAGCATCAAGGCCAGTGTAAACATCGCCTTTAAACGCGAGGACCGCCTGGCGTGCATTGTCCTGTGTATGCTTGGGCTGCCAGCTTTCATAGCGGGCCACGTTCAGGCTGGCCAGCTTATCGCTGAGCTTCATCAGGTCGGCCACATCCTGCACCGACAGCTTGCGCAGTGTCTCGATCAGCATCTGCGAGTGTTCGGTGAAGCGGGGCTGGGTGTGGGTTTCGGTGGCCAGGGGCGAGTCGTAATCCAGGGTTTTGGCTGGAGAGACCAGTGTCAGCATCTGGGCGATGTCCTCAATGGAAATAAAAGACAGGGAGCGGGCAAGGGCACCCGCTCCGTTAAAAGACTAAATCAGGCGTGCAGGCTGGCGTTCAGCTCATCCACGACCTCGGCCCAATCGGAGTCGCTGCCGATTGCCTCACGCAGGAAAGAAGCTTGTGAGCTGTTCCAGAAGGATGCCTCATGCAGTGGTAACTCATCGCTGGTGAGCTGGTGAGTGCGGATAAATTTTTCAATGGAATCCGTGTCGCTTGCCAGGCCCAGTTGCTCGAACAGGGCTGAAAAGGTATGTGTCGATGTATCCATGCGTGCCTCCGATTCATTCAGTCGGCTGATTAGACCGCTTCTATTATGGCTGAGTCATGCCGTTTGTCAAAAGTTGACTAAATTAGTGGGTCTTTAGCCTCAGGTGCCAAAGTTGACGTATTACCAGGCTTATCATGGCGCCGGCCAGTACCAATAGCGAGTTGGCCAGCGGTGGCGCTTTCAGGCTCAGCACCGTGATGGTGCCGGCGGCAAACAGCAGTCCACCGAGCAGGCAGAGGCCTGCCACTACCAACAAATAGGCAATAGTGGGTGGGCTGAGTGGGCGGGTTACATAAAGCAGAAAGGCCGCGGGCAGTGCAAATCCGCCCAGTGTGATAAACGAGGGTAGCAAGTCATCCATAAATCAGAATATCTCCGTATCAGTTGGCCATTACACGGGGCGTATGACCAGCAACTTGTGTATCATAGCCTTTTGCGAAGTGCAGGGTCATCCCAGACCCGGGCAGGATGAATCGACTGACGAGTAAATGATGACTAAGAAAACCGTTCTGACCGGTATTACAACCACCGGTACCCCCCATATCGGCAACTATCTCGGCGCCATTAAACCAGCCATCGACGCGAGCGAGAATCCCGCGTTTAACAGCTACTTCTTTCTGGCCGACTTCCACGCACTGATCAAGTGTCAGGAGCCGGAACGTGTAGCCCGTTCCACCCGCGAGATTGCTGCAACCTGGCTGGCGTTGGGGCTGGATACGGACAAGGCGACTTTCTACCGTCAAACCGACATTCCTGAAATCACCGAGCTGACCTGGATTCTGACCTGTCAGACCTCCAAGGGCCTGATGAACCGTGCCCACGCCTACAAGGCGGCCGTGGATGCCAACCGCGATGCGGGCAAGGAAGATCTGGATGATGGCATCACCATGGGCCTGTTCAACTACCCCATCCTGATGGCTGCGGACATCCTGATGTTCAACGCCGACATCATTCCGGTGGGCAAGGACCAGATCCAGCATATTGAAATGGCGCGTGATATTGCCGGCCGTTTCAACCACAACTTCGAGTCCCTGTTCACGCTGCCGGAAGCCCAGGTGGATGAAGAAACCCAGCTGATTCCGGGTCTGGATGGTCGCAAGATGTCCAAGAGCTATAACAACACCATTCCGTTGTTCAGCTCTTCCGATGATCTGCGCAAGCTGATCAACCAGATTGTCACCGATACCCGTGAGCCGGGTGAGCCGAAAGATCCAGACAATACCTTGATGCATCTGTACCGCTGCTTCGCCACCGAAGCAGAAAGCGAAGCCATGCGTCAGCGTTTTGTTGAGGGTATTGGCTGGGGTGATGCCAAGAAAGAGCTGTTCGAGTACCTGGACGCCCAGCTGTCTGCCCCGCGTGCCCGTTACAATGAACTGATGAATGATTTGGGTGAAGTGGAAGCGGTACTGCATAAGGGGGCCGAACGTGCCCGTGAGTACTCCGCGCCTTTCCTCGATAAGGTGCGCCACGCTGTGGGCATCCGTTCCCTGACCGACACCAGCAGTGCGCAGAAGAAGGCAGAGGTGAAGGACAAGGAGAAGTCAGCTGAAGAGATCGCACGTGCAGAAGAAGGTCGCCGTCGTGCCATTCTGATGCAGATCCGTCCGCTGCTGGAGCGCGTGGAACAGGCTGAAGACAAGGCAGAAGCTGCCAAGGCACTGGTTGCAGAGAAAACGGCTGAAGTGGAAACACTCAAGAAGAAAGCCCGTCAGAAAGCCCAGAATGAACTGGACCTGCTGACTGAAGAGTTGTCCGCTCTGCTGTAAGCCGGGCGGTAAGGGGAGAGAGCAATGCGAGACACGTACCAGTCGGGCCTGATTGCTGAATCCAGCAAGGATGCCCTGTTTTTGACCTTTAACCAGAGCCATGTGGAGGGCGCCCGTGAGTTGGTGCGTGCGTCTCTGGCATCAATGCCGGCGCTGCTGGATGATTTTCGCAACCGTTATCCGGAAGCGGATCTTCACCTGACGGTTGGTGTAGGTTCCGGCTACTGGGACCAGTTTAACCCGGAAGAACGTCCAGCTTTGCTGCGTGCCTTCCCGGCGCTGGAGCAGGGCGGGCGCGTGGCGCCTTCTACCCCGGTGGACTTGCTGTTCATCGTGCGTGCGGATCAGCACGATGCGGTGTTTGAACTCGGTGCCGCAATCAGCCGCAGCCTGGACGATGCCGCCGAGCTGGTGGAAGAGATCCATGGCTTCCGTTATCGCGATATGCGTGACCTGACCGGTTTTGTCGATGGTACCGAGAACCCGGAAGGTGATGACCGCCTGGACGTTGCGCTTGTGGGTGATGAAGACCCCGAGTTTGCCGGTGGCAGTTACCTGCACCTGCAGCGCTATGAGCACGACCTGGGTGCCTGGGAGCGTCTAAGCGTCAAACAGCAGGAAGATGCCTATGGCCGCACCAAGGACGAGAACATTGAGTATCCGGGCGACAAGAAGTCACCGCACGCGCACACCAAGCGTACCTCGCTGAAGCGTGAAGACGGCAGCTCCATGGAGATCCTGCGACACAGCATGCCTTACGGCGATAGCCAGCGAAAAGGTCTGATGTTTGTCAGCACCTGCCGCACGCCCGAGCATTTCGAGCTCATTCTCAAGAGCATGGTGGAAGGCGATGACAGCGGCCATGCCGACCGTATTCTCGACTTTACCCGCGCCGTGACGGGCTCTGCTTTCTTCGTTCCTACCCGTCATTGGCTCACTCAGCTGAGCTGATCCTGCAGCCGGAGTGGCATTGTCACTCCGGCTCTACCTTTCTGATTTTACTTACCTTTTTATTTACGGGCCTGCCGTGGGCAGGATATGGGTCTATGGTTTAAACAGGAACATTGGCACCGGGGGTGTCGATGTGGATACGGATTTCCGGTTGTAGAGGAGTGGGGGCTATGACGGAACACGGAAGCGGTACAACCGTCTCGCTGGTGCTGGGCAGTGGTGGTGCACGCGGATTGGCTCATATCGGCGTTATTCGCTGGCTTGAAGAGCATGGATATCAGATCCGTTCTATTGCCGGTTGCTCCATGGGGGCGCTGATTGGCGGCATCTACGCGGCTGGCAAGTTAAGCGAATATGAACACTGGGTACGCTCGATTACCCGCATGGATATAATGGCGCTGCTGGACCTGACCTGGGACAGGGGTGGCCTGGTACGCGGGGATCGATTGATCGACACCCTGACCAACCTGGTCGGTAATGTGCTCATCGAAGATCTGGAACTGCCCTTTACTGCGGTGGCCACCGATCTGGAACGGCAGAAAGAGGTCTGGATCAACAGTGGCAATCTGTTTGATGCCATTCGGGCATCCATAGCCATTCCGCTGCTGTTTACCCCGTTCCGCTACCGTGGCCTCACGCTGGTGGATGGCGGTGTACTGAACCCGGTACCCATTGCGCCCACCTTTCATGATGACACCGACATTACTGTAGCGGTAAACCTTAACGGACAGATGGTTGAGCAGACGGCCCCAGTGGCAGATCCTGACGAGACCGACACGGAAGACGCTCCTTTAATACATGATCGTATAGGCCGTTTCATCCAGCGGCTACAGCAAAACAAGACGGAAGCGCGTCCACGGGATTGGGGCGCCTATGGCGTAGCGATCCAGGCATTCGATAGCATGCAGAGCAGCATCGCCCGCCAGAAGTTGGCTGCCTACCCGCCAGACGAGATTATTGAAGTGCCCCGTAATGCCTGTCAGATGCTTGAATTCAACCGTGCTGCCGAGATGATCAGCCTCGGATACCAGAAGGCAGAAACGTGTTTGGGCGCGATAAAACGGTCCTAGCAGGTTGTCATTGAAAGACCTTAAAACCGTCATCTGCTTGTTAAATTTGAAAAATAGGCTATGCTTTATGTAATAAAACTACATAATAAGCATCGGGGCAGAGAAAAGATGAAAAGCGTAGACATGAATGCAAACACTCAAGAACGTACCATTGCGATTCTGGGTGTTGATGGTGAAAACTTTGAAGTCAGCGGTGTATATCAAGGCAGCGCGCGCAAGCCCAGCTCCTACATCCTGACACGCACCAGCGGTGATACCGTCAGCGTGCGTGATTTGAGCAGCTTCCCCAGCCATCAGCAGGTTCGTGACCTGATGAGCTGAACCCGCTGCTGAGATAATCCTGTATCGGATTATCGCTGCAACCACATACGAAAACAGCCGCTAATGCGGCTGTTTTTGGTTACATGCTGTACAAGTTGTATTGTTACTACAAGGTTACTGTACGTTCTCGTTATCAGTGAACATGCCTTCAAACAGGGCAGAGCTGAGGTAACGCTCACCAGAATCCGGCAGAATCACCACAACCTGCTTGTCTTCGTTTTCCGGCTTGGCTGCTTCACGCAGAGCCGCTGTCAGGGCCGCGCCACAGGAGATGCCGCACAGAATACCTTCCTTCTGCATCAGGTCACGGGCGGTCGCCATGGCATCTTCGTTGCTGACCTGCTCCACATGATCGACCAGGTCCAGATCCAGGTTCTTGGGCACGAAACCGGCACCGATACCCTGAATCTTGTGCGGTGAAGGCTTAACTTCATCACCCGCCAGTGTCTGGCTGATCACCGGAGAATCCAGCGGTTCTACCGCGACACTGCGGATCGCCTTGCCCTGGGTATTCTTGATGTAGCGGGATACGCCTGTCAGAGTGCCGCCGGTGCCCACGCCTGCCACGAAGATGTCCACCTGGCCATCGGTATCACGCCAGATTTCCGGGCCTGTGGTCTGCTCATGGATAGCCGGGTTGGCCGGGTTCTCGAACTGCTGCAGCATCAGGTACTGCTCGGGATTTTCGTCGACCAGCTGCTGTGCCTTTTCAATGGCGCCTTTCATGCCCTTGGCCGGTTCTGTCAACTCGATTTCAGCGCCCAGCGCCTTCATCAGCTTGCGACGCTCAAGTGACATGGAGGAGGGCATGGTGAGCACCAGCTTGTAGCCCTTGGCGGCAGCAACAAAGGCAAGCGCGATACCGGTATTGCCACTGGTCGGCTCAATCAGGGTCATACCGGGCTTGAGGCGGCCTTCCTGCTCGGCGGCCCAGATCATGTTGGCGCCGATACGGCACTTGACGGAGCCGGCCGGGTTACGCGACTCAATCTTGGCCAGCAGGTTGCCCTGCGGCCACAGATGCTTGAGGCGTACCAGTGGGGTATTCCCGATCGTCAATGCATTGTCTTCGTAGATGTTCATTCGCGAATCAACTCCCTTGCTGCTCGATTAGGTTGGCTGCGCCTGAAAAACCAGTTGTGACGCTTCAGGCGTATCCGGAAACGGTCTAGTGTCAAAACAGGCTTCTGCCTGTCGGCTGACAACAGGTATAGTTCAGTGTAACGGTCTATGTGGCTGAATGTCAGATATTTTTATCATATCGTTATAAAAATAATTGCTTTAAGTGCACAAGGATATAAGGATGCGTGTGTTAAGACGCTCGATGGCGCCTTTGGTTCACTGGTTGGCAGCACGACTGTTTCATCTGCCGGTGCTCAAGGGGTCCAAACGACGGCACCGAGTTGCCATGAAGCTTTACCGTATCGCTGCTGAAAGTGGCAGTCGGGCGGCGCTGTCGACCTATGGGCATCTGCTGCATTTTCGGGGCGAGGATGTGGCGAGCCGGGTGCAGGGTGGTATTTATCTGGAACGTGCTGCTTATATGGGTGATGCCAAGGCGCAGTACCAGATGGGGCGTATCTACGAGCAGGGGTTTGAGCATTATTTTCGGCCCGACCCGGCCAAGGCTCTGGCCTATTACCGCATGGCGGGAGAGCAGCGTCATCCGCTGGCTGTGCGGCGTATGGTCGAGGTCTATGAAGAGGGGGTGCTAGGGGCCGCTATCGACCCCGCGCGAGCGGAATGCTGGCGCAAGCGTCAGCATCCACTCGCAGGAAGTGGTGCTTAAATTCTAAGCAGTTTGACGCTGAAGCTCAGTTCGCGGGTTTCACCGGCTTTCAGGTTCAGTGTCCATTTCAGGTTGCTGGCGTCTGTTTCTGCCGGCGCCGCATCTGCCTTGATCAGTTCAAACGGGCGTGGCATCAGTGCCGTCACTACAAAGGGTTTGCTCTCTTCAGAGCGGTTGCTCAGCGTGAGGGTGTAGCTCGTCTCATAGCCGTCAAACAGCTTGGTGAAGCTGGTCTGGCGATATTCTGATTCCAGATCAAAGGCCTTACCCAAGGTGATTTCGGCGCGGTCGCCTGGTGCGGTGGCGGGCATGTGGCTGCCGCCAATAAACTGCTGCTGCCCCTGTTCATCCGGGCGGAAAACACGTACCTGGCCGGCTGGTAGAGGTGTACGCCCTTGAGTAACTGCGGGTGCTTCGAAGCTCAGCTTGATGTCCGGTTTAAGGCCCTCTACCGGCTGTTGCTGATGGGTCGCGACCTGGATCTGCTGATGATATTCGATCTGCGTGGGTAGCTGTTGCTGGCTGATCAGCGGGATCTGTTTTTGCTGCTGGGCCTGCAGGCTCAGGCTGCGTTCGAGACTATACAGGTGGTAGTCCTGCACGCTTGAGGGGCTTGCGCCGCCAGATGAGTCCGCACGTGGTGACATAGCCAGTGCCTTGCTTTCCATGCGGAACGCCTGTTGCGGCTCGTTAACCTCACCGGCCAGCAGTTTGATGCGGGCATCGGGCCAGTCAATATCACTGTCGTTGCTCAACGTGGCCAGGCCCTGCAGGTTCAGGTGCTGGCTGTCGGCTTCCAGGTTCAGCACATAATCCATACTCCAACTGATGCCGCGGGTCAGGTAGCGCAGCTGTGCCTGGCCAGGCTTATCAGTGCCCTGGGTCTGGAAAGAGAGGCTGGGTTTGAGCTGGAACTGCCCGGGGCTGTCGAGCAACAGGCGCCACTGGCCGTCGTGAAGAGTAAGAGTTTCGATACGGCCTTCGCCATTCTCCACCATCAACATATTGCCTTGTGCGCGCAGCAGTCGAACGCTACGTGCCTGTTCATCACCGGTCGCCGAGTTAAAGCGCATCAGACGGATCTCCTGGCCGATCTGTTGTTGCAGCAGGCGGTTCAGGTCCAGAGTATTGCTTTCCAGGTTCTGCTCAAGAATGGTACCGGCACCGATGACCTGCAGGGTTTCCGGCAGCATTTGCGAGCTTACACCGGTCAAGGTGATCGGGCTGGCGCTGGGCAAAGCCGGTGTGGTGCGTGTTTCTTCTACCAGTGCCAGGTTACGCTGATACAGCGTCAGGCTTAGGCTTTCACGGCTTTCCTCGGTCAGTTGCAATGGTGCTGCACTGAGTCCGGCCAGGGGCTGGAGGCAGAGGGTCAGTGCCATGGCCTGCAAAAGTCGGTTCGGTGTCATTGGGGGCTCCGGTTTATTGACTGTTCGCTTCATTCAAATCCAGTGCCACCCGGAAACCCCAGCTGTTGCGGGAGGTATTGGCCGGGTGGCGGTAGCGGCTGGCGGGGCGGGTCAGGCGCGGAATATCGAACCAGGAACCACCGCGCATCACACGCTGGTTGCAGCCGGTGATCTGGGCCGCGTTGCCGTCGCTCGGAGCGTTGCTGTAGTCAGGCTGATAGCAGTCCAATACCCACTCATCCACGTTGCCGCTCATATCATGCAACCCCCAGGGGTTCGCTTTTGCGCTGCCGACGGGAGCGGTTTGTTTGCCACCCCACTGGGTGTCACAACCATCACAGACGGCATAGCCATCCAGCATCTCATCGCCCCACCAGTAGACGCTTTGGGTGCCTGCGCGGGCACTGTATTCCCATTCAGCTTCTGTCGGCAGGCGATAGGGCTGTCCGGTCTGTTCGGCCAGCCAGCGTGCGTAGGCTGCGGCATCCTGCCAGCTCACATTGACAACCGGGCGCTTGCCTCGTCCCCAGTCTTCATCCTCAGGCAGATCACGCCCGGTCGCTTGGGCAAAGCGATCATAATCTTCAAAGGTGACTTCATAGCGTGCCAGTGCAAAGCTGACCGGAATCTGAACATCATGCACCGGGTACTCATTGTCATCGCCCTGGCCGTGCAGGTCGCCCATGCGGAATTGGCCTCCCGGAATCACGACCATCTGCGGGCCGCGACTGCCGTCCATGAGTTCATCCTGAAACAGGGTCAGGTGAGGTGTTGGCTGGCCGGATTCGCGTACTTCATCGGCAGGCAAGATGTCTTCATTTTCTACCGGGGCTGCGGCAGCCTCGGCGGACTCGGCCTGTGCGGCGGCCAATGCCTGCTGCAGGCGTTGGCGTTCCTGTTCGGAGGATTCAAACGCGGCTCTGAGCTCACGGTTGTCCTTCATCATGGCAACGGCTTGAGAGCCTACGTTATCCAGCTGTCCGCCGAAGAACATCAGGGCCAGCCAGCTGCCGGTCAGTATGCCGAACAGGTAGGCGGCGCCCAGCCCCAGCCAACGCCGGGCTGCCGGCCCTGGTTTCAGAAAGGCAAAACTCGGCCTTTTACGCGGTTCCGCGTGCTCCGCATCAACACCCTCGGCTGGAGCGTCTGCGGCAGGTGCATTGTCTGTATCGCTGGTATCTGTCAATTCAGGTTCAGTAGTGCTTTCGACAGCTTCAGGCTCGGGTGCGCTATCTGTTTCTTCAGTCGGTTTGTTTTCACCCTCTTCGGCTTCAAGGGCCTGTGCATCCAGTTCAGGCTCTTCAGCCTTTTCCGGCTCAGCAAACAAGGCCTTTATAAGGGTCAGGGCGCTCTCGGGGCGTTGTTCTGCTTCAGGTAAAAGTGCCTGGTTAAGTGTCTGCGACTGGGACTTGTCGAGCCCGGAGGGTTGCTTGAACTCACGCTGGTAACGGGTGTTTTCGCCGTCCTTGTCTTGAAACGCTGTTTTACCGGAGTAGAGCTCCCAGGCCATGACCGCCAGAGCGTAGACATCATTCTGCGGCGCTGGTGTGTGAGCATGAAAGGCTTCAGGCGCCTGGTAGCGATGGTAGTGCGGCTTTGTCGGCAGGCTGTCTGCCAGTGGAGCAATGACGGGGCGCCAGCCAAAACCAAAGAGTTTGACGCCGCCGCCGGTGTTCAGAAACACGCAGTCCGGTGCCAGCAGGTCATGGGGGGAGGGTGAGCGCTCCAGTGCCTTGGTCAGTTGGGTCAGCAGCCCCTGCTTCTGTTTTGCGGACAGTTTTGCTGCCTGTTTTTTCTGCAACAGGTCGGACAGAGTTTGCCCGTTCAGGTGCTCCAGCGACAGGAACTCAAGTCCGCGCCAACTGAAATAGCCATAGGTGCGCAGGATATGAGGGTGTGTCAGAGAGCGGTTCTGCTGGGCCAGGCGGTGGACTTTCTTGGTGACATTGGCCTGCGCAGCCAGAACCGGCCAGAGAAACAGCAGGCTGACCTGAGTCCGGGCTGCCGTTGAGATATCCTCGGCTTCCCAGATTTGCCCTGCAAAATGATCACGCTGCTTGCGTGTGAGTTGAAAACGGTGGTGATCAGGTCCTACGACCAGCTCTTCCTTGAGCGCGTTGAACACTTTTTCATGGGTATTTGCCATCGGCTGTAGCCTTCCTTAGAACAACAGCAAGAGTACAACAGGACAGGGGGCCAATGTCAGCCCCGTGTCCGCCGGGTATCAGGCGCTGGTATCCAGAGGCGGGAAGGATTTAACCAGTTCGTCGACTGCTTTCATCTGCTGCAGATAGGGTTCCAGTTTGTCCAGCGGCAGTGCACAGGGGCCGTCACACTTGGCTTCATTGGGGTTCGGGTGAGACTCAAGGAAGAGACCGGCGATACCCTGAGACAGACCTGCACGTGACAGCTGCGCAACCAGTGCGCGGCGGCCATCAGCAGAGTCGGCACGACCGCCCGGCATCTGCAGTGCATGGGTGGCATCAAACATGACCGGATAGCCAAACTCTTTCATGACGCTGAAGCCCAGCATATCAACCACCAGGTTGTTGTAGCCAAAGCTGCTGCCGCGCTCACACAGAATGAGGCGGTCGTTACCGGCTTCTTCGCACTTGTGCAGAATGTGCTTCATTTCCTGGGGCGCCAGGAACTGGGCCTTTTTGATATTGATCACGGCACCGGTTGCGGCCATGGCACTGACCAGATCGGTCTGGCGAGACAGGAAGGCCGGCAACTGGATGATATCGCAGACTTCGGCAGCCGGTGCGGCCTGGTAGGGCTCATGCACATCGGTGATCAGGGGCACATTGAAGGTCTTCTTGACCTCTTCAAGAATCTTGAGGCCTTCATCCAGACCCGGACCACGGAAGGAGGTGAGAGAGGAACGGTTCGCCTTATCGAAAGAGGCCTTGAAGACGTAAGGGATGTCGAGCTTCTGGGTGACCTCGACATAGTGTTCGGCAATGCGCAGCGCCAGATCCCGCGATTCCAGCACGTTCATGCCGCCGAAAAGCACCATGGGCTTTTCGTTGCTGATCTCGATGGCTCCTGCGGTAACAACCTTCTGTTGCATAGATTCCTCTCATTACTGGCGCGTAAAAGAGGGATTATAAGCCATCCGATGGAAAATGTGCCGCCTCTGACTCGATCCATTCCAGTGCCAGCTTTTCGGCGTCATCGTCAGGGGCGTCTTCCTGCGATATACAGATCTGGCAAAGTTGCTCCAGCATGCGGGCCCGGAACAGCTGTTCCTGGTCAGGGAATGCCAGCTTAAGGCGATACTGGCTTTCTTGGCCAGGTACAGGCAGGCATTCAACAACCAGGGCATTAATGCCCAGATCAGGATCGACGCCGGGTGCGGTAATCCTGAGCCACTTGCCGGGCGTGTAAAGACGAAAACTCAGGAGTGACAGTCCCAGGGGCAGTGAGGCGTCACTCCATTGCGGAGCGGGTATGATCGGGAGCAGTTCAAGTTTGATCCGGTCGGGGTGTTGCAGATAATGCTCTGGGCATCTCATTATATCGACCTCGAACAACGCACGTATAAGATGAATATAGGATGAATGTCGGCGTCCTGTAGTGCAGCTTGAGCACTTTTTGCTCAGTTTGCCAGCAAAACCTCCAAAAACAGCCAGAAAGTAGTAAGGCTGCCCGCAAAACATCCCAATGATATCCAGCGATAACGTTTTATCAGTTGTTCTTCATCCAGTGTTGATAAGAGGTACGGGTGTTTGCCGTCTTCTGGATCGTTCAACACATTCATGTCGGGCAGGGCATGCAAGTCGGCCTGTTGCTCACGCGCTTCCCGCCGTGCCGCTTTTTGCGCTTCCTTCCATTCATCCATGCTGATGTTGCCGTCCCCGTCGGCATCAAAGCGTGCCTTAAGGCCTTCGGGGTCCTGCTTCCAGCTGCGCAGCAGATCCCGTGCCGTACTGGCCTGGTCAAGCTGATCGCGGCCACCGCCCACCGTGTTGAAGCGACCCAGTGCATAAATGGGCTCGTGTTCAAAGATGAGGCGTTCGGTATAGCGGTAGCGTTCGCCTCCCAGTACTGAGGTCATCACCGAGGCGATGCCTTCAGAACCAAGGCCGGATGCGAGGCCGGGAAAGGAGCCGCTGGCTTGCCAGGTATGTTTGTGGTTGGTGCTGACTTCCGCGCCTTCGGGGTCGATCAGGCAGGTTCCGGTGCCGTCATTGATTTGGAACCAGTGCTCTGAGATGCCGCTGCGAATCGTGCGCCAGCGCTTTTTATCGTTCACATCATCCAGCTCTTCCACCTTGTACTGGTACCAGACACAGGGCCTACCGGAGAGCGGGGCGCTGAGCATGCCATCTTCACCGGCAATGACATGGCCGATGATTTCCACATACCCCTGGGGCGCCGAGCGGATGCGTGCCGTGGGCGTATCTGCAATGATGCGATAGCGCTGCATGCGGCTGAAGACAAACCAGAGTGCGCCCAGGCAGAGCACACCCAAAATGCACAGGAAAATGGTCTTTTCCAGGGGTTCGAGCGGGCTAATATCCAGAAACATGGCTTAACCAAACAGGTTTTTCATGTTTACGTCGGCCTTTTCGGCCTCGTCGAACTCCAGTAGCTCAGCCGCTTTGAAGCCGAACTTGCGCGCGACGACTACATCCGGGAACTGTTCAATGCGCACATTCAGGTGGTTGACCGAGTCGTTGTAGTATTCTCGGCGGTCGGCGATGCCGGACTCAAGGCCTGTGATGCGGCTGTGCAGGTGCATGAAGCTGTCGCTGGCACGCAGCTCTGGGTAGTCCTCGGCGACGGCAAAGAGATTGCCCAGACCGAGTCGCAGCTGGGTTTCGGCCTGCCCAAGCGCACCAACATCCTCGCGTTCACGGGCGCTGGCAACTGCAGAGCGTGCTTCCATGACGGCGGTGAGAGTTTTCTGCTCATAACCCATATGCTGCTTACAGGTTTCAACCAGCTTTGGCAGCTCGTCATGACGCTGTTTCAGCAACACATCGATATTGGCCCAGGCCTTGGACACGGCGTGTTTCAGTCGAACCAGATGGTTGTAGATGGAGATGAAGTAGAAAGCGGCGACGCCAATAATGGCGAGAAAAATGATCAGCGAAGTATCCATTTGCAGTCCTGCCTGAGTAATCCTTGGATCACTATAAACCAGGCAGAACTTGGGGGAAAGGCGTGGCGCGGCTGCGTTAGATGCCGCCGCCTTCCATCAGTTCGACGACGATGGTTTTGACCAGAAATGCCGCCAGACCAAGGCCCAGAGCGAAGAACAGAATGATGGTGCCAAAGCGCCCTGCATTGGACTTCTTGGCCAGATCGTAAATGATGAAGAAGATCGCACCGGCAAATACAACCAGTCCGACATTGAGCATGATGGCTTCGATTTCCTCAAGACGCATTGCGAACCTCCCGAAAATTTGGGCAAAAATTATACCGGATAGCGGCGCCCGACATAAGCGCTAACTTTGCAGACGATTGTTGCAGGCAGATACGAGATAGATTGGACCTCAGGGGTATTCAGGGCCGAACACCTGCTCCTGCCACTCCGGGCCCAGCTCCGTTTCGATGTAATCGCGGATGAATTTGCGCACCATCTGTGATGGCGTCACATCCTGCTCATTACATAGGCGTTCGAATACGGCTTTTTTTTGCGGGTCGATCAGAAGGGTAAGGCGGGCAGTACGTTTTTCCATGAAGCAATCCAGACAGCTCAATTTGAAAGTATGTTAATCATATTAACATTGAATAGTATTTGAGCAAAATGTAATGTAACTGAATCAATTTCATGTTCGAGGTCTCGCGGATGTCACGCCATACACGCCTTCATGCCCTGTCGTTGTCCAGTGCCCTGCGTGAGGTGTGGCGTGAGGGCTATGACAGCGGCAAACTTTGGCGTGATGTGATGGCCGGCCTGAGTGTTGGCGTGATTGCCATACCGCTGTCCATGGCGCTGGCGATTGCCAGCGGCGTAAGGCCTGAATATGGGCTATACACCGCCATTATTGCCGGCTTTTTGATTGCACTGACCGGCGGTTCGCGTTACAGCGTATCGGGTCCTACTGCCGCTTTTGTGGTGATCCTCTACCCAGTGGCTCAGCAGTACGGTTTATCGGGGCTGCTGGTGGCGACGCTGATGTCATCGCTGATTCTGCTGGTATTGGCCTTTGCTCGGCTGGGGCGGCTGATCGAGTATATTCCCGAGCCAGTCACACTGGGGTTTACCTCGGGTATTGCCATCGTCATTGCGACGCTGCAGGTACCGGATCTGTTCGGACTGTCGCTGACCCTGCCTGAAACCTGGTTGCCACGTGTATGGGCGTTGCTACAGGGCTTGCCGAGCATGGATATCGCGGCATTTGCGGTGGCGGCGGTGACCTTTGCCGTGCTGGTATTCTGGCCGCGTTTGAGGCTGCCGATGCCTGGTCATTTGCCGGCACTGCTGGCGGGCGTGGGGCTGATGCTGGTGCTGCAACCCTTCGGTATGGAGGTCGATACCATCGGCAGCCGTTTCTCCTACCTGCTGCCGGATGGCACTGAAGGGCAGGGTATTCCGCCTTTCTTCCCCGAATTTACCTGGCCCTGGCAGCAGCCGGGGCCTGAGGGTGTGCCTCTGGACTGGTCCTGGTCGCTGGTAAGAGAGCTGCTGCCGGCGGCGTTTTCCATTGCCATGCTGGGCGCGATTGAGTCCCTGTTATGTGCGGTGGTGCTGGATGGCATGACTGGCAAACGCCACCACGCCAACGGCGAGCTGCTTGGGCAGGGAGTGGGTAACCTGGTGGCGCCTTTCTTTGGCGGGTTTACCGCAACTGCTGCGCTGGCACGCTCGGCGGCCAACTATCGGGCGGGCGCCTGTTCGCCTTTGGCCAGTGCTGTGCATGCTTTGGTGGTGCTGGCCGGCTTGTTGGTGTTGGCGCCCATGCTGGCCTGGCTGCCGATGCCCAGTATGGCTGCGCTGCTGCTGATGGTGGCCTGGAATATGAGTGAAGCTCCGAAAGTAGTGCATCTGTTGAAGCGGGCACCGCGCGGGGATGTGCTGGTGCTGCTGACCTGCCTGTTGCTTACTGTGCTATTCGACATGGTGATCGCCATTTTTGCCGGCATCTTGCTGGCGTCACTGCTGTTCATGCGGGATTTGGCCGGAATGACGCGTTTCACGGATATCAGTGAGCAGCGCAAGCATGTACCCCAGGCGTTGCCGCAAGGCTGGCAGGTATTCAAGGTGAGCGGGCCGCTGTTTTTTGCCGCTGCTGAAAGGGTGCTGGAGGAGCTGACGGATGCCTGTGCAGAGGCCCGTGGTGTGGTGCTCTATATGGATGCTGTTCCCCTGCTGGACGCCGGCGGGCTCAATGCGCTGGAGCAGTTTGTTGCCCAGTGTCAGGCGCGAGGGACCTGCGTCATCGTCGCTGACCTGCAGTTCCAGCCCCTGAGGGCCTTGAGCCGTGCCGGGGTGCAACCGAAAGAGGGTGTGTTGACCTTCAGTCCGACACTGGCGGCAGCGCTGGAGTCTCTGGTTCCGCCTGCTGCAGCCAGTCACTGAGGGCTTCAGCCGGCAGCGGGCGGCAGAACAGGAAGCCTTGCATCAATTCACATTGCTGGTCGAGCAACATCTGGCACTGCTGTTCTGTTTCCACACCTTCGGCGACCAGGCGCAGGTCCAGGCTGGCCGCCATCGAGATGATCGCCTTGACCAGTGACTGGGCATAGCGATCAGAATCCAGGTCGTTAATGAATTCCCGGTCGATCTTGAGCGTATCCACCGGGAAGCGCTTGAGATAACTCAGAGACGAGTAGCCGGTACCGAAGTCATCAATGGCCAGGCTCACGCCCAGCTTTTTGAAGCCCTGCAGCCAGCGCAGGGTTTCTTCGCTGTCCTGCAATAGCAGTCCTTCGGTTATTTCCAGCATCAGATCGCCTGGGGTCAGGTTGTGCTGCTGTAGCACCTGCTCAACCTGCCGGGCATCCAGGCTCAGTTCACGCTGACGTTCGGAAATATTGACCGACAGATAAAGGGCATGGCCCTGGCTGCGCCATTCGGTCAGTTGGGCGCAGGCTGTTTGCAGCACCCAGCGCCCGATTTCTCCGATGAGTCCGGTCTCTTCGGCCAGCGGGATAAACTGGTCCGGAGGAATCAGGCCGCGCTCGGGGTGGCGCCAGCGCAACAGGGCTTCAACGCCCTGAGTACGACGGCTGTGTCCGTCCATGATCGGCTGGTAGTGCACTTCCAGTTGATCCCGGCTCAGGGCATGGCGAAGATCCTGCTCCAGCGTCATGCGCTGGTTGGCATGCTCCTGCATGGTGGCTGTGAAGAAGTGGGCCTGGTTGCGACCGGACTGCTTCGCCTTGTACATGGCCAGGTCAGCATTGCGAATCAGTTCTTCGGCTGTGTCGGCATCGCCAGGGTGCATGGCAATACCGATACTGGCGCCAATGATGATCTCACGGCCGGACAGGTTGAATGGCGTGCTTATCTGGTCAATCAACTTTTGTGCAACGTGTGCAGCATCGCCTTCGGACTTGATGTTATGCAGCAGCACTACGAACTCATCACCACCGAAACGGGCCACGGTATCGGTATCCCGGACACAGTCGTTGAGGCGGGCAGACACCTGCTTCAGCAGGTCGTCACCATATTCGTGGCCCAGAGAGTCATTAACGTATTTGAATCGGTCAAGGTCGATAAACAACAGTGCGATCAACTGCTCATCGCGGTCGGCCGTAAGAATCGCCAGGTTGAGTCGATCCGACATCAGTGTACGGTTAGGCAGCTCAGTGAGTTCGTCATAGTAGGCTTGGCGGACAATCTGAGCTTCGTCGTTCTTGCGTTTGGTGATATCTGAGAAAACGGCAACATACTCGAGAATTTCGCCGTCGCTGTCGCGAACCACGGATACGGATAGCCATTCCGGGTATATACTGCCGTTCTTGCGACGGTTCCAGATCTCGCCGCTCCAGGAGCCCTGGCGAATGATCTCCTGCCACATGTCATCATAGAAATGGGCGTCGTGTCGGCCGGAGCTGAGGATGCTGGGATTTTGTCCCTTTACATCGTCCAGCTCGTAGCCGGTGATGCGGGTAAAGGCCGGGTTGATGGTTTTAATCAGGCCATTACCGTCCGCTACCATGATCGCTTCGTTACTGGTGTTGAACACCGCTTCGATCATCTTCAGCTGTTCTTCGGTTTCCTTCTGCTGGGTGATGTCTTCCTTTACGGCGATATAGCTGTGGCAAAAGCCTTGCTCATCCCGAACAGCAGAAATGGAAGCGGATTCCCAGAACAGGGAGCCATCCTTGCGTCGGTTCAACAGTTGGCCATGCCACTCCTCGCCTCGTTCAAGGGTGGCCCAAAGCTCTCGATAGACCTGTTCGGGCATCTCGCCGGAGCGCAGCAGATCGGCCTTCTGGCCCAGAGCCTCATCACGACTGTAACCGGATACCTGACAGAATTTGGGGTTTACATACTCAATGTTGCCGCGGATATCCGTGATCATCACGGAAGCGGGGCTTTGTTCCATGGCCCGGCCCAGGCTGCGCAACTTCTGCTCGATTCGCTGGGTGTGGGTGATATCGGTACGCACGCAGGCCATGCCACCTTCGCGGGTCTGACTGTTGTTGGCCAGGATCGCGTGGCCGCTATCCAGGTGTTCAATGCTGGTTTCGGAGCCGGGGCGGTTGCTGTCGACCGACTCTCGCTTAAGAATGTGCGGTGCCAGTTGTTCCTGAAACGCATCCCAGCGCTCAACTTCAAGGTTGTCCATCCAGGGGTACACTTCACGCCAGCGGCTGTTACACAGCAGCATGCGGCCCCCCGGCGCAAAGAGCGCAAAGGCTTCAGGCAAGCTTTCGACGGCGTCATGCATGCGTTCGCGTGCAGACTCGGACTGTTGACGCAGCAGGATGAAGCGTCTGAGCAGGTCGCCCATCAGCAGGACAAACAACAAGAGAACAAAAATGATGGTCACGCCGACGGCGCGGGACTCTATAACAGATGCGTTGCTGTTATCTGAAGTTCCGAGCAAGTTGGTAAAGGACACCAGCAAAATCACCAGGTTACAACCGGTGAGTACCAGCATCAGTTTGAGCGCACGTGCTGAAAGGCGTTTCATTCAGGCCTGCATGTAAGGGCTATAACCAAGTTCATAGGGTGAAGTGTATCGATTGGACGACCGATATCCAGATTTTAACCTGTATCGAGCTGTTTTTTTTAATTTTTATAGATTTTGATCACCGACTTTGGGATGATTTATTAATGCATATTAAATACATCTTATAGGGGCGAGCCATGGTGATCAATCTGGAACGGTTGCCTGAGAGTCGCTTTGAGTGGATTTTCAGCAACGGATTTCGGCCCATGTTCGTGCTTGTCAGCCTTCAGGCGCTGCTGACTTTGGGCGCCTGGCTGGGGTTCTGGGCTGGTTGGTTGCCAATTCCTGAGCAGATGTTGCAGCCCCTGTTGTGGCATGGCCATGAAATGCTATTCGGATTTGTCGGAGCGGCGATTGGCGGGTTTCTTTTGGCTGCCGTGGCTAACTGGACGGGACGGAAGCCTGTATCCGGGGTGCCCCTGGTTTTGTTGGCGCTATGCTGGTTGTTGGCTCGGGTAGTAGCGTTTTGGGGAGGTGGCTGGCCGCCAGCAGTCAATGCTCTGGGAGCCGTTGCCTACTGGCTGCTGTTGGCATTCCTGTTCGGGCGGGAGCTGATACTGGCCAACAACCTGCGGAACCTGAAAGTTCTGGTGATTATCGGGGCGTTTGCCCTATTGAGCCTGGCTTTTCATCTGCACTGGCTGCCGGGACTGGATGTGCTGCACCTGTCACTGGTGCTTGTCCTGATATTGCTCACCCTGATTGGCGGGCGCATCACGCCGGCCTTTACCCGCAACTGGTTGAAGCGGACATCCGGGGATGAAAGCCCCATGCCTACGATGTTTGGCCCAGTGGATATCACTGCGGCCGTTTTGACACCGCTGGCCGGGGTGGTCTGGGTATATTGGCCACAGCAATGGCCGACCGCATTGTTGCTGCTTGGTGCAGGTCTGGCTCAGCTGACCAGGCTGATTCGCTGGCGGGGTTGGCTGACCCGTTCCGAGCCACTGCTTCTGGTACTCCACCTCGGTTACGGCTGGCTGGCAGTGGGTCTTTTACTGCTGGCGGGTAGCAGTGCCGGGCTCTGGCTGGCCAGTGCCGGTGTGCATGCGCTGACGGTCGGGGCCATGGGCGGGATGATTATGGCGGTGGCAGCACGCGCGTCCTTGGGTCATACCGGTCGGGAACTCAAGGCCGGTCCACTGTTGACGCTGGCGTTTCTAACCTTGCACCTGGCGGCACTGGTAAGGGTTGGGGCAGCAGTTGTGCCGGCAGCCATGATGCCGCTGATTGTAATATCCGGCTTGCTATGGCTGTTTGCATTCGGGTGTTTCGCCTGGCGCTATCTGCCGATTTTGCTGGGGCCTTCTGTCAGTTTCAGTGAGCGTCTGAAAACACAAAGGAAAAACTGACTCACATCTGATTGGCCTTGCGGTACGCGCCCTGGTAATCAAACAGGCGCTCACGCACTTGCCAATAGCCGCCCAGGCGGCCTTTCTTGCCTGCTTGCCGGGCAATAACAAAGTCCGGCGAGGGCAACAGTGCTTCGGCATTCACGGCTTCCTGCGCGGTTTTGAACTGACGAGGCGACTCGCCGTTGCCGCAGCGACGACCAAAGAGCTTGTTGAACAAGGCGCGCTGGGCGGGTCGGTCCAGGTGGAAGCGCTCTCGCAGCTCTTCACCCTGTTCTTCGTGGTACGTCAGCGTCAGGCACTCACCTGAGGCGCTGACGCTGATGCCGGCACAACGGATCACTCGCGCATCCTTGAGCTGGAGTGCTCGCTTAAGCAGGTCGTCCGGGTCAATAATCGCTTCGTTACAGGTTTGGCAGTAACGTGCGGCAATATCATTCTCCGCGCCGCAGTGAGGGCACTCCTTGAAGCGAAAACGGTAGTCACACTGCTGTGGTTTTTCCCCCTCCATTTCCAGCAGGCCCTGACAGCGGCGGCCGAAGTGTTCGATCACCTGGCCGTTGTCATCGGTTTTGCCCCAGAAAATATTGGCAAAACCACAGCCGGGGCAGAATACCTGGACCGGCTCGGAATCGGCAGAGGGCTTGGGTGTGCCTACTTCGGGGTGGTGCAGGTTAAAGCCGTTGCCGGCATAGTCGATGACCAGGCAGTTCTCCTTGCCTTCGCTCAGACGCAGGCCGCGCCCGACAATTTGCTGGTAGAGACTGACTGAAGCAGTGGGCCTCAGAATGGCAATCAGATCCACGTGCGGGGCATCAAACCCGGTGGTGAGTACCGCCACGTTCACCAGAAACTTGAGTTCGCGGGCCTTGAACCGGTTGATCAGCTGCTCACGCTCATCCCCCGGTGTCTCGCCAGTAATGACGGCTGTTTGCCCGGGGGGCAGGTAGCTGCCGATCTCGTGGGCATGTTCGACCGTAGCTGCGAACACCATGACACCCTGTCGGTTTTGCGACAGTTCTTCGATCTGCTCGCAGATGGCGCGGGTGACGCGAGGGTGCTTGGCCAGCAGGCTGTTCAGCTCACGCTCCGGGTAGTGGCCACTGTCAGATGGTGTGAGCGAAGAAAAATCATAATGGGCGATAGCGGCATCAACCACTTCAGGTGGTGTCAGGTAGCCGTTGCGGATCATATGGCTCAGAGGCAGTTCGAAGATGCACTGGTCGAACACGCGGGGGTCTTCGCTGCGCACAAAACCGCGGTAATGGCTGCGATAGATCCAGCCGTAGCCGAGGCGGTAAGGAGTTGCCGTTAACCCCAGTACCTTGAGTCCGGGGGTGTGCTCGCGCAGGTGCGCAATAACCTGCTGATACTGGCTGTTTTCATCCTCGCTGACACGGTGGCACTCATCGATGATCAGCAGCGAGAATTGATCGGCAAAGTGTGTCAGGTTGCGTGAAATGGATTGTACGCTGGCAAAGGTCACCTGATGGCCGAACTCCTTACGGCCAAGCCCGGCAGAAAATATACCGGCTTCCAGTCCCAGTGCCGCGTATTTGGCGTGGTTCTGTTCCACCAGTTCGCGGACGTGGGTGATCACCAGAATACGGCGTCGTGCCAGCCGTGCCAGTTCAGCGATGACCAGGCTTTTGCCGGCGCCGGTTGGCAGCACAATGACGGCGGGGTCATCACTGGCGCGAAAGTGCTTCAAAGTGGCGGTAACCGCATCCTGCTGATAGTCACGCAATGTGAAAGCTGGCGGTCTTTGCGCTGGCATGCCGGAATCCTGATACTCAAACAAGGCGGCATCTTAAAAGGTGTGCGTGAAGGGGGCAAACCCTGTAAGGATTTTGCAGTTACTGCGACAGACAGTAACAGGGTTCTGGAGCCATGCCTCGGACTCTTGCCGCAAGGCCCGCTGTTGCAGGCATAGAGGGCAAGAGTTGGTACACTTGAGTGAAACGTCAGGCTGTTGTTGCCTGTTATCGAGAGTAAATGGCTGGAGGCAGGAGAGTGGGGAAGGGGTCCGAACCTGTAAGTGAGTCACAGACAGAAGAGGTCCAGCGCCGGCTGACCGAGGTGCGTCCACGTTTACTGGCGTTTGCCCGTCTGCAATTGGGCGATCAGGCGCAAGCGGAAGACCTGGTGCAGGAATCTCTGGTTGCCGCCTGGGAAGGGTTGGACCGGTTTACCGGCTCGGCACAACTGGAAACCTGGGTATTTGGCATTCTCAAGCATAAGTTGATCGATGAGATTCGCCATCGCAGCCGTGAGCAAACCACCGGTTTTGATCCGGATGACATGCCCGAGGTGGATGGTTTGTTCAACCCGCGCGCGCACTGGCTGCCAGCGGCACGGCCCAAGGCCTGGAGCGAGCCCGAGCAGGCCTGTATGCAGGATGGTTTCTGGCAGGTGTTCGATTTTTGCGTGTTGCACCTGCCGGAAAGCACGGCGCGGGTATTCTCCATGCGTGAGCTGATGGGGCTTGAGACCAGTGAAATCTGTGACGCGCTGGCGATTAGCGAGCAGAACTGCTGGGTCATTCTGCATCGTGCACGTCTGAAGCTTAGAGCCTGCCTGGAAAACGGCTGGTTCAGTAAGGAGGATAACAATGCAGTCCTGTAAGCGCGCCACTGAACTGATGTCACAACAGTTGGATAGAGAGCTTTCGGCCAGCGAGAAAATGAGCCTGCGCATGCATCTGTTCATGTGCCGGCATTGCCGCAAGTGCAACACCCAGTTCAAGGTGTTGCACGACCTGGCATCAGCCCGTTCCCGGGATGGTAAAGATGATGAGTGTTAGCGAATATCGGATGACGGGATCACTCATCTGGTCAACAGGATTTTCGCCGGTCGCCATTATTAGCAGGCATTAGTGCTGTCCTCTTTTATCCGTGCCCAGGTTTTGTATGATGGTTGCCAGACAGCAACAGCCAATACACGGGACACAAGGAGGATTCCATGCTGAAGCAGGCTGAATCGGGCTTTTTCAAAGGCATGAACACGGGGATGAGCTGTATCGCCATTGTGATGCTGGCAGCGGCACTTGTCACCGGCAGCCTTTATACCGATGCAACCTCTGCAGCATTGGACCATACCCGTGAATGGCTGACGCCGTTTCTTGAATGGTACTATGTGCTGTTGGTGGGCTTTCTGCTTTTCCTGATGATCTGGCTGGGCATGGGACGCTACAAGAACGTGCGTCTGGGTGCGGATGATGAAGTGCCCGAATTCACCTTTTTCTCCTGGGTTAGCATGCTGTTTGCAGCCGGCACAGGGGTGGGTATCATTTTCTGGTCGGTCGCGCAGCCGATTTTGCAGTTTCAAGACAACCCTTTTGTCGAGTTCGGCAGCGCCGATGCAGACGCGGCCATCATCGCCATGCGCCTTTCATTCTTCCATTGGGGCATTAACGGCTGGGCCATTTTCTCCTTTGTTGGCCTGGTACTGGCCTATTTCAGCTTCCGCCAGCAGCAACCACTGACTATCCGCTTTGCCCTGCGTCCGCTGCTGGGTGACCGTGTGTATGGCCCCCTGGGCCACCTGGTCGACCTGCTGGCCGTGTTCGGCACGGTGTTCGGCATTGCTACCACACTGGGGCTGGGGGTCCAGCAGATGAACGCCGGGCTCGAGCGCGTGTTCGGCATTGCCGCGTCCGCCCAACTGCAATTAATCGTCATTGGCACCATCATGCTGATCGCTACCCTATCCGTCATTTCAGGCGTTTCAAGGGGTGTGCGCCTGCTGTCGGAAGTCAACTTCTGGCTCAGTATTGCGGCGGTCCTGTTCATGCTATTGCTGGGCCCCACTCAATATCTGGTCGCTATCACCGTTGAGGCCACTGGCGACTATATCCAGAACCTGCTGCGCATGAGCTTCCATACCAATGCGACCCATCGTGGCGAGTGGCAGGCCACCTGGACCGTATTCTTCTGGGGCTGGTGGCTGGCCTGGAGTCCCTTTGTCGGCATGTTCATCGCGCGCATCTCCCGTGGCCGCACCTTTCGTGAATTCGTGATGGGGGTCCTGCTGGTACCCACGCTGATTACCATCGTGTGGATCGGTCTGTTCGGCGGCACAGCCCTATACCAGGAGCTGTTCCAGAACGGCGGTGTCATCGAAGCTGTCTACCGTGATATTTCATCGGCCCTGTTCGTGACTATCGAGGGTATGTCACTGGGACAGATGACCCCGGTCGTGTCGACGCTGCTGATCGTGCTGATCGGCACCTATCTGATCACGTCCGCCAACGCTGGCACCTTGGTGATTACCACGATTCTGTCCGGCGGTGATACAGATACTCCACCGACGCACCGTATACTCTGGGGAGTTCTATTGGCCCTGCTGACCGCAGTGTTGCTTCTTGCCGGGGGGCTGGAGACCTTGCAGGCGGCCGTTATTACCGCCGCACTTCCTTTCTCAATTGTGGTGTTGGGCATGATCGCCGGGCTGATGAAGGGATTGCGCTCGGAGCGCTATGCAGCCCGTCCGGGCGATATCAAATTGTCGCCTGCCGAGCCCTGGGCTGTGGCGGAGGATGTCCTCGATGGAGACAGTGAAACGACCACTCCTCGGGCGCAGGATTCAGCGCGCCTCTAGGGCCAATAGCAGGGGGCAGCACGGGGGGCAGGTCGGACCTCCGGTCCTTACAAGGGTGTTCTCATCTGGTTCAACTGTTGAAACGGAGTAACCACTTGACGAATATTACCCCCTTTACCGAGAGTGTGGATCTGAATATTTTCTAACCATCGGGTTGTCTGATGCTCTTGCTGAGTGCTTTGGCATATTGGGGGCGCAGTGCGTCCCAGCTCAGGTGCTCAATATTTGGGCAAGGTAGTGACTGGCCTGCCTGTTTCAATGCCTCAAGTTGCTGAAGCTTGTGCATCAGGCTCGAAGCTTCATCCTGTTCCTGGTATCGATACTCTGCCGCGAAAAGCTCCCGGTAGGCCAGACGGTCAGGTACTACAGGCGTACAGCCTGCTGCCACACCTTCCAGTACGGCGATACCCTGGAAATCGTGCAGGGCCGTGGACAGCACTGCATCGCTGCCTTGTAGCAGGGCTCGGTACTCCTGTACGGACTCAATATGTCCCCAGCGACCCAACTTCTGGTGCTGTTCAAGCAGTTGCTTTATGTCCTCGAAAACCTTTGGAGTATGGCGGAACTGTTGACCAACCAGGTGCAGTTTGAAATCCAGATTGTTCGACAGCATTTGTTCCACGGCAGCCTTGAGAAGCTCCGGACCTTTGTCGTATTCCCAACGATGGTTCCACACCAGCTGCAAAGGACCTGTTGAAGGTTTGGAGGGGCAAAATACCTCTGCAGGCAAGGGGACAGGAATGACCTCTGTCTTTTGCTCGATTAACGCCACCAGGTTGGGCGGCACCTGGTCTGGCAGCTTATGTAGCAGTTGGCGGGCACCCTCAAGCAGAGTCCGGCGATTGAATGTCGAGTTGAACACCACCCGGTCGGCGGCCAGGGCGTTATAGAGATTCAGAACCCGTGGCTCTACGCTTTTAACAGCATGATCCGACTCCGGGTAGGCAAACTGGTTTTCGTGGAAATACACCAGCGTTGGGGTATTTGCCAGGGCTGGCACCAAACCCTTGAGCCCGGTCAGGTCCACCATGGAGGTCGCAACGATAAGATCATAGGGCTGCTCCAGCGTTGCACGCTCGTTGAATGCCCAGCTTAGGCTGTTGCCTCGGATGCGCCAGGCAAAGTAACGAGGCGGCAGGCTGAGAACGGTCCACTGGTGTTCAGGAAAGGCTTGTACCAGCCCCTGACGCCAGTAACGATGGCTCATTGCGTCGTAGGCCGAGAGCAACAGGATGCGCATGCAGAAGTCTCTGTGTCGGGTGGGTGAGGGATTGTGCCAGAAGCGGATGCCACTTGTCAGAAGGGTAATCCACTGCTTGACTAAGACTGTATCTATGGAGGAGGGCTGTTGATGTCTGGAACAGTGCTGATTACCGGCTGTGGCCGTGGTTTGGGTCTTGAGTTTGCCTACCAGTACGCCCGGGATGGTTGGCATGTGCATGCCTGTTGTCGTGACCTGGCTCACGCTGAAGACTTGCTGGCACTTGAGGCACGTTTTCCTGAACAGGTCGACCTGCATACGCTGGACGTCACCAAAGATGGTCAGATAAAAGCGCTTGACCGTGTCTTGGGGGATACCACGCTGGATGTGCTGATTAACAATGCAGGGTATTACGGACCCAAGGGCGTTACCTTTGGCAACCTGGAGCGAGAGCTTTGGCGTCAGGTTCTGGAAACCAACACCCTCAGCCCTTTGATGCTGGCGCAAGCCCTGTACCCACGTGTTGCCGCCAGCAAGCATAAGACGATCGCTTTCTTGAGCAGTAAGGTGGGTAGCATTACCGATAATGGCTCGGGTGGCGGTTACTATTATCGCAGTTCCAAGACGGCGCTGAATCAGGCGGTGAAAAGTCTGTCGATCGACCTGGAGGGTGCCGGCATCAACGTGGTGGCATTGCATCCGGGTTGGGTGCAAACTGACATGGGTGGGCCCAATGCGTTGATTACAGTTGAAGAAAGCGTCAGTGGTATGAGGGAGGTGCTGGCCGATTTGCAGCCTGCCCAAAGTGGTAATTTTCTTGATTATCAAGGAGCAGAAATTCCCTGGTAATCCGCCTTGAACGCGACAGGACAAGTGGTGTCCCCCCTGAGTGCAAAGTGAAGGAGTACAGTGCGCCAGCGCCCGTATAAATTGCTTGAGTATGTCGCCTTGTACGTGGCCTTTGGTCTGCTCTGGATTCACGGATCAGATTCACTGGTTGTCTATCTGACCGGAAGTAATGCTGATCTGTTCGCGACTATCAGCCGAATCAAGGGCAGCCTGTTTATTGTCGTGACGGCGTTGTTTTTCTATTTTGCGCTGTTGCGGATAAGCAAAGCAGGTCAGGCAAGTTCGGAAACCGGTCGTTTTGACCTTCCCATTTTGCTGTCAGGATTATTGCTGGTCCTTTCAGCACCATTGCTCGGCGGCCCCTTCAGTCATTTTCTTGCTGACAAACTGTTAGTTCCTCATTGGGTTGGACTCCTTCTGGCAGGTGTTGTAGCTGCAGGGATCGTTTTATTTCTGCTGGCGGTCTACCGGCAAAAGCTCGCATCCCGTTTCGATGAGCACCTGAGTCAGGAGGTATCTCGACGCGAAGACTTGATGATGCACTTCTTTGAGCTGCCGTTTGTGGGCATGGCGTTGGCAGACCCCAACACCGGCCGCTGGATTCGAGTCAACGAGCAATTGCTGCACATGCTGGGGTATAGCGCCGATCAGCTGTATGCCCTTAGCTGGCAGGAACTGACCCATCCGGATGACCTTGCCGATGATGAAGGCATTTTTGCACAGCTCATGAACGGCGAAATCGATAGCTACCAGCTGGAAAAGCGCTTTATGAGTGCCTCGGGGGATGCAATTCCTGTTCGAATATCGGTGCGGCTGATCAATTCCCGCGAGGGTGTTCCCGAGTTTATTATCGGCATGGTGCAGGATTTGACGCAGGAGCATCATCAGCAGCGTTTGCTACGTCGTGAGACCAGCCTGTACAACATGCTGTCACAGATTAATCAGTTGATACTGTACAGCCGTTCTGAGCAGGAGGTGCTCCAGTCCGCCTGTGATATAGCGGTCACGCTGGATTCGCTTACGTTTGCCTGGGTAGGTAGCTGTAATGAACAGCGTCATCTGCAAACAGTTCTGGCGCATGCCGGCAAAAGTAATGTTGATCAGGGATTTGATGACCTGTTCGCTCTCTTTCAGCGTCACCCTGGCCGGGGGCTCAGCGAGAAGGCGCTGGTCGAAGAGCGAACGGTAGTTGAGAACGATAGCCTGAACAGCCCTGATTATGCGCCCTGGCTGGATTTCACCAAGCGTTTTCAGTGCCGGTCAGCTATTGCGCTGCCGATTCGAAAAAATGGCAGGATTTTCGCCAATCTAACGCTTTATTCCGGCGAAACGGCGTTCTTTGGTGAGCGCTTGGTGCAAACTCTGGAAGAAATGGTCAGTGATATCGGGTTTGCACTGGATTCCATTCAGCGTGACAAAGCGCTGGAAGTGGCCAACCAGGTGATCAACTCCAGTCCCTTTGTTCTTGTGCGTTGGGATAATGCGCCAGGCTGGCCGATCAGGTTCGTCTCCGACAATATCCGTCGCTGGGGTGTCAATCCTGAGGACATTCTTCACGATAGTAATGTGTTTGAAGAGTTGATACACCCTGAAGATCGCGAACGTATCGCCGCCGAAGTGGCAAACCACCTTGAGCATGGCGCGCTTGAGTACTCGCAACTGTATCGTATGGTTCTGCCTGACCAGCAGGTCCATTGGGTAGATGATCATACCCATATCATCACCAACGAAGAGGGTGATGTAGTGGGGTTTGAAGGTGTGCTGGTTGATGTGACCGAGCGGCAGATGCAAGAGAGCCGCCTGCGTCAGGCGGCGGCTGTGGTGAACAGCACCCGAGAAGGGGTGATTATCACGGACGAGCATCAGAGAATTGTTCAGGTGAACCCCGCTTTCACGGAAATGTTCGACTGGACTGAGGATGATCTTCTGAATCAGACGCCCAGCGTGCTCAGGTCGGGCCTGCATGCACCGAGTTTCTATGCTGAAATTATGCGCACGATCGAGGTTGAAGGGCATTGGCAGGGCGAAATTATTTCGAGACGCAAAGGTGGGGATTCGTTTCCGGCGCTTTTGAGTATCAGCCTGGTAAAAGACAGCCAGGGTGATATCACCCACTATGTCGGCGTCTACACAGACCTGACACGGCTGAAGAAAAACGAGTCGCAGATCGAGTTTCTGAGTAACTATGACAGTCTCACCGAGTTGCCCAACCGCCACTTGCTGTTCAGCCGCTTGGGAAACTGCATTCAGTATAACCGTCGACACAAGCGCCGCTCTGCACTGTTGATGGCTGACCTGGACAACTTCAAGGATATTAATGACAGCCTGGGCCACCTGGAAGGAGATAAGCTGTTGGTGCAGGTGGTTCAGCGTTTCAAGACACGAATCAGGGAAGAGGACAGCCTGTTCCGGCTTGGCGGCGATGAATTTGCCGTGCTGCTTGAGGATGTTGGTGCCAGTGAGCAGGCTGCGGCGGTGGCCGATGATTTGATGCGTCAGCTGGATACGGGGTTTGTACTGGGGGATGGCGTTGAAGTCAGAAGCAGTGTGAGTATTGGCATCAGCATGGTTGATGGCAGCGCTGACAGTCCGGCAGAGGTTCTGCAACAGGCTGATGCGGCCCTGTTCAAGGCCAAGGAGCAGCGTGGCAGCCTGAGTTTCTTCAGCGACGATCTGACCAGCAGTGCCCGGCGCCGACTCGATATGGAGCGCCGTCTTCGCTACGCCCTTGAGCATGGCGAGCTGAGCCTCTATTACCAGCCACAGTGGGATATTGAAACCGGTGCCATGACCGGGTTGGAGGCCCTGATTCGTTGGCAGGATCCGGAAGAAGGACTCATTTCGCCTGCGGACTTCATACCCGTCGCAGAACAGAGCAATTTGATCGGCAGTATTGGCCGCTGGGTTGTGCTTGAGGCCTGCCGCCAGTTGGCCGACTGGCGTGGACGGGGGATTATGACGCCGCGTGTTGCCATCAACGTATCGGCCCAGCAGCTGCTCTACCATGACCTGGTCGAGATTGTTGCGGGTGCTCTGGATGAAACCGGTATACCTCCGAGGCTATTGGAGGTTGAGTTGACCGAGGGCGTGCTCATGTCGGCGGCGGTTAGCCCGGAGAAAATGTTGCATGAGCTGCGGCAACTGGGTGTACGCATGGCCATTGATGACTTTGGCACCGGCTACTCATCACTGGCTTACCTCAAGCGCTTCCCCATCGATGTTCTTAAAATCGACAAGTCCTTCACTGATGATCTGCTCACCAGTCGTGAGGCCAGTGCGGTGGTCGAAACCATTATTGTACTGGGCCATAAACTGGGCCTGACAGTGCTGGCTGAAGGGGTCGAGACCCGTGATCAGCTAGAGGAGCTTGAGCGCCTTGGATGTCATCAATTCCAGGGGTATTTGCGCAGTAAGCCCCTGCCAGTCAATAAACTTGAAGATTTTTTGATCTCGAACAAGTGTTGATTTGCGACAAAAGTAGTACGAACGGTCGCTATCGTGTCGAGTAAGTGTGGTGTGTTAGCGTCAATTTGTGTAGCATCGGATAACCGAGCCGAATTTGGTGGCATCCGAGTATTAATGTGACCCTGTCCGTAGCCCATGGTGCGACCTTGCGCACCCTGATATTGAATCTGCTTCTGGCCCTTGGCTATGCTGCGCTGGGCGTTGCCTTGCTAAACACAGGGCTGCATGAGCAAATCGTTCCCCTTTGGCTTCCGGCCGGGTTGGGGTTGGCAGCTGTGCTGAAAGGCGGTTTGCGTTATTTGCCCGGCGTTGGCCTGGGCAGTCTAACGGCCAATGTTCTCATCCCCGCGCTATCCACGACTCCCGAACTTCCTCATGTAATAACAGCCGCCCTGATTGCATCGGGTGCCGTGTTGCAGACGGCGCTGGCTGCTCATCTGATCAACCGCTTTGAAGTTAATCCATTGGCACCAAAGCGTGAGCGTTGGATGCTGCTTTACCTGCTCTACGGCGGTCTGCTGACATGCACAATCAATGCGACCGTGGGCACACTGTCCGTCACCTTTATCAATGACTCCAGCGGCAGCCTGGGCCTGTTGCTCGACTGGCTTAGCTGGTGGCTTGGAGACAGCTTCGGAGTGATTCTGGGAACGCCGCTGTTTCTGTCGTTGTTCTCCCTTGCCAACAGGAAGCAGGGCAGAGGCGCACGACTGCTGCCCTTGAGACTGAGCGGCATCCTGCTGGCAGCTTTGGTCGTCAACCAGATCTATCTGGTGCACCTGTCAGGCTTGTTGCAAACCAGCTTTCGACAGGATGCGCAGCTGATAGAAGCGCGTATCCAGTCGTTGGTGCAAAAGAATCTTGGTGCGCTGATGCAGCTGGGTCAGGAGCTGACCAAAACCACTGACCTGACCCCTCAACAGTTTGCCAAGCTGGTCAGGCCGGCGCTTGAGAATAGCCCGGGGTTGCGCGCCTATTCCTGGGATCCACTGGTAAAAGGTGAAGACCGCGCTGCATTTGAGCGGGAAACGGCACAACTATTGGAAATGCCGGAGTACGCCATCTACGGTGGCCCGATACAGCAGCAGGATATGCTGATTCCGGTACAGTTCGTTGAGCCCCTGCGTGCCAACCGGACGGCATTGGGCTTCAATCTATACTCTCGGGAAGACAGGCGCCGCTGGGTACATCTGGCGCAAGCTCAGGGGCAAGCGGTTGCCACCGGTATTCTTAACCTGACTCAGGCGCCGGATGAGCCCGGACTGCTGTTATTGCAGCCGGTGTATCGTTTTGTTGGCGGCAATGATTTGCTGGCCAGTAGCCGCGAGCTCAAGGGCTTTATTGTCGGCGTCTTTACAGTATCCCAGTTGCTGGAAGCCGCGATGCAGCACTCCGGTGTGCAAAACGTTTACCTCCGGGCGTCTGAACCCGGCGCGGCACCTTTTTTCCAGTCGCAGAAAGCAGGCATCAATTTGCCCAACATGGATCTGAATGCCGACTTCAGCATCCAGTTGGCTCAGCAAACCTGGGAGCTTGAAGCTTTTGCGGGTGCCGACTATCTGGCCGCACATCCCATCAGTCAGGCCATGTACCTGCAAGTGCTGCTGGTCGGTATCAGCTGTTTGGGAGCGTTGCTGGTGCTGTCCATGCACACGCGTGAGCAGTTGCTGGAGGCACGGGTGCGGCAGAAAACCCAGGAACTGTCCTGGCAGGCCCGCCATGATGATCTGACGCGCCTGCAGAATCGAAAGGGGCTGCATGAATCTCTGGTAAACAGAGTGGAGGATGCCAGTCCGTTTGGCCTGCTGTTTCTGGATCTGGATCGTTTCAAGCTGATAAACGACTCTCTGGGGCATCAGGTCGGTGATCATTTGTTGCAGCGGCTGTCAGCCGTTTTTCTGCAGAGTATTGGGCCGAAATCTGAAATATACCGCATGGGCGGTGATGAGTTTATTTTGCTGGTTCCGGGGGATGCAGAAGCGGCAACGGCAGAGGCCGAAACCTTGCTGGAGATAGCGGCGCGCACCTATGCGGTGGATGAACATCGCCTTCAGCTGACTGCCAGTATCGGTATCAGCCTGTTTCCGAGTCATGGCCATGATCTTGAAAGCCTCATCCAGCATGCGGATACGGCCATGTATCGCGCCAAATCGCTGGGGAAAAATCGCTATGAGCTGTATAGCGAAGAACTGACCACGGATGCACGTTATCACCTGGAAGTGGAGCAGGACTTGCGGCAGGCGCTGAAGTCGAACCAGTTTGTACTGCACTATCAGCCGCAGTTCAATCTGGAAGATGAACAGCTCTGTGGTTATGAGGCGCTGGTGCGTTGGCAGCACCCAGAGCTTGGCCTTCTGGGACCGGACAAGTTCATCCCGGTTGCGGAAGAAACCCAGCTGATCGTGCCGTTGGGCTGGCAGATTATCGATAGCGTGTGCCGCCGAGTAGAACGCTGGCTGCGCGACGGCATTGATGTGCCCATGGTCGCAATCAATATCTCGCCGCAGCAACTGCTGCAGGCAGACTTCATCCAGCGCCTCAACGGGGTGGTGGATCAGTATGGTCTGCCGCGACACTTGCTGGAGCTGGAGATAACCGAGTCGATGATTCTGAAAGACCCGGATTTTGTCATTCAGCAGTTACAGCGGTTGCGTTTGTCCGGCTACCATCTGGCATTGGATGATTTTGGCACAGGCTACTCTTCGCTGGACAGAATCAAATATCTTCCTCTGCACCGAATCAAGATCGACAAGAGCTTCACCCGTGATATTGGCCGTAATCCGAAGGATGAAGCGGTTATCATCAGTGCTATTGCCCTGGGGCGCAGCCTTGGTGTTGAAGTATTGGCTGAAGGTGTGGAAACCGCCGCCCAATGTGATTTTTTGCGCCAACACCAGTGTAACTCGGCGCAGGGGTACCTTTTTGGCAAGCCGGTACCGCCGGAAGTTATCTCCCAGGGTGCCTTTAAAAAGCTTGGCTGATCTGCCGAGTATCTCCTTTATATCCCTGTATTTAAAGCGGAAATAGCCAGTTTTCTGGTTCATAGTGATCATCATTTAGTTGATGTTATGTTATAACAAATGTATCGTTATTGTTACGTTGTAACATTAAAGGTGTAATCGCATTATGTTTTCTCACAAGGCACGCTGGCTGATCCCCCTCACGTTTATTGCCGGTTCGCAGGCACATGCGGAACTGCAGGCGCCAGACATCAGCCTCACCGTCGACGCTTATCACAAATCCGACAACACAGCGCTGGGCGGTCGTGTAGAGGACCTGGGGCTGAGCCACACTGAATTGGCACTGCGTCAGCAGTTTGGCAGCCTGGCGATGGGTAAACTCACCGCTGTGGCGGAATCCAATAAGGAAGAGACGGATTTCTCGATCGAGGAGGCCTATCTGCAGACATTGGCACTGCCGGCGGGGCTGACTCTGCGTGGCGGTCGTTTCCTGTCGGATGTTGGCTATTTGAACGGCCAGCATCCCCATGCAGACAGCTTCACCGAGCGGCCTCTGATGTACCGCGCCTTTCTGGGCGGACATTACTACGATGACGGCGTAGGGCTCAGTGTGGTCATGCCGACTGATCTATACTGGCGTGTCAGTGCAGAAGCCTTTGATGGTGAAGAGCTTGGCGAATTTGAAAGTGATTCGACCATAGGCACCTGGGCGCTTTCTACTACTTTGGGGGGCGATATCTCCGACTCCCAGAGTTGGCAGGCCGGGGTCAGCTACTTGCGTAACCGCATGCTGGGTCACGCAGAAGAGGAGCATGATGACCACGATCATCATGACCACCATGAAGATGATCATCACGGACACAGTCATGGCGCCGAATATGCCGGCGAACACCTCTATATGGCGGATCTGGTGTGGAAGTGGGCGCCCCGTGGCAATAACCGGGACCAGCAGCTGACACTGTCTGCCGAGTATATGCGTGTCACTGATCTCAACGAATACGCGTCCAGTGATGATTACCATGAGGGCTGGTATGGCTCAGCTGTTTACCGCTTTGCGCCGGAATGGAGTGTGGGCGTGCGCCAGGGGCGTGTGAAGCTGAAGCTTGGACATGGTGATCATTTCCATGATGGCGAGCTTGAGGAAACAACTGCAATGTTGGCCTGGAATCCGACCCATACCCAGACCCTGCGTTTGCAGTATACCCATCAGGACGCAGTACAGGACTGGGATGAAACCTTCGCCGGTGCGGATAATGCCGTTACCCTGCAGTACATCATCAGCTTTGGCGCCCACGATGCACATTCGTTCTAAGCTGAGTGCTCTGGCGCTGGTGGCGGCATTGCCGCTGCCGGCACAGGCGTTGAATCTGTTTGCCTGCGAGCCTGAATGGGCCTCGCTGGCAGGCGTGCTAGCGCCCGAAGCAAAGATCAGCAGTGCCACCCATGTGTACCAGGATCCGCACTACATAGAAGCGCGCCCCAGCCTGATTGCCCGTTTGCGTCGCGCAGACCTTGCGGTATGCAGTGGTGCGGCTCTGGAAGCCGGCTGGCTGCCGGCCCTGCAGCAACGTGCGGCCAACCCGGATGTACAGCCTGGCCAACCGGGCATGCTCTATGTAGCCCACTGGGTGGAAACCATCGATAAATTCGAATCTGTGTCCTTTGGGGCAGGGCATGTGCACCCCGAGGGCAACCCGCACCTGCATTTGGACCCCGAACGCATGCGTCAGGCCGGCGCTGTGCTTAGTCAACGTTTGGCCCAGTTGGATCCCGAGCGCCGAGATGCCTATAAGGTAGGCTATTTGCGCTGGTCCATGCAGTGGGACCAAAAACTGGCTGATTGGAAGAAGCGTGCCGAACCGCTGCGAGGTAAAAAGCTGGTGGTGCAGCACACGACCTTTGACTATCTCTGGCGCTGGCTGGGTATGGACGTGGTTGCCGACCTGGAGCCTAAACCGGGCGTACCGCCAACACCCGGACACTTGTCTACACTGGTCAAACAGGTGGAGCAGGACAGGCCACTGGCAATCGTGCACAGTTGGTATCAGGACCCACAGAGTGCAAACTGGTTGTCAGAGCGAACCGGTGTGCCGGTGCTGTCGCTGCCATCAACCACGGCGCCCGACGAGGGATTAGTGACACCGGCGGACCTGTTTGAGCATCTGCTGCAGCAATTGCTGGAGCTTGAACGTGCTGGTTGAACTGGAACTTCTTCTGCCTCCTCTGGTTGTGGGGCTTCTGGTGCTCTGCACCCATCTGCCGCTTGGCATGCAAGTGCTGGCGCGTGGCATTCTGTTTATCGATCTGGCCATTGCCCAGCTCGCCGCACTGGGAAGCCTGCTGGCGCAGCAGATGGGAGCAGGCAGTATGCTGTCGATTTTCTGCGGCATGCTGCTGGCCATATTGGGGGCTTTGCTCGTGGGGCGACTGGCGCAGTGTTTTTCGCAATATCGGGAAGCGTTGATCGGACTACTCTATGTGGCAGCGGCTTCTGTATGCCTGTTGGTGCTGACGGCCGACCCTCATGGCGGCCAGCGTCTGGCCAGTAGCTTAAATGGCGACATTCTCTGGGTCAGTTGGTCGGAAATGCTGCCACTGGCGTTGATCACCCCGGTGTTCCTGTTGCTTTGGTGGCGAGGTGGTGGCCAGAAAGATGCCGTTTTCTATCCGGCTTTTGCTTTACTGGTTAGTCTGTCTGTGCCATTGCTGGGGATTTACCTGGTATTTGTTACCCTGATCGCACCTGCATTAGTGGCTCAGTTAAGTCAAAGCAGGAGATGGGCACTGGCGGGAGCCGTATGCGGATATCTTGCTGGTTTGCTGTTGGCCTGGCAGTTGGACTGGCCAGCAGGCGCAACGGTAGTGTTGGCGCTGCTGGTAACCAGTGTGTTGGTTGCCTGGAGAGTGAAACGGCCTGAAGCTGCTTATTCGGGCGGCGGCGGGTCCGGCAGTTCGTATGGCTGAATGCGGAAGGCTTCCAACCGGTAGCCGGCTGTGCCCATCTCGTGACTGTAAACCTCGGTGGTCAGCCTACCGCTGATAAGCACTGCATCGTACAGGCTTTCCACCCGGGTGCCGGGCTCGTAATGCACATCGATAATCTGGTTTGAAGGTGGCGGAGGAACGTGAATGCAAGCGCCAAAATAGGGAACCAGAAAGAAACGATCCACCACATCGCCGACGCCTTCCAGTGGCACCACAAACCCGGGAATACTGACCATGCGCCCGTCCATGTCCTCTACCACAGGTGCCGAAGCCAGCGTTTGCATCATCTCATCAAACATGCGCTGCGCCTTGTCACTGTAATCATCCAGGTCGATGTAGTCCGGATTGCTGTACATGTCTTCAAGGGTGACTATGTAACTGGGCGGCATCAGGCTCTCCCACTCGATTTCAGTGGCCGTTTCACCATTGATCACAATGCTGTCTTCGGTCCAGCCGAGTGGTATGTACAGACAAAATAGCAGTGCCAGCAGGCGTTTCATCCAGTTTCCTCAATAGTGTCGTATCAGGTGGTTGGCTCGCGCCTGGCGCCAGCCTTTAAGTGCGGGAACCAGACCTGCCAGTGTACCCAATATCAGGATGGCAAGGCACTGTAGCCACTGTTGTGATGACAGGGGTGCCAGTGGCAGATAGATGCCGAAGGTATCCAGCAGTGGGCCGCGTATCGCCATCAGCATCACCTGCAGCAAAAGAATACCCAGTAGTGTGCCGGCGGCTGTTAGCAGTGTCGACTCGAGAACCAGCAGCAGTGCTACACGCCAGGGGGGGCAGCCAAGTGCCCGGAGCACTGCAATCTCGTGTTGCCTTTGCTGCATGCCAACCAGAAGCAATGCAAGCATCCCTATCAGGCCGGTCAGCAAAGCGGCCGAGGCGACCACCAACAGGGATTTTTCGGCGACGCCGATGATCTGCCATAGCTCCTGCAGTGCCATGCCCGGCAGCACGGCCGTCAAGGGCTCTTCACTGCGCGTGTTCAGGGCGCGCTGGAGATGAAATGTTTGCAGTCTGGATTTGAGGCCGACCAGAACGGCAGTGACCTCTTTGGGTGTTAATTCCTGTTGTCGTGCCTGCTCCGGTGTGATTTTCAGCCCGGGCAAGGGAACACCTGCACGCCAGCCCAGGTGCACTGCTTCCAGGCCTTCCAGAGAAACCAGTACGGCCCGGTCCAGCGGTGTGCCCGTGGGGGTCAGGACACCGCTGACCGAGAAAGGCAGGTTGTCATGTTTCATAAAGCTGGTATTGCCACTGCCATGGGCGATTACGATCTTATCGTCGATGGTGTAGCCAAGTCGCGCAGCCACTTCGGCACCGACCACTACATCGAACAGATCGGTAAACGCCTGGCCTTTTGCAAACGCCAGAGGTTGAGCCTGACCATAGCGGAAATGCTCAAACATGGCGTTGCTGGTGCCGACAACACGGTAGCCACGGTGGGAGTCGCCCAGCGACAGGGGAATGGTCCAGGCAACACGCGGGTCATCGGCCAGCTGTTGCTGACTGGACCAGCGGATGTTGCTGGTAGCATTGCCAATATGGAATACAGAGTACAACAGCAGCTGAACCGGTCCCGAGCGAGCACCTACGATCAGGTCAGTACCTGAAACACTGCTGAAAAACGCTTCGCGACTCTGTTCGCGTACCTGCTGAACGCCCAATAGCAGGGCGGTACTGAGTGCAATAGTGAGTAGAGTCAGAATCAGGCTGGTGCGACGGCTAAGCAGGCTTTTCAGTGCCAGTGAAAAAAGCATCAGGGCTGGGCCTTAAGGCTGAGATGATGGCTGAAGAAGGGAGCCAGGGCCGGGTCGTGACTCACCAATACCAAGGAGCTGCCGCACTGGGCGCTTTCCTCCAGCAGCAGTTCGATAAACAGATCACGGTTGTGCGGGTCCAGTGCCGAGGTGGGTTCATCGGCTATGATTAGAGCCGGTGAGCCAATCAGGGCACGGGCTGCGGCCACACGCTGCTGCTGGCCAATGGATAGCTGGGTGATTGGGCGTTTCTTCAGCGCCAATACATCCAGACCCAGTCTTTCCAACAACCGCTCTGCCTCTTGATGCACCGAGCCACTGCGTGTTTTGGCGCTCTGGCTGCGGGCTTTGGAAAAGCGACAGGGCAGGCTGACATTTTCGATCAGGTCGAGATAGGGCAGCAGGTTAAACTGTTGGAATAATATGCCCAAGCAATCTGCTCTTAGCTGGTCAAGCTGGCGCCGCGACAGCTCATCCATCACCTGCCCGGCAACCTGGATCTGGCCCTGATACCCGGCCAGGAAGCCACCGAGCAGGTTGAGCAGGGTGCTTTTACCGCTGCCGGAAGGCCCTTGTATAAACAGGTGTTCGCCGGCTGTGAGCTCCAGAGCATCTATGTTTATTAATTGGGGGCCCTCTGGCCAGGCGAAGCGGACATCGGTAAGGCTCAGCACCGAGTTCATGGCAGTTCCACGTGATCCTGGCCGGCATTGATGTCGATGCGGTGCAGTCGATCCGGGGCGATGAATTGAAGCCTCAGGCGTTCAATATCAGGAAATTTTTGCATGATGGGCAGTTCCAGCTGGCGCAGGGCTTCGGCACGTGCACAGACATACTGATATTCGGCCATCAGATCAGCATGCTGGTGGTCACCGTGGTGATGGTCATTGGGCTCGGCCGTGGCAAAGGGGCTTTGCAGTAAAACTCTGCTCAGTGAGCAATCTGCTGCCTCTGGCAAGCGTATAAGTGAATCAGGCGTTTGCATATCCTGCTTGACCTGCTCCCAGAGGGATTGTTCCTCTTTTGTCACTGGCTGGTACTCAAACCCTGTGAGGTTGGCCAGTGGGGAACTGATTGAGATGAGCAGCGTCGGAGGTTCCAGTACCATGTCGAGATAAGCTTGGCCGTGCTGGTGTGGCGCAGCCAGAGCAGTGCTGGTGGCAAGCAACAAAGGAAGCGATTTCAGCAAAGCGTTCATGGTAAAGCCTCAAGCTGGAGAATTTTCTGAATGTTACTCTATAACAGCAATATTGAAACCCCCGGGACGGACACCCGGTCCTGCAATCGGTTACACTGGCCGTGTTTTGGCGGTTTCAGCAATGGAGTGGACAAGAGTACGTGAAACACAAAGGAAAAGAGCTGCTCGCGGGGTTGGTTGTACTGCTGGGAAGCTCGGCATTATCAGCCGCTGAATTTCGCCTCAGTGGTCTTGAAGACCCACTGGCATCCAACGTGCGTGCCATGCTCACGATTGACGATGCCCTGGAAAGAGAAAACCTGCCACGCCCTGGCCGGCTTAACTATCTGCATCGGCAGTCAGAAGCGGAAATTCGCCAGGCCCTGCAACCCTTCGGTTACTACAATCCTGAGCTGAACCTTGAATTGTCTGTCACAGGGCCGGAAGAAAGCTGGTTCGCCGCCTATGAGGTCAACCCGGGTCCCCGCACGGTCATTGGCAAGCTTCATCTTGCCCTGGACGGCGTCGGGCAGGGTGATGAAGAGTTGCAGCGCGTGTTGGCTGACAGTGCGCTTAAGGAAGGCGCCCCCTTCCTGCATCAGGACTACAGTGCCCTCAAATCCCAGTTACAGTCCCGCGCATCTGAGAGGGGCTACTATGATGCGGATTTCACAACCTCCAGTGTTCAGGTGTCCCCCGAAACCAACCGTGCCGAAATTGAGCTGGTCTATCACACCGGCAGCCGTGCCAGCATTGGTGATATCCGCTTTGATGAAGCTCCGGTGTCTGAAAAGCTGTTGCGCCGCTATTTGCCGTTTGAGTCGGGTGACCCGGTCGATACCGCCCAGCTGGTCACACTACAGCGCAATCTGATCGACAGTAATTACTTCGGCGATGTGGAAGTTCGGCCCTTGCTGGACCAGCGTGAGGGCGGCATGGTGCCCATCCACATTGGTCTGGGGCCACGCAAGCAAACGCTCTACGGCGGTGGTGCAGGTTATGGCACCGATACGGGGGCACGGATTCAGTTGGGGGTGAATCGTCGCTGGCTCAACTCGCGTGGACACTCCCTGGATACCCGTTTGCGCATGTCCCAAATCAAGCAGGAGTTTTACACCACCTACCTGATTCCAGGCAGTAACCCGGTAACCGACCGTTTTGCCCTGACATTAAGACTGGAAGATGAGAGCTCGGATACCATCGATGCTCGCACGGTCGGCATTGGCGGCAGTTGGCAAAAACAGTTCGCAAATTGGGAGCGCGTGTTGGGGCTGGAATGGCAGCAGGAAGATTGGGATTTTGAAGGCGAGCAGCGAGACTCTACCTTGCTTTTGCCAAGTGCCCGTTTCAGTCGCACCAGGGCCGATAATCTGCTGAACACGTCCAAGGGGTACTCTCTGGAATTCGGTGTTCAGGCCGCATCCGAAGCCTTGCTGTCGGATACAGACCTGATTCAGTTCGATATGCGAACCAAACGGGTTGACAGCTTTGCCGAACGCTGGCGCTTGCTGACCCGTGCCGAGCTGGGCATCACTCTGGTGGATGCCGTTGATGACTTGCCGGCTTCTCTGCGCTTCTATGCCGGCGGTGACTCCAGCGTGCGGGGTTATGATTATCAGTCTCTCGGGCCTGAGGGGAAGGACGGCGATGTGATTGGTGGCCGCTACCTGGCTGCCGCCAGCGTCGAAGTTGACTATCTGGTGAAGGATAAATGGCGCGTGGCTGTATTTTTTGATGCCGGTAATGCCTTTGATGACAAGGAGGTGGACTTGAAAACCGGTGCTGGTGTAGGCGCGCGCTGGTTGTCGCCCATTGGACCTATTCGTTTGGATCTGGCCGTACCGCTGGAAGATTCGGGTGTGCGTCTTCATTTCACCCTGGGGCCTGACCTATGATTCGACCGATCATACGCTGGGGCCTGGGCTGCATGCTGTTTGTAATTTTATCCGTTCTACTCATGGTGGCCGCCATCTTGTTCCTGCCCTCGGGAACACGTTTTGCGCTTGGGCTGGTGGACGATTTTGTGCCTCAGGTATCCTTGCAGGGAATAGAGGGGACGCTGACCGATAGCCTGGAAATTGATCAGATTGATCTGACGCTTCCGGGCCAGACACTTGCCCTGGAGCAGCTCAGGTTTACCTGGCAGCCCTGGTCGTTGCTGGACAAACAGCTTCAGGTCGATGAAATCAGCCTTGGCCGCGTTCAACTGGACCTGCCTGCACCTGCCGGTGAGCAACCGCAGCCCGAATCTAGTGCTGGCCCCGTTCTGCCTGAACTGCCCAGTTTTGAGTTGCCACTGCAGTTCCGTCTTGAGCAGCTCAGGCTGGAGGAAGTGGCTGTTTTGCAGGATGGCTCATTGGTGACTGCACCTGTCAGCCTGTCGCTGCAGGCTCACTCGGAAGCCAATCGTGTTGTGCTGGACAGCCTTGAGGCCAACCAGGCCGAGAGCCGAATTACCCTGTCGGGTTGGACCGATCCGTCACAACAGTTTCTCAGTCAGCTGCAGGGGCGCGTCAGCGGTCAGATAGAGGACTGGTGGACACCTGGTCACTGGCAGGAAAGCAAACCCTTCCAGCTGGATCTGAATGCAGATTTTGTCGGCGCAGAGCGAACTGCGTCAGCGGATGTGAGCCTGCAACAAGCCGATACTCGGCTCAACCTTGCGGCCCAGCTGGGTCTGGCTGAGGTTTTGCAAGTCCAGTATCAACTGGATGCCAGTGGTATCGACCCTTCACTGGTACACCCCGAGTGGCCCGGGCAGTTGGGGCTGGCGTTGAGCGGTGAGGTCAGTCTGGCTGACACGACTGATTTGGTGTTGGATATAGCGCGCCTTGATGGCCAGCTGCGCAATGAGCCGGTGAGCCTGAGCGGCAAAGTCAGTGGCGATCTTGAGTCCTGGCAGCTGGATGCCATCAAGCTGAATTATGCCGGTGCTGATGCCGAAGCGGATGGTCAGGTTAGTCTGCAGACACTCGATCTCGGTTGGCGTGTCAATGCGCCGGACCTGGCGGCGCTGCTGCCCGATGCTGCCGGTAGCGTCAAGCTGGAGGGACAGGTCAGCGGGCCGCTGACAACGCCGTCTGTCAGTGCCAGGGTACAGGTTCAGGGCGTCCGCTATGCTGATCAACTCAGTCTGCAACAACTGCAGGGACCGGTTGAGATCGACCTGTCAGGGCAAAAGGACTGGCGCGCCGATCTGCGTTTGCAGCAGCTGGAAGCGGCCGGGCAACTGGTGTCCAGCCTGAATCTCAAACTGACCGGGCAGCCGGAGCAGCATCAGCTCAGACTGGATGTGGATGCCAGCGCCGGCCAGTTGGAACTGGCGCTTGATGGTGGCTGGCAGGCCGAGCAACAATCCTGGCAGGGACAGATCAGTTTGCTGGATGCCAAGCCTGAGTCTTTGAGCCACTGGCGCTCAACAGGCTCGGCACCTTTGTCTCTGTCTGCGCAGGATTTCAAGCTGGAGCGCCTGTGCCTTGATGAACAAACCGAGGGGGGCGGGCTCTGTGTCGATGCGGCCGGTACCTTTGCCGGACAAACCCAGGCCAATATCCGTTTGGATGAGTTGGCGCTGTCCCTGCTTGAACCCTTTTTGCAGGGGGCCGAGCTGACACCTCGTTTATCTGCACAGATCGCTTTCAACCAGTCTCCGGGTGGCCAGCCGGAACTGGATGCGGAACTTACTACGACTGCCGGCAAGCTGACCCCGGCGGCCAGTGAGCAGTCTCTGCCGCTGGAGCCGATACATGTACAGGCGCGACTGGCCGAAGATCGTCTCAGGGTAGAAGCCAATACCGAACTCTCACTGGTGAAAGGCGAGTTGGGACTGAATGTGGATGTGACCGGGCTCAGTGGTGCTCAGACCCTGAAAGGGCAGCTCTCACTGTCGGCGACGGATTTGAGCCTTGTCGAAGTGGTCGTGCCCGATGTGCAAAACATGCAAGGGCAGCTGAATGCCGATTTTGGTCTGTCTGGCAGCCTGTCCGCTCCGGTGGTTAACGGTGAGCTGGCCTTTACCGATGGCAACGTGGAGGTGCCGGCCGCTGGGCTGTTGCTGAGCCCGCTGGAACTGAGTGTGCGCCCGGTCAATAACGGCGAAGTGCTGGAATTTTCAGGCCTGTTCGGTTCCGGTGAGGGAAATTTGAAGCTTGATGGCAGCTACAACCTGGCGCAAAAGGAAGGCCTGCTGACTCTTGCCGGTGATAAGTTTGAAGCGATGAATACCAATGTGGCCAAGGTTGAGATCAGTCCTGATCTGAATCTCAGCCTGACACCTCAGGCTATTCGTCTGGGGGGCTCGCTGACGATCCCGCATGCGTTGATTGCGACCCCTGAATCCAGGGAAAGCGCAGTTACGCCAAACAAGGATGTAGTGATTGTCGAAGGTGGCGAACCTTTGACTTCGGAACCGGTAGTGCCCGTTTACGCTGAGCTGGATGTGATTCTCGGTGATGATGTGCGTGTCGATGCCCTGGGTTTTGAAGGTCGCTTGCTGGGTAAGCTGAAACTGCTGGAGTCGCCGGGCAAGGCGACACGAGCCAGTGGCAGTATCCAGGTTGAAAGTGGCCAGTACCGCCTCTATGCGCAGGACCTGGAGATCCGTCGCGGCAGCCTGGTATTCACCGGTGGCCCTGTCGATAACCCGGGGCTGGATTTGCGTATCGGCCGGGAAGTTGAAAATGTGATTGTAGGTGCCAATGTAAATGGCACGCTGAGAGAACCGCGCATGGAGCTCTATGGCGAGCCGGCCATGCCTGACAGCAGCGTGCTGTCTTACCTGTTGTTGGGTAAGGCGCCCGGCGAAAGCTCATCTTCCGAACAGGAGATGCTGACGCGCATGGCCTTGTCGATGAGCATGGCCGGTGGCAATCGCATTACCGAAAACTTGCGAGAGTCACTAACCCTTGATGAACTGGGCTTCGACAGTAACGACCAGGAGGATGGCTCGTCCTTCTTCATCGGCAAATATCTGTCGCCGCGACTTTACCTGCGCTATGGCATCGGCGTTATGGATGCGGTGAATACTCTGAGTCTCAAGTATACGCTGACCGATACCTGGCGTGTTGAAGCGCAAAGCAGCGAGCTGGGCAGCGGTGGCGATATCCTCTACACATTCGAGCGTTGATGGTGACGTCGATTTTCACTGAGGAGGAGGTGCATCTCAGGGATTACCAACCCGAGGATGCACCAGCCCTGTGGCGACTGTTCTTTGATACGGTGCGTTGGGTGAACCGGCGAGACTACTCGGCTGCTCAGGTTGAAGCCTGGGCACCCGAGGCAATAGATCCGCTGGATTGGCAGGCGCTTCTCGATCATAACCGTCCTTTCATCGTCGCGCAGTCGGGCCGCATCCTGGGGTATGCAGATTTGCAGCCCGATGGTCTCATTGATCACTTCTTTTGCCATTGGCAGGCTCAGGGAAAGGGTGTGGGCACGCGCTTGATGGCCCATATCGAAGTCCAGGCGCAACGCCTGGGACTGAACGCTCTGCATGCACATGTCAGCCTTACAGCCGAACCTTTTTTCAAACGGTTCGGTTTTGAGGTGGTGAAGCGTGAAGTCGTTCAGGTACGTGGGCAAAGTCTGCCGCGATGCCTGATGAGCAAGAATCTTTCCAGCAAATAATAAATCGCTAATTAGCGGCTAAAAATCGCGATTTCCCTCCAATTATACTCTTTTCTCTCATCTCGCTTTTCGGGTCAGGTGTTGAAACCCGATCGGGGATTGGTTAGTATTTTTATTAATTGAACGTTCAATCAATAAAAATTGGTGCCCTCGCCATGCCAAAAATCGGAGTTAAGGATACGCGTAAACAGCAACTGATCGATGCCGCCATGGAATCGATTGCCGAGCTGGGAATGCAGAACACGACCATCGTCAGCATCAGCAAAAGGGCGGGTCTGTCCTCCGGCATAATTAGCCATTACTTCGGTGGCAAGCAGGGTTTGATTGAAGCGGCCTTGCGTCACCTGCTGGATCAGTTGGGCAAGGAGCTGCGTGTTCGCATGGCCAACAACGATGGTACGCCTGAGCAGCGACTCAACTGCATTATCGAGTCCAATTTCTCCGAATTTCAGCGTTCGGCGCTGGCGGCCAAAACCTGGCTCAGTTTCTGGGCCAGGGCAATGCATGAGCCGGGCTTGAAACGGCTGCAGCAGATCAACAACGCGCGTCTGTACAGCAATTTGCGTTATTCATTTGCCCAGGTGATGGCGCCTGATGAAGCAACGGCTGCAGCGCGGCAAACGGCTGCGATGATTGACGGCTTCTGGCTGCGCAGTGCCTTGAGCCTGGATCCGCAGGAAAACTTTGAAGCAGGTGAGCGCCTGTGTAAGCGCTTTGTGCAGGAAAGTCTGGCCCAGGCGCGGGCGCAGGCAAGCAAGACAAATTCTTAATCTGAGGTTTGACGGTTTTTTATGTCCCACACGCTTCCACGCATTCAGAACTTTGTTCACGGCCGTTTCCTGGCCAACACCAGCGGCCAGACCTTCCCGGTGGTTAACCCTGCAACGGCTGAAGTGATCTATGAAGTCGAAGTGGCCTGCGAATCAATTCAGCAGGCCGCGATTGAGAGTGCTCGCGAAGGCTTTGCCCAGTGGTCTGCCATGAGTGGCATGGAGCGCAGTCGGATTCTATTGAAAGCGGTGGCCCTGCTGCGTGAGCGCAATGATGAGCTGGCGGCTATTGAAGTGCGTGATACCGGCAAGCCGATGCAGGAAGCGGAAGCGGTCGATGTGGTGACCGGCGCGGATGCGATTGAGTTTTTTGCCGGGCTGGCGCCCTCCATCGAAGGCAATCAGCAGGATCTGGGCGGCGATTTTTATTACACCCGCCGCGAGCCTCTGGGTATTTGTGCCGGTATCGGTGCCTGGAACTACCCGCTGCAGATTGCTTGCTGGAAATCGGCCCCGGCGCTGGCCTGCGGTAATGCCATGATCTTCAAACCCTCGGAAGAAACGCCGCTGGGTGCCGTCAAACTGGCGGAGATTTTCATTGAAGCGGGTGTGCCTGCAGGCGTGTTTAACGTCGTGCAGGGCGCGGCCGAGGTTGGTAGCTGGCTGACACATGAGCCGGCGATTGCCAAGGTTTCGTTCACGGGCGAAGTGGGCACCGGTCAGAAAGTGATGGCGGCGGCGGCTTCCTCCCTGAAAGATGTCACCATGGAGCTGGGCGGCAAATCCCCGCTGATCGTGTTTGATGATGCCGATCTGGAAAATGCCGTTTCGGCCGCGATGGTGGGCAACTTCTACACCCAGGGCGAAATCTGCACCAACGGTACCCGTGTGTTCGTGCATAAGGCCATTTACCCGCAGTTCATGGAGCGTCTACTGGAGCGGACCGCCAACAACATCAAGGCGGGTGACCCCATGGACCCTGACACCAACTTTGGCGCGCTGATTTCGGCAAAACACCGTGACCTGGTGATGAACTATATCGCCAAGGGCCTGGAAGAGGGGGCAACCCTGGCCTGTGGTGGTGAGGCCTTCTCGCCGGACTCATGCAAAGGCGGCTACTTCGTGCAGCCTACCATTTTCACCGACTGCTCTGACGACATGACTATCGTGAAGGAAGAGATCTTTGGCCCGGTGATGTCGGTGCTGACTTTCGATGACGAAGAGGAAGTGATTGCCCGCGCAAATGATACGGACACCGGGCTGGCAGCAGCCGTGTTCACCAATGACCTGCGCCGTGCGCATCGTATTATTCATCGTATCCAGGCAGGAATCTGCTGGATCAACAGCTATGGTGCCTCGCCCGCTGAAATGCCGGTGGGTGGCTACAAGCTGTCCGGTATTGGCCGTGAAAATGGACGCGTAACCCTGGACCACTACACCCAGATCAAGGCGGTGTATGTGGGCATGCAGGATATTGACGCACCCTTTTAAGCCAGCAACTCAAAGCGGAGACCCCAGATGAAAGAAACACAATACGATTACATCATTGTGGGCGCTGGTTCCGCAGGTTGCGTGCTGGCCAATCGTTTAACGGAAGACGGCCGCTTCAGCGTGCTTTTGCTGGAGACCGGGGGCAGTGACAAAAGCATCTTTATCCAGATGCCGACCGCACTGTCGATTCCGATGAATACTGAAAAATACGCGTGGCAGTTTGAAACCGAGCCCGAGCCTTTCCTGGATAACCGTCGCATGCATTGCCCGCGGGGCAAGGTGTTGGGTGGTTCTTCATCCATCAACGGCATGGTGTATGTACGTGGCCATGCCCGTGATTTTGATGAATGGGACAGCGAAGGCGCCACCGGTTGGCAATATTCCAATGTGCTGCCGTACTTCAAAAAGGCGGAAGCCTGGGCCTTTGGCGGTGATGCTTACCGTGGCGAAGACGGCCCTCTGGGTGTCAATAACGGTAACAACATGCAGAACCCCCTGTATCAGGCGTTTATCGATGCGGGGCAGGATGCCGGTTATTATACAACGGCTGACTACAACGGCGCTCAGCAGGAAGGCTTCGGCCCCATGCATATGACCGTCAAACATGGTCGACGCTGGTCGACCGCGAATGCCTATCTGCGCCCGGCCATGGAGCGCCCGAACCTGAAAGTGGTAACCCATGCACTGGTGCACCAGGTGCTGCTGGATGGAAAAACCGCAACCGGTGTCCGGTTTGAGCAGGGGGGCAAGGTACACGAGGTCAAGGCTTCACAGGAAGTGGTTCTGTCCGCCGGCTCAATCGGCTCACCTCACTTGTTGCAGCTCTCCGGCATTGGTAACCCTGAGGTACTGGAACAGGCTGGCATCGAGGTGAAGCATGCGCTGCCGGGTGTAGGTGAAAACCTGCAGGACCACCTGGAGTTTTATTTCCAGTTCCGCTGTAACAAACCGGTATCACTCAACCGTAAACTGGACTGGTGGAACAAGCTCAAGATTGGTGTGCGCTGGATTCTGAAGAAAGATGGTCTGGGTGCCACCAACCATTTTGAGTCCTGTGGGTTTATTCGCTCCAAGGCTGGAGTGGAGTGGCCGGATCTGCAGTACCACTTCCTGCCGGCGGCCATGCGTTATGACGGTCGCGAGGCCTTTTCCGGTGATGGCTTCCAGCTGCATATCGGCCATAACAAACCGAAAAGCCGAGGTTTTGTTCATGTAACCTCCGCTGATCCGAAGCAGGCGCCGCGTATTCGCTTCAACTACCTGGAGCATGAAGCTGATCGCGAAGGCTTCCGGGATTGTGTACGCCTGACGCGGGAAATCATTAATCAGCCGGCGATGGATGCCTACCGTGGCGCCGAGATCCAGCCCGGTGAAGCTGTCAAAGACGACGAGCAGATTGATGCCTTTGTGCGTCAGGCTGTAGAGAGCGCCTACCATCCATCCTGCTCCTGCAAGATGGGTACGGACGCCCTTGCCGTGGTTGATCCGGAAACGCGGGTCCATGGCATCAACAAGTTGCGGGTGGTGGACTCGTCCATCTTCCCGATCATACCCAATGGCAACCTCAATGCGCCCACCATTATGGTCGCGGAGCGTGCTGCTGATCTTATCCGGGGCAAGGAGCCCCTGCCGCCTTCTGATGCGCCTGTCATCATGGACGAGCACTGGCAGGCGCGTCAGCGTCAGGGAGAGGCCAAGCGCGTGTTTCACTAGCACCGCGTAGCCATCTTCCGCCCCGGCGCGCAAGGCGCCGGGGTCGCAAACCATCAGGATTTCCCTATCAACGCCTGGTCTTCTTGACCCTGTCTTTGTGCGCCCGATAGGCAAGTCCTGGCCCGTCTACATCCTAACGCGGGGGTTTGTATCCGATTCGAATGATCAGGTGTTCAGTCACGGCCTGAGGCCGAGCTGCAACTAAACTTCAAAGTAGAGGAGGAACACCCATGCTGTTTGCCAGCAATAATCTGATTAACCGGGAGGCCACATGAACCTCTGGTTGTCATCCGGCTTGATCTTTACGTTCGCCGCACTGGTGTACGTTTTGTACAAGTGGTGGGATATCAAATGTATCGGTGTTACGCCCGTGCGTACCCTGACATTTACCGCCATTCTGTTTACCTCGGGACTCGATGTGGGTCTGATCATGTTTCCGCTGACCGAGTTCGGCGGCTACGGCAATCTGACCGATAACCCCGAATACAGCTTTGCCAACCCGCTGGCCATTGAGTTCGGATACTGGGCCTTTCTGATCTGGGGCTTCTATTTCCTGACCTGTTTTTATTTCTGCATCATTGAGCCGCGCGTGGGCTTCTTTGATATTCCGCTGGTCAAGTGGGTCAACAATATCGTGATCATCGGTACCTGTGCCTTTACGGCGTACCTGTTGTTGGTGAACCTGCCCTGGTACATGCCACAGATTGGCGATGGTGAGTCGGTGGTCCCCACCTTCTACCTGATTGTATTGGCGTCAATCGGTCTGGCGGTGTATTCCAGCAGCAAGATCAAATATCTGCGCCTGCTGAGCGTAGGGTCCAGCGTGTTGTTTATCGCCCTGATCGCGGTAATGTGGTTCCGTGCCTTCATGCTGGATAATGGTTCACCGGCCGATTTCCTTGGTACAGCCGGGCTGATCGGTGAGTACTTCACCAATTTGCACCAGTTCATGTTGCCGCTGAATGATTATCACGCGTTTTATCTGTTCTGGTGGTTCTCCTGGAGCATCATGATCGGCCAGTTCACGGCACGCTTCGTCAGTGGCATTCGCACCTGGCAGCTGCTGCTGGCAATGCTGGTGATTCCTTCGCTGGCAATCGGCGTCTGGTTTACCATTCTTTATCACTACCATGCGGAAGGTTTGAGTATCGCGGGCTTTATTAACCTGGCGATGATCCTGGTAGGGGTATTGATGGTTGTAAACTCGCTGGATTCATTGATACGTCTGTACACGGACAACCTTAATCTGACCGTAAAGCGACTGGGTCAGTGGCCTTACCTGCTGGGTAACCTGGTTGCCATGTGTGGTCTGACACTGCTGTTCCAGCTGGACTTCCTGCGCATTCAGTGGGTAGGGGCGCTGGTCATCGCGCTCTACTTCGGCTGCTTTGCCTATATCCTGCTGAAAAAGCGTGCCGAAGTTGCTGCCATCCAGGGCTCACCGCGTGATAATGAGTTGGATTTTGGCAAGATAGAACTGGCCAACTGAGGCGAGTTACAGCAGCGGGGCGCAAGGTACCGCTGCTGTGAGTGTTTTAGAGCTGATCGTCACGGAAGCGGGCGACAATTTCGCTTGCTTCCGTTTGCTGGTTTCGCAGTGAAGCCACGCAATTTGCATCCAGCTTGCCCGCTTCCACCATGCGTTCCAGCTCTATAAGAGCGTCAGTCACCGGCCAGGGCGTTTTATAGGGACGCTCACTGGTCAGGGCATCGAAGATGTCGGCGACGGTGACGATACGGGCTTCAATCGGAATGTCCTCGGCGGTCAGGCCGTTGGGGTAACCGCTGCCATCCAGAAACTCATGGTGGCAGGCAACGATGTTGAGCATAACCTGTGCATCAGCCAGGTGGCCTACCTGGTAGTCTTTCAGCACCTTCTCGATGATCTGAACACCCTTGGCGACATGGCCCTGCATCACGGAGCGTTCCTGCGCATTCAGGCGCGCGGGTTTGAGCAGAATTTTGTCCGGAATGCCGATTTTTCCGATATCGTGCAGGGATGCGAACAGGTGTATGTGCTCGATTTTTTCATCACTCAACCCATATTGTGCTGCAACGCCCTTGGCGATCAGACGTGCAAACTGTGCCATGCGGGTAAGATGCTTGCCGGTTTCAAAATCGCGCAGATCGGCAAAATCACGTGCCGCCTGGGCGGTCGCCAGCAAGGCATTAACGGCGGTTACTTCGGCGGCAATGGTCAGGTTGATGTTGTTGCACAGCATCAACAGGTCACGTTGTACAGTGTCGGTAAACACGCTGGAGCGAGTACTGTCGATGAATATAAAACCGAGAAAATTCTGGCCGTTGAACATCGGCATTGTAAACGATGAGGTATAGCCCTGCTCGATAAGCCAGTCGGAGTGGGGGTTGCCAGGTGGAATGTCGCGACGGATATCATCGATGACACGGCAGGTGCGCTGCTGTGACATTGTCAGAAGCGATGTGCTGTCAGACAGAGGATATTCGTAATTGACGATGGCATGTCCCTGGTGGGTGCTGTTGATAAAGGTTTTCAACAGGTCGGTATCCGGGTCATACAGTGCACAGGCAATCCGCGCGATACCGCGTACTCTTTCCAGGATGTTATCGTGGAGTTGTTCCAACTGCTCGGTGAGCGAATGAACGCTACTGAACAGGGGGATACCGTTAAATCTGAGCATCTAGGCCCTCGTTACTCTCATCCATGATACAGGCACCCTTGCCGGCCACTTGAATCAATGACGGGGCCGGCCCAGAGTCGAATCTGTATTCTGGCGCAAAAAGGCGCTTACTTGAATTTTGGTATTGTATACGAAAGAGCCCGGCAAAGGGCCGGGCTCTTGCTTGCGTGTACAGGTCGGTAAGGCGTTACCGCAGCAGCAGCAAAGGAACCGGGCTGTTATGCAGCATCCAGTTGGTCATGCTGCCTACCAGCAGCTGTCGGATGCGGGAATGGCCCCAGGCACCCATGACCATCAGCTCGATCTCGTTTTCCTTGATGTAGTTCAGCAGTGCTGGGCGGACTTCGTCCTGCTCGAGCGTCGCAGTGGTGACATCAAAGCCGTTGCCCTGCAGCATTTTCTCGGCGTTGGCCAGTTGCTCGCGTTGACGCTCCACACGCTTGCCGGCCATGACCAGGTGGCAGGGTACGCCTTTAAGCAGCGGGCTTTGCGCCACCATGTTCAGTGCCTTGTTTGCTGTAGTGCTGCCGTCATAGGCGATCAGAAAGCGCTTGGGGGCGGTGAAGCCATCCAGCGCCATCAGGATCGGCTGCTGCAGTGTGCGGGTCACGTTTTCCAGGTGGCTGCCAACGGCGTTGGCTGCGCGGGCGTGAGCCTCGCCCTGACGACCCATGATCAGCAGGCGGATATCGGCCTGATTGTCCTGCAGGCTGTCGACCAGGTTGTCATGGCGCTGCAGGCGATCGATCTGCTCGGAGGCAACCCCACGGGCTTCGATCTGCTTTTGTGCTTCCTGCAACATGAAACGACCCTGCTCCAGCATCAGGCGGCTGCGCTGGTTATCCAGTTCGGCCAGCTCTTCCAGCAGGTGCTCGCGAGTGCCCAGGCCGATATTACCGCTCATGTCGCTTTCGCTCGGGTAATCGGTCTTTTCCAGTACGTGCAGCAGCTGCAGCGGGGCGCTCAGCTGTTGCTGGGCCCAGGCAGCGGCATCGCAGACTGCCAGTGCTGCGGGAGATCCATCGATACAGGCGACGATTTTGCTCATCTTTTCGCTCCTTAGTGCCCGGCCATGATCTTGTCGACCTGTTCCGGCTTGTCATGCACGGCCAGCTTGTCGACGATGGTGCGGCTGGCTTCGTTGAGGCCGATCACTTCAACCTCGACCCCTTCGCGGCGGAACTTGATTACAACCTTATCCAGTGCCGAAACCGCGCTGATATCCCAGAAATGGGCCTGACTCAGGTCAATTACGACCTTATCAAGCACTTCCTTGAAATCAAAGGCAGCATTGAATTTTTCACAGGAGGCGAAGAACACCTGCCCGGTGATGGTGTAGGTACGGGTCTCGCTGGCGCTGTCTTTTGTGCTGCTGATGCGCATGTACTGACCCACCTTGTTGGCGAAGAACAGTGCAGCCAGCAGCACGCCGACGAAGACACCCAGTGCCAGGTTGTGGGTCATCACCACAACGGCCACCGTTGCCAGCATGACAATATTGGTGGACAGCGGGTGTTTGCGCAGGTCGCGGATGGATTCCCAGGAGAAGGTACCAATGGATACCATGATCATGACAGCAACCAGTGCAGCCATCGGAATCTGGCTGATCCACTCATCCAGGAATACCACCAGGATGATCAGGAACAGGCCGGCCACAAAAGCGGACAGACGACCACGGCCACCGGATTTCACGTTGATCACCGACTGGCCGATCATGGCGCAACCGGCCATGCCGCCCAGCAGGCCTGCACCAATGTTGGCAATACCCTGGCCCTTGCACTCCTGGTTGCGGTTGCTGGTGGTGTCAGTCAGCTCATCCACGATGGACGCTGTCATCATGGATTCCAACAGGCCTACGACAGCCAGACCCAGAGAGTAGGGCAGGATGATCAACAGGGTTTCCAGGTTCAGCGGCACATCCGGCCACAGGAAGACCGGCAGGGTATCCGGCAGTTCACCCATATCGCCGACGGTGCGGATATCCAGTCCCATTACCATGGCCACGGCGGTGAGCAGGATGATGCACACCAGCGGCGAGGGCAGGCTTTTGCCAACTACCGGGATATAGGGGAACAGGTAGATGATGCCAAGGCCTGCGGCTGTCATGGCGTAGACATGCCAGGTGACGTTGGTCAGCTCCGGCAGCTGGGCCATGAAGATCAGGATCGCCAGCGCGTTGACGAAGCCGGTCACCACCGAGCGCGACACGAAACGCATCAAATCCCCGAGTTTGAGGAAACCGGCGATTATCTGGAACACACCGGTCAGCAGCGTTGCGGCCAATAGGTACTCGAGGCCGTGCTCTTTGACTAGTGTGACCATCAACAGTGCCATCGCACCGGTCGCAGCGGAGATCATACCCGGGCGGCCACCGACAAACGCGATAATGACGGCAATACAGAAAGAGGCGTACAGACCGACTTTGGGGTCCACGCCTGCAATAATTGAGAAGGCGATTGCTTCGGGGATCAGGGCGAGGGCGACCACCGTGCCGGACAACAGGTCGTTGCGGACGTTGGAGAACCACTCCTGTTTCATTCGTTGCAGCATCTACAGTCTCTTGCTTGAGTTGTACATTGTTCGGAGGCTGCTCGCACGCGGCGGAGCCGGAAAAGAGTCTATCGCTGTCAGGTGACAGGATCATGCACGGCGATCAGACGCCCGTGGGTGTCTGGAGCGATAAAGGCGCAAAATTATACAGAAAAGGCCTTGTTCATGCAGCCTGAAACAAAAATGTAAGTTGAGCATGATTGAATATATGAAAAAAAAGATATATGATTTTTCATATATATTTGATCGGGAGATCTCCATGACACCTCTGGAGCTGTTCAAGGCCCTGGCCGATGAAACACGGCTGGTCAGTACGCTGCTAATCCAGCGTGAAGGGGAGCTGTGTGTCTGTGAACTGATGGAGGCCCTGCAGGAATCTCAGCCCAAGGTTTCCCGGCATCTGGCCAAACTGCGCTCCCTCGGGCTGCTGGCTGACAGGCGTCAGGGGCAGTGGGTGTTTTATCGCCTTCATCCAGAACTGCCTGAGTGGATGAATGACATGGTGGCGCATGCTGCTGCTAATGCAGATGCCCAGCTGGAAGTGCCGCTTTCACGGCTCAAGGCAATGGACTCTCGACCATCGGCAGGCAGTGATGTCTGCGGTTCTGGTTGCTGACAGGGTATTAAGGGGTTTGCATGGGAGTTTTTGAACGCTACATGACGCTCTGGGTTGGTCTGTGCATTCTCGCCGGGGTGTTGCTGGGGAATATGATTCCCGGTGCTTTTGCCGGCATTGCACAGCTGGAAGTGGCACACGTCAATCTGGTGGTGGCGCTGTTTATCTGGGTGATGATCTATCCGATGATGGTGCAGATCGATTTCAGCGCCATTAAAGACGTGGGCAAGAAGCCCAAAGGGCTGGTGCTGACGCTGGTTGTCAACTGGCTGATCAAGCCGTTCACCATGGCGGCGCTTGGCTGGTTGTTCTTCCGGGTACTCTTCGCCGATTGGGTGGATCCTCAAAGTGCCGGCGAGTACATTGCCGGCATGATTCTGCTGGGTGTCGCGCCCTGTACGGCGATGGTGTTTGTGTGGAGTCAGCTGACTAAAGGCGACCCCAACTATACGCTGGTGCAGGTATCGGTGAACGATATCATCATGGTGTTTGCCTTTGCCCCGATTGCGGCTTTCCTGCTGGGTGTCAGTGATATTCATGTGCCCTGGGAAACCTTGCTGCTGTCAGTGGTGCTCTATGTTGTATTGCCGCTGTTGGCGGGCGCCTGGACCCGGCATAAGCTGGAACGTGAACAAGACGGGCAGCGTCTTGAGCGTTTTCTGCAAACGCTCAAGCCTTGGTCTATCCTGGGACTCCTGGCAACCGTGGTGCTGCTGTTCGGCTTTCAGGCCGAAACCATTATTGCTCAGCCACAGACTATTGGTCTGATCGCCATTCCCTTGCTGATTCAAACCTACGGTATTTTTATCATTGCTTATATGTGCGCCTACTGGTTGCGTCTGCCGCACAATGTGGCTGCACCGGCGTGCATGATTGGCACATCAAACTTTTTCGAGCTGGCCGTTGCGGTTGCCATTTCGCTGTTTGGCCTTCACTCCGGTGCTGCCCTGGCAACCGTTGTCGGTGTGCTGGTTGAAGTGCCGGTTATGTTGTCGCTGGTGGCCTTTGCCAACCGTACACGCCACTGGTTCGGGAGCTGAGCCAATGTTTGAGATCTTCACACGTTTTGCCGACTGGCTGGTATATGAGCTGATGGGGTTGTCCCCTGACACCAAGCTGGGTGATGCAGTTCACTTTTTTGTCGAAGATGTCAGCAAGATCTATGTGCTGCTGGTGGTGATGATCTATGTGATCGCCCTGGCGCGGGCATCCTTGAACGTGGAGCGGGTGCGTGACTTCCTGGCGGGACGACACCGTGGTGTCGGTTATGTGCTGGGCTCAGGTTTTGGCGCCATCACCCCCTTCTGTTCCTGTTCCAGTATTCCCGTTTTTCTGGGCTTTACCTCGGCCGGCATTCCGGTGGGGATCACCATGTCATTTCTGCTCACCTCACCGTTGATCAACGAAGTAGCGGTGTTATTGCTGATGAGTTTGCTTGGCTGGAAGTTCACCCTGCTGTATGTGCTGGTGGGCATGGCGGTTGGCATTCTGGGCGGTGTGTTTCTGGATCAGATTCGTGCCGAGCGCTGGCTGCAGTCTTTCGCGCAAAAGGCGCTGGAACGCGGGCGTCAGCAACAGAGTGTGCAAAGTGGTCCTGTGGCCAAATTGAGTTTCAGCGAGCGTCATCAATTTGCCAAAGGTGAAACCTGGGAAATCTTCGGTCGGGTCTGGAAGTGGGTCATCATCGGGGTTGGCCTTGGGGCTGCTCTGCATGGCTTTGTGCCGGATGGCTGGATTGAGGCGCACCTGGGTGATGGCCAGTGGTGGTCGGTACCGGCGGCTGTCGCCTTGGGTATTCCTCTTTACTCCAATGCCACCGGGGTGATTCCGGTGATGGAGAGCCTGATCGTAAACGGCCTGCCCATCGGCACTACACTGGCATTCTGCATGAGTACGGTGGCAGCAAGCTTTCCCGAATTTATTCTGCTCAAACAGGTGATGCAGTGGCGCCTGTTGGCGATTCTGTTTGCGGTGCTTCTGGCAGCGTTCACGCTGGTGGGCTGGATTTTCAATTTTCTGACGCCTTTTATGTAAGGCAAGAGGGGTAGGTATGAAACAGGTCAAGGTATTGGGCAGTGGCTGCAGCAAGTGCGTCAAAACAGCCGAAATCATCGCCAAGGTGGCATCCGACCTGGGTATTGAGGTCAATGTCATCAAAGAGACGGATGCGGAAGCGATCATGAATTATGGCGTGATGAGCACGCCGGCAGTGGTGGTTGATGAGCAGGTCGTGCACAGCGGCAGCATCCCTGCGCAGGATGCTATTCGAGGCTGGCTGAGTTAAGTCGCTGCGGTCGTCTCTTTTACACGTCGGTTTTTGCCGGCTGGTTATTTTGAACAACCTAATCGGATACGAGTAGTGAGGTTATGGCCAAAATCAAGGTGGGTATCAATGGCTTTGGGCGTATGGGGCGTCTGACCATGCGGGCAATTTTCGATCAGCCTGATGTTGAAATAGTTCAGATCAACGACCCGGCCGGCGATGCGGCAACGCTGGCGCACCTGATCAACTTTGATTCGGTCCATGGGCGCTGGTGTCACGAAGCGGTAGCGAATGCCGAGGGCATGAAGGTTGGTGATCGGTCTATTACCGTGACGGCCAACAAGGCTATTGCTGATACCGACTGGTCCGGTTGTGATTTGGTCATTGAAGCCTCTGGCAAGATGAAGACCAAGGCGCTGCTGCAGGCTTATCTGGATCAGGGGGTAAAACGCGTTGTGGTGACGGCACCGGTGAAGGAAGAGGGTGTTTTGAACATCGTGATGGGTGTGAATGATGACCTTTACGACCCTGAGCAATACCCGATCGTAACTGCCGCTTCTTGCACCACCAACTGTCTGGCACCGGTGGTGAAGGTGGTTCACGAACAGCTGGGCATCAAGCATGGCTCCATGACCACCATTCACGACATCACCAACACCCAGACTATCCTGGATGCGCCGCACAAGGATCTGCGCCGTGCCCGTGCCTGTGGCATGAGTTTGATTCCGACTACTACCGGCTCGGCAACCGCGATTACGCATATTTTCCCGGAGCTGAAGGGCAAGCTGAACGGCCACGCGATTCGCGTGCCTCTGGCCAATGCCTCGATTACCGACTGTGTATTTGAGGTTGAGCGTGAAACCTCTGTTGACGAGGTCAATGCGCTACTCAAGCAGGCTGCAGAGGGAGAGCTGGACGGCGTGCTCGGTTTTGAAGAGCGCCCGCTGGTGTCCATCGACTACCGTACTGACCCGCGCTCCAGCGTGGTCGATGCCCTGTCCACGATGGTGGTCAATGGTACTCAGGTGAAGTTGTACCTTTGGTACGACAACGAATGGGGCTATGCCAACCGCACGGCGGAACTGGCGGTGAAAGTCGGGCGACTGGATCAATAAACGAGAAATAACCATGCTGAGCCAGCTTTCTCCCGCTATTCGCCAGTATCTGGTGGTGACAGGTAATTACTGGGCGTTCACCCTGACCGACGGTGCCTTGCGTATGCTGGTGGTGCTGCATTTTCATGGCTTGGGGTACTCGCCGCTGGAGATCGCACTGCTGTTCCTGTTCTACGAGATCTTCGGGGTCATCACCAACCTGGTGGGCGGTTGGCTCGGTGCTCATTTGGGGTTGAATAGCACCATGAACATCGGCCTGGGCCTGCAGGTGGTGGCATTGGCGATGCTGCTGGTGCCTGCGGCCTGGCTTACGGTGCCCTGGGTGATGGCGGCGCAGGCGCTGTCTGGTATCGCCAAGGATCTGAACAAAATGAGCGCGAAAAGCTCAATCAAGTTGCTGGTCCCTGAAGATGCGCAGGGGACCTTGTACAAATGGGTGGCCATTCTGACCGGTTCCAAGAATGCCCTTAAGGGTGCCGGTTTCTTCCTGGGCGGCGCGTTGCTGATGTGGCTTGGCTTTGCCGGTGCTGTGGCTGCCATGGCGATTGCATTGGCAATGGTGTGGCTGCTCAGTCTGGTGCTGCTGAAAAAGGATCTGGGCAAGGCCAAGAGCAAACCCAAGTTCCGCGATATTTTCTCCAAGAGCCGCGCAATCAATATCCTGTCCGCCGCGCGCATGTTTCTGTTCGGTGCCCGGGATGTCTGGTTCGTGGTGGCGCTGCCCGTGTTTCTGTCACAAACGCTGGGCTGGAATCATAGCCAGACCGGCGGCTTTCTCGCCCTTTGGGTGATCGGTTATGGCATGGTGCAGGCCGTCGCGCCACGTATCACTGGCAAGGCGTCCGGGAAGGTGCCCGATGGGCGAGCAGCGACTGGTTGGGCGGCAATGTTGGCAGGTTTGCCGGCATTGATCGCGCTTGGGCTGATGTGGGGGATGGATCCTGCCTGGGCCTTGATAGGCGGTTTGTTGGCGTTTGGTGCTGTGTTTGCCGTGAACTCTTCGCTGCACAGCTATCTGATTGTCAGCTATGCCGGTCAGGATGGTGTGTCTCTGGATGTGGGTTTCTATTACATGGCGAATGCCATGGGGCGTTTGATCGGCACGCTGCTTTCCGGTTGGGTGTTTCAGATTGCGGGGCAGGGTAGTGCAGGTTTACAAGCCTGCCTCTGGATCAGTGCAGTGATGCTGGTGTTAACTGTTCTGATCTCCCTGGGGCTGCCCACACTGGCCAGCAATAAAGTGAGAACCGCGTCGGCTGAATAGGTCTTATATTTCATTAAAGTATAAATTTGTTAATATTTATTCTTTTATGGAATCAAAATAACCCTGTATCTTAGGGCCTTTTCACCGGATATGGGTTTACGCTGTGGAGTGGCAAGGCTGGTTCGCGCTGAGTTTAATGGTTGCTGCATTGGCGGCTCTGATCCTGACCAGGACAGGGCCGCATATCGTTATGATGGCGGTATTGGCAATGCTCAGCATCAGTGGTGTGCTCACGCCCAGTGAGGCCCTGGCCGGGTTTGCCAACTCCGGTTTGGTCACCGTCGCCTGCATGTTTGTGATCGCGGCTGGCATCCATTCTTCGGGCGGCGTAGATATGCTGGTCAACAAGGTGTTAGGCCGGCCTGAGGGTGTTCGCGGTGCCATGGGGCGTATCTTTGCGCCGGTGGTACTGCTCAGTGGCTTCCTCAATAATACGCCGGTGGTCGCCACCATGATTCCGGCGATTCACGCCTGGTCACGCAAGATCAATGTGCCTGCATCCAAGCTGATGATTCCCCTCAGTTACAGCGCAATTCTTGGCGGTACGCTGACATTGATCGGGACCAGCACCAACCTGGTTGTGAACGGCCAGTATCAGGAACTGACCGGTGGTGAAGGCTTTTCACTGTTCTCCATTACCACTGTGGCTCTGCCGGTTGTTATCGTCGGTGTGTTGTTCATCTGGGTTGTATTCCCTCGATTGCTGCCGGACCGCAGCGACAAGCGCGCCTTTGGCAACCTGCGTGAATTTACCCTCGAAGTCGCAGTGGCCTCCGACGGGCCGCTGGTCGGTCAGACCGTCGAGCAGGCGGGACTGCGTAGTCTGGACCGTGTGTACCTGGTTGAAATCGACCGCCGAGGCAATATCGTGACCGCGGTTTCATCGGAAGAGAAGCTCCAAGGTGGTGACCGCCTGGTGTTTGCCGGTGATACCGAGGCCATCTCCGACTTGCTGCGCATTAATGGCGTGGTGCCGTCACCTGAAAATGGTCACTCCGATACCCTGAACCAAGACCGAGCCGAGCGATGCCTGGTAGAGGCAGTGGTCTCGCCGCACTGTGATGCGGTAGGGCATGCCATCCGTGATGCCCGTTTCCGCGACCGTTATGGTGCAGTAGTGCTGGCGGTCGCGCGCAGTGGCGAGCGTATTCAGGGCAACCTTGGCAGCATTCGCCTGGAGGCCGGTGATACCCTGCTACTGGAGGCGCGTCCCGCCTTCGTCAGCCGTCAGCGCTACAACAAGGATTTTCTCCTCATTAACGATCTGGACAAGACTCAACCGCGCCATGAGCGTGCCTGGCTGGCTTGGGGAATTCTGGCTGCGCTGGTACTGGCTGCGGGCACAGGCTTGACCAGCATGCTCAATGCGGCCCTGATCGGTGCCGGTTTGATGGTGATGACCGGCTGTTGCACTGTGATGCAGGCAGAAAAAAGCCTGGATCTGACGGTGATTCTGACCATCGCTGCGTCATTTGCATTGGGGGCAGCCTTGCAGAAAACGGGGGTTGCCACCTGGCTGGCTGGAGGGATCGTTGAGCTCAGTAGCGGCACGCCCTGGCTACTGCTGATTTTGACCTATCTTGCGGTGTCTGTGCTCACTGAAATCATTACCAACAACGCTGCCGCCGTGCTGATGCTGCCGATTGTGTTGGAGATTACCGAGAAAGCGCAACTAAGCCATGAGCCTTTCATTTTTGCCATCATGATTGCGGCATCCGCCAGTTTTGCGACACCGCTGGGTTATCAGACCAACCTGATGGTCTACGGTCCGGGTGGCTATCGCTTTACTGACTTTCTGAAGGTAGGAGTGCCGATGAACCTGCTGGTTGCAGTGGTGACCCTGACGACGCTGTTGCTGGGCTGGCCGCTGAGCCAGTAACCCGGAGACCCGGGTTGCTGGCAGCGGTTGGATGCTTGTCTGGTAGGTAAGCGTCTCAGGTAAACAGAATTACCGAGGTCAGGCCCACACCACCCAGTACCAGTGTGTACGGCAGTGCCATGATCACCATGCGACCATAGGACAGGCGTACCAGTGGGGCGATGGCGGAGGTCAGCAGGAACAGGAAAGCCGCCTGACCATTGGGGGTGGCCACGCTGGGCAGGTTGGTGCCGGTGTTAATGGCAATTGCCAGCTGATCGAAGTGTGCACGGGTAATCTCACCGGCATCCAGCGCCTGCTTCACCTCACTGATATATACCGTTGCCACAAACACGTTATCTGAAATCATCGACAACACGCCGTTGGCGAGGAAGAACATGCCTGGCTGCTGTTCCGGCGGCAGTGCCAGAACCCAGTTGATGATCGGGCTGAACAGGTGTTGCTCGTGGATCACGGCAACGATGGCAAAAAACACCACCAGCAGCGCGGTAAAGGGCAGGGCCTCTTCAAACGCCTTGCCAATCTGGTGCTCGTCGGTGACGCCGTTAAAGGAGGTGATCAGGATGATTACCAGCAGGCCGATCAAGCCCACTTCAGCCACGTGGAATGCTAGGCCCAATACCAGTACGACGGCAGCGATCGCCTGAATAATCAGGGCGGATTTCTGTGCGGGGGTACGTTTGGCGCGCTCGGCTTCGGCAAACTCATTCAGTACGCGCAGTACCGGGCGTGGCAGCTTGGCGCCATAACCGAACAGCTGCAGCTTCTCAAGCAGTACGCAGGTAAACAGGCCAGCGGCCAGAACCGGCATGGAAACGGGGGCCATCAGCATGAAGAACTCACCGAAGTTCCAGCCGGCCGTCTTGGCAATCAGCAGGTTCTGTGGCTCGCCCACCAGTGTGCACACGCCACCCAGTGCCGTACCCACGGCGCTGTGCATCAGCAGGCTGCGCAGAAAGGCACGGAAACCTTCCAGGTCTTCACGGTGCAGGTCAACAACTTCATGGTCGGAAACATGGTTGTGGTCCTTGTGCTGGTGGCCCTTACCGGATGCCACTTTGTGATATACCGAGTAAAAGCCGACCGTCACGCTGATAATCACAGCCGTTACCGTCAGTGCATCCAGGAAGGCTGAGAGCAGGGCGGCGGTCATGCTGAACAGCAGGGCCAGCAGGTATTTGGAGCGCACGTTGAGCAAGATGTTGGTGAATGTCACCAGCAGCAGGCTTTTCATGAAATAGATGCCGGCCACCATGAACATCAGCAGCAGGATTACCGGGAGGTTGGCTTCTACCTCATGGTAGAGCGATTCGGGGCTGGTCATACCCAATAGCAGTGCCTCAATGGCGAGCAGGCCGCCGGGAAGCAGCGGGTAGCATTTGAGGGCCATGGCCAGGGTAAAGATGAACTCCCCAATCAGCAGCCAGCCGGTGGCCTGGGGGCCAAGAATCCAGAGGGCGATGGGGTTCACCAGGAGGAACATGAGGATGGTCTGCTTGTACCACCCGGGGGCATTCCCCAGGAAGTTGTGCGCAAAGGCACCGAGTTGTGTTGTTGGCATTATGATTTCTCGGTTTGACCGCCGGAGCAGCCGGGTTAAACAAAACCGGTGTCCATGACTGCTGCGACCACGCAGGGAGCAGCCAACAGAAAAGAATTTCCGTATACAGGCGGAGGGAGGCGCTGAGCTGGAAGCTTTCCAAAACTCAAGGCGGCTAGGTGAAGCGGTGAAACAGGCGCGATCGGAAAGCATGCGCCGATCAACCTGCAGCCCGTATCGGAACGGGCAAAACTTTATCACAGGCTTGTACGGGTATTCCATTAATAAATGCTGCACCTGCGTATCAATCTGACCCGCTCTTTGGTAGGGGGTCTTAGGTCGGGTGAGCTGCAGTCGACCGCAGGGTGGAACTGCTCCATAATCAAGCCTGTGACAATGACACAGGGACACACAATGACTTTCCAAATTGAATACTGGCACTGGGTCGTGTTCGGCATGCTGCTGATGATGGCCGAGATAGTCGTGCCCAGTTTTACTATCTTCTGGTTTGGCCTGGGGGCCATGGTACTGGCGGCCTTGCTGGCGGTTCTGCCGGACTTGAGTCTGAGCATTCAAATGGTGGCCTGGGCACTGGTTTCCTGTGCTTTTGCGCTGGCCTGGTTCAAGTTTCTGCGCCCGCGCATGGTGGACCGGACCAAGGCAGGGGTGGCGCGTGAAGCCGTCATGGGCGAAACCGGTCAGGTGATTCTGGCTCCGCAGTCGCCACGTCGCGGACAGGTACGCTTTTCAACCCCGGTACTGGGTGCGGATGAGTGGGAATTCATCTGTAATGAAGAGGTGGAAACGGGCGATCGCGTCATGATCGTCGATATTTCCGGTAATACATTGATTGTCAAAAAACGAGCCTAACCTGCACGCATGTGCAGCGATTAACTCAAACGGGAGGATAAGGATATGGTTTCCATCGATGGATTGGTGATGGCGGGTGTTTTTTTGGTGCTGGTCATCGTTACCCTGTTCCTGGGGGTACGTACGGTACCGCAGGGCAGCAAACACGTTGTGCAGCGACTGGGCAAGTATCACAAAACCCTGGGGCCGGGTCTGAATGTGATTATCCCCTATATCGACACCGTGGCCTACAAGGTAACAACCAAGGATATCGTACTTGATATCCCTTCTCAGGAAGTGATCACGCTGGATAATGCGGTGATCATCGCCAATGCGGTAGCCTACATCAATATTGTTTCACCGGAAAAAGCGGTGTACGGGGTTGAGGATTACAGTCTGGCCATTCAGAACCTGGTGCAGACCTCTCTGCGTTCCATTATCGGTGAGATGAAACTGGATGAGGCCCTGTCCAACCGTGACCAGATCAAGGCGAAACTGAAAGGGGCTATTTCCGACGATATCGCCGACTGGGGGATTACGCTCAAGACGGTCGAAATTCAGGATATCAATCCCTCTCAGACCATGCAGATGGCGATGGAGGAGCAGGCCGCTGCCGAGCGTCAGCGTCGTGCAACCGTGACCCGTGCGGACGGTGAAAAAGCTGCCGCGATTCTTGAGGCAGAAGGTCGACTGGAAGCATCCCGTCGTGATGCCGAAGCCAAGGTGGTTCTGGCAGAAGCGTCCCAGTCTGCGATCGAGAAGGTTACTTCAGCCATTGAAGGTAATGAGCTGCCGGTCATGTACTTGCTGGGCGACAAGTATGTCGACTCCATCAAGGATATGGCGCAGGCCGATAATGCCAAGGTGGTGTTGCTGCCGGGCGATATTCCGGCCGCTGTCCGCGGCATCATGGGCGGCTTCAGCAAGTAATCAGATCACGTAGACCTGTTCGGCTTCCCGCTGCTGTTGCTGGTACAGTGCCAGCAGCTCGGAGGCCGGCAAGGGTTTGCTGAACAGGTAGCCCTGATACTGGTGGCAACCGAACTCGGCCAGCAACGCCAGTTGCTGCGCTTCTTCAACTCCTTCAGCCGTCACTTTGAGATTCAGGTTCTCGGCCATCGAGATGATGGTGCGGCAGATGACGGCATCATCCTGGTCCACGGAAATTTCTCGCACGAAAGACTGGTCTATCTTGAGCTTGTCCAGCGGGAATCGCTTCAGGTAACTGAGGCTTGAATAGCCGGTGCCGAAATCATCAATGCTTAAATGTACGCCCATGGCATCCAGTTGGGACAGCAGGCTGGTGGTTTGGTCCACGTGTTTCATCAGAATGCTTTCGGTCAGTTCCAGTTCCAGTTGGTCCGGTTCCAGCCCATGGCGCTGCAGGCAGTCGGCCACATTTTCGCAAAAGTCAGGGTCTTCCAGCTGTAACGCGGACAGGTTGACCGAGACCTGAAGATGAATGCCACTTTGCTGCCAGTGGTGCATCTGGGCGCAGGCCTGCTCAAGCACCCAGTCGCCAATATCGCTAATCAGGCCACACTCTTCCGCCAGCGGGATGAAACTGCCGGGTGAGACCATGCCATGGCCGGGCCGGTTCCATCGAATAAGGGCTTCAACGCCATCGATCAGGCCGGTTTTGATATCGACCTGGGGCTGGTAGTACAGTTCGAACTCTTCATGTTTGAGGGCGTGGAACAGGGCGTTTTCCAGCTCAACCCTTTCCAGCTGTTCGCGGTCCAGTTGGTGGTTGTAAAACTGGAAGCGGTTGCGTCCCTGGGCCTTGGCACGGTACATGGCGGTATCGGCATGCTGGATCAGGGTTTGTGGCGTGGCTCCGTCGGCAGGGAATACTGCAATCCCGGTACTGCAGGAGATGCGCAACTCATGCAGACCGATATTCAGGGTGGGCTGCAGGGCTAGTTGCAAGGCGGTGACCGCGCTTTCGATCTCCCGGTCCGAGCGTATATTCGGCAACATGACCACAAATTCGTCACCCCCGATGCGGGCGACAGTATTGTCACCATCTATGGCTTGGCGCAGGCGCTCGGCAATGCTCTTGAGCAGGATGTCGCCTTCATGGTGACCAAGGGAGTCATTGATGTGCTTGAAGCGGTCCAGGTCGATAAACAGGACGGCAAGTTGTTCGCCACGCGCGCGAGCCTGATCAAGGTGGTCTTCCAGGCGCTGTTGGAACAGGTCCCGGTTAGGCAGGCCGGTGAGGCCGTCATGTTGGGCCAGGTGGCGGATGCGCTCCTCAGCCAGGATGCGTTCTTCAATTTCGTGATGCAGGTCTGACACAACCTGCTCCAGCTTCTGTGTGCGCTCTTCGACGCGCTGCTCCAGTGCCTGGTGTGCGTCCAGCAGAGCCTGTTCACTGGCATGACGGTCGGTGACATCCAGCATGATCCAGATGGACCCCTGGCTGGGGTCTTCCGGCTCAATAGCCTTGCTGCAGACATCGCACCAGATATGTTTGCCGTTCTTGCGTACCAGCTCGATCTCGGTTCGAAACGAGAGCCCCTTGGCGAGAAACGTGCCGTAATACTGGCCCATCTCTTCCCAACGGTCCTTGTTGGGATACCAGGTCCGGCTGCTGACACCTTGCAGCTCCTGAGGGGTGTAACCGAGCATTTCGGCAAAGCGCCGGTTGCAGCTGGTTACATGACGGTTTTGCAGAAACACGATACCGACCATGGCGTGATCGAGAATCAGCTGCTGGTAGTGGCTGAGGGTTTTGAGTTCTTCCGAGGCTTTGCGCTGTTCGTCGATATCTTCAACGATCCAGATGGAGCCTTGTTTAGGCTGTGAGGGCTCCACCATCTTTCCGGTCAGGCGGCACCAGAACAGGGAGCCGTCCTGACGGCGCATCAGGCGTTCCGTCTGGTAACGCTCTCCGCGGGCCAGTATGGGGTAGGCCGCCTGGCCCAGGGCCTTGTGGCTGGCAGCGTCGGGGTAGAGGCTGATACTGGTCATGCCGCGCATGTCATCGGCTGATGCATAGCCGTGAATCTGTGCAAACTGGTGGTTGCAGCGTTGGATACGACGGTCCAGAACGAAACAGATGCCTACGCCGGCATTGTCCAGAATGATCTGATGCTCATTAAGGAGGCTCGAGGCCGAGGCTGTTCCGGACCCGTAAGGTGTCAGGTCAATTTTCAATTCGTTATTATCGTTATTCATGCATACAAGGCTGTCGAACAGGTGTTCTCAAGCAAGACTAACATGCTTTATCGGGTTAGAGCATAGTAACGACATACGACCTTGATGCAATATGCGGATTCACCCTGGCGGGGTTCGGATGTACTCGAACACCTGCAACTTAAGGAGTAGGGCATGAGGAAAAGTTACCGGCAGCCCACCTGGGCGACCCTCTCGGACGGGCGCCCACGACGTGTGGGGTTTGAGCTGGAATTCACCGGGCTGACATTTGCTCAGGCTCGCGCAGCCATTCGTGATGTGCTGCAAGGTGAGGAGCAGGTCCACTCACCCGTTGAAACGACGATCGCGACCGAGCAGGGAGGTTTTCAGCTTGAGCTGGATTGGGCTCTGCTGAAGCAGGTCGCCAAGGAATATGCCGAGGAAAAGGTGACGCCGGACTGGCTGGATGGACTCAGTCGTGCCGCTGCGCTGGTGGTGCCTGTGGAGCTGGTATGCCCGCCCATCCCGCTGGACCAGCTGGACTCCCTGGATGATCTGGTTGAAACCCTGCGCAAGGCCGGGGCTCAAGGCACCGATGACTCACTGGTTGCGGCGTTGGGCGTTCATATCAATGCCGAGATGCCGGATCTGGAGCCTCGCACCATTTTGTCCTATCTGCGGGCTTACAGTCTGCTGCAGTGGTGGCTGGTGGATGCCCACGACGTCAATCTGACGCGCAAGATGTCGCCCTATGTTGATCTCTATCCGGAGGAATATATCGATAGGCTGCTGCGTCAGGAGGTGGATGATGAGGATGCGCTGTTTGATCTTTATCTGACCTATAACGCCACGCGCAACAGGGCATTGGACCTGTTACCGCTGCTGATGCACCTCGATGCAGACCGTGTACGCGAGGCCGTAGATGATGACCGTATCCAGGCGCGTCCTGCGCTGCACTATCGTTTGCCCAATTGTGAAATCGAACGCGACGGCTGGGACCTTGCCAGGGAGTGGAATACCTGGTGGATGGTGGAGCAGTTGGCTGCGGATGATGAGGCGATTAAGCGCCTGGCGGCACGTTGGCAGGAGAGGTCGCGCCCACTATTGGGTGTGAATCGTTCAGATTGGGTGAAGGATATGGGTTTATGGTTGCGCGAACGAGGGTGGCTGTAACCGGCAACGGTCGGCGCTGGTCGCCATCCTGGTGGTGTACGCGCCTGGCACTGTCACTGGTCGGTGCAGAGGCGGTGCGGGTCAGTGTGCGTCATCAGGTGCCGGAGCATTCTGTTGATGCACTGATCATTGGCGGTGGCGATGACATCAGTCCTGAGCATTATGGCGGTGATCTGGAAGCGCCTGTACGTACCGATCCTGAGCGCGATGAGCTGGAGATGCGCTGGATCGGCTATGCGCTGGAATCAGGCTTGCCGATGCTGGGGATCTGTCGTGGTGCCCAGCTGATTAATGTGATGCTCGGTGGTCAGTTACATCAGGACCTGCGCGATTTGCGTAAACGCACCTATAACCGGCCAGGGCTATTGCCGACCAAGCAGGTACAGCTGGAATCACCCAGCCGCATGGCCTGTATTTGCAAGAAAGAGCATCTGCGGGTGAATAGCCTGCATCACCAGGCTGTGCGTTCAGCCGGGCGAGGGCTTCGTATTGTTGGACGGGATCTGGACCAGATCGTGCAGGGGTTTGAGTCTGAAAAGGATGCAATCATCGGTGTTCAGTGGCACCCGGAGTATCTCTGGTATATGCCTTCGCATCTGCGTCTGTTTCGCTGGCTGGTGAAAGCAGCCCGGAAATAATAACGAGCGCCAGGCACAAAAAAGCCCCGTCAGTGGGCGAGGCTTTTTCGTTTCAAATCAGTGGTGGTGGGAGGTGGATTGTTCCCCTTCGGGCCGTTGCGTCTTCGCCGCAACGTCGTCTCGGCACAGAGTGCCTCGGCTCGAACCACCTTCGCTGGTTCTCATCCACCTGCAGATTTCTCAGATACAAAAAAGCCCCGTCAATCGACGAGGCTCTTTCGTTAAATTCGATGGTGGTGGGAGGTGGATTCGAACCACCGAAGCTTGCGCGTCAGATTTACAGTCTGATCCCTTTGGCCACTCGGGAACCCCACCAGCGGAAGCGCATTCTATTGATCCGAACGTCTTTTGTAAAGCCCTCTTGAAGGGAAAAATGACCTGATTTTTGTATTCGCTGTTTTCGTGTTTTCTGTGGTTGGTATGAAAAAAAATCTTATTCAAAATGCCATGGAAAAAGCTTCGCTAAGGCCGCATAATCCGCGCCTTTCAGACGCATGGGGTCGGTCCGGTTACACGTGATAGGCCGATAAATCAATATTGAAATCCTCGCGTCAGAATCTATATTTAGTGCCCTGTAAGCGGTGCTGTACTACATCTTGTGTTTCTGCTCTGAAACTGGCCGGTTCGGGTGTTTGCTGTACTAAGCCTCCCGTTGCCTGTGATGCTTCAACATGGATGTGGTGAGACGGTTGCAGGGAAGGTGCCTCGCTGAGGCATGTGTATCAGAAACATTTGAACTGGAAGAGCGTGCAGAATGCAGCAAGATCTGATGGTTACCAAACGCGATGGTCGGCGTGAACTGATTGACCTTGAAAAGATCCATCGTGTCATTATCTGGGCCGCTGAGGGGCTCGAAAATGTGTCGGTATCCCAGGTTGAGTTAAGTGCCCATCTGCAGTTCTACGAGGGAATCAAAACCTCGGATATCCACGAGACGCTGATCAAGTCCGCCGCAGACCTGATCTCCGAAGACGCTCCAGACTACCAGTATCTGGCGGCGCGCCTGGCCGTATTCCACCTGCGCAAGCGTGCCTTTAACGATTTTGAGCCGCCGCACCTGTACGACCATGTTGTCAGCATGGTGGAGCAGAAACGTTACGATCAGCACCTGCTGAGCGACTACAGCCGTGAAGACTTTGATGAGCTGAACGCTTACCTCGATCACAGCCGTGATATGAACTTCAGCTATGCGGCTGTCAAACAGCTCGAAGGCAAGTACCTGGTCCAGAACCGCGTGACCGGTGAAATTTATGAAAGTCCGCAGCAGCTCTATATGCTGGTGGCAGCTTGCCTGTTTGCCAACTATCCTCGTGAGACGCGCCTGGACTACGTGAAGCGCTTCTACGATGCGACGTCCCAGTTCAAGCTGTCGCTGCCGACGCCGATTATGGCCGGTGTGCGAACGCCGACACGCCAGTTCAGCTCCTGTGTGCTGATCGAGACCGGTGACAGCCTGGATTCCATCAATGCGACGGCTGCTGCGATTGTTAAATATGTATCCCAGCGTGCGGGTATCGGCATCAATGCCGGTGGTATCCGTGCAATCGGTAGTCCGATTCGTAACGGTGAGGCCTTTCACACAGGTTGTATCCCGTTCTACAAGCATTTCCAGACTGCTGTTAAGTCCTGCTCGCAGGGCGGCGTACGTGGCGGGGCAGCGACCCTGTTCTACCCGATGTGGCATCTGGAAGTGGAATCCCTGCTGGTTCTGAAGAACAACCGTGGTGTTGAAGAAAACCGCGTACGTCATATCGACTACGGCGTGCAGATCAACAAGCTGATGTATCAGCGCCTGATCAAGGGCGAAAGCATCACTCTATTCAGCCCGCACGAAGTACCGGGTCTGTACGACGCCTTCTTTGCCGATCAGGATGAGTTTGAGCGCCTGTACCTGAAGTATGAGCAGGACGAGAGCATCCGCAAGAAGAGCATCAAGGCCGTCGAGTTGTTCGGTCTGATGATGTCCGAGCGTGCGTCGACGGGACGTATCTATATTCAGAACGTAGACCACTGCAACACGCACAGCCCGTTTGACCCTCAGGTCGCACCGGTCAAGCAGTCCAACCTTTGTCTGGAAATTGCGCTGCCGACCAAGCCGCTGAACGACGTCAACGATCCGGAAGGCGAGATTGCGCTCTGTACGCTGTCGGCCTTTAACCTGGGGGCGCTCGAGAATCTGGATGAGCTGGAAGGTCTGGCCGATCTGATCGTGCGTGCACTGGACAGCCTGCTGGATTACCAGGACTACCCGATCCCGGCGGCACGCAACGCTACCATGGCGCGCCGTACCCTGGGTGTGGGTGTCACCAACTTTGCCTACTACCTGGCCAAGAATGGCGTCCGTTACTCCGACGGCAGTGCCAACGGCCTGGTGCATCGTACATTCGAAGCCGTTCAGTACTACCTGTTGAAGGCGTCCAACCAGCTGGCCAAGGAGTTTGGTTCTTGTCCGAAATTTGACGAGACCACCTACGCCAAGGGCCTGTTGCCGATCGATACCTACAAGCGTGATATAGACAGCTACTGCGAAGAGCCGCTGCACTACTTCTGGGAAACCCTGCGCGAAGATATCCGCGAGTTTGGCCTGCGCAACAGTACTCTGACAGCGCTGATGCCCTGTGAAACCTCTTCACAGATCACCAACTCCACTAACGGTATCGAGCCGCCGCGTGGTTTTGTCTCCGTGAAGGCGAGCAAGGACGGCATCATGAAGCAGGTGGTGCCGGAATACCTGGAGCTGAAAGACCAGTACGAGCTGCTGTGGGATATCCCCAGCAATACCGGCTATCTTCAGTTGGTCGGTATCATGCAGAAGTTTGTTGACCAGTCCATCTCGGCCAACACCAACTATGACCCGACCAAGTTTACCGGCGAAAAAGTACCCATGAAGCAGCTGCTCCAGGATCTGCTGACTGCGTACAAGTTTGGTGTGAAGACGCTTTACTATCACAACACCCGTGATGGTGCCGGTGCTTCCGATAAAGCCGATGATGGCTGTGAAGGCGGCGCCTGCAAGCTGTAAAGCAGCACCTTCTCAAGCGATTCGCGTTTTGCCCCGGGCGTTCTGCCCGGGGTAGTAGTGTTTTTTCAGGACAAGGCATTCATGTCATATTCTACGTTCAGTCCCAGTAATCACGATGCCACCCGTGAACCCATGTTCTTCGGCCGTCCCGTTAACGTGGCGCGTTATGACAAGCAGAAATACCCGATCTTCGAAAAGCTGATCGAAAAGCAGCTGTCCTTTTTCTGGCGCCCGGAAGAGGTCGATCTGACCAACGACCGCAAAGACTTCATGGGCATGCCGGATCATGAGAAGCACATCTTCCTCAGCAACCTGAAATATCAGACGCTGCTGGATTCTGTGCAGGGCCGCTCGCCCAACGTGGCCTTCCTGCCAGTTGTATCTCTGCCCGAGCTGGAAACCTGGTTCGAGACCTGGGCGTTCAGTGAGACGATTCACAGCCGTTCGTACACGCACATTATCCGCAACATCATCACCGAGCCTTCGGAAGTGTTCGACCAGATCGTCACTAACCCGGAGATCATCAAGCGTGCGGAAGCGGTAACGCGCCTGTATGACGAATTCATTCAGCTGGTAAATGTCTTCAGCGTACACGGTGAGGGTACCCATCGCATTGAGGGCGAGACCTATGATGTCAGCCTCTACAACCTGAAGAAGAAGTTGTACCTGACTCTCGTGTCGGTCAACGTACTGGAAGCCATTCGCTTCTATGTCAGCTTTGCCTGCTCCTTTGCCTTTGCCGAGCGCGCCCTGATGGAAGGCAATGCCAAGATCATCAAGCTTATTGCACGTGATGAAGCGCTGCACCTGACCGGTACCCAGCACATGCTGAACCTGATGGCCTCAGGCGCTGATGATCCTGACTTCAAACAGATTGCCGTTGAATGTGAAGATCAGGTGTATGCCATCTTCCGTGAAGCGGCCGAGCAGGAAAAGGACTGGGCTGAATACCTGTTCAGCGAAGGCTCCATGATCGGTCTGAATGCGCGCATTCTGGGTGACTACGTCGAGTACATCACTAATGTGCGTATGAAAGCTCTGGGGTTGAATGAGCTGTTCCCGGCGCGCCAGAACCCGCTGCCCTGGATGAACGGCTGGCTGGTCAGCGACAACGTCCAGGTTGCGCCGCAGGAAGCGGAGATCAGCTCTTATCTGGTGGGTCAGATCGACAACGATGTCGATACTGGCGACTTTGACGGCTTCGATCTGTAATAGGGCGGGTTATGTCAGGCATACCAAGGATCAAGGTTAATAATTACCATACCTTCTTCTATCAGTATGAGTTCTCGTTGCTGGATGCACTGGAGGCCCAGAGCATTCCGGCAGCCTACAGTTGTCGCGGTGGCTACTGTGGTTGTTGCAAGGCACGGCTGCTGGATGGTGAAGTCGAGTATGTTCAGGATAGCCTGGTTGATCTTCAGGATGATGAAATTCTGACCTGCAGCTGCCGGCCGGTGAGCCACATTGAGCTGGAGTTGCCGGAGGACTGAGTTGAGCCTTTTACAGGCGAAACCGGACACCTTGAAGTGGGTCAATGATTCACCGTGATTTTAGAAAAATGCGCCTTGACAGGGCGCATTTTTTGGATTGTGCACATGCAGGGCGGGCCTTGCACGAAGCCGGTGCATAACCGTCGAAAAAAAAATATGAAACGGTCTTGTAATATATAACTAATTGTTTTTATTGGTTTTTATTTCGAATTGAACAAAAAATTACCAATTCGCTGAAGGCCCTAAAATTGCTGGGCTGGGGCCGCTATTCCAAACATTATCCACTATTTTATCCACAGAAAATGTGAGTAACGGAAGGGCTAGAATTCGGTCTTTTCCTTGTAGTCGCAGAGGTCCTCAATCAGGCAAGAACCGCACTTGGGTTTGCGTGCCGTACACACATAACGGCCATGTAAAATGAGCCAGTGGTGAGCATCCACGAGAAAGGGTTTGGGAACATGGCGCAGGAGCTTCTTTTCCACGTCCAGTACCGTTTTACCAGGGGCAATGCCGGTGCGGTTGGAGACGCGGAAGATGTGGGTGTCTACGGCCATGGTCGGTTGACCAAAAGCGGTATTCAAGACCACGTTGGCGGTCTTGCGGCCTACGCCGGGCAGCTTTTCCAGAGCAGTGCGGTCCTGGGGGACTTCGCTGTCGTGCAGCTCAACCAGCATGCGGCAGGTCTTGATCACATTTTCGGCCTTGGTGTTGAACAGCCCGATGGTTTTGATGTGTTCTTTCACGCCATCGACACCCAGCGCCAGCATGGCTTTAGGTGTATTGGCAACCGGGAAGAGCTTGCGGGTGGCCTTGTTGACGCTGACATCTGTGGCCTGAGCCGAGAGCAGAACGGCAATCAACAGTTCGAACGGGGAGTTATATTCCAGCTCGGTTTCGGGATTGGGGTTTTCCGCCTGCAGGCGGCTGAAGATCTGGTAACGCTTGTCGGCATTCATGGAAAAACGGTCGCTATTGGGCAAACAAAGCAGCCATTATTCCAGATCCTCGGCCAGGGTGGTACGGTTGCGGCCACTCTCCTTGGAGTGGTAAAGCGCACTGTCGGTGGCGCGCATCCAACCCTCATGGGACTGGTGTTCATTGCGCGTCTCCTCAACACCGATGCTCACCGTAAATTGAATGGTGTTGCCGTTGTGGCGCACGATCATGGCTTCAACAGCTTGGCGCAAGCGCTCGGCAAAGTTGAGAGCGTTCTGGCTTGTAGTATCCACCAACAGAACCCCAAACTCTTCGCCACCATAGCGGCCGGGCAAGTCAGTGGTACGGGCATGGGACATCAGCATGGCGGAGAGCGCCTTGATGACCTCATCGCCAGCCTGATGGCCGTAGGTGTCATTGATGCGCTTGAAATGGTCAACGTCCATCATGACAAGGCTTGAGGGGCGCTGTGTGCGGATGAAGCGCTCGAATTCCTGTTCCAGGCAACTTTCCCAATGACCACGGTTGGCAAGACCGCTGAGGCGGTCTGTGCGGCTCAGGCGCGCAAGTGCCTCATTGGCCTGGTGTAGCCCTTTCTGACTCATGGCGGCACTGGTCATGTCATATACCATAATGCCGACATGGGTTACGGTGCCGCTGGGTGAGGTCAGTGGAATCAGCGTCACATTCTGGTACATGAACTCGGCCAGCCCTGTAATCGGGTGGTAGGGCTTGAACTTGAACAGGTAGGGACGTTCTTCCCAGGTGATGAATGCCTGGCTGCGCAGCAGGAATACACTCTCCAGCTTGCGTTGAAACCAGCGTGCCGGGAACCCTTTGAACAGCTCGTCCAGGCGTTTGCCCTGAGCAGCAGCGTCGCGAATGCCGGAGTGGTTTGCCATAAAGCTGTTCCACAGATGTACGCGGTAGTCGGCATCCAGCACGATAAGGCCCACATCCAGGTTCTGCAGCAGCCCCAGTTGCCAGTGCAGCTCTTCCATGTTGAGTGCAGTGTTGGGGTGATTCATCATCAGAGGTGCCTCACGAGTTCATTCAGTTTGGCCAGTGAGTCTTCAGTGAACAGCAAGAGAAGGTCGCAATTGATCTCCTGGCCTTCAATGCGATAACCGATATCGATACTCAGGGTTGTTTGTCGGGAACCGTGGCAGCACTCCGTTTGCGCCAGGTTCTCCTTGCGCAGCATCAGGGGAGAGCCCTGGCTGAAACGCAGGTCCAGCTGGGTCCCCAGGCCGTTGAGGAAGGCGCCAATCAGAACATTGGCAATATCCATCACCAGCTCGCGTTCAACCTGCTCGGTCAGCTTGCCGTCATGATTGAGCAGCTGGGCCAGGTTATCGGCGTTGCGCGTGGACATGGTCAGCAAGGCTTCCCCTGAAATGCCTGGTGCAATAAAGCCCTGGCAGACAGTGGTCAGGCTGTCGGCCTGAAATGCCTGCGCCAGTGTGGCTTCCAGCTCACAGGGTTCGACCAGCTGAATACGGGGAATCGGCAGTTCAATGAAGGTGTCGAGCAGCTTGGCCAGCAGGTTGGCAGCTTCACCCATGGCAACGTTAGAAAGCTCCTGATAGCTGTCACGCAGCGCAAGCGCGGTTTGAGTATCCGTCTGTTCGGCTGGTGAGGGCTGCGTCTCCTCGGGGGAAGGGGGGGGAGGTGGCTCTGACTGATTAAGTGCTTCCAGCAGGCCAAAGCTTTTCAGGGTTTGACTCAATTGCTGAAAATCGATGGGCTTGCGAATAAAGTCCAGCGCGCCCTGTTGCATGACACGCTCACGTGCTTCGGGCTGAATATCGCCGGACACGACAATGGTCAGTGTGGGCAGGTCATTGCTGCGGATGCGGGAGAGAACTTCGTAGCCGTCCATGAGCGGCATGTTCAGGTCAAGAAACAACAGCTCGCCCTTGCCGGCTCGAATCGCTTCGAGGGCTTCAAGGCCATTGGTTGTTTCGGTGATATCAACGTTCCAGAGTGTCAAGGCGCGTGCCATCTGGCGACGTGCAAGACGTGAATCGTCACAAATAACAACGGGTATCGAGCTGCCCACAAATCATCCCACTAGGTCCATGTGAATAGGAACATGCTAGCCTAGAGAAGCAACTTGACACAATGATTTCGGTTAAAGGGAGGCTATCAATAAGTCTATAGCCTCCCGGCTGTTTAGCCGGTGACACGGACCCGTTTACTGGGTGGGGCATCCTCGGGTTTGGGTGCAGACGCTTTGCGCTTTTCTTCCAGGCGCGCATCGATCACGTTTTTAAGCGCGATCATCAGGCCCAGGCCAACAAACGCACCCGGCGGCAGAAGTGCGAACAGGAAGCCGCGATAGTCATCGAAAATGACCAGTTGCCAGCTGCGTGCGGCTTCACCGAACAGCAGGTGCATGTTGGCAAAGAGCGCGCCGGTGCCCAGTAGCTCACGCATGCCGCCAAGCAGGACCAGAACAACGCTGAAGCCGATACCCATCATAAGGCCGTCGACGACCGAAGCGCGCACCGGGTTTTTCACCGCGAATGCATCGGCGCGGCCCATGATGGCGCAGTTGGTGACGATCAGGGGAATGAAGATGCCGAGAATCAGATACAGCTCATAGGTAAAGGCCTGCATCAGCAATTCGATAGCGGTTACGAATGAGGCAATGATCATCACGAAGATGGGCAGGCGAACCGTCTCTGGCACCAGTTTACGAAAAATGGAAACCGTCAGGTTGGAGCAGACCAGTACAATGGTACTGGCCAGGCCGAGGCCCAGTGCGTTCACGACCGATGCGGTCACGGCCAGCAACGGACAGAGGCCAAGCAGCTGTACCAAAGCCGGGTTGTTGTGCCAGAGGCCATCAATGGTGATCTTGCGGTAGTCGACACTCATTCTGTCACTCCTGCAGTTTGGGGCTGCGTGGTGTTCGTCACCGGCGTCAGCAGGTGGTCGCGATGGGCGCGGAAGAACTCAATCGCTCGAGCAGTCGCGCCGACAATGGCGCGGGGTGTGATGGTCGCACCGGTGAACTGGTCGAAGCGACCGCCATCCTTTTGGACGGCCCAGCTGTCATCACGGCCAATAGTTTTTTCAGCGCCGGTAAAGTCGAGGATCCAGTCTGATTTGCTTAGCTCGATTTTATCGCCCAGTCCCGGTGTTTCCTTGTGGCTGAGCACGCGCACGCCTGCCACCGAGCTGTCGGCATTAATGCCTACCAGCAGTTCGATATCACCACTGTAGCCGTCCGGGGCAATGACGGGCATAAGTACAGCGCGCACCTGTCCATCCTGAATGGCCTGGTACATGAGGGCATCTTCATCGAGGCCGAGCTCAGGTGCATTGATACTCAGGGTATGGTCAAGCAGGTCTGGGTCCAACTCGCGCGGCACAATCTCATAGAGCGCGCGGGCCTGGAAGGCTTCCTTGTTGTGCACTATGGCATCGCGGGTAGCGACCTGGGTGAGTGCGATGACGGCAGAGGTGACAATGGCAAACAGGCCGATGGCGATGGCGTTGCCACGGATTGCCTGGATCAGTTCGTTCATGAGTTGCCTCCACGTCCCTTGTTGGCTCGACTGTGGCCGTAGCTGCGTGGCTGGGTATACAAGTCAATAAAGGGTGCTGCCAGGTTCATCAGCAGTACGGCAAAGGCAAAGCCGTCTGGATAGTTGCCCCAGGTACGAATAATAAAGACCAGCAGGCCGATACAGGCGCCGAACACCAGGCGGCCGCGGTTGCTGGTCGCGCTGGAAACCGGGTCGGTGATGATAAAGAAGGCTGCCAGCATGGTGGCACCCGTCGTCAGGTGGAACAGCGGATCAGCATAGTTGTCCGGATCGAAGCCGAAGAACATGCTGCTGATCAGGCCCAGAGTAACCAGCATGGCAACCGGCGCATGCCAGGTGATCACCTTGCGATAGAGCAGGAAGATACCGCCCATCAGCCAGGCGGCGCTCACGGCATGCCAGGCGCCAATGCCCTGTGCCAGTACTTCAGACTGACGCCAGGCTTCCTCTGTTGTCAGGCCGCCGCGATGGCGAATCTCATCCAGCGGCGTGGCGCCGGTAAACTGGTCAAAGAAGACCGGCTCGGCACCGCCAAAGATGACTCCCAGGGTGTCGAAGAAGGGCGCAATGGACCAGCCTTCACCGGTCAGTACAAACGGCAGGTTCCAGCGGGTCATCTCCACCGGGAACGAGATCAGCAGCAGGGCATAGGCCACCATGGCCGGGTTGAACGGGTTCTGCCCAAGGCCGCCGTATAAATGTTTGGCGATCACAATGGCAACAAAGACACCGACTCCGGTGAGCCACCAGGGCGCCAGAGGCGGCAAGGCAACCGCAATCAGCATGGCGGTGACGATGGCGCTGTAGTCACTCAGGTAGAAGCCAAGCGGGCGCTTGCGCAGCTTGAGCATGGCGGCTTCAAAACCCAGCGCGAGCAACGCCGCCCAGGCGATCTGGATCAGCGTGCCCCAGCCGAAAAACAGGGTCATGGCCAGAATGCCGGGCAGCATCGCCAGCATCACCAGGCGCATCACATTGGCCGTGCTGTTGGCCTTGTAAACATGAGGTGAACTCATCCGGATCAGGGACATCTTGGATTCGATCCTGTTGGCATTAGGTTAAGCAGGCCGCCGAGCCAAGGCTCAGGCGGGTTCGTGCTGCTTCAGGGTTTCGTTCAGTGCGTCCGCCTTGCGCTTGGCAGCGACCAGTTCGCTTTCCAGTGAGGCGCGGGCGTCGTCTTCTTCGGTTTTGCTCAGCGAGCGCTCCAGCTTGGTGACAGCCGCACGCGCCATGGCAGCATCAATTTTCAGCTGCTTGAGGTCAACGCCCTTGGCGGCAGCGGCATCAATCAGGGCCTGCTCGGCAGCCTTGAAAGCCTTGTCAGCTTCTTCGTGGCGCTGGCGCAGTTCCTGAAGAGCCTGTTCGGCCTGGGTGTATTCTTCACCTTCCAGTCCCTCGAGTGCAGCTTCTGCTTTTTTCAGCTTGGTTCGCATGATGGAAACCTGCTGCTTCAGGGCTTTCATGTCTACGGGCGCTGCCTTGGGCTCTTCGGGTGCACTGCCTCCAGCCGCTTTCTCGGCATCCTGGTAAGTCTTGTCAGCCGCATCGGCCTTGGTTTCCAGTGCTTCCACGGTTGCACGCAGCTTATCCAGTCCGTCCAGGCCTTTGGATTCAGCGTTTTTGAGGGCATCACGGGCCTTCTTGAGCTTGGTGCGTGCCACTGCAGCTGCGGTTTTGAGCTGTTTTACGTCTGCGCCACCGGCGGGTGCTGCGCCGGATTGAGCCTGATCCAGGGTCTGTTGAGCCTTGTCGGCGGCGGCTTGTGCCCTGTTAACCTCGGCTTCAAGTGTTGCAAGGTCACCTTCGCCGGATTCACGAGCTGCATCCAGCGCTTTCTGTGCCTTTTTCAGCTTGGTGCGCGCTACGGCAGCGGCAGTTTTAAGCTGCTTGGTATCCACTTCTGTGGCAGCCGGTTTGCCTGCAGCGGTATCTGCCTGTTCCAGTGCTTGCTGTGCCTTATTTGCATTGGCTTGTGCAGTGGCAACGGCAGCTTCCAATTCGCTGATATCGCCTTCGCCTGATTCACGAGCGGCATCCAGGGCTTTCTGCGCTTTCTTCAGCTTGGTACGGGCAACGGCCGCTGCGGTTTTAAGGCTTGCCAGGTCGGGGGCCTGCGCGGTCGCTTCGGCTTCAGGTGTCTTGCGAGCCTTCTGCGCCTTGGCAGCTTCCTCGGCACGCGCCTTGCGGCGTGCTTCCTTCTCTTCTTTCTCGCGCTCCAGGCGTGCCTGACGTGCTTCAAAACGCTGGCGCGCGTGGTCGGCCTTGCGCTGTTCCGCTTCTTCGGTACGAATTTCGGACTTGGCAAAGCGGTAATACTGCACCAGCGGGATGCTGCTGGGGCAGACGTAAGCGCAGGCACCGCACTCTATGCAATCAAACAGGTTGTGATGCTTGGCCTTGTCGAACTCCTTGCCCTTGGCAAACCAGTACAGCTGCTGCGGCAGCAGCTCTGCCGGGCAAACCTGTTCGCACATGCCACAGCGAATGCAGGGTTGTTCCTGTTGGGCCGGTGGCATCTCGTCCTGGCTGGCGGCAATGATGCAGTTGGTGGTTTTGATCACCGGTATCTGATCATGCTCCACCGTGACACCCATCATGGGGCCGCCCATGACCAGACGATACAGCTTGTTCTCGTACACATGGGCTGCATCAAGCAGGTCAGCGAAAGGAGTACCGATGAGGGTGTCAAAGTTCTGCGGTTGAGCTACGGCATCGCCGGTCACTGTAACGACACGTGAAATTAGCGGCTCGCCACTATGGACGGCGCGATAAACAGCCGACATGGTTCCGACGTTTTGACACACGATACCGATATCCGCCGGGATCTTGCCGCTGGGTACTTCAATATCGGTCAGTAGCTTGATGAGCTGACGCTCGCCGCCAGACGGATACTTGGTCGGCACGACGCGAATATCCAGGTTCAGCTCGCAGCCCTTGAGAACCTTCTCCAGCGTATGAATGGCGTGCGCTTTATTGTCCTCAATGCCAATCATGATGTGGCTCGGCTTGAGCAGATAGTTCAGCACGCGGATACCGCCCAGAATCTCTTCAGCGCGTTCGCGCATCAGCATGTCATCGGCGGTGATGTAGGGCTCACACTCGGCTGCGTTGATGATCAGGGTGTTAACGATATGGTCGTCACCCAAATGCAGCTTCACATCGGTAGGGAAGCCTGCGCCGCCCATGCCGGCAATGCCGCATTGGCGGATATGCTCGATCACCTGAGAGCGTTCCAGTTGGGTGTAGTCACCCAGACCCTGGTGTTCAACCCAGTGATCCTCACCATCGGTTTCGATGCAGATGCAGTCGGAATCCAGGCCGGATGCATGGGGTACCGGGTGCGGACCGATCGAACGAATGGTGCCGGATGTGGGCGCATGCAGGGCCGCGCTGATGCGGCCTACAGGCTCTGCGATCAGCTGTCCCTTGAGGACCTTTTCACCCACTTCAACCAACGGGCTTGCAGCCATACCGATATGTTGCTGCAGGGGGACATACAGCATACGCGGCAGAGGCACGCGGCCGATGGGCTGGCGCGTAGATTGCTTCTTGTTCTCCGGCGGATGAATGCCGCCGTGGAATGCGAATACCTTGCCCATCAGACGGCCTCCTGCTGCTGTACCTGGCCACGACCGCGGTCAGTGGCAATCAGACTGGGGGATTCGGTCGGGGAGGGCCATTTCCAGTTGGCGATAGTGGTTTCCACCGGAATCATGTCAATGCAGTCCACGGGGCAGGGTTCAACACAGAGATCACAGCCGGTGCACTCGTCGGTAATGACGGTATGCATCTGCTTGGCGGCGCCCAAGATGGCATCTACCGGGCAGGCCTGGATGCACTTGGTGCAGCCGATGCACTCGTCTTCACGGATGTAGGCGACCATTTTGGCCTGTTCCTGGCCGTGTTCGTCATCCAGCGGAATGGCTTCCACGTCCAGCAGGTCCGCCAGTGCTTCGATAGTGCTCTGGCCACCAGGCGGGCATTTGTTGATGGCATCGCCATTGGCGATCGCTTCCGCGTAGGGGCGGCAGCCCGGGTAGCCACACTGGCCACACTGGGTCTGTGGCAGCAGACCGTCGATCTGGTCGACGATGGGGTTGCCTTCAACGCGGAAACGCACGGAGGCATAGCCCAGAATGATGCCGAATACGACAGCCAGACCAAATAGAATAAGGATTGCGCTAATTACAGTGGTCATTGCTTACTCCGCCTCAGAACTGCACGAGGCCGGCAAAACCCATGAACGCCAGCGACATCAGACCCGCCGTGACCATGCCAATGGCGGCGCCACGGAAAGGAACGGGAACATCGGCAACCGCGATACGCTCGCGAATGGCCGAAAACAGCACCAGCGCCAGTGAAAAACCGACCGCTGCACCAAAACCATAGGCGATGGACTCCACAAAGCCGTTCTGCTTTTTGATATTCAGCAGAGCCACACCCAGCACGGCGCAGTTGGTGGTGATCAGTGGCAGGAAGATACCCAGCAACTTATAGAGCAGCGGGCTGGTTTTGTGCACCACCATTTCGGTGAACTGCACAACAACGGCAATCACCAGGATGAAGGCGATGGTCTGCAGGTATTCCAGCCCGAAAGGTTTCAGCAGAGTGGAATAGACCAGATAACTGCATACCGATGACAGCGTCAGCACAAATGTGGTGGCCAACGACATACCCATGGCCGTTTCCAGCTTATTGGAGACGCCCATAAACGGACAAAGTCCCAGAAACTGAACCAGGACGAAGTTGTTTACCAGTACGGTGCTGATCAGTATGAGCAGAAAATCGGTCATAGCCCCTGTCGCTGCCAGAGCCCCACAAAGTGCGGGGCAGTATTAGATGCTGCTTAATTTTACCGGATTAATAACCTCAGGGTATAGGCCAGGTGTTGATACCGGGCAACCCTGAGGTGGGGCTGGTCAGCTGGTTTGGCGTGACAGCCCCGTCGTGACGGGCCGGTTAGATCAATTCAGCCTGCTTGATCTTGACCAGCAGCGCCTGCACTTGTTCCGTCGGCGTGCCGGACAGTTCGCTCAGGTTGACCTTGAGATCGGCGTTGGCGGCGTCAGCATCGGTGAGCAGCAGCAGACCAGCCGCTTTCAGCGTATTGGCCTGGGCCAGGGTTTCACCGCGCACAACCAGCGGCATACGGCCTTGAGCAAACAGCTGCTGCTCAAGCGTATAGAGCAGCGTGTCGGCTGTGGCGCTGTCGGTACCGGTCAGGCTGACCAATGCAGCCTGCTGACCGAAGCGACGGGCGCGCAGTTCGGTGGTCAGCGCAGAGCTGTTGTGCAGCTCGATGGAGTCACCTTCAGCGTTCTCGCCGATCACCATGCCGGCGGCAACAGTGGCATTGGTAAGACGGTCAACGATGATGAATGAACCTGTGCCCTTGTGACGGCTGTAGTCGTCCGCAATCACCGGGGTTTCCATCTGGATCTCGACCTGAGCAATTTCGTTCAGGTTCAGGGATGCGGTCGGTGACTGCTGCAGGGTGTTGACGTCGATCGCGTGATGGATGGCGCTGACACGGCCCGCGGTGCGTGTCGTGGACAGCTTGATCTCATAGTTGCGACCCGCCTGCAGCGGCTGCTCGGACATCCATACCAGGTTGGCATTGAAGCGGCTGTAGGTTTCCGGCACCTGATTGCTGTGAACGATCACATCACCACGGGAGATATCAATTTCGTCTTCCAGGGTCAGGGTCACGGCCATGGGCGCGAACGCCTGCTCCAGTTCACCGTCGAAGGTAACGATGGATTTGACCTTGCTGGACTTGCCGGACGGCAGCACGGTAACTTCGTCACCCGGGCGTACAACGCCTGAGCTCAGGGTACCGCAGTAACCACGGAAGTTGAGGTTGGGGCGGTTAACGTACTGGACCGGGAAGCGCAACTCGTCAAAGTTGGCATCGCCGGCAATCTCGACGCTCTCCAGCGTTTCCATCAGAGACTCGCCCTTGTACCAGGGCATGCTCTCGGACGGATTCACCACGTTGTCGCCCTTGAGAGCGGAGATCGGCGCGAAGTGAATGTCCTTCAGGCCCAGACCGCTGGCAAATTCCAGGTAGTCTTTCTTGATCTGCTCGAATCGCTCTTCGCTGAAGTCCACCAGGTCCATCTTGTTAACCGCGACCAGGGTGTGCTTGATGCCCAGCAGAGACACGATGAAGCTGTGACGACGGGTCTGTACCTGTACGCCGTGACGTGCATCGATCAGGATGATCGCCAGGTCACAGGTGGAGGCACCTGTGGCCATGTTGCGAGTGTACTGCTCGTGCCCCGGGGTATCGGCAATGATGAACTTGCGCTTGGCGGTGGAGAAATAACGGTAAGCGACATCGATGGTGATGCCCTGTTCACGTTCGGCCTGCAGGCCATCAACCAGCAGGGCCAGGTCCAGTTCTTCACCGGTGGTGCCGACTTTCTTGCTGTCGCTCTGGATCGCAGCCAACTGATCTTCATAGATCATCTTGGAATCGTGCAGCAGGCGGCCTATCAGAGTGGATTTGCCATCGTCTACGCTGCCGCAGGTCAGAAAGCGCAGCAGTTCCTTGTTCTCGTGCTGATCCAGGTAGGCATCAATATCAGTTGCGATCAGATCTGATTGGTGTGACATCGTTATCTCTTCCCGTGTTCTGTCTGTATGTGGAAGCCGCCTGAGGCCTGGTTCTGTGGGAGAGCACTGTGGGGCGCACTCTGTGCGCGAATTCCCAAGGCATCTTTCCCATATCGCTCACAGAGTGAGCTTCCACATATCCAAATGCTTGCTGTTGTGAGCGCGCGCTCCGCGCGCGAATACCCAAGATGGTTTCCCATTCGCTCACGGAGTGAGCTCTCACATCTATGCTGTCTTTTCAGTTGGCCTGCGAAGCTGCAGATCAGAAGTAACCTTCCATCTTCTTCTGCTCCATGGAGCCGGCGCTGTCGTGGTCGATGGCACGGCCCTGGCGCTCAGATGTAGTGGTCAGCAGCATCTCCTGAATGATTTCAGGCAGGGTATCGGCTTCGGACTCCACGGCACCGGTCAGCGGGTAGCAGCCAAGAGTACGGAAGCGGATCGGCTTCATCATCGGGACTTCACCGTCGGCCAGCGGCAGGCGCTCGTCGTCGACCATGATCAGCATGCCGTCGCGCTCTACGACCGGGCGAACAGCCGAGAAGTACAGCGGTACCAGCGGGATCTGCTCCAGGTGGATGTACTGCCAGATATCCAGCTCGGTCCAGTTCGACAACGGGAAAACACGAATGCTTTCACCCTTGTCGACACGGGTGTTGAAGGTGTTCCACAGTTCGGGACGCTGGTTTTTCGGGTCCCAGCGGTGGTGCTTGTCACGGAAGGAGAATACGCGTTCCTTGGCGCGGGACTTCTCTTCATCACGACGGGCGCCACCAAAGGCCGCATCGAACTGGTACTTGTTCAGTGCCTGCTTCAGGCCCTGGGTTTTCATGATATCGGTGTGCTTGGCTGAACCGTGCTCGAACGGGCTGATACCCATCTCAACGCCCTCGGGGTTGATATGCACGATCAGGTCCATGCCGGCTTCCTTGGCCATCTGATCACGGAACTGGATCATCTCCTTGAACTTCCAGGTGGTGTCCACGTGCAGCAGCGGGAAGGGTGGTTTGCCCGGGTAGAATGCTTTACGGGCAAGGTGCAGCATGACGGAAGAGTCCTTGCCTATGGAGTAGAGCATGACCGGATTATCGAACTCGGCAGCCACCTCGCGGATGATGTGAATGCTTTCAGCTTCGAGCTGCTTCAAATGGGTCAGGCGGTGTTCCGGCAACTGATTCATCGTATGACTCTTTCGGTTGATTAACGCACAGAGAGCACATTGGGCTCATAACTGGAGCGCATTATGTCGAACTGTTTATAAAATAAAAAAGAATAAATATGAATTTTTATATGCTCTAAATGAATATGAGTCATTCAAGAGAGGTCTAAGAGTGACAGGGGTGAGCATAGGTGCTTCATATTCATAAATGAAATAACAAAATTATCAATTAGTATTTTACGTTATAAAGGGCCCTCGGTACCATGGCCGCCTGTTTCAATGACGCTTATATTAACTAAGGTTGACCTGACATGTACCAGTACACCGAAGTGGACCAGAAACTGGTTGACGAACGGGTAGCGCAATACCGCGATCAGACTCGACGTTTCCTGGCCGGCGAACTGCCTGATGAGGAGTTTCGTGCCCTGCGCCTGATGAACGGCCTCTACATACAGCGTCAGGCGCCGATGTTGCGCGTCGCAATTCCTTACGGTCTGATGTCCTCTACCCAGCTGCGCAAGATGGCTCATATCGCCCGTACCTATGATAAGGGCTATGGCCATTTCACTACGCGTACCAATATTCAGTACAACTGGCCCAAGCTGGAAGAAGTACCGGATATCCTGGCCGAGCTGGCTGAAGTGCAGATGCACGCCATTCAGACGTCAGGTAACTGTATTCGTAACACCACTACTGACCCTTACGCCGGCGTAATTGCCAGCGAACTGGAAGATCCACGCCCCTGGTGTGAAATTATCCGTCAGTGGTCAACGCTGCACCCGGAATTCGCTTACCTGCCACGTAAATTCAAGATCGCCGTCACCGGTGGTCCTGAAGACCGTGCCGCGTCTCAGGTGCACGATATCGGTCTGCACCTGGTCAAAAACGATGCGGGTGAAGTCGGCTTTGAAGTGCTGGTTGGTGGTGGTCTGGGTCGTACCCCGGTCATCGGCAAGCAGATTCGCGACTTCCTGGAGCCCAAAGATCTGCTGTCCTACCTGGAAGCGATCATCCGTGTGTACAACCTTAATGGTCGTCGCGACAACAAGTACAAGGCACGTATCAAGATCCTGGTAAACGCCATGGGCATCGATGCTTTCCGTGAATTGGTTGACGCCGAGTGGGCTGAAATTCGTGAATCCGACCTGCGCCTGACGCAGGAAGAGATCGACAAGGTTAAAGTCCAGTTTGCGCCGCCAGCCTATGAAGCGGATGCTGCCAACAATGACCTGCACGCGCAGCTTACCGAGAATGAAGAGTTCCGTGTCTGGTTCGAGCGTAACACCGTGCAGCACAAAGTGGCCGGTTACCGCATCGTTGTCGTATCCCTGAAGCCTTACCTGCAGGCGCCAGGCGATATCACTGATATTCAGCTGGAAACCGTGGCTGACCTGGCTGATCGCTTCTCCTTCGGCGAAGCGCGCGCCACCCATCATCAGAACCTGGTGCTGGCGGATGTGAAGCAGGGCGATCTGCTGGAAGTCTGGAAGATTCTGAACGCCAACAACCTGGCGCGCCCGAACATCGGCACCCTGACCGATATGATCGTCTGCCCCGGTTTCGATTTCTGTGGGCTGGCCAACGCCAAGACCCTGAACATCGCCGAACAGATCAACGAAAAGTTCGAAAACGTCGACTACATGCACGACATCGGTGAGATCCGTCTCAACATGTCCGGCTGCATCAACGCCTGTGCGCACCACCACGTGGGTCACATCGGTATCCTCGGCGTGGATAAAAAAGGTGAAGACTGGTACCAGTTCACCCTGGGCGGCTCCTCCGAAGCGGATGCGGCTCTGGGCAAGGTGCTGGGCAAAGCGGTTGCCGCTGATGAGGTTGCCAACACCATCGAAAAAATTCTGCTGACCTACATTGACCAGCGCGACTCGGAAGCGGAAAGCTTCCTGGAAGTGGTTCGTCGCGTCGGAGTACAGCCCTTCAAGGAGGCCGTTTATGCCGCTGCTAATTAATCGCACCCCGGTCGAAAACGACCCGTGGATCACTCTTGAAGACGAGCAGGCAATCCCTGCCGAAGGGGCTGTTATCCTGCCGCTGGCCCAGTGGCTGGAAAACCGTGATGCTCTGGCTGGCCGTGAAATTGGCGTGCTGGTGAACGGTGAACATGATCTGGAGCAGGTGCTGGCTCTGAATGGCCAGGTGGAGCTGATCGCCGTGGAATTCCCGGCCTTCACTGATGGCCGAGGCTTAAGCATCGCGCGTCTGCTGCGTCGTGCCGGCTACCAGGGCCAGTTGCGTGCCGTGGGTGATGTGACCCGTGACCGCCTGGCCTATCTGGAACGCTGTGGCTTTGATGCACTGGACGTACCGGAAGAGCGCTTTAAAGATGAAGTGTTGAACGCCTTTGATGAAGTAAGTGTGCGTTACCAGGGCGGTGCATCCGTAACCCGCCCGGCCTACCCGCAGAGCTGACAAGGAGAACAGGAATGAGCATCGATCTGGCAGCTGCCAACGCGGCACTGGAAGGAAAAACACCGCAGGAAATTATCGCCTGGGCGATCGCCAACAGCGACAAGCCGCTGGTAACCACCAACTTCCGTCCTTACGAGTCGGTGATCCTGCACATGGCGGTACAGGCCAAGCCTGACATTGAAGTACTGTGGGTGGATTCAGGCTACAACACCTCAGCGACCTACCGCTTTGCAGAAAAGCTGATCAAGGATCTGAACCTGAATATCCGCACCTTCATCCCCGAGATGAGCGCGGCACGTCGCAACGTTCTGATGGGGGGGATCCCGGACGTAGATGATCCTCAGCACGAAGAGTTCACCCGTCAGGTCAAACTGGAGCCGTTCCAGCGTGCATTGGCAGAGATGAAGCCTGACCTCTGGCTGAACGCCATCCGCAAGGACCAGACCGAGTTCCGTCAGTCGCTGGAAATTGTATCGGCGAGCAAGGACGGCATCATCAAGGTCGCGCCTCTGTTCAACTGGACCGAAGCGGATATGGACGCCTACCTGGCGGAACATAACCTGCCCAACGAACACGACTACTTCGATCCCACCAAGGCAATCGAAACCCGCGAGTGCGGTCTGCACACGCAGTTGTAACAAACCCCTTCGTTGTCGTTCAAAGCCCGCGGTTGCGGGCTTTTTTGTGCCTTGAAGATGCTGGGAGCTGATCTACTGGATCAGGCCACCATTCATGGTATTTTATTGATCAAGATAAACCACCAGCAGGTCGGCTTTCACATTGTTTACCAGTTTAGGCACCGAGCTGAACATGCGGCTGACCAGGCTATGGTGATGACCGCATATCACCAGGTCGACATCACTTGTTTCAACTAGCCCTGCCACTTTCATATGCAGGTCACCAATAACGACCGCAGTATCCGTAACAGGGTATCCGCACCCGTCAGCGAGGCTTTTCAATTGTGCTTCAAGACGTTGCGTCTCCTTGGGGTCATCCCTCAGGTGGTTTACATCGACATGCATGATCGACAACTTGCTGTTGCCGGGCCTGGCTTGCTCGATGGCTTTATCGATCAGTGCCTTGCTTGTTTCAGACAAGTCCACGGTGACCAGGACATGTTCATAGTTCATGGTTTTTCTCCTGGTTAGGATTAGATACTCGTCCAAAGCTTAGCAGGCTGTCGAAAATCTATCTGCGTTGCCGAATACTGCGTTAAAAACAGTCTCAAAATGCTCATTTAGTCCGCTAAACTGCGCTTTTTCGCCTGTTTTTGCCTGGCTTCGACTGCCTCGATAACGTTTTTCAACAACCTGTTAGCAGTCCCGAGAGGTGTGCGAGGCGCCGGCTTAAGACTTCAGCTAACCTGCTCTGTATTTGCAGGGTGCCAGCAACCCTGAGTGGCAGTACGCTGGGCAAAGTCTCTGAAGTCTGCAGGCTCACGCCCCAGAGCTTTCTGCACCCCGTCACCCAGACTGGCGTTGCGGCCATCCAGCACGGTTTCGAACAGGTAATTGAGTAACCATGCGATCTCTTCAGGTGCACCTGAGGCCTTTATTGCTTGATTGAATGCTTCTTGAGGTACCTGGATGTACTGAATCTCTCGGCCTATGCAGCCTGAAATCTCGTCGGCTACCTGCGTAAATGTCAGCAGTCGTGGGCCAGTGACTTCGTATACTTCATAAGCGTGTCCTTCTTCGGTCAGGGCGGCGACAGCAACGTCGGCAATGTCATTTACATCGACAAAAGGTTCGGGAATGTCAGCGGCCGGGAGCGTTATGGCACCGTTCCTTATCATGTCGAGAAATTCACCTTCTGAAAAGTTCTGCATAAACCAGCTGGCGCGCACGATCGTCCACTCAATGTCCGTCGCCTGTACAATCTGCTCACAGGCCTGGGCTTCCGCTTCTCCACGCCCGGACAGTAGTACCAGCCGTTTCACGCCCTGTTGCACTGCCTGGTTGACGAAACGTCGAATGGTTTCTGTCGCTCCGGGTATAGCCAGATCGGGTGCGAAACTGATGTAGGCTTGCGTCACGCCATCAAGCAGCTGGTACCAGTTTTCTTCATCTCCCCAATCAAAGGAAGGGATTGCGGAGCGTGAACCGATGCGCGTATCGACACCCAGGGTGTGTAAGCGCTCAGCGATTCGGCGGCCGGTTTTGCCCGTGCCGCCCAAAACGAGCGTTGTACCTTGGCTTGTGGGTGCTGTCTGGTGGCTATGCATCTTGAAATCCTCGATGTGTATAGGCCTCTTGCTGGCCCGGTTTGTGAGGTTTTAAGCGTAAACAGAGCGCCACCAGCGAGCCATGCGTAAACGAATCAGATTCATATGAATGCGTATATAATCAGTCTATGGATACTCTGGGTGGATTACTCGATGCACCGCGCGCCCGTGGTGCCTTTGCGCTTCGCGCGGTGATGCGTGAGCCCTGGTCGTTACGGATATTGGCGGAATCGCCATTGACGTTGATGATCGGGGTGGCCGGGACGCTTTGGCTGATGCCTGATGACGGTGAGCCTGTCAAAATTGGGCCTGGGGATATTGCAATCACACGTGCGCCGGTTCACTACACGGTGTCGGATTCCCCCTGCACGCCACCACAGGTTTTTGTCCATCCCGGCCAGAAATGCTGTGATGCCAACGGGCGTTCACTTTTGCATGAAATGACGCACGGGGTAAGAACCTGGGGTAACTCGGCAGAGGGAGAAGTGGTTTTTCTGGTCGGGGCATATGAGCATCTGAGTGATATCAGCGACCGGTTGCTGAGGGCGTTGCCGCCCGTTTTGTCCTTGTTACATGCTGACTGGCAATCACCACTGGTTACCTTACTTTGTGAAGAGGTGGTAAAGGATGAGCCTGGACAGGCTGCAGTGCTTGATCGTTTGCTTGATTTGCTGGTGACTGCAGTTCTGAAGGCCTGGTTTGCACGGCAGGATGCGAGTCGTCCCGATTGGTGGCGCTATCAGGGTGATAGAGTTGTTGACGAAGCTTTGAGGTTAATGCACGACAAGCCTGAGCACTCCTGGACGCTTGAGCAGTTGGCACAAGAGGCTGGAGCTTCCCGAGCTTCTTTGGCAAGGCGCTTCCAGGAGTTGGTAGGAGAGGCCCCCATGACGTTTTTGAAGAACTGGCGCATGGCATTGGCGGCCGACCTGTTATGCCAGCCCGATGTAACGCTGAGTGCTGTCGCTGAAAGGGTAGGTTATGCTTCCCCATACGCATTCAGCGCAGCCTTCAAACGCGTGCGCGGAATCAGTCCCAATGAGCACAGGGCGTGTGTGCGCAACGCAGGATAATGCTTGTTAGTCGAGGATTTTTCAGTCCTGCCTCGGGCGTGTTTTGAGGTGGCTGTTGAACGGTATGTTAACTCTGATCAGCGGCAGTATGATTCAGCCTCAATGTCAGCGGGAAATCTGCAATACCTCTGACTGAAGTTGAATTATGAAATGACAATCAGAAGGGATTCTTATGGTTATCAGTTTGACCTTTATTGTTTTGGCCGGTTTGGCTATTGCGTTTTTGATTAATCGCGCAGTTGTCGGCTCCATTGAAACCATGCGTCGGCCCAGTGAGGTGTTGGAAGTCGTCAGTGAGATTGATGATGCCGGCTTTCAGACTGCTCGCGATGCTTTCACTGCCTGGGCTGAGCCAAGTGGGTTTATCTTCGAGTGTAATTTCCTGTCCCATACCCTGAATGATGGCAATGCCATCAAATGTGCCGCCTGGTGGTCGGACAGCCAGAACACCTGGGCGCTGGTGTATTACGCAAACGGTTTGGTGAACATCGATTTTGTTACTCGCTATTCCGACACTCTGGGCGTTACAACGGCATCAACAAAAGACGCCATGACGTTGCCAAATCGGACAACTGCTTACACTCAAGCCTTTACCCTGCTCGATAATGATGAACTCTATGCCCGCCACCAAGAAGCCTGTTCCCGTGTTGAAGCGGCTGAGAGGATTTCGCCCTTGCCAAAGCAGGACCTGATGGCTGAAATAGAGAAATCCATGCTGTATCAGGTTGAATATGTCACTAGCTTGCCCTTGTGGCGCTTACGGGGCGTGTACTGGTTTTTTGGACGACGTAATCTGAAAGTGAACAAGCCGATCACCGTGGCGAGCGCCTGAAATGCATGGAGAAAGTAGGGATGTCGGATAACCGGGATGAGTTCACGCGCTTCAGAGATAAGGCTTTGGCAAAGTCTTCCAGGGTGGTGATGGATAATTTTAAGGAGACGCTTCGCCAGGATATGGAGCAGCGAAGCGAAAACATTCAACCCTGGCACAGTTTTTGGTATCACCGCCCAACACGTGATTTTCCGCCAAAGTCCATTCGTTACCCGGAAGAATATGATGGTGGCGACCGCATCAATATCGTCTGTACACAGACTGAGCTGAAACCCGGCGAGCAGAAAAAGCTGGTGCAGGCCTGGTGTGAGGCACTGCCAAGTCTGGATGAGGTGAAATATATCTGGTTTTCATCCAGGGCCAACCAGCAGCTGTTTGATGCTGTGTGCCAAATGAAGTCGATTAAGGGGTTGAGCATCAAGTGGAGCGGGATCAAGTCCATAGAGGCTGTCGCGCAAGCAAAGACACTGAAATACCTGTCGATTGGCAGTTCTCCCTCAATCACGCCACTGGCACCACTGGCTGAACTCCCTTTGCTTGAATGGCTGGAGCTCGAAAATATACGTGCCTCTGCTGACCTTTCATTCGTGTCTGGGTTGACCGGCCTGAAGGGGCTTAGGGTGGCTGGTGATGGCCATAGCCCAAAGTACCTTAATGTAGAGAGCCTGGAACCGCTTCTGAGCTTACAAAACCTGTACTGGTTGTCATTGAATGTTGTCAGAGTTAAGCAGGGTGGGGTGGCGCCCCTGGCTCAGTTAAGAGCACTCAAGTATCTGTTTCTTAGCAACAAGTACGAGATGGAAGATGTGGCAGCCTTGGCGGGTAGTAGGCCGGATATCGAATGTGACCTTTTTATACCGGCTGATGGCCCGCTTGGTTACATACGCTGCAAGAAGTGTGGTCAGCAAACGATGATGCTGCTGACAGGGAAGGGCAAGCCTTCGCTGTGTCAAAATTGTGATGCTGGCAGGATTGGGCAGCATGTGAAGGCGTTTGAGGCCATCGCAAAGCAATACACCCCATTTCGGTAAATAAAAAAGTCGCAAGAAAGAATCATTTTTACCATTCAAGAATGTCAAATGGTGTTGAAATCGATTCGCATTATGAAGTAGTCTTGGTATGTTGTGCTATCTGGATTGTCAAAAGATCAGTAGTAAAAATGCTGTTCTGTAATAACCATATGCATAACGCGGTCTTTGATCGAGGTCATGATACGCGAGTGATAATTAAGACTATACTTTGGTATCATTTTGACAACGCATCAACACTATTGTCATAAATTGATGAATCGCAGATCTGAATGTCATTTCAGCACAATGAAGGATCGAAAAAATGCTGTCGCGACACGCACGTGGATTTACCCTTATCGAAATAATGGTGGTCGTTGTCATTGTCGGCATTTTGGCCAGCATTGCTTATCCCTCCTACCTCAAGGTTGTTCAGTCATCGCATCGCTCTGATGCCCAGGCACGTTTGGTCGATATATCGCAAAAAGTGGAACGTTGTTTCACTGAAAAGAACGTTTATAACCACAGCGACTGCACATCGAGTGTTCAGAATACTGAACGTTATAATATATCAATATCTGCAACGGCAACTGGCTACACCCTCACGGCAGTTCCCCAGGCTAAAGGTGGCCAGAACACAGATCACTGCGGGACAATGACTGTTAATCATCTGGGTATACAGTCTCCTGCCGACTGTTGGGACTAACGTATGAACACTCGTGCATATAACTCTGGATTTACGCTGGTTGAAGTACTTGTCACTGTGGTGGTGCTATCAATCGTACTCGGCATAGGTGTGCCTCAATTCAATAACATCATTCACAACAACCGGGTATCGGGGGCAAGCACAAATCTGCACTCGATGTTGCAGTTGACCCGAAGTGAAGCCGTCAAGCGCGCCAAAACAGTCTCCTTGTGTCCTTCGTCAGGGCGTGACAGCTCTGCAACCTGTGCAGATTCTACCGACTGGTCACAGGGATGGCTGGTTGTAGATGCTGATGGAGAAGTGATCCGAATTGAAGGGGATTTTAACGACAGCATCAGTGTTGGGCTCTCGACGCCGGTGAAGACGTTTGATTTCAACTCGGTGGGTGCTCTGGAGGCTGGTGTGAAAAACCTGTTTACCCTGACGTCTTCTGGCCGTTCACGCTTTGTCTGCACCCTGGTCAGTGGCAAGTCATTTACTGTAACCAAAGCAGCTGATTGTTGAGGTGACAAAATGCCGGAAATAAAAGCTCCAAAATACTCTGCTGGCTTTGGTCTTGTAGAGGCTCTTATTGCATTGGTTGTCACGACTGTTGGGTTGTTGGCGGTGGCAACTCTGCTGACTCGTTCACTCCAGTATTCTCACTCAAGCTATCAACGCAGCGTTGCAGTCAGCCAGGCGGTGGACTTGTCAGAACGAATGTGGGCTGGGGCCTGTGCTCTGGATACCTCGCTCAACTCCATTGTGAGTGCATGGAAAACATCACATCAGACGACCGAGGGCATGGCCCAGTGGGATGCCAGTGTGACACCCGATACCTCAGTTACGCCGGTCAGGTACACGATTGATATCAAGTGGGAGGATGATCGATTCGAGAGGACCGGCGCCGATGCTTATAATTTCAGTTACGTTATATCAATCCCGGAGTTCCCATGCAGCTGACTATAACCGGTAAGAACAGGGCTGCCCGTATGCATGCTATTCGGAAGCAGCAGGGTCTATCGCTTGTTGAGTTGATGATTGCATTGGTGGTCGGGCTGATCATTATGGGAGGCGTTTACACCGTCACCATCTCAAGTATTCAGGCGGTTAATACCAAGAACCAACTTGACGATGCTCAGGACTCGTTCCGTTATCTCTCTAATACCCTGGGTCGGATTATTCGCAACGCAGAAACGGTGGATGCTGCCAGCACGGACGACTCCCTGACAATTGTGATGTCCAGAGGTAGCGAGCGCCCGGACTGTCAGGGCGACAAAGGTGCTGCCACCGTGAACAATACGTTCAGCCTGGCAGGCGGCAAACTCATGTGTGACAACGGCGATGGAAATGTGGAGCTTGTGCGTAATCTCAGCAGCATCACCTTCGCCTATGGCACGCCCAGCAGCAATAAATGGGTGGAATCATACAAGGCAGCAGCCGATGTATCGGACTGGTCCGATATTACCAGCGTACAGGTAAGCGTCGAGACGGAAACGGGCTTGAGTACGCATTTTACGACGGCCATACGTGAAAAAGTGGTCGAGCAAGCCGGTTCAGGCAGTTAAGAACGGCACTTCGATATTTATGTAAAACCACAGATTTGAGGTTTTTAGGCATGTACAGGAAGAAGGAAGAGGGTGCCGTTTTAATTGTAAGCATGGTGATGCTGGTTCTGGTGACGGCTTTGGTCGTTAGTGCTCTTAAAAGCAGCAATATTCAGGAGATGATGACCTCCAACACCAATAACCATGTCACGGCAATGATGGCGGCAGAGGCCGGCGCTGCGGATTTTGCAGTCTGGCTAGCGGCCAATTATGACCCGGATGACTCCGCGGACCAGATGAAAACCAAGTTTGGTCACAAGGATCTTGCCAATGCGGAACAAGTGGGCTCGGGTGATGGGTATTATTATCTTGATCAACTGACGACAGGAGCCGTGGTCGAAGCCACCGTCACCGGTTTGGCAACAGCCAATACAACGCCTTTGACTGTCTTGTCCCGTTACCATGTCAGGCTTCAGCTTACGGCGTCTCCCGGAACCGTGAAGCCGTTCGAGAACGCAGTTATCGGCTGTGAGGGTGTTAGCACTCAAGGTAGTGGCCAGATTGACAGCTTTGATTCGCGCGTTGCCCCATATGATTCTACCAAACCGGGAAGTAATGCTGACGTTATCACGACTGAGCCGGGGGCTGATGTTGAACTGATAGGTAATGCTCCGATATATGGTGACGTTTTCTCTACCGGAGATATTTACTCCCAGGGGTCCGCGCCGATCTATGGTGAGACCCGTGCTGATAATGACATACGCCTCAAGGGTGGTGGTGTTAACTTCTATGGTGACATTTATAGTGGTAATGACCTGATTTTTGAAAGTAGTGCTACCGCACATGCGGATGTTTACGCTAATGGCGATATTGAGTTCAATAACTACAGTGCTTCCGTTGGTGGAAATGCTCAGGCGGGCGGGACGATTGCAGGTAAAAACAAAAATAAACCCGTAGAAGATTACGTTGGAGGTTCTGTTAATCCCGGTATGAGTCCGGGGAATCCTTCAGTTGCGGGCATACCCTGTGACCCGTTGGATGTCGACAGCATCGTTGATAGCTTTAGTGGCATGACCAGCACCGGTGATTTCACTGTTGGCTCATACCCCAAAAATGACTGGAGGCTGACGCCTGATGGAGTCTCTTATTATGACGAGACCTGGGATGTTAAAGAGTGGGTAAACGACGATAGTAAGCCACTGGTTAATATGGATGTAATGGGTACCGAGAGACCTGTACTCGTTGTCGATGATATGTCATTAAAAAACGGCCAGGGTGAGCTTCATATCAGTGGTGGTGATGTGGTCATCTTTGTCGATGGGGATTTCAACCTCGGCGGCAGTAATGAAATCAAAATTGATGACGATAGTAGTTTGACTGTGATTACAACCGGCACCTTTGATCTTGGTGGTAGTGTAGATGTGGCGAATGGCTCAACGCTGAATACAAATGGGAATCCACGCTTTTCCTTGTATTCAAACTATGACCAATCCCAAGCCAATAAAAACAGCAAGGCCGGTGTGAGAATTGGTGCGAATGATGATATGACGTCTGTAGTGTATGCGCCAAAATCAGATGTTGATATTACAGGTAGTGGTGAATTGTTCGGCTCTGTCAGAGGAAGGACGGTTGATGTGACGGGTAATGGCGGTATGCATTACGACGAAGCACTAGGTGATGCTGACATTGGTGGTGGCACCAGCTCGGGTGTGCCGGGTATTACCCAATGGAAAGCGGTTTGGCCTGAATAAACCCTTGCCGGTACTGCAGGCCCAACCTGTTAACACGACTTAAGACAATCTATAAAGGCGGTCATCAGAGATGACCGTCTTTTATTTTGAATATGACGCCCCGGGCAGAATTTGCTTAACTGCACTATCTGATTGATTGCGTGTTGAGGGCGTGGCATGAAAATTTACGGTGATAGGCAGTCCGGTAACTGCTACAAGGTGCAGTTGACCTGTGCACTATTGAACATCGACCATATTTGGGTCGATGTTGATATTCTTGCCGGTGACACCCAGACGGCAGCTTTTCTCGGCATGAACCCCAATGGCAAGATTCCTCTGCTTGAATTTGAGCAGGGTGAGCAGTTGGCCGAATCCAATGCCATTATCAATTACCTGGCGCAGGGGACGGAGTTGTATCCCGGTGATGCCCTGCAGCAAGCCAGGATTCAGCAGTGGCAGTTTTTTGAGCAGTACAGTCATGAGCCTTATATCGCGGTAGCGCGTTTCATCAACAAGTACCTGGGGTTGCCGGATGAGCGCCGCGAAGAATATCTTGCCAAGCAGGAAGGGGGCCACAAGGCATTGCGTGTGATGGAGAACCAGCTCAGCAAAACCTTGTTTCTGACGGATAATCAATGCACCACGGCTGATTTATCCTTGTATGCCTATACGCAGGTTGCTCATGAGGGTGGCTTTGACCTGAATACCTATCCTTCCATTCAAGCCTGGTTGCATCGCATCACGCAGTTGCCGGGCTTTATTGCCATGACTGACTCTGGAAAGCAATAAGGTGGTTTACTCTATTCACCTGTTGCCGAATGGCAACCTATACTTGTCAGGAACGTAACGGACAGGCCGCCCCCGCCTTTGGAGATTGTCGGCATGCTTTGGCTGAAGAAAGCAAGGAGTTGGATTGCCTGGGGCGGGAGCTATTTCCTTCTGGCCAAGGTCAGCATGCTGCTATTTTCGGCCGAGCCCACGAATATCGCGCTTCTGTGGTTGCCAGCCGGGTTAGGACCGTATCTTTTCTATCGTTATGGTGCAGGGGTGCTTGCACCCGTTTTTCTGGCCAGTCTGACCGCCAACTATAGTGGTCTGGTACAGGGCTCGGTGTTGTTGCATCTGCTTCACACCTGTATCAGTGCGAGTGCGGATACCCTGTTTGTATTTATGGCTGGTGCGGTTGCTCGCCATTATTTAAACCAGGGGATCAACCGTCCGCGACAATTGTTTATGGCGTTTTTGTTGGGTTGCCTGCTGCCAACGGGGCTTACGGGGTCGATAATAGGCTGGCAGCTTTGGTGGGGCGGTTACCTCACGGCAGGCAGTGCGCAGTCTACGGCCGTGTCTATTTGGCTTGCCGATATGCTCGGGGTGCTGCTGGTTATTCCTGTACTTGTTGCTTTTGACCGCCGTAAGGAGGAGGCAGGTGGGCTCTCGCCAGGCTGGGTCATTGCTACGTTGCTAGCTTTTGGGCTAATTCTGGCGTCCTTTTTTATAGCTCATTGGCTGTTGTTCCTGATCATACCTGCACTGGTCTTTATCGTATTTGGCTCCAAGTCACTTTATACCTATTGCTCGATGGGGCTGGCGCTGCTGATGTATAACGCCTTGGCGGTTAAGTTCTATGATCTTGAGGTTGTCAGTTCTGAATGGATGGAGGTCCTGGCCTTTTCAATATCGGTGTCTTTTGCTGTTATTGTCCTTAGTGTTCAGCAGCGCATGCTGCGGCATGAGTCGGGCCTGCGTCAGGAGTGGCAGACCCGTGCCAGTCACGATCCTTTGACGGGGTTGCCCAATCGCATTGTATTGATGTCTCTGTTGCAGCATGAAGTTGAGCGTTTCCATCGTGCCAATGGCTGTTTCAGTATTGCTATGCTGGACATTGATCACTTCAAGCGCATAAATGACACCTATGGCCATGCTGCCGGTGATGCAGTGTTGATTGAGTTTAGTAAGCGTATCGACAGGATGACACGAAGCGCCGATGTGATGGGAAGGCTTGGAGGCGAAGAATTTCTGCTGTTGCTGCCCGAAACAGATGCAGTTAGCGCTCATCATGTACTGGATAATCTTAGAGCGCGCATCGCTGCTGATCCTTTCGAGGTATCCGGAAACCAGGTCAAGGTTACCTTCAGCACAGGTATTGCCCAGTGTTGCCGCAACAGCAGTGCCAAATCTCTACTGGAAGAGGCTGATCAGCATCTTTATTACGCCAAGCAAGCGGGTCGCAATAGGGTATCAGTAATGGCGCGAAAGGCTTGTGAGTCTTGAATTGCGGTTTCAAGTGTAAATGCCTGCCTGTCTTTTAGATCTCGTCTGTTATATGCCCTTGATCTGCCATGAGGTTAAGGGCTCAATTGTTATCAGGACAGAGCTGTGGGTTAATTCGCAATAATGTCCAAGCGGTTTCAGTCCAAGGTCCGTATTCTGGTGCCCATGTAGAGACAGATAATCGTGAGCGGGAAGGTAAGGACCATGCAGGACAATCTCTTTCAGTACTGTAAAAGCCAGCACCTGGACGGTGTCACCCTGCTTCATGCCCGCATGCACGACTTCGCCTACAGGCGCCATGCCCACGAAGAGTTTTCGCTTGGTGTGACATTGGCGGGTCGGCAGGATTTCTGGTCTGAAGGCGGCTTTTACAGCAGTGCACCGGGAAATATCATCCTGTTCAACCCGGGGGCAGTACATGATGGCCATCCGGGTACGGATGATTCCCTCTACTACCGTATGGTGTATATCCACCCCGAGCAAATCGTACCCATGCTGCAAGCGGCTGGCATGCGTAATGCGGGACTTTTCCGCAGCACCGAGACTTTATTGAACGATGCGCATCTCAGGGGCGCGATTCTGCAGTTGGCGGGCCTGATTGAACAGGGCGCATCTGGCAGCCTGGAGCATGAGCAGGGGCTGTATTCAGTGGCGGAGAGGCTGGCGCAGTTACAGGGTAGTTTTGAGCCTGCACGTCGGAACCGGCATGTGGACAGGCTGCTGTTGAGGGCACGGGAGTTTATTCACGACAATGTACGCCAGGAGTTATCTCTGGAGCAGATCAGCGAACAGGCGGCCATGTCCAAATACCATTTTCTGCGTCTGTTTCGCCAGCATTTTGGCATGACGCCTCATCAGTACGTGCTCAATAACCGGCTTAACCGGGCCCGTGAGGCGCTGGCAGCGGGCAGGCCGCTTCAGGATGTAGTCTACGAGACGGGCTTTTCCGACCTGAGTCATCTTAACCGGCGCTTCAAGCCGGTCTTCGGCATGACGCCTCACCAGTATCAACAGGTGGTACTGAACGGCTGAGGTTTGTTCACCACTTGCCGGAGTTTTCCAATGTTTGAAATTTTGTTGTATGCCGTAGGGGTCATGTATACGCCTGGCCCCGTCAACCTGTTGAGTTTGGGAGCAGGGCTGAATGGCTCAGCTCCGCGCACGTTAGGGTTCTGCGCCGGTGTAGGGCTGGCAATGCTGATCTTGTTTACTCTGTTTGGCTACACCGGTGCCTGGCTGGTAGTGCCAGAATATCAACGGGTGATCAGTCTGCTGGGAGCGCTGTATATTCTTTGGCTGGCCTGGAAGGTGGGCCGTTTCGCAAGGCGGTCGGCCAGTATGGATACACCACTGGCGAAACAGACAGATGTCGGTTCGACGTTCACATTTAAATCAGGCCTTATCATGCAGCTGTGTAACCCCAAAGCGCCGTTGGCGGTTCTGCCGATTACAACGGTTCAGTTCCCGGCAGCCGGTATTGAGGGCTTTGGCATACTGTTGTGGTCCCTGTTGTTGGGTGTGTTGGCCTTTGGTGCACCTGGCAGTTACGTGCTCATGGGGGCCCGAATGGGGCGCTTGATCAAATCAGCTGTTTTCTTTCGTGCTCTGAACGCTCTGATGGCGTTGCTGCTGGTGTATGTGGCGGTTGATATTACATACAGCCAATTGATCATGCTCTGAGTCTGAATCAACGAACAGGGGCTGGGGTACGGACGCTGCTCTGGGTACAATCAGGCCCCTCTATTCACGGGCAGGTAAAGACCTCATGACGCTTAGCTGGCAGATACACGAAGACCAACACCCATTTGCAAGTAACGAAACAGTGGCTGAGCACCGCTATCACGCGGCGGAGTCATCCGCGACAGAAGAATCAGCTGTTAAGGACGTCGTTGAAGCCGCTTTGGCGCAGGCTGAAACACTATTGGACAGGAACGTTACCAACGCGTCACTGTTTTTTATGGTGACCTGGAGTCCGCGGGAGGGGGCGCTGACCCTGAGTGTGACCGACGCGGACAAGGCAAAGGATGCGCCGGACCTGGTGACCTGTCGCCTGGCGGCTTTGAATGAACAGCTGCAGAAAGGCGGCGAAAATGCCTACCAGGATTTTATTGGCAAACTGCAGTTCTGGATCAAGGATTACCTCTCTACCTCGACAGCGTTTATGAACTATTCGCTGGTTGCCGTATTTACTGACGCCGGCCGCGACCGCTGCCAGATTGTCTAATTGCCGAACGTAAAAAAAGCGGCCCAGGTGGCCGCTTTTTCATATGTCTGTTCAGACTTTGAATCGACCCAATTGCTGGTCGAGTCGGGCCGCGCTATCAGAGACCTCTTCACCCAATGATGTCACCTGACTGGCAGCTTGCGCCAATGCATCGGCGGCATCACCGATCTGGGTGATGTTACGGTTGATCTCTTCATTCACCATGCTTTGCTCTTCGGCCGCAGTCGCGACTTGAGTGGTGTTTTCCGAGATGGAAGAGATGCGTTGTGATGTGCCATCGAGTCGTTCAAAGCTGCCGCGGCAGTCGTCGACTGAGCGGTAGGCCAGGTCTCGACAGGCTTGCATCTGTTCAACGCTACTGTCTACATCACGCTTGAGCGCGGAAATCAGGTTGTCGATATCGCCGGTGGCTTCCTGTGTGCGCCCTGCCAGAGTGCGAACCTCATCAGCGACGACCGAGAAGCCACGTCCGTGGTCACCAGCCCGCGCAGCTTCAATAGCAGCATTGAGTGCCAGCAGGTTGGTCTGATCCGCGATACCGCGAATGGTTTCGATGATGGAATAGATCTCATCACTGCGTTTGGCGACGCTGCCGATACTCTGTGAGGTTTCGGTCAGCTGCTCTGCCATGCTGCCAACTTCGTCCACGGTCTGGCCAAGTGTCTGGCGAGTGCCGGTTACCTCCGAGTCCGCTTCGGCTGAGTCCTGCGCAGTCCTGCCAGCCAGGTTGGCGACTTCGGTTGCGGTGGCCGACATTTCGTTGGCGGCCGTCGCTACGCTCTGCAGTTGTTGTTGCTGGTCATGAGTGGATGCACGCGTCTGCTGGGCGGCGGCTGCCAGACTGGTTGCGCTGTGCTGCAGGCCGGCTGATAGCTGCATCAATTCACTGATAAGGCCCCGTATTTTGCGGGTAAAGCTGTTGAACCCGTCGGCTACGTCATTCAGCTCGGCATGGCTGGAGGCTTCCAATTCATGCGTCAAATCGCCATCGGTGCCGCCCAGTGCTTTCATGCGCTCGGCCAATACACGAATCGGTTTGGTAATTCCGTGGATGAACAGGTTCACGATGACCAGTGTCACGGCCAGAATAATCAGGCTGGTGATGATGAGTTCCCAGGTGGTGGACTGGCGATTCTTGTCTACCTTGCTGCCGAGCTGTTCCAGTTCCGCCAGTGCCGCCGAATAGGGTACTTCCACCATAATACGCCAGCTGGAGTTGGCAATCTTCAGTCTGTGTTCAACGCGAATGGCATGAGTCTGGTCTACCGGCTGTAACAGTGAAGGCGCAGCACTTCTGGCGCTTTTACCCAGTGCATCTGTGTACTCGCTGGACGCGATGATACGGTTCTGACTACTTAGAATGCTGATCGATGACTGACCATCGTAAAGCTCTGCAGAGAGTGAGCGTACCAGTGTTTGCATGGCGGGCAGGCTGAGGTCTGCGCCGGCGACGCCGATGGTTTTGTTGTTGTGCACGACCGGAACGGTCAGTGAAGTCATCAGCACTTCATTGCCGGGGGTGACCTCGAACAGGTAGGGCTCGATCAGGCATTCCTGACCGGATTCCAGCGGGCACAAATACCATTCGGACTCACGAATACCGGTATCGGTGAGGCTTTCTGAGTACATTACGGCATTGTCGGGCACTGCTGCCGTCTCCAGATTGCCCTCATTCCAGAACCAGTAAATAGCAATGTTGCCGGTTTGAGTGCTGTGACCCTGGCTGTCATTGAACATGTAGTCGAGCGCATCATAGGCGTTAGGCTCGAACATGGCATAGAGCGTGTCGATCTGTGTGTTCATGGACAGGGCTGAACGGACCAGTTCGCTGGCGGAGTCGCGAGAAATATTCAGTGAGCCCTGTGCCGTGTTGCCCAGGTAACCTGCCACTGCTCGTGCCGAATCAAAGCCGCGATTAAGACGCATCTCGACTGCCAGGGCGATGTTGTCGACTGTCAGGTAAAGCTGTTGCTTTACCTGTTTCTCGATCAGAGCCTGGGTGTCATCCATCACATGATCGATGGAGGTTTTATAGGATTGCAGTGCCATGAAGATGATGACACCCAGTGACAGAATCACGGTAACCGCTGAGCCAAGCAGCAGCTTGAACCGGATTGAGAGCGAATTCATTCAGGGGACCTGTAGTGTTGGGTTAGCAGAAATGGTTGGGCAGTACGTGCTGGAAGTTAATGAATATATTAAGCGACATTTATAGACGAAAGTCGGATCCGTTTCAAATTCCGTCATGCCTGAAAAAGCAATGATTCCTGTCAATCAGGAAGGGGAGGGGAGGTGATCGGTGACTGTAGAAGGCAGATTATACGCAAAAAAAAACGACCCCGAGGGGTCGTCTTCTTGTCAGCTTCTGATCAGAATCAGATAGCGACGATGTTCTCAGCCTGAGGACCTTTCTGGCCCTGAGTCACTGTGAACTCAACCTTCTGGCCTTCTTCCAGAGTTTTGAAACCGCTGCCCTGGATGGCACTGAAGTGAGCGAATACGTCAGGACCGTTTTCCTGAGCGATGAAACCAAAACCTTTAGTTTCGTTGAACCATTTAACTGTGCCAGTAGTAGTAGACATAATAAATCTCTCGATCTGAGTAAAAATTTTAACCCTTGGCAAAATGCCGTCAGGGTTGGGTCGTGCTTAGGTAATGTTGGTACTTATGGTTCAGAACGAGGTACTTACTACAAGGTAGGACGTCGAAATGGTGCATAAATGCTTGTGTTACTCTTAAGCCTCTCCAGAGTATACGAATTGGGGCCGGAGTCAAAGCTTTTTCCGTCTTTTTCCCATCTTTCTTGTGAAAACCTGCTCATTCGGTACAGCCCTGACGAAAAAAGGGGCTGATTCAGCCCCTTGAGTCTCGGTGTTGTTACCGGCTAGACCTTGAAACGCCCCAGTTGCTGATCCAGGCGTGCTGCGCTGTCGGATACCTCTTCACCCAGTACCGACACCTGGCCGGCGGTTTGCGCAAGCATGTCTGCGGCATCACCAATCATAGTGATGTTGCGGTTGATCTCTTCGTTCACCATGCTCTGTTCTTCGGCTGCGGTGGCGACCTGTGTGGTGTTTTCAGAGATCGAGCTGATGCGGGTAGATACGCTTTCCAGCCGGTCATAGCTGGCGCGGCTTTCTTCAACCGTCATGGAGGCACGATCCCGGCAGTGCTGCATGCGATCAACACTGTCATCCACGTCCCGTTTCAGGGCTGAAATCAGGTTATCGATCTCACCGGTGGCCTCCTGAGTACGGCTGGCCAGGCTGCGAACCTCATCGGCGACGACAGCAAAACCACGCCCCTGATCGCCGGCACGTGCGGCTTCAATCGCTGCGTTCAGTGCCAGCAGGTTGGTCTGGTCAGCAATATTACGAATGGTTTCGATGATGGTGTAGATGTCATCGCTGCGTTTGGCTACATTGCCGATGCTGTCGGAGGCGCCATCCAGTGCCTGGGACATATTGCCGATTTCATTTACGGTTTCTCGCAACGTTGAGCGCGTTTCATTGACTTCATTGTCAGAGTCACCGGCATCCTGAGCTGTTTGGCCTGCCAGGTTGGCGACCTCGGTCGCGGTAGCCGACATTTCGTTGGCGGCAGTCGCCACACTCTGTAGCTGTTGTTGCTGCTCTTCGGTGGAAGAGCGGGTCTGCTGGGCATTGGCCGAGAGTGATGCGGCACTTTGCTGCATTTGCGCGGACAATGAGATCAGCTCATGAATCACATCACGAATCTTGCGGGTAAAGCTGTTGAAGCCATCGGCAACAGCATTCAACTCTTTATGACTGAACGATTCCAGCTCCTGTGTCAGGTCACCTTCTGCACCGCCCAGAGCCTGCATGCGCTCACCCAGTTTGGCCAGGGGCTTGGTGATACCGGAGATGAACAGGTTCACTACAATCAGCGTGATCAGCAGAATCGCGCTGGCAATGGTCAGCAGTTCCCAGGTAGTACTGCTGCGATTATCTTCCATTTTGGTCTGTAGCTGATGTAGCTCAGCCAGAGCCACGGTCTTGGGTACTTCAATGACGATGCGCCAGTTGGCGTTGGCGATGGACAGGCCCTGGTTGAGAAGAAAATTATCGGAGTCTGCTGACTGGCTGTTGACCCGGTTTAGAAAGCCCCGCGAAACGGATTCGACCGGTTGGCCAGCAGCATCCTTGAAACGGCTGGACGCAATCACGCGGTTTTTTTCACTAAGCAGTGTGATGCTGGCCTGACCCTGATAGAGCTCCTGAGCCATGGCTTCTGTCATCTTTTGCAGCACCGGCAGGTTTACATCTGTACCGGCAACCCCAACGACCTTACCATTGCTGATAATGGGGACTGTTAATGAGGTCATCAGGATAGAGTTGCCTTCACTGATTTCATACAGGTAAGGCTCGACCATACAGTTCTGAGCAGTCTCAAGAGGGCAGAGGTACCACTCTGATGCTCTAATGCCGCTCTCGTTAATAGTCTCATCGTATTTACTTTCTGTAGACTCCGTCGCGTAGAAAGTAAGACCGCCGTTTTCTCGCACCCAGTAGATATCCAGGGTGCCTTCATTGGAACTGTGGGCGAGTTCCCCTTTGTAGATGCTGTCAAACTTGTCATAGCCATTGGGCTCAAATTGAGCATACATCGAGCTCACATTCCCATTGGCTTCCAGGTTGGATCTGACAAGCTCTTTTACGGCCGAGCGTGATATCAGTGTATCGGTTTTGGCGGTTGAGCCCAGAAATCCGGCGATCGCCGAGGATGAGTCAAAACCGCTTTCAAGACGTTGACGGATACTGACGGCAATTTGATCACTGGTCAGTTCGAGCTTTTGGAGCACGCTGCTACTGATCAAATCAGTCGTGTCATCAACAGCAGTGTCGATTGATGACTGGTAGGAGCTCAAGGCGAGGGCAATGACGATGCCCAGTGAAGCCAAAATGGCAACGGCGGAACCAAGTAACAGTTTGAAGCGGATGGACAGGTTTTTCATCGTCCGTTCCTGGTCGGGGAAGCGAAGAAAATCAGGCATTCCAGCGTGAAATTAGAGTCGCACTCGGGCTAGTTGGGCCGAATAATCCATATTCAACCGCTATCACCACAAGTTATAGGGAATTATGGGTCTCTTGTCGAGCCGTCCGTAATGCTGCTATTAGCGGACAGTTGCAACTTACCCTGAAGATGCAGCGCTGTTGATAATCAGTCGCACGGGAATGGGCTGTAAATTGAATGAAGTCGTCTTCAGGAAGGGAAATTAAGTGAGTTCATTTACTGTGTATTGGCCTGCAGTTTCAGCACAGACAGACCCCTGCGACCATTCAGGAGTGATCGTAGGGGCTTCGATTATCAGCGCCGTAGTTGGCACTTAGTAGGTGGCGTTGATCCAGCCCAGTCGGGCCAGAGCCTGAGCTTCATGCTCGGTCAGCTGATATGCCATATCAAATGCGCTCTGGCTGTCCCCTTGGCCCTGTTCCTGTAGAGGCGTGGAGCAGTTTGTGCAGTTGTGAGAGATCTGTCCCTGGTTGTTCAGGCCAGACAGCAGGAATACTCCAAGGGCTATGGCCATGGCAGCCACCGCCGGAATGTGTCGGTTGATGTTCATGTGCAGCCCCTTTTATTTTTATCGGTCAGGGTTGAGCCTCAGGGCTCTTGATCAAGACAGTAGAGCTGCATGGATAAAGGCGCATGGTCCATTTGGACTAGTTTGGAACTTTGATGGGGTGAGAGGGGCGGTAAATGGCCGTTTAACCAGCGGGAACAACCGGTAAAAAGGCATCGGGGGGAACTGAGGTTGACCAAAGGGAAATGAAAACGGGAGCCTGTAGGCTCCCGTTATGCGAGTGTCAGTTTTTTTCTGGAAGGGTGACATTCAGCTCCAGAATGGAGCAGTCTTCATCCAGGTTGATCTGCACATCATCCGTGGATACATCCACGTATTTGGCGATAACAGCCAGAATTTCCTTCTGCATCTGTGGCAGGTACTCAGGTTGAGTGCGCTGGTTACGCTCGTAGGCAACCAGCACCTGCAAGCGTTCCTTGGCGACACTGGCCGAGGTCGGCTTTTTTTGTCGGAAATAACTCAGAATACCCATTAGCCCTTCCGTCCAAATACTCGGCTGAGGAACCCTTTGCGTTCCACGTTCAGGAAGCGATGGTCGCGATCTTCACCCAGGAAGCGAGCGATGGCATCGTCATAGGCCTGACCGGCATCACTGTCGTCATCCATGATGACCGGAATACCCTGGTTGGAGGCCTTGAGAACCGCCTGGGACTCAGGGATCACGCCCAGCAGAGGGATGGCCAGGATATCTTTGACATCTTCCACACCCAACATTTCACCGGCTTCAACACGGCTGGGGTTGTAGCGGGTCAGCAGCAGATGCTCCTTGACGGTTTCACCCTGTTCAGCCTTGCGTGATTTGCTCTGCAAAACACCGAGAATACGGTCAGAGTCACGTACGGAGCTGACCTCGGGGTTGGTAACGACAATTGCCGTATCAGCAAAGTAGAGGGCCAGGTGGGCGCCTTTCTCAATGCCAGCCGGAGAGTCGCAGACAATATAGTCAAAGCTCTCTGAGAGTTCGTTCAGGACCGCCTCTACGCCTTCAACGCTGAGAGCATCCTTGTCACGAGTCTGTGACGCCGGGAGGATGAACAGGTTGTCTGTACGCTTGTCCTTGATCAGTGCCTGATTCAGCGTGGCTTCCTGGTTGATCACGTTGACGAAGTCGTACACGACGCGACGTTCACAGCCCATGATCAGGTCCAGGTTACGCAGGCCCACGTCAAAGTCGATCAGAACGGTCTTGAAGCCGCGCAGGGCCAGTCCGGTGCCGATGGCGGCGCTACTGGTCGTTTTGCCAACGCCCCCCTTGCCTGAGGTAACTACGATTATTTCAGCCATGCATGCATATCCATCAAGATGAAAAAGCGGTTCATTAAAGTGAAACTGTATCCAGTCGAGACCCTCTGAGCAACGCCTGTGTGGGCTGTTGCCAGCATTCGCTGTGCAGGTCTTCACTGGTTTTGAAATAGCCGGCAATGGAAACCAGTTCGGCTTCCATGCTCTGGCAGAAAATACGGGCATCCGTGTTGCCGTTTACACCTGCCATGGCACGGCCTCGAAGGGGGCCGTAGACATGAATATGGCCATCGGCGATGATCTCGGCACCGGCGCTGACGGCAGACAACACAATCAAATCTGTGCCCCGGGCATAAATCTGCTGGCCGGAGCGCACCGGGGTCGTGACGACACGAGCGGCAACGGGTTCTGACGGCTGGGCAGCCGCTTCAGGCTGAGGCTCTTGTTCAGGCTGAGGCTCTGGTTTGGCCTTGGGTTCAGCATCTGCTGCCGGAACATCCGGTGCCTGAGGTCGGCTGCGCTGTTGACTGAAGTCGGCCAGCTGCAAGGCACGGCACAGTTCCGGGGCACTGTTCTGATCAGCTTTGAGGCCGACGGGCACCAGTGACAGGCGTCGGCACAAGTCCAGCAGGGCTTTAACCTGCTCCAAAGCAGGTGTTTCTTCCAGTGCCTGCAGGTTCAGGATTACCGGCATGTGACTGAACAGCATGGGTACACGGGCCGCGTGCGCTTCAAGCTGGGGCTCCAGACGCTGGATATCGTCACAGGTCAGGATCAACTCATTCAATGACGCACGGGTGCTCTTGAACTGGAATTCGTTATCGGTGGCTACCTGGTGTTTGGCATCGGCCATGGTGTTCTATTCTCGCTAAACGCCTGTGAATGCGTGAGTTTTCGCTAAAAGAGAAGCGCTCTACCTTAGCATGGATACCGGGTTGGCTGACAGCGCAGGGCCCTGTCGATACGGTTTTTTGACCCCGGTCATTGTAGTACACTGCGCCATCGCGTTTTAACGGAAGCTGAAAGCATAATGAAAGTCGTTCGCTGGGTATTGGGCCTGATTGTCATGGCCCTGCATGGTTTAACCCTTCCTCGTCGCGGCAAGCGCTCGCCGCAACAGCTGCAGCAGTTGGAAGAAGCATTGCAAGGCTTCGCACTGTACCAGCTGCCAACCTGTCCTTTCTGCGTCAAGGTGCGCCGCTCCCTGCGCCGCCTTAACCTGCCGCTTGAGCTGCGTGATGTGCGAGGAGATGCCCGCCATCGTCAGGACCTGATCGAAGGTGGTGGCCGCATGAAAGTGCCTTGTCTGCGCATCGATCATCAGGATGGCCATACGGAATGGATGTATGAATCCGACGATATCGTGGCGTTCCTGAACAAGCGGTTCCCGCTGGATGACGCGCACTGAGCGGTAAATTCTAAATAAGTTATAAAAAAATTATTTTTTATTACCTTATTTGAGGCTATAGTGTGAGCATCCTACATGCTGTACTGGAGCCTCAGTCATGGATTATCTGCCGCTTTTTTTCGATCTGAAACAACGCCCCGTGCTGCTGGTCGGGGGCGGTGACGTTGCCTTGCGCAAGGCGCGTCTACTGACCCGTGCCGGTGCACAGGTGACCTGTGTTGCCCATGCTGTATTGCCGGAACTGCATGAGATGCTGGATCTGCATCAGGGGCAGGTGATTATCGGTGAATACCACGCGGCGCTGATCGACGGCAAAGTGCTGGTGCTGGCAGCAACAGATGATGATGGTCTCAATGAGCGTATCCACCATGACGCCGTAGCACGCAATGTGCCGGTCAATGTGGTGGACAGCCCGGCGCTCTGTACCTTCGTATTTCCAGCGATTGTAGATCGCTCCCCCATTGTGATCGGTATCAGTTCTGGCGGTCAATCGCCGGTTCTGGCGCGCCTGTTGCGTGCCAAGCTGGAAACCTGGATTCCTACCGGCTACAGCCGTCTGGGGCAGTTGGTTGGCCGCTTCCGTGACAAGGTGAAGGCCCGTTTTGGCAGTGTGAACGAGCGCCGTGTGTTCTGGGAATCCGTGCTGCAGGGGCAAGTGGCCGAGCGCGTATTTGCCGGCCAGGATGAGTCTGCCGAAGCCTTGTTGGAGCGCCAGATTGAAGAGGGTAATGCCCGCCATCAGGTGGGTGAAGTCTATCTGGTAGGTGCAGGCCCAGGTGATCCTGAGTTGTTGACGTTCAAGGCACTCCGCCTGATGCAGCAGGCAGACGTGGTGTTGTACGACCGTCTGGTCTCGCCCGAGGTTCTGGATCTGTGCCGGCGCGATGCCGATCTGGTTTTTGTGGGCAAGCAGCGCGATAATCACGCTGTCCCTCAGGAAGGAATAAATAAGCTGCTGGTGGATCATGCCTTGCAGGGCAAGCGGGTTGTTCGTTTGAAGGGTGGTGATCCCTTTATTTTCGGCCGTGGTGGCGAGGAAATTGCCGAACTTAAGAAGGCGGGTGTTCCTTTCCAGGTGGTACCGGGTATCACGGCGGCCAGTGCCTGTTCGACCTACGCGGGTATTCCGCTTACGCACCGTGACTATGCCCAGTCAGTCAAGTTCATTACCGGTCAGCTCAAGCACAGAACCACTGAACTGAATTACGCAGAACTGGTACATCCCAACCAGACCATCGTCTTTTACATGGGGCTGCATACCCTGCGGCAAAATTGTGCGGGTCTCATTGCTCATGGTAAGCCGGCTGATACGCCTGCTGCGATTGTGTCCAGGGGAACGGCTGAGGATCAGCAGGTGCTGGTGGGAACACTGGCAACACTGCCGGATTTGCAGGATGAAGCCCAGTTACCGGCGCCTGCACTTGTGATTGTGGGTGAAGTGGTCAGCCTGCAGTCGGATCTGTCCTGGTTTGGTGAGAAGGCCCCTCTGGTGTGATACCAGGGGGCCAGTCTTCTTAGTGAAGGGTGTGGCCCACCAGATAGCTGCCGGCAAAGCCAACAGTGTAGGCTATCAGAATGTACAGTGAGTAGCGCATGAAGCTGATGAAGGTGATTTCCTTCACCTTGCTCATGGCGACGATGCCCGCTGCAGAGCCAACCACCAACAGAGAGCCGCCCACGCCAACGGCGTAAGTCAGTGTCAGCCAGCTGGCTGTATCCATAGCGATATTGGACTTCAACAGTGCTGCTGTCAGCGGCACGTTATCGACCAGAGACGAGAGCAGGCCCATGACGAAATTGGCACCGGTCGTGGGCAGGACTTCGTAAATTTGTACCAGTGAATTCAATACGCCGATCTCTTTCAGCATGCCTACCAGCAGCAGAATGCCCAGGAAGAACAGCAAGGTGTCGAACTCGATGACGCGGATATAATCCAACAGGTTTTCGCGTTCGTCATCCTTGTAGCACAGGCGTCCCACCAGGAACATGATCGAAAGACCAAACAGGAAGGTCAGCAGCGGCGGCACACCGGCAATCACGTTAAGCACAATCGTCGACAAAATGGTGAGCAAAAAGATAAGACCGATCACCATACCGACCTTGTCATCCCGTCTGGGCGTCGGATGAATCACCACTTCTCCTTTCAGTGGCATCGACAGCATGCCGGCCAGCAGCAGTACGCTCACCAGCGAAGGCAGACTGAGCCACAGCAGGTCATCAATGGCGACTTTTTCCTGCATGAATATCATCAGGGTGGTCACATCGCCTGTGATCAGTGCAACCCCTCCGGAGTTAACCGCAAATACCACCAGTACCGCGAAGCGCCTTGTTTTGCGGGCATCCAGCTTCAGCGACAATACCAGCGCAATCGAGATCAGGGTGGCGGTGATGTTGTCAGACAGGGAGGAGAAGAAAAAGGCGAAGCCGGCCACAAGAAACATGAGCTTGCGCTCACTCAGACGTTGCGGCAACACCTTGTAGATCATGGTTTCGATCAGGCCCTGATGGTTGAGAAAGGCAACGAACGTCATGGCGGCCATCAAGAATAGCCATAAACTGGCAATTTCGAGGATGTTCTCGTTGAGTTGCTCTTGAATGTCCTGGCTGTTGAGGCCGTGTTGAGGGAAGAGAAAAAGTAATAACCAGGCTAGGGTGCCGAGGAATAAGGTGGTTTTCGCCTTGTTGATGTGGAACACATCTTCCAGAACGATCATCAGGAAGGCGAGCCCTGCAATCGTCAGTAATAGTATTTGCATCGGTAGAACCGAGCCCCCAAAATTATGTGGAGGCAGGATTTTACGCCGGTCAGGGTAGGTTAAACAGAGTAAAATGGAACACAGTACCAAGTCAGTATTGCAACAATGGTGGGTCTACATGCTGAAGTGTGCGGATAGCAGCTTTTATACCGGCGTCACCACCGATCTGGACAGGCGTCTGGCTGAACATAATGGCGAACGTGCCGGAAAGGGAGCGCGTTATACTCGCGCGCGACGCCCCGTCGAGTTGGTGTGGCATGAAGCTGGTCATGATCGCAGCAGTGCGCTCAAACGAGAATATCAGCTGAAACAGTTAAGTCGAAATGAGAAACGTTTGCTTTGCATCAAGGGTAAACGTGTCTCTCATTGAAGACGATGTGGTATAATTGCGACATATTCATTAATCCGGTGATGTCGCGTTATGTTCGCAGAGGATAAAGAGCAATATTTTCCTACTCATACCCACCCCGACGGTAAGGGGTTTCAGCCCTGGTACGAACGTGTCGGGCGTAAGGTATACCGCAGCTACGGCCATCCCGAGGGCAAGTCATCCGACGCCGAATTTGTTGTACAGCAGGATAAGTTGATTCCGCTGAACGGCCATGCTCAAAGCAGTGTTACGGGTGCTCCCTGGTTTGTGAAACGTGAAGACAAGATTTATCCCGGCTATGGGCACCCGGCCGGCACCAGCCGGGTTCCCTGGTTCGAATCGCGCCGCTGATTAGAACTTAACGTCTATATTCTGTGCGCAGGCGCGTGCTTTCTGGCGCGCGTCATCAATATCTTCACCCAGAGCCAAGGCAACGCCCATGCGGCGGCGACCATGTATTTCGGGTTTGCCGAACAGGCGCAGTTCCGTGTCGGGTGTGGCCAGGGCCTGTTGCAGGTTGCCAAAGCGGGTCTGGCTTGATTCGCCGGTCGGCAAAATAACGGCAGAGGCAGAAGGGCCATACTGACGCAGCGTCGGAATCGGCAGATTCAATATGGCGCGGGCATGCAGGGCAAATTCTGACAGGTTCTGGGAAATCAGTGTCACCAGGCCGGTATCATGTGGGCGGGGTGATACTTCGCTGAACAGCACCTCATCCCCTTTGATAAACAGCTCCACGCCAAAGATGCCGTGACCACCCAGAGCTGTTGTCACTTTCTCGGCGACGCGGCGCGCATTTTCCAGCGCCTTGGGAGTCATGGCCTGAGGTTGCCAGGACTCGCGATAGTCACCATCAACCTGAATATGGCCTATGGGATCACAGAAGCTGGTGCCGCCAATATGGCGAACCGTGAGCAGTGTGATTTCGTAGTCAAAATCGACAAAGCCTTCGATGATGACGCGTCCGCCACCGGCACGTCCGCCTTCCTGGGCATACTGCCAGGCTTTCTCCAGATCGTCATCGCTGCGCAAAGTGCTTTGGCCTTTGCCAGAGGAGCTCATGATCGGTTTAACAATACAGGGGTAACCAATAGCGGCGACGGCCTGGCGAAACTCGGCTTCATCACCGGCAAACTGATAGGCGGATGTGGTCAGCTCCAACTCTTCTGCTGCCAGTCGACGAATGCCTTCACGGTTCATGGTGAGCTGGGTGGCACGCGCGGTTGGAATAACCGTGAAGCCTTCCTGTTCCAGCTCGGCCAGAGTGTCAGTGGCAATGGCTTCGATTTCCGGCACGATATAGTGAGGCTGCTCCTGCTCGACGACCTGGCGCAGTGCTTCGCCATCCAGCATTGAGATCACATGAGCGCGGTGAGCAACCTGCATGGCAGGGCTGTTGGCATAGCGGTCGACCACAATGACTTCAACGCCCAGGCGTTGCAATTCGATAACGACTTCCTTGCCCAGTTCACCGCCTCCGCACATGAGGACACGTGTGGCCGTGCTTGATAATGGTGTGCCCAAAGTGGTCATGAATGCGCTGCTCCCTGTTGAAAAAGTTTCACGCATTATAGGGCGCGTACCAGCCGTAAGGCCAACGCTGACGACTATACTTAGGTCGTTTTAAGGTTAGTGCTCAGGTTTAAGACTCATACCCCCAGGTATGGTCCTTGGCCGGAAACTTGCGGCCTGCTCGGGCTGCCCGTATTGGGCAGCCCGCTTTATGTCAGGATATAGGGCTACCGCTTAGAGTACGATCAGCAGGCTGACCGCAATACTCCACATCATTAGACAGATCAGTCCATCCAGTACGCGCCAGGCAGCCGGTTTGCGGAACAGGGGGGCCAGCCAGCGAGCGCCAATGCACAGACTGCTGAACCAGATGACAGAGAAGCTGATGGCGCCGGTGGTAAACCAGATGCGCAGTTCAGGTTCATATTGCCCGCCAATACCGCCAATCAAAACGATGGTATCGATATAGGCGTGCGGGTTCAGCAGGGTAACGGCAGCTGTCGTCAGCAGGGCGCTGCGCAGACTGCGTACATTGCCACCTCCGGTGGTGAGGCTCTTGCTGTCCAGAGCACGTCGTGCTGCCTGCAGGCCAAACCAGAACAGGAACAGGGCGCCTCCCCAGCGGGCAACTTCCAGCAGCAGCGGCGATTGGTTGAACAGCACGCCAAGACCAACTACTCCCGCGGAAATCAGAATGACATCAAACAGCATGCACGTCAGGGCGATGGGCCAGTGAAATTCACGGCGCAGGCTCTGTGTAAGCACAAAAGCATTTTGGGCACCGATCGCCATGATTAATCCGGCCGTTGTGGCCAGGCCCTTGCTCCAGGCAAGTATTTCAACAGTCAGTAGTGGGGTCATGGCGGTGTATCTCTCGTCCATAAAATCATGTTTGGCGTTCAGGCGGGCCATGTTGCGTGCGAAACGATTGTAAGTAAAACTAATCTTTTTAATTAATGATTAGTGTGGCTAATAATGTTCGATATGCGTCAATTGGCAGCTCTGGCCGCGGTAGTGGAGGAGCAGAGTTTCGAGCGCGCTGCTCAGCGGCTTTATGTCACTCAGTCGGCTGTTTCGCAACGTATAAAGCAGCTGGAGCAGCGTCTGGGCCAGGTGTTGGTTAAACGAACGGTTCCGGTCCAGGCCACAGAGACAGGGCAAAAAATTCTAAGGTACTATCGCCAGCTCAGTCTGTTGGAAGATGAGTTGTTACAGGACTTGTCCCAACAGGACGCGCAGGGTTTTACCACTCTCTCGATCGGGCTTAATGCCGACAGCCTGGAAACCTGGTTTCCCGATGCCGTGGCTCAGCTGGTGCACGAGCAGCATCTGCTTCTGGACCTCAAGGTAGATGATCAGGATGTGACCCAGCAGTTGTTGAAGGATGGTGAGGTGGTCGGCTGCATCACGGCGTCTGACAAGGCGATACCGGGCTGTCAGTGTGTGCCCTTGGGCGTGATGCCCTATCGTTCGTTGGCAAGCCCGGAGTATCTGCAGCGCTACTTCCCGGATGGTGTTGTGGCGGAGGGGTTTCGTCGTGCCCCGGTGGCGGAGTTCAGTCATAAGGATCAACTGCAGAATCGGTACCTGCAGCAGTACTTTGGCCTGGGGGCGCATGAATATCCTCGTCACCGTATTCCGTCGTCACAGATGTTCTGCGGTGTCATCGAGCGTGGTCTAGCCTGCGGCATGGTGCCGGATCAGCAGGGGCAGCCGCTTATCGAGCAGGGTCTGGCCGTTGATATGACGCCGGGGCGCTATCTGGCCGTGCCATTGTATTGGCATGTGTGGAATCTGGGGTCTCGATTGATTCGAGCGCTGACTGACGCAGTCGTCTTTGAAGCGGAAAAACAGCTGGATTCATTTGACCAGCATGCGCAGTTGACGCATCCGGACTGAAACGTGTCAGGAAGGGAGGGGGAAGAAGATGCTGCCACATCCCGGATCATTCAGATCCTGAGATGTGGCAGCGTCAGGCATGCTTAGTCGCGAGCCGGGCGGCGTGGAGCGCCTTTGCGCGGACGGCGAGGCGCACCGCCTTTATCCTGCCAGGGGCGGATTTCCAGGCGCTGGCCGCACACGCGGGCACGTTTCAGTGTCTGCATCTGCTGGTTGTCCAGTCCTGACGGCAGGTCAACGCAGCTGAACTCTTCAGCGATGTTGATGCGGCCGATCTGGCGGCTTTCGATACCGGCTTCGTTGGCGATGGCACCGACAATATTGCCCGGCTTCACGCCGTGCTGATGGCCAACGCCAATCCAGTAGCGCTCCATGCCGTCAGCTACCGGCTCGTTGCGCTGGTTGCGGCGCGGACGGTCGCCGCGATCACCACGATCACCGCGGTCCATACGCTCACGCGGCGCAGGACGGTTGGGATCAGGTTCGTTTTCGTTCATCCACAAGGGCTTATCCTTGTGCATATACGCCAGCGTAGCCGCAACAAGCTGCTCTGCGGTCAGCTCGGACTGCTCCTGCAGGGCGCTGATAACCGGCATGTATTCGTCCAGCTTGGCGCTTTCGGCAGCAGCCAGAATCTTCTGCTGCAGGCGCTCGGCGCGCAGAGCGTTGATCTGCTTGGCGGTCGGCAGCTCCAGTTTGTCCAGTGGCTGGCGAGTGGCGCGCTCGATCTGCTTCAGCAGGCGCTGCTCGCGGTTGGTCACGAACAGGATGGCATCACCTTCACGTCCGGCACGGCCAGTACGGCCGATACGGTGGATATACGACTCGGTGTCGTAGGGGATGTCATAGTTGATAACGTGACTGATACGCTCAACGTCCAGGCCGCGTGCCACAACGTCGGTGGCGATTACGACGTCCAGCTCGCCTTTCTTTAGCTTGCTGACGATGCGCTCACGCTGTGCCTGAGCGATATCACCGTGCAGGGCTGCTGCCGGGAAGCCTGCCTGATTCAGTTCTTCAGCCAGAGATTCGGTAGCCGTCTTGGTACGAACGAACACCAGCGCAGCTTCATGCTCGTGCAGCTCCAGAATACGGGTCAGGGCCTGAGTCTTGCTCATGCCGCGAACTGTCCAGGTACGCTGACGGATGGTGCTGGCCGTGGCGGTCTGGGCCTTGATCTTGATGACCGCCGGCTCCTGCAGGTAATTGTCTGCAATGTGGCGGATCGCCTGTGGCATGGTGGCGGAGAACAGGGCGATCTGACGCTGGGCCGGAGTATGCTGAAGGATCCATTCGACGTCGTCGATGAAGCCCATGCGCAGCATTTCGTCAGCTTCATCCAGTACCAGTGCCTGCAGGCGGTCCAGCTGAAGGGTGCCACGACGGATATGGTCCATGACGCGTCCCGGTGTACCGATGATTACCTGAGCGCCACGGCGCAGGCCGCGGATCTGGCTGTCATAGCCCTGGCCACCGTAAATAGACAGAGTGCGCAGGCCCGGGAGGTGCTTGGAGTACTTTTCACAGGCAGTTGCAACCTGGAGCGCCAGTTCACGAGTCGGCGCCAATACCAGCAGTTGCGGGTGAGTAGCGGTAGTATCAATACGTTGTAGCAGGGGCAGGGCAAAGGCAGCGGTTTTACCGGTACCGGTTTGCGCCATGCCAAGTAGATCCTGGCCCTCGAGCAGAGGCGGAATACTCCGCGCCTGAATCGGTGAAGGCGTTTCGTAGCCAACATCGGCCAGTGCGTTAAGAATAGGAGTAGACAGTCCCAAATCGCCAAAGTTGGCGGGGCTGGTATCAGTGTCGGACATGCTGTGAGTTACACCTGGGTCTTTTTTAGAGGAGGCAACAGGGATGCGCGTGTCTGATTTGATAAAAGCGCGGTGCTGCCTTGAATAAGGCGCAAATTATACTCGAATGCCCCGATAAGGTCCACTGAAATGCGCGAGAGGCGCGGGCTTCGCTCTGAAGCCCGGCAATTTAGCGTTGCTGGATGAAGTGGTTATAGATATTGATCAGCTCATCTTCATCAAAGCGAACAATGATCAATTGTTGACCAGGATGGATGACATCAGGGTTTTGACCCAGCAAACCGTGCTCGTAGTTATAGACCCAGGTAGTCTCCACCTTGTTTTTCAGCAAAGTCCCCAGCCAGGAACTGCGCTGGTCGGAGAGCGGTTCGTCTGCATCCTCGGGAATAGTCACGCTGAGCAAGCGGGAACGGTCATCAATGCGAATGCCTCGGGTAAAGGTTTCGATCAGTCCCTGATGAATAATGCCCCAAAGTCCCTGGCGATCGGCACCATCAACCGAGTGAATATAGAACACTTCGCTGCGTGCCTGGTCCGGGTTATTCAGCAGTTCCTGCAGGCGCAGTTTATCCATTGACGCCAATACAGCGGCATTGCTGCCTGCGGTGTTATTAGTACCTACCCTGGCTCGATCAACGGCAAAGGCCACCGCCGTGCTGTTGGTATCAGTCTCATTCAGTGAAATAGCGCTATCAGAGTTCTGGGCCTTGGCGGGCAGTTGCAGCAGCTGGTCTCCCCTTACAAAGTGATCGGCTTCATTCATGGACAGGGTTTGCTCGGCTGCCTGCTGAGTCAGGCTGGAAATATGTTCCTGAGCATCGCGTTTGGCCTGTTCAGAGACAGGAGGCGGAGTGTCGTCGGTGGTAACTGCTTGCTCGGAGGCGGGTTGCAGGAACAAGTAGCCGGCGGCCACAAACACAATGAGGGTAAAGACGATGATCAGGCGCTGCATGACTGTTGATTACCTCTGCCGTTGCTTGCTTACACTCTAATAGAGAATGCCACCGCTGCAAAACGTTCAATTCCGTACAGACTGCTGTCACAATACAGTACGTACTATACGGATACGAGGAGAGGCCCATGCAATCTCGGCACGATGACAGTTTTTCCGAACTGATGCAGGCAGAAGGTGTGCAGCGTATCCGGCAAGGCACAGGCTCAGGCCCTGCGGTACCGGCTGCACGTTCACTCAGAGCAGACCCCGGCAAGAGTATTCGACGTCGTTTGGCTCAAGGCTCCCCTGAAGGGTTGTCGCTGGACCAGGTTGAATGGCTGCACCCGGCTGATCCCATCAGCTGGAAGCGTGATGGTGTGCAGGAAGGCGTCTTCAGAAATCTGCGCCTTGGCCGTTACAGTTGTGATGCGAGCTTGAACCTGCAGCATTTTGAACCCGCTCAGGCCCGTGACGAACTGGTGAGCTTTGTGCGTCAAAGCCATGAGTTGGGTATCAGAACGGTGCTGGTCCAGATTGGGCGTGCACGCAGCGTTGAAGACCCGGCCAATAAGCTCAAGAGCTATTTGGACCAGTGGCTCAAGCAGCTTGATCTGGTGATGGCCTTTCACTCGGCCCAACCGCATCAGGGCGGGTTGGCAGCGGTCTATTTGATGCTGCGAAAGAATGCTCAGGCACGCCAGCATAACTGGGAAAAACACCAGAAGCGTGGTTAGGGACGCTATGAATAAGTCTATAGCTTCCCAAGTGTCGCGTATTGAATTCAGCGGTTAAAGCCGCTTTACTGAACAGGGATAAAGGTGAGGATGCCGGCATGGACTCGGTTTTTGTGGAACAGCTAAAGCGCAGTCGTTATCTGGTCACCCTGTTGATGGTGCTCAATGCGTTAGTACTGGCGCTGACAGCAGGTGGCGAGACATCGATGGGGCTGAAGCTGCTGGCCGGGCTTGCACTGGTGGTGAGCCTGGTCCTGTTCATGGTGCTGCGCAACAGAAGCATGAGCCGTGCCGTGACCCAAGCCAACGAGCCAATGTTGGCGGTTGACCCAAACACCGGTATCGCCACCGAGCACTGGTACCGCCACATGCTGGCGCTTGAATGCCGGCGTGCCGTACGTGAATTCAGCCCGCTCACGGTTATGCGCATTAGCATGGGTGAAAATGTAAAGCGCGAACACCTGTTGCAGTTGATCCGAGTGCTCAGTGAAGAGTTGTCACGCCCGGGTGACTTGATTGGCTGGGATGGTGAGCATGAGGTTGGCGCCGTGCTTCCCGCCACCAATGAGCACGCGGGCGCGCTTGCTCAGCGCTGTTACGAGCAGATTCTTGAGCACACCGACATAGAGTCTTCTGATCTCTGGCTAGTGTCGCAAACATTTCAGCCGCGTGGCAGCCTGAACCTTGCCCGTGTATTGGAATATCTGGGCAACCGAATGCAGAGCGAGCAGGAGCCTGGTGTCTATTATGAAGCTGAGCATGTCACCAGCCCTGACGATAATATGATGTATTCCGAGGGATGAGTCTGGCGTCTTTTTTACGGCGCCTGCAGCACTCCCGACAACGCGTTTTGATTTGGGCTCAGGGGCCGCGTCAGCTGGTGCGTGATCGGCTTGAGCGTGATCTGCTGCCACTCCTTCAAGGCGAGGGACTGCTGGTATCCGGCCAGCCACTGTCCTTCCTTCATCCCATTGAGGCCCGTCAGGCTCAGGGCTTTCTGGGTCAGACACTTGATTACCTGCTGTTTGATGCCTTTGACGGGTTTAACCCGAACGCCTTTGGTCAGCTCTGTGGCACCCTGCGGGGCGGTGGCGTTCTGGTGTTGATAACGCCAGAACCAAATGAGTGGGGCGAATTCGCAGATCCCGAGTACCATTCGCTCTGTGTCGAACCTTATCAGCCAGAGCTGATTCGGGGGCACTTCCTTAAATACCTGGTGGGTTGCCTGCAGGCTTCTGCCCACCTGGTTCAACTGACACCCGAAACCCTGGTGTTGCCAGAGCACTGGCCAGAACCTGAGAGTGAGGCACTGCCTGAGGGGCCTTGTCTTACCGGCGATCAGGCAGGTGCCGTGCAGGCGATTCTGCAAACATGCCAGCGCCGTCGCCACCCGCTGGTGCTCACGGCTGATCGTGGGCGCGGCAAGAGTGCGGCTTTGGGCATTGCCGCGGCTGAATTGTTGCAGCAGGGGCGAAGTGTTCTTGTAACGGCGCCGGATAAAGCCGCTATTGCGTCGCTTATGACTCAGGTCGAGTTGGCGGCACCAGAGAGCTCGCAGGCGCTAGTGTTTCTGCGCCCGGATGAGATATTACGCCAGGCGCCGGTGGCTGAGGTGCTGCTGGTGGATGAAGCCGCTACGATTCCTGTCCCCGTTCTGACCGCGCTGCTGCGGCGGTACGCGCACGTGGTGTTTGCGACCACGCTGCACGGATATGAAGGCAACGGCCAGGGGTTTGCTCTCAGGTTCCTGAAAAGGCTGCGTGAGACGGGGCAGGGGTTCACGGAATTGCATCTCAAAGCCCCCGTTCGCTGGCAGGCACCAGATCCTCTGGAAGCACTGTGTAATCGACTGTTATTGCTCGATGCCGATGCGCCCACTCCGAGCCTTTCAGGCACTACCGTTTTTGAACAGGTGGACCGAGCTGAATTGGCTGCTGATTCTGAGCGTTTGAGTGCCATTTTCGGTTTGCTGGTGCTGGCGCACTACCGCACCACGCCGGGTGATCTGCGTATCCTTCTGGACAGTCCCAATATTGATGTTTTTGCCTTGAGCCTGGAAGGGCAGCCAGTCGCATGCGCACTGGTGGCACGGGAAGGACCTTTGGCTCCAGAGCTTACCGAAGCGATCTGGGAGGGTCGTCGCCGACCCCGGGGGCATTTGCTGCCGCAAACACTGGTAGCACAAGAAGGATGGCGCGAAGCGGCTCAATGGCAAGGCTGGCGCGTGGTGCGCATTGCTGTACACCCCTCCGCCCAGCAAAAGGGACTTGGCCAAAGGCTGTTGCAGGCGATCGAGCGAAGCGCAAAGGCGGAAGGGGCTGATTACATGGGGGCCAGCTTTGCCTCTGAGCCCGGATTGCTGAGCTTCTGGCAACAATCGGATTATTGGCCTGTGCGACTGGGCGAGCAGCGCGACCCGGTGGCGGGCAGCCATGCCTTGCTGGTGGTGAAACCGCTCAGTGATAGCGTCTCAGCCTGGTTTGCCGAGGCGCGTGAGTGGTATCGACAAAGCCTATTGCTGCGCCTGACTGGGCAGCTGGCTGATCTGGAAGCGGTCTATCTGCCGGCCTTAATGCGAGGGCTGGATTCTGAGCCTCTGGACGCTTCAGCACGTGAGCGTTTGCTGGGTTTCGCCCGAGCGAACAGAACGCTGGAGTCCAGCCTGATGCCGTTAACCCGGCTGGTGCACGCAAGTTTGCCTCTGTGGCATCAGCTGGAACTGTCCACTGCCGACCAGCAACTGCTGTGTCAGCGTATTCTGCGTCAGCAGGCGCAGTCCGCACAGCTTCAGCCAGTCGGTAAGAAGCCTCAGTTGGAGCGATTGCGTCAGTTGTGTGAAGTGTTGCTTAAGACGGTCGACGCAGAATAATCAGAGCCCCTTCCAGCATGTTGCCCTGCTCGCGACGCAGCGGAAACGCCTCAGCAACACAGACTTCATAGCCCTGCTCTTGTGCTTTTGTCAGCAGTTTCTGGGCATCGTGACGGAAACGGCCTGATGCATCCAGCATGACCCCCTCGGGGTGACTGCAGGTTTCCAGTGTGAAGGCAAATAATCCTCCTGGCGTGAGCGCATTAAAGGCTGCTTGCAGCACAGGAGACAGCTCGCCGGTATAGATAAGCACATCTGTCGCGGTAATGAGGTCCGCCTGCCAGGGCTTGCCAAGAGTGCTCATGAGGTCGGCATGCAAAAGCTCGGTATAGACGGACTTTTCAGCCGCATGTGACAGCATCTGCTGGGACAGGTCGCAACCAATCAGGTTTCGAGGCTGAAGAACGGGCTGCAATGCCTGCCCGCATAGTCCTGTGCCGCAGCCAAGGTCCAGCAGGGTGTTGATTGCTCCGTGGGTGAGGTCTGGAAGACGCTCGGCCAGCAGGGTGGGTGCTTGATAGCCCAGTCGCCCGGTCAGACGTTCCTCGAACGCATCAGCATGCTGATCATAGAGACCTTCCACGTAAGCATCGGGGGCCTGGGCGGTGCACTCGCCCGCTGCAGCGCTGAGCATATGGCGTACGCTGACATTGCTCGGGTCCAGCTCCAGTGCGGCCTGGTAAACAGGTGTGGCCAAAGTGGCGAACCCCTCTTCAGCCATATAGTCTGCGACCTGTGTCAGCCAGTATGCGGCCTGGTTCGTCTGTTGACCGTATTCGATAACGGGCTTTATCTGGTTGAGGATGGCCGCGTTTAATGCCCATTCAGCCTCGGCATCAAGACTGTTCAGAGCTGGCTCGAGCAGCGCCAGCGCCTGTTGATTCTGTTCAGTGTGCCGAAGTGCGACAGCCAGTGACAGGCGGGCTTCGGGGTGCTGCTGCAAGCTGGTGAAGCTATTCAGGTGCGCGATGATAGCGGACCAGTCACTACGCTTTTCCAGTGCACCCAGTAGGTTCAAGTGAAAGGCCAGCTCCTTGGGCTGGTATTCGATTGCCTGTTGCAGTGCCTCGCAGGCGCTCTCCAGTCGGCCCCGCGCCTGAAGGACCAGTGCCAGATTGCTCAATGCCTGGGCTTTGAAGCGGGCGGCAACAGGCAGGCGGCTGGCCTTATGCAAGTCCTTGGTGGCGGCGAGTAGCTGACCGGCCTTGAATTCGATCAGGCCGAGCAGGTGACGGGCGTTGAAATCGTCAGCACGCACAGCCAAATGTTGACGGCAGATGGCGGCAGCCGCCGGAAAAGCCTGTTGGTTCATTAAAGCCAGGGCTTCGTTCAGTGAGGGAGCAGACATGGAGCAGCCATCCGTTCAATCAGGAAAACAGGCGCATGGTATTAAAGCAGTGGCAAAAGTCCAAGCCTGAAAGCGAATTTGGGTGCTGGGTGCTTGGCAGGTATTAGCGCAGGTATTGGCGCAGGAGTGGGGTGGTTGAGCGGGTAACGAAAAACTGCCTGATCCCGGTGAGCTGTCACTCCGGGTCAGGCAGTTTGGCAAGTATGGTTCAGCCTTAGCTGGCTTTACGCGTCTTGCGGGTTTTCTTCAGCGCTTCTTTCTGTGCTGCCACGGCAGCTTTGGCATTGGCCTTGAACTGAGCGGCTTCCAGCTGGTGCTTGTTCAGCAGCTTGTAGAAGTCGGTACGGTTGCGCTGGGCGATGCGGGAGGCGTGAGTCACGTTCCCTTCAGTGATCTGCAGCACCTTGATCAGGTAACGACGTTCAAAGTCGGCACGGGCCTCATTGAACGAGGGGATAACCCTTTCCTGGTTGGCCAGCGCTTTGGATACCAGGCCTTCCGGAATGATCGGTGAGGGGCTGAGTGCGACCACCTGCTCCATCACGTTTTCCAGCTGGCGGACGTTACCCGGCCAGGCGGCCTGAGCCAGCAGGTGCAGTGCGCCCGGAGAAATGCCTTTCACCTTGCGGTTATGCTTCTGCGAGGCCAGTGTCAGGAAGTGACGTGCCAGCAGTGGAATGTCTTCGGGACGTTCGCGCAGCGGCGGCAGTTCCAGATTAACCACGTTGAGGCGGTAGTAGAGATCCTCGCGGAACTCCTGGCTCAGCATGGCGGTTTCCAGGTCACGGTGTGTTGCCGAGATGACGCGCACATCAATCGCAACCGATTCGGTAGAACCGACCGGACGAATAACGCGCTCCTGCAGTGCACGCAGCAGTTTTACCTGCAGGGCCAGCGGCATGTCGCCGATTTCGTCCAGGAACAGGGTGCCGCCCTGGGCCGCACGGAACAGGCCGGAGTGCTGGTTGATGGCACCGGTGAACGCACCTTTGGTATGACCGAAAAGTTCGGATTCCAGCAGCTGCTCGGGCAGGGCGCCGCAGTTGATCGCTACGAACGGCTGGTCGGCACGCGCACTTGCCTTATGAATGGCTCGCGCTACCAGTTCTTTACCGCTGCCGCTGGGGCCGGTAATCAGTACGCTGACATCAGATGCTGCTACACGGTGGGCCTGGTCGAGAACCTGCTCCATCGGGCCGCTGTGGCTGATGATGCCCTCTCGCCAGCTGTGATCCAGACTGCGCTGAGAGCTGTTCAGAGCTGCCCGGACGGTATCCAGCAGGTGCTGCTTGTCGATCGGCTTGGACAGGAAGCCGAATACACCCTTCTGGGTCGCTTCGACGGCCTCGGGAATAGAACCATGTGCGGTAATGATGATCACCGGCAAATCAGGCTGTTCCTGCTGGATGCGAGTGAAAAGAGTGAGACCATCCATGCCGTCCATTTTCAGGTCGGTCAACACCAGGTCGTAATGCTGCTGGCGTACCTGGCCAATAGCCTCTTCACCGCTTTCGGCGCAATCGACCGTGTAGCCGGAGGCCTCAAGGCGCATCTCCAGCAACTTCAGCAGAGCGGTATCATCATCAACCAGAAGAATGTGGGGGGTTGATGTCATCTGTCAGTGCTCCTCACGCTGTTGCGTTATCTGTCGTTCCAAATCTGTCAGGGCATCGACCTGACGTTCAAGTTCCATTTTCTGCTGCTCCAGATCGTGGATCTGTTGCAGTGACTCCAACTGCAGATTGAGCTGGTGCTGGCGGTTAGCCAGGTACTGCTCGGCGGCGCACAAATCACTGGGATCAGATGAAATGCTGGCCAGCAGCTTGGCGGCACGCTCCAGTTGTGCCTGCGACTGTCCGGGACTACTCAGAAGTAGCGCATGAAGTGCGCTATGCTGTCGTCTTTCAGCGTCTCCCAAAAGCGCCTGCCTGTCACTAATTGTAGACGAAATAAAACGATGTTCATATTTTATCCATTCACTCAACTGACCGGTATCAAAACGGCAATGGCTGGGTGCTGGTGTTTTAACAGGCTCGCTGGTGCTTTTGATCGGCAACAACGGGCTCTGGCAGCCAGCCAACAGTACTAACGGAATGAATAACAGGGGCAAGCGTTGCATTGCTCAGGGCTCCAGGCTCGGCAGTTCCATAGTGAAGACGACCCAACGATCATGATTCTGGCTGATTTCCAGGTTGGCGTTGAGTGTCTGGCAGGCTTGAGCAGCAATGCTCAGTCCGATACCTGACCCCTTGAGCGGTCCCTTGCGTTTGTTCTGGCCCTGATAAAAGGGTTCGAACAGTCGCGATAAATCCTGTTCCGGGATGAGAGGCCCGGTGTTGCCGACAGCCAGTTTCAGCTTACCTTCATCCAGGCTGCCTTTAATCTCGATGCGTCCTTCTTCGTCCGCATAGTGTACCGCGTTGGATATCAGATTGCTGAGAATGCGTTGCAACATCTGAGAATCCGTAAACCAGTGGTCAACATTATTAAGGCCAATGCTCACCTGTAACTGTTTTTGTTCAATTTGCAGCCTGTGCGGTGCCAGCAGACGTTCCAGCATCGGCTGCAGGGAGATCTTGTCGCGCTGCAGGCTGCTGGGTTGTTGCAGGCGGTTGTAATCCAGTAGCTGCTCAATCAGTGACTGCAGGCTAATACTGTTTTGTTGCAAAAGGCTGACGATTTCGTGTTGTTTTGCATTGAGCGGGCCTGCCAGCTCTTCAGACAACAGGTCGGCGCCTTCGCGCAAGGTCGTCAGGGGTGTTTTCAGCTCATGAGAGATATGACGCAGAAAGCGTACCTTGTCCTCTTCCAGTGCTTGAAGGCGCTCGGCCAGCCAGTTGAGCTGACGATTTACTTCCACCAGCTCTTCAGGTCCCTTAAGTAGGGGCTTTGGGTTGCGCTCTCCTTCACCCAGGCTGCGAATACGACGGATCAATTGCTGTACAGGGCGGTTGATGCGACCGCTGAAAAAGAGAATCAGAATGGCGGTTGCCAATACCAGTGCCATCGCCTGCCAGCCGCTTTTGCGCTGTTCTTCCAGGGTTTGGGCTTCCAGTTCAGTCAGGCGGGCATCGAAGTGTTGATCGAGCTGTACGCTGAGCTGCTGGGTTTCGGTAATCAACTGCTCCAGCAGTGCGGGGTCGAACCGCGGTGGTTCTTCTTCCAAAGAGCGCTGGCTCAGAGTCTTCAGGTGGTCGCTCAGAGTGGCCGACTGCTGTTGCGGCAAGCCCGGCAGGGCACTGCCGTTCAGCAGGGTCTCGAAGGTATCGACCTGACTCAGCAGGCGCTCACGCAGCTCAACACGGTTGACAATGTCGTACTGGCGGGCGGAACGGACAATATCTTCAGCCTGTGTCAGCAGCTGCTCGGTCTGGCGACGGCTTTGCTGCATTTCGCGCGCGAGGGTGCGGGCGCGTTCGGACTGGTCAACCAGGGCGTTGCCTGACTGGTACATGAGCACAGCCAGGGGCACAACTGCCAGCACAAAGGCAAACAGGGTCAGCTGCTTCAATGAATGTGTGTGCCAGGGCAGGGAAAACATGTGCCGCGAGTGGTATTCCGGTTACCGGCTGGCGCGAAGGCGTCAGCATCAAGGGACAGTACTGTAGATCTGGGTGGATGAATACCAGATGAACCGAGACTGAACCCTGCCAAGTCTTTGAATATCAGGGAGTCAGCTTGTTTTACTCAAGCCTGAAGCCGATCCGCAAAACCACCTGAAAATGGGCAATATGTCCATTTTCAATATGCCCGCGCATCTCCTTCACCTCGTACCAGTTGATATGTTCAATGGTCTCGGCAGCCTTTGCAACGGCTTTGCGAATGGCGTCGTCATGACTTTCGGTGGAAGAGCCCGCAATCTCAATCAGTTTGTATACGTGGTCAGACATGGCTTGCTCCTTCTCAATGGTTGCATTCAGTGTAGAACAGGTTTTTATGTCTGAATGTTTGGCTGCCAGGCAAAAGGGGAGACATAATAAAAAGACTGATGGAACTGCAGGGTAGCGAGCATGATAGGTCGAAATTGGGTTGTAGCGGCATTGGCGGCTCCACTCATGATGTTGAGTGGGTGTCAGACGACAATGCTGAAACCCGGTGCACAGGATCAAATGCTGCGCGGGACGTTGATTGCAACTGAAGAAAAATACTGGTTTGAAAGCTGTCTGGGTGGTGAGCGCCGGCCGGTTCTGGCAATGACGGACGCGCTTAAGGCCAGTCATGAGAGTCAAAGCCTTGGCGATGAGTGGCCGGTCTATGTTGAAAGCCTGGGGCGTCAGGAAGCAGAGGGCGTCATGTTGACCCAGGGTTTCCTGGCGGGCGGTACTCAGCGTGCCTGTCGTTTCAATTTGCCTGATGTGGAGCTGCGTGCAGTCTCGGCCGATGAGCAGGTTATCTTCGATCTGACCGAGCGGTATATTCGCGTACAGTTTATAGATCGCTTGCTAATGCTGGCATTTGAGCGCCCCGAAGTGCAAGTCGAGGGCGAGGTCCGTCGTTGGGAGCAGTCAATGCAAGGCAGTGGTGAAAGCCAGAATACCTTACTGCTTGAAGTGCGCCCTGAAGCCTGTACGGGTAAACGTGGCGACTGGTATGGCCTGAGCATGGAGGCCGAGTTGAATAACCGCTATTTCAGCGGTTGTGCGCGTTTGGGTGACTTTGTGCACTGGCCCCTGCGCCAGCGTTATCAAACGCCCGACAGTGTGCAGACCCGTCGCATTGACTTGAGCCTGATGGCTGATGGTCAGCTGCATTGGCGTGAGGATTACATGAACGACCAGCCGTTACTGGAGCATGAAGGGCGATGGCGCCGGTTGTCACCCAGTCTGATACAGGTGGTGTTGGACGGTCAGGAAGCGCCGGACGCTGGCATGGTATTCAGGGTTGCAGACGATGGAGCCCTCAAGCTTGAGGGCTTTCATCCGGCCTACGGGCGGGATCTGGAGTTTGAATCCAGTGCGGGCCTGTTGAGATTTAATTCCGGTGAGCTGGACTGGTGGCAATAGGCATCAGTCCAGAAGACTGTCCCGAGCAGCATTAATCTGGGCGGCCAGATAAGCGCTGCCTTCTCGGTCAGGGTGTACCTTCTGCATCAAACGCCGGTGGGCGGCCAGTATCTCCTCCCGGTTGGCACCGGGCTTCAAGCCAAGCACGTCCAGCGCTTCCTCGCGGCTCATGCGGTTCGCGCTAGAGGTGTTTTTGCCGGAATGCTTGCCAGAACGCTGCTGGCCTTGCGGTCTCTTTTTTTGTTGTGACTGCCACCAGCGGGCCAGGCCCGGCAGAAAGCGTAACAACAGCGGCAGCAACTGCTTAAGGAAGGGCAGGGTCAAAGCAATAAGTGCGCCCAGCCAGTGCATTCGACCGGTGATGGCCAGTGCCAGCAGGCCAATCACCAGAAACAGCAGCACGAGTTTCCAGCTGGCGCTACGGCGCTGCTCCGGTGGCTGCTTCTGCCACCAGTACCAACTGCCCAGCGCAATGACTGCAAAAAGTACCAATCCCAAAGGGTGCATCATGTCTCCCGTCGCCGCGGCATTAGCGGTTCAGGAACACCCTGTGTTTAGCCATCCGTGCCGATATAGCGCTCGCGCTTGCGGGGCTTCACCTTGTGGGTGTCCACCAGAACCAGTCCGTCGATACAATAATTGAAGTCGGCATCCACACCGAAGTCGAGGAATGAGACTCCGCCGGGCTCACAGAGTTCACTGTACTGCTTGTACAGCGTGGGGACTGATACCCCCAGAAAATCGAGCTGCTGGCGCAGGCGGCTGAAGTCTTCACGGTAGTCGTTGCCTATAAAAACCGACTCTACCACGGCTTCAGCATCGGCATCGAGCTGGTAGGGGCTGAACGAACGCGCACGCGCTTCATGGTCAGGGAAGTAGTGGCGGTAAAACCAGACCAGCAGGTCGCGGGCACGTTTCGGGTAGCTGTGACTCAGGCTGACGGGGCCAAACATGTAGCGCACATCCGGGTGACGACGCAGGTAGGCACCGATCCCGTACCAAAGGTAATCCAGTGAGCGCTTGCCCCAGTAGCGTGGTTGTACAAAGCTGCGGCCCAGCTCTATGCCCTGAGCAAAGACGTCTTGCATTGAGTCGTTATAGTTGAACAGGGATTCACTGTAGAGCGGTTGATCCGGTGTTTTGACACGGACATGGCCCTCACCGATACGGTAGGCACCGGCAATTTCCAGATCTTCTTCATCCCATAAAATCAGGTGGCGGTAATACTGGTCGTAGCGATCCAGGTCACGTTTCTCACCGGTGCCTTCGCCTACGGTGCGGAAGGCTTCTTCACGCAGACGGCCAATTTCACGCATGACCACGGAGTCTGAGCGGTAGTCGAACAGATAGATCTTCTTGCCGTCATTGGTTTCGCCCAGCAGCTCTGCCTGTTTCAGCTCTTTTTTCAGGGCCTTGCGGTCCTGCGGGTGAGCGATGGTTTTTTCGGTGATAAACAGCGGCTGCTTGTTGCGGGCAATACGATACAGATGCTTTTTCAGCAACTTTGCCTTGTCACGGTTGGAGACCGGCAGGGCATCCAGCTGGCTGAACGCGATGGGTTCACCGACACGCACGGGTAGGGTGACGGAACGTTTGTTGAACATCTCGTGTGCCAGCATCAGTGTTGATGCAGACTTGTTCAGGTAGGACAGGCCATAGAACAGAGAGGAGTTGCGGCCGCCCAGGTAGACCGGCAGGATCGGCGCATTGGCCTTGCGCGCAAAATGCAGGAAACCACTGTTCCACTTGCCGTCACGAATGCCTGTGAGGCCCGCGCGGGACACTTCCCCGGCAGGGAATACCACCACCGCCTCGTCATTTTGCAGGGCATCTACGATACGGGCGATGTTTTGCTTGCGCGTGCTTTTGCCCAGGTTGTCGACCGGCAGAAACAGGTTCTGCAGGGCATCGAAGTTCATCAGCAGATCATTGGCGACAATGCGTACATCCCGTCGCACCTCACCCACCAGCTTCAGCAAGGCCAGGCCGTCCAGTGCACCCAGAGGGTGGTTGGCGATGATCACCACACGCCCGCTGGAGGGGATGTTCATCTGTTCCTTGTGGCTGATGGAATAGCTGAAATTGAAGTAGTCGAGAACGGCATCGATGAACTCGAAGCCCTGAATACCCTGATGAGTATCCAGAAAACGGTTGATCTCGTCTTCGCGAACCAGACGGCGAAGGCAAAACAGTGTCGAGCGTTTAACGGGAGCAGGCTTTTGTGCGAAGGCGGGGTATTTGTTGACCAGTACCTGTTCTACATTGATCTGCATGTTCAGTCACCTCTTTCACTTGCCGCTCTACACTATGGCGAACAGGTGACACCGAGGTGACTGGCAGGTGACTGCTCTGTGACAGCGGGATTAACTGTCTCTGTTTTTCATCCAGGGATCCTGTTCATCCTTGCGCCGGCCACGGTTCTGCCTGCGGTCGCTTTTGCCGGGCTCAAAACGAATGTCTTCGCGGCGGTCGGGTGTCTGGCGGCGGTCCGGATTTTTGCGTCGTTCGCGCCCTGTCCATTGTTCTTGTTCTGACATCGGCTTGCTCCTGCGCGTGATTCATGCGTGAATAGCGGGCTCAGACGTACAGTGTAAACCAATGAAATCAGAAGACCCCGCTTTTACAGCCCCGACCCTGCGCAAAATTATCCACCTGGACTGCGACTGTTTTTTTGCCGCTGTCGAAATGCTGGAGCACCCTGAGTGGCGTGATATCCCCCTTGCTGTTGGCGGTTCCGCCAGTCGCCGAGGTGTGATCTCCACCTGCAACTATCCTGCCCGCGAGTTTGGCATTCATTCCGCCATGCCCAGTGCCCGTGCGCTGCAGCTGTGTCCGCAGCTCAAGCTGGTATCCGGCAATATGGCACGCTACCGCGAAGTGGCTGAGCAGATCTTTGCCATCTACCGGCGTTTCACCGGTCTTATCGAGCCGGTGTCGATTGACGAAGCCTACCTTGATGTCAGCGATACGGACGCCCTTGGGGGCAGTGCAACGCGCATTGCTGAAGAGATTCGAACCCAGGTGAAGCAGGAAACCGGTATCACCGTTTCCGCCGGCGTGGCGCAGAACAAGTTTTTGGCCAAGGTGGCCAGTGACTGGAACAAGCCGGATGGACTTTGCGTGATTGCACCTGCGCAGCAGGCCGAGTTTGTGTCGCAACTGCCGGTCAAGAAGATACCGGGTGTGGGGCCGCGTACGCAGGAAAAACTGATGGGGCTGGGTGTAGGAACCTGTGCCGAGTTGCAGTCATTGTCACTGATCGAGCTGAAGAACCACTTTGGCAAATTTGGCGAACGGCTCTGGCAGTTGGCGCGGGGTGAAGATGAACGCGAAGTCAGAACCCACCGTGAACGCAAGTCGGTGAGTGTGGAGCACACCTTCAGCCAGGACCTGCCGGATCTGGAACGCTGCATGGATCAGCTGGAAAAGCTGATGGATGACCTGGAAGGGCGATATGAGCGCCATCGCGACTCACGGCAAATTCTGGGCGCGGTGGTAAAGGTGAAGTTCAACGATTTCACGCAGACCACGGCAGAGTGCCGTGTGGATGGGCCTGATCTGGCTATATTTGCCAGCTTGCTGGAAGAGGCCTGGATGCGAAAGCGCAGCGCCGTGCGTTTGATCGGGGTGGGCTATCGTCTGGGAGCGAAGGAAGAAAACGCGGAAGCCGAGCAGCTCCCGCTGTTTTGATCAGGCCTTGCGCTGCAGCGGTTGACCTTCGAACTTGATACCGTCCCAGCCGCTGATCATAAAGTTGCGGATGTTGCCGTGGTCAGTGCCTTCCGGTGTATTCAGTACGTCCTGATAGAAGCGGCCAAAGCATGCCAGAGTCTTAGCCTGGTCAAGCTCAAGTAGCTGGCCCAGTGCAAAAATTTTGCAGGAACCCTCGTTCTGACCGGCGTCATTGGCGACTTCACCGTTGCTGAACGCGCAGGGGGTGTAATCGAAATATTCACTGATTACGGCCTGGGTATCTTCAAAATCCAGGCTGTCATCCTGGCCGATGCGGCTGGCAAATTCTTCTGGTGTCATCGCTGTATCCTCTGAACGATCTGATGTGGCAATCTGCAAAGCGGGGCATTATGCCGTCACCGGATCGCTTTGCACAGAGTCAGTCCCCAGCAGTTACTCGACGATATCGGCGCTGCTGATTTCCACTTCATGCCCCGGGCCGGCATTAAACATCACGCTGTATTCCCCCTTGGGCTTGTCGAACTCGAATTCGCTGTATTCATTCATGCTGCCTTCCATTAGCGCGTTGCCATTGGCGTCCAGCACACTGACTTCAATGCCTGACGCTGAGGAGCCATCCGAAAAGCCACCTTCGCACAAAACCGTACCGTCGCCGTTGTCATAACAGGCGCAGAGTGGGGTGTGAGCCAGGGCTTGGCTGCTGCCCATGATTGCTGTCAGGGTTAGTGCTGTCAGGCCGTATTTGATTCGCCGCATGTTTCCAGTCCTTATGATCGGTTGTCGCAGGGTATTGAAAGCTATGTGATAAATATGAGAATGAATATCGTTATATCCTTGATTAAACAATATAGCATCACTATTATTTGCGTATCAATCTCATCTAGTAGACCTCTACGGAACACCTCTCAGAAGGCAGCCCTATGGAACAGCTCTTTCGCACGCTTAATGATCTCAAACCGGGCCAGCGTGCCTGTATTCGCCGGCATCGTTCTGAGGGAGGCGTAAGGCAGCGCCTGCTTGACCTGGGGCTGATGCCTGGCGTCGAGGTAACTCTGGTGCGCAGTGCCCCGCTCAATGATCCGGTTGAACTCAAGGTGGAAGCCAGCAGCATCTCATTGCGCAGAAAAGAAGCCGGTACGATCGAGGTCCATCATGATGAGTAAAGCCAATATCTCGGTTGCACTGGCCGGACAGCAGAATGCCGGCAAGTCCACGCTGTTCAATATGCTGACCGGTGCACGTCAGCATGTGGCCAATTACCCCGGGGTGACTGTCGATAAAAAATACGGCGCCTACCGGGATGAACAGGGCAGTGTGGAGACCATCGACCTGCCAGGCACCTATAGCCTCACGTCGTTTTCATTGGAAGAGCGTGTGGCGCGTGATTACCTGCTGACGGATAAACCGGATGTGGTCGTCAACGTGGTGGATGCTTCCAACCTGCGTCGATCATTGCATCTCACGCTTCAGCTCATGGAGATGGAGCTGTCCACGGTGCTGGCGGTCAATATGATGGATATCGCCAGAGGGCGGGGCCTGAACATTGATGTTGAGCAGCTCGGTCTGCGTCTTGGTTTTCCCGCCGTGGCGACTGTGGGGCGCAAAGGAGAGGGCAAGGCTGAGTTGCGCCGGGCAATACGGGGCTCTGTAGGGGGCAAGCTGCCGCACAGGCTGCTGGATTATGCCGAGCTGGAAGCGGATCTGGATGCGCTTGCGTCGGTACTAGAGCCGTTGGAAGCCCTCAAACAGATACCTGCTCGTTGGCTGGCGTTGAAATTGCTGGAACAGGACAGTGCTGCAGAGGTACTGGTGCAGCAAAAGCTTGGGGCCGAGCAGGCTGAGGCGCTGATTGCCCAGGCGCGACAACGTGCCCGGGCATTTCAAGCAGCGCAGCAGCTGGATGTAACCGACCATGTGGTGGCCTGTCGTGAACGCAAGGTGCGCTCGCTGCTGCAAGGTGTTATCAGTGGCCATGACTCCGAGCGCCCGACACTGACGGATCGCATCGACAGGGTCGTATTGAACCGCTGGGGCGCACCGCTGTTTCTTATTGCCACCGTATTTCTTATCTACCAGATCGCCATTGTCTGGGGGTACGAGCTCACGGCCTATACCTGGCCATTTTTGGCGGGCTTTCGCGAGGTGGTTGCCGGGCTACTGCCCGAGGCAGGGTTTCTGGTTGACCCTTACACCCGCTCGCTCGGCCTTTGGCTGGTGGATTCGGCCAACACGCTACTTAACTATGTGCCGATCTTTATCATTCTGTTTGCCCTGATCGCCATTCTTGAAGATTCCGGCTATATGGCCAGGATTGCATTCATTCTCGACAAAATCCTGCATCGCTTCGGCATGCACGGTCAGAGCACCCTGCCGCTGATACTGGGCGGCGTGTTTGCCGGTGGTTGCGCCGTTCCCGGTGTTATGGCGACCAAGGGGATACCGGATAACCGTGCCCGCATGGCCACGATTCTGACGGTGCCGTTCATGAACTGCCTGGCCAAGGTGCCGCTGTATACCCTGTTGCTGGGAATTTTCTTTGTTGAGCACAAATCCTTGATGATGCTCTACATCGCCACCATGACCATCATTTTTGCGCTGCTGGTGTCCAAACTTCTCACCAAAACCATCCTGCGCAAACAGGAGACCGCTCCTTTTGTCATGGAACTGCCGGCATATCATATGCCCACGGTAACCGGCGTGGCCCAGCGTTCGTTCGAGCGTACCTGGGTGTACATCAAGAAGGTGGGGTCCATTGTTGTGGCCGTTGCCGTGGTGGTGTTTACCCTGCTGCAGTTCCCGGGGCTGCCGGATGAGCGCAAGGCCTACTATGAGGCCGGTGGTCAGGAGGCGGTGAAAGCCTTCCAGCAAGATATTGCCGGCAACCCTTATGCATCGGTTGCCCGCAGCGAGAACCTTGTTCCTCTGTTGAACTATTTCAATGACTTCAAACGAGCCAAGTTGAATGCGACCGGAGCCGAGGCCTCCAGTGCGGTGAATGTGGATTTCCAGCAGCGCAACGCGGATTTTTATCCTTTTGTGCGTGCACCCAAGGGTGACCGTGACGCGCGCAATGCTGGTCGAGCGCTGAAGAAACTGGCATTGGCCAGCAAGTCATTGCGTCGTGAAATGAAAGAGGAACGCATCACCAATTCGCTGCTGGGTGGAATAGGGCGCAGCCTTGAGCCGGTCACCCAGTTCGCCGGGTTTGACTGGAAGATCAATGTGGCCTTGCTGTCCTCTTTCGCCGCACGTGAAAGCAGTGTGGCCACACTGGGTGTGCTGTTTCAGCAGGATGATGACCAGAATGCCACCCTGGAAACACGCATGGGCGCAGAAACCATGGCAGGAGGTGCCACCTCGCTGCTGGCGGTGTCCATGATTCTGTTTTTTGCACTCTACCCGCCATGCCTGGCTACCACGGTGATGGTGAAGGTACAGACAGGCTCCTACAAATGGATGCTGTTCTCCATCGTATTCCCGACATTCCTGGGGCTTGGCGTATCCAGCCTGGTGTTCAGTATCGGCACGGCAGTGGGCGCCACAGGCATCCAGGCAATGAGCACCGTGTATATCGGTGCACTGGCATTGTTGCTGTTGATCGGCATCAGGGACGGGGAGAAACAGGCGGGCTTTGATCCGGCGTTGGCGGCAAGGGAGTTAAAAGGATGAATGAGTCCAATACAGAACAGCTGAGCGTTGATACCGGCATGGTCGTGAGCGCAGACCAGCCCTTTTCCATGGTGGATGTGGGCGTGGTACTGGTCGTTGTGGCCGTGGCCGTTTACTACCTGTACCGCAAACTCTGGCGCAACAAGGGGGCCTGCTCTTCTTGCAGTAACAAGAAAGGGAGTTGCCAGGTAAAGTCGGATGCCGCATCAGCTTGCACCCAGCCCATTGAGGTTGTTGAGCTGCGCGGTGGGCAGGTTACCAAGTAGTACGCTACTGAACGGTCAATCAAGTCCTTTGGGCCCTATTCAGAGCCCAAAAGACGCCACTGCTCGGGTTTGATATCCAGCTGCAGCAGGCGCTGGACCAATTCGCTGTTGGGAGCTGTTTCCCCCAATGCCTTGCAGCGACGAATCACCGCGCCGCTGATGTCGTCCAGCTCCAGTGGGCGGCCTTTCTCACGATCAACCAGCATGGATGTCTTGATGGCATCAAAGTTACTGATAAGTGCAAACATCTCGTCCACGTCGGCCTGGGTCAGCTCCACCTCATCGGCACGGGCGGCGAGAGCTGTTTCCTGCATCATTGCATAGACGGTTTGGCCCAGTGTCGGGTCGGCAGTAAGGCTGCGGGTATCCAGGCCGGTGAGGGCGCTGAGCGGGTTCACGCCATTGTTGATCAGCAGCTTCTTCCATAATTCATAACGGATATTGTCCGTCAGGCGGGTCGGTATCTGGGCGTCATTCAGCACCTTGGCCAGTTGTTCCAGAGCCGGGTCCGTCTCGGTTTCATTGGGCCAGCGCCCCATAACCACCTGCGCCGGGCCTTTGGCTTCAATATGGCCAGGGGCAATGATATGGCCGCCAATGCGAACGGCCAGCCCGCCCAGAGTGCGGCTGGTGCCGAGGGTGTCAGCGATCAGAGGTTCATTATCGACACCGTTCTGCAATGAGAGTACAGGCGTCTCGGCTTCTTTGAGCCAGGGCGCAGCCGTTTCCAGCCAGTCACGGGTTGCGCCGGATTTCAGCGCCAGCATGATCAGGTCATACTCACTGCAGGCGTGTTCGGACATCACCGCTTGCATGGCGCGAGCGTCGACAGCAGCGTTAAATTCGAGGGCTTCGTGCTCGACCTTCAGCCCTTTGGATTGCATCGCTTCCAGGTGAGCACCGCGAGCGACAAAGGTCACCTGATGGCCGGCTTCAATCAGCTGGGCGCCGTAGTAACAGCCGATGCCACCGGCTCCGATAATGAGAAACTTCATCCTGTATCTCCATTCAGCAGGAAGCTGTTTTTAACTCAAATCCGGCGAAAATTAAACCGGGCAGGGTGGGCGTGCGTATATCCATTAATGCAATCAGGAAGCGATGGATGGATACGACATGAAAATCCTGTTGAGTGATGTCAAAAAGCAGTACGGCCTGATCGAGAAGCTGTTTCTACGGGCCTTCGAAAGCAGCATGTATCTGGTTCAGGTGCAGATGAAGCAGGGCACAGAACTGCTCAATGTCTGCGATGACAAGGGCGATATCCTGCGTTTTCACAGCCAGCTGGATGCCAAGCTGCCCTTCAAGGGCCTGGGTATTCAGAACACGGTGCTGGTGCACGAAAGCCCCTACAACGAGATGATCGGCATGCCGTCAGGTGAAAAGCCTGAGCCGCTGCAGGTGAAGCTCGCCAACCCGGACGATGATTATTCCTGAGCCTTCGTTGTGCTAGAGCTGCCGGAATAAAGCGGCAGCCAGCACGCCGGCGGCAATCGCCGGCAAGGGTTTCTTCACCACCAGCATCATGATTGCCGAGGTCAGCAGCGCCAAGCGGGCACCGTTATCGCCCGCCACGGCCATGGGCGTGATCAATGCGACCAGCACCGAGCCGGACATGGCATTGATGAATTGCTTTACTCGATAGCTGATCGGCACGTATGACATCACGAACACACCGCCCCAGCGTGTTGCCATGGTTACCAGTGCCATCGCAATCACGATGGCAACGGAGCCCAGTCCTGCTGTTTCAATGCTCATCGCCAGACTCCATCCAGAATGCGCCCAGAATGCCGCCGGCCAGCGCACCCACAATAACGTGGCTGTTCTCTGGCAGGTACCAGTAAGCAAACAGGGATGAGCCTGCGGCAACAGCCCAGATCACCAGCATGCGCAGGTTCTTTTCGCCGCCCACTACCATGGCCAGCAGGAAACAACCCATCACCATATCCAGGCCCAGGCTTTTCGGGTCTTGAATGGCGCTGCCGAAGTAGATACCCAGCCAGGTGCCCAGTATCCAGAACGACCAGAGCGCCAGGCCGCCGCCAAACAACAAACCCAGGCCCGGTTTGCCACGGCTGAACGCCTGCATGGACATGGCCCAATTGGCATCGGATGCGACCATCATCACGGCGTATCGCTTACCCGTCGAAAGGTGCTGCAGCCAGGGATAAAGGGTAGCCCCCATCAGCAGGTGGCGGGCATTGATGGCAAATACCGTCAGCAATACCGTTAACAGCGGAACCTGAGCGCCCCAGAGTTCGAGGGCGGCAAACTGGGATGCACCGGCAAACACCAGCGTGCTCATGGCTACCGTAAGGGGTTCGCTCAGTCCGGTTTGGGTGGCCGCCAGTCCGAAGGCGATACCAAAGGCGACAACAAACAGGGAGATGGGCACCAGTTGCTTGAAACCGTCCCAGACAAGTTGGCGGTCGAACTGATGCAGCTCTGGGCGGGGGCTGGCCATGCTGGTCTCCATGGGTGAGTGATGCGGAAGCTTAAACGCTGTAAAGCGGTATCGGCTTGTACACAATTGCTCTATCGTTATTCGAACGAACGATAATACCGATTACACAATTATGCGCAACGGGGTGCAGGGCATCAGCCCTCTAAACATCTGTCTGGCGGTTTTGTCATGGTGAAATCTGCTAAAAGCCTGCATAATTAACAGGTTAATCAGTTGTTCGCTTGACGAAAACAGGTCTTTTTTCGAGCCATTCAGCACCTGCTGCCTGGCCCTTAACCAGGACTCCTATGTCTTTGATCGATGCAGATAGCCAGGCCCTGGAGTGTACGCGGGTGTATTTGGCACTGTTTTTCACCTTCGTGGCGGCGTTTTATACCGCCCGCATTCTGTTCCTGAAGCAACGTGAACAGCGCAACTTTGTGTTCCCCGGTAACGTCTGCAGCGACACCTGGTGGAATCATCTGGCGTTTCGCGTGTTTCGGGTGCTGATTTGGGGTGTCTGCGTCTTTCGTGTGCCGTTTCCAGGCCTTGATACGGCCTTGGTGATGTTGCCGGGCCTGCAGTCTGCCGTGGTTATCGGCACGGGTGTGGTGCTGCTCAGTCTGAGTTTTGCCTATGTGCTCGTTGTTCACTTCAGCATGCATATGAGCTGGCGCTCCGGTATCGATCCGGGTGGCCCAGCCACACTCATGACCGGCGGTTTTTACAAGTATTCCCGCAATCCCATGTTCCTGGGCGTGTCGCTGGCCCAGCTGGGCTTCTTTCTTGCCCTGCCATCGCTGTTTTCATTGCTGTGCCTGTGTATTGGTCAGGTGTTTTTGCATCGACAGATACGTTCTGAAGAGCGCCACCTCGCACAGCTGTTCCCGGATACTTATCCGGCCTATTGCCGCAAAGTCGGGCGCTGGCTGACACTGCGACCGGGCTCTGCGCACTGATCCCATGTTGAAAACCATCCCCTGGACGTTAGCCGTTGGTGCTGCTGGTGGGGTACTGGCCAGCATGATCGGCTTGCCTTCACCCTGGCTGCTGGGCGCCATGCTGAGTGTGCTTGCCACACATGGGCTGCGCCTGCCCGTGCACATGCCGGGCAAAACCACCTCCCTGATAGCGCTGTTTATGGGCGTCTCCATCGCCTCCAGTATCGAGCCCGATTTCTTTGATCACCTGGTTGAATGGCGCCCGGCGGTATTGCTGCTCTGTGCGATGCTGGCGCTGTTGTTGGGGCTGTTATACCTGTTCTATCACCACCGCTGTGGCTGGAGTCGCAGCGATGCCTTGCTCTGCTCGGTACCCGGCAACCTGGCCGTGGTGCTGATTTTCGCCTCCGAAGCCGGGCTGGACCCCAAGCGTATTGCGCTGGTGCACAGCGTCCGCCTGTTTTTCCTGGTCTCGGCCTTGCCGCTGCTATTCCCCATTGTGGACCGCCCCGAAACGGATATGACGGCAGACGTCGCTTACCTGGACCTGCTCATCGTGTTCCTGTTGGCCGCGATGGCCGGCTGGGGCGCAAGCCGGCTGAAAGTACCCGCCGGTATGCTGGTGGGCGGTATGCTGGCTGCACTGGTGATGAAACTGGGATTTGGCTTTGCACTGAGCATCCCGCCGGACTGGTTCCGAGTAGTGCTGGTCATATTGGGAACCGCTATTGCGGTACGTATGACCAAGCTGGATCTGGCGTTATTGAAGAAAACCCTTAAGGGGGCGACCGGTGGTCTGGCCCTATCGCTGCTGATTTGCGGAGCTTTTTCCGCGTTGCTTCATTTCGGCTTTGATGTGCCACTGCTACAGGCTGTTTTAGCGTATATGCCGGGCGGGCTGGAGGTCATGATCGCCATTGCGTTCAGCACAGATGTGGACCCGCTGTTTGTCGCAACACACCAGCTATTACGGGTGTTGATCATGTGCTTTGCACTGCCGGTATTGTTCGGTTTGCTGAACAGGAAAAGCTCCTCCGTTTAAGGCTTCCTCTGTTCTTCAGCGGGGCTTGTGAGCCTATACAACACCCACGGATAGGTCATCGATGACCTGTCTTACGGTTTTAAGGGTTGGGTCGAGTTGCTCAAAATCGATGGAGCCTAACGCCATACGAATGGCATTGGGAAGATGCGTAGTCGTGGCAAAGGGCTCTGCGGTCGCAACGGCGACCTGACGGCTCAGCAAGGCGGAAACGACTTGTTCTGCTCGCACGTCTTCAGGCAACTGAAGCCAAAGGAAGGACGAGGCTTCATGGCTGATGCAGTGCCAATCATGAAAGATGCTTCTTGCAAGGGTTTGCCTGGCGAAGGCGTCTTGTCGCTTGGCCTGTTCCAGCTCGGCAAGGGTTCCGTCTTCAATCCAGCGGCACACAAGTGCCGTCATCAATGCAGGGGTATTCCAGGTTGTTGCACGGATAATACGTTCAAGCTTGGGAATCCAGTGCTTTGGAGACAGGATGTAGCCAACCCTCAAGCCTGTCGCTATATTCTTTGAAAATCCAGAAACATACAGGGTGCGCTCTGGCGCGATTGCAGCCAAAGGCGGCGGTGGCTCTGCTGCATGAAAGGCATAGGCCGCATCTTCAATGATGATGAGTTCATGCTTCCGTGCAATATCCACCAGTCGGCGACGCTGCTCAAGACTCAGCACCCAGCCCAAAGGGTTATGCAGCGTTGGCATGGCATAGAGTGCTCGGACCTTGCGCTGCTGACACAGAGCTTCCATTTCATCCAGATTGGGACCCGACTCTGTCAGCGAAACCGGAAGAATTTCCAGCTTGTGCATCTCGGCGACAGCCTTGAAGCCCGGATATATCAGCGCGTCGGCCAGAACTGCATCACCGGGGTTCAGCAGTGCCAGGATGCTGGTGGCTAATCCTTGTTGAGCCCCGCATGTAATGACAACCTGTTCGGCTTCTGGGCTTAGCCCTCTCGACTCCAGATACTGTGCTACCAGCGCACGCTCATGATGGCGCCCTGCGTGTGGTTGATAATGCAATAAGGCTTCAAAATCACCGGATGCTGCCAGGTTACGCAATCCTTCCCTTAGTATGTCGGCTTGGCCCGGCAGGGCAGGCGAGTTGAAGTTCAAATCCTGAGTGCCTGCCGGGTTAGGGGCTTGATCTATACCATGGCCCCTTGGAACGCTGGTTTCTCTGACAAAGGTACCGCGTCCTTTTTCGCCACTGACCAGTCCCATGGCCTCCAGCTCGGCATAAACTCTTGAAGCGGTGACCAGCGCCAAACCGTATTGCTGAGAAAGTTTACGATGGGTTGGTAACCGGGTGCCGGGTGCTAAGGCCCCGGAGCGTATCTCCTCTGCAAAGCGATCAACAAGGCTTTTGTAACGGACACGGGGCATGAGGATTGTATCCATGACAATAATTTTATTGTCATGATTTTAGGCCTTAGGCTGAGCTCCTCACAACCGATACAGAGGCTGAGCTACATGCATGTTTCAATTCTGACCTTTGAAGGCTTTAACGAACTCGACTCGTTTATTGCCCTGGGTATTCTCAATCGTATGAAAGACAAAGGCTGGCGCATTTCAATCGCTTCGCCCACAAAGCAGGTAACGTCGATGAATGGCGTGGCTATAGAGTCCCATCTCTCGTTGCAGGAAGCCTGCCAAACAGACGCGATCCTGATCGGCAGTGGAATCAAAACCCGCGAGGTCATTCAAGACGTATCTATCATGTCGCAGCTAACCGTTGACCCCAATCGCCAGTTACTGGGAGCCCAGTGCTCAGGCTCATTGCTGCTGGCGCAATTGGGGCTGCTTGAATCTTCTCCGGTATGCAGCGACCTGACGACCAGGCCTTGGTTGTTGGATAAAGGGATAGACGTGTTGGATCAACCCATCTATGCCGATAAGAACGTAGCCAGCGCAGGCGGCTGTATGGCCTCTCAATACCTTGCGGCCTGGGTGATCGCACGTTTGGATGGTATCGAGGCGGCTGAACAGGCTCTGCACTACGTCGCTCCGGTGGGTGAGAAAGAAGCGTATGTTGCTCGTGCCATGAGCTGGATTGAGCCTTGTTTGAATGGATGATCCTGGTGAGAGAGGGGCAAGTAGCGATCAGCCGTTTCACAGGCCAATGTACTCAGCGGCTGCTTAGCGCACAAAGCGGACGTTAGATTGTGTTTGGGGCAGCTCAGGGGCAATTTTTGATTAACCTTACAGAAAAGCATGTTTTGCTGTTGTAAATTTGTGCCATCACCCCAATATGATCTTTATGCTTGAGGATCAGGTATCGAAGTTACAGGCCTATGCTCTGGATTATTTCATTGCCGCTTGGCGGCTAGCCCCCATCCAAAAGCACGTAAGCTAGCACGGCTGCGTGATGTTTCAGCGAGGAGCTTATGGCGACTGATTTGAAACAAGACAATAAAAAAAGCATATTCTTGCTGCTATCGGCCGTGATTATAGTATGCGGTTTGATCCAATCCGGATTGGACACTCTAACGATGTGGACTGATCTGCTTATTACTGGGACTCTTAGCCCTGTTATAGCTGCTTGCGCCTTGGTTCTGACTAACCTTCTGCCCGCTAGCGCCAAACACAAGGTTGTCTTTACACGCTTGGTGGATGAAATGCCTGGTTCAAGGGTCGATCGGTTATGCCGCAAAGATTCTCGTTTGGTTTATAGCGACTTAGTTGCTAGATGGCCTGAGATCTTCAGTGATGACGCACCGCCCGATGCGCGTAATGCGATGTGGTACAGAAACATATATAAACCTGTGCAGGATGTAGATTCTGTACTTCAATCTCATCGGTGGTTTCTGCTCTACCGAGATACATTGTCAGGGCTAATTTCTATCACTTTATTGATTGGCCTATGGGACGCTTTGGGGAACACTTCTCTACTAGGAGAAATCAAACCACTCGTATACGGAGCACTTGCTGGATGTTCTCTGATCGTGCTGATTGCTGCTCGTAACATGGGTAACCGTTTTGTCGTCAATGCTGTCGCTGCAGCCCTCTAAATACAAGGAAGTAACCTTATGTCCTCAAAGATCACCTTCTTTCCCGTAGACAACGGCGACATGACACTAATTCAGATCTGTAACCCGTTAAGATCGACCATCCTGATTGACTGTAATATCCGGGTTGCTGCTGACAATAAGAGTGATTCCACTCCCGATGTTGCCAAAGCTCTTCGAGAGCGACTGAAAGTCGACGGTGATGGCCGCCCATATGTTGATGTAATGCTTTTGAGTCACCCTGACAAAGACCATTGCTCCGGATTTGAAAGGCACTTTTGGGTAGGGCCTTTATCTGACTATGCCGATGACGATAAGGAGCAAGCTGAAAAACGTATTATTATTCGCCAGATATGGTCTTCACCAATGGTTTTTCGGCGGGCAAATAGGAAAGAGCCACTTTGCAGTGATGCAAAGGTCTTTAAAGCAGAAGCCAGGAGGCGCGTCAGAGTGAACCAGGAGAATGGCTGTTCTGCTCTCGATGGTGATCGGATTCTGATTTTAGGTGAGGACCAGGATGGCAAAACCGATAGTCTTGGCCCAATACTTATCAAAGAGGGTGAATCCTTCAACGGTATTAATGGTCAGAGCAGTGATTTTCTAACCAGTCACTTGTTGGCACCAATGGCACCACAAGATGATGAGAAGGAAGAAGAGCTTTCAAGGAATGACTCCAGTGTCATCATAAACTTTGATATGGCCGCTTCTCAGGAAAATACAACACAGAGAAGCCGATTCCTGACAGGTGGTGATGCAGGCGTCTCTATCTGGGAACGTATACGGGATAATTACTCAGATGACCAGCTTCAATATGATCTACTTCAGGCTCCACATCACTGTTCGTGGCGATCATTATCTCATGACAGCTGGTCAGACTGTGGGGAGGATGCAGAGGTTTCTGAGAATGCACGGTCGGCCTTAGCTCAAGCCAATTCTGATGCCTTTATTGTATCCAGTAGTAAGCCAGTAAAAGCAAACGATAGTGATCCGCCTTGTACCCGTGCGAAACGTGAATACCAGGATATTTTAGGCTCGAGTGGCATATTTAAGTGCACGGGAGAAGTGCCGAACACCAAAAGCCCAAAACCTATGGTTTTTGAAACAACACAATCTGGATTTAAAGTTGTAGCTACCACTACAGTTGTTACTTCAGCAACACCGCCGAGGGCGGGCTATGCCCTCTAATTTTTTATTTTGGGGAGAGGTTATAGATCAATCGCAACTGAAATCATTACCAGGTGCGTTTTTAAGCATGCTTGAGGCATGCGAAGAGGACCCTCACTGCGATCTGATTGAAGTACGCGTTATCGAGGAAAATCATCATGCGATTATTATCAATGCTGCTGATGGGACCTTTGACAGTGTCAATAAGGCTGGAATTCGGCGGGTAGAGCGTCTGGCAATCGGGTATAACCCAAATAGGCTCATTCCATGGGAAGTCAGGGCGTTAAGGTCTGATTTTCCGCGGACAATGCATCAAAACTTGGTCTATCCGGGAGAGCCAGCGTCTCTTTGTTTGTATGCTGAAGAATGGGCGGCGGTGGAGCGTACTTGGACACCGCAGGATCTCTTACAAAAGATGTTTTGGTGGTTACGAGAAACAGCTCAAGGAACACTGCATAGAGTTGATCAACCACTTGAGCAACTCTTTTTCAATTGCAATGAGTCCTTTGTGTTACCCGAGGATTACATGGACAAGATTCAGGATAATGAACTGAGTCTTGTTTTTACATCGGGGGGGCAGTCTAGAAACCGAAAAACCTACATTGCACATTACATCAGTGCAGCAGAGGCAAATAATCAGGAACTTCCGCTAGTTATAACTCTACCAATTGTCCTTCAGCCAATTGAACATGGAATAATTGAAACTACCCCTCGTACTTTGGCCGATTTAGTCAGCAAGGTTGAAGCTAGAGGTGCTGAGTTGATCGGGCCTCTTCGGGAATCCATTAATGATTTCGTTTCATCGACAGGCCTACGAATTCCCTCTGGAACTGAGCAAATGGTTCTATTGCTTGTTTGTGTACAACTTGCACGGGATGGTCAAGTCGAAAAGACGCAAATGCATGGATTTGTCACCTCAACCCACTTTGGCCATTTTGGAGAAACTCTAAATACACTTTGTAATCTACCAGAGAGTGATGAATGGTATAGAAACCCATTGGCGTTGCCTGATGTTGACCCAGAACGGCTGGAAGACATTAGTATTGTGCCAGTAGAAGTTAAATTTATGCCATCCCGTCAGAATATGCGAGGTTACTCAGGAGTAGGTGAAGCAGGGGCATTGATTAAAGGTGTATTAGCTGGCGCAGGGGCGCTTGGCAGCGCTGTGGGGAGCCTCTGGGCACGCGAGTGTTGGGGGGAGTGGGAATTCGTCGATGATGATCATATACAACCGCACAATCTAGCGCGCCATATAGCGTATGCACAAGATATAGGCTTTCCAAAGGCCCAGATATTGAGTGTCCGGTCGGCGTCACATCTCAGCGTAGAGCCAGAAAAGACTCCACCGGCCCATGAAACGAAAATGTGCGCAAATCGAGAATGGACGCTATCACTTATTCAAGATAAAGACCTAGTAGTTGATGCAACTACTACCCTCAGCGTACCACGTGATCTCTCTGTGCTAGATGATAGCCCGCGAGTAGCAAGTATTTTCCTAACCCCATCTGGCATTTCCTCGGTGATGTTGTTGGAAGATAGTGAGAGAAATATCAGATACCTGTCACTTGAAGCTCAGTACTACCGTGCCATCATTATGAACTCAGAGTGGGGGGCTAACCACCTCAACGAAAACCAAAGCCGGTATTTAGTCGGCGCAGGGTGCCGGGATATTTCAGTTGCTATCTCTTATGAATTGATCACCCTTCATGCTGGCATTCTTGCTCGTCAGGTAAGGAAATCTGTAACCCAAGAGCAAGCTAAGATATGCATTTGGGAATACGACAGTACCAGTGGTGGAGTTAGCGCACACACAGTTCCAGTCGCTCAGACCGTTTCGGTAGCGGTTGGCGACTGGAAAGTTGAGTGGGATGCCCAAATAGAGCAGTCACTCCAAGAAATGAGAGTAGCTGGCTTGCCTAATGAAACCGGTGGAGTTGTGCTCGGAATGGTTGATCAAAAATTAAAAACGCTATCCGTGGTGTTGGCTTTACCAGCCCCCAAGGATAGCGATGCATCGGAGACAGGCTTCAGTCGTGGCACAGCTAATGTTGAAGACATATTAACCGAGTGCGAAAGGAGAACTGGTCGAATAGTAAGGCATATTGGCGAATGGCACTCTCATCCAAACGGCTTTAGTGCAACTCCTAGTGTTGCCGATCAAGAACAGGTCGTGTACTTAAAGGACCTGATGCATAGTGAGGGGCTGCCGGCAATTCTAATAATCGCCGCGGAAGATACTATCAGCGTTACAATAGATACCAACACGAGCCAGTTGTCGTGGGGTTTTCCGCAAGAAGTGAGCCTGTAAATTGTGCCAGTGTCACATTTAGGGCACATCATAGCTAACGTCCGCTTTGGGCCAATTCATGTGAAGATGATAACGGAAGCAGCCGAATTATCTTTACGAAATTTTTACAGCATCCGTCGTTTTCCTCTCTCGAACCTTTACGCTCCGCTGCCTGACAATTTGCTTGTCATCCACACAAGAGCCTCAGGCGAAACGATGCGAATTGTCATATTGGGTGCCGGTCAGGTCGGTGCCACCCTGGCTGAACAGCTTTCCGGTGAGTCCAACGACATCACAGTAGTCGATGCCAATGCCGGCCGTTTACGCACGCTGCAGGACCGGCTTGATATTCGCACGGTAGAAGGGCGCGCGTCGTTTCCTTCGGTGCTGGCTCAGGCAGGGTGTGCGGACGCCGATATGCTGGTGGCCGTCACCAACAGTGACGAGGTCAATATGGTGGCCTGTCAGCTGGCGCAGTCGCTGTTCAATATTCCGCGTAAGGTGGCGCGCATCCGAGGCAGCAGCTATCTCGGTTGTGCTGAGCGGTTATTCAGAGCAGGTGCGATACCCGTCGATGTGCTGATCAGTCCGGAGCAGCTGGTGACCGCGCATATCGAACAGTTGACCCGCTGGCCCGGTGCGCTGCAGGTACATGATTTCATGGATGGGCTGGTCAAGCTGGCGGTATTTCGCGTGGGGGGCGGTTCCGGCCTGCGCGGGCATTCCGTTGCCGAACTTGACAGCCTGCTACCTGGCGTCGAAGTGCGCATTGTGGCCCTTTATCGGGATGACTCTCACGTGCCTTTGCATGGCGACCTTCAGTTTCTTGCTGAGGATGAGGTCTACATGATCGCGACCCCGGCCCATCTTGAAGCCGTGACTCAGCTGTTTGTAGGCAACCGGCAACGCTATCGCCAGATCATGATTGCCGGGGGCGGTAATATCGGTGCATCACTAGCGGCAAGGCTTGAAGCTCGCTTTCATGTCAAAGTGATCGAAACCCGTCCCGAGCGTTGTCGAGAGATTGCGAATATGCTCGACGCCGCGGTGGTGATTAACGGCAGTGTGTCGGAGCTGGATATTCTGACCGGGGAGGGGATCGATGAAGTGGATCTGTTCTGTGCCCTCACCAATGATGATGAAGCCAATGTGATGTCCTCCATGCTGGCCAAACGCGCCGGAGCGCGTCGGGTGCTGACCATCATCAATAACCCGGCGTATGTGGATCTGGTGGATGGCAGTATTATCGACCACGCCATTTCGCCCGAGCAGATTACCATCGGCAGTCTGCTGGCCTATATACGCAAGGGAGATGTGATGCGGGTACATGCCTTGCGCAAGGGACAGGCAGAAGCACTGGAAACGGTCGTACACGGTGATCGCAAGACCTCTCGTATCGTGGGGCGTCAGGTGGGTGAGTTGAAACTGCCGGCCGATACACGTATCGGTGCCATTGTGCGTGGCAACCGGGTCATCATGAGCCATGCAGACACGCGCATCGAAAGTGAAGACCATCTCATTTTCTTTATGACTAGCAAGCAGAGCCTTAAGCAGATTGAAAAACTGCTGCAGGTCGGACTTGGCTACTTTTGAAGGGGTAACAGGATGAAACTCTTTCGCCCGGTCCTGTATGTGTGCGGTATGCTGGCCTTCATCATGGCGGGGCTGTTGCTGGCACCTGCGATTTTTGCACTGCTGACTGATGACGAGGAGTACAGTACCTTCTTCCTGTCATCCGGTCTCGCTGCACTGGCAGGGTTACTGTTGATGCTGCCAGGCCTTGGCCACCGCTTCACGCTTACGGCACGACAGCTGTATCTTTTGACCAGCCTGAGCTGGTTGTCCCTGTCTTTTTACGGCGCCTTGCCACTGATGCTCAGCCACCACCCGCTTTCGTTGACCGATGCGGTGTTTGAAGCGGTGTCAGGCATTACCACCACCGGCTCAACCGTGATGTCCGAGCTTGCTGCCCTGCCGCACTCCATACTGCTGTGGCGTTCCATGTTGCAGTGGGTCGGAGGGCTTGGAGTGATCGGTATGGCAGTGTCGATTCTGCCATTCCTGCAGGTGGGTGGCATGCGACTGTTCCAGACTGAATCTTCCGACTGGTCTGAAAAATCCTTGCCACGCTTTCATGAGATGGCCCGTGCTCTTTTGCTGGTCTATCTGGGTATTACCCTGGCCTGTGCGCTGTCGTATCTGGCGGCAGGCATGACCCTGTTTGATGCCATCAACCATGCCATGACGACTGTTTCCACGGGGGGCTACGCCACCGACGACAGTTCCATGGGGCGTTTCAGCGATACCATTTTATGGATTGCGGTGCTGTTTATGCTGATTGGCGGCATGCCGTTCATGCTCTATATCCGTTTTTTGAGTCAGCGCAACCTGAATGTGTTCAGAGATCAGCAGGCACAGGGATTTCTGCTGGTGGTATTTGGCTTGATCAGCCTGTTGACACTGCAGCAACTCCTCACCTCTGATCGAGAGCCGTTTGAAGTTCTGACCCATGCGGCGTTTAACATCGTGTCGGTGATAACGACCACTGGATACGCGTCGTCCGATTACACCCAGTGGGGTTATTTCAGTATCGTCTTTTTCTTTATTGTGACGTTTATCGGTGGCTGCTCGGGCTCAACCAGCGGAGGCATGAAGATTTTCCGCTTCCAGCTGTCGTGGCTCTTTTTGCGGGATCAGATGAACAAGCTGGTACACCCGCGGGGTATATTTTCAATCCGCTACAACGGCAAGGCCGTGTCTGACGATATTATGGTATCGGCTGTGGCCTTTTCATTCCTGTTCTTTCTGGTGCTGGCGATGACGACGCTCGCGTTGGCGGAAACGGGGCTGGATTTTATTACGGCCCTTACGGGGGCAGCGACAGCATTGACCAACGTGGGCCCGGGCCTCGGTGATATAATCGGACCGGCCGGCAACTTTGCAGCGGTGCCGGACAGCGGGAAGTGGATTCTGGGCTTTGCCATGATATTGGGGCGGCTTGAGTTACTGACCGTGATGGTATTGCTGACACCCGTTTTCTGGAGGGGTTAAATCGTGCTCGAACACAAGGCTGGCAGTACGCAGCAGCAGTGGCTGTTGGCATCGGCGGCACCGTTTTTGACTACGCTGCTTTGTTGGCCCCTGGCGGGCCTGCTGCCCAGTGCCAGCCTGTCGCTGCTGTATCTGGCCAGTGTGTTAATCGTGGCTATTGGTACCTCAACCCGTCCTGCGCTCTGGTCAGCGCTGTTGTCATTCCTGACCTACAACTTCTTCTTTACCGAACCCCACTTTACCCTGTTCATTCTGCATCGTGAAGATATTATCACCGCGCTGGTACTGGTGCTGGTGGCACTCCTGACTGGACAGTTGGCGGCACGGTTGCGTGAAAAAGTGGATGCACTTGAGGCCAGTATCCGCTGGAATCGTGATCAGATGGAGTTGGCACAGGCATTGTCTGATTGCATGACCCCGTCTGCACTGGTGTCAGAATTTACCAAACGCCTGGATGACTGGTTCAGCCCTCGTTGTCATATCAAGGTGCTGACCGAGACTGAAGTGCAGCGGGCGTTTGACGGGCATACTGAGTCACTGCTGCTGACAGAGCGGGAAAATGGGTACCGTCTTTATCTTCGCGATCAGGATACGCACATGCAGGGGCTGGCGTTTCTGTTTGATGCTGCTCGAGTGCCGGAACTGAAGCTTCATCTCAACTCAGCGCTTGAGCTGTTCAAACTGGCGTGGAGTCGTATTCACTTGGCTCAGAGGCTGCAGCGCGAAACGCTGGAGAAGGAACGTGAGCAGCTCAGATCAGCGTTGCTGTCGTCAATATCGCATGATTTGCGCACACCCTTGGCAACCATGATTGGCTCGGTCAGCACGCTGATTGACCTACCAGGAAGCCTGTCCCGTGAGCAGAAGGAAGAACTGCTAAACAACACCCTGACAGAAGCAAGGCGGCTTGATCGCTATATCCAGAAGCTGCTCGACATGACCAAGATCGGACAGGACGAATTGAAACTGGAGCGTGATTGGGTCGGGGTGGATGAAATACTGAGCGTGGCGCTGAGACGTTTGCAGCCCCTTCTAAGCGGGCAGCACGTAGAGATCTGCTGCCCGCCAGACTTGCCACTTTTCAATCTGCATGGGGCTTTGATTGAACAGGCTATTTTCAATGTGCTGGAAAATGCAGTTCGTTTTACGCCGTCTGGCGAGCCGATCCGCATCGATGTTTCCGTGGACGGAGACAACATTAATATTGATATCACCGATTCGGGTCCCGGTATTCCGGCTGAACACTGGCCGCGCATTTTTGACATGTTTTTTACCCTTTCCCGAGGGGATCAACAAACCGGTGGAACCGGGCTTGGCTTGGCGATCTGTCAGAGTGTACTGGGTGCGCATGGCGGGGAGGCCTATGTTCTGTCCAGCGCACCGGACCGTGGCAGTTGTATTCGGTTGCGTCTACCGCTTGAGCTGACGCACAAGGAGCTATCCGCATGACGCGTATCCTGATCATTGATGACGAGCCACAAATTCGGCGCCTTTTGACCATCAGTTTGGAGTCGCAGGGGTATCAGATTATCGAGGCGGAGTCCGGTCGCAGAGGGCTTGAACAACTGGCGCTGGAGCAACCGGAACTGGTGATACTGGATCTGGGATTGCCAGATGTGGACGGACAGCAGGTACTGATGGATCTTCGCAGGTTCAGTGACGTGCCGGTTATTGTTCTATCGGTCCGCAACAGCGAAAAGGAAAAGGTACAGGCGCTGGACAGCGGGGCCAACGATTATGTTGAGAAGCCCTTTGGCGTCAAGGAACTGCTGGCCCGGATCAGGGCTGTGCTGCGCTCAGCCTCTGGCAAGGATGTGCTGCCCAAGACCTATGATGATGGCCGCCTGCGGATCGATTACCACTTGCGGACGGTGGTGCTGGCCGGTGAGCGGGTGCACTTCTCGCCACGGGAATATGACCTGCTGCTGGAGCTGGTACAGCATCCGGGTCAGATATTGACGCAACAGTACCTGCTGAAAAAATTCTGGGGGCCATCCCATCTGGAAGACAGTCACTATCTGCGCATTTTCATTCGCCAGATCCGCAGCAAACTGGGGGACGACCCGGCCCGGCCTACCTATATTGAGACAGAGCCGGGTATTGGTTATCGCTTCATCGAGCCGTTATACCTTAAGCCTCATGGAGGGGGTTCAAATGGATGATAGCCTAAGACGAGAGCTAGAGAAGTTCTCAGCTGAACACTGCACTCGAGTTTCCGATTTGACTAATAATTTAAAAGCCTTGCAGCTGGAAGGGCTGATTGAGATAAAAGCTCAGGTTGATGTATTAACACTCCGTACCTTCTATAGCATTGTGCTCACCACCAAAGGGTGTTCTTTTCTTAAATCTGAGAAGTAATCCGTCACCGTGGTTTCCGGTTCAATAACTGCACGTGCGTATAAGGCAGTACTTTCTGGTTTGACCAGACTACACTAGTGGATGAAGTTGGTTGGTACATAAAGTCTGCTTTGTGCCAACACCGGAAGTTCTATGAGCCCAGCTAAAGCCTTTAACGGCTTGAAGATCAATTCAGGGTGTAGTTATCCAAAAATGAAGGCCCGCTCCGTCTCAAAACAAAATAGCCGGCACAAGGCCGGCTATTGGGAGAAGAGGGCATATCTTCTAATCCACCCTCCTATAAGCTGTTACCAGCTTACTTAATACGCATACCCGGCTGGGCGCCAGCGTGCGGTTCCAGAATCCACAGATCCTCACCACCCGGGCCTGCGGCCAGTACCATGCCTTCAGAAACACCGAACTTCATCTTGCGCGGTGCCAGGTTGGCGACCATGACGGTCAGCTTGCCTTCCAGGTCTTCAGGCTTGTAAGCGGACTTGATGCCGGCGAAGACGTTGCGGGTTTCACCGCCCAGGTCCAGTGTCAGGCGCAGCAGCTTGTCAGCACCTTCTACGTGTTCGGCCTTGGCAATCTTGGCCACGCGCAGGTCTACCTTGGCAAAGTCGGGGAATTCGATGGTGTCGGCCACCGGTTCCTTGCTCAGCTCGGTTTCTTCAGCCGCCGGTTTAACGGCCTGCACCTGAGGCTGGGCCGCCAGGCTCTGCTTGGAGTCTTCGATCAGCTCTTCGATCACTTTTTCGTCCACGCGCTGCATCAGCGGCTTGAACTTGTTGATCTGGTGGTCAAGCAGCGGTTCCTTGATTGCATCCCAGGCGAGGGTGTCGATGTTGAGGAATTCGCAGGCTTTCTCGGCCACTTCCGGCAGTACCGGTGCCAGGTAGCTTATGATGACGCGGAACAGGTTGATGCCCAGGCTGCAGCAGGCCTGAACCTCTGCTTCCTTGCCTTCCTGTTTTGCCAGTACCCAGGGCTCGGCGGCATCGATGTACTGGTTGGCCTTGTCTGCCAGGTGCATGATTTCACGCATGGCGCGGCCGTATTCGCGTTTCTCGTACGCGTCGGCGATGACGTCTGCCAACTCAATCGCTTCCTGGTACAGGGCCGGGTTGGCAAGGGTGCTGTCCAGCTGGCCATCAAACTTCTTCTTGATGAAGCCGGCGCAACGGCTGGCGATGTTGACGACCTTGTTCACCAGGTCGGCGTTTACACGGTAGCGGAAGTCTTCCAGGCTCAGGTCGATATCGTCGATACCGGAGCCCAGCTTGGCCGCGAAGTAGTAACGCAGGTATTCCGGACGCAGGTGCTTGAGGTAAGTCTCGGCCATGATGAAGGTGCCGCGAGACTTGGACATCTTCTGTCCATTGACCGTCAGGAAGCCGTGGCAGAACACGCCGGTGGGCGTGCGGAAGCCTGCGCCTTTCAGCTCGGCGGGCCAGAACAGGGTGTGGAAGTAGGCGATATCCTTGCCGATGAAGTGGTACAGCTCGGCATCGGAGCCTTCTTTCCAGTATTCGTCGAAGTCGACGCCGTTCTTGTCACACCAGTTTTTGAAGCTGGCCATGTAACCGATCGGGGCGTCCATCCAGACGTAGAAGTATTTGCCAGGTGCATCGGGGATCTCAAAACCCCAGTAAGGTGCGTCACGGGAGATATCCCACTCCTGCAGGCCGGATTCGAACCACTCGTTGAGTTTGTGGATCATCTGGCTCTGTACGTGCTCGTTCACCCAGTTGCGCAGGAACTCTTCGAAGTCACCCAGCTTGAAGAAGTAGTGCTCGGACTCCTTCTCGATCGGGGTAGCACCGGAGATGGCGGAGTAGGCGTTTTTCAGCTCGGTGGGCTGGTAGGTTGCACCACAGGCTTCACAGGAGTCGCCGTACTGGTCCTTGGCGCCACATTTAGGGCAGTCGCCCTTGATGAAGCGGTCCGGCAGGAACATGTTCTTAACCGGGTCGTAGGCCTGGGTGATGGTGCGGCGGTTGATATGGCCGGCATCACGCAGACGTTCGTAGATTAACGCCGAGAACTGACGGTTCTCCTCGGAGTGCGTGGAGTAGTAGTTGTCGAAGTTGACCATGAAGCCGGCAAAATCCCGCTGGTGCTCGGCGCTGACCTGGTCGATCAGTTCTTGCGGGCTTTTGCCCATCTGATCGGCCTTGAGCATGATCGGCGTACCATGGGCGTCATCGGCACAGACGTAGGTGCACTGATGACCACGCTGTTTCTGAAAACGAACCCAGATATCGGTCTGGATATACTCGACCAGATGGCCCAGGTGAATGGGGCCATTGGCATAGGGCAGGGCACTGGTAACGAGAATCTTGCGCTTGCTGTCGGACATCGTTGGCTCTGAGTCGGTTAAGAACGAAAAATAAAGGGGATCATTCTACGCGTGATTGATCCCCGAATGAAGGCTGACGGAGGCTATGCTAGAATTCGCCGCCCTGAATCCCATTCCCGTTAGATGACATCAAGTATAGAGGTCGCCGATGCCCCTTCCCCGTGTGGAGCCTGAACAGTATGACGCCCTGCTGGCCGAGAAACAGGCTCGCATCGAGGCACAGTTTGCCGAATTCGATCTGCCCGAGGTGGAGGTGTTTACCTCGCAGCCCGAGCATTATCGCCTGCGTGCGGAGTTTCGTACCTGGCATGATGGAGATGACCTGTACTATGTAATGTTCGATGGCGACAAGCGCACGCCGGTCCGCCTCGACAGCTGCCCCATGGTGTCCGAGCGCATCCATGATGTGATGTTCAAGCTGCTGGATGTGATCCGCCCTGATCCCGTGCTGCGCTTCAAACTGTTCCAGGTAGACTTTCTCAGCACCCTGTCCGGCGAGCTGCTGGTGAGCCTGTTGTATCACCGTCAGCTGGATGACGAATGGGTGGAGCGTGTGAAGCCGCTGCGCGAACAGTTCAACATCGACATCATCGGCCGCGCCCGTAAGCAGAAAATCCTGCTGGACCGTGATTTCGTCGTGGAAGAGCTCAATATCAAAGGCAAGACCTACCGTTACCAGCAGACCGAAAACGGCTTTACCCAGCCCAATGGCCATGTCTGCGAAAAAATGATCGAGTGGGCTATCGATGCCTCATCGCATGCTGGTGGTGATCTGGTCGAGTTCTATTGTGGTAATGGTAACTTTACGCTGCCGCTGGCGCAGAACTTCCGCCGTGCGGTGGCGACCGAGATCTCCAAGGTATCGGTCCGTTCAGCCGAGTGGAATATTCAGGAAAACGGCATCGACAATATCGATGTGCTGCGCATGCCGTCGGAAGATCTGTCACTGATCCTGAAAGGTGAGAAAACCAGCCGCAAGGTGAAAGGGCTTGCGCTGGAAGAGTGCAACTTTACCACTGTACTGGTCGATCCACCGCGCTGTGGTCTGGATGAGCACACGGTAGAACAGATCTGCGAATACGAGCATATCCTGTACATTTCCTGTAATCCGGATACGCTGCAGGACAATCTCAAGCAGATCAGCAAAACACATAAACTGGAACGGTTCGCGATCTTTGACCAGTTCCCTTACACACACCATCTGGAGTGTGGGGTTTACCTGACCCGTCGTTGAACCCACTGACCATGAAGGGAGGCAGGATGCTCTATTTCTGGCTGTCGCTGGCGTTTGTTGCCGGCATGATGATGCCGATGCAGGCGGGAGTAAACAGCACCTTGGCGCTGCAAAGTAACGGTGCGCTTTGGGCTTCCCTTATTTCCTTTGCGGTGGGGACAGCCGTACTGCTGTGTGTGGTACTGGCGATGCGCTACGACTTCCCATTGGCGTCCGAATTGAAAAGGGCACCCTGGTGGGCCTGGACCGGAGGTTTTATGGGGGCCCTGTTTGTAGCGACGGGCGCTTTTCTCGCCCCGCGCATCGGGGCTGCCACAATGGTTGCGCTTTTGGTAGCAGGGCAGTTGATCATGTCTGTGATTCTTGACCACTTCGGCTGGGCCACTTTCCCGCAGCATGACATTAACTGGGGCCGCATTCTGGGTGTACTCTTTCTAATCTCGGGCGTTGTACTGATTCGGATGTATTAACGTGGCGAATTTCACCTTGGCCATGCGGCTCATGATTGGAAGGCAGGGTGTGAGAGCAAGGGGTGCTTGGGTTGCTTGGTCCTGATGCGATTGCTCGGTTGGTCCTCGATCTGGGCGCACCTCATTTCTCGGATAGTCTGCTGCAGGTACTGGGTGATCTCTGCGAAGTGAATCACCTGTCGGTCGTTCACCTGGAAGATCAGGACAGGGTGACTTACATTCTGTCTGCCAATGACGAAACCCTCAACATCACGCCTGAAATGCAGCAGCTCTATCTGACGATCTACTATCGACTGGATCCGAATAAAGAGTTTCTGCAGGCTTTCGACCATGACGGTCAGGTCATCTCGCGCCGGTTGCGTCAGCAGGATATCAGCGACCAGGGCTATCGCCGCCTCTGGTATGACAAAATGGGCATTGTGGACCGGTTTTCGATTTTGGTTCGTGCTGATAAAGGGCTGTACTGCCTTAACCTGTTTCGCAATCAAACGCCCTTCCCTGATGAGAGTATTGAAACCTTCGATGCGATGGCTCACTTACTGGCCAGTCTGGTGGTTAAACATGCGCGGCTGGCGGGAGCCTTATCCAGTTTTATGACACGAGATGCCCAGACTGAAATGTTGATCATGCGCCTGAATAAAGTCGATGCTTCATTAAGTCAGCGAGAGAAAGAAGTTTGTGCCCGTGTGCTGCTGGGGATGAGTTCCGATGGTATTGCACTGGATCTGGGGATCAAGTTGCAGAGTGTACTGACCTACCGTAAGCGTGCTTATAGCCGCTTGAGTATCTCCAGTCAGAATGAGCTGTTTGGGCTTTGCCTCACGGTTGTGTAAGGCCGCCCGGCTGTACAGGCAGGTGCATCATCAGCCGGGCTTTCTCGCGTTAAATATATTGATCCAGCCAATTGGCTATCTGGCTTTCCATCAATGCTCCCGTGCGACGTGCGATCTCTTCACCGTCCTTGAATAACACCAATGTCGGTGTGCTCTTGATCTCCAGTTCTGCGGCCGTTTGCTCAAATGTTTCCATATTGGCCATGGCCGCCTGAAAGCGCTCAGGTTGTTTGGCTGCCAGACGCTCAATAGCAGGCCCTACCATTTTGCAGGGCCCGCACCAGGGCGCCCATACATCCAGAAGAACTGGGCGGTCAGCAGATGCCAAGGTGGAATCAAAATCCGTGTCTGTAACCTGTTGAATAACCATCAAAGGTCTCCTTTAATTGTGCTTGCCCACTTCCCAGCTGGTGTGCCCAACCGCACGTTCGGTGACCTGTGCCGGCACGGCTTCAAGCTGTGTTGCCATCGTATCGTTCCAGCGGTTGAGGTAGCCAAACAGCGCGATGGTGGCCACAATTTCCACGATTTGCCCCTCGTCGAAATGCTGTTTCAGCTCATCAAAATCTTCAGAAGTAACATCATTGGGCAGGGTGCCGGCTTTCAGCCCGATCTTGATGGCAGCACGTTCGGCAGCACTGAACAGGTCGCTGGTTTCGAACTCCCAGATGGCGGCAATTTTTTCGTCGGATGCTTTATAGATACTGGAAAGGTTGGTCATGTGGGATTGGCAATAGTGGCAGCCGGACGCCAGACTGGAGGCCAGTGCAACCAGCATCTTCAGCTCTTCGGGTACCGTGCCTTCATAGAGGATTACCTGATTCAGTTTGCCGAACGTCTTCGAGATATTAGGGCGACGTGCCATGGTTTTTACACTGTTGGGACAGAAGCCGCGGGTGTTCTCGTAGTGCTTAAACATCTCACGCAGTTCCTGATCGACTTCATGGTTTTCCAGCGGTCTTAGATGGGCCATTGTGCTCTCCGTCAGTTGTTATTGTTCATGGCCATCCATACTAGAAACGGACGTTGAAGCTGTCTGTCCCTAGAGATAGGTACAAGTCATAAGTAGAGAGCAAGATGCGAATGTGCCGGGGATGGAAGGCCTCTGTCGCCTTCAGTGGATGCAACACCCAAGCCGCAGCCCTTTGATTGACGGGTGTGTATCAGTTAACCAACGATGATACGTCCGACGCCTGCTCCTGCGGTGCGTCGGGCAGCTCAGCTTTAACCATGGCAATGAAGGTTCGAATCAACTCCGGGTCGAACTGCCCGGAATCCTGCTCAGCTTCCAGAATGGAAAGTGCTTTTTGTGTGGGCATACCGGGTCGATAAACACGGTCGCCTGTCATGGCATCCCAAGTATCGGCAATCGCTACAATCCGTGCCAGCAGGGGGATTGCTTCTCCCTTGAGTCCATCCGGATAGCCATTGCCATCCCAGCGTTCATGATGCCAGGCCGCTATCTCGGCAAACGCTTTAAAGCGTTTGAGCGGTTTCATGATGTCGGCCGTCATGGCCGGGTGTTTCTGCATCTCCTGATATTCTTCATCCGTCAGGGCAGAAGGCTTATTAAGGATGTTGTCATGTATACCGATTTTGCCAAGATCATGCATCAGCGCCCCTTTCTTCAACAGCGAAAGTTCAGAGGCTTCAAGGCCTATCTGTTTCCCGAGTCGAACGGCATAGCGTGACACTCTGCCAGAATGCGCCGCCGTATAAGGGTCCTTGGCCTGTAACGCCTGTGCCAGTGAACTCAATGCTGCCATGTAGGTTTCATCCTGCTCTTTGAGCAGGGATTGAACGCTGTCCGCAAGATGGTTGATGCCTGCTCCCAGTTGCCCGACTTCATCTTGGGTTTTGAGGGTAACCCTCTGGTCTAAATCACCAGCCGAAAGCTTTCCAATCAGTAGATGAAGTTGCTCAATGGGCTTTGTCAGGCGCAGGTAGATGAGCCCGCCCAGCACAACCAGCATTAGCAGACTGCTGAGACTCACGGATAGCCACATGGATTGCTCGAACGGGGCGTCAAAATTACTGATTGCCTCTGTAAGTCCGGTTATGTCCACCTCCACTTCGATACCTGCTTGAGTGCCATCAGGGAGCGTCAGCGGCAAAAGGTAATCCCCCTTTACAGCACCTGTTTCGGTATTAAGCTCGTGCTCCTGTCCCAGGGATGGTTGCAGGTTGTTGAGTACCGCGAAATAGGGTGAGCCCGCCGACATGTCTTTGCGAGCATGCTGCCCGTGGCTGTGCGCAATGATGTCGCCCTGCCGGTTGAACAAATAAAGTGAAATGACATGTAACTGGGAGCTGAAAAGAGGGTGCTGGTTCAGGTACTGAACTTCTTTCTGAAAAGCGGTATCCGTAGGAGTTAGTCTGCCAGTCTCCAGACTGCGTTTTACCTGGTCGAGATAAAGATGAATCTTCTGGTCAGCCTGGTTGAGAAAGGCGGTTTCGATGATCTGGTCCGTCTTCGAAGAAAGTAACAGTCCGTTGATGAGCAATACACCTACGCCAAATACGAGAAAACGAAGGGAGAGAGACAGGCGAAACCCAGGCTTTGGCCTGTTCTCGGCACAGCTGTTATTTGACATGAATAGCCCCATTCATCCTGAAAACGCGCTTTGCTATATGAGCAGACCAAGATTAAACAGAGCTTAAATCTGAACGGGGATATCAATGAAGGGCATGGATCAAGGGATATACATTAAAGCACAGGCACCCCTGAGGAGTGCCTGACATTAAGTCGGTTAGCCCTTGAAGCCGCGACCGACCACGTAGACTTCGCGCGAACGTGCCCGTGAGGCTTCGGGTTTGCGGATTACGACGCTGTCAAAATGGTTGCGCACTTCCTTGACGAACTCTTCATAGCCCTCGCCCTGGAACGCCTTGGCGACGAAGCTGCCTTTGGGTTTGAGCACCTGCTGGGCCATATCCAGCGCCAGTTCAATGAGGTAGATGGAGCCGGCCTGGTCGGCAGAGGCTACGCCGCTCAGGTTGGGGGCCATATCGGAAATCACCACGTCCACCGGGCGGTCGGCGATCACGCCCATGATCTCGTCAAATACGCTTTCTTCGGTGAAGTCACCCTGGATGAAGTCCACATCGGGCAGTGCATCCATGGGCAGGATATCCGATGCAATGACCTTGCCTTTCTCGCCCGCCAGCTCGGATGCAATTTGTGACCAGCCGCCAGGTGCGGAGCCCAGGTCGATCACCAGCATGCCGGGTTTGATCAGCTTGTCCTTCTCGTTCAGAGCCAGGAGTTTGTAGCTGGCGCGGGAGCGGTAGCCATCCTTCTGGGCCTGTTTAACGAAGGGGTCGTTGACATGCTCTTTGAGCCATCGGGCGCTGCTTTTGGAACGGGCCATAGTGTTTCGCAAACCATCATTGTGACTGAATCGCGTATTGTACGTGGCAGGGCGCCCGCCTGCTAGCGGGTGCGGGGTTTACCTGGCTTCCGTCCAGTGCACATCCTCCAGCACAAAAGAGGGGATGGGCGTCTTGTTCCAGATGCCGGCCAGGCGCTTGTCCATCAGGTTTTGCTCAGGCCGCATGAACAGGAAAACGTTGACGGCATCTTCTGTGATTTTGCGTTGGGCATCGCCAAGCAGGCGGTTCAATTCATCGTTGCTGCGTGCGTTCAGCACCTGCTCCCAGATCTTCTTGAAGCCCTGATTATCGTAATTGAAGTAGTAGTTGTCGCGGGCGTAGATGTTCAGGTCCATGGGCTCAACATGCATGATCAGGGTGAGCTCGTAATCTTTTTGAGTAAAAACCTTATCCAGCCAGGTCGGCCAGTCTACTTGCTCAAGTTCGACCTTAAACCCGACCCTTTCCAGGTCTTCAGCAATTATAAGACCGCCATAGCGCCCATAATCCGTGGGCGGGATGGTGAGCCTGACCGGCTTGCCCTCTGATACACCGCCTTCGGCCAACAGGATGCGTGCTTTTTCAGGGTTGTAGGGGTAGCGGTCAACCAGATTGACATAGGCGGGGTGAGAGGGTGGAAAGTGGCTGCCGATCAAATCGGGTTGAAACTGGGCTCCATAAAGTTGACTGACCCGTTTGCGGTCGATCGCATGAGAGAGGGCACGACGCACCTGCAGGTCATCGAAGGGCGGCTGAGCATTGTTGATGGCCAGGATCATCTTGCTCTGCAGTTTGCGCGCATTCATGCGGTAGTCGGGGCGAATCACGAAGCGGTTGCCCACACGGGTGACACTCAACAGGCCGTCTACCAGCCCTTCGGCCAACGCATTTTCAGTGCCCACCGATGTCTTCATGAAGATGAAGCTGGCGCTGTCCAGAATGGGTTGTTTGCCCCAGTAATCGGGGTTGCGTTCCAGGCGAACATCGTTGCCCTTGTCCCAGTGGCCCAGCAGGTATGGACCGGTACCAACAGGGCGTTCGCCATTGTTGGCTGCTGATTCGGGGTGGACCATCACCGCTGCCGGCAGTGACAGGGCAAAGGGCAGCATGGAATCCGGGCGGTGCAGATGAATCTTCAGAGTGTAATCATCTTCGGCCGTGATGCTGGCGACCTGCTCGAACCATTTGCGCTGCGGGTTCTGGTTTTCCGCATTGAGAATACGCTGCAGTGAAAACGCGGCAACCTGAGCATTAAAATCGGTGCCGTCGTGAAACATGACACCTTTGTGCAGTTTGAATGTGTAGGTCAGGCCGTCCTCTGACAGGCTCCACTCTTTTGCCAGGCGAGGCTTGAGCAGACCCTCCCCGTTTACGACTGTGAGCCCTTCAAAAATATTACACCAGGTGATTTCGCCGGCCGATGCGGCTGCAGTTCGGGTCGGGTCCAGCGACGGGGGTTCCAGTTGAATGCCAAGCCGGACGTGCTCACTGGCATGAAGAGGCAGTGCAAACATGAGGAAAACAAACACCAGAAGATTTTTAAGCGAACCGCCCAGTGGTAACCCGAAACTTTTATATGGCTTTTGCATACACGGTCTCCGCTGCTGCAACCACCTGGTTGCGCCCTTTGCGTTTGGCGGTGTAGAGCGCCTGATCGGCCGCTAACAGAGCAGCGTCGAGTAGTGTTTCAATCTGGTGATCGCTTGCGTCACATGCCATTTGGCTGTTGTCGATCAAGGCGATCCCGAAACTCATGGTCAGGTCAGTGTGAGTATCCGGCGTCAGGTGTTGCAAACTAATCTGATGACGCAATTTGTCGAGAACGGCTTGACCGTCCTCCAGTGAACTGATGGGCAGGATTATGGCGAACTCTTCGCCGCCGAACCTGGCCAGGGTGTCAGACTCTCTAAGCCCTGCGGAAAGTTGCTCAGACAATTTGACGAGTACCTGATCTCCCATGGCATGACCAAAGCGGTCATTGACTTGTTTGAAGTGGTCAATATCGCCGATCGCCACACAGAACGACTGGGTACCTTGGCGCAGCAGGCGCCGGGCGGCGGCCTGGAAGTGACGGCGGTTCGCCAGGCCTGTCAGGGCGTCGTGTTCGGCAAGATAGGTCATTTCCTGGTGCGCTTGTTGCATCTGCGCTTCATGTGACTGAATGCGCTGCACGTAAGAGCGGACCGTACTGGCGAGGCTGGCGATCTCATCCCCGCCACGGGCATCGAATTTGTCCACGTTCACAACAGGAGAGCTGACCAGCCGTTGCAGGCTAAGAATGCGGCGTACCACCCTAAGCTCAAAATACAGGCCAGCCAACAGGGTGAAAATCAGTACCAGCACGCAAACGGCCAACAGGTTCTGCTGCTGGCTTTGAATATCGCCGGCCAGGCGCTCGCTTTGGTTGGCGATCTGTTGACGCATGGTGGCAGAAAAATATCCTGCCAGAATGGATAGTTGTCCAGCCAATTCCTGGTTGTTGTGCGACAGGGCCGAGATCTGACGCAGCAGGCCTACGGTCGTGCTGCCATCAATATGTTCGGACACCAAGGTGTTCAGCTCATCGATGTTGTCTTGCAGGTGCCCCTGAGTGGTCTTCATCTGGTTGATGAGCTCGGTGTTGAGGCTCAGGTTGGCCAGCTGTTGAGTCAGCCGGGAAACCCAGTTAAGGCGGTCGGTGAGTTCAATCAGGGCACGGCGCCGTACGCTGTGGGTGTCGGCAGATGCCAGGCGTGCTCCCAGGCTGCCCAGCGATTCGGATTGCTGTACCAGTCGCACGGAGATCATCAGGTTCTCCATTTCACTGGTTGCAAGTGTTTGGGTCTGCTCCTGCAGTTGCTCGAAGGAGCGGCTCATGGTCAGGGTGGCACCAATAATCAACGCCAGGATCATCAGCGTAATGCCCAGTGTTTTGGCGGTGAGACCAGCCCCTCTCTTGCGATGGATCATGGTCCGTCCGCAGAGGTTGTCTGTCGAGTACCTGTATGTCGCGCGGGAGCTGCTTTCATCATCGGGACAGTTTCGTCTGTGTTTGCGTTGGGCCACAGCGGCCAGAACAAGCAGCGATAGAGCCACAAAACAGCAGGCAGATGTAAAACGGGTATCTGACGCGGTCAGATCGCTTGGGTCTGGTGGGGGCAGACCTGGCGGGTCAAAAACAGCGTCGCTGCTTTACTACTAAATGGTCGCTACCTAAATTAGAGGCAGGCATTAAACATGTCAACGGTCATCGTACACTGACTTTAGTGGCATGAGTCACTATACTGCGCCGTTTGCCTGGCTCCGGACCCTTCGGTGCCTTCTCTTGTAACGGGTGAGCTGGATGAAACTGGATCTGATCAAAAAGCTGCAGCAGAAAAAATTTCGCACTGAAACCGGGTACTGTCTGGTTGAAGGGGAGCACCTGGTACTTGAGCTACAAAAGGCTGCCGAGCAACAGCCAAGTCTCGCAACAGCTGAGTTGTATCTGACAGATCAGTATGCCGGGTGGGAAACCGACCTCGAGGTCCATCCGGTTAACAGCAAGCAGATGTCAGCCATCAGTGCGACCAAAAGCCCTCAGGGCATAGTTGCCGTCGTGCCCATGTCTGCCATCCAGCCAAAGTCGACCCAGCAGGAAGTCGCGCTCTACTTCCATGAGATTCAGGACCCGGGCAATCTGGGGACGATCCTGCGTACTCTGGCCTGGTTTGGCGGCTATCGTTGCTTGCTCAGCCCCGGCAGTGTCGATCCGTTCAACCCCAAGGTTATCCGCGCCAGTATGGGGGCTATTTTTCATGTCCCGATGGAGCTGGATGTAAGTCTGGATAGCCTGGCGGATCGATATGAGCACATCGGCTGCCTGGATATGCAGGGCGAGCCGCTGCATTCCAGAGCTTTCAAAGCATGTGACTGTTATCTGTTCGGAAATGAAGCGCGGGGAGTACCCCGTGACCATCTGGATCGTTTGGGTGCAAAGGCGTTCACCATTCAGGGGGCCGGTCTGATTGAATCACTGAATTTGGGGACGGCGGTTAGCCTGAGTGTTTACGAACGTCAGCGCCAAGGCTGATAAGGGCAGTGGCCGGGAGGCCACTGCAGTGTTGAAGGGGTGAAGGGGGTCAAAAGCGGTAGCCGAAGCTCGCCTTGATACTGCGCTCGCCACCGAAGTAGCAGAACTCCAGCGAGTTACAGGATGCTACGTATTCCTTGTCCAGCAGGTTGTTTACGTTCAACTGAACATAGGCATCACCCGAGCCCATGCGGCCCAGTTCATAATGCAACGCCATATCCACCAGTGTGTAGCTTGGCAGGGTATGCGTATTGGCACGGTCAGCCTGAATATTCCGGTAATGACGTACGCCCAGAGATGAGGTCAGTGCGTTGAGGCGATAATCCAGCCAGAGATTGGCCTGATGTTTGGGCGAGTAGATCACGTCATTGCCCTGATTGCCGTCGTCGCTCTTGCTGTATTTGGCATCGGTGTAGCTGTAGCTGGCATTCAGTGCCACTGCCGGTGTCAGCTGTGTACGCGCTTCAAGCTCCAGACCCTGTGATTCGATCTCGCCAATGGCACGGTAAGGGTCGGTGGGCTGCTCCTTGGTGGCGATATTGCTCTGGGTAATATGGAACAGAGCTGCGTTATAGCTGCTATTGCTACCGACCGGCTCGTATTTCAGACCCACCTCATACTGTTCACCTTCCATCGGTTGCAGCAGATCACCGTTGGTATCGACAAAGCTGGTCGGAGTGAAACCGGTGGAGTAGCTGGCATAGGGCGCCAGTCCATTTTCCATCAGGTAGAGCGCTGCCAGGCGTCCACTGAACTGGCCTTCATCCAGTTCTCTGGTGGTGCCGCTGCTCAGCCCCTTGTTGCGAATTTCTACCTGGTCATAACGGCCGCCCACGGCAAAACGCCATTGGCCTTGAGTGATCTGGTCCTGCAGGTAGAAGCCAGTCTGTTTCAGGCGATGCTCTTCTTCCGTGGCGGGCCACATCGATGTTGGCTCAGTGCCATAGACCGGATCGAAGGGATTAATGTTGGAGAAGGCGCCGGACGGCCAGCTCACTTCATTGTTACGGTACTGGTAGTCCAGCCCCACCAGCAGACGGTGTTCGGTGTTGCCGTGTGCGAGGAAACCTTCCACCTGGTTATCGATGGTCCAGGCTGAAAGGTCTTCTTCACCGCCGGAATAGTAACGGGTGAGTTCATTTTCGTTGGCCCAGTCGTAGGCGTATACCTGCTGGTTTTCTACCTCAGAGCTCAGGTGACGTGCTTTCTGGCGGAAGGTCCAGCGGTCATTGAAATGGTGCTCAAGGGCATAGCCAAACAGCTGCTGGGAGCGGTCGAACTTGTCGTAATCTTCTTCCCCCTCGAAAAAGTTGTTGCTGATGCGGCGGCCGTTGTAGTCCACGACCGTACCTTCATAGGGAAGGCCGGAATGGTAACCGCCCTCGGGTTCATCATGCAGATAGGCCATCACATCCAGCGTGGTGGCATCCGTCATCCGCCAGGTCAGCGCGGCGTTGAGGGCTCGACGCTCCTCTTCCACGGGACCGAACTGGGTGTCCTGTGCACTGACAATGCCGCCCAGCCGGAACGCAAGGTCATTGCTTTCACTGACCGGGCCGGTGAGATCAAATGCCAGACTGCGGTGTGCGTTATTGCCCGCGCTGAGACGTACTTCGCCGCCAGAGATAAATTCAGGTTTGCGACTCTTCAGTGCCACCAAGCCGCCGGGTGAGGCGCGGCCGTAGAGAACCGATGCCGGGCCGCGTACGACTTCAATGCTGTCCAGGAACCAGGGATCGATTACGGTGGCGGTGTAGGAGTTAGTATCCCCCATCAGCTTGAGGCCATTCAGGTAGGTGTTGCCGATGCTGCCGTCCGAGAAACCACGCAGGACGAGGTAATCGTAGCGATTGGAGGCGCCCACCTGGTTGGTAAAGATGCCCGGCGTATAGTTGGCGGCCCGCTGCACGCTCTGTGCGCCACGGCGTTCAAACTCATCTCGGCTGATGACAGAAACCGCCTGGGGAGTCTCGACCAAAGGGGTTTCCAGTTTGGTGGCACCTTCGGTGGCGGTGATGACCAGGGTGTCCTGCTCGGTGCTATCTGTCTCCGCGGCGAATGAGAAGCCGCTGAAGGCTGCACCTGCGGTGGCCAGCGTGATGGCTGCGGACAGCTTGCTGTATCTGAACATTCTAGTCTCTACTCAATTTGCGTTTACTGAAAATGAGAATGATTCCATTTAATGGTTATGCGCAGTTATGCGATATGACAGAATGATTATGAGAACTGTTCAGGATTGGCGTAGAAGGCTGCCGGGCGAGTATCCGTACTGCCGCTTGAACGCGGTAGTAAAGTTGGAGGCGTGACGATAGCCGCAGATATAGGCGGTGTGCTCAATGGCATGACCACTGGCGAGCAGGGCGTGCGCCTTGGTTAAGCGCTGGCGACGAATGAAATCAAACAAAGGTTCACCGAACAGGTCGCGGAACTTGCTGCGCAGACTGCTGCCACTCATGGCGGTCTGTTGCGCCAGGGTTGCCAGTTCATAAGGCGCTTCGGGTGCCGCAATGATTTGCGCATGCAGTGCATGGAGGCGGGATGATTCGGCAGGTGATAGCTTTCTGTTTCCCTTCAGTGGGTGTTGCTCTTGCTGTTGCCCATGTTGCCCATGTTGCCCCAGCAACTGTAAAGCCAGGCCTTCCAGTATCAGTGTGTCGGCAGTGCCCAGTGGGGCGTGCGAGATCTGCTCATTTAACTGTTGATGCAGAGCAGGTGACAGGCGCCAGAGCTGAGGGGTATCGGATGCTCTTACCTGGTTGAGCAAATGGCTGAACGGTGAGCCTTCAGGCAGTTTCTGAGGGTGGGCCAGTGTCAGCGTGCGCAGGTGTTGCTCGGCGCGGTGATACACGGTGACCGGTTGAGCCTGATGCAAGGAAAGACTCAGCGCCATGCCCGGTTGCAGGGCGAAGGACTGGTGGCCGACACTGAAATCGAGCTGACCTTCGAGTACCGAGCAGATAAACAGAGAGGACGCTCCGGTGGAACGGGATTCATAGGGGCTCAACACCTGAACATCTGACAGGGTAAGCTGAAAGCCCGAGGCCAGGGACTGTTCGCGCACATGGCCTCGCAACACGGGGCGTGAGGAACTGTGACCCGCTTCTGGAAAGCAGTATCGAATATCGTATTTACGGCCCAGCGCATGAAAGTCACTGGCGGTAAAAGATGTATCAGCAGGTGCAGCAGCCGGGTTCACGTCCAGACTCCGGGTAAGGGCGATAACGCGTAAAAGCCTATTATTGTAAATGATAAACATTATCTTTTTAAGGGAGGTCAGTAATGACGGCTGAAACGCAAAGTGATGGGCAGGGCGCATTAAGGGGATTACAAGCGTCCCGTTTACGCCACCTGGCCTGGCTATGTCAGGCACCCCAGCTTTATGTGGGAAAGCAAAGCTTCATGCCCCAAGACTGGCTGCCCAGTGGTTGGCAACAGACTTTACTGGCGTGGGAGCAGCAACCAGATCAGGCCCCAAAGCGTTTACAGACACCGGCCCCGCGGCGCCTGGGGGCCTATTTTGAAATTCTCTACCAGATTCTGATCGAAGACCTGCTGGGGTGGACTATCGAGGCTCAGAACCAACAGATCATCAGGGATGGTCAAACATTGGGTGAGCTGGATTTTCTCGTGCACAACCATCACACCGGTGGTCTTGAGCATCATGAAATTGCTGTGAAATTCTACCTTGGGTATCCCGGTCAGGCAGGGGAAGCGCCTCTCTGGTATGGGCCGAACAGCCGGGATCGGCTTGATCTCAAAACGGATCGGCTGCTGACCCATCAATCGAAAATGGCGCTGCGACAGGAAGGGCAGCAGTTGTTGCAGCAGTTGGGGCTAGATGAGCCGGTAACGCCGAAAGTGTTCATGCCCGGTTATCTGTTCCAGCCTGAAGGGCCTGCCCTGCCGTTGCCTGAGCAGGTCGGTGCACATCTTGATACCGGCCACTGGCGTCGGTTAAGCACGTTTTCGACGGCAGACGGGATTTGGGTGCCGCTGCATAAGCCTGACTGGCTGGGGCCTTATTGGCAGTCAGACTGTCCTGAGCCAAGTGCCGTAGAGGCCAGAGTCCGTGAGTGCAGAGAACATGACTGGCCCTGTCTTTTGGCACGGCTGGAACTGACTGAGCTGGGGTGGCAGGAACGTGAGCGTTGCTTCCTGGTACCCGATGGCTGGCCGAGTGCTGCCGTGAAGGGGTGAGCATCACCCCTGGCGCTGTCTTGGTGCTGTCATCGGCTGTTGACTAAAGTGGTAGGAAGCAAGTCTGTATTGTTTACATTCATACATGTATGAATGTAAAATTTGACTTTATCTACCAACTCTCGGAATCCACGTAATGATGACATCCGTTTCCAGGTGGCGAGTCCTCCTGCTCGCTGGCGCGACGCTGTTGCTGAGCGCCTGTGGCGAAGAACAGAAGCAGGCTACCGCCGGTGCACAGAGTATGCCGCCGGTAACGACTGAAGTAGCGACCATCCAGCGTCAGGATATTGCCCTGAACAAAGCCTACTCATCTCTGCTGACCAGTGAGCATGAAGTAACAATGGTTGCACGTGTAAATGGCACCTTGGAGACCCGTCAGTTTGAGCAGGGTGACCAGGTCAGTGAAGGCCAGCTGCTTTACACCATCGAGCCCGAGCAGTACGAGGCGATGGTGAAGCAGCATGAAGCCGATCTGCAGAGTGCCAAGGCTGAACTGGCCCGTGCGGGCCGCGATGCCGAGCGTTACAAGTCCCTGCTGCAGCGCAGTTCTGTCAGCCGTCAGCAATATGATCAGGCCCTGGCTGAACAGCAGGTTGCGCGAGCACGTGTGGCTCAGGCTGAAGCCGCCTTGGCCAGCGCCAATATCGATCTGGGCTATACCCGTGTGACTGCGCCAGTCTCCGGTCGTATCGGTCTGAGTCAGATCAATCTGGGTAACCTGGTTAACGCCGGCACAGAGCTGGTCACCATCACCCCGCTGGACCCTCTGGAAGTCCGTTTCCAGATGCCGCTCAAGGATGCGTTGGAACTGCGCAGCCAGCTGGAACTGGACGATCTCAACCAGATCCATGCCAGCCTGAGCGTGGCCGGTGGCAGTGGTCAGGCAGATACCGAGCTGCAGGGTACGCTGGACTTCCTGGGTGTTCGTGTTGATCAGAAAACCAGTACAGTTCAGGCGTCTGCCAGCTTTGCCAACCCGGGTGCCAAGGTGCTGCCTGGTCAGTTCGTGCGTGTCAGCATCGAAGGTCTCAAGCGCTACAACGTGCTGGCGGTGCCGGAGATTGCGGTTACCCAGGGCCTGATGGGACCTCAGGTATTCGTGGTTGATGATGAGAACAAGGCCCGTGCCCGCACCATTGAACTGGGTGAAGTGGCCGGTGAAATGCAGATTGTTGTGAGCGGCCTGGAATCCGGCGACAAGGTGGTTGTGGGTGATCCGTCCGGTATCAAACCGGGCACACCGATCAAAGCGGCGTCTGCCCAGGGTGACGATGCATGAACTTCGCCAACTTCTTCATAAAACGGCCGATCTTCGCCACCGTACTGGCGATCATCCTGACAGTGATCGGGGTGGTCAGCCTGCGCGTGTTGCCGATCGAGCAGTACCCGAGTGTGGTACCGCCGAGTGTGTCGGTGGAGGCTACCTTCCCGGGTGCCAACGCCGAAACAGTCGCCCAGACAGTAGCCGCGCCCTTGGCTGAAGCCATCAACGGTGTTGAGAACATGATCTACATGACCTCCACCAGTGCCGATAACGGCTTGATGTCGATGGAGGTATCCTTCAACGTCGGCACCGATGGCGACATGAACACTGTAAACGTCAACAACCGTGTTCAGGGGGCCTTGTCCCAGTTGCCGGACTCGGTGCGGGCACAGGGCGTAAAAGTTGAGCAACGCTCCAACTCTATCCTGTTGCTGTTGGCATTGATCTCGCCGGAAGGCGACTACGACAAAGTCTACATGCAGAACTATGCGACCCTCAATATTCTCGACGAACTGCGCCAGATTCCGGGCGTGGGGGCTGCCGAGGTGCTGGGTGGTGGTGAGTTTGCGATGCGTGTGTGGATGGATCCGCAGAAACTGGCGCAGTACGACCTGACACCAACAGAGGTGGCAGCGGCCATCCGTGCCCAGAACACCGAGGTACCAGCAGGTAATCTGGCAGGTACACCGCAGAGTGAGCCGCGTGCCTATACCTATACCGTCAATGCGGGCGGGCGTCTGTCCAGTGCAGATGACTTCCGTAATATTTATCTGCGTACCAACGCGGATGGCTCGGCACTGCTGCTGAAAGATGTGGCACGGGTTGAACTGGGTGCGTCTTTCTACGGTGTAGAAGCACGCCTTGATAGCGCCACCATGGCGCCGATCATTATCAACCAGCAGCCGGGTGCCAACGCGCTGGAAACGGCTGATGCGGTGAAAGCGAAGGTAGAGGAACTGTCTCAGCGTTTCCCGCCGGGGCTGGAATATGTGGTGCCGTACGACACCACACTGTTCATCTCCGCTTCCGTGGATACGGTGATCCAAACCTTCATCGAAGCCTTTCTGATTGTGGGTGTCATCCTGTATGTCTTCCTGCAGAACTGGCGTTTTACCATCATCGCCATGTCGGTGGTGCCGGTATCGGTGGTGGCCACTTTTGCGGGTTTCTACCTGTTTGATTTCTCGTTGAACCTGCTGACGCTGTTCGCACTGGTGCTTTCGATAGGCATAGTGGTGGACGATGCCATCCTGGTGGTGGAAAACGTGGAACGTGTGCTGGCGGAAGATGAAAACATCAGCGTGCGTGAGGCCACGGTATTGGCCATGAAAGAAGTGGGTGGGCCGGTTATTGCCACCTCGTTCATCATGGCGGCGGTATTTATTCCGGTCGCCTTCCTGGGTGGTTTTACCGGCCAGATCTACCAGCAGTTTGCCCTTACGGTCGCCATTTCAGTTGGTTTCTCGGCCCTGATGGCGCTGACCTTCACGCCGGCGCTGTCGGCGGTGTTTATCAAACACCACAAGCCGGGTGAGAAGGAAAGCGGCTTCATGCATGCGTTCCATGCCCCCCTGCGTTGGTTTGAGCGAGGCTTCAGTGCGGTGACCGCGCTGTTTACCCGCATTGTGACCTTCCTGGTGCGACGTTGGTTGGTGGCGCTGGTGCTGACTGCCGGTTTCAGTTACGCCTCCTGGTGGATGTTTGCCAACACGCCCACGACGCTGGTGCCGCAAACCGACCAGGGCATCGTGCTGGTCAGTGTGCAGTTGCCGGATGCGGCGTCGCTGGATCGTACCAACGACTACATGGATAACGTCAGCAAGCAGATTCAGGAAATTCCGGGTGTTGATCACGTTGCCGCTGTGGCCGGTTACGACATCCTTACCAGCGCCGTAAACAGCGCGCGTGGTGTCATGTTTGTGAGCCTGGTGCCCTGGGAAGACCGAGATCTGAAGGTAGATCCGCTGATCGGTCAGATTATGCAGATCGGGGCCATGACACCGGGCGGCAGTGCGATTGCCTTCAACATGCCGCCGATTATGGGACTGTCGACCACAGGTGGTTTCACGGGTTATCTGCAGTCCTACGGCGGTGCCTCACCTGAAGAGTTGTATCAGGCTTCAGTGAAAGTGATGCAAGCAGCCAACCAACATCCGGCGCTGAACCGTGTCTTCACCACCTTCAACGTCAATGTACCGTCCTACCGGGCCGAAATTGATCGCCAGAAGGCGCTGAGCTACGGCGTAGCATTGGAAGACCTTAACGCTACGCTGTCCAACACTCTGGGTAATGGTTTTGTGAACTACTTCAGTTACCAGAACCGCAACTTCCAGGTGTTCCTGCAGAACGAAGATGCCTACCGTCAGCAGCCGGATGACCTCAACACCATCTTTGTCCGCAGCGGCATTAGTGGTGAGCGTCTGCCCCTGTCTGAGCTGGTTACACTGGAGCGTCAGCTGGCGCCGGCCGTGGTCTCGCGCTTTGGTGTCTACCTGGGGGCCCAGTTCCAGGGTGGACCGGCGGCCGGTTACAGCTCCGGTCAGGCCGTGGCTGCCATGGAGGAAGTGGTCCAGGAAACACTGGGCGATAACTGGGGTATGGGCTGGACCGGTACCGCCTATCAGGAAACTACTGTCGGCAACACAGCTGCACTGGCCGTGGGCTTCGGCATTCTGATGATGTTTCTGATCCTGGCGGCTCAGTATGAAAGCTGGTCGCTGCCGTTGGCGGTACTGACAGCAACGCCGTTTGCCTTCTTCGGTGCCGTGGGCGGCATCATGATGCGCAGCCTGGAGGTCAGTGTGTATGTGGAGATCGGCTTGCTGGTGGTTGTGGGCCTGGCGGCGAAGAATGCGATCTTGATCGTCGAATTTGCCGAACTGCAACGTCGTGAGCTGGGTAAAAGTATTCAGGAAGCAGCGATTACAGCGGCGGAACTGCGATTCCGTCCCATCGTCATGACATCGCTGGCGTTTATCCTGGGCACTATCCCGCTGGCCATGGCTACCGGTGCCAGTGATACCAGCAGCCACCACATCGGTACCGCGGTATCCGTGGGTATGGCGTCTGTTGCCATCATCGGCAGCTGCTTTGTACCGACGTTCTACGCCATGATCGCTTCGGTATCGGAGTGGCTGCAGAGCAAACGCTCATCGTCGGGCGAGCAGGGTAAGGTTGGAGAAGTGACCAGCTAATCCATCCTGCCAAGCAACATACTGAAAAGGGCGCCTCGGCGCCCTTTCTTGTGTTCGTTAATGTCGCTTAATGTGGAATCAGTCAGAACTATCCGTGCCGCCCATCATGTTCAGCAGCGTGTCCAGCAATACGCGACCCTGCTGCGAGATGGAGTAGTCTTCCGGCTGGCGAATCCAGGTATGGAAAAGACCGGATAAAACCGCATAGAGCATTTCGGTCGCGACATCAGCCGAGATGTTTTTCAGCTGACCCTGGGCTTCTGCCATTTTGAAGTAGTGCTGCAGTACCTCGAAGATTTCTTCAGTGATTTCCCGTTCCATCTCCTGAGGGTCGATATCGCCAAAGAGTTCGCAACGGTAGGTGAGAATGGTGTGCACACGGATTTTTTGCGGCGTTTCCAGTTGTTCCAGGCCATGGATGCAGGCCGCACGGATGGCCTCCAGTGGCGAAGCTTGGGGGCACACCGTATCGACCTGGTCAAACAGATCCTGGAAGGGCAGGTGGACACGCTGTAGCATGGCCTTGACCAGATCGGCCTTGTTCTTGAAGTGCCAGTAAAGCGCACCCCGAGTCATGCCAGCGTGTCGTGCGACCTGTTCCAGAGAAGTACGGGCAACACCGTGCTCCAGAAACATCTCTTCTGCGGCATCAATGAGCGCCTCACGGGTGGCCGCAGCTTCAGCTTTGGTACGTCTTACCATCGCGTTAAAGCTCCAAATACGTGTACGGGGAATAGGGTTAAGTTTACCGTAACGGGGCCTGAAAAACATCTATACATCTCTGTTTGTATGTTTAATAGCACCTACATCCGGCCAGGTTATTTACATATCTTTACGCTAAATTAACCCTTGTTTAAGCATGGGAAAGTTAAAATCGAACAACTGCTGAATTAAGCCAATCAATTCTAAGGATGGTTGTTTCATGAGAGCTTACCTGTTGCAGGTGCATCGCTGGCTGGCGTTGTGCCTCACCCCTCTGTTTATCCTCATTACTTTGACCGGCATCGTGCTGGCCTTCAAGCCGGTAGTAGAGGATCTGGCGCCCTCCGCCTATACGGGTGAAGTGGTGATTTCACAGCTGACCCAATTGGTGTCTACAGCCTCTTCTGACGGCAATATCCGCTCTATCGAGCGCAGTGATGTTGATGGCCAGTGGCGTGCCCCTGGCATTGGCGAATACCGTTTGAGCGATTTCGAGCGAGTGGGGGATGCCGAGGATGCAACGGGCGCTTTCTTTGCCTGGGTAAAGGATTTCCACAAGGATCTGCTTATTGATGCCAGCTGGCTGGTTGAGTGGGTCACCTATGCCATGCTGGCGATTATGGTGGCGGGTGTGTTCCTGGGCTGGCCCAAGTTCAGCCAGTCCTTGATCGGTTGGCACCAGTGGCTGGGTGTCTGGCTTCTCCCGCTGGCATTGCTGCTGCCGCTGACGGCAATACTGATGACCTTGCATGTAGGGCGGCCTGACCTGGGCCTGCAACGCGGGGCAGGCGCGACGCATTTGGCACAGGGGATTCAGCAGGCGTCTGAGCGCTATGATCTTACGAGTATTCAGAGTGCCAGCCGTTTCAAGGCGGGCTCAGTCCTGATTCAAACCTCGGACCAGACATTGGTTGTCAGTGGTGGGCAGGTAACCCCCATCGATATTGAGTCCAATCTGCCCAAACAACTGCATGAAGGCCTCTGGGCGGGCTGGTTCTCCGGCCTGTTTAACGTGCTTGCCGGCAGTCTGGTGCTGGGGCTTACCCTGACTGGTGCGATTAACTGGCTGCGCCGCCAGCGTCTGGCCCGCTCCAGCCAAGTCAGTGGAAATGCTGAAGTGCTGGTGCTCTTTGCCAGCCAGACCGGTACCGGGCAGGGGCTGGCAAATGCGACAGCGGGTGCGCTTGAGCAGGCCGGCATCCAGGTTGACCAGGGCGCACTGCCAGCGTTCAAGCCTGAAGACTGGCAGCGTTACCACCAGGTGCTGGTGGTGTGTTCCACGACCGGTGAGGGACAGTTGCCGGACATGGCAAAAAGCTGGGTTAAGGCACTTAAAGGCGATCAGCTCAAGGATGTCAGCTTCAGTCTGCTGGCATTGGGGGATCGTCGTTACAGACACTTTTGTGCCGGTGGCCATCAACTACAGGCAGCGCTGATAAATGCGGGCGCTGTTGAACTCATGCCGCTGCATGAAGTGGATGGGGATCCCTCTGATGACTGGTCTGCCTGGATGCAACAACTTGCCGAGCACAACGGCTGGTACCTTCAGTCGCAAACCCTGGAACGCCAGCGCCAAACGTGTCAGGCGAAGTTGATTGAGCGTGTTCGTCTGGATGAGGCGCGGGATGCCGATAGCCCCAGCAGCTATGGCCTGATACTGGAAGTGCCGGAGCAGACTCGTTTTGCACCTGGGGATCTGGTCCAGATTCAGCCAGTACCCGGTGCCGAGCCTCGAACTTACTCGGTGGGTTCTTCATCAGATGTGAGCCCAGGGCGTATTCGCTTAACGGTCGGCCTGCTGCGCTATGAAAATGAGCAGGGAGAAGAGGTGCTGGGATTGGGCAGCAGCGAGCTTTGCCTGAACTGGCCGGTAGGTGAGTCGCGTGAACTTGATCTGGTCTCACACCCCGGCTTCAACCCGCCCGAGGATAGCGAACAGCCTTTGATCCTGGTCGCCACTGGCTGTGGTATCGCTCCCTTTATCGGCTTCCTTGAAGCACGGGCAGCGGCGGGGCGGAAAGGGCCGATCTGGTTACTGTTCGGCAACCGGTATCAGGAAGGTGATTTCCTCTACCGGGATCAGATTGAGGCATTGGCACAACAGAATGTCATTACCGACCTGGATACGGTGTTTTCCCGAGACGGCGGCTCACAACGCTATATTACCGAGCGTCTGCAGCAGCGCAGCGACCAGCTGATGGACTGGATAAACCGTGGTGCAGCCCTGTATATCTGCGGCCGTGCATCTACCCTGGGGCGTGGCGTCGATGACCTCTTGCATGGATTACTGCAGGCACGTGGCATGAATGCAGAAGAGGCCGCTCTGGAGTTGCAGCGCTGGGAGCAGTCCGGGGTGATTCACCGCGATCTGTTTGACTGACGGACTGGTCGCACAGGGGGCAATTGGCCCCCTGATGTTGAACAGGATCAACCCGGATAGACAAAGCTGTTAGAGATGGCAGCATTTCTTGTGGCAGAGCACTAGAATGAAGCATTCAACGGTTTATGTTTGATTTGCTGCCATGTTTCCAATGTCCCGATCCTGTTTCACATTTCTGCTTTCAGGTGTACTGCTTGCGTCACCACTGGCTCAGGCTGAGGTGCGCCGTATCGTGCACCCTGATGGCCGTGTGGAGTACACCAACATTGCCCCCCAGCAAAAAGCGGGCGTGGTAAGCACCTATTACAAATACCGCAAGGAAAACGGGGTGCTTTCGTTTACGGATGAAAAGCCCAGCGGTGTCGAGTACGAAGTGGTGCGCTTCGACTGTTATGCCTGTCAGGTCAATTCAACCGTTAACTGGGAAACCACACCGCTGTTTCTGGAACCCTATCGCAATCTCGTGAACCGTTTTGCCGATGCCCACGGGGTAGATCCTGCGCTGGTCCGGGCGATTATTCATGCCGAATCCGCTTTTAATCCCGCTGCTTTGTCACGGGTGGGGGCTCAGGGCCTGATGCAGCTCATGCCGGGCACTTCAGTGGAATTGGGCGTTACCAATCCGCTGGATGCCGAACAGAATATCTCCGGCGGGGTACGCTACCTGGCCAAATTGTTGAAGCTCTACGATGGCAACACCCGACTTGCCACAGCGGCCTACAATGCTGGTCCTGGTGCTGTTGGAGAGTACTCTGGCGTGCCGCCTTATGCAGAAACCCAGGCCTATGTGAAGCGCGTGGCCATTCTGCATCGCCGCTACCGAACCGTCGAATAGGCGTCTGGCACTACGGGTTTACCCAACATTTGGTGGCTTCTGGCGCAATAATACTGCTAATCTGAATGAACAGTTGTGTTGAGCAGGTGCCAGATCATGACGGGAATTGAGCCTCAAAAAAGGAACGCGGTACGGGGACTGATAATCCAAAATGATAAGGTTCTGCTACTGAAAAAAGATGGCTATGAAACCGGGGGCGTGCGATATGCCCTGCCCGGTGGTGGCCAGGATGCCGGTGAATCCCTGGCTGATGCCCTGAAGCGCGAGTGTCAGGAGGAAATCGGCAGCAGCGCCGAGGTCGGCAGCCTGGTAGCCGTGACGGATTTCATCAAACAACGCGACACCGAGCCAGTCACCTGGCGTCATGTGGTTGAATTCCTGTTTCTTTGTTCTCTCCCCGATGACTTCCAGCCGAAAAATGGCCCTGCGCCCGATAAACACCAGGTGGATGTGGTGTGGATGCCGGTTGCCAAGCTTGGTGACCTACAGCTGTTTCCCCAGTTTTTGAATACGCTGATTCCAGCCATTACAGGCGGTCAAACTCAGGGCATCTATCAGGGACGTTTTGTCGATACGGGGTTTGAGGATTAGTTGCTGGTCTGTACAGACAGCGCTATTGCCGTGTTCTATTTACCCGCTTCATTATCGCAACATATCAACCTGCTTGCGCATTAAGTCAAATAGGTGCCTTCAGACTCTCTTAGTATGTTTTGACAGTCCTGCCGGAGCTTGCAGGTAATCGCAGCACAATAAGAGGAACTAAAGATGGCCGCGTACGTTATTTTTGATATCGATATTTTCAACCTTGAGCGCTACCAGGAATTCATGATGAAGGCGAAGCCTGCGATTGAAGAAGCGGGTGGTAAATATCTGGCCCGTGGTGGAGAGCACAAGGTACTGGAAGGTGACTGGGAGCCGCGTCGCATTGTGTTGTTTGAGTTTCCCTCCATGGAAAAGGCAGAAGCATTTTACTACAGCGACCTGTATCAAAGCCTGAAATCGATTCGCGATGAGTGCAGTCACGGCCGTGTCGTTGTGGTGGAAGGGCTTTAAGTACGACAAAAACACTGTGAGTGAGGTGGTCGGCAGGGTGTTGCGCGCATCTCGGTCTTCTCATGCTCAAGCAGCATCAATAAGGTTTGGTTATGAATCTCAATATTAAAGGCCGTAAGGCGATTGTTTGTGGTGCATCCAAGGGGCTCGGACGTGCCTGCGCACTGGCGCTGGCCGAAGAGGGCGTTGATCTGGTGATCAATGCACGCAGTCCGGAAGCGCTTGAAATAACGGCTAAGGAAATCAGCGAGCAAACCGGTGTCAGCATTCAAGCAGTGGCGGCTGATATCACAACGGAGGCTGGTCGTGCTCAAGTACTGGCAGCCTGCCCAGCCCCCGATATTCTGGTGACCAACGCCGGTGGTCCTCCTCCCGGAGATTTCCGCGACTGGGATGAAAAATCCTGGCATGACGCGGTAGATGCCAACATGCTGACACCGATTTTCCTGATACAGGCGGTGGTTGATGGCATGCTGGAACGTGGCTTTGGCCGCATCGTCAATATCACTTCTTCAGCGGTTAAAGCGCCTATCTCTATTCTGGGGCTGTCCAATGGTGCACGTACGGGCCTGACCGGTTTTGTCGCGGGCCTGTCCCGTGAAACCGTTGCCAAAAACGTCACTATCAACAACCTGTTGCCGGGCTCCTTTGAAACTGATCGTTTGACCTCAACGGTCGAGTCTTATGCCAAAAAACTGGGTGTTACCGCTGACCAGGTACGCCAGCAGCAGATCGAAGCCTGCCCGGCCAAGCGTTTTGGTGATCCTGCCGAGTTTGGTGCCATGTGTGCCTTTATCTGCGGTGCCCAGGCTGGTTTCATCACCGGCCAGAACCTTTTGCTGGATGGCGGAGCCTACCCCGGTACGTTCTAAATATTCAGCTTCTTACCGTTGTATTGAGGCTTCACTGCGCTTCAGGCAGAGGCGTAGTGAGCTTACTACCCTTACACTCGTGTGATGCTTTTCTGACTCCCGCTGGTATAGCTATGCAAGGCTGCTGCCGGTGCGTATTCTCTTGGCTTGATCAGCCTCGATAAAACGGACACCGATTATTGTTATGGATAAAAAATACAAAGCGCGAATTGAGCGGGTGCTGGCCTATATCGAAGAACGACTGCCGGAAAAGCTGTCATTGTCTGAGGTGGCCGCCGTTAGCCATTTCTCGGAATATCACTTTCATCGTATTTTTACAGCCGTCCTGGGCGAAACCGTTAATGATTATATCGCCAGGCGTCGGCTGGAACGTGCTGTTAACCGGTTGATCTTCAAACCTGATACTCCCATCACGCAAATCGCGCTGGACAGCGGATACTCATCAAGCGCGAATTTTTCCAAAGCTGTCAGTCTGCATTTCGGGTTCAGTCCCAGTGAAATACGTAATCCCGCCAGGATTACAAACAGCAAGATTGGAAAACTGCAAAGCAAGTATGGAAAAGTCTTTAACCCCTTCGATTTATATCCTGATGCCATCACTGCTGAGGTGATAAAAAGCAAACCGCAAAAGGATGTAACCATGAATGTTGAAATCAAGGAATTGGCCGGGATGTCTGTGAGCACTCTGGCATCCAAGGGGGGATACTCCCCTGAATCCATCTATGCGACCTGGGACAAATTGATTGATTGGGCGGAAAACAATGGCATAGCAGCCTCCAAACAGACTCGCTTTGCACTTGCGTACGATAACCCGACGGTTACACCAATCGACAAGTGCCGCTATACCGCCGCAATCGTAGTCCCGGAGTCGGTGCCGGTTGCGGAGCCCTTTGTAAAGTCGGAAATCCCCGCCGGAAAATACGCGGTTCTGTATTTCAAAGGGACACCTGAAGAGACTTTGCAGGCCCAGCTTGGCCTTTATGCCGAGTGGTTTCCGGATAGCGGGTTTGAGCCGGATAACTACCCGATGATGGAGCATTACCTGAATGATGCCCGCGTCGATGGGTACGTTGAGATGGAAATTTACGTCAAGTTGAAGCCCCTGTAGGGCCAATACAGCCTGAAGCTATCGCAAGGCATAGCTTCAGGCTCATTTGAGGGCTATTGTCATGTGCTTCAACCCCATGTCACAGCTAGACTTTTTAGACACTGGAATACAGGCGCGGGAATAACCGCTTGCACCGAAAGGGCTGTCGGCGTCGTGTTAGCAGACAACAAGGAGGTACTAAGCCCATGACACTCTTTATCGCCTTTCTCGTTGCTGCAACTCTCCTTACGCTGACACCGGGCGTGGATACGGCGATGGTTTTGCGTGCTGCCGTGGGTAGCCGTCAGCCAGTTGCCTTCTGTGCTGCATTCGGTGTTATTTTGGGGTGCCTGGCATGGGGCGGGGCTGCCTCGCTGGGTCTGGGCGTTGTGCTTCAGGCTTCAGAGTTCCTCTATCTGGCATTAAAGCTGGCAGGAGCTACGTACCTGATCTGGTTGGGTGCAAGCCTGCTGTTTTGGCCTCGCAGCGCCGTAGATACTGATGAAAGCCGATCTGCTTTGCAGCCCCTGGCTGCGTTCAGGCAGGGGCTGGTGACTAATTTGCTCAACCCTAAAATCGGCATCTTCTATGTCTCCTTCCTGCCTCAGTTTATTCCGGCTGAGGTGAGCGTTTCGCTGTACTCCTTCTTCCTTGCTGGCGTCCATTCACTGCTGACGCTGCTGTGGTTCACTGTATTGATTCTTGTTGCAGGCAGGATCAGCCGATGGATGCAGAGCCCGCGTGTAATCGCGCGTTTTGATCGGGTTACCGGTGGTCTGTTTATTGGCTTTGGTGCCAGACTCGCGATATCTCAAGGCTGAAGTATGAAGAATTCGGTAACCAGACATCTTTGTTTTACATTCGGCAACTCTAGACTAAGCTAAAATCGTTTTGCATTGCGACATACAAGTGCCGCCCTGATGTGTCGGCTGCTGGCCCTTATCCGTGGTGTGACAGGGCTGCATGAAAAAGGAGTCTTTCGATGACGCTCTCCAAGCAGTTGATGCTGTTGATTTCGGCCATGTTTCTGGCCATCTTCTCGATAAACTTCTATACCAGCCTGAATAATATCCGAGACTATCTTCAGGAAGAATCTGAGGTACATGCTCAGGATACGGCAACGTCTCTGGGGCTCTCGCTTAGCCCATACATTCTTGATCAGGACGACACTATTCTCTCCACCATGGTCAACTCCATCTTTGACCGTGGCTACTATCTGGAGATTCGTCTGGAAAACATTGATGGCGAGGAGTTGCTAAGCCGCACCAACCCCAAACGTTTCGAGCAGGTTCCCGAATGGTTTACCGAGCTGTTCCCCCTGACAACGGCCACAGCCAAATCGGAAATTGATGCGGGCTGGGTTGTAGGTGGCACAGTTTATGTCACCACCCATCCGGGGATTGGCTATTTGAAGCTCTGGCAACAGGCCCAGGATTCTCTGATGTTTGCAGCTATCGTACTGGCCGTTTTTGTCATTTTGCTTTTCTGCATGTTGCTTCTGGTGCTGAGGCCGCTGAACAAAATCAACCAGCTTGCGCTCAGTATCGGCGAAGGTGACTTTGCCAGAATCGATAAACTGCCCTGGACCACCGAAATACGCAATGTCGCCAAGTCCATGAACCTCATGTCGGGCAAAATCGAGAAGGTCATCACTAACCTGAATAACCGTCTTGAAGAAACCGGCAAACGATTGCATGTCGATGAGCTCACCGGGCTGGAAACCAAGGCAACATTTGAAACCGAAATGAAAGAACGGTTCATGTCCCGAGAGCAGGGGTACCTGTTTATCCTGCGCATCGATGAATTGGGTAAACTGGCGGCAACCCTCAGTTCTGACAAGGTCGATACCTTCATCAAGTCCTTCGTCAATGAGACCCGTGCCGGGCTCAAGGACGAAGAGGTGGCAGGTGATTTTCTATACCGTATTGTTGGTGCCGAGTTTATTTTGATTGCCGATTGTCAGAATCAGGCCAGTGCCGAGTCTCTTTGCAAAGCCATTCTGAAAAGGCTCGAAGCGCTTGGCTCTGAATACAATAAAGACAGTGTGGCTCATATCGGTGGTGTTGCTTTCGATCCTCAAGGCACCACGGCTGCCTTGATTTCGGCGGCGACGGAAGCCTATGAAAAAGCACGACTGATCGGCCAAAACAGTTTCGCCATTACCGAATACAGCGCCAATACTCGCAGTATGGATGAGTGGAAGCAGCTTGTCGGCGATGTGGTGGATAATCAGCGAGTTGATGTGAACTACGGCATGAAAGCCTACAGTCTTGCTGATGGTCAGGCTGACCAGCTGGTTCTGGAAGAGGCCATGTCCAAGGTATTTGATGAGCAGGGCGAAGCGCTGCCTATTGGTACCTTCATTTCCGTTGCGGAAACACTGGATCGAATTGTCGAATTTGATCTGAACATCGTCTCGCGGGTGATGGATTATATCCGTAATGAGCAGGTCAGCCACAATGTGGCGGTGAATATCTCCTTTACGGCGCTGGCCAGTAATGAGTTTCGTGGTCAGCTATACCCGGTGCTGGAGGCGAACCGGGATATTGCCCAGCATCTGACGTTCAGTATTACGGCCTATGGTGCCACACGAGACCTGAAGGCGTTTAGCAGCTTTATTGACTTTGCCCACCGCCTGGGTGCGAAAGTGATGCTCAAACGCTTTGAGAGCCGCTTTATCCCAATGGACAACCTCAAGCAGTTCCGTCTCGACTATATCCGTCTGGCGCGTATCTATACGGAGAACATCGGCAATGATCCCGAGAAGCGGCGTCTGGTTGAAGCCATGAAAGAGCTGGGTGAACTGCTGAACGTCGATATTCTTGCAGAGTCGGTCGAAACAGATAATGACCTGCAAGCCGTACGCGAAATTGGACTGACAGCGGCCAGCCGATGAATACCAGCTATCGTCCCCGGCAGCCCGCATACATACGTATGCTCGGTGTGCTCCTGCTAAGCGTGCTAATGTGCCTGGCGGCACCGCTCGTCTCCGCCAAGGGACTGGTTGAGTTCAGTCCGGCCCTGTTGGGCCGGGTTGAAGCCAAATTCGGCAAGGAAGCCGTACTCCGGCTACAGGCGCTGAAAAAATTGGTCGAAAGTAACCAGTCCCTGTCAGAAAATGACAAGATCAAAATAGTGAATGATTTTTTCAACCGTGTGCCGTATTACACCGATTTGCAGCATTGGAGGGTAAAAGACTATTGGGCTACGCCCTTTGAGAAACTGACCACCTATGGTGGTGATTGTGAAGACTACTCAATCGCCAAGTATTTCACCCTGCGTGAGTTGGGTGTCCCCGATGACCGCCTGCGTATCATGTACGTAAAAGCGATCAACTGGGGGGAAGCCCACATGGTGCTGACCTACTTTCCCAAGCCCCGTACAATCCCTCTCGTACTCGACAACCTCAACCCCAGAATTCTGCCTGCCAACCAGCGTAAAGACCTGATACCGGTTTACAGCTTCAATGGTGATGGCCTCTGGCTGGCAAAAGAGCGAGGCACAGGTAAGCGTGCCGGCAGCTCGTCAAAAATTGGCCTCTGGTCAGATCTTCAGCGCAGGGTGCAGCAGTAACAATCCACTTTATGGCAGGGCCCTGATGAGGGTAGCTATTATCTGTCAGCAGTATTGAATACCCCGTCTACTGAGTAATAATGGTATCAGGACGATTTAGGCTTACACATTGGATGTCACCATGAATGTTTCTGAACCACCTGATTTTTTCTTTGAGATCAGCCAGCTATTACCGCCATGGCTTTTGTTGAGCCTGATTCTGGTACTGCTGTTCGTGGTTATTTTGCTTGTCCTGGCAAATAGACGTCTGAACACTCGCCTGCGTAAGCAAAGCGCTGAGCTGCAGGAAAGCGAACAGTCCTATCGTTATCTGGTCGATAATGCACATGACGGGATTGCCATCGTGCAAAACAAGCGCCTGGTCTATGTGAACCAGCGCATGTGTGAGATGACCGGCTATGATGAGCCGGCACTGCTCGCTCTGGATACATTTCTGCCGCTCATCGCGCCCGAGGCGCGGGAAACGATGTTGGGAAATTACATGCGACGTGTGGCTGGCCAGGGTGCTCCAAGCCGGTACGAGAGTCTGTTTTTGAGGCGGGATGGCACAAGCTACCCAATCGAAATAACAGGTGTATTGATAAGCTGGGGCGGCATGCCGGCAACGCTGAACGTGGTATCTGACATAAGTGATCGCAAAGCGGCGGAAGAGGCCGTCCACTTTCTGGCACATCACGATACTTTGACCAAACTGCCCAACCGGCACCAGTTTATGGAAAAGCTGGAGTATTCAATCGTTCAGGCACATCGTTCCGGGCAGCGTTTGGCTGTCATGTTTATTGACCTGAACGGGTTCAAGCAGATCAACGATACCTACGGCCATCACATGGGGGATGAGCTGCTCAAAGGAGTAGCGGGTCGTCTTAAACAGCAAGTTCGTGACGCAGACACTCTGGCACGTATTGGTGGAGACGAGTTTGTGATTTTAATGCCCAGCGTGACAGGGCGTGAAGGTGTCGAGACACTCATTGATCGTATCAGTACAGAACTTGAGCCGCCTTTTGCAATCGAACAGCAGAGCCTGAAAAGCAGTGCGAGCTTTGGATACGCGCTTTTCCCTGAAGATGGCCAAATGCCAGCAGAGTTGCTCAAGATAGCTGATCATAAAATGTACCGTGAGAAGCGAGCACTTTCTGCAGGCGGACTTGAGCGAAGGGCTGGGCTTGAAATTTCCTGATTTGAATACTGAGTCACGAGGCAGCAATGAGCGTAATCAAGCGATACCTACTGGCATTTCTGTTCAGCATCTGCGGATTTGCTTGTTTAATAGCCTATAAGGCAATCGGCTCGTACATCGATGAAAACGGGGTTCTGGTCGAGCCCTTCGGGTTTATTCCCTTGTTCTGGTTGTTCCAATTGCTGGCCGTGTCAGCCTTCGCCGTGTCTTTTATCAAATCACGGCGTGCTGGCTGACAGTGCTTAATGAAATAACCCCGGAAGCCAGACGCTAAGATGACCTTTTAACCCCAACCAGCTGAACCACATTACACTCTCCCTGATGAAGCTCACCTTCATCAACCGTCCTGACAACCTCTCTGGCTATCTGCAGGTCCAGTGCTTCAAATTCCTGCTTCAGGTCTGTCAAAGCCATCAGCATATCGAGGTCGCGAGGGCCGCCTAAACCAGGGCTGCTCAATTGATCTGGGCTGAACGCTTCCAGAATCAGCACGCCACCGGGTTTCAGGCCTGCAACCACCTTGGCATGGAGTTCACGTCTTAACGCTGAAGGTGTGTGAGCGAAGATGGAAACGATGCCACTCCATTGGTCCTGGCCGGCTTCCAGATGTGCCAAATCACCAATGCCGTACTGAATACGGGTACCTGATTTTGACGCCAGCTGCAGTGCCTTTTCGCGCCCGACCACGGATTGGTCTACGGCATGCACTTCGTATCCCTGACTAGCCAAATATACAGCGTTGCGTCCTTCACCTTCTGCAAGGCAGAGAACAGGTCCTTCAGGTATCAAGTGAGCCTGTTGCGCCAAAAAATCATTCGGCGCTTCGCCGTACATGTAAGTGTCAGAGTTGTAACGTTGATCCCACATAAGTCCCTCAGGTCAGTCGTAGACTTGGCCAGCACGAACGACATCAGCACTCTATGTGAAGATGCGTGGTACTTAAAACCGGCTATCAATTCATATTAAATGTCATTATATTAGATTTAGTTAATGTAGCGATAGATGCCGTTAAATGAAAATTACAGATTCACTGGCAATGGCCTCAGTTAGGCGCGTACTGTTCTTCGCTGTGTTGCTGGCGCTACTTGTAGGCGGGGCAGTGGGCCGTTTTACCAGTCCGGTTACAGGGCTGGAAGTGACCTTCTACAACGCCGGTGATCTCATGATTGAATCGATCAGTCTGGACTTTGGTAGCGCTGATACTCAATCCAGTATTCAGGCGTTTCGAATCCCGCCGGGCAAGGCCCGGACACTGGTGCTTAACCATGCCCCCGGTATGGGGTTTAACGTACAGGTCAACTATCCTGATGGCCGTAAACAGGAGTTTTGCGCCTTGCGGGGCGACAAGCAGGTAAAACCAAGGATTAACCTGAAGCTCTGAACCTGTGGTTACGGGCAGCCAACCTGACAAGGAGTTTTTATGCGCAAGGTAGATGTAGCGGTAATAGGTGCCGGCAGCGCGGGCCTCACGGCCTATCGTACGGCACGTCGGCATAATCAATCAGTCTTGCTGATTGACCCGGGCCCACTGGGAACAACCTGCGCACGTGTGGGTTGTATGCCAAGTAAACTGCTGATTGCTGCGGCCGATGCTGCCTGGCACATGCATCATGCCGATACCTTTGGCGTGAGTGCCAGTGGTATACAGATTGATGGCGAAAAGGTGATGCAGCGCGTGCGGGGCATGCGAAATCGTTTTGTCGGCAAGGTACTCAAGGGTATGGAGTCCATCCCCGAAGAGGATATCCTGCAAAAGCCCGTACGTTTCAAAACAGACCACCTGCTGAAAACCCCTGACGGAGAGCTGATAGAAGCTGGCCGCATTGTGATCGCAACGGGCTCTCGACCGGCAATACCCACCTTTTTAAATGCCGCTGGCAAGCGCCTGCTAGTGAATGACGACCTGTTTGAACTGAATACTCTGCCTGAGTCCGTCGTCGTATTTGGACCGGGCGTGATTGGCCTTGAACTGGGGCAGGCACTGCACCGCCTGGGCGTGCGAGTGCGCATGTTTGGTGTCGGAGGTGCAATAGGCCCCATAGGTGACGATGAAATCCGCCAGGCTGCACAGGACTGTTTCGGCAGCGAATTCCCGCTTGATCCTGATGCACAAGTGATAGACGTGAAAGAGACATCGTCAGGTGTGTTGGTCAGTTTCGAGGCAGAGAACGGCCAGACTCTGACCAAAGAGTTTGAATACCTGCTGGCAGCGACGGGGCGTCGTCCCAATGTGGACCAGCTGGGGCTTGAAAATACCAGCCTTGAGTTGGACGAACGGGGTGTACCGGTGTTCGATCCCAACACACTCCAGTGCTCTGCAGAGCACATGTTTATAGCCGGGGATGCCAATAATTATCTGCCACTGCTGCACGAAGCCTCTGACGAGGGGGCCATTGCTGGACGCAATGCCGCGCTATGGCCAGATGTTGCGGCAGGAGACAGAACGGTACCGCTGGCGGTTGTGTTTTCCGACCCCCAGATTGCAACGGTGGGGATGCGACCCGATCAGATTGAGCAGGCATTCGCCAATGCCTTTGCAGTTGCCTCGTTTGATTTTGCCGACCAGGCCCGCGCCAAGGTAATGTCGCGTGACCTTGGCCTTATGAAAATCTGGGCCGAGAAGGGCAGTGGTCAGTTGCTTGGCGCTGAAATTCTTGGGCCGGAGGCAGAGCATCTGGCGCACCTTCTGGCCTGGGCCATGCAACAAAAGCTTGGCGTCGATGAACTGCTTGCCATGCCGTACTACCATCCGGTGCTGGAGGAGGGGGTGCGAAGCCTTCTTAGAGCCCTGAAAGAGCGGATCTAATCCTGATATGAGTGAGCAAGCTATCTGATTTTCTAAGCTGAAGTTAGTCAATGGTTGTATTACAGACCGGTGAGCTGCGGTGCTTGAAGTGAGGACTGATTGAATAGAACCTCACTTCCGGTGTTGGCCCAAAGCTGACATTAACGCCCAGTGTAACCGGAGCCCAATAAAGCGTAGTGTAATTGGGCATCCGTGTTTACGCTCCTGTTATAGCGAAATGGGCTTGGTAACTTTTTGCTCCTATTGAATACTCTGCTTACGCCAGTTATCAACAGCAGTTGATAAACGCATATCTTTGACTGGTTTCTGCCATTCATCCCAAAAATCGACCGTACCGCTATTTGGTTTGTGTTTAGGCTCGTCGATTCTGATCCGACTTGGTAGCAAACTGGCATCACCAACAACAAGCGCTTCACCTGTGTCGAGGGTCGGCAATATGTCGCTGAATCCGCCGAGGCTATCAGGAAGTAAACGTTTGATAACGCCCTGATCCTCGGCGTTGGTCAACCTCATGGATACAAAGTTGCTGCACTGACTGAGCATCGTCTTATTTACTTCAGACGGACGCTGACTTATCACGACTAGGCTGACACCGTATTTCCGACCTTCCTTCGCAATGCGCTCGAAAATATCGAGCGAGATGTCATCGGCAGAATCGGCCATGCTGCGTTGAGGCATGTAGAGATGTGCCTCATCACACAATAGGGCAATAGGATGGCGCAACTCCGCTGGAGTCCAGTGTTGGACTGAGAACGTGACCCGTGCAACCAAAGATACGATCAATGGCAGAACGTCCGAAGGCACTTCCGAGAAGTTAATGATTTTAATGCCAGCCTTGCCATTTTCATCTGTGCTCCCGAGTACCGCAGTGGTAAATTTCTCAAGCCAGGTAAAATCCAGCACGTCTCCACCAACGTTGAACATAAAACCAAGGCGTCTATCGGAGATTTTGTTCTCAAGGCGGGAAATCATGCGGGCGAGTTTCCCGAAAAACTCACCTTGTTTTTCACTGCCAGCCCTCGCCCCAGGAACCATCTCAACGTTGATCTCATTCAATCGTTGCATAAGGACATCGAGATCAAATGGAACTGGGCTATCGACGGTGAAATGCTTCAATACATCGTGCTGACCGTTTTCCTCTAGGTATTTTTGCTTAGCCTGGTTGATTTCACGCGCCATAATCATGGCTTGGTTGGGGGCATTCTGATCGCTACGGTCGACGAACATGGACACGAGCGCTTCATATGAAAGCAGCCAATACGGCAGGTAGAGGACACCATCGCCGATGGTTTTCTTCGCCTCAACGTCTGCTGGTCCGGCAATCTTAAAGTGCTGGATGCCCTGTCCCACCAGCGGCGAGTATTCTCCATGGAGATCGAAGACGATGGCGTTAGCTGTAGAAAGCCCCGACATCTGCTCGATGATCTTGGCAGTCGTCCAGGACTTACCTGAACCAGTGCTGCCGCCAATAAAGGCGTGGCGCTGGAAAAGTTTATTGCCGTTGAGGTACGCAACGGCGTGTTCATCCAGCGTGTATTTGCCGAGAGTCAGGGCATTCCCATCGGCTGAGACGCTGGAGAGGGTACGCATGAATCCTGTGAGGTTTTCACCCTCCAGCGAGAAGCAGTTCGCGTCAATTTCAGGAACGCTTTCGAGAGTACGACGGAACACATTCTCCTTTTCGCCATCACGGTCCATCATGGTGCCAATCAGAGCAATACGGCACAGATTTAACTCTGAAGAGTGGTCATTGATACCGTCATTTATAATCTCTTCGATACCGCGCTTACGGGTCACCTGCGTAATCAGGCCGATGAGGTGCTGTCCCGGCCTGCTGCTTTGAAGGACAGCAAGGTGGTTAACCTGCAACCTTTTGAGCTGGTCGATATTCTCCACCTCGACGATCACATTTGTTGTATCTACGGAGGTAACTTTCCCAAGTGCTTCTTCGTCCTTAAAGTTAAAAATTGGCATATTTTCTTCCTACATGATGAGTGACAGGTAACCTTCAAGACTCCAGATATTCATTTCCACCTTCAACGGATTCTTATCCAGAGAGGAATAGACGATGGATTGATCGTCTGTTTCACCACGTTCTATTGCCAGGTAGTTCTGTGCTTTTCCATCAAGAATAAGCTTTTTGGCAGAGTCGGAAAGAGCATAGGTGATAATAGTTATAGGTGCTTTCTGGCGAAGGCACTTCACCATCAGTTTCGGCTGGATATGCTCGTCATTAAAGCCGTAACCAATACAAAGGTAAGAACCGGCTTCATTGAGAGCCTGATCAGCGTTATTAATAATGGAACGGAACGGCTCAAGATGCGTCTTTTGGTATTTTTGTGTTCCAGGGGTCACAATCTGTGGTTGATAGTTATCCGGTATGTCTTGGATATTCGATAGGGCAACAGTATCTTCCAGAGGGGACTGGAACCAATCCAAAGATCCATGGACCTTCCAAATATTAGCCCTGCGCCCAGATGTGACTTCTGTAGGAGCTGCGAGCTGTCGGAATAAGCCGTGGGTGAATCCGGTATAATGGTGGATACGCCCGTGATCGCAGGCATACTCCGCAAGACGATCATAGTTTGTAGTGACGATGTTTATTGTTTTAAGACTACTTTTGAACATATGCTCAAGAAGGCGGCTCAATGGAAACATCGTATTATTTTGAAGGCTCTTCTGAAAGATTTCGTTATCTTCAGAGTTAATCAGGACCCAAGTGGATTTGACTATTCTGGATGTCAGTTCTTCAGAAGCTGTTACTTGATGTAGGGCGGCTTCCAGATCGACATTATCCTTCAACAGTTGGCAGAATTTTTCCCATGCATCGACTTCAGCGTCTTTTAGCCCTGAAATATCAGTATTTTCGATCAGATGCTTCGCTAGCGCCCACATTCCAGACATACCGTGTGCAGCAGAGGCTCCACTGCCCAAAATGATGACAGGCGCCTTGCCGTAAAAGTCCTGCGCTTGTTTTTGATAGTTCACATCAGACATATCATTCTCTCTGTTTTAGCCCTGCATCTTTCTTTTAATATACGGCGTGTCAATAGCGCTTGCTCGCCCCAATTTACCTATGGCTAATGAGCATGACCTTCTGTCAGTAGCTGCTCAGGGTCGATATCTGACCCGGAGCCTTTGACAGTCGATACCGCAGGCCTCCCACGGTACATTGCCGACGATTGGGAATCGGGGCGGATTCGCTATCGACCCCAAACGATCATTCGACTCTCACTGGAATCAGCAATCAGCAATCAGCAATCAGCAATCGGCATGGTTCAATATGAAAGCTCAGGAGAGATTGTATTAATTTGGGCTCTGTCCCCCAACTTCTCTTCATTAACCAACCAACTGATATTGGTCGCCGTTGTGATTCACAAGACCCAAGGATTCAAGAGATTCCAGAGCTTCCTGCACTTTAGGTAAGGTTGTTTTCGGACTTTTATATAAAGCCGTAATAGCTTCGGCGGTGCTGTGACCTTTTTGCAGTGCGTTTTTAACGCTGGAGATTTGTTCCAGCATGGCTTTTGGCCAAGTAAGTTTTTTGGCTTTGGCAGCGGCTGTCGCAACGGGCACGTCGGCTTCGGTTTGAGCAGTCAACTCATCAGTGGAAGCGCTGTCTGTGCCGTAATTCGGATCCTGATAATCTGGCCGTAACCAGCGGATCTGGCCTTTGGCTTCTTCGGCAGCGCGTTGATGGTTGAGTGCTACCAGCCGTTTGAGTAGTTCTTCTTCCGCTTCGGCCTGAGATTCGGATTTTTCCGGGTAGGGCGTTGTGGCACCGGGTAGGCCGACCAGCTGGTCGGCCAGGTCGCTCCAGCCGTAGGCCTCGAACACGGCACGATCCAGCTCGTCGTGGAGTTCCCGCAGAATGCCCACCAGGCCGTCGTCGTAAATGGTTTTTTCCTTTGCGGTCAACGTCTCTTCGCGGCGCAGCTTTTCCAGTACGTTGTACATACCGGTCAGGGTCAGTTCGGAGTGTTGGGCTTGCTGGCGTATGCGGTGGGCGTCGAGGCGCTCAGCTAGGACGCGGATGGTCTGCTGTTGCTCGAGATTGGCGTCGGGGAAGGGGTAGTTCTCAAAACAAGGACCGTTTTGCCAGCGAGCATCATTCCCCATACCCATTCTTCCGCCCTGATTCAATGCCCAAAGGGAGTGCACTCTGCTGCTCAGTATCCCCAAGAAACTTGCGCTTTCGGATGCAACTACAGCTAGCGAGCCATCGGAAATAGTTCCCAGCGTGGAGGCGAATGCAAAAAAACGGTGCTTGGAGACTTCACTGGTAATGATATAGCGATCAAGCCCTGTTAATGCTGCTCGCATATCCCCACGAGCACGACCAAATAGCCACCAGTATTCCCGGAAGAAACGGTCGTTGTTGCTATCACGCATAGGCTTAACTTCGGTCAAGACCTGCTGATAGGCCGGAGGACAGGCAGCCGCAGCCTGTTCACAGGTCAGTCCAAAGAAATCAATGCAATAGCGTGCCTCCCTACCTTTGGTAAGATCGGTGCCGCCAATCAGGCGGGGCAAATAACGTTCCCAGAGTGGGGTGGCTGAAATCCAGCTATTGCGCTTTGCCTCATCGAGGACGAAACCATTCCCTACAAGCTTTACGCCCTGAAATACGATTGATGAATTACTTGTCAGAGCGACAGCTTGCGAGAGTGCGGCGCCTACACGAAGGTTGGCGTGAATTTGTCCGGACTGTTGGTTGAAGTGAATATTCTTAGCGTCGTCCCCGGAGTCACTTTCCTCTGCCACCAGGAGTAGAGATCCGCTTTCGGCCTTTACAGCGGCTACGGTCATGGCAATACGGACGGCTGCCCCATCTCCAGCATCGATCCACGGATGGTCTGGGACAGCGAATGTGATACCCAAATTGGCTGACAGATGCGGTTCAACTACTTGTCGGTTTTTCAATTGAGTGATGCTGTTGGTAGTGATGAAACCGAAGCGCTTGCTGCTTCCGGTAAGCGTTCTTTCCGCGGCGATATGCCACCAGTACATTACGAGATCACAGGCGGGCAGCGAAGAGTATGTGTCGCGCAGAGCGCCGACGTATCCATCGCCTAAGGCTTGCCGCATTCGCTTTTCCCCAATAAACGGCGGATTGCCGATGATAAAATCAGTCTGTGGCCAGTCAGCTTGTTTGGGGTTGTGATACTGGAATACCGGAGTGCGAGCGCTTTCGTCGGGGATCAGTTCGCCGGTGACCGGGCTGTTTTTCATGCTCAGGCCGTCCCAGATCGTCACCGGCTTGCCGTTCTCATCGAGTTGTTCGCTACAGCTGTCGTAGTCGATCAGGGCGTCGCGGTTTTCGATGTTGTGGAAGTCGCGCAGCACGGGTTGTGGCGGGTTGCTGTTGCCATAGGTGCGGAAGTGCCATTGCAGGTAGCCGATCCACAGCACCATTTCGGCCACCTTGGCGGCGCGCGGGTTGATTTCAATACCGAGGAACTGGTGCGGGTCGACCGTCACGCCTTCCATATCCAGAAGGCCCTGGCTTTCGCCCAGTTCGTGAAGCAGGTTCAGTACGTCGCCCTCCAGACGCTTCATGTGTTCCAGCGTCACGTACAAAAAGTTACCACTGCCACAGGCCGGGTCGAGTACGCGAATCTGGCACAGGCGATGGTGGAAGGCACGAATCTCGGCTACGGCATCTTTGTGTTTGCCCTTGCTTTCCAGCGCCACGGCGGCTGCTTGCACGTTTTCCCATTCTTCCCGTAAGGGGGCGATGATGGTGGGCATCACCAGCCGTTCAACGTAACTGCGCGGGGTGTAGTGGGCACCGAGTTTATGCCGTTCACGCGGATCTAACGCCCGTTCCAGCAAGGTGCCGAAAATCGCCGGTTCGACGTAGCGCCAGTCGGACTTCGCGGCTTCAATCAATAACAACCGCTGCTCGTGGTCCAGCTCGATGGCTTCGGCATCAGCAAACAGACCGCCGTTAAACTTCAGTAATTTGGTGCGCAAGATCGGCGAAAACCCACCTGTGTTCATCGTTTGCCAGAGGTTCTCCAGCATCTCCTTAAAGGAGTCGTCTTGTTCCAGCTCCATCAGCAGTTCAGTAAAACTGCGCAGCGGTAACAGGCCGACGTCTTCGGCAAACATGGTGAACAGACAGCGCATCAAAAAGCCGGAGGTTTGCTCAGGCGAGTGACCATCGGCTTCCAGCGACTTGGCCAATTTCGCCAGCTTGTCGGCAATTTCGCGGGTAACCCTTGCCGACACCCGGCTTGGATCCAACTCCATCGGGTTGTTCCAGACCGCAACCAGGCGCTGCTGAATCTCGGGCTTGCGTAGGTCTTCGAGTTTGATTTTGTGGCTATTGGCATCCGGGTAAGCAGTGTAGTTACCGCCGCTGCGGCTGAATTCGGAATACAGTTCCAGATGGCGGCCCACATCGGTGACGATGATAAACGGCGGCCTACCTTCTTCCGCAGGCAATGCCCGCACATAGCCTTCGGCCTGGTTAAAAGCCTTGCGCATGGCTTTGTCCCAGCGCCCGGACTCCAGTGTCAGCCCAGACTGTTTGGCTTCACATACAAAACAGTCCCGCTTGTAGAGGTCGATAAAGCGCTTGGTGTTACCACCTTCGGCAAATTCTTCTGTTACACGGCGTTCAAAAACATAGGCGTTGTCGCGCAGGTCATCACGGGCAGGCTCCGGCTTGATCAACCCCAGCACCTCGCACAGTTCATTCAGGAACAGCTGGTAGTTGGCCCGTTCGCTGCCGCCGCCATCTTTCCAGCGATCAATAAAGGCTTCAACGGCATCGGAGTCAACTTGTGGGTTTGGCAGGTTAGCGAGTAGCAGGGCGTTGAGTTCCGTCGGCGCGGTAATGCTGGCCATGGCGGCACATCCTTATGTCTGACAATAGATACTTGATCTGTAAAGACTATCACACCAACTGGATGATTCATGAGGTACTTAGGTCATATTTGAAGACGCCGCCTATATAAGTGTTATTTCTAGTATATTCGGGCCGGAGTAACATTCTAGTGTCGGCTATATTGCGGTTAGCTCCCTTGGGCTACGGCACACCTAATGTCAGCTTCAAGGCATGGGGTCAGGTCTTGCTATTTTCCTTTCAAACCGAGAATCGAGTCTAAAGACAAGACATGAACCTGTGCTTTCGTTCTTTGCCGGAACTCGAAGCCCTCTATATGAGCTATAAACGACTAGCTATCGCCCATTAAAGTCCGCTTAGTGCGCGAAGCAGTCCATGCTTCGCTGAACTATTTAGTGTCCCCCTACTGCTAGTTAGTCGTCAGAAATTTTGGGCCATATTACCTCTCCCGATAAGAGTACTGGCACGCGAAAGCCGACACTCATTCTTTGGGTCTTCTGGCAGTACGACACAAGATAGTAGTAGCTGTTTTCCTCGTTATAGCTCATCAGGTTGATGCTACATACACGAAACTTCCAACTGGGTATTGTTGTTACCCGCAACGCTTCAGCAGCAAGACTAGCAGCTTCAGCTGGAGGCATGGCAGACACCAGGGTAGCACCTGAGCTCACATCACCGCTTGTAACAGTGGCTTCATACCGCTGGCCGCCCACATATCCGTAGTGAGTTGTACCAGAAAGCTTTCTAACAGAATCCTGGATACTCCCAATAACACCACCTGTTGAATCGGCGCCACAGCCGCTTAAACTCAAGCTTAACCAGAGCCATAAAAGCAATAGATATGGCTTCTTCGAGAAGATCATCTTGTCACCTGTGGTATTGCATTACGCATGCGTACACTTGCCCTCGGCCAAAGAGAGTGAGAGCCGCTCGAAGCATTTCGAAAAGGTAGGATAAATCGAGATATCACAGCTATTCTCTTCCGATGAAAACAAGCGTGCGGGTTCTGCTGCTTTGCCGTACGCAATTCCTGCAACGGCCAGTCCATTGTTACCTGATAATGAATGATTTTGTCATCTGTTACCAGCTACAAATGAGCATTGCCATCCGTGGTGCAAGGAAAGGCTAGCTAGTGTCTGCAATGTGCGCCAAGCTGTCATTTTTGATAACCAGCTCAATCATTCTTTTCCTTGTGACGTTTGAGCTGCCAGCGTACATAACTCAACATGGCCTGCGCATACAGAGCCCCAAAGGCCAGTGTTCCGACAACTATACCCAGACCAATACTTGCCAGCCATCCCAGTCCATCGGGGTTTGGGCCGAAGTTTACATGCCTGTCCCAGGCAGCAAATGCGCCTGATTTGAATACCCAGGTTACAGTGCTAAAACAAATAATCCAGAGCGTAAGGCAAGCCAGATTATGAAAGCGAAGGCTTGTCAGCGGCTCAGGTGAAAAGTCAGATTCATGTTCACCAGTCATATAACTCCTGACTCCCGGGGAATGTCGGCAGGGATGCTGTAGCTATTTTCAGCCTATTATACGTGATCGCTGGAAGTGCGAAGAAGTGTCATCTCGCTACAGGTCAGGTGTCCCGAGACTACTCCGGAAGGTTTTCGAACTCTGGCACCTCATTCAGTGCCCGATCCCAGGCTGCTTTCCTCGATGTGAAAATGCGTGCAGTGGGCGCAACAGAGTATTCAGTATCCAGACATCCTGCGGGGACGATGAGCACGCCTTCAGCTTGAATGTTGGGTAATGCTGATCCACACAGCTTACAAAAGCTCTTGCTGTGGCGGGTGCCCGGCAGGGTGAAGGAGGTTACGGCCTCTTTACCCGTCAACCAGGTAAACTGAGCGGTCTTGGAGAACAGGTTTGCTGCATGGGCAGATCCCGTATCTTTTTGACAATACTTGCAGTGGCAAAGGTAAAAACTATCGAAGTCTCCGCTTACTTCAAATTTGACCGTGCCACATAAACAGGAGCCCTTGTGATAAGTCATTTGATTCCCTTCTTGTGTCCATGAATGTTATTTCAGTGGCAGCCCGGCCAGACGTTGCGTTTGTGCTCTGACCGCATCCGTCAGAAACTCCATCAATACATGAATCTTCACCACACCGCGCAGGTCTGGGTGGGTTAGAAACCAGAGGCCGTATTCCATCTCGGGAATGGGGTCGCTGAGTTGGACAATGTCCGGGTCCCGGTCCGCCAGATAGCAGGGCAGTACTGCAAGCCCCATGCAAGCGCGAGCCGCACTGAGTATGCCTACGAGCGTATCAACACGGTGGACACAGGCAGATTTTAGCCCGTTGTTCTCCATCCAGTGTTCCAGCTCTGCGTCCTGAAGCCTGGGTCCGGCACCAATCCAGGGTTGGCTGGCGTAGGCATGGATCGGCTCCCCCGGGGTCAAGCCGAGGCTTCGGTGTCCGTATATCGCTTGACCAATCTTGGTCAGCGGTCGACCGATAAGGTTTTCAGGAGGCTGGTTGGAAGGACGAATGGCAACATCCGCTTCCCTGCGTGTCAGGTTGAACAGCTGGTTTGAGATGGCAATATCGAGCAGGATACCGGGATATTCGTGCCGGAATTGCGTGAACAGCGGTGCAAGCAGGCCCATTAGCAAGGAGTCTGTGGTGGTCGCCCAGATTTCGCCACTGGGCTCAAGGTCACGACCGGCCACTCTCCGCTGGGCATCGAGGGCTGCCTCGTCCATTAGCTTGGCCGTTTCGGCAAGTTCCTCACCTGCAGGCGTCGGCCTGTACCCGGTGCGGCTTCTTTTAAAAAGGGTTACGCCCAGGCACTTTTCGATTTCACCCAGGCGTCGAAAGATGGTGGCATGACTCACTCCCAGTGCACGAGAGGCGCCAGACAAGGAGCCTTCGGTCGCGATGGCAAGAATCGTCTCAAAGTCATTCCACGCAAGATGACCTCGCGTTTTATCTGAGGTAAGAGTGCCGGTCTCGTCCTTTTTTGCTGTTCGTTTTTGCAAAGTCAGTTCTCATGTTTTTGGAATTTCTTGCAATGAAGAACACGCCTAGCATGTGCCCGAAATCATCAGATAGCAAATGCCCCTGTTTTCAGGGACAACGTATTGGAGGACAAAGACATGATGTACGTAAGAGGTAATTATCACCCTCAGTCGTGTGAGGCATTAATCCACGCAAAAAGCGATGACAGACAGAAAAGCGCTGTTGGTGATTCAATCTCCGAATCCATCCCGCATAGATATCGGGATGGCAAAGACGGTATCAACTTCGAACAACTGAGACGGGATCGGATTCGTGCTCGACGCAAGGTGGTACAGGAGATGCTGGGAAGCCTGAGAAAGCTCTGGCGTAGTTGATCGCCGATTAAATAACGGTTGTTTCAGCCTACGGGAGGCAAATGGATGGCAAAAAGTAAACTCCCTTCAACAGCAAGCTGCAGTCTCAGCAAAACCTAACCCCGGCCAAGCCGGCCGGGGTCTGTCAGGAAATTGGCTAGGTCACCGCCGCAGTCCATAGATCAATCAAATCAGGCAGGACTGCTTACTTTTCGACAAATGCGCGCTCAATGACATAGTGGCCGGCTTCTCCCGCACGCGCTTCCTTAAAGCCTTTGGCATCCAGAATTTCCGTCAAATCCTTCAACATCGCCGGGCTACCGCACAGCATGAAGCGGTCTGTTTCCGGGTTCAGCTCCGGCAGGCCAATATCCCGCGTCAGTTTTCCGCTAGTAATGGCATCGGTCAGTCGGCCCTGGTTACGGAAGGGCTCACGGGTCACGGTCGGGTAATAGATCAGTTTTTCGCGCACGATATCGCCGAAGTATTCGTTATTCGGCAGTTCGTTCTCAATGCGGTCCTGGTAGGCCAGTTCGGATACATAACGTACGCCGTGTGTGAGGATCACGTTGTCGTACTCGTCGTATACATCCAGATCCTTGATGATGCTCATAAAAGGTGCCAAACCCGTTCCGGTGCTGAGCAGGTACAGGTTTTTACCTGGCAGCAGGCTGTCGGTTACCAGAGTGCCCACCGGTTTTTTGCTGACCAGCAGCTCATCACCAACGGTGAGGTTCTGCAGGTGTGAGGTCAGTGGGCCGTCCTGAACCTTGATGGAAAAGAATTCCATCTCGTCTTCATAGTTGGCGCTGGCGATACTGTAGGCACGCAGCAATGGCTTGTTGTCCACTTCCAGACCAATCATGGTGAAGTGGCCATTCTTAAAACGCAGACCCTGGTTCCGTGTGGTAGTGAAGCTGAACAGGGTGTCATTCCAGTGGTGCACACTTGTTACGGTTTCGCGGATCAGGTTACTCATCGTCTTGCTGCTTTCCTGTATAAATTGACCTTGCAGACAATACTAACGCCCTCCAAAATATCGATAAATCAGGTTGTTTCAATATCCGTATTCGATTTTTTCGAAAAGGGCTCCTCATGCGTTACTCATTACGGCAGCTTGAAGTGTTTGTCGCCATCGCTCACCAGCAGAATCTGACCCGTGCCGCCGATGAATTGGCGATGTCCCAGAGTGCGGCCAGCAGCTCGCTCAAAGAGCTGGAAAGCCAGTTCGGGCTTCAGCTGTTTGACCGTATCGGCAAGCGCTTGCAGCTGAACGAGCAGGGCCGGTTACTGAGGCCGCAGGCTGAAGCTCTGCTGGCGCAGGCACGTGATTTTGAGCAAAGTTTGCTACAGCACGCCGAAGCCGGTCCGCTCAATGTAGGTGCCACCCTGTCCATCGGCAACTATCTGGCCGTCGGCTTGATGGCTGAGTATATGGAGCGGTATCCGAAAGCCAGCCTGCAGCTGGATGTTGCCAATACCCGAAATATCGTTGAGCGGGTGCTTAACTTTGAATTGGATGTTGGCCTGATTGAGGGGGAGCTGAACCATCCTGATCTGGAAATCCTGCCCTGGCGACAGGATGAGCTGGCCGTATTCTGCCACCCGGATCACCCCCTGGCGCAGCAGCCGACAGCCTCCGATGATGACCTGCGCCAGGCCCGCTGGATACTGCGTGAAGCCGGTTCCGGTACCCGCCAGGCTTTCGACCGGGCCATGTCAGGGCTGCTGCCGGATCTGACCATAGCTATCGAATTGCAACACACCGAAGCCATCAAACGTGCGGTTGAAGCGCAGCTGGGTATCGGTTGCCTGTCGATGATTACCCTGACCGACGCGTTTAACCGCGGCAGCCTGAAACGCCTGCAGGTGCCAGACCGGGACTTCAGCCGCCAGCTGTATCTCATCATTCACAAGCAGAAGTACCGCAGCGCGGGTATCAACGCCTGGCTTAATCTCTGTTTGCAGCAGAGTGAAGCTGTATGACCTACCAGAGTGAAATGGGCAGATAGAACGTCAAATCAAAGCGCTCATCGGCTGCCAGGAAATGATTCTTTCGGTAGCGCACAAAAGCGGGTGTCGTTTTTGCTCTGAAACCGGAAGAAGGCAGCCAGTCATCAAGTATCTTGCTGAGATACGGCAGTAACTCCCCGTACTTACCCGTCAAATCAAATGCAGCATGCAGGCCACCTGGAATGTACATGCTGTTAACGATTCCCCTTCTTAGAACGGGCTTGTTGATTCCCAGGCAGGCAACGTAGCGGCATCGATCCAGCGGCACCCATGTTGGGTTGGAGTGATGCAGCCCCAGCTGCAAATCAAAGGGCCGGCCTTCTGCGGCAGCCCATACCTGCAATGTTTGCCAGGCCTGACGGATACTGCGGCCGTACCCCTGGTGGCGTACGTAAGCCACCGGTTGGGCGGGCAGTTCCACGAGGTTCGGTGTTGACAACTGGACCGACTGTAGGCGTTGATAAGCGGTAGCGATCTCGTCGTCGGTCAGATAAGGCCGTGATTTGCTGCTCTGCTCCTCAGCTCTCCATTGCCCCGGGGTGACGCTGAACGTGGCTTTGAACGCCCGGCTAAATGAAGACAGGGATGCAAAACCGCACTGCTCGGCCACTTCCAGAACAGGACGTTTACGATCAAACATTAGTTGGTTCGCTGCCTGTTCCAGCCGGGTGCGTCTGACATATTGATGGACAGACTCACCGACCACTTCCTGAAAAACACGGTGAAAATGCTGTTCGGAATAGGCCGCAACTCTTGCCAGCCTGCGGCCGGAGAGTTCGGCAGACGTATCCCTGTGTATCTCGTAAAGAACATCATTGATGCGGGCAATTTGCTGCTTGGTGGCCATGAGTCGTTATTTAAAAAGCATAAATAGACAAACAGTTAAGCATAAACAGGCAAACAAAGCCTTATATATGGACAATCCTGGCTGGCTGGGCCTGAGTAGTATGGCTGGACAAGGAGGGTTTACCATGCAAACAGCCAGACATTTACAACAGATTCAGCCATCTTACATTCGCGAAATATTGGCGGCGGCTACTACCGAAGGCGTTATTTCACTGGCCGGTGGCCTGCCTGCATCAGATCATTTCCCCTTGTCCTTAATGGCAGAGGGCTTCGCAAGGCTGTCGGACACGCCCGCTTTGTTCCAATATGGTGAGACGCAGGGGTACAAAGCGCTGCTTGGCTATCTGGATGAGCATTACACAGTAGCATCCGGCCATCAGATGCTGGTGTGCAGCGGTTCCCAGCAAGGGCTCGACCTTATCGCACGTGCGTTTCTGAATCCGGGTGATGGCGTTGCAATGGAGGCGCCCTGTTATCCGGGAGCCTTGCAGGTATTTGCACTGGCGGGTGCGTCTATTCATCCGGTTAAGCAAAACCCCACCGGGCCAAACCTCAGCCAGTTGGAGTCGTTGTTTGCATCCGGCAAGGTGAAGCTGTTCTATGCCGTACCTGACTTTCATAACCCGACCGGGGTGAGCTGGACATTGGATGCTAGAAAGCAGGTGGCAGCGTTGTGTCGTCAATATGAGGTTGCACTGATCGAAGATGCCCCTTATCGGGAGTTGCGTTTTGCCGGTCAGCAGCTGCCTTTGGTTGTATCCTTTTGCCCCGAAAGTGCGATGGTATTGCGGTCGTTCTCGAAAATCGCGACACCCGGTATGCGTCTGGGTGTGCTCAGCGCCCCCGAAGACTGGCTCGCGCCGTTGCTAAAGGTGAAACAGGCATCGGATCTGCACACCAGCATACCGATGCAGGCTTTGTTGTTGGGTCTTCTCGCACATCCATCATTTCCTGCGCATCTCCAGCAGCTTTGCGGAATCTACCGAGAGCGCTATCAGGCATTGGTATCTGCCCTGTCGGATTATCTTGGGCAGGAGGCCATAGTTGAACCGGTAGAGGGTGGCATGTTTGTTTGGCTCCAACTGCCAGGCCGTGACCCACGCGCCGTTGCCAAAGAGGCCCTGGCAAAGGGGGTTGCCATCGTGCCGGGTAATGCGTTTTTTCCCGCTGCAGACTCTCCTCATGCTGAGTCACCGGTTTCAGCCATACGGCTCAACTTCAGCCATGAGACGCCGGATACGCTGAGAGAAGCGGTGCGTCGCTTGGCAAGCGTGCTGGTATAGAACCAATGTGGGTGCTGGTTACGTAGGAAAGGCGTTTTAACAGGTTGTTAAGATGCTGCCCGGCGCGATTCTATATCCGCAGGGTCAGGTGTCGGGACAGGTCATATCGTCTATTCTTTTCAGTAACTTCCTGTCTCTTGCCCGGCTTGGCTGAATGCTGATGTCAGGGTAGATCTGATGTCAGGGAAAGAATGGTTGCATGAATACACCGTTGCATTGAATCGCATTCTCTGGAATAACTATTAAGATGTTAACTAATAATTATTACAGTAACAGCAGGGCCATAAGCGAGGAAATTGAGTAATGCAATATCATCTGAATGGTTTCAAACCCGGCAATTACGAGGTTCCTGATGAGGTTCGAGAGCCTTATCCCAACCCACCGATAGAGGACCTGCCTGGTGAAGTAGATGTCCTGATCGTCGGCACCGGTCCTGCAGGTTTAACGATGGCGCGCCAGCTGTCCGAGTTCCCGGATATAAAGACATGCATTGTTGATATGGCACCTGGCCCCTTGCTGTTTGGGCGCGCGGACGGCATTTCCTGTCGCACCATGGAGATCATGGAAGCCTTTAACAGCAGTGAAATGGTGGTGAAAGAAACCTACCAGCTCAAACAGAACACCTTCTGGGAGCCAGACGAGTCTAACCCAGAGAACATCAAGCGCACGCACAAGATCCCCGATGCCCGAGCCGGACTGTCTGAGTTTACCCACGGCATTGTTAACCAGGCGCGCCTGCATGAACTCCTGCTGGACGGCATGGAAAGATCCGTGACCCACCTGCGCCCCCATTACAGCCGTGAGCTGGTGGAGATGACCATTGATGACAATCTGACGCAGGATCTTGAAGCTCATCCCATCACAGCGACGTTCAAGCGCTGTGACGATGAAGGTGCCGGCAAGACCGAAACCGTGAAAGCGCGTTTCGTCGTTGGCACCGATGGCGCCAGAAGCAAGGTTCGCAAGAGCATGGAGATCCCGCTGCAGGGCGATTCCGCCAACAAGGCCTGGGGCGTCATGGACATTCTGCTGAACACAGACTTCCCGGATATCCGCATCAAAAGCTTTATCCAGTCAAAAAATCACGGTGCTGTCATGACCATTCCCCGTGAAGGCGGCTACCTGTGTCGGTTCTATGTGGAGCTGGATCTGCTTGGCAAGGACAAGCGTGCATCGGATGTGAAACTGACCGAGAAAGACCTGATAGCCAAGGCGCAGAAGATTTTCCATCCCTATACCCTGGATGTAAAAGAAGTGGCCTGGTGGTCTATTTATGAGGTTGGCCAGCGTATTGCCGAACGCTTCGATAACCGCCCCGTGGACAGCCCAGAAGAGGATATACCTCGCGGGTTTGTCGCCGGTGATGCCTGTCACACGCACAGTCCCAAAGGGGGCTGGGGCTTGAACACATCATTGCCGGATACCTTTAACCTGGGCTGGAAACTGGCCTCTGTGCTTCAGGGTAAATGTCATCCCAAACTGCTGAGCACCTATGGCCCGGAACGACGCAAGGTGGCACAGCAGTTGATCGACGCTGACCGCGAACTGTCCAGACTGGTAGCCACACGACCGACCGCCGGTGAGGATTCCGATCAGGCCAAAGTCGACACGGCCAAAATCGAAGCCTTTATGAAGCGGCAAAGTGGTTTTGTTGCCGGCACATCCATCGAGTACTTCCCGTCCTATATCTGCACGGGACAGGAAAACCAGCATCTGGCGACGGGCTACCATATTGGTCAGCGTTTCCATTCGGCGGAAGCGACACGCGTGGCTGACGGAAGAGTCCAGCACCTTGGGCATCTGGTGAAAGCCGACGGTCGCTGGCGCATCTTCCTGTTTGGCGACAAGCAAACCCCGACGGATACCTCATCAGAGGCTTACAAGTTCATCGATTTCCTGGCCAAGGATGCGTCTTCACCGGTACTGAAATACACGCCGAAGGGCGCTGATATTGATTCGGTTATCGATACCTATGCCGTTTTCCAGCAGCAGGACTTGTCGATGCAGGACCTGCCGGATTACCTCTGGCCTGCGAAAGGCAAGTACGGCCTGCGTGACTATGAAAAAGTCTTCCATGCTGAAGAAGGAAACGACATCTACGACCTGCGCGGTATTGACCGCTCCCAGGGCTGTGTCGTGATCGTAAGGCCTGACCAGCATATCGCTGCCATCTTGCCTGTCAGTGCACATGAGGAGGTGGCGAAGTTTTTTGATGTGTTCATGATCGAACAGAAGTAACAGCTTCCGGGGTTCAACCCAGTACCAGGCCCGTCGGGTAAAACCGGCGGGCTTTTTCATATCCCGTTGGTCTCTCGTTAGCTTCTTCACTTTCGCCCATCTGCAGCCCCGGCAGGTTTTACGTTACACTGCCCGCACTTGGCAGGAGAGAGATATGTGGCATCAGCACACCATTCAGCTGCGCGCCCGTCAGCGCGGCTTTCATCTGGTTACCGATGAAATCGAGCAGGCATTGCCTGAACTCAGGAAAGTGAAAACCGGCCTGTTGCACCTGTTACTGCAGCATACCTCGGCCAGCCTTACCTTGAATGAAAATGCTGACCCCACCGTACGTTCTGACTTTGAGGCCTTTTTCAATCGCGCGGTGCCTGAGAATGAACCTTACTACCAGCATACCTATGAAGGGCCCGACGACCTGCCTGCCCACTTTAAAAGCAGCATTCTGGGGGTAAGCCTGATGCTGCCGGTCACCAATGGCCGGCTCAATCTGGGTACCTGGCAGGGCATTTATCTGGGCGAGCACCGCGATCATGGCGGCAGCCGCCGTATTCTGGCCACTTTGCAGGGAGAATAAGCGTGGCAGAACAACCTTCACTGTTTGACCTGCCGGAGCCTGAAGTGGACCCGGTGACGGAGAACGCTGTACCAGCCACCGAAAACGTGCAAACGCCTGGTGCTGACAAATCATGCCGGCCTTTGCGTGTGCTGCACAGTTCTGACTGGCATCTGGGGCGTTTGCTCTATGGCCAGAAGCGCTATGAGGAGTTTGCGGCGTTTCTGGACTGGATGTTGGAACAGGTGAAGCAACAGCAAATTGATGTGTTGCTGATTGCAGGGGATCTGTTTGATACCACCACACCCAGTAACCGCGCCCAGGCGTTGTATTACCGTTTTCTCAATGGCGTTGCTGCCTCCCCCTGCCGGCATGTGGTCATTATCGGCGGCAACCATGACTCGCCCAGCTTTCTCGATGCACCGGCGCAGCTGCTCAAGGCGCTGGATGTCCATGTTGTTGGCGCCGCCTGCGACGAACCTGCCGATGAGGTGGTGTTGCTGCGCGATAGCCAGGGCGAGCCTGAAGCGATTATCTGTGCAGTGCCATACCTGCGCGACCGCGATATCCGTCAGGCTGAAGCGGGCGAGAGTCTGGAAGACAAGGATCGTAAACTGGTAGCCGGCATCCGTGAGCACTATGCACGGGTCTGCACAGCGGCCGAACAGCTGCGAACGGAGCTGCAGGCAGAGATCCCGATGATCGGTATGGGTCATCTGTTTGCGGCGGGTGGCAAGACCCTGGATGGGGATGGCGTACGTGACCTTTATGTGGGGTCGCTTGCCCAGGTGGGCGTGGATGCCTTTCCGGACTGCCTTGACTACGTGGCACTGGGTCACCTGCATGTCCCTCAGGCGGTCGCTGGTTGTGAGCATATCCGCTATAGCGGCTCGCCCCTGCCGATGGGGTTTGGCGAGGCCAAACAGCAGAAGAGTCTGTGTTTGCTCCAGTTTGAGGGCAGGGCACATCAGCTGGAGTTGCTCGATATCCCAAGGTTCCAGCGTCTGGAACGGCTCAGTGGTGACCAGAATAAACTGGAAGAAGAACTGACACGGCTGGCGCAGGAGAAGGAACCGATCTGGCTTGAAATCCAGTACGAGGGTGAGCAGGTTGCAGCGGATCTGCGCGACTGGCTGGACCAGCAGGTGGCCGATACTGCCTTGCGTATTTTGAGAGTGCGAAACAACCGTGTGGTTGAGCGGGTGCTGTCACGCCAGACCGAGCAGGAAACGCTGGATGAATTGCAGCCGGCGGACGTTTTTGCCCGTGCCCTGGAAGCGCATCAGGTGCCCGCAGAACAGCAGTCCGAACTGACACGGCTGTTCCATGGCCTGATGCAATCCATGGCGGAAGAGGACCAGCGCGCTGAATAATCAGCGCAACAGCTGCTGGTTCCTGCGTTCGCGATAAAACAGGTACAGTCCCGAACCGAGAATGATGCAGGTACCCAGCCAGGTCAGTGCATCCGGATAATCACCGAAAATAAGATATCCGAGCGCAGTAGCACTGATGATTTCCAGATACTGGAAAGGTGCCAGCAAACTGGCAGGGGCACGTTTCAGGGCGATACTGACCAAACCAAAGGCCAGTGTCGCTACGACGGCCATCAGCAACATCAGCGAACTTTGTTCCATATTCATGGCACGCCATTGCAGGAACTCGATCTCGAACAGTTCACCGATCAGTATTGTCAGCGCCATCCACATACAGGCAAACAGGCCAATCCAGAACTGGGAGGCGAGGCTGCCGATGTGGCTGGACAGGTGGCGCAACGTTGCCACATGGGAGGCAAAACAGGTGGCGGCCAATAACGGCAAGAGTGCCGCAGCGCCGTAGGCTTCCCAGTTGGGTCGTATCACCACCATTGCGCCCAACAGGCCCACAATGACGGCCAGATACTGATATCGCTGAATGCTTTCGCCCAGCAGCGCTGCCGATATCAGCATCAGTATCAGGGGCTCGACAAAGAAGATGGCGGTGTTGTTGGCGAGCGGGAGATAGCTGAGGCCCCAGAACAGGAAGCCGGCGGAACCGGCAATCCAGAACCCCGCCATTAGCAGGCGCAGCAGTACGTGCCTGGCAGGCAGGATCTTGTCTGAGCGGACCAGCAAGATGCCGAGCAACGAGGCCTGCAGGCCAAAGCGAACGCAGCCGATCTGAATGGGTGACAGGTCCGCTGTCAGCAACTTGGCGATGGCATCCAGGCCGGGAATAAGTAACATGGCCAAGGTAATGATTCCCATACTTTTTTCCGTCGGGGACAGGGTATGGGTATGATGTAGCAACCGTTGCAGCATTTTCCCTCGCAGCACTAATCGGCAAACAGAACAGTATATCAAAGAAGCCTTAATTAACCGAACCGGGCCCTCATGCGCATACTCCAGATCCGTTTCAAAAACCTCAACTCACTGACTGGCGAATGGGAGATTGATCTCACGGGGCCGGCCTATACCAGCGATGGCCTGTTCGCGATTACGGGGCCGACCGGTGCCGGCAAGTCGACATTGCTGGATGCGGTTTGTCTGGCGCTGTACGGGCGCACCCCGCGACAGCCTCGCATCAGCCAGGCACAAAACGAGGTGATGTCGCGTCAGACCGGTGAGTGTTTTGCCGAGGTGGTCTTTGAAACCCCGCAGGGTGCCTGGCGCTGTCACTGGAGTCAGCACCGCAGCCGCAAGCAGGCTGATGGCAGCCTGCAGCCGCCGCGTCATGAAGTGTCCGATGCAGAAAATGGCAAGTTGCTCGCGACCAAGATCAAGGATGTGGCTGAGCTGATTGAGCGCCTGAGCGGGATGGATTTCGAGCGCTTTACCCGCTCCATGCTGCTGGCGCAGGGCAGTTTTGCCGCTTTCCTGCAGGCGGACCCGGATGCGCGCGCTCCTATACTGGAGCAGATTACCGGTACATCCATCTACTCCGACATCTCCGTGGCTGTGCATGAGCGCCGCGGGCAGGAACGCCAGCAGCTGGAGCATCTGCGCGCGGCCCAGGCCGGTCTGAAGCTGCTGGAGGAGGACGAGGCGGAAACCCTGAGCCGTGAGCTGGCCCGCTTGAATGAAGCGGTTGAGGCACAGCAGAAACAGGTCGATCAGCAGCAAAAGCTGGTGCATTGGCGTCAGCAGCTGGATCAGGAAAACGAGCAGCTCAAACAGTTGCAGCAGGATCAGCAAACACTTGAGCAGGAACGTCAGGCCTTTGCACCTCAGCAGCAGCGTCTGGAACAGGCGCAAAAAGCCGAGAGCCTCAGGCCTGAATATGTGCCCCTGGTTCAGCGTCGCACCGATTTAAAAAAGGCCAAGGAAGATGGTGAGAAATTGCATCAGGAGCTGCCCACGCTGGAGCAGGCGCACCAGACGGCCAGCACTGCCTTGCAGCAGGCCCAAGAGCGCCAGCAAGCAGCAGAGGCTAACCTCACGCAACACCAGCCACTGATTATGCAGCTTCGTGAGCAAGACTATGCCATCAGCCTCAAGCGCGACGCCTGGCAGCAGCTCAAGGCGCAACTGCCGGCGGAGCTGTTGCAGGGGCCTGTGCCCGATCCGGCTGCGCTGCAGGCCGCCATGGCGAAGACCGAGGCAGACTTGCAGGATGCGATCAGTGAAGGCGGCCGTGATCAGCTCAAGGATCAGCAGGAGCAGGTGCGTATCCGTGGTGAGAGTCTGCGCGAGTTGCGTGACCTGGTGCGACAACAGGCCGAGCTGAAGCAGGAGCAACAGGGCCTTATCGCCGATCAGACTCCATTGCAGGCACAGCAGGCTGAAGTCAGTGCACAAGCGGAGCAGGGGCGCCAGCAGTTGGAGCTGTTGCAGCGTGAACAGCAGGATCTGCACACCATGCAGCGTCTGGCAGACCGTATCGCCGATCTGGAACAGCAACGCCATGAGCTGGAACCGGGCAAACCCTGTCCACTCTGCGGCTCCGAGCAGCATCCCTGGCGCATTGAGAAGCCACCGGCTCTAAGCGAAGAGCGCAAACGCCTGCAGCTGGTGGAACAGCAGCTGGAGAAACTCCAGGCCCAACTGCGCCAGTGGGACATTAAACAGGCCGAATTGAATACCCGGTTACAGACAGGGCAAAAGCGAGGGCAGGTCGTTGAGCAGAAACTGGCTGCGCTGGATGCTCCGGTCAATGCCTGTCTGCAACAGCTTGATTGGGCCGAATGTCCGGATACGGACAGGCTGGAACAGGCCTATCAGGCTGCCGGGGAGCAGTGGAAGCAGCTAAAGGCGCGTCTGGACCGCATCGACCGTCTTGAAGCCGAGCAAAAACAGCAACAGCAGGCACAGCAGCGTCAGCAGCAACGCCTGGACGTGGACGCGGCCGAAGCGGCCCTGATCAAGTTGCAGCAGCAGCGGGCCGAGATGTCGCCGGAAACGGATACCGAAGCCTGGGTCAAACGACTGGAGAAAGCTGTTGCGCAGGCGCGCCAGCAGGTCGAGCAATGCCGTGAAGCCCTTAACCGCAGTGAGCAGAGCCTGAATCAGCGACGTCAGCAAATTACGGACGCCGACGGCCGTATTCAGGCGCTGGAGGCTGAAGTGGAACAGATGCAGTCAGCCTTTACTCAATCACTGGCACAGAGCTCCTTTGCCAATGAGGCTGCACTCGAGTCGGCTCTTTTGCCCCGTGAACAGATGGCGGATTTGCAACAGATGGCACAGGCTCTGCAAGAGCGCAGATCACACCTGAACGCACTTAAAAGCCGATCTGAGCAGGCTCTGGCCGTTTTGCAGGAGCAGGCGCTGACAGAAGAGCCGGCACAACAGTTATTGGCCAATCTGCAGCAGTTGAAAGCGACTCAGGCACAGCAGCTGGAGCAACGCGGCAGCTTGCAGCAGACCCTGAAAGATAACGAAGCGAAAAAACAGCAGTTTGGTGAGCAGCAGCAGGCCATAGCAGCCCAGCAGCGAGAGCTGGACCGCTGGGAGCAGTTGCATGCGCTCATTGGTTCGGCCGATGGCAAGAAGTTCCGCAACTTCGCTCAGGGCCTGACCTTTGAGCTGATGGTAAGCCATGCCAACCGCCAGCTGCAGAAAATGTCAGACCGCTACCTGCTGGTAAGGGATGAGGCGCAACCACTTGAGCTGAATGTGATCGACAACTATCAGGCCGGAGAGGTGCGTTCCACCAAGAACCTGTCTGGGGGCGAGAGCTTCCTGATCAGCCTGTCGCTGGCGCTGGGCCTGTCCGGGATGGCCAGTCGCAATGTACGCGTGGATTCACTGTTCCTCGATGAAGGGTTTGGCACCCTGGATGAAGAGGCACTGGAAACCGCACTGGATACGCTCTCTGGCTTGCAGCAGGAGGGCAAGCTGATCGGTGTGATCTCCCATGTTCAGGCCCTGAAAGAGCGCATTTCTACCCGTATCGAAGTGCAGCCGTTAAGTGGCGGTCGCAGCCAGATTGCCGGCCCGGGCTGTCGCCGCTGCGAATAAGCCGTTCAGGCTGGATTTGCCTGCCAACCCCTCTATGCTGAAGAGTGTATCGGACAGGGAGGGGAAGGATGCAAACCCACTGGCGTGAACTGTTTAAAGGGCCAAGACCTGCTGCAAATGCGACTCGCTTGCTGGAGCCGTTGCAGCCCCATCTTGCACCACTGGAGCAGGGGCCGGAGCACCGCCCGGATCATCAGCCTGCGCTGGCGCAGCAGTTGCTGGACTTCTCGCTGCCGGCCTGGCTGGTTTCAGCTCTGCTCAGTGACCACAATGACCTCTGCTACCGTCAGGCCATCGAGCAGGCGCTGGAACAGATGCAGGCCCAGGGCTGGGGACCGCCACCTGTCAGGTTCTGTGTGATCGTGATGGGCTCCGGTGGCCGCCATGAAAGCCTGCTGCACCCGGATCAGGATAACGGTCTGATCCTCGAAGATTACCCACCCGAGCACCACAACGAAATTGATACCTGGTTCCTCAATCTGGCCGAACGCTTTACCGCGACCCTGGATCAGGCTGGCATTCCTTTCTGTCGTGGTGATGTCATGGCTTCGCGCCCGCTCTGGCGGAAACCGATCAGCGAGTGGCGAGAGCAGATGCGGCTCTGGATGAGTACGCGGCGGGTCAAGCTGGTGCAGTTGTGCAATATCCTGTTCGACTTTGCCCCCGTCTATGGTGATGAAGTCCTGGCAGATGCGCTGCGTGATGCCATTCTGGAGCAGCGCGCCGAAGCCGGGCTGTTCATGCATGAAATGGCAGAACTCTTCGATGAAGCACCGGTGGCGCTAGACCGTTTTGATCGTCTACAGGGGGATGGCCGTGAGGCGCCACACCCTGATGCCATTAACCTTAAGCGCCAGGGGCTTTTGTCACTCACGGCGGCGTTGCGTCTGATGGCACTGATCAAGGGTTGCCCGGAAGTCGGTACCCGTGAGCGTCTTCAGTGGCTACATGCGCAGGATCTGCTGAGTGACGATGAACACTGGTGTCTGAGTCGGGCGTTTGAGCATCTGCAGGCACAGCTTCTCGATGCGCAGCTGCAGGCATGGCATGCCGGTGCAGTGCCAGATAACTGGGTGGACCCGCGCAGCCTGTGTGATGGTGAAAGGCGAGAGCTGCAATGGGATCTGCAACAGATCCGCCGTTTTCAGCGGCGCGTACGACAGATACGAAATTGAATGCGATCAGTTATCATTAGGGTTGTAATGAGAATATGTTTCATTTATATTCGAAGCATAAATAAAACCTATTCTCATGATAGTGATGGACGAACAGCCATGATCATCTGTATCTGCAAACGTGTCAGTGACCGAGAAATTCGCCGCCTGGTGGATGAAGGGGCGACTTCATTAGCAGATATCCGCCGGGAAACCGAGTTGGGTACCCAGTGTGGCAAGTGTGCCTGTGAAACTCGTCGTATGGTACGTGAATTGAACGCCGACCAGGGTCCGCTGGCCGGTCTTGCTAATCTGGCTTATGAACTGACTTCCTGATCTTCCTCCTGTGCCTGTGGCAATGACAGTCGCAGGCACGCACCAGCTAACACCTCGGGCTCGTCCACCCAGAGCCGGCCACCCAACTGATTGATAATGCCCCGGCTGATGGGCAGGCCAAGCCCGGTACCTTTGGGCCGTTGAGTGGCAACCTGTTGGCCCTGCTGCTGGTGTTCAATCTGATGAAATTTCTCGAACACTTTCTCACGCTCGGCTGCATCAATGCCGGGGCCGTTGTCCTCTACGCTGACGCTGAACTTATGCTTGTGCTGCTGTAAACGCAGCAGAACCTGAGGTGCTTCAGGGTCGGCAAACTTGCTGGCGTTGTCGAGCAGGTTGATCAGCACTTGCTGCAGGCGGTCCGGGTCGGCAATCACGGGGCAGGGTGTAACGGGCAGCTCAACGTCAAGCTGAACCTGCCGCTGCTCAAACAGCTGTGTCACCGCTTCCACGGCCTGATGTCCAAGCTGTGCCATATCGCAGCGTTGCGGCGATAGTGTCATGCGCCCCGATTCCAGCCGCGCCATATCCAGAATCTCTTCAATCAGGCGCGACAGGCGCTCGCTCTCTCGCACGATAATGGTCAGAAAATGCTGGCGCTGCTCGGGGGCCATTTGCTCGCTGTCGTTCAGAATTTCGGCGAAGGCACGAATGGATGTCAGTGGCGTGCGCAGCTCATGGCTGACCATGGCCAGAAACTCGTCCTTGAGCCGGTCCAGCTCGCGCAGGCGGTCATTGGCGCCTTTCAGCTCAGTGCCGATGCGGGCCAGTTCGTCGGACTTCTGTTCCAGGCGTCGGTTGTATTCCAGTGTTTGCGAGGTGGTGTCGAGAATGCTCAGAATGGATGCCATATCCAGTGCCTCGCCGCGTACCACCGAGTTGATCAGAATACGGGCCGTCGCACTGCCGAGTGCGCCGGTCAGCCCCTGTTCGGCAGCTGCCAGCATGGCCGGCGTCGCGGCAGCATCAATCTGATCGCCGGTTGGCGCCGGACCCAGCAGGCGTTGAGTGGCGGTTTTACCCAGGTAGCGCTGCACCAGCCTGAACAGCTCATAGCGGCTGGCATGGCCCTGCCAGATGGCAGCCATCTCGGCTTCGGGCTTGAGGGCGTTGGTAAAGAGTGCGGCCTGAGTCTGCTCCATATGACTCTGGCGACTGAACAGGGATACGCCGATCAACAGGCCCAGGTTGGCCAGCATGCTCCAGAACAGCGCATGGGTATAGATATCCCAGCCTTCCAAACCAAACAGGGCATAGGGCTTGAGCCACTCAAGGCCCATCGGCCCCTGCTCGATAAAGTCGGTCTGCATCCAGCCAGACAGAGCAAAGCCTGGAATCAATAGCGTCCAGGCCCACACCAGAATGCCGGCCACCAGACCGGCTGCAGCACCATTGCGGCTGGCACCGCGCCAGTAGAGTCCCAGTAGAAGTGCAGGGGCGAACTGGGCTGCCGCAGCAAAGGAGACCAAACCAATGGTAACCAGACTGTAGGCTTCGCCAATGAGGGCATGGTAGAGATAGCCCAGAATCAGGATGGCGATGATGGCAATGCGACGGATACCCAGTAACCAACCGGACAGGTCGTGTGATTCTTCCAGGTGCAGACGCCGCCAGCGCAGCAGCAAGGGCATTACCAGCTGGTTGCTGACCATGGTCGAGAGGGCGATGGTCTCCACGATCATCATGCTGGTCGCGGCCGAAAGGCCGCCGATAAATACCAGCAGGGGCAGGGCGTCCAATCCCGCTGCCAGCGGCAGGGTCAGGACGAAACTGTCCGGCTCGCCGGTGCCCGGCAGTCCCAGCAGACCGGCCAGCGCGATGGGAATGACGAACAGGTTGATCAATAGCAGGTAAAGCGGAAACAGCCAGCAGGCACGGCGCAGGTGTTGCTCGTTAACATTTTCCACCACTAATACCTGAAACTGGCGTGGCAGGGTAATAAACGCCAGCGCTGCCAGTACCAGGGTGCCAAACCAGCCCAGAGGGCCACCGGGAATCTGGTCGAGGCCGAAGTGGCGCTCCATCTCCGGCAATAACGCACCGGCCTGAGATAGCAGTGTCGCAGGGCCGGGATAAAGTACAAAGCAGGTAAACACGCCCACTGCGATAAAGGCGAACAGTTTCACCAGTGACTCGAAGGCGATGGCCGTGACCATGCCTTCGTGGCGCTCGCTGGCATCCAGATGGCGGGTACCGAACAGGATAATGAAAACGGCCAGCACCAGTGCGACCCAGAATGCCTTGTCATTCCAGAAGTCACTCAGGGACAGGTCGGGTGGTGAAAGGTTGGGGTATTCCGTGAGTACGCCATAGCTGACGGTGATCGCTTTCAGCTGCAGAGCGATGTAAGGCATGATCGCGACCACGGCAATCAGTGCCACCAGCATCCCCAGGCCGCTGCTTTTGCCATAACGGGCGCTGATAAAGTCGGCAATAGAGGTAATGCGTTGTGAGCGGGCAATACGCACCATTTTGCGCAGCACCAGCCAGCCACAGAGCATGGCCAGGGTGGGGCCAAGGTAGATCAGCAGGAAGCTGAGGCCAGTGGTTGCGGCGCGCCCGACACTGCCATAGAACGTCCAGGCGGTGCAGTAAACGGCAATCGACAGGGCATAAATGGTCGGCGAGTTGACCAGGGATCGGCCCTGTTCCGCACGACGATCCCCCCAGGCTGCGATAACGAACAACAGCGCCAGATAGCTGAAGGCGATGATGAGCACGACCCAGTTAGTCTGCATCCGGGCGCTCCAGTGTCAGTGCCGCCAATAGAATCACCAGTGCCCAGATCAGGTAAATGATGACCGGCAGGCTGGAGAAGCCCCAGGCGGCCGGGCGGTCAAACAGCAGTAGCAGAGGCGGTGAAAAGAGTGCCAGTGCCAACAGGCTCAGGGCGACCAGTCGGCTTTGCAGGGGCGCTTTCATTAGCTGTGTTCTCCCTTTGCCTGCAGCGCCAGCGCTTCACCCAGTGTGCGTACGCCCCGTGCCTGCAGGCGAGGCAGCAGGCACAGCAGTAGCTCGGCGGTTACACGGGCATCGCCCAGTGCGGTATGGCGGGTGCCGGGGGGGAACTGCAGTTCAAAGCGCTCCGCCAGAGCGTCGAGCCCGTGTCCGTCCAGAGTCGGGTCCAGTGCGCGTGACAGGAACAGGGTATCCAGTACCGGATTGGTAAACTCGATAGAGGGCCCCGCCAGCTTCAGTGCCAGTACATCAAAGGCGGCATTATGTGCCACCAGCACCGCGTTACCGGCATAACGATGGAAATTCGGTAATACCACCTCGACCGGCGGTGCCTGGGCGACATCGTCGTCGGTCAGACCATGGATGGCTGTACTTTCCTGCGGGATGGGGCGGTCCGGATTGACCAGTTGATCGAAGCTGTCGTCAGCCAGCAGGCGACCATTCAGGATACGGCACCCCGCCAGGCTGATAATACGATCACCTCCGCGCAGGTCCAGGCCGGTGGTTTCGGTGTCGAACACCACCAATTCCAGCTGATCCAGAGGTCGGCTGGCCAGGTCCTCATCGGGCGGGGCCAGCTGGGCGATGCTGAAGTCATGAAACTCAGGGCGTGAGCGCACTTTGGTAACCGGGGTCAGGCCGCGCGAGGATGCGGGCAATGGCAGGCGCAGACGTACAGGATCCTGCGGGCGTTCATTGGGGAGTGACCAAAGGTCGGCACCGTGCTGGCTCAATACATCGCTGAACCTTGGCGACAGGGGTTCATCAAACAGGCTTTGTTCCCGCCAGCTCGCCAGCCGGGTTTCCGTGATTGCCTCTCCCTGCCAGCAGAGGTCGAGATAGACCCGGCGGTTGCCCAGCAGCAACTCCAGTTCGAACTGATCAATATTCTGGGCCTGTTTCAGGTTACGCAACACATGCTCCAGCAGAGCCAGCAGGCTGGGCCCGTCAACCTTGAGCCAGGCGGGAATGCCGATGGGGGTGATCTGGATACTGGCTGGCTTGAGCTTGGCTTGAAGTGCATGGCAGAGGTCGTTGGACCAGGTGTCCTCCAGGCGGGCATGCCCCAGCTGATGAGACTCGATCAAACGGGTCAGGCTATCCAGCGTATGGGCCAGGCCTTCGCTGTCCTGTTCTATGGCCTGTTCAAGGCGGTGTGAAAGATCCGGGTTATCGCGGCTCTGGATCAGCGCTTCAGTCGCACTGCCCAGGCTGCCGGCATGGCCACGCAGGCGTGGCAGCAGTTGGCTGAGGCTATGTTGCCATTGCTGGTCGGCGCGCAGGGCTGCGGTGGAATCCTGCAGGGTGATCAGCCGGTGCTGGCTGGCGCCGGCCAGGGCGCGAATTTCACATCTGAGCCAGTGCTGCTCACCGGGTAATAATAAAGGATGGGGTGCACTGTCGGCGTCAAAATGATTAAGGGCATCCCTGAGGCTGCTGTGGGGCAGGATCTGTGTGAGTGGACGCCCGAGACCAAGCGGGCTGTGTTCGCCCAATAACTCGACGGCGGCCTGATTAAACAGCAGCAGGCGCTGATGTTTATCGCAGATGAGCAGCGGCAGACTGAGCGATTGCACCAGGCTTTCCAGTTCCTGCTGGGTGCTGGCCGCTTCCTGTGAGCCTTCGGTGCGTGCATCCTTGAGGCGTTGTCGGTCCTGACGCCAGCCATTGCGGACCTGATCAAGATCAGACTGCAATCCGTTCAGCCAGCCGGCCAGAGGGAAGTCAGATTTGGCATCCGGGCTTGCCAGCAGGCGTGCCAGCAATACCTGCAATTGGCGCAGCGGCGCAAACAGACGCCATTCCAATACCAGTCCCAAAGCCAGCAAAAGCGTGCCAGGCAACAGCCCCAACGTCCAGATCAGCGCCATGGGAACAGGGGGCTGAAGCTGGCTGATCAGCGTAATTGCGAGGCCTATACCGATTACGAATGCGGCTCCGGTGAGCAGGAGCCAAATACCAATCAGGTTCTGGCGGTTGGGCATGACTCGGTCTCCTGCCAGGATTATGTTGGCGAGTTCAGTAAGGCATCGACACGGCTGACCAGATCTCGAGTGGAGAAGGGCTTGGTGATGTAGTCATTGGCGCCCAGTGCCAGGCCTTTCTCCTTTTCAACCTCACGGCCATGTGCGGTCAGCATGATGACAGGCAATGTTTGAGTGTCCGGATGTTGGCGCAGCTGCTCCAGCAGATCAAACCCGCTCATGCCCGGCAGGCTGATATCGAGCAGGACCAGATCCGGGCAGTGTCCGGCGATCAGCTCCGCAGCCTGTTCGGCATCCGGCGCGGTAACCACCTTGTATCCCGCTTGCTGCATCAGAAACTCAAGTGACAACAGGATGTTGGGCTCGTCGTCGACAACCAGTACTTCCGGCATGGCGCTTCCCTCGTGACGTGATTCCAGTACGCATCTTTGAGTCTAGTGTGCACCATACAAAAGGGAAACGTCAGCGCCGGCGGCACGACTTTAGTGGCAGGCACAGGCATAATGGCGGCCTTTTGCGGCAGCTCAAGGAATCCAGATGTCATTACCGGGAAAAGAAATTTACCGAGGCCACGACAGCTATGGGGCGGTGCGTGTTCTCGATGACGGTGACAAGCGCTATCTTGCTTTTGGTGATGTGGACGAACAGAGCTGTTGCCTGAAGCATGAGCCGATGATTCCCGAGCATGAATATGTCCGCGCCATGTTGCTGGTGTTGCTGTTTGCCGAACCCAAGCAGGTGATCAGCCTCGGGCTGGGTGCCGGGGCGCTCAATACCTGCCTGCACGGGCGCTTTGCCGGCTGTAAGCAGCAAATTGTGGAGCTGCGTCCCGAAGTGGTCGAAGTTGCCTATCGTTTCTTTCAACTGCCCCGTGGCAAACGCATGCAGATCCATACCCTGGATGCCCTGGAGTTTCTGCAATCCGTTAAAACCCGCAAGGCGGACATTATCTTCAGTGATATCTATGGCGCTGATGGTCTTAATGAGAAACAGCTGGGTGAAGACTATCTGGCTCTTTGTGAAGAGCGACTGAAGCCCGGAGGATGGCTGGTGTTGAACCTCTGGCGCGACCATGTGGGAGGCCGGACACTGGAGTTGTTGCTGGAGCATTTTGGTGTGCTTTACGGTTGTCATACCCAGAGTGGCAACTGGGTGGTTTTTGCAGCGGCAGAGGACCACGGACTGAGTTCCGGGCAATTGGAAAAACGGGCGCGTGAACTGGGCCAGCATCTGGGGTTTTCGCTGTCCTCTTACCTGAAACGGCTCAAAACCTACCCGTAAAACAGGTGGCCTAACCGGCTTCATCTATTTCTGACTTTTCTAACTTGTTTGTTTTAAAAGGAAAAATAGCGCTATACAGATAACGTATCCCCTGTTTCGTTATTCAAATTGGTAGGGGGGCTGGCTTCCATTAGACTTTTTTTAATGACGGATTAATTAAAAGTCATTTTCCAACGACAACAGGCTGCATCCAATTTGAGATGCTGCAGGGCAATAACAACAGGAAGCCAATATGAACAAAACTGTATCCCTACTGGCGGGTGCCATGATGAGCCTGGGGCTCATGGCGGGCGCGAATGCCGCAACCCTGAAAATGGCCTATGACGCTGACCCTGTCTCCCTTGACCCCCACGAGCAGCTGTCCGGCGGTACCATGCAGCTGGCGCACATGACCTTCGACCCGCTGGTTCGCTGGGATCGCAATCTGGGTTTTGAACCGCGTCTGGCCGAAAAGTGGGAACGTATTGACGACCTGACCATGCGCTTCCATCTGCGCAAGGGCGTTAAATTCCATTCCGGTAACGACTTTACCGCCAAGGACGTTCTGTTCACCTTCAACCGTCTGCGCACCTCCCCGGACTTCAAGGGTATCTTCGCCCCGTTCGCTGAACTGAAAGTGATCGATGACTACACCATCGACCTGGTGACGAACAAGCCCTTCCCGCTGGTCCTGAACAACGTGACCTACCTGTTCCCGATGGACAGCGCCTTCTACACCGGTAACGATGCCAATGGCGAACCCAAAGACAAGCTGGTGAAGCACGGCAACTCCTTCGCGTCTCGTCAGCTGTCCGGTACTGGACCCTATGTGGTGAGTGAGCGTCAGCAGGGTGTACGTGTTGACTTCACCCGTTTCGACAACTACTGGGACACCAACTCCCCGGGCAACGTTGATGAAATCGTGCTGACACCGATCAAGGAAGCGCCGACCCGTGTTGCTGCGCTGCTGTCCGGCGATGTTGATTTCATCGCGCCGGTTCCGCCGACTGATCACAAGCGTATCGTCAGCAACGACAAGGTTGATCTGGTGACCATGGGTGGTACCCGTATCATCACTTTCCAGATGAACCAGGAACGTGTTGAAGCCTTCAAGGATGCCCGTGTACGTCAGGCTGTTGCCTACGCCATCAACCAGGAAGGTATCGTCAAGAAAATCATGCGCGGTTTCGCTACCCCGGCCGCTCAGATGAGCCCTGAAGGCTATCTGGGTTACAACGAAGCTCTGAAGCCGCGTTATGACCTGAAAAAAGCCAAGCAGCTGATGGAAGAAGCGGGTTACGCCGACGGTTTCACCATCACCATGATGGCACCGAACAACCGTTACGTGAACGATGAAAAAATCGCTCAGGCGGTGGCGTCCATGCTGGCCAAGATCAACATCACCGTTGATCTGAAAACCATGCCCAAGGCTCAGTACTGGGGTGAGTTTGATGAGCGTGCGGCTGACATGATGATGATCGGCTGGCATGCGGACACCGAAGATTCCAACAACTTCTTCGAATTCCTCACTGCTTGCCCGGATACCGACAGCGGCCTGGGTCAGTACAACTCCGGTAACTACTGCAACCCGGAAGCAGACAAGATGATGCACGAAGCCAACAGTGAAACTGATCCGGCCAAACGTGCAGCCATCATGCAGAAGATCGAGCAGATGTTGTACGACGACGCTGCCTACATCCCGCTGCACTGGCAGAACCTGGCATGGGCCGCTCGCAAGGGCGTCAATGTTGAGCCGGTGGTCAACGTGATGAACTTCCCGTACCTGGGTGACCTGGTTATTGAAGAATAACCACATCCGACAGTGAAACAGGAGCCGGCTTGTGACTGTTCCCTCAACGGTCCAGGTCGGCTTTTTCTGATCCAAGCACGTTTCAAAATGCTGAATGCCGTTGGGGCAGCGGGCCTGCTGTGCCTGTGAAAAGCGATTTGAAACACGAAATACCAAGGCGCAGGGATAGCGACCTCATATAAGGCAGAGAGACCATGATTGCTTTTTTTATAAAACGACTGGCTCAAGCGATAGTGGTGATGTTCGTCATCAGCATTATCAGCTTCTCAATTCAGGATAATCTGGGCGACCCTCTTCGTGAGATGGTTGGTCAGTCGGTATCGGAAGCCGAGCGACAGCAGCTGCGTGACGAGCTGGGCCTGAACGATCCCTTCCTGGTGCAGTACGGCCGCTTTGTAAAAAATGCGCTCCAGGGTGACCTGGGTACGTCCTACTTCTTCAAGGAACCGGCGCTGGATGTGATTCTGGCCAAGTTGCCGGCGACTCTGGAGCTGGTGTTCGGCGCCTCCTTGATCATTATTTTCCTCTCGGTGCCGTTGGGGGTGTACTCCGCCATCAACCCGCAGAGTCTGTTTTCCAAAACCGTTATGGGGTTGAGTATTGTCGGCATCTCTGTGCCGGTATTCCTGACCGCGATCGGCCTGATCTATCTATTTGCCATTGAATTGAACTGGATGCCGTCCTATGGACGCGGCGAGACCGTCGAGATGTTCTGGGGCTGGGAGTCCGGCTTCTTTACCGCCGATGGTCTGGCACATCTGATCCTACCCTGTGTGTCACTGGCGTCGATCATGTTGCCGCTGTTCATCCGTTTGATCCGTGCCGAAATGATGGAAGTGCTGCAGTCCGAATATGTGAAATTTGCCTGGGCCAAGGGTTTGAACCCGCGCCGTATTTACTTTTTGCATGCCCTCAAAAACACCATGCTGCCCGTCATTACCGTCGGCGGTGTGCAGATCGGCACCATGGTGGCGTACACCATTCTGACCGAAACCGTGTTCCAGTGGCCGGGCATGGGCTTCCTGTTCCTGGAAGCGATCAACCGCGTAGACACACCGCTGATAGTGGCCTACCTGATTGTGGTAGGGGCGATTTTCGTGATTACCAACACCATTGTTGACCTGGTGTACGGATTGGTGAATCCGACGGTCAATCTGGCTGGCAAGAAATAAGGCGGTATCAGTATGAGCACTACGAATCAAACACCTACACCCAATCCTGTGGCCACGGATATGGATAAAGCACCCTCCCTGTGGGAGCGTTTCAAGGACAGCCATGTGTGGCACAGCTTTACCCGCGACCGCGTGGCCCAGCTGAGCCTGACCATCTTCATGGGCTACGTGATCATGGCGCTGTTTGCGCCGGTGATTGCACCCTTTGATCCCTACGATCCTACCCAGATCGACATCATGAACTCCGAGCTGCCGCCGAGCTGGGATGAAGATATGGGTGATGACCAGTTCTGGCTGGGGACGGATGCCCAGGGGCGTGACCTCTGGTCCACCATTCTCTACGGCACCCGCATCTCGCTGACCATCGGTATCTGCGCGGTACTGCTGCAGGCGACTATTGGCATCATCATCGGCCTGATCGCTGGCTACCGTGGTGGCCGTGTCGACAGCATTCTGATGCGCTTTGCCGATGTGCAGCTGTCATTCTCCACCATGATGGTGGCCATCGTGGTACTGGCTGTCTTCCAGGCCAGCTTCGGCACCGAACTGTATCAGGATCTGGCGATGTTAATGCTGGTGCTGGTGATCGGTATCGCGGAATGGCCGCAGTACGCCCGTACCATCCGTGCCTCCGTTTTGGCCGAGAAGAAAAAGGAATACGTGGATGCCGCCCGCGTGATGGGCCTTGGACAGATCCGCATCATGTTCCGTCACATTCTGCCCAATACGCTGTCACCGATTCTGGTTATCTCCACCGTGCAGGTCGCAAACGCCATTATTTCCGAGGCTTCGCTGTCGTTCCTGGGTCTGGGGATGCCGGTGTCTCAGCCGTCACTAGGCTCGCTGATCTCCAGCGGCTTTGAATATATTTTCTCCGGTACCTGGTGGATTACCGTCATTCCAGGGCTGGTGCTGGTTGTGCTGGTTCTGGTGATGAACCTGCTGGGTGACTGGCTGCGCGACGTTCTCAACCCGAAACTGTACAAGGGGTAATATCATGGCACTGCTTGAAGTTAGAAACCTCGAAGTCAGTTTCGGCCTGCGCAGCGGCGCTGTTAAGGCTCTGCGCAACATCAACTTCACTCTGGATCGCGGCGAGCGTCTGGGGTTGGTGGGGGAGTCCGGTGCCGGTAAATCCGTGCTGGGTTTCTCCATCCTCAACCTGATTGCCAAGCCGGGCCGAATCACCGGCGGCGAGATTCTGTTTGAGGGCCAGAACCTTGCGTCCATGTCAGATCGTGATCTGCGCTCCATTCGTGGCAACCGCATTTCGATGATCTTCCAGGATCCGATGATGACGCTGAACCCGGTACTGACCATCGGCCAGCAGATGGTCGAGTGTCTGATGGCGCACCGTAAAATCAGCCGAGACAATGCTCGCACCATCGCGGTACAGAAGTTGAAACAGGTGCAGATTCCGTCACCGGAAACCCGCATCGATCAGTACCCGCATGAGCTCTCGGGCGGTATGCGTCAGCGTGTTGTTATCGCCATCGGCCTGCTGATGGATCCGGATATCATCATCGCCGATGAACCGACTACCGCACTGGATGTGACCATTCAGGCGGAAATCATGGAGCTGATGGTCGAACTCTGTGAACGCAATAATGTGGCCTTGATCCTGATTACCCATGATCTGGGTGTTGTATCTCAGGTGACGCAGAAGGCGATCGTGATGTACGCCGGTCGTGTTATCGAGCAGGGGCCCACACGCGAGATCATTAACGACGCCCAGCACCCCTACACCCAGGGGTTGATGAACGCCTTGCCGCAGATGGCCATTCCGGGCCAGCGCTTGAACCAGATTCGTGGTTCCATGCCCGGTTTGCAGAAAATTCCGACGGGCTGTGCCTTTAATCCGCGTTGCGACTACGTGATGGATATCTGTCATCGCCAGTTGCCGGGCTACACCGCATCCGGCAATTGTCAGGTTGCCTGCCATATGGTGGCGGAGATGAAGAAGAACGCACAGGCGTCAGAAGAGGTTTAAGCGATGACTGCACAAGCAAACAATCAGGCAGAATCACTGGTGCAGATCCGCGATCTGTACAAGAAGTTCAACATCTCCGGCGACTTCCTTGATCAGTTGAAGTTCAAGGGTGGCAAAATCGTGCGCGAACAGGAGTTCGTGCATGCCATCAATGGTGTCGACCTGGATATAAAGAAGGGTGAAGCCCTCTGCGTAGTCGGGGAGTCCGGCTGCGGTAAATCTACCGTCGCGCGGACGGTTATGGGTCTGCTGACACCTTCTCAGGGTTCCATCAGCTATCGTGGCGAGCGTATTGACGACCTGGATGACAAGGCGCTGCTGCCGTATCGCAAGAAGATGCAGATGATCTTCCAGAACCCCTATGCGTCATTGAATCCGCGTATGACCATTGCGCAGACGCTGGAAGAGCCGGTGCGCCTGCACAACCCGGACTGGACCCAACAGCAGGTGCGTGACAAGGTACACGAAGTGATGTTCTCGGTGGGGATTGACCCCAGCTGGGGCGAGCGCTTCGCGCACGAATTCTCCGGAGGTCAGCGTCAGCGTATCAGTATTGCCCGTGCCCTGGCGGTAGACCCGGAATTTATCGTAGCGGATGAGCCGATCTCGGCACTGGACGTATCCATTCAGGCGCAGGTGCTGAACCTGCTGATGGACGCGCAGGAAAAGCGCAATCTGACTTATCTGTTCATCACCCACGACCTGTCGGTGGTCGAACATTTCGGTACCCGCGTGGCCGTCATGTATCTGGGCTCTCTGTGTGAGCTGACGCCGACCAAGACCCTGTTCGACAAGCCGCGTCACCCGTACACTCAGGCACTGCTGTCAGCGATTCCGCGTCTGGAAGATGACCGCCCGCCGCACATCAAACTGCAGGGTGAGGTACCGACGCCGGTTAACTTGCCTTCAGGTTGCGTGTTCCATGGTCGTTGTCCGTACGCGAATGAACGCTGCAAAAGTGAGATCCCCAAACTGATCACCACAGATGAAGGTGGACAGGTTGCCTGTCACGGGGTCGAAGAAGGTCGCCTGTAAGTGTCTTAACCGAATTAAGGTCAATATGAGCGTACAGATTCAATCAGCACTGAAAATCAGCAGCCAGTTTGATTCCGGCAACATCGAAGTGCTGGATATGGCCAACCCTCAGGATATCCAGCTGAGCATCCGCAAGGATAACCAGTCAGAGTTCTTTCAGTGGTTTCACTTTCGTGTGCAGGGGGCCGACAACCAGCCTCTGAACCTGCGCATTGTAAACGCTGATCAGGCGGCGTATCTGGATGGCTGGCCCGACTACCGGGCCGTGGCTTCCTATGATCGTGAAACCTGGTTCCGTGTCGATACCAGCTATGAGCAGGGAGAGCTGGTGATTCAGCACACCCCGGCGCAGAACAGTATCTACTTTGCCTATTTCGCCCCCTACAGCTGGGAGCAGCATCTGGATCTGGTGGCTGCGGCCCAGCAGTCACCCTTGTGCCAGGTATTTGATATCGGCACCACCCTTGATGGGCATGACCTCAACCTGCTGCAGATCCGTTCTGCTGCAGGGGCTGACAAAAAGCTGCAGGTCTGGGTCACGGCACGTCAGCACCCGGGTGAAACCATGGCCGAATGGTGTGCCGAGGGCTTGATCGGTCGTCTGCTGGATCAGGATGATGCCTTGAGTCAGGCGTTGCTGGAACAGGCGGATTTCTTCGTGGTCCCAAATATGAATCCGGATGGATCCATACGGGGGCACCTGCGTACCAATGCCTGTGGCGCCAACCTGAACCGCGAATGGCAAACGCCAACGGCGGCACGCAGCCCTGAAGTGCTTGCAGTGAGAACCCTGATGCAGCAAACCGGTGTGGATCTGTTCCTGGATCTGCATGGGGATGAAGCCCTGCCGTGTAACTTTATTGCCGGGCAGGAAGGCGCCCCGGGTCTTTCCGACTCTATACTGGAGCAGGAAAACCGGTTTAAACAAGACCTGCTGATGGCAAACCCGGATTTCCAGCTGGAGCGCGGCTACCCGCCCGGCAAGTTCGGGCCGGAAACCTTCACCATTGCCGCATTCTGGGTGGGGCGAGAGTTCAATTGCCCATCCATGACGCTGGAAATGCCGTTCAAGGATTATGACCTGCGTCCGGATGCCGACTGTGGCTGGTCGCCTGAACGGTCGATCAAGCTGGGTGAGTCCCTTTTGCATCCGCTCTATCACTGGGCGCTTGGCAAGCAGGTTTAATGTTCCGACAGGCTTTGCCAGTGAAGGAGTGTTATGGAAGTTAGATGGCTCGATGACTTCATCGCGTTAGCGCGTACCCGACATTTTTCGCGGGCGGCGGAGGAGCGTAATGTCACCCAGCCAACCCTGAGCCGGCGCATCAAGCTGTTGGAGGAAGAGATGGGCACGACCCTGATCGACCGCAACAGCTTGCCGCTGTCGCTGACACCGGCGGGAGAAGTGTTTCTGGCTGGTGCCGAGCAGATGAGTCGCATTGCGCGTGAAACCAAGGCGAACTGCAATGAGATCCGGGAGCAGCAAAGCAACCGGCTGACGTTGGCGACGACCCAGACGCTCTACCTGAGCCTCTATCGCGCTACCCTGTTGCCATTCTCGGAAGAGCATGACATCCCGATCGATCTCAACCTCAAGTCCACCTCCTGGGTGGGGGCTGATTTCGTTAATGCGTTGGCACAGGGCGAGTGTGATCTGGTGCTCTGCTTCTGGCATCCGCACATGCGGGTGGCTGAAGAACTGGATGACGAGCGTTTTGAAAGCCTTGTAGTGGCTCAGGAAATGCTGGTGCCCGTCACTGCCAATGATGATGCAGGCCAGCCACTGTATACCTTGCCCGGCAAGAAAGGGCAGCCGTTGCCCTACATCGGTTATTACGAAAATGCTTTTATGCGCCCGGTGCTGGATCACTTTATTCAGCGGCATGCCCAGTCACCACAACTGGTGACCATGAATGAAAACGTCCATTCCGTCAGTGTGAAGGCGATGATCAAAGAAGGCTTTGGTCTGGGCTGGTTGCCAAGGCGATTGGCCAGTAAAAGTCTGGAGCACGGAAGCCTTAGCCTCGCGGGTGGGCGCCATTGGCAGATCCCGCTTGAGGTGCGTTTGTACCGCAACCGACAGAATGTTCAGACCAGTCTGAAAGAGTTCTGGTCGTTGCTGGAGCAGGCGCTGCACGCAGCCACGCTCAAAGTGTGATGGCTGTCTCACCATCCGATTTCATGGCGGTTTTTCACCGCATTAGTACAAGGCTTATGTCATGACTTCAGCGTATTTTTCCCATTTGTCACAGCTTCAGACGCAGACCGAGGCGCTGCTGGCCGCTCAAGGCTATGATCAACTGTTGATCGGTTCCGGCTCGCTGCACACCCATTTTCTGGATGACACCCGCTATCCGTTCCGTCCCAACCCTCACTTTGTGCATTGGGCATGTTTTTTGACACAGCATCCGGACTGCTGGTTGTTGGTTCGCCCGAGCCAGAAACCGCAGCTGTTCTACTATACGCCCAAGGACTTCTGGCACCTCACCCCCGGCCTGCCTGCAGACGACTGGGCGAAGGGGTTTGAATGGCAAGCCTATGATGATTTTGCCGCTGTTCGCGCCCAGCTGGGTAACAGTAAAACGGCGGTTATCAGTGAAAAGGGTGTTGAAGGCGACAATCTGAGCCAAAACCCGGATGCTTTGATCCAGGCGATCAACTTCGACCGTGCGGTGAAAACCGAGTGGGAACAGCACTGTCTGCGTCAGGCCAACTACCTGGCTGTAAAAGGGCATTGCGCCGCTCAGCATGGTTTTGAGTCCGGTCACAGTGAATATGAAATTCACCAGGCCTACCTGCAGGCGATTGAACATAACGAATCCGATCTGCCCTATGACAATATCGTCGGCCTGAATGAACATGCTGCAGTGCTTCACTACCAGTTCCAGCAGCGTGAGCGCCCGGCAGAGCATCGTACGTTACTGATCGATGCCGGTGCCCGTTTCAATGGCTATGCGGCCGATATCACCCGTACTCACAGTGATGGCACCGGTCTGTTCACCGAGTTGCTTGAAGCGATGGACCGCCTGCAGCAGCAACTCTGTGCACAGGTCAGGGCTGGGGCTGATTTCGTTTCACTGCAGCATCATATGCACCTGCTGTTGGCCGACCTGCTACAGCGGTTTGATATCGTCAATGCCAGTGCCGAGCAGCAGTTGGAGCAGGGTATTACGCGCTGCTTTCTGCCACACGGCCTGGGCCATCTGCTGGGTCTTCAGGTCCACGATGTGGGCGGCTGGCAGCAGGATGCTCAGGGGACGCTGAAACAGCCGCCGCAGGATCATCCCTTCCTGCGCCTGACGCGTACACTTGAAGCTGGCTACGTGATTACCGTTGAGCCCGGTCTTTACTTTATTCCGCAGCTGCTGGAGGAACTCAAGGCGGGGCCCGGTGCCCAGTCGGTAAACTGGGCGCGTGTAGAGCAGTTGCTGCCCTACGGTGGTATTCGCATTGAGGATAACCTCTGTGTACGTGCCGATGGGCATGAAAACCTGACCCGCGATGGCTTTCACGGCTGAGAAACTTGGCCGAAAGGTAAGGCTCGTGACCCATTTTGGCCCGAGCCTTGCATTAAAAGTGCACTATTTTGTTCCATCTGCGTGAGAGTGTGAAATGCAGCAGTCAGTCTTTCCCTGGTTCCAGCCGATCATTGAAATTGCGACAGGCCAGGTGCTGGGCTATGAAGCCCTGGCACGGCAGCGTGATGCATCGGGTGAAATTCAGTCGGCCGGTGGTGTCTTTTCCGATCCGAACCTCGACAGGGAGACCCGTCTTGAACTGGACAGAAGCGTTCGCCGTCAGGCGCTCACTGCACTGGCTCAGGCCCCGGAGGGCACCTGTCTAAGCCTCAATATTTCCCCGCAGTGGCTAAGCGAGCGGACTGAAGAGGATCCACTGGTTACACTGCAGATGATGGAAGAGCTGGGCGTTGACCCATCCCGCGTCATTATCGAGATCACCGAACACGGTGGCTGTATTGAGCACATTCGAGCGTTGGCTGCGCGCTATCGCAGCGCGGGCGTCCGTGTAGCACTGGATGATTTCGGTACCGGCTTTCAGCAGTTGGACCGGCTTTTGGCCTTCACCCCTGACCTGCTGAAAGTGGATATGAGGATGTTCCAAAATGGTGCAGTAGGGCACCAGGAAAGTGCATTGCTTCATACCTTGGGTGACATGGCGTCCCGTTTGGGCTGTAAGCTGATTTTTGAAGGCGTGGAGACGCCGGAAGAGTTTCGTCTGGCGCTGCAGTGCAATGCCAGCTACATCCAGGGCTATCTGTTCGAGCCGGCGTTGGCTGACTTTCTGCCGGTCGATGCCAAGCAAACTGAGGTGAACCAGTTGTTGCAGGGCTATCTCGAGCGAATGGTCGAACAGTCTGCCCGCCGCCAGTGGCACCTTGAAGGGCTGCATAGCCAGTTGCTGGCCATGCGTGAACTGTTGCTGGCGCACGATGGCGAAGGTGAAAATGCACTGAGCCAGTATTGCCCGGACCTGGCCATCCTGCGCTGCTTTATCTGTGACCGTGAAGGTCATCAGGTTTCGCCCAACTTCGACTACCTTGATGGACAGTGGCTGGCTGACAGCAGTGTCATTGGCCATAACTGGAGCTGGCGCCCCTGGTTCTACCAGTTGGTTGCAGCCGAAGACTATTCCCGTCGTATTCTGAGATCTCCACCTTATATGGACATCAGTGGTGGTCAGCGCTGCTTTACCCTCACGCTGGCCCTGGATGAGGACCGTGTGCTTGTGGTCGATGTGGTTGACCAGATGAGCGGTGATGCCGGTGTTTCACCGCAGACATCCTTTCACAGTGACCTGATGCCGGATATGTCGTGATGCCGAACCTCTATCTGCCAGCAGTGAATGTGGGGATTATGCGTCTGCTGCGGTTAAACTACGGCTGTGACAGGAGCATCCGGGGCTAAAGGGAGACAGCCCCGGATGCTCCTGTTCTGGTCAGGCCATGATTGTGATGGGGCAGGGGGGGGCTGTATCAGGCCGCGGTAATGGCTTGCCACAGAGACTGGATACCGGATTTGTCTTGATCGCTGAGCTGATCTACCGCAAAGGCGCTATTCAGGCTGTCCTCCACGCCCTGTGCGAACAGGGTGTCGCTTTCAGGTTCTTCCGCCGCAACCAGATTGAGATGACTGATCAAATAACTGCAGTAGAAAAGCTCGTCCGGGTTATCAAGGGCAGCCTGTTCGCGCTCCAGCAAACGGCGTTCAGTCAGGTCGATCAGGCTTTCGCTCATGGGGTCTCCAGGTTTTTCAAAAGCAGGGCATAGGTTTTACCGTCGGATTCGGTCTGTTCCAGACGGACAATCAGGTAGTCCAGTTCGGGGGCAAACCAGATCAGCGTTTCACGGTCGGCGTTTTCACCCCGATCCCGCATCACGCGTACCGCGTTATAGGTGCCAAAGGGGGTCTCTATGGATTCTTCCCCGGTCACTTTGAAGCGGTATTCTTTCAGCTTGCCACCATCAGCCACCGAGTAGGTCATTTCGGTCTTGCCGGCCATAAGGTCCAGTCGCAGTTGCAGCTGATAACTCAGCTTGTCCTGAGTAGCCTCGGGTACGCTCATCTTCCAGGGCGTATCTTTCACCACGGTGGTGACGCGGTTGCTGTCCCAGTCAAAGTCGACGCTGGCCTTGCGGCTCTTGCCAAGAACCTTGCGATGGTAGCGGTAGCTAAGAGGTTTGATGTGTTCGGAAGGCTGGTAGGTGAACCGGGTTTTTTCGCTGATGCCTGCCATCAGGGCTGAAGCCTCGGAAGAGAAGCTCCAGCCACCGTTGTCGAGGGGCTTCAGCACGCGAATGGCTTCGCCGTTGAGGGATACACCCATATCAAAGGCGGTGGTGTAGACCGCCTTGAAACTGTTCAGTGGTATGCCCGGTTGTGCGTTACCAGTATCAGCCTGGGCTGGCGAGATTGCCAGCAGCCAGCCGGCCAGCAGAGTCGTGACGCCCAAACGCATGGTGCTTCCCCTCAGGGTGCGGTGAACGGATAGCCTTGAGCACCAACGCTCTCGCCATCCAGTAACACACCCTCCGCAGTGAGTTTCAGACGGTTGGCACAGAACCACTCAACCGCCAGTGGGTATATCAGGTGTTCCAGTGCATGAACCCGCTGTTGCAGACTATCCGCGGTATCCTCGGCACTGATATCGGTTCGTGCCTGTACGACCAGTGGACCGCCGTCCAGTTCCTCGGTAACGAAATGCACGGTGCAGCCGTGCTCGTTGTCACCGGCCTCCAGTGCACGCTGATGCGTGTGCAGCCCTTTGTATTTGGGCAGCAGAGAGGGATGGATGTTGAACAGACGTCCCTGATAGTGACGCACAAATTCCGGGGTCAGTATACGCATGAAGCCCGCCAGCACCACCAGATCAGGTGAGTAGCTGTCGATCAACTCGATCATGGCCTGATCAAAGGTTTCACGGGACTCAAACGCCTTGTGGTCCAGCAGGCGAGCCTCGACACCCGCCCGTTGGGCGCGTGTCAGGCCAAAAGCATCCGGACGGTTGCTGATAACGGCCGCAATCTGACCGTTGATGCTGCCGTCCAGTGTTTGATCAAGGATCGCCTGCAGGTTGGAGCCGCTACCGGATATCAGTACTACAATCCGTTTTGGCGACATCTCAGGCCTCCAGGCCGCGCAGCTCAACCTGTTCTTCGCCTGCTGTGGCGGCTTCGATCTGGCCAACAACCCAGGCGTTTTCGCCTTCCTGCTGCAGCAGGGCAATGGCCGCTTCAGCTTTGTCAGCCGGTACGGCGATCACCATGCCGACGCCGCAGTTGAAGGTGCGGTACATTTCACGTGCGTCGACATTGCCTTCGGCCTGCAGCCACTTGAAGACGTCAGGCAGCTGCCAGGAGTTAACGTCGATAACCGCCTTGGCAGATTCCGGCAGTACGCGCGGGATGTTTTCCAGCAAGCCGCCACCGGTGATGTGGGACAGGGCGTTAACCTGGGATTCCTTGATCAGCTTCAGCAGCGGCTTCACGTAAATGCGGGTCGGCTCCAGCAGGGCGTCGGCCAGGGTCTTGTCACCCATGGGCTGTTGCAGGTCGGCATAGGAGACTTCAATGATCTTGCGGATCAGGGAGTAGCCGTTGGAGTGCGGACCAGAGGCGGCCAGACCGATCAGGGTATCGCCCACCTGAACCTGGCTGCCGTCGATGATTTCGTCTTTTTCGACAACACCGACACAGAAGCCGGCCAGGTCGTAATCGTCACCTTCGTACATGCCCGGCATTTCAGCGGTTTCACCGCCGACCAGAGCCGCACCGGCCAGTTCACAGCCTGCGCCGATACCGGTTACTACGTCAGCGGCCATATCAACATTCAGGCTGCCGGTAGCGTAGTAGTCCAGGAACAGCAGGGGCTCGGCGCCCGCTACTACCAGGTCGTTGACACACATGGCTACCAGGTCGATACCGATGGTATCGTGTTTGTTCAGTTCCATGGCCAGGCGCAGCTTGGTGCCGACACCGTCGGTACCGGTGACCAGAACAGGCTTTTTATAGCCGCTCGGCAGTTCGCACAGTGCACCAAAGCCACCCAGTCCACCCATAACCTCAGGACGGGCAGTGCGTTTGGCGACACCTTTGATGCGTTCGACCAGGGCGTTACCTGCATCGATATCAACGCCGGCATCCTTGTAGCTCAGGGAAGTTTTTTCAGAACCTGTAGACATGGGTGAGTCAACCTTGTAAAGCGGTAGATAGTCGAGAAAAAAATTATTGCGCTAGTTTATCAGGTTGCGTGCGCTCTGTGTTAGAGTTACGCGCTTCAATTGTCGGTCTGACAGCATTCGGTCCATTGTTGAGCCCAATAGACGCAGTAGTGATTCAGAAACAAACAAGCAGTTCAACCGCCCCCATGCAGCTTCCGTTGGGAATCGGCCTCAGAGATGACGCTCGTTTCGAGAACTTCGTGCGAGGTCGCAATGGGTTGGTATGTGATGCCCTCGAGAAGGCCACCAGTGGTGCGGGTGAACAGTATCTATACCTCTGGGGACATGCCGGCACCGGCTGTTCGCATCTGTTGCAGTCCTGCTGCCATGCGTCCGACCCGGTGCGTCGCCGTGCCGTCTATTTGCCGCTGGCCGAACTCAAGGAGTATGGGCCTCGCATTCTGGAAGACTTCGACCAGCTCGACCTTGTCTGCATCGACAACCTGGAACAGGTAGCCGGCGATGCCGCCTGGGAAGAAGCCCTGTTCCATCTATATAACCGAATGCGCGCCAACGGTCATGTGCTGATCATTGCGGCCAACAAACCGCCTGCCAAGCTGGGCATTCAACTGGCTGATCTGGAATCACGCCTTAACTGGGGCATGGTGTTCCAGCTCCAGGCGCTTGATGATGAAACAAAGGAAATCGCCCTTAAATCACGTGCCCAGGCCCGTGGTCTTAAACTCAGTGATGAGGTGGTGCGTTACCTGATGCATCATGGCAGCCGCAACATGGCACATCTGCTGGTTACCCTCGATAAGCTTGATGTAGCCTCATTGAGCGCCCAGCGCCGAATCACCGTCCCCTTCGTCAAGCAGGTGATGAACTGGTAAGTCCTGTGGCTGCACTGGTTCCGCTTGCTGGCTTAAGTCTCACTTCTGCATTATGATGCGCGCCCTATGACTACTGATCAAAAAACAGACAATCAGCGTGTGCCACGTGATTTCTTCGCACGTTCTGAAGAAGAACAGCAGCTGTTTCTGACCGATACCTGGTGCGACCACTGCCAGCAGCTTGGACTGGGCATGCGAGAGCCCGAGGAATATGAACTGTTCGGCATGATCTTTATTGAAGGCCGCTGTTGCCAGTGTGGCGAGCCGGTGCTGACTGAACTGACCGAGGATGATTTTGACGATGAGTGAGGCTGTTGATCAGCGCTTCGGCGGTGTGGCGCGTCTTTATGGTCAGGATGGCCTGGCGCTGTTTCAGCGTTCCCAGGTGGCCGTTATCGGCATCGGTGGTGTGGGCTCCTGGGTGGCAGAAGGACTGGTGCGCTCGGGTATCGGCGAAATCACACTGATTGATCTGGATGATGTCTGTGTGACCAACACCAACCGCCAGCTTCACGCCTGCAGTAGTACCATCGGCGAGTCCAAGGTTGCCGTCATGGCCGAGCGGCTGCGCGATATCAACCCGGACTGTCTGGTGCATGAGGTGGAAGCCTTTGCCTCGCGTGACAATCTGGACGAAATTCTTCACGACAGCCTTGATTATGTGGTGGACGCTATCGACAGCGTCAAGGACAAGGCTGCCATTATTGCCTGGTGCAAGCGGCGCAAGGTGCCGGTCATTACGATCGGAGGCGCCGGTGGCCAAATTGACCCCACTCGTATTCAGGTCGCGGATCTGACCCGTACTCATACTGACCCCCTTGCGGCCAAGGTGCGTTCCTTCCTGCGCAGGCATTATCGCTTCAGCAGTAGTGGTCGTCGTTTTCAGGTCGAATGCGTCTTCTCGGAAGAACAGCTGCGCTACCCTCAGCCGGATGGCAGTGTCTGCCAGCAGAAGGGGGCACTGGAGAACGGTACTCGACTGGATTGTGCCGGTGGTTTCGGCGCTGCAGTAGCCGTAACCGCGAGCTTCGGCTTCGTGGCCGTGTCTCGGGTACTGAAAAAAATGCTGGAGCGTGCTGCCCGCGAGCAGTCGCTTTGACTGGTTGGTTTCTGACCGGCCCTCTCACCTCGGGGTGAATGCCCCGTCGATCCATGCTCCGGATTTACGCTCCGGACCGCAAGACAGGAAAAAGACCATGTCCAACAGCACTGTTGTTTGTGCTCTGTACAAGTTTGTAACTCTCGATAATTTTGAGCAGCTGCGCCAGCCGTTGCTGGATCTTATGTTGGCGCAGGACGTGCGTGGCACGCTGTTGCTGGCAAAGGAAGGGATTAATGGCACCATCGCTGGTTCCCGTGCCGGTATTGATGCGGTGCTGAACTGGCTCAAGTCCGACCCGCGCCTGGCTGAACTGGATTACAAGGAGTCCTTCGACGAGAGTAATCCTTTCTACCGCACCAAGGTGAAGCTGAAAAAAGAGATCGTCACCATGGGCGTTGAGGGGATCGACCCCAAGCGCGTGGTCGGCACTTACGTGAAGCCCAAGGACTGGAATGAGTTGATCTCCGACCCGGACGTGGTGCTGGTGGATACACGTAACGATTATGAAGTGCAGATTGGCACCTTCAAGAATGCGCTCAACCCGGATACCGAAACCTTCCGTGAGTTTCCCGCCTACGTGAAAGAGCAGCTGGACCCGCAGCAGCATAAGAAAGTTGCCATGTTCTGCACGGGTGGTATCCGCTGTGAAAAATCGACGGCGTACCTGAAAGAGCAGGGCTTTGATGAGGTCTATCACCTGGAAGGCGGCATCCTCAAATACCTGGAGGAAGTGGCCGAAGAAGAGTCACTCTGGGAAGGTGAGTGTTTCGTGTTCGACAACCGTGTGTCCGTGAATCATCAGCTGGAGAAGGGCCAGTACGACCAGTGCCACGCCTGCCGCATGCCGATCACGGAAGAGGACAAAGCCAGTGACCAGTATGAGCAGGGGGTCAGCTGCCCGCACTGCCATGATCGTTTAACCGAGCGTCAGCGTGAGCGTTTTCAGCAGCGCGAAAAACAGGCCCAGTTGGCCAAGGCACGTGGCGAGATCCATATCGGTGCCGATGCCAATGACACCATCGAAAAGCGTCGTCAGCAAAAACTGGCCGAGCGTGAGGCGCAGCGCCAGCGCAGCGGCAAATGAGTTAACTGTTGGGCTGATCTGATTCAGTCATGTGTATTGTGGCGCGCACGAAAATGTATTTCGTGTGGCGCCATATCATTTCTTACGGCTTCCAGAATACTGGGGTCCAGTTCCGGGTTATCGGGCGCAATCAGCCCGCACATTGCCATGGCTTTTCTTACGTGCACATCGGTGCCCAGATATTCGTACAAAACGCGAGTGCAACACGGCATGCGTTCGCTGTTATCAGATACACCAATCTTCAGCCCTGTCAGTCGAGTTACCCGGTTTCTGAAACTGGGAAATAGTATGGTTTGAGTCACCTCGTGTCGGTTCAGCGTTTCATAGTCGACTAGAAATAAGCGGTCACTGAGCAGGAATGCGGTGCCCTGGTAGCGGTTGTGGCAAGCTGGCTGCCGATTGGTTGTACGCATGCGCTCCGTTCGTTGAAAAACCACTTTCTCCTCTTTTCGCTCCAGGCACACCAGGGTCCTGATCAACTGTCCCGGTTTTGACATCGATAGATAATATTCAAAGTAATAGCCGAGATAGCGTTCCAGTCCCGAACACCCGGTTCGGGCCAGGTGTTCGACGTGCTCAGGGACCAGGCTTTCTTTCTGGTCAGGTAGTGATCGTTCGGGGTGGGGGCGAACCTGCACCAGTCGCTGGAACTGACTGTGTGGCAGCAGTATTTCATGCGGCTCAACACCAAAGAAATCACAGATGCGCCTGAGTATGTGCGAAGACGGTTTGAAGCGTCCACTCAGGTAACGATTGAACTGTGGTCGATTGATATTCAGCTGTCTGCACACTTCAGCAATGGATTTGTGATAACTGCACAGCAATTTCAGGTTGTGCGCAAAATCTTCGTTCAAAGACTGTCTCCCGATGTTTGTTATGCCGATGTCAGATGCGCCACCTGAAGCAGATGCTGTCTGGTGCTTTATGTGCGCCAAAGTGCGACCGTGTGTAGTCAGTGTGCCAAATTCTAACAGCCCAATGATGTTGATTAAATGTACGGCCTGAATACAACAACAAGAGTGGAGAAAGCAGATGTTGGAATTTCTCAGCAACCTCCTTTGGGGCAAGGTTCTGATTACCTTGCTGATCGTGGTTGGCGTTGGGTTTACGTTGGCCTCAAGGTTTGTGCAGTTTCGATATTTTGGGCGCATGTTCAGAATCCTGAGTGCCAGTCAGGCGTTCAAAAAAGACAAGCATGGCCACTTGAGTTCATTTCAAGCCCTGTTGCTATCGGTGGCTGGCCGAGTGGGAGGCGGAAATATCGCAGGGGTTGCGGTTGCCATAACGCTGGGCGGGCCGGGCGCCATTTTCTGGATGTGGGTGGTTGGCATGATGGGCATGGCAACCAGCTTTCTGGAATGCACGCTGGCACAAACTTACAAGCAGGCAGAGCCCGATGGTACCTACCGTGGTGGTCCGGCACATTACATCTCGCGAGGCCTTGGTAAGCGCTGGGTTTGGCTGGCAGGCCTGTATTCAATCCTGCTGCTTATTACCTTTGGTTTTGGTTTTACGGCGCTACAGTCTTATGCGGTTGCAACCTCTGTCGGGGACGCCTTTGGTGTGCCGGTATATTACACCGGTATCGCTCTGGCCATGATCGTGGGCATGATTATCTTTGGCGGCGTCAAACGCATCGCGCGGGTGGCCGAAATTCTGGTTCCCGTTATGGCGGGCAGTTATCTGTTAATTGCTTTTGTGGTGCTGGGCCTGAACCTGCAGCAGGTGCCTGACGTCATTATGTTGATCGTGAACAGCGCATTTGGCCTGGAGCCGGCAGTCGGTGGCGGTATCGGTGCGGCGATTCTGATGGGTGTTAAACGAGGTCTTTTCTCAAATGAAGCGGGCCTCGGCAGCGCACCCAATGTTGCCGCCGTTGCATACGTACCTCACCCTGCTAATCAGGGGATTGTACAGGCGTTTTCCGTATTTATTGACACTCTGATCATCTGCTCGGCTACGGCATTCATCATCCTGCTGAGTGGTGTCTATGATCCGGCATCCGGTGCCGGGGTGGAAGGGGTCGCTCTAACACAGTCTGCACTTGCTGATCATATTGGTGAATGGGGGCGTGCGTTTGTCAGTATTGCACTGCTGCTCTTTGGCTTCAGTACCATTCTGTACAACTACTATCTGGGTGAAAACAGCCTCAATTTCTTCAGTAACGAGAACCAGAACCTCTTCAATGGCTTTCGGGTGATGATTATTGGCCTGGTTTGCTGGGGGGCAACTACTGACTTGAGTACGGTTTTCGGCTTTGCCGATGTCACCATGGGATTGTTGGCGTTGGTCAACCTGATTGCCTTGATCGGATTGATGAAGCCGGGGTTACGCATCATGCGTGACTTCGATAGCCAGATTGCCGAAGGCATTGATCAGCCTGTATTTGATGCCAAGCGTTTCCCTGACATGGAGATTGACAAGCAGGCATGGGAAATTGAACCGGAAGATCTGAAGCAACTTCAGACTCGTGGCGCGAACGCCATTGCTGACACTCAGGCCTGAGACCAGTACGACCCTTGCCCGGTTCCCCAACCGGGCCTTTTAATCACTTTTAGCGGTCAATCAAGAGATGAAATCACGTATCGAACATGATCTTCTGGGCGATCTGCCCGTGCCAGCCGAGGCCTGGTATGGCATCCAGACCCAGCGAGCCCTGGAAAATTTTGCTATTACGGGCGTGCCAATCAGTCATTTTCCGGCGTTTGTTCGTGCGCTGGTCATGGTTAAGTCTGCGTCTGCCTGGGCTAACCGCGAACTGGGCGTGCTCGCCCCTGAAAAGGCTGATGCCATTATTGCAGCGTGCGAGAAAATCAGTGAAGGACAGCTGCATGATCAGTTTGTGGTGGACTTGATTCAGGGGGGGGCTGGCACATCGACCAACATGAATGCCAATGAGGTCATTGCTAATCTGGCATTGCACTTGTTGGGTCATGAAAAGGGTGCCTACTCGCATCTGCACCCCAATGATGATGTTAACTGTTCACAGTCTACCAACGATGCCTATCCGACGGCGGTCAATCTGGCTATCCAGTTTGCTGCCGAGCCTTTGGAGGCTGCCATTCTGAGTCTTATCGATGGGCTCGAGCAGAAGGGGGAAGAGTTTGCGGATGTGGTCAAGATGGGGCGTACCCAGATGCAGGATGCTGTTCCCATGACGCTCGGACAGGAGTTTGAGGCATTCGCTGTCAATCTGCGAGAGGATATTGAACGGCTTCACGAGGCTTCAAAGTTACTCTGTGAGGTGAACCTTGGCGGTACTGCGATCGGGACCGGCATCAATGCGCCCGCAGGTTATCAGGCGCTGGCTGTGAAGCGTCTTGCAGAGCTGTCCGGTAAACCGATCGTGTCGGCCAGCAATCTGGTTGAGGCAAGCTCCGACATGGGAGCCTTTGTCATGTTTTCGGGGATTCTCAAACGTTTTGCCATCAAGCTGGGCAAAATGTGCAATGACTTGCGGCTCCTGTCCAGTGGTCCACGTACCGGCCTGTCAGAGATTCATTTGCCGCCAATGCAGCCCGGCTCATCCATCATGCCCGGCAAGGTCAATCCGGTTATTCCTGAAGCCGTGAACCAGACAGCCTACCAGGTGATTGCTTCTGATCTCGCTGTGACAATGGCCGCTGAAGCCGGTCAGCTGCAGTTGAACGCCATGGAGCCCTTGATCGTTTATAACCTTTTAAACTCGATCAAAATGTTGACGTCAGCGTGTTCCATGCTGGAGGTGAGGTGCATTGTGGGTATTCAGGCCAATCGAGAGCAATGTGCCTACCATGTTGATCAAAGTATCGGGATTATCACGGCACTGGTTCCCCGTATTGGTTATGCCAATGCTACGAGGATTGCGGCCAAGGCGCTTCAGACTGGCTCAACAGTTCGCGAGTTGGTGTTGGCAGAACAGCTGATTGACGCGTATGAGCTTGACCGAATCCTGAGCCCGCACGCAATGCTGGCGCCCGCCAGGGTATCGTCATGAGCAGGGTTCTTATTCTGTACACCGGGGGGACCATCGGTATGGTGCCTTCCGCAAAAGGGTATGTGCCTCAACCAGGCTTTGCAGATCGCCTGAGAAAGTGTCTGGCAGACCAGCGCCTGCCTGAATATGAGGTCCTTGAACTTGACGAGCCTCTGGATAGTGCGAGCCTGGTGCCAGCCGACTGGAGTCGGCTTGGTAAGCTGCTACAGCGACATTGGCAGGACTACGATGGATTTGTGATTCTGCACGGGACTGACACATTGTCGTATACCGCTTCGGCCCTTTCCTACATGTTGCCTCAGCAGGATAAGCCGGTGGTAATGACGGGATCGCAAATCCCTTTAAGTCAGGTGCGCAACGACGCGGTCGATAATCTGACCTCTGCTTTGCTATTGGCCTCCGAGAAGGACTTGGCAGAAGTTTGTGTATGTTTCAATGGCTTGATTTTGCGAGGGAATCGCAGTCGCAAGGTCGACAGCACAGCCCTGAATGCTTTCGACTCGCCGAATTTTTCTCATTTGGGCCAGATGGGCATTGATCTGGTACTGAGAAGGGAGCTGCTACTGGCTCCACGGCCCACCTGTTTTGATGTGCCTGAGCACCGTGGAGGTCTGGTGGCGATGCTGGGCGTTTATCCGGGGATGGAATCACAGCTGCTGGCCTCGTTGCTGTCGCAAGAGAGCCTTCGGGGGGTGGTTTTGTCGACCTATGGTGTCGGTAACTTGCCTGCTGACACAAGGCTGTTGCAAGTATTGGCTGATGCCAGGGAGCAGGGTATTACGGTGGTGAATATTAGCCAGTGTCATCGGGGTAATGTCAGCCAGGGAGCCTATGCAACGGGGTACGGCCTCAATGACATTGGCGTGCTGCCGGGTGGCGATATGACGCCTGAAGCGACATTTACCAAGCTCAATCATCTGCTTGCAAGCAACCTGGGGACTGAAGAGGTTTATGCTGCAATGCGGAATCCGCTTCGGGGTGAGTGTTCAATGACGCAGTTTGCGTAAAAAAGCCCCACTTCCGAAGAAGTGGGGCAAACAAAGTGCAAACAACTCAAAACGGCCAGAGTTGGAAGGGATGCGAGAGAGTTCGAGGAAGAGCAAGAGCCATCTCTCTCGCGTCCTGCTGGACAGGACACCCTCAATATCGTTCATTTTGCTGCAATGCACAATGCTTCTTTTAGACGGTTTTTGCCTAAAATATTGCTACTTTTGTGCAATGCGGAATAAGGGTGAATACCTATTACAGCTCAAGATTCATTCGGCTGAAGCGGAACGGGTGCGCTTCGTAGGTGCCAATAATGCGTACTTCCTCGGCAAAGAAGTTCAGCTCCTGCATGGCGAACTTCATGCTTTGCTCATGCGGATGCCCCTCGATATCCAGGTGAAAGCTGGATACCTGCATGGTTTCAGAGGCCATGTAGCTCTCCAGCTTGACCATGTTGACCCCGTTGGTGGCAAAGCCGCCCAGCGCTTTATACAGGGCCGCCGGCATGTTGCGTACGCGGAACATGATTGACGTCATGTAGCGGATATTCTGGTCCAGCTGAGGCATCATCTGGTCCTTGGACAGAATAATGAAGCGGGTGGTATTGCCGGTCTTGTCCTGAAAATTCTCTTTCAGGATCTCCAGGCCATATAGCTCAGCAGCAAGGCTGGAAGCGATGGCCGCATGACCGGGTTGACGGGTTTCAGCCAGCTCTGCAGCCGAGCCGGCCGTATCCAGCGCGGCAATAGGTTCTATGCCCAGGGTACGCAGGTTCTCTGCACACTGCGCCAGCGCCTGGGGGTGGGAGGAAACGGTTTTGATATCCTCCAGTTTGGTGCCCGGCAGGGCCAGCAGGCAGTGATTGACCGGCTCGAAATGCTCGCCAATCACGTGCAGGCGGGTTTTCGGCATCAGTCGGTAGATCTCTTCTACACGACCGGCAGTGGAGTTTTCCAGCGGAATCATGGCCAGGTGAGCGTCTCCGCGCTCGACCATAAACATCGCTTCTACAAATGACTCGCAGGCTTTGGGTGTCAGTTCCGGGTGAACGCGACGGCAGGCCAGATGAGAATAGGCGCCCTGGTGGCCTTGGTAGGCGATGATGGTGTTCTGGGTCATGGTGTCCATACATAGGCTGAAAAAACGGAGCTGACATTATGTCACAGCCAGCGATCAGCTGAAAAAAATATCCAATTTTGCTAGTGTGCACGCCGTTGGAGGAACCCCTATGACCCCTGAACGTGAACAAAAGCTGCTGGCGGTGTTGCAGCGTCGTCAGCCTGACCTGACCCTGATTGCTGAACAGGTCCATAAACCCCGTAACATTTCCGCTCTGATCCGTAATTGTGATGCGGCGGGTGTGCCTGAAGTGCAGGTGGTTAAGCCCAAAGAGGGGTACCACAATTACAGGGGCACGGCGCTCGGGTCTGATCGTTGGGTGGATACGGCGCTGCATGAGACGCTGGATGATGCCGTGGAAAAAGTGCGTGCCCAGGGTATGAAAATATACGCTGCACACTTCTCCGATGAGGCGATTCCCTACCGTGAAGTGGATTACACCCAGCCCTGTGCCATCATTATGGGTGCGGAGAAAGAGGGTATCAGTCCAAGGGCAGCAGAGCTCGCGGATGCTCACGTCATTATTCCCATGCAGGGCGTGGTCAGCTCCCTGAATGTATCGACTGCTGCCGGGATTATTCTGGCCGAGGTGATCGATCAGCGCCTGCGAGCAGGGCTGTATGACCAGTCGCGCATGCCGATTGAATGGATTGCACGCAAAATGTTTGAAGCCCGCTATCCCAAGGTTGCCGAGTTCTGCCGCCGCCGCAGATTGGCATATCCGGAATATAGTGTGTCTGGCGAAATGTTGGCACCGGCTGACTGGAATGCCCAAGTGACGGCGGGTACTGCCCCTGTGCTTGAAAGCGCCTGACGATCATTGTGAAAATATTCTTTCCGCGTCCCCTCAAATTGCCGCTTTGGTTGACGGTCACCCTGTATTCACTGCTCGTGTTGCTGTTGGCCTGGGGGGGCGGAAAGCTCTCCCGTGACTGGGCACTGACTTCGCTACATGCGCAGGGTGCTGACCGTCTCCTTTCCAGTATCAGTCAGATGCGGCTGGTCCTGAGCCAATACAATTACCTGCCTTTTCTGGTTGCACAGAACACCGATGTACACCGTCTCCTGCAGCCCGACGCCAAAAACCAGGCGACGGTCAACCGTGTGCTGGAGCAGGTGAATCTGGTGGCGGGATCAACGGCACTGTTTGTACTAGACCGCGAGGGTCAGCCGCTGGCGTACAGTAACTGGCGCGAACCCCTTGCCCACCCCCGCAGTCCCGAGCGCAATGCGCGCTATTTTGCTCAGGCGCTGGCCGGTGAGCAGGGACTGGAGCTGCGCTTCAATGCCGAAACCGGTATCGCCAGCCTGTACATGTCGGCGCCGATTTATACCGACCGTCTGGCCGGCGTTGCCGTGATGCGTCTGGATATGCCCCAGCTGCGCAAACAGCTGTCAATTGACTATCCCTTGGTCGTTCAATCCAAGCAAAGCGAATTGATATTCGGCACCGTGCCGGATTGGCCATTGGAGCCTCAAGCACCGCTGCAGCTTGGCGAAGGTCGTGAACTGCAATTGGTCTCGTTGGATCAGCAGCAGTGGATCATGCAGCAGGTTCAACTGGATGATCTGGGCTGGCAGGTGGCTGTGCTGACGGATATCCGACCGGCTATTACCCAGTCGCGCACACTTGTAGGCGCGATTCTGGCGGTGGGCGTCGCGTTGGCGCTGTTGCTGTTGTATTTGCGTGAAACACGTCACAAGAAACGGCTGCAGCAGGAGCGAATGCGCGAACGTGCCCGCAGTGAAGCCCAGCAGCGCGATATCATCAATACGGCTCAGGTGGGTTTGATACACATCGACCGAAGTGGCCGCATTGAGCTGATCAACCCCATGGGCATGCAGATTTTCGGGGTGTCGGTAGAGTTGATCCGTCATCGCCCGGTGGTGGAGTTTCTGGAAAAGGGATTTGATGCTCGTCCACTAAGGGCCGCACTTGATGCGCTGGGGACTGACCGTTTCCAGCCATTAACCGGCCTTGAGGTGGTGGGGCAGCGTGCGGATGGCAGTGCCTTCCCGATGATGATTTCAATTCGCCAGATGGCAAGGCACCCTGAATTGGGCTACCTCGTCACCATCATCGATATCAGCCGCCGCAAGCGACTGGAGCAGGCGCTGCGTGAAGCCAATGAATCGCTGGAGCAGAAAGTGGTCGAGCGAACGCGCGCGCTGGAAGAGGCGCAGGCGGAGCTGGTTCAGGCCGGTAAGCTGGCGGCGCTGGGGCGGATGTCAGCATCCGTGGTGCATGAGCTGAACCAGCCCATGACGGCAATGCGCACGTATTTGGCCATTGCTGAACGTCTGCTGGAACAGCCCGAGGCGCTTACTCGAAATTTGAAACAGCAGGAACAGTTGCTGGACCGCATGGCGCTGATTACCGGCCAGCTCAAAACCTTCGCTTATAAAAAGCCTGAACGGATTGAGCCGGTGAGCCTGCACCAGGTGATGACACAGGTGCTGCAGATGTTTCGTGGCCGCTTTGACGAGCTGGAGCTGCAACTGGAGTATCAGGCGCCCGGTTCCGATCTGAGAGTGGCAGGTGACAATGCCCGCTATGAACAGGTGATGATCAACCTGATTAAAAATGCCTGCGATGCGATGGCCGGCCAGTCGGGTGAGCACAGGCTTTGGATCGGTATCCAGGGCATCAGGGAGCAGCTGGTGGTTCTGGAGGTGCGTGATAATGGGCCGGGTATCGCTCCGGAGAATCGCCCGCAACTTTTTGAGCCCTTTTTTACCACCAAGGAGGTCGGCCAGGGGCTTGGCCTGGGGTTGGCCATCGTCAGCAGTATCCTGCGTGACCTGGGTGGTGAGATTCAAGTGGTGGACACTGAGCAAGGCGCCTGCTTCAGGGTCACCATGCCCGTGTTTCGGGACCCGATCGATTGCAAACATGAAGAGGCAGACACATGAACATTCAAGGCCGCGTATTGCTGGTTGATGACGAAGCGATGGTGCGTGAGGCCACCGGGCAGTGGCTGGAGTTGTCCGGGTTCAATGTGGAGGCCTTCAGTTCGGCGGAGAATGTTCTGCCGCATATCGACAGCCAGTGTGATGCTGTTCTGCTGACAGATGTCCGTATGCCGGGCATGGATGGTTTGGCATTGATGCAAGAGGCGTTGAATCGAGCGCCGGATCTGCCGGTGATTCTGCTCACAGCGCATGGCGATGTTGATATGGCGACCGAAGCCATGCGCGGTGGTGCCTATGATTTTATTGAAAAACCCTACGTGCCGGATCGACTGGTTGAAAGGGTGCAGCGGGCCTGCGAGAAGCGCAGACTGACGCTGGAAAACCTGCGCCTGCAGCAGAATCTGAATACCCGCAGTGATATTGATGCCCGTTTGATCGGTATATCCCCGGCCATTCAGCGCCTGCGTGGCGAAATCCTGGCGCTGGCCGAGCTCGACACCAACGTGATCATCTATGGCGAGACCGGTACCGGCAAGGAGCTGGTAGCCCAGTGTCTGCATCAATACAGTAGCCGCAACAAGCGAAATTTTGTGCCGATCAACTGCGGTGCCATTCCGGAAAATCTGATTGAGAGCGAGTTGTTTGGCCATGAGGCGGGTGCCTTTACCCATGCCGCCAAGCGCCGTATCGGCAAGTTTGAATATGCCAGTGGCGGTACGCTGTTTCTGGATGAAATTGAAAGCATGCCTTTGAACCTTCAGGTGAAGGTGCTGCGTGCGCTGCAGGAACACCAGATCGAACGCCTGGGGGCTAACGCACCGATTCCGGTCGACCTGCGGGTGATCGCGGCGGCCAAGGTGGATCTGCGAGATGACCCGGGTTTCCGCGAAGATCTGTTCTACCGTCTCAGTATGTCGGAGTTGCATATTCCTCCACTGCGTGAGCGGCTGGAGGATGTTCCGCTCCTGTTCGCGCATTATGTACACCGGGGTGCGCTGGATCATAATCGGGAACCGCGGGAACTGTCAGACCATGATATCCAGGCGCTCCAGGCGTATGCCTGGCCTGGCAATGTGCGTGAATTGAAGAATATCGCGATTCGTTATGCCATCGACTCCCGCACCAGTCTTGTTGATCTGCTGTCGCGTCAGCAGCCGCAGATGTTCAAGCCGGTAATGAACAGTACAACCTTGCCGCTGGCGGTACAGGTTGCCGATTATGAATCACGTCTGATCCGGGATTCCCTGGAGCGTCACAAGGGGAATATCAAGGCTGTGATGGAGGAGCTTGATTTGCCCAGGCGGACGCTGAATCAGAAAATGCTGCGCTATGGCCTGAATCGCAGTGATTTTACCGACGAATAGGCCATTTTTTGCTTATGCTTTGGGCTGCCTATCGGCCAAAAATTGCTTATTTAATAAATCAATCTAAATAAAGTCCTTTTAAATCAGTGTCTTGTGGTTTTCCTAAAGTTGGCCCGTTTTCTGCTATATATGTTGATGTCAATACAACAACGAAAACGACAGTTAAGGAAAATACTATGAACCAAGGCAAACGCACCCTGATCAAGGCACTGGGGCTTTCTCTCACCGTTGGCGCGCTGGCAGGTACTGCTACGCTGGCACAGGCGGCTGACTCGCGTTCCTACATTCTGGCGACGGCTTCTACCGGCGGTACCTACTATCCGGTGGGTGTAGCCCTGGCAACGCTGACCAAGGTGAAATTGGAGCCGACTCAGGGCATCTCCATGTCTGCGATCAACTCCGCGGGTTCTGGTGAAAACATCAAACTGCTGCGTGAAAATGAAGCACAGTTCGCCATCCTGCAGGGCCTGTATGGTGCCTGGGCCTGGAGCGGCGAAGGCGCAATGGAAACCTCTGGCAAGCAGGAAGGTCTGCGCTCTGTCAGCATGCTGTGGCAGAACGTTGAACATTTCGTCGTGCGCAGCCAGTATGCTCAGACGGGCACCATCACCGACCTCAAGGGTCTGGAAGGTCAGAAGTTCTCCATCGGTAAAAAGAACTCCGGTACTGAAGGTTCAGGCCGCACCATCCTGGGTAACCTGGGTGTAAACGTTGACGGCTTTAACCTGGCACACATGGGTTACGGTGCCTCTGCTGATGCGCTGCAGAACGGCACCATCGACGGCATGAATATTCCGGCGGGCGTTCCGGCTTCCGCAATTACCCGTGCGTACGCGGCTATGGGCGATGATATTCGTGTACTGGATTTCACCGATGAGCAGATGGCTGAAGCCAATGGTAACTACAAGCTGTGGACCCGTTACGTGATCCCGGCCAACACTTACCCGGGTCAGACTCAGGACATCAACACCATGGCACAGCCGAATTTCCTGGCTGTTCGTGATGATATCAGCGAAGAAGATGTCTACATGCTGACCAAAACCATCTATGAAAACCTGCCGTTCCTGAACAGCATTCACAAGGCCACCAAAGCGATGGCACTGGAAAAAGCGATTGCCGGTCTGCCGGTTCCGCTGCACCCGGGTGCTGCACGCTACTACACCGAAATGGGCATCTCTATTCCGGACCACCTGGTCGCTGAATAAGCCTGCTCACAAGGATCGGCCATTTTTGGCCGATCCTCCTTTTGAATGCTGCAATCAGGAATGAAGTGATGTCTGCTTCCTCACACACCGACACGCAAACCGCCGAAAAGCTCAAGTCCATGGAGCTGACCCAGCGTGATGAGCAGGGTGCCACCGGGCGCTTTGTATACTGGGCTGGCGTACTCTTTGCGTTGGCACATATCTATTTCAACACACTGGGGACCCTGTCCGAGCTCTGGGTGTCCGCTATCCACTTCTCCGGTTTCGCCCTGATCTGTGCACTGATGGTGCCGCTGTCAAAGAAACGGGCCAACGCCGGATGGGTGATCGGCCTGGATCTGCTGATCGGTGCCATTGCGGTGGGAACGACGTTCTACCTGATTCTGTTTGAAGATGCGCTCTATGAGCGTGGCGTGCATTTCATAACCAGTGACTGGATCGTTGCTGTGGTGGCGATACTGGTGGCACTGGAAATGACGCGCCGAACCACGGGCTGGTTTATTCCCTGTTTGATTGTATTTGCCCTGACCTATGTGTTCTGGTGGGGGCAGTATGTGGATGGCATGTTCAATTTTCCGGGCCTGAGCCTGGAAACCGTGCTCTACCGCAGCTATTTCTCGTCCGAGGGGATGTTCGGCTCCATTGCCCGAATCTCCTGGACCTATGTGTTCATGTTTATCCTGTTCGGCGCCTTCCTGGTGAAATCCGGTGCCGGCGACTTCATTATCGAGCTGTCTCGCTGTGCCGCTGGCCGTATGATTGGTGGTCCAGGTTTCGTTGCCGTGCTGGGTTCCGGCCTAATGGGCTCGGTTTCCGGTTCATCCGTAGCCAACACCGTCTCTACCGGTGTGATCACCATCCCGTTGATGCGTAAGGCAGGCTTCCCGGCGCGCTTTGCGGCTGGCGTGGAAGCGGCTGCCTCAACCGGTGGTCAGCTGATGCCGCCCGTAATGGGGGCTGGCGCCTTTATCATGGCGTCCTACACCCAGATTCCCTATGTGGAAATTATCGCGATCGCGGCGCTGCCGGCGCTACTGTACTTCTTGTCCGTGGGTTTCTATGTGCGTGTGGAAGCGCGCCGCAGCCACGCCAATGCCGTTGAAATGGACGTGCGTCCGGTTAAAGAAGTTTTGAAAGAGGGCTGGCACTGCCTGCTGCCGCTGGTAGTACTGGTGGCGCTGTTGATCTACGGCTTCACGCCGACCTATGCTGCGGGTATCTCCATCATCTCCGTTGTGCTGTCATCCTGGATCTCACCCAAGAAAATGGGCCTGCGTGACATTCTGGATGCACTGGCACAGGGCTCCCGCAACATGGCAACAACCGCCATGCTGTTGGTGGCCGTGGGTCTGGTGGTCAATGTGGTTGCGATGACCGGTATTGGTAACACCTTCTCCTTGATGGTGACCGATTGGGCCGGTGGCAGTCTGCTGATTACTCTGGTGCTGGTCGCTTTGGCGTCTCTGGTACTGGGTATGGGTTTGCCGGTAACAGCGGCTTACATCGTGTTGGCGACTCTGTCTGCTCCAGCGCTGTACAGCCTGATGGCCGAGCGTGAGCTGATCGAGCTGATCGTGAATGGCAACCTGCCGGAAACCGCCAGAGCCATCTTCATGCTGGTGGATCCAAACAGCCTGACCGCGTTGGCTGCGCCCATGAGTGAAGCCCAGGCCGTAGCCTTGCTGGAACAGGTGCCACCTGACTTCAAGGGCCAGTTGCTGGATCAGGCTATTAATGCCGATAAGCTGGCGATGATTCTTCTGGCTGCGCACATGATTATCTTCTGGCTGTCACAGGACTCCAACGTTACGCCACCGGTCTGCCTGACAGCCTTTGCAGCTGCGGCCATCGCGCGTACTCCGCCGATGATGACCGGTTTCACCGCCTGGAAGATCGCCAAAGGCCTGTACATTGTACCGCTGCTGTTTGCCTACACCGGGTTTATTGGCGGCAGTATCGATGAAGTCCTGACCATTTTCGTGTTCGGTATTTTGGGCCTCTATGCTTTTGTCGGCCTGATGGAAGGCTATCTGGAAGGGCCGTTGAATATCGCACTGCGTGTGCTCAGTGGTGCCTGTGCCGTGGGTCTGCTCTGGCCGCATGGTCAGCTGGTATTCGATCTGATTGCTGCTGCGGTGTTCATTGCCCTGTTCATGTACAGCCGTCGCCTGGCGCCTGCTGTGGAGGCGACTGCATAACCCATGAACAAGCAATTTGATTTTATTGTGATAGGTGGTGGCATACTGGGGCTTTCCACCGCCCGCCAGCTACAGCAGCGCTTCCCGGGTCAAAAGGTACTGGTGCTTGAAAAGGAGAGTAGTCCGGCTCAGCACCAGACCGGTCACAATTCCGGCGTGATTCACGCCGGGGTTTACTATAAGCCGGGTAGCCTGAAGGCCAAATTCTGTAAAGAGGGCAATGTGGCTACCAAAGCCTTTTGTCGTGAGCACGATATTCCCTTTGACGAATGCGGCAAGCTGCTGGTCGCAACCAACGAAATTGAGCTGGAGCGCATGCAGGGGTTGATCGGGCGCTGTGCGGAAAACGAGCTGCCGATTGAAGTGCTCAATGCCGAGCAGCTTAAAGCGCGAGAGCCTAATATCACCGGTGTTGGAGGCGTTTTCGTGCCTTCCACGGGGATTGTGAGCTATACCCGCATTTGCGAGAAAATGGCGGAGCTTGTGGTCGCTGATGGTGGCGAAGTCCATTTCAACTCGGAAGTGCGTGAGATTCAGGAAGGTACCGATCAGGTTGAAGTCACCACAAATAAAGCCCGCTTTCAGGGTGGTTTTCTGGTGGCCTGTGCCGGCCTGATGTCCGACCGTATTGTTCGTATGCTTGGGCAGGAGCCGGAGTTCAAGATCATTCCGTTTCGCGGTGAGTACTTCCTGCTGCCGCCGGAGCATAATCAGATCGTGAATCACCTGATTTATCCGATACCGGACCCCGATCTGCCGTTCCTGGGAGTACACCTGACGCGGATGATCGACGGCACGGTCACCGTTGGGCCCAATGCGGTACTGGCCTTCAAGCGTGAGGGCTACCGCAAATCTGACTTCAGCCTCAAGGACATGTCTGAAATGCTGACCTATCCGGGGCTGCTGAAGATGCTGGCGCGTAATCTCAAACCCGGTCTTATGGAGATGAAGAACAGCCTGTTTCGCAGTGGCTATCTGGAGCAGGTGCGAAAGTACTGTCCTCAGCTGACGCTGGAGGATCTGCAGGCCTATCCGGCGGGTGTTCGAGCTCAGGCGGTTGCCAGGGATGGATCACTGGTGGATGACTTCCTGTTCGTTAACTCCAGGCGTGCATTGGTGGTATGCAATGCGCCTTCACCGGCGGCTACCTCGGCGATTCCCATCGGTGCCCACATCCTTGAACGGGTTGAGGAACAACTGGGCCGTTGAGTAGTCTTTGAAACAGGCCGGAGCAACCCAGTGTTGTTCAAGCGCATATTTCAACTTTGCCGGGGTGCTGTCAGACTGACCGCACCCCGTTTTATTTCAAGGATGCCCCCATGCGTTCACTATTTTTGATCGTTCTGTCTTTTTCGGCTCTCGCTGGCTGTGCCCGTCAAGAGCAGCCGGAACCGCCTATCGCAAACAATCCGGCCTGTACGACCGACTGGTTTGAGTCCGTTGAGGCGCGTCTGGGCACAGGTGACGGTCAGGGGCATGGGCCTGATATTGGCAGTCAGGAATGGTTTTCCGTTGTAGAGTTCCGTCTTGGCCTGAGGGGGCAGAGCGGTGTACCTGAGGCCGGTACTGATCGCTGGTGTCATTTTATCGAGGAGCAGCTCGAACCGTTTCAACAAGCAAGCGGTTTAAGCCCGTCTTTTAACTGCAGCGCAGCAGAGGCATTATCATCTGCCGAGCAACATGTGTGTGGTGATGCCGAGTTGACCCGGTTGGATCTGACACTGGCTCAGGTATATGAAGAAGCCCAGAGTAGAGTGAAGTCCGAGTCAGCTGGTGCGCTTTTAAAGGCCGAGCAGCGTGGCTGGCTTAAGGGGCGGGATGAGTGCTGGAAGGCATCTGATGCACGTACCTGTATCGCCGACGCCTACCAGCGACGTATCGCAACCCTGCAGGCACGTTACCGTCTGGTGTCATTCACCGGGCCGGTGCTCTATCGCTGTGGTCCAGATTCTTCAGAGCTTGCAGAGGTTCGTTTTTTCGACACCGAGCCGTCAACCGCCGTTGTGCAATATGGCAATAATTATGCGCTGATGTTTGCAACGCCAGCCGCCAGCGGTGCCCGCTATGAAGGGCGTAATGAGGTGTTCTGGGAACATCAGGGCGAAGCCCTTATTCGCTGGGGTTTTTCGTCTGCGGAAATGGCCTGTCAACGGAGCGATAACTGATAATCGTCAAGGCGAACTATGTTACCTGAGTGCGACAGTCGAGATTTCTTGAGTCTTGGCATCTAATTCTGTAGCTTGATGACCCATAATACATTGGTTGTGGAGCTCAGGACTTGTATTTCTCCGCACTCGGCAGGCGACTGGCCCCGAGGAAACTGCTGAACAGTTGCCTGGCACTGCTTACACTGCTGCTGAGTATGCCTTCGTTGGCGTTGGCAGATCACTATTCCAGCCAAGGGCCTGAGTTTTCTCAGGTTTTTCATGATGCTGACTTGCCTATGCTGTTGATTGACCCGGAAGCGGGCTCAATTGCTGAGGCGAATGCGGCTGCGGAGCGTTTCTACGGTTATAGTCGTAGTGAACTGCAATCGATGAGCATTCAGCAGATCAACACCTTTACTCCACAACAGGTCAAGGAAGAGCGTGCGCTTGCGGCATCGGAAGGGCGTAACTTCTTTATTTTCCGTCACCGCCTGGCCAATGGTGATATCAAAACCGTTGAAGTCCACTCTCGTCCCTATCGCTTTGGCGGCAAGCCACTGCTGTATTCCATTATTAATGACATTACGCCCGGACGCTATCAGCAAGCCGAACTCTGGCACTATCAAGAGCGCTTGGAACAGATGGTGGATGCCCAGGTGCGGGAGATAGAACAGTCTCGTCAGCAGCAGTTCATGTACCTGGCGATTGGCTTACTGATACAGGCGGCCGTAATTCTGATTCTGTTCCGGAATATTCGTCACCGTCGAGCCCTGGAACGGCAAACCAGAAAAATCAACCGTGCGCTGGAAGAAAACAGGCTTCAGCTGGAAGCGGCCCAGCGTATTGCTCGTGTGGGCAGTTGGCAATTGAGCCAGCAACATCAGACCATGGTCTGTTCAACTCAGATGTTGGATATCCTGGAACTCGATACGGATGATCCGCAGCGAATTTACAACCAGGCCTGGTTACGTGTTCACCCGGATGACGTTGAGCTGGTGCGCCAACAGATGGACAAGGCGATAGCCGAACAGGGTGAGTATGAGATTGAACACCGGTTGTTGATGGAGAATGGGCTGGTCAAGCATATTCATGTCAGAGGGGAGTGCATGGATACCTCTGAGGATGTGGTGCTGATGGGGACGGTACAGGATGTGACACGCCAGCATGCGGTTACCCATGCATTGACTGCATTGGCAACTGAATATGCGCCGCTGTCCGGTGAGGATTTTTATCGAGCGGTTTGTCAGCATCTGTCAGCAGCGCTGGGGCTTGAGTATGTCTTTGTGGGCCGTCTTATGCCCAACCAGCAGGCAGTAGAAGTGATTACCGGCTGTACACCCGAGGGTGACATGCGGGGCTTCAAATACAGCCTGAATGGCACACCTTGCAGTAATGTTATGAAAAGTGCCCATTCAGTGCATGCGTGCGGTATTCAGGCCAGTTACCCCGAGGATGCACTGCTGCAGGATATGTCGATCGAGTCCTATATCGGCAGCTCTCTTTTGGACAAACAGGGCCAACCCATCGGGATTCTGGTGGGGCTGGGCTGTAAGCCGCTTAAGCAGGAGGTACTGGCGCAGGAGTTGCTGAAAGTTTTTGTGGACCGTGTGTGTGCCGAGATGCAGCGTTCACTGGCTGAACAGCAGATTGAAAAAATTGATGCTTACCGCGAAATTGTTCTGCGCTTTTCAAACCGGTTTATCAATCTGAGCTTGCCCGAAGTTGACCAGGCCATTAGCCAGGCGCTGCAGGAAATTGGTGAGTTCATAGGATCTGATAATTGTTACCTGTTTGAGTACGACTTTCTGGCGGGTACTTTCTCGATGACACATGAGTGGTGCAACGGCAGCATGCGCAGTTGGCGGGATCGATTACAGAATCTGCCCATCGTCAACATGCCCTCTTGGGTAGAACGTCATCGCAGAGGTGAAACCATCTCGATTCCGGATGTTGACCATATGGAGGAAACCTTTGTTGCCGATATCGTCAAGCAGCGAGGTATTAAAAGCTTCATAGACGAGCCTTTGATGAACAGCGGGGAGTGTATTGGCTTCGTAGGGGTGTCTTCTTCCCATGAAAAGCAAGCGTTCACTGAGGAAACCATACAGCTCCTTAGGCTTTTTGCTGCCCTGTTGACCAATATTCGTAAACGTCGTCATGCCGAAGGGCAGTTGCGCTTATCAGCCAGCGTGTTTGATAACGCTGACGAAAGCATCATGATTACAGATACCGAGTGCAGGATTATCCGCGTTAATGAAGCCTTTACGCGCACCACTGGATACAGCGAAGAGGAAGTGAGAGGGCTCGACCCCATCTTCATGAATGTGCACCACACGGAGCCCGGATTCATGAAACAGATGTGGCAGCGCTTACGCGCCTATGGTGCCTGGAAAGGGGAAGTCTGGAACCGCCATAGGGAAGGTGAACGCTATGCGGTGTTGCAGAAGATCAATGCCTTCCATGACGAGGAAGGTGAGCTTCAGGGCTACGTATCTCTGATGTCGGATATCACGACACTGAAAAACCAGCAGCATCAGCTGGAACGTATTGCCCATTTCGATGCTCTGACCGGCTTGCCCAACCGCACCTTGCTGGCAGATCGCATGCAGCAGGCGATCGCGTTGGCTAACCGAAACCACACCCAGATTGCGATTCTGTTTATCGACCTTGATGGCTTCAAGGCCGTGAATGATACCCATAGTCATTCGGTTGGTGATGAGCTGCTGGTGCAGGTTTCCAATCGCATGAAAAAAGTCATGCGTGATGAAGATACCCTGGCTCGTATTGGTGGCGATGAATTTGTTGCCGTGTTGATGAATCTTGAACAAACCGAAGATAGCCTGCCGGTTATCAGGCGTTTGCTGACCTCAGTGGCTGACCCGATTCACATCAAAGAGCTGGAGCTGAAAGTGTCGGCCAGTGTGGGTGTTGCGTTTTACCCGCAACGGGAAAACCTGGATGCCGATCAGCTTTTGCGACAGGCGGATCAGGCCATGTATCAGGCTAAACAGGCGGGTAAAAACCGTTATCAGCTGTTTGATGTTGAGCGGGACCTTGCTTTACGGTCACAGAATGACAACCTTGAACGTTTCCGTTTGGCGCTGGAACAGTCTGAACTGGTGTTGCATTACCAGCCTAAGGTCAACATGCGCACTGGACAGGTCGTTGGCTGTGAAGCGCTGATTCGTTGGCAGCATCCCGAGCAGGGGCTGCTGCCTCCGGCCAGCTTCCTGCCTGCTATCGAGAACCATCCCCTATCGGTTGATGTGGGTCAGTGGGTGCTTGAAAATGCGCTGGATCAAATTCTGGCTTGGCGGGAGCAGGGTCTGGAAATACCGGTCAGTGTGAATATCGATGCCATCCACCTGCAGCGTTCAGACTTTGTTGACTCCCTGCGAGCTGTCTTGGCTGAACGCCCCGATATTCGTGCCGGCGATCTTGAGTTGGAAATTCTGGAGACGACGGCGCTGGAAGATGTAGAGCACGTATCGACCATTATTGAAGAGTGTAGCCAGCTGGGGGTTGGGTTTGCGCTGGACGACTTCGGGACAGGGTATTCATCTCTGACCTATCTCAAGCGTTTGCCTGCGCAGTTACTTAAAATTGACCGCAGTTTTGTCCGTGACATGCTGGTGGATCCGGACGATCTGGCCATCCTGAAAGGGGTTATTCAGCTCGCCAGTGCTTTCCGTCGAGAAGTCATTGCTGAAGGGGTTGAGACGGAAGCCCATTTCCGCGAGTTGCTGGCGCTGGGTTGTGACCTGGGACAGGGCTATGCCATTGCTCGGCCCATGCCTGCCGAAGCAATGCCAGCCTGGCATCAGAAGTGGGAGACTAGCCATAAGGTTGATGGCTAGTCAGTGCTGTTTTGAAACCGTAAACAGCCTAGGTATTTACACAGCGTACTGGCTGGCCGTTTAGATAGCCTCTTATGTTGTCACGGGTTTGAGCAATGATTGTGGTCCGCGCCTGAATACTGCCCCAGGCTGAGTGTGGGGTGATAATCAGGTTGGGAATGGTCGCGTCCAGCAGCAGGTTACCCTTGCGTGGCGGCTCTTCGGTAAGCACGTCGGATGCAGCACCCCCCAGGTGGCCTGAGCATAGGGCATCCTTAAGGGCAGCCTCATTAACGACGCCGCCACGAGCTGCATTGATAACAAAACTGCGGGGCTTCATTTTTGCCAGCGCGTCTGCATCGATCAGGTCCCTGGTTTGTTCCGTCAGTGGGCAGTGCAGGCTGATTACATCCGCAGTTTCCAGCAACTCATCGAAAGAGATCCGGCCAGCGGGAACCTGTTCACTGCCTGGTCGAGCGGCAACCAGCACCTTCATGCCGAAACAGCCGGCCAGTCGTGCCACCTCCTGTCCCAGGGCCCCGTAGCCGATGATCCCCAGGGTGCGTCCGTTCAATTCCAGAATGGGGAAGTCAAGCAGGCAGAACTGGCTGGAGCGGTTCCAGTCGCCGTTCTTGACGGCACGGTCGTAGTCCAGCAGGCGGGTATGCAATGCCAGCATCAGGCCCAACACATGTTGAGCAACCGCATTCACTCCGTAGCCCTGAGAGTTGCACACGGTTATGCCGCGGGCCGATGCTGCCGTCAGGTCGACATTATTGACGCCGGTGGCCACTACGCAGATCAGTTTCAGGCTGTCCGCGGCCTTGATTGTACTGGCGTCCAGGACGACCTTGTTGATGATCACCAGGTCAAAACCGGCGATACGCTCGGCCACTTGCTCGGGCACAGTTGTGGGATAACAGACCAGTTCTTCGACACAGTCGGCAATGGGGCTCAGGTCAAGGTCATCAAGGCTTTGGGTATCGAGAAATACAGCTCTCATTTCAAGTCCATAAAATAAGGTGAAATAGGTCAGGAAGGGCGACGGAAAGCGAGCATTTTGGCCGTCATCACCTGCAGTACCTGGTTGTTCTGATTGCGTGTTTCATTGCGAACAACCACGATACCCCGGTCTGGCTTGGAGCGGGAAGGAATCACTTCCTGCACTTCCATGACGACATGGATTTCATCACCGGGACGTGTCGGATTGGGCCAGTTGACCTCTACTCCGGCACCGATCATGCCGCCACCGAAAGGGATACCGCTGGTGACCATCAGGCGCATCGTCATGGAGGCGGTGTGCCAGCCGCTAGCGGCCAGCCCTCCAAAGAGGCTTTGTTCAGCCGCTGCTTCGTCCAGGTGGAAGGGCTGAGGGTCGAACTGGTCAGCAAAGGTTTTGATCTCGTCAGCACTGACGGTCAGTGTGCCGGTCGTAAACGACATGCCGGGTTCCATGTCATCCAGGTAAAGTTTGTCTTCGGTGCGGGTATCCATGAAGTGCCCTTGTTATTGTGTTGGGTTATGGCGTGTTCCAGTCTTAACATCTTAACGATTGCGGCAGTGCGGTTAAACCGAAAGCCTGAGCGATTAATTACAGCCAGCGACAGCGTGCCAGGGTGTAGTAGAGCAGCGGCACCACAATGATGGTCAGCAACGTGGACATGGCCAATCCAAACACCAGTGATATTGCCAGGCCGCTGAAAATCGGGTCGTTAAGAATGAAGTAGGCCCCGACCATTGCCGAGATGGCCGTCAGGGCGATCGGTTTCACCCTTACAGCGCCCGCGAGTACGACAGCTTCTTCCAGCGCTGTCCCTTCGTCCAGCAGCTGGCGGATAAATACCACCAACAGGATGGAGTTGCGCACGATGATCCCCGCCAGCGCGATCATGCCGATCATGCTGGTGGCGGTGAATTCCCGTCCCAGCAGGGCGTGGCCCGGCAGAATGCCGATCAATGTCAGTGGAATGGGGGCCATGATTACCAGCGGCAGCACATAGGAGCGGAACTGGGCCACCAGCAGCAGAAAAATCATGAACACACCGACGCTGTAGGCCATGCCCATATCTCTGAACGTTTCATAGGTGATCTGCCACTCGCCATCCCATTTCAGGGTGCCCAGCTCCGGCAGAGGCGGTTGCTGGATGAAGAACTGTTCCGGGGCGCCTTCAAGCTGATCCAGCCGGTCAACCATAGCGAACATGCCGTACAGTGGCGAATCGATGGCACCGGCCATATCGGCGGTAACATAGGTCACCGGCAGGAGGTCCTTGTGGTAGCGGGCTCCGGGCCAATCGCTCGGTTCGATGCGGGCGATACTGGCCAGGGGGACCAGCTGCCCCTCACGGTTGCGGACCTGTAATGACAGTAGAGCTGACGCCTGTGCCTTGTCGCCCTCGTTCAGGATCACCCGGATTGGCACCGGATATTTGGCATGCTCGTCATGCAGGTAACTCTGGGTGCTGCCGCCCAGCGCGGTCTGCAGCGCCTTTACCACTTGGCCTTGAGCGACGCCGTAACGGGCGGCGCGGGCGCGGTCGACCACCACATGCCACTGTTCAACAGGCGCTTCCAGTGTGGTGTCGATATCGACCAGTCCTTCCACCTGCTGCATCTGCGCAGCTACCTGCTTTGCAAGGGCTGTGCGGCGAGGCTCGTCAGCAGCATAGATCTCGGCCACCAGTGGCGAGAGTACCGGCGGGCCGGGCGGAATCTCGACGATTTTCACCGAGGCGCCGAAGGGCTGGGCAATCGCCTGCAGCGGTGCACGCAGCGAAGAAGCAATGTCGTGTGATTGCTGCTCACGGTCGGTATCGGCCACCAGATTGACCTGCAGGTCGCCATGCCATGGGTCGCCACGCATGTAGTACTGGCGTACCAGTCCGTTGAAGTTGATCGGCGAGGCGGTGCCGGCATAGCTCTGCCAGTTGGCCACTTCCGGCACATTCTCCAGATAGGCACTGAGCGTCAGCAGCAGGCGTTGGGTTTCTTCCATCGGGGTCGATTCCGGCATGTCGACCACCACTTGCAGCTCGGACTTGTTGTCGAACGGCAGCATCTTGAGGATCACATACTGGTACACCGGCAGGGCCATCGACAGTAGCATCAGGCCGATGACGCCGAGACTGAGCAAACGGCGGCGCCAGCCGTGGTCGCCAAGGAAAGGTGTCAGGACAAAACGGAAAATTTTCAGCGATATCGGGCTGACACCATCGGCGGAGCTGCCGGTTTCCTTTACTTCACCAGTGCGATGGCGAAGCAACCGCATCGCCAGCCAGGGTGCCACCACGAAAGCCACAATCTGCGACAGCACCATTCCGGCAGACGCGTTGATCGGTATCGGGCTCATATAGGGCCCCATCAGTCCGGTGACGAACGCCATCGGCAACAGGGCGGCCATGATAGTCAGGCTGGCCATGATGGTGGGGGTGCCAACCTCGTCCACGGCCACGGGAATGATGTCGCGGATGCGGTGGGTAGAGTTCTGGATTCGGCGGTTGATGTTCTCGGTGATGACGATGCCGTCATCGACCAGAATGCCAATGGAGAAGATCAGTGCGAACAGGGAGACCCGGTTCAGGGTAAAGCCCCATGCCCAGGAGAACACCAGTGTCAGCAGCAGGGTGACCAGCACGGCAACACCCACAATGGTCGCCTGACGCCAGCCCATGGCGGCCAGTACCAGCAGCACCACACAGACGGTGGCAGAAATCAGGTCGGTGATCAGCTTTTTCGCCTTTGCTGATGCAGTCTCGCCGTAGTTACGGGTAATCACCAGTTCCACGCCTTCCGGCAGGGCACGGTTGCGCAGTAGTTCCAGCCGTTCCTCGATGGCGGTGGTGATATTGATCGCGTTTTCGCCCGGCTGCTTGGCGATTGCGAGGGTAACTGCCGGGTAGATCTGGCCAACTTCACCGGAACGATGATCGGCTTTGCCGGGCCCGAAACCGAGCATGACACTCTGGTCCGGTACCGTGTCGCCGCGACTGATCTGGGCAATATCGCGCATGAATACCGCCGCGCCCTGGTGCATGCCTACCACCAGATTACGCACCTGATCGACCTGCTCCAGCAGCTGGCCCGCTTGCACCGGTACCGACAGTCCGTCTTGTGTCGTGCGCAGGCCCTGGGAACTGGCGTTGGCCGCCTGCAGCGCCATTGAGATGTCGTCCAGTGTCAGGCCGTAGCCCGCCAAAAGAGCAGGGTCGAAGCGGATATCGACGCGGTCGGGCACGCCGCCGATGGTGTAGATGTCTCGAGTGCCAGGGATACGTTTGAGTGCCACTTCCAGCATGTGCGCCATCCGGGTCAGTTCGGTGCCGGCGTAGCGTTGCTGAGGGTCGTACAGGGTCAGCGACATGATCGGTACATCATCGATGCTGCGCGGCTTGATCAGCGGCTGGGTGGCCCCAAGGTCGGTGGGCAGCCAGTCCTGATTGGAATAGACCTGGTTGTACAGGCGAACCAGTGCTTCCTGCCGGGTGACGCCGACCTTGAACTGCACCGTGACTACCGCCACACCCTGGCGGGAGACGGAATAGACATGCTTGACCCCTTCAATCTCGCTCATTACCTGTTCGGCAGGCGTGGCGATGACGCTCTCTACCTCGGTGACGCTGGCGCCGGGCAGGGCAACGATGATGTCGGCCAGGGTGACATCGATCTGCGGCTCTTCCTCCTTGGGCGTGAAGATCAGCACCAGAATGCCAAGCAGGATGGCGATCAGCGTCAGCAGCGGGGTGAGTTTGGAATCCTGGAAGATGCGGGCAATCGCGCCGGATGGGCCGACGGGTGGCAGGGACTGGCTCACTGGGCGGTCTCCCCAGCCGGGTGCAGTTCGGCGGCACCGCTGAGATCAAGCGGGTGAGCGATTATACGTTCACCTGCCTTTAGCCCTGCAAGCACTTCGACCTGGTCATCGTTACGCACACCGGTACGAATCTGGCGCAGGCGGGGCTGGTCCTGATCATCCAGTACGAAGACGGCACGAAGCTCACTGCGGTGCAGGATGGCATCAGCTGGAATCCACAATGCTTCGCGTGTTGCCACCGGGACACTGACCTTGACCAGCATGCCCGGATACAGCTGGCCATCCGGTTCGACCAGCGGCATGCGCAGGCGGAAGGTGTGAGTGGCTGGATCGGCATAGGGGTAGAAGGTCATCTCACCGGTTTCCAGCTCGCTGCCATCAGTCAGGCTGACCAATGCTCGGCGCTGCTCACGGGCCAGTCCGGCATACTGCTGCGGCAGATCCACCACTACACGCAGATGTTCCAGCGACAGTCCGGTCAGCAGTGGTTGGCCGGGATTGACGCTCTCACCCAGCTCCACATGACGTTCGACCAGAATACCGCCATAGGGGGCAGTGATGCGGGTGTAATCGAGCTGCTGCTGCGCTTCGGCCATAGCCGCTTCGGCGCGGGCCAGGCGTGCCTGGGAAGCGTTGAGCTGGTTGCGCGCCTGATCCAGTGCCTGGTTGGCCACCAACTTACGTTCATGCAGGGACTGAGTGCGACTTAACTGCTGACGCGCATCCGTCAGGCCGGCTTGGGCTTCTGCCAGACCTGCCCGTGCCTGACTGAAGCGTGCCTGTTGTTCGCTGTCATCCAGTTGCACTATGAGAGCACCGGCGGGGACGGAATCGTCCACGTCGAAGGGCAGAGAAGTGACACGGCCGCTGGTTTGGGCCGAGACGGTGCTCTGCTGCACGGCTTCGATGATGCCATCCAGCAACAGGTGCTCTTCCAGTGTTTGCCGCTGCACAACGAGCATTTGCGGACTGTCCTGCGCCGCAGCGAGATAGGTGGATATAAATGCCAGGCATAGCAGAGCCAGTACGCGGATGAAGCTCATGGAAACGTTCCTTGGCGGTCATTAATATTAGAATATATTTATATAAAGGCGCACCAGGGTCAATCGCTCTTTTGGTGTGTGACAGGCCCCATTATTGGCTCAGTATAGTGCTGTGCAAGATAACAAGATAAAGGTCTGCAAAAGGGAGGTGACGGAGGTCGGAGTTTGGCAGGCCCGGCATTGGGGCAGTTTTACTGCTGTTGTACAAAACAGAGATTGGCATAAAAAACAGGCTGGGGATCTGGCGATTCGAGTCGATTGCCGTTAGGCTGATCTGTACAGCCATGACCACATGGCTGGCGTCGCTCGGACGGTTCCGGGCGCTGACGTACTATCGAGGCTAGCATGACAGACAAATCCGGTGTGCAATCCGTACGCCACTTTTCACGTATTGATCGTCTTCCCCCCTACGTATTCAACATCACAGCTGAGCTGAAGATGGCTGCACGCCGCCGTGGCGAGGACATCATCGATTTCAGCATGGGTAACCCGGATGGCGCGACCCCGCCGCATATCGTGGAAAAACTCTGTGCCGTTGCCCAGCGTGATGACACCCACGGTTACTCGACTTCACGAGGTATCCCGCGTTTGCGCCGGGCCATCTCCAGCTGGTACGAGAAACGTTATGAAGTCGAGATCGACCCGGAAGATGAAGCGATCGTGACCATCGGTTCCAAGGAAGGCCTGGCGCATTTGATGCTGGCAACCCTGGATCACGGCGATACCGTTCTGGTGCCCAACCCCAGCTACCCGATCCATATCTATGGTGCCGTGATTGCCGGCGCTCAGGTTCGCTCGGTGCCGCTGGTACCTGGCGTCGACTTCTTTGTGGAGCTGGAACGGGCGATCCGCGAATCCATCCCCAAACCGAAGATGATCATTCTGGGGTTCCCGTCCAACCCGACGGCCCAGTGCGTGGAGCTGGATTTCTTCGAGCGTGTGGTCGCGTTGGCGAAGCAGCATGACATCATCGTCGTGCATGACCTGGCCTATGCCGATATTGTTTATGACGGCTGGACTGCGCCCTCGATCATGCAGGTGCCGGGTGCCAAGGACGTGGCGGTGGAATTTTTCACGCTGTCCAAGAGCTACAACATGGCGGGCTGGCGCATCGGCTTTATGGTCGGTAATAAAGAACTGGTGCATGCGCTGGCGCGGATCAAGAGCTACCACGACTACGGCACCTTCACCCCGTTGCAGGTGGCTGCCATAGCGGCACTGGAAGGGGATCAGCAATGTGTTCGTGACATCGCCGAGCAGTATCGTCAGCGCCGTAATGTACTGGTAAAAGGCCTGCATGAAGCGGGCTGGATGGTCGATAATCCCAAGGCCTCCATGTATGTTTGGGCCAAAATACCGGATGAATACGCGGAGATGGGCTCGCTGGAGTTCTCCAAGAAGTTGTTGGCCGACGCCAAGGTGTGTGTATCTCCTGGCATCGGTTTCGGCGACTACGGCGACGACTATGTGCGTTTCGCGCTGATTGAGAACAAGGATCGAATTCGCCAGGCGGTCAGGGGCATCAAGGCGATGTTTCGCAAGGATGGGTTGCTTGAGGCTTCGGCCAAGGGTTGATCGATATTAAAGCCGCTGCGGGTCAGCGGCTTTTTTATGCGTGCCTGCCAGCTAGTTGCTGCCGGGTAGCTGTTATTCAAGGAGACTGAAAAACAATGCTAGAGCCAGAATGGCCAACCAATAAAGACTGGCAGAAGGGGCAGAGTCGGCAGGAGTACGTCAATCTTCGTTTTTACATGCTGGCCGGTTTTACGCTGACTTTTTTGGGCGTCTTCCTGGCTCTGAATATTGCCAAGTGGGATGATATTGAGCCGGCATTATACGGGTTGCAGGCACTTAACCTGGCAAGCCTTGATCCGATTCTGATGTTGCCCGGCCTGTTGTTGATGGGGCTTTTCGGGATTCCCGGTGTGCTCAAGGAATTCGTTCGCTGGCGCCGGCAACGTGGCCTGGTACTGCATATTGACCCTGTCCCAGCCTCACCGGATGGTGAACTGGGTGGCCGCATTACGATTCCCCTGCATCTGACTGATCAGCACAAAGTGCGCGTGACGCTTAGCTGTATGCGACGTGTGGTGACCAAGGGCAAGAATTCCAGTGTGCAGGACAGGCTGCTTTGGCGAGCGCCCGCCGTCACGCGGCAAATGCGCTCCATTAAGGGTACACGCATCGAGTTTGTTGCGGAGCTTTCTGGCCAGCAGCCGGTAACCTCATTTGAAGAGGGTAAACGGGAAGTCTGGTGGGCGGTGCATGTGGAAGAAGAGGTGAGCGGCTTTGATGCGGTCTTCCCTGTGCCAGTCAGTGAAAATGCACGGAAGACCACGTCCGAATTCCGCTTCACTGAACGAGAACGCCAACAGGCAGCTGAAGCCGGTCGAGAGCCTGTACGTTCCTGGCAGCAGGAAGCGCTGCCGGGCGATGGCTTGAATATTGAATTCCCGGCGGGTCGCAGCGGCAAGGCCGCAGGCATTCTGACACTGGTGGGGCTGGTATTTACCGCCGTTGCCGGGTTTATGGGCTACAACGTTGCACAGGAGTTGAGTTCAGCCAATACCAGCTACTTTGCGCTGATGGTGCAGGGGATGATTCTGTTCGGCTTCAGCCTGTTTGGACCTCCGTTGTTGCTGGGTGGCATTTATATGCGTCTTAACCGTCTGCAACTGGAAGTCCGGCCTGGTGAACTGGTCACGACCCGGCGTTTCATCGGCTTCAGCAAACAGCGTCACCTGGCGGTTGACGATATAGAGGGCCTGGCAGAACGCGTCATCGGGCGGGTGGGGCAGGGCGTGGAATCGGAACTGGAGTACGCAGTTGATGCCTACCTGAAGGATGGTATGCGCGTGCGTCTGGGTGATGGAATAGAAGGACAGCATGAAGCAGATCAGTTGCTGCAACAGCTAAGGGACAAGATCGGTATTGAAACACGCACCGACCCGGACAGTTATAAGCTGAACCGTCGGACGCCACCAGTATGGGTGATGTGGCTGCCTGCCCTTTTCAAGACCCTTTCATTTATCATTTTTGCCCTCACTATCGCCGCCTTTGTATTTGATTTTCTGTAAAGGAGTACAGTATGAAACGATTCGTAGCATTGGTCTTGCTGAGTTTGAGCCTGTTGACAGGCTGCAGCAGTGATGAGCTGGATCCGCTAGGACGCAACGCAGTCATACTGGCGTTCGGCGATAGCCTGACAGTAGGCGTGGGGGCGTCCGAGCAGCACAATTATCCGACGGTTTTATCCCGGCTCACTGGGCGTCAGGTAGTCGCGTCGGGTGTGTCCGGTGAAGTGTCTTCACAGGGCCTGCAGCGTCTGCCGGGTGAATTGGAGCGGGTACGTCCTGATCTGCTGATTTTGCTGCATGGTGGCAATGACATTTTACGCAATGGATCTGCCCAGACGCTGGAGCAAAACCTTGAGGCGATGATTATTCTGGCGCAATCAAAGGATATTCCCGTCGTGCTGCTGGGAGTGCCGGAAAAAAGACTGTTCTCGGATGCCGCACCCTTGTATTCAGAGCTGGCGGAACGTCATGATCTGGTCTTTATTGAAGACCTGCTGGCGGATCTATTGCGGGAGTCGAGCATGAAATCGGATGCTGTTCATCTTAACGAGCAAGGCTATCGCGCCCTGGCACAGGGGGTTCATCAAGCCTTACAGGATGCCGGTGCGCTTTGATGGCGTTGCAGGAGCTACTTGCCGAAGTACGTGCCTGCCGGATCTGTGAAGCCCGGCTGCCGCTGGGGCCGCGACCGGTGGTACAGGCTGATGCCAGCGCACGTATCCTGATTGTAGGTCAGGCACCGGGGCTGAAAGTGCATGAAACCGGCATCCCCTTTAATGATCCTAGTGGTGAGCGCCTGCGCGACTGGCTGGGGATGACCCCTGAGGAGTTTTACGATCCGAAGCAGGTGGCTATATTACCCATGGGGTTTTGCTATCCGGGGCGAGGGCGTTCAGGCGATAACCCGCCAAGGCCAGAATGTGCACCAGCCTGGCGTCAGCGGTTGCTGGAACAGCTGCCCAATATCGAACTGACAGTTTTGGCGGGGCGTTATGCGCAGGAGTGGCATTTGGGCAAGGCAGTGAATCTGACCGATAGAGTCAGTAATTGGCGTGATGTCTGGCCAGAGTACGTGCCCATCCCGCACCCAAGTCCACGCAATAATCTTTGGCTGAGACGCAATCCCTGGTTTGAGAAGGAGCTGGTGCCCTGCCTGCAACAGCGTGTGGAACAGTTTCGTGCCGAAAATTTGTCATAAACGGCCTAAGCCTTTGAGTCTTAGAGGCTGAACGCCTAAAATTGCCGCCCTGAATCAAGGGGAGTCATATTTTGTCACAAGCGCCATTTGTACCCGGACAACGTTGGATCAGTAACAGTGAAGCCGAGCTTGGCCTTGGCATCGTGGTTGAGTATGCCAATCGGCGAGTCGAAATCCGTTTTCCAGCGGCTGAAGAGACCCGAACCTATGCTGCTGATAATGCACCGTTGAGCCGGGTGGCGTATGAGCCCGGTGACCGAATCAGCAACCTGTTCGGTGACGAGATCGAAGTGGTTGAACGCATGGAGCACAACCAGTGCTACATCTATCGCGGCCTCGATGACGAAGGTGAAGAGCAGGTGCTGCCGGAGCTGGAACTGGACAGTGCCGTGCATTTCAGCAAGCCTCAGGAACGTTTGTTCGCCGGCCAGTTGGACCGCAACGGCCTGTTCAAGCTGCGTGTGGCAGGGCTGGAACATCAGCACCGACTGCATGCCTCTGAAGCCTATGGTTTGCTGGGCGCCCGTGTTCAGCTTTTGCCGCACCAGTTCTACATTGCCGGTGAGCTGAGTGGCCGCATGGCCCCGCGTGCCCTGTTGGCTGATGAAGTGGGCCTGGGTAAAACGATTGAGGCCGGTCTTGTGCTGCACCAGCGCCTGATCAGCGGCCGTGCCAGCCGCGTGATGGTCGTCGTGCCGGATACACTGGTTCACCAGTGGCTGGTAGAGATGCTGCGCCGCTTTAATTTGCGTTTTACTCTGCTGGACGAAGCGCGCTGCAGTGACATCGAAATCAGTGGTCAGGACAACCCCTTTGAAAGCAGTCAGCTGGTGATCTGTCCGCTGTCGCTGCTGACCCGTTCCGAAGCCCGCCAGGCGCAAGCGGAAGCGGCCGGCTGGGATATTCTGGTGGTGGATGAAGCCCACCATCTGGGCTGGAGTGAAGAAGCGCCCAGCCACGCCTATCTGTGCATTGAAGCGCTGGCGCAGAAAACGCCAGGTGTGCTGCTGTTGACGGCTACACCGGAGCAGTTGGGGCCTGAGGGCCACTTTGCTCGTCTGCGCCTGTTGGATTCGGCCCGCTACCCGGATCTGCAAAAGTTTCTTGATGAAGAACATGCCTACTTCCAGCTCAACAGTCTGATCGAACCTTTGCTGGGCGAGCAGGGTGCTGAGGTGCTTCGGGGTGATCAAAACCTTCAGTCTGCACTGGCTGAGCGTTTGGGAGATGAGGCCCTGGCCAGCTGGCTCAAGCTGGATCAGGACGACCAGCCCGCAGCCCTGGAAGCCCTCATTCGCCAGCTGATCGACCTGCAGGGTACCGGTCGTGTCCTGTTCCGTAATACCCGTGATACCGTTGCCGGTTTCCCGCAACGTCAGCTGCAGGCCGAGATGCTGGACATGCCGCCTGAGCTGGCGCTCTTTGATGAAGAGGTGTCACCGGAAGCCTGGCTACACCCGGAAAAAATCATTGGCGAAGATTGGGTTGATGCCGACACCCGCGTTGAATGGCTGGTGGACTGGCTGAAGCAGAACCGTAACGAGAAGGTTCTGGTCATCTGTGCCCATGCCGATACTGCGGTTGCCCTGGAAGATCACCTGAACCTTCGTGAAGGCATGCGCTCAGCTGTTTTTCATGAGGGTATGAGTCTGGTGAACCGAGACCGTGCGGCTGCCTACTTCGCTGAAGAAGAGCTTGGCGCCCAGGTTCTGGTCTGCTCTGAAATCGGCAGCGAGGGCCGTAACTTCCAGTTTGCCCACCATCTGGTGTTGTTTGACCTGCCGTTGACGCCGGACCTGCTTGAACAGCGTATTGGCCGACTGGATCGTATCGGCCAGCGCGAAGATATCCAGATTCATGTGCCTGTCTATGAGGGCGGCACGGCGGAAGCGCTGCTGCGCTGGTATGACGAAGGCCTCAATGCCTTCGGGCGTGTCTGTGCTGTCGGTGATGCGCTTTACCGTCGCTTTGCGCCGCAATTGCTGAAATGCCTGCAAGCACCTGAAGATACTGAAGCGCTGGATGCCTTGATCACGGAAACCCGTCAGGCACGTGAGAACCTGGAACTGGACCTGTCGCGCGGCCGTGACCGCTTGCTGGAAATCAGCAGCTGTGATCCTCAGCGTGCCCAGCAATTGCTGGAAGAGGTGTCATCGACAGAAAGCAGCGAGCAGCTGCAGGCATTTGCCGAGAAACTGTTTGATCGTTTTGGCGTAGATACCCAGCCGCATGGTCCGGATGGCCTGGTGCTGCACCCAGGTGATCATATGTTATGCCAGTTGCCGGGGTTGCCAGAAGAAGGTCTTACCCTTACGTTCAATCGCGAACGGGCCCTGTCGCGGGAAGATATACAGTTTATGAGCTGGGAGCACCCGCTGTTAACCGATACGCTGGATATCATCAGCCGTGGCGAACTGGGCAATTGCACGGTCTGTACCCTGAAACTGCCGCCGTTGCAGGCGGGCACTCTGCTGCTGGAGCTGATCTATGAGCTTAGTTGTGCGGCACCGCGCTATCTACAGCTTGAACGCTACCTGCCATCGGGCAGCGTGCGTCAGCTATTGGATCCGGAAGGGCGTGATCTGGGCGCGGCACTGGGGCATGAGCCCTTGAACAAGCTGCTGCAAACCGTCAGCCGTGCAACCGGTCAGAAGATGGTTCGTCTGGCACGTGAACAGATTGTGGATCAGCTTAAGGTTAGCCAGTCTGCGGCCGATAAAACCCTCGTACAGTTGCGTGAGCAGGCCATTGCCAATCTGGATGCGCAACGTGAACAGGAGTACATGCGACTCGTGGCGTTAGCGGAACGCAACCCGCTGGTGAAACCGGAAGAGCTCGAAGCATTTCAAGCGGAAACCGGGCTCATGCGGGAATCTCTGTCCAGTGCCGAGCTGAGGCTGGATGCGATTCGCGTGATTCTTGTACGTGAATAATTTGATATGACATCCGGTTGCTGTCGGCGTAAGCTGACAGTAACCAGGATATAACAGGAGCCCACGATGGATGTAGCAGCACTGGGTACCAGCATGAGCCAGTACCAGACCCAAACGGATCATGCCGTGAAGGTCACCAGTATGGTGAAGGATCAGATTGAGCAAAATGGCGAAATGGCGTTGCAGCTGATTCAGAGTGCTGCGCCTGTCGCGGCCCCTGACCCTACCAGTTCACTGGGTCAGAATATCGATATACGCGTGTAACTCTCTCGCTGGAGTAAAGCATGCTTGCCGTTGTGAGCATACAAAAAAGCCGGATACCCCAGGGTGTCCGGCTTTTTACGTATCAGAGCCAGGCCCTTCTACATGAAATGCTTACTTGGATTTTTTCAGCAGCTTCTTCAGCTTCTTAACTTTGCTCTCGTGCTTGGCAATCTTCGCTTTGCGAGCTTTGATCAGTTTTTTTACTTCTTTGTTCTTCAGCTTGGCCATGGTGGCACTCCTTTTCCTGATGGTCTTTATTGTATATACAAAGCATAGCCTAGCGAGCGTATCGGTAGTGGTCAAGCGCCAGTAGCCTGACGCAGGGGAAATTCGTGTCTAAAATACAGATTGTTGTTAAAAAGAGACTTTCTTTTGGCCGCTGTCAATTTGGATAGCACGTTGGAGTCAGTGCACATATCGGCTCTGTATTCCTATACTGACACAGTCACTAACTCCTTTTCATGGTTGGCTTAGCGTGGCTTCCAAGTATCCAATCCTCGACAATCTGGCCATTTCCCCGAATATCCTGGCGAACTGGCAGGAAAGCATCAATTTGATTGCAGACATTATTCAGGTACCGGCTGCCTTGATCATGCGTGTGCATTCCGGGGAAATCGAAGTCTTTGTCAAAAGCAGCAATGATGACAATGTCTATGAAGCGGGTGAGCGAGCGCCTTTGAATACCGGGCTTTACTGCGAAACCGTAATGGACACTCAGCGTGAGTTACTGGTTGCCAATGCGCTTGAAGACCCGGATTGGGATCAGAATCCCGATATCGAGTTGGGAATGATCTCCTATTGTGGCTTGCCCTTAACCTGGCCCAGTGGCGATGTGTTTGGGACCATCTGCGTTCTGGATAGCAAGGAAAACAGTTACAACGAAACCTATCGTAAACTCATCGCTCGCTTCCGTGACAGCATTCAGCTTAGCCTCAACGACATATATGCCCGCAGCCAGGAATCTGCCCAGGCGCGCCGCGAAATACAGCTACTGTCTCAAGCCGTTCAGCAAAGCCCTGTTTCAGTGATTATCACGGATGCCAAGGCGCGCATTGAATATGTTAATCCGGCATTCGAAGAGATTACAGGCTTCACTGCCGACGAAGTGATGGGCCAGAACCCCAGCATTTTGCAGTCAGGCAATACGCTTGCTGGCCGGTATCGCGACATGTGGCAGTCGCTCACCGGCAAGCAATCCTGGCAGGGTGAACTGCAGAATCGACGCAAGGATGGGGCGTTGTACTGGCAGTACCTCCATATTGCACCGGTGCTGGATGAGCAGGGAGAAGTTGAGCACTATCTGGCGATTCAAATGGATATCACCTACCAAAAGGAGCAGGAAGCACAGCTGCAACAGCATGCCTTTTATGACCTGCTGACGGGGCTTCCCAACCGGGCGTTGGTATTGAACCGACTGGAGCAATGTCTGGTCGACGCCAAGCGAAATCAGCAGCGTGTTGCGGTGCTGTTCATTGATCTGGATGACTTCAAGAAGGTTAACGACTCCCTTGGGCACGAGGAGGGCGATGAGTTGCTTCGTTTGGCTGCTTATCGCTTGCAAGGAGGCATTCGACGCGGTGATACCGTCGGTCGCTTTGGCGGTGATGAGTTTGTTGTGCTTATGGACGGCATTACGTCCAGCAACGATGTACAAAGCGTAGTTGAACAGTTACTTGAGCGCTTCAGGGAGTTGTTCCATTGTTCCGGTCGTGAGTTTCGGCTTACGGCCAGTTTTGGTATTGCACTTTCCCCCGGGGATGGCGAAAGCGCTGCTGAACTCATGAAAAACGCTGACTCGGCACTTTTCCATGCCAAAAAACGAGGGCGTAATACCTATTCGTTTTTTACCGACTCCATGAATCAGGAGGCAACACGCCGTTTACAGCTGGAAGAACAGATGCACGGAGCGCTGGACAGGGGCGAGTTTGAAGTCTTCTATCAGCCCAAGGTTGATGTGGCCAGTGAGTGCATCACTGGTGTCGAAGCGCTGCTGCGTTGGCATAATCCGGTGCTGGGCTCGGTTTCACCGATGGTGTTTATTCCGGTTGCGGAGCAAACGGGCCTGATTCTGGCGCTGGGTCATTTTGTTCTGGAACAATCTTTGCGGCAGCTACAACAGTGGCAATCCTTGGGGCTGAGCGACCTTACGATGGCGGTAAACCTGTCGCCCGTCCAGTTCAGGTCGCCTACTCTGGCGTCAGAGGTTGAACAGGCATTAGCTATTGCCGGACTGAGCGGCAACAGCCTGGAGTTGGAAATTACCGAAGGTGTCCTCATGAGTGGCCAGGCACTGGTGGATGACACTCTGGCTGCCTTGACGGCCATGGGGATTACCATCGCCATGGATGACTTCGGTACCGGCTACTCCTCCCTGAGTTATCTGCGCCGTTATCCGTTTCACGTACTCAAGATAGACCGCAGCTTCGTCAATGATATAGCCGATGATCCGGCAGATCGTGAGTTGGTCTGTGCAGCCATTGCCATGGCTCAGGGGCTGGGCTTGAAAGTCGTGGCCGAAGGTGTTGAAACCAGAGAGCAGTTGAGAATTCTGGCGGGATATGGATGCGATGTGGCTCAGGGCTACCTGTTCAGCAAGCCGGTACCGGCAGGGGTGATAACGGCATTGTTGCGTGAGCAGCGCAAGCACTAGCTGCCCGTTTAACCCTCAAAGGCCAGGCGTTCACTCCTTCTCATTGGTGTCCGGCTGGTGCTCTGCCAGAAAGCGGCGGATAAAGTGACGGATCTCGCGAGCGGCACTGGTATCCATTTCATCACAGAGCTCGACAAAGCTGTCGCGCTCCTCCTTGTTGATGCGGATTAGGAGCTGGCTGTTTTTAGCCTTGCCCTTCTTCTTGCTACTCATTAAACCGTCTCCAGCCATAACTTCTGCTGCCAGAGTAAAACAAAATGTATCTACAGCCTATATACATCTGAAATTATATTCGGTTTGTAGTATGCATATTCCCGTTGCATAGAGTAACTGGTGGCATGATTCAGCTGATCAGCGGCCACTCGATGTTTCATCTTCACGGCATACGCGGTTTCGACCCTGTCCTTTGGCCTGGTAGAGCGCCTGGTCGGCACGACGGCACAGGCTTTGATAGCTATCGCCCGGTTGCCAGCTCGCCACACCAATACTGGCAGTACAGTGGCCAACATGGGCAAAGCGATGCTGCTGGATCGAGTACAGCAGACTTTTGGCCTGTGCCATGGCATCGCCCAAACGGGTGTCAGGGCAGACCAGCATGAACTCTTCACCGCCCCAGCGTGCAATGATGTCCTGTTCACGGCAGCTTCCCTTAAGGACTGCGGCGAAATCAGTTAGGACAGCGTCCCCTCGGTCATGGCCATAGCGATCATTGATCTGTTTGAAGTGGTCGATATCGACCAGCAACAGGCTGAAACTGTAGCCGTTGACATTTTCAGCCCGTGCTAGCTGCTCCTCGAATGCCTTCTCCAGATAGAGCCGGTTGTAGAGCCGGGTCAGTCGGTCAGTGGTGGAGAGTTGCTCAAGCATACGGTTTTTAACTTTGAGCTCTTCGTGGGCCTGCATCAGCTGGTTGCGGCTATCGCGAATATTGGCATTGAGGCGCGCCAGTTTACGGTTCCAGACCAGCATCAGTAGCACCAGCAGTGTTGTCGCAAGGGCGGCCTGAATAATCAAGCGGTAATCAGGCGGCTCGGCAGTGACCGGTGCCTGCAGCCAGCGGTTATTGATGGTTTCGTATTGCTCTGGCCGGATGGATTGGATCGCCTTGTTAACGATTTGCAGCAGCGTTTTATCGGAGCTGCGAGTGGCAAGTGTGGCCGGATAGGTGTCTGCCAGTTCGCCTGATATCTTGATGTCGGAGCGGTGCTCGGTGACGATGGCACGGCTGAGGCTGGGCAGGGTATCAATAAGTCCGAACACCTGTCCGCTGGCGATTGCATCCATGGCATGGCTCAAATCGGGGTAAAGCCTCAGATTCAGTTCAGGATGAACGATCTCCAGGTGGTGCTGAACATGGCTGCCCTCAAGGACGGCAAGCGTCTGATTACGCACTTGGGACATGTCATGTACATAGATCTCATCCAGCCCGGTAGCAATGACCAGAGACTCCTGCAAGAGAGGGTGGCTGAGGCTGATACCGGTGCTTTCAAGTGAGGGAGGGGCACGTGAAACCAGGTCACAGGCTCCTTCCTTAAGGTAGGCAAGTGCCTGGCTGAAATTATCTACGGGCACAAGGCGCACACTCAGGCCCGCATTGTGACGGATAACATCCAGCAGATCGGCGAATGCACCGATATGGTCGCCTTTTTCTGTTGTCTTTTCGAAGGGCAGGCGGGATCGGCTGGTGCAGATTCGGGCCGCAGCGTGCGACTCCATCCAGGCTAACTCCGCACCACTCAGGTGCAAGTAGTTACTGTCCAAAGCACCGCTGCCGGTCCACTTGGACTGTAGCTGGCGTTTCTCCTGCTCGCTCAGGCTATCCATCGCTTTCTGCAAAATATGGCGCAGTATGGGCTTGTCTGTAGTGACAGCCAGCCTGAGTGACAGGGGTTCTGACGCCATAACCTGGTGCGGGTTTGAACCTACGATACCGGGAACGGCATATTTGCGCATGAGGTGCTCGGCCACACTCATGATCTCGATCGTTGCATCGGCTTCATTTGTGCTGATGCGCATCAATGCATCCAGCGGGTCACGAGCGGGAATCAGGTTGTAGCCGCTTTCCTGGCTCAGTTTCTGGTAGGTGAAAAAGCCTTCCGGCAAGGCCAGTCTGCTGGCCTTCAGCTTTTCAATCGAGTCCAGATCTTCGGTGCCCTGGCGGCGAAAAATGCCCTGCGCCAGGCGTAGATAAGGCTTGGTAAATAGCATGTATTGAGAGCGCTCATCGCTGTAAACGATGTTGGTCATCACATCCAGCTCGCCACGGCGCATCATTTTAAGATAATCGTTCCAGCTACGTCCGCTGATGAACTTGACCTCGAGGCCGGCACGTTTTGCCAGCATTCGCATAAAATCGATGGAGTGGCCCTGGGGCAGTCCATCTTCAAAAAAGTTGTAGGGCTCAAAATTGCTTTCGTTGTGAACCCGGATTACCGGATTATTTTTCACGAACTCACGCTCTTCGGGTGTGAGCGCGATGGTCTTGCGGCGTTCGGTAAAGTCACTTGAACTGACGCCAACCCAGCGGTTTATTAGCTGGTTCCATTCCTCATCACTGATGTTATCCAGACCCTTTTGTAGCAGAGACTGAATGGCGGGTCGGTCAGAGCGAACGCCGAAACGCAGGTCTTCTCGGCCGACGGTATCCAGGGTGAATTCTCCGGCAACCTTGATATTCGTGTAGGCATTTTTGGTTGCGTAGTGATAGCCGGAAGTGAGGTTCTGGATGGCAGCGTCTATTTCCCCAAAGGCGAGGGCGCGCGTCAGTTTGCCGTAGTCATCATAGGTACTGATGCGAATATCTTCCCGGGTACTCAGCTCCTTGAGGTAAAAGATATCCTTCAAGACGCCTACATGCTTGCCGGAGAGGTCTGCCAGGCTCTCGTAGTTACCAAATTGCTTATCCGTGAACACCACGGTTGGAATTTCGTAGTAAGGGGTGGTGTATAGCGTGTAGGAAGTGCGTTCAGGCTTGAAGGATATATTGGCAACCGCGTCGATCTGTTTGTTTTTCAAGCGCTGAAGGCTGTCGCTCCACTCACTGATGCGGGGCTGGAGTCTGGCGCCGGTCTTGGTTTCAATCAGTTTCAACAGATCAGCCACGAACCCCGTAAGCTGGCCATCTTCAACATAGGAAAAAGGAACGAAGTCATACATGACTGCAACTTCGATCACCTTGCCTTGCTCGGTCAGCGCTTGTTCGACGGGTGTGAGCTCGACGTCTGCTGCAGCAGTCCTTGTGACAAGTAACAGACAACAGGCAAAAGCAAAAAAGATGCGTAAAATATCGGTCACTGGGCCATCCCTGTTTTGACGTCAGCTGGCAGTGGGCGCGGAGTGCCCATCAAACCTTGATCTTGCGGGTCTACTGTCCCTGACATCAAGAGTATCCCACTGATGTTCAGGTTTCCATCCTGCCTTTGTTGTTTAAGTCTGAAAGGCGAAGGGGGTGCTCAGGCTGATAGAATGACCGGTTCAACCCCTTCTTGGAGCTTCACGTTTCCATGCTATGGATTCCTTTTACCCTGTTTGCTGCCTTTATGCAGGCCTGGCGTAATGCCTTTCAAAACCAGCTGAGCCGTGAGGTCAGCACCGCGGGCGTCACCCTGGCGCGGTTTCTGTATGCAGCACCGGTCGCCGGCTGTTACCTGTTGGCCCTTTATGCCTATGAACCGGTTGCACTGCCGGTGTTTTCGGGCTCTTTTACGCTCTATATCCTGTCAGCGGCTCTGGCTCAGGTGATAGCGACAGCCTTAATGGTCGTATTATTTCGCAAGCGCAATTATGCCGTCGGTGTCGGGATGGTAAAAAGTGAAGCCGTGCTGGCCGCCATTCTGGGGGCGCTGTTTTTCAGTGCGCCTTTGACAGGGCTGGCATGGTTCGGTGTCCTGGTGGGCGCATTGGCCTTTTGGCTGATGACCAATCCGAGGAAATTGCGCGACATGTCCTGGGACACCCTGATGGTTGGGCTTGGTAGTGGTTTGGCATTTGCTCTGACGACACTTTGGGTGCGTGAAGCTAGCCTGGAATTAGGCTTACCCTTCCCCTACAGTGCTGCTTGGGTACTGTTTCTGGTATTGCTGTGTCAGGGCGTCCTTTTTGGTGCCTGGGTGCTCTTGCGTGAACCGCAGACATGGCAGGCGTTGCAGTTGCGCAAGGGTCGTGTTTTGACCATTTCCGTGTTCAGCTGTTTGGGCTCATTGGGCTGGTTTACCGCCATGAGCCAGGAAACAGCCGCGCTGGTCAAAACGCTGGGCCAGGTTGAAGTGTTGTTCACCCTGATGATTTCAGCCGGTTGGTTAAAGGAGCGTCTTACCTTTCGTGACCTGCTGGGGCTGGTATTGATTGTGGCAGGCGCAATTTGCGTGGTGCTGGCCTAGTCTGTAGAAGACACAACGGTTTACAGTGTTCATGCCTCTACTCAGGTCAATGAATTCCTGTAACTTGAGTGCGACACTATGCGCATTAACCAGCTGCACATAGCCAGGGTTTTTAATCAGGCTTGCAGAAGGAGATAAGCGGACAATGCAAGTTGGAACAGGAGTTTGTGCCACGCTGATCAAGGCTGTACTGGGTGTAGCACTGCTAGTCGGGCTCCCGGCTGGCGCGGTGGGGCAGGCCGAGTATCGGTTGCGTATATCTACGGAAAATACCCGAGCCCATGTCCAGACCCAGGCGGTTGAGCGTTTCGCTGAGGAACTGGAAAGGGTGACGGAAGGGCGCATTGATGTGGAGTTTTATCACAGTGCCCAGCTGTTTCGGGATCGGGATGTAATTGCTGCGCTGTCCAGCGGCAAGGTCGAGATGGCTGTGCCGGGCATGTGGCAGCTGGACCGGTACGTGCCTGATGTCGGACTATATATGCTGCCCCTTTTTTACGGTCGTACAGCCGAAGAAAATTATCGGGTTCGTGATGGCGAAATCGGTGCCCTTGTCAGCCAGCGTATTGCCAGGGATCTGGGCGTTGCTGTGCCCGGCCGTTGGCTCGATTTAGGCCACGCTCATCTGTATTTCACCCGGTCCGATGTTCAATCTCATGACGATCTGGCAGGCGTTAAAATTCGCATTCCCGGAGGTATTGCCAACAGAGGGCGGTTGAAGTCCTTTGGCGCTGACCCGGTTGTGGTGGCCTGGCCGGACCTCCCGGATGCACTTTCCCGTAACCAGGTTACGGGTGTTTTGACAACGCATGAGACGATTCGCAGTGCCAAACTATGGCGTAATGGCATCAACGCCAGCTTCGAGGATATGGAGTACTTCGCTCAATATGTGCCGATGATCAATGCCCGTTTCTGGGCCAGTCTGCCACCCTCCCTGCAGGAGCAGGTTCACAGCACCTGGGACCAGATCGTTGATGCTCAGCGTGATGCGGCCATCGCAGCGCAACGCTCTGCTAGAAGTGCGCTTCTGGAACAGGGAATCAAGGTCACCACTCCGGGCACTGATGCCTTGTTACGCTGGCGCAAGGTGGCTCGTCAGGAAGAGCCCGCCATGATTCGCCAGATGGGGGTTGATCCGGATCTGGTTAACAGAGCAGAAGCTGCACTGGCTGAATGAATATGCGTGTCCCGCCCCTGCAATTCTCACAGCAATCCGGCGATCAGCGTCGCTGGCTGTGGCACCCGATGATTGTCGGCGCGCTGGCGCTGCTGTTCATCATGTCGGGTATGCTGGCCTGGGGACTTTATCAGGATTACAAATACAGTCTTCAAAGTGCCGGGGAGCGGCTGCAAACCCAGTTGCGTGCCTATGCCAGCGCGCTTGATATCGCTTTCATATCCACTGATCACGTTCTGCATGATGTCAGTTTGGTTCTTGAGTCCAACCCTCAGTCACTGGAACAACAGCCGGGATTAAGGCCCCTGTTTATGCGCTCGATGATGACATCGCCGTCGTTGGACAGTCTTGTACTGTATAACCGTGCGGGAGAAGGGCTGGCCAGTGTCGGGCGTGCAGAGGGTATACGTCAGTCTCCACCCAGGTGGGTACGCGCGGCCATGGCGGCCGGCAGTCATATGTCCATGGGAATTGATGACGGGCATCTGGGGCTGGCCCAGCTGGTATATGACTCTGACAGCCGTGTTGTCGGTTCGGTACTGGCCACCATTGAGCCGGAGCAGATCGAGGCTGAGCTTGAAAGCGGTGAAGCCTACGGTCATCAGCGCCTGATGCTGCTGGATAGCCAGAATCAGCTGATGCTGGTGGCGGGTGAATATAATCAACAGAAGGTAAATGAGGCGCAGGGCGAACTTCAGCGCCATTTCAAGCTGGATGAGTTTGCTGCCTTCGGTACTCGCCTGGTATTTGCAGACGAATATTTGTACGCCATCCGCCAATTGGGTCAGCAACCGGTAAGGGCGTTGGCTGTTATCAAGCGCAGTGATGCGCTTGCCGGATGGCAGCAACGGCTGCTGATCTCCTTGTTGAGCCTTGGCTCGTTATTGCTGGTAACGCTGTTTTTTCTTAAACGATGGCATGACAGCCTGGTGCGGGAACGCAAGGCAGCGAATGATCTGGCTCACCTGTATCAGGCCATTGAACAGATGCCGTCGGCCATTGCTATCACCGATTTGGAAAGCCGAATCCTTTATGTGAACCGTGCCTATTTGGCCCGTTCTGGATATGAGCGTCACCAGGTTTTGGGTCAGCAAGCCAGTATTCTCGCTTCAGGCCAGACACCTGAGAGTACTTATCTGGATTTGTGGAACCATCTGGAGCAGGGACTGGTATGGGAAGGCGAGTTTATTAATCACATGCGTGATGGGCAGCAACGTGTAGAGCTGGCCATGATTACCCCGGTTCACGATACGGATGGACGTACGGCCTGTTATTTCGCCATCAGTACCGATATCACCGAGAAAAAGGAGAATGAAAGGCGCCTGCTGCGCTATGGCGAGATTGTCGATGCCTCTTCAGAGCTCATGGTGTTGCTTGATAGTCAGTTCAGGCACTTGCAAGTGAACCACCAGTATCTGGCCTACCACGGCTGCAGTCGATTGGAGGTTGAGAATGAGCCCTTTTGGCAACTGTATGAGGGCGGCGAGCTGCACGCGTTACTAAAGCCCAGGCTGGATGCGGCGCTAAAAGGAACCGCTTTTGTGCTGGAGGCCTGGCTGGACTTTGCCGGCAAAGGGCACCGGTACTGTCGAATATCGGGCAGCCCAGTTTCCATTGCAGGAGGGCAAATAGAAAGCCTGGTGCTGAATCTGGCCGATATTACCGAGCGCAAACAGTCGGAAGATGCATTGCAGGCCAGTGAAGAACGCTTCCGTGCCCTGGCCGATTTTTCCCCCATCGGTATTTTTGAGGCGGACTCTGAAGGCCACAATGTTTATGCCAATCGATACTTCATTGAAACCGTTGGCAGTTCACTGGCTGAGCTTAACAACCGTGGCTGGGCCGGTATTCTTCACCCTGATGATCTTAAACCTGTGCTGCGTAGCTGGAAAACAATGGTCGTTCAGCAACAGCAGGACTGGCATTACGAAGCACGCATCATTGATCGTGACGGTGATGTGCGCTGGTTCCGCTGTGCGGCAAGGCGCTATGAAGGCCTGCCGGAAGGTGAGGCGCGTTATATCGGTATGGTGCTGGATATCACTCAACAGGTACAGCATCGGGAAGAGCTGGAGCGCAAAAATGAAGAACTGGAGCGCCTGTCGATAACGGATGGTCTTACCGGCCTGGTTAACCGCGCCAGGATAGAAGCGTTACTGACGCATCAGCTTCATCGATATGAACGCTATGGTACAGACTGCTCGCTTATAATGCTGGATGTTGACCACTTCAAGCAGGTGAATGATAACTGTGGCCACGCGGTGGGTGATCAGGTGCTGCGACAGTTGGCTGGTTTGATGCAAGACAACACACGCCTTACTGACTTCCCGGGGCGCTGGGGCGGTGAAGAATTTATGATTTTGTGCCCCAATACTGACCTGGCAGGAGCGCACCGGCTAGCTGAAAATCTGCGTCACCGCATAGAGCAGATCAAATTCCCGGTTATCGGTCAGCGCACTTGCAGTTTTGGTGTTGCGGCCTTGCATCCGGGAGACCATACCGGAGATCTGTTGAAGCGAGCTGATGATGCCCTGTATCGGGCGAAAAACAATGGCCGCAACCAGGTCATGATCGAGCAGTTGTGATTGAGTCCAGGTGTTTCATTCTTTACTGAACAGAAAAGGCACCCGAAGGTGCCTTTGTAATGATGTGCCTTATTGTCTGGTTCAGGCCTGCTGGGCTTGATCAGCACTCACTGTTTGGGTAGCGGTTCCCGAACGGTTCAAACCGGAAACAACGGCTTTCAGTGACGCGCTTACCGTGTCAGCATCAACGGCCATACCGCTGACGCGCTGGCCGGCAACGTTGAGCTGTACGTATGCCGCTGCGGCAACATCTGAACCTTCACCCATGGCATGCTCGGCATAATCCACCACGTGGATATCAAGACCGGTGCGTGCCTGCCAGGCATTGATGAAGGCTGCCATGGCACCCTTGCCCTTGCCTTCGATGGACTGTTCCACACCTTCAACACGAATGCTGGCAGCGAGCGTTTCGTTATCGCCAGCACGTTCAATGCGATAGCCTTCCATGCTGACCGGCGCCTTGTCCTGCACAAAATGCTGAATGAGCAGGTCGTGAATGATCTGGCTGTCCAGCTCGCCGCCTTGCTGCTCGGACGTCTGCTGAACAATCGGGGCCAGCTCAAGCTGCAACCAGCGTGGAATGCTGATACCAAAATCGCGCTCCAGCAGGAAGGTCATGCCGCCCTTGCCGGACTGGCTGTTGACGCGGATGACGGCCTGGTAATCACGGCCCAGATCGGTCGGGTCGATCGGCAGATACGCCACTTGCCAGGGCTCATCGCTCTGCTGCTGCTTCAATGACTTGCGAATCGCATCCTGGTGGCTGCCGGAGAAGGCGGTGTAGACCAGCTCGCCGATCCAGGGGTGGCGAGGATGAATCGGCAGACCGGTGCACTCGGTACAGGTCTGGATGATTTCATCCGGGTTGGACAGATCCAGCTGCGGGTCTACGCCCTGGCTGTACAAATTGATCGCCAGTGTAACGATGTCCATATTACCGGTACGTTCGCCATTGCCGAGCAGGGTGCCTTCGACACGGTCTGCACCGGCCATCAAGGCCAGCTCCGCAGATGCAACGGCACCGCCACGGTCGTTATGGGTGTGCACCGAAATGATGGCGCTGTCACGGCGGTTCAGGTGCTGGCAAAAATATTCCACCTGGTCAGCAAAATGGTTGGGCGGACCCACTTCCACGGTTGTCGGCAGGTTCAGGATGCAGCGTTTTTCCGGGGTCGGCTGCCATACATCCATCACCGCGTCACAGACTTCTACCGCGTAATCCACTTCGGTACTGGTGAAGCTCTCCGGTGAATACTGGAAGGTCCAGTCGGTCTCAGGGTGCTTTTCGGCGTACTCCTTGACCCAGCGGGCACCACGGACAGCAATATCCTTGATTTCGTCGCGGCCCATGCCGAACACACGCTCACGCTGAATGCGGGAGGTAGAGTTGTACACGTGCACCACGGCTTTCTTGACGCCTTTCAACGCTTCAAAGGTTTTGGCAATCAACTCTTCACGGGCCTGGACCAGCACCTGAATGCTGACATCGTCCGGAATCTGGTTTTCTTCGATCAACCAGCGAGTGAAGTCGTAATCCGGCTGGCTGGCGGAGGGAAAACCGACTTCGATCTCTTTAATGCCGAGCTTCACCAGCAGGTGCCACAGGCGTTGTTTCTGGGCCACATTCATAGGCTCCAGCAAGGCCTGGTTACCATCACGCAGGTCGACACTGGCCCAAATCGGCGCCTCTGTCACCTGACGATCGGGCCAGGTACGGGTAAAGCCGGTCACGGGTTCGACCGGCTGATACTTGCGATGGTTGTAGGTGGCACTTGCCATGGTGTTGCTCTCCATTGTTGTTGGGGGCGGACCGCTCAGGGGCTTCCCTGGGTAAGGGTTACGGCCACCGGGAATGTCTGGGTAAGACTGCCGGCGTCTGTAGCGGGCCTTAACGCTTAAGATGGGGATATATTAATGCAACCAGCGAGTCATAAGATTGCTAAGTTGTCCTTGTATGCAGTATTTTTGGCATTAAATATCTCAATGTTTAAAAGGACGGCAATTTTATGCCTTCAAAAGTCGAGTCGCTGGATTTGGACCGTTATGATCGCCAGATTCTGGAGCTCCTGCAGCAGCACGGGCGTATCAGTAACCAGGAGCTGGCTGATCGTATAGGACTGTCACCTTCACCCTGTTTAAGACGGGTCAAAGCGTTGGAAGAGAGCGGACTGATACAGGGATACAGAGCGCTGGTGGATGCCAAACGCATGGGGCTTAACCTGATGGCTTTACTGCATATATCGATGGATCGACACACGCCTGAGCGATTCGAGAACTTCGAGCGTGAAATCGAGCGTCTGCCCCAGGTGCTGGAATGCCTGATTATCACCGGTCAGGATGCGGATTATCAGTTACGTGTGCTGGTAGAAGATATGGATGCGTACCATGATCTTTTGCTGCACAAGATCACCCGTATCGAAGGCGTCACCGGCGTGCATTCGAGCTTTGTTCTGCGCAAGGTAATGGAAAGAGGCGTGCCCTGTATGGGCTGAAGGCCTCCCAGTCACCAGGCTTGCAGAGGCTCATGTCGAATCAATTGTGCCAGCTGCTCGCTGCCGGGTATGTGCGTGCGGTAGCGCAGCTCGATATACACGGGTGGCAGCTCTGGCAGGCCCAGTCGAGAACCGATGTTCTCCATGCCATCCGTCAGCGCGCCCTGGGCTCGAACCGTAACCCCCAGTTCTGCTTTCACAGCGGCCATCAAACTGGTGAAGCTGGTGGTTGAGTACTCGGTCCGCCAGCTGATATCGGTGCTGTCCAGCGCCTGCATGGTGGCTTCACGAAACAGGCAGGGTGTATTCAGCAAAACCAACGGCAGTGGCCGGTTTTTGGACCACTGATAACCTGCCGGACCAATCCAGATCAGGGGTTCATAACCCAGTAGTTCGCCTTTTACCTGGGTGCGATCACGGCGCAGAATCAGCGCCAGATCATACTGGTCGCGATCATAATCCTCACACACGCTATTACTGTAATCGGTCTGTACATTCAGCCGGATGCCCGGGTTGTGCCGTTTAAAGCGTGCCAGGATCGAGGGCAGCATACTCTCGGTCAATGACAGGGACACACCGATTCTTAACTCCCCCTGAGCACTTTGTTCAGTAATGGCTGCCAGTGCATCTTCCTGCAGGGATAACAGCTGGCGCGCATAACCCAACATGGTTTCACCACTTGGGGTCAGCACACGCTTGCGACCTTCACTGCGAAACAGCTCCACATCCAGCTCCTGCTCCAGTCGCCGCACCTGCTGGCTCACCGTGGACTGTGTTTTGTGCAGGCGCTCCGCGGCGCGGATAAAGCCGTCTTCATCTACCACGGTAACGAAGGTGCGCAGTAGTTCCGTGTTCAAATTGGGGTAGGGCATAGAGCTTATCCATCGTTGTTTGCGATCATTATGATCTGAATTGATCATTATTCATAATAGAAAAGCCGATCTAAGCTGTCTTCAGGCTAATGAGGAGGGCGTGAAGATGAACGCTGTTGATCAAGCACGTACAGGACGGATTCGCAGAGCAGCGGGTGGCGAGATTGATATGCGCTACTACGGTAAACGTGCCAGAGGAATGAGGGCATTGGCCTTCATGCGCCTGTTACAGCGCATGAAGGGCTTTATGGGCATCAGGCCAGCCAGCCGCCCAGGGCGTAGAGAAGCACCAGCAACCACACCGGCAGCTTCCATATCTGCAAAGCAGCAAACGCCAGCAGTACCAGAGCGAAGTGCACTGGGGCGTGCAGGGTTCCGGTCCAGATCGGGCTATACAGGGCGGCCAGCAGCAGCCCAACCACAGCCGCATTAACACCAGCCAGTGCCGCACGTACACCAGTACGGCGGCGCAATTGCTCCCAGAAAGGCAGCACACCGGCGACCAGCAGAAATGAGGGGGTGAAAATGGCCACGAGAGCGATGACTCCGCCAAGCCAGCCTGGCAGGGTATTCATGGCGGTTCCCAGATAGGCGGCAAAGGTGAATAGCGGGCCGGGTACTGCTTGCGCGGAACCATAGCCGGCCAGGAAAAGATCATCGCTGATCATGCCGGTCGGTACGGTTTCAGCCTGCAGCAGTGGCAGCACCACATGGCCACCGCCGAATACCAGTGAGCCAATCCGATAGAAGAGATCAAACAGTGTCAGCCCCGCGCTGGGCACAAGTGCCGCCAGCAGTGGCAGTAGCACTAATAGTGCAGCAAAGATCAGCAAAAGCCATTTGCCGGCGACCATGGATACCTGTACCGGCAGATGCGCGTCTTCGGCGTCTGCTTTGCGTTCCAGCAGTAACCAGCCCACTAGCGCAGCTAGCAGAATCAGTGCCGGTTGCAGCCAGACGGTTGGCATTACCAGCATGGCGCATGCCGCGGCCAGCATAATGGCAATCTCCGTACGGCCACGACAGAGGTTTTGCGCCATACCCCAGACCGCATGTGCGACTACGGCAACGGCGATTAACTTCAGCCCTTGAACCACCCCTGCTGAGATCAGCCCGTCTGGCTGGGTAGCACCATAAGCAACCAGTATTAAGGCAATGGCGGATGGCAGGGTAAAACCACACCAGGCAGCCAGTGCGCCCCTGAAACCACCCTGGGACATACCCAATGCAAGCCCCACCTGGCTGCTGGCCGGCCCCGGCAGGAATTGGCACAGCGCTACCAGATCGGCATAGCTTTGATCGCTCAACCATTTGCGGCGGTTGACGAATTCTTCCCGGAAATAGCCTATATGGGCGACAGGTCCGCCAAAACTAGTAAGACCTAAACGCAAAAAGATCAGCAGGATTGAAAGCACGGAGGCAGGTTTTTCAGATGTCATGGCTCAGAAATTGCGGCACAAAGGTAAGATCCTAGCCCAAAGCGGATGACAGGAAGATGACGGCTTTCAATAAATAAAAGTAAAACAGCCTGCCTGGTCTTCAGGTGGGCTGTTTGTACTTTTACGGAGGAGGCATATTGGTATGCCTCCAAGTGTATGGTGTATCAGGCCTCAGGCAGAGAGTTTGGCAGCGATACGGGCCACATGAGCACCCTGATAGTGTGCCATGGTCTGCTCCTGCTCGCTTGGAATACGAGAGCCATCACCGCCAGCAATGGTCGCGGCACCCAGCGGAGAACCACCGTGAACCGCGCTGATGTCGGTCATTTCCGGCAAGGCGTAGGGCAGGCCTACAACAACCATGCCGTGGTGGAACAGGGTGGTATGGAAAGACTGGATCGTAGTCTCGCTACCGCCACCGGTACCGGTGCTGGTGAAGACGCTGCCAACCTTGCCGATCAGCGCGCCGGATGCCCAAAGGCCGCCGGTCTGGTCGAGGAAGTTGCGCATCTGGCTGGCCATATTGCCGAAGCGGGTCGGGGTACCGAAGATGATGGCATCGTAGTCGGCCAGTTCCTTGGGATCGGCAACGGGCGCTGTCTGATCCATTTTAACGCCGGCATTGCGGGCCACTTCTTCCGGCATCAATTCTGGTACGCGTTTGACCACAACTTCGGTGCCCTCGACCGATGCAGCGCCTTCAGCGATAGTGTGTGCCAGAGACTCAATGTGACCGTAGGAAGAGTAATAAAGGACAAGAATTTTGCTCATGATTGTAGCTCCTTTTTCAATCGTTGAAGGTTTCGCGTTGATGAGGGTGTTGCAGGTCCAGAATCGGTCCCTTGGGCACGACTCCGGTCGGGTTTATGCTGTGATGGCTGCGGTAGTAGTGATCCTTGATGTGCGAGAAGTTTACGGTCTCACTGATACCGGGCCACTGGTAAAGTTCTCGGACATATCCCCAAAGATTGGGGTAATCGACAATACGCTTCAGGTTGCATTTGAAATGACCGTGGTACACGGCATCGAAGCGAATCAGTGTTGTGAACAGGCGCCAGTCAGCTTCAGTTATCTGGTCTCCGGCCAAGTAACGCTGCTTGCTCAAGCGTCGCTCCAGATCGTCCAGGGTTTCAAACAACGGCATTACAGCCTGTTCGTAAGCGCTCTGAGTTGTGGCGAAGCCTGATTTATAGACTCCGTTGTTGATGCGGTCGTATACCACCTCATTGATGCTGTCGATTTCGTTCTGCAGTTGAGTCTGGTAATAATCACCCGGTTCAGCGCCGAGCTCATCGAACGCCGAATTCAGCATGCGGATGATTTCGGCTGATTCATTGCTGACAATGGTTTGGCGCTGCTTGTCCCAGAGTACGGGGACGGTAACGCGTCCTGAATAGTCCGGATCTGCCTTGAGGTAGAGCTGGTACAGGTAGTCCAGGCCATAGAGGTCATCACCGGTTGCGCCAGGTTCCGGCGCAAAGGTCCAGCCATGTTCACCCATGTAGCTGTTGACGACGGAAACTGAAATCATGGATTCTAGGCCCTTCAAGGCACGGAAAATCAGGGTCCGATGAGCCCAGGGGCAGGCCAGCGATACATACAGGTGGTATCGGCCGGGTTCGGCTTTAAAACCGCTGTCACCGCTTGGGCCTGCTTCACCGTCAGCCGTAATCCAGTTGCGGAACTGGGACTCGGAGCGCACAAAGCGGCCCTGATTGGATTCGGTGTCGTACCACTGGTCGACCCAGTGTCCGTCTACGAGCAAGCCCATGTTGATCTCCTGTTATGAGTGGTTTCTAAGCCGTACGCAGGTTTTTGAGTGATTGTTTAACGTTCAGTCCCCGTTTTTCTCCAGCAAACGGCTCAACTAAATGGCTCCAACGGTACAGAGCTTTTGAAGTCGCCAATGCTCGGGTGAGTTGGCAAGCGTTCATCGGATATCTCCGATTCATGTCATATTTGATGGGTTCACTATAAGGGCCCACTCGATAACTAAGAACAGAGCAAAATTGCAGTGATTGATCAAAAAAATCGATAAAAAATCTGATTAAGCAAAAAGGCATCATTTACTGTGTATCTATACAGTTTCGTGTCGACTTGAGGGGCCTGATCTCTTACTCTAGGGCCTTTTAACTCCTGATCCGCCAAATATCTATGAAGCTCTACATCGCCGAAAAACCAAGTCTTGGTCGGGCCATTGCCGCTGTTCTTCCCGGGCCACAAAAAAAGGAAGAAGGGTTGATTCGCTGCGGCGGCGATCAGGTTGTCAGTTGGTGTATCGGGCATCTGCTTGAGCAGGTAGAGCCTGACACCTATAACCCGGCGTTCAAGCAATGGCGCCTGGAACACTTGCCCATCTTGCCGGATGAGTGGCAGTTAAAACCTCGCAAGGGTGTCAGCAAGCAGCTTTCAGTGCTACGCAAACTGGTTAAGTCTGCTGATCAGATCATCCATGCCGGGGACCCGGACCGCGAAGGTCAGCTACTGGTCGACGAAGTCATCGAGTTTCTGAAAGTACCTGCCAGCAAAAAATCGCAGGTGCAGCGTCTGCTGATTTCCGACCTTAACCCTGATGCGGTACGTCGGGCACTCAAGCGCCTCAAGTCCAATCGAGAGTTTGTGCCCTTGTCGGTGTCCGCTCTGGCCCGATCCCGTGCGGACTGGTTGTTCGGTATCAATATGACCCGAGCGCTGACGGTTAAAGGGCGCAGCGCCGGTTATAACGGAGTGTTGTCGGTCGGACGTGTACAGACCCCGGTGCTCGGGCTGGTGGTGCAGCGCGATGCCGAGATAGACGCCTTTGTTCCCAAACCCTACTACGAAGTGGATGCCCATCTGCTGACTGAAAACGGCGAGCGCTTCAAGGCGCGCTGGCAGCCCAGCGAAGCCTGTGCACGCTATCAGGATGAAGAAGGGCGAGTGTTGTCAAAAGCCCTGGCTGAGAATGTGGTTTCCAGAATCACCGGTCAACCGGCCAAATTATTAAGCGATGAGCGCAAAACTGGCCAGCAGGCTGTGCCACTGCCCTACAACCTGTCTGCATTGCAAATAGACTGTGCCAAACGCTTTGGTCTCAACGCTCAGCAGGTACTGGATGCCGCCCAGGCACTCTATGAAAAGCATAATCTGATTACCTATCCGCGTTCCGACTGCCGCTACCTGCCGGCAGAGCATTTTGCTGAAGGGGCAAAAGTTACTCAGGCCGTGGCGCGAACCCAGCCGGAATTGGCAGCGGCGGTACAAAATGCCGATTTGGGACTCAAATCCAAAGCCTGGAACGATAAAAAGGTGGAAGCGCATCATGCCATTATTCCCACCAGTAAAGCTGCTTCAGCCGAACGCCTGAGCAGAGCTGAACTTCAGGTCTACAGCCAAGTTGCCCGCCAGTATTTGATGCAGTTTTACCCGCCATGCCGCTATGCAGACCGTCGCGTGGAAGTCGAGATAGCCGGCGGGCTGTTTGTAGCCAAGGTCAGACAAATACTGGACCCGGGCTGGAAGGCTTTGTTGGGGAAAGAGGCCGAAGATGAGGCGGAAGGGCAATTGCCAGTACTCAAGCCCGGTGAGCCACTACACTGTGAACGCGGGGAGTTGCTGGAAAAAATGACCCAGCCGCCCAAAGCCTTTACCGACTCCAGCTTGCTGGCGGCCATGACCGGCATCGCCCGTTTTGTGCAGGATGCCGAATTGCGCAAGGTTCTGCGTGATACCGATGGTCTGGGTACGGAAGCAACCCGTGCCGGCATTATTGAGTTGCTGTTCAGGCGAGGCTTTCTGCAGCGTCAGGGCAAGCAGATACATGCAACGGCGGCAGGCAAAGCATTGATTGCGGCTTTACCGGATGACCTGAGCCGACCCGATATGACGGCGCACTGGGAATCTCAGCTGGATGCTATCAGCCGCAAGGCGTTCAACTACCAGGGCTTCATGCAGCCGTTGCAGGATGCCTTGCCGATTCTGATCAGCAGCATTCAGCCTCAGGCGCTGAGTGGTATACCGGCGCCGAAAACAACCGGTAAACGCAGACGTAAAAGCTCTGGTACAAAGGTCAAAGGTACAGGCAGCACTTCACGCAAGCGAGCTACAGCAGGTGCTACTGCAAGCGGCAGGAAACGTAAAACCTCATCTACAGTCTAGGGTGACCTCTTGCACTGAGCGCGTTATCCTGAAGATGTTAAATATAATGACGAGAAGGGCGAACACATGCTGGATAAGCGAACGTTTTACATTGATGGACAATGGGTAGCGCCTGCCGAGGCCCGAGACCTGGATGTCATCGACCCCTCGACTGAAACCGTATGCGCGAAGATCTCACTTGGGAGTCAGGCAGATACTGATGCGGCGGTTGCTGCTGCGCGTCGTGCATTTGCCAGCTGGAGTCAAACCAGCCGCGAAGAGCGACTGGAATTGCTGGAAAAACTCTACAGCCTGTACAAGGCACGTTCGGCGGAGATGGCGGAAGCGATTTCCACGGAAATGGGCGCTCCCATGGCGCTGGCGCAAACCGCTCAATGGGGGGCTGGCGCTGGTCATATCAAGAACTTCATCCGTGTGCTCAAGGAGTACAGCTTTGAAGCACCTCTGGGCGAGCACGCACCGGGCAACCAGATTCTGCATGAGCCTATAGGTGTCTGTGCGTTGATCACGCCCTGGAACTGGCCCATGAATCAGGTCGCACTCAAGGTGGTTGCGGCCTTGGCTGCCGGCTGCACCATGGTGCTGAAACCCTCTGAAATCGCGCCGCTATCGGCCATGCTGTTTGCTGAAATGATCGATGAAGCAGGCTTCCCGGCCGGTGTATTCAACCTGGTCAACGGCGATGGACCGGGTGTAGGTACTCAGTTGTCCGGCCATGCTGAGGTGGATATGGTGTCTTTTACCGGCTCTACCCGCGCAGGCAAGGCGATTTCCATCAATGCGGCGGATACCGTTAAGCGTGTCAGTCTGGAGTTGGGTGGCAAGGGCGCCAATATCGTATTTGCTGATGCGGATGAAAAAGCGGTTGTCCGTGGTGTGCGCCATTGCTTCATGAACTCGGGTCAGTCCTGCAACGCGCCGACGCGTATGCTGGTCGAGCGTTCTGTGTATGAGCAGGCCGTACAAACTGCCATTGATGTGGCGGCCAAAACCGAAGTTAATCAGGCCTCTTTGGAAGGCCGCCATATCGGACCGGTTGTGTCTGATGTTCAGTTCGACAAAATTCAGCAGCTGATCCAGCAGGGCATCGATGAGGGTGCGCGTCTGGTGGCCGGTGGTACCGGTAAGCCGGAAGGGATGACCGACGGCTATTTCGTACGCCCGACCGTGTTTGCAGATGTGACCAACGAAATGACCATCGCCAGGGAAGAGATCTTCGGACCAGTGCTGTGCATCATTCCCTTCGATACCGAAGAGGAAGCGATCCGCATTGCCAATGATAGCCCCTATGGCCTGACGCACTACGTACAGACACAGGATGGCGGGAAAGCCAACCGTGTTGCGCGCCAGTTGCGTGCAGGCATGGTGCAGATGAATGGCGAAGCTCTGGGTGGCGGCGCGCCCTTCGGCGGCTACAAGCAGTCCGGTAATGGACGCGAAGGTGGCCCTTGGGGGCTGGAAGAGTTCCTGGAAGTGAAAGTGGTAACCGGCTGGTCCTGAGCCTGTGAGCAGCCGGGCGGAAATTACTGCCCGGCTTGTGTCAGTTGATGGAAACCAGTGCTTCTGCCCGGACAGCCTGGCGCAACTCCTCTGCAGAAGCGGGAAGGGCTTCAATTGTCTTCTCGGCATGCAGCGGGTTGCGCCAACCCACCCATCGATTCCTGCCTGATTCTTTAGCCTCGTATAAGGCCAAATCGGCTACCTTCATCACGCGGCTCCAGGTTTCCATGTCAGTATCCAGCTCGTAGCCGGGAATCACAATAAAACCGACCGAACAGGTCAGGTTGATCTTGCCTTCCACAAAACCTTTTTGCTCGGTGCGTGCACGTATACGTTCAGCAATTTCACTGGCATCCCGAATCGAGCTGATGCCACAAACGGCCGTGAACTCTTCGCCGCCCACGCGCGCCACGCAATCATCGTCTCGGCAGCAGCCTTGCAAGACTTCGGCAAATTCACGCAGCACTGTATCACCGTTATCATGCCCATAGCGGTCATTGACCTGCTTGAAGTGGTCAAGGTCAGTGCTGAACGTGGCTATGTAGGCATGCTTTTTGGCAAATTCCGGTTGCTTCAACCTGGATTCCAGATAGCGCCGATTTCCCAGTCGCGTTAACGGGTCGGTCAGGCTCTGTTCCTTCAGTTTCTCTTGTCTGTGCAGCATGCTGGTGTGGTTGTCGCTGATACGTGTTGCCATCTCTTTGAAGCTGCGTGTGAGCTGGCCAATTTCATCCGAACTCTTGGTAGTGGGTATGTCCGCCAGAGAGTGAGATACCGAGAAGTTCTGCATGTTGTGTTGCAGCCGCTCTATGGGTGACAACAGGTAGTGTTTGAGCAGAATGTAGGTGACCACACTGCCAAGGATGCCCAATACAAAGATGGTCCCCATGATGTAATAGGTATAGGCGCGCATGCTGTCGAGAAACGGGCGGGCCTGTTGCAGCTCGATTTGAAGAGAGCGACCGGGATCGTTAATCAGTCGTACCCAGGTTTTGCTGACGCTGTCCGAACCTGGCAGTAGCTTGATCTCGTCAGGGCGAGGAGGGTTTGGGTCCAAGCGCAATAATATTGATCGTATCTGCGGGGGGCGCAGCTGTTTGGTCAGATCGGCGTCGATCATTTGACCGAAATACAAGGTTCCCCGCGACGGGCCTTCACCTTCGGTGGTCAGTATGGGGTTTGCAGCTACCAGCATAACGCCTGCAGGTGTGGCGACCAGACCTTGGCCACCTTCATTCAGCAAGCGAGATTCAGGGCCTCTAAGCAGAGTGGAGACGAGAGGCTCACGCAAGCTGGAAAGAACCTGAGTGGACTGGTAAGTCACCAGTTTTTCGTCTTGGGTGATCAGCAGCATATCCATTGAAAGCTGCTCCATGGCATCTCCACCAAGAGCAGACTCGACATACTCGGGCGTACGTGACACGACAAAGTCATAGGTGTCATCCCACTGCGCCCAGTCAGTCGCCATTCGGTGCATATGGGTCAACTCACGGTCCAGGCCATCCTTGATACGCTCCAGGTCTTCGCGCAGGGCGTCAATTTCGAATGATTCGACCTTGGGGATGACGACCGTTTGCTGAATAATGGCGATACCGGAGCCCAGCACGGCCAACAGCAATAATAGACTGGCTAACAACTTGGATTTTAGACTCATTGCTACTAATAAAATACCCTAATGTCGCATTTGTCATTCAGGTGGATTATTAACCAATCCAAGCGGCTTGTCTACTTTTTATTCAGTGCTGGAAGGGTCATTCACAAGCAGTATGGCCCAGTGAGGCTCAGGGTGTCAGGTGGACTAGCTTGTTTTGTACCCAGGGGTGATCATTCAGGCGGTCTGTCATATGGTCAAGAAACGCACCGACACGAGGGTTCAGGTTGCGGCGGCTGGCGTAGAGTGCGTTGATCTCCAGCGCCTCCAGTTTAAAGTCATCCAGTACTCGCACAACCCGCCCGCTTTCAACCAGTTCATTACAGAACACATCCGGCAGACGACCAATACCCATGTGTTGCAGAATCATCTCTCTTACAAAGCTGAGACTGTTGGTGCGCAGGCGACCGCCCATGGTGACCGGTTCCTGGTTGTTCCAGTTGATAAAACGCAGGTGATCGAAGGGACGCTGCAGTGTGATGCAGGCATGCTGCGCCAGATCTGCCGGTGAGTTGGGCGTGCCGTGTTGTTCAATATACTCAGGGGTGGCGAAGAGTCCGCGTCTGAGGCCACCCACATGACGCGCAATCAGGCTGGAGTTGGGCAGTGGGCCCAACCGAAGCGTCAGGTCGACACCCTCCTCGATCAGGTCAACGGTTCGGGTGCTGAGTTCTACATCCACTTCAATGCGAGGATAGGCCTGCATAAAGCTGGAGATCACCTCATTCATCATGAACACGCCAATCTCGGTAGGCATGGTGAGTCGCAGACGGCCGCGCAGTTCGGTTTTGGAGGCGCTTATATCGTCTTGCACTGCTGCCAGGTCGTCCACTAGTGGTTGGGCGCGAGAAAACAGTTCTTCGCCTTCCGGTGTCAGCTTGAGTTTGCGTGTGGTGCGCTGAATCAGACGAATGCCCAGGGTGTCCTCCAGCTGGGCGATGCGGCGGCTGATAGTGGATTTCTGCACATCCAGGCTATCGGCGGCAGCAGTAAAACTGCCGGTTTCAACCACACGAATGAACAGGTTGAGGTCGTTCAAGTTCATTGAAAGCTCCAAAGACGGCTTGCAGGGCCGACGTTACGAATGAGGTGACCGGGCGAAGGTCTTGAGATGGCGCACAATCGCCAGCAGTCCATTTCCGCGGCTTGGGCTCAGGTGGCGCTGCAGATCCAGTGACGCCAGCATAGCCTCAAGGTCAACCTCGGTGGCTTCTGCCGGGGTCAGACCGTTTATACGTTGTAATAGCAAGGTGACGAGCGCTCGCAGAATTCGGGCATCGGCGTCGGCACGACAGGCCAGACGCCCTTGGTCATCCAGGGCGGTGATGAGCCACACGCGCGACTCGCAACCGGGCACCTGGTGTTCGGGTTGCTGCAATGATGCCGGCAGACGTTCAACCTGTTCGGCCAGCTGCATGAGGGCGCGGTAGCGTTCATCCCAGTGATTGGCATCATACACGGGATCGGTATTAAGTGTAGGGGCGGTTACAGTTGGAACATCGATTTGACTCTGTTGACTGCTGATCAATTCGTCCAGCGCAAGAGCGAGGTGTTCTGCTTCATCGAGCGTATTGTAGAAAGCGAACGATGCTCGCACTGTTCCGGGCAGACCCAGGGACTGCATCAACGGCATGGCGCAATGATGGCCGGCTCTGACGGCAATTCCCTTCTGATCCAGCCAGTGGGCAATGTCCTGCTGATGGAACCCCTTGAGGAGGAAGGAGAAAAGAGCAACAGGTTGATCGCCACCGGGCAGAGCCTGGAAGCCGGGCACCTGACTGCAGGCTGACAAGGCATGATGCATCAGCATCTGCTCCTGGGCTTCTTGTCCGGTACGGTCTTTTTGCAGGTAGTTGATAGCCGCGGACAGACCCATTGTTCCGGCAATGTTTGGCGTGCCGGCTTCAAATTTGAATGGTAACCCTGCGTAACGGGTTTCAGTAAAGCTGACCTGCTCGATCATTTCACCGCCACCTTGCCAGGGGGGCATGCTGTCCAGCAGTGCCTGTCGCCCCCAGAGCCCGCCGATACCCGTTGGTCCAAACAGCTTGTGGCCGGAGAACGCATAAAAGTCGCAGCCAATCAGGCTCAAATCCACGTCGAAATGAGGCAGGGCCTGGGCACCATCGACAAGCACACAGGCACCTGCCGACTTGGCATCACGACACATCTGCTCAATGGGGTAGCGAGTACCCAGCACATTGGATACATGTGTTAGCGCGACCAGTTTGGGCGTGCGTTGCAGCAAGCGTCGGTAGGCATCCAGGTCGACATTGTTGTCATCCTGCAAGGGAATCACATCAATCACGGCACCGGTGCGCTGGGCCAGTAATTGCCAGGGCACAATGTTGGCGTGATGGGCGCTCTGCAGCAGCAGAATGCGATCACCAGGCTTGATGTGGGTGTTGCCCCAGCTCTGGGCAACCAGGTTGATCGCTTCAGTGGTGCCGCGTGTCCAGATCAGTGTGGCCGGGTCGTTAATGCCCAGCCAGCTGGCGACTGTTGTGCGCGCCTGTTCAAAAGCGGTGGTGGCGCGATTGGATAGGTCATGGCTGCCGCGATGGACGTTGGCATTGCCGGTTTTGTAATAGCGGCTGATGGCATCGATTACCTGACGTGGTTTTTGCGTCGTGGCAGCGTTGTCCAGGTATACCAGTGGCTGTCCGTGTGAACGAGTGGACAGCAGCGGAAAATCACGCCGCCAGCGGGCGCCGTTGTCTTCGGCGTTTTTACTGCTGACGCCTGAGGTGCGGTGTGGCTTCAAGACTGGGCCTCAACCTGCTGTGCTCGGGTCAGCTGACTGCGCCAGCGGGCAAACAGCATGGCAGAGGTAAACAGCGTGACCAGCAGGGCGCAATCAATAAGCCCCAGCCAGCGCGTCGTCGGCACCAGTGCGGCAATCACGGCTTCGAGAAAGTAGAGCAGCAGTACAAAACAAAGCCAGGCGTGGCCGCGAGGAGCACCTTTCACCACGACCGGCGCGAAGGCTGCCAGAGGCAGGAAATGTACCAGCCATACCACCCAGGGGTGGTCGCTGCTGGCTGGTGCCAGCCAAAGATACCAGAGGGTAAACAACAGCAGCAGGCCAAAGTAGCTGGCCAGCACCAGGGCGCGGCTGATACGGGTTTTTGTTTCCAGTTTGGCGCTCATGAAGCCTCCTTGTGCAACAACGCTTTGGCCAGCTGTCCAAGTCGGCGGCCTTGTTGCTGTGCCAATGCGGTTTCATTGGCATCCAGTGTATGGTTCTCGGCACGACCACTGACATGAGTGACACCATAGGGCGTACCACCGGTCTGGGTATCGAGCAATTCGTCAGCACTGTAAGGTAATCCCGCCAGGACCATGCCATGGTGCAGAAGCGGCAGCATCATGCTCATCAAGGTTGTCTCCTGGCCGCCGTGGAGGCTGGCGCTGGAGCTGAACACCGATGCCGGTTTGTCGATCAGGGCTCCGGACAGCCAGAGGCTGCTGGTGCTGTCGATAAAGTACTTCATGGGAGCGGCCATGTTGCCAAAGCGGGTGGGGCTGCCCAAGGCTAGACCCGCGCAGTTGGCCAGATCAGCTTCAGTGCAATAGACAGCACCAGACTCAGGTACAGCCGGTTCAGTCGCCTCGCTGTTTGCCGAAACGGCCGGAACCGTCCTCAGGCGGGCTTCAAGTCCGGCTTCTTCAACGCCGCGTGCAATTTGCCGCGCCAGTGCCCGTGTGGCACCGTTGCGGCTGTAGTAAAGCACCAGTACATAGGGCTGGCTCACGCGAGGATCTCCAGCACGGACTCCGGCGGGCGACCGATGCGAGCCTTGTCACCGTTGATCACGATGGGGCGTTCGATCAGCTTGGGGAAGCGGGTCATGGCATCGATGATGGCATCATCATCCAGGCTGGTGTCGTTCAAACCGGCTTCCTTGTACTCCGCTTCTTTGGTGCGCAGCAATTCACGGGCACTGATGCCGAGGGCATTGAGTACGGTTTGCAGCTCCTCAGCGCTGGGAACATCCTTCAGGTATTCGCGTACGTTAGGCTCAATTCCCTTTTCCTGCAGCAACTTCAGGGTTTCACGGGATTTGGAACAACGCGGGTTGTGATAGATGGTGATCGACATGAGGACTCCAAACAGACTTTCATTCAATAGATGAGGGCCCTATTGTATAGGGCGGAACCATGATTCGTTAAGAGAGTTCGCATGCAGAAAGGATCCCTGTCGACCGCTTTGGTATTTGTTCGCTCCCTGGTAAGGCAGTTTCAGGCCAACCAGGGGATACTCAATGCGGCTGCACTTACCTACACCACCCTGTTTGCCGTGGTACCGCTGATGACGGTGTCATACTCGATGTTGGCCGCCGTCCCCAACTTCAAGGGCGTAGGAGAACAGTTGCAGGGCTGGATTTTCGAGAACTTTGTGCCGGCCACCGGTGCCGTGGTACAGGAGTATCTGGGCACCTTTGCCGCCCAGGCGCAAAGCCTGACGGTGGTGGGTATCGTATTTCTGGCCGTCACATCCATCATGATGATGAAGAATATTGAGGCGGCGTTTAACCGTATCTGGCGCGTAGCCGAGCCTCGCAAAGGGATTTCCAGCTTCCTGCTCTACTGGGCCGTACTCAGCCTGGGGCCGATTTTGATAGGTCTGGGGCTGCTTCTGACCTCCTATATTGCCAGTCTGTCGTTTTTTACCAGCGCCACGGAAGTGGTGGGCAAGGCACGGCTGCTGTCGTTGCTGCCGCCGCTGTTTTCAGCATTGGCGTTTATGCTGCTATATGCCGCTGTGCCCAATTGCCGTGTGCCTCTGAAAAGTGCGGCAATTGGCGGGTTGTTTGCCGCGGTGATGTTTGAATTGGCCAAGCGCGGATTTGTGCAATTCGTGACGTTGTCACCCTCGTACCAGCTGATCTACGGTGCGTTCGCGGCTGTCCCCATTTTCCTGCTTTGGATCTACATCAGCTGGGGCATTATTTTGTTCGGTGCAGAACTGACACGTCTGCTGACCGTTTCACGATTGAACAAGTACCGTACCAATGAACCTCATCTGTATACCTTGCTAGCCGTGTTGCATCGCCTTTGGCAGGCACAGGAACAAGGTGAATCCATACCGGATCATGTGCTGCTTAAAGAAATTCCAGGTTTGGACCAGGGGCGTTGGGACGATTATGTGCAGCTGCTGCAGGAAATTGGGTTGGTGCGACGAACAGAAGGTGGACAGTACCTGCTCTGTCGGGATCTTAACCGTTACACATTGCACGATCTGCAGCAGGCGCTGCCCTGGCCGTTGCCTGATCCACAGCCGGAGCAGGAAGAGCACTGGCAGCAGTCTCTGTATGAGCGCCTGGAACAGCTGAAACGTCAGCGTGGTGAAGTACTGGACGTCACGCTGCAGGCGTTGTATCAATCTCCCAAGACGACAAAGGAGTGAGGACACATAATGGCACAGATCTGCGTACATGCTCTGGTAAGCGGCCGAGTACAGGGCGTCTGGTTTCGTCACTTCACCCGTGAACAGGCACAGGCCAGTGGATTAACTGGCTGGGTGCGTAACCTGGAAGATGGGCGAGTAGAAGCCTTGCTGTGCGGTGAAGAAAAGGCTGTACGGCATGTGGAAGCCTGGCTCAGCCAGGGGCCTGAGTTGGCCACCGTGGCTGAGGTTGTGTCAGAAGACCGCCCGCTCGAAGAAGTATTCACCAGCTTCGAGATTATTGACTGAGCGCCATTTTCAGCCAGTCAGCCAACTGCCGGGCACGGGGAGAAATTTCTGTGCCCGGCAACCACAGCCCCAGTCGGGCCTCTGTTTCAACAAACCCCCAGGGTGCTACAAGGCGCCCACTGCGTATATCTTCCTCAACCAGATATTCAGGTGCAATGGCGACCCCCAATCCGGCCAGCGCACCTTCCAGCATATAATTGAGATGCTCAAATGACTGCCGCATCCTGAGCCGGCTGTGGTCCAGTTGATGTGCCTCGCACCACTCGGGCCAGGCCTGGCGACGAGACAGGGTTTCCAGCAGCGACTGGCTTAGCAACCAGTCGGGCGTAGGGGAGGTTTCCGGCAGCAGTTGAGGTTTGAGAACAGGGCCAATGCGTTCGGGCGCAAGGTCAATTACCTTTTGCTCTCTGGGCCAAGGCGGAGTGGCGAAGCGCAAAGCGGCATCAATACCTGCGCGCATGCTGTCAGACTCATCGGTGGCGGTGAGATGTAACTCCAGTTCGGGACATTCCTGTTGCAGCTGGTCCAGCCGGGGAATAAACCAGCGCGCCAGAAAACTCCCGGAACAGGCCAGGACGAAGGGGGCTCCCTTGGCATCGCGGCGTATTTGGTCACAGGTCTGTTCCAGCTGATCAAACACCTCACGGGTTGTGCGTGCCAGTCGCAAGCCGGCGTCTGTGAGACTGAGGCCACGTCCTTTGCGCTCAAACAGACGCGTATCCAACTGTTCTTCCAACAGCCGAATCTGCCGGCTGATGGCACCATGAGTGACATGCAGGGACTCTGCCGCAGCCGTCATGCTAAGGCTGCGGGCGCAGGAATCAAAGGCGCGCAAGGCTGTCAAAGAAGGCAATGCGTTTGAATTGGATGTAGGCATAAGCTGTTACTTTTTCTCACAGGTTGGTGTGATTTTATCGATTTAAACCCAGCTCTGCATCCACTAGACTTGGTTCCAGATTAAAGATTAATGGAGTCGTTGCCATGAGCACTGAAAACACTTTGCGACAGGGACCGGATGAAAGCGGCTTTTTCGGCCGTTTTGGTGGCCGCTTTGTAGCGGAAACCTTGATGCCGCTGATTCTGGATCTGCAGGAAGAGTACGAAAAAGCCAAGAACGATCCTGAGTTTCATGCCGCGCTGGAAGTGCTGCGCAAGGATTTCGTGGGCCGTGAAACGCCGCTGTACCTGGCGGAGCGTCTTACAGAAGCACTGGGTGGCGCCAAGATCTACCTCAAGCGTGAAGACCTGAACCACACGGGCGCGCACAAGATCAATAACTGCCTGGGTCAGATTCTGCTGGCCAAACGTATGGGCAAAAAACGCATCATCGCCGAGACTGGTGCCGGTATGCACGGCGTCGCGACTGCCACCGTGGCAGCACGTTTTGGTCTTGAATGCGTGATCTACATGGGCAGCACCGATATTCATCGTCAGCAACCCAACGTACAGCGTATGAAGCTACTGGGTGCGGAAGTGATTCCGGTCACCAGTGGTACTGGTACCCTCAAGGATGCCATGAACGAAGCGCTGCGCGATTGGGTGACCAACGTTCATGACACTTTCTACATCATCGGTACCGTAGCAGGCCCGCACCCTTATCCGGCACTGGTACGTGACTTCCAGGCGGTGATTGGTGAAGAAACCCGTCGTCAGATCATGGAAAAAGAAGGCCGTCTGCCGGATACGCTGGTAGCGTGCATCGGTGGCGGTTCCAATGCCATGGGTCTGTTCCATCCTTTCCTGGATGACAAGTCTGTACACATGATCGGTGTTGAAGCCGGTGGTGAGGGTCTTGATAAGCGTCATGCAGCCAGTTTGAAAGGCGGTGAGCCGGGTGTATTGCACGGTAACCGTACCTTCCTGCTGCAGTCCGAAGATGGCCAGATTCAGGATGCACATTCCATTTCGGCAGGCCTGGACTATCCGGGCATTGGTCCTGAGCACGCCTGGTTGCACGAGATTGAACGTGTTGAATATGTCTCGATCACCGACCAGGAAGCGCTGGAAGGCTTTAAGGCGCTGTGTAAATACGAAGGCATTATTCCGGCGCTGGAGTCTTCTCATGCTCTGGCACATATCCTCAAGCTGGCGCCGACCTTGCCCAAGGATCATATCATCGTGATGAACCTCAGTGGCCGTGGCGACAAGGATATGACCACCGTAACCGAACATCTGGCTGATGAACTGGCGGAGCAGTAATCCATGACCGATACAAAACAAGCAAGCCGTATGGAGCGCCGCTTTGCTGCGCTGAAACAGGAGAACCGCCCGGCACTGATTACCTTTATCACCGCTGGTGATCCGGATTACGCCAACAGCCTGGATACGCTGCTGGGCCTGCCGGAAGCGGGAGCCGATGTGATCGAACTGGGCATGCCATTCACCGACCCCATGGCAGATGGTCCTGCGATCCAGCTGGCCAACCAGCGTGCGCTGGCATCCGGTCAGGATATGCTGAAAACGCTGCAGATGGTGCGCATTCTGCGTGAACAGGATCAGGACACCCCGCTGGTGCTGATGGGGTACTACAATCCGATTTACCGCTACGGTGTGAAGCGCTTTCTGGAAGAAGCGGCGGAAGAGGGTGTTGATGGCCTGATCGTTGTGGATCTGCCGCCGGAGCATGATGATGAACTCTGTATGCCGGCTCGCGAAGCAGGTGTCCACTTCATTCGCTTGGCCACACCAACTACTGATGCTAAGCGTCTACCGGGCGTTTTGAACAATACTTCGGGCTTCCTTTACTACGTATCCAGTACCGGTGTTACCGGCTCTGCCGCACCTACGCCAGAAAAAGTGCAGCAGGAAGTGGAAGCGATCCGTGCCAACACGGACATTCCGATCGGAGTCGGCTTTGGTATCCGTACCCCGGAGCAGGCTGCCCGTATTGGTCAGTTCGCTGACGGTGTTGTGGTTGGTTCAGCATTGATCGATTGCATCAACAAGGCCAGCACACCGGAAGAAGGTACCCAGGGCGTACTGTCCTTGACCCGTGAACTGGCGGCGGCTGTTCGTACCGCGCGCAAGTAAACTCGAAAGTTCGTTCATCAAGGCCCCCTGGTTGTGTATCAGGGGGCCTTTTTGTTTTTAGTGTCCCGTCCTGAATAAGGTTGACACATTTCTACCCTCTAACGGAGAAATGTGATGACTACGACCACTAAACGCACCCAACGTGATTATTCCCTTGCCTTTAAATTAGCTGTTGTCGATCAAGTAGAAAAAGGCGAAATGACATACAAGCAAGCACAGCAGCGTTACGGCATCCAGGGCCGCTCCACTGTTTTGGTTTGGCTTCGTAAGCATGGACGACTAGATTGGTCATCAGGATCAACAAGCGTGAGCGTTCCCATGTCTAAGCAACCCTCCGAGCAAACACCTGAACAACGCATCAAGGAGTTGGAAAAGCAGCTGGCGGAGACCCAGCTGAGAGCCAGCTTTTTCGAGGGTGTCGTACGTTTGATGAAAGAGGACTACGGTGTTGAGATAAAAAAGTCTCAGCTCGACTCATTGAAGAAAAAGACTTGAAGCTGACCGTTACTCAGGTGTGCGGATACCTGCACATCAGTAGACAAGCCTGGTACCAGCAGTTACAGCGAGATCATCACCGGTCCCGGATTGAGAGCACGCTTCTCGACTTCGTGCAGAGAATCCGTCTCAGACACCCGAAAATGGGGACTCGCAAGCTGCATCACTTGCTGAACCGCCAGTTTATACAGGTTGGAAGGGATAAGCTCTTTGCTCTGTTAAGGCAACATCGCCTGCTGGTTCAGCCTAAACAGGCCTATCACAAGACCACACTCAGTCATCATCGCTTTCGCAAGCACCCCAATCTATTGAAGGAAGGTGTTATTGCTCAGAGGCCTGAGCAGGTTTGGGTGGCCGACATTACCTATTTGCCCACACAGGAAGCCGATACCTATCTGTCATTAGTCACGGATGCGTGTTCGAGGAAAATCGTTGGGTATTCACTGGGGCTGGATATGAAAACCAGCACTGTATCGAAGGCCTTCAAGGAAGCTTTGAAAAAACGTCAGCGGCAATCAAACCTGATTCACCACTCTGATAGGGGCGCCCAGTACTGTTCGGCGGAATACCAGCGTATCCATGAGCTGCACGGTGTGACCTGCTCGATGACAGATGGTTATGACTGCTATCAAAACGCCTTGGCTGAGAGAGTGAATGGGATATTGAAGCAGGAGTATCTGACTCAGAGGCCAAAAAACCTGGAAGAAGCGAAGAGGATGGTGAAAGAAGCCATCATGCTCTACAACGGGCAACGACCTCATTATTCCTTGAAATACAAAACGCCCGATGAGGTACATCGGGTGCTGTAAAAGGTGTCAACTTATATCAGGACTAGACATCTTGCGCCTGGCGGCAGGGGCTTTAATCTTGATAGAGGTGTCGCCTAGCCTGTTGCGGCCGGAAGCCATCCCTGGAAGCAGGGTTCCCAACAGTCAAACAAAAGAACCAGTTCGCTGCCGCACTTTGAGCAGCGGTAAACCGGATGGGTGTGATGCTCACGCAGTTTGACGAGGTGTTTGTGTGGCGCTTTTGATGAGCCCATGATCTGGGTGCAATGCGTACATTCAGACATATATTCTCTTATTATTGCTATACTATGTATATACATAATAGGAGAAGTGCTGCCGTGAATGCGAGTGTCGCAGATGAATTAATTATGACAGTTGTGCGAGCAATCTGTTTTCTTTGCGTTGTTCGCTGTGGTGTGTTGTGCCTGTGGGTTCAAGCATCTCCCAGTCGCCGTTTTCACGTAACAGGTACGCCTGGCATTCATCGCACTTGAATAGCTCGCTGTTGGTGATGCGGCTGATAAGGTGATGCGGTGGCTGAATGCGTCCGCTGCTGAGCAGTTTGTTACAAGATGGGCAGGCGTGTGACATGGCTGGATTCCTTTCACTGCATAGAAATTTGGCTACTGTTCCCTGTGCCTTGAAATTTAGCGGATCCAGACGCAGATGGCATTAGGTCTTTTTCCTATTTTTCCGGATATAAAAAAACCCCGCAATGCGGGGTTTTTAGTGTCTGGCGTATTATCAGGCCGGATAATCGCGCTGTGTGGCGCCGGTGTAGAGCTGGCGCGGACGACCGATCTTGTTCGGGCTGGAATGGAATTCGTTCCAGTGAGAGATCCAGCCGATTGTACGAGACAGGGCGAAGATCACAGTGAACATGTTGGTCGGGATGCCGATCGCTTTCAGGATGATGCCGGAATAGAAGTCGACATTCGGGTACAGCTTGCGAGCCACGAAATATTCGTCTTCCAGGGCGATCTGTTCCAGGCGCTTGGCAATCTTGAGCTGCGGATCGTTTTCAATACCCAGCAGGGCCAGGACTTCGTCGCAGGTCTTCTTCATGACCTTGGCGCGCGGATCGAAGTTGCGGTATACGCGGTGGCCAAAGCCCATCAGGCGGAACGGATCGTTCGGATCCTTGGCCTTCTCGATGAACTCGGGGATGTTGGCTTCGTCACCGATCTCATCCAGCATGTTCAGTACGGCTTCGTTGGCGCCGCCGTGTGCCGGTCCCCACAGGGCGGCAATGCCGGCTGCGATACAGGCGAACGGGTTGGCACCGGAAGAGCCGGCCAGACGTACGGTAGAGGTAGAGGCGTTCTGCTCATGGTCGGCGTGCAGGATGAAGATGCGATCCATGGCGCGGGCCAGCACCGGATTGACTTCATATTCAGAGCACGGAGTGCCGAACATCATGCGCAGGAAGTTTGCGCCATAGCTCAGATTGTTCTGCGGGTACATGAACGGCTGGCCGATGGAGTACTTGTAGCACATGGCAGCCAGAGTCGGCATCTTGGCGATCAGGCGGTAGGCGCATACTTCACGATGATGAGGATCGTTGATATCCAGGGAATCGTGATAGAAGGCGGACAGTGCGCCAACAACGCCACACATGATGGCCATCGGGTGAGCGTCGCGGCGGAAGCCTTTGAAGAACTGGCTCAGCTGCTCGTGCACCATGGTATGGTTGGAGATGGTGTTAACGAACTTGGCTTTTTCTTCTGCGTTGGGCAGTTCGCCATTCAGCAACAGGTAGCAGACTTCAAGATAGTCGGACTTTTCAGCCAGCTGTTCAATCGGGTAGCCGCCATGCAGCAGAATGCCATTGGCACCATCAATATAGGTGATTTTGGATTCACAGGCTGCTGTGGATACGAAGCCGGGATCGTAGGTGAAAAGGCCTTTGCCAGTCAGCGGACGTACATCAATGACGTCGGGACCTTCAGTGCCGGAATAAACCGGCAGTTCGATCGCTTCGTCCAGACCATCGACTGTCAAACGTGCTTTCTTGTCAGCCATTAGAGGCTCCTATCATTCTGTTTGTATTGCTGCGGCCAGCGTATGCGCCGCGTCATAGGAAAATGGCCCGAAATAGGACTCGACCACTATAGAGTTTGAAACGGGATTGTCAATTAAGCCTTAGGCATAAGATGTTGCAATGCAAAAAGATAATAAGACAGTTGCGAAAAGCGACAATAGTTAAATAATTAATTGGTCGAATAGATAAGTACAAATAGATAGTTACGTCTAGTTTAACGGCTTGGATCAGACACTAGACTTAAGCCTTAAGAAGGGGGTTCTGCGTTGTATTCCCTAGGTGATCTGTCTATACTCTCGCTCCTGAGTTGGCACCGTGCCCACTGGTTTAGTGTCAGTTCTGGCATCTCGAGGTACTACTCTCTGAGCACTTCCTAGCAACCTTGTCCTCTTGTCCTGCAATTGGGCAGAAAAAAGTGTGAACTAGAGCCGTGAACAAGAAAAGACCTGTAAATTTAGATCTTCGAACCATAAAACAGCCACTTCCGGCGATTACTTCAATCCTGCATCGTGCAACCGGTGTAGTGCTATTCTTTGGCGCTATCTTCATGATGTATGCATTGAGTTTGTCGCTGGAGTCTCAGGCCGGCTTCAATGAAGCTGCTGAGATGCTCCAGGAATCATTCCTGGCAAAACTTATCGCATGGGGACTGGTTTCAGCTCTGCTGTACCATTTCTTTGCAGGTATCAAACACCTGGTTATGGATATGGGACACTGTGAAGAGATCGAAAGCGGCCGTATGGCAGCCAAGGTGACTCTTATTATTGCAGGTGTTTCCATTTTGTTGGCAGGAGTCTGGGTATGGTAACCAGTATTACGAGCTTTGGTCGCAGCGGTCTTTATGACTGGATGATGCAGCGCGTTACTGCGCTGGTTCTGGCGACTTATACTATTTTCATGATCGGCTACCTGCTGTTCAATCCTGACCTGTCCTATGAACAGTGGAAGGATCTGTTCAGCGGCACTGGTATGCGCATCTACACCCTGCTGGCGATCCTGTCTCTGGTCGCTCATGCCTGGATCGGCATGTGGTCTGTTTCTACCGACTACATCAAGCAGACCGGCGCTCGCTTTGTGTTCCAGTCCGTATGCGGCCTGCTGGCGTTTATCTACGTCGTGTGGGGCATCCAGATTCTGTGGGGTATCTAAAACATGTCTAAACTGCGTACTCTGACTTTCGACGCAATCGTTGTCGGTGGCGGTGGTGCAGGTATGCGCGCCGCCCTGCAGCTGGCTCAGTCCGGCCTCAATACCGCTTGTGTCACTAAAGTGTTCCCGACTCGTTCTCACACTGTATCGGCTCAGGGTGGTATTACCTGTGCGATCGCGAGTGCTGATCCGAACGATGACTGGCGCTGGCATATGTATGACACCGTCAAGGGGTCAGACTATATCGGTGACCAGGACGCAATCGAGTACATGTGCTCTGTAGGTCCGCAGGCTGTATTCGAGCTGGATCACATGGGTCTGCCGTTCTCCCGTACTGAAGTTGGTCGTATCTACCAGCGTCCGTTCGGTGGTCAGTCCAAGAACTTCGGTGAGGGTGGTCAGGCTGCCCGTACCTGTGCTGCTGCTGACCGTACTGGTCACGCGCTGCTGCACACCCTGTATCAGGCTAATATGAAGGCCGGTACTACCTTCCTGAACGAATGGTATGCCGTTGACCTGGTTAAAAATGCTGATGGTGCGGTTGTAGGCTGTATCGCTATCTGCATCGAAACCGGCGAGACTGTATACATCAAGTCCAAGGCAACTGTTCTGGCTACCGGCGGTGCAGGTCGTATCTACTCTTCGACCACAAACGCCCTGATCAATACCGGTGACGGTATGGGTATGGCCATGCGTGCAGGTGTTGCCGCTCAGGATATGGAAATGTGGCAGTTCCACCCGACCGGCATCGCAGGTGCTGGCGTACTGGTAACCGAAGGTTGCCGTGGTGAGGGTGGCTACCTGATCAATAAGGACGGCGAGCGCTTCATGGAGCGTTACGCGCCGAACGCCAAAGACCTTGCAGGTCGTGACGTTGTTGCCCGTTCCATGATCCTCGAGATTCTCGAAGGTCGTGGCTGTGGTGAAAACGGCGATCATGTATTCCTGAAGCTGGATCACCTGGGTGAAGAGGTTCTTCATTCTCGCCTGCCGGGTATCTGTGAACTGTCCAAGACGTTTGCGGCATCCGATCCTGTTAAAGAGCCGATCCCGGTTGTGCCGACCTGTCACTATATGATGGGTGGTGTTGCCACTAACATCGGTGGTCAGGCGATCTCTCCGGATCCGGAAACTGGCGAAGACAAGATTATCGACGGTCTGTTCGCCTGTGGTGAAGTGGCATGTGTATCCGTCCACGGTGCGAACCGTCTGGGTGGTAACTCTCTGCTTGACCTGGTTGTATTCGGTCGTGCGGCGGGTCTGCACATCGAGCAGCAGATGCGTGAAGGCTACCAGGTGGCTGACGCAACTGATGCTGATATCGAAGCGGCCATGTCTCGTCTGAACCGTCTGAACAACAGCACCGGTGGTGAGAAGATTGCTGAAGTTCGTAAAGAACTGCAGGACACCATGCAGCTGTACTTCGGCGTGTTCCGTGACGGCGAAAGCATGCAGAAAGGTCTGGGTCTGCTGAAAGAGATCCGCCAGCGTGTTGAGAACGTACACTTGGAAGACAAGAGCCAGGCATTCAATACTTCACGTATTGAAGCCCTGGAGCTTGAAAACCTGATGGAAGTTGCAGAAGCAACCGCTATCGCTGCGGAAGTACGCAAGGAATCTCGTGGCGCGCATGCGCGTAACGACTTTACCGAGCGTGATGACGAGAACTGGCTGTGCCATTCTGTGTTCTTCCCGCAGACCAAGGCCATTGGCAAGCGTGATGTAAACTTCGCGCCGAAGACAATGGATGCGTTCCCGCCGAAAGTACGAACTTATTAAGGGGCTGGTGCGATGCTGGTAAGTGTATATCGTTACAATCCTGAGATTGATGATGCGCCGTACATGCAGGATGTTCATATCGACATCCCGGGTGGCAAGGACATCATGGTGCTGGACCTGCTCCAGCTGTTGAAAGACAAAGATACGACTCTGGCGTACCGTCGTTCCTGTCGTGAAGGTGTTTGTGGCTCTGATGGCATGAACATGAACGGCAAGAACGGTCTGGCGTGTATCACGCCGCTGTCTGAAGTCGTCGAAAATGACAAGCTGGTACTGCGTCCGCTGCCGGGTCTGCCGGTTATCCGTGATCTGGTCATCGACATGACTCAGTTCTACAAGCAGTACGAGAAGATCAAGCCGTTCCTGATCAACGATACGCCGGCGCCTGCAATCGAACGACTGCAGTCTCCGGAAGAGCGTGCCGAGCTGGATGGTCTGTACGAGTGTATTCTCTGTGCATGCTGTTCCACTGCTTGTCCGTCCTTCTGGTGGAATCCGGACAAGTTCGTTGGTCCGTCTGGTCTGTTGCAGGCTTACCGCTTCCTGGCGGATAGCCGCGATACCGCGACGAACGAGCGTCTGGCTGAGCTGGATGATCCGTTCAGCGTGTTCCGTTGCCACGGCATCATGAACTGCGTGAACGTATGTCCGAAGGGTTTGAATCCGACCAAGGCGATCGGCAAGATCCGTAATATGCTGATTCAGCAAGCGACCTGATCGTTTTTGAATCAATTAAAACGGCATCCGCAAGGGTGCCGTTTTTTTTTGTCTATCGGTTGGCTGGAGTATTTTTACTAGCCAAAAGGCCTATGTCGTCAGAATGGTAATATTTTGTAGAATCGACCCCCGCTAGCAGTGTAAAGGCTGACACAAAAAGCGTAGAATTGTGCCCACGGTCGCACGTGATCCGTCGCGACCGTCGACAATATACAAAACGGTAATCAGCAGAGGGGCCCAGGACTGCCGGCTCAGGAAATAGTGCAGCCTGACCGATGCAGCGCCCTCTCAGAGCCAGGGTGAGATGATAATGCAAGATGGCATAATGGAGCAGATGTGGAAGAATGCCCACCTCTACGGTGGCAATCTTTCATATGTTGAACAACTATACGAAACTTACCTGATGGACCCGAACGCCGTTCCACAAGAGTGGCGCGAAGAGTTCGATAAACTTCCCAAAGTGGGTGACAGCATTTCCCAGGATGTGCCGCATTCCACGGTACGGGAACACTTCCTCCTCCTCTCCAAGAATCAGAAGCGCGCCACGCCGGTTTCCGGCGGGAGTGTCAGCTCCGAACATGAAAAAAAGCAGGTGCGCGTACTGCGCATGATCAATGCATTCCGTGTGCGTGGTCATCAGCATGCGGATATTGATCCGCTGAACCTGTTGGAGCGTGAGCAGGTACCTGACCTGGATCCGCGTTTCCACGAGCTGTCCGAGGCCGATTTTGACACCCGTTTTCAGCTGGGCTCACTGTTTTTCGGTCCCGAAGAAAGTTCTCTCAAGGAGATCCTGGCGGACCTCAAGAAAACCTATTGCACTACCGTCGGCGTTGAGTACATGCACATCGTCGACACTCAGGAAAAGCGCTGGATTCAGTCCCGTATGGAGCCTGTACGCAGCCATCCCGTACTGACCAATGACGAGCGCAAGCATATTCTGGAGCGCCTGTCCGCTGCGGAGGGCCTGGAAAAATACCTGGGCTCACGTTACGCAGGTGCCAAACGTTTTGGCCTGGAAGGTGGTGAGAGCCTCATTCCCTGTCTTGATGAGCTGGTTCAGCGTGCCGGTCGTGATGGCGCCAAGGAGCTGGTTATCGGTATGGCCCACCGTGGCCGCCTGAACGTACTGGTTAACATCTTCGGCAAGAATCCGCAGGAACTGTTCGGAGAGTTTGAAGGCAAGAAGACGCTGGATACTTCTGGTGACGTTAAATACCACCAGGGCTTCTCTTCCAACGTCATGACTGCCGGTGGTGAAGTTCACCTGGCAATGGCGTTCAACCCGTCTCACCTTGAGATCGTTTCCCCGGTAGTCGAAGGCTCAGTGCGTGCCCGTCAGGACCGTCGTGATGATGCCGTCGGCAACAGCGTGATTCCGGTTTCCATCCACGGTGATGCTGCGGTAGCAGGTCAGGGCGTGGTGATGGAAACCTACCAGATGTCCCAGACCCGTGCGTACAAGACGGGCGGCACCATCCATATCGTCATCAACAACCAGGTGGGCTTCACCACTTCCAAGAAGGAAGATGCGCGCTCCACCGAGTACTGTACTGATGTTGCGAAGATGGTGCAGGCGCCGATCTTCCACGTTAACGGTGACGATCCTGAAGCGGTTCGCTTTGTCACTCAGCTGGCACTGGACTACCGCAACGAATTCAACAAAGACGTTGTGATCGATCTGGTCTGTTACCGTCGTCGCGGCCATAACGAAGCCGACGAGCCGTCCGGTACCCAGCCGCTGATGTACAAGCAGATCAAGGTGCAGAAAACCACCAAGGAACTGTACGCTGCACGTCTGGTTGAAGAAGGTGTTCTTTCCGCTGAAGAAGCGAAGTCACTGGATCAGGAATACCGTCAGGCACTGGAAAACGGTGAGCACGTAGCCAAATCTCTGGTCATGCAGCCCAACGAAGAGCTGTTTGTTGACTGGCGTCCTTACCTGGGCCACAAGTGGTCTTTCGAATGTGACACCAGTGTTGATCCGAAGTTGCTGAAAGAACTGGCGAACAAGACCTGCGAATTCCCGGAAGGGTTCAATATCCAGCGCCAGGTTCAGAAGATCTACGAAGATCGCAAAAAAATGGCGGCCGGTGCCATGGAGATCAACTGGGGCTTCGCCGAAACCATGGCGTACGCAACCCTGTTGGCCGAAGGTTACCCGATCCGCCTGACCGGTCAGGATGTCGGACGTGGTACTTTCTCGCACCGTCATGCTGTTGTGCATAACCAGAAAGATGCCACCAACTATGTACCGCTGCAGAATCTGGCTGAAGGTCAGCCGGATTTTGATATTTATGACTCTTTTTTGTCTGAAGAAGCGGTTCTGGCATTCGAATACGGCTACGCCACCACCACGCCGAATGCGTTGGTGATCTGGGAAGCGCAGTTTGGTGATTTCGCCAACGGTGCCCAGGTTGTAATCGACCAGTTCATTACCTCCGGTGAGCACAAGTGGGGCCGTCTCTGCGGCCTGACCATGTTGCTGCCGCACGGTTTTGAAGGTCAGGGCCCTGAGCATTCCTCTGCACGTCTGGAGCGCTTCCTGCAGTTGTCTGCAGAACACAACATCCAGGTATGTGTACCGTCTTCACCGGCACAGATTTTCCACCTGCTGCGTCGTCAGGTTGTGCGCCCGCTGCGTAAGCCGCTGATTATCATGTCGCCCAAGTCGCTGCTGCGCCACAAACAGGCCGTTTGTTCCCTGGAAGACCTGTCTGAAGGCACCTTCGAGCCGGTACTGTCTGAAGTGGATACGCTGGACCCGAAGAAGGTCAAGCGTCTGGTTATGTGTAGCGGCAAGGTTTACTACGACCTGTACAACCGTCGTGCAGAACTGGAAAAAGATGATGTTGCCATCATCCGTATTGAGCAGTTGTATCCCTTCCCGGAAGAGCCGCTCAAGCAGGCGATCGCTGAATATACTAACCTTGAGTCCGTTGTCTGGTGTCAGGAAGAGCCGATGAACCAGGGCGCCTGGTATTGCAGCCAGCATCACATGCGCAATGTTTTGCAGCAGCATGATGCCAAGCTGTACCTCGAAGGCGTTGGTCGTCCGCATGCGGCTGCACCGGCTGTAGGTTATATCTCTGTACACCTTGAGCAGCAAGAGAAGCTGGTCAACGAAGCCATCAACGGTTAACACAGGCTCGATGAAATAGCCTGATCAGGATTATTAAAGGAAAAAGCATGTCCACTGAAATCAAAGCGCCAACTTTCCCTGAGTCCGTTGCAGACGGAACTGTTGCCACCTGGCACAAACAGCCCGGCGAGGCTTGCTCAGCTGATGAGCTGATCGTTGATATCGAAACTGACAAGGTTGTGCTGGAAGTCGTTGCACCGGCTGATGGTGTACTCAAGGAAATCGTTAAAGGCGAAGGCGACACTGTTCTGAGTGAAGAAGTGATCGCAACCTTTGAAGCGGGTGCTGCCGCTGAAGCTCCGCCGCCGGCTGCTTCTGCTCCGGCAACCGAGACTGCGGCTGCACCGGCTGCAGAAGTGACCACCGATGCTGACAAGATCGGTCCGGCTGCACGCAAGCTGATCGATGAGAACGGTCTGGATGCGTCTCAGATCAAGGGTACCGGCAAGAACGGTGGTATCACCAAGGAAGACGTACAGAACTTCCTTAAGAACAAGCCTGCTGCAGCACCGGCTGCCGCGGCTCCTGCTGCTGCCGCTCCGGCTCTGAATGTTCCGGTTGGCGAGCGCACAGAGAAGCGTGTTCCGATGACCCGTCTGCGTGCCACCATCGCCAAGCGTCTGGTAGAAGCACAGCAGAATGCTGCCATGCTGACGACTTACAATGAAGTCAACATGAAGCCGGTGATGGAACTGCGCAAGCAGTACAAGGACCTGTTCGAGAAGGTTCACGGCGGCACTCGCCTGGGCTTCATGTCCTTCTTCGTTAAGGCTGCTACTGAAGCTCTGAAACGCTTCCCGGCTGTCAACGCGTCTATCGACGGTAACGACATGGTCTACCACGGTTACCAGGATATCGGTGTTGCCGTTTCTACCGACCGTGGTCTGATGGTACCGGTTCTGCGTGACACCGATTCCATGAGCCTGGCTGAGGTTGAAGGTACCATCGCTGACTTCGGTAAGCGTGGCCGTGAAGGCAAGCTGGGTATGGACGACATGCAGGGTGGTACGTTCACTATCACCAACGGTGGTGTGTTCGGTTCCCTGATGTCTACTCCGATCCTGAACCCGCCGCAGACTGCAATCCTGGGCATGCACAAGATCCAGGAGCGTCCGATGGCGGTGAACGGTCAGGTTGAAATCCTGCCGATGATGTACCTGGCGCTGTCATACGACCACCGTATGATTGACGGTAAAGAGGCGGTACAATTCCTCGTTACCATCAAGGATCTGCTGGAAGATCCGGCCCGTATGCTGCTGGATGTTTAATCAGACCCACCTTCGAACGAGTGTAAACAGGACTAAGTAATGTCAGATAAATTTGATCTTATTGTTATCGGTGCCGGCCCTGGCGGTTATGTAGCGGCAATTCGTGCTGCACAGCTGGGTCTGAAAACTGCCTGTGTCGAGAAGTGGGTTGATGACAAGGGTACTCCCGTACTGGGCGGTACCTGCCTGAACGTGGGTTGTATCCCGTCCAAGGCACTGCTGGAAACGACTCACAAGTTGCATGAAGCTCAGCATGGCTTCGCGGCTCAGGGTATCGTTGCCGACAATGTACAGATCGACACCAAACAGATGGTGGCGCGCAAGGACCAGATCGTTAAGAACCTGACTGGCGGTATCGCAGGTCTGTTCAAGGCGAACGGTGTCACTCTGCTGCAGGGTACCGGCAAACTGCTGGCCAACAAGCAGGTTGAAGTGACTGCCCAGGACGGCAGCACCTCCGTTCACGCGGCTGAAAACGTGATCCTGGCGTCCGGTTCCGTACCGGTCGAGATCCCGCCGGCTCCGCTGACTGAAGGCCTGATCGTTGATAACGAAGGCGCACTGAAAATCGATGAAACGCCCAAGCGTCTGGGTGTTATCGGTGCAGGTGTTATCGGTCTGGAAATGGGCTCTATCTGGGCGCGTTGCGGTTCTGAAGTCACCGTGTTTGAAGCGATGGATGACTTCCTGGCTCTAGCGGACGTTGATGTCGCCAAGGAAGCCAAGAAACTGCTGACCAAGCAGGGTCTGGATATCAAGCTGGGCGCACGTTGCACCGGTACTGAAATCATCGATGGCAAGGAAGTGAAGGTTAAGTTCACTGACGCCAAGGGTGATCAGGAGATGGTATTCGACAAGCTGATCGTAGCGGTTGGCCGTCGTCCCCAGACTCAAGGTCTGCTGTCTGAAGACTCCGGTGTCAAACTGGATGAGCGTGGCTTCATCTTTGTTGACGAGAACTGCCGTACTGATGCACCGGGCGTTTACGCAATTGGTGACTCCGTACGTGGTCCGATGCTGGCACACAAGGCATCGGAAGAGGGCATCATGGCTGTAGATATCATTGCCGGTCACAAGGCTGCAATGAACTACGACTGTATCCCCAACATCATTTACACCTTCCCGGAACTGGCTTGGGTCGGCAAGACCGAGCAGGAACTGAAGTCTGAGGGTGTGAAGATCAAGGTCGGTAAATTCCCGTTTGCTGCATCCGGTCGTGCAATGGCGGCCAATGCAACTGAAGGCTTCGTCAAGATCATCGCTGACGAAGAGACCGATCGTGTACTGGGTGTTCATATGGTTGGCGGTATCGCCTCCGAACTGATCGCTCAGGGTGTGATTGCAATGGAATTCTGCGCCAGTGCAGAGGATCTGCAGCTGATGGTGTTCGCTCACCCGACTGTCAGTGAAGCTGTTCATGAAGCAGCGCTGGCTGTAGACAATCACGCTATTCACATTGCGAATCGCAAAAAGCGATAACCTGAAGGGTTAACCCCGCCAGTGGCGAACCCATTGGTGGGGATTGCAGAGCAAAAGGTGTGTTTTCGTGTCTGCACTACTCAGCGAAAACACCTGTATAACCGATAACACAACGGATTAGAGCATGAACCTTCACGAGTACCAGGGCAAACAACTGTTTGCCGAATATGGTCTGCCGGTTTCCAAAGGAATCGCGGTAGATACTCCGGAAGCGGCTGCTGAAGCGGCTGAAAAGATTGGCGGTGACAAGTGGGTTGTAAAAGCCCAGGTTCACGCCGGTGGCCGTGGCAAGGCAGGTGGTGTAAAGCTGGTTGATTCCCCGGCTGAAGCCCAGGCCTTCGCAGAAAAATGGCTGGGCGAGCGTCTGGTAACTTATCAGACAGATGCCAATGGCCAGCCTGTTTCCAAGATTCTGGTTGAGACCTGCACTGACATCGCAAATGAGCTGTACCTGGGTGCAGTAGTCGATCGCTCCAGCCGTCGTATTGTCTTCATGGCATCCACCGAAGGTGGTGTTGAGATCGAGAAAGTTGCTGAAGAGACTCCGGAAAAGATCCTGAAAGCAACCATCGATCCGCTGACCGGTGCTCAGCCCTACCAGGGTCGTGAGCTGGCGTTCCAGCTGGGTCTGCAGGGTGACCAGATCAAGCAGTTCGTCAACATCTTCCTGGGTCTGGCGAAGATGTTCGAAGAAAAAGATCTGGCGCTGCTGGAAATCAACCCGCTGGTCATCACTGACCAGGGTAACCTGCACTGCCTGGACGCTAAAGTCGTTATCGATGGTAACGCTGTTTACCGTCACAAGGATCTGCAGTCCATGCAGGATCCGTCTCAGGAAGACGAGCGTGAAGCACGCGCGGCTGAATGGGATCTGAACTACGTTGCACTGACCGGTACTATCGGCTGCATGGTTAACGGTGCGGGCCTGGCAATGGGTACCATGGACATCGTTTCTCTGCACGGTGGCTTCCCGGCCAACTTCCTGGACGTTGGTGGTGGTGCAACCAAAGAGCGTGTTACCGAAGCCTTCAAGATCATCCTTGAAGACAGCAAGGTTAAGGCCGTGCTGGTTAACATCTTCGGTGGTATCGTTCGCTGCGACCTGATCGCAGACGGCATCATCGGTGCGGTTAAAGAAGTAGGTGTAAACGTACCGGTTGTAGTACGTCTGGAAGGTAACAACGCTGAACTGGGTGCGCAGAAGCTGGCTGAGTCCGGTCTGGACATCATTGCAGCAACCAGCTTGACTGATGCTGCTCAGCAGGCAGTTAAAGCAGCGGAGGGTAAATAATCATGGCCGTTCTGATCAACAAAGATACCAAAGTCATCTGTCAGGGCTTTACTGGTGGCCAGGGTACTTTCCACTCTGAGCAGGCGATTGCTTACGGCACCAAAATGGTTGGTGGTGTAACTCCGGGTAAAGGCGGTACTGAGCACCTGGGTCTGCCGGTATTCAACACCGTTAAAGAAGCTGTAGAACAGACTGGCGCTGAAGCGTCTGTTATCTACGTTCCGGCTCCTTTCTGTAAGGATTCCATCCTGGAAGCGGCTAATGCCGGCATCAAGCTGATCGTCTGCATCACTGAGCACATTCCGGTTATGGACATGCTGCAGTGCAAAGTGAAGTGTGATGAGCTGGGTGTTCGCCTGATCGGCCCGAACTGCCCGGGCGTGATCACTCCGGGTGAATGCAAGATCGGCATCATGCCGGGTCACATTCACCTGCCGGGTAAAGTCGGTATCGTTTCCCGTTCCGGTACTCTGACGTACGAAGCGGTTAAGCAGACTACTGACGCTGGCTTCGGTCAGTCTACCTGTGTCGGCATCGGTGGTGACCCGATTCCGGGCTCCAACTTCATCGACATTCTGGAAATGTTCCAGAACGACCCGCAGACTGAAGCGATCGTTATGATCGGTGAGATCGGTGGTTCTGCCGAGGAAGAAGCGGCTGCCTACATCAAGGCAAACGTAACCAAGCCGGTTGTTTCCTACATCGCTGGTGTTACTGCACCTCCGGGCAAGCGCATGGGCCACGCTGGTGCGATCATCTCCGGTGGTAAGGGTACTGCAGACGAGAAGTTTGCTGCTCTGGAAGACGCTGGCGTGAAGACTGTTCGTTCTCTGGCTGACATCGGTAAGGCTCTGGCTGAACTGACTGGCTGGGAAATGAAGTAAGTTTCTTCTGATCCCTGAAAAAGGCAGCTACGGCTGCCTTTTTTTGTGCCTGTCTGCCGTGTGCTCACTGGCATTCTGTTAGAATGCTCACTTCTTTGCACCAGCACCAACAGGTACCTATCTTGAGTCAGCACCCTTTTTCCCAGCTTGCGCTTAAACCTGAACTCCTGCGTAATCTGGAGAGCCTTGAATACGCCCAGATGACGCCGATCCAGCAGGATAGCCTGCCGGTGATACTGCAGGGGCGTGACTTGATTGCACAGGGTAAGACAGGCTCCGGCAAGACCGCTGCCTTTGGCATAGGCCTGTTGCAGCAGTTGGATAACACCTCTTTCCAGGTGCAGTCGCTGGTGCTCTGCCCAACGCGCGAACTGGCTGACCAGGTGGCTCAGGAGCTGCGTCGTTTGGCGCGACAGATCCCCAATGTAAAGGTGCTTACGCTCTGTGGCGGTATGCCCTTGGGGCCTCAAATTGGCTCGCTTGAGCACGGTGCCCATATTGTTGTGGGTACTCCCGGGCGCATCGAAGAACATCTGCGCAAGGGTACACTGCGCCTGCACCGTCTGCAGACACTGGTGCTGGATGAAGCGGACCGAATGCTGGAGATGGGTTTCCAGGAAGCGGTTGATGCCATCGTGGCCACGACACCGGCTGAACGTCAAACCCTGCTGTTCAGTGCAACCTTTCCCAAAGAGATTGCGGCCATCGCCGGTCGTATTCTGCGTGACCCTGTTCGGGTTGAAGTGGAAGCGGTTCATCAGAATACAAGTATCGAGCAGCATTTCCATGAGATTACCGATGACAGTCGGGATGCGGCCGTAACACGTCTGCTGTATCACTATCGTCCGGTGTCGGCCGTCGTATTCTGTAATACCAAGCAGGAAGTCCGCGACCTTGAACAGCACTTGCAGAGTGATGGAATTGCCGCCGTGGCACTGCATGGCGATCTGGATCAGCGTCAGCGTGATCAGACGCTGGTACGCTTTGCCAATCAGAGTGCAACGGTACTGGTGGCCACGGATGTGGCGGCCCGTGGTCTGGATGTAGAAGGGCTGGATCTGGTGATCAACCATCGCCCGTCCAAGGAGTCACAGGTGCATGTGCACCGCATCGGCCGTACCGGGCGTGCCGGACAATCGGGTATTGCCGTTACTTTGTTCAACGAGCGTGAGCGTTTCAAGCTGGCGGCGGTTGAAGCCCAAATGGATATGATCATCACTGACGAGCCCCTGCCTAAAGGCGTCATTACCGATGATTATCGCCCGCCCATGACAACGCTGCAGCTGGATGTCGGCAAGAAGCAGAAAATCCGACCAGGCGACGTGCTGGGCGCACTAACCCGCGGCGGTGAGCTGGCGGGTGACCAGGTAGGTAAAATCCGTGTTTTTGATTTTTCTACCTATGTGGCAGTAAGCCGTCCCGTAGCCCGTGATGCCGTACGCGCACTGTCAAAAGGCAAGGTTAAAGGCCGTCCCTGTCGTGTGCGTCAGCTACGCTGAGGAGTCGATATGAAAATATGGGTAGATGCGGATGCCTGTCCGGTGGTAATTAAGGAGATCCTGTTCCGGGCAGCTCAGCGCACCGGTGTTGAACTGACGCTGGTGGCTAATCATGCGCTGAAAGTGCCGCCGGATGCCAATATTCGCTCACTGCAGGTCAGTGCCGGTTTCGATGTGGCTGACCATGAAATCGTTCGCCGTGTCGAAACAGGTGATCTGGTTATTACCAGTGACATTCCGCTGGCATCAGAAGTGCTGGAGGAGGGGGCGTTGGCGCTTACTCCTCGGGGTGAACGTTTCACGGCAGAAAACATCAAAGCGCGGCTGAACATCCGTGATTTTATGGAAACCCTGCGCGCCAGTGGTGTGCAAAGTGGTGGGCCGGCGGCCCTAAGCCAGGCAGACCGTCAGCAGTTTGCCAATCAGCTGGATCGTATTCTGGCGCGAGCGCTAAAAGCCTAACCGATACGGTGGGGCGCCAGGTCGATCTGCTGTAACCGGCGCCCATGCATCTGTACCTTGCCGGAGTAGCGCTCATCCCCGGTAGAGGTGAAATAGAACTGATACTGGCGTACCAGTATTACCCTGCCATGGTCCGGGTCTCGGGCCAGTCGTATTTTTTCCAGTGCAATGCTTTCGTCAAGCAACTGTACACCTTCACGCTTGCAGTATTGGCGAACAGCACGAGTGGCGAATTCCCGTCGTTGCAGGTTGTTCCACCAGGCATAACACACCATAGCGGTCAGTGAGAGCCAGAAGAGGTCAGCCAATTCAAGCCACATGTGCAGAACCGTCCATTCAAAGTACAAGCATCAAAAATGAGGGCGCATCATAACCTTATCTCCGCATGGATGAAAATACCCGAGTAAAATGATAAGGTATGTGCAAGAGGGACAGCAAAACAGGAGAGTACAATGTCTATGGGTTGCCATTTAACCGAGCTTCCATTTGATAACAGCTATGCACGCTTGCCCGCCAGCTGGTTTCAGGAAGAGGACATACAGCCGCTGAAAAATGCGCACCTGATTGCGTTTTGTCCTGAGGTAGCATCTACCCTCGGCCTGGACCCCTGTCGCGTTACGCCTTCTGATCTGGTCACTTTTTGTGGTGGTCACGAGCCCTGGCCGGGTACACGTCCGCTGGCGATGAAATATACCGGTCATCAGTTCGGGACTTACAATCCTGACCTTGGCGACGGTCGTGGCCTGCTGCTCGGTGAAGTGACTGCACAAGACGGCGTTCGCTACGACTTGCATCTCAAAGGGGCCGGCAAAACCGCGTTTTCACGTTTTGGGGATGGGCGTGCCGTGCTCAGGTCCAGCATTCGCGAATACCTTGCCGGTGAAGCAATGGCTGGTCTGGGCATTCCAACCACCCGTGCACTCTGTTTACTGGGCAGTGAAGACTACACCATGCGTAATGGCATGGAGCCCTGTGCTCAGTTGCTACGCGTCACACCCTGCCATATTCGTTTTGGTCATTTTGAATTCTTTTTCTATTCAGGGCGTCATGAAGAGCTGAAGCAGCTGGCCGATTACTGCCTTGAACGCTTTTTCCCGGAACTGCAGGATGAAGCGAATCCGGTATTGGCCATGTACCGTGAGGTGCTGGAGCGCACTGCTCGCCTGGTAGCATCCTGGCAGGCTTATGGTTTTGTTCATGGCGTGTTGAATACCGATAACATGTCGATCCTGGGTGAAACCTTCGACTATGGGCCTTACACCTTTATGGACTTGTATGAGCCGGATCACATTGCCAACAAGAACGATCATGAAGGCCGTTATGCTTTCCGCTACCAGCCCGCCATTGTGCAGTGGAACCTGGCTGCATTGGCGCAAGCGCTACTGCCTTTGATAGAGCGTGAAGCACTGGAAGCAGAGCTTGAACGTTTCATGCCGCTGTACCAGGCCGCTAAGCTTGATTTCATGCGGGCGCGTCTTGGTCTGCAGCGAATAGAGTCGGGTGATGCCGAGCTGGTTGAGCAACTGGAGGGCCTCTGGACGCGTTATGAAATGGATCATAACCGTTTTCTGCGTCTGTTGTCCGAGTGGGACGTCAATGAAGTTGACGGGCGTGCAACGCTGAATGCCCTGGCCGACAATGCGGGCGAACTTAACACCTGGCTTGATGACTATGCCGCACGTGCCGATCTGGAGCCTGCCAGTGCCCCCATTCGTCGGCAGCAGATGCGCAGCGTCAATCCGCGTTATATTCTGCGCAACTACATGGCAGAAGAAGTGATTCGCGAGGCACACCAGGGCGACTACCGACCCTTTAACGACCTGCTGCCCTTGTTGCGTCACCCCGGTGACGAACATCCTGAGCATCAGCGCTATGCGGGATCACCACCGGACTGGGCGGCCGCCATTAATCTGACCTGCTCTTCCTGAGCCGGCGGTGCCAGTTGCATAAGCGGGCTCAGTGACGGCTTTTCAGACGTGCGCCAAGCCAGACCGAACCTATACCTCCCGCTATAACCAAACAGGTGCCTGCCCAGCTGTTAAGGCCGGGCACCTGATCCCAGATCAGCCAGCCCCAAAGCCCTGTCATGACCACGCCAAAGTAACTCAGCGGTGAAATAATGGAAGCCGGGGCATGGCTGTATGCACGTGTGTACAGCCACATGGTGATCCAGATGGACAGTGCGATCAGGCCCACGGCCGGCAGGCTGGCGGGTTCGGGAGTGCGCCAGTTGCTCAGTGCCAGCGGCAGGCTGCAGAGCGTTGAAATCAGGAAGTAGTAGAACAAAACCCGGTTGACGGGTTCCGTCTGCGCCAGTTCCCGCGTCGTCACAATAGAGCCCGCCAGCGTCAATGCCGAAACCAGTCCCACCAGGTGCCAGCTGCTAAGACCGCTGCCCTCCGGTTGAATAATCAAGGCAATACCGGCAAAGCCAACCAGCAAGGGTAGCCATGCCAGCAAGGGCAGGCGTGCACCATGCCATAACAGTAGCCACAGCGGGACGCACAAAGGGGCAGCATTACGCAGCAGGGCGGCATCCACCAGTGGTATCTGTTCCAGGGCCAGATAGTAGGCATAGAAGCAGGCCCAGCCACAGCTTCCCCGCAGCAAGTGCAGCCATGGCCTTTGGGTTGCCAGACCTTGCCGGCCTTTTTTTATAGCCCAGGGCAGCATGGCCAGGGTACAGAGGCCGTATTGGAAGAGTACAATCATCTCGATCGACAGGGTGCTGGCGGTCAATTTGATGAGCACGGCTGCAAGACTCATGACCAGGCTGGTGGCCAGCGCAAAGGCCACGCCCGCCGTAATATTCTGATGAGTGGAAGACACTCGGCTTCAATCCTTGTAAATTAATAACTTAGACACTCCGGCTAGATGGAAGATGCCTGATGGATGATCTGGTTCTGCTGATACAAAGTAACTGGCTGAATGCTGTTGCTCTGGTCTGGTTTATGCTCTGTTTTCGCGGGTACATGTATTACGCCGCTCATAAAAGCCATTCAACACCCTGCCTGTCGAGCATGTTGCATCTGTATCGCCGTGAGTGGATGTTGCGCATGCTAGCACGGGATGTACGAATCGCCGATACCACCGCCATTGCCAACCTGGAGCGAAGCGTTGCCTTTTTTGCCTCCACTACGATTCTGGTGTTGGCAGGTCTGGTAACGGTGATGAGTTCGGCAGAGAAGGCGATCAATCTTGTCGAAGATCTCCCCTTTGTGGTGGTGGCGACGCGGCAGGAATGGGAGCTGAAATTGCTGGTGCTGGTTGTATTGTTTATCTATGCATTTTTCAAGTTTACCTGGAGCCTGCGTCAGTACGGTTTTGTCTCAGTGATGATCGGCGGCGCTCCCTTACCCGGGGAGGAGCCGAGCGATAATCAGGTCAAGGCGCATGCTGAGCGTATCGCCACCATGGCCTCTATCGCCGCCAATAATTTCAACTATGGTCTGCGCACCTACTATTTCAGCATTGCGGTGCTGGGTTGGTTCATCAATCCCTGGTGCTTTATGGCCCTGAGTTTGGTGATTGTCGTGGTACTGTATCGCCGCGAATTTACCTCGCCTACGTTGCAGACCCTGACCATGAGTTCCGGAGAACCAAAATGACACCCGATGAGTATGCCGGTCGCTGCACCCGGTTTCTGCAGGCCCAGCCCCATATGCGCAAGCTCGGCGTTGAACTGGTTCATGCTGAAGCCAGCAGGGTAACGCTGCGCTTGCCTGTAAACCCGGAGCTTGTAAGCGGGGGCCTGGAAACCTATTTGCATGGCGGTGTTTTGACCACCCTGGTTGATGCGGCCAGCAGTGTGTCCACGCTTTGTGCGTTGGAAGCATTCGAGCTTTGCCCGACTCTGGATCTGCGCATTGATCATATGCGCATTCCTTCAGAAACCCGGCCAGTGTATGTCGATGCAGAATGCTACCGCATTACCCGCAGCGTGTTGTTCACCCGGGCGTCGGTCTATCAGGATGACAAGTCTCGACCAGTGGCCAATGCGGTTGCTACCTTCATGCGGCCTGAAGGCGGGGCTGTAGTATCCGATTTTCAGCAGCTGATTGAAGGGGGCGATGATGCAGCAACTGCTTGAGATGGTGAAAGCGGCGCATGCCAGTGGTGACTATCAGCCGCTGGTCGATTTGATCCCTTATGCACGCATGCTGGGGGTTGAGTGTGCCTGTTATGGTGAAGAGGTTATTTTCAAGCTGCCGGCCAACCCGGACACCATTGGCAACCCGACGATTCCCGCCATCCATGGTGGTGTTATTGCTGCGTTTATGGAGCTGACGGCGCAATTCCAGCTGACATTGCAGATGCCGCAGCCAGGCCTTGCCAAAGTGATCGATTTTTCTCTCGATTACATGCGGGCAGGTCTCCACCGGGATACCTTTGCCATCTGTACCATCAGCCGTCAGGGGCGCCGAATTGGCAACTGCTCGGTATTGGCCTGGCAGGAGCGCAAAAGCCGTCCCATCGCTCAGGCACGTGCACATTTTCTGCTCGATGCGAGTCCAATACAGGAATCTGCCACCTGAGTGCTTGAAAAGCTGTCAGGCAACCCCATATCCATTCAAGCTAACAGTTTGTTTTTCGGAGATTAGGTACGCCTGACATGAGCACTGAAACTCAGAAAGAAACCCTCGGTTTTCAGACAGAAGTAAAACAGCTTCTGAATCTGATGATTCATTCCCTGTATTCCAATAAAGAGATCTTTCTGCGTGAGCTGATCTCAAACGCCTCTGACGCATCCGAAAAGCTGCGCTTCGAAGCGCTCAATAATGATGCGCTCTATGAAGGTGAGCCGGAGTTGGCAGTCCGCATCGAATATGACAAGGATGCCAAAACCGTCACCATCGAAGACCGCGGCATCGGTATGAGCCGTGATGATGTGATTGAGCACCTGGGTACAATTGCCAAGTCCGGCACGGCCAGCTTCCTGTCCAATCTGACCGGTGATGAAGCCAAGGACAGCCAGCTGATCGGTCAGTTCGGTGTCGGCTTCTACTCCGCCTTCATTGTGGCCGAGCGCGTGGATGTGTATACCCGTCGTGCCGGTGCTGATGTGTCCGAGGGTGTACACTGGTCCTCCACGGGTGAAGGTGACTTCACCATCGCCAACTTTGACAAGCCCAAGCGCGGTACCCGTATTGTGCTGAAGCTGAAAGAGGGTGAAGAAGAGTTTGCCGACGGCTTCCGTCTGCGTAGCCTGGTACGCAAATACTCCGACCATATCTCCATTCCGGTGCAGATGCTGAAAGAAGAACTGCCGGGTGAAGATGAGGCTGAAGATGCTGAAGCCAAGACGCCGGAAATGGAGAGTGTTAACTCTGCCACTGCGCTGTGGACGCGTCCCAAGTCTGACCTCAATGATGAAGAGTATCAGGAGTTCTACAAGCATATTTCGCACGACTTCGCCGATGCACTGACCTGGTCCCACAACAAGGTGGAAGGTAATCTCGAATACACCAGCCTGTTGTACGTACCGGAAAACGCACCCTTCGATCTGTGGAATCGTGAAGCACCGCGCGGGCTCAAGCTCTATGTGCAGCGCGTTTTCATCATGGATCAGGCAGACCAGTTCTTGCCGCTTTACCTGCGTTTCATCAAGGGTGTGGTCGACAGCAACAACCTGTCACTGAACGTATCCCGTGAAATCCTGCAGAAAGACCCCAATGTCGACAAGCTGCGCTCAGCGCTGACCAAGCGTGTGCTGGATATGCTGAGTAAGCTGGCCAAGAATGACGCGGAAAAATACGCCACCTTCTGGAAGACCTTCGGGTCCGTGATCAAGGAAGGCCCGGCTGAGGACATGGGTAACCGTGACAAGATCCTCAAGCTGCTGCGTTTTGCTTCCACGCATACCGGCACCTCCGAGCAGTCCGTTTCGCTGGAAGACTATGTCAGCCGCATGCAGGAAGGTCAGAAAAAGATCTACTACGTGGTTGCAGACAACTTCAACACTGCGAAGAACAGTCCGCATCTGGAAGTGTTCCGCAAGAAGGGTATTGAAGTGCTGCTGCTGTCCGAGCGCATTGATGAATGGATGATGAGCCAGCTGTTCGACTTCGACGGTCACAATTTCCAGGATGTCACCAAAGGTGAACTGGATCTGGGCGAGACTGAGTCCGAAGAAGAGAAGCAGAAGCTGGAAGAAGTTGCCAAGGAGCACGAAGGGCTGGTTGAGCGCTTGAACAAGGTGCTGGACGACCGTGTTGATTCCATCCGTATCACGCACCGTTTGACCGATTCGCCGGCCTGCCTGGTGATTGGTGATTACGATATGGGTCTGCAGATGCGTCGCATCATGGAAGCGGCAGGTCAGGCTGTGCCTGAGAGCAAGCCGATCTTCGAAATCAACCCGGAGCATCCGCTGATCAACAAGCTGGACCATGAACCGGATGAAGACCGCTTTGGCGAGCTGGCGCTGGTGCTGTTTGATCAGGCCGGTTTGGCAGCGGGCGCTACGCTGGACGATCCTGCCAGCTATGTCACACGCCTCAACAAGCTGCTGCTGGAGTTGAGCAGCTAAGCCTGGCATAACAACGTGTGAATATAAGGGTGGCTCTTTGAGTCACCCTTTTTTGTAGGCTGCTCAGGGTCAAGGATTTTTCACAATAGTCGCGCTATGCTGACATGAAACCAACAAGGGAGAGAACACCAACATGAAAGCTTTGACTGCAGCGTTGCTGGGGATGGGGTTGGCTACCGTTGCCATGCAAAGCCAGGCGATGACCGCGGATGAAATTGTTACCAAGCACTGTACCGCTTGTCATGAAGCTGGCCTGGGCGGCGCACCCAAGCTGACCGACAAGGCTGCCTGGGCACCGCGTATTGCCAAGGGCGTTGATGCCATGACGCAGACAGTACTCAAGGGTAAGGGGGCCATGCCGCCCAAGGGCACCTGTGGCAGCTGCTCTGAAGCAGACATCAAAGGTGCGGTTGAAGCAATGACCGGCCCGTTGCAGTAAGCAGCAACATGCAAGCGGCAGGGGAGCAAGCCGAGAGTTTAGTTGCTCGCCTGTTGCATGAGTTGCATGGATTCTCGTGTCCACTTCAGGCTTTGCAGGTAGGTTGTATGGAGGCGTGACACCATCGCAAGGTCGTCACTGACCAGTGTACCCCGTACAAAGGCTTCGACTCTGTGAACCAACTCCCCCAGGGAGCCCTCTCTGTTTACGACGGCCGCACGTATTTGGTTACCGACCTGTATCTGTGCCAGTGCGTCTTCAGTGCTCATGTCGAGCAACCCATCCAGATGCAGCAGGAGGCCACACATGAAGGCTTCTCCTGGAGAGTCCAGTTGTTCTGCCTGGGCGGTCAATTCCGACATGCGGGCGAGCAGCAATAGCTGGCGCACCAGCTCGGTAGGCTTGCCGGGGTTGTCCGCCAGCGCAATCAGCGACAGCCACTTTTTAAGCTCATTCAGGCCCAGATACACCAGTGTGTCCTGAATGCTGTTGACCTGTCGTTGCAGGCCGAAGGCCGAGGAGTTTACCAGTCGCAGCAGCTTGTAGGTGAGGCCGGGATCGCGTTCGATGAGGGCCTCTATTTCGCTGAACTCCACATCCGGCTTGCTTAATGCGCCCATCAGCTGCAACAGAATAACCTTGCTGCTGCCGACGTGGCTGCCTTTGAGCAGCTGGGGCTTGCTGAAGAAGTAGCCTTGAAACAGATCAAACCCAAGATCTCTGCACTGGGCATACTCCTCGTGCGTCTCAACTTTCTCTGCCAATAGACGAACGTTAAAAGGCTTTAAGCGCTTGACCTGCTCTGCCAGCTGATTTGGAGACAGGGCGCGCAGATCAATCTTCACTATGCGTGCAATCTCAAGCAGGGGGATGGCATCGTCATTGTAGACGAAGTCATCTAGCGCAATGATGTATCCGGCTTTGGCCAGCTTTTTCGCCGTGGCAACCAGTTTGGGTGTGGCCAGGCAGTCTTCCAGAATTTCGACCACAATCTCTTTGGGAGAAACGCTGGGAAGCCTGTCCTGCTCAAGCATCTGCTGGGTGAAGTTAACAAACGCGGGTAGTACGCGCAGGTTGCCGGCTTCGCTGACGCTGGTATACGAGTGCAGGATGACGCGGCTGCTGGCCTGGTCGCCTGTGATCAGCGGCAGCGGATTGGTCCCTTCGTTATTCCTGTACAGCAACTCGTATGCCACCACTTTGAGTTGCTGGTTAAATATTGGCTGCCTTGCCATCAATATCTGTGCGGTCATGCATTGCTCCAGATAGGGAGTAGTTCCGGTGGGTGGCTCTTTTTGCCGACATAAAAGCTATTATGAATGATGCTAAGCTTAATAGTATAAATTTTGTGGGATCGAAGGTATCTTTTTAGAAAAGCCTTAATAGGAATCAATAAGAGAGGGCGTCAGTATGGGGCAAGAGCCAAGTAATCCGCGGTATGCGGCACTTCTGCAGGCCTGTCAGGATACCATCATGATTCTGGATGGCGAGACCATCGTCACGATTCATGCGGGCAGCAGTCGTTGGGCAGGGCAGGAGCTGGAGGGGAGGCGTCTGTCCGAGATATTGCCGGTTGATCTGGCTGAGCAGTTCTTATCGCAGCTTCGCCAGCTGACTCAGGGGGGGAAGGTTGCTGCCTTTCAGTTCCAGTTGCGCCCTGAGCATTGTCCTGAGCTGCGTCCGCTGGGACTCACTGAGCCGCATTGGTACAGTGCACGAGTCACGCTGACTCAGGAGGGCGAAACCCTGGTGCTGCTGCAGGATATTACCGAGCGCAAGCGTTTGTCGCGCAAGCTGACTACGCAGGCGCAGCGTGATCCCCTCACAGGTGCATACAATCGCCGTGCGCTGATGCCTGTATTGGATATGTCCGTTGCTCAGGCGCTACGATATGACGGCTCTTCCAGCGTGATCCTGCTGGAGGTTGATCAGCTTAAAGCGATTAATGAGCAGCATGGCTGGGATGCTGGTGACCAGGTGCTGCAGCACAGTGTGGCGACCTTGCACCGACTCAAACGTACCTCGGATTTTCTGGTTCGCTACAGTGATAGCCAGTTGGCTATGGTGCTGGGCGAGACCAACCATGAGCAGGCGCTGCTTGCGGCAGAGCGTATTCGTGATGCCATTGCAGAACTGGAGTTGCCCTTTGCCACGGGTGATATTCGCTGGACGGTGAGTATCGGCGTTGGCTCTGCACTGAACCCGGAAGATGATGGCACCCAAGTGCTGAAGCGGGCTTACGAGAATATGCTCGTAGCCATACACAGTGGCCGGAACCGGGTGGAAGGAGAGGCGCTTTAAGCGCCTCTTTTTTGTCCTGCGGTTCTAGAGTTTGGGGTGTTGCCGCAGGCAGTTGATCAGTGCCTGCATTTCTTCATCGGTACCGATGGTGATACGCAGGTGGTTCTCGATGCGAGGCTTGGTGAAGTGTCGCACCAGAATCTTGTTTTCGCGCAGGTAAGCCATGAGTTCAGCGCCACTGACTTTCGGGTGGCTGGCGAACACAAAGTTAGTGTGTGAAGGCAGTACTTCAAAGCCCAGCGTTTGCAGTTGTTCGTTGGTCCATTCGCGGGTGGCAATCACCTGATCCAGGCGGCTGCGGAAGTAGTTTTCATCTTCCAGCGACGCAGCAGCCACGGCCTGTGCCAGCATATCCAGCGGGTAGGAATTGAAGCTGTTCTTGACCCGTTCCAGTGCTTCAATCAGATCGGCATGACCAAATGCGCAGCCGATGCGTAACCCGGCCAGGGAGCGTGACTTGGAAAATGTCTGGGTAACCAGCAAGTTCGGATACTGGTCAATCAATGCAGTCGCACTTTCAGCACCAAAATCCACATAAGCCTCATCCACCACAACCACCGAGTCGGTATTGTTCTCCAGCAGAGCGCGAATTTCGCTCAATGGTACGCTGATACCGGTAGGCGCGTTGGGGTTGGCAAAGATAATACCGCCATTGGGTTGCTGATACTGGCTCAGATCGATGCGGAAATCGTCGGTGAGAGCAATGTGCCGGGCTTCAATGCCGTACAGATCGATATAGACGTTGTAGAAGCTGTAGGTCGTTTCCGGCAGTAGCAGCGGCTTGTCCTGACGCAACAGAGCCATGAACGTCAGTGCCAGTACTTCATCCGATCCGTTACCAATGAAAACCTGATTGGTGTTCAGTCCATGTGCATGCGCCAGTGACTGCTTCAGTTGGGCGGATTCCGGGTCCGGGTAGAGGCGCAGTCGCGAGGTGTCGAACTGGTCCAGAACCTTCCGTACGGCGGGTGCAGGCGGGTAGGGGTTTTCGTTAGTGTTCAGCTTGATCAGTCCCTCAACCTGGGGTTGTTCACCCGGCGTGTAGGGTACGAGGGACTGGATGGAAGGGCTCCAGAATCTGCTCATGAAAAGTCGCCTGTTGATCGAACAAAAGGCACATATTAGCAGACTGCCCGGTAGCACAGAAGCTGGGGCTTCTGTGCATTAATTCTTGTGGTGGCTGCCGGTATCGCGCAGATATTCGGGCGGCCGCGTCTCGGTGGTGCGGTCCAGAGCGCCGATATCCAGCATTGGGGCTGCGTCCAGGTGGTGCGCGCCCAGGATATGAGATACATGCTCCAGTGCCGCGACAATCATGGACTGTTCCCAGTCCGGCATATCTTCAAACTGGCGAATAAAGGTGTCCTGCAGGGTCGCCGGGGCTGACTTCAGCAGCTCCAGGCCTTCTTCTGTAGGGCAGGCCAGTACCTTGCGCTTGTCTGTGTTGCTGCGCTCACGGCGTACCAGTTTCTTGCGCTCCAGGCGATCAAGAATGCTGGTGACGGTTGCCTGGGCCAGGTTCATTTCCTTGGCCAGCATACCGATCGTCAGGGGACCATTAATCCTGAGCGTTTGCATGGTCATTAACTGCGGCATGGTCAGACCGGTCATGCGGCTCAGGTGTTTATCGTGCAGATCTGTGGCACGAATGATCTGGCGCAGCAGCACCAGTGCGTCCTGACTTTTTTCCATAGCGCTATATGTGTTTCCCGGGGCAGGTTGGATATCTGCGCGCTTTTTAGCCTGATTTCCGACGTAATGCAAAATTTCCGTGTCACCTCTTGTTAATTAATTTGCAACGCGAAGCAATGAAACTGTGCTTGTGTATCGCCCGATTGCTGGGGGCTCTGGCGCAAAATGCGCTCGTTACGGGTACTTATCTCTTAAGTAATGCGATTGCTTCCCTGCTTGAAATGTCATTATGAATATGTTTTATACTAAAAACCATAGCAAAGCGAAATATATCTAACACTATGGAATCTGACATTATTAATTTGCGTAAACCCAAGGCCACTGATGGCTTTGCCCTTCATAAATTGGTGGAGCGTTGCGCTCCTCTCGATCCCAACTCCGTTTATTGCAACCTGCTGCACTGCAGTCACTTCGCTGACACAGCCGTAGCGGCGGAAGATGAAAGCGGTGAACTGGTTGGGTTTATCTCCGGCTACTGCCCTCCGGCGCGTCCCGACACCCTGTTTGTTTGGCAGGTTGCGGTTGATGCCCGCTGTCGTGGCAAGAAGCTGGGACAGAAGATGCTGCTGGAATTGGCCGAGCGTCTGGCACCTAAGGGTGTTCAGTACATCGAGACCACGATCACACCCGGCAACATCGCATCCGAGAAGCTGTTCGCAGGCGTGTTTGCTGCCTTGTCAGCCCCTGTAGAGCGCTCGGTTTTGTTTTCAAAAGAAGAACACTTTGCTGGCCTGCATGACGATGAAGTGCTTTATCGCGCGGGTCCTTTCAAGCTCAGTACACAGAATTCGTAATCCAGGAGAGATCGATGAATATTTTCCAGACAACTGAATCAGAAGTTCGTACATATAGCCGCTCTTTTCCGGTGACTTTCACCAAGGCGAAAGGTGCAGTACTGACGACCGATGAAGGCAAGGAGTATGTCGACTTCCTGGCCGGCGCCGGTACGCTTAACTACGGTCACAACAACGATGTTCTCAAGCAGGCACTGATTGAATACATCAGTAACGATGGTCTGACACACGGCCTGGATATGCAGTCTGAAGCCAAGGCCAACTTCCTTGAGACTTTCCGTGACGTGATTCTGAAGCCGCGCGGTATGGGTGACTTTAAGGTCATGTTTACCGGCCCGACCGGTACCAACTGTGTCGAAGCGGCACTGAAGCTGGCGCGTAAGGTTAAGGGTCGCAGCAATATCATCTCTTTCACCAACGGTTTCCACGGTGTCAGTGGTGCTGCTCTGGCGGCTACGGGTAACCAGCATCACCGTGGTGGTATGGGTACTTCCCTGAATGATGTAACCCGTATGCCGTTTGATGGCTACCTGGGTGAAGGTGTTGATACCACTGAATACCTGGACAAGGTTCTGAGCGATCCGAGCAGCGGTGTTGATCACCCGGCAGCGGTTATCGTTGAGACTATTCAGGGTGAAGGCGGTCTGAACGCAGCCTCTTTCGAATGGCTGCGTAACCTGGAAAAAGTATGCCGTCGTCATGACATGCTGCTGATTGTCGATGACATCCAGTCCGGTTGCGGTCGTTCAGGTCGCTTCTTCAGCTTTGAAGAAGTTGGCATCAAGCCGGACATCGTGACTCTGTCCAAATCCCTGAGCGGCTACGGTCTGCCTTTTGCAGTGACCATCTTCCGCTCCGAGCTGGACCAGTGGAGCCCGGGCGAGCATAACGGTACCTTCCGTGGTAACAACCACGCGTTTGTGACCGCTGCGGCTGCTTTCAAACACTTCTGGTCTGATGATACTTTCGAGAAGGAAGTGCGTCGCAAGGCTGAAAAGCTGCGCGCTGGTCTGCAGGCGATTATCAAGTCGCACGGTGCCAGCACCCTCAAGCTGAAGGGGCGCGGCCTGATGAGCGGTATCGAGTGCCCGGATGGTGATCTGGCAGGTGCCGTGATCAAGGATGCCTTTAGTCAGGGCCTGGTCATCGAAACCAGTGGTGCGCATGACCAGGTCGTCAAGTGTCTGGTACCTCTGGTACTGACCGATGAGCAGATCGAGTTTGGTCTGAAGGTGCTGGATAAGGCTTTTGCCAACGCACTGGAACAGCGTGAGCGCAAGGCATCCTGATCGGGTGCCCTTGTTCGCTACAACACAACACCGATTTAACCAAGAGAAGTTGTCATGATCGTAAGAACTCTGGAAGAGTGTGAAAATTCAGAACGTCGTATTGTCTCCAAAACCTGGGAAAGCACGCGCATGCTGCTCAAGGATGACAATATGGGATACTCCTTCCATATCACGACCATTTATGCCGGTACTGAAACGCATATCTGGTACCAGAACCATCTGGAGTCTGTTTACTGCATCAGTGGTGAAGGTGAAATCGAGACGCTGGCCGACGGCAAGATCTACCCGATCAAGCCCGGCACGCTGTATAATCTGAACGAACATGATGAACATCTGCTGCGTGCCGATAAAGAACTGAAGCTGGCGTGTGTTTTCAACCCGCCGCTGAATGGCAAGGAAGTACACGACGAAAATGGCGTGTACCCGCTTGAGGCCGACACTGTCGAAGCCTGATCCTGCCATTTGCAGTCTTTCAACATGCCGGCTCAATGCCGGCATGTTTTTAACTTATTAGGGCCTTTGCCCCAATTTGGCACCACATAAGAGAGAAGCCAACAGGATAAAACATGCATACTGTAGAGAAGATCGGCGGCACATCAATGAGTCGTTTCAGCGAGCTGATGGACACTATTCTCATTGGCGACCGCAAGGGAGATGACCTGTATAACCGCATCTTCGTTGTATCCGCCTACGGCGGTATCACCAATCTGCTTCTGGAACACAAGAAAACCGGCGAGCCCGGTGTATATGCCCGTTTTGCCAATGCTGAAAACGAAAGTGCCTGGAGTGAGGCGCTGACGGAAGTACGCATCAAAATGCTGGATATCAACCGTGAGCTGTTTGGTGATACTACTGAGCGTGAAGAGGCTGATGCCTTTATTAACAAGCGCATTGCGGATGTTGAAGCTATCATGTCCAACCTCCAGGCGCTGTGCACCTATGGTCACTTCCAGCTGGACGACCACCTGATGAAGGTGCGTGAAATGCTGGCCGGTATCGGTGAAGCACACAGTGCCAACAACAGCGTGATCGCTCTGCGCAAACAGGGCGTCAACGCCCGCCTGCTGGACCTGTCCGGTTGGGATCAGGAAGAGCCTCTGCCGTTTGAAGAGATGATCGAGAGCAGTTTTGCTGATGTTGATGTCAGCAAGGAAATGCCGATCGTGACGGGCTATACCCACTGTAAGGAAGGTTTGATGAAAACCTTCGACCGTGGTTACAGCGAAATGACCTTCAGCAAGATCGCCACCAAAACCGGCGCCAATGAAGCGATCATCCACAAGGAATTTCACCTCAGTACGGCTGATCCGGGTATTGTCGGTCTGGAAAACGTGGTCACCATCGGTCGTACCAATTATGACGTGGCTGACCAGCTGTCCAACCTGGGTATGGAAGCGATCCACCCCAAAGCGGCCAAGGGCCTGCGTCAGCAGGAAATCGAACTGCGTATCAAGAATGCTTTCGAGCCGGACCATGCCGGTACAGTGATCAGCACTGATTACTGCAGTGAGAAGCCCTGCGTTGAAATCATTGCCGGTCGTCCGAACCTGTTCGCACTGGAAATCTTCGACCAGGAGATGCTGGGTGAAGCGCGCTACGATATCGAGCTGCCGCGTCTGCTGAACGAGCTGCGTCTGTACGTGGTCAACCGTGACTCCGATGCCAACAGCATCACCTACTTTGTTGCCGGTACCCGCAAGATGGTGACCCGCGCTGTTCGCCTGATCGGTCAGAAGTTCGAGAGTGCCGAGGTGGAACTGCACAAGGTGGCGATCGTGTCAGCCATCGGTTCCAACCTGAAGGTGCCGGGCATTCTGGCACGCACCGTCTCTTCTCTGGCCGATGCCGGTATCAGCGTTCAGGCGCTGCACCAGTCTATGCGACAGGTAGAGATGCAGTGTATAGTCAACCAGGACGACTATGAATCAGCGGTCAGAGCCTTGCACCACGCTTTGATCGAGCAGGAAGACCATGGAGATGTGATATGCGCTGCCTGACACGGGTAGTGATACTGATGCTGCTGGCGTTGCCGGCAGCCCTGAGTGCTCAGGAGGCCCCCGATTCGGGGGCCGAATCCGTTATGGACTCTGGAAATCAGCCGTCTGCGCTGGTGACTGAGCAAGACGTGCGTGATCACGTCGAAACATTGAAAGAACCCCTCTATAACCCGTTTATCGAGCGCTATCTGGTCGATGAGGTGAAAGCCTTGCGCACAGATATGGAGCGCCAGCGGGTTGAAATGATTCAGCAGATTACCGACCGAGAGCTAAAGGTGGCGAATAGCTCCATCTCCTATGCGACGGACACGGTAACCTATTTCTTCTACCTGATTGCCGCTGCATCCTCGATCCTCTTGATCGTGGGCTGGAGCTCCATTCGCGAGATCCGTGATCGGGTACAGACCATCGCCGATGAAAAGGTTGGGCGTCTCGTTGAGGAGTACGAAGAGCGACTGGAGCGCGTGGAGAAAGAGCTGCTGCGCAAGTCTCGTATCATCCAGGAAAACCAGCATGAGCTGGAAGTGACCAACGCCGTTCAGTCACTCTGGGTGAAAGCGACTCAGGAAACTTCCTGGGAGCAGAAGATACGCTTGTATGACCGCATCCTGGAGCTGCGCCCGGATAATGCCGAGGCTCTGACCTACAAGGCAGATGCCGCGCTGGAGCTGAACCAGCACCAGTGGGCAATTTCGCTGTGTAACCAGGCGCTCACGCTTGATCCGGACAGTGGCCATGCCTATTTCCAGCTGGCCTGTGCCTACGCTGATCTGGGTGCCAGCCGCATTGCGCTGGATTACCTGAAAAAGGCCGTTACCATCTCTGATGAATATCGTGAACAGGCGCGTCAGGAGCAGCGCTTGCTGTCGCTGTCTCAGGAGCCTGATTTCATGTCCGTGCTGACACAGCAGGACGCAGAAGAGGCCGGCAAAGAGGCTTGAGCCTCTGCCGGCTGGATGAAGGATTAAAGGTCTCGCAAGTGCTCCAGGTCGTCATATACATTGGCGATCTGGCGCATCAGGCGACGGTCCTCCATTAGATCTTCTATCTGGCGCCGACGCTTGCTGTTGTATTTGACCCTGCTGCGATTCAGATCGTCCTCATCATTCATCTGATCAGTCCAATCATCCAGCTCGTCATCATTGACTTGATCGACACGGATTTTGGTGCCCATCGCTTCTATCTCTCACACAGGTTACTGAAAACGATCCGGTCGGACCGCTCCGTTTTGCCAGTCAAGAATTGACCGGTTTCAGGCGGAATATAGTTCAGTACCTGAACAGGCACAAAATTGAAATTTGCTATCAGAACGATAGATTTGGCGGGAAGAAGCTAATCAATGCCCCAAGCCCGCAGGCCGGGGCATTGCGAAGGGTCAGCGCTCGAACACGTAAGTGCCGGGCGCGGGCCCGATGGGCGGGTAATCCGCTTTGGTATTGCCCATGGATGGCGGGTCTACAGGCTCGCCTGAATGGGTATTGAGCCAGTCATTCCAGGGCTCCCACCAGGAGCCTTCCCGGGCTTCATGGCGCAGTGCCCAGTCGTCAGCAGGGATGTGCTTGTCTTCTGCCGTTTGAACGCCCAACTGATAGTGGCGGCGTGGGTGTCCAGGCTCGCTGACAATGCCGGCGTTATGGCCACCGCTGGTAAGCACAAACGTCACTTCCGTATTCATCAGATCGTGCACCTTGTACACCGAGTGCCAGGGTGCTACATGGTCTTTCTGGGTTGCCACGCAGAAAACGGGTACACGGATGTCACGCAGCGAAATGGGGCGATCGCCCACATTGAAGCGGCCGCTGGCCAGATCGTTGTTCAGGAACAGGCGGCGCAGATATTCCGAATGCATGCGATAGGGCATGCGGGTGGAATCGGCGTTCCAGGCCATCAAATCGTTCATGCGTGGCGTTTCACCCATCAGGTACTCGTTGATGATACGGGACCAGATCAGGTCGTAGGAGCGCAGCAGGGTAAAGGCACCGGCCATCTGCTGGGTGTCCAGGTAGCCCTTGTCCCACATCATATCTTCCATGTAGCTGAGCTGGCTCTCGTCGATGAACAGCATCAGTTCGCCCGCTTCTGTGAAGTCGGTTTGTGCTGTAAACAGCGTCAGTGACTGCAGGCGGTCGTCGTTATCACGTGCCATGGCGGCGGCTGCAATGCTGGCCAGGGTGCCGCCGAGGCAGTAACCCACCAGGTGGACCTTGCGCTTGGGTACGATGTGGTTGATTGCCTGCAGGGCATCCATGACACCGCGGCGCAGGTAATCACTCATGCCCATGTCACGATCCTGAGGCCCGGGGTTGTGCCAGGAGATCATGAACACGGTGTGTCCCTTATCGACCAGGTAACGCACCATGGAGTTATGCTCGGACAGGTCGAGAATGTAGTACTTCATGATCCAGGCGGGCGTGATAAGGATCGGCTCGGCGGCGACCTTGTCGGTGCTTGGTGAATATTGAATCAGCTCAATCAGGCGGTTGCGGTATACCACCTTGCCGGGTGTGCAGGCCAGGTTCTCGCCAGGGGTGAACTCACTGGTTTGTGTATCCGCATCGCCAAGCAGGTTGTGCTGAACATCCTCCAGCAGGTTCTGCATGCCTCTCATCAGGCTCTGTCCGCCGGTATTGATGGCCTTCTCGACCACCAGTGGGTTGGTGGACGGGTAGTTGGTGGGCGAGAACACATCCAGCCATTGACGTGCCGCAAAAGAGACCACATTTTCATGATGGTCTGCCACACCTGGGATGCCGGTAGTGGCATAGTGCCACCATTGTTCCTGCAGCAGGAAACTCTGTGACATCACATTGTAGGGGAAGCGCTGCCAGGCAGGGTCGCTGAAGCGGCGGTCGCCGGGCAGGGAGGTGATGAACGGCTTGAGTTCGGGGTCAAACGCGGCGCGCATTGACCAGAGACCGAAAGCGCTATACTTGCGCAGGAAGTTTTCGCGCATCTCACTGAGTTTGCCGGGGGAGTGGGCGGTATGAATCAGCCAATCCATAAACGCCAGGGTCAGTGAAGCAGGGGACATGCCCTGGGTATAGCGTCCTTCGACGGCGTGCATGACACGGTCGATACTGTTTTTGATATCGGGAAGCGGCATTCGGGTCATGGTTCACTCCTTCGCGAAGTTTAGTGTGGCGTCCACAAGTGCAACGGCACTTCCGTGCGCAGTTGGCTAAGCCCAAAGTCCAATTGCCAGAGGGCCCGGATTTCGCTTTTGCTGCAGGTGCGAAATCGATAGAATAGGCGTTATACCATTACACCCTGATGAAAAGTGCCGAGCAGGCAAGGGGCTCACCGAGTGTCAACGAAATACCTGAAACGCTTCTTCAAACCCAAATCGATTGCGGTGTTCTGCGCCTCAGAGCGTGAGGATAGCATGGGCGGCATAGTACTGCGTAACCTGCTGGAAAGTGGTTATGCCGGTAAGCTGATGGCGGTCAATTCTCAGGGAATGGATGAAGTTGAAGGCGTGGCTTGTGTTCGCTCGGTGGGTGAACTGCCGGAAATGCCTGACCTGGCCATTATCTGCTCGCCGCCGGAAAGCGTTGCCGGCATTATTCGCAAGTTGGGCGCCAATATGGTCAAGGCGGCCATGATTCTGACCGGTGGCTTGAGCCCTGACAGCCGCACTGGTTCGCTGCGCGAAGCGGTGAAGGAAGCGGCACGTCCCTACGGTATCCGTATTCTGGGGCCGGAGTGTATGGGGCTTCTGGTGCCGGGTTCGAAAATGAACGCCAGCTATTCCCACGTCAATATCAGCAAAGGCAAAGTGGCCTATGTGGGCCAGTCGGGCTTGCTGGGGACGGCGATGATCGACTGGGCAAGCGGTCAGGAAATCGGCTTTTCCCATTTCCTGACGCTGGGTGATGGTGTGGACGTGGACTTGCCGGCCATTATCGATTACCTCGCCACGGACCCGGGCACACATGCGATTTTGCTGCAGATGGACCGTGTCATAGGCTCTGCGCGCAATTTTGTCTCTGCCATTCGGTCGGCCTCTCGTAATAAGCTGGTGCTGGTACTTAAATCCAACATCATCAGTGATGACCGCCTTTCTGTTGAATTGGCGCCGGGCGTCAGTGATGAGGATCAAGTCTATGACGCAGCCCTGCGCCGTGCTGGTGCTGTGCGGGTAGAAACTTCGGATCAGCTGTTTAATGCACTGGAAACCCTGTCACGCATGAAGCCCATGCGTGGCGAACGTCTGGCGATTGTCTGTAACGGCATGGGGCCGAATGCACTGGCGCATGACCGCCTGTTGCGCAAGCAGGGCAAGGTGTCTGATCTGACAGACCCCACCCGTGAAGCGCTGGCGCCGCTGTTGCCGAAAACCTGGAACGGCCGCAACCCGGTTGACCTGGGCGTTGAGGCAACACCGGAACGTTTTGCCGAAGTGATCCGCCTGCTCAGCAAGGACCCGAACGTGGATGCCATTTTGAGCATCCATGCGCCTACGCGTATGGCAGCCAGTGTCGACACGGCCGACGAGGTGATCAAGGTCGCCCGTAAAACACCGCGAAACGTGCTGACCTGCTGGATGGGACGCTTTTCGGCCATCGAAGCCCGCAACCACTGCAACTCGGCGGGTATTCCCACGTTCATGACGCCGGAAGAGTCGGTAGACGCTTTCATGCAGATGGTTGAGTACCACCGCAACCAGGCGGCCATGCGCCAGACACCGGCTCCCTTCCATTTGCATAATCTGCCCAATCGCAAACGGGCGCGTCAAATGTTACAGGACGCCCGTGCTGAACGGGATTACCTGCTGCACTCCGAAGCCTGTGACCTGCTGGACCTGTACGAGATTCCGACCCCCAACACCGGCTATGCCGATGATATTAACGGTGTAGTTGATCTTGCCCGTCGCATGGGCGGTTCTGTCGCGGTGAAGGCGCTGCACAAGGACAACGTGTATCCATTCTGTTACGACAGTACTTCGCATCAGCGTTGGCGCGATCTGGCGCTGGACCTGTTCTCCATCAATGAGGTCCGTCACGCCACCACCAAGCTGGGATACCGTATCGGCGAGCGTTATCAGCCGGACGAGTGTTTCGGTTTTGTCGTGCAGCAGATGAAACGTGGTTTCCAGTCCATGCAGATGAATGTGGGCATCACCCGTGACCCGGTGTTCGGCCCGCTGATTCTGTTTGGCGTAGGGGGGTACACCATCGACGTTCTGGCTGATCGTAATATCATGCTGCCGCCCCTGAACTTTGCTCTGGCACGCCAACTGGTCAAGCGCTCACGTATCTACAACATCATCGCCGAGAACAGCTATCAGCTGGAACGGGATATCGACCATATCTGTGAGTTGCTGATTCGGCTGTCGGAAATGGTGGTCGACCTGCCTGAGTTGAAATGTCTTGAGATCAACCCCTTGCTGCTTAACAAGCGAGGGTTGCTGGCGGTGGATTGTGCCGTGTCGCTGGCGGAAGATGCACGTCTATCCATCTCGCCCTATCCGGAATACCTGTCCGAGCGGGTGGTGCTCAAACGTTCCGGGCGTCAGGCAGTGCTGCGAGCCATTCGCGGTGAAGATGAACCGGCACATCTGGAGTTTTTCAATTCGCTGAGCCCCGAGTCCATTCGTCTGCGCTACTTCTACAGCCGTGGTGTGCCTACCCATGCCGAGCTGGCCAACTGGACACAGATCGATTACGACCGCGAAATGGCCTTCATTGTGTCAGCACCGAAACTCAGTGGTGCAGGATTTGAAACGCTCGGGGTAGTGCGTGCCGTCACCGATGCTGATAATGTACGTAGCGAGTTTTCTATCGTGGTTCGGGATGATATGCAGGGAGAAGGCCTGGGTGTCGTGCTGATGCAGAAAACAATCGACTACTGTCGTGCCCGTGGTACCCTGCAGCTGGATGGTTCTACCATGCCAACCAATAAGGGAATGCAGGGCTTGGCTCGCAAGCTCGGCTTCAAAGTCAGCTACAACATGGAAGAAGATGTTGTGGATATGAAAATGAAGCTGAACGAGCCCACGGAAGACTGGCAAATCTATCGCCTGCAACACTAAGTAATTTCTTGCCGTAAGGGGCGTCGCCGTTCAGGTGGCGCCATGCATGATGACAACTGATACTTCTACGTCTGCACTGAAGCTCTCGCTGCCGGTGCTGTTTGGTTATATCCCCCTGGGAGCGGCCTTTGGTGTGATGTTCTCCGATCTGGGATATCACTGGATCTACGCCACCCTTATGGGGCTGGTTATCTATGCCGGCGCCGGTCAATTCCTGGCCGTGGGCCTGCTGGCCAACCATGCCGGCTTGCTCGAGGTATTTGTCGCAACCCTGCTGCTGAATGCCCGGCACATGGTGTACGGCCTGTCTCTCCTGAGCACACTCAAATTGCAGGGACCGCGGCGCTGGTACCTGATTTTTGCTCTGACGGATGAGACCTACTCACTGCTGACCATGTTGCAGGTCAAGTGTGAGGAGCTGCGCTCACGGCTGCAATTCCAGGTCGCTGCCATGAACCATGCCTATTGGGTTATCGGCTGTACTCTCGGTGCCTGGCTGGGTGGTCATATCGAATATTCAACGGCGGGAATCGAATTTACCTTGCCTGCGCTGTTTCTGGTGCTAACGCTGGAGCAGTACCGTGCCGTGCGCCGTCCTCAGGTGTTTGCACTGGCGGTGGCGATTGGTGTGCTGGCGCTGGTGATCAGTCCCGATAATATGCTGATGCTGTCCATTGCGCTGGCAGTATCGTTATTGATCATGGCAAGGGGAGGTGTCGAGTGGAATCGTCTGCGTATCTTCTGACGTTCATCGTTGTGGCGGCCCTCGCCACATTCCTGACTCGGTTGCTGCCCTTTGTGCTGCTCTACCGTTGGGCCGAGCATCCTCTGCTTAAGCATCTGGGGCGGTACCTCCCCCCGGTTCTAATGGTGCTGCTATTGATGTATGCGTTGAAGGATGCACTGGTGACAGGCGAGCGTTTGCTGCCATCACTGGTTGCGCTGGCCGTGGTGGCTGTACTGCACCTGATGTGGCGCAATCCCCTTGTGAGTATTCTATCGGGAACGGGGCTGTACATGTTTCTGACGCAAACCGGCTTGTTGCTCTGACGTCAGTGCAAGGTAATCTGAAGCAAGCCGTGGGGGCATGCGGGCGTGCTCAGTGACCATCCGGGCAAAATAGCTCGTGCAGCGTGCGGATGATGGTGATGGCGGTATCACCGTTGAGAGAGTAGTAAATGGTTTGGGATTCGCGGCGTGTCCGTACCAGACCATCGCGACGCAATACCGCCAGGTGCTGTGAAAGGGCTGATTGGCTCAGGTCAAGGCAGCGGTTCAGCTCGGATACGGACAGTTCCTTGCCATCGAGATAGCACAGAATCAACAGTCGGCTGTCATTGCCCAATACCCGCATCAACTTGGCAGCAGCGGCTGCGTTTTCTTTCATCAGCTCCAGGCTGTCCTGCGGCAGTGCCTGTGCACTGGTGGGGCGGGTCGCGATGTCAGTCAATTGCTGTACTCCAAGCTCTTATTATATGGGGAGATTTTATCCCAATCCCGGCTTTGATCCTATTTTACTAATATACGAAGGCGTCATATAAATATAACCCGTATATAGTAAGGGCTTTTACAATACCCACGTCAACTTTAGTTGTATTAGCGACTAAAGTTGATTGTCGACAACTCGACTTATTTCGGCGTCCGCTTTACCTTTCGTGCCCAGCTGTGGTTGTAGGGGAATTTACCTATTCCTGGCTGCCATTTATCTTCGAGAGCACAACAAGGAAGCGACTATGGGCATTTACCGGCGTGAGCACGGTGCCGAACACCCGTACTGGAAAATGGGACCCTTCAAGGTCCGCTTACCCTTTATTCATCACCGTTGGGAGTGGCCTGAGACTATTCAGGCGCTGATCATGTTTGTGGTCGGTATGGCAATGATTCCCCTGCTGGAAAAATATCTCGGCTTGCCCTACGACGTTGCCCTGGCTTTCGTTGTTGTCTGCGGCCTTGGGTTCATGTTGCCGACAATCCTGGGTGTACCCATGGTGCCGGGCTGGATTACGCCGGCCATTCCGGTGGTCGGTTTGTACCTGGGCAATTTTGAACCGGGCCCCGATGCAATCCGGGCACTGATTGGTCTGCAGCTGGTGGTGACGCTGATCTTCTTTGTACTTGGTGTAACGCGCCTGGGCAGTAAGCTGGTGGAACTTTTTCCGGCATCCATCAAGGGTGGTATCTTGATGGGGGCGGGTATTGCGGCCATTTCCGGTGAAATTGTCGAAGGTGGTCGTCTGGCACAGACGCCGATTTCGCTGATCATTGGTGGTGCCGTCACCGGTTACATCCTGTTCTCCCTGTCATTCCGTGACTGGACGGAAAAGCACCGCTGGGCGCGCATTATCGCCGGTTACGGCATGGTACCGGGTGCCATTGTGGCCATGGTAATTGGCTGGGTAGCAGGTGAATACCCGATTCCGGATGTGCAGTTCGGTCTGACCTCTCCAGCGTTTGACAAGATGCTGGATTACACGGTGTTCGGGGTTGGTTTGCCTTCAATTGAAGTGATCTGGATGGCGGTACCGACAGCGATTATTGCCTATATCATCGCCTTCGGTGACATCATTGTGGGCAAAAGCCTGCTGGATCGCGTCGACCACCTGCGTCCTGATGAAAAGATTGAAGTGAACGTGGATCGCGTGCACCTGATTACTGCGCTACGTAACCTGTTGCACTCACTGCTTGCACCCTATCCGGGTCTGGCGGGTCCGCTGTTTACCGGTGCAATGGCGACCATTGCCGAGCGTTATCGTTATGGTCGTAAAGCCATGGATACCATCTACAGTGGTGCCAGCATCTTCTGGATTGTGGGCTTTATCGCACTGTTCATGCTGCCGCTGGTGACCGTGTTCAAGCCGGTGCTGCCGATTGCGCTGTCACTGACCCTGTTGATCACCGGTTACCTGTGTATCAGTGTGGGTGTTGAGCAGATTGATAACGCCACCTCCATGGGTGTGGCCGGCACCATGGGTGTTGTATTGTCAGTATACGGTGCTGCCTATGGCCTGGCCGTGGGTGTGCTGTTGTATCTGCTGTTCGAGAAGCGCTCGAAGAAGGCGCTGCAGGAACATGCAGATGAAGCCCCGGAAGAGCCTATTCATATCGAGGAAAGGGCAGAAGAGTACGGTAACCGCTAGGCTAGGCGGTTTCCCGTGCGAAATCAGTTCGGCTCCGGCGTTTCTGCCGGGGCCGTTCGCGTCCGGTGCGAACACAGTTTCGACCCTGTTCCTTGGCCATATATAGCGCCTGGTCGGCCCGTTTAATAACTTGAGTCGGTGTTTCGTCCGGCTGGTTTTCACAGGCGCCAATGCTGATGGTGACATTCACCACTTTATTCTGCGCGTCCTTGCCTCTTTTCTGGCGACCCTTCTCATTGTTTTTCGGCCGCTTGGCATCGCGAATAGCCAGCGGGTAACTGGCGACCTTTTCCCTGATGGTTTCCAGGGCCGGCAGGGCCTCGGCTTCGCTGCGCCGGCGAAATACCACCGTGAACTCCTCGCCGCCGTAGCGGAAAAGACGACCGCCGGCCTGTACTGTGTTGAGCTGGGAGGCAACCATCCGCAATACCTGGTCGCCGGTATCATGGCCGTAGCGATCATTGAACTGCTTGAAGTGGTCGATATCGAGCATGGCAATCACATACTGGCGGCCAGGGGTCTGCAAATAATGCTCCAGAGCACGGCGGCCTGGTACGCCTGTCAACGTATCGAGGAAAGCCATGCTGTAGCCATGGTGAACCAGGGCTCCGATCAAGACCAGTTGTGACAGTACCTGATACAGGCTGCCAATGAGGGGTAAATCCGGTTTGGCCAGGCTCAATAACATGGCAATGGAAAGAGTCAGTGTCACCAGTGTGTCCAGCGGGCGGCTGCGCATAAAGCCCAGGCACAGTGTCAGCCAGACAAGGTTCCACACCAGTGCGCCGTGGCTCAGTGTCAGTCCGGAGAAGGTGTACTCAATCAGCACTGGAGGCAATGCCAGCAGCCATTCGGTCAATGTCAGTGGTGCGTAGTGCCAAAGCAACAGCAGCGAAGCGTAGGGGCCTGCCAGCAGTAAGAGGCGTCGCATGCCGTTGCGTGACAGCAGGTGACGGTCTGGCAGCAGCAGAATGACCCACTGCAGTAACGGCCAGATCAGGCTGGCCAGCAACAGTGTCATATACTGCGCCGGATTGCTGGCGGATTGTGCGGCCAATAGTTGCAACATGGCCCCGGCCAGTACCAGGTGAAGGCTGAGCCAGACCGCACGGTAATGTTTCAGGCCCAGTCCCAGCAACACGACAACCAGCGTTAACAGCAGGGGCAGGGTGCGGATCATGAGCTGCTGGTCATCACTCAGCTGCAGCAGCCTGCTCTCGAATATCAAGGGCAAGGGCAGCAAAATGAGGGGTATGGCTGTCAATATGATCCTGAGCAGCACTCGGTTTCCGGCTCCAGAATATGAACGAAAGGTGAATAATAGCATGCTTGGGAGCAGGACTCGCGTTTGATATACATCAGTTGAACGGCTGGGAACTTGTGCTATTGCTCGCTATGCTGAGTGAATACAGGAGGGGGTTATATGGAATCCTACGCGCGTTTTCTGGTGCACCTGAAACAGGATGAGCATCGTGGTGAATTGCTGGTGAAGCTGCGAAAATTGCTGCAAGCCGATTCCCAGGTGGAGCTGTTCAGCCACCATTACTCGGCAGCCGTTGAAGGCAGCACCTTGTTTGATCCCGAAAAGCATCAGCATGCCATTCAGTCATTGCTGCGTCAGATCGAAAAAGGACTGCAGTCACATACCGACAAGCTCGAGCAGCTGGGTGTAAAGGCCGGAGCTGATGTGAGTTGGGGGCGGGATGAGGCCGAGACGCTGGTGCGCAAGGTTATGCGCTATAAGCCGGACCTGGTCATGCACGCACCGGATACACACCCGGATCTGTTACAGCGTATTTTGGGTGCGCCTGAGTGGCGCTTGTTACGGCTGTGCCCTGCGCCCCTGTTGTTGAGTAAAAAACAGCACTGGAACGAGCGGCCCATTATCGCCGCGGCCATCGACCCTTTTCACCTGGATGACGAAACGGCAGAGTTGGATCAGTTGATCCTGACCCACGCACAGCGATTGGCGGAACAGGTCGACGGCGAGTTACACGTGCTGCACGTGTATCAGACCCTGCCACATTCGGCGATTTTCAATGAGCACCTGGTCATGGACTATGAGCAGTTGCAGAAAAAAGTACGTGCCGATCACAGGGCTCGTATCCAGGCCTTGATCAGTCCGCTGAACCTGTCCATTGATGACCCCTGTGTACATTTACTGGAAGGTGAGCTGAGCCAGTGTGTGCCGGAATGGAGTGAGCGCATTGGCGTAGATGTACTGGTGATGGGGAGCCTTGCGCGCGGGTTTGTTGATCGGCTGTTACTGGGCAGCTCCGCTGAACGCTTGCTGGAACGGGTCAGTTGTGACTTGATGGTACTCAAGCCGGACAGCTTTCACTGCCCGGTGGATGAGTTCTGACAGGATTTACAGCCTGCTAAAACTTGAAGCTGGCCCAGACGGGAGCATGATCGGACGGCTTTTCCATGGCGCGGATATCGTAGTCGATACCAGCATCCTCACAACGCGCCAGCAGTGGGCGGGTGGTCATGATGGCATCGATACGCAGGCCACGCTTGGGGTCGTCATCAAACCCCTTGCTGCGGTAATCAAACCAGCTGAAACGGCGTTCTTCGTCCGGATTCAGGTGGCGGAAGGTATCGACAAGCCCCCAATCATACAGGCGCTGCAGCCACTCCCGTTCTTCCGGCTGGAAGCTGGTTTTGCCGGTACGCAGCCAGCGCTTGCGATTGGGCTCGCCAATGCCGATGTCCTTGTCGGTCGGGGAGATGTTCAGGTCTCCCATCACCGCCAGTAACTGATCGGGATCCTGCTGTTCGAGGTGGCTCAGCAGGTCGGCGTAAAAGCGGCGCTTGGCAGGAAATTTGAGCGGGTGTTCGACATTTTCACCCTGTGGAAAATAGCCGTTAAGTACCCGAACGGTACTGCCGTCGGCTGCTTCAAAGTCCGCCATAATCATGCGGCGTTGTGCATCGTCCTCATCACCTTCAAAACCATACTGAACATTCTGTGCGGGCTGTTTCGACAGCAGGCAGACGCCGTAATGGGTTTTCTGGCCGTGGAAAACCGCGTGGTACCCCATAGCTTCTATCTGCTCGATCGGGAACTGCTCATCGGCCACTTTTGTTTCCTGAATGCCGATTACATCTGGCTGGTGCTGGCGAATAACCGCTTCCAGCTGGTGCATGCGAGCCCTAATGCCGTTGGTGTTGAAGGAAATCAGTTTCATATTCATCCTGCGGTTGGCGCGTAAAAACGGCATCATAGCAAAAAATATCGCGGTGACGGCTGTCCGGTTGATTGTGCTTGCCTATCGCCAAATGACAGGAATTTAATTGGTCCCCATGTGCAAGCGCTGGTTACAATGGGGCAAAACCATGCATAGAAACAGGAGGTCCAGTGGCTGAGTTTGATTATGATCTATTTGTGATCGGTGCCGGCTCCGGTGGGGTGCGAGCCGGGCGCATGGCTGCTGCCGAGGGTGTACGGGTCGCGGTGGCGGAAGATCGCTACCTGGGCGGTACCTGTGTCAACGTCGGCTGTGTGCCGAAAAAGCTATATGTGCATGCCTCTCATTACGCCGAGTCCTTCCATGAGGCCGAGGGTTTTGGTCTGACGGCGGAAGGGGTGAGCTTTGACTGGCCGCGTCTGCGTGACAACAAGTCCAGTGAAATTGCCCGTCTCAATGGCATCTATACCAATTTGCTGAAAAATGCCGGCTGTGACCTGATTGAAGGGCGTGCCCGGGTTGTTGGCCCTCATGAAGTTGAGGTGAATGGCAAGACCTATTCCTCCGAGCGTATTCTGGTGGCCACCGGTGGCTGGCCCTTTATCCCTGACTTCCCGGGGAATGAGCATGTGATCAGTTCGAATGAAGTGTTCGACCTTGAGCGTTTCCCTGAAGATGTGCTGGTGGTCGGTGGCGGCTATATCGCTGTTGAATTTGCGGGCATCTTTGCAGGCCTGGGTGCCAACACGCACCTGATTTACCGTGGTGACCTCTTCTTGCGAGGCTTCGATCAGGAAATCCGTGAATATACCGCTCAGGAAGTGGCCAAGAAAGGCGTACAGCTGGAGTTCAACTGCAACATTACCGCTATTCGCAAACTGGATAATGGCCGTCTGGAAGCGACGTTGACCGATGGCAGAGTGCTGGAGGCTGATCAGGTGCTCTATGCAACGGGTCGGGTGCCCAATATAGAGGGACTGGGGCTCGAACAGCTGGGCGTGGCCACACGTGATAATGGCGCCGTGATTGTGAATGAGCAGTTCCAGACCACTGTACCTTCCATTTACGCCATTGGTGACGTGATTGATCGGGTCCAACTGACGCCTGTGGCGCTGGCAGAGGGCATGGCGCTGGTGCGTCACCTGTATGCCCAGGGTTCACCGGAGGTGGATTACGAATTGATCCCGACCGCCGTATTCTGTCAGCCCAACATCGGCACAGTGGGTTTAAGCGAAGAAGATGCCCGCAAACGCCATGGCAACATCAAGGTGTTCAGCTCCGAATTCCGTCCGCTGAAGCATACCCTTAGTGGCAGTGATGAGCGTACACTGATGAAGATGATTGTGGATGCCGAGACCGACCGTGTACTGGGTGTACATATGGTGGGGCCTGAAGCTGGCGAGATTATCCAGGGCATCGGTATCGCGCTGAAAGCGGGTGCAACCAAGGCGACCTTCGACAGCACTATAGGAATCCATCCTACCGCTGCCGAAGAGCTGGTCACCATGCGTCAGCCGGTTCGCTGAGCGACTTGCATTACTAACCTCACCCTGAATATACAAGGCCGCTTAAGCGGCCTTTTTTATGCTTAACAGACTGTCGAAAATCTATCTGCGTTGCCGAATGCGGCGTTAAAAACAGTCTCAAAATGCTCATTTAGTTCACTAAACTGCGCTTTTACGCCTGTTTGTGCCCGGGCGGCGTTCCGCTAGCTTCGACTGCCTCGATAACGCTTTTCAAAAACCTGTTAAGCGGCAGGTTTCCAAAGCGTCAGGGAGCGGAACCAGCCCTGGGAAGACAGCTGCTCAGTGATGTGCTGTTCCAGCTCGGCAGGTGTCAGGCTGTGCTGGCGCAGGGATGCCACCAATGCAGCTCCAAGCTTGATCTCAACATCGATACTGGCCGGATGGTAATACAGCGTCAGTTCATAGTCGGGCTCAAGGCCCAGTGTATTGGCCAAAAGCACGTCCAGTTGCTGGCTGATATAACGGCGTGCGGGCAGTTCGGGGCTGGAAGGGTCTACCTCTGCTTCTTCGTCATCATAGGTATCGATGTGGAAGATGATATGGCTGAGGTCATCAAAGCGTTGCTTCAGCCTGGAAACAACCACATCCCCAATGTAATGGCCTTCGGCTGCACTCAGGTGGGGCTCAACCTGAATGTGCATCTCGAGCAGGCTCTGGTTACCCATACGGCGACTTTTGAAACTGTGGACGCTCAGTACGCCGTCTACGGACAACGCCTGTTCCTGGAGCTTGGCAACCTTGGTATCCGGCAACGCCGTATCCACCAGCTCGGTGATGCTGCGGGCGATCAAATCCCAGCCGATCTTGCCGACCAGAAGTGCTACCAGTACAGCGGCCAGGGCATCCAGCCACCACCAGCCGGCCATCGCGCCGGCGACAGCGGCGAAAACAACAATGGATGAGAGGGCATCGCTGCGGCTGTGCCAGGCGTTGGCGATGATCAGGTCTGAATCCAGCTCTTTACCCACATTCAGCGTATAGCGAAAGATCCACTCCTTGCCGGCGATGGACAGGGCTGCAGCAACTAACGCGGGCCAAGTGGGTGGCGCAGCAGGCTGCTCGTTAAACAGGGCCTGAAGGCTATCGTAAGCGAGGGTGATACCGACGGCGACAAGCAGGGCGCCCAGTATCACCGTGCCCACGGTTTCAAAGCGGGCATGGCCCCAGGGATGGTTGTCATCCGGGCCGCGATGAGACAGGCGCAGGACAATGACCACCATAAAGTCGGTGACCAGATCGGATAGCGAGTGGATACCATCTGCAATAAGGGCGCTGGAGTTGGCCAGAATACCGATCACGATTTTCAAGGCACCGAGGACAGCATCCAGTACGGCGCCAATTAGCGTTACTTTTTCCGCCGCTTTACGGCGTTGATCAAGTTGTTCCTGCATGAGTGGCCATCTCTGCCTGGTTGGACCGCGTATAATAGCGGCTGATGCTTCAGGTCACCAGCGAGCATGTAAAATCGGGTGTGTCAGGTCTGCAACTGGTTGAGTATAAAAGCTCAAAAACTAATGGCTAAAAATTGAACAATCTAAGGTTGGGCAAGTAACCATGCCTGCTGACGCCGTTTGGTAATCAAATCTTCACAGTGTTATCCACAGTAGATGTGAGTAGGCGTGTGAAAGCCAGCTATAGCGTCCCTTGAGGGGCTATCCACATTGTATCGGTCAAAATCATTGCCTAAGATAGGCCTTTCTCAAGGACGTAAAGGCGCACTATGCAACCCTCTGTGATAACGCTATGGATTTTGCCACTGGCACTTTTCATTATCATGTTCGGTGTCGGCATGACGTTGCGCTGGAGTGACTTTACCAGGCTGCTGCGGGCGCCCAAGCCGGTAGCGTTGGGGCTGATCTGTCAGTTGCTGCTGTTGCCACTGTTGGCCTTTGTGCTTGTAAAGTTGTTTGTGTTGGCACCGGTTGCGGCTGTGGCTTTGATGGTGTTGGCGTTTGCCCCGGGTGGCGCAACCTCCAATATGCTCTCACTTCTGGCGCGGGGTGATACGGCGCTTTCCGTTACCCTCACGGCCATTACCAGTATGATCACGCCGTTTACATTGCCTGTTCTGACCTTGTGGATGCTGTCTCTGTGGGGACTGTCCAGTCAGGCGTTGGCGTTTCCTGTATTGCCGTCGATTGCCAAAATGGTGGCGGTCACTCTGGTGCCTGTGATGCTGGGCATGTTTGCCAGTCACCGCTGGCCCGGCCTTGCGCAACGCATGCGCCGACCGGTCAAGCTGATGTCCCTGGTGTTCATGTTGATGGTGGTGGGTGCCATCGTCGCGGCGAATATGGATCGTCTTGGTGACATCATCCGAACGGCTGGCCCATTGGTGATGATATTGGCCTGTGGTGCGCTGCTGTGTGGTTATTTGGTGGCACGTCTGGCTGGCCTGCAGCAGGCGCAGGGGATCACTCTGGCGCTTGAGACCGGCATCCAGAATGCAGGCACTGCGTTAATGGTCACGAGCGGGTTGCTGCAGAATGCGGAAATGTCCGGTGTGGTACTCATGTACGGCGTGCTGATGCAGGCGCCTGCACTGCTGCTGGTCGCCTGGCGCAATCGGGATCTGGTCGGGGCCAGGCTGGTGCAATCGTCCTGAAGGTTATTTAATCAATCCCCAGCATCTTGTGGGTCTGTAGGCTCAGCTGCCATTGCGGGTGCTGCAGACAGTAGTCAATACAGCGTCGCGTATACTGGCCTTGCAAAGGCCCATCCATGGGTTGCAGGTAGAAGTTGTCAAATTCCAGATCAGCAAAACGCTCGGGTGGTGCCAGGCTCTGAGGATAGACCAGCTTCAGCTCATGACCCCGAGTGATAATGACCTCGGCATCGGCTTTGGGGCTGACACAGATCCAGTCAATTCCTGCCGGCAGGGGTTTGGTGCCGTTGGTTTCGATGGCAATTTCAAACCCTTCTTCATGTAGAGCATCTATAAGTGCTTCGTCCAGCTGCAATGCGGGCTCACCTCCGGTACACACAACATAGCGACGCTGGCTGTCCTGCTTGGGCCAGAAGCTGGCAATACGGGCAGCCAACTCGGCCGCTGTGGCAAATTTGCCCCCGTTCTGGCCATCGGTACCGATAAAATCGGTATCGCAAAAATCGCACACGGCTTTGCTGCGGTCCTGCTCACGGCCTGACCAAAGATTACAGCCGGTGAATCGACAAAAAACGGATGGGCGTCCTGCCTGGGCACCTTCGCCCTGCAGGGTGTAGAAAATCTCTTTGACGCTGTACATGAAGGCTCCTGAACATCAGGCGACAAGTGTATCTGCATCAGGATCGAGATCAAGCAAAAGGATGTTGCCGCTAAGATCGATTATACTGTCGCGATTACAACAGAAAAGGATATCAACATGTTTAAACCCTGGTTGGCGGCAACCTGCCTCGGTGCCGCACTGAGTCTGTCCTCGGCCGTACATGCCGAGGTCAAAATTGCTCCGGGCTTGTCCAGCTTCACGGTGATGCACGAAGGTGAAGAAGTGGAAATCAAGCGGGCGCAGGATCAGGAACACCAAATTCATCCGCTCTATGCCCTGACGGCCAGAGGTATGCCTCAGCCCATGCACCCCTTTGCGCCGCATCCGGTTGAAACGCTGGGCGAGCGCGAGTTCGTCGACTATATGATGCAGGCGCAGCAGGATGACAACATCATGGTTGTGGATACACGCACAATCGGCTGGCATGTACGCCTGACCATCCCAGGTGCCAAGAGCTACCCCTATACCATGATGGATGATGCCAGCGATCGTGACTGGGCACTTGATGATTTTGGCGTGGTGAAAACCGGTGAAGAAGAATATGACTTCAGCAAGGCGAAAATCCTGGCCATGTTCTGTAACGGCTACTGGTGTGGCCAGACGCCGGCCATGATCCGTAAACTGCTGGAAGTGGGTTACCCGGCGGAAAAGCTGAAGTACTACCGAGGGGGCATGCAGGCCTGGACCAGCCTTGGTTTTACGGTAGTGGGGGACGACGCCCGCTAGGCGCCGCCCTTTGCTGATGCGCTCAGTTATCTCTGGGCGCTTCGCCACCCATGGCGGTTAGGATTTCCGGTAGCAGGCGGGTAAATTCCAGGCCCATGCGGGCGATGTCAGCGTCATAGGCGGCCATAACATCATCCGGGGTGTCGGCATCGATCTGGTCGCGGAACTCTTCTGTCAGGCGCAGCCGGTGCAGGCTCAGGTCTTCATGTAGCACCAGCTCGACCTGCTGCTGCCAGTCCACCGCCAGGCGCTTGGCCAGCATGCCGGCTTCCAGGTGTGCCTGAATTTCTTCGCTCAACAGCTCCTGGCCCTTGATGCTGATTTTGGCGCCTTCTGCCATGGGGTCACGCAGCTCGCACTCATCGGACAGCGCCCATCCCTGAGGCAAGGCTTCTCCGGTCAACCAGCCGGTCATCACCTTGTCTGCTGACAGGTGTGTCAATGGCAGTTCAACCTTGAGGCTGCCCAGGGCTTCCCGCAAGGCATTCAGCAGCTCTTCTGCACGCTTGTGACTGGTGGCATCGACCGCGATCCAGCCCTGTTGCGGCATGACCAGAGCATGCAGGCCCTTGCGGCGGGTAAAGCTGCGCGGGAGGAGGTCGAGTACGATTTCATCCTTGAGTTGCAGCTTTTCCTTGCGATAGACCTTGCGAGACTCTTCCGCCTCGATGCTGTCCACCTTGTCAGCCAGTGCGTCCTTTACGACGCTGGCGGGCAGAATGCGTTCTTCCTGCAGCAGGTTGATCAACATGAATCCCTGGCTGGCGAATACCAGCATGTCATCCATTTCCTTGACCGGGCGGCTCCAGCCCAGGCTACTCAGCTCCTGACTGCCGCAAGGGCGGAAGGGGTGCTGTGACAGGGCTTCTTCAAGATGTTCCGGGGTGAAACCGGGTTCCGGGGTAAAGCGATAGAAAATCAGGTTGCGGAACCAGAGCATAGCCTCTCCTGGGGGTTGGATCGATGGGAGAGGGAGTATAACGCAATGCGCAGAAGGACTCAGTGTTCTTTATGCAGAGCCTGATCGATAGCCTGGTCGAGATAGAAGCCGTAGAAATCACGTGAGCTGATGCCTACCAGAGGCTCCGTGAGTGACTGTCCTTCCTCATCAAGCAGCAGCACGCTGGGATAAAAACGTACATTCAGGCCCTTGGCAAAATCGCGCGCACTGATTTGCTCGCCCTGTGCGGTTTTGATCGGGCCGGCGGTGGCGACCTTGAGTTCTCGAATCGCCAGGCCTTGCGGGGGTTGTTCCTGCAGGGGCAGGAGGAAGTCATTACGCACCAGGTCGCAGTAGCTGCAATCGGGCTGGGAGAAAAGCACCAGCCACACGTGCGCTTTCTGGTTGTCGTGACTGAGTTGGGTCAGCGGTGGCAGCGTTTGTGCGTTGGCCAGGCTGGAAATCAGGCACAGGGCCAGTGTTGCCAGTAGTCTCAAGGGTGCGCTTCCATAAATGCTTCAACGAGATCCACAACATCATAGGTATACAGATCACGGAAGAAATGGCTCGCACCATCAATGCTGGCCGTTTCAACAGTGGGGTTGGTGACCGTTTCCATGGCTTTACTCAGGTCGGGAACAACCTGATCAGCGGTCCCTGCGATCACCAGGGTTGGTAGTTGGGTGTTCTGCAAGAGGCTGGGTGTGTGATGTGAAGGCTGGTCCGAGTAGTAGCTGACAAAGGTGTCTGCATTGACCTTGGCATCTTCGCAGTAGAGGAAATCGACAGGGTCGGGCAAAGGGTCCGTCGCCTGGTTTTTAGCCTGTTGCAGCAGGGGCGCCAGTGGCTGGCCGTACCGTTGTGCATAGGACTTTGCTTCGGCTTCTGCATTCCAGGTCATGGGCGCGAGCAAAACCTGTCCCATCAAGGCAGTGCTGTCGGTTTCCTGTGACAGCAGGGCAGCCTGATTGCCCCCACGGGAGTGGCCCAACAGCAGGATACGCTCAGCGCCCTGAGTTTCAAGCCACTCCAGCCATAGTGCCAGTTCTGCAACGGCGTCTTCGTGGTGGTGTGTATGCGGCGTGGAGCAGTCATACATGCCCTTACGATCGCTGACTCCCAGGCTAAGCGTGGGAGCAAGGCTGGCAATATCATACTCGGCCAGAGTGCTCTGCAGAGCACTGACCAGCTCCATGCGCCCATGGGCCAGGGTGCCGTGGGTGATCAATACCAGGCTGCGGCCGGTCAGATCGTCTTCTCCGGCGGATTCCAGGTTGGCATTCAATACCAGGTCCTTGTGGGTCAGCTGGATATTCTCTGCCTGTGCAGCGGTGGCACACAGCAGTGTGGTGGCGAGAGTCGTGACCAGACGCATGGCGGCTTCTCCTTGAATTAGAGGCCTTCGTAAGCCAGCAGGGAATAGACCGGAATACCCAGCTCCTGAATGCGGGTGGACCCCTGCAGGTCGGGCAGATCAATCAGGGCGGCTGCTTCAATAACTTCAGCGCCGAGTTTATTGATCAGGGTGCAGGCGGCCAGCAGAGTGCCACCGGTAGCAATCAGATCATCAAACAGCAGCACACGATCGCCGGCCTGCAGGGCATCGCTCTGCATTTCAACAGCAGATGTGCCGTATTCAAGCTCATACTCCTGATGAATGGTTTCACCCGGAAGTTTGCCTTTTTTACGCACCAGTACCAGTGGCAGGTTGAGCTGGTAGGCCATGATGGAGCCGAACAGGAAGCCGCGCGCATCAATACAGGCGATGTGGGTGATATCGCTGTCGACATAGCGCTGGATAAAGGCGTCAGACACCATGCGCATGGCTTTGGGGTCTTTGAAAATCGGGGTGATATCTCGGAATACTACGCCGGGTTCTGGCCAGTCCTGCAGTGAACGGATAACGGACTTTACGTAAAACTCATCGTAGGACATAGAAATTCTCCGAGACGGACAGGCTGTTGATATAACTCAATGCTGCGGTCGCAAAATACAGGTGTAATGAGGGCGTTGGGTTACACATTGAGATGGCTACTTCATTGTGCAACTTGGGCACAGTCCTCTGGACTGTGCCTTTTTTATTTGGGCGTCCGCTGCCCGCTTTCTGCAAAAGCCATTATCGGCTCAAGATGTCTTTTCCTTGGAGTGGGGGCACTCGTCATCCTGGGCTTCACCGGACAGACGGTACATCTCTTCAAGGTTGGTCAGCTCAACTTCCTTGCCATCCACGCGCATCAACTCCATTTTCTGAAAACGCGTAAAGATACGGCTAACGGTTTCAACGGCCAGACCCAGGTAGTTGCCGATTTCATTACGAGACATGGACAGGCGGAAGTTGGACGCCGAGTAACCACGTGCCTTGAAGCGCTGGGACAATTTCAGCAGGAAGGTGGCAACGCGCTGTTCCGCATTTTTCTTGGACAGCAGCAGCATCATTTGCTGGTCGTCACGCAACTCCTTGGACATGCTGCGCAGCATCTGGCGACGCAGTTCAGGCAGTTGGCCGGACAGCTCATCCAGGCGCTCGAATGGAATTTCGCACACGGTGGTGGTTTCCAGCACCTTGGCAGACATGGGGTAGTTTTCGGCATCATAGCCGCTCAAACCCACCAGTTCTCCAGGGAAGTAAAAACCGGTGATCTGCTCTTCACCCTCGTTGGTCAGGGTGTAGCTCTTGATAGAGCCGGCACGGATGGCGTAGACGGAGCTGAAGGGCTCGCCCTGGTGAAACAGATGCTCGCCTTTTTTCAGGGGACGGCTCTTGTCGATAATGTCGTCAAGGCGGTCAATTTCTGTCAGTTCAAGTGAAACAGGCAGGCACAGAGAGCTGAGGCTGCAGGTTTTACAATGAACTTGCGGCAGACTATGGAGCTTTCCCTGAGATTTCCAATCGGCCATGAGGGGGTTCCTTTCTGATCTGGAGTTACAACGCGATGGCAATTAGCCGCATTATGTAACATTTCCCCCCATGGGTGAAGGTTTTCAGCCCTCCCTGGCCGGTGTATCAGATAATACGCGAAAAGTTGTTGCTCGGTTGCTGTTTGGGGATGTAGGCGTCAAACGCCATACAAATACGGCGAATCAACAGGCGGCCGGCTGGCGTTACGCGAATGTGGGTCGGGCTCTGCTCAATGAGGCCATCATTTTCAAACTGGGCCAACTCGACCTGCTCAGCGTCAAAGTAGTCGTCAAAGGTCACGTCAAAGGGGGCCAGAACCTCTGCCTTGTCCAGCTCAAACTGACAGATCAACTGGGTGATCACTGCCCGACGGATATGGTCATCCGGCGTCAGGATGACACCACGCTTGACCGCATGCTCCTGCTGGCTGACACCCTGCGTGTAGGCGGAAAGATCATGTTCGTTCTGGTAATACACATCGCCAATCTGGCTGATGGCCGATACGCCCATTGCAACCAGGTCACAATCAGAGTGCGTCGTGTAGCCCTGGAAGTTTCGGTGCAGCTTGCCCTGTGCCTGGGCGATGGCCAGTTCGTCGCCCGGCTTGGCAAAATGGTCCATGCCGATATACACGTAGCCGGCGTCCAGCAGCCGCTGGATTGTCTGTTGCAGAATATCGAGCTTGGTGGCGGACGAGGGCAGGTCTTCTGCGCGAATGTGCTTCTGTGAACGGAAGCGGTCAGGCAAGTGTGCATAGTTGAACACCGAGAGTCGGTCCGGACTCATGTCGATCACGGTATTCAATGTTTCAGCAAAACTGTCGGCGGTCTGGTGTGGCAGGCCGTAAATCAGATCCATGTTGATCGATTTGAAGCCCAGCTCACGGGAGCGCGTGAGGATTGCCTGCGTCTGTTCCGTTGGCTGTACCCGGTTCACGGCTTCCTGAACCTTAGGGTTTACATCCTGAACACCCAGGCTGATGCGGTTGAAGCCGATGTCACGCAAGACTCCCAGGGTGTCATGGCTGGCTTCTCGTGGGTCAATTTCGATTGAGTAATCGCCCTTGTCATCGTCACGCAGGTGGAAGTGCTTGCCAAGCATCTGCATCAGCTCTGCCATCTGCTCATCACTGATAAAGGTGGGTGTGCCACCTCCCCAGTGCAGCTGGTTGACGATGCGGTCCTGGCTGTACCACTGCGAGAGCTGAGACATCTCGCGGTACAGGGTATCCAGGTAGGGCTGGGCCTTGTTGCGATTACGCGTGATCACCTTGTTACAGGCACAGTAGTAACAGACATGAGCACAGAAGGGGATGTGCACGTAGAGGGACAGTGGTGCTGCCGTGTCGGTTGTTTCCCGTGCTGTCGACAGCAAGGCCTCGGGTGTCAGCGGGCTATCGAACTGAATGGCCGTCGGGTAAGACGTATAGCGGGGACCGGATAGATCATAACGACGGATCAGGTCCAGATCCCAGCGGATATCGGTGTCTCGTTTCACCACAAAACCTCATGCATAGGTGGTCAGGCGAGCAGTATAGCGCGTGAGGGTTGGTGGGTGGTTGATGAATATCAAGCGTGGCCGAGCAATCCCTGCCAGGGCAGGGTGAGCAAGCCGAATATGATGACCAGTGCCCCGGCACCTTGCCTTACGCCCTTGCGTTGCAGTATCTGGCGTAACTGACCTGCCAATACGGATGTTGTCATCATGGCGGGGAGGGTGCCCAGGCCAAACAGCAGCATCAGCAAAGCGCTTTCTGGCGCGCTTTGGCCTGTGGTGCCCGCCCAGATCAGTGTTGTATAGACGAGCCCACAGGGCAGCCAGCCCCATAGGCCACCAAGGAAGAGGCACTTCCATAAACGGTCGGCGGGCAAAAACGTTTTAGTGAGGGGTTGAATGCGACGCCAGATAATCTGTCCGACGCGTTCCAGGTATGCCGCGCCCTGCCACCACTGGGCGATATAGAGGCCCATGACAATCATGATCAGTGCGGCGACTGTGCGCAGGCCGATCGTCAGTGTCTGGCCCTGAGCCAGTATGGCTCCGAATTGACCGACCAGCAGGCCTGCGATGGCATAGCTGAGCAGGCGCCCAACATTAAAGCCAAGCAGGTACAAGGGTGTTGAGGCCTTGCCGCTGGCGCTGAGTGCAACGCTGCCGGCAATGCCGCCACACATGCCGATACAGTGTGTACTTCCGGCGAGGCCAAACAGAACGGCAGCCAGGACTGCAGGAAACTCGGTCACTTGGAATCCTGTGACCGGTTCTTGTCTTTGTCCTGACGTGCATCTTCAGGAATCATGTCTTCGTCATCATCATAGAGAATGCGATGCGCCGGAGACTCCAGGTCATCAAACTGACCCTGTTTGACGCTCCATGAGAAAGCCCAGATCGCAACGCTGGCCAGAATAATGGCAATGGGAATGAGCAGATAGATAATGTCCATGATTCAACTCCGACGCGGGGGCTTGATTCGAGGTGTCCGGGCCAGGCGCATGGCATTGCCGACCACAATCAGCGAGCTGGCTGACATGCCTACCGCTGCCATGTAGGGTGCAATAAAGCCCAACGCGGCCAATGGCAGGGCTACCAAGTTATAGAGTAGTGCCCAGCTCAGGTTTTCACGAATGACCAGGCGGGTCTTGCGTGCCAGCAGGATACCCAGAGCAAGCCGCTTCAGCTCACCCGAGATCAAGACGGCATCGGCGCTTGTCTTGGCCAGATCGGTGGCGCTGCCCATGGCGATGGAGGTGCGTGCACCTGCCAGAACCGGGATGTCATTGATGCCATCGCCGACCATGACAACACTGGCTCCATCACTCTGGAGCTGCTTGATGTAGGCCAGCTTCTGGTCGGGCGACATGCCACGCTGGACTACGCTGATGCCTAGCTGTTCAGCAACCCTGGGGGCAGCCTCGGATTCATCACCGGTGAGCATGGCAACATGAATGCCGCGCTGATGCAGCATGGCGATTAACTCCGGAGCATCCTGTCGTACCTGGTCATCCACCGAGAACCAGGCAACCGGGCCTTGTTTGTCGGCCAGTAACAACCATTGCACAGCCATTTCAGGTGTTGCCGGGGTTTCGCCTCCATAGAGTTCTGCGGCATAGGATGCCTTGCCCAGGCGGAAGCGCTGCTGTTGGAACAGACCTTCTACCCCTGCGTTCACCTGTACCCTGACGTCCTGGGCTTCCTGCCTGAAGAAGGGGCGGAAGGCCTGGGCGATGGGGTGCTCTGATGGCTGTTCCAGTGCCGCTGCAACGGTATAGGGGTTGGCTGCAAAGTCAGGGCGCAACAGGTGCATGTCGCGCACGCTCAAGTTGCCTTCAGTAAGGGTACCTGTTTTGTCGAAAACAACATGGGTGGCGCTGGCAAGGCCTTCGAGTACGTGCCCGCGTGTGATGAGCAAGCCTTGCTGGCGCAGAGTGCCGGTCGCCGCAGTCAGTGCGGTAGGTGTTGCCAGGGACAGCGCACAGGGGCAGGTGACGACCAATACTGACAGTGTAATCCAGAAGGCATCGGCCGGAGATACCAGATACCAGGCGGTAGCAACGGTGACCGATGTGAGCAGTACGGCCATTACGAAATAGCGAGCCACCTTGTCAGCAACTTTCGCCGTAGCCGGTTTTTCAGACTGGGCACGCTCTATCAGACTTATAATGGCTGAGATACGGGTATTCTGGCCGGTCTCCGTGATGCGGACCTTGATCGGGTGCTCAACGTTGATGGTGCCACCAACCACGGTATCTTCACACTGTTTGCTGATGGGCAGATACTCACCGGTAAGGGCGGATTCATCGATGGTGCTGTTGCCTTCAATAATGACACCATCTGCCGGAATGGTATGCCCAGGCTTGACCAGTACGATCTGATCAACCTGGAGTTCGGATGCAGGGATCAGCTTTTCATGGCCATCAATCAGCAGGGTGGCACTTCCCGGCAGAAGGTCCATCAACGCATTGCCGGCGCGACCGGTACGGTGGCGAGCCTGCATTTCAACAAAGCGGCCGATCAACAGGAAGAAGGTAAACATGGTGACCGAGTCGAAATAGACTTCACCCGTATTGGTAACGGTGGCCCAGATACTGGCCAGGAAAGCCCCGCCAATAGCGATGGAAACCGGCACGTCCATGCTGAGCTGACGTGTGCGCAAGTCGCGCCAGGCGGCGATAAAAAACGGGCGTGCAGAATACAGCACCACCGGAGTGGTAATCACCAGGCTGCTCCAGCGTATGAACTCGACGAAGCGGGACTCCATATCCTGGAGTGCGCCGGCATAAAGGGCGACGGCCATCATCATGACCTGCATCATGCCGACCCCGGCAATCCCCAGGCGACGAATGGCGCGCTTTTTCTCGGCTTCCAGCAACTGCTCTTCGCGGTTGGGGTGGAAGGGGTGTGCCCGATAGCCGATGTGCATGATTTCAGCGAACAGCCGGCTCAAGGAGGTTTGTTCGGGGTCCCAGACCAGTCGACCGCGGTGATTGGTCAGGTTGACACTGAATGACTCAACCCCTGGCTGGCGTGACAGGTGGTGCTCAAGCAGCCACACGCAAGCCGCGCAGGTAATGCCTTCCATAACCAGGGTGGCTTCGCTGCGGTTTTCTTCCAGGCTGCGAACAAAACCGGCCTGAATAGACGGGTTGTCATACAGGGCCAGCTCATCATCAAGCGGGGCTCCGCCTGTCAGGTTGTCCGGTGCAGGAGCAAGATTGTCACGGTGGCGGTAGAAGTTGTCCAGCCCGCCGTCAACAATGGTTTGGGCCACAGCCTGACAGCCCGGGCAGCACATGCTGCGCGCCGAACCATCAATAACCGTGGTGTAGTCGGTACCGGGCGGGACCGGAAGGCCGCAATGAAAACAGTCCTGACGAGCATCACTGCTCTGGACTTTGGACTCTGCGTTCACTGTGGTTTAAGGGTGTAGTTGAGCTGTTCGTCATAAGGAGGCTCAATTTCCAGGCGTACCTGCCAGTTATCATCCATGGGGCTCAGGGACAGATAGCGCTTGCTGCTGATTTTACCCTGCAGGCTGCTGGCATAGAGGCCTTTGCCATCGACGCTGCGCAACGTCAGTGTCTGGTCATATTTCTGATGCGTCGGGTGAATGATGTTCAGACGCAGCTGTTCGGGAAAGCTGTCCAGCAAACCATTGAGGCGCAGGTTGACGTCGCCTGTCATGCGGTCGATTTTCAGGTCACCCTGTATTTCCAGGTTGCGTGCCTGATCCTGACGGGAGGTGTCGATATTCATGCCGCGAGCGACTTTGTAATAGTCCTCTTTCACCACGCCATCACTGGTAGTGACGGCAATATACATAAAGATCGTGGCGTAAATAAATACGGCGAACAGTGGTGCAAGGACAAACCAAAGCCAGGGCTGTTTGAACCAGGGGGCGGTAGCTTGTTCGTGTGTATTCATGACACTCCTTGAAATGCAGGCGGCCGGATTAACCGGCCGCCATTCTAACCTAAATCAGGTCTTTAAGGGGACTAGCGTTGAGGTATGGGACCAAGGAAACGGCTTTCAGTTTCAATGGCAGTACTTTGGTCCAGCGAAATTACGCTAAAGTTTATATCAGCATTGCGAACATTAAGCTGATCAGGATCTATTTGCAGGCGAACCGGGTAGTTCAGCAACTCGCCAGCAGCGACGGTTACGACAGGTTCAGTCACCATTTCCAGGCCGTCAGGGCCGGAGATGCTGATGCGGTACTGCTGGTCTACCTGATCCTTGTTGGCGATCTTGAGGGTGTATACGTTCTGGATCATGCCGGATGGTGTATTGGTGTACAGCTCGCCGCGGTCACGAATAACATCGACTTCCAGCGGTACACGGTCGGCAATTGCCCAGGCAAAGGCGGCAAACATCACCAGCAGGGCAACAAAATAACCAATCAGGCGCGGGCGCATGAGATGGGTCTTGTTGCCTTTCAGGGCGTGCTCGGTGGTGTAACGCACCAGGCCGGGCTCGTAACCCATGCGATCCATCATGTCATCACAGGCATCGACACAGGCGCCGCAGGCTACACATTCATACTGCAGGCCGTCGCGAATATCGATACCCACCGGGCAGACGTGCACACACGCCATGCAGTCGATACAGTCGCCCAGGCCGCTGCTGTCCTTGTCGGCATTTTTCTTGCGTTTCCCGCGCGGTTCACCGCGTTTTTCATCATACGAGATGATCAGGGTGTCCTGGTCAAACATGACGCTCTGGAAACGGGCATAGGGGCACATGTAGATGCAGACCTGTTCACGAAGCCAGCCGGCATTGCCATAGGTTGCAACGGCAAAGAAAGCCAGCCACCAGGTTTCCCAGGGGCCCAGGTCCCAGCTGGCAATGCTGGGCACCAGTTCACGAATAGGGGAGAAGTAGCCGACAAACGCGATGGCTGAAGCTACGGCAATTAAAATCCAGAGCAGGTGCTTGGCGCTTTTGCGGAGAAACTTGTCCTTGCTCATGGGCTGCTTGTCCATGCGCATGCGCTTGTTGCGATCACCTTCAGTGATGCGCTCGGCCCAGATGAACAGCCAGGTCCAGACAAACTGGGGGCAGGCATAGCCACACCAGAGGCGACCGGCGAACACGGTAACGAAAAACAGCGTGAAGGCGAGAATGATCAGAAGCCAGGATAAAAGCATGAAATCCTGCGGCCAGAACGTCATTCCAAAGATATGGAATTGACGGTTGGGCAGGTCAAATAGTACCGCCTGGCGGCCATCGTACTGAATCCATGAAAATCCATAAAACATCGCCAGCATCAGAAAGCCGGAAATGATGCGGAAGTTCTTGAAGAATCCCTTGTAAAACTTGACGTAGATGTGCTCGCGCTTGGCGTAGAGGTTATAGGTTTCGACTTCGCCACCCTTGCCCTTCTTGGGCGGAGTAACGTCCTTTACCGGTATCTGATTCATGCCAGTACCTACTGCTATTGAAGATCGACAGGTCTGCTCTAAATGTATTAGAGGCAGTGAATATTATACTAGGCCGCTAAAAAAAAAGGCGACATGATTTGCATCATGCCGCCTTGGTTCAGACGCGTCTATGCCTTACTTATTGGACAGGCTGTAGACGTAGGCTGTGATCAGGTGGATCTTGTCATCAGACAGCAGGTCCTTCTGAGCAGGCATCACACCAGCGCGGCCTGCGCGAATAGTGTGTGCAATCTGCTTGAAGTCACCACCATACAACCAGATGTCATCAGTCAGGTTCGGCGCACCCAGTGCGTGCATGCCAGTACCATCCGGTGCGTGACAAGCGGTACACAGTGCCTGGAACTGTTTCTGACCGTTGGTTACATCAGTACCAGCAACGGCTTCTTTACCGCTCAGGGTCATGACGTAGCTGGCAACGTCGCGAACGCCGTCTTCGCCCAGAACATCAGCCCATGCCGGCATGCCACCGTTACGACCGTTGACGATGGTCTGCTTGATAGTGGCAGGCTCGCCACCGTACAGCCAGTCATTGTCGGTCAGGTTCGGGAAGCCGATGGCGCCAGTACCTGCAGAACCGTGACAAACGGAGCAGTTGTTGGCGAACATGCGCTGACCCATTTTCAAACCTGCCTCGTTTTCCGGCTTCTGCAGCTCTTCAATAGACAGAGTTGCATATTCCGCGAAAACAGGACGGTAAACCTCTTCGGCGTGCTGCATCTCGCGCTCCCACTGGTTGTGAGAGGTCCAGCCCAGCAGGCCTTTGAAGTTACCCAGACCGGGGTACAGCATCAGGTAACCCAGGCCGAAGATGACGGTTGCTACGAACATGTAGAACCACCACTGCGGCAGCGGGTTGTCAAACTCCTCGATACCGTCAAAGGCATGACCGACAGTTTCTTCGGTCGTTTCCTTGAACTTTTCGCTCTTGCGGGTAGCCAGCAAGAGCCAGGTGCAGCCGAAGATGACTGCCAGGGTAATCACGGTTACCCACGCGCTCCAGAAAGCACTCATTTGTCGTCTCTCCTGTTATGGGTCCCGTCGGTCCAGCTCTTCACGACTCCGCTTGTCCTGCTCGTCATCCTCGAAGGGCAGGTTGGAGGCTTCATCAAACCGCTTCTTGTTACCGGGCAAAAGCACCCAGATGAAGAGGCCGATGAAAGTGATCAGCATTATGACCGGTATGAAGGGACCATAAACCTCGTAACTCACTGAAAATTACCGTTTGTTGGTGTAAACAGAGTGCGTTTTACCCAGTGACTGCAGGTAGGCAACCAGAGCATCGATCTCGGTTTTACCCTGCACATCTTCACGGGCAGTGCTGATCTGTTCATCAGTGTACGGTACGCCCAGCTTGCGCAGTGTCTGCATCTTCGCTGCAGTGTCTTTACCGCTCAGCTTGTTCTCGAACAGCCAGGGGTAAGACGGCATCTTGGATTCAGGTACTACGTCACGCGGGTTGTACAGGTGAGCCTTCTGCCAGGCGTCGGAATAACGACCGCCGACACGCGCCAGATCCGGACCCGTACGCTTGGAGCCCCACAGGAACGGATGTTCCCATACGTGCTCGTTCGCGGTGGAGTAGTGGCCGTAGCGCTCGGTTTCAGCACGGAACGGACGAATCATCTGGGTGTGGCAGACGTGGCAGCCTTCCCGGATGTATACGTCGCGGCCTTCCAGTTCCAGCGCAGAGTAGGTGCGCAGGCCTTCAATCGGCTTGGTCGTAGAACTCTGGAAAAACAGAGGTACGATTTCTGCCAGACCACCACCGCTGATCACGATGATGATCAGCAGGATCATGAGGCCGATATTCTTTTCAATCGTTTCGTGTTTGATCATTGCTATCTGCTCCTCGTCTCAATCAGGCCGCTTGCGCAGAGGGTTCAGCTGCCTTGACGGAGCTGCCGCTGCGAACGGTCTGCCAAACGTTGAAGGCCATCAGCAGCATACCGGTCAGGAAGAACATGCCACCGATCCAACGCACCAGGTAACCCGGGTGGCTGGCTTCAAGCGCTTCGACGAAGCTGTAGGTCAGAGTGCCGTCTTCGTTAACCGCACGCCACATCAGACCCTGCAGGATACCGTTAACCCACATGGAGCAGATGTACAGAACAGTACCGATGGTTGCGAGCCAGAAGTGCGTATTGATCAGGCCAACAGAGTACATCTGAGCCTTACCGAACAGTTTCGGGATCATGTGGTATACGGCACCGATGGAGATCATCGCAACCCAGCCCAGAGCGCCGGCGTGTACGTGGCCAACAGTCCAGTCAGTGTTGTGAGACAGGGCGTTTACGGTCTTGATGGACATCATCGGGCCTTCGAAGGTAGACATACCGTAGAAGGACAGGGATACCACCAGGAAACGCAGTACCGGGTCGGTACGCAGCTTATGCCAGGCACCGGACAGGGTCATCATACCGTTGATCATGCCACCCCAGGACGGAGCCAGCAGGATCAGGGACATGACCATGCCGACAGACTGAGTCCAGTCCGGCAGGGCAGAGTAGTGCAGGTGGTGACCACCGGCCCACATGTAGGTCGCGATCAGCGCCCAGAAGTGAACGATGGACAGACGGTAAGAGTAGATCGGACGCTCGGCCTGCTTGGGTACGAAGTAGTACATCATGCCCAAGAAGCCGGCAGTCAGGAAGAAGCCTACCGCGTTATGGCCGTACCACCACTGAACCATCGCATCCACAGTACCCGGGTAAACGGAGTAGGACTTGGTCAGAGTGACAGGCATAGCCATGCTGTTGACGATGTGCAGGACTGCAACCGTAATAATGAACGCCATGTAGAACCAGTTACCCACGTAGATGTGAGACGTCTTGCGGTTCTTGACGGTGCCCAGGAAGACGATGGCGTAGCTGACCCAAACCACGGCGATCAGGATATCGATCGGCCATTCCAGCTCGGCGTATTCCTTGGCGGAAGTCAGGCCGAGCGGCAGGGTGACAGCAGCTGCCAGGATTACAACCTGCCAACCCCAGAATGTGAAAGACGCCAGAGCATCTGAGAACAGTCGGGTTTGACAGGTACGCTGTACCACGTAGTAGGAAGTGGCAAAAAGCGCACAGCCACCAAACGCGAAGATTACCGCGTTGGTGTGTAACGGACGGATACGTCCGTAGGTCAACCAAGGAATATCAAAGTTCAGTGCAGGCCACACCAGCTGGGCGGCGATCAATACGCCGACGCCCATACCGACGATGCCCCAGACCACCGTCATGATGGCGAACTGGCGCACGACTTTGTAATTGTAAGTCGGGTGTTCAGTTGCAGTGCTCATGTCAGGCTCTCATCAACAAGCTAATAGTAGTAAGAAGAGTTCCACCGGCAATTATCTTGGAATACCCAAGCTATTTCAATGAAATGAAACTTTTTGCTGCGGTTGATTGTCGCAGGCTTGATTTGGTGCAGTGGTTTTGAGGTCATATGGTGTCGCTTTTCATAATCTATTGAATTTCAATGATTTTTGCTTTTTCCAATGCAGGGTTCAGGTATGGAAAAAGCCTTTGTTAATGGCTTATACGGGGCCTAAGCCGGGTTCGTTTATTTTCATTTAATGTTTTGCTTGATATGGATCAAACGCGGGTTTGAGGCGGTTTTAAGCGTTGTCTTATCCATTGGAATAGTTGTTATTAGACTAAGGCATTACTATAGTTGCCCGCCTACTAATTGGAGGTCATATGGGACAATTGAACGCTGTTTTGCTGCACTGCCGAGGCGGTTTTGAGAAGGAGTGTGCCGCCGAGATAACGGAGCGCTGCGCCAGCGTGGGTGTCTATGGCTATCCGCAGTTCGAGCCGAGCCAGGGCTTTGTCATTTTCAATTGCTATCAGCCTGGCGATGCCGAAAAGTTAATGCAGTCACTGCCCTTTGAGCGGTTGATTTTTACCCGTCAATGGTTCGCATGCCTGCCGCAGATCAGCGATCTGCCTACGGGCGATCGTGTTACCCCCATGCTTGAGTGGGCTAAGCAACTGCCCCAGGCTGCGGAATTGATGGTTGAGGTCGCTGATACGACTGAAGGGCGTGAGCTCCAGGGCTTTGCGCGTAAATTTGGTTCAGCCTTGTCGCAAGGTTTGCGTCGAGAGGGGCTGTTACTGCCGCGCAAGCAGCGTTCGGACTGGCGCTGGCACCTGTTTGTACTGGATGGAAAAACATTCTGGTTTGGCGCGACCCGCGTGCGGAACAGCTCCCCTCTGGCGATGGGAATTCGTCGTCTTAAATTCCCCAAGGATGCGCCGAGCCGCTCAACCCTGAAGCTGGAAGAAGCCTGGCTGCACTTTTTACGCGGAAAGCAGCAACAGGAAAAGCTGGTGCCCGGCATGACGGCGGTCGACCTGGGGGCGGCGCCGGGTGGCTGGACCTGGCAGCTGGTACGCAAGGATATGCATGTGATTGCTGTCGATAACGGCCCCATGAATGATGATTTGATGGAAACCGGGCAGGTTGAGCATCGCCGCGAGGATGCGTTTACCTTCGCGCCTCCCAAGCCTGTTGACTGGCTGGTGTGTGATGTCGTGGATAAGCCTGCACGTGTTACCGAGCTGATGTTGCAATGGGCGCTTAACGGTTGGTGTCGTGAGGCGATGTTCAACCTCAAGCTGCCGATGAAAAAACGTTTTGATGAGGTTGAGAGCTGCCTGGCACACCTTGAGGAACAGTTGCACCTGGCGGGTGTTGGTTATCGTCTGCAGGCCAAGCAGCTCTATCACGACCGCGAGGAAATCACCTGCTGGTTATCATTGACCAGCTGAGTTTAATGACTGAACACGGTGACTTTTTCATCGGTCTCCAGCATCGGGTTGATCTGATCCATCATGTCACGGCGCTCATCTGAGCTTGCCCATCTGAGCCAATCGTTTTCGCTCCGGTAGGTGGCAAGAATGACGCGATGGTTCGGATCAGCGCTGTTATGCAGGGCTTCACCTGAGATAAAACCGGGGAAGTGCATGGCAGCCTGCAGGGTTTCCCGGGCAACGCGATCATAGTGTTCGCTCAGTTCTGAGGCTATATGACGCTCGATTAGAACACGAATCATCAGCTTACTCCTTGAGTGATGGTGTTTATATCAGGATAATCGCTTGTTGTGCCGGTGCAAGCCAGTTCCGGCCCAGGTGCGGTGCCCAGGCCCGCTTATATATATTTATAGTTGTGCAGTTCTGATGAAACAAAACGTCGATCACGAGCTTGATGCTACCGGGCTGTTATGCCCAGAGCCGGTCATGATGCTCCATAACAAGGTGCGCGAGATGTCGGCCGGTGAGCGGCTTAAGGTGACGGCGACCGATCCGTCTACCCAGCGTGATATTCCCAAATTCTGTACCTTCCTGGGTCATGCGCTGCAGGAGCAGCAAGTGGTCGAGGATGTTTATGTGTATGTGATTGAAAAAGGGGCTGACTGAGTGTCGGAACTTGAAAATCTGCAGACCAGTGTTGAGACACTGCTGCAGGAATGTGAACAACGCCTGGTGACTGTCGAGCAGAAAAGTCAGGCAAAACACCGGACAACAGAGAGTCAAACAGTGAACCAAAACGCCACCGGCAAGAATCGTTCCAAGAACCGTGCCGCCAACCAGGCAGCCCTTGAGCAGCTGATCGAAGCCTATCCGCAAACCTTCAGCCGCGACAACGTTCGGCCGCTCAAGATTGGTATTCAGGAAGACCTGATTGCTGATGAAAAACTGGCCCGTAACCGGATCAAGCGAGCGCTGGCCACCTATGTACGTTCCATCGCCTACCTCAAGTCTGTTGTTGAGGATGTTGAGCGCGTTGATCTCAAGGGTGAAGCCTGTGGCAAGGTTACGGCCGGAGAAGCGGAGCATGCTGCAGGACGCTTGAAGGAAATCCGTGATCAGCGTCGTGAGCGTCAGCAGGAAGAACGCCGCCAGGAACGTGAATCCCGCCAGAAGCAGAAAGAAGACCGCATGAACCGCAAGCTGGAAGCCTTGTTGAACAAAGGCGGTCGCTAAACGCTTGAAATCAGGGCGGGTCGCCTCCAGTTAAATGAGACGTGTCTCAGGAGGTTCCGCCATGTCTCGTCAGGTTCATCTCAGCTGTTGCCAATGTCTGGCAACAAACCGTTTACCCGAATCCCGTCTTGCCGAAGATCCAGCTTGTGGCCGCTGTAAGCAGCCCCTGATGACAGGGCAGCCACATGAGGTTGACGAGGCCGCTTTCGCCCGCATTGCCGCCAATACCGATCTGCCTCTGGTGATCGATTTCTGGGCCTCATGGTGCGGTCCTTGCAAAATGATGGCGCCCGTATTCGAGCAGGCCGCAGCCAGGCTTGAACCCGAGTGCCTGTTGCTCAAGGTCAATACGGAAGAATCCCAGTCACTGGCCGCCCGCTATGCGATTCGCAGTATTCCGACCCTGTTGATGGTGCATCAGGGGCAGGAGATCGCCCGGCAGGCGGGTGCCATGGATCTGTCCAGTCTGGAGCGTTGGGTCAGATCACACCTCTGACACTGATCCCAAGGCACTCGGCTGGCCATGCAAATAGCCCTGGGTGCCGTCAATCTTCATGCTCAGTAGAGTACTGCGCTGCGTCTCGTTCTCGACATGCTCGGCGTGTGCCTGGATTTCCAGACTGTGAGCCACGCTGATCAGGCTGCTGACAAAGAAGCGGTCTTCTTCGCTGTGGCTCAGATGGCGTACGAGTGAGCCATCAATTTTCAGATAATCCGGGCGCAGGGCGTACAGATAGCTGAAGCCGTTGGGGTGGGTGCCAAAGTTATCGACACCAAACTCCACACCCAGCCCCTGAAGTGAGTTACGCAATGACTGGATAGCGTCGAGGCGGGTGAGAATGGCTGTTTCGTTAACTTCAATGGACAGCCGTGCGCTGGCCGTGTTCTGCTCCAGCTTCTGCAGCAGCCAGTCGACAAATTCAGGCTGGCTTAGGGTCTGGTTGGCCAGGTTTACAGCCAGTCGTGATGGGGCGTCGTGTGTCAGCAAGTAGCTCAGTGCCCGCTCGACTACCAGTCGGTCAATGACCGGCAGCAAGTCCAGGTCGCGTGCTACCCCGAGGAATTCACCGGCGCTGCAAGGCTCGTTTTCCTGGTTCAGGATGCGGGCGAACACCTCTGCGTGCACTGGCTGGTTTTCATGGCTAACAAGCGTCTGTTGTTGCAGGAAAATCTGGCCGTTACCAATCACGTTGGCAACATGCTCCTGCCATTGCTCGGACCAGCCGCGCTGCGCCTGATGTTGGCTATAGAAAGCGATGGCTTCATTGCTTTCCTCTGCCTGATCTGCCGCGAATCGGGCCTGCGAAAGCAGCGTCTCGGTCTTGTCGTGACCCTCGCAGCTGCTAATGCCAATGCTGACTATATTGGGTTTGCCCTCAGTGTTGTTGAGCTGGGCATGCAGCGTATTGATCTGGTTGGCCAGTGGCTCCAGTTTTTGCTGCCAGATATCACGATTGCTGCGTCGTGCCAGCAGTACCAGTTCGGCGCCACCCATGCGACCGGTCACGTTGAAGCCAAGCTGTTTGGCTAGCTCGTCCAGCAAGCGGGCACTGGTTTGAATCAGATGGTTGGTGTTGTCTTCGCCCAGTTCCTTGTTGAGCTGTTGCAGGTTGTTCAGGCGAAGGCAGATCAGCGAGGCCGGTCCAAAATCCTGGCGGTATTCCAGGTGTTCGTTCAGCTGGGTCAGGGCGGCTTTGCGGTTGTTGAGCCCGGTCAGGGTGTCGCGGTAAGCGGCAGTACGCAGTGTCTCAATGTTACGGTTCTGCTCGTTGAACATATTCTCAACCTGGCGGACCATCAGGTTCATGGCGGTAACCACCCGGCGCAGTTCGCGGGTTTTGGGCAGGTTGGGTTGCTCTATATACTCCCGTCGGGCCAGAGCCATTGCCTGATGCTCAACACCACGCAAGGGGCTGAGCAGAATGCGCAGGAGTCCCGAGAGCACCAGTGCCGCGAGCAGCGATAGTGCGGCTGAAAGTACCAGCGCGTTGCGTACGCCGAGCCAAAGCTGTTCGTAGGCATAGCCGGCACGGCTGCGGATATGAATGCTGCCGACCTGCTGCCAGTTGTAGGCGATATCGCGGGTTTTGGTCGGTGGTGTAATGGGAATCAGCTGAATGAACCACTCAGGCGCATCAATGTTGGCAGAGCTGTCGAATTGCTTGCTATAGAGTGCCTCGCCAGATCTGTCCAATACATCAATCCGCTGATAAAAACCGCTGTCGAAGATAGCGTTGACCGCAGTTTCTACCGTAGCAATATCGCCTTTCTGCATGAATGGAGCCAGGTAGAGGCCCAAATGGGTGGCTCCGTCCTCAGCGTGGGATTCCAGCTGGGTAACCAAAGTGTTGCGTGAGCTGTCCGACAGGATATACAGGGTGCTGATCGCCAACCCGAGAATAACGGCAATTACGGTCGTAATGATCTGGTTGGTCAAAGACATCTGAATGCTCCTCGGGCTAGTTCAGGTTGACAGCGTTCTGTTCAATGCGGGATTGCAGTTTGACCCAGGGTTTAAGCTTGTTTGAGGTGCCTACCAGCTCTGCTCTGCGTCCTTTTTTGCTCACCCAGAGACTGTCACCATTAAAAGTGTACACGTGAAGCAGGTCCGGGCGCTGGTTGGCGGGACGAATTTCGCCAATAAGGTTGTCCAGTACGACCGGCATGGCACTGGGGTCAGAATAATAGGTCAGCACCATGTGCGCCTGGTTAAGCTCCAGTGCCTTTACGTAGGCAATGCTCATCTTCTCCTCGGACACGCCCAGAGCGCGCAGTGTAAAGAACTTGGCGATTGAAAAGTCTTCGCAATCGCCGCCGTTACTGATGAGAAATTCAACCGGGGTTGCCCAGTAATCTTTCTGTTTCCAATGCACGATATCGTCGATGAAGCGCACCTGGTTGAAAAAACGGTTTACCACTTGCAGCTTTTCGTCTTCGGGCAGGTGGGCGCTGTCGCGGATCAGGGCTTGCCAGGCACGCAGGCGCTTGGCGGCATCCTCTCCATAGACCTTGCGATACTCTTCAATCTGGCTTTCGCTCAGGCGTAAGGCCGAGGTTTCTACGGCGGTGGCAATGGCAACGACCAAAGCCGCTGCCATGCCCAGCAGTAACGCAATGCCAGGCCATGAAAGTCGATGTGAAGGGGGGGAAGCAGACAAAAGCGCTCTCCATTACGCTATTGGCCCTATGATGAAAGATAAAGGGGGCAGGTACAAGTCATGCCGAGGGCATCATGCCGCAATGCCCCAGCATGCGCTGCCAGCTTTTGGTGTGGCGATCACGCGCTTCAATGTAGCTTTGCCACAGGCTGGTATCGCCCAGCAGGGTGGCGGAGAAATAGTCTTGTAGCTGAGGTGTCAACGGCAGGGTTTCGGCCAGTGTTTGCCAATGCGTGCGCCAGCGCTGGCCATTACGGTGTACGGCTGACATCCATGGCTGCAGCTGTCCAGCGTAATACCGCTCAAAGACGTTGCGCATGATCTGCGCCTGAGGGGTGGGCTTGCGATTGAAGCATAGCGGGCGTTGTTCAAGTCGCTGTTCCAGGGCATCAGCGGTCTGATCCAGTGTCTGGGTCAAATAGCTCAGGCTTTTTAGCCAGCTGGCACCAAAAGGGGTGCGGTAGAGTTGTGCGTAGCTCTGTTCCAGCTGGTCGATATTGTCCGGTACAGGCCAGTCCGAGCGCTGAGTCAAATCAGCCAGGTGTGCGAGGCGCTGCAATGCCGGTTCTACATGGGTGTAGGTCTCGAGGGTGGTTATATCGGCTGCTGCGGCGTTGAGCGAGAACTGCTGCTCGATCTCTTCGGTAGCAAAAACCGCGTTGGCTACGATGCCAGGCAGATTTTTCCGTTTGGTCGTCTCGATTTGGGTAAGACGTTGCAGCAGTTGCTGGTCGCTTTCGTCAAGAGGGGGCTGCTGGTTGCTTAACGTTTGTATGCATTGGCGCAGGGGCGGCAGAAAGCGCATTTCATAAATCAAACGTTGGCTATGCCCGGCAAGCTTGCCCAGCGAGCTGTTGCGCTCGCCGATCAGAGTCAGCAGTCCGCAGCGTCGCAAGTCCAGCACGTCCAGCAAGCCTTCGCGGATATCATCAACTGGCTGAATGCGGTCGCGCTTGGCGGGGTATTGGGGGAGGTTGTCGACGAGGCTGAGTTCTACGTCAAATTCAATGGCGTTTCCTACACGAGAGGCGTAGTCATGCAGGCGTTCAGTGACTGGATCCTGGCTACATCCGCTAAGAGTGGTCAGCAGGCACAGCAGAACGATGTAGCGCATGGCGGGAAATCCTCAGCAGTCGTGTACCCAGGAGTACGGCGCCAACGCTAAGCCCGATCAACAGTCCATACCAGAGACCGGCTGCCCCCAGGGCAGGGGTCAACCAGTCGGTGAAACCGAGTGTATACCCGACTGGCAGGCCGATAACCCAGTAGGCAATGAAAACCATGACCAGGGGGATGGCGGTATCCTTGTAACCACGCAGTGCACCGGCGGCGCTGACCTGAAGAGCATCGGAAAACTGGAACACGGCTGCAATGCTGATCAGAGTGATGGCCAGGGTGCTGATGGCCGTGTGGTCAGTGTAGAGGGATACAATCTGGGGGGCCAGCAGGAACGACAGGGTGCAGCTGAAAGCTGCAATGCAGAGCGTAATCAGGGTGCCAGTGGAGGCGGCAAAGCGGGCTGCGGCAGGGTCCTTTGCGCCGACCAGGTGGCCTACGCGAATGGTCAGCGCCATGGCCATACTGAGCGGAATCATGAATACCATGCCGGTGTAGCTGATGGTGATCTGGTTGGCGGCAATGACGCTCTCGCCCTGAGGGGCCAGGATCAAGGCCAGTACGCAGAACATGCTTACTTCAATCAGCAGGGATACGCCGATGGGTACGCCCAGCTTCAGCAATTCCTTGATTGAGGCCAGCGAAGGTCGTTGCCAGTGGCTGAAAACCTCCAGGGGGCTGAAAAGGGGGCTGTGGCGAAGATAGCCCAGGCCAGTCAATAACATGACCCACATCACAATCGCCGTGGCATAACCGCAGCCGACACCGCCCATGGCGGGAAGGCCCAGCTTGCCGAAAATCAGGACATAGTTCAGCGGGATATTGAGTAAGACGCCAAGAACGGCAATGCGCATGGCAGGGTGGGTTTTGCCATATCCCTCTGAGAAGCTGCGCACCACCTGATAAAGGAGGAAGGCCGGGAAGCCCCAGCTTACGGCATCGAGATAATCCTGGGTTTTGGTATAAAGCCCCGGTTCCAGCTGTAGAAGATCGAGTATGGGGGATGCATTGCGCAGCAGGAAAACGCCAATGCCTCCCATTAGTAATGCCAGCCAGCAGGCCTGCTGAAAGGTGTGTCGTGTTGCATGGCTTCGGTTTGCACCCACCAGGTGGGCAACAGTGGGCGTTGTGGCCATGAGGATGCCGGCAACAGCGAGAAACAGTGGGAGCCAAAGGCTGCTGCCCAATGCGATGGCGGCGAGGTCTTCAGGCCCTGCTTGCGCTGACATCAGAGTGTCGACGAAGGTCATGGAATTCTGCGCCAGCTGAGCCACCATAATGGGCCAGCCCAGACGGAGAAGCTGGATGATTTCTGCGCTGCGTTGCGGGCTTATCACTGACACTTGATTAAATCATACCCTTGGCGATCTTGGGTGCAGGAGCCTTTTTCCCAAGCCAGGGGTTGGCTCTCACCATTCATGTGAGTGCGGCAAGGATAAGCTGCTGCAGGCCTGAGTGCAATGATAGCTGTCTTATAGGATGAATAAGTGTTTGTAATCAGGCACAAACGAAACGGGAGCCAGAAGGCTCCCGTTGTCTAGTGCATGTAAGTGAGGTGTTTATCAGTCCAGACGCTGACGTACATAGCTGCCCGGTGCGGGTTCAATCACCTTGAAGTCAGCATTGCCGTACTCGGCAGGTGCATCCTGCTTTTTACCTGCGCGACGACGAATCCAGTCGTTCCAGTGATTCCACCAGGAGCCTTCCTGACGTTCTGCAGTCTCGAGCCAGTGATCACAGCCTTTGCCCATTTCACCCTTGACCCAGTAGTTGCGACGGTTCTTCTTCGCCGGGTTGATGACACCGGCCACATGGCCGCTGGCACCCAATACGAATTCATTGTTGCCGCTGAGCAGATCCAGTGCCTTGAACGTGGATTTCCAGGGGGCAATGTGATCTTCCACGGTGGACAGGAAGTAGCAGGGGGTTTTCACCTTGCTCAGGTCGATTTTCTCGCCACACACCGTCAGTCCACCCGGTTTCACCAGGTTGTTATCCAGGTACATGCCCTTGAGGTAGTAAGTGTACATGGCAGCAGGCAGGTTGGTGGGGTCGCTGTTCCAGTACAGGATATCGAACGGCGGTGGTGTCTGCCCCTTGAGGTAGTTATTCACTACATAGGACCAGATCAGGTCGTTGGAGCGCAGCATGTTGAAGGAGGTTGCCAGCTCGCGTCCGTGCAGCACACCTTCCTTGTTGACCTTTTCGGCCAGCTGGTTGATCTGCTGTTCATCAATGTAGACGCGCAGGTCACCCGGATCTTCAAAGTCGATCAGCGTGGTCAGGAAGGTACAGCTGCCAACGCTGTTGTCCTTGCGATTGGCCAGTACACCCAACGCAGAAGCGGTCAGGGTACCACCGACGCACCAGGCCACCATATTGATCTTGTCTTGACCGCTCACCTGCTTGACGCAATCAATGGCAGTCAGTACGCCGTCGCCGACATAGTCATCCCAGCTGATATCGCGCTGGTCGATGGAGGGGTTAACCCAGGAGACCAGATAGACATCCTGTCCCTGCTCCAGGCAGAAACGTACGAAAGAGTTATCCGGCTGCAGGTCAAGAATATAAAACTTGTTGATGCTCGGAGGTACGATCAGCGTGGGGCGTTCATAGGTCTGCTCGGTGAGCGGCTTGTAATGAATCAGCTGGAAGATGTCGTTCTGGAAAACCACGGCGCCTTCAGTGGTGGCGAGGTTTTTACCCAGTTCGAAGGCAGACTCATCGGTCATGGAAATATGACCTTTTTCGATATCACCCAGCAGGTTTTTGAGACCATCAACCAGGCTGGCACCTTTGGTTTCCATGGCCTGTTGCAATACTTCGGGGTTGGTAATCGCGAAGTTGGACGGCGACATGGCGTCAACGTACTGACGGGTGTAAAACTCGAGTTTTTCTTGCTGTTGCGGAGAGAGTTTGGCGTTTTGCGCCATTTCGGTGAGCATGCCGGAGGTGAGCAGGTAGGATTGCTTGATGTAGTCGAATACCGGATTCTTCGACCACTCCTCGGCTTTAAAGCGCCTGTCCCCCGGAGGTGGTTCGGCAACGGGTGTTTCGCTCGTGTTGCCACTCATCAGGTTACGCCAGAGGTTGAATTGTGCCTGCTGGTAATCAGCGATGGCTCGAATCCAGACACCAGGGTCTTCCAGCGAGCGTGTGGCCAGCTCGGTCCATGACTGGGTGAACTGGCGCAGAATGTCATCGCCACCGGTCGCGGAGAACATCTCCAGCACTTTGCTGGTTTCACGATTGACGTAGTTGATGAACTCCTGCGGATCGGTTGTCGCGGTGTTGCCGTCTTTATCCGTCATAACTGCCTGTTTTCCATCTCTGCTGATTCAGGGTGCCAGTCCGACGAAAGCATAACTGCCGGTCGCTACTGCCTGGCACCCGCAAGATCACTGTTTATAAGCCAGTAGCGGGAGAACACTTTGAGCATAATCCGGCGGCAGCAAGCGATGCAAGCCCCGTGTTCAGGCTTGATGTCGGTGGCGTTCTCCGATCATGTCATCGATGTATTGCAGAATTTTGTAACTTTCATCTTCTGCCAGTGCCATTTCCGCCACAATCTTGCGGCGTGTTTCCGGTTCTTCGCGCCAGTTTTCGTTGCGCAGAGCGACGGCGCGCTGTACGGCTTCATGGACGGCACGGTGGGGTTGTTCGAGCAGGCGGTAGCTGTTGGTGGTGCTGAACGATTCGAGTCCCGGGCCTTCGTAATACCATTGGCCCAGTCGACACTGATGATGGTTAACGCTGATCGCGTCCATGACTTCAGGACGTTCCTCGTTATGGTCAAACATCAGGTAGCCGTTCTGTTTGAAGATCACGTGGTCAGCCTTGGCCAGAGAGCCGAACGTCAGGTCCTTGGCATAGCTGATATAACGTCGGGTTTCATCAGCGGCAGAGGAGAATGTATCAAATTGCTGGCGCAAGCCCTCGGCCATTTCACTCAGTTCGTTAGACGCACGTTCTGATTCAGTGGCCTGGATCACCATTTCATCCACGCGCTGGCTGAAGCCGCTGACGGTAGCGCTTATCTCGATGGCGGCTTCCTTGGTGCGGTTGGAAAGGGCTTTGACTTCATCTGCCACCACGGCAAAGCCACGACCATGCTCACCGGCTCGAGCGGCTTCAATTGCGGCGTTCAGGGCCAGCAGGTTGGTTTGATCGGCAATTTCAGTAATAAATGACAGCGATTCGGACATCTGCTGGCTTTCTTCGCCCAGCTGCTTGATCAAAACAACCACTGCATCAATGGTGGTATTGATGGCGTGCAGTGATTTTACCATGGTGCTGACGCTCTGCTGGCTTTGCTGTGCGGCTTCACCATTGTTGGCGGCGATGGTTTCAACACGCTCCATTTCCTGGCTGATGCTGAGCAGGTCGGACTGGTTCTGGCGCAGGTTATTGATCAGGTGCGACGTGTTGAGCGTGTGCAGGTCTGAATTGAGCTCATTGCTGGAGACAAATTCAGCCCCTTTACGCATTAGCTCCAGGGAGGTGTTAATGCGGATCAGGGATTCACGCAGCTGGCCCGGCAGCCCCTTGTACAAGGCATAGCGGTCGTACTTGCCCTGGGATACGTGCTGGAAGCAGGAATCGACTTCCTTGAAGTAGGTTTCAATCTTGTCCAGGAAGTCGTTAAGCTCCCAGGCGACCATGCCGACCTCACCCAGGTGGGCAGTATGGGTAATTCGAGAGTCAAAGCCGCCCTTGTTGGCTTCTTCCAGTGTTTGCTCAATGCGGATGAGGGTCTTCAGTGCACGCATCCCTTTACGCCGTGTTATCCAGGCCAGGACTGCTGCGAAAGGCAGTGGCAGGAAAAGCCAGGCACTGAAACCGACTGTGAGCGCAGCTATGAGAACCGGTAGCAGGGTGAGCACAACGAAAGCAATACACGCCATGTTCAACTGCGCAGTCAGGAAAGGTGTGCGGCTACTTTTGCTGTTTTGCATGGATGGGTTCATTGAAGCTCTCACTGCTGGTCCAGTTGGATGATGAACTGATCGTAGCTAACCCCTTGCTCAGCGCAGAGCTGTTGTAACAGGGCTATAGATGCATCGGGCGCGTTCTTGGCGCCAGCCTGACGCTCGACATCCAGCATGCGTTTATAGATCGGCTCAATGGTTGCAATGGCCTTGCGGGTCGGTTTGCGACGCACAGAGTAATAGCCCACCAGTTTTCCGTCTGCGTTGATATCGGGGGTTACATTGGCCAGCACCCAATAGTAACTGCCATCTCGGCAAAGGTTTTTGACATAGCCGAAAAACTCATCGCCATTGCGCAGCAGTTGCCACATCAACCGGTAGGCACCACGTGGCATGTCTGGATGGCGAATAATATTGTGCTGTTTGCCGAACAGTTCGCTTTCCGAGAATCCGGAGATGCGCATCAGCGTGCGGTTACAGTAGGTGATCACGCCGCGGGTATCCGTTTTGCTGACAATGAACTCATCATCCCTGAGTTCATGTTCTTCATTGCGCGGCGTGATACGATTTTTCATCTTCACCTACTGCTGATGTCTGAATAAGGGCACAATATTTTAGGCGAATGGCTGATATTTGAAAGCAATAAGTGCTAAAGGATGACGGGGAGACACACAAAAAATGTGGAAATTGGATCTTATGACCACCGAAGGCTGTCACCTTTGTGATGACGCCATCGTAATATTGCAGGGTAATCTGCAACCGGGTGAGGTTGAAGTGGATCTGGTGGATATTGTCTACGACGAAGACCTGCTGGCGCGTTATGCCGAGCAGATTCCCGTACTGGTTAACCGTGATACCGGTGAGGAGCTGGCCTGGCCGTTTGACGGCCAGGCACTGAGACAGTTTCTGGCGTCAGCCCCTACTGGTTGAGGGCCAGCTGGCTGAACTCCTGTTGGCTGAACAGGGCCACATTCTGTTTGTCCTGTTGGCGGTAGATCACCCGGAATGCCAGCACGTTTTGCACGTACTGTCGGGTTTCATCGTAGGGAATTGTCTCTATCCAGATATCCAGCGGCAGATCACCCCGACTCTTCAGCCACTGGCTGACACGGTGGGGGCCGGCATTGTATGCGGCTGAGGCAAAGGCCTGGTTGCCGTTAAACCGCTGAATCATCTCGCTCAAATAGGCGCTGCCCAGGCGGATATTAAGATCCGGCTTCGACAGGCTGGCAAGGCTGCCCATGGCAATACCGTGGCGGCGAGCAACTGCCTTGGCGGTTGCCGGCATCAGCTGCATCAGGCCACGTGCCCCCACACGTGAGCGTGCTCCCATCCAGAACGCACTTTCCTGGCGTGTAACTGCCAATGCCCAGTAGGGGTCGATATCCTGCTCGCTGGCGTGACGCAGGTAGAGGTCAGGATAAGGGTTGGGAAAGCGCAGTGCCATGTCATTCCAGCGCTTGCTGCTGATGGCGCCACGAATTCCCTGGTGGTGCCAGCCCCAGCGCTGCATCAGATGGGAGGCATTCATGATCTGGTCGTCTGTCATGTCGCGGATGGCCAGGTTCCACTCCGAGCGGGCGTCGCCGTAGCGCTCCAGCGTGAGCAGCTCGGCAATGCGCTGAAATGCCGGTTGTTGGGCAAGCGCATCAAGGTCTGCTTCTGCAGGCGCATGCGGGGTGTCATTCAGTTCATAGGGCTGGTTGAGAATTTGCGCTGCCATAAAGCCATAGAAGCTGCGCTCACCGGACAGCTGGCCCAGTGTGCTGGTGCTGCCTTCAGACTTCAGGTGATTGCGGGCGATGGCACGCCAATATTGCCAGCGATCCGAGTTGCGATCACTCTCGGGGAGCAGGGCAATGCTTTTATCAACTTGCTCCCAGTCGCCATCAACCAGCAGGAGGCGAATGCGCCATTCCTGAAGGCGTGAGTACTGGTGGTCAGGATCCAGCTTTGACAACAGCTGGCGTTCATCCCCCTCAGGGAAGCGTTTGGCCAGCCATACCCCCATGTACTCAGTCAGCTTGGCTGCTTCAGCGGCAGCAAGTGGAAAGCGATCACGCTCGCGTATCCAGAGCTCAATAGCAGCATTCAAGTCCTTGCGTGCCAGCCGGCGCACAGCCAGCTCCAGCAGGCGAGGCCCCTGTTGCTGAGCGTCGGGCATCAGGCGTGCATTCTGATGGAATTCAGCGGGCGAGCTATACAGGGTTCTGGCCAGTTTGGCTGTCTGTTTGTGGCTGTCCTCTTTCAGGAAGTCTTCAACATAACTGGAGAGGGCGGGGCGGCCATTTTCCAGTGCCAGGAGATAGCGCTCAAGCGCATCGGCGGAGGTGAAGTTGTCTGATGTCAGCCAGGGCTTGAACACCGGGTCGCAGGTATCCGGCTGTGAATAGCCGACACGCCATAGTGGTCGAGCTGCCTGCCAGGCCTGTTGTATCTTGCCTGATTCAAGCAGATAGCGGGCATGCAGGCATTTGAGCTCCGTATCAGGCCGTTGAATGGCGTTCCAGGCGGGTAGAAAATCCTCCCATTCTCCTGCTTCGCCTTGCTGTTTTGCCCAGGCGAAAATCAGGCGGCCATAGAGCGGAGTTTTACGATTGCGCTCAAAAAAGTCCGTTACCTCTTCGGCTTCAGCATCCTTAAGGTTGCTGCGCAGTACGCGGTATTCGAGATAAGGGTAAAGCGGATACGCCTGGAGCGCCTCCATCTCTGTCGCAGTCGGCCTCTGAGTCGCCAGCTGGCGATCTATTTGCAGGTAGGATTCCCGCTGCTGGGCAAATTCCTGAGGCAATTGTGCTGACGCAGTGAGCGGCAAGGCAGTCGCAAGCAGGCAGAGGCTAAACAGGGTGGGGCGATTTGGGGACATCTGGCATACCTTTTACTGGGAGCTCGACAACGCTGGCAGTGTAGCCCGAACCGGCAGGAAGTGGCCAGCGTCAAGGCTTATCTGTGCGTCTCAATCAGGTACACTAGCCAGCATTGCTAGAGCTAAGGATGCGGTACATATGCCACTGGTTAAGTTAGAAGGTGTTTCAGTCAGTTTCAGTGCAGCGCCCCTGTTGGATGGCGTTGATTTTCAGATCGATCCCGGCGAGCGCATTGCCCTGGTAGGCTTGAACGGTGCCGGCAAGTCGACGCTGATGAAAGTCGTCAACGGTCAGGTACATGCCGATCATGGCAGTGTTTGGCAGGACCCTGCCATTCGCGTGGCGCAGTTGCCACAGATGCTGCCGGCCGCTGATGAGCGCCTGGTCTATGATGTTGTCGCTGAAGGCCTGGCTGAAGTGCGCGAATTGCGAGAAGCCTTTGAAGCACTTTCGCACAAGACGGACACAGCCTCGCTGCAGAAGATGGAGCGCCTTCAGCTCCGTCTGGAGGCCCTGGATGGCTGGCACCTTGAGCAGCGTGTACAAACGGTGCTGGACCGCCTGGGGCTCGATGCCGACACTCGCATGTCTGAGCTCTCCGGTGGCTGGCGTCGTCGTGCAGCTCTGGGCGCTGCGTTGGTGCAACGGCCGGATCTGTTGTTGCTGGATGAGCCTACTAACCATCTGGATATCGAAACCATTGAGTGGCTTGAGCAGGTCATGCTCGACTACCGCGGCGCGATTTTGTTCGTTTCCCATGACCGTGATCTGGTTGAGCACCTGGCAACACGCATCGTTGAGCTGGACCGGGGCAACCTGACCAGTTTCCCGGGCAGTTATACCCAGTATCTCGAATTGAAGCAGAAGCTGCTGGAAGACGAAGAACGCCAGAACGCCGAGTTTGACAAGAAGCTGGCGCAGGAAGAGCGCTGGATTCGTCAGGGCATTAAAGCACGCAGAACCCGTAATGAGGGGCGTGTGCGTGCGCTCAAACAGATGCGCCAGGAGCGTTCCCAGCGCCGCGAACGTCAGGGTACGGCGAATATCAGTCTCGATGAGGCGCAGCGTTCCGGCAAACTGGTTGCCGAGTTGAAGCATGTGAATATGCAGTATGCGGGCAAGCCGCTGCTGCAGGATTTTTCCATGACGGTTCAGCGTGGTGACCGTATCGGTCTGATCGGCGCCAACGGCAGCGGCAAGAGTACACTGCTGCGCATCATCCTGGGTCAGCTTGAGCCGGATGCCGGCGAGGTTAAGCTGGGCACCAAGATGGATGTGGCCTATTTTGACCAGTTGCGTGGCCAGTTGGATCCGGAAAAGAGTGTTATCGATAACGTTTCCGGTGGTCGAGAAAGCGTCGATATTAACGGCCGTCAGCGCCATATCATCAGCTACCTGCAGGATTTCCTGTTCAGTCCGGAGCGTGCACGTACACCGGTGAAAGCCCTGTCGGGTGGCGAGTGCAACCGGCTCCTGCTGGCGCGTCTGTTCAGTCAGCCTGCCAACGTTCTGGTGCTGGATGAGCCGACCAACGATCTGGATATCGAGACTCTGGAGTTGCTGGAGGAGATCTTGCTTGCCTTTGAAGGGACCATCCTGCTGGTAAGCCATGATCGTCGCTTCCTGGATAACGTAGTAACCAGCTCGGTGGTGTTTGAAGGTGATGCTCGGGTCAGGGAATACGTGGGCGGGTATAAGGACTGGCTACGCCAGCGTCCTCAGCCTGTGCATCAGGCTCAGGCAGATGCCAAGCCGGCAGAGGAAAAGCAGAAAGCTGCCGAGAAACCGCGCCGCAAGAGCAGCAACAAGCTCAGTTACAAGCTACAGCGAGAGCTGGATAGTCTTCCGGAACAGCTGGAAGAAGCCGAAGCCGAACTGGAGAAACTTCAGGCAGAGACCTCGGCACCGGACTTTTACAGCCGTGGTCATGAAGATGTTGCCAAGGTATTGGAGGTGCTCCATCAGCAGGAGCAAAGGCTCGAAACGCTGATGGAGCGATGGGTGGAGCTGGAGGCGATGCAGGAGGAGGGTTAATCCTCCTCTTTTACTCGAATCGCCAATACATCGCACTTGGCGCCGTGCAGCACGCCGTTGGCGGTGGAGCCCAGTAGCAGGGCAAGGCCGTGACGGCCATGGCTACCCACGATGACCAGGTCGGTGTTCAGCTCTTCAGCAGCACGGTGAATTTCGGTTTCGGTGTGGCCGGTGACAATGATTTTACGGCTTACCGGATAACCGACTTTCTCTGCATACTGATCCAGTTTGGTTTTGGCATGGTCATCCAGCTGTTCCTGGATGGTGGTCAGGTCCATCGGGACATCACCGCCATAGGCAAAGCTGAGCGGCTCAACCACGTGAATGAGGTTCAGTTCAGCACCAAAAGCTTCTGCCATTTTGGCGGTTTTGGTGGCCAGCTGATCAGACTCGTCTGACAGATCCAGTGCCAGCAGAATACGTGTGTAGATGCTCATGTGTGCTTTCCTTTTACTGATGAGGAGATGGCTTCAGTTCAAGATTAGCACTGGCTGGCCGGTCGGCCTACCCCGTAATAGACGAATCCCTGATGCTGGACAAACTCCGGCTCCAACAGGTTGCGCCCATCCACGATCAAAGGGGCCTGCATCAGCGCTTTCATGCGGCTGCAGTCCGGTGATGCGTATTCAGGCCACTCGGTCATGATTAAAAGTGCATCACTGTTTTCCAATGCTGCATAGCGGTCAGAATAGAAACTGAGGTTTTTGCAGTCCGGTATTGCCTGTTTGAGCGCTTCGATGGCCTCAGGGTCGTGCAACTGTATGTTGACGCCCTGTGCCTGCAGTGCTCGGATCACCGGCAAGGCTGGAGCGTTGTCCACGCTTGCGACGCCAGGCTTGAATGCACAGCCCCAGATAGTCACGGTTTTACCCTGAAGGTCGCACTGATAGTGCTGCCAGAGTTTGCGGAAAGGCAGCTCCTTCTGACGTTCGTTCTCTTCCAGTACGGTTTTGAGCAGGGTTGAGTGGCGTGTTTCCGACAGGATGTCGGCCAGGCCCTCGATGTACTGGGTGAAATGGGTGCCGCCGAAGCCGCATCCCGGAGCCAGGTAATGCTCGCCAATGCGCTTGTCCGTTGCCATGCCGTGGCGCACTACCTCGATATCGACGCCAAGACGATCGGCCAGGTTGGCCAACTCATTGATATAGTTCAGGCGAAGCGCGAGCATGCCGGATATGGCGAACTTGCTGAACTCGGCTTCCCTGCGTGTCATCCACTGCAATTGTTGCAGGCCGTTGGAGAACGGGCGTAGCAGGGCCTGCAGGCGTGGCTGCATTTCCGGGTGTTCACAGCCAATCAAAAATGCGGTTGGTTGGGAAAACTGTTGCAGCGCCTGGCCTTGCTGCAAAGTATCCGGCAGGCACACAACCGTTTGCTGGCCACGTCCCTGGAGGCAGCCTTGCAGCTGGTCAGAGGCGCCAATGCCAAAATTGCTTTGGTTGATGATAATCAGCTCGTCCGGACCCTGGTGGCCAATTTCGGTGCACAGGGCGCGGGCATCGGACAGGTGTGAAGGGTGCATTGCCAGCCAGTGAATTTCGGCGCTGCAGGCGAGCTGTCGGCTAACCTGGCGAATGGCACCGGTTGCCAATCCCTGACTGATCGACTCCATCAGCCCTGGTTCGGCACGCAGGCTGCTGTCTTCAGGCTGCAGCTGCTGCAGTAAAACTTCGTTGCCGGTGCGGGCCAGTTCGGCTGCCGCTACCCAGGCTGCCAGCTCGTCTCCCCAGATTGCAATCTTCATGCGGGCTTGGATCCTGTGGTCAATTGGTTCAGCTCCTTCAGCAGGCCTTCGGTGGCGGTATCAAACCCCTGTTGCGGGCGGGCGCCAATGTGCGGCAGTAAGGTGTTGGCCATCTGCTTGCCAAGCTCGACACCCCACTGGTCGAAGGGGTTGATGTTCCAGATAACGGACTGAACGAATACCTTGTGCTCATAGAGGGCGATGAGCGCACCGAGAGATCCGGGGGTCAGTTTGTCGAGCAATATCAGAGTGCTCGGCTGATTGCCGTGATAGCGTTGCCAGGCCGAGCCTGTTGCCTGGTCCAGCGCGCTATCGCCGAGGGCGAGTACACGCGCCTGAGCCAGGCAGTTGGCCAGAGTCAGTCTGTGCTGGGATTGCAGAGATTCACCGGCGTCACCGTAGCGGTTGGCAGCTACGATAAAATCACACATAACGGCCTCGCTACCCTGGTGCAGTAGCTGATAAAAGGCATGCTGCGCATTAGGACCGATTTCGCCCCAAAGCACAGGGCACGTCCTGTGCTGAACGCGCTGGCCATCCCGATCCACAGACTTGCCGTTACTTTCCATCTCAAGCTGTTCCAGATACGCCGGCAGGTGGGCCAGGCGTCCATCGTAGGGCAGGATGGCATGAGCATGGATATCGAGAAAGTTGATGTTCCAGATCTCTGCAAGCGCCAGCAGAACCGGCAGGTTGGACGAGCCTGGCGCATGTCTGAAGTGGTTGTCCATGCGGGAGGCGCCATCAAGCAGCGCCTTGAAGCCATCCATGCCAATACGCACAGCAATGGCGAAGCCGATGGTAGACCAGAGTGAATAACGGCCACCGACCCAGTCCCAGAAGTGGAGTAGATTTTCAGCGGATAAGCCCCATTCCTGAGCCTTCTTTGGCCGCGCCGTTATACCGATAAAATGACGTTTCAGCAGCAGTGGATCGGGGATGTTGCTGGCCTGTCGCAGCCAGTCGCGCGCGGTCGCGGCGTTGGCCAGGGTGTCTGCCGTGGTAAAGGATTTGGAAGCCACCAGAAACAGGGTTCTGGCCGGGTCCAAATGTTGTAGCAGACTGGACAACTGGCTGCCGTCCATGGACGAAATGAAATGAATTTTGATGGCGCGGGCAGCAGTCGGCTGAAACGCCTCCAGCCCATGGCACACCATCATGGGCCCCAGGTCCGAGCCACCTACGCCGATATTGACCAGAGTATCGATCGGCTCGCCACTGAAACCGCGCCATTGTTGCTGATGTAGCTGCGACACCAGGTGCTCCATACGCTCCAGTTCACGATGAACATCCTGATTGATGTCCTGCCCATCCAGCAAAAAACTGTTGTGGGCGGGCTGTCGCAGCGCTGTGTGAAGGGCGGGGCGTTGCTCGGTGTTGTTGATGCTTTCGCCGCTGAACAGGGCTTCAATCCAGTTATCGAGTTGACAGCCATCGGCCAGCTGAAGCAAGGCCTTGAGAGTGTCGGCGGTCAGGCGTTGGCGAGAGAGGTCGAGCAGCAGCTCATCCTGACGGAAGCTGAATTGCTCAAATCGGTCCGGGTCCTTTAGCAGGTCCTTGAGATGGTGCGTGCGCTCGGTGTCAGCCAGTTGTTCCAGTGCGCGCCAGGCGGTCTCTTTATCCAAGACGGTTCCTCTTACTCATGCCTTTCGTGGCGTGTAAATCAGGCAGGGCATCTTAGCGGTAATGAGCGGTGCTGGAAAGCTGGCCACTACTGCATCTGCAGCCTTCACTGTATGATGCGTGGCTTTCAATCGGACATCAGCAAGGGCGTGCCTTACATGCAGTGGCTCATCATCGTGTTTATTATCGCTTCGCTTATTGGCTCCATGCTCTGGGTAATGCCCAGCCCCCGTCAGCGTTATCAGGCTGACCTGAGAATGCGGGCACGTAAAATGGGCATTCAAGTGCAGCTGGCGCGTTTGGAATTACCCCGTGCCAAGGGTGAAACTGAAGGCGATATTCTCAATGTGCCTGCCTATCGTATTTTGCGACAGAATCTCGACCGCAAGGAAAAGGATAGCTGGAATGCATGGCAGGTGTTGCGTATCGAAACTCTGAATCAGGAAGCTTTGCCGGAAGGCTGGAGCTGGCGATCTGAATCCATGGGCCTGGAAGAGAATGCTTTGGCTACGCTTGTCGAGCTGCTGAAGCAACTGCCGGATGATGTTGTTGGCATTGAGTCCACGCCGTTGCACCTGACACTGTACTGGCATGAGCGGGGCGAGCCAGAAAGGCTGGAACAGTTGTACGAGCTGGTTCAACCTCTGATTGAGCAGAAAATCTGATTCAGTTCTGCTCGTTCAGGTAATCATCCAGGGATTCTGCCAGAGCACCGGCTCCCCAGGTGCGTTTGGGCTGGAGCTTGTCTATCTGGGCCTGGAGCTCATCCAGTCGCGGCTGTTTTTGCCGCTGCGGAGCAGTCGCACGAACCAGTACCGCCTTGGCGTGGCGCAAGTGGGTTAGAGCTGTTTGCTTGTCACCAGCTTCGAGCAAATTATTGGCCTGGTTCTGGTGGGCGTCGGCTACCAGCGAAACGTTCAGCCAGTAGAGTTCCTGCTGATAGGTGCGCGCCAATTGCCCTGTCATCTTGCCGCCTTTGGCCATTTGAATAATCAGCTTTTCGGCAAAATTGATATAGATTTGGGCGCGCTTGACGGCACGATCGCTGTTGAAACGGGTTTTGTCAGGTCGGCTGCGGTCGCTGCTTTCCTTGAGCTGGCTTACTTCAGTCATCAGCTCGGATTCCGGCGCCAACAGGCTGATCTCCTCGATCAGTGCCATTGCATGCTGGTTGAGCTTGTCGACGATGTCCTGCCGGCAGCCGGCTTCCTTTAGGATGGCCAGGGCGTGCAGGGTGTGCTCGGCCTGGGTGCTAAGCCAGGTAAGGCGATCCCGTTTGGCTTCGGACATCTGCTCGCGTGAGGTGATGACATAATTCACCGCCAGCGCAAGTATGCCGACCCCTGCCAACATGATCACAAGATACAGGTTGTCTCCAAGCATTGTGTTTGGCACCCTGAAAAAAGTATCAATATACGTCAGTATGGTGCCATATTGTAAGAAAAACTGCCGCTGACGGATATGCAGTAGTTTTCATTGATAGCTTGACGCTGGCAGCCCACCGTCTTATATATGCCGGCAGTTTTGAGTTGCCCGTTGTTAAAAAGGATCCGTATCTCATGGGAAAAAGCCTTGTCATAGTCGAGTCGCCGGCTAAGGCCAAAACGATCAATAAGTATTTGGGCAGCCAATATGTGGTCAAATCCAGTGTGGGTCATATTCGTGACCTGCCGACCAGCGGCAGCGCCAGTAAAAGTGATCCCAAGGAGCGTGCCCGCCAGGCGGCGTTGACACGCAAGATGTCCCCTGAGGAGAAGGCCGAGTACAAAAAGCGCAAGTCACAGCAGCAACTGATTGCGCGGATGGGGGTAGATCCGACACAAAACTGGGAGGCGCATTACGAGGTGCTTCCGGGCAAGGAAAAAGTCGTCGATGAGCTGCGCAAGCTGGCCAAGGATGCTGATGCTATCTACCTCGCAACGGATTTGGACCGCGAAGGGGAGGCCATTGCATGGCACTTGCGCGAAGCCATAGGCGGCGACGATAGCCGTTACCGTCGGGTGGTCTTTAACGAGATTACCAAAAAAGCCATCCAGGACGCGTTTTCCGAGCCCAGTGAGCTTGACCTGAACCGGGTTAATGCACAGCAGGCGCGACGTTTTCTGGACCGTGTCGTGGGCTACATGCTGTCCCCGCTGCTGTGGGAAAAGATCGCACGTGGCTTGTCGGCCGGGCGGGTACAATCGGTCGCGGTTAAGCTGATCGTTGAACGTGAGCGCGAGATTCGTGCTTTTATCCCGGAAGAATACTGGGAGGTTCATGCCGATACCCTGACAGCAGCCGAGCAGGCGTTGCGTTTGCAGGTTTCTAAAGTCGGGGGCAAGACATTCCGTCCGGTAAGTGCGGAAGAGACCGAGCAACACCTGGCACAGCTGCGTGCCGGCAGTTTCGAAGTGAAAAAACGCGAAGACCGACCGACCAGCAGCAAGCCCTCGGCACCGTTTATCACGTCTACCTTGCAGCAGGCCGCTTCCACACGCATGAGCTTTGGCGTCAAGAAAACCATGATGCTGGCTCAGCGTTTGTACGAAGCGGGTTACATTACCTATATGCGTACCGACTCCACCAATTTGAGTGCTGAGGCGGTTGAAGGTTGTCGCGAATATATCCGCGAAAATTTTGGTGATGATTACCTGCCGGCTGATCCGGTCAACTACAGCAGTAAAGAGGGCGCTCAGGAAGCGCACGAAGCGATACGTCCTTCAGATGTGAACCTTGAAGTTGAAAAACTCAAGGGCATGGAGCCGGACGCCCAGCGTTTATATGACCTGATTCGCCGTCAATTCCTGGCGTGCCAGATGACACCGGCGCGCTATACGAGTACCCGTATCCACGTTCAGCGTGGTGATTACGAGTTGACCACCAAAGGGCGTATTCTGCGCTTTGACGGTTATACCCGTGTGCTGCCGCCCAAGAGCCGCAGTGATGAAGATGTGATCCTGCCGGACGTCAGTCAGGGTGAGGTTCTCACGCTCAAGGAGCTGGAACCGAAACAGCATTTCACCAAGCCTGCACCGCGCTATTCTGAAGCCAGCCTGGTCAAGGAGCTGGAAAAACGAGGTATCGGCCGTCCTTCCACCTATGCCTCCATCATTTCCACGATTCAGGATCGTGGTTATGTCGAGGTTCAGGGGCGTCGTTTCTATGCCTGCAAGATGGGTGACATTGTCACCGAGCGTCTGAATGAAAACTTCACCGACCTGATGGACTACAGCTTTACAGCGCGCATGGAGCAAAAGCTGGATGAAGTGGCCGAAGGCAGTGTCGACTGGAAACAGCTGTTAAACCAGTTCTACAGCGGTTTTACAGACAAACTGGGCGATGCTCAGGGTGCCGAACATGGCATGCGGCCCAATACGCCGACCGAGACAGATATCGAGTGCCCGGAGTGTGGGCGTCCCATGATGATCCGTACTGCCAGTACTGGCGTGTTCCTGGGCTGCTCGGGTTACAACCTGCCACCTAAAGAGCGTTGCAAGTGCACCATCAACCTGGTGCCGGGTGATGAGGTGGTAAGTGTTGACGGCGATGACGAGGAAGAATCCCGTATTCTGCGCAACAAGCACCGCTGCAAAATCTGTGATGCAGCGATGGATTCCTACCTGATCGATGAAAAACGCAAGCTCCATGTGTGCGGTAACAACCCGGATTGCTCTGGCTTTGAGGTAGAGCATGGCAGCTACAAGATCAAAGGGTATGATGGCCCGAGCATCGAGTGCGACAAGTGTGGCGCCGAGATGCAGTTGAAGACAGGGCGATTTGGTAAATTCTTTGGCTGTACCAACAGTGAGTGTAAAAACACCCGCAAGTTGCTGAAGAACGGCGAGCCGGCACCACCCAAAATGGATCCGGTACCCATGCCGGAATTGCAGTGTCAGAAAGTGGAAGACACCTATGTTCTGCGTGATGGGGCCAGCGGTTTGTTCCTGGCGGCCAGCCAGTTCCCGAAAAACCGCGAGACACGGGCTCCGCTGGTGTCCGAAATTGTGCCGCATCGTGATGAAATCGATCCCAAGTACGAGTACTTGATGCGTGCGCCGCAGAAGGATCCTGATGGTAATCCGGCCGTTATTCGCTACAGCCGCAAGACCAAAGAGCAGTATGTAATGTCTGAAGTGGAAGGCAAGGCTACCGGATGGAAGGCTTTCTACCGGGAAGGCAGTTGGCATGAAGAGACCGGGCGCAAGCGTTGAGCCCGGTTCAACAGGGAATCGAGAGGCAAACTAATGAGTGATGTTTATGCGGTCAGAACCAACCAGAAACTGAATTTTGCACGCCTGCATATCAAGGCGCTGGTTCAGGCTCAGGAGGCTTCACAGTGGAGCAAGCATGCCCGCATCGAGTCATATCACGAATCGATCCTGTTTTTCCTCGCCAGTGGTTATGCCTCGCTACTGCGCGAAATTGCCGAAAACTACGCTCTGAGAGTGGATTCTGTCTCCCGCTTTGCCGATCTTCAGGTAGAGCTGGAAAAAACTGGTCAGGAGTCTCCTGAGGCGACAGAACTTGAACAGCTGGAAGGGAATTCGCAAAGCTGGCTGCACAAAATGCTGTCGGCTTATGATGCCTGCTGGTCTGCTACCAACGGAAAGCCACAGCAGGCTGCTGCGGGTGCAAGCCTTTCTGAAATTCATGTGCTGCAAATCAACCCGGATCACGCCGAAGATCAGGATATGCTGACGGAATTCAATGCCTGGCTGGATGAATTCCGCGGTCTGATCGAGCGTCTCCGGGCCAATATGCAGGAGTGGTAGGGCGTTGGTCAGCCTTTCACCAGGATACCCAGGCTGTTGCCCAGCTGGGCGTCCTGGTTGAGTTGGTTGATATCGGTGGTCTGGTCGGCATTGGCCCAGCAAATGACCGTGTGCGATGTGCCCGCTGCCAGGGCGCGGCTTGTCAAAAGCCGTGATGTTTCATCATCACGGGTATGTAATACCAGAATCTGCTCGATACAGGCACCGCCCTGTTGCAGTAGATCCCGGTTCAGGTTGGATGGCGGATTGATCAGCGTCAGCCATCGATCCTGACGGCTTAACTGGGCAATCATGGGCAGCAGTACGGGTTGCAACGAGATGGTGCTGTTGTGGAGCAGTATCTCGGTGATGTTGCAGGTCTTTGTCGCAGCGGTTTGTGATTGTTCAGCGTAGCGGTAGTCGATGGCTGGCATGGTTGTGCCCTCTGATTATTGGCCCTGCCGAATAACGCCGACACCCAAGCCTTCGATGACCAGCTCTTCAGCCGTCAAATCGACTTCAATCGGGGCGAATTCTTCGTTCTCGGCAATGAGATATACTTTGTCGTCATCGCGCTTGAAGCGCTTGACTGTCACCTCGTCGCCAATCCTTGCGACTACAATCTGCCCATCCCGGGCATCACGTGTTTGATGAACGGCCAGCAGGTCACCATCAAGTATGCCGATGTTCTTCATGCTCATACCCTTTACTCGCAGCAGGTAATCTGCGCGAGGGCGGAAGAAGTCCGCCGAGATGGTGCAATGGTCCTCGACATGCTGCTGAGCCAGAATGGGTTCACCGGCGGCGACCTGGCCGATCACCGGCAAGCCTTCATCCTTGTTCTCCGGTTCCGGCAGGCGAATGCCGCGCGAGGTCCCTTTGGTGAGCTCGATGGCACCCTTGCGTGCCAGTGCCTTCAGGTGTTCTTCTGCGGCGTTGGCAGAGCGGAAGCCCAGCTCACGGGCAATATCAGCACGTGTAGGCGGGTATCCGGTGGTGTCGATGTAGTGGCGTATACAGTCCAGTACTTCTGTTTGTCGTTTTGTCAGTTTCATGGCGGCCGTTACTCAATCGATTTACTGTGATTTTATACAGTAAAAGTACTGGGTCAAGTCCTATCTGTTTAAATATCCAGTATGTTGTTAGAATGCGCGCGGATTGAATATGAGGATTGGACGTGCTGAGTGAAGCGCAGAAAAAAGAGATTCAGGGCGCTTACAGCCGCTTTCTGAAGAGTCGTGGGCTCAGGGCGCGTCCGGCTCAAAAGCAGATGATCGCAACCGTCGCCAAGGTGCTGGCTCAGGCTGATCAAGGCGGCGAGCAAGGCGCTGCCTGGAAGGACAAGATTGCGGTGGTTGAAGCAGGGACTGGTACCGGTAAAACGATTTCCTACCTGTTGGCGGCCGTGCCACTTGCCCGTGCTACCGGACGTAAACTGGTGCTCTCAACGGCCACAGTTGCGCTTCAGGAGCAGTTGATCAACAAGGATTTGCCCGAAGTTGAAGCCCATGCGGGCCTTGCCATGAATTATCAGTTGGCCAAGGGGCGCGGTCGTTACCTGTGTCTGAATAAGGTCGAGCAGCATCTGGAGCAGCAGGGTGTGCTGGGGCAAATTGCCCTCTATGAAGATGAACAGGCGGACAAACTTCCCGATGAAGTGGTGCAGCAGTACCAGGCCATGATGGATGCCTATGCTGCGGGTAACTGGGATGGCGACCGCGATGCGCTGGAGTCCGAAATGGATGACCAGATCTGGCAGCCCTTGACCAGTGACCATCTTCAGTGCAGCAATCGGCGGTGCCTTAACTTCAGTGCCTGTCCTTTCTATCGTGCCCGAGATCGTCTGGAAGAGGTTGATGTGGTCGTTGCCAACCACGATCTGGTGCTGGCGGATCTGGCGCTGGGCGGTGGTGCTATCCTGCCGGAGCCTGACAATACCATTTATATTTTCGACGAGGGTCATCACCTTGCCGATAAGGCCAGCAGTCATTTTGCCTTTTCGGCACGTCTGGGCTCGTCCCAGAAGATGATCGCTTCTGCTGAAAAGCAGCTGGCCCAGATGCTGCTGGATACCGGCTCTGCCATCCAGTTGGCAGACCCTGCGGAGCGACTGCATCGCCCATTCCAGAATATGGATATGGCTCTGGAGCAGCTTGATCTGTTGTTGCGTCCGATGATGGAGTCGCACGACGGTGATCGATATCGTTTCCCGGAGGGCAAGCAGCCAGAGCCGCTGCTTGAGCCCTCTGTCTTGCTGTCCAGTGCTGCCGAGCAGGCGCAGCAGCACATTGAACGAATTGTCGATGTGCTCAAGGAAGCTCTGGAAGGCGGGATTGGTGAAATTCCGCGTGCGGCTGCAGAGCGCTGGTTCCCGCAGCTGGGTGTGCTCTGGGGACGTGTTCAGCAGGTAGGCTGGCTGGCGCAAAGTTACAGCCGACCTGATCCTGAAGGTAAATCGCCAACGGCCCGCTGGATTAATCGCGTTGAAACGCCGACCGGGCACGATCTTGAAATGCGCAGTGCACCCGTGTCCGCAGCAGACACCCTGCAGGAGCATCTGTGGCGCCACTGTCATGCCGCCGTATTAACCTCTGCTACCTTGACGGCGTTAGGGCGCTTTGATGCCATGTTCGCGTCTTTGGGTATTCCGCGCGAGACTACTGCCGTAAGGCTGGAAAGCCCATTTGATTATGCTGCCAATGGGGTGCTCGAAGTGCCTCAAATGACGGCTGACCCCGGTGATCCCGAGGCGCATACCGAAGAGGTGTTGCGCCTGTTGAATGCCGAGCTGGAGAAGGCGAAAGCGGCGTTGGTGCTGTTCAGCTCCTGGCGTCAGATGCGTGCCGTTCTTGATGGCCTGAACCAATCGATCAAGGACCGGTTGTTGGCGCAGGGGGATTACAGCAAGCAGGAAATTCTGCGACGCCATCGCGCAAGTATTGATGCAGGTAATGCCAGTGTTATTTTTGGTCTGGCATCCTTTGCCGAGGGAGTCGATTTGCCCGGCGATTATTTGACTGAGGTTTTCATCACCAAATTGCCGTTCAGTGTGCCTGATGATCCCGTAGATGCTACTATGGCCGAGTGGATTGAGCAGCGAGGTGGAAATCCGTTCATTGAATGGACTGTGCCTGCTGCATCCATGCGTCTTACTCAGGCAGTAGGGCGACTTTTAAGAACAGAACAGGACCGTGGGCGAGTAGTGCTGATGGACAGACGCGTGGTAACGCGTCGTTATGGTCAGCAGCTATTGAACTCCTTGCCCCCGTTTCGACGTGAAATCAAACGTTAACCTGAATGGATCCGATCTTGAGTACAGAAGAAAAGCAGACCGCATCCGCGAATAGTTCCGAACAGAAACCGGGTAAGGGACGTCCGCGTCGACGTCGCCGTTCGCGCAAGCCGCGTGATGGTGGTAATAACTGGACTCCGCAGTCCTTTGATGTGGCTATCGCCGAAGGCAAGCGCAGGTTCCATGATTTTGGCCTGCCGGATGTGCTGATGAGAGCGATTGCAGATCTCAAGTTCGAATATTGCACGCCCATTCAGGCGGCAACTATTCCGCATGCCTTGAATGGACGTGACCTTATCGGTAAGGCCCAGACAGGTACCGGCAAGACCGCCGCATTCCTGATCGGCATCATTACCGACCTGTTGGACTTTCCGCTGCCGGGCGAGCGCCGTAAAAATGAGCCGCGCGCACTTATCATTGCGCCTACACGTGAGCTGGCGCTGCAGATCGCATCTGATGCCGAAGGGCTGTCAGCCTATGCTGATCTGTCGGTCGTCTCCCTGGTAGGGGGCATGGATTACGAGCGTCAGCGCAAGGCGCTGGCGGCCAAGCCGGTTGATATCCTTGTTGCAACGCCTGGTCGCTTGATCGACTTTGTGCGCTCCAAGGAAGTGGATCTGTATCAGGTTGAAGTGCTGGTGCTGGATGAGGCCGACCGTATGCTCAGCATGGGCTTCATTCCGGATGTGCGCACGATTATCCGTCAGACCCCGCGCAAGGGTGCGGACCGTCAGACGCTGCTTTACAGTGCTACCTTTACCGATGATGTGATGCGTCTGGCTGAGCAGTGGACTCAGGACCCTGTCACCATCGAAATCGAGTCAGAGCACAAAACCACCGACAATGTGGCGCAGAAGGTGTTCCTGGTTTCCAGCAATGAAAAATATCAGTTGCTGCGTAACTATCTGCGTATCAACGGCATCGAGCGTGCCATCGTGTTTGGCAACCGCCGCCATGAGACCCGTGCACTGGCGGACCGTCTCAGTAAAGACGGCATCAAGGCTGCATTGATGTCCGGTGAGATTCCGCAGAACAAACGTCTGCGTACGCTGGAAGATTTCCGTAACGGCAAGATCGAAGTGCTGGTGGCTACGGATGTGGCAGGGCGTGGTATCCATATCGATGGTGTCACCCATGTGATCAACTATCAGCTGCCGGAAGATGCGGATGATTACGTACACCGTATCGGCCGTACAGGTCGTGCCGGCGCAACTGGCACGTCAATCTGCTTCGCCTGTGAAGATGATTCCTTCCTGATCCCTGATATCGAGAAGGAAACCGGCGTTAAGCTGGAGTGTATCCATCCTGACGCTGATCTGGTGAAGCCGCTGGACTCTGCTGCCAAGGCCGGTAAAGGTAAGGCTGCAGATAAAGCCTCCGAGCAGGAGCTTGAGGCCGCGGAGCAAGCCGGTGATGCGTCTGATGTCGCGGTCACCGGGGCAGAGCAAAAGTCTTCAGGCTCTGTCAAAGGGCCCGAGGCTACCGCTACCGAAGCGACTGGCGAGGAAGAGCAGGTAGCTGCAGCGACCTCGATTGGCGAAGCCAAGGCCAGTGAATTGCTTCAATCCGCCCCTGAAGTGGTTGCCGACAGTGCTGAAGCAGCCGCTGCATCCGCGGAAAATCCAGTGTCTGATGAGGCTGAAGCCGCGCCTGTTGAAATGCTGGCGCAGTCTGATGAGCGAGCTCTGGAGCCTGCACCTGCACAGGTAGCTGAAGCCCAGTCTAATGACGATGCTGTGGCTGCAGCTGATGCTGACAAGGCTGAAGCAGCAGAGGTTGCATCCGTTTCCGCTCCGGCGGCAGACTCTGCTGAGCAAGCTGAGCAAGCTGAGCAAGCTGAGCAAGCTGAGCAAGCTGAGCAAGCTGAGCAAGCTGAGCAAGCTGAGCAAGCTGAGCAAGCTGAGCAAGCTGAGCAAGCTGAGCAAGCTGAGCAAGCTGAGCAAGCTGAGCAAGCTGAGCAAGCTGAAACAACCGAGAATAAAGTATCCTGAGATCGGGTTCGTCATGGCTGACAAACACAATCTTCAGCGAATCAGTACGGTGCTGGCCATTGTGGCCAGTGCCTTCTTTGCCGCGATCGCCATTGCCGGGTATCAACGCACCGGTGATATGAACCAGTTGCTGGTTTTTCTGGCGATCGCTGTGCTTGCGTTCGCGATCGTAAAGTTCCTGTTTGCCGGCATTAGTCGTTTGCTGGATAAAATAGATTCCCCCTGAGTGTTCGCTGGCGGTGGGTGATACCGCCTAGGGAGATTTCATGAACGCACAAACGCCGGTTGCGGTGCTGGGAGGCGGTAGCTTCGGTACCGTTCTTGCCAATTTGATGGCGGAAAAGGGCTTGCCTGTCCGTCTGTGGATGCGAAATGCCGAGGCCGTTGCCGAGGTCAACGCAACCAGTCATAACACTCATTATCTGCCGGGCATTACGCTTGCGCCCTCTCTACAGGCGACCACCGATCTTTCTGAGGCTCTGAGCGGCGTTGAGGTGGTTTTCGTCGCCATTCCCAGCAGCGGGTTTCGAGAAGTTCTGCGTCAGGCTGTTCCCCTGTTAACACCCGAGCAGATTCTTGTGTCCACGACCAAGGGTATTGAGGCCGGTACCTTTTGCCTGATGAGTCAGATCATTCAGCAGGAGTGTCCTGATGCGCGCTTTGGAGTGCTTAGTGGCCCCAATCTGGCCAAGGAGATCGCGGCCAAGCAACTGACGGCTACCGTTATTGCCAGTACCGATGAAACGGCTCGTGAGCGGGTTCAGGCACTCCTGCATACCTCTTATTTTCGTGTTTATGCCAGTTCCGATACGTATGGTGTTGAGCTGGGCGGCACGCTCAAAAATATTTACGCCATTGCTGCAGGTCTTAGCGCCGCGCTGGGGATGGGTGAGAATACCAAGAGCATGTTGATGACGCGCAGCCTGGCGGAAATGAGCCGCTTTGCCGTGAGTCTTGGTGCCAACCCTTTTACTTTCCTCGGTCTTGCCGGTGTGGGTGATTTGATTGTCACCTGCATGTCGCCCTTGAGCCGAAACTACCGAGTCGGCTTCGCATTGGGTGAGGGTAAAACTCTGCAGCAGGCAGTGGATGCCTTAGGGGAAGTGGCTGAAGGTGTGAATACCTTGCGCCTGGTAAAGGAAAAAGCCGAGAGCATGGATATTTACATGCCCTTGGTGAGCGGTCTTTACGAGGTGGTGTTCAATCATGCACCGGTAAAAGAGGTCGCACGCGGGATGATGCTCAACACCCAGAGCACAGATGTTGAGTTTGTGTTGCCCAGGCAGGAATCATAATGCAGCTGGTGTTGCTGCGACATGCCGAGGCCGTACCCGGGCATGACCTGGATGCGGATCGCCCGTTGACCGCGCGTGGCCTGCAGCAGGCGCAGGTGATGGGGCGGTTGTTGGCAGCGCGTTTTGATCAAGTGCGCCTTGTGGCCAGCCCCTGGTTGCGCGCGCGTCAGACGGCCGAGCAGCTGGCAGTTGCTTTGGGTGCGTCTGTTTCTTCCCTGTCTGAACTCACACCCGTGGGGAGTCCTGAAGGTGTTTTCGGTGCTCTTGAGCCGATTTGGCAAGATGACGGGGTATTAGTGGTTGTGACGCATCAGCCGCTTTGTGGGCGTTTGGTCAACTGGCTCGTTGATGGCCGTGATCTTGGTTTGTCTATGTCGCCATGCTGCGGTGCCTTGTTGGAGCTGGATTGGCCTGCTGCCGGTATGGCGCTTCACTCGCGCTGGTTGTCGCCGAATCCGGATTAAGGTGTGTTGCGTATGCAGGCTGTAGATGAGTTTCGTTTTGAAGTGAATGGCCGTCTGATGGCGGCTAGGGCATTGGGGCCGGAAGATGGCATTCCTGTGCTCGCACTGCATGGTTGGCTGGATAATGCCGCCACCTTCAAGGCTCTGGAACCATTTCTTCAAGGTGTAAGGCTGGTGGCTCTTGATTTGATGGGGCATGGCTTTTCGGCGCACCGCCCTGAGGCAGTTCCCTACTATATCTGGGATAACGTTGCCGATGTGGTTGCAGTGGCGGATGAGCTGGGCTGGCAGCAGTTTCATCTGCTGGGCCACTCAATGGGGGCGGGTATTTCGTCTCTGTTGGCTGGAGCCATGCCGGAGCGCGTGTTGAGTCTTGTGCTGATTGAAGGGCTTGCTCCACTTGCTGATGCGCCTGAAGATCTGCCGCAGAAAATGGCGCAAGCCATTCGCCGACATCAGCGTACTTCAAGGCCTCCGCGATACTATGACAGTATGGAGGCTGCAATAGAAGCGCGAATGAATGCCCGTTTCCCTGTGGGCAAGCAAGCGGCTCGCTGGCTGGTTGAGCGGTCTGTCGTCCATACTGCCAAGGGGTTTCGTTGGCGCAGCGATTCAGCTTTGGTGTTGCCATCGGTGTTGCGCTTGAGTGAAGACCAGATACGTGCGTTTTTGCGTGCGATCACTGCTCCTGCGCTGTTGGTGCTGGGCGAAGAAGGTATCGCCAATGAACTTCTGGAATCACGTGCGTCTGAAGTAAAGGGGCTGCAAAGGCTGGTCTTGCCCGGCAATCACCACCTGCATATGGAGCAGGAACCCGCGCAAACAATTGCGCACACAATCATGGAGTTCTATCGCGGACTCTGAACAGGAGTGCTTCGATGTTGAGATTGACCCTTACACGGCTGTTTTCGGTAATGGCCTGCTGGCTGCTTGCCACGCACTCCCTGCGGGCAGAAACCCCGCTTAATCTTGATCCCTTTCCGCTTGCAAGCGAGATCAATCAAACGGAGCGATCCGACCCCGATTATCGGCTGATGTTGGGGGGTATCATCAAAATCAACGGCCTTATCCGTAGTGATCGTGAGCAGCGTCTGAATGCCAATCTGCTCGGAACCACCTGGCAGCTGCCTTCCGGCTACTCTCCTGAGTCCGGTTTCAACTTCATGCGCAAGCAGTTGATGGACAAGGGTGGACGAGTTTTGTTCGAGTGTGCTGGTCGTCAATGTGGTCCCAGTAATCTCTGGGCTAATGAGATCTTCAAGCAGGCCAGGCTCTATGGTGTCGATAGCTCCCAGTTTTATGCCGCACTGGAGCTGGATCAGGGGCATGTGGCGCTCTATGCCGTGCGACGTGGCAACGGGCGGGTCTATCTGCACATGGATCTGCTGACCAATGACAACCTTGCCGCTACGGAGTTGGTTGAGCTTGTGCGTCAGAGGGGGTATGCGCAGGTAGTACAGTGGCCGGAGTCTCGTGATATCGCTGTTCAGTCTTTACAGGATCTGTTGGCAGAGTTCCCGTCCCGAAACATGGTGCTGGTGGTGCACTGGCGCAGTCGAGATCTGGATCTTTCAATAACACAGTCACAGGAAGCGGCGGACCGTCTGAAGCGTACTCTGGTTGAGAAGGGAGCTTCACCGGACAGGATTGATGCGCGTGGTGTCGGTGCGCTGGTGCCCAGTGTGCTTGGCAGTCGGAGCAGTGTGGCGGTAGTGATGATGCAAGAGAAGTGAGGGCATACCTCACTTCTCTTATGTTGTGCGAAGACTTACTTGATCAGTGACAGGAATTCGTTGCGAGTTGCTTCGCTGGAACGGAAGGAGCCCAGCATCATTGAGGTGGTCATGGATGCGTTCTGCTTCTCCACCCCGCGCATCATCATGCACATGTGCTGTGCTTCAATAACAACGCCAACGCCGGCAGCGCCAGTGACAGACTGAATTGCCTCAGCAATTTCCTTGGTCATGTTTTCCTGAATCTGCAGGCGGCGGGCATACATGTCGACGATGCGTGCAAGCTTGGACAGGCCCACGACCTTGCCCTGAGGAATGTAGGCTACATGCGCCTTGCCGATAAACGGAAGCAGGTGGTGCTCGCACAGGGAGTAAAGCTCAATGTTGCGCACCAGTACCATCTCGCTGTTATCAGACGGGAACAGGGCGTCATTGACGACCTCATTCAGTGTCTGGGTGTAGCCACGCGTGAGGAACTTCATCGCCTTGGCGGCACGTGCGGGCGTGTCCTTCAGTCCTTCTCGCTCAAGGTCCTCTCCAAGCTGTTCGATGATCTGGGAGTAGGCTGTTTCCATCGTGGTTCCTCGACTGTCGCGGCAACGGGCTAAAAACGGCGTAAATTACTTGAATATGACACTGGGGTAAAGAGCCAGCACCCGTTGGTGCTGTTGGTCCAGTCATAATCCGCCCATAAGTTTCAGCTTCAATGCGACGTTGGTACGTGATTCCGCGTTCTGCAGGGCCTCTTCAATGGTGATTTTGCCGGCTTCATACAGGTTGAGCAGGCAGGTGTCGAAGGTGTGGGCTGATGTGCTGCTGCTTTGATCAATCGCTTCACGGATACGGGAGTACTCGCCTCTGGCGATCAGCTTGTTGATATAGGGGGTGTTGATCAGTACCTCTGTGGCGGGGATGAAGTTTCCATCCACGTCATGGATAAGGCGGAGCGCGACGATGGCACGCAGGTTCAGGGAGAGGTCCGCGTTGATCTTGTGGCGGCTGTTCTCATGGTAGAAGTTGGTCAGGTGCTCTACGGCCTGCACTGCGTTGGTCGCGTGCAGGGTCGACAGGCAGAGGTGGCCGGTTTCGGAGTAGCGCATGGCGTGCTCGACGGTGTCCTTGTCGCGGAGCTCCCCAATCATGATTACATCCGGTGCTTCACGGAGCGCGTTCTTGAGGGCGTTGTCATATGACAGGGTGTCCACGCCGACCTCGCGCTGGTTGATCAGGGAGCGCTTGTTGGTGTGCAGGAACTCGATCGGGTCTTCAACGGTAAGAATGTGACAGGCGGTACGTTGGTTGCGGTGTTCGATCATGGAGGCCAGGGCGGTTGATTTACCCGAGCCGGTTGCACCGACCATCAATACCAGGCCGCTGCGTAACATGATGAGGTTTTCCAGTACCTTGGGAAGTCGCAGTGAGTCCACCGACGGGATCTGGTGGCGAATCATGCGGATGACCATTGCTACATCGCCGCGTTGTCGATAGACGTTGACACGAAAGCGACCAATGCTTTTGATCTCATAGGCGAAGTTCAATTCCATCTCGTCACGGAATTGCTGCGCCTGGTGCTCATTCATCAGGCTGTGTGCCAGCTTGTCGATATCATCAGGCATCAGCTCGGTGTCATCGGCTGATTTGATAATGCCCTGATTCTTGATTTGAATGGGGGTGTAGCTACTGAAGAAAAGGTCCGAGGCCTCGGTTTCGGCCATCATTTGGAGGTACTTGTTCAAGTCGACCATGCTCTATCCCTAATCAGACGTTTCAGGCTGTTTAAGCATAGTCGGAAATGGTCAGGATGCCTGTCTTTTCAGTAATACATACACAGCGCCGGTACCGCCGTCACGAGGCTGTGCAGAGCAGAACGCGAGTACATTATTGAGCTGTCGCAACCAGTCGTTGACACAGGATTTGAGCAGTGCGGGCTGGCCGGGTTGGGTGTAGGCCTTGCCGTGCACGACAAGTACGGCGCGCAGGTTCTGGCGGCAGGCGTCACGAATGAACAAACTGAGTTCATCGCGTGCCTGGTCTACGCTGTAACCATGCAGGTCCAAACCGCCCTCCCATGGAATATGTCCCTTGCGCAGGCGTTTCAAGGTAGCGAACTGCACGCCAGGGGCAGCAAACAGAAGCTCGTCGTTGGAATCGAGAATGTCTTTCGCCTCGGAGGACAGGCCATCAATGACACGCTCAACTTCACGCTCGGCAGCCTGGCGGCGGTAATGGCTGGCATTATCCTGTCGCGGTTTGATACGCGCAGGCGCCTGGCCCAGGTTGTGATGGCGGTCATGCTTGAGGGGAGTTACTCCCTGCATGGCATCGCCAAAGTCGAGATCGTCGTCGTGGTCTTGGTCAGAGTTATAAGACATAGCGTTCAAAGTTGGTTTTAAGTAACATGCTGCCCTCATTAGCAATCTATTATCAGGCGATACATGAAGTCGGATCAAGCCGCTGTTATTTCTGAATTGCATACCCTCAGGGACTTTATGCGCTGGGCATTGAGCGAGTTCAGTCGTCACCAGGTGTTTTTTGGTCACGGTCATGCCGAGGCCTGGGATGAAGCATCACAGCTGGTGTTGAATGCCGTTGATCTGTCCTGGGATACCAATCCGGCGGTGCTGGACGGGCGCCTGACCCAGGCAGAGAAAGCCCGTGTCGTCGATTTCGTGTCCCAGCGGACGCTTGAGCGCAAGCCCTTGCCGTATATCACCGGTGAAGCCTGGTTTATGGGGCTGCCTTTTAATGTGGATGAGCGGGTGCTTATTCCCCGTTCTCCTGTGGCGGAGCTGATAGCTGCCGGCTTTGAGCCCTGGCTGCGCCCGGGGCCAGTTCACCGTATCCTTGACCTTTGCACTGGCAGCGGCTGTATCGGTATCGCCTGTGCCTATGCATTTGAAGAGGCTGAAGTGGACCTGGCGGATATCTCGACCGACGCGCTTGAGGTAGCCCGGGGTAATATCGCCAGACATGCCCTGGAAGATCGAGTACGTGCCTGTCAGGGCGATCTTTTTGCGGCGGTTGAGAGTGAAACCTATGACCTTATTGTCAGCAATCCGCCGTATGTAGATGCGGATGATCTGGCTAATATGCCTGAAGAGTATGGCCATGAGCCTGCTTTGGCACTGGGTTCAGGGCCTGACGGGCTCGATATTACACGCCGTATCCTGCAGCAGGCTGCTCAGCATTTGACGCCCGAGGGCCTGCTGGTGGTCGAGGTGGGCAATAGCGAAGTCCATCTGATGCAAAGCCTTCCTGAGCTGCCCCTGGTATGGGTTGAGCTGGAGCAGGGCGGTAACGGTATTTTCGTGATTACGGCCGAAGAGCTGCGCGCTCACGCCGATTTGTTATAACCCCAATGGCTGGCTTCGCCGGTCATTGAACTGAATCAGAGAAGATAGATGTCCGGTAACAGCTTTGGAAAACTGTTTACAGTCACTACGTTCGGTGAAAGCCATGGTCCTGCACTGGGATGTATCGTTGACGGCTGCCCTCCGGGAATCGAGCTGAGCGAGGCCGATTTGCAGGCTGATCTTGATCGGCGCAAACCCGGTACCTCGCGTCATACGACTCAGCGCCGTGAGCCTGATGAAGTACGCATTCTGTCCGGTGTCTTTGAAGGCCGTACTACGGGTACATCGATTGGTTTGTTGATCGAGAACACCGATCAGCGCTCCAAGGATTACTCCAATATCGCGGAGACCTTCCGCCCGGCCCATGCTGACTACGTGTATTCGCACAAATACGGGTTCCGTGATTATCGTGGTGGCGGGCGCTCATCGGCACGTGAAACGGCCATGCGCGTTGCTGCCGGTGCCATTGCCAAGAAAGTGTTGGCAGACAAAGGCGTCCAGGTGCGTGGGTATCTGTCTCAACTGGGTCCGATTGCCATTGATCAGGCCCGTTTCGACTGGGATGAAGTTGGTCGCAATCCGTTCTTCTCCCCGGATGCCGAAGCTGCCGAGCAGATGGCGGAGTACATGGATGCGTTACGCAAGGAAGGTAATTCCATCGGTGCGCGCATCTCTGTTGAGGCTACGGGTGTTCCGGTAGGGCTGGGTGAGCCGATCTTCGACCGTCTCGATGCAGACCTCGCTCACGCGTTGATGAGCATTAATGCTGTCAAAGGCGTAGAAATTGGTGATGGCTTTGCAGTTGTTAACCAGAAGGGTACCGAGCACCGTGACGAGATGACGCCGGAGGGCTTCCTGTCCAATCATGCCGGCGGCATTCTGGGCGGAATCTCGACAGGTCAGGCGATCAGTGCTCATATTGCACTCAAGCCGACTTCGAGCCTGCGTCTGCCGGGTCGCAGTATCAATGCTTCAGGTGAAGAGATTGAAGTGGTGACCAAGGGCCGTCATGACCCCTGTGTCGGCATCCGTGCTACGCCTATTGCCGAGGCGATGATGGCTATCGTACTGCTGGATCACCTGATGCGTGATCGTGGTCAAAATGCGGATGTGACTACAGATTTGCCGGTGCTGGCAGATGTACCGGCCCAGGGTGATTAATTCACCCGTCTAGTATGTAAGGATTTTCTGCAAGGCCTGTTGTTTTAGCTTGAATTTTGAGCAAAACGCGGTTTAAATTCGCAGAAATTTGATCAGTCCCAACCCTTTGGGGTGCATCGGTCTGGCAGTGAACAGGGTATGAGGGATTCCCGAGTATCAATGTGACGCTGCTCTGACGCTGGTGTGGCCCGGAAGGTTGGGTTTTTTCTTTTTTAACTCTGTGAAAACAGACTTGTCTGGAGTTATCGCCCATGCAAGAAGCGAAAGACCTGTCGTCCGAAGTGATCGACCAAGAGACGCCAGGCAGTGTGGCCGATTGGCCCGCTTACACCCAGGGTGACGATGAAGAGCGCCTGGACTTCTTCATCGAGCGTGACGGTCATCGTTACGCCGGTACTCACCTGATCATCGATCTGCGTGGCGCTTCGTGCCTGGATGATCTGGAGGTGATGGAGAAAGCCCTGCGCGAATCCATCAAGGCGGCCAAGGCGACACTGCTGCATATCCACCTGCACCATTTTACCCCTAACGGTGGTATTTCCGGTGTGGCGGTATTGGCCGAATCGCATATCAGTGTGCATACCTGGCCTGAGCGCAACTTTGCTGCATTTGATGTGTTCATGTGTGGTGAGTCCGAGCCCGCCAAGGCTATTCCGGTTCTGGAAGCGGCATTCTCGCCTGATCAGGTGGATGTCGAAGAAATTCTGCGAGGCAAGGTAAGCATCGATGACGACGACTATTTTTCGTGAAGGACTGTACGAAGGGTACGGTCAGAGCTTCACTCTTGATGAGGTGCTGTTTGAGCATCGCACCGAACATCAGGAACTGATTATTTTCCGCAACCGTGACTTCGGTACGGTGATGGCGCTGGATGGTATTATCCAGACCACCGAGCGTGATGAGTTTGTTTACCACGAGATGATGACGCATGTGCCGATTCTAGCCTACGGTGCGGCACGTCGTGTGCTGATCATTGGCGGTGGTGACGGCGGTATTCTGCGTGAAGTGCTACGTCATGATAGCGTTGAGCATGTCACCCAGGTCGAGATTGACCAGGCCGTGATCGACATGTGCAAACAGTATCTGCCCAATCATTCTGCTGGTGCCTTTGACGATCCGCGTGCCAATATTGTTATTGCCGATGGCGTGGACTTTGTCAGTGAGTGTCGGGATCGCTTTGATGTGATCATCTCTGACTGCACTGATCCTATCGGTCCGGGTGAAGTATTGTTCAGCAGCCGTTTCTATGAAGGTTGCAAGCGTTGCCTGAATCCGGGTGGCGTGTTTGTGGCCCAGAACGGTGTACCCTTCATGCAGCAGGATGAAGTAATCACCACCCGTCAGCGCTTGTCACCGTATTTTGCTGATCAGAGCTTCTACAATGCGGCGGTGCCGACCTATGTTGGTGGAGTGATGACCTTTGCCTGGGCCAGCGATAACGCTGACCTGCGTGAGCTGGATGTGAACACACTGGCTGAGCGCTATGAGCAAAGCGGCATACGTACCCGTTACTATAATCCGGCGCTGCATGCAGCCAGCTTTGCGCTGCCTCAATATGTACTGGATGCACTGAGTAAAGCCTGACCCCTGCTGTTTTGAATACCCGAGCCGGCCTTGTGCCGGCTTTTTCATGTCGGAAACAAAGATGCCATACGTACGACTTTCAGGCTTTTATTACTTTTACTTTGCGCTCCTGGGTGTGCTTGTTCCCTATTGGACGCTGTATTTGGAATCACTCCGTTTCGGTCCTGAGGTTATAGGTCTGCTGATGGGGATGTTGCACCTGACGCGCGTGCTGGCCCCTAATTTGTGGGGGTGGTTGGCAGACAGAACGGGTCAGCGGGTTCGTATTGTGCGTTTTGGTGCGCTGGCTGCGACGCTCTGCTTCGTGCCGATTTTCTGGCAACAGGGTGCGCTGGGTGTCGGGTTAGTGATGTTGGGGTTCAGCTTTTTCTGGAACGCGGTGTTGCCACAGTTCGAAGTGATTACCCTGCAGCACCTGGGCAAGGCATCTCATGAATACAGCCGTGTGCGCGTGTGGGGTTCTATCGGGTTTATCTGTGCGGTTATTGCTGTGGGCGGGGTGCTGGACCTTATTGGAGTGGCTTGGGTGCCCTGGGTAGTGCTGGGGCTGCTGGCGCTGATCTGGCTGAACACTCTATTGATCAATATGGGGGCTGCAGATTCCGTGGAGCGGCCAATGGATAGCGTTGGTATTTGGCATATCCTGCGACAGCCTCAGGTGGCTGTCTTTTTTGCAGTCTGCTTTCTGGTCCAGTTTGGGCATGGGCCCTATTACACCTTTTACAGCGTGCTGATGCAGGATCTGGGCTATGGTCGGACCGCAATTGGTTTGCTCTGGGCGCTGGGTGTGCTGGCCGAAGTGGGTATTTTTCTGCTCATGCCGCGTTTACTGGAGGGGCTGGGTCTGCGGAGCCTGATGCTGATCAGTCTGCTGCTCTGCGTGTTGCGCTGGGGGCTGATCGCAATGCTGCCGGAGTCGCTGGGTGTCATGCTGTTTGCACAGCTTCTGCATGCGGCGACCTTTGGCTGTCTGCATGCGGTCGGGATTGCTCTGGTGCAACACTATTTCACGCCCGCTACCAGTGGGCGGGGTCAGGCGTTGTTCTCAAGTCTGGGCTTTGGTGCAGGTGGTGCCATCGGTGCAGTGGTAAGTGGTCTCATGTGGGAATCGCTGGGGCAGCACACCTTTCTGGTGGCATCCTTGGCTGCGCTGATTGCCTTTGGGCTGGCTTGGGTCTGGATCAAGCCAGATCTATGGCAACCCTTTGATCGATGAAGTTGTTTTGCACTGCAGTTGCTATAGTATGAAACAAATGACATGTTGATGAGTCGGGGTAGTCATGAACTTCAAGATTGATGTCGAAATGACACCGGAAGAGCTGCGCAGGGCATTGGGGTTACCGGATGTTTCTGCATTGCAGCAGGATATGATCGACAAGGTCAGGGAGCAGATGGAGGCGGGGGCTGAAGGTTATGACCCGCTGACGTTGCTCAAGCCTTACCTCAATAATGGTCTCGGTTCGATGGAAGCCTTCCAGAAGCTGATGTTCGGCATGATGAATCAGTATGGAAAAGGCGGTCGCGACGCCGACTGAATGGCCGACTGAATGGATAGTTTTATTAGATGAGCCAGAATGGATCAGGAGAAGCAGGCGTGCGGATTCTGCGAAAGTATACCAACCGTCGACTATATGATACTTCGCGCAGCTGTTATGTGACCCTTGAGGACGTAAAGCAGCTGGTACTCAATGGCGAAAATTTTCAGGTTCAGGACTCCAAAACCGGCAATGATCTCACCCGGAATATTCTGCTCCAGATTATCAGTGAGCAGGAAGCCGATGGACACGGCACACTGTTGACCAATCAGGTGCTGCAGCAATTGATCCGCTTTTATGGCGATAGCATGCAGGGCATGATGAGCCAGTACCTTGAGCAGAGCATTGCAGCCTTTCTGGAGCACCAGGACCGTATCCGCGAACAGATGCAGACCATGATGGGGGCAGCCAACCCGCTCACCATGATGGGGCGTTTTGCAGATCAGAACATGGCGGTATGGAACATGTTTGCACCCAAGCCGGGTGAATCGGCACCGGAAGCAGAAGAGAAGGCCTCTGAAGAGGCAAAAGATGCACCTGCAGATGATGCAGCCAAGGACGATAAGCCCAAGTCCTGATGTCAATGATCCAGGCTCTGGTTAGTCCGCCTCTTGTAGCCAGTCTTGTATGGCTGCAGGAACGGATTTCAGGGCCTTATTTCCCATCAGTGTGCCGATATGGCCGGCACCGATTTCCAGTGACTGGTATTGTTCCTGCTTGCAAATCTGCTCCAGTGCGCGTGATGCGTTGGGCGGTACCAGGTGGTCGTGTTTGCCGTAGATGTTCAAAACAGGTGCGGCCAGGCGGCTCATATCGACTTTAAAGTTTCCTGAATCGAACTTCCCATCCAGTAGGCGGTTGTGTTGGAAAAACAGTTCAACAAACTGCTGTAGAGCTCTTCCAGCCAGGTCCGGACAGTCATTTAACCAGCGTTCCATCAGCATGTATTGCGCAACCGAATCAGGTTTTTCAACAAGACGTGGTGCTGTTGTCAGGTGTTTCAGCTGGCCCAGTCGCATGGGTTGCAGTCCTGAGAAAACCTGAGTGACCAGTGGGCCGGGAATATTACCGTATGCACTCACCAGCTGCTGAATGTCGACCCCGCGGTACAGCTGGCTCAGGGTAAAGTCGGCGGCATGGAAATCGACCGGCGTGACCAGGGTGACCAGCCGGTTAACCAGCTCTGGGTGCATGGCGGCATAACAGAGGCTGAATACTCCTCCCTGGCAGATGCCGGTCAGGTTAACCTGGGGGCTGGCGGCGTGGCTGGCAGCGGCCTGGATGCAGGCGTGCATGATCTGGTTGACGTAATGCTCAAGCCCACGAAAGCGCTGGCAGCGTTCGGGCTGCCCCCAGTCAATGAGATACACACTGAAACCCTTAGCAACCAGTGCTTCAATGAGTGAACTGCCGGGGGCCAGGTCCAGAATCCAGGGGCGATTGACCAATGCATAGCAGAGCACCAATGGGCGTTTATGGCGAGGGCGTTCAGGAATGAACGCGCGCAAGCAAACCCCTTCGTTCTGCCAGATGATCTTGTGGCTGGAGTAATGGTGCTGGCATTGTGTGTTGAGCAGTGGGGTGGCTGAACGTTGCAGCTGTTCGCGCTCCTGCACAAGGTTCCTGTTCAGAGCGTCGGCATCAGTGTTTATCACGGTCAGAGCCTTGAATGATGCTTTGCATATCGAGCATCTGTTGTTCCAGTTGCCAGACGCGGTCCTGCAGAGTCTGGTGTTTGAGGCTTAGCTCATCATATTCCGCCAGGCTTACCAGGCCAAAGCGTTTGCACAGGTGGTCGGTCAAGGCTTGCCAGTCCGCTCGCACGCGACTGCCTGCGTCAACCAGTTGATTGAAGCTGGTAATAAAGTCGGGTTGTCTTAATGCGTTATTGAAACGTGCTTCGAAAATATCGACCCAAAGCGTGTGCAGGGACTGAATGTCGTTAACGCCTTCTGATTCAAGGCGATCTGCCAGCTCATTCAGGGATGCCTGGTTTATGTGGCTGAGCTGCTGCTGATGCGTCTGCTGTGCCTGCTGGAACAGAATCAGGCTGCTCAACAGGTTTTGGCTGTGCTGTAGCAGTGAGCGCGGCAGGCTGGACAGTTGCTGTATGCGTTGCAGGAAGGATTCAATATCACTGCTTTGCTTGGCAGGATCAGGTGAGCGGCTCAGGAACGGAGACAGCAACGCCAGCTGGTCCGGCAGGAAACAGCTGGAATTGATCCAGTCATGACACAAACCATCCAGATGCTGACGGTAGGTGTCCAAAAGCTGTTGACGTGACAGCTGGCCATCGTTGCTTTGTTCGAGCAGAGACTGGGCCAGATTTTCAAATCGCTGGTTGAGCTGCGTCATTTGCTGCAGCAGATCGACGGCCTGGGGCTCCGAGTGCTCGGGAATACGATCAAGTGTTGACTGCCACTGCTGAAGCCAGCGGGCCCCGTCGTTGGACTGCTGCTCGAGCTGGTCAAGCCATTGTTGCAGTGCATTCCGGAAATACTCGGACAAAACGGGGTCTCCGCAGGTTCAGGGGCGTTCCGCCCATCTTAAACGAAGCTGTCAGGCAGTTAAACGGCCTCCGGCAGCATGTTTAACAGCTCACGGGCGGCATTGCTCAAAGTGCGGTTGCGGTGGTGAATACAGCCCAATGGACGGTAGACCGCTTCGGTGCCGGTTTCCAGTCGGTGCAGGCTCTGATCAATCATGGTTTCCGGTAACAGACTCCAGCCCAGCCCGACGCTCACCATCATGCGTATAGTGTCCATATAGTCGGTACTCATCCCCAGATTGGGTTCGAGGCCTTGCAGTGCCAGGTGTTGTCGCACGCGCTGATGAGTAAATGTATCGGTACCGGGCAAAATGGCCGGGTAGCGGTTCAGTTCATCCAGGCTCACCTGGGCGGCACTGGCAAGCGGGTGGGTTTTGGCGACCACGTACTGGAGGCGGTCCGACCAGAGCGTGCGAGCCAGAATACGGTCATCAGCTTCCGGTGCCAGTGTGATCAGTGCCAGTTCAAAATCACCTTTTAGAACACCTTCATAGGCAAACTCAGACGCGGCAAAGCGAAGATCAAGCTCAACCTCGGGAAAGCGGTTGATGAACGCTTTAAGCACAGGGGGTAAGCGATGCAGGCTGATGTGGTGGCTGGCAGCCAGTGTGAGCTTGCCCGCTACTTCACCGGCATTTTCCTTGATCAATTTTTCTGCGTCTTCGAGCGCGTGCAGAATGTCACGTGCCTTGGGTAACAGGCGGCTTCCCGCTTCGGTCAGAACTACTTGACGCCCAATACGGTCAAACAGGCGACAGTCCAATTGATCTTCAAGCAGGGCGATGCGCTTGCTGACGGCGGACTGGGTTAGAAAGAGTTTCTGGGCCGCCTGTGAGAAAGAGTGGCTGTCAACGACGGTAACAAAGGCGGTGAGACCGGCAGTATCCACGGCAGTATCCTGTCTTGAAAGCTTGGATTAAGACTAGCATTCCTGACAGGAATCCAAAAGATAAAAAATATGAATTTGTTTATTTGAGGCGGCTGCACTAGGATGGACCCCGAATTACGCCAAGGTGCTGCACGAATACAGGGGAGAGAAGCATGGCTGGCAAAACACTTTACGACAAGCTCTGGGATGATCATCTCGTTCGTCAGAATGAAGATGGCAGTGCGCTGATCTATATTGATCGCCAGATCCTGCACGAAGTTACTTCACCACAGGCTTTTGAAGGCCTGCGCCTGGCGGGCCGCAAGCCCTGGCGCATCGACGCCAACCTGGCGACACCTGACCACAACGTGCCGACTACCGAGCGCTCTGCCGGTGTCGACCAGATTGCTGATCCGGTATCCCGCATTCAGGTGAAAACCCTGGACAGTAACTGTGACGAATTTGGTATCACCGAGTTCAAAATGAACGACCAGCGTCAGGGTATCGTTCACGTGGTGGGCCCTGAGCAGGGTATGACGCTGCCGGGTACTACGGTGGTGTGCGGTGATTCCCATACCTCTACGCACGGTGCCTTCGGTGCGCTGGCGCATGGTATCGGCACCTCTGAAGTTGAGCATGTGCTGGCGACCCAGTGTCTGATCGCCAAGAAAATGAAAAACATGCTGGTACGTGTTGATGGTGAGCTGGGTGCGGGTGTAACCGCCAAGGATGTGGTGCTGCATATCATTGGCGTGATTGGTACCGCCGGTGGCACGGGTCACGCCATTGAGTTTGGTGGCACAGCCATGCGTTCAATCTCCATGGAAGGTCGCATGACCATCTGCAACATGGCGATTGAAGCGGGTGCTCGCGTTGGTCTGGTGGCTGTTGATGACACCACCATCGAATACTTCCGTGGTCGTCCCTTCTCGCCAAGCGAGGAGCAGTGGGATGCGGCGGCGGCTGCGTGGAAGCAGCTGGTATCTGATGATGATGCGCAGTTTGATACCGTCGTCGAAATCAAGGCTGAAGATATCCAGCCGCAGGTCACCTGGGGTACATCGCCGGAAATGGTTGCGCCTGTCAGTGCGCTGGTGCCAAACCCCGATGCCGAAAACGATGCGGTCAAGGCAGATGGTATTCGCCGCGCCCTGCAGTACATGGGTCTGCAGGCAGATCAGAAAATCACCGATATCAAGCTGGATCGTGTCTTTATCGGTTCTTGCACCAACTCGCGTATTGAAGACCTGCGTGCCGCTGCTGAAGTGGTGAAGGGACGTAAGGTTGCAGCCAATGTGAAGCAGGCGCTTGTGGTGCCGGGCTCGGGTCTGGTGAAAACTCAGGCGGAAGCTGAAGGTTTGGATAAGATCTTCATCGAAGCCGGTCTGGAATGGCGTGAGCCAGGCTGCTCCATGTGTCTGGCGATGAACCCGGATAAATTGGGTCAGGGCGAGCATTGTGCGTCTACATCCAACCGTAACTTCGAAGGTCGTCAGGGCTTTGGTGGGCGTACCCACCTGGTGAGCCCGGCCATGGCAGCCGCTGCTGCGGTTGCCGGCCATTTCGTCGATGTGCGCGAATTGATGCAGTAAGGAGACCTGTGATGAGAAAATTTACCCAACACACCGGTATTGCTGCACCGCTGGATCGTTCCAATGTCGATACCGACATGATCATCCCCAAGCAGTTTTTGAAATCGATCAAGCGCGCGGGTTTTGGTCCCAACCTGTTTGATGAATTGCGTTACCTGGATGAAGGCCAGCCGGACCAGGATTGTGCCGGCCGTCCTCTGAACCCGGATTTCGTACTGAACCAGTCGCGCTATCAGGGAACCAGCGTGTTGCTGGCCCGTGAAAACTTCGGTTGCGGCTCAAGCCGTGAGCACGCGCCCTGGGCGCTGGATGATTTCGGTATTCGTGTCGTAATTGCACCGAGCTTCGCCGATATTTTCTACAACAACTGCTTCAAGAACGGGTTGCTGCCGATTGTTTTGCCTGAAGCGCAGGTAGATCAGTTATTCAAGGAAGTTGAAGCCAATGAGGGTTATCAGCTTACCGTTGATCTTGAGCGTCAGGTGGTTGTAACCGCCAGTGGTGAAGAGTTTGCCTTTGAGGTCGATGGCTTCCGCAAGCACTGCCTTTTGAACGGTCTGGACGATATTGGCCTGACGCTGCAACATGCCGACGAAATCAAGGCCTACGAGGCCCGTCGTCGTGAAGCGGCTCCCTGGCTGTTCGATGCCATCAAGTAACCGATTCAAGCTGAAGGAATTATAAACACATGGCTAAAAATGTACTGGTATTGCCGGGTGACGGCATCGGTCCCGAGATTGTAACTGAAGCGCGCAAGGTGCTTGAGCTGGTAAACGAGCGCCACGGCCTTGGCCTGGAAATCAACGAAGCGCTGGTCGGTGGCGCGGCGATCGACGCCACGGGTGTACCTCTGCCCGACGAGACGCTGGCTGCTGCCAAAGCTGCTGATGCCATTCTGCTGGGTGCTGTAGGTGGTCCGAAATGGGATACCAATCCTGATTTCGCTATCCGTCCGGAAAAGGGCCTGCTGGGCATTCGTTCACAACTGGAGCTATTCGGCAACCTGCGCCCTGCAATCCTGTATCCGCAGCTGGCGCATGCGTCCACGCTGAAGCCGGAAGTTGTGTCGGGTCTGGATATCCTGATCGTGCGCGAGCTGACTGGTGGTATCTACTTCGGCCAGCCGCGCGGTGTGCGTGAGAAGGAAGGTGGTATTCGCGAAGGCTTCAACACCTACGTGTACGACGAAAACGAGATTCGTCGTATCGGTCGCGTTGCCTTTGAGGCTGCTCGTGCCCGTGACAAGCGCCTGTGCTCTGTCGACAAGGCCAACGTACTGGAAGTGACCGTACTTTGGCGCGAAATAATGGAAGATCTGGCGAAAGAATACCCGGATGTAGAGCTCAGCCACATGTACGTGGATAACGCCGCCATGCAGTTGGTGCGTGCGCCCAAGCAGTTTGATGTGGTGGTTACCGGTAACATGTTCGGTGACATCCTGTCCGACGCGGCAGCCATGCTGACCGGCTCTATCGGTATGCTGCCGTCCGCTTCTCTGGATGAAAATGGCAAGGGCATGTACGAACCCTGTCACGGTTCTGCGCCTGATATTGCCGGCCAGGGCAAGGCGAATCCGTTGGCAACCATCCTATCAGTCGCTATGATGTTACGTTACTCTCTGAATGCAGGTGAAGCTGCGGATCAGATTGAAGCGGCCGTCAGCAAGGTGCTGGACCAGGATCTGCGTACTCCGGACATCATGTCCGAAGGTATGAAAGCAGTCACCACCGCCGAAATGGGCGATGCAGTGGTAGCAGCCTTGAATGCCTGATCCCTCGATCAGTGCATAGTGTGCGGGCAAGACCCGCAATGGCGGGTATCCGGTTTTCGGGTATCCGCTTTGTCGTATTCAGAGACATGATTTACAGAAATCCATCAATTTGGGGGCACGAATGAAACGTGTAGGTTTTGTAGGCTGGCGTGGTATGGTCGGCTCGGTTCTGATGCAGCGCATGCTGGAAGAGAGCGACTTCAATCATATTGCGGAGCCGGTTTTCTTCACCACATCTCAGGCCGGAGCGGCTGGACCCGACATCGGCAAGGATATTCCGCTGCTGAAAGATGCGCGTGATATTAACGAGCTGAAGCAGATGGACGCCATTGTCTCCTGTCAGGGCGGCGACTACACCACCGAAGTGTTCCAGAAGCTGCGTGAATCCGGCTGGGATGGTTACTGGATCGATGCTGCTTCTACCCTGCGTATGGTAGACGACAGCTTGATCGTACTGGATCCGGTCAACATGGATGTCATTGAGAAAGGCATCGATGCTGGCATCAAGAATTTCGTTGGCGGTAACTGCACCGTATCCCTGATGCTGATGGGTCTGGGTGGCCTGTTCAAGGCGGGTCAGGTTGAGTGGATCTCGTCCATGACCTACCAGGCTGCATCCGGCGCCGGTGCCAAGAACATGCGTGAGCTGATCACCCAGATGGGCCAGATTCATGCCGGTTCCGAAGCCCTGCTGGCTGATCCTGCTTCTGCCATCCTGGATATCGACCGTCAGGTCGTCGATACCATGCGTGCTGATGCCTTTGCTACCGATAACTTCGGTGTGCCGCTGGCTGGCTCTCTGATCCCCTGGATCGACAAAGCCGTTGCCGACGGTCAGAGCAAGGAAGAGTGGAAAGGCTACGTTGAAACCAACAAGATCCTGGGTCTGTCCGACAGCCCGATCCCCATCGACGGTACCTGCGTACGTATCGGCGCCATGCGCTGCCACAGCCAGGCGTTCACCGTGAAGCTGAAGCAGGATCTGCCGCTGGATGAGATCGAGCAGATGATCGCCGAAGCTAATGACTGGGCAAGCGTTGTCCCGAATGAGCGTGAGGCCACTATCAGCGATCTTTCGCCGACCAAGGTAACAGGTACTCTGAGTGTGCCGGTTGGCCGTCTGCGCAAGATGAAGATGGGCCCTGATTACCTCAACGCTTTCAGCGTAGGTGACCAGCTCCTCTGGGGCGCTGCCGAACCGCTGCGTCGCATGTTGCGCATCCTGCTGGAACGCTGATTAATCAGCGTAATATTTGGCAAGACCTCAGCCCGACTTATGTCGGGCTGTTTTGATTTGAGAACGGGATAAAATGACATTGAATGTGGCACTGCTGGGCCCTGCCAGCCTCAAGGGTGAAAAACTGCTTGAATTACTGGATGAGTCCGAACTGGAAATTGATCAGATTCAGCTTTTCGAAGATGAAGACCAGGCCGGTCGCAGTCTGATGTTTCGTGGGCATGCGTCACGCACACGTGCCTATGCTGATTTTGACCCTGATACGCAACAGCTGGTTTTCGTTGCTGATGCTGAGCTGGCGCCTGGTGTTCAGGCAAAGTTGCAAGGTCTGTCTAAAGGGTATGTGATTGATCTGTATCCGGAAAGATACACGGATTCTGATGTTTTCCTGTGTTTGCCTGCAATCAATGGCGCGACGCTGACATCGCTTGACCCAGGTCGTGTTATCGGTGTTCCAGGATCGGCTACTATTACGGCAGCCTTGGCACTGTATCCGCTGCATGAAGCCTATGAGCTCCTCAAGGTCAACCTGACAGCCTTGGTTGCTGCATCTGAAAGTGGACGCGAAGGTGTGGAGTCGCTGGCCCAGGAGACAGCTCGATTGATGAATGGTCGTGAGGCTGAGGCAAGCTTCTTTGGCCAGCAGTTGGCGTTCAATATGCTGCCTGATGTCGGAGATGTTCAATCCAGCCGTCAGACCAGCAGCGAGCAATTGTTGCGCGAGCAACTGCAGGTTTTGTTGGGTGAAGATCTTGAAGTTGAAGTGAGCACAGTGCGTGTGCCTGCGTTTTACGGCAACCTGGTTACGGCTCAGGCTGAAACGCGCAAGGCTGTCGAGATGGATCAGGTTCAAGAGATCATGGATCGCGCCGATTCAGTACGTTATGACCATCAGGCGCAGAAGCAGCCGAGTCCGGTGAGTGATGCCGTTGGTCAGGATGTGGCGGTTGTGCACCGGATTCGTCAGGATGCTGAAGAAAGCGGCGGCTTTGCACTGCAGGCAATTGGCGACGATTTAGGTCTGGGTGGTGCGTTAATGGCATTGCAGGTCGCACAGCGCCTGGTGTTGAGGTAGTGCTCGATGGCCGTGGTTGCTTGACCGGCCATCAACTTATACATAATACTTGCAATCACTGTGATGGAGCCGTAACCCTCTGATTCGTAGCATGGGATGAAGGGGTGGGCAGATGAATACAAAAGGGAGTATCCGATGCTGCGTAAACTAGCCTTAAGTCTTGCGGTCTCAGCAGCCCTGGGCGTCTCGCACGCAAATGCCCTGGGTTTGGGCGAAATACGAGTGAACTCCGCGCTGAATGAGCCTCTTGACGCTGAAATCAGGCTGACGCAGGTTCGCGATCTGTCCCCTCTGCAGATCCAGCCACGCATGGCGTCGCTGGATGAATACGCTGTAGGTAGCAGCGCGCTGGGGCGGTACCTGAGAGATATCCAGTTTCAGGTGTTGGTGTCACCAGAGGGTTCGGGCCGTATTCTGCTGCGTTCCTCTGAGCCGGTGCAGGAGCCCTTCCTGAACTTTATGGTTGAAGTGAACTGGCCCAGTGGCCGCCTGGTGCGAGAATACACGCTGCTGTTGGACCCGCCAGTTTTTGATGCGGCGCCGGCAGTGCGCTCGACACCTGCCGTTTCGGCTCCAGCCCCTGTTACACGAACGCCTCAACCTGAATTCAAGCCAGCTGCCCCGGCAGCCAGTGCCGATAACATCCGTACACGCGCCGGCGATGGGCAGGTGTACGTGGGTGTAAATGACACGCTTTGGGAGCTTGCCAAGCAAAACAAGCCCGCCGGTGTGACCGAGCACCAGATGATGCTGGCGTTGCTGCGCAAGAATCCCCAGGCTTTCCCGTCAGGCAATATCAATGCCATGAAGGCTGGCGTAGTGATGGATGTGCCGAGCAAGGCCGAGGCAGAGACGCTTTCCCATCGCGAGGCTGTCGCTGAAGTTGCGCGTCAGATGAAGCTCTGGCGCGACGGCAAGGCGGGCATGACCAGCAAGCCTGCTCCCGTGGATGTCAGTAAACAGCCCGCACAGAATGGCGAGGCTGCAGATAATGCCGCGACCGCGGATGCGGGCGATGATAGCAATGTCAACGCTAACGAAGGTGCTGCTGATGCAGGTGAGCAGGGTCAGCTGACCATTGTTGCCCCTGATGAGCAGGCATCCGAGTCTGACGCCAGTGCCCCGGCAGGGGAAAGTGTTGATAGTAGCGCCGAAGAGGGTGCTGCAGCTCAGGACACCGAGCAAACCATCACGGATGTGAGTAGCCAGCTCGAGAATGAAGTGCTGGTCGCTCAGGAAAAAATTGATGTGCTCGAGCGTGAAAACGCCGATCTCAATGACAAGCTGAACTCCGTTCTGGAGCAGCTTGAATCCCAGACCCGTATGCTGGAACTCCAGTCCCAGCAGATGGCCACTCTGCAGGCTGAAATGAGCCGTCAGGATGAAGCGGCCAAGTCGCAATCCCCGCTGGATACCGTGATGGAAAACCCGACTCTGTTGGGTGGTATAGGTGCGGGTGCGCTGGCCATTCTGGCTGGCCTTTGGCTGGCCCTGCGTCGCCGTGGCGCAGATAAACCGGAAAAGGGAAAGCCCGACCTGGTAAACGTGCCGGAAAATCTCAAGGAGCGTGAAGAACCTGAAGTGCCGAGCGCTGCTGTTGCTGCCGGCGCAGCAGGTGTTGCCGCGGGTGCTGCCCTGGCTGCTGATGATGACGACAGTGACGAGCTGCCCAAACACGCGCCACTGTCTGATGAAGAAGATGATGACTTTACGCGTCCCACCATGCAGTCTCTTGCGCCTGAAGAAGAGCAGGCTGATCTGGGTGATGACTTGCAGAGCCTTGATCTGGATATGGATCTGGACCTGGATGAGCTTGATACTCAGGATGGCGTGGATGACAACCTGTCAGACACGGTCAGTGAGCTGGATGCAGCTGAGTTCGATCTTGGCGTTGAGGAGCCAGAAGGACCGGAAGAGCCTGAAGCTGAGGTGGGTACTGAAGATGATGCTCTGGAATTCCCGACAGCCGACGCTGAAGAAGCGTCTGAGCCAGTAGTAGATGAAGACGAAGAGCTGGAGTTCAAGGTTGCGCCTCTGTCTGCAGAGGAAGATCAGGATTCGGATCTGGATGCACTGCTTGGTGGTGATGATACCTCTGACGATCTTGACTTCATGCTCGCTGATAACGATGAGCCGACCGAAGCCACTGATGAGACCATCGACGGTGATGATGAGCTGGAAGCACTTTTCGGCGCCAGTTCTGAAGAGGCGCGCGTTGAAGCGGCATCCGATGAAGATGACCGCACGGTTGCCGATACTACGCTGCATGAAACCGTAGAGCCGCTGGCGGATGACGATTACGAAATCGACTCTGAGCTGGATGCCATGCTCGCAGGCTCGGCGGATGATGACGAAGAAGACGCCGTAGACCTGTCGGGTTTTGAAGCGGACTCAGCAGAAGATGACCTCGATAGCCTGCTGGCTGACTTTGATCCTGTGTCTGAAGACGATGGAGCAGATGAACTCCAGCTGCGTAATCCGGTGGAAGAGGAGCTGACGTCCAACATTTCGCATGACCTCGAAATGGATCTCGATTCTGAAGTCGACGAGATGCTCAACAGCACAGACGATGAGATCGAGTTGAGCGAAGAGCGTAATGATGAAGCGGTTGAGATTCTCGACAAGATGAATCTGCTCAGCGGTACGGATGAGACCGAAACCAAACTGGATCTGGCACGCGCTTATCTGGAAATGGATGATCGAGAGGGCGCACGTGATATCCTTCAGGAAATTACCAGTGAAGGCTCCCAAAGTCAGAGGGAGCAGGCACAGAAACTTCTGGATACGCTTGGCTGATAAACGTTAATGACACAAGAAAACACGACCGACGGGGCGATTTCTATCGCCCCTTTTCGTTATGCGCTCGCCATTGAATATGTCGGCGCTGCTTATAGAGGCTGGCAGCTGCAGGCCTTTGATAAAGTTCCCACCATTCAGGCAGAAGTAGAGCGGGCACTGTCCGTGATTGCCAACCACCCCGTTCAGGTTGTGTGTGCCGGCCGCACCGATGCCGGGGTAAATGCCAGTCATCAGGTTGTGCATTTTGATGCCTGGGTAGAACGCCCAGAGCGTGCGTGGGTATTGGGTACCAATGTGCACTTGCCGGATGATATCTCCGTGAAGTGGGCAACAGAGGTCCCGGGCTGCTTCCATGCCCGCTTTTCCGCCAAGGAAAGGCGTTATCGCTATCTTATCTATACTTCACCCTCAAGGCCGGCCATCCTGGCGGGCGGCGTCACCTGGACACACCGTCATCTGGATGTGGAGTTGATGCAGGAAGCCGCAGCGCACCTTCTGGGTGAGCATGACTTTACATCCTATCGGGCGGTGGGCTGTCAGGCTAAAAGTCCGGTTCGCGAAATTCGCAGGTTGGATGTTTACCGTACAGGGCAACTGGTAGTGATTGATGTAAGCGCCAATGCCTTTTTGCATCACATGATTCGCAATATCGCAGGTGTTCTGATGTCCGTTGGTGCCGGTGAGCGGTCAACAGAATGGGCGCGGGAAGTGCTCGAAGCGCGGGATCGTCGGCAGGGTGGAGTAACAGCGCCGCCGGACGGCTTGTATTTCGTGGATGTGCGTTACCCTGAGATGTTCAATCTGCCGCAGGCGCCTTTGGGCCCGCACTTTCTGCCTTCGTCAGACTGACGCTGGCGAGGGGCTCTGATACTATTAGCGGCTTGATAGATCGGGAGAATCCATGAGTACGCGGGTAAAAATTTGCGGCATTACCAAACTGGGCGATGCGCTTTCGGCAGTAGAAGCCGGCGCGGATGCGTTGGGGTTCGTTTTCTATGCGCCCAGCAAACGCTATGTCACGCCGGAGCAGGCTGGCGTAATTATCCGCAAGCTGCCACCGTTTGTAACGACGGTGGGGTTGTTCGTGAATGCTGATGAGGACTATGTGGAGTCGGTGCTGGCAACGGCGCAGCTTGACCTTCTGCAGTTCCACGGTGATGAAAGTAACGCCGACTGTTTGCGTTTTGGACGCCCTTTTATCAAGGCGCTCAGGGTCAAGCCTGACCTGGATTTGATGCAGGCGTTCAGCGCGTATCCAGATGCTCGCGGTATCCTGCTGGATGCATACCGTCCCGGCGTTCCGGGTGGCACCGGTGAAGTGTTTGATTGGGATCTGATTCCAGATGAAATTGCTGGTGCGATTACCCTGGCCGGCGGTCTGGATGCAACCAATGTGGCGCGTGCAGTTGCTGCTGTAGGGCCCTATGCAGTTGATGTGTCGGGTGGTGTGGAAGCAGCACCCGGCCAAAAAGATGGCGCCAAGGTATCGGCGTTTGTCGAGGCAGCCAAGACTGCTGCCTGACCGTATTCAATAGAATTACAGCTTTCACGGTCGTTATGAACGACCGGTACTGACAGGAACGAGTAACATGAGTAACTGGCTGGAAAAAATTGTTCCCTCTCTGGTTCGCAATGAAAAGAAGCGTACCAACATTCCTGAAGGGCTTTGGAAGAAGTGTCCCAAGTGTGACTCTATTCTGTATCGCCCGGAACTTGAGAAAAACCTGAATGTTTGCCCCAAGTGCGACCACCATATGCGTATCAACGCACGTCGTCGACTGGAAATGTTTCTGGATGAGAACACGACCCATGAGGTGGGCAGCGAAGTCACACCGGTGGATCGTCTCAAGTTCCGTGATTCCAAAAAATACAAGGACCGTCTGAGCGCAGCCCAGAAAGCTACGGGCGAAAAGGACGCGCTTATTGCCATGAAGGGTGAGGTCCAGGGCCTGCCGGTGGTTGCCGTTGCATTTGAGTTCAACTTCATGGGTGGTTCCATGGGGGCGGTTGTCGGTGAGCGTTTCGTTCGCGCTGCTCGCATCTCCCTGGAAGAAGGTATCCCGCTGATCTGTTTCGCTGCTTCCGGTGGTGCGCGTATGCAGGAGGCGTTGATCTCGTTGATGCAGATGGCTAAAACCAGTGCCGCACTGGAAAAACTGCGTCAGGCCGGCATTCCTTACATCTCGGTACTAACCGATCCGGTATACGGTGGCGTTTCGGCTTCTCTTGCCATGCTGGGTGATCTGAATATTGCCGAGCCCAATGCCTTGATCGGTTTTGCAGGCCCGCGTGTCATCGAGCAGACCGTGCGTGAAAAACTGCCGGAAGGTTTCCAGCGCAGTGAATTTCTGCTGGAGCATGGCCAGGTCGATATGATTATCAGTCGTGGCGAGATGCCGACTCGTATCGCCTCCATTCTGCGCAAGCTGAACAACTTGCCGGCTCAGGATGTTGTTGAAGAAGAACCCGTTGAAGTTGAGGCACCGGCGGAACAAGATGCAGACGCCTGACACGGCTGATTTTAAGCAGCTTAGGTTGCCGCAATGGCTGGAACGCATAGAGGCCTGCCATCCCGCCGAGATCGAGCTGGGTCTTGATCGACTGCAGCAGGTAGCCAACCGGCTTGAGCTGAAGCTTGATAGCGCATTCAAGGTGGTTGCGGGTGGCACCAATGGCAAGGGGTCGACCCTTGCCATGCTGGATGCTGTTCTGTTGGCCAGTGGCAAAACCACAGGGCGTTTCAGTTCGCCGCACTTTCTGCACTACAACGAACGTGTATTGCTCAATGGCGAGCCTGCTGAGGACGCCGCTTTTTGTCGTGCGTTTGTTGCCATTGAGCAGGCGCGTGGTGATATCCCGCTGACTTACTTTGAGTACGGTACCCTTGCGGCGCTGCTGATCATGTCGGAAGCTGGCGTTGATGTGATGCTGCTCGAAGTGGGGCTGGGTGGGCGACTGGATGCCGTCAATATCGTTGATGCTGACCTGGCACTAGTCTCAACAGTTGCTCTGGATCACACTGACTGGCTTGGGCCTGATCGCGAAAGCATAGGCTTTGAAAAAGCCGGCATTTATCGTGCCGGTAAGCCCGCACTCTGTGGTGATCCTGAGCCACCGCAATCGTTGCTTGCTCATGCAGAGCAGCTGGGTGCTCAGCTGTATGCACGCGGCCAGGCATTCGACTTTGAAGCTCATTCCGATAGCTGGTACTGGCAGGGTCAGGGTACAGCTGGCCCTGTTTCGCTGGCAGAGCTGCCCAATCCTGGTTTGCCACTGGCCAATGCGGCCATGGTGTTGCAGGCGCTACAGCTGATGCCTTGGCAAGTTTCCGAGCAGGCTGTTCGAGCCGGGTTGGCGTCTGTGCAGTTGACCGGGCGCATGCAGCGCTGCCAGTGGCGGAATCTTGACCTGCTGCTGGATGTGGCTCATAACCCCGAAGCGGCTGTGTACCTGTCATCACAGTTGGCTGGTTCTGAAGCGCCAGTGCATCTGGTGCTGGGTATGCTGCATGACAAGGACATAGGCTCTGTTATCGAAGCGCTGAGCGATGTGGTGGATCACTGGTATCCGGTCAGTCTCGATGTGCCGCGTGGCACTTCAGCTCAGGAACTGGCCGATTATCTGTCTCAGGCCGGTATTCAAGCCGCGCAGGTGCATTCGGCTGAGAGTGTTGCGCAGGTATTGCGTAAGCTGTCATCTGAAGGGGTAGAAGGGCAGGTTGTGGTCGCAGGCTCATTTTTTACCGTTGCTGATGCATTGGCGTGCATCACTGAAGGATAGAACATGAAAGAGCAGCACAAGAAGCAACTGGTCGGTCTGGCCGCAGTACTGGTCTCGGCACTGGTGCTTTTTCCGTTGCTGTTGGATGGATCCGGCTATCGTGAGCGTCACCTCAAGGACCGTATCCCGCCTGCACCCGATATGCCCGAATTGGCTCACATTGAGCCTCAGTCAACTGCGCTGCCTGATACCTCTGAAGTGGCACCGCCGGCGCAGCCGGCTGTGGTCGCAGTACCGGCTCCTCCCTTGCAGGAAGCCGTAGCCGCGGCACAGCCCAGTATCGATGCCAGCGAAGATACGCCGCGTCTTGATGAGCAGCAGGTGCCGGTGGCCTGGACGCTTCAGCTTGCCAGCTTCCGTGACGAAGCCAACGCGAGGTCACTGCGCTCGGAGCTGATTGATGGGGGCTACAAGGTGTATATCCGTAATGGGCCTGATCTGGTGCGGGTCTTTGTCGGGCCGGATATGCAGCGTTCCCGGCTCGAATCACTGCAGGCGCGCTTGAAGAAGGATTATGCCCTTGAAGGCATGATCGTGCGCTTTACAACGCAGTGAAATCCCCCATTGGGTTGCCGCTGGGGCTCTGTTAGAATGCGACGCTGTTTGGGTACGGGCGACGAGAATGAATTGGGCTGACTGGACCATTATTGCCATTATCGCGGTTTCAAGCCTCATGAGCCTCAAGCGAGGTTTTGTGAAGGAAGCGATATCACTTCTGACCTGGGTCTCGGCCTTTGTACTGGCCCGCCTTTTCTCACCTTCCCTGAGTGTCCTTCTGGACGCCTATATTGCGACGCCGTCACTTCGATTGCTGACGGCCTTTGCTATTCTGTTTGTCATCACACTGATTGCCGGTGCTCTTGTTGGGGCGCTGTTTTCGGCATTGGTGGATGCTACTGGTCTAACCAGCTCTGACCGCGTGTTGGGGATGGGATTTGGTGCCGTGCGCGGTGGACTGGTAGTGGTTGTCATTGTTGCACTGTTGGGGATGACCCCTGCAGTGCAGGATTACTGGTGGAATGAGTCGCAACTCATTCCACACTTTGTATTGCTGGAAGACTGGACTCGCCAGGTGGCGAGTGACGTTGGTGAAGCGATTTGGAATATCGGCCGCTGAGACTGAAGTGCTCAGGGCTACTTTTTTAGTGACATCCTTCTGAGGTGGATTGAATGTGCGGTATCGTCGGCATTGTTGCCAAGTCTTACGTTAATCAGACAATCTTTGATGCACTCACCGTGCTTCAGCATCGTGGTCAAGACGCTGCGGGTATGGTGACTTGTGAAGGCAACCGCTTCTACCTGCGCAAGGATAACGGGCTGGTAAACGAGGTCTTTCGCACTCGTCACATGAAAAAGCTCAACGGCAATATGGGCATCGGCCATGTGCGCTATCCGACAGCGGGCAGTTCCAGCTCCGCTGAAGCGCAGCCGTTTTACGTCAACTCTCCCTACGGTATTGCCCTGGCTCATAACGGCAACCTGACAAATGCGGATCAGTTGGCTGACGAGATCTTTCGCTCGGATCTGCGTCACATCAATACCACCTCTGATTCCGAAGTGCTGCTCAATATTTTTGCACACGAGCTGCAGCAGATCGGAAAGCTCCAGCCCAGTGCCAACGATATTTTCCAGGCGGTCGAGAAGGTTCACAGCCGTTGCCAGGGTGGTTATGCAGTTGTCGCTATCATTACCGGATACGGCATTGTTGCCTTCCGTGATCCCTGTGGTATCCGCCCCGTTGTGTACGGCAAGCGCGTGAACGAGCAGGGTGAAGAGGAATACATGGTTGCGTCCGAGAGCGTTGCGCTGGATACGGCCGGCTTTGAGATGGTACGTGACCTGATCCCGGGTGAGGCGATCTTTATCGATATTGAAGGCAAGGTCTCAACACGTCAGTGTGCCGCGACCAGCAAGGTTGCGCCCTGTTTGTTCGAGTATGTCTATCTGGCGCGTCCCGACTCCATCATTGATGGTGTATCCGTCCATCACTCTCGCATGGAGATGGGCGTTAAGCTGGCTGACAAGGTGAGACGTGTCATGCCGGAGCACGACATCGATGTCATCATTCCGATTCCTGATACCAGCCGTACCGCCGCACTTGAGATGGCCAATTCTCTGGGCGTGACTTTCCGTGAAGGCTTTATCAAGAACCGCTACATTGGCCGTACGTTTATCATGCCGGGTCAGACCCAGCGTAAGAAATCCGTACACCAGAAGCTGAACCCGATCCAGGCTGAGTTCCGTGACAAGGTTGTCATGCTGGTGGATGACTCCATTGTGCGTGGTACCACCTCCAAGCAGATCGTGCAGATGGCGCGTGAAGCCGGTGCGCGCAAGGTGTACTTCGCCTCTGCAGCCCCTGAGGTGCGCTTCCCCAACGTTTACGGTATCGACATGCCGTCTGCTACCGAGCTGATCGCTCATGGACGAACTGCGGATGAAGTGGGTGAGTACATCGGGTGTGACTGGATGATGTATCAGGACCTGCAGGACCTCAAGGACTCAGTCAGTGCCTTTAATCCCGAGATCACCGAATTCGATACCTGTGTGTTTGATGGCCAGTACGTGACCGGCACTGTGGATCAGGATTACCTGGCACGTGTGGATGCCAAGCGTAATGATGATGCCAAACAGGCAGATCCGAGTGATGCCGAGGACGGCAACGAGTCCGCTGACCTGCATAGCAAGATTGATTGAGGAGGGTCGATGACTCAGTCCAGCTTTGAGCGCGAAGCCCGAATTCACTTTACGGCCGAACAGGATTTGTCAGTCGACACCCTGGCTGTACGTGCCGGTCAGAACCGTACTGCGGAAGGTGAGCATTCCGATGCCATCTTCCCCACCTCGAGCTTTGTTTTTTCGTCCGCACGTGAAGCCGCTGCACGGTTTGGTGGTGATGAAGAAGGGAATATCTATTCCCGTTTCACCAACCCGACGGTACAGGCCTTTGAGCAGCGCATTGCTGCCCTGGAAGGTGGCGAGCGTGCTATTGCAACTGCATCCGGCATGGCAGCGATTCTGAACCTGGGGCTTGCCCTGCTGCAGCAGGGCGACCATGTTGTGTGCTCCCGCAGTGTGTTCGGTTCTACCGTTTCCCTGTTCACCAAGTACTTCACTCGCGCCGGCATCACCACCACGTTTGTGGATCCGGTTGATCCGGCGGCCTGGGAAGCGGCAGTCACTGACAATACGCGCATGTTTTTCATGGAAACGCCGTCGAACCCGTTGGCGGAGCTCAGTGATATCAGTGCGATTGCCGAGATTGCCCATCGTCATGATGCGTTGGTTGTCGTCGATAACTGTTTCCTGACGCCTGCTTTGCAGCGTCCGCTGGATTTTGGTGCTGATGTGGTCATGCATTCGGCTACCAAATATATCGACGGTCAGGGCCGTTGTGTTGGCGGTGTGCTGGTTGGGCGTGACAAGGAGATGGAAGAGGTCTTTGGTCTGGTGCGCACCGGTGGTGCCTGCATGAGCCCGTTTAACGCCTGGGTTTTCCTCAAGGGGCTGGAAACTCTGCCGTTGCGTATGCGGGCGCACAGTGAAAGCGCGCTGGAAATTGCCCGCTGGCTGCAAACCCAGCCAGGTGTTCGCAAGGTGTATTACTCCGGTCTCGAAGATCATCCCCAGCATGCACTGGCCTGTAAGCAGCAGAGTGCGTTTGGTGGTGTGCTGGCCTTCGAAGTAGAAGGTGAGCGTGAAGAGGCCTGGCGTTTTATTGATGCCACCGAGCTGGTCTCCATTACCGGTAACCTGGGCGATGTTAAATCCACCATTACACATCCTGCCACGACGACGCATGGTCGTATGAGTGTCGAAGAGCGCGAAGCGGCGGGTATTCGTGAAGGCTTGATCCGTTTCTCGGTTGGCCTTGAATCCATTGCCGACCTTAAAACTGACCTTCAGCGTGGCCTCGACGCGCTGAAAGGCTAATCCCTGCCCGGCCGGGGAAGCCTTCCCCGGCCTTTGAAGATTCCTGTACCCATGCAAATACATCTGGCACCAATGGAAGGGGTTCTGGATCACACCCTGCGTGATCTGTTAACCCGTATGCCCGGTATCGACATCTGTGTCACCGAATTTATTCGTGTTACCACGCAGTTGCTGCCGCGCTCAGTGTTCTACCGTCTGGCACCCGAACTGGAGCAGGGGTCGCACACGCCCAGTGGAGTGCCGGTATTGGTGCAACTGCTGGGGAATGATCCGTCTGCCATGGGTGATAATGCGGTGCGTGCTGCGGAGCTGGGTGCCAAGGGAATCGATCTGAATTTTGGCTGTCCTGCCAAAACCGTCAATAAAAGCCGGGGTGGAGCAATTCTTCTCAAGGATCCTGAGGAGGTTTACAGCATCACTCGCGGGGTGCGCGATGCCTTGCCGGATGAAGTACCCTTAAGCGCCAAGATGCGATTGGGTTTCTATGACAAGTCATTGGCGCTTGAAAACGCCCAGGCCATTGAAGAAGCTGGCGCCATGCGCGTAACTGTGCATGCACGTACCAAGCTTGAAGGTTACAAGCCTCCGGCGCACTGGGAGTGGATTGCCCGCATTCGTGAAGCGGTGTCGATTCCTGTTGTCGCCAATGGTGAAATCTGGACCGTTGAAGACCTGCACCGCTGTCGTGAAATCAGTGGGTGCGAAGACGTCATGATTGGTCGTGGCATGATTGCCAACCCCTTCCTTGCGCAAGCCATTGCTCAGCCTGATAAGGAGTTGGGGCCTGAAGCGACCTGGCCCAGTGTGATGCAGTTGGTGCAGGAGTATCATCAGCAGGTATCCTTGCGATTGGAGCGGCGTCATATTAATGGCCGTACCAAACAATGGCTCAAGATGATGCAGCGCCATTTTCCTCAGGCACAAGCGGTATTTGATGCGGTGCGTACCGAACGCGAGCCCGAGCGGATGACGCAGCTACTCTCAGAGCTATCAGCCTTGAATGTGAACCGGTAGGCGTCGAGCGCCCCAGTGGCCAGGCTTGGCCTCAAATAGCCCGGGCAGAGGGGTGTTGCAGTGTTTGCAGCAGCCTTGTGCGTTCAGCTGCCAGTCAATCAGTGTGTAGCCCTGGCGTTTAATCACGGCCTCGCCGCATTGACCGCAATAGGTTGTGTTGCCTTCCTGATCAGGCAGATTCCCTGTATAGACAAACTTCAACCCCTGCTGCAGCGCCAGTGTGCGCGCGTGCCTGAGGGTTGCCAGCGGGGTGGGCGGATGGTCCCGCATCTTCCAGTCAGGATGAAATGCTGTGAAATGCAGGGGGACTTCGGGATCAAGGTGGTCTCGAATCCACTCACACATGGCCAGTATTTCACTGTCTGAGTCATTCTCGCCCGGAATCAGTAAGGTTGTGATTTCCAGCCAGACATCAGTTTCATGGTGGATGTATTTCAAGGTGTCCAGAACCGGTGCCAGTTCCCCACCACAAATCCTTTTGTAAAACCGCTCGGAGAATGCCTTTAAATCGATGTTGGCCGCATCCATTTCGGCATAGAAGGCTTCTCTGGGTTCCGGACACACATACCCGGCACTGACGGCGATACTCTTGATGCCTTTGTCATGACAGGCTCTGGCAACGTCGATGGCGTATTCATGAAAGATGACTGGGTCGTTGTAGGTAAAGGCGATGCTCCTGCAATTGTGACCGAGGGCTGCCTCAGCGAGTGCCTGTGGAGACGCGCTGTCGCTCAGGCGTGCGGTTTCCCGCGAGCGGCTGATGTCCCAGTTTTGGCAAAAACGGCAGGCGAGGTTGCAGCCGGCAGTTCCGAAGGAGAGTACCGGGGTGCCCGGTAAAAAGTGATTGAGCGGCTTCTTCTCAATCGGATCGATGCAGAAACCGCTGGACAGGCCGTAACTCAGTAAGCGAATTTCATCATTAACCCGTCCACGTACAAAACAGAGCCCGCGCTGATCCTTGTTCAGCTGGCAGTAGCGGGGGCAGAGGTCACACTGAAGTTTACCGTTGTCCAGCCGGTGCCAGAAAAGGCCGGGAACGCTATGAGGGACGCCCATCGTGAATCACCTGTTTGGCTATACTCACACTATAGATCAGGAGAAAGCCAATGATGCACGCCGCAGTGAGACAGCCTGCCGTCGCCGGGGTATTTTATCCGGGCACTGAAACCGACTTGAATCAGCTGGTGGATCAGTTACTGGTACAGTCAACTGAGCTTGTTTCATTGCCGCGGCAGCCCCGTGCTTTTGTCGTGCCCCATGCCGGTCTTGTCTACTCCGGCCCGATCGCTGCGCTTGTGTATCGGCAAATTGAGCGATGGATGCCATTGGCAGGCTGGCGCCAGATTGTACTGCTGGGGCCGAATCATCGGGTCCCTCTCAGCGGGTTTGCCGGTGTGGCCGAGACTAACTGGCACACGCCATTGGGTGATGTTGCCATCGATCTGGATCTTGAGCGGTCACTGCAAGCGCGCTTTGATCTGCCTGTGCGCCAGGATGCGCATCAGCTGGAGCATTGCCTTGAGGTCCAGTTGCCCTTCTTGCAAAAGGTTGCACCCGAGGCAAGGGTTCTGCCGCTACTGGTAGGGCATACGCCAGTAGAAACCGTATCGGCCTTGATAGCGGAGCTGTGGCAACGCGAAGATGTGCTGGTATTGGTCAGCAGTGATCTAAGTCATTTTCACCCTTGGGAGGAGGCTCGGCAGCTGGATGCGCAAACCACCCGGCAGATCTTGAATCTGGAGTCCGTGATTGAACCCGAGCAGGCCTGTGGCTGCCAGGCGTTGAATGGCTTGTTGCTTGCTGCGGGCAAGGCCTGGTTAGAGCTGCGTTGTCTGGGACAAAATACTTCAGGTGATACCGCAGGCGATAAAGCTCGTGTGGTGGGGTATGGCGCCTATGCCTGTTACTGATGTGCTGCCCTGTAATGCTTTACTTGCAATTGCGCGCCAGGCAATTGCCAAGGCTTTGCGGTATCGATATGCGGCGCTGGACCTTTATGAACTGGATTCGCCCCTACTGCAATTGGAGCGAGCGAGTTTCGTAACCCTTGAAAGCGACGGTCGGTTAAGAGGCTGTATAGGATCGCTCTATGCGCGGCAGACTCTGGCAGAGGACGTGCGCCATAATGCGGTGCAGGCCGCATTGCATGATCCGCGCTTTCAACCTTTGTTGCCGCATGAGCCAATACGTATCAAGGTATCGGTGCTTTCGCCGCTGGAAGAAATGGATGTTGCCAATGAGGCGGAGCTTGTCAGTCAGTTAAGGCCCGGCCTGGATGGGATACTGATCCGGGTTGGTTTTCATCAGGCCACCTTTCTACCGGATGTATGGCAGAGCCTGACAACCCCGGAGGCTTTTATGCAGGCGTTGAAGCAAAAGGCAGGTATGGCTTCCGGTGAATTGGACAGTGATCTGATGCAGGCATGGCGTTATTCGACACAGATCTGCTCCGAGCCCGATGAAAAGAGTATCGAGCTCGGTCAGTAAAAATATGGTCGATTAGAGGTCTTCGTGGGACTGCGCAAAGCGGTCTACGTCATTGGTGATCTCAACATCAACCTTGGGAGCGGGGATGCGGAAGTCATAGACACGTTCCCAGCCATCTGACTCAGGGGTACGCTCCCATACGGTGCCGGCATTGTATTCGACCAGCTCTGTCAGGGATGGGTCAATTTCGCAGATACGCTCCAGTGGAATAGGGGCCATATTCACGATTTCATCAGCCAGAAACTCTTCGGTTTCATAACCGGTAAACATGCGCCATCCAGTGTCATTCAAGTGCTCGGGGACTGTCTTGTACATGAAGCGGATCGGCAGTTTTTCGTCCAGCAGCAGGCGTGATACCAGTGCCAGATAGCCGTTTTTGGTCTGGGCAGTTTCCTGTTCAGGGGTCGGGTTCTGATCGGGCGTTGGTGATTTCATGGGATTACCTGTCTGCAGCCTGTTACAACGATTTCAGGCGTCAGATTATATCAGTTAGGTCTGCCAAGGTGTTCCCGGATAACAAAAAACCCCGCCGAGGCGGGGTTTTGTAGGGATCATGTCGCTTGAGCGACTAATCCGGTCTTAGGCTTCAACAGTCGGGATAACGCTGCCGGCTTTTTCGACGTAGTTGTCCATCTGGTCGAAGTTCAGGTAGCGGTAGATCTCGCCAGACATGCTGTCGAGCTTGCTCGCGTACTCCATGTACTCCGCCGGAGTCGGCAGTTTGCCTTCCAGAGCCGCAACAGCCGCCAGCTCGGCAGACGCCAGGTATACGTTGGCGCCGTCACCCAGACGGTTCGGGAAGTTACGGGTAGAGGTAGACACTACAGTGCTCTTGGCAGCAACACGTGCCTGGTTACCCATGCACAGAGAGCAGCCCGGCATTTCCATACGTGCACCGGCCTTGCCGAACACGTTGTAGTAGCCTTCGTCGCTCAGCTGAGCCTGGTCCATCTTGGTCGGCGGTGCGATCCACATGCGTGTCGGGATGGACTTGCCGGAAGACTCCAGCAGTTTACCCGCAGCGCGGAAGTGGCCGATGTTGGTCATGCAGGAACCGATGAAGACTTCATCGATGTTCTCGCCCTGGACTTCGGACAGCAGGCGCGCATCATCCGGATCGTTCGGAGCACAGAGGATCGGCTCTTTGATTTCGGACAGATCGATTTCGATCACTTCAGCGTATTCGGCATCAGCGTCGGCACGCATCAGGCTCGGGTTGGCCAGCCACTCTTCCATGCCTTTGATACGACGTTCAATAGTGCGCACATCACCGTAGCCTTCAGCGATCATCCACTTCAGCATAACGATGTTGGAGCGCAGGTACTCGGCAACGGAGTCTTCAGACAGGGTGATGGTGCAGCCTGCAGCAGAACGTTCAGCAGAAGCGTCAGACAGTTCGAACGCCTGCTCGACAGTCAGTTCTTCCAGGCCTTCGATTTCCAGTACGCGACCGGAGAAAGCGTTCTTCTTGCCAGCCTTTTCTACAGTCAGCAGGCCCTGCTTGATTGCGTAGTAAGGAATGGCGTGTACCAGATCACGCAGGGTGATACCGGAGTTACGCTTGCCTTTGAAACGAACCAGGATGGATTCAGGCATGTCCAGCGGCATAACGCCGGTAGCAGCTGCGAATGCAACCAGACCAGAACCGGCCGGGAAAGAGATGCCCAGCGGGAAGCGGGTGTGAGAGTCACCACCGGTACCAACAGTATCCGGCAGCAGCATGCGGTTCAGCCAGGAGTGGATTACACCGTCGCCCGGACGCAGGGATACACCGCCGCGGTTCATGATGAAGTCCGGCAGGGTGTGGTGAGTGTTTACGTCAACCGGCTTCGGATAAGCAGCGGTGTGACAGAAAGACTGCATGGTCAGGTCAGCAGAGAAGCCCAGGCACGCCAGATCTTTCAGCTCGTCACGGGTCATCGGACCAGTGGTGTCCTGTGAACCAACGGTGGTCATCTTCGGCTCGCAGTACATGCCCGGACGTACACCGTCCATGCCGCATGCTTTACCAACCATTTTCTGTGCCAGGGTGTAACCCTTGCCAGTGTCAGCCGGCTGCTCAGGCTTGCGGAACAGGTCAGACTGACCCAGGCCCAGAGCTTCGCGTGCCTTTTCAGTCAGGCCGCGACCGATGATCAGCGGGATACGGCCGCCAGCGCGTACTTCGTCCAGCAGGACCTGTGTCTTCAGACCGAAGGTGCAGATGACTTCATCAGTACCGTGCTTGCACACTTTACCTTCGTACGGGTAAACGTCGATCACGTCACCCATGTTCAGGTCGTCAACCGGCATTTCGATCGGCAGGGCGCCAGCATCTTCCATGGTGTTGTAGAAGATCGGAGCGATTTTGCTACCGAAGCAGTAACCACCGGCACGCTTGTTCGGTACGTGCGGGATGTCGTCACCGAAGAACCACAGCACAGAGTTGGTAGCGGACTTACGGGAAGAACCGGTACCCACTACGTCGCCGACGTAGGCAACCGGGAAGCCTTTGGCTTTAACTTCTTCAATCTGAGCCAGCGGGCCTTTAACACCCGGCTCTTCCGGGTTAATGCCTTCACGTTCCATCTTCAGCATGGCGTTGGCATGCAGCGGGATGTCAGGACGTGACCAGGCATCCGGAGCCGGAGACAGATCGTCGGTGTTGGTTTCGCCCGGTACCTTGAATACGGTAACAGTGATCTTTTCAGCCACTTCAGGCTTGGAGGTGAACCATTCACCTTCAGCCCAGGACTGCATAACCTGCTTGGCGAAAGCGTTACCCGCTTCAGCTTTTTCCTGTACGTCGTGGAAAGCGTCGAACATCAGCAGGGTGTGAGACAGTGCTTTGGCAGCGGTCGGTGCCAGTTCGTCGATGTCCAGGCATTCGATCAGCGGCGCGATGTTGTAACCGCCCAGCATGGTGCCCAGCAGTTCAACAGCCTTAACCTTGTCCACTAGCGGAGAGGAGGCCTCGCCCTTGGCGATAGCTGCCAGGAAGCCTGCCTTTACGTAAGCAGCCTGGTCCACACCCGCCGGTACACGGTTGGACAGCAGATCAACCAGGAACTCTTCCTCGCCAGCCGGCGGGTTTTTCAGGAGTTCAACCAGAGCTGAAGTCTGCTCGGGATCAAGCGGCTTCGCGGGGACGCCTTCTGCAGCGCGTTCTTCTACATGTTTACGATAAGCTTCAAGCACGATATGGCCCTCATCTGTTTTCACCGCCAACTCGCGAGATGTAACTCTGCCAGCGGCGTATCGACTAGGTATCGAATGGTGATTGGCGGGGCGAATTCTAGCGAAAGGCAGGGGCAAAGTTAAGTTTTTGTCGACAATTACTAAACTAAAGAATGATGCCGGGGCGTAGTGCTCGCAAGCGCTGCAGACAAATCCACTCTTTTTAAAGGGTGAAAAAACGCGTGCTCAGTGTGTCGTTTAAAACTGTCTATAACTTGTCAACTTGACTATGCTGAGGTGTTAAAGAGGATATTAATTAAATAGTTGTTTGACTGAAATGAGGGTATGTGACGCTTAATTGAGACGGGCTTAGAAGCGGAGTACTGGCGTGGATCACGATTCGGTACTGTTTCAGAAAAATGGCTTGCTGTTGCCGCAAAAATGCCTAGGATCAAAGGATAAATTATTACGTCGAAACGCTGTAATTACAGTTGTTTGTGTTGGGTGCCTGGTTTCGCGACGTGCCGTTTGATGCGCGTCAATATTAATGAAGCTGTATTTGAAATCAGGTATGAAGCTACGTATAACGTTTGAACACTTTATCTCAGGTAGGAGGTAACCTAGATGAACCCAGCAGTCGGTCAGGCTGAGGTGGCACAGGATGAGCGCCCAAGTCGTTCAGATCTGGAACTATGCAAGTTGCAGATCATGTTCAGCCTTCAGGCGGACAAGCGACTCATCTATGTCGGTGTTCAGCCTACTGTGGCGTTGCGTTACCTGACCAGGCTTGTTGCCGCCCGCCCGCGTGTACTTCGCAATCATATCCGTCGTGTGTACCTGGCCATTCAATGTGCCGATAGCGAACGCGTAACCGGAGCGTTGATTGATCTCCTGCTTGTGCTGAGAGGGCGTGGTCAATTCCTGGTTAACAGGCTCATTCAGCAAGCAGGACCGCTGCTGCTCTCCGAGCATCGCATCACCATGAACAAGGCTGTCGATACCCGTGAGTTGGATCTCTTGTCCAGTTTGCCCCTAGATTATTCGGTACTGAGCAACGGGCGTTGCACCAGGCTGTCGATCCAGAAACAACTTCACTGAGCGGGGTAATAGATAATCGTTATGTCGGTCAGTGAACAGCTAACAATTACAACTTCCGGGTTCGCTGCCAAAGAGCAGGCAATGCTGGAAGTTTTCTTCGGCGGTCGCAATGCTATTGGTTACAACCTTGTTTCCGGTGGTGATGCCGATGCGCTGATGATAAACCTCAAGGATGAGGCTGCCGAGCGACACCTGCAGAACTGGTTGAATGACGCCGGCAAGCCCTGGGTTGCTGTGGTCGATAGCAAAGCCGACAAGCCGTCCCGTAATGCAGGCGTCTACATTGAAAGGCCTCTCAGTATCAAGGCATTGCAGGAAGGGCTGAGCGATCTCAAAAAGCTTGTTCAGTCAGGCGTGAAGGCAAAAGCTGAACCGCAAACTGCCAAAAATGCTCCCTCTAAACCTCTGAATGACCGCGATCGTGCGCGTGAAGAAGCCTTTGCCGAGTGGCAGGCGCGAAAGCAACGTAGCACTCAAGCCGCTTCGTCCTGGCAGGGTGAGCACAAGAACCGGGAAGAAGCCGGTCTTAACAGTCGATTCAGTGTTCATCGTAATGAGCTCAATAGTCTGATTCTTGAAGCGCAAAAGCAGGTTCAGGAGAAGCAGGCCAGGCTGGAAGCTGAAGGCAAGGTCGCGCCTGCGCCAGAACCTGAAATAGTTCCAGAGCCTGAGGCACCCAAAGTGCCCACGCTGTCGGCTGAAATGATCCTTCAGTGCTGTGGCAGCTTATCGGACGTCAATCTCGATGAGGCTACTGAGCGTCGACGTGTCTATTTCAGCCTTGATGGCTTGATGCTTCCCTGGATTCTGCGTGCCGTCAAAACCGGTAATGAAACAAATAACATCCAGCAGATTGTAGGCGTGCCAGGCGCCTTGTTCTATCTGCCGGCAGAGAAGGCTTTTTTGGTCGGTATGGACTCCGATCTACTCCTGCAGCTGACACGAACCCGTTTCGGGTTTGATGAGTTGTCGTTGCTGGATAAGGAGCCTGACCAGGAACTGCCCAAAGGCAAACGGGTAGCTGCTGATGAATTGGTGTGGCAGCTGGCCTTGTTTACGGCTCGTGGGCGCGTGTCCGATTCGCTCTCCGCTGAAGAACCTCTGCTGTTGGCTGAGATTCCTGACTTTGAGCGTTTGTTGGAAACACCGCATGCGCGCAGCATTGCCGAACTTTGGCAGAGTCAAAGGCTGTCAGCTCGTAATGTGGCTGATATGTTGAGTATCCCTCAACGTTTTGTCTTTTCGTTCCTGGTGGCAGCGGACGCCGTCGGCCTGTACTGTCAGTGACCGAAACGTGTGCAACACACCCACGGATCTTTCGGAGTTAAAACGTGAATCAAGATCAGAATGAGACCCCGCGGTATTTTCAGGTCACCCCCAGCGGGGCCTATTACGCCACGCTTTCAACCAGTAATGATGCTCTCAGGGCTTTGTTGCTGCAGCTACTGAGTGCCGATACCCATATTCCTTATCTGGGCGCACTGCTACAGAAACTTACAGGCCTGCCTGAAGCAGATGCCCATGCATTGTTGGACAAGGCGGTGCAGCACGGGTTTGTTGATCTGCCTGAAAACCCTGAGCCGATTGCCAGTGGTACGATTGAGCAGTTGTTGCCTGAGTATCTTCCTCGCCTGGCGGATGGCCGGGTGCTTTTGGCCGACGACCAGGGCTTCTGCCTGGGGCAGTCCGGCTTTGATCCTGACGAAGCTGAAGCTGTAGCGGGTATGGCTGCTGACCTTGTGTCTCTGCACGAGCGTCATCAGTCTTTGCTGGCGCGGCACCTTGGGTTTGACGGCTCGTCTTGGGCTTTGGTCGACGCAGTTGGTCAAAGTGAGTTGGGCTTCTGGACCCTGCACGTAGGTGAACAGAAGTTCCTGCTGATTCTGGAAGGGATGCCTCATCTGAACCGGCAGCCTTTTGTTGATTTGATGTCGGTTCTGATCCGACGCTACCTGGATTACTGATGAGGCAGACTGGCTGCCTTATACAGATTTACAACCAGCGCTAATGGCCTAAAAGGAGACTACCATGCGCTCAGAAATGTTGACCTCAATTCTTAACGATCTCAACGGGACATCGGCTGAAATCGAAGCCTCCGCGGTTATTTCCACGGATGGTCTCGTGATCGACTCCCTGCTGCCGGCAGGCATGGATGAAGACCGTGTAGGTGCGATGAGTGCAGCGATGTTGTCGCTGGGTGAGCGCACATCCCAGGAGCTTGCACGTGGTGAACTGGAGCAGGTTCTGGTGAAGGGCAAGGACGGCTACATTCTTATGACGCACGCCAACCCTGAGTCGGTGCTTACAGTGGTTGCCAAAACCAATGCACGTTTGGGTCTGATCTTCCTGGACGTAAAACGTGCTGCGGATGCGATTGGCAAGATTCTATAAGCGTTTAACTGTGTTTGGCGTGCGCCTGCCATACAGGCGCCGCTTACTCGGTTTGGAGTGTGTATGTCCGAACAAGATACGGCTGCCGCTCGTGAGGTGCTGATCAAGTATTTTGATGGTACCGAACGGCTTGCAAGCATTGTCGATCAGGAGGTGCCATACCCCGACGGGAAGTTAATCGTTTCACGAACTGACCCACAGGGTATTATCACTCATGCGAATCGTGCCTTCATTGAAATGTCAGGTTACACGCGTGAAGAGCTGATCGGAACCAATCACTATATTCTGCGTCATCCGGATATGCCTGCAGTGGCTTTCAAGGATCTTTGGGATACGGTTGCTCAGGGTAAAAAGTGGCAAGGGTATGTCAAAAATCTGCGCAAGGATGGTGCTTACTACTGGGTAAAAGCGACCGTGATCCCCAATATTCGTAATGGTCAGTTGGTCGGTTATACCTCGGTACGGCGTAAGCCCTCACGCAGCAAGATTAATGAGAGTGAAGCCTTGTACGCCACGCTCAGATAGGGAGGTTCTGCGATGGCATTGAACTTGTCAGTCAGTCCTGATTTTCCACCGACGCACTTGTCGGGCTGGTTTATTTTCAATACCTGGTTGCAGCGTCAGTTGGGCGAAGGCGTTCATCTTGAGCTGTATGACAGTTTCGAGCAGCAGCGTGAAGATATTCGTGCTGGCAAGCTTGATCTGATTTACGCCAATCCCTATGACGCCTCGATGCTGGTGCGTGAACTTGGGTTCAAGGTGCTGGTGCGCCCCCGAAATCGCGCTGACGAAACGGTTATTGCCGTACGTGCTGATGATGAAGTCACCTGTGTAGAAGATCTGGCGCCGGGATTGAAAGTTGCCACGACCGCTGATCCTGATGTCCATATCATGGGCATGATCATGCTTGAGTCTGCTGACCTGGATGCCACTAATGTCAGCTTTAAAGAGCTGGATAGTTATGTGTTGGTGGCCAAGGCACTGCTGAATCGCGATGCCGATGCGGGGTTCTTCCTCAAGGCTGGCTTTGAGGAGCTTTCTGAGCTTGTGCGCAGCAAGATGAAGCCTCTTGTCAGCAGTCAGATCAGTGTTGTCCATCATACGCTGGTCGCGGGTCCTCGCATGCAGGCGCACATGGATACATTGACAGATCGGCTTGTAAATATGGAGCATGATCCCAAAGGAATTCCCGTACTGAAAAGCATGGGGCTTGATGGCTGGGATGTTATGGAAGAAGAGCAAACCGAGTTCATGATCGACCTGATCGATACACTGGTTGATTGATTTCAAGGTTCGTCGTGTTTGTTATACCGGAAGGGGCGCCAAGTGCGCCTCTTTTGTTATCGGCTGTACCGTGCTGGTATTCGCGTAAATGAGTTTGTAGAATTTGCGCCCATTATTAATGACCCTTTCTTTAGCAGGCCTTTACTGAATAGTTCTGGCCTCATGCTGTTAAATGCGAGCAATCAGATGGATGTACTTGACGAAATCAAAGCCTTTTTGGGCTGTGAAACACCGCGTGAGTGGTTGGAGCTGGCAGCGCGCCCTGAAGCCTTGGGTTTGTTGCTGACGGATCATGCTCACTGCGAAAAAAAGGCGGCGTCTACCGCGATGACGCTTATGTTCAGGTACGTTGACCGCTCTGACCTGCTGAACAAAATGTCTCGTCTTGCTCGTGAAGAGTTGATCCATTTTGAGCAGGTTCTGGGCATTATGGATGGGCGAGGGCTGGAGTATGGCCATCTAAGCCCGGCACGCTACGCCGCAGGATTGCGCAAGGATGTGCGTACTTCCGAGCCGGGGCGCTTGATTGATGTGCTTATTATTGGCGGGTTTATTGAAGCTCGCTCGTGTGAGCGTTTTGCGGCGCTGGCGCCGGATCTGGATGACGAGCTTGCCCGTTTTTATCGGTCATTGCTGAAGTCGGAAGGGCGTCACTATCAGGATTATATCTCGTTGGCACGCGAGTATGCGGGCGAGCCGATCGATGATCGTGTGGAGCATTTCCGCCAGTTGGAAGCAGAACTCATACGTACAGAAGACGATGAATTCCGTTTCCATAGCGGCAAGCCTAGTCAGGCGCTGCTAGAAAATCCTGAAGCTCTGCAGGCCCGTCCGGCAGCTTAAAGGCATAGAGTCGGCTACCTTTTTGATCTTGTTCGAGGTACCAGCCGTGCGTATCCCAGTCACCCAGGACGATGCGCACGCCGCCTGTCTTTGATTGCTCGGTGTGAATTTCAGGGCGGTGAGTATGGCCGTGAATCATTAGTGGCGCGGCTTCTTGTTCAAGCGTTTGGCTGACGGCTGAAGGGCTGACATCCGTAATATCCTGTGCCTTCTGCGCAGTCTGCTCCTGGCTTGCCTGTCGCAGCTGGCGTGCCAATTCCAATCGCTCCGGCACTGATTTGCTCAGAATGGCAGCTTGCCACTCCGGGTTTCTGACCTGTTTTCGAAAAGCCTGGTAGTCGATATCATCCAGGCAAAGCTGGTCGCCATGGAGGAGAAGGGTTTTACCGTGTGCGCTTTCGATAACCTGGCATTCTGGCAGTAGCTCTGCACCAATGCGGTCCATAAAAGCTTGTCCAACCAGAAAATCCCGATTGCCGTGCTGGAAATAGATCTTTACGCCTGATTGTGAAACGCAGGTGAGCGCGTTATACACCGGTTGCAAGAAGTCCGGGGCGGCATCATCACCTATCCAGGCTTCGAATATATCGCCCAACAGGTACAGTTCGTTCCCGTGAACGGCTTTTTCATTCAGGAAATGCACAAACGCCCGGATGATATCCGGGCGTTTGCTGTCGAGATGGAGGTCTGCAACGAAATACCGGAGCATTAGCCTTCTGCGTCCTCGACACGTGCCGATTCGATAACAATATCTTCGGCAGGTACATCCTGGTGGCCGGCGCGCATGGTGGTTGAGGCTTTCTTGATCTTGTTGACCACGTCCATGCCTTCTACCACTTTACCGAACACAGCGTAGCCCCAGCCTTCAGTTGTTTTCGCGGTATGGTCCAGGAAGCTGTTGTCGGATACGTTGATAAAGAACTGTGCAGAAGCAGAATGCGGGTCCATGGTGCGTGCCATGGCAATAGTGCCGGCAGCATTGGTCAGGCCATTGTCAGCTTCGTTCTGAATGGGCTCGCGAGTTTCCTTGGGAATCATGCCGGGCTCAAAGCCGCCGCCCTGAATCATGAAGCCGTCAATCACCCGGTGGAAAATCACACCATCATAAAAGCCATCACGAACGTACTGCTCGAAGTTTGCCGCTGTATTGGGGGCTTTTTCGTGATCCAGTTCCAGAGAGATGGTGCCAAGATTTGTTTGCAGGATGATCATGTCCGGTTCCCTGTGTCTCTTAGTTTCTTATGAGTGTCGCTATTATACTCAAGTATTATGCGGGTGCATCCTCTAAGCGTCTATTGCATTGAGTTGGCGTGCGTGCAGGCCTTAACTACGGTTATAATGCCGGGATCAGTTCCGGCCTTCAGGCCGGCCCTTATCAGCTTCGACAAGACATGGATATGACCACGAACGACAGCACTAAGCCGAACAACTTTATCCACCAGATTATTGAAGATGATCTTGCCCAAGGCCAGAACGGCGGAAAGGTGGTAACCCGTTTCCCGCCGGAGCCGAACGGCTATCTGCATATTGGTCATGCCAAATCAATCTGTCTGAACTTCGGCACAGCGCTGCGGTTTGGTGGTGAGTGTAATCTGCGTTTTGATGACACTAACCCGGAAAAGGAAAGTCAGGAGTACATCGACTCCATCGTTGAAGATGTGCGCTGGCTGGGCTACGACTGGGCGGGTGAGATTCGGTACAGCTCCGAGTACTTCGATCAGCTGTATGACTGGGCTGTGCACCTGATCAAGGAAGGCAAGGCATACGTCGATAGCCTCAGTGCGCATGAGATGCGTGAGTTTCGTGGCACGCTCAAGGAGCCGGGCAAGAATAGCCCTTACCGTGATCGCAGTGTTGAGGAAAACCTCAACCTGTTTGAGAAGATGCGTAACGGTGATTTTGAAGAAGGCGAATGTGCGCTTCGTGCCAAGATCGATATGGCCGCACCGAACATAAATCTGCGTGATCCGGTGATCTATCGCATCCGTCATGCCCACCATCACCAGACGGGTGACAAATGGTGCATCTATCCTTCATACGACTTTACCCACGGTCAGTCGGATGCGCTGGAGGGTGTTACACACTCTATCTGTACGCTGGAATTTGAAGATCACCGCCCGCTGTATGAATGGTTCATTGAAAACCTGCCGGTACCGGCTCAGCCGCGCCAGTATGAATTTGCGCGCCTGAACCTGAACTACACGGTGACCAGCAAGCGTAAGCTCAAGCTGCTTGTCGATGAAGGCCAGGTCAATGGCTGGAATGATCCGCGTATGCCAACCATTTCCGGTATGCGTCGTCGTGGTTTTACGCCGGCATCTATCCGCAACTTCTGTGACATGATCGGCGTTACCCGCTCCAACGGTACTGTTGACGTGGGCATGCTGGAAGCGGCAATCCGTGAAGATCTGGATGCCAATGCACCGCGCGCCATGTGTGTGGTTGATCCGATCAAGGTGACGATCAGCAACTACCCGGATGGTGAACAGGAGTGGTTCGAACTGCCTGCACACCCGAAGGACGAGTCCATGGGGCTGCGTAAGGTTCCGTTCACGCGTAACCTGCTGATTGAGCGTGAAGACTTTGCCGAAGAAAAACCGCGCAAATGGAAGCGTATGTCGCCGGGCGATGCTGTGCGCCTGCGTGGTGCCTATGTTGTTCGTTGTGATGAAGTGATCAAGAACGAGCAGGGTGAGGTTGTGGAATTGGTATGCAGCTATGATGCTGACACCAAGGGGCAGAACCCGACTGACTACAAACCCAATGGCGTAATTCACTGGGTGTCGGCTGACAACTCCGTGCCTTGTGAGGTGCGCTTGTATGACCGCCTGTTCACCGAGCCTAATCCTGATGGTGACAAGGAGCGTGACTTCCATAGCTTCATCAACCCGGAATCGCTGAAGGTCATGCCAAATGCGCGTGTCGAAATCGGTCTCAAGCATGCTGTTGCTGAAAGCCGTTACCAGTTTGAGCGTACCGGTTATTTCTGCGTTGATCCGGATTCCACCGAAGAGCAGCTGGTATTCAACCGTACCGTGACGCTGCGTGACTCCTGGGCCAAGATCAAAGGCAAGTGAGCAAGCGGATACGGCATTTGAGCCGGTTACGGGCGGCAGTCTTGCTGCCCGTGCTGGGTCTCCTGCTGTCGGGTTGTGCAGCCTCAAGGGCTGTTCCGACCGGTGAGTTGCTGAATGTTGAGCAGATGGGTTTGCTGGATGCATCCATCAGCGAAACGTCCGGACTGGCTTTCGGTCGGGATGCTTTCTGGACCCACAATGACAGCGGTGATGGGCCCTCCATATATCGTCTGGCGTCCAATGGTGAGGTGGTTCAGTCAGTTGAGCTGCTTGATGCTGTGAGCCTTGACTGGGAAGAGATGGCTGCTTCCGACTCCAATCTCTATGTGTTTGATTGTGGTAATAATATCGGCCATAGAGAATGGATGCAGGCATATGCCCTGAGCTGGTCTGATTTGGGTTCCAGGCAGCAGCAGGTCCCTTCGCGACTGCTTGAGTTTCGTTTCGCAGATGCTGAACGGGTTCATGCGGCCTATGAGCATGATAATGATTGTGAGGCGGCTGCCTGGGTTGATGGCGAAATCTGGTTGTTTACTAAAAATTGGTCTGACCTCAATACTCGTCTCTATCGGCTTGACCCCAATGCAGAAGGGCGGCAGGCTTTATTTAGTGAGCACTCTTTCCCGGTTAACGGTTTGATTACAGCGGCAGATTATGACCAGCAGACGCAAACACTGGCACTGCTTGGTTATACCAAAAGCCGACTGAGTCCCAGGCCGTTTATTTGGATGTTACCGGTAGAAAGCTCAGAGCCGGTTTGGTCGGATGCGCGCTTTCACTGGGTTTCTCCGGCCGGGCAGTGGGAAGCTATTACCTGGCATCAGGGTGATCTCTGGCTGACACGCGAGTCGAGCCTACTTGGGCAGGCCTGGCTTGGACGTATACGTATTTCCGGCAATGACAGTTACTGATACACCGCTTTAAAAGCGGTTCTTTTTTAAGTTCGGCGGACACTAATGCTTCATATTTACAATACTCTGACAAACAGTAAAACCGTCTTTACCCCCATAGAGCCCGGTAAGATCCGCATGTATGTATGTGGCGTGACCGTATATGACTATTGTCATATCGGCCATGCGAGGGTCATGGTGTCTTTCGATCTAATCACGCGCTATCTACGCGCGCGCGGCTGGGATGTTGATTATGTGCGCAACATCACTGATGTTGATGACAAGATCATTCGTCGTGCGGCCGAGAATGACGAACAGGTTGATCAGCTGACCGAGCGCATGATTGCCGCCATGCATGAAGATGAAGATCGTCTGTTCGTGTTGCGCCCTGATCAGGAGCCGCGTGCAACCGCGCACATGGGCGATATCATCGACATGGTTCAGTCGCTGGTAGAGAAAGGCTATGCGTATTCGGCGAGCAACGGTGATGTGTATTACCGGGTCGAGCGTTTTGCCAACTATGGCCGCCTCACCAATAAGGTTATTGAAGACCTGCGCTCTGGTGCGCGCGTTGAAGTGGAAGAGGCCAAGGAGAGCCCGCTCGACTTCGTATTGTGGAAGGCTGCCAAGCCTGGAGAAGTGAGCTGGGATTCCCCCTGGGGCAAAGGGCGTCCTGGCTGGCACATTGAATGTTCGGCCATGTCCAAATGCTGCCTGGGTGAAACCTTTGATATTCATGGTGGTGGTCCTGACCTGCCGTTCCCGCACCATGAAAATGAGATCGCTCAATCTGAAGCCGCAAACGGTTGTACCTATGTGCATTACTGGATGCATGCGGGTCCTGTGCGCATGGGAACTGAGAAAATGTCCAAATCACTGGGCAATTTCTTCACCATTCGTGATGTGCTGGAGCACTATGACGCGGAAGTGGTGCGCTATTTCCTGTCCAGCGTTCATTACCGCAGTTATATCGATTACTCCGAAGATGGTTTGAAAGAAGCTAGAAGTGCGCTTGAGCGTTTTTATCAGGCGTTGCAGGCGGCTGGCGACCTCTCTACCGCTGAAAGCGGTGTGGGCTCCGAATATGAAGAGCGCTTCTTTGCGGCCATGGATGATGATTTCAACACACCGCGGGCGCTGGCGGTCCTGTTTGAACTGGCTTCCGAGCTGAATAAGGCAGTGCGTGAGCAGCTTCCTGTTGCCAAGCCGTTGGCGCTTGAGCTGAAGCGTCTCGCTGGCATGATTGGCCTTTTGCAGCAGGATCCGGACGCCTTCCTGAAGGGTGAGGCTGCTGAAGGTGAGCTGGGTGCCGAGGCGATCGAATCACTGATCGATAAGCGTAATCAGGCGCGTAAGGATCGCAACTTTGCGGAAGCGGATCGCATTCGCGATGAGCTGCTTGAGCAGGGAATCGTTCTGAAGGACAGTCGTGAAGGTACTAACTGGTATCGCGAGTAACAGTCCGCAGGACTGATACTGGTAAGAGTAAAAGGGCGCCCGAGTGGCGCCCTTTTTAATGCTTCTATGCAGGCTTGCGCTGGTTCTGCAGAGTCATCAGTTGTTGCTGGTTTTCTGAAGCCGTACCTTTGGTCACATCCTGCAAAAGACAAACAAAGTGTGTGGTTTTGCGCTGTTCATCTCGCACGGCGGAAATTTCAGTGCTTTGAACAAACAGCTCCCCATCTTGTTTGCGGTTGATGATGTGGCCCTGCCAGTGACCATGCTGTTTAAGAGAGCGCCAAAGCTCAAAGAAAAACGGCTTGCCGTGCTGCCCTGAATTCATGATGGCTGCATTCTCTCCGATTATTTGTTGTCGGGTGTAGCCGGTCATGGCTTCAAATGCCGGATTAACCATTTCGATAGTACCTGCTGCATCGGTAACCATGATGGCATCGTGGTTTTGCAGAATCAGTGTTTTGGCAATACCGGCTTCGCGTCGAGTCTGTTTCTCGGCGGATATGTCACGGAACAGGACCTGGACAGCGTTTTCACCGTTGAGATGAATCAGGCTGCTGGTCACTTCTGCCTCAAATGTGCTGCCATCCTGGCGCACAAGTGTCTGTTCGCTGGGAGGCAGGGGCTCGCCGGGCTGGCGTGAGCTGGAACGCTTTTTCACGATGTCCATGCTGTCAGGATGAACCAGTTCTCGCACATGCCTTGAGTACAGCCCTTCAGGGGATTCATAGCCAAACAGCCGGGCTGCATGGGTGTTCGCAAGCTCGACCTGTCCGTTAATATGAACGACAACCGCCTCTGGGCACTGCTCGAACAGGATACGATAACGGTCATGTACCTCGGCAGCCTGGGCTGACAACTTATGATTGAGCCGGTCCGTGCGTGTTCGAGCGATGATGAATGACATCAGTGTGAGTGCCAGAAACAGCGTGACTGCCAGACCGGCCACCAGTGTGTTCATGTCAAACTGGCGATCGAACAGGGAATTGATGCGGGTGTCCAGAGAGTGGAAATCAAGCCGGATTCGCTCTGAGCCCAACTGAATATAACGGGTGCCTGAAGGGCCATTCAGCTCCGTCTGGTCTGGATGGCTGTCGAATGTCGGTTCCAGATCAGGCTGGCGCGGATCGTAGAGACGAATCTGCATTTGACCATTCTGGGGTTGCAGGCTTTGGGCGATGATTTTGCTCATACTGAAGCCAAGCGTGGTCCAGCCCAGGAACTCCTCGGATTTGCCCTGTTTCTGGTGCGTGACCGGAAGCAGCAGAAGGTAATCCAGAGAGCTGACATCAGTAGGTAGCAGTGACAAAGGAGGCGTAACACTCACCACGCCAGATTGTCGTGCCTCAAGTGCCGCGTTATAGCGCGATGGGCCGCTGGCAATATCATACCCGCGCATACGCCGTTCAATGGATCCCGGGCTCAGATAAAGCACAACAAAACTTGGACGGGCAATAGAGGGCGGTGGAAAAATATCCAGCGCTTGCTCATCAATTTGGTGTCTTGCAGCAAATATTGCCTGCTGTCCGGCAGGCACATAGGCGGTATAACTCAAGCCGACTATGCCAAGGCTGGCAAAATCGAGGTCAAAAGAGTCAAACATGCGATGCCAGTGTTCTGACTGCTGCCGGGGCTCCAAGTCTGCTGTATTGAGGAGCGTGCCTCGGGCAGACTGAAGTAACAGGCTGAAGTGCGCAACGCGTTCCTGTAGTAGGTGTGTGACCTGATCGGCTCGGGAGTTGAAGCGTCCATCAACGGCATCACGGGTGCTTTGGGCGCTCTGGTGAGAAACTAGCAAGCTCAGAGCCAGGCCCAAAACAAAAAGAATGAGAATAAGTGCGGGGCTGGACCAGAAAGGAGGGGAGTCCTTGGGGTCCAGCTGGTTCGGCTGCGTCCTGCTGAATTGAACCATAGTCGTCGGTAATCCTTACCGTGTTGAAAGAGGCCGCCCGCAAAAGCGGGCAGCGGCAAATCAGGGCGCCAGTGTGTTGGCGGCCTCCAGTGTATTCTCCATAAGCGTAGCAACAGTCATGGGGCCAACGCCACCGGGAACGGGGGTGATCCAGCCTGCACGCTCGGCAGCCGGAGTGTATTCAACGTCGCCCACCAGGCGGCCATCATTCAGGCGGTTGATGCCTACATCAATAACGATGGCACCCTCTTTGATCCATTCCCCTTTAACCAGCCCGGGAATACCCACGCCGACCACAACGATATCCGCACGACGTACATGGGCTTCGAGATCGCGGGTAAAACGGTGAGTCGTGGTGGTCGTGCAGCCCGCCAGCAGCAGCTCAAGCGTCATCGGACGACCCACAATATTGGATGCACCTACGATAACAGCTTCCTGTCCGTGCAGATCAACGCCGGTTGAATGCAGCAGGGTCATTACGCCCTTGGGTGTGCAAGGACGAAGTGCCGGGATGCGTTGTGCCAGTCGACCCAGGTTGAAGGCATGGAAACCGTCTACGTCCTTGTCAGGGCGGATCTGTTCCAGTACTTCAGTTGCATCCAGATGCTTGGGCAGAGGCAGCTGGACCAGAATGCCGTCCACCTCGCTGTCGGCGTTAAGTTCGTTGATCAGTGTGAGCAGTTCTTCGCGGCTGGTTTCAGCGGGAAGGTCGTAGGCCTTGGATTCGATGCCTACTTCGGTGCAGGCGTTTTTCTTGTTGCGGACATAGACCTGGGAGGCGGGATCGCTGCCGACCAGTACCACGGCGAGACAGGGGGCGCGTTTGCCGGCCTGCAGGCGGGCGTCTATACCGGCTTTCACCTGTTGGCGTACGTCCGCAGCGTTTTTTTTGCCATCAATGATCTGTGCGCTCATGAGTGGGATATATTCCTTTGCTAAGCTGGGTAAGGTTAATAGCCTGATTTTCTCATCTTTAGGGGTCAGGGCCAATGCACTTTTTTGTCGTACAACTTGTGTACAGAGCCTTGTTTCTGCAGAAAAAATTCAAATTGGGTGTTGACGAACAGGTTTGGCGTACTTAATATACGCACCTCCTCGACACGGGGTGTTACCCCAAGGCGAGGCGGCGTGTAAAGCGCTCGTAGCTCAACCGGATAGAGCAACGGCCTTCTAAGCCGTAGGTTGCAGGTTCGAGTCCTGCCGGGCGTGCCAGGTCGTCTAGCCGGTCGAGTTACAAAGAGGTTATGGTGGGCGTAGCTCAGTTGGTAGAGCCCCGGATTGTGATTCCGGTGGTCGTGGGTTCGAGCCCCATCGTCCACCCCATTACCTCAAGCAGTATCATCAGCATTTGCTGATGCGGACGTGGTGGAATTGGTAGACACGCTGGATTTAGGTTCCAGTGCCGCAAGGTGTGAGAGTTCGAGTCTCTCCGTCCGCACCAAGTACACCCGATACACTAATGTGGTGGGCGTAGCTCAGTTGGTAGAGCCCCGGATTGTGATTCCGGTGGTCGTGGGTTCGAGCCCCATCGTCCACCCCAGTGTATTCTCCTCCCTTTATATATCTCCTTGTTTTAATTACTACCCCGGCGCTCGTTTGCGCTTTTTTTGCGTTCTCCAATGTGGCGTTATGCTTGACTAATGGCTGCGCTTGCATGAGAATTTTGCGCTTCATTATTTTGGCTCTGCTGGTCGGTCGTCCCTGGTTACTTTCCAGGCGTAATTAAAGAACCTGCAGGTCGCTACATCATGCTGCAAACTATTTGTGAGGATCTCCATGCAAGTTTCTGTTGAAACGACTTCCGGCCTTGAGCGTCAGATGACTATCACCGTTCCGGCTGAGCGCATCGACCAGGACGTAGATAAACTGGTAGCTCAGCAGGCGCGTACTCGCCGTCTGGATGGCTTTCGCCCGGGTAAGGTACCGACCAAGGTGATCAAGCGCATGTTTGGCAGCTCTATTCGCCAGGACGTTCTGGGTCAGGTCGTTCAGGAAAGCTTCTACTCTGCTGTTCAGCAGGAAGAGCTGCAGCCGGCAGGTACTCCGAGCATCGAATTCAAAAACGACAAGGAAGGTGAAGACCTTCAGTACGTTGCGACATTCGAAGTGTACCCGCAGATCGAACTGAAAGATCTGGCTGGTGTTGAGATTGAAAAGCAGACCGCTGAAATCGCGGATGCTGATATGGACAAAATGATCGAAACTCTGCAGAAGCAGCAGGCCAACTGGGTTGAAGTTGACCGTGCCGCTGCAGATGGCGATCGCGTTAAAATCGATTTCGAAGGCTTCATCGACGGTGAAGCGTTTGAAGGTGGCAAGGCAGAAGGTCACGATCTGGTGCTGGGCTCCGGTTCCATGATCCCGGGCTTCGAAGCCGGTCTGGAAGGCAAGAAAGCGGGTGAAGAGTTCGATCTGGAAGTTAACTTCCCGGAAGACTACCACGCTGAAAACCTGAAAGGTAAAGCCGCTGTATTCAAGACCAAGGTACAGTCTGTTTCTGCTCAGGAACTGCCGGAACTGAACGAAGAGTTCTTCGGCAACTTCGGTATCGAAGTGAAAGATCTGGACGGTTTCAAATCCGAAGTTCGCAAGAACATGGAGCGCGAACTGACTCAGGCGCTGAAAATGAAGCTGAAAGATCAGGTCTTCAACCAGCTGCTGAAAGCCAACGCTATCGACGTTCCGGCTGCTCTGATCGACGATGAAATCGATAACCTGCGTCGTCAGGCTATCCAGCAGTTCGGTGGTCAGGATGCCAACATCGACCCGAACATGCTGCCGAAGGAAATGTTCGAAGAACAGGCCAAGCGTCGCGTAAGCATCGGTCTGCTGGTTCAGGAAGTTGTGAAAACCAACGAACTGGAAGCCAACGAAGACCGCGTACGTGAAACCGTTGAAGAGATGGCTGCTACCTACCAGGATCCGCAGCAGGTTATCGACTGGTACTACAGCAACGACCAGATCCTGAACCAGATCAAGAGCCTGGTGCTGGAAGATCAGGTAGTTGATCATCTGGTTGCATCTGCTACAGTCACTGAAAAGGCGGTTCCGTACGAGGAAGCCATTCAGCCGGCTCAGCAGGCAGAAGAAGCTGACGAAGACGAAAGCGAAGCCTGAACCGAATACTCGGTCAGGGCGTAAGCCATAAGGAAACGACAGTTGGCGTCGCTGGCTGTCGTTTTTTCGCTTATCAGGTAAGGAGATTTAGTGCATGGCGGATATCTACACCGGTCAAGCCAGTGAAATTCAGAATTCCGGTCTGGTTCCCATGGTTGTGGAGCAGAGCTCACGTGGTGAGCGTGCCTACGACATTTACTCGCGCCTGCTCAAGGAGCGGGTCATCTTTCTGGTGGGTCCGGTTGAAGATCACATGGCCAACCTGATTGTGGCTCAGCTTCTGTTTCTGGAAGCCGAAAACCCGGACAAGGATATTCACCTCTATATCAATTCTCCGGGCGGTTCCGTTACCGCGGGCATGGCAATTTACGACACCATGCAGTTCATCAAGCCCGACGTGAGCACCATGTGTATCGGCCAGGCGGCCAGCATGGGCGCATTCCTGCTTGCAGGTGGCGCCAAGGGCAAGCGTTTCGCGCTGCCGAATGCGCGTGTAATGATCCACCAGCCGCTTGGCGGCTATCAGGGTCAGGCCACTGATATCGAAATCCACACCAAGGAAATCCTGTCTATCCGTGAAAAGCTCAACCGCCTGCTGGCAGAGCACACTGGACAGGACTTTGAAACAGTCGCGCGTGACACCGATCGTGATAACTTCATGGATCCGCAGACAGCAGCGGATTATGGTTTGATCGACGAGGTTCTGGATCGCCGTCTGGGCACCGACTGATCTCGATCTTCCCCTCAGGGGTTGAAATATCGCCGATCAGGGCGCATAAAAAGAGTACAGTGTTTTTTGAGGTAGAAAGATGGCAGATGAGACGACCGGCAAAGGTGGAGAGGGCAGCAAGCTGTTCTGTTCCTTTTGTGGCAAAAGCCAGGATGAAGTACGCAAGCTGATCGCAGGTCCCTCTGTCTTTATCTGTGACGAGTGTGTTGATCTTTGTAACGACATCATCCGGGAAGAAGTTCAGGACGCCGACGAGCAGGAACCCCAGGAGCACCTGCCCACTCCCGCTGAAATCAAGGAAACCCTTGATGACTACGTGATTGGTCAGGAGCGTGCCAAGCGTGTTCTCGCGGTAGCGGTTTACAACCACTACAAGCGACTGCGCTTCCAGAAAAAGGGTGATGTTGAACTCGGCAAGAGCAACATCCTGCTGATTGGTCCGACCGGTAGTGGTAAAACATTGCTGGCTGAAACCATGGCGCGTCTGCTGAATGTGCCGTTCACCATCGCGGATGCGACCACGCTGACCGAAGCCGGTTACGTGGGTGAAGATGTCGAGAACATTATTCAGAAACTGCTGCAGAAGTGCGATTACGATGTCGAGAAGGCCCAGTTGGGTATCGTCTACATCGATGAGATCGATAAGATCTCCCGCAAGTCTGATAACCCTTCAATTACCCGCGATGTATCGGGTGAGGGTGTGCAGCAGGCACTGCTGAAACTGATTGAAGGCACAGTGGCGTCTGTACCGCCGCAGGGTGGCCGTAAGCATCCGCAGCAGGAATTCCTGCAGGTTGATACGTCCAACATCCTGTTTATCTGTGGTGGTGCTTTTGCGGGTCTGGAAAAACTGATCCGTGATCGCAGCGAGCGCAGCTCCATCGGCTTCAGTGCCGTGGTGAAGAGCAAGGACGAAAGCCGTCTCAGTGAAGTGCTGCACGACGTGGAAGCAGAAGATCTGGTTAAATTCGGTTTGATTCCCGAATTTGTTGGTCGTTTGCCCATGGTGGCGACCCTGTCCGAGCTGGACGAAGATGCACTGATCCAGATCCTGACAGAACCGAAAAACAGCCTGGTCAAACAGTACAATGCACTATTCGAAATGGAAGGCGTTGATGTCGACTTCCGTGAAGAAGCGCTGAAGGCTGTTGCCAACAAGGCATTGGAGCGTCGTACCGGTGCTCGTGGCCTGAGGTCCATTCTTGAGGCGACATTGCTGGATATCATGTACCAGCTGCCGTCACTGGATAATGTTGCCAAGGTTGTGATCGATGAGGGTGTTATCAATGGCACCAGCGATCCGATCCTGATCTATGAAAATCAGGATTCGGCCAAGGCCGCTTCGGACGACTGATCAGTTCTGTTTCTGAAAAAAATCCTCGCATATGCGGGGATTTTTTTTGTCTGTAAAAGATGCAATGCAGAATCGCTTTGCGTCGCCTTCTATCCACGCCTTATAATCCCGAACCGGTCGTTAATATCAGAATTAAATCCATAACGGCTTTTGGACAAGAACGATAAGGAACGGATAGATGTTGAAACGTCGAACTTTCATGGCGGCTGCCACCGCCTGCATGCTGCTCAGTCCGCTGGCCCAGGCTGAATACAAATCCGAATACACCGTTTCCACGGTGCTGCCGTCTGCATTCCCTTGGGGTCAGGCTGCCGACAAATGGGTAGAGCTGGTTAAAGAGCGCTCTGAAGGGCGCATCAATATGAAAATCTACTCCAGCGCCCAGCTGGTGTCAGGTGACCAGACCAAGGAATTCTCTGCCATGCGTTCCGGTCTGATCGATATGGCCGTAGGCTCTACCATCAACTGGTCGCCGCAGGTACCGGAACTGAACCTGTTCTCCCTGCCGTTCCTGATGCCGGACCATGCTGCCATTGATGCCATCACCCAGGGTGAAGCGGGCAAGGCGGTATTCAAGGCTGTCGAGAAGCGTGGTGTTACTCCCCTGGCATGGGGTGAGAACGGCTTCCGTCAGCTGTCCAACTCCAAGCAGAAGGTAGATGAGCCGGCTGATCTTGCTGGCATGAAAGTGCGTGTCGTTGGCTCTCCGCTGTTCCAGGACACCTTTACCGCACTGGGTGCCAACCCGACCCAGATGAGCTGGGCCGATGCCAAGCCGGCACTGACCACCGGTGCTGTTGATGGCCAGGAAAACCCGCTGTCCGTGTTTGACGTGGCGCGTATCGACCAGGTTGGTCAGAAGCATCTGACCCGTTGGGGCTACATGGCTGACCCGCTGGTATTTGCTGTCAGCACCCGTGTATGGCGCCAGTTCTCCCCGGAAGACCAGCAGCTGTTGAAACAGGCCGCTATCGACGCCGGTCAGTGGGAAATCAAGAAATCCCGTGCCGAGCTGGATGAAACACTGGCCAAGATCAAGGAGCGTGGCGTTGAAGTCACTGATCTGACGCCTGAACAGCACGCAGCCTTTGTTGAAGCGACTCAATCCGTATACGAGAAATGGACCCCTCGTATCGGCGAAGATCTGGTGAAGCAGGCACAGGACGCCATTGCCAACCGCAAGTAATCGCCTCGGCGACATCCGCACATCGGGCGGGTGTCGCCACCTCCCTCTGGAGCCGATATGTCTACCCGAAAACCCAAGTTCAGGCCGGAAGCCTGGCTCGCGTCCCTGGCGCTGATTGCCATCTGTTTGATCAGTCTGGGTAACGTGATTGTGCGTTATGCCACCGATGCCTCTTTTGCCTTCACTGAAGAATTCTCTGTTTTTTTTCTGGTCCTGCTGACTTTTGCCGGCGCGGCTGTGGCTGCTCGCCATAATCAGCATATTCGTATAGAACTGGTTGAACACCACCTGCCTAAAAGCCTGCTGAAAGTTGTATATGTGCTGCAGTGGCTGGCTGGCATGATTGTATTGGGCATCACCTGCTGGTATGGCGCCATATTTGCGCTGGAAGAATATCAGTGGGAATCCCTGTCGCCGGGGTTGGGTCTGCCCAACTGGATCTATGTTGCCTGGCTCCCGTTGATGGCCGCTGCGATCATGATTCGTATCACCCAGAACCTGGTGGACCGTTTGCGCGGCAAGCAGGACGAGGAGGTGATCCATGAGTCCTGATCTGCTGATGATCGGCAGTTTTCTGCTGGCATTGTTGCTCGGTGTCCCCGTTGCCTTTGCGCTGGGTTTGGGTGGTGTTGTCGGCATCGTGACTGGCCTGTCACCAGATATGCTGGCAACGCTGGGCACCAACACCTATAACAGCGTGGCGAAGTATCCCCTGATTGCCATTCCCCTGTTTATTTTGACTGGTCTTATTTTTGAGCGGGCAGGGGTTGCCGCCAGCCTGGTTCGCTTTGCCCAGGCAATCATTGGTCCACGACATGGTGGCCTTGCTGTTGTTGCCGTGCTGGTGTGTCTGATTATGGGGGGCATGAGCGGTTCAGGCCCTGCAGACGCGGCTGCCGTTGCCATGGTAATGCTGCCCAGCATGCGTAAGGCAGGCTATCCGCAGCCGTTTTCAGCAACGTTGATTGCGGCCTCGTCTTCTACAGCAATTCTGATTCCGCCATCGATTGCCCTGATCCTGTACTCCATTGTGGTGCCGGGTGTCGATCTGCGTGCACTCTTTGCGGCGGGGCTGTTCCCGGGCGTTCTGGCTGGTTTGTCCCTGCTGGTACCTGCGCTCCTGCTGGCGCGCAAGCATGGCTGGGAAGACCCTGAAGCCACCGAGCGTCCGCCGCTGTGGGAGAGCTTCAAGGCGGCCTTGCCGGCCCTGTTTGCCCCGGTCATCATCCTGGGTGGCCTGCGGTCCGGTTTGTTCACTCCGACAGAAGCGGCCGTGGTGGCGGTAACCTACGGCGTAATCGTAGGTAGCCTTATCTACCGCAATCTCAGCTTCAAGGACCTGTTTGAGCTGATTACAGAAGCGGCGGTAACCTCAGGTGTCGTCATGTTGATTATCGCGCTGGCCGGCATTTTTGCCTGGGCAGGTACCACCCTGGGTACCTTCCAGCATTTGGCAGAAGGCATGCTGTCATTGTCTGATAACGGCTGGGTATTGTTGGGGCTGGTGATGTTGCTGGTGCTCTTTGCCGGCATGTTGCTGGATGCCGTTTCAATCTACCTGATTCTGATCCCGATCCTGCTGCCATTGATGAATCACTTTGGCTGGAATCCGGTCTGGTTCGGTATCCTATTGGCAATGAATATTGCTATTGGCCAGTTCACACCTCCGGTGGCGGTGAACCTGATGGTGACCACGCGGATCGCCAACATCCGTCTGGAGCATACGATGGGTTGGGCGCTTGTCTTTATTGCGGCCATGGCAACCAGTCTTTTGTTGGTCATGCTGGTACCCGGTATCGCGCTCTGGCTACCGGATAAGCTGGGCTACGTGGTCGGCAACTGGTAAAACGCGTTATAACAGGGGCCTTCGGGCCCCTGTTCTTCATCCTGTCTCACTGACGAACAACATATCTACTACTAAAGAGCCATATTCTCACGCCCAAGGCACTATACTCTGGAATCGAGCAGCCTAGCTAAGATTGATAGCGTCAATCGTTACTGCTCGCCGAGCAAGATGCGAATAACAACAAGAGGCTAAGAATATGATCTACGCACAGCCAGGACAGGCGGATTCCATCGTTTCTCTGAAGCCACGTTACGGCAACTTCATTGGTGGGGAATGGACCGCTCCGGTTAAAGGTGAATACTTCCAGAACGTATCCCCGGTAACCGGTGAAGCTTTCTGCGAAATCCCGCGTTCTACTGCGGAAGATATCGAACTGGCGCTGGACGCTGCACACGCTGCCAAGGATGCCTGGGGTCGTACCTCTGTCGCCGAGCGCTCTAACATCCTGCTCAAAATTGCAGACCGTCTGGAAGCAAACCTCGAAAAAATTGCGGTTGCCGAAACCTGGGACAACGGTAAAGCCGTTCGTGAAACTCTGGCGGCAGACGTTCCCCTGGCCGTTGACCACTTCCGTTACTTCGCTGGCTGCATCCGCGCTCAGGAAGGCAGCATCGGTGAAATCGACGAAAACACTGTCGCTTACCATTTCCATGAGCCTCTAGGCGTTGTTGGCCAGATCATCCCGTGGAACTTCCCGCTGCTGATGGCCGCCTGGAAAATCGCTCCCGCGCTGGCCGCTGGTAACTGCATCGTGCTGAAGCCGGCCGAGCAGACTCCCTGGTCAATCCTGGTTCTGATTGAAGCGATCGAAGATCTGCTGCCAAAGGGCACTCTGAACATCGTAAACGGTTTCGGTGCTGAAGCGGGCCAGGCGCTTGCCACCAGCACGCGTATCGCCAAGATCGCGTTCACCGGTTCTACTCCGGTTGGCTCCCACATCCTGAAATGTGCCGCCGAGAACATCATCCCGTCTACCGTTGAGCTGGGCGGCAAATCGCCGAACATCTACTTCGAAGACATCATGGATCATGAAGATGCCTTCATCGACAAGTGTGTCGAAGGTACGGTTCTGGCGTTCTTCAACCAGGGTGAGGTTTGCACCTGCCCGTCTCGTCTGCTGGTTCAGGAAAGCATCTATGACCAGTTCATCGAGCGTGTTATCGATCGCATCAAGAATATCAAGCGTGGCAACCCGCTGGATTCTGAAACCATGGTCGGTGCTCAGGCATCTCAGGAACAGTTCGACAAGATCCTGGGCTACTTCGATATCGGTCGTGCCGAGGGCGCTGAAGTGCTGATCGGTGGTGACAAAGAGCAACTGGAAGGCGGTCTGGGTACCGGCTACTACATCCAGCCGACTCTGCTGAAAGGCACCAACGACATGCGTGTGTTCCAGGAAGAGATCTTTGGTCCGGTTGTTTCCGTAACGACCTTCAAAGACGAAGCTGAAGCACTGGCAATCGCCAACGACACCGAGTTCGGTCTGGGCGCAGGCGTATGGAGCCGCGACATGAACCGCTCTTACCGCATGGGTCGTGGTATCCAGGCCGGTCGTGTATGGACTAACTGCTACCACCAGTACCCGGCACACGCTGCCTTCGGTGGTTACAAGAAGTCTGGTGTAGGCCGTGAAACACACAAAATGATGCTCGACCATTACCAGCAGACCAAGAACATGCTGGTGAGCTACGACATCAACCCGCTGGGCTTCTTCTAAGCCGGCATTTCTCCGAAGCTCTCGCACATGGACGTGCACACCATGGCTGCCCGCCCCGGCAGCCTTCGCTCTGCAGTACATTTTTAACGGCCTACGGGCCGTTTTTTTATGTCTGGAGGCTATGTTGTTGTGGGCAGTCAGGGTAGGGCGGAAGTGTCGCTATACCAAATCAGCCCTCAATTCGTTCCAAAGTACCATATTGGGGCAGGGGGCAGGTTGCCTACCATCAAGGTGTCTAAAGTGACAAATCGATAACAACAAGAGGATCACATCATGTGGACTAAACCTGCTTACACTGATCTGCGCATCGGCTTCGAAGTTACCATGTACTTCGCAAACCGCTAAGCGTACCGGGCAGCCTCAAGGGGCTGCCCTTTCTTTTGCCTTCCGGCAACCCTACCCCCAGCGGAACATACAATAATGAAAATACAGATTTTAGGCTCAGCGGCCGGGGGCGGCTTTCCGCAGTGGAACTGCAACTGCGACAACTGCAAAGGCCTGCGCAACGGCACCCTCAACGCCAAGGCCCGTACCCAATCCTCCATCGCGGCCAGCCTCAACGGACGTGACTGGATCCTGTTTAACGCCTCACCGGATATCCGCGCTCAGCTGGAAAGCTTCGAGCCCCTGCAGCCCAGGCAGGGCAAACGCGATACCGGCATTGCGGCGGTCGTGCTGATGGACAGTCAAATCGACCACACCACCGGTTTGTTGATGTTGCGCGAAGGCTGCCCGCATCAGGTCTACTGCACCGATATGGTCAAGCAGGACTTGAGCACCGGCTTCCCGGTCTTCAACATGCTGGAGCACTGGAACGGTGGGCTGGCGTGGAACCAGATCCCCAGCACCGAGACCTACAACGAATTCACCATTCCCGAAGTACCGGGCATCACTCTGACGGCCGTGCCGCTGCGCTCCAGTGCGCCGCCGTACTCGCCGCACCGTAACGATCCCCACCCGGGCGATAACATCGGCATGCTGCTGAAGGATGACGCCACTGGTCGCTCCATCTTCTACGCACCGGGTCTGGGCCAGATCGAAGAGCACCTGCGCCCGATTATGGAAGACGCGGACTGCCTGCTGGTGGACGGCACCCTCTGGCGTGAAGACGAGATGATCCACGCCGGTGTCGGTGACAAGCTGGGCGTGCACATGGGCCACCTGCCTCAGTCTGGCGAGAACGGCATGATCGCCTATCTGGATACGCTGGATAAGCCGCGCAAGGTGCTGATCCACATTAACAACACCAACCCGATCCTGATCGAAGACTCCCCCGAGCGGGGCGTTCTGGCCGAGCACGGCATCGAAGTGGCCTTTGACGGCATGAGCATCGAACTCTGAGGAGAGCATCATGAGCAACACCGAACCGATGAGCCGCAGTGAATTCGAACAGGCTCTGCGCGCCAAAGGCGATCTCTACCATATTCATCACCCCTATCATGTGGCCATGTATGCCGGTGAATCCACGCCAGAGCAGATCCGTGGCTGGGTCGCCAACCGTTTCTACTATCAGGTGAATATTCCGCTCAAGGATGCTGCCATCCTGGCCAACTGTCCGCACCGTGACGTGCGCCGCCAGTGGCTGCAGCGCATCATGGACCACGACGGTTACGATGGTGCTGTGGGCGGCATCGAGGCCTGGCTGCAGCTGGGTGAAGCCGTGGGCCTTACACGCGAAGAGATCCTGTCCCACGAGCATGTACTGCCGGGCGTACGCTTTGCCGTGGATGCCTATGTGAACTTCGCTCGCCGTGCCACCTGGCAGGAAGCGGCCAGCTCCTCGCTGACCGAGCTGTTTGCCCCGCATATCCACCAGTCCCGTCTGGATACCTGGCCTACGCACTATCCGTGGATCAAGGAAGAGGGCTACCAGTACTTCCGTAACCGCCTGACGGAGGCCCGCCGCGACGTGGAACATGGCCTGCAGATCACCCTGGACCACTACACCACCCGCGAGCAGCAGGAGCGGATGCTGGAGGTCCTGCAGTTCAAGCTGGATGTGCTTTGGAGTATGCTCGATGCCATGACCATGGCGTACGAACTGGAACGTCCGCCGTTCCATACCGTGACGCCGGAGAAGGTGTACCACCGAGGACTGTTCAATGACTAAACCGGCGCTGGACCAGACACCCCAACTGAATGCCATGTTCCGCTTCCAGTGGGAAGAGGCGCAGAACTGCCATGTGCTGTTGTACCCGGAAGGGATGATCAAGCTGAACGACAGCGCGGGCGCCATCCTCAGTGAAGTGAATGGCGAGCAGGACTGTGCTGCCATCATTCAGGCACTGGAAACCCGCTTCCCCGAGGCCGGTGAACTGGGGCCGGATGTGCTGGAATTTCTGGCCATCGCCCATGAGCAAAACTGGATCGGTTATGTCTGAGCTCAAGTCTGAACAATCCTCTGCCCAACCGCCCCAGCACCAGAGCCAACCGCTCTGGCTGCTGGCCGAGCTGACCTACAAATGCCCGCTGCAGTGCCCCTACTGCAGCAACCCGCTGGACTTTGCCGCCCATGGTGAAGAGCTGACGACCGATCAGTGGGTCGAGGTGTTCCGTCAGGCACGCAAGATGGGCGCCGCACAGCTGGGCTTCTCCGGTGGCGAGCCGCTGGTACGCCGTGACCTGGAACAGCTGATCGCCGAAGGGCGCAAGCTGGGTTACTACACCAACCTGATCACCTCGGGCATCGGCCTCACTGCTGACCGTATTGCTGCCTTCCGTGAGGCGGGGCTGGACCATATCCAGATCAGCTTCCAGGCTTCGGACGAGACGGTTAACAACATGCTGGCCGGCTCCGACAAGGCGTTCCAGCAGAAGCTGAAAATGGCCCGCGAAGTGAAAGCCCAGGGCTATCCCATGGTGCTCAACTTCGTCACCCACAAGCACAACATCGACCGGATCGACCGCATCATCGAGCTGTGCGTGGAACTGGAAGCGGACTTTGTCGAACTGGCCACCTGCCAGTATTACGGCTGGGCCTACGAGAACAAGGAAGCCCTGCTGCCGACGCAAGCGCAGTTGGAGCGGGCCGAGCGCATCACCAACGAATACCGTGAAAAACTGGCGGCTGAAGGCAACCCGATCAAGCTGATCTTTGTGACGCCCGATTACTATGAAGAGCGACCGAAAAAATGCATGAACGGCTGGGGTGAGATCTTCCTCACCGTCACGCCGGATGGTACCGCCTTGCCATGCCACAGCGCGCGCATGCTGCCGATCGAGTTCCCCAATGTGAAGGACAATACCCTGCAGCATATCTGGCATGAGTCGTTCGGCTTCAACCACTTCCGGGGCGATGACTGGATGCAGGAGCCTTGTCGTTCCTGTGACGAAAAGGAAAACGATCTGGGCGGCTGTCGCTGCCAGGCCTATATGCTGGCCGGTGACATGAACGCCGCTGACCCGGTGTGCAGCAAGTCACCGCATCATCAGAAGATCCTTGACGCCCGAGCGGCGTCTGAGCAGACTAGTGCGGATGCGCCCATCACCTTCCGAAACGACCGCAACTCCCGTGTATTCGCCCGAGGCTGAGCCACTGCTCAGTGCCCAAGAGGCGGTTGCCGCCATTCATGACTACTCCTCTCTCCGTTTTCATCGGGGAGAGGTGATAGGCGTGAGTTTTGATGCAAGTAGTGGCCTCAATCGACTGTGCCGCTTCGTCTCTGGTAAAGCTGTTAATCTGTTGCCGGACAATTTCAGCGTACGCAGCCGTGTGCATGAATATGGCGGCGGCGCCTGGTGTGTGGCGGGAGACCTGGCCTGCTACGTGAACAATGAAGACCAGGGTATCTGGCTAAAGTCGCTAACGACCTACGATGATCCCCGGTTATTAACCCACGAAGCCCAAACCCGTTTTGCCGATCTGCAGCCGGATTCAGTGCGAAGCCGGCTGGTGGCGATCAGTGAAACGCACTACGCGGAATGGGGAGAGCCTGTTAATCGCCTGGTGTCGGTTGATTTGAAAAGTGGGCAGGTTACAACCTTAGCCGAAGGCGCAGACTTCTATAGCTCACCGGTTCTTAGCCCGGATGGGCGTCAACTGGCCTGGGTCGAATGGGATCACCCGCAGCAGCCCTGGCGCTGCACACGTTTAATGCAGGCAGAGTTAGGTGTCGAGGGTGAAATCATTGAATGCGTGCAGGTATCCGATAAGCAGGATGCCGCCTGGGCACAGCCGCGTTTTTCACCTGCAGGCCAGCTGCATGTCGTGGTGGACCGCCATAACTGGTGGCACATCGAAAGGCTAACCCCTGAGGGCCTTGTGCCTTTGGCCGGGGATGCACCCGCCAATACCGAATTTACCACTGCACCCTGGCAATTGGGTTTAAGTACCTATGGCTGGAATCATGAAGATGAATTGCTGGCGCTGGGGCAGTCTGAAGGATATACGCGGCTATGGCGGCACAACGGGCATGACTGGGAACCGATGGAACTTGGGGTTATGCCCGCCCGCCTGCATGCGCTTGCCTGTAATGGACAGCACCTGGCCTGTGTTGCTGAATTCAGTGATCGTGAACCGGCCATCCTGCGCATTGATACCGAATTGACAGCAGATGACCCTGACCAGACACTCGTATTATCAGGGGGTTCCGCGCCGGCCTTTCAGGTAAGCCTGCCACTGAGCCTGAGTGCGACTGTACAGAACCAGCAGGTGCCATACTTCCTATATCGGCCTGCCGGTGTGCCTGCAAACCAGCCCCTGCCTTTGGTCATCTGGACCCATGGTGGCCCAACAGCAACCACTGCGCCCATTCTCAAGCCCGCAATCCAGTACTGGACCCAACGGGGGTTCATGATTGCAGACGTCAATTACCGTGGCAGCACAGGCTACGGTCGCAGCTATCGGATGCAGCTTGAGCAACAATGGGGGATTAGTGATGTACAGGATGTGGAAGCGGTCGCCCGGTCACTTATTAAACAGGGATTGGCAGATGCCAAAGCCGTGTTTATTCGCGGTAACAGCGCAGGTGGGTACACAACACTGAGTGCGCTTTGCCATTCCAACCTGTTTCAGGGCGGTGCCAGCCTCTATGGTGTCAGCGACCCGGCACGTTTGAATGATTTGACACACAAGTTTGAATCCCGCTACCTGCACTGGTTGATAGCCGATCCTGACGTTCATCCTGAACGTTACCAGCAGCGCGCCCCGCTGACTCATGCCGAACGCATCCAGGTGCCCGTCATCTTCTTTCAGGGAGAGCAGGACCGAGTCGTGCCCCCCGAGCAAACAGGCGCGATGGTCGAGCGTTTACGGGCCAAAGGGTTGCAAGTCGAAACCCACTATTTCCCGGATGAAGCCCATGGCTTCCGCCAGCCTGAGAACCAGGCCAAAGTGCTTGAAGCAGAGCTGGCGTTTTACCTGCAGCTGATCAACCGAACCCTGTCCTGACCGGTTGCAAACCGGCATAGGGCAGGGCATTCTGAGATCACTGCCAGCAGGAAGTCGGCAGCTTCAAGCATTCAGTGGGTCTAAAACGGCTAACCAAGCAATTAAATCCGCTCCCTGCGGTTGCCTGGCGCTCCCATAGAGAATCCATATGGCATTCAGTGAGTTTGAATCAAAGAGAATTGAGCGGGCTGCTTTAGAGTTTCTGGAAAATCGGAGGCCGCCTGTCGAGATCCGACCCAAGATAGATTTAGACGTTCGGGTGTCTGGCCAAAGTGTGCAAATTGTCGAGATTCGTCCTCATTTCCGGGAGCCGTCCACGATCATTGAGTCACCGGTAGCAAAAGCTACCTACGTAAAAAAATCGCGGCGCTGGAAAATCTACTGGATGCGTAGCGATCTGAAGTGGTATTCGTACACGCCAGTACCTGATTCACGATCCATCGAGGAATTCTTTGCTATCGTGAATGCCGATGCGAATGGCTGTTTCTTCGGGTAGCACATCACCAGGCACTTAATGTCACGGCCTGTGGACGCCGCTAAGCCCAGCGTTATGTTCCCGAATTACCCACGAACAGTAGACAGTTCAAGGATTAAGAAGGAGATATTCATTGAAGGGGTATTTGATTCTGGACTTCACAATCGTCAATTTTCCTAAGTTCATGGAATATGTCGAGAAAATACCAGCCTATCTTCAAAAGCATAAAGGTAAGTATTTAGTTGAAGGACTTACCCCCGAAGTCATAGAAGGCGATTGGAATCCGAATACCATAGTAGTGCTGGAGTTTGACTCAAAAGAGAATGCAACCCAATTTCTCGCGGATCCTGAAGTAAAGGAGTTGTTCAAAATCCGGCATGAAAATACAAAAAGTAATCTCATCTTGGTCAACGGCGGGTCATGGAGAGATGAAGTCAATCAAAATGCCTAATAAATTTAATACGGGGAAGGGAGGCCTAAAATATCAGGCATCGGGCTATTGTTTCTACGCTTTGCCAAGTCAATGAGGGCACAGCAATGGAGTGCTAATGAGTTCTATCCGAGAAGCGGTCAAACTTGATTTGGATGCCATAGTGGTAGCCTCGGCAGGCCTTGGTTATGCCAGTGGTAATAGCTCAGATATCGAGAGCGATTTGTCCGAGCTCATTCATTCGGAGCGTGACCGCCTCTGGGTATTTGAGGATAACGTTGGCGTAGTGGGTTGGTTGCAAGCGCACCGATCCGTACGGGTCGCATCCACCGCTTTCATTGAAATCTGCGGTATGGCGGTGCACCCCGATCATCAGCGGAAAGGGGTTGGTACTGCGCTTGTGTCTCGTGCAGAGACATGGGCTGCGGAAATGGATCTCAATCTTCGTGTGCGCTGTAATTTGCTGCGTAAGGACACTCACAAATTTTACATGAATCAGGGATTTTCGCGTGTGAAGAGTCAGCTGGTCCTGGATAGATACCTGTAGCAATCAAAGCAGGGGGCCATGTAAGGCCAGGATAGATAATTGGATCGTCAGATTTCAGGGAGGAAATGATGAAGAAAGTAATAGTGCCAGCTTTATTTTTAGTCCTGGGTGTTGTCGGCGGCTTTGTGCTTGGAGCCAAAGCAGCCGGGGATCAATACGATGATCGTAAAAATCTCGTATCAACCATTCGTCAGCTTGAACAAGCCGTAGCGTATGTCGATGCCTTTAGTCAGAAAGGGGATGCTGCGGTCAAATCGCTGATTCTTGAGGACATTAAGCTTCATTTGTTGGGGGCGAACTTGTTGGTATCAAAGGTCCCCAAAAGCACGAAGGTTGAAGCCTGCAGACGCGTGCAGCGCGTAGCTGAAAGTCGTCATAAGATCATTCAGTTTTCCGAGTCTGAGGATACTCTAGATCCGTATATCCTATCTATACTTGATCAATCAAATGAGTGCATATCGTGGTAAAGCGTGAGTCGATATGTGAAAGCTTTTTACCTCAGGCTGATACCTGATTTTAACTCTATCCTCTTTACGTATTGCTTGTCCTGGAAATAGGCGAACCCCATGAAGATCGATAACTATGGCATTATCCTTAACGTTGAGCATTTCGATGCCTGTGTAAGGTTTTACAAGGACGTGTTTGGCCTGCCTGAAATGTTTTCGAAAACGGAGGGTGACTTCCGTTTAACCTGCCTTGAGTTTGGCAATGCCTATCTGATGATTGAGACCGAAGGCGTCGCCGTGCCCTCAGGCAAGGATGTGTCACGTTGTCCAACAAAGCTTCGCTTGAACGTGCCGGATATCCATCAGGCACGGGCATCACTCCACCAGCACGGCATAGAGGCTGAGGTGATGGATAATGACTGGGGTTCGATTATTACTCTCTATGACCCGGACGGTAACCGTATCAGTATCCGTGATGAAGCCGGTTTCAGAGCACAGGCGGATTCACAATAAGCCTCATGGCTGGGAGCTGACATATGAAAATTACGCTGTTGAGTGTTGTACTGGCGGTCATATTTATCGCGTCCGGCAGTGCCAAACTGGCAGGGCTGGAGTTCGAACTGCAGGCATTTGAGCGCTGGGGATACCCTCTGTGGTTCATGTATTTTACCGGGGTGATTGAAGTCTTGGGTGGCATAGGTTTGCTGTTGCGCCGGTTTTCAGCGCTTGCCGCTGGCTGTCTGGCGCTCATGATGATCGGTGCTGTGGCGACTCATATGATTCATTCCGAGTGGCCCATGTTTGTTGCGGCCAGCTTGATCCTGACCTTTTCAGCCCTGCGTGCGTGGTTGGGTCGGAACGAAATTTGCTCCTTCACACGCAGATATGGGCCTTAGTCAGCCGATCTTGCCTGGTGCCCAGAGGCATGCCCTGCCAGGGCGTGTGCGTTACATCCATTTTTCCATCAGATACTCAGTTATAACCTTCCGATAAAAGGAGTTGTATATGAAAACAATTGGACTGATCGGCGGTATGAGCTGGGAAAGTACGGTTGGTTACTATCAGGCCATCAATCGGGGCGTTAAGGAGAGATTGGGAGGCCTTCATTCCGCACAGATCGTCCTTCATAGCGTGGACTTTGATCCGATTGAGAAGCTGCAACATCAGGGGGATTGGCAGGGCGCTGCTGATATTCTCTGTGATGCTGCGAAAAGTGTTGAGGCGGGTGGTGCCGATTGCGTACTGATCTGTACCAATACCATGCATAAGGTTGCGGCTGAGGTTGAGCAGAGCGTTGGTATCCCCTTGCTGCACATAGCTGATGCAACGGCCGAAGTACTGGTAAGAGATGGTATCAAGAAGGTTGGGCTTTTGGGCACGGCGTTTACGATGGAGCAGGCCTTCTACAAGGATCGACTCTCCAGCCAATACGGGCTGGAGGTGGATGTGCCCAATGAAGCCGGCCGCAAGCAGGTCCACGATATTATCTATAACGAACTTTGCCTGGGCGAAATTAAATCCAGCTCTCGTGACGTGTACCTGCGAGTTCTGGCTGAGTTGGTGGAAGAGGGGGCTGAAGCGGTTATTCTGGGTTGTACCGAGATCGGTATGCTGATTAATCAGTCGCATACCGATACTCCGCTCTACGACACCACCGCGATACACGCAGCAAAGGCGGTTGACTGGGCGACCAGTTCTTGAAAATTTCAGTTAAGTCCGTAATCACGGCGGCCTGTTACACGATTATCAGGGAGACAATGACATGAGACGTAAAGCCCCCAAGGACGAGGGCAGCATCGAATCACGGCTGATTGCACTTGCAGCATCACTGTTCTTTTCAATCCCTACAGCTGTTCTGCTGTGGCTTCTGATCAACATGGAGCTGGCGTTTTGGGGTGGTTTTTTGTGCAGTGGCTATTTGCTGGCATCCATCCTTATCTTTGCAGTCCTGGCACTTCTACTGCCGCAGCTTTTCCCTGCCATTCTTGGTCATGTGTGGCGCTTTATTATGAGAATGACAGGTTGGTTTGGATGGTAAAGGTGTGGTTTCTATCCCGCCGCATGCAGTCGATTTCGCCCGCTCTTTTTAGCGGTATAGAGTGCCTGGTCAGCGGCAAAAATCAGCTCTTCTGAGCTGTTATTACCATCCGGAATGCCAGTGGCACAGCCAACACTGATGGTGACATGGTCGCTGGCCGTGGAGTGCTTGTGCTCAATGCTCAACGCGGCAATGGCCAATCGAACCTTTTCACCTACGCGGATGGCGCCGTTACGGTCGGTATTGGGCAAAATGAGCATAAATTCCTCGCCCCCGTAGCGGACGACCATGTCACTGGAGCGTTGCAGCTGTGACTGCAAGGTCGTGGCGACCTTGGTCAGGCAGTCGTCACCCATTTGATGGCCGTAGTTGTCGTTGAAGCGCTTGAAGTGGTCCACATCCAGCATGATGATGGACAGAGGCTGTTGCTCTCGCCTCAGGCGACGCCAGGTATCCTGTAAATAGGCATCGCCATAACGGCGGTTGGCGACGCCGGTCAATCCATCGCGATCGGCCAGGCGCTGCAGCGCCTTGTTGGCTTTCTCAAGTTCAGCTGTGCGTTCTGCCACCTTGGCTTCAAGTGTGTGGGAGTAGTCCTGTACCTGAGAGTAGAGCCGTGCGTTTTCAATCGCGACGGAAGCCTGAGCGGCCAGCAGTCGAATCAATTCAACTCGGTCCTCGGTGAATACGCTGTCGCTGAGGTTGTTCTCCATGTAAATGGCTGCTTCAAAACGTTCGCGCTTGATGGGAACACAGAGCACAGAGCGCGGTTGCTGCAGCACCGAGTAAGGGTCGTGTATGAAGGGGCCTTCCTGGGCTGCATCATTGAGAACAATGGCCTCATCACGTTGGAACACCTGGGTAATCACACTCATCGGCAAGGCAATGCGGTTGCCTTGATGATCGCTGAGTAAGGAGTGCTCAGGCAGTGCCAGTGGCTTCAGGCTATCCATGTGCAGGGTCGACGTCTCAACCGTCCAGTGGTCACCTGAACGTACCACGATACACCCCCACTGGCCGCCTGCATTTTCCAGCAGAATCTCCAGTGATGTATAGAGCAGTTGGTCCAGTCGCATCTCGCCGGAGATCTTCCGCGAGGCCTTCATCACAGAAGCCAGGTCCAGATTGGCCAGCGGTGTCTCTGCTATCTGTTGATGCGACTGCTGTATTTGATGCAGTACCGGATATTCAGCTTCCAGCTGTTCGCATTTGCGCTTGGCACCCCAGCGGTTGTAAAGGTTATAGGCACCCCGCAGATAGCCTTCTGCCGAGCGCTGTTTGCCTTGCGACAGCAGGTGACGGGCAGCGCGCTCCAGAGAGGTCGCTTCGTCACGCAGGAAGCCGCTGGCGCGAGCGGCATCAATGGCGGCATCGTAAAGTTCCAGTGCGCGCTCTGGCTCATCATCGATACGGGCCAGCTCGGCGCTCATCAGCCATTGCAGGTGTCTGAAATTGTCTTCGCAATTATCGGCCCAGCGTGTCATGCGGGCGAGGTCTTGTTCCAGTCTCAGGCGTGTGCTGTTCCGAGTTGATTCGTCCATGTCAGGGAAAACACTGGTGAGGGTGAGGTTGGCCACGATGTAGAAACGTACCAACTGGGGTAAGGACATCGCCGATTTGATCAAGGGGTCCTGCAAGCGAACACACTCCAGCGCTCGCTCATAATCGCCATACAACAGGCTGACTTCAGCATGGTAAATATGGTGATTGGCAATGCCTGTCTTGAACTGGCGTGCATGCATATCAGCAAAGCACTGCCCGGCATCGAAATCCTCGCTGCTCAGGCTGTGGGGTGCCAGGGTGTCGCCCAGGAAGTTGCGCTGCATCTGCAGGAACAGGGTGCCTGAGTCCAGAGAGTCCTGGTAGGCGCATTCACGGACAATTTCAAGGTTCTCTTCATGCAGTCGGCGCGCCGTTTCCAGATCCATGGAGGGATCCCAGATCACACAATCCTGGGCACTATAGGCCAGGTACAGCAAATCACCGGATTGGTAGCCCGCTTCTATCCCCTTGCGGAACCAGGGGGTGAGGGTGGACCAGTGTTGGCTCCAGTGATGTACAAACATGGCGTAGACGTATATGACCCGGGCTCTGAGGCTCAAATCATCCAGTCGTTCATTGATCGCCAGGCCGACCTTGGCGTATTCAAACCCTGTGGCGGGTTCGTCAAGTTCTCCACACAGCAGCATGCCATAGGCGGCGTAGGCGAAAGCTGATTCCGGACAGTTGCCCCGGTGCAGCGCCAGGTTAACCGACTTAAGCACCAGATAGCTGAACAGGTTGCTGCCGGAGAGGAAGGCTGCAGCAAAGATTTCCATCAGTAATCGCATGGCCGTAAGCGTGGCAGGGTCACCAATGATGGGGGCATCCACCAGGTCGGCAATTTTGCGTCCGGCCAGGTATTCGGTAACCCTTTCCCGCTCGCGTGCAACATCCTCGGGGCCAGGCTGTTTGGTAAAGTCGACGCCAAGAATCGCCAGGCCTTCAATCGCTGCTTGAATGGATTCTTCCATGCGACCGAGGGTGGCGCATTGGCGTGTGCGAATCGAGAGAATGTTGGCACGGTGCAGGTCGGATTCCGCGTGGCGCAACATCTCTTCCAGCCATACGTCCGCTGCGTCAGTCTGCCCGGTCAGGTAGAGGCATAGTTGCATCTCGGCACTGAGGTTTTTCATCAGTTCCGGCATCTGAGACCAGGCATTGGCAGGCAGTAATTCCCCGGCGGTTTGCAAATACTCCATTGCTTGCAGATAGGCCGATGCCTCGCGGGCACGAACACCTGCGCGGTAGTTGAACTGAGCCAGCTGCTCACGTTCAGTATCGGCTTCAATGAGTTCTCGGCCCTGGTTCAGGTGGTTGACGATATCAATCAGTTGCTCGTTGTCGATCACATCGCCCGCATGGAGCAGTAGCAGGCGACCCACTGACAGGTGCATGCCAGGCAAGGCTTCTGTCGGAATCAGGTTGTAGGCGGCCTGCTGAACACGGTCATGCTGAAAACGGTAGTAGGGGTTTAGACCCAGCTTCTCGTCGGGGTGATTAACCAGCCGATAATCATTATGGAGAGGCAGCAGGGTGTATTGCTTGAGTGCCGGTAGCAGCGTCTGCGCCGTTTGGGCGACGCTATGTTCGTAAATGGCAGCCAGGGTGTGCAGGTTGAACGTATTACCGATGCAGGCCGCCAATTGCAGCACCTTTTGGGTGTCTGCCGGTAACCGGCGCAGGTTGGTCAGCATGAACTCTACAACATCGTCACTGGCGTCTTCCCAGCTGGCGCGATCCAGTTTCCAGTGCCATTGTCCACTGCCGGGGTCTGACCAGATAGCCCCCTGAGTATGCAGCTGGCGTAGCAATTCGTTGGTGAAAAACGGGTTGCCATGCGCACGGTCGAAGAGCATTTGGCTCAATTCTCGTGTGGCATCAGGCGCAGAGCGCAGGGTTTCGGCGACCAGGCGTTCAACCGAGGGCAGTTCCAGCGGACCCACCGGGATCTCGTATAAACGCTGATGTTGCGCCAGATCATCCAGCATGAGTCGCAGCGGGTGACCGGGGCCGACTTCATTACTGCGAAAGGCGCCAATCAGCAGCAGGTGGCTCTGTTCACGCGAGGTCACAATACGGCGCAACAGGTCCAGTGTTGGCGTATCACTCCATTGCAGGTCGTCCAGGAACAGCACAACCGGGTGGCCTTGACCTGCGAAAACACGCAGGAAGGCCGTCAGGACCAGTTGCAAGCGGTTGCGGCTTTCCGCCGGGGGCAGTTCGGTAACAGGTGGCTGCTCACCGATGATCAGGGCGAGCTCGGGCACTAGGTCAATGACCAGTGAGGCATTGGGTGCCAGTGCTGCTGTCAGGCGATTACGCCATTGGGCCAACACAGATTCAGGCTCCAGCAATACCTGCTGGACAAGTGCCTGGAAGGTTGCGGCCAGGGCGGAGTAGGCGCCGCCCTGCTGGTATTGGTCGAACTTGCTTTGCACCAGAAAGCCGCGCTCTCGTACCTGATAACGGTCGATTTCGTTCACCAGCGCTGATTTGCCTACGCCTGAATAGCCATGCACCAGACAAAAGCGGGTCTGGCCTTCAACGGCCTGCTCGAACAGGTCCAGCAGCTCCTGCAGTTCGCGCTCGCGGCCATAAAGGGCCTGGGGCAGCAGGAATTTTTGCAGGTGGTCCGCTTCACCCAGAGCAAAGGGGGGCAGAGTCGCTCCCTGCTTAAGCGCGTTCAGGCACAGGGACAGGTCATGTACCAGTCCTTCGCTGCTCTGATAGCGCTCTTCCGGGCTTTTTGACATCAGCTTCAGAACTATCTCGGCAACCACCTCGGGGATGTTGGGACAGATCTGCTGAGGTGAAGCCGGCATCTGGCTGATGTGGCTATGAACCCATTCAAGCGTGTTGTCAGCCTGGAAGGGGAGCTGTCCTGTGAGCAGTTCATACAGCAGTACACCCAGCGAATAATAATCCGAGCGGTAGTCCAGACTGCGATTCATGCGGCCGGTTTGTTCGGGGGAAATATACGCCAGTGAGCCCTTGGGCTGATGATCAAGTTCAGTATTCTGCCGTTCCTGATCCAGCTCCGAGGCGATACTGAACCCGGCCAGTTTCAGTGCGCCTGAATCCGGGGCCATCAGCACATTAGCCGAGCTGAGCGATTTGTGTACGATGTTATGGGCATGGATATCGCTCAGTGTCTGCGCCAGCTCCAGGGCAATCTCCAGCGCCTGTATGACAGGCATGGGCTGTTCCTGGTGGTGCAGCAGTGTGTCCAGCGAACCGGTGTAGAGGTCGGTTATCAGCGCAAGGTTACCGCTGCCATGGGGCAGTAGTGCATGAACCTTGCGAATACCGTCAACACCTTCCAGCCGTGACAGAATGTTGGCCTCATGATGCAGGGTTGCAACCTGGCGTCGCTCGGGATATTCCGCATCCAGCGTTTCGGCGCACAGGTGCATGCCATCAGACTGGCGCTGGACGCGATAGGCGACGCGTCCTCCATGGCGCCAGATGCAGGACAGGATAGTAAAGCCCGACAGCTCCACGAAGTTCTGCATCAGGTGTCTTTGACGGGGAGATCGATTCAGCAATTGAACAACCGTGCAAAGGTATCAGCAAAGGCTGTTTGTGCCCGGTCACGCAGTGGTTCTCCGTGACCGCAAAGGGCGTGCTTGAAGCTGAAGGTTTTCAGGCGCTGGAAGTCATCGGCGGCCGGCTGTGCGGCCTGCTGCCATACCGGCCCGACATTGGCAGGGGTGAAAAAGCCCATGCCTTCCATACGCTCACGTGAGGCTTCACAGAAGTGTTCATCGGGGCTGAGCCAGTTTTGCAGTGCATCGCAGGCGATGGCAATGCCACCCTCTCGGCTTAGGAACAGAATACCTTCGGGAATCTGTGTAGTGCTGAACTGGAACAGGGCCGAGTCTGAAATGGGCAAGTCAGTTTCAGGGGTAAGTGCTTTGGCCGCTGTGCCTTCTTCTGCACCTTCGAGGCCGGGCATGACCCAATATTGTGCCTGGTAGCGGTTCAGGTAGAAAGCATCGTCGCGATCATGCAGCGCACCCAGGCGGATAACATCCGTTACTTTGCCCAGCTGCTCCAGGGTGGACAGCCCCTCATCGCTCAAGCGCACGCTGTTAATCAGAATAAGGCGCTCGCCGTCACGAACGAGGGTCATGTTGCGGCTGAACTGCCAGTCCAGATCCATCAAGCGTGTTTCCATGGCGCCACTCACGAAAAATACATCCTTGAATACTTCTTCGATTTCGCCATGTGCCAGGGCTGGCGGGAAGGAAGACACTGGAGACTGAGTCATAAGGGATCCTTATTCATTGTCATAACTGTATCGGCCCACGTAGCGGTACTCGCGTGCATACTCATTGAGGTAGGCATTGAGATAATCCCGCTGAGCCTGATTGAGGTGTCCCTTCCGGATATCATCCATGGTTTCGGTTACATTACTGCTGTCCAGTCGCTGAAGATGAAACAGCGTCATATCCTTGCCGCCAAAAAAGCTTTTCAGGTATTCATGCATGGGGCGTGCCACGGACATGTCAAAAACGGCCCCGTACAGTGCTGTGTAAAGCGGTTCCCGTGCCAGACTTGTCTTGTCAAAGCAGGGGTAGTCACCACTGGGCGGTATGAAGGCTGGATAGGGTTCGGGCTGGTGGACGGGCTGGCGGGTCAGAGCGTCAATGTAGCCTGGCTCCATACCTGCCTGACGGGCTCCATCCAGTAAAATATTCAGGTATCGACGGCTGGGCAAACAGTTGTCATTGATGAAACCGGGCATGCCGATGTAAGCGATTGCCGTTGCTGTCTCGCTGCCGACGTCATGGCCGTTGGTGAATGTCTCGACTTCGATATCAATTCGATCATAACCGTGCCCATAGGCTTCGGCGGCATCCAGAAGCGCCAGAGCTTCATCCGGGCAGGCATGCAACACACCCTGCACACGGTCATTCGGGTTGCCCGTATGTTCGATGTTGCCGACCCCGCCTTCATGTCTGAAAAAATGCTGAACATTGAAACGCAGTCGCCAGCCATGCAGCACGGCTTTACACGATGCAAGGGGTTCAACGCCCTTGGCTCTCAGTGACAGCATGCTCATGTTGGAACCAAAACCGAAGTAATTAAACATTGGGTGCAGATCGTACCTGTCGATGCATGACGTCCATTGACACGGTATTTCGCCTCGATTGCCAAATGTGAATCACAAGTGAAATTTCAAGTGTCTGTTTTAAAAGTTAACAGGAAGACTAACCTGCTATCCGATACATTTCTATAAACAGGATTACAATTGCAATCCCGGACTGCTGCCAGGCTATTTCTTGCGTGTTAAACGTTGAAGGGCGGTTTAAATCGCGGGCAACTCAGCCTTGGGTCCTTTGAGACAATAAGATTCTTAGCCAACAACAAGGAGAGAGTAATATGTCGATGATCGCCAATACCCCCGAGCCGCCTTACTATGCGGTGATATTCAGTAATCACCGTACAGAAGGCGATCAGGGATACGCTGCCATGGCTGATCGTATGGTGGAGTTGGCGCAACAGCAGCCGGGATTTCTGGGTATTGAATCCGTGCGGGACGAGTTGGGCATTACGGTTTCATACTGGGAAAGCCTTGAATCCATCAGAAACTGGAAAAGCTGTGCCGAGCACCTGCAAGCCCAAGAGTTGGGGCGTGAGCGTTGGTACAGCGATTTCCGTGTACGCGTAGCAAAAGTTGAGCGTGAATACGGTCTCTGATTAGCCGGTGTCACAATTCTGACAATGAAAAGACGTATGTTGTGCGATTTGCTTTTTCCGAGACGTGGCAGGGTTGGATCTAATGGCATAAGCTCAATAAGGTCTTTGCCCAAGTGCCGACTACACCGCTGTAAGCTAAGCACTCTCAAATAGGCAGAGACAGCGAAGTTACCTTGATGGCGAGTGGTACGTATTGAAGGCGGATTTCAAAATCGGATACTCAAATTTCAAGAATGCCTTGATCACGCTTATTGCTCTGTTTTTTACTGGCTTCTGCCAGGCTGAGGACAGTGTGACCATTCAGCTGCGCTGGCTGCATCAGTTTCAGTTTGCCGGATACTATATTGCCCTGGAAAAGGGCTACTACCGTGATGCTGGACTGGATGTGACGCTGCTGGAAGGCGGGCCTGATGCACTCAGCCCTATCGAAGAGATGTTTTCCGGGCGCTCTGATTTTGCCATCACCAGCTCAGGGGTGGTGATTGACCGCATGCAGGGAAAGCCGGTTAAGGCCGTAGCAGCCATTATGCAAACGTCTCCTCTTGTCTGGATTACCCTCAAGTCTGCCAACATCACAACCATTGAGGATTTGGCAGGCCGTAGCGTGATGCTGATGCCACCGCCAGAAAGTGCCGAATTGCTGACGGTGCTTAAGAAAAAACAGTTCGACAATATTCATGTGGATTTCCTGCCAACCTCCTTTGATGTACAGGATCTGGTCCGTGGTCAGGCAGATGCCTATGATGGCTACATTTCCAACGAGCCCTACCTGCTGACCCAACAGGGCATTGAATACAACCTGATCAATCCACGTGACTACGGCGTTAACTTTTACAGTGATGTTTTGGTGACACGGGAGTCTTTGGCAACCAGTAATCCCGAGTTGGTCGCGCGGGTGCGTGATGCGTCACTCAAGGGATGGGAATATGCGCTGACCCACCTGGACGAAACGGTGCAGCTGATTCATGAAAAGTATGCGCCCAACAAAACCCTGGATCATCTGCGCTTTGAAGCCCGGACGCTCAGAAAGTTGATTCTGCCGGACCTGGTGCAACTGGGTCACATGAACCCGGCTCGCTGGCAATTTATTGCTGACAGCTACAGAGATCTGGGCATGACCAGCGCTGACACGAATCTGGACGGGTTCCTGTTTGAGGACCGGCAGCCGAATGGCTATTGGCTGGCGATCAAGGTCGGTGGGGTGAGTGCGGTTCTGCTGTTGATAGCCGGTTACGTGATTTTTAAGTTTCGCAGGCTGTCCCGTCAGCTTGCGCAAACCAATCGCAAACTTTCAGAAATTGCGATTATTGATCAGCTCACACACGTGCATAACCGTAATGGTCTGCAACAGTTAATTCCCGGTATGTTGAGCCTGGCAAACCGGGATGGCATGAACTGTTCTTTCCTGATGCTGGATATCGATCACTTCAAGAGCGTGAATGACCGCTTTGGCCACCAGACCGGCGACGTTGCACTGCAGGCCTTCGCTGAGGTGCTTACACGCCATCGTCGCAAAGAAGACTTGGTTGCCCGCGTCGGCGGTGAAGAGTTTGTCATGTTACTGGTTGGCGCCCACATAGAGTCGGCAACTCAGATTGCCAACCAGATACTGGAGTCGGTACGCCAACTGGAGCTGGTGAGCCCCGACGGGGGGCTGTTCGGGATCACCGCCAGCATCGGCCTGGTGCCGGCCAAGGGGACACTGGAAGGGATCTGGTATGCGGCGGATAAGGCACTTTATCAGGCCAAGCGTGAGGGCAGAGATAGAGTTGTCAGAACCACGGGGGTGAGCCAGGCTAAGCGCTCAATTTCCTGACAGCCTGGCATCATCGGTTGGCTTGCCGGGGCCTTCGGCGCTAGAGTAAGGCTGAATGCCTGGCTGGATGTTGTATGACCAAGGATGTCGACTCTTCTGTTCAACTGTTTCGACTTTGCTATCAGGGGTGTGTGCAAGGCGTAGGCTTTCGCCCTGTTGTCTGGCGCGTTGCTCGTTCATGCGGGTTGGCCGGACAGGTCAAAAATACAGCTGGCGGTGTTGAAGTCCTGCTTTGGACTGATGAGCAGCAATGTCAGGTATTTACTCAGCAGGTTTTGGCATTGCTGCCGCCACAGGCAGAAATTCATCGACTTGATTTCGCACTTGTGAACGACGCACAAACCTGTGATCAGATATCCCGGCAAGCGTTTTCTATCCAGCCTTCCTCAAGCGGCTTTCAGCACACGCAAATGCCTGCTGATATCGGGACTTGTGATGCTTGTCTGCAGGAGTTGTTTGATCCTGACAATCGCCGCTATCGCTATCCGTTTATTAATTGCACCCACTGTGGGCCTCGCTATACGGTCATTCGCAAGCTGCCGTATGACAGAGCCAACACCACTCTGGCCGGTTTCCCCATGTGTTCCGCCTGTGATGACGAGTATCACAAACCGGAGCATCGCCGTTTTCATGCACAAACCAATGTCTGCTCCGAATGTGGCCCGCGCTTGTGGCTGGAGACCTCCCAGGCAGAGTCTATAACTCCGGAAGATACCTTTACCTTCCTGGCGCAACGACTGCGACAGGGGGATATTGTCGCGTTGAAGGGACTGGGCGGGTTCCATCTTTGCTGTGATGCACGTAATGAGACAGCGGTGAAATGTCTGCGACAGCGAAAGGGCAGGCCTGCCAAGGCGCTGGCGCTGATGCTTGCGGATACTGAGGCAGCAAAGGCCTATGTAGAACTGTCGAGTACCGAGGCCGACTATCTGAATTCGCCGCAAGCGCCCATTCTACTGTGCCTAAAGCGCTCTCCATTTTACGTTGATGCAGCACACACTCTGCAACAGCCTCTGGCAGAGTCCATCGCGCCGGACAGCCATGAACTGGGCGTCATGCTTCCCTACACACCCATCCACCATCTGCTGATGCAGGCCTTTGGTGGCCCGCTGGTGATGACAAGCGGTAACCCCAGTGGCCAGTTGCAGGTGATTAACAATGAAGATGCCCGTAAGGCCTTGGCACCTCTGGCGGATTGGTTGTTGCTGCATGACCGGCCTATTGAACGCCGGATTGATGATGCAGTGGTCAGGGTGGTTGCCGGGAAGGTTTTGCAGGTATTACGACCCGGTCGGGGCATTGCGCCCTTGTATCTGCCTCTTCCGACCGGTTTTAACCCAGAAGTGCCGGTGCTGGCACTGGGTGGGGATTTGAAAAACACCCTGTGCCTCAGTAGTAAACAGGGCCTGCACATGACTCCCTTTATTGGGGATCTGGCAGTGCCTGATGCTTACCAGGCGCACCGGCAGGCCTGGATAGAGCTGCATCAAGAATGCCCGGCCGATATTGCGTCGCTGGCCTGTGATGCTCACCCCAATTACATCAGTACACGCCAGGCCCGGTCAGAAAACTCTACTCCCATAGTATTTGTGCAACACCATCACGCGCATATGGCCAGCTGCCTGGTGGATAATGCTTACCCGCTTAATGGACCATCTGTGCTGGCGTTGTGTCTCGATGGTACCGGCTATGGGGAAGATGGCAGTCTCTGGGGTGGTGAATGCCTGCTGGGTGATTATGCGAACTTCCGCCGGGTAGGGCAGGTTAAGCCTTTCCCTCTGCCGGGTGGGAAACAGGCCATTCTTCAGCCCTGGCGGATACTGGCGAGTCAGTTACATCAAGCCGGCATGGACTGGTCAGCTGCCCGCACAGTCTGGAGCTGCCTTGGAGACAAACCGCTGGACACCATCACGGCAATGATCGACAAAGGGGTGAATACACCCATAACCAGCTCCATGGGGCGTCTGTTTGATGCCATGGCGGCTGCACTGGGCTGCTATGCTGAAGGTATCAGCTACGAAGGCCAGGCTGCGATCAAACTGGAGCAGTTGGCTCAGTCGTCTGACTGTCAGGATGTAGAGCCTTATACGTTGCAATGTCAGCAGAATGCGCAAGGTCTGCTGCAACTGGAGGCAGCACCGCTCTGGTACCAGTTGGTCGATGATTTGCGGGCATCACGCCCAAGATGCGAGATAGCTGTCGCTTTTCATTTGGGGGTGATTCGTTGCTTGCTCGACATGGTGTATCGGTTGGGACAAATGCACCCCTTTCAGCATGTTGTTCTAACCGGTGGTGTTATGCAGAACCGGTTCTTGAGTGAACGATTGGAGCAGGGTATTGCGCAGCTGGGGTACACTCCCTTGTGTCATCAGCGAGTGCCTTGTAACGATGCGGGATTGAGTGTGGGACAGGCTGCTGTAGCGCTGGCGCGAGTGCAAGGGCAGCAGCAAGGTGAAGGAGAGCCGAATGCATGAACTATCACTGTGTCGATCTTTGATCAAATTGCTGCAACAACAGGCGGAGCAGCAAGGTTTCAGCCGTGTTTGTGCTATCTGGCTCGATGTTGGACCCATGGCTGGGGTAGTGCCCGAGGCACTGGAGTTTGCCTTCAGCGCCTGCAGCCCGGGTACGCTTGCGGAAGGCGCTACTTTACACATGGTGCCGTCACAGGCTACCGCGCGCTGTCGTGACTGTGGTCAGATATCCAACCCAAGCAGTCGGCTCGACCCCTGTCCTCACTGTGGCCATGCCGCAGTGGATTTGATCAGCGGTGATAATCTGACCATCAAGGAGCTGGAGGTGGAGTAATGTGCGGAGTCTGTGGGTGTAATGAAGTATCTGAGCAAACACAAGAACGGCGCCATTTGAAAATGGAACTGGATCTGTTCAGCTTGAACAACCGGCATGCCGAGGCCAACCGGGCGCACTTTGCACATTCCAGCCTGCTGGTACTGAATCTGGTGTCCAGCCCCGGTGCAGGCAAGACGCGCTTGCTGGAAGAAACGCTCATGGCCCAGCTCGGATGTATTGAAGTGGGTGTTATTGAAGGTGATCAGCAAACCACGCGTGACGCTGACCGTATCCGCGAGACGGGGGCTCACGCGGTGCAGATTAATACTGGTTCTGCCTGCCATCTCGATGCGCATATGGTGAGTCATGCACTCGATGACCTGGGTATGCTGCGAAATGGCATTCTCTATATCGAAAACGTCGGTAATCTGGTGTGCCCGGCCAATTTCGATTTGGGGGAAGCGGCCAAGGTGGTGATCCTGTCGGTCACCGAAGGTGATGACAAACCACTGAAATATCCAGACATGTTTGCGGCGGCGAAGATGATGGTAATCAATAAGATCGATCTCTTGCCCCATGTTGATTTCGACGTGGCGCAATGTATCGCCAATGCCCGTTTGATTAATCCCGACATCGAAGTGCTGGAGCTTTCAGCGCAAACCGGGGCCGGTTTGCAAGGCTGGCTTGATTGGCTGGAAGAGGCGTATCAGGCACTGGTGGCTGACCGTATCAGTCAGCTACAGAAAGAGCTGGAGACACTCCAGCGTCAGTTTGATCAGGAGTAAGCCATGTGTTTGGGTGTGCCGGGGAAAATAATCGCCATTGATAACGCTGACTTGGGCACTGCCTGGGTAGAGATCAGTGGTGTGAGGCGCTCGGTTAGCCTGGCCTGTCTGCTGGATGAAACGACCGAACCCGAAAGTCTGATAGGGCAGTGGACACTGGTCCATGTCGGGTTTGCCATGAGTGTCATTGATGCTGATGAAGCACAACGGACCTTGCAGTTACTGAACGAGATGAAAGCGCTGGAGCAGGAGATGGACAGCCATGAAATTCGTGGATGAATTTCGAGATCCTGAGCTGGCTGAACACCTGCTGCAGCGGATCAAGGTACTCCTGAATACAGCGCCCCTGGCAAATCGCGAGTCGGTGCGGGTGATGGAAGTCTGTGGTGGTCATACGCACACTATCTTCAAGTACGGCCTGGACCGGCTTTTGCCGAGCCGGCTGGAGCTGATTCATGGGCCGGGCTGTCCTGTATGTGTGCTGCCAAGGGATGCAATTGATACAGTCATTGAGATTGCGCTGCAGCCAAAGGTTATTCTGGCCAGTTTTGGCGATGCCCTGCGCGTGCCGGGTACCCGCATGAGCCTGTTGCAGGCCCGCGCAGCCGGCGCTGATGTGCGCACGGTATATTCCCCCATGGATGCACTGGCATTGGCCAAACAGCATCCAGATCATTCAGTTGTGTTTTTTGCCATTGGCTTCGAGACAACGATTCCGGCAACCGCACTTACCTTGTTGCAGGCTGAGCGGGAAAACGTCGAAAATTTCACCATGCTGGCGCGGCACATCAGCATCATTCCCACTTTGAAAGCACTGCTGGACGACCCTGAGCTTGAGATCGACGGCTTTATCGGGCCAGGTCATGTCAGCATGGTCATTGGCACCGAGCCCTACGAGTTTGTCGCTCAAGCTTATGGCAAACCACTGGTGGTATCGGGGTTTGAGCCTTTGGACCTTCTGCAATCCCTGCAAATGGTGCTGGAACAGTTGGCCAGCGGGACTTCAGTTATTGAGAACCAGTATGCCCGAGTAGTGCGAAAGCAGGGCAATGCACAGGCGCAGCAGGCAATATCGACGCTGTTCGAGCCCCGTGCCAATGATTACTGGCAAGGGCTGGGAGAGGTTGCCGGCTCAGGCCTTCAGTTCAGGCCTGAATACAGTCACTTCGATGCCGAGCAGCATTTCCTGTGTGATGCTTCCAAGCCTTCAGACACCGTTGAGCAGGGCTGCTGTGACCAGGTTCTTAAGGGCGCACTTCAGCCTCAGGCCTGTCCGTTGTTTGGCGGAGTCTGTACCCCGTCACAACCGGTTGGCGCATTGATGGTGTCCTCCGAAGGTGCTTGCGCCGCCAGGTATTTGTATCGTTCCGGGGAGCACAGGGATGTCGGATAAAGAACGTATCTCGCTGGCACAGGGGGAAGGTGGTCTGGCATCCAGTCAGCTGGTGGAATCCCTGTTTCTGCAGGCGTTTGATAATGAACACCTGTACCAGCGAGAAGATCAGGCGCGTTTAGGGCTGGCTGACTTCATTCGCCAGGGTGATCGCCTGGCCTTTACCACGGACAGCTATGTGGTCGACCCGATAGAGTTCCCCGGTGGAGATATTGGCTGTCTGGCTGTTAATGGCACCATCAATGATTTGGCTGTTGGTGGCGCTATTCCGCGTTACCTCAGTTGTGCCTTGATTCTGGAAGAAGGGCTTGAGCGGGCTCTGTTGGAAAGAATTGTTGCATCCATGGCCAGTGCTGCCCGCGAAGCGAATGTGTCGATTGTGACCGGGGATACCAAGGTGGTGCCCAGAGGCAAGGCCGACCGGGTGTTTATCAATACCGCAGGCGTTGGTGTTATACCCCAGGGCGTTGAGTTGGCAGCCCGTCGATGCGAGCCGGGTGATGTGCTCATTGCGAGCGGTTACCTGGGCGATCATGGCGCAGCCGTACTGGCGGCACGCGGCGATCTGGCGCTGGAGATGGATGTGTGCAGTGACAGTCGCCCGCTGCATGGATTGGTTCAGAAGATGCTAAAGGCCAGCCCGGGTATTCATGCCATCCGTGATGCGACGCGAGGAGGTGTGGCAACGGTGTTGAATGAGTTTGCCCAGATGTCGCAAACAGGAATAGTGCTGCAGGAAGCTTCGCTGCCGGTCAGGCCGCAAGTAAGAGGTTTTTGTGAAATTCTGGGGTTGGAGCCCTGGTATCTCGCCAATGAGGGTATGTTAGTAGCTGCTGTGCCGGCGTCAGCTGCAGATGAGGTTTTAAGCAGTATGCGGGCACATCCGTTCGGGTGTGATGCGCAGATGATTGGACAGGTGGTGGAAGAGTTGCCAGGAAAGGTGCAGCTGCAAAGCGGCTTCGGCGGCAGGCGTTTGCTTGAGCCTCTGACCGGTGAGCAGCTGCCGAGAATTTGCTAAATGACCGTCAGCCTTTGGGGCCGAACAGGAACCAGAGAATCAGACCCAGCAAGGGCAGCAGCAGGATCGCAACGACCCAAATGACCTTGGTGCTGGTGCTGGCGTTACTTTGAATGGTTTTGATGATGGCCATTACATCCAGAACCAGCAGAATCAGACCAAACAGACCGGAAATTTCCACACTCATGTTGCTGATACTCCTTCACAATGGGGGTAACTCTATATAACACGCCGAGACGGGGCCTGGTCAAATCAGCGGTGCCAGCATGGGCGGGGCTTCATCCAGCATTTCCCGTAATCGCAGCAGGCCTTCCCTTAACCGGTCGATGTCAGCCGGCGGCGTCAGACAGATGCGGACGGCCTGGGGGGCGGGTTGGCTGCCCACGCAGAAAGGGTCCGAGGCGATCAGGATAATGCCGCGGGTTTCCGCGTGGCGGACAAAATCGGCAGCCCGCCAGGGTTCGGGCAGGGTCAGCCAGGCGTGGAAACCACAGGGGTGTGACTGCACGGTGTAACCGGCCAAAATGTCATGCAGCAGGGTCTGGCGTTCCTGCAGGCCCTGCCACTGCCAGTTCAGGATGGCGTCTGCCTCTCCACTGGCCAGCCAGCGGCATGCCACCGCCCCCATCAAACCGGGCGGTGCCCAGCATTGCGCGCGCAAGGCAGCTCTTAACTGAGGCATCAGATTGGCTGGCGCACGCAAAGCACCAAACCTCAAACCACCCGCCAACAGTTTGGAGACACTGAAAATGTACAGGGAGCGCTCGGGAGCCATCTCAAACAGGGGCGTACCGCGCAGTTCCTTGGGCACAAACTGGACACCATCTTCCAATAGCAGCATGTCGTGCCGGCGAGCAATTTCAACGATGGCTTCACGGCGTTGCTGGGTCATTTGCTCACCGCCGGGATTACTGTATTCCGGCATCACATAGAGCAGGCGGATACGTTGCTGCTGGCACAGGCGCTCAAGGGCATCAGGACGAATGCCTTCTGCATCCGAGGGCACAGCGAGGTGTTTAAGGCCCAGCTGGCGTGCAGCTGCAATCATGCCGGGGTAGGTGAGGGCGGCTGAGGCAACGGCTTCACCTGGCTTGATCAAGGCTTGCAAGGCAAGGAAATCTGCATGCTGCCCGCCTTCGGTGATGATCATTTCATCTGCACCGATCTCCAGTGCTTGCCGAGCCAGCCAATCACTGAGCTGGGCGCGCTGTTGCGGGCAGCCCTGCTCGGGTTGATAGTTCATCACCGTTTGGATGGCATCAGGCATGCGCGATAGCTGCTCAAGTGTTGCGGCCAGCTGCTGTTCTCTAAGCGGGTTGGGAATCAGCACACTGAGTGAAAGATCGATGCTGTCCTGGCCTGCACGGCTCAAGTGATGGAAGTGGGGCGTCTGCTCCTGCCCGCCTTTAACGCGGGTGCCGCTGCCGACACGGGCTTCTACCAGGCCACGGCGTTCGGCTTCACGATACGCGCGTGTAACCGTGCCGACAGTAACCTGCAGGGCATCGGCCAACAGGCGTTGTGGTGGCAGGCGATCTCCGGGTTTTAATGTGCCGGAGGCAATGTCGCTGGCCAGGCGCTCAACCAGTGCCTTGTATAAAGGTGAGGCTGAAGCAGGCAGTTCAGGTAGCCACTGGCAGCGTTGGCGTGCGCGATCATGCAGATCCATGGTCTGTCTCCGGCAGAATTGTCACCCTGACAATAGATTGTATGTGTCACAAAGTAAACATTGTGACATTGCTTGCTGGGGTTTAGAGTCAATTGTATCAATTCAATTTGATCATTGTGCGATTCAATACATTAAAGAACCCCTACAATCCAGGACTGCCGCCATGAATAATGCCTTGCCTGATCTCTTGCCATTGCTAGGCCCTGTAGCGGTGTTTGTCTTCACCATGACAGCAACACCCGGGCCTAACAACATGATGCTGACTGCCTCGGGAGCCAACTTCGGTTTTCGACGAACGGTTCCACATATTGTGGGTATTGTGTTGGGGTGTGCGTTATTGAATGTGGCGGTCGCCCTGGGTCTTGGAACGCTGTTTACCCAGTGGCCAGAGTTTCAAACATTGCTGAAACTGGCGGGGAGTGTGTACCTGTTGTGGCTGGCCTGGAAGATTGCCAGTGCACCGCCGCCTGATACCAAGGGCGATGAGGATGCCCGGCCCATGAGTTTGTTGCAGGCCGCTGCCTTCCAGTTTGCCAACCCCAAGGCCTGGGTTATGTCCATTTCAGGTCTGGCTTCCTTTACGCTGGTGGGAGATGCCTTCCTGGCTTCGGCACTGCTGTTTATTGTGGTGATGGCGGTGATTGGCTTCCCATCCATCTCACTTTGGGCCGGCTTTGGTGTCATGATCGGCCGTTTGTTGAAAACAGCTGCTCATTGGCGCTTTTTCAATCTGGGCATGGGCACGCTGACAGCTGCCTGCGTGGCCATGATCCTGATGTGATGAGGCTTTGGCTTAATGCTTGAAGCCGGTTACCAGTTCGTGCATATCGGTCGACACCTTGCGCAGCTCACGCGTGGTGTCGGCCGAATCCCGTGCCCGGTTAAGGCTGATATCTGACAGGTCGGAAATATTAACGACCTGTTTGTTGATGTCCTCGGATACCTGGGCCTGTTCTTCGATGGCGGTTGCCATCTGCATGGACATATTGGCGATGTTATCCATCATGCCGGCAATATCATTGAGCAGGGTGCCGGCCTCTTCAACCTGGGTTAATCCGTCCGCTGCTTCGGTTTCACCCTCCTTGGCGACGTTTACTGAATAACTGGCCCGTTTCTTCAGTTCGTCCACAATGCCGTGAATCTCCTGAGTAGATTCCCGAGTCCGCTGGGCCAGGCTACGTACTTCATCAGCTACCACAGCAAAACCACGACCGTGCTCACCGGCACGGGCTGCTTCAATGGCAGCGTTCAGGGCCAGCAGATTCGTCTGATCGGCAATCTGCTCAATCATCTCCGCTGCCTGTGCAATCTGTTCGGTCTGCTCTGCCAGCGACATCACGGCTTTAGAAATACCGCTCACTGTTTTACCCAGACGAGCGATTGAGTCGCTGGTGGTGGCGGCCAGTTCTCTGCCACGCAGGGCTGTCTGGCTGGAGTTTTCTGCCTGCTGCGCGGTTTCCTGGACGTGCCCTGAAACCTCGTTGATGGTGGCGCTCATTTCGTGCATGGCCGCCGCCACCTGATTCGTTTCGTGCTGCTGGCGATTCATGGCATCAAATGCCTGCTCGGACATTTCCAGGCTTGAACTGGCCTGGGTGCTCAAGATCGAGGAGGCGTCATCAATGCGCGTCAGGACAGTATCCAGATGTGCCGCTTCACTTTTAATGGCAACTTCTGCTTCTGCAACAGGCCCTAATGAATCGGTGTAGGTTGCCGTTGCAACCGGATGCCGGAAGGCTGAAGGCATCAGCGCCACCAGGTCTTTCAACTTGCGTTGCTGCTGATGTTGCTGTGCCAGCTGGGTAGCACCAGCGGTTAGTGCCAGAAGTCCCAAACCGGCCAGAGGCCATCCGCCAAGGCTCAAGGCTGCTGCGCCCAGCGTGCCGCCACCCAGGCAAAGCCATTGCCAGGACAACTGGAAGCGCTTGGGAAGTTTGCCGGACTGATTCAGGTGGGTATAAACACGCTCGGCACGTGCTACATCCTCACGAGACGGACAGCTGCGCACCGACTCATAGCCGATGGTCTGGCCATTTTCGGTAATGGGGGTGACATAGGCGTTAACCCAGTAAAAATCACCGTTCTTGCAGCGATTCTTGACCAGTCCCATCCAGGGCTTTCCAGCCTTCAGATGTTCCCACAATACTTTGAACGCGGCTTCGGGCATATCCGGGTGGCGTACCAGATTGTGTGGCTGGCCTATTAACTCATCTCGGGTATAACCACTGATATTGACGAAGACATCGTTGCAGTGGGTAATTTTGCCTTTGGTATCCGTTGTCGAAATCAACTTTTCATGAGGTTCAAAACGGCGTTCCGTGTTGGTAACTGGCAGATTCTTTCTCATGCGTCGTTTGCCTCAAACTCGGTTATAGCCTGGTCAGGTTCCGTTGCTTGGCAATACCGCAGCCAGGAGACTGGCTTGCTGTTGCCTTTTATGTAAAACGGGCAAACAGCTGTTTCAGTGTAGTCAAAAAACGAGATGTGCATGATTTATAAGGCCAACGCGAAAAGGGGCGCATTCTATGGGGTTTTCACTGATAGTCAATGTAATGCGCATGAAACAAACGTTTGTTATTGCACCGCGAATTTAGGGGGTAAAGGCTTAAAAATTAGCCTTAAAGCGGGCAAAAAAAACCGGCCCAATGGGCCGGCAAAGCTCAGTGCTGCAAATCCGGTGTGACCGCAGGCTTGATGATTCAGTGTAATTTAAGTCGTGGTCGGATCACCTTGTTGATGCGATCCACCAGCGTGATCAGGAAGGTTTTGATATAGCCGTGCACTGCCAGCTGATGGAGTCGATAGAGCGATACATAAACAACACGTGCCAGCCGTCCTTCTACCATCAGGCTGCCGCTGGTCAGGTTGCCCATCAGGCTACCGACGGTGCTGAAGCGGCTGAGGGAGACCAGGGAGCCATAATCCTTGTATTCATAAGCGGGCAGGGGGTCGCCACGCACAATCTTGCGGAACTGCTTGAAAATATGGGTCGCCATCTGATGTGCTGCCTGGGCACGGGGCGGTACATTGCCAGTGCCGTCCGGTTTCGGACAGGCAGCGCAGTCACCAAGAGCGAAGATACGATCATCCTGTGTCGTGCGCAGGTCAGGTGTAACAACCAACTGGTTAATGCGGTTGCACTCCAGCCCGTCCAGTTGAGTGAGGAAGTTTGGTGCACGGATACCGGCAGCCCAAACCTTGAGCTCGGCTTCGATCATCTCGCCCTTGTCTGTCAGCAGGCCCTCGGGGGAAACACTGGTAATACGTGTATCTTCGCGCACCTGCACGCCCAGCTTGCTCAGCTCCTGCCGCGCTGCTGTTGAAATACGCTCAGGCAGGGCTGGCAGAATGCTGGGTCCGGCTTCAATCAGGATCACTTCCATACGGTCCCGATCCAGTTTGGACAGACCGTAGGCGGCTAGTTCACGTGCCGCATTAAAGAGTTCGGCGGAAAGCTCGACACCTGTAGCTCCGGCGCCCACGATGGCGATACGCAGGCGCTGGTCAGGGCTGTTGCTGGCCTTGAGATAGGATTCCAGCAGAGTGCGGCGAAACTGCTCCGCTTCGCTGCGGCAATCCAGGAAGGTGCAATGCTCGGCAACGCCGTCAACACCAAAGTCATTGGTGACACTCCCCACGGCCATGACCAGGTAATCGTAGTAGAGCGAGCGCAGCGGCAGCAGTGTCTTGCCGTCCTGGCCTTTTACCGGCGCCAGGTGAATACAACGCTGCTCGCGATCGATTGATTCCATGCGGCCAACCTGGAATTTGAACCCGGCGCTCCGTGCCTGAGCGCTGTAGCTCAGTTCGTCAATGCCGGCATCCAGTGATCCCGTTGCCACTTCATGCAACAGGGGTTTCCAGATATGCGTGGTTTCGGAATCGACCAGTGTGACCTTGAGGCCCTTGCGGCGATACTTGCGTGCCAGCCGGGTGGCCAGCTCAAGTCCGCCGGCGCCACCGCCGACAATAACCACATGTTGATAGAGGGGAGATTTGGTATCCATATTGGGGATTGTCCTCCGTTACCTGTAACAGCGCATTGCTGCCTTGGCGAGATTTAATGAGGACAATAGTACCTAATACTAAAGTTTTATCGAGGACAAAGCTTGTCGTCTTTTGTGACGTTTTGTGCACTTTTGTAGGCTGGCTCCGACACACCTCACAGGTATAATGACAGAACGATAACAAGAACGACGTTGCGGGGTTCCTCTCCCGCGTGAGGCAGGATTATGAGTTCGGACATCTCTCGTCTGCGCAAGTTTGTTTCTCCGGAAATCATCTTCGGAAGCGGCGCGCGCAAGACCGTTGGCAATTACGCCAAAACCTTCGGTGCACGCAAGGTGCTGTTGGTTTCCGATCCCGGTGTCGAAGCGGCTGGCTGGGTCGATGAAATAGAAGGGCTACTGGCAGAGCAGGACCTACCCTGTGTTCGTTTTACCCAGGTTTCGCCCAACCCTCGTGTTGAACAGGTGGCACTGGGGGCTGAAATCTACCGCGAGCAGGGCTGTAACGTCATTGTTGCTGTGGGCGGTGGCAGCCCGATGGATTGTGCCAAGGGAATCGGCATTGTCAGCACCCATGGGCGCAGCATTATCGAGTTTGAAGGTATCGACCGAATTGAAAGCCCGATTCCGCCTCTGATTTTTATTCCCACGACGGCAGGTACGTCTGCCGATGTATCCCAGTTCGCTATCATTTCCAATCAGCAGGAAAAGCTCAAGTTCTCCATCGTCAGCAAGTCGGTGGTGCCGGATGTCGCTCTGATTGATCCGGATACGACGCGTACCATGGATGCTTTCCTGACCGCCTGCACCGGCGTTGATGCTCTGGTACATGCGATTGAAGCCTTTGTGTCCACCGGCAGTGGCCCGCTTACGGATATGCATGCGCTGGACGCCATTCGCCTGATTAACACCCATCTGGCGCTGCTGGTTGAGCAACCGGAAGACAACCATCTGCGTGAACAGGTGATGCTGGGTTCCATGAAAGCCGGCTTGGCATTTTCCAATGCCATTCTGGGGGCAGTGCATGCGATGTCCCACAGCCTGGGCGGTTATCTGGACCTGCCACATGGCTTGTGTAACGCCATGCTGCTGGAGCATGTAATTGACTATAATTACATCTCTGCCACCGACCGTTTTCGCGTAGTTGCTGAAACCATGGGGATCGACCCACGTGGCCTGAGCCAGTCCCAGATCAAACGCCGCCTGATGCAGCACGTGATCTCTTTGAAACACGAAGTCGGCCTGTATCAGAGCCTGGCGGACCAGGGGGTACACCTCACGGATATCCCGTATCTGAGTCAAAACGCGATCAAAGACCCATGCATTCTGACCAACCCGCGCAAGTCAAACTTGCGTGACGTTGAGGCGGTATATGAAGAAGCCCTCTGACACGGCTGAAGCAACGTTTGAAGACTTGATTGGCCTGGGTGGCCAGTCGGCACGCAAGAGCTATTACCCCGAGCTGCTCAGCAAAGTTGAAGAGCTTGAGGATGAGCGCAACCGTTATAAATGGCTGTTTGAAAATGCGCTGCACGGCATTTTTCAGATGGACCTGACCGGCCGTATCAACAAGGTTAACCGGGCATTGGCCCGCATCTGTGAATACCCGGGCGCTGCTTCAATGACTGGCGGGCTCAATTTCGCTGCCGATCTTCTGTTCAGCGAGCAGGAGTTTCGCCTGATGACGGCGCGGCTGATAAACGATGGTCAGCTTTTTCTGTACGAGACCCGTCTGCGCAAATCCAATGGCATGCCGGTAGAAGTCTCCATGAACATTCTGCTGCGCCAGAAGGATGATCAGACCGATATCGTCGCCTTCGTGGCGGATATCACCGAGCGAAAACGGGTACAGCAACGCATGCGCTCGCTCAATGAAGAGCTTGAGCAGCGTGTTGAAGAGCGTACCCGAGAGTTGGTGCAGCTCAACGACCGGCTGTGGAAAGAAGTTCAGATCCGTGAGCAGGCAGAACAGGCCGCCTTGCAGGCCCGTGAGGATGCGGAATCCGCCAACCGTAGTAAGGATAAATACCTGGCGGCTGCAAGTCATGACTTGTTGCAGCCGATGAACGCGGCGCGGCTGCTGATTGCGGCTCTGCAGGAGCGTGAGTTGCCGGCGGACGAAGCGCGACTGGTGGACCGAGTGCACCTGGCGCTTGATGGCGCCGAACAGTTGCTGACAGACCTGCTGGATATTTCCAAGCTGGACCAGAACGCGGTCAAACCGGAGTTTCAGAGTTTCCCTATCGGCCGTTTGCTGGAATCCTTGCAGGGTGAGTTTGAACCTGTAGCAGAAGCCGTCGGGCTGAGTTTCCGGGTACACAGTCGTGATCTCTGGATTACCAGTGACCCACGTTTGCTGACGCGTATTCTGCGTAACTTCCTCAGTAACGCTTTTCGCTATACGGACAGCGGCGGTGTATTGCTGGGGCTGAGGCGTCAGGCAAATCACCTGTTGCTGCAGGTCTGGGATACCGGTGGCGGTATCCCGGAAGACAAGCAGGAAGCGATTTTTCAGGAGTTCTGTCGCTTGAGTCACCACCAGTCCCGCAAGGGTGGTGTCGGACTGGGGCTGGCCATTGTCGAGCGCATGGCGCGCATGCTTGAGCACCCGCTAAGCCTGAGATCGGTCGTAGGGTCCGGCTCCTGTTTCCAGGTGCGAGTGCCTTTGGCAACGCAGTCGCCAAGTAGCCTGGCACCTTTGGTCCAGCCACCCACGCTGGATGCGGATGCCTTGACCGACAGGCGTGTCCTCGTGTTGGATAACGACCCGGAAATTCTGGCCAGTATGGAAGCCCTGCTATCTGGCTGGGGAGTAACGACAGAGTTGGCGGCAACGTTGGAAGAGGCGGTGGTGTCGGCTGAGGCTGCGGCGCCTGACCTGGTGTTGGCGGATTACCACCTTGAGGCCGCGCAAACGGGTCTGGAATTACGTCAGTTATTGAATGATTCCGGCCTGCACTCTGTCCCGATGGTGATGCTGACGGCTGATCGCAGCTCGGAGACACGCCAGGCATTTCGGGATGCCGGGGTGCTGGTGCTGAACAAGCCGGTCAAGCCCGGCAAATTGCGTGCGCTGATGACACACCTGCTGGCCGACTGACGTCGGCCATAATGTTTGCATTATCTGTTGCCCTAGCGTGCCTTGCTTTTGGCGACCTGCTCCGTTTTAAATCCCATCAACGCCAGAACGGTAAACACCAGTGCGGTTCCTGCTGTCACCAGGCAAGCGATGGCATTGAATTCGGCGTATAGCGCAAAGCGCACCAGCTCAACCGCATGGGTAAAGGGGTTAAAGCTGCAGACCCAATACAGCCATTCACTGGACTCGCGCATCTTCCACAAGGGGTAGAGTGCTGAAGACATGAAGAACATGGGAAAGATGACAAAGTTCATTACCCCGGCGAAGTTCTCCAGCTGTCTGATCCTGGAGGACAGAAACAAACCGATTGCCCCCAGCATCAGCGCGGTCAGGAGCAGGGCAGGTAACACGGTAACCAGACCAATGAGGGGTGGCTCCACATCGACCAGCCAGCCCAGGCCGATAAAGGCATACACCTGTGCCAGCGACAGCAGTGCGATGGCGATCAGCTTGCAAAACAGCAGCCAGGCGCGGGGCAACGGACTCATCAGCAGTACCTTCATGCTGCCCATCTCGCGGTCATACACCATCGATAATGAGCTCTGCATGCCGTTAAACAGCAGAATCATGCAGCAAAGGCCCGGCAGGATGTAGGTTTCGTAGGTGATATAGGTTTCGTACGGCGGGATGATTGAAACCCCCAGTGCGGCACGAAAACCGGCGGCAAACACTACCAGCCACAGTAATGGGCGGACCAATGCGCTGAGAAAGCGGGTGCGCTGGTGAATAAAGCGCAAAAATTCACGCTTCAGAATGCCCTTGAAAGCGATGAAATAGGCGTTCAGATGCATGCAGGTGAATCCTTAAGGCCGGTGAGTTGCTCAAACGCATCAGACAGATCGGTAGCATTGTGTTGCTTGCAGATGAACTCGGCACTGTCATCTGCCAGTAGGCGGCCCTGATGCAGTACCAGCACCGGGTCCTGTGGCTGAATTTCCTCGATCAGGTGCGTGGCCCAGAGCACCGTCAACGACTGTGCCTGGCAGAGCTGACGTACATGACGGTTGATGGCCTGGCGCGCCGCTGTATCCAGGCCGACAGTAGCTTCATCCAGCAGCAGAATGGATGGCCGATGGAGCAGGGCACGTGCAATCTCCACACGGCGGCGGTGACCGCCATTGAGGCTGCGGATACTGTCCCTGAGGCGATCCGCCAACCCCATTTCAGCCAGCAGCTCATCGGCCTGCTGGCGTACCTGACGTGAAGACAGACCGTGCAGGGCGCCATGGTATTCCAGGTTCTGAAGCACGCTCAGGTCCGGGTCCAGCGTGCTTTGCTGGAACACGACGCCAAGCTTTTGCTTCAGTAAGCGTGAATGTTGCCCCACCGTCTGGCCATCCAGCCGTATTTCGCCATCCTGCAGACTATAGAGCTGGGTTAGCAGGGCGTAGAGTGTACTCTTGCCTGCACCATTGGGTCCCAGCAGGGCATTCAATTGCCCTTCCTGCAAATTGAAGTTGATATTGTCCAGCACCTGGCGCGGACCGTAGCGAAAACTGAGTTGGTGTACGCTGAGGCTCATTCAATCAGTCCAGTGTCACCACACCCCAGGGGTAGCGGCCGACTTTGATGGATTTGATAACTTTCATATCGGCAACGTCAATCACGGAAACATCGCCGCTCACGCCGTTGGTGGTCAGCAGATATTTCTGATCCGGCGTGAATTCCATGTGCCAGACACGACGGCCTACGAGCAGGTAATCCAGTACTTCATAGGTTTTGGCGTCGACCACGGCGACATGGTTGGATGGACCCAGTGCGACAAAGGCGTACTTGCCATCGGCGGAGAGTTTAACACCGACAGGCTGTATTTTATCCGGGTGCACACCGCGGATTTTGAAGTTCAGTTTCTTGATGATCTGACGGTCTGCCACGGTGATCACGGAAACAGTGCCGCCGATCTCGGACGATGCCCAGAGAATGTCGCCTGCTTTGGTGAATTCAACATGACGCGGGCGCTGGTCAACCAGTGTATTGTCGACCAGTTCGTGCGTTTCAGTATCAATCCAGTGCAGCATGCTGGTGGTTTCACTGGTGTTAACCGCCCATTTGCCATCCGGGCTTACGGCCATCCCTTCCGGTTCCACACCCACTTCAATCTGTGCCAGAACTTCGTGGCTTTCGGTATCCACGACAGTTACCAGCGCATCATCTTCATTGGAAATGTAGAGGCGGCGGTTATCCGGGTGCAGTGAAAACTGCTCGGGATCTTCGCCGGAAGGCAGGTTGTTCAGGATCTTGTGAGTGGCCAGGTCCATCACCTGAACAGTGTCGGAGTCACTGGCGCAGATGTAGAGTTTGGTCTTGTCCTTGGACAATGCGATGCCGCGTGGGCGTTCGCCCACGTCGATGGTTTTGGTCACTTCAAGGGTATCCAGATCGATAACGGACAGGGTGTTGTCCTTCTCGTTGGATACGTAGGCCGTAGCAGCCTGGGCTGCAGGAGCAGCCAACAGGGCACTCAGTAGCAGAGATTTAATGAAAGGGGGCTTGAACATCAGGCATCTCCTTTAACGGAACACTGGCTTTCGCTGGCATCAAATCCCAGCGTATCGAGGTCGGTTTTCGGGTGCAGGTAGCCTTCCTGAGGCGACTGGGACACCAGCGCGCGGGGATGGACCAGCGGAATCGGTTGGCGCAGCTGACCACTCCAGCCGCGGTAGTCCAGCTTGCGGCCCTTGAAGCCACCCAGCTGGAATTTATCTGACAGAATGAAGCGCTGCAGTTCGGCCGGGTCGCTACTGCGGGTTTGAGTGACAGCCTCACCCAACGTACGCACACCGGCCCAGCTGGCGTAGTCGCGGCTATTCATCCAGCGGTCAGCAAGCTTTTCAAATCGGCTTTGCAGCTGGGCAGCGCCCCAGGCTTCTACCACACGGTGCCAGGCAACCGGGCTCATTCCCTGAGTGCCCACAACCGGGCGTGGGTACCAGGTGTTGTAGGGGACATATTCACCAAAGTCGCCACGCTCGTCGGCGACGACAACGACGTCGTACTCATCGGTTTGAGTGAACGGGGGAAGCTCCTTCTGGGCGGTGCGGCGCAGGTCGGTATCGAAGTCCCACTGTTTGCGTTCAATGACCTTGGCGCCCATGCGTTTGGCGCTGCGTTCCAGTGAAGCGGCATACAGCAGGTCGCCGTTCTGGTTGCCTTCAATGATCAACCAACGGTTCCAGCGTTTGCTGGCCAACCACTGTGCCAGGGCATCGGTGAGCATGGCGCGGGAAGGTATGGTGTGCAGCATGCCCGGGACACAGGCCTGGGTGCGCAGGCGATTGTCCTGGCTGCCGGAGTTGATCAGCAGTACATCGTCAGGCAACTCTCGCTCGACAGCGGTCAGCTGCTCCGTGGTCAGATTCAGCACGAATAAACGCACGCCCTGGTCGTAAAGACGGATAGCCGCACTCACCACTTCTGTGGGCTGGTCGGTGCTGACGCTGTGCAGGGTGTAGTGTTGTTTAAGAAAGCGCCCGGTAGTGTTGTTATCGTTGATTCCCAGCTCGGCACCTTTCAGGCCGGCATCTGCAGGTTCTGGAAGAATATTGGAAAGAACCGGTCCGTGGTCAGGCTCAAATCCTACATAGCCAATGTTGATCTCCAGCGCAGCGGAGTGGGCGATCAGAGGCAGGGACGTAACTGCGGCAGCCAGCAGGCGGGGCAGGGTCTTCATCATTAAAACTCGCAACTTATCATTGTTATGGGGCCCAGCTTAGGCCGCCACCGTGCAGGATGAAATATTCAGAAAGTCGCAAAGATTCAGTACCGAAGTAGTATGTTGCCACGGGCGCAGCACACTAGGATGGTGGGGAAAAGACACAACAAAAACAGGAATCTATCATGCGTACCCCCATCCGCTCTCTGACCCTTGCTGCACTGATCTCCTCAACAGTGCTGGTCTCTGTTCCCGCATCCGCCGAGGGCGACCTCACTATTCGACCCAAACGTCTGCCGGACCTAGTGCTGGGCAGTGAGCAGAGTGATTACTCCATGTCCCAGACCCGTTATGAGATGGAAACCGGTCAGGCCTATAAGCTGGCAATTGAGTCTACAGGTCGTAAGGAATACGCCATGAAGGCACCGGAATTCTTCGGATCCATCTACCTGCGTAAGGTTGAAGCGGGTGACATGGAGATCAAGGCGGTATCCCTGAAAGAGCTTGAGTTTGAACGCGAAGGCGAAGCGGAAATCTACTTCGTGCCGATCAAACCGGGTGAGTACAAATTCTACATGGAAGGCCTGGAGCACAAGGGCATGGAAGGCGTGTTCAGCGTTCGCTGATCACCGGACTGATCCATGAAAGCCGTTGTACGCCTGAACCTGCTGGTCGCGTCAGCGTTTATGCTGGCGCTGCTGATCAGTCTCTTTGGACTGATGCGACAAGCCAAGACCGATATCCTGCGTGAACTGCAGGCGGGCATGGCGGTGGCCGACCAGTTGCTTGAGCAAGTAGGTCAGGACCCCGAGCGCCTGGAGCCGCTGTTGGCGATCGAATGGAGACACATGCATCTGGCTGTGCTGAGTGCTGGCCAATCGCCTGTGCCGCTTGAGATGGATGAAGTACCTGAGTGGTTCGCATCCTGGATCTGGCCTCAGGATATGCCGAGTATTGAACGTCGGCGTCCGCTGGCGGATGGCCGAATCCTGGTGGTAATGGCAGACCCGGCCGATGAAATGGAAGAGGTCTGGGAGTCTGCCCTGCAGGTGTTTGCCCTGTTCATGGGCGGCGCTGCCTTATCGATACTGGCCATCAGCTGGGGGCTGTCTCAGGGCATGCGGCCTTTCGGTCAGGTGTTACGCGCACTTGATCAGATTCAACAGGGGCACTTCACGGCCCGACTCAAATCCTATTCGGTGCCTGAGGCCAATCGATTGGCCAGCCACTTCAACCGGATGGCTGAGGCCCTTGAGCAGGAGCAGGCAGATAACCGTCGGCTGACCCGTGAGCTGATGGTGTTGCAGGAAAAGGAACGCTCCTATCTGGCAAGAGAGCTGCATGATGACCTGGGGCAGTACCTGACCGGCATTCGTGCACAGGCTTATCTGATCAGCCAGGTGTCGGGTGATGCGGAAAAGGTGAGCAAAAGTGCTCCGTTGATCGTGCGCGACTGTGAAGCCATGCAGCAGGGCTTCAGGCGTTTGATTCGCAGTCTGCATCCCGTGATTCTTGAGCCACTGGGGCTTGAAGAGTCTCTTAGAAGCCTGGCGGAACAATGGCAGCGTAGCAGCGGTGTGAATTGTCGGCTGGGTATTAACGGCATGCCACTGCTCAGTGATGAAACCTCAACCCATCTCTACCGCTTGCTGCAGGAAGCATTGAACAACGTGGCACGGCATGCGCAGGCGACTCAGGTCGAAATCGGGATGCAGGTTCGTGGCGAAACTCTCAATGTGAGGGTTGAAGATAACGGTCAGGGGCTGTCGGCAGATGTGCGGCCGGGCATTGGGCTCAGGTCGATGCATGAGCGGGCGCGATACATGAATGCTGATCTGCACCTGTTATCTGCGGCCGGCGGCGGTTTGCGGATAGAACTCAGTCTCCCGCTGGTAATGGACTAATACTATGAAAATACTTCTCTGTGATGACCATGCAGTCGTGCGTCAGGGGTATGCCAGCCTGCTGTCAGCGATGCTGGATGAATGTGAAATCATTGAAGCGGACAATGGCTGGGAGGCGGTAAGCCTCTGGCAGCAACAGCCCGCCGATGTGGCCGTACTGGATATTAACCTGTCCGATATCAGTGGTATCGAAGTGGCGCGTCGTATACTGCAGCGGGCGCCTGATGCGCGCATTCTGTTTTTCAGTATGTACGATGAACTACCCATGGTGCAGCAGGCTCTGGATGCCGGTGCTTTAGGCTATATCACCAAGAGCAGTAGCCCCGAAGTGCTGCTTGAAGCGGTACGCAAGGTACTGAGTGGCCAGCCCTATGTGGAGCATGATTTGGCCACGCGGCTTGCGCTGCAACGTAACAGCGGTATGGACCCCCGTCTGTCCGGCATGACGCAACGCGAGTTTGAGATTTTTGTCATGCTGGCACGCGGACTCACAACCAAGATCATCGCTGATCAGCTCTGTATCAGTGTGAAAACGGTCTCTAATCACAGTGCTTTACTGAAAAACAAGCTGCAGGTCTCTTCGACGGCTGAGCTGGTGCATCTGGCGATTGAGTGTGGGGTCTTGCGACTGGGGCCGAGCGGGCAGGCATAGAGCGGATATGCCCTGGGCAATTAGTGTCATTGATTCGATTAAAATTGGGCAAAAAAAACCGGCCTGAAATTGCACCCAGGCCGGCGAGCAAAAAGTGAATAGTGCCTGACGAAGAGCGCTATTCGAGGGGAATCTATCGATTAGAGCAGACTGCCCAGCAGTCGGTAGCTGTCCATTCGATCATGGTGACTATGGGTGACGGTTACCGTGGCAATTTCATCACAGCTGAACGTCTTCGCCAGCTCGTTTATCTCCTGCCAGCACTGATCCGCAGTACCGACCGTGTAGCCACTGAGAATATGATCGTAGGCGCTCTGCTCGGATGCGGACATCTGGCGGTAGCGATCCTGTACTTCTGAAGGCGTCAGAAAATCTTCGCGCTGTCCCAGCTGAGCTGCCAGTTTGCGGTACACAGCAGTGCCGGCACGCAGGCGCGCTTCCTCTTCTGTTTCGGCGCATATGCAGGCGATGGCCAGCATTTTGTTCGCTTTACCCTGATGACCGGCCTTGTCCCATTCCTCGGCATACTGCTCGAAAATGGACGGGTGGCAGTTATCCGGGTCGATGAAGCGGGCCAGGGCGATGTTGTAACCCAGGTGGCCGGCAAGACCGGCACTGCCGCCGCTGGAACCCAGCATCCAAAGCTCAGGTGTCGGCGTACTGTTCGGCAGAACCTTGATCTTGCTGTAGGGGTTGTCATCCGGAAGGGTACCCTGCACAAATCCAGCCAGAAGATGAGCCTGGTTAGCGTACAGGTCGCCATGATGAGGTTCGTGCGGGAACGCCAGTGCATGGGATGTCAGACCTGTGCCGCCCGGTGCGCGGCCAACACCCAGATCGATGCGGTCCGGAAACAGTGTCGCCATCATCTTGAAGCATTCAGCGACTTTCAACGGGCTGTAGTGGGAGAGCATGACACCACCGCTACCAACACGGATGTTCTGCGTCACACTGGCAATGCTGGCAACAAGGATTTCCGGGCAGGGGTTGGCAAAATGAACGCTGTCGTGATGCTCGGCCACCCAGTAGCGGTAATAGCCAAGCTGGTCGCACAGCTGAGCAAGTTCGATACTAAGGCGCGGGGCTTCAACCTTGGCGTGGGAGCCATGCACCGGGGACTGGTCAACAACTGACAGTTTGATGTTCATTGGGATCTCCTTCATTAACTTAATATGTTAACTAAATTGGCGGCTGTGTTCAATCCATTTTGCTCCCGTTAAGCTGGTTTAACGAATCTGTGCAGGAAACACATGTGATAGCAGCTAGACTGGAAAACGAATACATTAATCGACCAGGAGGTGTGCCATGTCATTGGCAGAGAGCCGTTGCGTGCCCTGTAAAGGCGGTATTCCGGCGTTGACTCGAGAGGAGATTCAACCTTACCTGGAACAGGTGAATGAATGGGAGCTGGCACCGCAGGCCAATAGAATCAAGCGTGATTTCACCTTTGCCGACTTTCAAAGTGCGCTCAGGTTTGTCAATCAGGTTGGTGAGCTGGCCGAGGATATGGGGCATCACCCGGAAATACAGTTTGGCTGGGGCCATGCCAGCATTGAAATCTGGACACACAAGATCGGCGGGTTACACGAGAACGATTTCATTCTGGCGGCGCGAGTTGATCAGTTGCCTGGCGTATGAGTAGATAAGATAAAGGGGCCTGAGAGTTTTGCCTTTTGTTTGTTATCCAGCAGCGGGCGCTGCTGGATATCGAGTAAGGTGACGTAGTACCTCTTAGCAGGCTGTTAGCCGGTTTGCTCGGTTAAAGCCAGCAGTGTATCGGCAACCTCTTTGGTACGGGATGAGTTGTTGGATGTCAGGTTGCTCACCTCTGTCAGGGCATCCAGCATGGAAGACAGTTCACCTACCGCTCCGGATTGGCCTTCGATCTGTTGCGCAACCTTATTGATCTCCTCGGACAGCTTCACAATATCCTTTCCGATCTCGTCGGCGCTGTGGCGTGACTTTTCCGCGAGGCTGCGTACTTCATCGGAAACCACCGCAAAGCCGCGGCCGAGCTCGCCTGCACGTGCTGCTTCGATGGCTGCATTGAGTGCCAGAAGGTTAGTCTGGTCCGCGATTTGCTGAATGACTTGCACAATGTTCTGGATCTGGCTGCTGGACACGGCCAGTTCACGCGCACTTTGTGCCACTTCTTCTGCCTGAACCGACATGGCGTTGATGGTGGCCCCTGCCTGATCGACGGCGCTCACCTGAGTACTGACGTGGTCGGTCAGTTCGTCAACGGAGTGGTGCAGGTTGCCGGCACACTGGTTCAGTTCATGACCCAGCCGCTGCCGGGCTTCACGAGCGATTGCCAGTTCATTACCAAGATCACCCAAGCCGTTAAATACCGGTAACAGTGCCGAGTCCAGCCCCTGAGTGTCGAAGCAGGTGCTGAAATCATCGCGTTTGAACTGCTCGATTTGCTTCACGATGACGTGGTTCAGTCCCGACAGTTTTTTGATCTGCCGGCGCAAAAAGAAGGCCTTGAACTCGGCATAACGGGCAATGAAACCGTCAACATACTCATCCTTGAACGACGTCTGGGGGCCATCCACGTTGAACCAGAAAATAGATGTCAGCGTCTGGTTCAGGTTAAGCCCCAGAATCTCACCAAAGGTCGAGAATCCGGCCAGTGGAATATCCCCGAATACTCGCCCCATACCCGGCAGGTCTTTATCGTTATAGAGGCGGCGCAGGATACAGTCGTTGAGCAGTCCCGCAATGGGCGTACCGGGCTTGCCCTGCATGAAGCGTGCAAACGCCTGCTCGGTGGCCTGAATAATGTTGGTACGTTTCACCATCACCAGCTCTTCACCCGGGGCGACGTCACAGAAAAGGTGAACACGTTCGGCATCGGTATCGATACGCGCAATGGAGCGAACAAATAGCTCGTCGCCCACTCGAATGGCAAAGGAGTAGTCGGCCAGCTGCTGTTCAAGTTGATCGGGTCGACAGTTCAGTTGGCGGGCGAGCAGGGCTACCATGGTGGTAATCTCGCCGCGGCTGTCGATCACCTGATGGATGTAGCGCTGCTCAAGTGAGGCCGTCAGTACATTGAAACTGAATGATGTGGGTTCAAAGTTCTGCGTTTTGAATACGCCAAAACGCACGCTGGGCGGCATTTTGATGAATGTAATCAGTGCGTGGTTGCTTAGTTTCTGCTGCCCGTCATGTAGCCAGGTATGCTGAAAGTCCAGCTTGCCACCGGCTGAGCCACCGACGAAAAGGCAAGGGAAACGGTCAGAGTCATAGAGGGCTTCCATGAAAAAGGATTCCGACGATGAGAGCCCGTCAAAGAGCACAAATGCCAGTGTATCCTGATAATTGATCGGCATGTTGACGCGCAGCGAGCGGATGGCGGCAGTCATTTTCTCGACACGCTGCTGAAGCGAGATAGACGCCTGGCCACTGCGCAGGTCTTCGCTGCCCAGCGGGACCTTGACGACCTCTACCTGACTGGCAACGGCCGGAGAAAACAGCTGCAGCACCACATCATCCCAGTGATCACCGGTCTCGCAGTACAGGCGGCTGCCTTCATTGCAGAGCTCACCTGCGGTTGTACTGAGGCTAACCGGAATGGAGGGGAAGCGCTGCCTGATGGTCCTGGCAACGGCCTCGATATCCACATGGGGTGATACAAAACCGATCACCAGCGCCGGGGACTGCTTGATGACGTTAAGTCTGTCACTGAGCTGCGCAAGTGATGCATGCACTGTGATAACAGGGGTACTGGCAGCACGGCTGCGTGGATTGATACGTTCAAATAGTCCCATGGTGGTTCCTTGCAATCTCTCTCGGGTGTCCCGCCCTCGAGGTGGGGGAGATCTCAGGGCCGCTACTCTGCGTTGGCTCTATTACAGCCTGATGTCACCCTGAGGTAATACAATTCTTTGGTACAATTTTCCCTCTTTTACGCAGGGTTTGCCTTACAATTGTCGTTCAATTCAATCGAATGGGCGCTGACACAGGCCGCTTATGACAGGGATCATTCAGGGAGTGAGTATATGTTTTTGAAGGTGTTCAAGCGGATGGTGTTCATGGCGCTGTTGGCAGGTGGTGGGTTTTTGTTACTGCAAAAGCTGCCACAAATGGGGGCGGCCTATACCGACCAGTTTGCCGACTTGCCTCTTGGGGTCTGTGTATCCTATGCCATGAAAAAGAAGGAACTGAAAGACCTGTCGCAATTGAAGAAGCTGTCGTGTCAGAAGAAAGGCATCACCAGCCTGGAGGGGCTTGAACAGTTAACGGGGCTGGAAGAGCTGTATCTGCAGGGTAATGACCTGACCAACCTGGAAAGCATGGGAGACATGCCTGCGCTGCGCAAAATATCGGTGGCCAGCAACAAACAGATGACCACGCTCAAAGGACTGGAAAGGGCTGAGAACCTAGAAGAGCTGCAGGCGAACCTAAGTTCTGAATTGAGCGATATCTCCGCAATTGCCCAGCTGACGGAGCTGCGTGTAGTGGCTGCAATGCAGGATAACATCAGCGATATAAGCGCGCTGGCTCAGTTGAGCAAACTGGAGGAGGTGATACTCAATTACAACCACATATCAGACATCAGCGCACTGGCCGGCAAACCAGAGTTGAAGCGCCTGCAGATTTATCACAATCCTGTCAGCTCGGTAGAACCCCTGTTGGGTAATGCCCGCCTGCAACTGGTCGGCATTGGCGGTAAAAAGCAGCAGAAACGCCACCTGTGTGAGGATATGAGCCGCCTGAAATCACGGTTGAGTGCTGAAGCGGTTATCTATGGTCCTGAGGTCTGTGAATCCTGACTTTTTCTAGACTAATAACCCTCGCCAGTTGCCGTTGGCATTTTCCTGCTTGGTGAGGTTACGAATCTGTTCGATAACCTGCGTCATGGCATTGGTGAGGGGGCGGTCGCTTGGGGTCATCAGGTACACATCCCGATAGAGTGCAGGTTCGATGATCTCCAGCGCCTGCACCTCTTGGCTGCGCTCCAGATGAAAGAAAGACGATGAAGGTGTGATCAGCATGCCATGTCCCTCTGTCACGTACCTTAGTGTGGTCATCAGCTGGCCGTAAGGCTGGCGCTTACGCAGGTAATGCCCGGTTTCCTGCTCATACTGCTCAATTAAAAATCCCAAAGAGTCCGTACGACTGGTAACCATAACATCATGATGCTGCAGTGCCTGGAAGGGAATGCTGCCTTGTTGCAGGTACTCCTCGGGGAAATCAAACGTCCGGTTTTGGCCGATGATCAGGTAAATATTCTCGCGAAAAAAACGCTCATGGCGGATATGGGTGTTATCGCTGTCATCGTGGGACGAGACAGCAATATCCAGAGTGCCTGACTGCATCATGCGGCTCAGATCCGATGAATAGCCGGTGTAGATGCTGAGTTCAATGCCGGGAAACTCCCGTTCCATCATGCTGACGAGCGGTACCGCAAGAATGTTGCAGATTGGCTGGGTCAAACCAAGCGCAACTTGGCCGGTCGGTATTGTCGAAGCCTGATGCAGTTCCGACTGTGCCTGATCCAGCTGGCGCAGAACCGAGCGGGCATGTGCCAGAAAGCGTTCACCATTTTCGGTTAAGCAAACGCCACGTACATCCCGGCTGAACAGTGTTGTTTTGAGTTCATGTTCCAGTACGGAAATCTGCTGACTGATACTGGGCTGGGAAATATCCAGTTCTCGCGCAGCGGCGGCGATACTGCCCAATTCGGCGGATTTTACAAAGTAGGTGAGCTGTTTGGTATTCACGTTATTCCAGCCTATAGGCATTGCCTATACCCGCTATACGGGATTATTTATTTTTTCACCCGAGCCCTTTTTCTATGCTGGACCCCGACAATAAACAGAGGGGAATAGTCCACATGAAAAAGCAGGATTTATATTTTGATCGTCCGCTGAAATACAGCGCAGAAGAGTGGAAAGCGCGCCAGGATCTTGCCTGTATGTACAGGATTTTTGATCACCTTAACTGGGACGAATCAATTTATAATCATATCTCATTGCGTGTACCCGGAGAACCGGATCATTTTCTTATCAATCCATTTGGGTTGCATTATAGCGAGGTGCGTGCGTCCAATTTGGTAAAAATTGATATTGATGGCAATATCATCGGCGATTCGGATTGGCCGATTAACCCTGCCGGTTTTACCTTTCACAGCGCCATTCACAAACATGTACCCGATGGCCACTGCATTATGCACGTGCATACTACGCCGACGCTGGCGGTGTGCTGCCTGGAGGAAGGCCTGTCGTTCACCAACTTCTACTCGGCACAGTTGTATAACCAGATCGCCTATCACGATTTTGAAGGCATTACCGTGCGGATGGATGAAGGTGAGCGAATTGTCGCCAGCAGTGAAGGCAAAAAGGTTTTGCTGCTGAAAAATCATGGGCCGGTCATTATCGGTGCGGACCTGCCGCAGGCTTTTTCTCTGATGTGGTTGCTTAACCGTGCCTGTGAGGTGCAGCTGGCATCCCAGTCCATGGGTAAAACCCTGGATATTCCCGATGAAGTTTTACAGCGCTGCGCAAGAGATACCCCGCTGTTTAATCCGAAATATGGCTCGGGCCGTGATGCTGTGGCGGCACTGGAGCGTTTGATTGAGAAAAAAGATCCATCCTATAAATATTAAAAGGCCCAACCATGAAAATAATAAAAGCCATCTCATGTACCTGTGCACTTTTGCTGTCCGCGCCTGTGTTCGCAGATACCACGTTAAGAGTCGCGACCTGGCTACCGGCCAGTAGTGGTCAGAATGATGTTGTCTGGCCAACCTGGGCGAACTGGGTTGAAGAAGCAACTGACGGACGTGTCAAAATCGAGCTTGAATACAGCTCCGGTCATCCGAAATCCATGTTTGGTCTGGTTGAGGACGGTGTGGCTGACGTCAGCTTTGGGGTGAATGGCTACCTGCCCGGACGCTTCAAGCTGCCAGCCGTTGTCGAAATTCCCGGTGAAACGGCAGATCCTGAAGCCTTGTCCGTTGCGCTCTGGCGTGTGTACAAGCAGCACTTTGAGCCCGCCCAAGAGTTTGAAGGTCTGAAGGTGTTGGGCATGTTTGTGCACGGTCCTGGCCAGTTGATGACTACGTTCGAAGTCAAGCAGCTCTCGGACCTGCACAACAAGAAAATGCGTACCGGTGGCGGGGTCGTTAATGATCTGGCCAAGCGCCTGGAGGTTGTGCCGGTGTTTGCACCGGTCACAAAGGTGTATGAAATGATGCAGCAGGGCGTAATTGATGGCGTCTTTCTGCCGGCTCAGGAGCTGAAATACTCTCGCCTGAGTGAAGTTGTTACGGATGTCACCCTGTTCCCGTCTGGCATGTATACCACCGCCTTTACTATCTTTATGAACCCTTATGTTTTTGAAGATCTGAGTGAAGAAGACCGTCAGGCCATACTGTCGGTCTCGGGTGAGAAGCTGTCAGCCCTGGCGGGACGCGCCTGGGGCAACTCCGACCTGGCAGGCTTGGAAGATGCTCGCGCAATGGGCGTTCGGATCAAGGAACTGACGGCAGATGACCCCATGACACAGGCGTTTGCCGATAAGGTGGATGGCATGTATGACGCCTGGATCGAAACCGTTGCGGACCGACCGGTGGACGCATCGGCTGCATTGCAGGATCTGAAACGTATTGCTGCCGAGTATGAGAGCGGCAAAAACTGATCGTTTCATATACAACAAGGCCCTCGATTGAGGGCCTTGTTGGTTACGCGGTACAGAAGTTCAGTGACGCAGGGCCAGATAGGCGCCGGCACCGGCCATGATTGACCCGGCACTTCGATTCAGCCCCTTCATGGCCCGCGGTGAGCGGAAGAAGCCCCGTGCCTTGTCGGCAAAAACGGCAATTGCCATCAGGCCAATGAGCAGGCCCACCAATGTCAGTACTGACGCCAGAGCAATATCACCACTGCTCAGCACGCTCAGGTCAATAAAGGTGGGCAGGAAAGCGATGTAGAACAGGATAACCTTGGGGTTGGACGCTGAAATAAGAAACCCCTGCAGGAAGTTGGCCGCTACGCTGCCTTTCTGGCTTTTGCTGGCGTTGAACTCGTCACTGGAGACGGGCGCCGTCCACATTTTGTAGCCCAGGTAGAGCAGGTAGGCAGCACCAATGATACGAATCACGGTAAACAGCTCGGACCAATGAGTGGCAATGGTCGCCAGGCCCAGGCAGGCGGCAATCAGGTAGAGGATGTCACTGACAATCATGCCCAGCGCCATCGGCAGGCAGCTGGTGGCACCATGCATCAAGGCTCGTGCCATGATGGCAAAGACACCGGGGCCGGGTGTGATACCGAAAATGAGTACGGCTATAAAAAAGGAGAATGCGCTTTCAACTGTCATGACCTGAGTCTCCCGAGGGCAAAGAGACATGCATTATGTGCGAGGAAAGCGCAGTGCGCCAGCCGTGTGAATGGACTGGCACTCATCAGAGCCGAACGGCACCCGGTTTATCGGGCGCCGAACCGCTGCGAACATCAGAACATGACTTTGATGCCCACATAGGCGGAGCGACCCATGCCGGGTACGGCAATGCCCCAGGGAATACCGGTCATGGACATGGTGCGCCCCTGACCCGTGTAGGCACCACCGGTCGGCAGGGCATAGGCGCGGTCGAACAGGTTCTCGATACCCAGGTCCAAACGCACCTGATCCCAGCTGTGGCTGGCACGCAGGTTGATCAAACTGTACCCGGAGGTGCTGATCTCATTGCGCACGTCTGATACCTCGTCCTTCTCATCAACCACAATCCATTCGATGGCATTATCCCAGCCGGCTTTCTGGTGCGTCAGCGTGAAGCGGCCATTCAGTGGCATGATGTTGTAGAGGTCATCGCCGGTTTTGCGGTTTTCACCGTCGGTATAGTTGATTACGCCCTTGAAACCCCAGGTACCCAGGCTATTGCTGGCCAACGGCAACTGCATGGATAGGTCTACACCGTAAAGACGTGCTGACTGGTTGTCATACTGCAGCACGTTGAACTGATCTTCTGCCCAGCCGGCACGCTGAACAGCATCGATGTAGTCGTCGACATGGGTGTAGAACGGGGTCGCGGTAACAACCCAGCTGCGATCACTGGCATGCCAGTCGAAGGTGGCGGATGCAGTGTAAGCGGTTTCCGGGTTGAGGTTCACATCACCCACATAGCCGTTACCGTCGCCAACAAAGTTGTTCATGGTGGCGGCCATCGGCCAGGTCGACCAGGTGTAGCGCTCGTACAGATTGGGTGAGCGCACCTTGCGGGCAAGGCCCAGTTCAATGTCCAAGTTGTTGCTGTACTGGTAACGCGCCAATGCGGTCAGGTCAACATTGTGGTCAGTCTGGCTGTGGTCCTGCTCATTAAAAGCCATGGAATCCATGTATTGCATGCCAGCAGCTGTCATGGCGGTGTTGTAGCCGTGTACGTCATCAGCATCCATGCTGACGCGCTCGTATCGTACGCCTACCAGTGTCAGCCACTGATCACTTTGCTGAGTTTCAAGTTCGGCATACAGCGCATTACGATCACGCTGGCCGTTATTAATGTTCTGGAAGGTGCCAGGCCCCATGCCGCCGCCGGAAGCGGTCCAATAATCATCCAGACGGAAGCGCTGGAACTCGCTGCCTACACGCAGCAGGTTGGTAGCGTTGAGATCGATATCGGCTTTCAGGCTTAGCCCGGTGTTTTCACTTTCAGAATACATCGGCATGCCGCCTGCGCAGGTGCCGGCAGGGTCACCATGGAAACTGATCGGACTGCACGGGTTGCCTGGGCCTGAAAGCGAGCCATACCAGAAACGCTTGTCGTCTCCGAAATCCATGAAGTGATCGACCTGCTCATGATAGGCACGTGTTTCGATGACACCCCAGTTCATGCGACGGGTCCAGGCCAGATTAATCAGCTTCTGCTCGTTTTCAAGCAGATCCATGCGCTGGTTCGGGTACAGCTGTTCGGGCATATCCTGGTAGCTGAACCGGGTTTCAAACAGATTATCACCGGCCTTGAGAGCCAGGTTCAGATTGTGATTTTGGGTGTCATAAGCGGTGGAGCCAACTTCATCCAGTGGCAAATCATGACCGGGACGGCCGGTATCGGTAAAGGTCTTGAAGTCGTCACCGGCCGTATAGTTGTCGGCCTTACTCCAGGAGCCGCTGTAGTTGATGCTCAGGTTCTCGGTTGCATGCGTTGCGGATAGATTGCCACCGATTGCATCGTTGTTGCTGCGGTAAAAGGCACCGACTTCGCCCTTGGTAAGGTTGGCTTCACCGGTGCGTGCAAACTCGGGTTCAGGTCTGTCGGCAACGATGGTGCCGCCGATGCTGTCACCGCCCAGGCTAACCGGTGTGATGCCGGCGAACACCTTGAGCTGGCCGATGTTGCTGGGGTCAACATAGGACAGGGGCGGGTTCATATGGTTGGGGCAGGCGGCAATCAGATCCATGCCATCCACCTTTACGCGCAAGCGGTCATCCGCCAGGCCGTGAATGGCCGGCAGACTGGACACGCCCCCGGCACCATAGAGACTGACGCCGGGAACGTCACGCAGCAGGCTGGCGCTGTCGCTGGTTGCGGCGCGCAGCTGCTCCAGGGCCGAAGGTTCCACCTGTACGGCATTATCGCGGGGCGTTTGTTGAAGTGTGCCTTCAACCACAATGGGATCCTGAGCATTGGCCGATTGGGCCAGTGTGATACAGGCAATGGCAAGGGAAAGCCGTCCATAGGGGACATTGGGCTGGGTGTAATTCAGGCTCATCCTGACTCCTGGCATGTTGAACGAGGTTATGCACCCCTGCCCATGAGAAGGGGCTCAAGGGGGCAGAGTGTGTACGAATGGAGCCGGATTTTAGGCAATGCCTTGGCGCTTGGGATGGGACATAGTGTCGCAGTGTGACAAAGGGTCGCAGTTTCGAGCGCTCAATTGGGTTTGGACTCATTTACTTAGCTTGCTAACTAAAGACGGATTGATATAATGCTTAGCAAGCTAAGTATTTTGGAGTCAGTCATGTCAGATGAATCATCCCCGCTGCACACAACCATCGAGCCGTCTCTGGGGGCGGTATTGGGGCGTGTACACAGGCAGTGGCGCAGTGCAGTGAACCAGGCCGTTGCACCGCTGGGCATGACTGAATCCCGCTGGACAGCACTGATGCTGCTGAAGAAAACGGGGGAGGGCTGTACCCAGCAAGCCCTGGCATCCAAATTATCGATTGAAATGTCATCCCTGAGTCGCACCCTGAATCAGTTGCAGCAACAAGGGTTAATCGAGCGCCGTACCGACCCTGAAGACAAGCGCGTGCACTGCCTCTGGTTGACGCCTGAAGGGGCCGAGATGGTCGAAGCATTGGCGGTCAGAATCGGCACCATTCGTGATGAAATTTATGCCGGAATCAGCGAAGCGGAGCTGGATGCGTTCGCCAGTGTTCTGCTGAAGATGGAAGCCAATGCCGTGGCCTGTGCCACTCACCAGGAGAAGCGCTGATGACACCTGATCAAAGTTTTGCCCGGTGGGTTCGGGTTTCCCTGATCGCCTTTGCCGTGACGTTTGTGTACTACCTGCTGGCTGATCTTTGGATGCCCATGACCCCACAGTCACGTGTGTTGCACCCTGTAACAGCCATTGCGCCTCAGGTGAGCGGTATGGTGACAGACGTTCAGGTGCGCAATAACCAGCATGTTGAAGCCGGTGATCTGTTATTTGTGATTGATGATCAGCCATACCGCCTTGCGGTCGAGCAGGCTAGGCTGGCGCTGCAGGATGCACGTCAGATCAATAACCAGCTTGACGCTGCCATTGTTGCAGCCAGGGCCAACGTGAGCGCTGCCAAGGCGGACGCACAGGAGGCGGCGCGTGAAGCAAAACGCCTGAAAATTCTGAGTGAACGTCAAAGTGTGTCCATCCAGCAGTATGACCAGGCAAAAGCACGTCATCAGTCCGCAGCTGCACAGGTGGCGGCTGCGCAAGCTGAAGTGTTGAAGCTGGAAGCAGAGCGTGGCGCAGCAGGCGATCAGAATGTTCGTGAAGCACAGGCCGCCAATGCCTTGGCACAGGCTGAGTTGAATCTTGCCTACACACAGGTTCGTGCCCGATCAGCCGGATTTGTATCCAACCTTCAGGTCCGTGCCGGTACCTACGCCAGTGCCGGAAAAGAGCTGGCCGCACTGGTGGTTGATGAAATGGATATCGTGGCCGACTTCCGCGAAAAGTCCCTTAATATGATGGAGCAGGGCGGGCGCGCAGAAATCGTGTTTGATGCCTACCCTGGGCGGGTGTTCTCAGGCGTCGTCACCGAACGTGACGCAGGCACACTGGCCGGGCAAATCGTTGCGGATGGCCGTCTTGCTGCACCTGAAGCGACTGACCGCTGGGTGCGCGATGCCCAACGTCAGCGAATACATCTGGAGCTTACCGAGGAGCAGGCTCCGGCCCTGCCCACAGGCTCCCGGGCGACCGTACAGCTGTTTCCTGTCGGCGGTGTGGCCAGCTGGCTGGGGCAGCTGCAGATTCGCATTGTCAGCCTGATGCACTACATCTACTGAGGCGAGTGCCATGTCTCGATTTCTGCCAATGGTGGTCGTGCGGAAGCCTGAAATGTCGCCGAATGATCTGCGCCAGTGTTTGCGCGCGGCACTTGGCGGGACTCTCGGATTTCTTGTCTGCAAAATGATGGGGTGGAGTTACGGTGCCTTTTTTACGGTATCGCCCATTTTGCTGCTGGGAATGGTGCCGGTGTTCAACGCCCATATTGTGCGTCAGTACCTGGCCAGTACTCTGTTAGTGGTCGGGTGTGTCATGGTTCTTCAAGGCATGCTGGGTGACAAGCCGATTCCAATGACGCTAGTTGTCATCGCTCTGTTTGCCGGCCTGTTTCGGGCCATGAGCGGTGGCGTGAACTTGCTGTTCGGTGCCATGGGCGTGGTCAACCTGTCCATGCTGCTGCATTTTGCCAGCTACCCTCAGGCACATGTGAGTGACCTCATGGGCGCTTTTGTGATGGCCGTCGTCACCACGTTGTTAATCTGTGTCCTCATGCATCAGCTGCTGCCGGACCCTGAGCCGCGTCAGCCTCGTCAGATGCCGGTTAAACCGGCCAGTAATGTACGTCATGAAGTGATTCTGGCCACAACCGTCGCAACCCTGTCCTTTCTGGTATTTCAGGTACTGGATTTGCAGGATTCACTTTCGGCACAAATCTCCAGCATTCTGGTGGTCTTTCCGCTTAGCTGGAAAGGGGCCGGGCCTGCAGGCTGGAATCGTGCACTGGGGACATTACTGGGGTGTGCGGTCGGACTGCTGGTGCAGTTTGTACTGATGAACCATTTTGATATTTTGTTGCTGGTCGCATTTGGCCTGTGGGTCAGCCTGCTGCTGTTTGCGCGTTGTCACATGCTGGAAGGGGGATTGCCGGGGGTAGGTTTTGCCGGGCTGACGACCATGGCGATTCTGTTTGGTCAGTACCTTACGCCGGCGCAGGATCTGTTTTTCAATGATCTGTACCGAATCACATCGTTGTCTGTCGCCGTCATGCTGTCGCTGATGGTGATCTTTCTAATGGACCGACTGCTGAACCGTTTTGAGTCCACACGGTTGCAGCCGGTCTCTTAGTACGCCGCTGATCAGCGCTGCTTGGGGCTACCTGTACGTGGCTTGGCGCCCTGGCTGCGGGGTTTATGGCCACGATGCACATCACCTGAGCGTACGCCATCGCGATGCTGAGGCTTGGGCTTTTTCGGGCGGTTGCGACTACGGCCTTTGGGTTTGTCCAGGCTGGATTCGGGCAGTTCGTGCACCGGTTCAAAACCATCAATCATTTCACGTGGAATGATTTTACTGGTCAGACGCTCAATAGCACGCAGCTGATCAATTTCATCTGCACTAACCAGGGAGACGGCCTGGCCATCTGCGCCAGCACGGCCAGTACGACCAATACGGTGAACGTAGTCTTCTGCCACATTGGGCAGGTCAAAGTTCACAACCTGGGGCAAGAGATCGATATCCAGGCCTCGGGCTGCAATATCGGTTGCCACCAGTACCTGAATATCCTTGGTCTTGAATGCATTCAGGGCCTTGGTGCGGGCACCCTGACTCTTGTTGCCGTGAATGGCTGCTGCCTTGATATTGGCCTTATCCAGCTGGGTGGCCAAACGGTTTGCGCCATGCTTGGTGCGGGTAAAGACCAGCACCTGGTACCAGCTGTTATCCTTGATCAGCTTGATCAACAGCGGGCTTTTACGCTTCTTGTCGACCGGGGCGATCCACTGCTTGACGGTTTCCGCCGTGGAGTTGCGCGGTGTTACCGATACTTCAACCGGATCGTTTACCAGGCCTTTGGCCAGCTCACGGATATCCTTTGAGAAAGTGGCGGAGAACAGCAGATTTTGGCGCTTGCTCGGCAGCAGTCTGAGGATGCGCTTGATGTCATGGATGAAACCCATGTCCAACATACGATCTGCTTCGTCCAGAACCAGCGCTTCCAGGTTATCAAAGCGCACGGCGTTCTGGCTGTACAGGTCCAGCAGTCGACCAGGGGTCGCGATCAGAATGTCGGCACCCTTGCGCAGGGCCATCATCTGCGGGTTGATTTTAACTCCACCAAAGACCACGGCTGACTTCAGCTGCAGGTGCTTGCCATAGGTGGCGACGCTGTCGGCAACCTGTGCTGCCAGCTCTCGGGTCGGTGTCAAAATCAGCACGCGGGCCTGGTTGGCCTTTGCGCGCTCGCCTTTGGACAGACGCTCCAGAAGCGGAAGTGTGAAGCCCGCAGTTTTACCGGTGCCGGTCTGTGCGGCGGCCATGACGTCACGTCCCTCAAGTACAGCCGGGATTGCCTGCTGCTGAATAGGGGAAGGGGTATCGTAGCCCTGATCGGAAATGGCTTTCAAAATAGCATCGGACAGGCCGAGACTGGCAAAACTCATGCGTGACTCACTGATTAGGTCTGATGGCAACCGGAGGGAGCAAGAACTCTGGGAGCAGGTTCTGATGCCTCGGGGTTGAGGAGGTCGGGCAGCTTACCCTAAACCACGCACGCTGGCCATATGCGCGCCCTCATCAGGCCTGGAAAAAGGCGCGATAGCGACCGGGTGTGACAGCCGTGCGCTGGCGGAAGTGACGCTGGAAATGGGCCTGGTCCGCAAAGCCCAATTGTTGAGCGACATCGGTGAGCGGGAACTGCTGGTCACGCAGTAATCGACGCGCTTGCTTGATACGATGATCCAGCTGGAATGCGTGCGGGGCCATACCATGAATCTGCTTGAAACGGCGGATCAATTGATAGCGGTTAAGGCCGCTGACCTGGCACAGATGCTCAAGGGGCAGAGGGTCAGCAAGGTGGTCCATAATCAGCTCGGTCACTCTGCGTATTTCCGGTGCTCGTTGAGCGGTCAATCTCGGATTGTCTGAATTTGTCACATGGAAAAGGGGCTGCAGAAATTCGATCAGCTCTGATTCAGCGGCCAGTGGATCATTATCCAGCGACAGGGTTTGATACAGCGCTGAAAATTGATTGTAGAAACCAGGATCTGATTGGTAGTGGGCTTCAAATGCACGGTAATCAGTCTGTCCGCCCATACATTCCTGCTGTAGTTCACCAATCCATTGTGTGTCTATGAACAGCATCCGGTAAGACCAAAGCCCTTCATCCGGGTTGCAGGAATGGACATCGGCGGGGTTGATGGTGACCAGGGTGCCGCTGGCGACACGGTGTTGGGCTCCTCCGTTGCGGTAGTCGGCAGCACCCTGGTCAATGACGCCAAACGAAAATTCATCATGTGAATGCGCCTGATAGCAGGCGCATGACTGGCTGGCCAGCCGCATTTCGACAAAAGGCAGCGCTGCACAGCGTTCAAGTTTCAAAGTTTCGTCTTTCATTGGCAGTGGGGGCTTAAATGAACAGGGTTGTTACCGTTAATGCCAGCATAGCACCCAGAGTGCGATTGAAGAACCGCAGGCGTTTGGGTGTGTTCAGCCAGCGGCTGATCAATTGGCCACAGGCGGCCCAGCAACCCACGCACACAAAGCAGGCTACAAATGACAGGCCTACAAACAGACTGAGATAGAGGTTTGCTTCGGCCTGGCTGGCAACGAAGAGGGCGACGCCTGACATGGCAACAAGCCAGGCCTTGGGATTCAACAGCTGTACCAAAGCGCCCTGAGCAAGGCTTGGCGGGCTGCTCAAACCTGTGCTCTCCGTATCAGTCTCGGCTGCTGCCGTGGCGATTTTAAAGGCCATGTAGAGCAGGAAGGCAGCACCGGCATACTGCAGGATATGGGTGAACTGAGGTAATACCTGGTTCAGGCTGTTTAACCCCAGCCCACTCACTAACACGACCAGCACATAGCCAAGGGTTGCGCCGGATACATGCGGTAAGGTTTTGCGCCAGCCAAAGTTTGCGCCGGAGCTGGTCGCTATGATGTTGACGGGTCCCGGGGTAATTGCACCAATCAAGGCAAAACTGAGCATGGAAAGGGCTGAAGTCAGCATGGGGTCACCTCCAATTTTTATTTGGTGCTAGCCTAATAGCGAATTTAAGATGCCTATAGAACAAAATTGCATTCAGGGAGAAGGTGATGGAGTACGTGATGCAGCAGCGATTGAGTGTAGTGACACTGGGAGTAAAGGAGTTGAATCGCGCCCGAGCCTTTTATGAGGCGTTGGGCTGGCAGGTCGGCGCGGCTGAAGGCGAGATTGTTTTCTTCCAACTTAATGGGCTGATACTGGCGCTTTACCCACGCGAGGCTCTGGCAGAGGATGCTCAGGTTCCGCAGTCTCCTGCTGCCGGTGTTTGCATGACTCTGGCGCAGAATGTTGAGAGTCCTGAACAAGTTGATGCTGTTTTGGCGCTTGCCCGGCAAGCCGGTGGACGTGTCACCAAACCGGGTCAGAAGGTGTTCTGGGGTGGTTATTCCGGATATTTTTCAGACCCGGATGGACACATGTGGGAGATTGCACATAACCCGTTCTGGTCTATTGATGACCAGGGAAATATACATCTCTAAACAGAACTGGCGGTGGTAATCGCGGTAAAAAGAGACTATATGTTTCTTAACGGCGACGTTTTGTTTGTTTTCTGGTCCTCTGGACAGGTCTCTGGCCCAGAAATGAAATTAAGCCTATGCTCATTACTGCGATTACCTGCTGATTGCTGGCGTCAACTACTGGTATGCGCGCCTTGGCAGGCATTTCCTCTCTGCATGGAGTAGCGGAATGAAACGGACGGATCAGACACTGTTGGAGCAGATGCGCATCACCGAGCTTGAGATCGAGAACCGCAAGGCGCTGTTCATGATCGATCACGAGGATGTGGAAGTGCTCACGCGTGTTAAACCCCTGATCGAACGTGAAGTCGAGTCATTAGTTCGTGAGTTCTATGAATTGCAAACCAGTGTCCCCGAGATAGCACTCCTGATTGGCGATGCTGACACGCTGGGGCGGCTGCGTTCCGCTCAACGGAAATATGTCATTGACCTGTTCAGCGGCTTCTACGATATAGAATACGTCAATAACCGCCTGCGCATCGGTATGGTCCATAAGCGTATCGGTGTAGAACCCAAACTCTATTTGGCGGCTATCCAACAGTTGCAGACCCTTCTGGGCCACCTCCTTAATCGGATCATTCCGGACCCCAAGGAATGTCGCAGGGTAATTCGAGCGGCTGAAAAGCTGTTCATGTTTGATATTTCGCTGGTGTTTGATACCTATATCCGCAGCTTGATCTCAGAGATTGAAACATCGCGCGAGAAATCCGAACGTTACGCCGTCGAGCTGGAGTACAAGGTTCAGGAACGTACAGAGCAGCTAGAGATCATGTCCCGCACCGATCCGCTCACGGGGCTGTTGAATGTGCGTTTTCTCACCGAGATGCTGACGCAGTCATTGCGTGCGGCGCAGCGGCGGCTGGAGCCTCTGACGCTGGTGTACATGGATATCAATGATTTCAAGGAAGTGAATGATACCCAGGGGCATCAACGGGGCGATGAAATCCTGTGTACTGTGGCGGACAGCATCAAAAACCTGTCACGGCTGGAAGATCAGGCCTTCCGTTATGGCGGGGATGAGTTTTGCATCATCTTGCCCAAGTGTAATGAGCAGCAGGCCATTCAGTTGTTCGATGAACGGCTGCATGCCCACATTCGTGAGCAGGAACCGGATCTGACCATCAGTCTGGGGTTTGTGGAGACCGGTCCCGATGAGTACCTCACGGCTGATGAGCTGATCCATCTGGCAGATCAGCGGATGTATCAGGATAAGGAGCGCTTGAAAGGGGAGAGCGATGGCATCCCTGTTCAAGCCGATTAATCCTCTGTTTGAAAGAACTCCAGCACCTCTTTGCGGTTTCCGCGAAAGATTATGCGCTTTGATTGTTTCTCGCTCTGGTAGGCATACATGGGGTCGTAATATTCCGTCAGCAGGCTGTTAATCCAGTCCTCGTGCTGGCGGGTATCGCCATTTATTGACTGCTGATACAGGGCATTTTCCATCGACTCGGCAAGCCGGCGATAGCGCTCCTGCCCCAGTCGTTTGGTCAGCTTGGCAAGGCTTTCACGCAAGCGCGCGGCAAAGGCTTGAAAACCTGTTTCTGCCCCATGGACGCTCTGAAATTCTGCTGTCAGCTTAACCACATATTCCTGGCGAATGCGTTCGATACGCTGCTCCAGCGACTCATCCAGCCAGACAAGCGGAGAGTCGATAAACCGGCGGTGTAGATCCAGGGGAACATGACAGCTGCCGATGGCGCGATTTTCATCTTCAACTACAAAATGCTCTACACCTGAAGCGCGTTTGCGCAGCACATCAATCGCCAGGGTGTTTTCAAAATTGATCTGGCTGGGCTGTGGTGTGGCGTGCCGCCCAAAGCTGGAGCCCCGATGATGAGCGCAGCCCTCCAGGTCCAGTGAATGTTCCAGCTGTTGCAGTAGCTCGGTCTTGCCGCAGCCGGTCATGCCACCCAGTTGAGTATAGCGACATTGCGCGGCGGCACTATCCAGTGTATCGATCAGAAAGCCGCGCATTGCCTTGTAGCCGCCGGTGACCAGTGGGTAGTCAACACCGGCCTCACGCAGCCATTGTTGGCTGATGTTGGAGCGCATGCCGCCACGAAAACAGTATAGATAACCTTCCGGGTGGGCATTGGCAAATTCGATCCAGGCTCGTACACGCGCCGCTTTGATCTCGTCAGCCACCAAGCGGTGGCCCAGGCGAACCGCAGCTTCCTGACCATGCTGTTTGTAGCAGATACCGACGCGGTGGCGCTCATCGTCATTCATCAATGGGCGATTGTCGCTGCCGGGGAATGCACCTTTAGCAAATTCCACTGGCGCACGCACATCCAGCAGGGGAGCGCCGCTGAGGAAAATCTGACGGTAATCGTCCGTGCACAAGCGCATTACACAACCTCAACCGCATGCTCGGTTGCCGGTACCATTTCGGCAATAGGGTGTAATTGAAGCTTGAGGGCCTGAGCGGCTTCATTAAAGGCTGCCTGACCTTCAGGTGTTACGGCCACAAGTAAACCGCCGCTGGTTTGAGGGTCGCATAACAGGTGCTTTTGATCCTCGGTCAGTTGGGTGACCCGATGGCCATAGCTGTCAAAATTGCGGCCAGTGCCGCCAGGAATACAGCCTTCGTCCAGGTAGTGCTGGATATGGTCGATGTGCGGGACCGTGTCCATGTCCAGCCTCGCAGTCAGTCCGCTGCCGTCGGCCATTTCGACCAGGTGACCCAAGAGGCCAAAGCCGGTTACGTCGGTCATGGCGCATACGCCTTCTAACGTTGCGAAATGTTGTCCAGCCTTATTCAGAGTGCACATAAGGTCGCGTGCCACCCCCTGGTCCTGCTGACGCAGCTTGCCCTGTTTTTCCGCGGTAGTCAGTACGCCGATACCCAGGGGTTTGGTGAGATACAGCCGGTTGCCCACCCGGGCAGTATCGTTGCGCTTCAGGTGATTTTTATCGACACGACCGGTAACGGCCAGGCCGAAAATGGGTTCAGGAGCATCAATGGAATGTCCACCGGCCAGAGGCATGCCGGCAGCATCACAGACAGCACGTGCACCCTTGATGACCTCACGCGCCACTTCGGCGGGTAGCAGATTAACCGGCCAGCCAAGAATGGCGATGGCCATCATCGGTGTACCGCCCATGGCGTAAATATCGCTGATGGCATTGGTCGCTGCAATACGACCGAAATCATAAGGGTCATCCACAATCGGCATGAAGAAATCAGTGGTCGAAACGATACCGGTATCTTCATCAAATGCATAAACGGCAGCATCGTCCCGAGACGCGTTACCGACCCATAAATTGGGATCCAGAACCTGGGAGCCACTACCTGACAGGATTGTATCCAGCACCGCAGGCGAAATTTTGCAGCCGCAGCCGGCACCATGGCTGTATTGAGTAAGGCGAATGGAATCAGACATGGCAATCTCTCCTGAGTAATCGATATTGGACCCTTAGCAGGCTGTCGAAAATCTATCTGCGTTGCCGAATGCTTCGTTAAAAACAGTCTCAAAATGCTCATTTAGTCCACTAAACTGCGCTTTTTCGCCTGTTTTTGCCTAGCTTCGACTGCCTCGATAACGTTTTTCAACAACCTGTTAGACCTGCCGGGCCGGGCTAAGCTAGCCGGCCTTGCAGACACAGTCAACTTAAGCTTGGCAGTGATTATAGAGAAGGCAAAATCTGCTGGCAGCGGGTCTTGAAATGGGTGATTCGGGTATATTGACAATTAAGTTACCAGTGGTAACTTATGCTTCTTAGTTTTGAATCCACCGCTGGAGCCAATGATGTCGAGCTTGAGCAGGGCAGAAATAATGACCCGTTTCCGTGCAATACGTCACGGAGACGAGTTTGCGCCTGATATGTTCCAGTTGAGAGCCTCGACTTGCACCCACTGCCCGCCACGACGATGACATTTCACTGATTCATTCCTGATGTCATTTTCAAGCGGAGTACTTTCATGCAAGGTTTCAAGCGCAAGGCCACCTACGTGGTGTTCTACGAGTTTCTATCGCTGCTGTTGATCAGTACGGCGTTCTACTTTTATTCAGACAAGGATGCAGCCCATTCGGGCATGTTGGGTGTGATCACGGTGGTGGTCGCCATCATCTGGAATCTGGCATACAACTCCCTGTTCGAATGGTGGGAGTCGCGTCAGTCGGTGCGTGGCCGCAGCCTGGCGCGTCGTGTGTCACATGCGGTAGGGTTTGAACTGGGGCTGGTCGCTATAACACTGCCACTGTTCGCCTGGTGGCTTGAGTTAAGCCTGCTGGATGCCTTTGTGCTCGATGCCGGCTTGACCCTGTTCTTCATGTTCTTCACCTTTGCCTATAGCTGGTGTTTTGACCGAATTTTCGGCCTGCCACTGGCGGCGCAATAAGTTACACAGGAGTTGATCCCCCATGCCTCGAACACGCATGAGCAAGGCCGACAGACGTGAGCAATTGCTTGAGATCGCGGCTGATATCGTGCGTGAGGGCGGGACCGAGCAGCTGACATTGCTGACACTGGCAGAACGTGCCGGTGTCAGTAAACCCATCACCTATAATCATTTCGGTGATCGTCAGGGGCTGCTGTTGCAGTTGTACCAGGGGTATGACGAGCGGTTGGTGCAGGATGTGCGTACCCTGGCACCGGGAGTCGATAGCAGCCTGAAGGGATTGGCGCACAAGCTGGCCGTTGCCTATTTCAAATGCACGGTCCGTAATGGCGCGGTGTACGATGATATCGTCGCAGCCTTGTGCACCTACCCCGAACACCGTGACTTGCGCACGCGTATCGGCCAGTTCTTTGTGGCCTTTTATCGTGAGCTTTTTGCACCGGTAGTCGAGTTGTCACCTGAGCAGGACTCAGCGGCTCTGATTGCGATCTATGGCGCCAGTGATGAGCTGGCGCGGGCGTTGACAGCCGGCCTGGTTGGCGAGGATCAGGCCGTGGACACCCTGACGGAGTTGATCGTCAGGCTATTGAGCCCCGCTCCGGTGTAGTCTGAGCGTAACTGTGATGAATAGTTGATCAGCTGCCTGTAAACAGGTGGCGACAGGTCATAAATACCAAAAGGCTCAACGTGACCGATGTGAGTGTCTTGCCCGTAACCCTCATGCAAACCGCTGCTGTGCCTGCGCCTACAAGGTAGGGGTTCAACGGATCCAGGTTAAGCAGAGTATCCTTAGTAAAGATCATCGGCGCGATGACCGCTGCCAGCACGGCGGGTATGGAGAAGCTTAAAAAGTTTAATAGTCGTGGCCCTGGCTGAATGGGCAGTCTGGGTTCCAGAAACAGGTAGCGACTGATAAACACGATCAGGGTCATTCCCAGAATCAGAGCTTCAATCATGCTGCATACCATGCTTATTACTGGCGATATAGCCGCACGTCATACCCGTTAACATCGCAACCAGAAGGCCTCCGGGCAGTTGCAGCAGGTGAGTCACTACAGCGGTAATTGCTGATGCAGTCACGCACACCCAGGCCGCTCGATGTTTCAGTATGGGTACCAGCAGGACGATAAAGATTGCCACTACGGCAAAATCCAGTCCCAATGAAGACAGGTCAGGCAGGTACTGCCCGGCGAGGATGCCGGCCAGGGTGGCCAGATTCCAGCCCAGGTAGAAACTGGCTCCAGCTCCGATCAGGAACCAGCGACAAAAACGCTTCTCATGCCTGTGACGGATGATGAACAGCTCGTCTGTCAGCAAAAAGCCCAGTGATACGCGCCAGGGAGCGGGCAGGTGCTGTATATCCTGCCGAAGCGCCAGACCATACAGAAAATGTCGCGAGGTGATCAGCAGTGTGCTCAACAGTATTGAAGTGACGCCGGCACCGGATTCCAGCATGCCGATCGCAACCAGCTGTGATGCACCTGCAAATACGCTCAAGGACAGCAATTGAGTGTGTACCGCACTTAGTCCTGATTCCACACCGTAGGCACCGACCAATATGCCCCAGGGTATAACTGCAATTGTAAGGGGCAAAATCAGCCGTGTTCCTGTTTTCATCTGCCGGACAGGGTACTGGGTGTTTGTCATTGAGGCTCCTCCAGAACAAAAGAAGCCTCAGATTAACTGCCTGAATCATTGCCAGCTTGTATGTAATTGCTGGCAGGCTAAGACGAGTTTTGGCAGCGGGCAAATTGACCCGGAGTTACGCCAAGGGCCTTTTTGAAATGTCTGTTCAGGTGGCTCTGATCGTGGAATCCGGCCTGTGCAGCCGCACCGGCCAGTGGTTCCCCTGCGCGGATAAGCCGCTTGGCCAGGCGTATGCGGGCTTGTATCTGGTATGCATGAGGCGGGAGGCCAAAACAGGCCTGAAACTGGCGAATCAGGTGGAATACGCTTACGCCGCTCAAGCGGGCCAGGTCTTCCAGTGAGACATCGGCCGCAGGCTGGTCTTCGAGAAACTGACGGACCAGCTCCATGCGAGAGCGGGCGCCTGAAAGGTCAGGCAGTTCAGGGCGCACACTGGCATGCCGCTGTATCAGTTTAAGCAGAGCGCTGTAGAGCAACGTCTCGCGCAACAGGCGATTATCCGAGTGGTTGAGATGGTTAAAAGTCAGGCGAAACAGGCCAACCAGTTCCGGGTCTTCAACTACAGGGCTGGGAAAGTAGATGGAGCCTTGCAGCGATAGGCCGGCTTCGCGCTGTATTTGTGACAACTGTTCGGGTAAGGGGTAAATCGCCTGGTAGGCCCAGCCATAATCAGTTGCGGAGTGGCCGTCATGGACTTCGTCATGATTGACCAAAACGATGCTGTTTTCCGGCGCAATGTGACGTGCGCCATTGCGAAGAAAGCGCTGAGCCCCGGTTGAGATAACGCCAAAAGAATACCCTTCATGGGTATGTCGAGAAAAAGTCTGACGATGATATTCGGCCTTGAGGTATTCAAGACCGCCCAGTTCGTTGACGGTCTTATACTCGGCCAGTTCGCGTGGTTTGCTCATCAGGCTAGTGTACTCGGAGCCGGCTACAAAATTGCTATGCGCAGCCGGTTCCTGCTTCAAGCTTGGCCTGAACGTCTTCGGCTCTTAGACAGGATGAGTCGGTTTAAAGCCCAGAAGCTTGGCAATCAACATGCCGGGGCACCAGCCGGTGAAGGCGGACTGTATCAGGCTCACTCCCATTACCAACGGAACGATCAGGAGCGCCTGGGGCGCTACACCCAATACAACAGCCAGACTTGTGACCAGAATGGCTGTACCGGCGATGATATGCAGCCCTTGATGTATGGTCATGCCGCGGCTGTCACAGACTTCCTCTTTAAGGCCGAGCAGGCGGAAAACGGTAATTGCCGGGCACCAGCGGGTAAACGCGGATTGCAGCAGGTTGAAGCCGACAAAGGCTGCAAGCCACAACCAGGCCGGGTACACGTAGTAAGTCAGCACAAGACTAAGGGTAACGACAGAGCCTGCCATCAGGCGCAGGGCGGCATTCAGGGACATTGGGTGATCTCCTTATATTAGCAATGTCTGAATAATATATTAGATTTTGTTAATGTAAAAGCCTGAGTTACAGACTAAAGATTGGTTGGACGCGATGGTGGTTACATGGCTGCATCAGATCCTGACTGCTATGCTCCTTAGGGTCTAGCCAAACAAGGAGTATGGAAATGGCGGTAACTCTGGCCTTTGATGTATACGGAACCCTGATCGATCCACGCGGTGTGGTGGTACTACTTGAGCAGTGGGTGGGGGATCTGGCCGAAGACTTTGCTCAGACATGGCGCGAGAAGCAGTTGGAGTACGCGTTTCGCCGAGGCTTGATGCGTCACTATGCGGATTTTGCGGTGTGTACCCGTCAGGCGCTGGATTACACCTGCATGTATTTCGATCAGGCACTGACCGATGAGCAAAAGCGAGAGTTGTTGGCATTTTATCGTCAGTTGCCGGTGTATGAAGATGCAGCTGAAGCACTGAAAGCCTTACAGGAAGATGGGTTCAGGCTATATGCGTTCTCCAACGGTGCGCGTGAATCGGTGCAGGAATTGCTGGAAAATGCCGGAATTCGCGAGTATTTCCAGGGAATTGTCAGCGTTGAAGAACAGCGTTCGTTCAAGCCTGATCCCGGTGTGTACAGCTATTTTCTGCGCCAGGCCAAAGCGTCAAATCATGCCTGCTGGCTGATATCCGGTAATCCCTTTGATGTGATCGGCGCCATTTCGGCCGGTATGAAAGGCGCCTGGGTGCAGCGTTCACCGCGTACCATCTTTGACCCCTGGGGGGTCGAACCGACGCTTACAGTTCGCCGTTTGAGTGAACTGAGCGAAACACTCAAACGGCAACTGAATTCAAACAATAATACTTAATACGTACTTTGTATTTTTAGTATTATTTACCTCGGTAGACGCCTTCACGTTTTTCCACGAAGGCGTTCACCGCTTCCACATGATCATCTGTATTGTGCAACATGCCTTGCCAGGCAGCACAGAGCTCTAAAAAGTCCGGTAATTCATGGCGTTGGGCCTGCTTCATCAAGCGTTTACTCATGCGCAGAGCATGGGGTGGCTTGGCGGCCATTTGCTGGGCCAGGGTCATCACACGGCTCATCAGCTGTTCGGCCGGCACCTGTTCCATCATAAGGCCCAACTGTACCGCTTCTTCCGCATGCACCAGTCGTCCGGTCAGAGTCATTTCCGCAGCACGCTGGTAACCGATCAGGCGCTGCAGGAACCAGGCACCGCCGTCACCCGGGATAATGCCCAGGTTCACAAATGTCTCGCCAAATGTAGCCTTTTCGGAACCGATACGGATATCGCACATACAAGCCAGATCACAGCCCGCGCCGATAGCGGGGCCGTTTACAGCAGCAATAATGGGAATTTCGGCCTTGTGAATGGCAATGGGGATGCGTTGAATGCCTTCCCGGTATTTTCGCTCAAGCTCCAGCGCACTGCCACCAAAGGGGCCGTTTCGATGGTCGCCTTCGCGGTACTGCATCTCCTTGATATTTCCGCCGGCGCAAAAGGCTCGGCCTGAGCCGGTAATAATCAGGACGGATACGTTGGCAGATTGATTGGCCCATTGAATGGTGTTGACGATGTCGTCAATCAGGGCGGTGCCGGTGAGGGCATTGCGCAGATCGTCACGCTCCAGTGTTAGCGTGGCAACGCGGTCTTCCAGCGTGAGGCGGGCGTCTTGGAGGCTAGGGGTGTTGTCAGCCATGCCGGGCTCCCTGTCATATAATGTTATAGGTGTTGTGAATGACTGTACTGCCAGAATAACAGAACAGGCTGATGAAGGGGCTTCGCAGATGCAAAAAAGCGCCGACGGTCTCTTGGTGCTGCTGTAGAAGCAGCCTTTTCAGAGAGCGCCGGCCAGGGCTGGAGAAGGGGTGTTGGCCCGCCCCCTGGCAGGCTGTCGAAAACCTATCTGCGTTGCCGAATGCTGCGTTAAAAACAGTCTCAAAATGCTCATTTAGCACACTAAACTGCGCTTTTTCGCCTGTTTTTGCCTGGCCTCGGCTGCCTCGATAACGTTTTTCAACAACCTGCTAAGGGGCAGGTGAGTCTGGCTTAGCGACCCAGGCGACGAATGGCCTGGGGGGTGAAGTCGTTGTATTTGAAACGCTGGTTGAAGTCGAAACCCTTGCCCTCTTCATTGGTCAGGCTGCCCACCAGATAGCGACCGGACTGCAGGTCATAAAGGGCTTCAGCGCTGTACCAGGGGATCAGGGCGTCGCGATAGGGGAAGGCATGGCCTTCGGCGACACGCCAGAGTTCGCCGCGGGTATCGTAGTGATCGGCAATAGCGATCTGCCAGCTATCCTCGTCAATGTAAAACACGCGCTTGCCGTAGATATGACGTTCGTCGTCCTTGAGCGTGGCTTCTACTTTCCAGACCCGGTGCAGCTCGTAGCGGGTATGGTCCGGATTCAGGTGTCCGGGCTTCAGCAGGTCGTCATAACTGAGTTCTCGGTCGGCCAGATTGAAGCTGTTGTAAGGGATATACAGCTCCTGTTTGCCGACCAGGTTCCACTCGTAACGGTCGGGTGCGCCGTTGAAGATGTCCAGGTTGTCCGTGGTGCGTTGACCATCTGAAGCGGTGCCCGGTGCATCGTAGGCGATCTGGGGCGCGCGGCGCACGCGGCGCTGGCCGGCGTTATAGGTCCAGGCCTGGCGAGACTGCTTAATCTGGTTCAGGGTTTCGTGTACCAGCAGTACTTCACCGGTCAGGCGTGCTGGTGCTTCCACCTGCTGGACAAAATAGAACAGGATATTGTCCTGGTCGTTGTTACCCTGGTCTTTCAGGTACTCCGGCCAGCTCATTTTTTCGTTGATACGAATTGGCGTGAAAGCGCCATTGGCTTGAACGGGTACCTGTACAAAGGTCCGTTCCAGTGCGCCGCCACGGTAACGGGTGATGTGATTCCAGATCACTTCCAGACCATTCTGTGGAATGGGGAAGGCAAGGGTTTCATCAAAATTGCTCAGCCCGTTACCGCCGTCTGTCAGCTCGGTTTGTTCAGCGTTCTTGCGAGCCTTGGTGTACACCGATTCCGGATAGGCGGCGGTGCGATGGGTCGGATAGACCGGCATGCGGAAGCTGTCCGGATAGCGCTTGAACAAGGCCAGCTGCCCGGGGCTCAGGCGGTCTGCATACTGCTCGACGTTGTCTGCAGTGATCACGAACAAGGGCTGTTCGTCGGCAAATGGGTTGGTGTAACGCTCTTCGCTTTGCGCCAGGCCGCCGTTCCAGGCCGGGATACTGCCATCGGCGTTGCCCTGCATTTCGGCACCCACGGGTGTCAGGCTTTGCCCCAGTTTACTTGCCTGTTCCGGTGATACGGCCGCGTGCGCGGGCAGGGCTATGGCCATCGCCAGCAGCAGCGGTTTGGTCGGGAAGTATGTTGTCATTATTGTCGCTCCTCAACTCTGTCAGAAGGATACCGATGCACTGAGGGACAGGAAATCCCGGTCATCAATCGCGTTGAAATCGCCACCAAAGTAGTTGGTGTAACCCAGCTGGAAACGGTAGCGGTTCAGGTAGTCGGCGGTCAGGCTCAGCCCCAGGGCTTTTTCGCCTTCACGGAAGGCTGCACCAGGCTCAGGGCCATTGCCGTAGATGCCATGCTTGAAGCTCACCTGAGGTGTCAGGTTAACCCCGGCAAAGGCGTTGGGGTAGTTCAGGGAGGCCCGCAGGACATAACCCAGAGAGTCTTGAGTCACAAACCCCTCATCATCGCCAGAAGCGTAGCCGTAGGTACCGGCGCGGCCGTATTTGAGGGCATTGGCGCTCTCGTCCAGACCGTGTACGTGGGTCCAGCCCAGTTCACCCACCAAAGACAGACGGCTGGCACCCAGCACGCGATCATGGAAGCTGACTAGGCTGCTTTGTACCTGAGTTACATCAAACAGGCCAAAGCCTTGCACCTCGCCACCGGCGCCGGCATTGGCGACCAGCTGATCGGCGGCGGTGTTACCGATACCGCCAGAGAACTGTGTCAGGATGGCGCCGACCAACAGCGGGCCATTGACCTGCACAGGCACGTCCTGTTTGTGCGAAATCTCACCGGACCAGGCCAGATCACCCACATTGGTGTTGAAGCTCAAGCCGATCATGCTGATCTCCTCCGGATAGGAGGTGAAGTAGCGGCTTTGGAATACACCGGCGCTGCCCGCCTGAGTGGCCGCGGTTTGTGCAGCCTGTGCCGCAGCAGCTTGCTCAGCAGCTGTGGGTGCCATGGGGTTGGCTGCATTATCCATGATGTACTGGGTGGCAGCTGCCTGGCCTACTGCCTGGAGATCCGCGGCGGAGACAGGAGTATTGACCCCGCTGGTGACCGGCAGACGGCTATGGTAGCGGGCGAAATAGAGACCGAATTCCGTGTTGTTCAGCTGCTCCGAGAAATAGCGCATGGCGAAGCCGAACTGACCGTCATCATCGGCTTCGCGTCGGCCGTCTGCGTGTCGATAGACCACCGGGTCAAAGCCCAGTGCCGCGGCGGTGAAGTCAGTGTTGAAGTACTGCTGGTCATTCAATCCAAGCGGGACGCGGATACCGTTACAGCCTTCAGCAGCGAAATCGTTGGTGGAAAAATAGGTGCCGCAGCCATCAATGGCCGTAGGTTCCCACTGCAACTGATAGAAAGCTTCAGCACTGAGGTTTTCATTTACGCCCAGTGACATGAACAGCTGATTGGAGGGGAGCAGGGCATCGCGCACTTCGGCACCAGGGCGTCGAATGGCGCTGACATCAAAACTGTTGATGCTGTTTAAACCGCCCTGGATAAAGGCACTTTCACCCCAGTTGACTACCTGGCGACCAAGGCGCACATCCAGCGGGTGCTGTCCCATTTCGCCCAGGTCGAAACCGGCGTAGACATAGGCATCCAACAGCTCGGCACCAGAAAATTTGGCGTAGTCGTTGAAGTCGTCGTCATTTAGTTCTGCGCCAGGCGTGTAGCCGTTGGCCGTATGGCCATGGGCACGGCCCTCGTTTTCCAGTTCAAAATCGAACCAGTATTTACCGCGGGCAAAAAAGCCCATATTTTCATAGCGCAGGTCCAACTCATGGATGCCCTTGAAGACTTTGGAGAAGGTTTCACCCTGCTCGAAGTTCTGATTGCCATCGTCGTAGCTGCCGGAGCCTGCGCTGGTGCCGCCATTAGGCTGAGAAATCAGGCCAGGGTCAGCTTCCTCCAGTCTCCAGCTTGCACCCAGCGATAATTGAGAGTCGAAACGGCCCTCAATTTCCCCCATGTTGAAAGAGACGGCCTGTGCGGTTGGTGCGGCAGAGACCAACAGAGCCAGTAGAGTCGGCTGTGTACCCGGAACGCGTCCGAAGCGGCGGAGAAAAATGCGTTTTTTTATTTCCATTTCGTTCACCGAGACGTTCTTATTTTTATCCTGATTCGGCAGGGGCTTGGTATCTCATTTTTTAATCAATGAGTTGTGAGGCTTTGGTTGTATTCCAGTGTGGCCTTCACGCTATTCATAATCCATGGCGCTGGTACTGTTCTCAATGACAAAGCCGTGCAGATTGACTGACAAAAGCAGTCCAGTTGGAGTACATTCGAGCTCAGTATACGAATAATAAAAGGTGGACAGGATGATTCAGCGCACAGTGACGGTGCCCTCGGGATATGTACTCCAGTTGTTGCAACAGGCCCGATCACAGGGGGTCGATACGGATGAGCTGCTGCAGGCAGTCGGTATCGATGGCAATGAAATCGAGACGTTGGCCGAGCTTAGCGCCGAGCGTGTTGGTGCGCTTTATCAGCGCCTGATGTACATTGCCCAGGATGAGTTTTTTGGCATGGTCAGCGGTGGCAAGGTGCCCAACGGAACCTTCCGCATGATGTGCCACGCCATTATTCACTGTGGCTCGCTGAAAAAGGCTATCTACCGTGCCAGCGCTTTTCACGAGATCTGTCGTGGTGCGCAAATCAAGCCGGTGCTGGTGCAGAAGGGGCGCTATGCCAAAGTCTCGTTCGGTCCGGTTGATCATGCTGAAATCGACTTTGATGCCCTGGTGCAGCAGGCTCCGCCTGAGCGTATCCGCTCCACGCTTTCCATGTGGCACCACTTTATCAGCTGGCTGATTGGCGCTCAGATCGAACTGAAGGCAGCCTATTTCACTTTCTCGGAACCTGAAGACGCCGAGTTTTACCGCAAGTTGTTCCGCTCGGAAGTACGCTTTGACCAGCACGATAACGCGTTGGTATTTGCGGCAAAGTACCTTGATCAGCCACTGGTGCAGACCGAAGAAACGCTGCGCAGTTTCCTGAAAACAGCACCCTATCAGCTGATTGCCATGGTTAACGATGATGCATCTCTCACGTCCCAGGTGGAGGCATTAATCGGCAAGGACTTCAGTCGCCCGCTGCCCAGTGCGGAGGAAATTGCAGCCACACTTAACTTGTCTGTTTCCACCTTGCGCCGTCGTTTGCTGGAAGAGGATACGTCCTACCAGACCATCAAGGATGTGTGCCGCAAACGCGCAGCCCTGCATTACATGGGGTCGCCGCAGTTGTCGATCAATGATGTGGCTGAACTCATGGGTTTTGATGACCCTTCCGCCTTTTTCCGCTCGTTCAAGCGTTGGACCGGTATGACGCCGGGTGAGTATCGCCGCAGTGACGTCTATCGCCAGCAGCTGCTGACGGAAAGCCTGTCAGTGGAAGACGCTTAAACAAGGGTTTGAATAATCATTGACGCAGAATGTCAGTGATTGAGGCGGGTTTTGCTATTGCCGCAACACGCGCCTGAGGTGATGATGGCTGACATAAGAAGTCGGCCTCTCACGGCCGGTCTCCCGATAATGACAACAAGAACGGGGGTGCCATGCACAAGATCCTGTTGTTCGGTCTCTGGCCGATACTTTTCCTGCCTATCGCTTTGCCGTCCTTCGCCGCCAGCCCGTTTGACCGTGCTCAAGCCACCAGCCTTGTCTCGGCTGGCGCAGCGCGCGGATTACTGCTGGATATTGTCAGTGTTCCTGGTTCCAGTCGTTTGATCGCGGTAGGCGAACAGGGCAGCATCCTTTTTTCGGATGATCAGGGCCAACAGTGGCAGCAGGCCAAGGCACCCGTTGCCGTGTTACTCACGGCGGTGCAAATGGTGTCGTCTCAGCAGGGCTGGGCGGTTGGCCATGATGGTGTTGTGCTGCATACCGGCGATGGTGGTCTGAGCTGGCAGGTACAGCTATCGGGTCAGGATCTGCTCAGGGTGCAGCAGCAAGGATTACAGCAGGCACTTGACGTTGCCGAACAGGCTGAGAATGCAGCTCAGAGCGATGATTTGCCGTGGTTGCTGGAGGATGTCGAATTCGCACTTGATGACGGCGCCATGCCGACACTACTGGATCTGTATTTCATCGACGAACAACGCGGTTTTGTCGCAGGTGCCTATGGCCGCATGTTTGCGACACGGGATGGTGGCAATAACTGGGTAAGCCTGGGTGACCGTCTGCCGAATCCGGACCGCATGCATTTGAACAGTCTTCTGCTGAGCACGAGTGGACGCTTGCTGGTCGCGGGAGAAGCCGGCCTGCTGGTATACAGCGATGACCTGGGGGAAAGCTGGCAAACAGCAGAATCGCCCTATGAGGGTTCATTCTTCGCGCTGGCAGAGAGAGATCGTCTCTATGTTTTGGGATTGCGAGGCCATCTGTTCAGCTCGGCGGATGGTGTGAACTGGCAGGCGGAATCTGCCGGCACTGATGCAACACTGAACGCAGCGGTCAGTGCATCAGGAAAGCTCTACCTGCTGGGCCAGGGCGGCCTGGTGATGAAGCATCAGAATAACGGTTTTACGCCGGTTTCTTCTCAATCCCGCAATAGCTTTGCTGCCGGTGTGCTGTTGGATGGCCGCCTCATTCTGGCGGGTGAAGGCGGTATTACCACATTGCCTCTGGCAGAGCAGGGAGGTGCACAATGAGTCGCCTGGATACCCTGTTGCTGGCGCCTGTTCGGGGTGCTGAGCGTCTGCTGGAACAGCTGTTGTTTGGTCATCGGGCGCTGGTGGCGCTTGGCTTTCTGATACTCACGCTGCTGCTTGGCTGGCAGGCCACACAGATCCGCCCCGATGCCAGCTTCGTCAAAATGATCCCGTCATCGCATCCCTATGTGGCCAACTATCTGGAGCACCGTGACGAGCTTTCAGGCCTTGGTAATAGCATCCGCGTAGTCGTGGCTGCCAAAGACGGCGACATCCTTCAGCCAGAGTTTCAACAGACGCTCAAGGCGGTAACGGATGAATTGTTCTTTCTCCCCGGTGTTGATCGTTCGGCACTGAAGTCGATCTGGACGCCTAATGTGCGCTGGACAGAAGTGACGGAAGAGGGCTTTGTCGGCGGCCCGGTCATTCCAGAGGATTACGATGGCTCGGCGGCGTCGCTTGAACAGTTGAAGGTCAATATTCTGCGCTCAGGTCAGCTGGGGCGCCTGGTGGCCAATGACTTCGGCTCGGCACTGATTCAGGTGCCGCTTTTCGAGCGCCTTCCTGAAACCGGCGAAAAGCTGGATTACCACCAGTTCTCCCAGCGATTGGAAACGCTGGTGCGTGAGCAATACAGCTCAGATCAGGTCGATATCCATATCACCGGCTTTGCCAAGGTGGTGGGGGATCTGATTGATGGTGCAGCACAGGTTGCCACCTTCTTCGCAATCGCCTTTGCGGTGACGCTGGTTCTGCTCTACCTGTATTCGCACAGTGTTACTGGCACACTGATTCCGCTGTGTTGCTCTCTGATCGCGGTGGTGTGGCAGCTGGGGCTGTTGAACTGGCTTGGGTACGGGCTGGACCCTTACTCCATGCTGGTACCGTTCCTGGTGTTTGCCATCGGTGTCAGCCATGGCGTTCAGGTGGTGAACAATGTGCGCATTGAAGCGGCTGCAGGGGCGGATAAGCTGACGGCTGCGCGCAAGGCGTTCCGCACCATCTTTATCGCCGGTTTTACCGCGCTGCTGTCCGACGGTCTGGGGTTTGTCACCCTGATGGTGATCGATATCCAGGTGATTCAGGACCTGGCCGTGGCGGCTTCACTGGGCGTGCTGGTGATTGTGGTGACCAACCTGCTGCTGTTGCCTCTGCTGATCTCCTGGGCAGGTGTGGGGCAGCGCTCCATCCATAAAACGCGTCATGGAGTCGAGCGCAGCGCCGGGCTGTGGCGTGCGCTTGTATGCTTCTCTCGTCCCAAGGGCGCGCTCGCGGCGCTGGCGGTTGCCGTTCTGCTGGCCTGGTACGGTTTCAATGCCAGTCGGGATCTTCAGATAGGGGACTTGAGTGCCGGTGCACCCGAGTTGCGCGAAGACTCGCGTTACAACCTGGATAACGCCTTCGTGACGGCCAACTACAGCAACTCCAGCGATGTTTTCGTGGTCATGGTGAAAACACCTGCCGAACAATGCAGTCGCTTTGAAACCCTGCAGTTGGTGGATCGCTTCCAGTACTACCTCACCAATGTGTCGGGTGTTCAGAGCAGCGTATCACTGGTGGATGTGGCCGAGCGGGTAACAGCGGGGCTCAATGAGGGCAGCCTGAAGTGGCGTAGCGTCAGTCGCAATCAGTATGTCATCAACTCCTCGTTGCGTTACGTGCCCTCTGGCCTGATGAACTCCAACTGTTCCCTGTTGCCGGTGATACTGTTCCTGGAGGATCACAAGGCGGCAACACTGCAGCGAGTTTCCACGGCCGTTGATACCTTTGCTGATCGGCATAACAGCGATGAAATCCAGTTCATGATGGGCGCGGGCAACGCCGGTTTTGAAGCCGCCACCAATGAGGTGATCGCGGATGCACAATATGAAATGCTGCTCTGGGTATACGGTGTGGTGAGCCTTCTGTGCCTGCTTACATTCAGGTCGCTGCGTACGGTGGCTTGCATCATTCTACCGCTGGCGCTGACATCGTTGCTGTGCCAGGCACTGATGGCGAAGCTGGGCATCGGGGTGAAAGTGGCAACCCTGCCGGTAATTGCACTGGGCGTCGGTATCGGCGTGGATTATGGCATCTACATCTATTCCCGCCTGAACAGCTTTTTGCAACAGGGCATGGCCTTGCCGGAAGCCTATTACGAAACGCTGCGCTCTACGGGCAAGTCAGTGGCCTTCACTGGCCTGACACTGGCCATTGGCGTGGTCCTATGGGTGTTCTCACCCATTCGTTTCCAGGCGGATATGGGCGTGCTGCTGACCTTCATGTTCCTGCTCAACATGCTGGGTGCGCTTATCCTGTTGCCGGCACTGTCATGCCTGCTCAACTACCGTCGTGAAACCCGCGAAGTGGCTCAGACCGTACTCTGAGCCCGTTTTTGCATGAGTCATGAACAAGCCTCAGGTATCCAGCAAGGATGCCTGAGCGCTTTCTGCCTGCTGCTGTAGAAACGCCTGAAGGGTAGGCGCCAGCAGTTCATCTACCGATTTTGCTTTGCCAGGATCTATACGCAACGGTGTAAGGTTACTTAAAGTAATTGATCCACTAATGGCAGTCACAGGGTTTTCCCCTGTTGAGCTATTTCCTGAATACCCTCCGACCCTTTGCTGCCGCCTGCCAACTGGCGCTCGATCTCTTCCTCAATCATTGCTTCAATTTTCATGCGCTCTTCAAACGGCATCGCGGCCAGGGCTTCTTCGGTCAGCCCCATTTCCTGAAGCATCTGGTAACGAATACGCTCGGCTGGGGACATCTGCAGGATACGCAGCAGCTCTTCGCGGGCATTCTGCTCCACCACTTGCTCAGCCTGGGAGAAATCGGGACCAGACACAGCTTTATCCTGCTCCAGAGTCTCCTTGCTCTGAGTGGCCGTCTTGGCGGCTTCTTCCATCAGCAGTGCAGCAAAGTCCATCTGTTTGTTCTCATGACTGATTTTGCTCTGAGAAAACGTATGGGTAGTGAGTGAATCGATCCTGATCATCTGGGGGTTCCTTGGCTGGGTTATAAAAAGTCTTAGCAAGGTTTGAGCCAGAATGATGGTTTATTAAAATCAATGAGTTGCAAGACTGTATGGCAGTTTTGTCTTTATGTGAGGCAATATCTTGCCAGGGTGCCTGTTGCCGATTGGCACGAACCGGTAGGCAGCAAGCACAGCCATGCACTGTGACCGGAGGGTGTTGTACTGGTAAATCTGAGTGAAATACCTCAGTATCACCTCCGCATGGTAATCGGGCTGCAAAGGATGTAGCCCTAACCCTGTGAAAAGTATTCATGCTCGTTTTCAAGGAGGAAGATGGCTGTGATATTCCCGTACTCACGTTCAGTCATTTCATTTGCTCCAGAAGGCGTTTGCCTTTTATCAGGCATACCCGCATGACATTTTAACCCTTAGTAAATGGAATAGCTGAATGAAAATAATTTCTGGCATTATGGCCCTGATGCTTTCGACCTTGTGTTTTGCGAAAGAAGTTCAAGTAGCCGACACGGGTATAACATTTGAAGCGCCCGATGATTTTGGCCCTTTATCGCAGGAGATACTGGATTTCAAGTGGCCTCAAAGCCGTGCTCCGAGGTGGGTTGTCGGGAATGAAACGGGTAGTACTACAATTGCCTATGACCTCAAGCCTCATGACATTTCGGGAGCTCCGATGGAGGCGCTTATGGGGGATTTTGCAGCGACTTTTGAGCGAGTCGTGCCTGGAGTGGAGTGGAAGAAGCAGGAAGTGATCCATTTGTCGGGACGCGACTGGATCTATTTCGAAGTAACGTCCAATGCGATTGATACTGATATTTACAATATTATGCTGGTAACCAGCTATGGGAAAGAGATGTTGTTATTTAACTTCAATTCTACAAAAGAAGACTTTCCTCAATACGAAAAGGCGCTGAGGAATAGCGTTAATACAATTAAAATTCCATAGGTTTTATCATTTGTAATTTTTACGAGCCATATTTTTATATGGCTCGTTTTATCTTATATGGACCATCCTTGATGGACATATTGCTTCGTCGCTTACAGCCTTTTGATGCTTTTAGGCATACACTACCCGCTCCTGAATCAATCTGTATTTGGCCTCTATGTCCCGTACCGAACGCCTGCTCGATATTCTCCAGATTTTACGTCGTCATCGCCGACCGGTAAGAGGTGCCGTGTTGGCTGAGGAAACCGGTATTTCCCTGCGTACGCTGTATCGGGATATTGCCACTCTCCAGTCGATGGGCGCAGAGATTGATGGCGAGCCCGGTCTTGGTTATGTGCTTAAGCCCGGTTTTCTTTTGCCGCCGCTGATGTTTTCGCCTGAGGAAATCGAGGCGCTGGCGTTGGGGCTGAAGTGGGCGGGGACACGTACTGATGGGCCTCTGGGGCAAGCGGCGCGGGATGCCATGGCAAAACTGGGTGCAGTATTGCCGGATGAGCTGCGCCGTCGGTTTGATGACGATGCGCTGGTGGTTGTGCCCTGTGGTCCACAGCCTGTGCGTGAAGACCTGCCGCTGATACGCAAGGCGTTGAGCGATGAGTGTAAGCTGTTGTTGGATTATTCGGACCAAAAAGGCGCCAAAACCCAGCGTATTGTCTGGCCGGTAACGGTCGGGTTCTTTGATTCTGTTCAGGTGCTGGCAGCCTGGTGCGAGCTGCGTGATGACTACCGCCATTTCCGTATCGATCGCATTCAGGGGGCTCAGCTACTGACCGAGAAAACGCCCAGACGTCGCTCCCAAATGATGAAAGAGTGGCGAAAAACACTGCTGACAGAAACTGACAGTGGTGGGCAGTAAAGTCTCCTCACACACATCAAGTGAAAGGAGACACCCATGACCAAAGAATTGATTCTGTATACCCACCCTCAGTCCCGTGGCGCCATTGTGCAGTGGATGCTGGAAGAAATTGGCCAGCCATATTCCGTACACGTACTGGACTACAGCTCAACCATGAAAGCCCCTGAATACCTGGCTCTGAACCCCATGGGTAAGGTGCCGGCGCTTAAACATGGTGATGTTGTCGTCACCGAGACTGCCGCGATTTGTGCATACCTGGCGGATGCCTTCCCGCAAGCTGAACTGGCGCCCGCGCTCGAAGACAGGGGCGAATACTACCGTTGGCTGTTCTTTGCTGCAGGCTGTGGCGAACCGGCCATGTTTGATCATGCTGCGGGATGGATTCCGGAAACAGACGAGCTTCAGAGCAGCCTGGGGTACGGTACTTTCGAGAAGACGTTTGACACTCTGGCCAGCTGGTTGGCTGATCGGTCCTATGTGGCCGGTGATCGATTTACGGCGGCTGATGTTTATGTGGGATCGCTGCTTCGTTTTGGCATGGACTTCAATCTCATCCCGCGCAAGCCGGAATTTGAAGCCTACGTCGCTCCTTTCCTTGAGCGTCCGGCCCGACAACAGGCTGATGCCAAAATCCAGGCATTGATGAAAGAGGGTGGCTGATCGGGCGCAGACGTTTTGGACTGTGCTTAACGCTCCGGTAAGTTCGCTGTCAGGCATAAAAAAGCCCGGCTCATTGGCCGGGCTGAAAGGGCATCAATCAGTTGCTTAATGCTTAGTTCAAACGCTCAAAGACGGTGGCGATACCCTGGCCCATGCCGATACACATGGTGGCCAGGCCCAGAGTGGCGTCCTGCTGTTCCATCACGTTGACCAATGTGTTGGAGATACGGGTACCGGAACAGCCCAGCGGGTGGCCGAGGGCAATGGCGCCGCCGTTCAGGTTGACCTTGTCATCTACCACATCCTGCAGGCGCAGGCCCTTCACGACAGCCAGCGCCTGTGCGGCAAAGGCTTCGTTCAGTTCGATCACGTCCATATCCTGTATGGTCAGGCCTGCGTTCTTCAGTGCTTTCTCACTGGCTGGCACCGGGCCGTAACCCATGATGGACGGATCACAGCCGGCAACGCCCATGCCGATCACGCGGGCGCGGGGCTTGAGGCCCAACTCCTGTGCGCGTGCGGCAGACATCATCAGCATGGCTGAAGCGCCATCGGAGAACGCGGAGGAAGAGCCAGCTGTTACGGTACCGCCCTTGGGCATGAAGGCTGGCTTGAGGCCGGCCAGCGTCTCGACAGTGGTTTCCGGACGAATCACTTCATCACTGGTGACCAGGCTCTTGAAGCCCTGTTTGTCGTGGCCTTCCAGCGGCAGGATCTCGTTATCCCAACGGCCTTCCAGGGCGGCCTGGTGCGCGCGCTGGTGCGAGCGGGCGGCAAAGGCGTCCTGCTCTTCACGGGAGATGTTGTTCATTTTGCCCAACATTTCAGCGGTCAGGCCCATCATCATGGATGCCTTGGCGATCTGCTTGGACATGGCCGGGTTCACGTCGATGCCGTGCAGAATTGAAATGTGACCCATGTGCTCAACACCGCCGACCATGAAGGTATCACCGTTGCCGCTGGCGATTGCCTGGGCCGCAGTGTGCAGAGCCGACATGGAGGAGCCGCAGAGACGGTTGACCGTCTGGCCAGCGACCGAGTGCGGCAAACCAGCCAAAAGGGCAGCGCTGCGGGCCACGTTGAAGCCCTGTTCCAGGGTCTGGTTCACACAGCCCCAGATCACATCATCGATGCTTGTTGGGTCCAGTGCTGCGTTACGGGTCAGCAGGCCTTTCATCAGGGCCGCAGACAGGTCGTCAGCACGTACGTTGCGGAAGGAGCCGCCCTTGGACTGGGCCATGGGGCTGCGTACCCCGTCGATGATAACGATATCGTTGGGTTTAAGACTCATCGGTTGTTCTCCTTATCCAAAGTAGGTCTGGCCGGCGGCTGCCATGGCGCGCATTTTGTCGGTCGGCTGGTAGAGTTTGCCCAGTTCTGCATGCTGGTCAGCCAGATCGCAGAATGCCTGCAGACCCATCTGATCGATGTAGAACAATGCACCGCCACGGAACGGCGGCAGGCCGATGCCGTATACCAGGCCCATATCCACTTCGGCAGGTGTTTCGACGATGCCATCTTCCAGGCAGCGTACAGATTCAATGCACAGCGGGATCATCATGCGGGCAATGATCTCTTCATCGCTGAATTCGCGGGCCGGGCCGACCACGCCTTCCAGCAGAGCCGACAGTTCTTCATCAACCAGCTTCTTCGGTTTGCCCTTGCGGTCCGGCTCGTAGCGATAGAAGCCCTTGCCGTTTTTCTGACCCAGACGCTGTTCCTTGTAGAGACGGTCGATCACGGTTTCGCCTTCATTGCGCATGCGATCCGGGAAGCCATCTGCCATTACTGCTCCGGCGTGCTTGGCGGTATCAATGCCGACCACATCGAGCAGGAAGGCCGGGCCCATGGGCCAGCCAAAGCGTTCCATCACCTTGTCTACCTGACGGTAATCGGCGCCGTCACGCATCAGCCCGGTAAAGCCCGCGAAGTAGGGGAAGAGGATACGGTTGACCAGGAAGCCCGGGCAGTCGTTAACCACGATAGGCGTTTTCCCCATGGCCTTGGCGTAGGCTACGGTGCGGCCAATGGCTGACTCAGAGCTTTTCTCGCCGCGGATAACCTCAACCAGCGGCATCTGGTGTACCGGGTTGAAGAAGTGCATGCCGCAGAAGTTTTCCGGCTTTTTCAGGGCCTTGGCCAATTCCGTGATGGAGATGGTGGAGGTGTTGGAGGTGAGGATGGCACCTTCCGGCAATTGGGTCTCCACCTCGGCCAGCACGCTCTGTTTGATCTTCGGATTCTCGACCACGGCTTCGACGACCAGGTCCACATTGCCGAAATCGCCATAGCTCAGGGTCGGGCGGATACGGCTCAGGCTGGTGGCCAGTTTGCGACCGTCAATTTTGCCGCGTTCCAGTTGCTTGTTAAACAGTTTGGAGGCTTCGCTAAGACCCAGCTGCAGGGCATCCTCACTGATGTCCTTCATCAGAATCGGCGTGCCGCGAGACGCGCTCTGGTAAGCGACGCCACCGCCCATGATACCGGCACCCAGCACTGCGGCCTGGCGCACCGGCTCGGCATCGGCTTCATAACGCTTGCTGGTGCGCTTGATCTGCTGATCTTTCAGGAACAGGCCGACCAGTGCCGGTGTGACCTCATTGGTGGCCAGCTTGGCAAAGCCTTTGGCTTCAACCGCCTGGGCATCATCACGGGTCATGTTGGCGTGTTTCTGGATGGACGCCAGTGCTGCCATCGGTGCCGGATAATGTGGGCCGGCCTTGGCACCGATCATGCCCTTGGCCGATTCAAACGCCATCATCTGTTCGATCTGGTTCAGTTTGATCGGGCTCTGCTTTTCGGTACGGCGTGCCTGATAATCGAACTCGCCGGCGACGCAACGGCGCAGCAGGTCCAGAGCGCCATCGCGCAGCAGTTCGGGGTCGACGATAGCGTCTACAGCACCCACTGCCAGAGCATTTTTCGCGCGCTGTTCGGTACCAGCGCAGATCCATTCGTTGGCATTATCCACGCCGATCAGACGCGGCAGGCGCACGGTGCCGCCCCAGCCCGGGTAGATACCCAGTTTGACTTCCGGCAGGCCGACCTTGGCGTCGCTGTTCATGACACGGTAGTCACAGGCCAGGCAAAGCTCGAAACCGCCCCCAAGCGCGACGCCATTTATGGCAGCCACTGTTGGGCAGGGCAGGTCTTCGATGCTGTTGAATACGGCGTTCATCTGCTGCAGGCCGCTGGCAATTTCATCAGCGCCGGCTGAGAACAGACCGACAAATTCGGTGATATCGGCACCGACAATGAAGCTGTCCTTGTCACTGCGAACCAGCAGGCCTTTAAGGTCGTCCTGAGCTTTCAGGGTGGTAACGGCCTGTTGCAGTTCAGCCATGGTGGCCTGGTTCAGTTTGTTGACGCTATCGTCCCGGCTGGCAAAGACCAGCTCATACAGCCCGGGTTCGATGGCAGCCAGTTGTATTGCTTTTCCTTCCATCAACATGGTCAGACTCCGTGGCAATCGCGGTCGGTGATTGAATTGCATGACCGCAGGTTGTCATTGTTAAGTGTGATTCCGGCAGGCTTAGCCATTGTGCTGTTCTGCCGGTACATATCTGTGTGGGATGTATTTGCGTACTGTGTACTCGTGACGTGACCAGCCGTGGCAGCTGTCGAGCAGCAGGTTTTCCGCCAGCTCCATCACGTCTTTCGCATCGCTTGGCCACAGGGTTTGAATCGCAGTGGTGGCCAGTGGCGCGAGCAGCTCGTGCAGGTGTGTACAGTTGTGAATGCCGTTGAACAGCTCCTTGGCTTCCCGATGCCAGCCCGGCCCGATGCGGGTGCCTTCGAGCTGGGCGAAACGCTTGGCAATGGCTGGGCACTGGGGGAAGGGCGAGGCATCAATCACCGCTTCCACCGCATGAATCTTCATACCGCGGTCGATGGTGAGGCGCATCCACATATCGTGGAAAGGCTCACCGGCGCTGACATAGCCACCGCGCTCCGCGTTATCCAGGTCATAGGTTTTGATATCGGTGATATGGGCCTCGATATCCCAGAGGCCGTCGTCACGCTCATAGCCATCACACTGCACCTGGCGGCGGTGGTGAAGGCGTCGACGAGTTGGTTTTGTTAGCGGCATCGACGACTCCTCAGGCCACGTCCTGGTGACTGTTTTTGAGCATGCGGCGCAATATCTTGCCCACGTTGGATTTGGGCAGTTCCGGCACAAACTCGATCACCTTGGGCACCTTGTAGGCGGTCAGGCGCTCGCGGCACCAGTCACGAATGGCCTGCTCGCTCAGCTGGTCATCGCGGGTGACGGCAAAGACTTTCACCACCTCGCCGCTGACCGGGTCGGGTACACCGATGGCGGCGCATTCGACGATGTCAGGGTGTTCGGTAACGATGTCTTCCACTTCATTGGGGTAGACATTGAAGCCTGACACGATGATCAGATCCTTGGCGCGGTCGACGATACGCAGGTAGCCGCCTTCTTCCATCACCGCAATATCGCCGGTGATCAGGTAGCCATCATCGGTAAAGCTGGCGCGAGTGGCGCTTTCGTTATGCCAATAGCCGGCCATCACCTGAGGTCCGCGTACACAGAGTTCGCCCGGCATGCCTTCGAGTACGGCTTCACCGTCGCCGCCCATGATGAAGACTTCGGTTTCCGGAACCGGGCGGCCGATGGTGCCACAACGAATCGCTTCGGGCGGGTTAATGGAAACCGCCGGAGAAGTTTCGGTGAGGCCATAGGCTTCGATCACGGTACAGCCAGTGACCTTGCGCCATTGCTCGCCTGCCGCATGGGTCAGCGCCATGCCGCCAGACAGGGTCATGCGCAGCTTGCTGAAGTCCAGGGCACGGAAGTCTTCGTTGTTGCACAACGCCACAAACAGGGTGTTGAGGCCGAGGAAGGTGGTGAAGGGCCAGTTGCCGATCTCCTTGACCAGTCCCGGCAGGTCGCGCGGATTGGGAATCAGGATGCTGTGCCCGCCGCTGGCCATAATGATCTGTGCCACGGTGAAGGCATAGATGTGATACAGCGGCAGCGGGGCGATGACGTTAGCGGCCCAGTCGCTGGCGACATCACGGATGATCACGTGGCCCTGCAGCATATTGGACAGCAGGTTGGCGTGCGTCAGCATGGCGCCCTTGGATACGCCGGTGGTGCCGCCGGTGTATTGCAGTACCGCCAGGTCACCGGGTTTGCGCTCTACCTTTTCATAGGGTTTATCGATGTGGCTGAGCAGCGCGGTGCGCAGGCTGATGGCTCCCGGCAGAGAGTACTTGGGCTCCATCTTCTTGATGTATTTTACGGCCGCATTCAGCAGGTGGCGCTTCACAAAGCCGTGCAGGTCACCCACCTGGGTGACGAATACGTTCTGGATATCGGTTTTGGCAAGGATCTTTTCGGCGTTGTGCGCCATGCTCTTGTGGATCACCAGAGCCTTGGCACCGCTGTCGCGGAACTGGTGTTCCATCTCTGAAGGGGTGTACAGCGGGTTGGTGTTCACCACAACCAGGCCGGCCCGCAGGGCACCAAAGAGCACTACCGGGTACTGAATCAGGTTGGGTAGCTGGACGGCGATACGGTCACCGGGCACCAGGTTGGTTTCCTGCTGCAGGTAAGCCGCAAAGGCCGCCGACAGCCGGTCCAGTTCGGCGTAGCTCAGTGTACGGCCCAGACTGGTAAAGGCAGGACGCTCGGCGTAGCGCTGGCATACGTCGGCGAAGAAATCAGTGATGGCTTCATATCCTTCGGGGTTGAGCGAGGGCGGGATATGCTGGCCGTTGTCGTTCATCCTAATCATGTTCATGCCCATATGCTTGTTGTTGTGAGGGCTGTTCTGTCGGGCAGTTTTCATTGCCAGACAATTGGGCGTTGCCAAGGTGCTTTGTCTTGGCAGCGGTGGTTGACCGATCTCCCTGGAAAACCACCGCGTTTGTGCTTTAGAAGATGAAGTTGTCTTCCGGCAGCTCCATCAGGTTGTCGGAACCGGACAGCATGGTTTCGACCAGGCCACGGGTGCGCGGCAGGATGCGTTCAAAGTAGAAGCGGGCGGTGGTCAGTTTGCTGCGGTAGAACGCTGCATCACCTTCACCGGCGGCCAGCTTCAGCTGTGCAGCCTGTGCCGAACGTGCCCAGAAGTAAGCCAGAGTGACATAACCGGAATACATGACGTAATCCACGGAGGCAGCACCGACTTCTTCCTTGTTCATCATAGCCTTCATACCGATCTGCTGGGTCAGATCACCCCATTCGCTGTTCAACTTGGCCAAAGGACCGGTGAATGCGCGCATTTTCGGGTCTTCTTCGGCTACCTTGCAGAACTTGTGAATCACCTTGGTGAAACTCTTTAGCGTTTCGCCCTGGGTCATCAGCACCTTGCGGCCCAGCAGGTCCAGAGCCTGGATCTGGGTGGTGCCTTCATACAGCATGGAGATACGGCAATCGCGAACGTTCTGCTCCATACCCCATTCGCTGATGTAGCCGTGGCCACCATACACCTGCAGGGCATGGTTGGCGCTTTCGAAACCGACCTCGGTCAGGAAGGCCTTGGCGATTGGGGTCAGGAAGGCCAGCTGGGTATCGGCATTGGCTTTTTCCTCACCGTCGGCCAGCTTCACCTTGTCCACCAGCATTGAACAGTAGTAGATCAGTGCACGACCGCCTTCTGCGAAAGCTTTCTGCGTCAGCAGCATCTTGCGTACTTCAGGGTGCACTATGATCGGATCGGCGGCCTTATCCGGCGCAGCCGGGCCGGTCAGGGCACGCATCTGCAGACGCTCACGGGCGTAGGGCAGGGAGTTCTGGAAGCCCCATTCGGCATGGGCCAAGCCCTGCATGGCGGTACCCAGGCGTGCGGTGTTCATGAAGGTGAACATGCAGTTCAGGCCCTTGTTGGCCGGGCCGATCAGGTAACCGGTGGCGGCATCAAAGTTCATGACGCAGGTGGAGTTACCATGGATACCCATTTTGTGCTCGATGGAGCCACAGTTAACGGCGTTGCGCTCACCCGCACCGCCATCGGCAGTCGGCAGGTGCTTGGGTACGATAAACAGGGAAATGCCTTTGGTCCCGGCCGGGGCATCCGGCAGGCGTGCCAGTACGATATGGACAATGTTGTCGGCCATGTCGTGCTCGCCGGCAGAGATGAAGATCTTGGTACCGCTGATGGCGTAGCTGCCATCGGCATTGGGTTCGGCTTTGGTGCGCAGCAGGCCAAGGTCGGTACCGCAATGAGGCTCGGTCAGGCACATGGTGCCGGTCCACTCGCCGGAGACCAGCTTGGTCAGGTAGGTCTGCTTCTGCTCTTCGGTGCCGTGTTCTTCCAATGTATTCATGGCACCGTGGCTCAGGCCCGGATACATGCCCCAGGCCCAGTTGGCGGTGCTGGTCAGTTCGCTGACCACCATGCCGAGGGAGTCTGGCAAGCCCTGGCCACCCCATTCGGGGCTGTGCGACAGTGAAGGCCAGCCGCCTTCAACAAACTGCTGATAGGCTTCACGGAAGCCGGTGGGGGTTGTGACCTTGCCGTCTTCAAAGGTGCAGCCTTCCTGGTCACCCACCTGATTCAGCGGGGCCAGAACACGCTCAGCGAATCGGGCGCCTTCTTCAATAATGGCGCTGACCATATCCGGTGTCGCTTCTTCGCAGCCCGGCAGCTGACTGTAATGCTGCTCGAAATCCAGCAGATCGTTGAGTACGAAATGAATGTCTTTCTGTGGAGCCTTGTACTCGGGCATGGTGGTGAACCCCTTGTGTTGTTATTGGGCTTGGACACTCTCGGGTGACGTTGAGAGGTCTTTCAGTGTTGCACCAAGCATCAGGGATTCCGCTGGCCAAGCCAATGACATTTCACGCCAGTTGCACTGGCATTTATTGTCATTTGGCTTCTAAGCCCCATGTTTACCTAGGGTTGATTGAAGTTTGTATGTTTTTAAAGGTGACATTATCGGTCAATCGACTGTCATAATATGACAAGCAAGGGCTATGGCTTGCGTGTTTGCGTTGCTTATACAGTTTGTGCGCATAAAGGATTCACTTTTGCAGGCAGAGGGTTGATTTATAAGGTAAATCCGTTGAATATCCCGCCTGCGCAAGGAAGGCGCTGGTGCACAGGGATAAAGTGTGCTCAGCTGTTTGCATACGGTAGTCTCTATGCGTCTTGTTTTGCCCCTGATCCTCGCGGTTTCGGCGACGTTCGCCGCCGCGGATACCCCATCGTCTTTTTACTCCGCCAAGAAAATTCTCGCCAAAGAGGTGTATCAGAATTCTGATCGCATCACCTTTTATTGTGGCTGTCATTACAGCGAGCAGGCGGTCTCCAATAAACCGGGGCGGACCCGTTTGACGCCTGCCGCCGATAGTTGTGGCCTCAAGCCGCGCAAGAATGCCAACCGCTCCGGGCGTATCGAGTGGGAACATGTGATGCCCGCCTGGGAGTTTGGCCATCAGTTGCAATGCTGGCAGGAGGGCGGCCGCAAGAACTGCCGCAAGGACCCGGTGTTCAAGCGGATGGAAGCGGATCTGTACAACCTGGTTCCGGCCGTGGGTGAACTCAATGGCGACCGCAGCAATTACCGTTTTGGCATGATCGCCGGCGAGCCGCGTGCCTATGGCCAGTGTGACTTTGAAGTGGACTTCAAGGCCCGTGTCGCCGAGCCGCCAGAGCAGGTTCGTGGCGACATTGCCCGTACCTACTTCTACATGGCCGAGCGTTACGGTGTACGCCTGAGCCGCAAACAGGAACAGCTGTTTACCGCCTGGTCATCGCTGGACCCGGTAGATGAAGCGGAGCGGGCGAGGGCGCGCCGTATCCAGGCCATCCAAGGGCACCCCAACCCCTTTGTTGAACCTGATGTGATGCAGGCGAAGCGCTAACACTTCAGCGTGCACGGGAGCGTGACGAAAATCCGTACAGGGCTTCGTCACGTTCGGCTTCCAGAGTCACCAGCGCCTGCGCCATCCCCGGGTGGTCGGTGAGATAGTGGCGTTTTGCTTCCGCGACCTGCTTGTCAAACCGGTGGTGAATATTGCTGCGCTCTTTGGAAACCGACTTGGCGGAGAGCGCGCGCCTGAGGTTGGCGTCAATGCGTCGATTCACCTGTTTGAGCAGGGCCTTGTTGTCATATCCGACAAGACGCCGTGTCAGTGCTTTCAGCTCTTTGTAGCGGGTTCTGATCGCTTCTCTATTCACTTCAAGTGCTGCGTCGGTTTTTGTCCGCGTGCTTTTCGCGGGCTTAGCAGAGTCATCAGGCACCAGCGTCGCGCTGTTGACCCTGAATGCATCTTTGGGAACAGGCTTGGCATCAGCGCTGCACGGCATATCGGAGTAAATCTTGCGACCGTCTGGGCCTTCGCATTTATAGATGTCGGCGCTGGCTGGCATGCTGATACCCAGCGTAAGCAGAAGGGTGAAGTGGGGCAGTGTTTTCATAGGTCCATCCTTGATTGTGGCGTATTAGCGGCGTATCCATGCCGAGCTTTAAACCTCATGTTAAACGATCCAAAAGGCTTTGCTCATGCGCCATTGGTGGTGTTTCTACCTCACCACCGGCAGTGAGCGCCAGTTGGTGGTGTAGGCAGGCGATACGTGCAGACGTTTCATGCGCCACTCTTTCTGTACGCCTTGTCCGGCCAGAAATAGCCGGCCCTTACCGCTGTGGTTGATCTTGTCCAGTACCGACATCAGGGCCTTGGCGTTTGGGCGTGTATGGGCATCATCAAACAGGCCGGGCTGATATACGCCGGGTTCGTAGAAGTCGGTCAGCATGACCCCTGCTTTCATGTAGCGGTATCCCTCCTTCCAGCTGGAGCGCAGCAAACGTATTGCTGCGGCGACGAGGTCGCGGGTGTCATCGGTGGGCAGCGGGAGTTCGGCACCCAGTGACGGCATATATTGTGGTTCTGCGGGGTTATGCCGGTTGGTGCGCATAAACAGGTTGATGCGCTTGGCTGTTTGGCCTTCTTCGCGCAGTTTTTCGGCGGCCCTGACCGTGTATTCACAGACGGCTTCGCGCATGGATTGGAAGCAGGTAATACGTTCACCAAAGGATCGGCTGCAGATGATCTGTTGTTTGGTGGGCGTTACATCCTCCAGTGACAGGCAGGATTCGCCATTGAGCTCGCGCACTGTGCGCTCCAGCACGACCGAGTATTGCTGGCGGATGGTTTTGGGGTTGCAGCAGGCCAGGTCCAGTGCGGTCTTGATGCCATCTTTGTATAGCCGTTTGCTCAGCCGTCTGCCGACGCCCCAGACCTCATCGACCGGGACCAATTGCAGCAGGCGTCGCTGGCGTTCCGGGCTGGTCAGGTCGACCACGCCACCGGTGGCGGGGTAGCGCTTGGCAGCATGGTTAGCCAGTTTGGACAGTGTCTTGCTTGGCGCTATGCCGACACAGACGGTAATGCCGGTCCATTGTTGTACGGTGGTGCGAATATGGCGACCGAAGTCCGCCAGCGTTGCCACCGACTCCATACCACTGAGATCGAGAAAGGCTTCATCAATGGAATAGATCTCTACGCGTGGGGATTCCTGTTCCAGGATACTCATCACTCGTGCCGACATATCGGCATAGAGCGCGTAGTTGGAGGAAAACACGGCCACGCCCTGTTGTGTCAGGTAAGGCTCGATCTGATAAAAGGGGACGCCCATCTTGATACCCATCGCCTTGGCTTCGGCGGAGCGGGAAATAATACAGCCGTCGTTATTGGACAGTACCACGATGGGTACGCTTGCCAGGTCTGGCCGAAAGCGCCGCTCACATGCGGTATAGAAATTGTTGCAGTCCACCAGAGCGAATACCGGGTTCATCGGTCCGGCCTGCGCAGCGAATGAATCACATTGGTGACCACGCCAAAGACATCCAGCTCGCAATCCTCGGGCAAACGGATAGGGCGATAGGCCGGATTACGGGGTAGCAGGCGCGTATGGGGCTTGAGTTCCAGCTGTTTGACGGTGAATTCACCATTCAGGCTGGCGATCACGATATCGCCGTGCCGGGGTGACAGGGAAGAATCCACTACCAGGATGTCGCCGCTGAAGATGCCAACCTCAATCATTGAGTCGCCCTCGGCGCGCACGAAATAGGTGGCGGCCGGGTGGTGGATGCACAGGTCGTTCAAATCCAGTGTCTGCTCAACATAGTCCTGCGCCGGGGAAGGGAAGCCGGCCTGTACCCGCTCCATAAAGAGCGGTATGGACAGGGATGTGTGCGTGCTGGCACGCGCCAGAATAACCGCGTTCATCGATAGATACTCAAATACTGTATAAATAAACAGTATTATAGTCTTTCTCGGGCGGATGGCCATACCAGGGCTGTGGCGAATTGATTCAGGGCAGCTCGTTATCCTGCTTGACCTTCCCATTGTGGGAAGGTTTATAGTCAAGCAATATCATCATGAGATGCTTGTAAGGAGGCAGCTGATGGATACCGAGACACAACAGAAACAGTCGTCGATAAGCCTGCCGATTGAGGGAATGAGCTGCGCTTCCTGTGTTGGACGCGTAGAAACCGCACTGAAGAAGGTTGAGCATGTGGAAGAGGTTGCCGTCAATCTGGCGACCGAGCGTGCCGATATACGCGGCGATGACCAGCTGGATGCAGGGGCACTGATCGAAGCGGTGGAGAAAACAGGTTATACCGTGCCAGCGACCACGACCGAGCTATCGGTTGAAGGCATGAGCTGTGCTTCCTGCGTTGGCCGGGTAGAGCGTGCCTTGCAAGCGGTGCCCGGTGTGGTGGAAGCGAACGTCAACCTGGCCACCGAGCGCGCCAGTATTCGCAGTAATCTGCCTGCAGAAACTCTGATCGCGGCCGTGGCCGATGCCGGCTACAGCGCCAGTGAAGTGGATCGAACCGGTGCCGAGGCTGAAGAAGGCGACGACAAGAAAGATGCCGAATTGGCCGGGCTTAAGCGTGATCTGACGATTGCGGCAGTGCTGTCGCTGCCGGTCTTTGTTATCGAAATGGGATCCCACGTGATTCCCGGCATGCACGGCCTGATTGCCGATACGATTGGCATGCAGTTGAGCTGGTACATTCAATTTGTACTGGCAACACTGGTGCTGTTCGGGCCTGGGCGACGCTTTTTCAGCAAGGGCATACCGGCATTGTTGAGGGGCGCACCGGATATGAACTCGCTGGTGGTGCTGGGCACCTCCGCTGCCTGGGGGTATTCGGTTATTGCGACCTTTTTTGCCGGGTTGCTGCCGGAAGGGACCGCCAATGTCTATTTCGAAGCGGCTGCTGTGATCGTCACCCTGATTTTGCTGGGGCGATTCTTCGAGGCGCGGGCAAAGGGCCGCACCTCACAGGCGATCAAGCGTCTGGTAGGGCTGCAGGCCAAAACAGCTCGCGTTATTCGTGATGGCAAAGCCGTTGAAATTGGCATCGGGGAGGTGCAGCCTGGCGATCTGGTCGAAGTGCGTCCCGGTGAGCGCATCCCGGTGGACGGTGAGGTGACCGATGGCGACAGCTATGTCGACGAGTCGATGATCACTGGCGAACCCGTGCCCGTGGCGAAAGCGACGGGAAGCGAAGTTGTAGGCGGCACCGTCAACCAGAAAGGCGCGCTGACTTTCAAGGCGACCGCTGTTGGCGGCACAACCGTGCTGGCCCAGATTATTCGCATGGTTGAAGAGGCTCAGGGCTCGAAGTTGCCCATCCAGGGGTTGGTGGACAAGGTCACCATGTGGTTTGTACCGGCGGTGATGACGGCGGCACTGCTCACCTTCCTGGTGTGGTTTTTCGCGGGGCCGGAGCCGGCCTTGAGTCTGGCACTGGTGAATGCGGTGGCGGTTCTGATTATCGCCTGCCCCTGTGCCATGGGGCTGGCCACTCCGACCTCGATCATGGTGGGCACCGGGCGTGGTGCTGAAATGGGTGTGTTGTTCCGCAAGGGTGAAGCGCTCCAGCTGCTGAAAGATGCCAAAGTCGTCGCGCTCGACAAGACGGGTACGCTGACCGAGGGCAAGCCGGCACTGACGGACCTGGAAGTGGCGGAGGGCTTTGAACGCAGCGATGTCTTGGCGAAGATTGCCGCCGTGGAATCCCGCTCGGAGCACCCCATCGGACGTGCGATTACCGAGGCGGCTGAAAGTGAGGGGCTGTCGCTGCCGAAGGTTGATAGCTTTGAATCCGTGACCGGTTTTGGTGTCAAGGCACAGGCTGACGGCGTGTCAGTGGATATCGGTGCCGACCGCTACATGAAAAAGCTGGGCCTGGATGTAGCGACCTTTTCTGATGTGGCGGAACGCCTGGGTGATGAAGGTAAATCACCGCTGTATGCCGCGATTGACGGCAAACTGGCAGCGATTGTGGCAGTCGCTGACCCGATCAAGGAATCTACACCTGAGGCAATCAAGGCACTGCACCGCCTGGGGTTGAAGGTGGCGATGATTACCGGTGACAACCGCCGTACAGCAGAAGCCATTGCCAAGCAGCTGGGCATTGATGACGTTGTGTCTGAAGTGCTTCCGGAAGGAAAGGTGGATGCGGTGAATACGCTCAAATCCCAACATGGCAAGTTGGCTTTTGTCGGTGATGGCATCAACGATGCGCCGGCACTGGCGGCGGCGGATGTCGGTATGGCCATAGGCACAGGGACTGATGTGGCCATCGAGGCGGCGGATGTGGTGCTCATGTCCGGCAGTCTGGGCGGTATCCCCAGCGCCATTGCGCTGTCACAGGAAACCATCCGCAATATCAAGCAGAACCTGTTCTGGGCCTTTGCCTATAACACGGCGCTCATTCCGCTGGCAGCAGGGGCGCTCTATCCGGCCTTTGGCCTGCTGTTGTCACCCATCTTTGCTGCTGCAGCGATGGCGCTGTCGTCAGTCTTTGTGCTGACCAATGCGCTCAGGCTGCGCCGTTTCAAGGCGCCGACTCAGGCAGCTTGAGGCCAAAGATGGTTGGAAATTGATCGTATACGCAAGGGGGCAACATGAATATAGGTAAGGCGTCTGAAGCATCCGGTGTGTCGGCGAAAATGATTCGCTATTACGAATCGATTGAGCTGATTCCCGAGGTATCCCGGACCGCAGCCGGCTATCGGGATTATTCGGACAAGGATGTACACCGCCTGCGCTTTATCCGGCGTGCACGGGACCTGGGCTTCTCGGTTGACCAGATGTCTGAGCTGCTGGCGCTGTGGCAGGATCGTGACCGAGCCAGTGCCGACGTCAAACGCATCGCTCTTGAGCATGTGGCCGAACTGGAGCGCAAGGCGCAACAGTTGATGGAAATGAGCGAGACACTGTCCCACCTGGCAGGCAACTGTCAGGGGGATTCTCGACCCGACTGTCCGATAATCAACGAACTCTCTGAAGGATGGGGAAGCGAGAAGGGTGATGAAACGGCCGGTTCCGGGTGCGGCAGCAACAAGGATAAGCCGGAGGATTGACTCGTAATACTAGGGAAAGGCGTGACAGGAGCTGAAAAAGGATTGTCAGGAATACAAAAGGCTGTCCCGGGCGCAGATGCTTGGGGCAGCCTTGGCGGAAGCGGGTCTCAGGCGTGGCCCTCAGGCATTGGTTGCCTGGTTTTCGTAGCCGGCTTCTCGAATGGCATCACTGATCGCCGCAAACTCGGTTTCGCTTTTGACGGTCACTTCGCCAGTAGCCACATCAGCGGACACCTCGGCTTGAGAATCCAGTGCCTTGACGGCTTTTTCGATAGCAGACACGCAGTGGCCGCAGGACATGCCGGTAACCTTGAGATGGTGCATTGTTAACCTCCTTTGGGGATTGAATGACTAAGACGATAGACCTTCCAACGATGGTAAGGTCAAGAGGGTTTTAAAGATCTCGACTTAGTGGCGTGCCTGACGCCACTGCGAGGGTGATTGCCCTGTCCAGCGCTTGAAGGCCCGACAAAACGCAGCCGCTTCGGCAAATCCGCTCTGTTCAGCTACTTCCTGCACACTCAGATGCTCACTGGCCAGCAACTTTAATGCGAAATCATGACGCAGGTTTTCCTTGATCTGGCGAATAGAAGTGCCTTCGTGCATCAGCTTGCGGCGCAGAGTGCGCGGAGCGATGGCAAGCAGCTGGCTGATATCGTCCAGCTCCGGCATCTGCTCAAGGTCATAGCGTTGCAGCAAAACGCGAATACGCGTTTGCAGGCTGTTATCGCGCACGGGCCGGTGCAGTACTACCGCAGGGCAATCTCGCAGAAACGCCTGTAACTCAACCGCGTTGCGAATAATTGGCAGCTGCAGATAGCGCGGGTGCAGATAAAAGCCTGAACAGGGCTGTTCGTAAATCAGTTCACCCAAATACATGGCGCGATACTCCCGCGCATGGGTCGGTGCAGGGTAGCCAAACACCGTACTGGCAATGGGAATCTGCTGACCCACCAGCCAACTGGCAAAGCGTTGCCACATCAACATGATGAACTCCTGCAGAAAATGATCAGCATCCTCGCCCTGATGACGCAGGTGCAAGCGGAAAAACACCAAAGGCGTCTGGCTGGAACCTTCAAGCTCCAGACCAATATCCAGATCATCCGACAGGGCAGAGTACATCCGTGCACTCTGCTTGAGCATCCCGCCGAGTGTGTTGGCCCCTTGGGATAATTCGGCGGCCAGTGAAAACACGCCGCGCTTACAGATATGTGGCGATAGCGCCATAAACTCATCGTTGGTCGCCCGCCAGGCTGCTTTCACCAGCTCACTGAGTTGTCGTTCGGTAATCAATTTGTCGGGGCTATCAAGCCAATGACCGGGAATATCCGCTTCTGCTATAAGCCTTTTGGCATCTGCGCCCTGTCGCAAAGCACCGCCAATACTGGCCCGAATGTAGTGGTTGGCAATATGAGCCTTGTCGGATGAGCGCCGGGTGTCGGGCGGGAGCATGGCATTCCACCTGTTTTGAAACGGATAGTCAGGAGCAGTGTGCAGGTATTGGCCTATTCGATCAATTAAAAAGACCCCAAGGGTCATTCAAAGGACAAGGCTTAGCCTCTTTAATGGTGCAAAAGGTCAACCGGCCGGTGGCCCCTACAGTAAAAACAACAAAAGGGCTGAGCATGAATACACAGGCAACGTCAGTTGTTGCCCCAGAGGCGGGCAATGAAGATAAGGCACTGTTTGAAGAGATGGTGCGTCGCATCCTGCAACAGGAAGTGGCACCGGATTATGAAGCCTGGGAAGAGGCTCATCAGGTGCCGCGTGAACTCTGGAACCGCCTGGGCGAGGCCGGGCTGCTGGGTGTAGATCTGCCCGAATCTCTGGGCGGTTCTGAGGCTGGCGTCGAAATCTGCCTGATGATCTGTGAAGAGATGTCGCGCCAGGGCTTTGGTGGCCTGGCCAGTGGCTACAACATCCACGCCAACATCGTAATGCCCTACATTCTTCACCTTGGCACTGAGGCTCAGAAACAACATTGGCTGCCCCGTATGGCCAGTGGTGAAGTCTTGGGTGCCATCGCCATGACCGAACCGGGAGCCGGCAGTGATCTTGCCGCCATGCGCACCAGCGCCGAGAAAGTCGAGGGTGGTTGGAAACTGAATGGTGCCAAGGTGTTTATCACCAATGGTCAGCTGGCTGATCTGGTGATTATCTGTGCCAAGACCGACCCCAGTGCCGGAGCCCGTGGCGTATCCCTGTTCCTGGCAGATACCTCGCTGCCCGGTTTTTCCCGTGGCAAGTCGATCCGCAAAATCGGCCAGCACGCCAGCGATACCGCCGAACTCTTCTTTGATGATCTGATTCTGCCGAATGACGCCCTGTTGGGTGAGCCGGGACAGGGCTTTGTGTATCTGATGCAGGAGCTGGCGCGCGAGCGTCTGGGCGTTGGGGCTCAGGCCCTGGGTGCCATCGAGGGTGCGCTGCAGCTAACGCTTGAGTATGTGCAGGAGCGCCGCGCCTTTGGCCAGCGCATAGCGGATTTTCAGAACACCCGCTTCAGCCTAGCGCAGGTACGTGCGGAGCTGGAAATGGGTCGCGCCTATTTCAACCAGTGTCTGCAACGCTACCAGCAAGGTGAAATGAACGGGACCGATGCGGCAACGCTGAAGCTGATGCTGAGCGAGATGCAGTGTCGTTCCATAGACCGCTGTTTGCAGCTGTTCGGTGGCTACGGCTACACCCTGGAATATCCGATCTCTCGCTTCTATGTGGATGCGCGCATCCAGACCATTTATGCCGGTACCTCGGAAATCATGAAAGAGGTGATCGCCCGCGACATGTTGGGTCGAGCAGGCTGAACCGATAACAATAAAAAAGGGATAATCATGATGACCGATACAATCAAACTTCAGGATGTTGTCATTGTGGCCGGCGCCCGCACCGCCATTGGCGATTTTGGCGGTAGCCTGTCTGCGTACAGCCCGGCCGAGTTGGGCACCTTCGCAGCGAAGGCTGCGATCGAGCGTTCCGGTGTGGATGCCGGCGAGATCGACCACTCGGTATTTGGTCACATCATTACGACCAGCCCGCAGGATGTTTACCTGTCACGGCATATTGCGTTGAATGCCGGACTGCCCGACAGCTCCGCAGCCTTGAACGTGAACCGTCTGTGTGGTTCCTCAGTCCAGTCTTTGATTTCGACCGCTCAACTGATCCAGTCCGGTGCCAGCACGATTGCGCTGGCCGGTGGTGCCGAGAGCATGAGCCGGGGGGCTTATCTGTTGCCGAGCATGCGCACAGGACAGCGTATGGGAGATGCCAAGGCGTTGGATATGACACTGGGCATTCTCAGCGATCCTTTCGACAGTGGGCATATGGGCGTAACGGCAGAAAATATCGCCGAGCAGTACGGTTATACCCGTGAAGAAATTGATCAGTACGCCTGTGATAGCCATCACAAGGCGGCCGCCGCCATTGCAGCAGGGCATTTCAAATCGCAGATCGTTCCGGTGCCTGTTCGCAAGGGCAAGGAAACCCTCATGTTTGCAGAAGATGAGCATGTGCGCGGTGATGTGAGCCTGGAAAGCCTGCAAAAACTGCGACCTGCGTTCAAGAAAGATGGCCTGGTAACAGCCGGTAATGCTTCGGGCATTAACGATGGTGCCGCTGCCATGGTGATGACCTCCCTGCAGGTTGCACAGGCACGTGGGCTTGCCCCCATGGCTCGTATCCTTGGCTATGGGTTCGCAGGCGTCGAACCCCACTTGATGGGCCTGGGGCCGATTCCGGCGGTGAAAAAGGCGCTGCAGGCGAGCGGCCTGCGTATGTCCGATATCGATATCGTCGAATCCAACGAAGCCTTTGCCTCGCAGGCCATGGCTGTGTCCCAGACACTGGAATTTGATCCTGCGACTGTGAACGTGAACGGCGGTGCCGTGGCGCTGGGGCACCCGGTGGGTGCCACCGGTAGCCTGATTACGCTTAAGGCACTGTATGAACTGGAACGCCAGAATAAACGCCGTGCACTGGTGACCATGTGTATCGGTGGTGGCCAGGGTATTGCCCTGATTCTGGAGCGGCTGGGAGGTGCAGCATGAGCAATATTCAGGGAATCAGGCCGATTAAAACGGTCGCCGTGATTGGTGCGGGTGTGATGGGCGCGGGAATCGCGGCACAGGCAGCCAACGGCGGTGCGCGCGTTATCCTGCTGGACATCCCGGCCCCAGACACAGCGCCGGGTGATACCGCCGAAGCACGCAATGCCATTGCAGCGGGTGCCCGTGTGCGCATGCTGAAAGCGGGCTCCAGAGGCGCATTGATGGATGTGTCCGTGGCTGAACGTATTCAGATCGGCAACATTGATGATGATCTGGAGATGCTGGCCGAAGCGGACTGGATCATCGAAGTGGTAGTGGAACGCCTGGATATCAAGCAGGACCTCTACCGCCGCATCGAGCAGGTACGTGCAGCTGATGCCGTGGTGTCCTCGAACACGTCGACCATCCCGCTGGAAACCCTGATGGAAGGCATGCCTGGGACCCTGCGCGAACACTTCGTGGTAACGCACTTCTTCAATCCGCCACGCCATATGCGCTTGCTGGAACTGGTCAGTTCGGATGAAACACGCCCTGAAGTCGCTGAGCGCGTAGATGCCTTTATTGACCATTGCATGGGCAAGACCGTGATCCGCTGTAATGACCGCCCCGGGTTTATTGCCAACCGGTTGGGTGTTTACTGGATGCAGGTAGCACTGCAAGAGGCGGTTGCGCTGGGCCTGAGTGTGGAAGACGCCGATGCCGTGATGCAGGTCTGTGGTTTTCCCAAAACCGGTATTTTCGGGCTCTGGGATCTGGTCGGCATTGACCTGATGCCTGAAGTGACCTCCAGCCTCAGCCGGCTCTTGCCAGAAACAGATTCCTTCCAGGCGTACGCATCACCGGTGCCGGTCATTAACGGCATGGTCAAAAACGGCTGGTTTGGTCGCAAGGGGCGCGTTCTCCAGGGGTTCTATCGTCAACGTCTGGATGACGATGGTCAGAAGATAAGAGAGGTATTGGACCTGGACAGACTCAGTTACCGGGTCCCTCAGGCCTCCCAACTGGCATCGGCCCAACTGAAACCGGGACAGCTGGGTGAGCTTATGCAAGCGAATGACAAGGGCGGCCGCTACGCACGGCAGGTGCTGACAAAAGTGTTGGACTACGCTTCATGGCTGGTACCCGATGTGGCGGCTGAAATCAGCTCAGTCGATGCGGCCATGCGTTTGGGCTACAACTGGCGCTATGGCCCCTTTGAGTTGATGGATCGCATTGGCATGACAGCGCTTACGGAGCAGATGCATGCCAGTGGGACAGAACTGAGTCCGTTCATGCAACAGGCTGCAGGGCGTAACTGCTATCATGAAGGTCAGCAGCTCGATGAACAGGGTCTCTACCAATCCCATCAGCCGGCAGCAGGCATTATTGAATGGAGCAAGATCCGTCAGCAGACACCCGTACGCACCTTCACACAAAGTGTCCTGCATGAACTGAATGCCGATATCTGGTGTCTGGCCTTTACCAGCCGCGTAAACGCCCTGAGTAACCAACTGCTGGATGAGATTGAAACAGCCCTCGCCGCTGCGACCTCAAGGAATAAAGCACTCATTTTCTACAGCGACAGCGGTATTTTTGCTGCCGGTGCCGATCTGAAGGAGTTTCTGCAGCTTTCAGAACAGGAGACTGGGCTGGATACCTACATGCGTCGCGGGCAACAGCTGTTTGCCGCCATTCGTAACGCCGATATTCCGGTAGTTGCGGCCGTGGCTGGCAAGGCCTTGGGCGGTGGCGTGGAGCTGATGTTTCACTGCCACGGCGTGCAGGTTCATGCCGAGTCGTCACTGGGGCTGGTTGAGTCCAGCGTCGGTATCGTGCCGGGTTGGTGTGGCTGCAAGGAACTGCTGGCACGCACTCAGGAGCGTTTTGGCAGTGAGGCTGCTGTCGAGAAAACCTTCGAATTGATCGCTAATGCCCAGGTAACCGGTTCAGCCATTGAAGCCCGCGAACGGGGCTTCCTGCGCGAAACTGATGGCATCAGCATGAACCGGGACCGCTTGCTTTCTGATGCGGTCACCCTGGCCCGTCGCTTACGCAACGTCGATGACCGCACCCGCTTTAACAACCTGACTGCGCTAAGCGCGGGTTCACCGCAATTGAATGGCGAAGAAAACAGCTATCAATATGAGTTGGAAGAGCAACTCCTGCAGTTACTGAATGCAGCCGCCACACCCGGATGGTATGACACCTTCGGTGACCTGGAGCGTGAGTGCAATCTGCTATTGCTGCAAAACCCCGCATCACGACAGCGAATGGAGCATCTGCTGGCGACCGGCAAGGTGTTGAACGACTGAGCTAGGCAACACAAAACAATAAAAACCGAGGTGTAGTATGAATCTGGACACTCAAACCCGCACAGTGGTTGAACAAACGACACGTAATACCATCGGCGATGCCTTTCATCGCACCGCCATACAGTACCCGGACAAGCTGGCGCTGGAATATCAGGGTCGTAGCTGGTGTTACCAGGCGCTGGATACGGCGGTGAACCGTGTCGCTAACTACCTGCTGGCTTCGGGGCTGCAAAAGGGTGATCGCGTTGCGGCCTATGGCAAGAACTCCGATGCTTATCTGATTCTGTGGCTGGCTTGCACCCGTTCCGGCCTGATTCACGTGCCGGTTAACTTTTCACTGACCGAGCGTGAACTGGTCTACGTTCTGACGCAATCCGGGGCGCGTGCGCTGTTCGCGGATGACAGCCTCAAGGCCTTTGTCGAGGAGGTCGGTGATCAGCTGGATCTGTTTATCCAGGGCAGCCTGCATTCGGATAATGCCGAAGGACGCGATGATATCCTGCAATTGGCCAAAGGTGGTGGCAGTGATCAGGCGCCAGAGATTGAACTGTCTGAGCAGGATGTGGTGCAGATTCTGTATACCTCCGGGACGACATCTGACCCGAAAGGCGCCATGCACACCCATCGTTCGCTGATGGCGGAGTACTTCAGCTGCCTGTATCACCTGGATAGCAAACCTGAAGACCGCAGCCTGGCGGCGCTGCCGCTGTACCATTCTGCGCAGATGCATGTATTTACCATGCCAAGCCTGTTGGTGGGCGCCTACAGCTATCTGCTGGATACGCCGACGCCGGATGCCATTCTGCAACTGCTCAAGGCCAAGCACCTGAACAGCTTCTTTGCGCCGCCCACAGTCTGGATTGCGCTGCTGCATCATGATGATTTTGTCGAGGCAGAGCTTCAGCACCTGACCAAACTCTACTACGGTGCCTCGATCATGCCGGAGCCCATAGTCAAGGAGCTGGGCGAACGCCTGCCGGATTCGGGGCTGTATAACTGCTACGGGCAGAGTGAAATCGCGCCGCTGGCAACGGTGCTGTCACCGGCTGAACATCAGGACCGCCCGGCGTCCTGCGGTCGTCCCGTCATTAACGTGCAAACACGGATTGTCGACCCGGCAACGGGCAACGAATGTGCCCCCGGCGAGCAGGGGGAGCTGGTGCATCGTTCGCCGCAGTTGATGATCGGCTACTGGGATAAGCCTGAAGAAACTGCTGAATCTTTTAATGGTGGCTGGTTCCACTCAGGCGACCTTGGTTATCAGGATGAGCAGGGCTATATCTGGATCGTGGATCGCATCAAGGACATCGTGAACACCGGCGGTGTGTTGGTAGCCAGCCGGGATGTGGAAGAAGCGCTCTACACCTACCCGGGAATTGATGAGGTTGCAGTGATCGGGGTGCCCGATGACAAATGGATCGAGGCGATCGCGGCCGTTGTGGTGTTGAAGCAGGATGCAGATCCAGATGCCGAAGCGCTGATCAGTCATGCCCGTGCCAACCTGGCGCCGTTCAAGGTGCCCAAACAGGTGCACTTTGTGCAGCAACTTCCGAAAAACTCATCGGGCAAACTGCTGAAGCGCAACCTGCGCCAGCAGTTCAGCACATCAGCCTGAAATTGAACAAGGTCGGGGCCGTAGGGTCCCGGTACTGTGAAGGGAGATATGCAAAATGAGCAGCACGGGTGTATCGGTTGAAACACAGGGGGCAGTCAGGTTATTGAGACTGGATAACCCTGCACGCAAAAATGCACTGACAAGCCAGATTTACGAAGCGCTGATCGCTGAACTGAAAGCGGCGGATGAAGATGAGAGCGTGCGTGCACTGGTATTCACGGGATCATCCAAGGTGTTTTGCAGCGGCAACGACCTGAATGATTTCCTGGAAAATCCTATTCGCGATAGCGAACATCCGGTGTACCGGTTTATGCAGCAATTCAACCGGTTACAGAAACCTGTTGTAGCAGCGGTGGAAGGACACGGCGTGGGCATTGGCTGCACGCTGCTGATGCATTGCGACCTGGTGGTTGCGGGTGAAAGCAGCTGGTTACAAATGCCGTTTGTCCATTTGGGCATCTGTCCTGAGTTTGCATCAACCTGGATCCTGCCACAGCTGGCAGGGCGACAGAAAGCCTCGGAATTGCTGTTGCTGGGCGAGCGCTTGGAGGCACAGGCAGCGGCAGATGCCGGGTTGATCAATCGGGTCGTCGCAGATGGTGAGGCGCTGGCGTCTGCCCTGGCCTATGCAGAACGGCTGGCTTCCGCGCCGCCGAAGGCGATGCAGGCGGCGAAGAAACTGATGCGACAATCAGAGCAGGCATCAATTGATGGTGCGATGAGTCGGGAGCTGGACCAGCTAGTGACGGCGCTGCAGGGTGAAGAGTTTGCGGCGGCCGTCAATGCGTTCAAGGCTCGTAAAACCGCAAAAGAGTCAAATGCTGGGGCGTCCTGAAGGCAGTGTTATCTCGGAGACAAGGGGCGATGTTTTCGTTAGGCTGAGCTTCAGGGATTCACACCGAATTATAAGGATTTGCGCCTATGACATCGCCCATCGTTAGCACCCAGTGGCTGCAGGATAATCTTGACCGGGAAGGGCTGGTAATACTGGATGCCAGCATGAGCAAGGTGATTGGCAAAGAGCCCATCACCTATGACACACCGGTGTATATACCCGGCAGCCAGTTCATCAATCTGGAGCAGGAACTCTGTGATTTGAACTCGGACCTGGTGCATGCCTTTCCAACATCCGAGCAGTTTGCAAGGGAAGCACAGAGGCAGGGAATTACAGCAGATACCACCGTCGTGATTTACGACAACCAGGGTATTTACGCCTCACCTCGCGCCTGGTGGATTTTCAAGGCTTTCGGGTTTGATCAGGTATATGTATTGGATGGCGGGCTGCCAAAATGGATGGCCGAAGGGCGTGCTCTGACAGATAAGTTGAAACCACCGGTTAGCCTGGATGAGGTGCCGAGTGTGAGTTTTCTGGATGAGAGCGTGCGCGACGCGGGGTATTTGTTACAGAGGTTGGGCAAGGGCCAGCTGAATATTCTGGATGCACGCGCCCAGGCTCGCTTTCTCGGTGAAGCAGAAGAGCCAAGGCCCGGATTGCGCTCAGGCCATATACCGGGTTCCATCAACTTGCCCTTCACTCAGGTGCTCAACGATATCGAATTCAAACCCGACCATGAGCTGGCGGAACTCTTCAGCCAACTGCCCATGGCAGCCGAACGGTCGAGTGTTTTCAGCTGTGGCTCAGGTATCACGGCATGCATTATCCTGTTGGCTGCTGCAATTGCAGGCCATGACAACCTTAGCCTCTATGATGGCTCCTGGTCGGAGTGGGGCGCTGATGAGAACTTGCCAATCGAGTAATCTGTCTTTCGGCCCCGGTGACTCACGACCAGGGTGGGTGATCTTTATGCTGGCGCTTCATGGAATGCATTAGCGCTTGTTTGTCGTGCTCATTCAGCCACTCGTCCATCCACGCTTGAAGCTTACTGACCTTCAATGGCAGCTTGCGCCAGGTCTTGTAAGCTTTGAGGTGCTTCTTGGTTGGCTGTTTGAGCTTACTGCCCGGCTTACAGCCGGCATCCGGGAAATGTGCCTTGGTCGTGAACTGATGATCAATCCACCAGGCTACAAACGCTTTATCTTTCCGCTCAAGCTTCACTGCTGCCTACCCTCATCACTGTATGGTGATGAATACACTAAAACCAGTCCGTGAACCCTTGGTTACAGAATAGACAAAGGCTTTTAAGCTCCAAAAACCAAACCTGTTACAGGTAACTTGTTGGCAGGCAAGCTGTGATAAAGTCGACGGCTTTTCGGCCAGGAGCCGTTTTAGTCACTGGAGACTTAGGGACAAGCCATGAAACTCCACTTATCACTGTTGCTCGCGATTATCGTCTGGCCGCTGCAGACGCTGGCGGTTGGATTTGAACGTGTATCCATCAACGCTCCAACCCCAATCCAGGTGGGTATCTGGTATCCCGCTGATGCGCTTGTACCCAAGGCTATCAACTCACCTTTCCGCCAGGCACTGGCGCTGAATGCCAAGGTCTCTGGTGATCATCTGCCGCTGGTTATCCTGTCACATGGCTATGGTGGCTGGATGGGTGGACATGCCGATGCTGCGCTTGAACTGGCGGAGGCCGGATATATCGTCGCGGCCCCTGAACATCCGGGCAATAACAGCGAGGATGAATCGGCGAGCACGGCAGAGTGGCTGGTGTCCCGCCCAGCCGATATTTCAACGGTTATCGATTACATGTTGGAAGACTGGCCTGCGGCAGAGCATATCGCGGCCGAGAGGATTGGTGTTTATGGCTTCTCGGCAGGCGGTTATACCGCGCTGGTAGCGGCAGGTGCAGTACCTGATTTCCAGCAGGCACTGCAGCATTGCGAGAGCAATCCGCAGGAATTTACTTGCGAAATCGGCATGTTGGAGGGGATCGATCCCGACTCCTTGGGCAAAGAGGTACAGGCCGTGGCGGGGGATGACCGCATCAAAGCGATTAGCATTGCGGCACCGGGCTTGAGCTACATGTTTGACGAATCTGCCTTGGCGGCAGTGAAGACTCCTGTTCAGCTCTGGTCGGGTGCAGTGGATGTTCGGGTTCCGCATAAGACCAACGGCGCCAAACTGGCATTGCATCTGCCGAACGTTGTAGAAACGCATGTAGTCGAGAAAGCCGGACACTTTTCCTTCCTGGCTGAATGCAATCCCAAGCTTAAAGAGCACAACCCGCGCATTTGGAATATGGTGTGTGTCGATGCTGAAGGCTTTGATCGCGGTGCTTTTCATGAGCAGCTGAACAGCGCACTGGTTGATTTCTTTGATAAGGTTTTGCAGCTGTAAGCCGATGTTGTTGAATCCAGCCTTGTGGTTTATACGAGTGCCCTGGAGGCAGGGCACCTCTCACGTTTAAACACTCTTCAGTTACCAAACATGGCTCGGTGCAGCATGCCGAAATGTTCAAAGGTGTAATCCGCCAGGTGGGAATAATCGGGCAGGGTGGTGAAATTCACCAGGCAGGACTTCATGTTCGCGTTGCGGCCTGCTTCCAGGTCATAACGGTAATCTCCGACCATGAGCATCGACTCGGGTGATAGACCAAACTCCTCTGCAACCTGGAGCAGGGCAGACGGGTCCGGCTTGGGCTTGGAGTTTTCTCGCGTGATAACTCGTTCAATCGGGATGGAATTGCGCTCGATTTTGGCCTGAGACGACTTCAGGGAGTTACGCGTCACAATGGCCATGGGAATCCCTTGTTGATGGCAGGCCTCAACAAATGACCGAGCACCAGGAATCCACTCACAGCTTTCTGCATCCAGCCGCTCATGCCGATGAATCACTTCCATGGCGGCTTTCTGTATGTCTTCAGGCTGAGTCTTTAAGTAAGTCAGCACATCCGCATCGACAGGGCAGCCAATCTCCCGCTTGATAGCCGGAAAATCAAGAGAAGATGACACGAGGGTGCCATCGAGGTCGAAAATGATGCCTTGTAGCTGTTTCACGCGGGAGCCTCTGGGCAGTCGAATTGTTTCATCCATCAGCTTAGGGTGGATGAATTCAAGTTATTAAAAGTCTATACGTAGAGCGCCTGATGATTGGTTCACATTAGGCGATTCCACACACTAATACAGTGTAACTGATTTAGCCGCATGCGGGATTAGTAGCGGTATTGCGGTAAATTGAATCGAAGATATAAATAAAAGTGAAAATTATTACATATATAATCAAAGTAGATAATTCAACTCATTAATATTTTTTTCTTTTATGATTCGTTTAAGGTTAAACCCTTTGTTGTTTGTGTAATCAATATTCGCACCATACTTAATTAGAATCTTGACAGAGGCTATATTCTTATTTAATGCAGCTATTAAAAGAGGTGTGTTATATGGGGCGCTGTCATCTATACTAAAATTAGGGTCAAATGATTTAGATAAGAAAAATTCCAATTGGTCTTCTTTCCCATTGGTGGCGGAAGTTTGAAATATTATTCCATTGGCTATACTATTCTTTAGCTTTTTTTCCGAGATTGATTCTATTATATCGTTAAGCGTTTCAGTGTTATTACTTGAGACTAAAATGTGAAAGACATTCAAGCCATTGATGTTTCTGTGGTTGAAGTCAGCACCACTTTTCAGAAGAATCTTTACACCTTCAATGTTGTTGTTGATTGCTGCAAGAAGTAGAGGTGTGTTATAGAGTGAGTTTTTGGAGCAATCGAGTATTTTGGGGTTAGGGTTAGCACCTGCATCGATTAGCATTGATAGAACTTCGTTACTGGACCATTGCGCGGCATTTTCTATGGGAGTCAAACCTTTTAAACTGGCCATGTTTGGGTCAGCCCCTGCTTTTAGAAATAAACTAGTGACTTCTTTATCGTTATAGATAGAAGAAATAAGTAAAATTACGGCGCCGCAGGAATTAGAAATATTTGGGCTGTTTGTTTTTTTCAGGAGATTGATTGCAGTTGTATTATTTCCTCTGATTAAATCTATGATTGCCACATTGACGGGGGTGTTCGGGTCATTATATCGCTCACAAACGCATTTGGCGAAGGTGTTAGTACTGGTTAAAAATATTAATAAAATACTAAAGTATGAGATTTTCATGGCTATTAAAATTTAATATCTAAGTTATTTTAAATAAAAAATCAAGGGTGAAATTTATTCTAATGCAACTAATCGTCCTTCTTTTGTTCCATAATATAAGGCTTTTTTATCCAAAATTAAGGCAGTTGAAATAACGTATGGGCTCTCGTGGGTCCATTTCAAATCGCCATTCTTTATGGAAAAGCCATGTATGCTTTTTTGTGTAGGTATATAAGCATTGTTGTGTGAAAGGCTAGCATATCGGGTAATAAATTCTCCTAAATCATAACCCCAAAGCAGATCATGATTATTGTCCATGGCATAAATGGATTTTTTATCTGTGAATATTATTGCTTCACCATTGGATGCCAAATGTGAGGTTGTTTCTATTTAAAATAATTCTTGATAATTTTCTTTTAACAAATCAAAAACGGTCACTTTTGTTAAAGAGCCTCTACTCCCAAAACCAGAGGCATACATTTTTCCATCGACTAAAATTGGTAGTGACAAATAGTTAAGTTCAGTTTGAAATTGTGCTGGTTCTCCAAAGGTCCCATCGATAAAATCATAAATATTAATGATCGCCCCGCAGCAGGTTGAGGAACTTGGAATGATAAGCTTTGATTTAAAAAAAAGAGGTGGCCCTATCTGTGTATTTAGTTGTATTTGGCTTTTTTCTTTTAGGGTTTTAATATTTATAGAATAAATAATGCCTTCGTTATTACCTGCTATAAGATAATCTCCACTCTTTATAAATGGGCCAAATATTGATCCTTCTTTTTGGATCGTTTTTTCCTTCTTGCCATTATTGATGTTAAAGAATATAATCTCACCATTATTATTTCCATCTATTAATGTTTCTCCGAAAATGAAAAGCTGAGATGTTATGGGGTACTCAAGGTGGCGCGACCAGTTAAGATTTCCATTTGATTTATCTATAGAAAATAATTTATTATCATTACTTGTTACATATACGTTCTGGCTATCGACAATTGGAGAAATCAAGATAGCATGCTTTGATAGTTCTACATCCCATTTTATATCTCCTCGATACTCTTTTTTTATGTTTTTGTAGTGGCTTGACTGCGAATAGTCCCCTCTATAAAGCGTCGCTCCATATGAAACGCTTGAGGCTATAATTAATAGTAAAGATAGTAATCTGATTGAATGTTTCGTGTTTTTCTTGATGTTGATTTTAATTATTTCTGAAGTATGCATGTTGTTTTATGGTAAAGTTATGTTTATAAATCTATAAGATGATCACCTGGTTTTACCACCGGTAGAAGCTGAAGTATGATCTTCAGGTAGGCGCACCGCATGAATGGAGCCGCCATTTGTAGCAAAGTAAATAATCCCATCTTCGATAGCTGGGGTTCCCGGGATTGGATGCCTGGTAGGGTAGTAATAAACTCTCTTACCTGTTTTTTCATCAAGGCCAATAACTCCTCCGGCTTGTGTTCCAGCATATACTCTCCCTTCATAGGGCACTAAAGCTCCTAAAACTCTACCTCGCACAGGTACATCCCACACAGGGTAGAGGTTTCGTTTTGAAAGAGCATGTACGCGTCCATCATTGGATGAAACATAAATATTTCGGCTCGATGAAGATAAACGCCCTGGGCTTGCGCCAGCTTCAATATGACGGCGACCTAGAATACGACCAGTGTTAGCGTCAAACGCATAAACGTCAGCGGCCGTTGAGTGTTGGATTTTATTAACAGTATAAATTACGCCATCATCATAAATGAGTGATTTTGATCTTTGGCCTTGATCAATTGAATCTTCTTCACCAAGTCGCCATTCAGAAGTGAAGCGCCATACAACCTTCTTATTTTCAGTATCTATGGCGAATACATCTTGATATTGATTTTTCATATAAAGATTAAGTTTATTGATATAGAAATCAGAATCAAAGCCGCCTAGTCTTACATCATTCAAGTTGAAATCAAAAAATTTTATTTGTTTTTTTTGTTCTATGTTAAATTTAAAAAGTTCAGTTGTTGTTGAATAATAAATTTCGTCTGCGATTTTTTGATACGAAAGTACTTTTGTTTTTGTGATGCTATCTAGTAGGCCATTTTTTCGATTTATTATGTGTAGTTTCTCAGGATTTTTACAGTCCTTTGTGCTGCGAGGGTAAAATGTTATATATGAAGCATTTGTTCGTGTTAATACATGATCTTTAGTTACAATTATTTTTTTTTGTAGTGGGCATTTTAAATCTATTTTCCAATTAAGATGGCCGTTTTTTGAAAGTGAATATATCTTGTTTTTTTTATCTGTAAAATAAAGGGTGTCATCAAATATTATGATTGGGCTTGTGGAAAATTCTGGTAATGAATAGCTCCATATCTCATATTTATTTTTTTTGTAATTAGAAATATAATTAAAAAACATTGTAAATGAAACTAATATCATCACCCATATAATAATATTACGCATCATAAAGCTTTTCATTTTCGTGTTTTATAGTTTTCGATGCGCTGGAGCGTGCATGACTTTGATCTGATAATCCAGTCTCCAGATTGGTTGAGGTGACTAGAGTAGCTAGTGGTTCGTTTACTGGAGTTAGCTGGAGATGAATTCTGATTTTGAGCAGACTCAGAGTCCTTGAAGGTTATTTCTCCGTGAGCAGCTGGTTTTTGGATACGAGCAAGCGGTCGCTTATTAAATAATAATGAAGAGGGATCGCTGGAGATCGGCTCAGCGACAACAGCCGTTTTAACGGCGGTAGCAGGGCGTGTGTGGGTTTCGCCCGCACGTATAGAGGGCTTGTTCATGAAACATTCCTTGTTGATCGTGACTCACAATGATTGAAACCTGAGTCGGGCTACATCCTGATAGCCAAGCGTACTATATCGCAATTTGTAAGCATTAACACACGTAGAAAACTGATGCCTGTTCACAAGACCAATGTGTTAACCGGCCTGAAGCTTGTTTACGTCAGGGGCATCCATATTCTTTAATGCAGCAATAGCTTAGATCAGTACTCACTGCTTAAAATCAAATTATTGACTGCGTTGGTGATGAGGTCGGGACGAACCTGTGTACTTGGTACTGCCTGCTCGAACCAGAAGCTCATCGGCTGATCGAAGCCGATGCCATGCATGAAGTTATAAATTGCTTTACGCAACCCTTCACCCAGCATTTCATGATCAGTACCGGTCGGGTCGATAAATTCGACATCGTTTTCAGCAAACAGGATCTCGTCAGGTTCGACCAGGGTAATGCCGTACTGTTCGGGGTACATGCCGATCGGGCTATGTACAGTGGCGACGAAGCGATGCCAGTACGCGGATTGGAAACAGCCCTGCTGCATCATTTGCCGTACCATCTCCAGAGAATCGACGGTTTCCTGCTCAGTTTGGGTTGGGAAGCCATACATCAAATAGGCATGTACCAGGATACCTGCATCGCTGAAAGCCTTGGTCACGCGGGCGACCTGTTCAACGCTAACGCCTTTTTTCATCAGTTTCAGCAGACGATCCGAAGCAACTTCCAGACCGCCACTGACTGCGATACAACCCGAGTCAGCCAACAGCTGGCAACGCTCGGGGGTAAAGGTTTTTTCAAAACGGATGTTGCCCCACCAGCTGATCACCACATTGCGTTCAATCAGCCTCTGCGCCAAGGCAAACGTAAGCTTGGGTGGCAGCGCCTCATCGACGAAGTGGAAGCCTGATTGTCCGGTCTCTTCGATGAGTTCTTCGATTCTGTCGACCAGTTCATCGGCACTGGCGGCATCGTAGCGGTCAATGTAGTCCAGACTGACGTCACAAAAGCTGCATTTGCGCCAATAACAGCCATGCGCGATGGTCAGCTTGTTCCAGCGCCCATCACTCCAGATACGGTGCATGGGGTTGAGCATCTCACACAGGGACAGGTACTCGCCCAGCGGCAGGCCATCATATACCGGCGCCCCGACCTCGGACTGCGGTATGTCATGCAGCGCCTTGTTCTCATTGAAGTGGACGTATGGCTCGCCATCTTCATCTTCGGCAAGGAAGTAGGTGCGGACCAGGTCATCTATTTCACGCTGCCCGCCCAGGAATTCCAGCAGCGTCATAAAGGGACGTTCGCCATCATCCAGACAGATGAAGTCGACAAATTCGAAAACGCGAGGATCCTTTAGGGCACGCAGCTCGGTATTGATAAAGCCGCCTCCCATGACGACCGGGATATCAGGGTCGACGGCCTTGCAGGTTTGCGCAATGCGCAATGCGCCCAGCATGTTGCCGGGGAAGGGGACTGTGAGTGCAACAACCGAGGGTTGTGTCTCTTCAAGATACTGCTCGACCAGCTGTTCCAGGATTTCCGAGCTGAAGCTCGGCTCATCCATCAGCGTGTCATAGAGGTTGTCGAAGCTTGGATTTGCTGCTGCCAGTTGCTCACCATAACGGCTCACCTCAAAATAGGGGTCAACTCCCTGGGTGATGACAGCTGACAGGTCGTTGATGAACAGGGTGGCCAGGTATTTGGCTTTGTCCTGTACGCCCAGGTTACCAAAAGCGGCTTTCAATACATCACCGGAAACGGCTTCCATCTGTGCAATGGCGTCAAATGCCGGTCCCTCCGGCAAGAAACGACGCGAATTGATGCGCAGTGCCAGGCTGGGGTCTTTGCCCTGCAAGAAGCGGATCGCTGCTTCAACGGTTTGTTGGTAACGATCAAACTCGGCCAGGAAGTTGAAGATCACTGGCGGCAGCTCATCATCCTCAAACTGCTCGTAGTTGGCTTCAACATGCTGACGAATAATTTCCAGCGCAGGGGCTGTCATCATCTCAAGAAACAGCTCGATAGCCGGATCCCGCTGTACCGCCTCATACCCGCGAGAACGTAAAAAGCCCGTTAAATACGCGGTTGCCGGGTAGGGCGTATTCAACTGGGTCATTGGGGGAGTCATGAGAAGAACGGTCATTAGCCAGCCTGCAGATCAAAAGCCTTGAGAGCTCGGGTGTCACCGAGCGTGGCGACCCTGACGGTCACCAAAACAAGTGTGGATCCTAGCAAATGCGCTATATACGTACTACTTGAATCTACAGTGTTTGTGGCCTTTGAGGCTTTCAACTCAAGTCTCTGAATTAGCTGTAAACCAGGCTGATGGCCCGTCAAGTAGCACAGGCTGTAGTGTTTAACGATTAGAGGGCTGGGTTTATCGGGGCTGACATTGATGGAGGGGGGCGATGTCGTTTTGGCCGCACATGGGTTGGAAAGTGCAATAAAAAAACCGCACCATCTCGGGGAAGAATGGTGCGGCTCTTCAACATTTCGCACACTAATGGCACACGGAAATGTTTGTGTTTTGTAACCCCTTGATAAACAAGGGGCTACTGAACCAAATTAGAACTGGTTCATAGTGTTGTCTTTACCGGAAGCTTTCAGTGCAGCGTCACCAGAGAAGTACTCTTTGTGATCGTCGCCCATGTCAGAACCAGCCATGTTCTGGTGCTTAACACATGCGATGCTCTGACGGATTTCCTTACGCTGTACGCCAGCCACGTAGCCAAGCATGCCAGCTTCACCGAAGTACTCTTTGGCCAGGTTGTCAGTAGACAGGGCCGCAGTGTGGTAAGTCGGCAGTGTGATCAGGTGGTGGAAGATACCTGCTTCACGGGCAGCGTCGGCCTGGAAGGTACGGATCTTCTCGTCTGCAGCTGCAGCCAGTTCAGTCTCGTCGTACTCAACGCTCATCAGGTTAGCGCGGTCGTAGGCAGATACGTCCTGACCAGCTTCAGCCATGGCATCGAATACCTGCTGACGGAAGTTCAGAGTCCAGTTGAAGGACGGGCTGTTGTTGTAAACCAGCTTGGCATTCGGCACTGCTTCACGGATGCGGTTAACCATGCCAGCGATCTGACCAACGTGCGGCTTCTCGGTTTCGATCCACAGCAGGTCAGCACCGTTCTGCAGAGACGTGATGCAGTCCAGAACTACGCGGTCTTCGCCAGAACCTTTCTTGAACTGGAACAGGCCAGAGGCCAGACGCTTCGGCTTCAGCAGCTTGCCGTTAGCCTTAACAACCACGTCACCGTTGTCGATGTCGGCAGCGCTCTCGATGTAGTCGCCGTCCAGGAAGCTGTTGTACTGGTCGCCCAGGTCGCCCGGTTCGTTAGTAACAGCGATCTGCTTGGTCAGGCCAGCACCCAGGGAGTCGGTACGTGCAACGATAACACCGTCTTCAACACCCAGCTCCAGGAACGCGTAGCGTACGGCGCGGATCTTGGCCAGGAAGTCGGCGTGCGGAACGGTTACTTTACCGTCCTGGTGGCCACACTGTTTCTCGTCAGATACCTGGTTTTCGATCTGGATCGCACAGGCACCGGCTTCGATCATTTTCTTGGCCAGCAGGTAAGTTGCTTCTTCGTTACCGAAACCGGCGTCGATGTCAGCGATGATCGGCACTACGTGAGTCTGGAAGTTGTCGATCTGACCCTGCAGTTCAGCTTCTTTAGCTGCGTCGCCAGCTTCGCGAGCGTCGTCCAGCTGACGGAACAGGCCGCCCAGTTCACGAGCGTCAGCCTGACGCAGGAAGGTGTACAGCTCTTCGATCAGAGACGGTACAGATGTTTTTTCGTGCATGGACTGGTCGGGCAGCGGACCGAACTCAGAACGCAGTGCAGCGATCATCCAACCGGACAGGTACAGGTAACGCTTGTTGGTGCTACCGAAGTGCTTCTTGATCGCGATCAGTTTCTGCTGACCGATGAAACCATGCCAGCAGCCCAGGGACTGGGTGTACTGCGCAGTGTCTGCGTCGTAGTCGGCCATGTCCTGGCGCATGATCTTGGCGGTGTAGCGGGCAATGTCCAGACCGGTTTTGAAACGGTTCTGCAGACGCATGCGAGCAGCGTATTCAGGGTTGATCGCTTCCCAAGAGTCACCCGCAGCAGTGCGAGCGGTTGCGATGGCGTCGATCTCATTTTTGTAAGCTGACATGGTCATTCCTTCACAGTGTTTGTGTTTAGGTAATGTCGGGACGGGCGACGGTAGCCAATCCCTGATCTTGCATCCGGACTGTTTGGGGCAGTCCCGATGTGTTGGAACGAATGATGATCCTCCCAATTCTAGGAGTCAAAGCGATTTTGTGCAGAGCAAAAAAGATGTAGTCAGACTACACTCGGGATGATGACAAAACTGTAAAATGACTACAGCCGGTTTCACGACGTAAAATCTCTGCAGGCCAGAAGCCACGCAGTTTTGAGGCGCTAAAACCAAAGGCTTAGCCACTTTGGTATGAGGATTAAAAAGACAAATTTACAAAAAATATATGGAATAACCAGCATCTTTAATATTCCATAAAATTCTATAAAGGGTTTACTACATTTCCTGAAAAATTCGCAATTTCAACAGCTTATAATGGTTTCTCTTACGACCAAAGTCGAGCAGATACAAAAAAGCCACCTCGCAAGGAGGTGGCTTGGGTATTACGGAGGCCTGTTAAATCAGTCTTCGAGGTACACAGAGCCCTGATTTAACAGGCTTGTAACCAGAGCTGAAAGCTCGGTCTCAGGGCTAAGGTTTGCCTGGCCCTGAGCACAGATTTCACAGGCGAAGGTGATTGCTGCAGGTGCGTAAAGATCATGAGATTGACCGTCTGCAAACAGCACCAGGTGATCCTCGCTGAAGCGATGGAAGGCAAGACGCGCGCCTTCGCTTAGAAAAACGGTAGCGCCTTCAGCCGACTGCTCATCAACCTCCGATTGCGTCCAGTCGTGATCACCACCGGCCAGGTCTGGATACTTTGGATCGGTCATGGCACGCCCCAGCCAGTTGGCCAGCAAGGCATCATCATTCAGGTACTGAGACAGCGCCTTGCGTACGCGCTGAATGGCCTGGGCATCCATTTCACCCGGGTTGTCAGGGATGCTCAGGTCAGGGTCTTCATAACGCAGGTCGCTGCTGAGGCTATCGTTCAGGTGACTGCTCAGCCCCTGCAGGATTTCGGCATGGGATGGGGCGCGGAAGCCGATAGACCAGGTCATGCAGCCATCTCCCACCCCGACGCCGTTATGTCCAACACGCGGGGGCAGGTACAGCATGTCGCCGGGGTGCAGGTCGAAGCTTTCTTCGGAGTGCCATTCCGGCAGAATCATCACTGGCGTGTTCTCACGGCGCGGCGAGTCTTCGCCGTACAGACCACCGAACTCCCAACGACGAACACCTTCTGCCTGCAGCAGAAATACATCATAGTTATCGTAATGGGGGCCGACACCACCACCATCACTGGCGTAACTGATCATCAAGTCATCACGGCGCCAGCTCGGAATAAAGTCAAAGGCTTGCATCAGTGGTGCCACTTCGGGTACCCAATGATCGACAGCCTGCACCAGAAGGGTCCAGGGTTTGGCACCCAGAGACGCGAAGCGGTCTTCGGCAAAGGGGCCGTGCTCAAGCGACCAGTCACCGTTATTCGGGTCGGTTTCGATCAGTCGCGATTCAATGTCCTCTTCGCAGGCCAGGCCGGCCAGCTCATCAGCACTGATGCAGGGTTCGAAGTCAGGAAAGGCGTTACGGATTAGCAGCGGCTTTTTCTGCCAGTATTCGCTCAGGAAACGCTCGGCGGAAAGGTCACCCCAGTTGATTTCAGCGATCAAGGTTCAGTAACCCCGACATTTCTGCGACAGCATCTTCCATCTCGGCCATGACTTTGCGGGTGTCACGGGCAGAAAGGGCGGCCTTGCGGTCATTACCCACCATACGCATACACTTCTGGATACGTTCCATGCATTCATGTACACCGCGTACGTTGAACTCGAACTGCTCGAAGTCCTTGGCGGTTTGGCTCAGGCTGTCACGCAGAGCTTCCGCCTGTGCGGCCAGTTCATTGAGTGAGTTGGAATGGCTCATGCTCTCTCCCCAGGTCCAGATATCGTTGTTGTATAACCTTACTTTAACGAGGCTTAAGCCCCGCTGGCCAGTCAACTTTTGGTGTTATCGACTTCACGCTCCAGCACTTCCTCAACCGAAGTCAGGATGCCGCGCAACATTCCCAGCTCTGCCTTTTCCGGACGTGTGCGGTTGAAGTAGCGTCGCAGCTTGTCCATTACGCGGCCTTCGTGCTGCGGGATAATAAAGCTGGTGCGGCGCAATACCTTTTCCAGGTGCTCGTAGAACAGTGTCATTTCCTGCTGGCGCGGGTAGGGCGCAGGCTCGGGTAGTTTGTCCGCCTGTTTGGATGCACGACGCAGTTCGTAGCTCACCAGCTGAATGGCCTGGGCAATATTGAGAACCGGGTAGTCTTCGTTGGCATCAATGAATAGGTGTCGATGGCACAGCATCATCTCTTCATTGGTCAGCCCCATTGTTTCGCGGCCGAACAGGATAGCGACCTGACCATTGCGGGCTTCATCCGTCATCATCATGGCGGCCTGTTCCGCATCCATCAATGGCTGGTCGAAGCTGCGCTGGCGGGCGCTGGTACCGATCACCAGCTGGCAATCGGCAATGGCTTCTTCAACGGTGTTGACGACAACGGCCTGGTCCAGCAGGTCTTTGGCACCGGCTGCGCGGGACTCAGCGTCTTCATGCGGGAATTCAACCGGGTCTACCAGCCACAGCTGGCCCAGTCCCATATTTTTCAGCGCACGAGCTGCCGCCCCGATGTTGCCGGGGTGGAAGGTATTAATCATGACAATGCGGATATTTTCGAGCATAGCGGCCTCGCAAATTTTGATGGCCGCATTATAGGGGGCAATGGGGTGCAGGAAAACGGGATACTGTTATTGAGTAGACGCATGAACAGGTAGTTGATCCAAGGCTACAAATGTATGTTATCTGTTCAGCAGCTAGCCAGTTATTGTTAAATACAATCCTGGCTATGTACTAAAGACTCAATGGATGAGGTGTTCTTATGTCAGCTAATGACGACTGGGATGGACTCCATAGTTTAGATGAGCTTCTCGGTTCTGAGGAGAACGTTCATAAATGGCGACCTGACTTGTTTGATACAGTGGCCCCGGCTGATCGTGCTACGCCGGCAGTTTCGGGTGAAGTTGAAGTAAAGCCGCTGCAAGCAAAGGATCAGGTTGAAGTGGCTAAGGTTGAAGACAAGCCAGTATTAAAATCTTCTACCGCACCCGCACCCGCACCCGCACCCGCACCCGCACCCGCCGCCAAGCCTTTATGTCTGATAGAGGCGCGTGAATATGCCTTGAAAGCCCATCATGGCCAGCAAAGGCGTTATACGGCCGAGCCGTATTGGAAACATCTTGCGGAAGTGGCCGGGCTGGTTGCCAGTTCAAGCAGCGTGACTCCCAGAGGGATAGCCCTGGCATGGCTGCATGCGACTGTGGAAGAGACCAGTTTAACCTTGCGTGACATCGAGCGTGATTTTGGTGCATCGATTGCCGATGGTGTTCGTTGCTTGACCGGGTCAGCCAACAGTCGAATACCGCGTGCAGCGCGCAAGCAACGCTATCGCAATCGTTTGGCCTCAGCTGACAAGGACGTTCATACCGTTAAATTAGCCAATATTGCTTCCAATTTGGCTTCTATCGGTCACTTTGATCCCGAATTCGCACTGGATTGTTATCTGGAGGAGAAGAGGCTGGAAGTCGGTGTGCTGGTGCATGGTGATGAGGGGCTCAAGGTGCTGGTACGGCGTTTGTGGCTGGAAGCTAAAAACAAGGCCACAGCGCACTTTGAGCCAGTTGGAGCAGAATAGGTTGGCAGGAGCCCGTGAGCCTAAGCCTACAGCTTGCCTAGCCAGCGGCTGAGATGGTGAACGAACTGTTCCTTGTGCCAGACCTGCGGTGAGTGATCGGCCTGAGGGTAAATATGCAACTCAGGCCAAGGCAGCTCGGCTTCCATCCAGGCGGGTACTTCAGGGCTGTAGAACTGGCTTGTATCGCCGTAGACCATAAGCACCGGCCGATCGATTTGAGACTGAAGGCCGCGATAATCCTGTTGTGCCAGCGAATCCCAGCAGAGGATCATGGCGGCGCTGTCGAGCGTACGCAGATAATCACGCAGCTGCTGAATACCGTGGCTGTTTTGTGCGTAGGCATCGCGAATACGCGGATTGAGTCCGTTTGCAGCCAGCTCCAGTACACCCTCGGCGAAGTCTTCCTGCATGCGCTTGATAAGCGACTGATTCCGCTCATGGTCGAAATCACCATAGATGCCCAGTGACCAGTCGCTGTCGGTCACCATTTTTGGGGTCATATCAATGATGCAGAGGCCGGCCAAACGGCCCAGACCGTAGTTGCGAATATATTCCCAGGCGATCAATGCGCCCATGGAGTGCCCAACCAGTACCGCATCACGGATACCGTGATGTTCCATCATCTGCTCAAGGTCATCCGCCAGCCGGCTGATCTGCATGCTTTCCAGTGCCGGAGCGGGGTACTGGCCATGGCCTCGGGCCGTCCAGCTGAACGTCTGGTAGCGATCACTTAATTCGTTGGCGAAGGGCAGCCAATCCTGGGCGGCGCGGGTCCAGCCGTGCAAAAAAATAACGGCCTGGCCACGGCCAAGGCTGACATAACGAATAGGGTGTTGGTCGGAACTGAGCAGGGTTTCCATACGTGCCTAGACTCCATGCAGATATGAAAACGGGGCCAGAAGGCCCCGTGAGAATGCTTAGATGCGTTTGGCCTGGTCGGCAGCGTTACCGATGTAGAGCGCCGGTGTCAGCGCTTTCAATTCGGTTTTGGCCGCGTCCGGCATATCCAGGGTATCGATGAAGTTTTGGATGGTTTCCTGATTCATCTCTTTACCGCGGGTCAGATCCTTCAGCTTCTCGTACGGCTTTTCGATGCCGTAACGGCGCATCACTGTCTGGATCGGCTCAGCCAGGACTTCCCAGGCGTTGTCGAGATCTTCAGCCAAGCGTGCTGCGTTGATCTCCAGTTTGCTGATGCCTTTCAGGCTCGCCTGGTAAGCAATCAGGCTGTGGCCGAAACCAACACCCAGGTTACGCAGAACAGTGGAGTCGGTCAGGTCACGCTGCCAGCGGGAGATCGGCAGTTTGGCGGCCAGATGCTGCATGATGGCGTTGGCGATGCCCAGGTTGCCTTCGGAGTTTTCGAAGTCGATCGGGTTTACCTTGTGCGGCATGGTGGATGAGCCCACTTCTCCAGCGATGGTTTTCTGCTTGAAGAAGCCCAGTGAGATGTAGCCCCAGACATCGCGATCAAAGTCGATCAGGATGGTGTTGAAACGGCAAACCGCATCAAACAGCTCGGCGATGTAGTCATGCGGCTCGATCTGAGTGGTGTACGGGTTCCAGGTCAGGCCCAGGCTTTCAACGAAAGACTTGGCGTTGGCTTCCCAGTCGATATCGGCGTAGGCAGACAGGTGGGCGTTGTAGTTGCCCACGGCACCGTTAATCTTGCCCAGGAATTCAATGCTATCGATCTGCTTCAGCTGACGCTGCAGACGGTAAGCAACGTTGGCCATCTCCTTGCCCATTGTGCTGGGGGAGGCGGTCTGGCCGTGGGTACGGCACAGCATCGGCTGGTTGGCATGTTCGCGGCCCAGCTCAGCGATGGCATCGGCCACCTGCTGCATCTGGTTACGGGTGACTTCAACACCGTGACGCAGCATCAGTGCGTGGGACAGGTTGTTGATGTCTTCAGAGGTGCAGGCAAAGTGAACGAATTCGTTCACGGCCATCAACTCGGCGTTGTCGGCGATCTGCTCTTTGATGAAGTACTCAACCGCTTTTACATCGTGGTTGGTGGTACGTTCGATTTCCTTGATGCGCTCGGCATGCTCGACACTGAAGTTGTCGACCAGGCTGTCCAGCAGGGCATTGGCTTCTGCGCTCAGAGCCGGTACTTCCTGAATCTGCGGATGGGAGGCCAGCTGTTGCAGCCAACGGATCTCAACCTGTACGCGGAAACGGATTAGACCGAATTCACTGAATACGGCACGCAGGTCAGCAGTTTTGCTGCCATAGCGGCCATCAACCGGGGATACGGCGGTAAGGGCAGAAAGCTCCATGTTACACAGTCTCACTTATCAGCTTGTGTCATTGAAGGGGCGATTATACGGAAAATGGCCGCCACTGGGTATGCCGATAAGCTGACAGGCGGTGGTGTTTTGGCATACCCCCGGTTTTAGCCGCTGTGAGAGCGGGTCAGGTTAGTCTGCCCAGCCGCTGCCAATGGCGCTGAAGGGTAGTTCCAGACCCAGTTCCGGCACCTGCTGGCCAATCCAGGCCGGGAAGGTATTGCTGTTGGGGCCCGGGAAAACGCGATACTCATCACGCCAGGGGTAACGTTGCGCCGCTGCATCGATGCGCTGAATCAGGTCGTCCACGCCTTCGCCGCGTCGGTCCAGAATCAGCTCGGGGCGCGCACCAAACCAGTGACGGTCTGGAATGTCCTGTTTGACGCTCAGTACCGGCAGCCCACTGCGCTCGCGCCAGCCAACCACTTCGTAGACTTTGTAATGATCGGTATTGGAGGGCTTGACCGAAATCCAGGTGTGGATGGCGAAAATGCCTCGCCAGCCCCAGGCATCGGCGCCATATACCTGGATGACGGCTTCGGGTGTGGATTCAGGATCTGGTGCAATACCGGCAGATGCCCGACTGGCTGTACGCCAGCCATCGTTGCTGGAACAGGCCGTTAGCAGGGGCAGTAGAACAAGCGTGGCGAGCAGTTTCTTCATGGTCGGGAATGTATCGAGCCAGCTGGAATCGTTTAGTTTCATCTGAATATTCCTACGCTGGCTCCAAGTGTGCTGGATCAACTACCCATGATGCGACGCAAGGAAGGTTTGAGGCGTGAGCGGAAGAACAGCATATGCCAGCGCTTACCACCGACCTGGCGCCAGAGCAGGGTAGAGCGAATACCTGCCAGCAGCAGGGCACGTACGCGTGCGGCATTTTCACTGTTCTGCAGATGGCGAGGATCACCGCCTACCTGAATACGGAAACTGAAATGGCTGATGGTTTCCTGGTACAGGTTATCCAGCGCAGCGATGACGTTACGGTGCGTGTAGGCAACCGGTTCCAGGTCAGCCGCTGTACCCTCATCACTTTCATTGAAGTAACGTGCCTTGGCGGCCACGGCATCAATGCCCTGGCCAACTTTGGCCATAACGTCCGGATTCTTATCCAGCTGCTTCTCCAGCATGATCATGCCCAAAACATACTGAACGATACGTTTGTTCTGCGCGCTCTCGTTTTTCTCAACCATGTCCTGCAGGTGGCGCAGGCCCAAACCGAGGGTGTAAGGCACTTCGCTGACCCCACCAAAGACATCTTCGGTCAGTTTGGGGTCGGTTACGAACAGGCTGGCGATACTTGCTTCATAACTGTTCTGCGGCACCATGCCGCGGCTGGCAACCTGATCGACAAGACTGGCGGCCTGGAACATGCCGGCCAGCGCCAGGGTCTGTTCATCATGTTGACGTGACATCAGGCCTCCTTGACCGACGCGGCGATTGAATGACGTGAGGTGGACTCAATAACCCCTCCGCCCAGGCAGACATCATCCAGATACAGAACAACTGACTGGCCCGGGGTAACAGCACGCTGGGGCTGGTCGAAGACAACGCAGTAACCGCCTTCCGGCGCTGCTTCCACGACACAGTCCTGATCGGACTGGCGATACCGTACCTTTGCCTTGCAGCGTAGCGGTAATTGCGGAGCTTCGCCGCTGATCCAGAAAATATCGCTGGCATGCAGCCAGTCGGAATAGAGCAGCGGGTGCTTGCCCTGCACGGCAATCAGTACATTGCGGTCCAGGTCCTTGGCTGCTGCAAACCAGGGTTCTTCAGGATGGTTTTTAAGACCGCCAATGCCGAGCCCCTGACGCTGGCCGATGGTGTAGTACATCAGCCCCTGATGTTCACCGATGACCTCGCCGTCAGGTGTTTCGATTTTGCCGGGTTGGGCCGGCAGGTATTGCTTCAGGAAGTCGCTGAAGCGGCGTTCGCCGATAAAGCAGATACCAGTACTGTCTTTCTTGTCGTGAGTAATCAGACCGTGTTCTTCAGCCAGGCGGCGTACTTCGGGCTTTTCCAGTTCACCTACCGGGAACAGGCTGAGTTTAAGCTCCTCTTCACCCACCTGATGCAGGAAGTAACTTTGATCCTTGTTGTTGTCCAAGCCTTTAAGCAGCACTGTATGACCATCGCGTTCGCCGCGGCGTACGTAGTGACCGGTCGCAATCAGGTCTGCACCCAGCATCTGGGCATATTCCAGGAACGCCTTGAACTTGATTTCGCGGTTGCAGAGGATATCCGGGTTTGGCGTACGACCGGCCTTGTATTCCTCCAGGAAGTGCTCGAACACGTTGTCCCAGTACTCGGCAGCAAAGTTGGCGCCATGCAGGGTAATGCCCAGCTTATCGCAGACTGCCTGTGCATCGGCCATGTCTTCCTTGGCCGTGCAGTACTCGGTGCCGTCATCTTCATCCCAGTTTTTCATGAACAGGCCTTCGACCTGATACCCCTGTTGCATCAGCAACAAGGCAGAAACCGAGGAGTCGACACCGCCGGACATGCCGACAATGACTTTGGTTTGATCGTTGGGCTTGGGTGCAGTCATCAAGCAGTTTCCTGAATAAAGTCCAGAGGGTAACGAACACCGCGCAGGTAATCATCGATGCATCGGGTAACCAGTTGGCTGCGCAATTGAGATCCCAGCGCACCGATTTCGCTGCGTGTCAGCCAGTGCGGGCCAATAATCCCGTCATCCAGCGATGCATCAGGCTGTTGCCGAAGGGCGCGGGCAATAAAGCAGAAACGGTGATAGGTCTGGCCATTGCTGGGCGCATAGTAAGTATAGAGCCCCAGCAGGGCTTCGGGTTCCACTTCCCAACCGGTTTCCTCCAGGGTTTCGCGGCGGGCGGCTTCTACAAAGGTTTCCCCCGATTCAAGATGGCCGGCCGGCTGATTGAAAACCCGTTTGCCATCGGCCATCTCTTCCACCAGCAGGAACTTGCCGTCATGCTCTACGATGCAAGCGACGGTTGCATGAGGTGTCCAGCGCATCATCTCTCCGTTTGTACTCGGTGTTACTGGGCGGTAATAATACCAGCTCAGAAGGTTGAATGCCTGTCCATGAAAGGAGCGGAAGCGCTTGAACAGAATTGAAATTTCGACAAAAGACTTTGACCTGACCGAAGTGCAGAATTGGCTTAAGCAGGGTGATACTCCCTGCGGTGCTACGGTGACATTCACCGGGCTGGTGCGAGACCTGGAAGAGGGCGGTCTGGATGGTCTGTACCTTGAACACTATCCGGGCATGACGCAGAACGCGCTGGACAATATCATTCAGCAGGCGCGGCAGCGCTGGTCACTGGGGCCAGTCTGTATTCATCATCGCATTGGCTGGCTCAGGCCGGGCGACAATATCGTCCTTGTCGCTCTGGCTTCACCTCATCGCGCCGAAGCCTTTGAGGCTGCCGAGTTTCTGATGGATTACCTGAAGCGGGATGCACCTTTCTGGAAAAAAGAGCGCATCAACGGCCAGGAACACTGGGTAGAACAGAAGGAAAGTGACCGGCAGGCGGCCAAGCGCTGGCAGACCGAAGATTAGGCCCTGTTGCGGCGCCTGGCATGATTGGGGCGCGGGCGACGTTTGGCCGGTGCCTTGGGCAGGTGTACCTGTTCCTGGCGGTATTGCCCCGGGCTGAGCTGGTCCAGCGTCCAGTTACCGATTGACCAGCGAATCAGGCGCAGGGTCGGGAAGCCAATATGAGCCGTCATGCGGCGTACCTGGCGGTTGCGGCCTTCGCTGATAGTGAGTTTGAGCCAGCTGGTGGGCTGGTTTTTACGGAAACGAACGGGCGGGTTGCGCGGCCAGAGCCATTCGGGCTCATCAACCAGGCTTGCCTGGGCAGGGCGCGTAAGTCCATCCTTGAGCTCGACGCCTTTGCGTAGCTGCTCAATGGATGCTTCGTCCGGTACGCCTTCGACCTGCACAAAGTAGGTTTTGGGCATCTTGAAGGCCGGGCTGGCAAGCTGGTTCTGCAGCTTGCCGTCATCGGTGAGTATCAGCAGCCCTTCAGAGTCGTAATCAAGCCTTCCTGCGGCATAGATGCCGGGGATGTCGATGAAATCAGCCAGTGTCGAGCGGCCTTCTGTATCCGTAAACTGGGTCAGTACACGAAAGGGTTTGTTGAATAAAAGGACTCTCGACATTCAGTATTTCAGGTTTCCGTGGGTTGTATGTTGATCGCGTGCAGCCCCTTGGGGCCTTGTTGGATCTCGAACTTGACGGCTTGTCCGGCCTTCAGGCTTTTGTACCCTTCCATGACGATTGCTGAGAAATGAGCAAAAAGTTCTTCGTCACACTCCTCTGACAGGATGAATCCATAGCCTTTGGCGTTATTGAACCACTTTACTGTCCCTATCTGCATTAGTACTCCCCCTGCGACTTCGGAGCCAGGCTCTATGTCATAACTTGTCCACTCGATAAAAAGCGGCGCTTTCCATTTATATTCCAGGGACTGCAGGTGGGCAGATTCCGCACTGCCCGAAACGTAACGCGTGTTACGGGCGTAGACTTCTCGGCAGGCTGCCTTTAACCTCTCCTTAGTAAAGCCGAGTATAGCATTTGCAGCCTATGACACTAGGTAATGTCGGGTTTTTCCTAAGGGTTTTAGACTAATATCGAAGGTGGAGATGTTGCTGCAACAGGTACAAGAGTTCAAATTGATGAGTAACGCACCACGGGCAAGTGATGAAGAGCACCATGATGACGATGGTGGCCAGCTGACAACGGCTGAGGCCAAGCCAAAACTCAAGCGTCCGCCCATGTATCGTGTGGTTCTGATGAATGACGACTACACGCCGATGGATTTTGTCGTCGAGGTTTTGATGATTTTTTTCGGGATGGACCAGGAAAAGGCGACACAAGTGATGTTAGCGGTCCATACTCAGGGTAAGGGCGTATGTGGGGTATTCACCCGCGATGTCGCCGAAACCAAGGCTGCGCAGGTCAATCAATATGCGCGAGAAAACAAGCATCCGCTGCTGTGTGAAGTAGAGTCGGTCTGACGGAGGCGAATGCCATGCTGAATCGAGAACTGGAAGACACCCTGAGCGTTGCGTTTCGGTCTGCCCGAGACAAGCGACATGAATTCATGACGGTAGAGCATCTGTTACTGGCTCTGCTGGATAACCGCCAGGCGGCCGAAGTGCTCAATGCCTGCGGTGCTGATATGGATCGATTGCGCAGTCAGCTGTCGACCTTTATTGACGAAACAACACCGCTATTGCCCGAAAACATACCCAACATGGAAACCCAGCCGACACTGGGCTTTCAGAGGGTACTGCAACGTGCCGTTTTCCATGTGCAATCGTCCGGCAAAACGGAAGTGAGCGGCGCCAATGTACTGGTTGCCATTTTCAGTGAGCAGGAAAGCCATGCAGTTTTTGTACTGCAGCAGCAGGGCATAGAACGTGTCGATGTGGTGAACTACATTTCCCACGGTATTTCACGCATCAATGAGAGCGAAGCGGACGATCACGAAGCCATTTCGGATGGTGAAGAAGGTGGCGAAAGCAACAAGAGCGCACTGGCGCAGTATGCCGTTAACCTGAACCAGCAGGCCGCGCTTGGTCGCGTTGATCCGCTGGTAGGGCGTGACTCCGAAGTGGAGCGCGTGGTGCAGATCCTGTCACGTCGCCGCAAGAACAACCCCTTGCTGGTAGGTGAGGCCGGGGTGGGTAAAACCGCCATCGCGGAAGGCCTGGCCAAGCTGATCATTGAGGACAAGGTGCCGGAAATCATTAGCAACAGCGTTGTTTACGCCCTGGATCTGGGTGCGCTGCTGGCGGGTACCAAATACCGTGGTGATTTCGAGAAACGTCTCAAGGCGCTGCTGAATGAAGTGAAACAGCAGGATCACGCCATTCTGTTCATTGATGAGATCCACACCATTATCGGTGCTGGCGCTGCTTCAGGTGGCTCCATGGATGCATCAAACCTGCTTAAGCCGCTGCTGAGCTCGGGTGAAATCCGTTGCATCGGCTCGACAACCTTCCAGGAGTTCCGTGGCATTTTCGAGAAGGACCGTGCGCTGGCACGACGCTTCCAGAAAATCGACGTGCTGGAGCCTAGTGCCGAGGATACCTACCGTATCCTGCGAGGCTTGAAGTCCCGCTTTGAAGAGCACCATGATGTCGAGTACACCGACGAAGCCTTGCGTGCAGCGGCTGAACTGGCAGACCGTTACATTAACGACAAGCATATGCCGGACAAGGCCATTGACGTGATTGATGAAGCAGGGGCCTACCAGCGCCTGATGCCGGAAGAGCACCGTAAGCGCATTATCGACGTTGATGAAGTGGAATCCGTGGTAGCCAAGATCGCCCGTATTCCGCCGAAAAGTGTTTCTACCTCCGACAAGGAACAGTTGCGTAAGCTGGAAGGCAACCTCAAAATGGTGGTCTTGGGGCAGGATGAGGCGATCGACTCATTGGCTTCTGCCATCAAGTTGTCCCGTGCCGGGTTGAAAGAGCCCAGCAAGCCGGTGGGCAGCTTCCTCTTTGCCGGTCCGACAGGTGTAGGTAAAACCGAGGTAACTCAGCAGCTGGCACGAGTCCTGGGTATCGAGCTGGTGCGTTTCGACATGTCGGAATACATGGAGCGCCATACGGTATCCCGTCTGATTGGTGCGCCTCCCGGCTATGTCGGTTTCGACCAGGGCGGTCTGCTGACCGAGGCGATTACCAAGTCGCCGCACTGTGTGCTGCTGCTGGATGAGATCGAAAAAGCGCATCCGGAAGTCTTCAATCTGCTATTGCAGGTGATGGATAACGGCACGCTGACCGATAACAACGGCCGTAAAGCCGACTTCCGTAACGTTATTCTGGTGATGACCACTAATGCGGGTGCGGAAGCCCAGAGCCGTCCGTCCATCGGTTTCACAACGCAGGATCACAGTTCCGATGCTATGGAGGCGCTCAAGCGTCTGTTTACACCGGAATTCCGCAACCGTCTGGATGCAGTGATTCAGTTCAAGCCGCTGACGCTGGATATCGTCAAGGGTGTGGTCGACAAGTTCCTGACCGAGCTTCAGGCTCAGCTCGACGAGAAACATGTAGTGCTGCATGTGAACGAAGAGGCCCGACTCTGGCTGGCCGAGAATGGTTACGACGAGAAAATGGGCGCTCGCCCGATGCAGCGTTTGATTCAGGATCAGCTCAAGAAGCCGCTGGCGGAAATGATCCTGTTTGGAGAGCTGGCCGAATCCGGTGGCGATGTCGACATCGGTGTCGGCGAGGATGGGAAGCTGGAACTGGAAGTGGCAACGGTGGCAGCCTAAGGGCTGCCATCCGTCAGGAGCCGCGCCTGGAAATTAACGGGCGCGGTATACGATGCGGCCTTTGCTCAGGTCGTAAGGTGTCAGTTCAACCTTGACCTTGTCGCCGGTCAGAATGCGGATGTAGTTTTTGCGCATTTTGCCGGAGATGTGAGCTGTTACAACGTGGCCGTTTTCCAGCTCGACGCGAAACATGGTGTTCGGAAGGGTGTCGATGACAGTACCTTCCATCTCAAAAGCTTCTTCTTTAGCCATTAACTACCTACCTTGAAGGCTTTGTTGCCTGTTGGAAAGCGCAATATTCTGCCTGAAACCGCGATTGAATTCAAAATCTAATCGGGCTTGCTGCCCTGTTGAATACGCTGCCATTCACCATCCAGCAGCATTTCCAGCGGTCGATAGGCTGTCTTGTAGTTCATCTTGCGGCAATTTTTGACCCAGTAACCCAGGTAGAGATAGGGCAAACCCTGGCGTTGCGCTTCGCGAACCAGCCAAAGAATAGCATTAACCCCCAGACTGCGCCGGTCCAGATCCGGGTCGTAGAAGGTATAAAGCGCGGAAAGTCCCTGATCCAGACGGTCACAGACGCTGATTGCCACCAGCTGACCATCCGGTGCCCGGAATTCGTAAAACAGGCTGTCCTGCATACCTTCGATCAGGAAATTGATGAACTGCTCAGGTGATGGCGGGAACATGTCGCCATCCTGGTGGCGCTCGCAGATGTAGCGCTCGTAAAGGGCGTAGTACTCGGCCGTGAGCTGGCAGGGCAGGGCGCGGATCAGCAAATCCTGATTGCGGTTCTCGATACGGCGCTGTGTCTTGGATGGTTTGAACGCCTGTACCGGGATGCGGACCGAAATGCAGGCCTGGCAATGTTCACAATGGGGGCGGTAAATGTGGCTGCCGCTACGGCGAAAGCCCAGGTCGGAAAGCTGGCTGTACAGCGCCTTGCCGACATGAGCCCTGGGGTCGACAAACAGCGTACGTGCCTGTTGGTCATCCAGATAGCTGCAGTCGTGCACCGGTGTGGCGTAGAACTTGAGCGTACGTAGACTACTCATCCCGTGCTCCGTTAAAGGCCTCGCGTGTCAGATCAAAAGCCCAGTCATGAGCCAGCGGCTGCGTCGTAAATTCATCCAACAGTTCGGCAAAATACTGTCGTGGCACTTCCGATGCGCCGAGACTGGCTAGATGGTCATTGTAGACCTGGCAATCGATCAGCTCATAACCCCAGTATTGCAGCTGTCGGGCCAACCAGGCAAAGGCAATTTTGGAACAATCACGTTGTCGTGAGAACATTGATTCGCCAAAAAAGACACGACCAATTGCCAGTCCGTACAGGCCGCCAACCAGTTCATCATCAATCCAGACTTCCACAGAGTGCGCATGGCCCTGATGGTGAAGGTCAAGGTAGGCGCAAAAAATGTCGTTACTGATCCAGGTGCCATCCTGCTTGGGTCGGGGGGATGCACAGGCGGAAATGACACGATGGAACGCCTGGTCAAAGGTTACCCTGTAGTCCTGCTTGCGGAGTCGCTTGCGCAGGCTGCGCGACAGGTACAGATCTTCGGGCCAAATGACGCAGCGCGGGTCCGGGCTCCACCACAGAATAGGCTCACCCGGGTTGTACCAAGGGAAAATGCCCTTTCGATAGGCCTTGAGCAGGCGATCGCGGGAGAGATCTCCGCCCGCCGCGAGCAGACCATTGGGTTCGTCCAGTGCCAGCTCGAGCGGGGGGAAATCGAGGCTGTCATCAGCCAGCCATGGAATCATCAGCTATCGAGGTTATCCAGATACTTTTCGGCATCCAGCGCAGCCATGCAGCCGAAGCCCGCTGAAGTGATGGCCTGACGGTAGATGTGGTCGCATACATCACCTGCTGCAAACACGCCTTCAATGCTGGTCTGGGTAGCGTTGCCTTCCAGGCCGGACTGAATTTTCAGGTAGCCATCTTTCATATCGAGCTGACCCTGGAACAGGTCAGTGTTGGGTTTGTGGCCAATGGCGATAAACACGCCGGCAACATCGATTTCCTGGCTGCTGTCATCCTGAGTGCTGCTCAGACGCAGTCCTGTAACGCCGGAATCATCGCCCAGTACTTCGTCCAGCTGGTGGTTCCAGATAATATTGACGTTGCCGTTTTCGGCACGTTCCAGAATCTTGTCCTGCAGGATCTTCTCGGAGCGCAGGCTGTCACGACGGTGGATCAGCGTCACTTCGGCGGCAATGTTGGACAGGTAGAGTGCTTCTTCAACGGCTGTGTTACCACCACCGACAACAGCGACTTTCTGGCCGCGGTAGAAGAAACCGTCGCAGGTAGCACAGGCGCTGACACCTTTGCCCATGAAGGCTTCTTCGGATTCCAGACCCAGGTACTGGGCAGACGCACCCGTTGAGATAATCAGCGCATCGCAGGTGTACTCACCCATATCGCCTTTCAGACGGAAGGGGCGCTGCTGCAGTTCAGTGGTGTGGATGTGGTCAAAAATGACTTCAGTGTTGAAGCGCTCGGCATGCGCCTGCATACGCTGCATCAACTCCGGTCCCTGAACACCATCAACGTCACCGGGCCAGTTATCAACGTCAGTCGTTGTTGTCAGCTGACCGCCGGCCTGCATGCCTGTAATAACCACAGGGTTCAGGTTTGCGCGTGCCGCATATACCGCTGCTGTGTAGCCAGCCGGTCCAGAGCCCAGAATAATCAGACGGTGGTGTTTTACTTCGCTCATGAATGTCGGGTATCCAGATTAAGATATTCGTAAGTTGAGACAGGTATACTGTCAGATTAGCCGTTTGGAGCTGACTCTAAACGTCAACAACAAAATTGTCCAACGCTGGAATCCTCCGCGCGGATTCGGTGTCTGGGGCAGTATTGTGATATTTTTCACGTCTAAGCATCACCGAGTGTAAGGATTGTTGTATTGAGTGCGAAACGCCCCCCCACAGCACCCCCGTTGGCTGAACAGTTGATCAATATTGCCCGGGAAGGTTCACTGATCATTCTTGTGGGTGCCAACCTGTTACTGTTGTTGGCGTTGTTGGGATATGACCCCAGGGATCCGGGTTGGTCACATCTGGCTTATCAGCCGGAGGTGGAAAACTTTACCGGTGCTGCTGGCGCCTGGCTGGCCGATAGCGCCATTTCGGCGTTGGGAGTAGGGGCCTACCTGCTGCCGCCGCTTCTGGTTGTGCCCATTTGGCGCTTTGTACGCCGCCGCGATACCAGTCTGCTCGACAGTGTGCCCTTTATGATGCTGAGGACACTGGGTGCCGTATTGGGTCTGTTCAGCGTCTGTGCGCTGGCTTCAATCCATCTGTCGAATGAAGGCCTGCATTACCCATTCACTGTAGGCGGTCTGGTTGGTGAGGCCATATCCGATTGGGTGGTGAGCTGGTTCCATGTGGCCGGTGGCAGTGTTTTGCTCTGGACCAGCATGCTGCTGGGGCTGACTCTGTTTCTGGAAGTCTCCTGGCGCGATGCGCTGGAGCGATTGGGCGGCTGGTTGTTGGGTGGCGTAAACAAACTGCGCAACCAGCTACAACGTGCCCCTGTCGAAGCCGATGATGAGCCCGCGTACGAAACCGAGGCGCATTACGAAGAACCTGCTGATGAAGCCAAGTCCGGTCGTGATTTCCGCAGTTTCTTCAAGAAAGCGGTGGACCCTGAGTCCGACCAGCCTGTGCACCTTTCTGATGAGCGTATTGAGCCAGTGATGTCACTGGAAGAGGAAACGGAAAGTGTTCAGGCCGAGGCATCCGGTCAGGACTTTTCAAGGGCACAACCTGCGTCACGCGCTCAGCCTGCGACTCAACCGCAAACCTCTGCCAAGACGAAAACGCTGTCAGAACCAAAACAGCCAGAGGCTCAGCCCGTGTCGCCAGCAGTTGAGTCCAAAGCCGGCCCTGTCAGCGCTGCTGCGGTAGCCGCTGAGGTGAAGAAAAGCCTCAAAATCGTCCCCTTGTCGGAAACTCATCAGCCGTTGGCAGAAGAGAACGAGCCGGCTTCAGCGCCTCAGCGCAAACAGCTGCCGCGCTTGCCTTCGCTTGAACTGCTGGACCCGCCTTCGCTGCAGCAAGAACCGGGCTACAGCGAAGATGAGCTTGAGCAGATGTCTCGTCTGCTGGAAACCAAACTGAAAGACTTTGGCGTTGTCGCTGAGGTGGTTGAGGTAAATCCGGGGCCGGTGATTACCCGCTTTGAATTGCAGCCAGCGCCGGGTGTGAAAGCAAGCAAGATCTCTAACCTCTCGCGTGACCTGGCCCGTTCCATGGCCGTGATGAGCGTGCGTGTGGTTGAGGTCATCCCCGGCAAGTCCGTGGTGGGTGTGGAGATTCCGAACGAGGTTCGCCAGACTGTGCAGCTGAGCGAAGTCCTCAATGCCAAGCCTTATTTGGATGCCTCCTCACGCCTGACACTGGCGCTGGGCAATGACATTGCCGGTAACCCGGTGGTGGCAAACCTGGCCAAAATGCCTCACCTGCTGGTAGCGGGTACCACCGGCTCCGGTAAGTCGGTTGGTGTGAACGCCATGCTGCTGAGTCTTCTGCTTAAAGCCACGCCGGAAGAGGTGCGCCTGATTCTGGTGGACCCGAAGATGCTTGAGCTGTCGATCTATGAAGGCATTCCGCACCTGCTGACACCGGTTATCACCGATATGAAGGAAGCCGCCGGTGGCTTGCGCTGGTGTGTGGCGGAGATGGAACGTCGTTATCGCCTGATGGCGAAAATGGGTGTACGTAACATCAGCGGCTTTAATGACAAGGTCGTTGCTGCTCAGGAGCGTGGAGAACCGATTCCTGATCCGCTGTGGAAGCCGGAAGAACATGGTTATCCGGAAGGTGAGCCGGCTCCTGCATTGGAAGCGCTGCCCTATATCGTCGTTGTGATCGATGAATTTGCCGACATGATGATGATGGTAGGCAAGAAAGTAGAAGAGCTGATTGCCCGTATTGCGCAGAAAGCCCGTGCTGCCGGTATCCATTTGATTCTGGCGACTCAGCGCCCGTCGGTAGATGTGATTACTGGCCTGATCAAGGCCAATATTCCGACCCGTATTGCGTTCCAGGTATCGTCCAAGATCGACTCCCGTACCATTCTGGATCAGGGCGGCGCCGAGAGTCTGCTGGGCTACGGCGATATGCTCTATGTTCCGGCCGGTACCAGCATTCCCAACCGTGTTCACGGCGCCTTTGTCAGCGATGATGAGGTTCACCGCGTGGTAGAGCAGTGGAAGCTGCTGGGGACGCCGAACTATATAGAAGAGATTCTGTCCGACGGAGGCAGTGACTCTGGCGGTGGTGGTGACCTGTTCGATGATGAGCAGGACCCGCTCTATGATGAGGCGGTCGCCTTCGTGACTCAATCGCGCAAGGCGTCCATCTCCAGTGTCCAGCGCAAACTGAAGATCGGCTATAACCGCGCCGCCCGCATGATTGAATCCATGGAAGCTGCCGGTGTGGTGTCAGAAGCCGGCAGCAATGGTCAGCGCGAAGTGTTGGCCCCGCCTCCACCCAAGGACTGATTTGATGTTGAAACGATTGATTACCAGTACAGCCCTGCTGATGAGCCTGAGTGCCCAGGCAGGGCCGGTTGAAGACCTGGATGCGCTCCTGTCGGGCCATCAGACAGCGCAGGCCCGTTTTACCCAGTTCTCCATGAATGAAAGTGGCGCTCGGGCAGAAGAATCGACCGGGCATTTTGTCGTGGCCAGACCCAACCGCTTTCGCTGGGTGACGGAAACCCCTTTCATGCAGGAAATCGTCAGTGATGGTGACTATATCTGGATTCATGACCCTGATCTGGAGCAGGTGACGCGCAAGGCGGCTGACGCGCAGGGTGGCAGCGCCCCGGCCATGATTCTGAACGGCCAAATCAAACAACTGAGCGAAACCTTTGAAATCCGCAAACTGGATGAAGATACTGGTGGTGTATCGCTGTTTGAGCTGGTTCCCGTCGATACCGAAAACAGCACCTTTACACGTATCCGCCTGCTGTTTGAGCAGGACCGGATCAGCGAATTGTCCATGCAGGATAGTCTGGGGCAGCGCAGCATGCTGACACTGCAGGGGCTTGAATATGATACCGAGTTGCCGGAAGGGGTGTTTGAGTTCACACCACCAGAGGGCACAGACGTTATTCTGGATCAGGGGCTCTGATGCAAGACCTGTTTGCCAGCCAGCCCTCTGGCTACCAGCCGTTGGCCGCACGTATGCGTCCGACCAGGCTGGATCGGTATATCGGCCAAAGTCATTTGCTGGCTGCAGGCAAGCCGCTGCGTCAGGCGCTTGAACAGGGCGCAATCCATTCGATGATTCTCTGGGGGCCGCCGGGTGTAGGGAAAACCACGCTGGCCAAATTGGTGGCACACCAAGTGGACGCGCACTTCATGACAGTGTCTGCCGTCCTGGCAGGGGTGAAAGAGATTCGCCAGGCTGTTGATGAGGCGCGGCAGGTCAAGGCACAGAGTGGTCGCAAAACCATTCTGTTTGTGGACGAGGTTCACCGCTTTAATAAATCCCAGCAGGATGCCTTTCTGCCCTATGTGGAAGATGGCACGGTCATTTTTATCGGCGCGACCACCGAGAACCCTTCATTCGAACTGAATAATGCACTCCTGTCCCGAGCGCGGGTGTACCTGCTGCGTTCGCTTACGCAGGAAGAGCTGGGTCAGGTGATCGAACAGGCACTGAGTGACGAAGAACAGGGCCTGGGACCGCAACAACTGCAGATCCCTCAAGAGATGCGTGAGCAGTTGACGCTGGCAGCCGATGGCGATGCACGCACGGCCCTGAACCTGCTGGAGATTGCTGCCGACCTGGCACAGGAGCAGGCAGACGGTACCCGTCAGGTTACGCCTGAGGTATTGACCGAAGTGCTGCAGGCAGGTGGTCGTCGTTTCGATAAAGGGGGCGACCACTTTTACGACATGATTTCGGCATTTCACAAGTCGGTGCGTGGCTCCTCACCAGATGGTGCCCTGTACTGGTATTGTCGCATGCTGGATGGTGGCGCAGACCCGCTATATGTAGCACGGCGCCTGGTGGCGATCGCTTCCGAGGATATTGGCAATGCGGATCCCCGCGCGATGCAGGTGGCGCTGTCGGCCTGGGATGCGTTTGAGCGCGTAGGGCCGTCAGAAGGTGAGCGTGCCATTGCTCAGGCGGCGATTTATTGTGCCTGTGCACCCAAAAGTAATGCGGTCTATCGTGCGTTCAACCAGTGCCAGGCTGATGTTCGTCAGGCTGGTTCGTTACCGGTGCCTGAGCATCTGCGCAATGCACCGACCAGTCTGATGAAAGACCTGGGCTATGGGGCTGAATATCGCTATGCCCATGACGAGCCGGATGCCTATGCCGCCGGCGAAAATTATTTGCCGGAAGCGCTTGCCGACCAGCATTGGTATGAGCCGGAGCCCCGCGGGCTTGAAATCAAAATCAGGGAAAAGCTGCAGCGTCTGCGTCAGCAAGATGCGCAAAGCAGCAAGCAGCGTTACAGGAGGCGGCGATGATGCATTTGGTAGCGGTAGCCCTTGGCGGCGCTTTGGGCGCGCTCGGTCGCTACTGGGTTAGCGGCTTGCTGAATAATGCTGAGCACCGCATGCCAATGGGAACATTGAGCGTCAACGTTCTGGGGTCGTTTCTTATGGGGGTCTGCTTTGTGTTGATTCTGGAGCGCGCCAAGCTTTCGCCCGAGTTGAGACCTCTGTTGATGGTAGGCTTTTTGGGCGCATTTACCACCTTCTCCACTTTTTCCCTGGAAACCGTCGCGATGATCGGGGAAGGGCATGTCATGTCGGCCCTGATTTATATATTATTGAGCGTTTCATTGTGCATTGCGGCACTTGGTGCCGGATTGTGGTTGACCCGCTTGTTCTGAAATCACGTGTTTTTCACGTGTTCTGACAACTGTTCTGAATACAAGGTAAGTTTGATCTCATGCTGGATCCCAAATATGTACGCGCCAACCCGGACGAGGTGGCCGCTCTCCTGAAGAAGAAAGGCTACGATTTTCCGGTGGAGCAATTTGTCGAGCTGGATAATCAGCGCAAGACTATCCAGACCGAAACCGAGAACCTGCAGAACGAGCGTAACACCCGATCGAAAGGGATCGGCAAGGCCAAGGCGGCCGGTGAAGATATCCAGCCGCTGCTGGCCGAGGTGCAGAATCTGGGCGACCAACTGGATGCGGCCAAAGAGCGCCTGAACGAAGTGCAGGCACAGCTTGATGATCTGCTGCTGGGCGTACCGAATATTCCGCATGAGTCTGTGCCTGAGGGTGCTGATGAAGACGACAACGTTGAAGTACGCACCTGGGGCACGCCGGCCCAGTTCGACTTTGAAGCACTGGATCATGTCGCGCTGGGTGAGAAAAACGGCGAGCTGGACTTTGAAACAGCGGCCAAGCTGACCGGTTCCCGCTTTGCCGTTATGAAGGGCAAAATGGCGCGCCTGCACCGCGCTCTGACCCAGATGATGCTGGATACCCATGTCAGCGAACACGGCTATGAAGAGATCTATGTTCCCTACATGGTGAACGCGGATTCGTTGCAGGGTACCGGCCAGCTGCCCAAGTTTGAGGAAGATTTGTTCCGCGTGCCCTTCGGTGAGCGTGATTACTATCTGATCCCCACCGCTGAAGTGCCCGTGACCAATACCGTACGCGACGAAATCGTGGACGCTGCTCATCTGCCGCTACAGCACACCTGTCACACACCTTGCTTCCGTTCTGAAGCCGGTGCTTCCGGTCGTGATACGCGTGGCATGATTCGTCAGCACCAGTTCGACAAGGTCGAAATGGTTCAGGTGGTTGAGCCGAGCAAATCCTGGGATGCGCTGGAAGCCCTGACCGGTCATGCTGAAGCCATCCTGCAGAAGCTTGAACTGCCGTACCGCGTTGTCACGCTTTGTGGTGGTGACCTGGGCTTCAGCGCTGCCAAGACCTACGACATTGAAGTATGGTTGCCAGGGCAGGGTAAATTCCGTGAAATCTCTTCCTGCTCCAACATGGGTGATTTTCAGGCCCGCCGCATGAAGGCGCGCTGGCGTAACCCGGAAACCGGTAAGCCCGAGCTGGTGCATACCCTGAACGGCTCAGGCCTGGCAGTGGGTCGTACCCTGGTTGCAGTGCTGGAAAACTACCAGACTGCAGACGGAACCGTACGTGTACCCGAAGCGCTGCAGCCTTACATGGGCGGTATCACTGAGCTCTAAGTTCAATTGCCCTGTAGCTTTCAGAGCCCCGCCTGTGCGGGGCTTTTTCGTTTAAGGCCTGACCTCGGGCAAGCGGTGCGCTTGTGCCTCGGGTATACTGGCGCCTGATCGATTGCAGCAAATGCGTGGAAGGAGCAAGGCGATGAAATCGCGGTACGATGTTCTGATAGTAGGCGGCGGAATGGTCGGGTCTTCATTGGCCTGTGCACTGGGCGGCAGTGGTTTGTCGGTTGCAGTACTGGAGCGCAGTTTGCCTCCGGCATTCAGCGTTGATCAGCCACATGATCTGCGTGTATCGGCGTTGAGCATCGCATCAGAGCGGTTTCTGCGCAATATCGGAGCCTGGGACGGCATCCAGAACCGGCGCAGTTGTCCTTACCGACGCATGAAGGTGTGGGAGAGTGATTCCCGTCGAGCGGCAACCGAGTTTGATGCCACCGCGATCGGGTATGACCACCTGGGTCATATTGCCGAGAACCGCGTGATCCAGTTGGCTTTGCTGGATCGGTTACGAGATTTCGACAACATTGATTTGATCACTCCGGCCAAAACGACCCGCATTGATTACTCGCCAGGTGCCACACTGGTGGAGCTTGAGAGTGGTGAACAGCTGGTAGGCCGCCTGGTTGTGGCTGCGGATGGCGGTGATTCGCTTGTGCGCCAGGCTGCCGGTATCGGTGTGACCCAGTGGGATTATGACCAGCATGCGCTGGTTGCAGGTGTTACCACAGCCTACCCGCAGCAGGATATTACCTGGCAGCAATTCACCCCGACGGGCCCTCTGGCGTTCCTGCCCTTGAGTGGAAACAACGCATCCATCGTCTGGTACAGCACGCCCAATGAAGTGAAGCGACTGAAGGCCTTACCTGATGAAGTGTTCATGCAGCAACTGCATCAGACATTCCCCGAAGAGTTGGGGCATCTCACCGAGCTGCAGGGGCGTGGCAGTTTCCCGTTGCGTCGTCAGCATGCACAGTCCTACGTGCTCGAGGGGTTGGCGTTGGCCGGTGATGCGGCGCACATGATTCATCCGTTGGCCGGGCAGGGGGTCAATATCGGTTTGCTGGATGCAGCCGCTCTGGCTGAAGTATTGCTTAAGGCGCATGCTGAAGGATACTCGCTTGCTGATCTGCATGTGCTCAAGCAGTACGAGCACCAGCGGCGTCAGCACAACCTGCTGATGATGCAGGTAATGGACAGTTTCTATCGTGTCTTCAGCAACGATATCGGTCCGCTGAAATTGTTGCGTAATGCAGGACTGGGGCTGGCTGGACGGCTGCCACCGGCACGGAATCAGGTGATGGCTTTTGCCATGGGGTTGAAAGGCAGTCTGCCGGCGTTGGCGCAATAAGGCAGGGCGCACAAACAAAATGACCGCCCCGAGGGGCGGTCATTTGTTGCAGCTTGAAGAGGATCAGGACGCGGGGGTCGCAGCCGCAGATGATGCGGAGCTGGACTTGCGTGCCGTGGTACGGCTTGCAGCCGGCTTCTTCGGCTTTTCTTCAGTTGCGGTGTCCAGAGTTGGCATGAACTTGCTCATGTCAAAGCTGGCCATATCCATGGACGGCATCTCGAACTTGGGCAGGTCAGTACCGAAGGAAAGCAGGCTTTCCTCGAACAGGGCAGAGGCCTGCTCACGTACTTCGTTCAGTGTTGCCAATTCTTTCTCTGCAACTTCGCTCCACTTGGATTCCTGGGTTTTCAGGTAATCCATCTGCAGCTGAAAAGCTTCCTTGGGGTCCTTCACTTCAGCCAGGGCCTTAACCTGAGCCAGGCTGGCGTTAACGCACTCGGTAAAGTACTCGGACTGCAGCGCGAAAATCTTCTCAACCGCTTTCTGGTTGGCTTCAGTCAAAGCGGTTACCGGTTTCATTTTTTCCTGCATCTCTTTCAACGCGTCGAACATGCTTGCCACCTATTATAGTTGTGAGGATCAAACGTCCCTGCTTATGCTGCTATGCAGCACTCCCGTGAAGAAGCGGGGGGGTGGCAAGGCCACCCCGGAAGGATCACTTCTTGGCAGTGATATCCATCGGCTTCATGAATTTCTGCAGTTCAGCCATGAACGGCATCTCTTTCAGGTCTTTCAGCTCGCTCATGTCAGCGACGCTTTTTTCGACCAGGCCAGTCAGTTCTTCTTTGGCTTCAACCAGGGCTGCCATCTCTTTCTCGGCAACATCAGTCAGCTTGGCTTCGACGTCTTTCAGGTATTTAACCTGCATTTCCAGGGCCTGTTTCGGCTCACGGATTTCAGACAGAGTCTTCATCTGAGTCAGGCTGGCGTTTACAAAATCAGACACGTAAGAAGACTGCAGAGCGATCAGCTTCTCGGTAGTCTTTTTGTTGATTTCGGCCATATCGACCATCGGCTGCATGGATTCTTTCATTTTGTCGTACATGGTTATCACCTCTTCAATGTGAACATCTGCATGCAACAGTTATTGTGCAATGCAACATGGGTTTCACTCTAGTGAACAACGAATGACCAGTCAAGTACTTTTTTGTGCGCTGCACAAAAAAGATTAGCCCCCGATTTTAAAGGCCTGCGGATGACTTCACTGCAATGATGATCGGTAATGGTTACAATGCGGTAAAACACCAAGATTCCGAAAAGGTAGATAGGCAACTCATGCAAGCAGAACAGTGTCATTCCGCATTTCGCTTTATTGGCAACAAAGTGGTCGATGCTCTGAATGTCGAAGTAGCTGAGTACGAACACAAGGCTACAGGTGCCCGGCATTATCATCTGGCATCCGAGCATGACGAGAACGTTTTTCTGGTCGCCTTCCGTACCGTTCCTGAAGACTCCCGGGGTGTCGCGCATATTCTCGAGCATACTGCTCTGTGCGGCAGTGAACGTTTCCCGGTGCGTGATCCCTTCTTCATGATGACGCGCCGTTCCCTGAACACCTTCATGAATGCCTTCACCAGCAGCGACTGGACTGCGTACCCCTTTGCCAGCCAGAACCGCAAGGACTATTTCAACCTGCTGGACGTATATCTGGATGCGACCTTCTTCTCCCGTTTGGACCCGCTCGACTTCGCCCAGGAAGGGCATCGTGTCGAATTTGCCGAGGCGGACAACCCTGAGTCGGATCTGGTCTACAAGGGTGTCGTGTACAACGAAATGAAGGGCGCCATGAGCTCACCGGTGTCGACGTTGTGGCAGACCCTGACCAAGCACCTGTTTCCGACCACTACCTATCACTTTAACAGTGGCGGTGATCCCGAGTGCATCCCGGATCTTACCTACGAAGACCTGCTGGAGTTCTATCGCAGCCATTACCATCCCAGTAATGCCGTTTTCATGACTTTCGGTGATATCCCGGTCGAAGAGCTGCATCAGCGCTTTGAAGACAATGCATTGTCGCGTTTTGAGCGCCGTGACGAGGTCATCGAGGTAACCGACGAAAAGCGTTACTTTGCGCCTGTCCGTGTAGAAGAAGCGTATGCGCTGTCTCAGGAAGACCTGAGCAGCAGCACCCATCATGTGATGGGCTGGCTGTTGCCGCGCTCTATCGATCTGGATGAGCTGATGCAGGCGCATCTGTTGAGCCGTGTATTGTTGGATAACTCCAGCTCGCCGCTGCGTGCGGCTTTGGAATCGACCGATTTGGGTAGTGCGCCTTCACCGCTGTGCGGTTTGGAAGACTCCAACCGTGAAATGAGCTTCCTCTGTGGCCTGGAAGGCAGCGAGCCTGAACATGCCGCTGCGTTTGAGCAACTGGTCATGGATACCCTGGCGCGCGTTGCGGAAGAGGGTGTGCCCATGGATATGGTTGAAGCTCAGTTGCACCAGTTGGAACTGGCTCAGCGCGAGATCACCGGTGATGGCTACCCCTTTGGCCTGCAGCTCATTTTGGCCGCCATGCCAGCGGCGATTCACCGTGGTAATCCTATCGGTGTACTGGACATTGACCCTGCGCTCGAGAAGTTGCGTGAACTGATCAAGGATCCGGACTTTATTCCGGGGCTGATCCGGCGCCAGTTGCTGGATAACCCGCACCGGGTGCGCCTGACACTGCGTCCTGATGCTGAACTGTCCAATCGTCGTGATGCGGCCGAGACAGCCCAGCTTGAACGGATCAAACAGAGCTTGACCGATGCCGAGAAGCAGGCCGTGGTTGAACGTGCGGCTGCCCTGGAGGCACGTCAGGAGCAGGTTGATGATGACAGTATCTTGCCTTGTGTCACGCTGGAAGATGTACCGTCTGAACTGAACCTGCCCACAGCCGCAGAGCTGAGTCAGGGGCCTGCCAACACCACGCTGTTTAATGCCGGTACCAATGGTCTGGTCTATCAGCAGGTCATTCTGGATCTGCCGCAGCTTGATGAAGACGAGCAGGCGCTGTTACCTCTGTACACCTACTGCCTCACGGAGCTGGGCTGTGCCGAGCGTGATTATCGTGAAAACCAAGCTTACCAGAGCCAGGTGACCGGTGGTCTGCATGCCTACACCAGCCTGCGCGGCAGTGTTGGTGATGAGCAATCCGTATCAGCCTATCTGGTCATGTCCGGCAAGGCGCTTACTGTAAACAGCGAAAAGCTCACGGCACTGATGGCCGAGACCCTGGATAAGGCACGCTTTGATGAGCAGGCCCGCATCCGCGAAATCGTGGCGCAACAACGTGCACGTCGCGAGCAGAGCATCACCGGTTCAGGCCATGCCTTCGCCATGATGGCCGCTGTATCGGAGTTGGCACCGGTTGCCCAGTTCTCCCACCGTACTCGGGGCCTCGAAGGCGTGCGCCGTATCAAGGCACTGGATAAGCAGGTGCAGGATCCGGAAGCCCTGCAGGCGTTGGCGGCCAAGCTGGCCAGCCTGCACGAGCGTGTTCGTCAGGCACCGCGTCGCTTCCTGCTGGTAGGTGAAGAGGAACATCAGGACGCCATGCTGCAGCAAATGGAGCAGTATTGGCAGTCGCCTGCTGCACAGGACTTTGCGCCGCTGGCACTGCCTTCAACCCGAAAGGCCGTCAAGCAACTGTGGCTCACCAGCACTCAGGTGAACTTCTGCGCCAGCGCCTTCCCGACGGTGACCAGTGGCCACCCGGATGCTGCAGCACTGACTGTGCTGGGCGACTTCCTGCGTAACGGTTATCTGCACCGTGCTATTCGTGAGCAGGGTGGTGCCTACGGTGCCGGCGCTGGTCAGGACAATGGTGATGGTGTGTTCCGCTTCTTCTCATACCGTGACCCGCGCGTTGAGGGCACCCTTGATGACTTCAACAAGGCTGTTGACTGGCTGCTGGGGTGTGACGATGAGCCCCAGCGTTTGCAGGAGGCGATTCTGGGTGTGGTGAGCTCCATGGATAAACCGGGCTCACCGGCGGGAGAAGCCAAATCCACCTATCACAGCTCTCTGTTTGGTCGTACACCCGAGGTGCGTCAGGCATTTCGTCAGCAGATCCTGGCGGTAAGCCTGGAGGATCTCAAGAGGGTTGCGCGTACCTACCTGAAGCCTGAATTGGCCAGCGTTGCGGTTGTGACCAGCCAGAAAACAGCTGAAACGCTTCCGTCAGAATTCGAGCGTATCGAAATCTGATCTGAGTCTGTCAGTCTTCAAGGCCACCCCAAGGCGGGTGGCCTTTTTATTTGCGTTAAGCGCTTTTCTAACGCACGTTGGGGAGAGCCTATTGGAGACCGTCTTGTGATTGCCAACCCTCTGCTGCAGGGTGCTTTGCTGATTCTGTTATCGGAATGGGCTCTGGTTGCCAGCGGGATCATTATTCGCCAGTTAAGTGACACTCTGCCGACAGAGGTGTTGGTGTTTTTGCGCAACAGCCTGGGGCTGCTCTGGTTGCTACCCTGGATCATTCGGCGAGGGCAGCGTGAATTGCGAACCTGCCGAATACACCTACACCTGTTACGTGCGCTGGTCGGCGTGACGGCAATGTCGTGCCTGTATTACTCCTGGGCCAATCTGTCCCTGGCGCAGGCGGCACTGCTGAAACAGACAGCACCATTCTTTATGCCGTTAATCGCCTTCCTCTGGCTTGGGGAGCGAATTAATGGGGCCGTGCGCTGGGCAATACTGATCGGTTTTCTTGGTGTGATGGTGATATTGCAGCCTGCATCAGGCGGTTTTGAAGCTGCAGTGCTGATTGGGCTTGCCGGTGCTGCTCTGGGGGCTACGGCCAAGGTATGTATTCGCGCCATGCGTACTACCGAGTCGCCACAGCGTATCGTGTTCTATTTTGCCTTGTTCGGTTCCCTGTTCGCGGCGATACCTGCTTGGCAGAACTGGGTGATGCCAATGGGAGTGGACTGGATCTGGTTGTTGGCGCTGGCGGCCGCTTCCACACTGGCGCAGCTGTTGTTGAGCAGGGCTTATGGCCTGGTGGGGGCAGGTGTTTTAGGGCCCTTTACCTACGCATCCATTCCGTTTGCAGCTCTGGCCGGCTGGTGGTTGTGGGATGAAAGCCTTGGTTTGGCGACGCTTGCCGGGATGGCGTTGGTGATGCTGGGTGGCTTACTGGCGCTGAAAGCAAAAGGGTAGGGTATTTCTCAAAGCTGCACATGGAGAAACAAAAAAACCCGGGCAAGGCCCGGGTTTTTCATGTGTCAGCCTGGCTGATTACTTCTTGAAGCTGTCGATGATCTGGTTGAAGGTCGCGCTCGGGCGCATTACCTTGGCAACGGTATCCAGGCTGGCGTGGTAGTAACCATCCAGCTCAGCCGGTTTGCCCTGGGCTTCGTTGAACTCTTCAATGATCTTCTGCTCGTTTGCAGCCAGTGCTTCAGCCAGCGGCTTGAATTCAGCTGCCAGTTCGGCATCTTCAGTCTGAGCTGCCAGTTCCTGTGCCCAGTACAGAGCCAGATAGCAGTGGCTGCCACGGTTATCCAGCTCACCAACCTTACGGGACGGAGACTTGCCGTTTTCCAGCAGGGTTTCGGTTGCCTTGTCCAGAGCGTTAGCCAGTACGCGAGCACGCGGATTGTTTTCCTTGATGCCCAGTTCGTCCAGAGAAACGCCCAGAGCCAGGAATTCACCCAGAGAGTCCCAGCGCAGGTGGTTTTCCTGCTCAACCTGCTGAACGTGCTTGGGTGCGGAACCGCCAGCACCTGTTTCGTACATGCCGCCACCGGCCAGCATCGGAACGATAGACAGCATCTTGGCAGATGTACCCAGCTCCATGATCGGGAACAGGTCGGTCAGGTAGTCACGCAGGACGTTACCGGTTACGGAAATGGTGTCCTGACCACGGATCATGCGCTCCATGGAGAAGCGGATCGCTTCGTTGTAGGACATGATGTGGATTTCCAGACCTTCGGTATCGTGCTCTTTCAGGTACTCTTTGACCTTCTTGGTCAGTTCCAGGTCGTGCGCACGTTCCTGGTCCAGCCAGAAGACAGCCGGAGTATTGGACTGACGAGAGCGGGTAACGGCCAGCTTGACCCAGTCACGGATAGCCGCGTCCTTGGTCTGGCAAGCGCGCCAGATGTCGCCTTTCTCAACATCGTGCTGCATCAGAACGTTACCGTTGGCGTCAACAACGCGCATGGTGCCGTCTTCTTCGATTTCGAAGGTCTTGTCGTGAGAACCGTACTCTTCGGCTTTCATCGCCATCAGGCCAACGTTCGGTACGGTACCCATGGTAGTCGGGTCGAATGCACCGTTGGTTTTACAGAAGTTGATCACTTCCTGATAGATACGCGCGTAAGTAGACTCAGGCATCACCGCCTTGGTGTCCTTGGTCTTGCCGTCGCGGCCCCACATTTTGCCGGAGCTGCGGATCATGGCCGGCATGGAGGCGTCTACGATTACATCGCTCGGTACGTGAAGGTTGGTGATGCCTTTAACGGAATCAACCATCGCCATTTCCGGACGGTGTTCGTAGCAGGCGTGGATCGCTTCTTCGATCTCATCCTGCTTGGACTGAGGCAGTGTTTTGATTTTTTCCAGAACACTGTTCATGCCGTTGTTCGGGTTAACGCCCAGTTCGTCGAACAGGTCGCCGTATTTCTCGAATACTTCACGGTAGAAAACACGTACCGCGTGGCCGAATACGATCGGGTGAGACACCTTCATCATGGTGGCTTTCACGTGCAGAGACCACATGACGCCAGTTTCTTTACAGTCCTGCAGGGTGCCTTCGAAGAATTCGTCCAGTGCCTTGGCGCTCATGAACATGCTGTCCAGTACTTCACCTTTTTCCAGGCTCAGCTCTTTCTTGACAACAGTTTCACCACCCTTGGGGGTGAATTCGATGCGCACGTCGCCAGCGTCAGCCATGGTGATGGACTGTTCGCTGGAGAAGAAGTCACCGCCGCGCATGTAGTCGGCGTGGGAGCGGGATGCCTTACTCCACTCACCCATGGAGTGCGGGAATTTGCGAGCAAAGGCTTTAACGGCAGCCGGAGCGCGACGGTCAGAGTTACCCTGACGCAGAACCGGGTTTACTGCACTGCCCAGAATCTTGGAGTAACGTGCGTTAGCTTCTTTCTGCTCATCGGTCTGCGGGTTGTCAGCGAACTCGGGAATATCATAACCCTGACTCTGCAGCTCCTTGATGGCAGCGCGCAGCTGAGGAACAGAAGCACTGATGTTTGGCAGCTTGATGATGTTTGCGTGCGGGTCTTTGGTCAGCTCGCCCAGGGCTGCCAGACCGTCTTCAACGCGCTGCTCTTCGGTCAGTCGCTCGGGGAAGGCTGACAGAATACGGCCAGCCAGAGAGATATCGCTCAGATCAACTTCGATATCGGCGGTAGATGCGAAGGTGCGAATGATCGGCAGCAGCGAAGAGGTCGCAAGAGCCGGTGCTTCATCAGTGAGGGTGTAGATGATTTTTGATTTTGTAGGCATGTTTTTCCCCGAAATGATTTATGGCTGGATTGCCAAAGGCTCGTTTGGGTGATGGATAACCACCCTGCGCTGTCCAGAGAGCCTGGCGCTTGTAAATCGGCTACAAATTATAAAGCCTGAAGGGTCGATTTCATACCCGAAGAGTATCGACTTAGGGCTAACTATAGCCATCGAATGCTGCATTCGTGTTGTAGTAAAACAAAATTCATACAGCGAAAGGGAGAGGGAAGGGCGCTTCGAATGAAACGCCCTGAAAGGCCTTAGCCCTGTTCCGGCTCGTAGCCGAGGTTGGGTGCCAGCCAGCGTTCAGCTTCGTCCATACTCATGCCTTTACGCTTGGCATAGCTTTCCACCTGATCTTCACTGATCTTGGCGACACCGAAGTAGCGAGATTCCGGATGGCTGAAGTACCAGCCGCTGACCGCTGCTGTCGGCAGCATCGCAAAGCTGTCTGTCAGGGTCATGCCGGCATTGTGATCGACATCCAGCAGCTCCCACAACAAAGCTTTCTCGGTGTGGTCCGGGCAGGCGGGGTAACCCGGAGCCGGGCGAATGCCCTGATACTGCTCGCGGATCAGTGCTTCATTGTCCAGGTTTTCATCTGAGGCGTAGCCCCAGAATTCGGTGCGAACGCGCTGGTGCAGGCGCTCGGCAAAGGCTTCTGCCAAACGGTCGGCCAGGGCCTTGATCATGATGCTGTTATAGTCATCGTGATCGGCTTCATACTGCTCAACCCATTTGTCGATGCCGATACCCGCTGTTACGGCAAAAGCACCTACATAATCCTGAACGCCTGTTTCCTTGGGTGCTACATAGTCGCTCAGGCAATGGTTGTAGCGACCTTCTACCTTTTGTGTCTGCTGACGCAGGTGGTGCACCTTCATGCGGACCTGGTCACGGTTGTCATCGGTATAGATCTCGATGTCGTCATGACCAACGCTGTTGGCCGGGAACAGACCAAACACACCACGGGCACGCAGTTTCTTGTTGTCGATGATATCGCGCAGCATCAGTTTGGCATCTTCGTAAAGCTTGCGTGCCTCTGTGCCAACGACTTCATCATCCAGAATACGCGGGAAGCGGCCTGCCAGTTCCCATGACTGGAAGAAGGGCGTCCAGTCGATGCACTGGCTCAGTTCTTCCAGGTCATAATCTTCAAATACATGCAGGCCTGGTTGAACAGGTACCGGTGCCTGATAGCCCTCCCACTCAATGGGCTGGCAGTTGGCGCGAGCGGCTTCCAGTGTGACACGGCGTTGGTCATGCTGACGTGCAGCATGGCGTTCACGTACCGCCTGATAATCTTCCTTTATCTCCTTGATAAAGCTTTCTTTTTTGGTTTTAGAAAGCAGGGAAGAGGCAACGCCAACCGAGCGGGATGCGTTGGTGACATGCACTACCTGGTTGTTCTTGTAATTAGGCTCAATCTTGACCGCTGTGTGCGCCTTGGATGTGGTTGCGCCACCAATCAACAGCGGGATATGGAAATCCTGACGTTGCATCTCCTTGGCGACGTGAACCATTTCGTCCAGGGATGGAGTGATCAGGCCAGACAGACCAATGATGTCGGCATTCTCTTCACGGGCCGTCTGCAGGATCTTCTCGGCCGGTACCATAACGCCCAGATCCACAATCTCGAAGTTGTTACACTGCAGAACCACGCCGACGATATTCTTGCCGATATCGTGTACGTCGCCCTTAACGGTGGCCATGATCACCTTGCCGGCGGAGCTGCTTTCGCTGCCCGCTTTTTCCTCTTCAATGAAGGGCATCAGGTAGGCGACGGCCTTCTTCATGACGCGTGCTGACTTCACCACTTGGGGCAGGAACATCTTACCGGCACCGAAGAGGTCGCCGACAATGCCCATGCCGTCCATCAAGGGGCCTTCAATGACCTGCAGCGGACGTTCGTAGTTGTGGCGGCACTCTTCCACGTCTTCATCGACGTAGTCGGCAATACCTTTCACCAGTGCGTGCGCAAGGCGCTTGTTAACGTCCCAGGTACGCCATTCCAGATCCTGCTTGACGGAGGATTCAGACGCGCCGCCACGGTATTTCTCGGCCAGTTCCAGCATGCGTTCGGTGCCGTCTTCACGACGGTTCAGGACGATATCTTCTACATGCTCACGCAGTTCTCCAGGCAGGTCGTCATAGATCGCCAGCTGACCGGCGTTGACGATGCCCATGTCCATGCCTTTCTGAATTGCATGGTAGAGGAACACGCAGTGAATCGCTTCACGCACCTTGTCGTTGCCACGGAAGGAGAAGGATACGTTGGACACACCGCCGGATACCTTGGCGTAGGGCAGGTGCTGCTTGATCCAGCCAGTGGCATTGATGAAGTCGTTGGCGTAGTTGTCGTGCTCCTCAATACCTGTTGCGATGGCAAAGATGTTGGGGTCGAAAATGATGTCTTCCGGCGGGAAACCTACCTTGTCGACCAGCACACGATAGGAGCGCTCACAGATCTCGATTTTGCGCTCGTAGGTATCGGCCTGACCGGATTCGTCAAACGCCATGACAACAACGGCAGCACCGTAATAACGAATTTTGCGTGCCTGGGCGATGAAGTTGTCTTCACCTTCCTTCAATGAAATGGAGTTGACCACGCCCTTGCCCTGGATGCGCTTGAGGCCTTCCTCCATTACATGCCATTTGGAGGAGTCGAGCATGATCGGCACACGTGAGATGTCTGGCTCGGAAGCAATCAGATTAAGGAAGCGGTTCATGGCCGCTTCCGCATCAAGCATGCCTTCGTCCATATTGATATCGATGATCTGGGCGCCGTTTTCCACCTGCTGGCGTGCTACTTCCAGCGCGGTTTCGTAGTCGCCTTCCTTGATCAGGCGGCGGAAGCGTGCCGAGCCGGTGACGTTGGTACGCTCACCCACGTTCACAAACAGAGTCTCGGCACCAATGTTCATCGGCTCCAGGCCTGACAGGCGGCACTCCACCGAAATCTCGGGCAGCGGGCGCGGGGCCTGATCCAGCAGGGCTTCACGGATTACGCGGATATGCTCAGGCGTCGTACCACAGCAACCACCGACAATGTTAACGAAGCCGGACTGGGCCCATTCGCGAATCTCTTCGGCCATCTGTTCCGGCGTTTCATCATAACCGCCAAACGCGTTGGGCAGGCCGGCGTTGGGGTGGACGGATACATAGGTATCGGCGACACGGGAAAGCTCTTCCACGTATTGGCGCAGCTCTTTCGGACCCAGTGCACAGTTAAGACCAATGCTGATGGGGCGCGCGTGGCGTACCGAGTTCCAGAAGGCTTCAGTTGTCTGGCCTGAAAGAGTACGGCCGGATGCATCGGTAATAGTGCCGGAGATCATCACAGGCAGGCGCAGGTCATGCTTCTCGAAGTAATTTTCAATCGCGTAGATGGCAGCCTTGGCGTTCAGAGTATCGAAGATAGTCTCGATCAGAAGGATATCGACACCACCTTCAATCAGGCCATCGATAGACTCGGTATAGGCTTCAAACAGCTCATCGAAGGTAACGTTACGAAAGCCCGGATCATTCACGTCCGGTGAAATGGAGGCAGTACGGTTGGTTGGGCCGAGCACGCCGGCAACATAGCGGGGGCGGTCCGGCGTCTGCGCGCTCACCTGGTCAGCCGCTTCGCGTGCCAAGCGCGCCGCTTCCACGTTGATTTCGCGGGTCAGGGCCTCCATTTCGTAATCGGCCATTGCGATACGGGTGGCATTGAAGGTGTTCGTTTCAATAATGTCGGCGCCACCTTCAAGGTAGGCAACATGCAGCTCACGGATCATGTCGGGCTGGGTCAGCACCAGCATGTCGTTGTTGCCTTTTACGTCCAGGTGCCAATCGGCGAATCGGTCACCACGAAAATCCGCCTCGGACAGCTGGCGCTCCTGGATCATGGTGCCCATGCCGCCATCGAGCATCAGGATGCGTTGGTTCAGAGAGTGGCTGAGTTGCGCATGCAGAGAGTTGTCTTTCACGTGTACTTCCATTGCAGTGACCGATTGAAGGACGACATTGTAGTCCAAACGGCCGTCTCTTTGGCTGAGGGGAAGTCATAGTCTATTGAAAATATTTGAAGATTGCTGCGTTGCAGAAATTTTACGTATATTCATCTTATCTTTTGGAATTATCGTGATAGAATGCACGCACTTTTCAGATCGCTTCTCTGGACCGTTTCGTTGTCCACTTCTACTAATGGTGTATGTCCCTCTCTTATGCGAGCAGGGGAACTGTGCTTATTGGGTGAAGGGGTAACCGCGAGAAAGACAAGTCATCCAAGGATGGCGGAAGCGGTAAAATGAAATACCGGCTGGCCGGTACTAAAAAGAGAAGACGCAGGTTTTCAGTATGCTGCAGACATTCTTGAAGGCAAAACTGCATCGAGTAACCGTTACTCATGCAGAGCTTCACTACGAAGGTTCATGTGCCATTGATGGTGATCTGCTGGAGAAATCCGGCATTCGTGAATATGAGATGATTCACATCTACAACATCAATAACGGCGAGCGCTTCACCACTTACGCAATCAAGGCCGAAAATGGCAGTGGCGTAATCTCCGTGAATGGCGCAGCCGCTCACAAGGCACAGAAGGGCGATCTGCTGATCATCTGTTCCTACGTCCAGCTGGACGAACAGGAAGCGGATAATTACCAGCCGACTCTTTGCTACTTCGAAAATGCCAAATCCGATAACGGTGTTGGCATCTCTGATGATGAGCTGCGCAACCGCAACACGCTGACTGGAATGAAATCCGCAATTCCGGTTCAGACCAGCGACATGTAACCACTTCATCAGTGGTCCGAAACCCGCCCGGTATCGCCGTGCGGGTTTTTTTGTGCCTGAATTTCGGGGTGTGCTCGGATATTCCCTGATTTATGTGCCCTAGTGTCGACACCTTGATTTTGATCAAGAGTGGCGATGTAAGACCAAAGTGTAAAAAGTGCGTCCAAATCAGCGTTTTAATACTGAAACACAGTGTTTTACGATCATTTTACGCCTTTTGTCTTAGTTCGTTGCAGGCAAACTTTCGTTAGAGTGCAGTCCTAAAGACACAAAGTGTCAACAATAAATGAGTATGCGGCACAAAACCGAGAGTTAGAGGACGTTGTCATGAGCTACCACGCCGAGTACACACGGTCTATTGAAGCACCTGAAGAATTCTGGGCTGAAAAAGCAGCAGAGCTTGCCTGGTTCAAGCAGCCGGAAAAGATCCTGTCCAAAGATGAAAATGGCATTGACCGCTGGTTTGCCGACGGTGAAATGAACACGGCATACATGGCTTTGGATTACCATGTTGAAAACGGCCGTGGTGATCAGCCGGCTGTTATTTATGATTCGCCGGTTGCCGGCACCAAGCGTGTATACACCTATCGTGAAATGCGTGACCAGGTAGCGGCATTTGCCGGTGTGCTCAAGGCTCAGGGCGTTGAAAAGGGTGATCGTGTCGTTATCTATATGCCGATGGTGCCTGAAGCACTGATTGCCATGTATGCGGTAGCACGCCTGGGCGCCATCCACTCGGTCGTGTTTGGCGGTTTTGCACCGCACGAGTTGGCTGTGCGTATTGAAGATGCCGAGCCTAAAGTGATAGTAACGGCTTCCTGCGGCATTGAAGTGTCCAAAGTGCTGGAATACAAGCCGATGCTGGATGCAGCCATCGAACAGTCTGCGCACAAGCCGGATGCCTGTGTCATTCTGCAGCGCCCACAGGCCAAGGCTGAACTGATTCCGGGTCGTGACCTGGATTGGGAAACAGCGATTGCCAGTGCTGAGCCGGCTGACTGTGTACCGGTGAAAGGTACAGACCCGCTCTATATTCTGTACACCTCCGGCACCACCGGTAAGCCGAAAGGGGTTGTTCGTGATAATGGCGGACATGCAACCGCCATGAACTACTCCATGAAGGCGATCTACAATATTGAGCCCGGTGATGTATTCCTGGCAGCCTCGGATGTGGGCTGGGTGGTCGGCCACTCCTATATTGTCTACGCGCCGCTGCTGGCGGGGGCAACCACCATTGTCTACGAAGGCAAGCCGGTTCGTACACCTGATGCCGGTGCCTTCTGGCGTTTGTGTGAAGAGTACAAGATCAAGGCGCTGTTCGCTGCGCCCACTGCTTTCCGTGCGATCAAGAAGGAAGACCCGGAAGGTGCCCAGATCGGCAACTATGATCTTTCCAATCTGGAGATCATTTTTATGGCCGGTGAGCGTCTGGACCCGCCGACCTACCACTGGACGGTCGAGAAAACCGGTAAGCCGGTAATCGATCACTGGTGGCAGACCGAAACAGGCTGGGCTATCTGCGGTAACCTGATGGGCGTTGAAGCCAAAGAGCCCAAGCCGGGTTCCGCGACTCTACCGGTACCAGGCTTTAATGTTCAGATTCTGGATCCGGAAGGGAATGAAATGCCGGCCGGTGAGCAGGGCGCTATTGCCGTGAAACTGCCGCTGCCACCGAGCTGCCTGCCGACCATCTGGAACAACCATGAGCGTTTTGCTGCTGGCTATCTTGCTGACTTCCCGGGCTACTACACCTCGGGTGATGGCGGCTACAAGGATGAAGATGGTTATGTCTTCATCATGGGTCGTACCGATGATGTGATCAACGTGGCTGGTCACCGTCTTTCTACCGGTGAGATGGAAGAAATTGTCGCAGACCATCCTGCGGTTGCCGAGTGTGCCGTTATCGGTATCAATGACAGCCTCAAAGGCCAGGTGCCGATCGGCCTGGTGCTGTTGAAGGACGGTGTCGATATCGACGAAGAAGAACTGGAGAAAGAGCTGGTTGCCATGGTGCGCAAGGATATCGGGCCCATTGCCTGCTTCAATCGCGCTCTGGTGGTACAGCGCCTGCCTAAGACCCGTTCCGGCAAGATTCTGCGCAAGCTGATGCGCCAGATTGCTGATGGTCAGGAGTACAAGGTGCCGTCAACCATCGATGATCCGTCCAGTCTGTCTGAAATCGAGGAGTTGATGGATCAGCGTGGCCTGGTCGCCAGTAGCTGAACCTGAAAACGCTTTGAAACTGCGGCTACGAATATGTAGCCGCAGTTCTATTTCCTGCCTTATAAGCTCTGTTTGGGCTTTATTTCCCTGCTGATCGCGTTAAACTTGAATTTTTAATGCAGCTTAACCTTGCAGGGCCGCTCCTATCAGTTTCCGCACCCTCGTTATACTGGCAAGTCTGTTATTGGCCATTGTCTTTCTTGGTATCTCGCTGTCCGAGCGAAACCAGGAAAAGCAGGCCTTCAAGCAGCAGTTGCAAAACAATGCTGACATCATTCGACGCAGCTTCAGCGTGGCTTTCAAGGAACAGGAAAGCCAGATGCTGTTGCTAGCCTCATTTGTAGCTGCGGATCCGGAAATCCAGGAACTGTTCAAATACGGTACGCAGATGGTGCGAGTGGAAGGCGGTGCCAAGGGCGCTGATGAATCCAGTCGCTTGCGTCAGGCGTTACTGGAAGAGGTCGAGGCCTCCTGGAAACAGATGCAGCGTGATTACAACCTGCGTCAGCTGCACTTTCATTTGCCGCCCGCCACCTCTTTTTTGCGTGTGCATCAGCCTGGCAAATACGGCGACGACCTGAGTGATATACGCCAGATCATCGTAGACAGTAACCGTCTGCAAGAGCCGCTGTCCGGTTTTGAGATCGGTCGTGTCTATTCCGGCATTCGCGGCATTGTGCCGGTCTGGTATACCCGCCAGGATGGCAGTAAAGAACACATAGGCTCCCTGGAAGCGGGTACTTCTGTCGACTCCTTATTGAGTAACCTGGCCGAATTTGTCGATGGGGATCTGGCTGTGCTTTTGAACCGCACCAATATTGATGGTGCCGTTTGGAGCGAGTATCGCACCAGGGCTATGGAGGCCTGTGACTGTTATATCGAAGGTCAGACCGATACAAAGCTGGAAGGCTGGCTTAAATCCGGTTCTATCCAGTATCCGGCTGTCACTGATATGAAAACCTCCGTTACGACACTTACCCAGGAGCAAGCGACCTACGCGCTGGTCAGCTTCCCTCTCTATGACTACCAGGGTGTCAGCAAGGGGCCGGTAGGGCGGGTGGTTACCTGGCAGGACATCACGCCCGCCTGGCAAAAGCACCAGCAGGGTATAGGTCAGCTTGAATTGATGCTGGTGGGCAGTTATGTGCTGGTGCAATTGCTGCTGTTGTTTCTATTGCTGCGGTTAAGAACCCTTATGCAGGGCCGAATTGATCAGGCGACTTCAGCTGCCAAGAGCGCGAATGCGCAGCTGATGTCGGTGCTCAAGGATTCGCCGGTTGTAACCTATAGCCTGGAAATGCCCGCTAATACCCTGAGTTATATTTCCCCGAATTGCCTGGAGCTCACCGGCTACTGTGATCGCGATATTCTGGATACACCCGACTGGTGGCTGGAGCATACGCACCCTCTGGACCAGCACCGGCTGGTAGCAGATGTGTCTCCAGAGCCGGATTCAACCCGTCGACTGAGATACCGTTTAAGGCACAAGTCAGGAAGCTGGCTGTGGCTGGAAGATCGGAGCCGTCTGGTCGCCCTGGATGATGGCAGTAAGGTGCTGCACGGTGCATTGGTTGATATCAGTGCTCAGCAGCATGCCGAATCAGCACTGGCGAGCAGTGAGCGTACCCTTCGGCGAGCGCAGACTATTGGGCATGTTGGCAGCTGGGAGTATCAGTTTGCCGATCGCATCATGACTCTGTCAGATGAGGCTTGTCATATCCTGGGGCTTGGTCAATCCAGTGATGCCGATTATGCGACCTTTATCAGTCGTGTTCATCCGGAGGATCGCGCGCAGGTCGAAAATGCCTGGCATGAAGCGGTTCAGGGCGGTGATTATGATCTTGAACATCGTATTGTAGTGAATGGTGAAGAACGTTGGGTGCGCTCCATTGCCGATTTTCAACATGATGACAGTGGTATTCTGCTGGCTACAGGCATGGTGCAGGACATAACGCGGCAAAAAAACCGTGAACAGGAACTGCATAAGCTGGCAACGCGAGACATGTTGACAGGTTTGGCCAATCGACGTCACTTCATGCAGCGAATGGCGCAGGAGCAGGCTCGAACACAGCGATTTGGCAGTCCTTGTGGCCTGCTGATGATCGATCTTGATCACTTCAAGCAGGTGAATGATCGTTTTGGTCATGCCGCCGGTGATGAGGCGCTGAAGCTATTTGCCCGGGTTTCCAGTGCCCAGCTGCGCAATATTGATATTCTTGGCCGTATCGGTGGCGAAGAGTTTGCATTATTGCTGCCAGGCACTGATATGGACGGAGCATTCATTCTGGCCGAGCGTTTGCGGCAGGCAGTAGAATGTGCCCGTATTGAGCAATACCCGGATCTCAAGCTAACCGCCAGTATAGGTGTAAGCGTACTTACACTGGATGACAGCAGCAGTGATGCGCCCTTGCTCCGGGCCGACAGGGCGGTGTATCAGGCCAAGAATACCGGGCGCAATCGTGTCGTTCGTTCCGATCAGTCTCAGGACTGATTTGCTAGATACCAGCGTGTACCCAGCGTACCGACCGCAAAGGCAGCAACGACAGTCAAAATGTCCGTGTTGGCGAAACTCAACGAACTCAGCATTGGGCCCGGGCAGTAGCCTGCCAATCCCCAGCCTATTCCGAAAATAACGCCGCCTATAACGATTCGCGCATCGATTTGTGTTTTGTTGGGTAGACGAAAATATTCGCCCAGCAACGGGTGTTTTCGCTTGAGAATAATAGGAGTTATCAGGGCGTTAACAAGCAAACCGCCTGCCATGACGAATGCCAGTGATGGATCCCAATTGCCGGTAAAGTCGAGAAAGTTGATTACCTTGGCAGGATCGATCATTTGCGCGACTGAAAGGCCAAGCCCGAATAGCGTACCGGCGAACAGTGCGGCCAGGAGTCGAAGAGCAGGGGACATGTTAAGCGGCTCCCATCAGGTGGCGTGTAATGTATACGGTAACAATGGCACTCCCCATGAAACACAGGGTTGCAACCAGTGAGCGTGGGCTGCGTCTGGCGAGACCGCAAATACCATGACCGCTGGTGCAACCGGTGCCGACCTGGGTGCCGATACCTACCAGCAGGCCGCCAACAATCAGCATCGGGGTGCTGACAATGGCTTCAATATGTTCCACCCCGGCACCGAATCCACTTGCCTGATAGATAAAGCCACCCAGCACAAGCCCGATAAGGAATACCAGTCGCCAGCCAATATCCTCTTTGGATTCTGGATAAATAATGCCGCCAGCGATGCCAGAGATTCCTGCCACGCGTCCTTTGGCCAGCAAAAGGAAAGCAGCCGCCAGACCAATGAGAGCACCGCCCAGAAGAGCTGGCCCGGGGGTGAAATTGATAATCGTCATATACGATCCTTTAAATTAGTTATTGCTTATATAGTAGTGATTTCATTGGATCGATTCAACTAAGCCGCAGATGGAAATGGCTATGTGTAGCGGAAATTTGCTAATGTTAAACATTATATAATGTTATTAAGTAGCTGTATTATGGAAGAAATCCCTTTGGCTCTGCCGCTTTTTGATGCAGTTGAGCACCTCGAAGACGGCAATGCTCTGGTGAATGAATATCTGGCCAGGCTCACAGTCAATCGTATCCAGGATGCAGCGTTGGTCTATGAGTATTCCGTGGACTGGCTACTGGAGCAGCGCGCCAGTGAGAACAATTTCAAAACATACCGCTCGGAACTGACGACCTTTCTCTACTGGTGCTTCGAGGTTGAACAGGAGAGCCCGTTGGATACAACGCGCCGAAGCCTGTTCCGTTATGTGGAATTTTGCCGTCAACCGCCCAATGCGCTGATTGCTTACTTTAATACCGCCCAATTCAAAACCCACAAGGAAACCGGTGAGCGATACCCCAATGGAAACTGGCGGCCTTTCCTGGGACGCAAAGAGTCGGGCGAGGTAGTTCCATATCGACTCAGTGAGCAGGCATTGCGGACAAAACTGGCAATTCTGTCCGCGTATTACAGCTACCTCATTGATGAAGAGCTGACAGAGCGAAACCCTGCACGGCAAATCCTAAAAAGTGGCGTGTTCAAGGCTGGCAGCCAGTTTCAGGCCAGTGGCGAGGATAATGAAAGTATCAAGGCCTTCAGTGAGCTGCAGTGGTCTTATGTTATGGCAACCGCACGCGAGCTTGCTCGAGAGGAGCCTGAATTACACGAGCGAACCCTGTTCCTGGTCAGTCTTATGTACGGGTGTTATCTGCGCATTTCCGAAGTATCTGCAAGGCCCGGGTTTGCGCCCATCATGGGGCAATTCAGGCGAGATAGTCAGACAGGCATCTGGAGTTACCACATCCCTCGCAGCAAGGGTGGCAAGCAGCGTAGCGTGGCGGTTTCCAAAGCACTGCTGCAGGCACTCAAACGATACCGGCGCTACCTGGGTCTCACAGACCTGCCACCTCCGGGTGATGAAACGCCGTTGTTTGTCAGGCATAGGGCTGCAGGCCGTGGTCGAGATGCGGGAACCCAGAATGCCAATCTGGGGATTCGTCAGGTACGAGAACTGCTGGATGATCTGTTTTATCAAGCCGCTTCGGCAGCAGCCGATGACGGCTTTATAGAAGATGCAGCCGAAATCCGGCAGATGACAGCGCATAGCCTGCGGCACACGGGGATAACACACGATATCAACCTTAACAGGCGGCCGCTCTCGCATGTGCAAGCAGATGCCGGCCATGACAGTATCGATACGACTTCGCGCTATCTGCATACAGGCCGGATAGAGCGCCATGAGTCAGCAGCAGGTAAACAACTGGATCGGCTTGAGAATATTACGAAACCGGAATAGCTACACAGTTTGGCATGAGGAGCTACCCTGAAAAGGGATAAAAGGAGGGCTCTTCATGGTTGCCAGACTATTTGGAATACTCATCAGCTGTTGTGTTTGGGCATTGCCTGTTGCTGGCGCAAGCACCACTGATGCGGATGGTTCTGAGGCTACGCATCATATTTATGCTGTTTACTGGCGTGGCTGTGAAGAATCATGCCAAGGCTTTAAGGATTATCTGGCAGAACATTTGCCCAGTGTCAGGCTGACCATCAAAAATGCCCAGCGCCAGCCGCAACGGTTACCGCAACTGTTGGCAGAGGCCAAAAAGCTGAAACCCGAACTGATTTTGTCCTGGGGAACGAGCGTAACGCTGGCATTTGCGGGACGTATGGGGGAGCGCGATAACAAAAATTACAATCGAGAGATTCCACAAATATTCACCATAGTTGCCGATCCTGTCGGAGCCGGTATTGTCGAAAGCCTGGAATACTCGGGCCGTAAAAACCTGACAGGTACACTTAATCGAGTGCCTGAGAAGGTCAACATCAATGCCATGCGCGCATATTTGCCGACTCTGAAGCGATTGGGGCTGATTTACAATCAGGATGAACCAAACTCTGTACTTAAAAAGGAAGAGTTGGCCATCTTAGCGCCCAGAATGGGTTTGGAATTAGTAGCGCTGCCATTGGCTCAGGATGTCGAGGGTAAGCCAATCTCCAGTGATATTGCTCCGAAAGTGGCCATGCTGAAATCGCAAGGTGTGGAGTTCCTGTATCTAGGCTCCAGCTCCTTTTTGGATGCGCACCGGGATACTCTGGCGGACGCAGCAATTGCGAATCAGATGCCGTTGTTTAGCCCTTATGAGCGGCTGGTAAGAGAGTCTGGTGCTCTATTGTCTGTTGCTGCCAGGTATTATGAAGTCGGTCGGCTGGCAGGCGAGCTTGCAGAGGAAATAATAATAGAAAAGCGCACGCCGGGTGATATTCCCATCGCGAGAGTGCAAAATTTTGCCTACGTAGTGAATATCGGCACGGCGAAAAAGCTTCAACTTTACCCATCCGTCGAGATGCTTCAGTTTGTTGAAACGGTTAATCATTGAGTGGTTGAGACACGCACTGTCTCTGCCAGATCGCGCATAAAGTCCCCGCCAGTGCGAGCCAAACACTCAGCACGGCAATACCGGTGTTATAACCATAGTGCTGAACCATAAAAGCAATGACGAGAAGTGCTAAGGCACTGCCAATACGTTCAATGGCCCTCAGGCTGCTCAGGATGGTATCACTGCCAAAGGCTTTTAGTTGAGAGTCAGACAGCTGCAGTGCCGTGGCGATAGTCGGGTCCCTCAATAGTGCCTGCCCCAGGCCAGCTACGATAACAGCCAATAGAAGGGTCCAGTAAGTCGGTGAGACGGACGCCATACCCAGAGCAAATGCTGAAATCAAAAGGCCTAGCGTTGCTTTTGTCCAATTGCTTATTTCGGGTAAGAGGCGAGGAGCAAGGGCGCTGGCAATCATGATAATCAGATAGTAGAGCATCATTACCCGGGCAATATCAGCTGCAGATGCACCAATAGAATGAAGCTGCAATGCCAACAGAAATGCTATGAAGCATTGTGTGAGTGCATTTGATGGTATCGCTGCACCCAAGACAAGAAGTCGATATTGCCTGTTGGATAAAGGACGCCAAATTTTGAGGCTGAACGGGTGCATAGATGCGCGGTGATGCTGGCGCGGAAGCATCAAAAAAACAAGCGCCCATGCCAGGAGTACCATAGCCGCGCCAATGGCAAATACATTGGATGCACCTATTCGATCAGCCAGGATGCCACCTACAGCAACACCTGTAAAAACTCCGCTGAACAGCGTGCTGGTAAACAGGGCAAGTGCCCGTGAACGCTGAGCAGGCTGGCTAACGTCAAGGGTATAGTCTTGACATGCCAGTGTAGAAAGCGCAAAACCGGCCCCGGTTAATGAGCGATAGAGCGTAAGCTCGACCGTAGTATCGGCGGTCCATAACCCGGCATAAAAAAGGGAGCAAAGCAGGCTGCTCCACATTAATGTGCGGCGGTGACCCATTCTGGCAATGACTGGCCTTACCAGGGGAGATATCAGTGTAATAGCAAGAAGGTAACCCACCAGAGGCAGGCTCTGAACCAGAGGGCCTTCAATCCAGTGGAAGCTATTGCTCAAGTTGGCGGTGTATACGGGCAAAAAAGAAACAGATAGAGCATCTGTGAATGCATACAGGAATAAAGGAAGGCGTACATCATTGAGGTACGCAAACTCGAGTACATTCGGTGCGCGAGGTTTAATTAACGAGCTTGAAGTCTCTCCCAACCGGGCTGTTCTCTCTGACAAAAAAGCGGCTGCTCGATCAATCTCACTATGTCTGAAGTGATTAAGGCGAACTGCAAAGTCACCTTTGGCCTGGCACTGACTCAGATACATAAGCCGGTTAAACGGTCCGGTTAACGTTGCGCTGAATGTCACGGCAAAAACGTGGAAAGCCACTAACAAAGCAGCAATTGTGAATACACCGAGGTCCAGCAGGATGTCCCGAAATTGAAGGGTGAAGTAATGCGGGTTGGGCTGAATAATGAGTTCCGCTATTTGTTGACCATCATGTCGAATGGGAAGGCCGGTAAAGCTGATATTTCCGAATGACCAGAATCCTGGCTCTGTTTGTGCGCCTGCAGAAACATTCAGAATATCCCCCCTGATGCCAAGGTAAGAAATCTCTGGAAAAGCTGCTAATAACTCATTGAAATAACTTGAGGCACCAACCAAATCCCGCAGTGGAACCCCTGAGTCTACTGCGCGCTGTATGTCTGTATTTACAAGCTTGCCGATCAACTGAAGGCGTTCCGCTTGCTCTGGTTCAAACGAGCTTTGGGTATGATGATGAGCATAGGCACCAAAGCTCATAATGGCCGAAACCAGAATAAGTGCTGCCCAGGGGGTCAGGTATCTGCTCATCGAATACGCAAGGGAATTATTGGGCGACGGCATGATTAATGTTGAGCGGGTACTGGTACCGTCCTCAGGTGTTTGTTGCTCATATTGCAGTCGGCGGAAACAGGATTCAGCCTCAGCAAGGTTGTTATGAAGCTCATATACCGCATCGGTAAAAAAGCCATAAGAAGCAATGGTAGGCGGAGCAGGGCGGGGGAGCTTTGACTGGGTGGATGCGTAAGAGCGTAAAAGCTTGATTATTTCTCTGTATCCACGACGCGCATCTCTCAATGTATAAAAAAGAACCAGCCAGGTTGCTGATGAAAAAATAACCAACATGACCAGGGCGCCAGAAATTAATTTGGTTACAAGGCTGTGACTGACATCATCAAAGTGTTCTTTGGCATACGCGACGATAACGATTCCTGCGACACTGCCATCAATGGCTTTTAGCTTAAGCCCGCTGGTTAACAACTTATCCGTTTCAGAATGCAGAGTTTGTTCATTACTGGCGCTGAGCTGCATTAGCCATTGGTCGTCAGGCAGCAAATTGGCATGCTGATCTGTCATAAAAACGATGTCGCCAGATGTGTCTGTAACCGATATTTGAAGTGGGCTCGAATCTTGACCACGGATACGATTAAGCATGTCATTGGCATTGCGGATGCTGGCAAGTGGAAGACCGATATCGAGTGCTTGCTGAAAGCTGTTTGCCGTGTTCTGTGCGATAACCGAAATGCGCTTATTGGTGAGCGATGCCAGGACAGCATCATGCTGAAGGCTGACCAAAACACCCAGGGTGCCAAGCATGAGAGCAAGGATGACAGTGACAGTAATCCAGCAGCGCCAAATGATCGACATGGTTCACACGTGTTGGTTTGAAAGTCTTAGTATAGGCCGGCTAAAAAGCTGCGCGCACCTGAGCAGTTGTCGCTCCAATGAATGGTAGATTCGCGAGGCCGAAGTTATTTGGTTTGGCTAATGATTGGGAACCGTAAAAACAGGTGCATTGAAGTCAGGCAGGCTGTGCTTACACAAATGCCGATAAATCAGGTTATCGGTACTAAGCAAAGGCTGGGGAAACTATCAGGATAACCTCCAAATCCTGCCCTGATACGCGCCATATTTAACTTCGTATAATGTATATTATGTTAAATTTACTATATTCAGAGTGACGTTGAACTGGTCTATCCGATGCTACTGAGGAACCTTTGAATTAATACCGCCTATGTTGGGCTCCGTCTGGGTTCTTGCTCTCTGGCTGCGGCCTGCTTGCCCACCTTCCTCAACATGTCCGTTTCCAGTGCCATCTGTAATTAGTGTTGAGATAGGTCTGAGTTATCGCGCTTTTTCTTTGCTGACCCACTGCTGGCTTATCAGTGGATTAAGGTCACTGGAATTGGTGCGGAGAGTCGCCAAGATTTGAGTTTCGTGGGCTGAGCGTCGTTCTGTGCAAGCTCCGTACGGTTTTGTGTGATTTGCTGCTCACCTGCATAGGTAAACTTTTTTGTTGGTTTGAGGTACATGGGCGCTGATAAGCACTCAGGGATCCTGTCCGCCTTTTGATTGTTCTTTCTATGTATTTCTGAGCCAGTATTTCGGATGTTTGTATGGGTCGTTTGTCCTGGTGCGGTTATCTTCATTTCAGATGCTCCAGGCAAGATGTCTGATGTTTTTGAGCTTCAGTCACGCTGGGTATCGGTATCCCGTGTCGCTCTGAGTGTTACCTTCAACCTAATGTAATTTTTCACTTAGATTACATAACGCTATGATCTAAAAAGCTTAGTTGTGTTAATTTTGGCGAGTCATCACGATACATGTTGCACTTGTGCCAGATAAATCTGACTTTCCTTCCAACAAGAGGTCTAATATTTATATTGGGCTTTTATCGAGGTGCGTGCCTATGCGTGAATCAGAGTCGACTTCTGTCGATTACACCGTTGATACCCTGCTGGAGGCGCAGCATTTGTGGGCTTCGATACCTGTGGGCTCGCTGGTTCAGCTGGAGGCAGATCTATATGAAGGTGATACCCAGTTGCTGACCAGGGGCAGGCTTTATGAGGTACTGGCGAAGACAGACGCCCTTCCCGGCCAGCAAATGTTTGTCGTGGAATCGGAGCTGACGCATCATCTGGTAGAGCTTTATCCGGGGCTGATCTGTAACTATCTGGACGACCAGGCACCCGTACATTACGCCTGATAGAAATCAGGTCTGGATAATGCCGCTACGCAGCGCCAGGTAGATAAGCTCAGAGCCGTTGGTGAGGTTAAGTTTGCGCAGAATGTTGGCGCGATGTGCATGGACGGTTTTGGGGCTGAGGAAAATCGCATCGGCGATTGCATTCACGCTGCGCCCTTCGGCAAGCAGTGTGAAAATTTCAAGTTCACGGCGCGTGAGTTGTGAAATGGGTGAGCTATCGCAGTTACTGTCGCCATCAGCGTCAATCTGTTCGCTGATCGCGGGCGAGAAATACTGCCGGCCAGAATAGACCTCGCGTACGGCATGAACGAGTTCATTTTGTGCGCAACGCTTGGTCACATAGCCTTTGACCCCTGCCTCTGCAACCCGTGCCGGGTATGGTGATGCTTCCCAGATGGTGAGTACCAGGATACGAGCACCTGCATCATCAAGAATGATGCGCTTGATGGCGTCCAGACCTCCTGCTGTTGAGGAGGACTCAGTGCTGTTGTTGTCCGCGGGCATCGCCAGATCCATGACGACCACGTCCGGCTTGACCTTGCGGTAGAGCTCAACTGCTTCACCGCCATTCTCGGCTTCGGCCACGATCTCCATATCCGCTTCCTTCAGCAGCATATGCTGAAAGCCGGCGCGAACAATGGAGTGGTCATCAACCAGTAGAATGCGGATCTTGGAACTCATAAGTAAGGGCCTTGGTAAATCAGATTACAGGGTATCAGATGCTAGCGCATAACTTGTTAAATCTTTGGTATACCCTGACGTGAATCAGCGCCGCGATAGATGCCTGATGTATCTATATCTACTGCAGCTGCCGAGAAGCCGGAGCCATCGTCCATGTGCGCCGGAATCGCAACCAGTTCATCGCTGAAGCCGACCAGCTGAATGCCTTCTTTTTCACAGTGTGCCAGAACCTTTTCCAGTGCGCGTATGACGGCTTCCTGGCGGTCTGTAAAACGATCCTGCTGTTTTTCGCTGCGGCGCTTGCTTGTTACTGTACGCAGCACATATTCATCAGAGTCGAGTAGCTGTATCGTCAGGCCAGTGAGTTTTTCACGCACCATAACAGCCTTGATAACTTCAAACAGCGCTTCGTCTGAGCAACTGACAATATCTCCCGACTCGCAAGCTCTCATGCGCTCGGTTACATCCTGAACACGCGTCTCTGTGGGTAGATATATTTCCATTTTTCAAATGGTTAACCATTAAATGAAAAGTGATTTGTTAGAATTTAGCTGGACCTGAGGCGCGCCACTTCACCTGCCAGTGAATGGTTCTGGTCACGTAATCTTTGCAGTTCTTCTTCCTGCACACGGCTGCGAACACGCAGTTCGATCATTTCTTCAGAGCTTGCTGATCCGGTTCCGGTCATGTGCTGCATCTGTTTCAGGTCGCGCACCAGGTTATCCCGCTCTGAGCTGAGCCGCATATTGGACTCTTCCAGCTCAAGAATGCGCTTTTCGAGCTGGCGCTTATCGTCAGCTAGCTGTTCGCATCGCTCAAGCAGGCGTGCATTTTGCTTATGTGCCTCAAAGAGTGCCTGCTCACCACCGGTTCGCATGCTTTCAGACTGCGCCAGAAGGGATTGCTGTTCCTCTTCAAGCGCTCTTCGCTTCTGCTCGAAGCGGTTTTCGGCATACGCCAGTGCGCGATCCCAGGTTTGACTTGCCAGTTTTGCTACCGGTTCAGGCAGGTCCGGGTGCTGATTGCGGCGCTGAATGCGATCCGACAGAGTATGCCACCAGTCGTTTAGTGCACGATTGATGGTGGTCAGGCTTCCACTCCCCAGTCGTTCACGCACATTCTGCTGCGTGGGCCGGACGCCTTCTTCCAGTAGCTGGTCGGCTACCTGCATGGCTCTGGCATGGGTATCACTTTTCTTAGTCATCTGATACTTGATATGTATTAAGAATATGTATTAAACACTAACTTATGCTGTTAACAGCCGGATGACAAGTCGGCAAAAAGGTCGCTGTCATCTACTATGTAATCGTGGTCTGTCTTGCAAAGGAGTGATGCCATGCCTGTACGTATTGCCATCAACGGTTATGGCCGAATTGGACGCAATATCCTGCGTGCCCTGTTTGAGTCAGGGCGTAATGATGAATTTGAGATAGTAGCGATTAATGACCTTGGCGATGCCAGTGTCAGTGCGCACCTGACCGAGTATGATTCTGTGCACGGGCGCTTTCAGTGGTCAGTGAAGGCCGAAGGCGATTGCCTGGTGGTGGGTGAATATCGCATCCCCATGCTGTGTATGCCTGACCCCTCTACCCTGCCCTGGTCCGATCTGGGTGTTGATATCGTTCTGGAATGTACCGGGCGAATGACCGAGCGCGCCAAGGCTCAGATTCACCTTGATCAGGGAGCCGGCAAGGTTTTGCTGTCCGCTCCGGGCAAGGACATGGATGCAACCATTGTATTTGGTGTAAATCATGATCAGCTTAGAGCTGAGGATCGCCTTGTATCCAACGCGTCCTGTACTACCAACTGCCTTGCACCTCTGGCCAAGGTGTTGCATCAGGCCGTTGGTATCGAAGAAGGCCTGATGACAACCATTCATGCCTATACCAACGATCAGCATCTGACAGATGTGTATCATCAGGATCTTTATCGTGCACGTGCTGCGGCTCTTTCCATGATTCCAACCAAAACGGGTGCAGCAAAAGCGGTAGGTCTTGTCCTGCCCGAATTGGATGGAAAACTGTCCGGTTTGGCGGTGCGTGTTCCCACGGCCAATGTCTCGCTTGTCGATCTGACGTTTACCGCCTTGCGCGACACCAGTGTTGATGAAATCAATCAGGCGATGTTAAGCGCATCTGAAAACAGCTTGGCCAACATTGTTGAATATAACCAGACCCCATTGGTTTCCATCGATTTCAACCACCACAGTGCGTCCTGTGTTTTTGACAGTATACAGACGCATGTGCTGGGCCGAATGGTTAAAGTATTCGCCTGGTACGATAACGAATGGGCATTTTCTCACCGCATGCTGGATACTGCGGCGTGTATGGCTAAAGGTTAGTCTTTTTTCGCCAGAGGCTATTTTCCTATTTGACTTTTACGCAGGTCAACGGGAAAATACGCCTCCCAACGCATTGATTAAACAGGCTGTCGCACCTTTTTAACAGCGTTTCATGTGCCCGGATGGTGAAATTGGTAGACACAAGGGATTTAAAATCCCTCGGCCTTCGGCTGTACCGGTTCGAGTCCGGTTCCGGGCACCAATCGCAAATGCTTCATGCGTTCCCCCACCTATTAATCTTTGCGCTTTTTGTTCCATTAACAGGCTAGTGCCGGGTTGGCTTATATGTCAGACACTGATGTGTCCGTTTTTTTAATGCAGCTGGAATTGGAGCAGCTGGATAAAATTACCGCAGACCTTCAACTGCGTGCTGAGCAACGTGCCAAGGAACAGGCAGAACAGAAATCAAAACCCCGTTTTCCGCCCAGCTTTAATGATTTGGATTCCATGGCTGAAAACGTAGGGCTGGACCTCTCCAGTCTGATCAAGGATATTAAACGCCGGTCATGAGCCGGATGTGGTAGACAGACTGCTCAGGCTCGCTATAATGCGCCGGTCACAGGAGAGAGGGCCTTAGCGCCCCGCCGAAGGCGCAAACTCCCATAATCGCTCAGGCAACAGTACTGCGACACCAAATTGACTCGTCTACTGGAGAGAGGTCGCAAGACCCACCGAAGGGGCAACGCGCACGCATGAGCGCGCAAACTCTCAGGTAACCGGACAGAGGGAGGGACGGCAACTACTCTTTCAGGAGGGTATGACCGTGCTTCTATATATCTATCTTATCGCTATTACCGCTGAGGCCATGTCTGGCGCACTTGCTGCCGGCCGTCGCAACATGGATATCTTCGGTGTGGGTGTTATTGCCTTTATTACCGCCCTCGGCGGCGGAACACTTCGTGACGTCCTGCTCGGCAACTTCCCGGTATCCTGGACACAGCATCCTGAATACATTTACCTGACCGTTTCTGCCGGCCTGTTAACCGTCGTTCTGGCGCGCTTCATGCACCATTTGCATCGGCTGTTTCTACTACTGGATGCCATGGGACTTGTGGCCTTTACCATCATCGGCTGTAACGTGGCTCTTCAGCTTGGCTATCACACCGCCATTGTGCTGATGGCCGGCATGATTACAGGTATTTGTGGTGGCGTGTTGCGCGACATCCTCTGCCAGCGTGTGCCCGTCGTGCTACGCCATGAGCTCTACGCCAGCGTTTCGCTTCTAGTTGGCATCCTGTACCTGCAGCTGGAGCAGCTGGGTATTAATCATGACTTATGCCTGATTGCGTCCTTTGCAGTGGGAATCATTTTGCGTGTGTGTGCGATCTACTGGCACCTCTCCCTGCCGGTGTTCAGCTACTCGCCCAAGCAATGGAAATAAGAGCGCTGCGTGCCGCCTTATATGACATTCGGCTCCCAGGGATTATCGGGAGCTGGATTCACTCCCTTCTCCCTTGCTGTATCTTTTTATCTAATTAATCAGTTATGCCCTGTGCAGGTTTATACGCATCTCAAAGGGCGCCAGGATGCCTCTGAGGCTGCCTATCAAGTTGGGCTCTGAATGTCTCGGGCTGATTGAGCGAAGTGACTCAAGTTGGTTTCTGCAGTTAGAACGCAAAACGAGTATAGAAGATAAAAAGAAGAAAATTTTCTGTTAAACGCGAGGGTAGAAATAGCGATTAAATATCGGAATGAAAATGAAGTATTTAAATTGAACTAAGTAGCGAGGGTGTTCTAAGTGGGATGCTTCCCGGAGGGGTGTCATTCTTTACAACACTACTGTGTAATATTGTAAAGAATGGAGGCTGGAGTCGGAATCGAACCGGCGTACACGGAGTTGCAGTCCGCTGCATGACCACTCTGCCATCCAGCCATTCTTTGTTTAACATTGAGTGGAGCGGGAAACGAGACTCGAACTCGCGACCCCGACCTTGGCAAGGTCGTGCTCTACCAACTGAGCTATTCCCGCGTCTCAATGTTGGTGCGTATTATAAGGGCCTCAGCTTGGGTGTCAACAAGATTACAAAGAAAATTTTAATTATTTTTGCTTAAAAATTAACCACTTACTTAAATATCTTCACTCAGATGTGGCCAGGCCGCACGCAGGTAGATGAACATCGACCACAGTGTCAGAGCAGCTGCGCCATAGAGTGCAGCAATGCCTGCCCAGGACAGCGTTGAGTAGATCGGGAAAGCCAACAGCATCAGTATGGAGGCCATTTGCAGTGTGGTTTTGATCTTGCCGATCATGGATACGGCAACGCTTGCTCTCTGCCCTACTTCCGCCATCCACTCACGCAGGGCTGAAATGACGATCTCACGGCCAATAATAATCACGGCGGGAACGGTAACCCAGGGGGATGCAAAGCTCTCTACCAGCACGACCAGCGCGGCAGCAACCATAAGTTTGTCGGCTACAGGGTCCAGAAAGGCGCCAAAGGGCGAGCTCTGGTCCAGTTTGCGCGCCAGGTAACCATCAAACCAGTCGGTAATGGCAGCAAGGCCAAAAATGGCTGAGGCGGCCCAAGGCGCCCAGGCGTATGGCATGTAATAAACCAGAATAAAAACCGGGATAAGGATAATACGAACCAGCGTGAGCAGGTTGGGGATTTTAATCGATAGCAATGGGGCGTCCCGTTTGTCAGCTTATGAGTCGGGGTGAAGTGCTGCGTATATGTCCTGCGCAAGCGTCCGGCTAATACTAGAGACTTTTGCGATTTCTTCAACACTGGCTCGTTCGACTTCTTTCACCCCGCCGAAATGCTTCAGCAGCTCGCGCCGGCGTTTGGGCCCAACGCCTGGAATACCTTCCAGTTGTGATTGACGACGCGCTTTGCCACGTTTTGCACGGTGGCCGACGATGGCAAAACGGTGAGATTCGTCACGAATGTGCTGCAAAAGGTGCAGAGCGGGCGAGTCGGCGGCCAGTACCTGCTCTTCGCCGGTGTCGCCACTGATCAGTACCTCAAAGCCGGCCTTTCGGGTGGGGCCTTTAGCGATACCGATAACAAGAATGTCCTGTAGCTGAAGCTCCTCAAGCACCTGCATGGCCTGGCTGACCTGTCCCTTGCCGCCATCAATGACCAGAAGGTCGGGCACCGCCCCCTCGCCTTTTTTCACCTGTGTATAGCGTCGCAAGAGTGCCTGGTGCATGGCGGCGTAATCGTCACCACCGGTAATACCTTCGATGTTGAAACGCCGGTAATCGGATTTTTTCGGCCCTTCGCGATCAAACACCACGCAAGAAGCTACGGTAGCCTCGCCTGAGCTGTGGCTGATATCAAAGCACTCCAGTCGACGCGGTGGCTGATCGAGCTCCAGCACCTCTTGCAACGCCAGGAAGCGGTTGTACATGTTCTGCTTGCTGGCCAGGTAGCTGCTCAGCTGCTGTTCCGCGTTGGTTTGTGCCAGACGCTGCCATCCTGCGCGATCACCGCGTACATTGGCCTGAATGCTCAGCTTGCGGCCACGTTTCTGGCCAAGTGCGTCTTCAAGGCACTCCTGATCTGTCAGGCTTTCCGGCGTTATCAATAGCGGCGGAATTTCTCTTGGCCCTGACAAATAGAACTGTGCAACAAAAGAGCCCAGAATATCGGCAGGCGTATCTTCAAGTGATACGCGAGGGTGGTAAGCCTTGCTGCCGATGACTCTTCCGCCACGTACAAATAGCGCGTGAATAGACACGCCGCCGGGCTGCACAGCACAACCAAACACGTCAGCATCACCGCCCTGGCTGCTGACAAACTGCTGCTCCTGAACTTGCTGCAAGGCTGTGATCTGGTCGCGCAGCTGTGCTGCCCGTTCAAATTCCAGAGCTGCAGACGCCGCTTCCATCTCGTTTGCCAAAACCTTCATAATCTCGTGGTTGCGCCCCTGCAGGAACAGCATGGCGTGCTTAATATCCTGCTGGTACTCCTCTTCGGAGATCATGCCGACACAGGGAGCTGTACAGCGTTTGATCTGATATTGCAGGCAAGGCCTGGAGCGATTGCGAAAGAAGCTGTCTTCGCATTGGCGGATGCGAAACACTTTCTGCAGCAGGTTAAGGCTTTCCTTTACCGCACCCGAGCTGGGGTACGGCCCGAAATAGCGCCCTTTTTTACGACTGCTGCCGCGTCTGAAACGAATGGCCGGATAGGTATCCCGGTCAGACACGAAGATATAGGGGTAGGATTTATCATCCCTCAGAAGGATGTTGTACGGCGGGCGGTACTGTTTTATCAGGTTCTGTTCCAGCAGTAGCGCTTCAGTTTCGCTGCTGGTAACGGTTATTTCGATATTGGCGATTCGAGCAACCAGCGCCTGGGTTTTAGGTGACTGGCCGGTGCTGCGGAAATAGCTGCTGACACGATTTTTAAGGTTTTTGGCCTTGCCGATGTACAGCAGATCGCCATTTTCGGCATACATCTGATAGACGCCAGGGCGGCGAGTCAGATTTTTAAGGAATGCCTTGCTATCAAATTCGGTGGTCAACACGCCCTCCCCTTATTCTTTTTCAGGAGACCGTATTGAGTGTTTTGTTGGCTTCCATGTGCAGGTGGGTTGCCTCGCGATGGATGGACTCCAGCTGCTCGCGGGTCGCATCCAGGATGCCGGCGCCACGTGAGAGTGAAACTTCCAGATAAACACCAATTTCCGCGTAATAGTACAGACGAGCATCGAATGACTGGGCGCGCTTCAGCTTGCTGAGCGAAATTTGAGCGCCATTGACCAGAATCTTGTTGATGTCGGTATCTGAAAGCAGAGGATGGCGTTCAGTCTCTTGTGGTGACCTTTTAGAGGCCTGCTGTCGGCGTGAGCTGCTCATGATGAACCTGTCAATCGGGAGAAAAGAAGCTGGCCGGCGTGTATGCCGGCCGTGTAAGTCAGGCGTACTGAATTAACGCTCGCCTGCCTTGCGTGCATCCTTGACCATTTCTCGCTTCATGAAGCGGATGCCAAAGAAGGTGATCACCAGCATGGCAGCCACAATGGCAATGCTGGGAGCAAAGGAGATCAGGCTGTACTTATCGATATTGAACATAGAACTGTACCTTTATAGTCATTGTGTGCCCGAAGGCTAAAAGCTGGGCATTATCGAAGCTTTAGCTGTCCTTCTCAAGCCTTTTGAGCAGGCTTGAGGTATCAAGACGACCGCCACCTTCCGCCTGTACATCGGCGTAAAACTGATCCACCAGCGCGGTTACCGGCAGACGGGCGCCATTTTTGCGGGCCTCATTCAGGGCGATATTCAGGTCTTTGCGCATCCAGTCGACAGCAAAACCGAAGTCGAATTCATTATCGAGCATGGTTTTATGTCGATTCACCATCTGCCAGGACCCGGCAGCGCCATGCTGAATTACATCGAATACGGCTTCGCCATCCAGTCCGGACTGTTTCACGAAGTGAACGGCCTCGGAGAGCCCCTGTACCAGTCCGGCGATAGCGATCTGATTGACCATTTTTGCCAGCTGACCTGAGCCTGCCGGCCCGAGCAGTTTGTGTGATGCTGCATAGCATTCGAACACCTTGGCCGCCTTGCTGTAGTCACTCTCCGTACCGCCCAGCATGATGCTGAGACGACCGTTTTCGGCGCCGGCCTGCCCGCCTGATACAGGCGCATCCAGAAAGCCCAGGTTTTGTTCGGAGCAAAGTTGATTCAGCACGCGCGCCACATCGGCAGAAGCGGTGGTATGGTCGATCAGAATGCTGCCCGCTGACATGCCTTTCAGTACACCAGTATCGCTGTCGGTGACGGAAAGCAGGTCGTCATCATTGCCTACACAGGTGAAGACAAACTCTGCTCCCTCTGCAGCCGCTGCCGGCGTCTCGGCCATGCGACCCGTGTAAGTGCTGCACCAGGCTTCCGCTTTCGCAGGTGTGCGGTTGTAAACGCACACCTCATGACCGGCATTGGCCAAGTGGCCCGCCATGGGGAAGCCCATGACGCCCAACCCTATGAATGCGACCTTGGCCATATTACTGCTCCTGTGCTGCGTAAGTGGCGGCGGCTGCAGCGGCAGCACCTGAAGGCAGCTCTACGCCCATTTCGCCCAAGGTGTTTTCCAATGCATCAATACACAGCATGACATGTCGACGGGTGCAGGAGCTGCCCATCAGGCCGATGCGCCATACCTTGCCTGCCAGGTCACCCAGGCCGGCACCAATTTCAAGACTGTAGTTCTGCAGCAGGAGTGAGCGCACCTTGGCTTCATCAACACCTTCAGGTACCTGTACCGAGTTCAGCTGGGGCAGGCGCGCATCAGCGGCCACGGTGAACTTGAGGCCCAGGGTTTCCAGGCCGGCCTTCAGTGCTTCATGATGCGCCGCGTGGCGCTGCCAGGCGTTATCGATGCCCTCTTCTTGCAGCATGACCAGTGATTCGTGCAGGCCATAGAGGGCATTGACGGGCGCAGTATGGTGGTAGGCGCGTTTCTGACCGCCGCCCCAGTACCCCATGACCAGCTTTTTATCGAGGAACCAGCTGGGGATGCGGCTATCGCGCTTGCTAACCTTCTCCAGTGCAGCTTCGCTGAAAGTGACAGGCGAAATACCCGGAGGTGCCGACAGGCACTTCTGGGTACCTGAATACAGTGCATCAATTCCCCATTGATCGACTTCCAGCTCGACACCGGCCAGTGACGTTACAGCGTCAACGATTGTCAGGCAGCCATAATCACGCGCAAGACGGCACAGAGCCTGGGCGTCGGAACATACACCGGTAGAGGTTTCGGCGTGTACGAAAGCGAGCGCCTTGATATCGTCATGCTGCTGCATCAACTCGCGGACTTTGTCCACGCTGACAGGCGTGCCCCAGGCATCCTGAACCATCAGAGCTTCGCCACCGAAACGCTCGACATTCTCCTTCATACGCCCGCCGAACACGCCGTTCTGGCACACGATGATCTTGTCACCCGGTTCAACCAGGTTGACGAAGCAGGCTTCCATGCCGGCAGATCCGGGTGCTGATACCGGCATGGTGAGCGGATTTTCGGTCCGCAGTGCGTACTGCAGGAGCTGTTTGATTTCATCCATCATTCCGATGAACGCAGGATCCAGGTGACCAATGGTGGGTCGAGCCATCGCGGACAAAACGCGCGGGTGAACATCGGAAGGACCTGGGCCCATCAGGGTACGTTGCGGCGGATGGAAGGATGTAATCATTGAATTATTCCTTTATATCAAAGCGTTATTTTAATTCTTTAAAGCTGCTTGAGAGATCTTGGCGACGATCGCCATGACCATTTCAGCTGAATGCTGGGCGGCAGTATCCAGAAACTGCTCAAATGAAAGATTGGATTCCTTGCCGGCGATATCAGACAGCGCGCGAATGACGATGAAGGGTGTACCGAACTGGTGGCAGGTCTGCGCAATCGCTGCAGCTTCCATCTCAACAGCCTTCACGGTCGGAAACAGTTTCCGTGTCTGGGCAACCCGGTCCGGGCAGTTCATAAAGCTGTCGCCGGTAGCAATAAGGCCGCGAACCGTACGCGCGTGGGTCATTTGCGCGATGGATTCTTCAGCAAATCGGGCCAGCAAGGGGTCAGCGGTGAATGAAGGCGGCAGACCTGGTACCTGCCCCGGCTCGTAGCCGAAAACAGTCACATCCACATCGTGGTGGCAGACCTGATCGGAAATGACGACGTCGCCTACTTCAAGAGCGCCATCAAAACCACCTGCGGAGCCGGTATTGATGACGCCGTCCGGTTTGAACATCTGTAATAGCAGCGTGGTGCCGATCGCGGCGTTGACCTTGCCGATGCCCGATTTCAGCAATGTGATATCGACCCCCTGCATACGACCGGTGTAAAAGTCGAAACCTGACAGGCGGTGTGATTCAAGGTCTTCCAAATTATTCTTCAGTAGCTCGACCTCCTGGTCCATGGCGCCAATCAGGGCAACACGTGGGCGGCGGTCTAGGGTTTTGAGCTGTTCGGACAGGGAGGCGTTTATTGTCATTAGGATTGCATGCTTGGACGGTTAAATAGCGAAAAGCCATGCTACCACGCCTTTATTAATTGGCAATTACCACAATGGCCCCAAGGCAAAGGCTTGGGGCGCAGGAAGTTAAATTCTCCATTATGTACTAATAATACTTTGTATGTATTATGTATTGCTATTGGATATAATCCAAAAACGTGTAGTCACCCACAATCTGTAGTGTTGTCTCTGCAAATTCATTTGATTGTGCAAAGGCATTCAGCACCTCCGCCTTATCCTTGGCTCCGGATTCCAGTTCTTGCATCCACCAATCCCAGCCGGCTTGATCCGGCGCCCGGTCGAGCACGGTGCCATACAGATGCTTCAGTAGCTCTGAGTGAGATACATCGCCATCCTGGTCAGTATCCATCAAGTGCGTCATTTCCGTGGAATTGGTAAAGCCTTCAGCTACATCAACCAGACCTTTGTCGCCGGACCTCATTTTGTCGAGCCACCAGAAAAAGCCGTCTGTTTCAGGTATGCGGCCCATCGCGCCCAGGTACAGTCGGTATAGCTGCGCCTCCTCTGCAGAAAGTACCGGGCCATCCCCTACCTCAACGCTTGCGTCGTACAGGAGCCCATCATCATTTTCATCATTGAAGCGGGCGATGAAACTGCTGAATTCAAGTTTTGCCACTTCATCGAAGGTGGAGGTAATAAACTCATTGGACTCAACAATCCCTAATACCGCATCTCCCTGGTCATGGCTGCCTGCCAGAAGACGGTCCAGCCAAAGATCATGTAGCGGCGTGTTTGTATCCAGGCCTGCAAAGTCATACAGGATGTATTCAAGCAGGTCTGAGTGCTCAATCGGCTCTCTTTCATCCGCACCGATCGCCTTATAAGTGTCGGGGTGTGCGGCAAAGGCATCCGCCATGCGTTCCAGCTTGTCTGGCTGCTCGTGATTAAGACGAAGCCGGAAGCTGTCATTTTCCGGCGGACCACCCGCTGCAAGGTGCATAAGTCGGTATAGTTGAATTTCTTCGGCGGAATAAATCGTTCCATCTTCGCGCTCAAGCGGGTCGTCGAACAGGAGGCCATTGCTGTTGCCATCTTCTATCCAGGCCTGATACGTCTGCTGTACAGGCTTGCCATCAGGCGTTACTTCGCGAAGCTGAATAGATGTTTCGATTCTGGACATATCCCTGTCTCCTATTGGGGTAATTCAGTGCATTTCTTAACGGTGTTTTCACTAGACTCAGTCGTTCACTGTTTATAGCAACTCACAGACAGAAAGCCAAAGGCAGCCGACTTGATGCGCCTGGGTAGCCTACCCTCGTATCTCACAACGCACCCGTTTTGTGTTTATCAGGGAGTGCTGGAATTTCTGGCGCTAACACCCTTTAAACATTCGAGATTTTCATGCGCGCAACCGGCTTTAAGGCTGCCAACAGGCAACTCGGCATGAGACAATCTGCGTTCTGTTATAATGAAGACCAATGACGGGTCACCAGCTCTCACCTGTCAGCAGCGAATGTATGAAACTACGTGCAGCGGACTGCAACTCCGTGTCAGGACTGGTGATCAGGCGTTAAAACTTCGTTCTTGTTTAGCAAAGCATCCAGGATTATTGAAAATGCCATTACTCGACAGCTTCACCGTTGACCATACGATCATGAATGCGCCTGCCGTTCGTGTTGCCAAAACCATGAGCACACCGTCTGGCGACACCATTACCGTGTTTGATTTGCGTTTCAACAAACCCAATGACAGCATGATGGGCGAGAAAGGCATTCATACCCTTGAGCACCTGTTTGCGGGCTTTATGCGTGATCACCTCAACGGTAATGGCGTAGAAATCATTGATATCTCGCCGATGGGTTGCCGCACAGGTTTCTACATGAGCCTGCTCGGTTCTCCGGAAGAGTCACGCGTTGCGGACGCCTGGGTTGCGTCCATGAAGGATGTCATCAATGTTAAGAACGCTGAAGATATTCCTGAATTGAACGAATATCAGTGCGGCACCTTCATGATGCATTCTCTGGAAGAGGCAAAAGAAATTGCCCAATCCATTCTGGATCATGGTGTTGGCGTCAATAAAAACGACGATCTGAAAATGGATGAAGACACTCTGCGTAAGCTGGGCAATGAAGTGTAAGTAATCCAGTCAGCGAATTACTCTGCCGGTCGCGCGTCTACTCGGCTCGCGACCGGATAGCCTTCCAGCCAGCCCAGCTTTCCAAATAGCTGCTCGATATCCTCGCCTACACCAGCCTCGATACGCATCATCTGTCCACTGACCGGATGCTCGAACTCGATTTCCGTTGCCATTAGCAGCAAACGGTGAGAATCAAGGTTCTCGCGAAACAGTCGATTGTGACGCCCTTCCCCATGCTTGGTGTCGCCAACAATGGGATGAAGGATATGCTTCATGTGGCGGCGAATCTGATGTTTGCGTCCAGTGGTCGGCTTTACTTCCACCAGTGAATAGCGTGCTTCAGGGTAGCGTCCGACCGGAATGGGCAGGCTGACGGTTGCGATGCGTCTGTAGGCCGATACGGCATCCTGAGGATCCTTGTCAGGATTTGCACGCGGGTCTTCGCGTTTGTCGTGAATTGGCTTCAGCGCATAGTCAATGACACCGGCTTCATCGGTCCAGCCACGGACAACGCAGAGGTAGGTTTTCTTGACCTTTCGATCCATGAACTGCTGCTGCAGGTGTTGCCCGACCGTTTTTTCACGCGCAAACAGGATAACGCCTGAAGTTGCCCGGTCCAGGCGATGCACTGTGTGAACCTTCTCACCGGGGTAACGCTCGCGAAGCATGGCGACAAGATTGGGCGTTCTGGCAGGCGCTATCCAGCTGGGATGCACCAATAAACCGGCCGGTTTATGGACAGCAACAAGGTGCTCATCCTCGTAAAGGATGTTCAATGGCAGCGCGGGAAATTCTTCGGTCACGGGAACTCGTCAGCAGGACAGGCATCATATGAAGATGGCGGAGGGGCAGGGATTCGAACCCTGGGAGCCTCTCGACTCGTCGGTTTTCAAGACCGGTGCTTTCGACCACTCAGCCACCCCTCCGCGACGAAAGTGATTGTACTGGGAATCTTTTCGCTGTCAAACCGTCAAAGTGCTTGAAATACGGTTACAAACCCGCATCATTGCTCCAAATGGAAATAAAACACGAGGTTTATGATGGATAACGTTCGTACTGTTGATAGCCGCTCGACACAGGCGGTGCTGGAGACCAACAAGGTCATCCGCAACACATACATGCTGCTGGCCATGACACTGGTATTCAGTGCGGCAACAGCAGGTGTCTCCATGGCGATCAACCCTCCGTTCATGGTCTACCTGGGTAGCGTGCTGCTCGGTTTTGTCCTGCTTTTCGTCATTAACCGCAAGCAGAACAGCGCAGCTGCCCTGCCCCTCACCTTCGCATTCACCGGCCTGATGGGCTTTGGTCTGGGTCCGATCCTGAACCACTACCTGGCTCTGCCCAATGGTGGCGAGATTGTGATGACAGCCATGGGTATGACTGCAATCACCTTCCTGGGCCTGTCTGCTTATGTGCTGTCTTCTCGCAAGGATTTCAGCTTCATGGGTGGCTTCCTGGCGGCGGGCTCCATTGTCCTGCTGGTAGCCATGCTGGCCCTGTTTGTGCTGCCGCTGTTCGGTGTTGATATCTCCGGCCTGCAGCTTGCTTTCTCTGCTGCAGTGGTACTGCTGATGTCCGGTTTTATCCTCTATGACACCAGCAACATCGTTAATGGTCGCTACACCAACTACGTGATGGCGACTGTTGGTCTGTACCTGAGCATTTACAACCTGCTGGTGCACCTGCTGAGCCTGGTTGGTGCTTTCAGCGACGACTAAGCCATAGCATACCTGCCCGAGAAGCCCCGTCATCTGCTAAGATGGCGGGGCTTTTTTCATGACGGATTCCTCCTGATGCGATTTACACTTGTCGTGCACTCAGCACCTTACCAATCAGCTTCTGCCGGCACAGCCTTGCGCTTTGCACGTGCCGTACTGGACGCCGGCCATCAGATTCATCGCGTATTCTTCTATCGAGAAGGCGTTCATAACGCATCCGCGCTGGCATCTCCCCCGCGTGACGAACAGAATTTGCCGCAAGAATGGCGCGCACTGGCCAAGGAGCATGACCTGGACCTGGTAGTGTGCATTGCTGCCGCCGTTCGCCGCGGCATACTCGACAAGGAAGAAGCCAAGCGTTACGAGAAAAAAGGCGGCAATCTGGCCAAGCGCTTTGAGCTTTCAGGTCTCGGCCAGTTGATCGAAGCCAGCGTCGTTTCGGACCGTGTGGTGACCTTCGGAGGTGGCCGATGAGCAAATCGATTCTGATTATCTGCCGCAGCGCGCCTTACAGCTCTTCTTCTGCGCGGGATGCTCTGGATATGGCACTGGCTGGCGCTGTTTTTGAACAGCCGGTGAGCTTGCTTCTGCTGGATGATGCTGTACTCCAGTTGCTCCCCGGTCAGCGCAGCAGTGCCATTCAAGCCAAGAACCCCAATGCCATGCTTGGGGCTTTGCCCATGTACAATATCGAGCATATCTACACCAGCCTGGGCTCGCTTGCCCTGCATGGTTTGCAAGCCGATAGTCTGGAGCCTGCACCGACCGTGCTCGATGCAGAAGAACTGAAACATTTCATTGCTCGTCATGAGGTGGTGTTGACGCTATGACCTTGCATATTCTGGGCGCATCCCCCAGTGATCGTACAACTTTTGAATCCTGTCGCGACACCCTGATGGACGGCGATACCCTGCTGTTGATTGAAGACGGTGTGTACTGGGCTTTACCCCAGCACCGCCCTGAACTGGCGCGCCTGCCGGCCCGTGTGAAGCTTCTGAAAGCGGATCGTGAAGCAAGGGGTGTTGAGCTCGAAGCCCTGACAGAAGTCGACGACAGCGGGTTTGTAGAGCTTTGTGTGGAGCATGAACGTAGTGTGAGCTGGTTTTGAGGATGGATATTGAAGTGAATGGCCAGGCCATCAGCCTGGATGAAGAGGGTTACCTTTACAATCTGGATAGCTGGTCGCCTGCCGTGGCTGAGGCATTGGCTGAAGAGGATGGCCTGGAACTCACGGATGAGCATTGGGAAGTTATCGATGTTCTGCGTCAGTTCTACCAAACCTATCAGCTCTCCCCTGCCATGCGACCATTGGTTAAGGCGGTTGCCACTGAGCTGGGGCCTGAAAAGGGGCGCAGCATCCATCTGATGAAGCTGTTCCCGGGCAGCCCCGCCAAGGTCGCAGCACGGCTGGCAGGGCTTCCCAAGCCCGAAAACTGTCTCTAACCCCTTTTCACCTCAGGAGTAGTAATGCTCAGCTTTGCTGCCAACCTCAGCCTCTTGTTTACCGAATACCCGCTCATCGAGCGCTTTGCCCAGGCTCGAAAGGCCGGGTTTGAGCGTGTTGAAATTCAATTCCCTTACTCCCTGCCGCTTGAGCAGGTACAGTTGGAGCTGAACAAGCACGAGCTGCAGTTAGTGTTGATTAATATTCCGGCAGGTGATCTTGCAGCCGGCGAGCTGGGGCTGGCGTGCCTTCCAGGGCGGGAGCAGGCGTTTGCTGCAGGGCTGGAAATGGCGATTGAGTGGTGTCAGGTTCTGGGTGTGCCTCGTATCAACTGCCTGGCCGGAAAAACGCCGCCTGATGCATCACCCGAGCAGGTTCAGGCAACTCTGGCCCATAACATGCGAATGGCCGATCGCCGTTGTGGTGAAACCGGGTTGAAACTGATGATCGAAGCCATTAACACCGAGGATATTCCCGGCTTCCATCTGCATAACAGCCAGCAAGTGCTGTCCTTGATCAACGAACTGGAACTTGAAAACAGCTTTTTGCAGTACGATGTTTATCATATGCAGAAAATGGAAGGTAATCTGATCTCGACTTTGCAGCGCAATAGAGACAAAATCGGTCATATACAGATTGCCGATGTTCCTGGGCGTCATGAACCGGGGACAGGTGAGATCCATTTTGCTAATCTTTTCAAAGCGCTCGAGGCAATGGGCTACGCTGGTATTGTCAGCCTCGAGTACAATCCACTGGGGCGTACCGACGCCGGCCTCGAGTGGCTGAAACCTTGGATGACACAGGACAGACAGCATGAGCATGAATGCAGCGGCTGAACACTTGCGACAGCTTCAGGAAAACCATCAGGCCGACGACCAGAATCGTCGCTCTCAGCAGGAAGAAGTCGTGTACCACCAATGGGCGACCTTCCGCGTTGATGACGAGCTTTATGGCATTGATGTCATGCAGGTTAAGGAAGTACTCCGTTTCAGCGAAATTACGCCGGTTCCCGGTGCTGATACTTCCATTCTGGGCATCATCAATCTGCGTGGTAACGTGGTAACCGTTATTGATACCCGCCAGATGTTTGGCCTGCCGATGGTACCCTATGACGACGATACCCGTGTTATCGTGGTTGAATTCAACGAACAGGAAGTCATCGGCCTGGTAGTCGACAGTGTCGACGAGGTGATCAATCTGCCGCATAACGATGTTGATCGCGCGCCCAGTGTTTCTGGCGACGACTCCACCAAGCGTTTTGTGCAGGGTGTGTGCTACCACAACAATATCCTGATCATATTGTTGGATCTGACCAAGATGCTGCTCAGCATCACGCCGCTGACAGAAGAAGAGTTGATGAATCAGCGCTACTGAGCAAAACCAGCGTTTGCATCGAAACAAAACAGGCAGCCGTTGGCTGCCTGTTTTGGTATGGGGAAATGCTTCAGGTTTGCCTAGAAACCTTCCTGGCGATACAGCGGGATCTCGTGCTTGCTGGCGTATTCGATTGCCTGATTAATTTCTGCCAGCATACGGGCTTTGTCACGCCCAAGAGTACCCTTCAAAACCAGTGAATTGGACACATGGTCACTGCGGAAAATGCTCTGCTTCAGCTCTGTAGCTTCAATTAGCATCCGCATCTCCTGGAACAATTCCAAGCCGTTAAGCGGCTGAAAATCACCGTCATAACCGGCCAGAACCTTTTTGTCCGTACCGCGCCGAAAGAATAGCACCAGGGTGGCGAGATACTCAGGCTGCACCAGGTTGACCAGGCGTGCCGATTCCCGCGCATGCTCCTCGCTAAAGCGTTTTCCGCCACCACCATTGATCAGCATCACCGAGCGCTTGATACCGGCCTCACCGGCCTTGAGTAAAGCCTCAGCCGTAGTATCGAAGGTTTCACCCTTATCAAAGGCGCTGAGCACGGTATTTGAACCACTTTCCGCACCCATGTAAATCAGCGTCAAGCCAAGTTCACGCAGCTCCGATAACTCTTCGACCGATTTGCGCTTGAGGTTGGATGGCAGGCAGTACGCAGAAACGCGACGTACCGATGGCATATGTTCGCGAATAGCCTGCAAAATGGCCTTGAGGCGGCGAACAGACAGCGCCATGGCATCCCCATCCGCCAGGAACACGCGCTGCACCTGGGGCAGCTGCTGGCCGCAGCGGGCAATCTCTGCCATCACCTCATCTTCTGCCTTGGGGCGAAAACGCTTGTGATCATCGGTGTACATGTCACAGAAGGTGCAGCGGTTCCAGCTGCAACCATTGGTGACCTGCAAGATTAGAGAGTCAGCCTCACTGGGTGGGCGGAACACAGGTTCGATATACTCGACCGGCGGCTGTGAATACCACATCAGCTGGCTCGGGTGCGCTTGAACAGGGTGTAGAAGTTTTCAGTGGTTTGCTCGGCCACCTGCTCCACCGGGATGCCCTTCAGTTCAGCCACACAGGCAGCCACGTCGGCAACATACGCGGGCTGGTTCTGTTTGCCACGGAAAGGTACCGGAGCCAGATAGGGAGAGTCGGTTTCGATCAGCATGCGCTCAAGCGGAACGGCTTTAACGACCTCACGCAGCTCCTCTGCATTGCGAAACGTAATGATGCCGGAGAAGGAAATCATGTAACCCAGTTCCAGTGCAGATTTGGCCATTTCCAGAGATTCGGTAAAACAATGAAGCACGCCTGCCGAGTTCACATTGCCATGCGCCTTAATAAGCTCGATGGTATCTTCACGCGCATCGCGGGTATGCACGATAACCGGCAGATCCAACTCCCCTGCCAGCTGCAAATGACCGGCAAAGCTCTCTTTCTGCTGCTCGATACTGTCCTGGGTGTAGTGGTAATCGAGCCCGGTTTCGCCCAGCGCGACGATGCGAGGGTTACCAGCCAGCTGGCGCAGGCGACCTTCATCGTAGGGGCTTTCTTCTACATGCAGTGGATGAATACCGGCCGAGAAGAATACATTGTCGAAATCGCTGGCACAGGCATACATGCTGTCGAACTTGTTAAGATCGACACAGACACACAGCATCTTGTCGACGTTGCGTTCCTGAGCGGCAGAAATGACATTGCTGAGCTGGCCATCATGCTTATCGAGCTTAAGCATATCGAGATGGCAATGAGAGTCTATAAACATCAAGCCTCTGAACTTTTACAGTGTATTGGTGCGGCGCCCACTGCTGGACATACCCGCCAGGTAGGTTTCGATCTTGTTGACCAGCGACGAATCATCACTGGAGAGCTGGATACCGATACCCGGTACACGCCCGCCCTGGGCTGCTTTTGGTGTCACCCAGATAACCTTGCCCGTCACCGGAATCTTGTCCGGCTCATCCATCAACATGAGCAGCATGAAAACCTCTTCCCCGAGCTGATAGCTGCGTGTAGTGGGAATGAACAGCCCGCCATTCGTTACAAACGGCATGTAGGCCTTGTAGAGATTTTCCTTGTTGTCGATATTCAGGGACAGTATACCGTGACTGATCCTTGGAATTATGGACATGATTCAACGTTCCCCTGTTATCGGACCAATGCAGACCACTGCAGCAGAAGTGTCTCCAGCAACAGCTGTCGATTGGGATTCTGACGCAGCATAAGACTGACCCTCTCTTCCTGGATGCGATCGGCTAACGAAAAGATTCTAACGCGACTGGTCTGTTTGGCAACTGCTTCCAGCATGCGGCGCATATCGGCGTTGATCCGCGGCTCGTCCGAGCCGGTCATCTGCATGCGAACCACATCATTAAGCAGGCTGGCAAGCCAGTCCAGACAGTTTAGCAGATCCGCCTTGCCTAGTTTGGTTGCCAGCTCGGATGCGCTCGTACGGCCTCGCAGCAGGTCTGCAAGCCCCGTCATCAGCAGCTTGCGCTGATCCATTGCATCACTTTGGTACAGATCTCTCGCGCGCAAAGGCGCACCGTGAGCCAGTCCAAGCAGTTGACTGGCCTTTGCCGGCTCAAGATCCAGCGATTGTGTCAGCCACTGAGCGGCCTCATCTGGCGATGGTATAGCAAAATCGATGCGCTGACAGCGGCTGCGGATAGTTGGCATCAACTGCCCCGGCTGGTGGCTGATCAGGATCAGTAGCGTATCCTCACCGGGTTCTTCCAGAATCTTCAGCAAGGCGTTGGCTGATGAGGTGTTTAACGACTCGGCCGGCTCAAGAGTTACGATACGGTAGCCGCCCTGCTGGGCAGTGCTGTGCAGGCGATCGATCAGTTCACGTACCTGGTCTACCTTGATAGGTTTGCCCTGGGCTTCCGGGCGCAGCTGAAAGCGATCGGGGTGGTGACCGGCGATACGCAGCTCACAGCTATGACAATGGTCGCAGGGTTTGTTGCCCTGAGGGTTGTGGCACAACAGCAAATTACCCAGCGCTTCGGCAAATTCTGCCTTGCCTATACCAGCAGGCCCCGACAGCAGCAACGCATGCGGGAGTCGACCATGATGGCGCTGCTCCATGACACGCTCCCAGCGACTCCCAAACCAGGGGTAATCAGCTACATCGCTCATACGCTGGCTCCAAAGCGCTGCAAAACGTCCAGAATTTGCTGTTGCACGAGGGTTAACTCAGGTGAGGCATCAATTACTGCAAAGCGATCAGGTTCTGCTTCAGCGCGTTGCAGGTAGAGATTACGAACCGCTTCGAAAAACTGCAGCTGCTCCGACTCGAACCGGTCCGGCGCACTACGGGCACTGGCACGTGCCATGCCGATTTCGACCGGAACGTCCAGCAACAGGGTCAGGTCGGGCCTGAGCGTTTGCTGGACCAGCTGCTCAAGGGTGGCAATGGCTGACATATCCATACCGCGGCCAGCGCCCTGGTAAGCGTAGGTCGCATCGGTGAACCGGTCGCACAGCACCCATTTTCCGGCGGCCAGAGCAGGCTTGATAACCTGTTCCAGATGCTGGGCGCGTGCAGCAAAGACCAGTAACAGCTCCGTCAGGTCGGATACCTGCTCGTCGCGGGGCGCCAACAGCAACTCTCGCACTGATTCGGCCAGCGGAGTGCCACCGGGTTCACGTGTTCTGACAACATCGCGCCCCTGTGCCCTGAGGCTGGCTTCAATAAAATCGAGATTGGTGGTTTTGCCCACCCCTTCTCCACCTTCGACTGAAATGAAGCGACCGCTTTGCATCTTCTTACTCTTCTGGTGACGAACGATAATCGCTGCGCCGGCTCAACTGATAGCGGCGTACGGCGTTGTTATGTTCGCGCAATGTATTGGAAAACTGGTGGGTGCCATCGCCCTTGGCAACAAAATACAGTGCCTTGCCCGGTGCCGGGTTCATGGCTGCCTCGATGGCTTCGCGCCCCACCAGTGCGATAGGTGTTGGCGGCAAGCCGTTGATTACATAAGTATTCCAGGGTGTCGGTCGGCGCAAATCCGCACGTGTAATATTGCCCTGGTAACGGTCGCCCATACCGTAGATGACTGTGGGGTCAGTCTGCAGGCGCATGCCACGCTCTAGACGACGGACAAAGACCCCGGCGATCTGGGGGCGCTCACGAGGAACACCGGTTTCCTTTTCAATAATGGATGCCATGATCAGGGCCTCATAGGCCGTATCATAAGGCAGCTCAGGTTTACGTGACTCCCAGGCTTCGGCCAGTACTTCCTGCAAATCGGCGTAAGCCCGCTGTAGCAGGTCGACATCACTGGTGCCGCGTTCAAATTGATAAGTTTCGGCCAGGAACAGTCCTTCAAGGGCCGGCAGATCCGAATTCAATTCTTTCAACAGTGCTTTTTCATCAAGCGCATCCAGTGTGTGCTCCAGACGGTCATCTGCCAAAAGGCGTTGGCGCAACTGCTTGAACGTCATCCCTTCAACCAGTGTGAAGCTGTAACTGATGGTCTCACCCGCAACCACCCGATCAAGCAGGTCGCGCACCGACATGCCGGGCTCAATCTGATACTCACCGGCTTTAATGGCGGTTACCGAAGGGTTCAGGCGGGCTTCGAGACGTAGCCACAGAGGACTGTCGATGAGCCCTTCATCATTGAGTTGCTGGGCAAATTTGCGGAACCAGGTTCCGGCATCGACGTGTAGTTGCCTGGACTGCTCAATCGGCAGCTGGGCACTCATTTTTTCCTGATGCAGCTGATAGCCGCCCCATCCCAGAGCAGCAACCAGCACAATAAGCAGGGTTAGCAACAGCAGCAGCTTTTTAATCATTTTACCTTCCGTTGTAGCTGCAAGGATTGCAGGCGAAGCGTCATATGTCCCAGCGGGTATTCCTGCTCGCCCAAGTTGGTAATTGGCCAGATGCCATTCAGGCTGTTGCAGAGAAACAGTTCGTCAGCAGCCATTACCTGTTCGGGGCAAAAATCACCAATATGGACCTGGACACCCCAGGCATCAGCCTGGGCAATGATCTGGCGCCGCATAATACCATTGATACCGCTGCCGGACAGGTCGGGGGTGTGCAGGCAGCCTTCGGACACGAAAAAAAGATTGCTCATCGTGCCTTCAATCACAAAGCCGCGGGTATCTGATACCAGCCCTTCGCGACAATTTGTGTTTCGCCACTCTTCACGGGCCAACACCTGCTCAAGACGGTTCAGATGCTTGATACCACTCAGGGCAGGCTGAACCGCAAGCCGTGTTTCACACCAGCACACATCTATACCCATTTCAGGCTGATCCGGGTATGCCGGCATGGGCGAAAGCGTGACGATGCGGCTGGGGTTGGCAGGGCTTGGCGTAAGGTAACCACGGCCACCACTTCCCGCAGTCACAATAAGCTTGAGAACAGCATCACCCGCTGGCAAGCTCAGCCCGGCGATATCGGCTTGCAGGGCGTCCATAAGCCCTTGATCAGGAATGCCCAATCGCTGACAGCCTTGCAGCAGACGATCAAAGTGGGCATGGAGTAATGCGGGTTGGCCAGAACTTACCAGAATGGTTTCGAACAGACCCTGCCCATATGCCAAACCACGATCCGAAACAGGAATCGCCGAAGCAGGCAGGCCGTTGATCAGGGTTGAGGTCGACATCGGAAACAGAAGGAGGCGCTAGCGCCTCCTCTTACCTCAGCTTCGGTTGAAAATCAGCGTACCGTTGGTACCGCCAAAGCCGAAGGAGTTGGACATTGTCGCATCAATCTTGCACTCCTGAGAGGTGTGCGCCACATAGTTGAGGTCGCAGCCTTCTGAGGGGTTGTCCAGGTTGATGGTTGGCGGTGCCACCTGATCACGCAGAGCCAGCACACAGAACGCAGCTTCAACCGCGCCGGCAGCACCCAGCAGGTGGCCGATCATGGATTTGGTTGAGCTCATGCGAACCTGGTCGGCAGCACTGCCCAGTACACGCTTGGCAGCGTTGGACTCGGCGATATCGCCTGCCGGCGTGGATGTGCCGTGGGCGTTGATGTAATGGATGCGACCCGGATCGATCGCAGCATCGTTCACGGCATTCTGCATGGACAAGGCTGCGCCGGCGCCATCTTCAGGCGGTGCCGTCATATGGAAGGCGTCATCAGACATGCCGAAGCCGGACAGCTCACAATAGATATGAGCGCCACGTGCTTTAGCGTGCTCGTATTCTTCCAGAATCAGCACACCTGCCCCATCACCCAGAACGAAACCATCACGGTCGCGATCCCAGGGGCGGCTGGCCGCTGTCGGGTCATCATTACGCGTCGAAAGTGCTCGTGCAGCAGAGAAACCTGCCAGCCCAAGCGGAGTGGTCGCCATTTCAGCGCCACCGGCCACCATGACATCCGCATCTCCGTACTGGATCATGCGCATGGCGTGGCCAATGTTGTGCGTACCACTGGTGCAAGCCGTGGTAATCGCGATGTTAGGTCCGCGCAGGCCATATTTGATTGCCACGTTTCCGGAGATCATGTTGATGATGCTGCCCGGAACAAAGAAAGGTGAAACGCGACGAGGCCCGGAATTGTTCAGTGTATCGTGGGTCTTCTCAATCATCGGCAGGCCACCGATGCCAGATCCGATTGCGCAACCAATGCGGTGCGCATTGGATTCAGTCGCTTCAATACCGGCATCTTCAATGGCCTGAGCGGCCGCAGCCATACCGTATTGAATAAAGAGATCCATTTTGCGTGCTTCTTTGGCACTCATGTACGGCTCAAGAGAGAAGTCCTTGACCGATGCAGAGAAGCGCGTTGCGAACTGAGAGGCATCGAAGAAATCGATAGATGCTGCGCCGCTTTTACCGGCAAGGATATTGTCCCAGGTGTCCTTCACGGTATTACCTACAGGTGTAAGCAAACCCAGTCCGGTTACAACCACTTTTCTGCGAGACATCCTATTCCTCCAGTCTAGAGGCCTGATAAAAGAAAAGCCGCACTATATTCGCATATAGATGCGGCTTTTCGACTAATTCTGTCGGGATTGATTACTGATGAGCGTTGATGTAATCGATCGCGAGCTGAACGGTGGTGATTTTTTCAGCTTCTTCATCAGGAATCTCAGTTTCGAATTCCTCTTCCAGAGCCATTACCAGCTCAACAGTGTCCAGGGAATCGGCGCCCAGATCTTCGACAAAGGAAGCGGAGTTAACAACTTCTTCTTCTTTGACGCCCAGCTGTTCAGCGATGATCTTTTTTACGCGCTCTTCAATGTTACTCATATCTCTTCCTATTATCTCTTCAGTACCATCACATCGCAGGATGCGAGATGGAATTTTAGAAAACCCATTACGCTCTGGCAACAAGTGTGACGGTTTGGAATTGTATCTCCGTCAACTGACGGCCAATTATCAACAATCCGACGAAAAAAACAAATTTTCTTTCGCCGGATTTTGTCCTTGATCAGGACATGTACATACCACCGTTCACGTGAATGGTATCACCGGTGACATAAGCACCACCATCACTGGCCAGAAAACCAACAACTGCTGCCACTTCTTCCGGCTGACCAAGACGGTTCATCGGAATCTGCGCCTGCAGGTTTTCCTTGTGCTCATCTGCCAGACCAGAGGTCATATCGGTATCTATGAAGCCAGGTGCAACACAGTTAACCGAAATGTTGCGAGAGCCCACTTCGCGCGCCAGAGCGCGTGTAAAGCCTTCCATACCGGATTTGGCTGCGGCGTAGTTGGACTGCCCCGCGTTACCCATGGATGCCACCACGGAGCTGACGCTGATGATACGACCCCAGCGTGCCTTGGTCATGCCGCGAAGGCAGCCTTTTACCAGACGATACATGGAGTTCAGGTTGGTGTTGATTACACCATCCCACTCATCTTCCTTCATCCGCATCAGGATGTTGTCACGGGTGATACCGGCATTGTTCACCAGGATCTCAACCGTACCGAAATCAGCCTGAACAGCCTTCAGCACGGTTTCAACAGATGCGGAATCAGCCACATCCAGCACCATACCAGTGCCTTTGTTGCCGGCCTCAGCCAGGTATGCCGAGATTGTTTCGGCGCCCTTTTCGCTGGTAGCGGTACCAATTACGACAGCGCCCTGAGCGGCCAGGTTCGAAGCAATCGCCTTACCAATTCCTCGGGTTGCGCCGGTAACCAGTGCAACTTTGCCTTCAATACTCATGAAAGTTGTTCCTAACGTCCTGAAAAATTTCAGCTAAGGGCCTTTTCCAGCCCAGCCGGTTCACTGATGGAGATTCCCGTCAGGGAACGGTCGATCTTCTTATTGAGGCCTGTCAGTACCTTGCCAGGGCCACATTCAATCAGGGTATTTACCCCTTTGCCTGCCATCTGCTGTACGCAACGCGTCCAAAGGACAGGGCTGTAAAGCTGGGCAACCAGATTCTGTTTCAAGGTTGCCAGGTCTGCTGCCTGCTCGGCCGATACATTTTGTACTACCGGGATAGCAGGCATGCTCAGTTCGATATCGGCCAGAGCCGCTTCAAGGCGCTCTGCGGCCGGCTGCATCAGGGCGCAGTGAGAAGGAACGCTCACCGGCAGTGGCACAGCACGTTTGGCGCCGGCAGCCTTACAGGCCTCAATGCCACGCTCTACGGCCGCTTTTTCACCTGCAATCACAACCTGTCCAGGACAGTTATAGTTCACAGGAGAAACAACTGCACCCTCGGCAGCTTCTTCGCAGGCTGCTTCGATAGCGTCATCTGCCAGTCCCAGGATTGCCGCCATGGCGCCTGTGCCAGCCGGTACTGCAGCCTGCATGGCTTCACCACGCAGCTTCACCAGCTTTACACCATCTGCCAGCGACATTGCGCCGGCGCACACGAGAGCCGTGTATTCACCCAGGCTGTGGCCCGACATAACGACAGGCGCAGCACCACCCTGCTCCTGCCAGAGGCGCCACAGAGCCACACCGGCGGTTAGCAGCGCAGGCTGGGTATTTTCAGTGCTGTTGAGGGACTCTTCTGGTCCATCCTGGCACATGGCCCACAAATCGAAGCCCAGAGCTTCGGATGCTTCGGCAAAAGTTTGCTCGATGATCGGATTGGCACTGGCCAGCTCAGAGAGCATACCCAGCTGCTGTGAACCCTGACCAGGAAAAACGAAAGCAAGCGTCTGCGACATGGTTTCCCCATATTCTACGTGTGACTTTGAGCCTGGCGAAACGCTCAGGTTAAAGGCCGCTAGTGTACAACATTCGGGGGCAAATAGAAGATTGGAGGCTTTTATGCAGGACGTAAAGGAAACAAACCTGTATTAAAAACCGGCAGAAAGATAAACCGAAGATTAATTCTGAACAGAACCAGAGCGAGGTAGATGTTGTTCCAGGTGATCGCTGATTAAAGCGGGAATATTCATTTCCGCTTCACTAATTGCCTGATCGATGGCATGACCGAAACACTTGCGATTGGCGCCGCCGTGACTCTTGACCACTATCCCCTGCAGACCTAGCAGGCTGGCTCCATTTCTGCGGCTTGGGTCCAGTTGTTCCTGAAGATCCTTCAATATCGGCCGTGCCAGAAAAGCCAGCAAACGGCGGTACAGGCTCTGGCTAAAGCTTCTGCGTACCTTGCGGCTTACCAGGCGGGCCAGGCCTTCACTGCTTTTCAGGGCGATATTGCCAACAAAACCGTCACAGACAACCAGGTCTACCTTACCGGAAAATACGCCATCGCCTTCGATAAAACCGACATAGTTAAGACCGGGCTCCTCTGACAACAGGCGCGACGCCAGTCTGACCTGCTCGTTACCCTTGATCTCTTCGGCGCCGATGTTCAACAAGCCAACGGTTGGCTGACTGATCTGCTCAACGGCCTGGAGCATAACCGACCCCATAATGGCGAACTGCAACAAATGCTCGGAGGAGCAGTCCACATTGGCCCCCAAATCAAGCATGTAGGAATGGCCTTTGAGCGTGGGAATAGCCGTGGTGATCGCTGGACGATCAATGCCGGGCAGTGTCTGCAAGCAGGTGCGCCCCATGGCCATCAAGGCACCGGTATTGCCCGCGCTGATGCATGCCTGAGCCTCGCCCTTGGCAACAGCTTCCAGAGCCATGTACATGGAGGAATCGCGGCGACGGCGTAATGCAAAGGATGGTCTTTCATCCATGGCCACAACAGAGTCGGCATGAACAAGATGAAGACGTCGAATCAGATTGTCAGGGTGGCGTGCCAGGAAAGGCTCAAGGGAGGACTGTTGACCAAACAGCAGTATTTCAAGGTCGGGGTGGCGAGACAGGGCATCGATGGCGGCCAATACGGTAACACGGGGACCATGGTCCCCGCCCATCGCATCAACCGCAATGCGATACCCTGCGGTCAAGCTTACTCGTCGCCTTTGGCTACGACCTGACGGCCACGGTAGAAACCGTCAGCGCTGACGTGGTGACGACGGTGGGTTTCACCGGTAGTTGCGTCAACAGCCAGAGTCGGGTTGCCCAGTGCATCGTGAGAGCGACGCATATCACGCTTTGAACGGGACTTTTTGTTCTGCTGTACTGCCATGGTAAATAGCTCCTGGTTTAACTCTTATCGGCCTTTTTAAGCTGGGCCAATACACTAAAGGGGTTGGGTTTTTCTTCCTGCGTCCGGGCCGTTTCCGCGTCACCGAACGAGGTTTGAATACTGCAATCATCGTGATACGGAACCAGCGGCAGACTCAGCATCAGCTCGTCCTCGATGACTGGTAGCAGTTCAATCTCATCCGTTTCAATGATCAAAGGATCATAGCTACGGGGCAGATGCTTCGCTTGCTCATCCGTCAGCGCTACCGCGAGATTGAACTCGGCGTTAACGTCTACTTTAACCGGCTCAAGACAGCGCTGGCATGTCATTAAGACACTGCCGTGCGCATGACCAGTCAGGATGCACAGGTTCTGTTCATCTTTCGCAAACTGAAGATCGACATCTACAACACCCTCGTCAGTAACGAGGTTGGAAGCCAATCGTGGCATGGCTGCGATAGTAGCCGTACCGGCAAGTGCCGTTTCCCACTCAGCCAGTTTGCGAGGTTCAATTTTTTTCGGTAATGGACCGTACGACATAAGCGCGCAATTCTAGGGTTAGAACCCCTATCTGTCAAAGGAAATAGGGGTTTAACGGAATATTTGAGGCGCCTATTATATCAGAACCTTTTCATTACTCCCTACTTCATATTAAAAGGAGTCGATATGTTGCCGAATATAGTGCTGGCCTCCAGCTCACCCTGGCGTCGAGATGTACTGGATAAGCTGGGGTTGCCCTATCGCACCCGGCATCCAGATATCGACGAAACAGCTCTCTTTGATGAATCCCCCGCTGATCTTGTTAGCCGCCTCTCGCTTGAAAAGGCGAAAAAAGTCGCTGAAGCGGAAACACATGAAGATGTTTTGATCATTGGTTCCGATCAGGTTGCGGTGCTGGATGACCGCATTATCGGCAAACCGGGTACTCATGAGCGTGCTGTTGAGCAACTAAGGGCAGCATCTGGTCGAAGCTTCACCTTTTTGACGGGTCTGACGCTGCTCAACAGTGCAACTGGAAACGCGCAAACGGAAGTCGTGCCCTTTCACGTGCACTTTCGTGAACTGACAGAGCAGATGATTGAAGGCTATCTGAGGCACGAACAGCCCTACAACTGTGCCGGTAGCTTCAAATCCGAGGGGGCGGGTATCGTGTTGTTCGAGCGTCTGGAGGGGGATGACCCCAACACCCTGATCGGCTTGCCGTTGATTCGGCTGGTCAGGATGCTGGAGTCGGAGGGCGTACACCCGTTTTGATTACTGCAGACTAAACCCGGCGCGGGCACCAAACTGCAACGCCAGTTCCCGCGCTACCTCAGTACCAAACTGCTTGATAATCCGATCAATAGGTCGTGGGCGAGAGGTATAGTCGACAAGCTTGTCAGCGCCCACGATATCCCTTGCCACCATTGAGCTACTGCCCAGGCCGTCGATAAGACCCAGCTCAAGCGCCTGCTCGCCGGTCCAGATCAGGCCGGAAAACAGTTCGTCATTTTCCTGCAGACGATCGCCTCGCCCCTTTTTAACCTGGTCGATAAACTGTTTGTGAGTGGTATCCAGAACGGTCTGCCAGAATTCACGATCCTGATCCTGCAGCGGCGCAAAGGGATCCAGGAAGGCTTTATTCTCGCCCGCCGTAAGCGTGCGACGTTCAACGCCCAGCTTATCGATCAACTCAACAAAGCCAAAGCTGGAGGAGATAACACCGATGGAGCCAACCAGGCTTGCTTTATCGGCATATATTTCATCCGCAGCGGCAGCAATATAATAAGCACCGGATGCGCCGATATCGGTTATAACGGCATAAACCTTTTTCTCCGGATAAAGCGCGCGCAGACGTTTGATTTCATCATAAACATAGCCTGACTGAACCGGACTGCCGCCGGGGCTGTTGATACGCAAAATCACCGCACGACTACGTTCCGCTTTAAATGCCTCCCGCAGCGCGGTGACCAGAGCATCGGCATTGGCCTGTTCGTCATCGGCAATCGGGCCTTTGACTTCAACCAGTGCGGTATGCGGATGCGGCACGACATCATCAGTATCGAAGTCATTACCCAGCCAGAAAAGACCCAGAATTGCGAACAGATAGGTGAATGTCAGCAGTTTGAAGAAAATTCCCCAACGGCGTGCACGTCGATGTTCGACATGCAGGCTGCCAAGCATTTTCTCAATCAGGCGCCACTCGCGTTCCGTGCCGGGCTTTTCAACAGGCTTGCCTTGAGGCTTATCTGACGGACCTGTCTCGGATTCCTGTTTATGTGGAGGCTCTACGCCCCAATGCTCATCACTCACATCTATCCCTCGTATCAGTTGATTCCGTTGCGCTGTTCGAGCCAGCGTTCCAAATCCGGGAAATGGTGAATTTCACCGACCGGCTTTAATACCTTCAAGCGGTCAATATGATGGGCACCATAACTGACGGCCAACGTATCCATGCTGGCATTACGCCCCATTTCCAGATCGTACTCTGTATCGCCAATCATCAGCGCCTGCGAAGCAGAGACACCGCTCTGCTCAAGAAGTTCGTGCAGCATGAGCGGGTCAGGCTTGGATGCGGTTTCATCCGCACAGCGCGACAACTCAAACAGACTGCCAATCCCGGTTTCTGCAAAGACATGATCAAGCCCCTTGCGGCTTTTACCGGTAGCCACCGCTAGCCGATAGCCTTTGCTCTTCAGGCTCTCCAGCGTTTGTTGCACGCCGGGAAAGAGTACGGCAGGCGTCGGGTCAGCACCCAGGTAATAGTGACCGTACCGTTCACGAACGGGATCGATGATGTGGTCACCCTCCCCCGGGAACAGCTTCGCAATCGCCTCAGGCAAACCAAGGCCGATAATATCCTTGGCCGCTTCCCAGGTGGGGATCGGGAGCTCCAGATCCCGTGCTGCAGAGCGCAGGCAGGACGCGATACGGGTGGTCGAATCTATTACTGTCCCGTCCCAGTCAAATATTAGCAGCTTGTACAAGCCGGACTCCTTTTCAGTTGCGACACTTAGCTTTCCTGGCGTGTCGGCCAGATCAGCAGCTCACCCACATCCACATGCTCTGGCTGCTCCAATGCATAGATAACCGCATTGGCAATGTCATCCGCTTTGAGCATGGCAGCATCTTCACCGTACATGTTGCTTTTAACAATGCCGCGAATTTTTTCGTGACCAATGCTGTCAGGCAGTTCGGTATCCACGGAGCCCGGCTGAATGTCGGTAACCCGCACACCAAAGCGGATCGCTTCCTTGCGCAGGGTTTCAGAGATCGCTCTCACGGCATGCTTGGTACCGGCATAGACTCCTGCACTGGGGTAGGTTGTGCGCGCCGCAATGGAGCTGACGTTAACAATATGCCCTGCCTTGCGCTCAGCCATGCCTGAATAGACGGCATTAATGGCATAAAGTACGCCTTTGATGTTCACATCGATCATTTGATCCCATTCATCAACGCGGCCATTGATGATCGGGCTGATCGGCATGGTGCCGGCATTGTTGATAAGGATATCGATACCGCCCAATGCGCCCAGCCGCTCCGCTACAGCTTCCATGGCCGCACGATCTGAAACGTCCACCGCTTCAATATGAACTTGCGCTCCCTGTTTTTTCAGTTCTTCTGCCAGGCTTTGCAAGCGGTCTTCGCGACGGGCGGAAAGCACAACTTCAGCGCCCTCACCTGCCAGCGCACGCGCGACGGCCTGGCCAATACCTGAACTGGCACCCGTAACCCAGGCGCGTTTACCTTTGAATTTCATAGAGGTATCCAACAACGTATTTATGACTCACATCTGAATGGCGCCTATTCTGAAGCATGCTCAGAAAAGGGTCCACCAGAACGAAAAAACCGCTGACGCGACCGACAGCGGTTTTCGGGAACACCTGACTCGCACTATTTAACGGTGCTTGAACTCGGGTTTACGCTTTTCAGCAAATGCATTCATGCCCTCAGCCGCATCTTCAAACGCGAATGTGGACTGGAATGCGAAACGCTCATGCTTGAGCCCGTCTGCCAGATTGGCGCTCACCGCCATATTGACGGCCTGCTTGATGATGCCAACAGCGGGTGCTGAATTGGAGGCAATCTTGCGTGCAGTCTTGAATGCGGACTCCTGCAGCTCTTCAACAGCAACAATGCGTGCTACAAGACCACTGCGCTCGGCTTCTTCAGCGTCCATCATGCGCCCGGTCAGACACATTTCCATAGCCTTGGCTTTACCCACGGCTTTGGTCAGGCGCTGAGTGCCACCGGCACCCGGCATGGTGCCGATGCCGATTTCAGGCTGGCCAAACTTGGCTGTTTCAGCGGCAATGATGAAATCGCACGCCATGGCCATTTCACAGCCACCACCCAGTGCAAAGCCTGCCACCGCAGCAATTACCGGCGTGCGGGCTTCATCAATGGCACGCCAGCAGTCGCGCTTCACGTACGGGAAATCCAGTGCATACAGGGAGGCAAAGTTATGTTCCTTCATCTCCTTGATGTCAGCACCGGCCGCAAATACCTGGTCACCACCAGTGAGCAGGATACAGCGTACGTTTTCGTCTGCTTCAAGAGCATCAATTGCCTGCCCCAGCTCAGACGTCAACTGCAGGTTGAGCGCGTTCATCGCTTTGGGACGATTGAGCGTGACGATACCAACTGCGTCACGCACTTCCACCAGTACGGTTTCAAAGTTCATTACGCGCTCCTGACTCACTTTGGGTGGCGACGGCTCTGCACGAAGCGGAAACGATTGGCCACGAAGGCGTAGTCAGACAGTGCAGCATTAGCCGCCGGGTTGCCGCCAGTAGCATGGAAGTCACTGAAGGCAGCACTCTGGTTGACGAACACACCGCCGGTCAGGTTGGTACTCAGTGCAACACAGGCATCCAGTGCGGCTTCTTCGATTTTTTCGATCTGAGCTTCGTCGCTGCTGTAGCAACCCATGGTGATGGCACCGTGCTTCTTGACGATATCGCGTGCCAGTTCGATGCTGTGATCGCGGCTGTCAGAGCGAACGATGAAGCTGATCGGGCCAAACAGTTCCTGACCCCATACATCTTCTTTCTCGGCATCGATGGTCATGATCAGCGGGCTGCGCACACGCGCATTTTCAAACTGCGGGTGAGTCAGTTTTTCAGAATCACGTACAACGGTGCCAAGACCTTTGCTGTCCTCGATACGCTGAGCAGTCGCTTCAGACTGGATGGCGCCAAGTACCATGGCGGCACGATCAGGATCAGACAGGAACTTGGTCACGCCGGTTGCGATAGCTTCAGCTACCTCATCGAAGGACTTGGGGCCCAGATCGGTTTCAATACCGTCCTTGGGTACAAAAATGTCCTGAGTCGTGGTGCACATCTGGCCGGAGTACAGGCTCAGCGTGAACGCCAGGTTGCGAACCATGCCTTTGAAGTCATCAGTAGAGTCGATGACGATGGTGTTGGCACCGGCTTTCTCGGTATAAACCTGCGCCTGCGGGCAGTTCTGTTCCAGCCAGTCACCGAATGCAGTGTTACCGGTGAAGTCGATCAGCTTCACTTCCGGACGCTGAGCCAGCTCCATGGTTTCAGGTTTGGCCGGATCGGTATCGACATACAGAGAAACAATGTGCGGCGGCAGGCCCTGCTCTTTCAGAACTTCCTGCGCAACCTGAACACTGATGGCAGCCGGCAGTGCAGCAGCCGGGTGTGCCTTCACGACAACCGGGTTACCGGTAACCAGAGAGGCGAACAGACCCGGGTAGGTGTTCCAGGTCGGGAAGGTGGAACAACCGATCACCAGGCCTACACCACGACCACAGGCAGTAAATTTCTTCTCCATGACCAACGGGTCATGTTTGCCCTGCGGTTTGGTCCAGGTAGCCTGCGCAGGAACACCTGCCATGGTTTCGTAACCATAGGCAACGGCTTCAAGACCTCGGTCCTGAGCGTGAGGACCACCCGCCTGGAAGGCCATCATGAAACCCTGGCCAGAGGTGTGCATTACAGCGTGAGCGATTTCAAAGCTGCGCTTGTTAAGGCGATCAAGGATCTCCATGCAGATGCCAGTACGACCTTCTACACCCTGATCACGCCATGCCTTGCGGGTTTCTTCCATCGCCGGCAGCAGCTTGACCATATCAACAGTCGGGTACTGTACATTCAGTTCAATACCGTAGGGGGAGACTTCAGCACCCGTACGACCACTGACGCCCGGCATTTCCAGCTCGAAAGGCTTGTTCAGGTGAGCCTTGAATGCGGCTTCGCCATCAGCAGCGGCTGTCTCGCCGTAGGCACGCGGGCTTGGGTTCTCGGACCAGGGGCTGAAGTAGTCACGGCTATGGATGGCCGCCAGCGCCCCATCGAGGGTGCTTTTGTGCTTGGCAAAAAGGTTCTCGCTCATCAGGTGTCTCCCTTGTGCTATGCGCTGCTCATAGGCAACGCGATTTTGTTCTGTTTGGAGTCTGAGTATGGCAGCCAGGCCAGTGCCTGTATGCCCGAGACGCACCCTTGCGGGGCGTACTCATTTGTTTACGACTATATTGATCTCGATATGATCAACAAGATACAGCAATCATTGTGATACGAAAAGAACAATATATCTGTTAAATATTGTATCTCTTTTGTCTTTTGGGTTAACCTTGCCGAAGCTTTAGGGGCCCATGCCAAGGCTTGGCTCGCTTCCGCGCCATACCGCCTGAGCCCCTATTATAGTGCCTATCAGGGACTGTCCAAGTCTGAGCGGCCAGAAAATGATACGGCGACAACGATAACAAAACACTTAAAACGGTATTTCTATGCAGCATGAGTATCAGGACATTCTTGTCTCCGATATTTCCAGCGGTGTGCTGACCATCACCCTGAACCGTCCTGAAGCCTACAACGCATTGCGCACCCAGTTGCTCAGCGAAGTGGCCGAGGTTCTGGATCAGGCAGCACAGAATGATGACGTTCGCGCGGTGGTGATCACCGGCAACGAAAAAGTGTTTGCAGCCGGTGCTGACATCAAGGAGATGGCTGCACTGGACGCCGTGGGTGTTCTTAATGACCCGCGTGTACTTCACTGGCGTCGTATTGCCCAGTTCTCCAAGCCGCTGATCGCAGCTGTAAACGGTTTCGCCCTTGGCGGCGGTTGTGAGCTGGTGATGCATGCCGACATCGTTATCGCCGGTGACAATGCCCAGTTTGGCCAGCCCGAGATCAACCTGGGGATCATCCCGGGTGCGGGTGGCACTCAGCGCCTGCTGCGTACCGTAGGCAAGTCCATGGCGATGCAGCTGGTCTTGTCCGGCGAATTCATTTCTGCTGCACAGGCCCGTGATTTTGGCCTGGTCAGCGAAGTCACCATTCCCGAGCGTTCTCTGGAACGTGCAACCGAGCTGGCACGCAAAATTGCGACCAAGCCGCCGATTGCTGTTCGCCAGGCGAAAGAAGTCCTGCTCAAGGCCTACGAGACAACTCTGGACAGCGGCCTTAGCCTGGAACGCAAAGCCTTTACCCTGCTGGCGGCCACTGAAGACCGTAATGAAGGTATTGCGGCTTTCATGGAAAAACGTAAACCGAACTTCACAGGAAAATAAGACCATGGCTTACGAAACAATCGAATTCGAGATTACTGACGGCGTTGCAGTACTGACACTGAACCGTCCTGACCGGATGAACAGTTTCAACACCGAGATGCATGCTGAAGTTCGTGATGCGATCAAACAAGCGAAAAAGAGCGAAGAAGTTCGCTGCCTGCTGATCACCGGTAATGGCCGTGGTTTCTGTGCCGGCCAGGACCTGAGTGATCGCAACGTTGATCCCAATGCGGAAATGCCGAACCTGGGCGAGTCCATTGAAAAGAACTACAACCCGCTGATCCGCAGCCTGCAGGCGCTGGAAATGCCGGTTATCTGTGCGGTGAACGGTGTTGCAGCCGGCGCTGGCGCCAACATCGCCTTTGCTTGTGACATCGTCCTGGCTGCCCGTTCTGCGTCTTTCATCCAGGCATTCTGCAAAATTGGTCTGGTGCCGGATTCCGGTGGTACCTGGACGCTGCCGCGTCTGGTTGGTCATGCGCGTGCCATGGCCCTGTCTATGCTGGGTGACAAAATCAGTGCTGAACAGGCGATGGCCTGGGGCATGATCTGGAAGTGCATCGATGATGAAGCGCTGAAAGACGAAGCGCTGGCCATGGCCAAGCAGCTGGCAACTCAGCCGACCAAGGGCCTGGCTCTGATCAAGCGTGCCATTCAGTCAAGCTGGGACAACAGCTTTGACGAGCAGCTGGACCTGGAACGTGACCTGCAAACCCTGGCCGGTCGCACTGAAGACTATCGTGAAGGCGTTTCTGCCTTCATGAACAAGCGTCAGCCCACTTTCAAAGGCAAGTAATCATGAGCATTTTTACAAATGAATCCGTTATCGGCGTAATTGGAGCTGGCACCATGGGCGCAGGTATTGCTCAGGTGGCCGCCAAGGCTGGCCATCCGGTATTCCTGTTTGATGCCGCTGAAGGCGCTGCAGCACGTGGCCGTGAAAATGTGGCCAAGGGCCTGCAGAAGCTGGTTGCTCGCGGCAAGATGACCGCTGAAGATGTTGATGCTCTGGTTGGCCGCATTAAGGTGATCACCTCTCTGGAAGAGATGGCGCCTGCTGCCCTGGTTATCGAAGCGATTGTTGAGCGCCTGGACGTTAAACAGAGCGTTTTTGGTCAGCTGGAAGAGATCTGCTCCGAGCAGACCGTCCTGGCGACCAACACCTCCTCCATCTCTGTTACGGCCATTGGCAGCACGCTTAAGCGCCCGCAGAACCTGGTTGGCATGCACTTCTTCAACCCGGCACCGATCATGAAGCTGGTTGAAGTGATCAGCGGCCTGGACACCAAGCCGGAAATTGCTGACGCAATCTTCGAGCTGTCCGCCAGCTGGGGCAAAAAGCCGGTACACGCCAAGTCCACACCGGGCTTTATCGTTAACCGTGTTGCACGCCCCTTCTATGCTGAAGGTTTCCGTATCTTCCAGGAAGGCGGAGCTGACACGGCCACCATTGATGCCTTGCTGCGCGAAGCTGGTGGTTTCCGCATGGGTCCGTTTGAACTGACCGACCTGATCGGCCACGACGTGAACTACGCGGTGACTTCATCCGTATTCGCCGCCTACTATAACGATCAGCGCTTCCTGCCTTCCCTGATTCAGCTGGAACTGGTCAACGCCGGTCACTTTGGCCGCAAGACCGGAAAAGGCTTCTATGATTACAGTGAAGGTGCTGAAAAGCCTGCTCCGAGCACAGCTGCCGATGCTGACAAGCCCAACACTGTGACCATTGAAGGTGAACTGGGCGTTGCCGAGTCTCTGGTAGCCCTGTTCGAAGAAGCAGGCATTGAAGTTGTACGCACTGAAGGTGATGGCTGCATCCGTATAGGTGATGCCACCCTGATGCTAACCAACGGTCAATTCACTACTGTTCGTGCCGCCGAAACGAGCAACCGTAACCTGATCCATTTCGATCTGGCGCTGGACTACAGCCAGTCCACACGTATCGCGCTGGCACCGGCTGACAAGGCGGATGAGTCTGCTATCAACAAGGCGGTTGGCCTGTTCCAGGCTGCTGGCAAAGCGGTCAGCCTGATCGATGACATTCCGGGCATGGTGGTAATGCGTACGCTGGCCATGCTGGCCAATGAAGGCTTTGATGCGGTTAACCAGCAGGTGTGCAACGAAGAAGCCGTTGATATCGCCATGCAGGGCGGTGTGAACTACCCGCGCGGTCCGATCAGCTGGGCGAGTGAAGTTGGCCTGGCGCGCATTCTGCACGTTCTGCGCAACCTGGGTGCCAGCTACGGTGAAGACCGTTACCGCCCGTCTCCCCTGCTGCTGCGTAAGGTTGCCGGAGGTCGCCAGTCATGAAAGCGAGCGAAATGAACCCGCAACAACTGGCCGAAGCCTCCAGTGCCGCCATGCATGAAAATGATTATGCAGCCCAGGGCCTGGATATTCAGATTGAAGAAACGCGCCCGGGTTATGCGCGACTGAGCATGAAAGTCCGCAAAGATATGCTCAATGGCCATGCCATCTGCCACGGCGGTTTCATTTTCACGCTGTCGGATACGGCGTTCGCCCATGCTTGCAATAGCTATAACAAGGTGACTGTAGCCAGTGGCTGCAGCATTGAGTTTGTTGCACCCGGTTTCCTGGACGACACCCTGACTGCGGTTGCAGAAGAACGTCAGCGCAAGGGTCGCACCGGCGTTTATGACATCACCGTCTTTAACCAGAACAATGAAGAGCTGGCCCTCTTCCGTGGCAAGTCCTACCAGATCAAGGGGACACTGCTGCCGGAAGATGAACCAGCCGCCTGAGGAGAAACCCAATGAAAGATGCCTTTATCTGTGATGCTATCCGCACACCGATTGGTCGCTATGCAGGCACCCTCGCCAGCGTTCGTGCTGACGATCTGGGCGCCATCCCGATGAAAGCGCTGATGGAGCGTAACCCGGACGTGGATTGGACTCAGGTAGATGATGTCATCTACGGCTGTGCCAACCAGGCCGGTGAAGATAACCGTAACGTGGCGCACATGTCATCTCTGCTGGCAGGCCTGCCGGTAGAAGTGCCGGGCACTACTGTGAACCGTCTCTGTGGTTCCGGTATGGATGCAGTGGGTCTGGCGGCTCGCTCCATCAAGTCCGGTGATACCGAACTGATGATCGCCGGTGGCGTTGAGTCCATGTCCCGTGCGCCTTTCGTGATGGGCAAGGCTGAATCTGCGTTTACCCGTAACCCGAACGGCCTGTATGACACCACTATCGGCTGGCGTTTCATCAACCCGCTGATGAAGTCTCAGTACGGTGTGGACTCCATGCCTGAAACTGCGGAAAACGTAGCTGCTGATTTCAACATCAGCCGTGAAGATCAGGACGCTTTTGCTCTGCGCAGCCAGCAACGTACCGCTGAAGCACAGAAGAATGGCAAGCTGGCTGAAGAGATCATCCCGGTCACCATTCCGCAGCGCAAAGCGGATCCGGTCGTGTTTGATACCGATGAGCACGCCCGTGCCAGCACAACTCTGGAAGGCTTGGCTAAACTGAAGACACCTTTCCGTGAAGGTGGTTCGGTAACAGCGGGTAATGCTTCTGGTGTTAACGATGGTGCCTGTGCCCTGCTGATCGCCTCTGAAGAAGCGGCTAAAGCCAATGGCCTGACGCCTAAAGCACGCATTGTTGCCATGGCAACTGCCGGTGTAGAACCGCGTATCATGGGCTTTGGTCCGGCACCGGCTGCACGCAAGGTACTGGCTAAAGCGGGCCTGAGCATCGAAGATATGGATGTAATCGAGCTGAACGAAGCTTTTGCAGCACAGGCGCTGGCCGTAACCCGCGACCTGGGTCTGCCGGATGATGCAGCACACGTTAACCCGAACGGTGGTGCTATCTCCCTGGGTCACCCGCTGGGCATGAGCGGCGCCCGCCTGATCACCACTGCCATGTACGAGCTGCACCGTACGGGTGGTCGTTACGCCCTGTGCATGATGTGCATTGGTGTCGGTCAGGGTATTGCCACCATTATTGAACGCGTCTGATCCCCAACTCAGGTGCCAGAACTCCAACTATTACAAACAACGGGATAATAACAAGCATGAAACACCAACAGCCTATGATGCGTGGATCCCTCGAAGAAATTGAAACCGCGAGCATTGACGAGCTGCGCTCAACCCAGCTGCGTCGCCTGCGCTGGAGCCTCGCGCATACCTATAACAATGTCCCCCACTTCAAGCAGAAGTGTGACGAGAAAGGCGTTCACCCGTTCGAGCTGAAATCACTCGAAGACCTGAAGCACTTCCCGTTCACCACCAAACAGGATCTGCGTGACAACTACCCGTACGGCATGTTCGCCATTCCCATGGACGAAATCGTACGTATCCACGCATCCTCCGGTACTACCGGCAAGCCGACTGTTGTGGGTTACTCCCAGAACGATATCGATACCTGGGCTGATGTCGTAGCACGCTCTATCCGTGCTGCTGGCGGCCATCGTGGTGACAAGGTACACGTATCCTACGGCTACGGTCTGTTCACTGGTGGTCTGGGCGCGCACTACGGTGCCGAGCGTCTGGGCTGCACCGTGATCCCCATGTCCGGTGGTCAGACCGAGAAACAAGTTCAGCTGATTCAGGACTTTGCGCCCGATATCATCATGGTGACCCCGTCCTACTTCCTGAACATTCTGGACGAGATGGAGCGTCAGGGTGTTGACCCGCGTGAACTGCCGCTGCGAACCGGCATCTTCGGTGCCGAGCCCTGGACCGATGAAATGCGCAAGAATATCGAGCAGCGTGCCGGTATCAGCGCTGTCGACATCTATGGTCTGTCTGAAGTGATGGGCCCGGGTGTTGCCATGGAGTGCATCGAAACCAAAGATGGTCCCACCATCTGGGAAGATCACTTCTACCCGGAAATCATCGATCCGAACACCGGTGAAGTTCTGCCGGACGGCGAGTATGGTGAACTGGTCTTCACGTCTCTGACCAAGGAAGCCATGCCGGTTGTACGTTACCGTACACGCGACCTGACCCGTCTGCTGCCGGGTACTGCACGTCCGATGCGTCGTATCGACAAGATCACTGGCCGTTCCGATGACATGCTGATCATCCGTGGTGTAAACGTGTTCCCGACTCAGATCGAAGAACAGATCCTGAAAGTCGCAGCACTGGCACCGCACTACGAGATCATCATCACCAAGAACGGCAACCTGGACATGGTCGACGTTAAAGTCGAGCTGGCACCTGAAGCCAAGGGTACTGATGAAGCCGCTGTGATCAAGGAACTGCAGCACCACATCAAGTCCTACATCGGCATCAGCACCAAAATTGCCATTGTCGACAGCGGCAGCATCCCGCGCTCTGAAGGCAAGGCCCAGCGCGTATCTGACCAGCGCAAGTAAGTCTTACCAGGATTTAAAACGTAAAAAAGCCGGCAATTTGCCGGCTTTTTCGTATCTGTACTGTCAGTTTTAGTCGATGGACACGATACGGACATGGCTATGCTTGCCACCCGGCAGCGTCCAATCGATAGTTTGGCCAACCTGCAGTCCGAGCAATGCCGAACCGATGGGTGCCATAATCGAGATGGGATGCTCAACGGATGACAGTTGATGCGGGTACAGCAGATGACGTTGAAACTGCTGCCCTGTCTCCTCCACCTCGAAGGTGACACAGGAATTCATGCGCACCACATCTGCCGGCATCGCCTCTTCGGCAACCACATCAGCACGTGCCAGCTCGGTACGCAGCGCGTCCAGACCAGGGTTATCACGAAATTCTTTGCGCTCAAGCAGCGCTTCAAGCTGGTCAATATCCTTTTCGGACACCAGAATACACGGCATCTCAGCCATGGCGTTTACTCCATTTTTACAACAAATAAAGATAGCCGCCGGATAACCGGGACTACCAGAGAATTCAAGAGGTGTTCGTATACCCGTCGGCCTGCCCTACAGACACAGGCCGATACAAATCAGCGTGTGAGCGGCAGGCCTGCAACAAGGCGGGCTGCGGACAGCAATGTCATCCGGATATACAACATAAGGGAAATGAGCCTCACAGAAGGTAAAAAGGTGCGATGCACCCTGTATGCATTGTTACGCTTTAACCCCGTTAGTGCAATAGCCGGTATAATACACAGGCAAGTTTTGTGTCATTAAACCGCTCCAGACCTGAGAAGCCCCATGCAGCTAAGCCGCTTTTCCGACTACTCCCTGCGCGTACTTTTTTACGTCGCCATCAATGACCAGAAACGCTCCAACCTGGCTGAAATAGCCGATTTCTACTCCATTTCACGGGAGCATTTGCGCAAGGTGGTACACACGTTGGGGAAACTTGAGTACCTGAGTACTTATCGCGGCAAGAGTGGTGGAATTAGCCTGGCCCGGCCTGCTGCAGAGATAAACCTGGGCCAGCTGTTGTCCCAAACCGAAGGCACCACACCTCTGATCGACTGCAACAGCCAACCCTGTCGACTGACTGCACATTGTCGATTGCAGGGTGTACTGGCCGAAGCACAACAGGCCTTTTTTGCCGTTCTGCAGCAATACACCCTGGCAGATCTGATTAACGACCGGCAGATGCAGGCGTTAATTCAGGTCAACCTGGAGGGGTAAAGCTGTAGGGTCAGGTTACACATCCGGCAAACGCAGTGACAGCAGTACGCCGGCCAGCCCCATCAGGCAGAGAATCAGAATAATGGTGCTGATAGGCACGGCAACACTCAGCGCACCTGTGAAGCCCATAATCAGCAGCACTATACCGATCACGGTATTACTCACCGCAACATAGTCGGTACGTCTGTTACCCTCTGCCATGTCCACGATAAAGGTTTTACGACCGACACGTACGCCCTGGTGGGCAATGCTCAGTGCAAAATAGCAAAGCGGTATAAGCCAGAAAATATCCAGCCAATGGGGAAACCAGGTTGCAATCGCCCAGACGATAATCCCCGCCAGTGATGACATCAGTGCTGCCAGTGTCATGACGGAACGGCTGGACAGATCGGCAAACCTCCCCCAGAAGGGCCCTGAAATTAGTCCGGCCGCGCCGCTGGCGATAATAAACAGACCCAGCAATGCCGGTGAATTGTCCTGAGCCCGTTGTGCCAGCACCACATAGTAAGGCGCAGACAGGGCCGAGCAGAGAAACAAAGAACGGGTAATGACAAACAGCCTGAAGGCCGAATCGGTGCGCAATATATCCAGTCGCTTGAATGCCTCGGTTATGCCGTTAACACCGCCATCGGTTTCACCGGGGAATTCACGTATCTGGGCATAGGTTAAGGCTGCGAGAATCCATAACAGGCCCGCCAGTGAAAGCAGAACACCAAAACTGGCGCCACTCATGTCCCCTTCGCCATTTGCCAGCACAAACCAGGCACCAGCCAACAGTGTCACCAGCCCCGCTACACTGGCTGACCAGCCATTAACACGCCCGCGCTGTGTTTTCGGGATGGTTTTGCCCAACACATCCTTGGCCGCAACGGAGCATAACCCCCGTGACAGACTGAACAACACCAGCAAGCCAATGATGGACCATCCCGCTGCCGCCCCCTCAAGCTGCCAGGCAATCAGTGCTATCAACATCATGCACAATGCCTGCAACAGGCTGCCAACAACCCAGACGTGCTTGCGTATAGGTAAGCGCCGAACAAAGCCTGCAATGAGCAGTTGAGGCATCATGGAGCCGGACTCACGGATAGGCACCAGGAAACCGAGCAGATAGAGGGGCGCGCTCACTGCCTCCATCACGGCCGGCAACACCACTTTGGGGTTGCCCATGGCATCACCCAGTTTTGTCAGAAACTGGCTAAAGACCAGCCATAAAAAATTACCGGGTACTTCTTTACAGGCATCTTCATCAATGGCCTTACAGGCCCGGGCATCCTCCTCATTCAGTAATTTTGCATACAGGTCCTGACTTAACGTGCCCTTGGACATTCGTGTGTGCTCCTTAGGTAAGACGCGTGACAGCTCGGCTGCCCAGAGTTCATTTCCCTGACCGAAGTTGCTAGGCTTGCTGCCTCTTTCGGGTCCAAGGATACAAGGATAATGACAGCCCCCTCCGTACTTCAAGCCACTCTCTGGATGGTCGGTGCCCTTTTCTCGTTTATGGCAATGGCAATTTCAGGCCGCGAATTGTCTGCTGAATTCACGACCTACCAGATACTCTTTTTCCGTAGCGTTATCGGGGTACTGCTGATCAGCTTTCTGGTATCCCGATCCGGATGGGCTCAGATCAAAACGCACCGCTTCAAGGGGCACCTGATACGCAATGTGGCGCATTTTGGTGGGCAGTACGGCTGGTTTTTCGGATTGGCGTTTATTCCCCTGGCCGAGGTTATTGCCATCGAATTCACGACACCGGTATGGACAGCTTTGCTTGCAGCAACTTTTCTTGGTGAGCGTCTAACCTTGCCACGGCTCACGGCCTTGGTGCTGGGTATTACCGGCTTGCTGGTTATATTACGTCCGGGCATGGGAGCGGTTCACCCGGCTGCTTTTGCCGTGCTGGCCGGTGCTATTGGCTATTCACTGACCTATATACAAACCAAGTCACTTTCATCCACGGAAACACCGTTGTGCATCCTGTTCTACATGACCCTGATGCAGCTCCCCATGGGCATGATTCCCAGCCTGCTGGACTGGAAAACGCCTTCTCTGGGTTCTGTTCCCTGGATTATTCTGGTCGGGGTAACGGCCATGAGCGCACATTACTGCATGACGCGTGCGTTCAAACTGGCCGATGCAACCGTTGTAGTGCCGATGGATTTTATGCGCCTGCCACTGATCGCTCTGGTTGGCTATCTGTTCTATTCAGAAGTAATTGACTGGCCTGTTGCCGTCGGTGCCGCCATGATGCTGGCCGGCAATTTCGTTAATATCCTGGCAGAGCACCGCAAGCGCCTGCCGCTGCAAAGCGATTAAACTGCTTTTGTCAGACTGCCATCAAAGTACTTCTGTCACCAGAATAAGCTCGCAGGCACCGTCACCGGTGTCCTCGCGAGTCAGTGAACTGCGCCAACGCCAGCCATCATCCCCACGGGCCTCAATCAGAAAACCCTTGAAGCTGATTTCATCCCCTTCGTCCAGTGCCTCAAGCTGGTCGCGCACTTCATCACTGGCCGGGACCAGGTGCATATTGGCACTACTGGTTTCAACCTTGCGACGGGGGATAGGCAACTGCTCCGAGCGCCAGTAGTACCAGCGACCGGACTGGCGGATAGCAAACTTGTCTGCCACTTCAGGCCGAGCCATATCTCCCCAGCCCAGGGCAAAGTCCCAGGGCGACAAATCGCTCTCACGGCCAAAGCTGTAGTCCTCACGCGCCAGAATGCGAGCATCAATGGCAAACTCCGCCAGCAGACGCAGTTGATATTCATCTTTTCGTATAGATGGGGCATTTGACAGCATGCGCTGACCGGGTAACTCTGGAGAGGCACTGACACTGACAAAAGGTGTTTCCAGAGCAGGCTCAGGTGGCTCCATACGCACGAGCCAGAAACCTGCAGCCAGCAGTACAACCAATGCCCATTGCCAGGGACGCAGAATCATCACCTAAGCCCTACTGCAGGTTATTTCCGACAAAATCGTCCAGCTGCTCAATCGCCTGATGATCCGTCGATATCAGGTTCAGGCCCAGTCCTACGTGATCATGTGCATGGCGGCGCTTGTAAACGACACGACAATGACAATGCAATGCGCTGGAGGGCAGGCCGAAGTGCAGCCATATTTCTATCGGGCCAACGCCTTGTGGCGATTCAATGCCCACCAGGCTGGCATCACCCTCTACATAGAAGCCGCCCCTACTCAGGTTAACGATACGTACATCGATAGACTCGCCCGTCGAGGTTTCAAGCTCGGCAGGCAAGTTACAGGAGACACGGGGGTAAATACGGCGTTCATCAAACATGATCTTTCTCGGTACAGCGTTATTTGTCTTCAATCCTAGTCATTACTGGCCAGAGGGACAATGTCGGAGGTCAGTCAAATCAACAATCTACACAGGGCCATCTACTACTTCAGTACCGGTTTTTTGGGGCCAATGTTCAATTCCTCTTGAACCTTGCGGCAGGTGTAATGGACTTATGGAGTACTGCCTATGTTCTGTGTGCAAAAAGCAGCAATAATTGCATTAGCGGTTTCGATATCGCTACCTGTGTCTCCTGTCTGGAGCGCTGGAAGCGGCCAGGACAGGACCGACCTGTATTTTTCCTGGGAAGGATACCGAATTGGCCGTTATCGCAGCCCCACGCCTGAGCAGGCCGAGGGCGGCACCAGAATCGATGTGCAGCAGCTTGTCAGGTTGCAGAGTACCGCCAAACCAGCGCCGATTCTGCTGGATGTACAGCCGGTGAGTTGGCAAAGCGGTATCTTCCTCCAGACCCGGCAACGTTACAACCTGCCGGGCAGTGTCTGGTTGCCTAATGTTGGCCTTGGCGAGCTGAATGAACGCTGGACCGATTATTTTCAGACACACCTGCAGCGCATAACGCAGGGTGACAAGCAGCGGGCAATTGTGGTTTATTGCACAGCCGACTGCTGGATGTCGTGGAATGCGGTAAAACGCGCCAACCAATGGGGCTATCAACAGCTCTACTGGTTTGCCGAAGGAACGGATGGATGGCGGGAAGCTGAGCGCAAATTGGTAGCTGCGCAGCCGGTACCCTTACCGGACAAGCAAATACTTCAGGATACGGATCGTCCTGATACCACTCGATAATAACGATAACGGGGACTGAGACGTGTACAAGATACTGATTGCCGATGACCACCCACTGTTCCGTGAGGCGATCACCAACGTGATTGAAACCGGTTTCCCCGAGGCCGAAACGCTGGAAACCGAAGATCTGGAGACCGCCCTTTCACTGGCGCAAACCCATGATGACCTCGACCTGGTGTTGCTGGATCTCAACATGCCGGGCATGAACGGTTTGAACGGCCTCATCTCCTTACGTAATGAAGCACCGACCATTCCGGTGGTGATTGTCTCTGCCGAAGACGACAAGCAGATTGTATTGCAGGCGATCACCTGTGGTGCCGTGGGCTTCATTTCGAAATCCTCGCCACGCGCCCAGATGACAGAAGCACTGGAGCAGATCCTGCAGGGCAATGTGTACCTGCCTTCCGATATTATTCGTCAGAGTGATCAGGACAGCAGCCGTCGTAACCGTCGCACCAATGACCACCCGCAAATAGCGCCCGAGCTACTCTCCTCCTTGACCCGCCGACAGCTATTGGTGCTTGAGCGCATGGCCAAGGGCGAATCCAACAAGCAGATCGCCTACAACCTGCATATTGCGGAAACGACGGTTAAAGCACACGTGTCCGCGATCCTGCGCAAACTCGGTGTACATAACCGTGTACAGGCCATTCTCTCTGCCAGCGATATCGACTTTGCACAATACCTGAGACGTTAACGGACTATCCGTGATGACAATGAAAAATGGGCTCTGATGAGCCCATTTTCAGTTCTGTAACCTTTCCCATACTCTCTCAGGCAGGTAACTGGCGTCTTTGCTGCAGCAGGTGCCCAAGGGTAGCTTTAAGCTTAAGCGGGCGGATCGGCTTGTTCATCAACAGGTAGCCTTGCTGCTTTACTTCCTGTTTCAGGTCGTTGCTGTAATTCGCGGTAATCATCAATACCGGCGGCACTTCCACCCGCTGCTGCAGTACTTCACGTACCAGGTCGATACCAGTTTCACCGTTATCCAGATGATAATCGGCAATCAGCAGGTCCAGTTCTGCCTGCCCGATCGACACCTGTTGTTGCAGATCTTCCAACCCGTAAGCCGTCACCACCTCGCAGCCCCAGCCGCCTAACAGGGTGGCCATACCATCACAGATGGAGGCGTCATTATCGACCATCCAGATACGCGCTCCCTGCAGCTGATTATCGATCCCCGGCTCTCTGAACTGCGGCGAGAAGGATTCAGGCTTGAGGCGCCCCAGCGGCACCTCCACCGAGAACACCGAGCCCCTGCCCTGACGGGAGCGTACACGCACGGGATGTTCCAGCATGCGGCTGACTTTATCGACAATGGCCAGACCCAGGCCGAGGCCCTTGTCCTGCTGTCGGCCACCACGTGGAATACGACGGAACTCCTGGAAAATTTCGGTGAGCTTGTCTTCAGGAATACCTGACCCTGTATCCCAAACCTCAATCAAAACGCTACCGGAGCGCATTCGGCAGCCGAGCAGCACTTCACCGCCCACATCGGTATACCTCAGGGCATTGGTCAGGAAGTTGCGCAGTACACGTGCCAGCAAGGTAGCATCACTCATGACTACGGCATCAGTGCCACGGAAACGGAACTTGAGGCCGTCTACCGCCGCCAGCTGACGGTATTCAGCAGTAAGGGTATCCAGCAGCTCATTGAGTCGGAACGGCGCCACATCGGGCTTGATGACGCCTGCATCCAGTTTGGAGATATCCACCAGAGTACCCAGCAGTGTTTCCACATCCTGCAGGGAGTTACTGACTGAATAGATCAGCTCACTGATGCGCTCGGGCATGGGCTGTTCCAGCAAGGCGCCGGTGAATAGGCGAGCTGCATTCAAGGGCTGCAGCAAGTCATGACTTACCGCCGCCAGGAACTTGCTCTTCGACAGGTTGGCCTGCTCGGCGTCCTGCTTGGCGTCCCTCAAGCGGGCCTCGATCAGGCGACGCTCTTCAATTTCCTGACGCAGCTGTCCGTTGACTTCGGTGAGCTCTGAGGTGCGCTCTTTTACGCGCTGCTCCAGATTCTGATAGGCCTGTTGCAGTGCCAATGCCGTGCGCTTGCGTTCGGTAATATCACGAATCAGAACAAAAAAGCCCACGGTATTCCCCTGGGCATCTCGATTAGGTACGTACGACTTGAGCATGTGCCGGTTATCACCGGCAGCGTTACACTCGTCAATTTCGAAGGTGGCATTTTCGCCGGCAAACGCCTGCTTGATATGCGGCTCCAGCCGGGTGTATAGATTGTCGCCGTGCACCTGGCGTATGCTCTGGCCAATCAGGCTGCCTCTTGGCCAGCCGTACCAGTCATCGTATACCTGGTTCGTAAACTGGAAGCACTCGTCGGCGCCGACATAGGCGATCAAGGCCGGAATATGGTCGGTAATCAGGCGAAGCCAGCGCTCGTTTTCACGCAGGGACTCGGCGTACTGGTCACGCTCGGTGATATCGGTGTAGGTATTAACGAAGCCACCGGACGGCATTGGATGAGTCTTGATTTCAATGACTCGCCCATCAGACAGGCGCTGCTCCATTTCGAACAACTGCTCACCACTGGGGCTCAGTGTATCCGGTGTCAGAAGGCCCACTTCCGAGGCCGCCATGACTTCTGCAAAGGGCTGTTCGTGATTGATAGTCAGACCGATCAACTCATTAAAGCGATCATTCCAGACTTCCAGCCAGCCATTGGCATTGATGAGCGCCACACCTTGTGACAGGTTATCGACCGTCCGCTGCAGCTGACGGCTTTTTTGTGCCAACGCCTGCTCTCGCTGAGCCGCTTCGCTGGCCTTGAGATCCGTAATATCGGTGTACAGAATGACCAGACCGCCATCACCGGTATGACGTTCGTTGACCTGTACCCAGCGATCATTGAACAGTCGGAATACCGTAGCATCATCATCGCCACGGCCTTCATGCTGCTCAATTATCAAACCACTATCCATGGCCAGTCGGTGTACATCCTGGATAGTGGTACCCCGCTCAATACGCGTCCCCGTACCGGCCCAGTAATCACGGAAGCGGCTATTGAACAGCAGAATGCGTCGGTCGGAATCGAACAACACAAAGCCGTCGGTGATACTTTCGATGGCATCAATCAGGCGCTGGTGGGCCGTCGCGGCTTCCTGGTTGGCCTGCTTGAGTGCATAGTTGCTTTGTTTCAACTCGGCCAGCGCAGCGTTCAGCGCCTCGGTACGCTCACGCACCTGCTCGGCCAGAATGACAGAATGCTCAAATGCAGCATAAGGGGCGGTACGAACAGAACTGCTGGATTCTACCCGTTCTATCAACGCATCCTTCATACGTCTAAGCTTGGCATTCTCCTGCTCAAGCTCATCGATACGCGCCTGCATTTGTGCTGCTGTCATATCAGTAGTCATTCTGCGTCCGTCCGATTACCACACCAGTAAATGTCTGGTTGATATGCATGCCATCAAACTGCTCACCGTAGGTGTTGAAGCCCACCACGTTATGTTGCACCAACAGGCGTGAGGTTTCATCTGCCTGGCCGGTCAGCTCCGCTTCCAGACGGCGCAGGAAGCAGTCGCAACCGATGGTGATCAGAGGCTCGCCAAGCGTGCTTTCGATTTTATCGAAGCGGTGACTCAAATTCGCCAGCATGGCATCCGGGCGCATGGCGGTCAGAACGATGCCGTTCTCGACCGCGCAGTAGAAGGTCAGGCTCAGGTCCGGATTTACCTTCTGAATGGAGCGTACAAAGTATTCCTGACCGATACGCACCGCCAGCGGATTCATGGCGAAAGTACCAAAATCCAGATCATCCAGCTCGATACCCAACAGTCGGGCATATTCAACCGCTGCAGGTTCTGCATTCAGTTCATACACGGTGCGGGTAGCCGGATCAGTTTCTGTAACAATCAGCTTTTTTTCCAGGCTCTGCATGTGATGCGTGGTAAACACCTCGAAATCCAGAGGGGTATTCACCATCACAACGACAGCCGCTTGAGTGCGAAAAGCGCCATCTACATATACATGGGTACCGGTCAGGTGAATATCGTCACCAGCGGATCCGCCAAAATGGGGAATGCTGCCCAGTGCGGAGTCCAAGGTTACCAGTACTTGTTCTTCCTGGCTGGACAGACCGTCCAGTAGCGTCAGGGCAAAGGTGCGTCCCTTGATGGGCGCGACACGCGTATCACGACAACGGCCGATCAGGGTATCCACCAGCTTTTGCGCACGCGGCAAGGTGAAGGTCTCGAGTTCTTCGACCAGGCCCACTTCGACGGCAAACAGGTTGCGATCAAACCCCAGGGCCGTAATGGTGCCCTGGTCATAGCCGCGCGGCGTCAACTCCCCTGCCGTAGTGCAGCCTGCCAGACGCACGCCGGCAAAGGCCGCTTCCAGAGCAGACGACAAGGCTCCGAGATCATATTCTGCGGAACAAAAAAACAACACAAAACCGAGATCAGGATGTGACAATTGCGCAGCGAGTTCTGTTGCAGCGCGCCCGACATCTCGATGTGAAGACATGGCCGATCGTACCGGCTCTTGAAACAGTGGCGCGTTCATGGCTCTCACTCGCGCTAGGATTTACACAGGATAATTGTATCTGCTGTTACAACTCGGCAGTAATGCTACTTCAGTATCTTCTAAAAAGCCTTCAGTCGTACACAAACCAATGAATATAAAAGGTTTTATCTTTTTTTGAGGGAAAAGACACCCCAATGCTGAGGTTTTCTACTACTTAAGCACTATAAGCATCATTCAGGCATAAAAAAACCGCACAACCGGTGAAGGGGTCCAGTTGTGCGGCAGGCACTACGACAGCTCGTATTACCAGGTCATAACAGCACCCAGTGCAACGGTGTCGTTTTCTTCTTTACCCAGAGTGGAGCCATCGATTTCTGTCTGGTCGTATTCAGCAACCAGCTTCAGGTTGTCGTTCACAGTGTAGAACCAGGCAACAGCGGTGTTTTCGTAGGTGAAGTCGACACCATTTTCGCCTTCGTTCTCACCGTAAGACAGGGCTACGCGGTTTTTACCGAAGGTGTATGAACCCTGCAGCAGGTAGCCTTCCATTTCCGCCGCTTCAGCAACAACAAAGTTGTCGATCGCAGCCGGGTGGATACCTTCGCTCTCGAAACCGGAAGCGGTCAGAGACAGGCCGCCAAACTTAACGTTGGCACCGAAGGAAACGCCAGTGGAATCGATGCTGTTTACATCGGTACCGTCGGGATCGTCAGAGCTCTGGTAGAGGCCGCCGATCCAGGCTTTAAATGCGGTGTTGTTGTAATCAGCGCTATAGGTCAACTCACCCTCAAAGCGCGGGGTGTCTTCAGACGAGTCCACGTCTGATTTGCTCGGATCCAGGATACCAACTGCCAGCTGCAGACCATGTTTGGCCGGGCTGCGATAGGTGATCTGGGCTTTCGGGAACGGGTAGGTGTAACCACTGCCGATGTTACCGAAAGATACGTTGCCGCCATCAATCAGGCCCAGCGCATCAGAGGTTTGGCCGTAGCCCAGCAGCAGTTCGTCAGACATGATGTTGGTACGGTTGAACAGACCAAAGTCTTTACCGATCAGGACCTGACCCCAGTCAGCATCAACAGTGCCGTAGAACTGACGCACATCGATACCGGTGTCGGTACCCAGAGATTCGCCGCGGCCCTGGTTATTGGCACGCACAACGTCGGAATCGTTAATGCTTACCCAGAAAGAGGAACGGGCTCCCAGTTGCAGATCACCGGTGTCCTTGCCGAAGTTGAAGCCGATATAGTTGGGCAGGAAGCCCATTTTCACGCGTGACTGCTCACGGTCGTCGTTTTCACTGTGTACGTAGAAGGCGTTGATCAGACCATCAGTGCTGAACGTGGTGCCGTCCTTGTCGTACAAGGTGATGCCCGCCTGTGCCTGTGCGGCCATGCCCAGTGCAACCATTGCCGGCAGCAGTTTCATGGACAAATTCTTATTCTTCATATTTCCCCCAGATGGAAGTTCGTTCATGACATCGTGATTACGATGCCCTGATGATCCGTTCTGGCGGGTATTTGCAACATGCTTCTATGGCGGGTTTAGAGTGCTACATTGGTTGCGGCTGGGCTGTAGCAATACCCTGCCAACTACCTGAGTATTACGACCCTGCCCCCTGGTATTAGACGCAGTCGCAGCAAAGATAATATATTCATCATATTGATATTTAAGGGCTTTTTATAGCACAAAGTACAAACGAACAAAGCCCCGCCGGCAATGCCGGCAGGGCTTGAGTAACGATTGAACGTAAAAGTCAGGCGTTATTTAGGCAGTTTGAAGGTCCATACAGAACCACCCTGGTTCAGGTGCTTGACGCGCTTGGCGACTTCACCACCCCACAGCGGTACCGCACCACCCCAACCGGAGACAACGGAAACGAACTGCTCGCCATCATCTTCCCAGGTAATCGGTGAACCAACGATGCCGGAGCCGGTGTTGAACTTGTAAAGCATCTCACCAGTCTTGGCGTCAAAGGCCATCAGGTAACCTTCAGGGTTACCGGTGAAGACCAGGTTACCCTTGGTTGTCAGCACACCACCCCAAAGCGGCGCGTAGTTCTCATAGCGCCAGGCTTCCTTACCGGTTTTCGGGTCGATCGCACGCAGCACACCGATGTAATCTTCGTTCATCGGACGGATGGTGAAACCGGCACCCAGGTAAGCAGCACCTTTCTTGTAGGAGACCGGCTCGTTCCAGATATCCATGGCCCACTCGTTGGAGGGAACATAGAACAGCTCAGTGTCCTGGCTGTAAGCCATCGGCATCCAGTTCTTACCACCCAAAAAGGACGGAGCGGACATAACCGACTCGCCTTTCTTGCCTTCTTTGGCATCCGCCGGGTTACCCGGACGACCACCTTCCTTGAAGATCGGGCGACCGTTTTCGTCCAGGCCCTCAGCCCAGGTAATCTTGTCAACAAACGGGAAGCCGCGGATGAAATCACCGTTTTCACGGTTCAGAACATAGAAGAAACCGTTACGGTCAGCGGTAGCCGCTGCCTTAACCGTTTTACCACCGTCTTCGTAGTCGAAGGAGATTAGCTCGTTTACACCGTCAAAATCCCAGCCATCATGCGGCGTGGTCTGGAAGTGCCAAACGATCTTGCCTGTATCCGGGTCGATAGCCAGACGTGAAGAAGAGAACAGGTTATCACCCGGGCGCAGGTGAGAGTTCCACGGAGCCGGGTTACCGGTACCGAAGAACATCAGGTCAGTTTCCGGATCATAAGTACCGCCCAGCCAGGTTGCAGCACCACCGGTTTTCCACAGATCGCCCGGCCAGGTTTCACCCGGTTTGCCACCGGAGATACCGTTTTCGACTTTTTTGCCATCTTTCCAGATGTAGCCCATGTGGCCTTCAACGGTCGGACGTGTCCAAACGATGTCACCCGTTACCGCGTCGTAGGCTTCAACCTTGCCCACTACACCGAACTCACCACCGGACACACCGGTAATGATTTTGCCTTTAACCACCAGAGGCGCGGCGGTCAGAGAGTAACCTTCCTTGTAGTCAGCTACTTTCTTTTTCCAGACAACCTTACCGGTGTCCTTGTTCAGGGCAACCAGTTTGGCATCCAGAGTACCGAAGATGACCAGGTCGCCGTACAGGGCAACACCACGGTTGATTACGTCACAGCACGGCATGATGCCGTCGGGGAGACGTGCGTTGTATTCCCAGAGCTCATCGCCGGTTTTGGCGTCAATTGCGAATACACGTGAATAGGAACCGGTGACGTACATGACGCCATCCTTAATCATCGGCTGAGATTCCTGACCACGCTGTTTCTCGCCACCGAAGGAGAACGACCATACCGGACGCAGTTCCTTTACGGTTTCAGTGTTCAGCTTGTCCAGCGGGCTGTAACGCTGCCCACGCGGACCCAGACCGTTAGACACGACATCGTCAGTCGTCATCTGGTCAGCCAGAATATCCTTGTCGGTGATGCCCGCCTGTGCCATTCCGGCAAAGGACATGGCAGCAACCAGCGTGGATACTGCAAAGCCTGTGCTGCGGCCAAATTTCTTCATCGCTGTCCCCTTTTAGGATTTTTTGTTTTCCAGGAGCAGTCGGGAAAAGTTCCCGACCCGTTTGGGCATTCTTGAATTTGGGGTGCAATCTCACAATTGAACCGGCGAAGCAGTTTTATCCTCACTTGGTAGTAATACTCGCTAAAAGGCCCCGTAAAACGGGGCCTTCAGCATGGTCATAAATTGGCGATCCGATCAAAAAGCGGCGGCTTCATAGTCGGGGTAGAGATGAAACACTGAGCGTTCAAACTCCTGCTGACGCAGACTGATGCTATTAAATTGCTCCGGGATAGGCAGCGCCATCACTTCAGTCATGCTCAAACCCTGTTCTGCCGCATGCGTGAATGTAGTATCCAGCCAATCCAGATAGGCCTGCATCTGATCGAGTGCGCGGGCATCTGTTACAGCGGGACCATGTCCCGGCAGCATCAGCTTGAACGGAATCTGTCGCAGCTGCTCCAGCTCGGAACGCCACTGCTTAAGTCCGGGTGTGTGGGGAGTAGTTAAGGCTCGCTGATAAAACACCATATCAAAGGGAAACAGTACCCCGGTGGTATGATCAAACAGCACCAGATCAGCCCCGCTGTGCCCGGTCAGTTCGATCCACTCGAGCTTATGCTCGCCCATCTGCATCATGCCGGGTTCCAAGACCTGATCAGGGGTTATCGACTCGGTACCGCGCATCCAGTCACCAACCAGTCGATACATATTCTCGGCAAAGGCATCACCGTTTTGTGCAATCTGTTGCTGTGTTTTGGCCAGTGAAGCAATGGGTGCCTCCGTAAAGGCCTGGTTGCCAAGAAAATGGTCAGGGTGCTGATGGGTATTGATGACCAGTTTGATCGGTTGCTGCGTGGTGGCCTCGATTAAGGAACGCAACTCTTCACCGTAGCGACGTGATACACCGGTATCGAGCACCAACACCCCTTCTTCCGTGGCGATAAAAGCGGTATTGACGATGTTGCCGCCATTTTCAAAACTGAAGTCTTCTGTTGTACCTTCGACAAACCAGGTATTTTCCGCCACCTGATCAGCCTCCAAATTGTATTCCAGCTTGGCCGCTACCGCCGGTTGAATCATCAGCAATGCGATTACAAACAGATTCTTCATCCCTGCCTCCTATAACGCCTGCTCGAATTCGTTGCCACCATTGTCACGTAACCAGAGGTGATACTCATTGGCCTGGTCCTTGAGATCGAAGGTAAACACCGGGTTCTCGGATACCGGCGGTGACAGCTCCATCCGCACAACCGTCTGATTCTCGGCATCTCTGACTTCTACCTGCTCCAGATAGAATTCAGGAATGGCATCAACCAGGCCGGTATCCATGGGGTGAATAACGCGGAATTTGTAGCGGGCACTGTCGTCCTGACCACTCTGGAAGCGACGTGACTGGATTTCACCCAGATGGCTTTGCCAATAAGGGTCAGCATTGCCCATGCTCGGCGTGGTGCAACCACCACCGGCTGCATCGAGCTGTGCATAGCCAACATGCCAGAGCCCATCCCGGGTCAGTACAGCCGCACGGACTGCCGTACTTTGCTGAACCTTGATTCTCAGCGACACCTTGGGGTTGGCACCACTGCCTGGGTAATAGTTGAGCACATGCTGAATGGGATTCAGGTCAGCCCAGACAACCATCTTTTCGATATTGCCGGCGTGCGCACGGGCATCAATTGTGATGGGAACCTGGGTTGGATCTTCGGCGAAGGCGGGTACATCCACCTGGATGTCCGTATCAAAGCGATAATCGTCGTTACCGATGAAAATATCGCGGGTGTACTCCCACATGACAGAATCAAGGGGATCGGCTGGCTGAGCCGCCATCAGGGGGCCCGCCAGTAGCAGGGACAGAGTCCCTGCCGTCAGGCGTTGCTTGAGCTTCATGAGTCTACCTCTTTTGTTTTTATTGTCAGGCAGCCGGTTATTCGGAAATGGCAGCCTCCTCGGCGACCTGATAAAACTCCGGCTTGGTATAGCGCAGGCCGTAACGGGCAAAGATTTCAGCCATTTCACCGGATCGAATCATCTTGTCCAATACGGCTTCAACGGCATACCCCAGCTGACGGTCGGTCTGACGGATAGCAATGCCAATATCCCAGGTTTGCTTGCCCATGGTGGGAAATCCGTTTTCGGCCAGTCGATACTGGCTATCATCAGCTTCGCTCAGCAGCCAGTCGATCTCGGACTGCATGGCCATAACCGCAGCCACTTCGCCCGACTGCATGGCGGCAAAGGCATCCCGCGGCGTCGGGAAATGATGGGTCATATCACGCATGCGTCCGCGCATGGCTGATGTAAAGTAGAAGGCCGGCACGCTATCCACCTCTACTCCAATGGGCTCATACTGGAACACAGCCACGGTTCGCACCGCATCCAGACGCTCGGAGTCGTATGCCACTTGCCAGCGTTCCTGCTGGTAAGGCGCCATCATTACCACCATTTCATTGATCAGGTAGCCAAGCGAATCCTGTTTGTAGGCATACTGCTTGTCATAGGGTACGCGCAGCATCACATCAGCCAGTGTCTTCATTGCCAGCGGGTTTTCCTGATCCTTGTCCAGGTAGTGACCTTTCCAGACATTGTTGCGCAGGTCATCTTCCAGGTTCTCATCCGGTGTAATCCAGTGGACCTGCAGCTCCAGATCGAACGCCTCAGAAACACGTTGGGCAATTTCGACATCTACACCGACCGGTTTCCCTTCCTGCACGAATGAATACGGCGGGAAATCCTTGTATACACCCATGCGGATGTAGCCGGATGCCATGACGTCATCGTACAAACGCGCATTAGCCTGCTCGCAAGCGAGCAGGCTAATGCATAGGGAAATAAGCAGTTTGGGCAGCTTATTCCTCAACATACTTTGTCTCCAGCCAGCTGCGGATCGCCCACAGGGCTTCCTGGCTCAGCGTGTCCGCCATTTTCGGCATGTATACAGCGCCATCACGCACGGCACCGTTGATGACACGGTATTTGAACCACTCATCACCGTCGAAATCAGCAGTCAGGTAACGCAGATCCGGTGCAATACCACCCGAAATACCATCCAGTCCGTGACAACGGGCGCAGTTCTGGTTATAAGCAGAAGCACCGATTTCAACAGCACGCTCAAAATCGTCGGTATCGCGGTAAGGGTTGGTATCAGCCCACTCTTCACCCAGCGGAGTCAGGCCTTCAGTATCTACGGCCTGCGGGACTACATCGCCATGCGCCAGTACGGTTCCGGATACAGCCGCGCTCAGTGCAGCGGTAGCTACCAGGCCTGTGATTTTGTTCAGCTTAGACATGTGCGTTCACCGTTATTTTTATCAAAACATAAATCGAAATGACGAGCGTCATGCTCGACAGTGATGAGGCACATGATGAACCAGGGTCGGAAAGGTCAGAATTACACCTTGGCATCCAAAATATGGTCCCTTGGTAGTAAAATTTGTGAATAATGCCGACCAAGGTTTGACTTACACCACCAAAAGTCGTAAAACTAAGGGGTAACCTTTTGATTAGTCGGGACTTTTTCCCGGCACTCCTGAATTATTCCCTTTTTCCTTCCGCTTAAAGCCCGGTTTTGCCGGGTGCTTTGCCGTGGCCGATTCTCCTGTCCGGTCCGCACAATGCCCTTGCACACTTCAGCTCCATCCACGAGCTGTCGTCATTCACCAACAGGGTATTGAAATGATGAAAAAAACAATAACAGCCCCGCGCCGTTCTCTGCTGAGCCAGCGAGTACAAGCGGTCGTATTGGGCGCCGCGATTGGGCTGAGCAGCGCCGCTGTACAGGCTTCTACTTCTGAAGTGACCTGGGATGACATTCTGAACGATCAGGCAACACCTGAAGATGTTCTTGGCTATGGTATTGGTCCCAAGGCTCAGCGTTACAGCCCGATGACTCAGCTCAACACTGAGAACATCGAGATGCTGACACCGGCCTGGTCTTTCTCTTTCGGTGACGAGAAACAGCGTGGCCAGGAGTCTCAGGCACTGGTACATGACGGTGTTATCTACATCACCGGCTCCTACTCCCGTATCTTTGCAATCGATGCCAAAACCGGCAAAAAACTCTGGGACTACACCGCACGTCTGCCGGACGATATTCGTCCCTGCTGTGACGTTGTAAACCGTGGTGCAGCCATCTTTGGTGACAAGGTATTCTTCGGCACCCTGGATGCCGCCATGGTTGCTCTGAACAAGGATACCGGCAAGGTTGTCTGGAAGAAGAAATTCGGTGATCACACTGCCGGCTACACCATGACCGGTGCCCCTACTCTGATCAAGGATCAGAAAACAGGCAAAGTCCTGCTGATTCACGGTTCTTCCGGTGACGAGTTCGGTGTTGTGGGTAAACTGTTCGCCCGTGACCCTGATACAGGTAAAGAAATCTGGATGCGTCCGTTCGTTGAAGGCCACATGGGCCGTTTGAACGGTGAAGAAAGCACCCCGACCGGTGACCCGCGCGCACCGAGCTGGCCGGACGATCCCAACTCTCCAACTGGCAAGGTTGAAGCTTGGAGCCATGGTGGCGGTGCTCCCTGGCAGAGCGCCAGCTTTGATGTTGAGAACAACCGTATCATCGTCGGTGCCGGTAACCCTGCGCCCTGGAACACCTGGGAGCGTACCTCTGAAGGCGGAAACCCGCAGGATTACGATAGCCTCTACACCTCAGGTCAGGTTGCTGTTGACCCGACCACCGGTGAAGTGGACTGGTTCTACCAGCATACTCCGAACGATGCCTGGGATTTCTCCGGCAACAACGAGCTGGTGCTGTTCGAATATGAAGATGGCGGCGAAACCGTCAAGGCCACTGCTCACGCCGACCGTAACGGTTTCTTCTATGTAGTAAACCGCGAAGACGGCGACTTCATCCGCGCCTTCCCGTTCGTGGACAACATCACCTGGGCGACACACATCGACCCGAAAACCGGCCGTCCTGCTGAAGTAGAAGGCCAGCGTCCTCCGGAACCCAAGCCGGGCGAGAAAAAAGGTGAGTCCATCGAAGTATCCCCGCCTTTCCTTGGCGGCAAGAACTGGAACCCGATGGCGTACAGCCAGGATACTGGTCTGTTCTACGTGCCGGGTAACCACTGGAAAGAGGATTACTGGACTGAGGAAGTAACCTACCAGAAAGGTGCAGCTTACCTGGGTCAGGGCTTCCGTATCCGCAAGATGTATGACGACCACGTCGGCATTCTGCGTGCCATGGACCCGCTGACTGGCGATGTTGCCTGGGAACACAAGGAAAAACTGCCGCTTTGGGCCGGTGTCCTGACAACCAAAGGTGGTCTGGTGTTCACTGGTACCGGTGACGGTTACCTGAAAGCCTTTGATGCCAAGTCCGGCGAAGAGCTGTGGAAGTTCCAAACTGGCTCCGGCATCGTTTCCAGCCCGGTTACCTGGGAGATGGATGGCGAGCAGTACGTCGGTATTGCCTCTGGTTACGGTGGTGCAGTGCCGCTGTGGGGTGGCGATATGGCTGATCTGACCAAGCCGGTACCTCAGGGTGGTTCTTTCTGGGCTTTCAAACTGCCGAAATGGGCAGACAAGGTTGCCAAGAAATAATAACCGCATAAACGGTTAACGCTGTCCCCGGGCCTGCCGTTTGGCAGGCCCTTTTTACGGAGATCTGATCATGTCCAAAGCAACCCTGATCTCAGCTGGTGTGCTGACTCTGGTAATGTCATCAGCAGTAGCGGCCCAGTGTGAGCCCGGTATCGAAGCCCAGTGTTCCGGTGCCGATTTATCAGCACAGGACCTCTCCGGCCAGCAGCTGGATCGCATTGACCTCAGCGGTGCCAACCTGCGCTATGCCGATCTTCGCCATGCTGATTTGCGCGGTGCAAACCTGAGTGGTACAGACCTCAGTTACGCTCTGCTAAGCCGTGCCAATCTGGAAAAAGCAAACCTGAAAGGCGCCAAGCTGGATTATGCCAATATGGTTGCCGTAGCGGGTTGGGCCATGCATGCCCAGGGCGCATCGTTCAAGGAAACACGCCTGGATGGAGCCGACCTTTCTTTTGCACGCCTGAGCAACGCACGCTTTGTCGATGCCGTGCTCTATGCCACCAATCTCGAGATGGTGTGGGCAACGAAAACCAGGTTTATCAACTGCAACCTGCAAAATGCTAACCTGCAGGAGGCCAAACTGAATTATGCCAATATGGCAGGTGCCGACTTGCGCGGCGCAAGCATCCGTTTCGCTACCTTCCAGGGCACTCACATGGTGGATTGTGTGGACTGTCCGCAGGACTGGATGGTGCCGAAAAACCCTGTGCAGTAATACATCTGTCATGCAGGAGACCGGATCTCCTGCGTCACCCTCACCTGACCTACCCTTCTACACCTGCCCTTCTGCTACCTGCTCCGGATAACGGATACGCAGCTGATCAATCAAACTCTGGCACTTTTCCACCTGGGCTTCCATGTTTGGCAGTGCCTCAAGGGCTGTTTTGAGCAAGACCCCGGACTCGACCAATCGATCATACTCAGGGAATGCTTTATGCATCCCGTTCAACAGCCTGACCGCCGCTTTGGCATCACCGCCTTCAAGGCTCAAACGCGCCAGGCTCAGCCTTAATGCAGGAGTCCCTGGTACATACTCGGGCAGGATACGGACCAATCTGCGATAGTTACGCAACATGGGTATCCCCTGATCAAATTTGAGTAACAGGCTCAGGTGCTTGTCGGCCATACCCATGAGGGCCTGGCGATCTTCCAGCTGGCATAGCAGGTCAAAATACCGCTGCCACAAGGCAGGAATCGTCGGTGACTGCTTGATGGCAGACTGCAGTAATCCCTTTGCCTGCTCATAGTCGCCCTCTTTCAGACAAATACTGACATGTGCATGGGTCACCGCTTCAGGCTCAGCGTGGTACAGCAATGTGGATTCGGCATCTTCACTGACATACCCCAGCGCATCCTGATACTGATACAACAGATATCCCATCAAGTGAAAGGCCACCATTGCGTAGTAACTGGATGCCGCCGATTGCAGAATGGCTGACAGAAACAGCAGGTCATCACCAATAACCGCCTGAATCAGGGATACCGAGCTCACCATGATAAATAGAAAGCCGACCAGAATGAGATATGGGATACCGGTCTTAAGCATGAGCCCGATACAGTTGACCGGGTTAATGGCTTCAGTGATCGAATCACTCATGGCCAGACACATCAACATGGCCGGAATGCCGATTACAAGCACCAGTGTAATCGTAATGGCCAGTGCTGAACTGACTGAAGAAGCAACAAAATTAAGAAAAATGCCGGTAATGAAGATGATGGCAAACAGCCGGATCAGGATACTTAATGAGCCACCCGCTGCTTCCTGCAGTCTCGGCGGTGTCATATCGCCAGCCGCCGTCGCTTTCAGGCACAGAAAACTGTAGTTCACCGCCAAGCCGGTGCAGAACAGCATTGCCAGAAATTTGATAAAACCGCCCAGCGGCAAGACAGCCAAAAAGGTAGTGGCAACACTCAGGCCGAAGATGAACATCATGGCATCAGCCGTCATGGGATAGCGAAACGCCTTGGGCAAGCGCCGGGCCAGGGATTCCATACTGGCCGCCGTCACCCTAATAGTCAGCGGCGATCCGCAATGAAAGCAACGTGCTTCACCGGCAATTGAGTGGTCCACACACTCCTTGCACAGGTCGATCTCGCATTGCGAACAGGTGAAATTAGGTGCTGTATCCGGGTGATACTTACATGACTCCATCATGACCCTCCCTGGTCAATTGCTGGATATAGCTTTGATATTTTGCCGCCTGACGTGGATTATTCTGGCTGGAAAACCGGGATGCCATACGCTGAAGCAGCAGTAACAGCTCCCTGGGGTCGGCTTTTTGCTGATATAGATAGTCTGTCATGCCTGCTGCGGCGGTCAGGTCGTCCAGCTTGGTAAAGCGAAAAGTCAACTGCAATTGATCCCCGGTTGGCAACATAGCGTGTGCCGATGTCTCTGCCATCCAGAGGCGGCTGAGTTGTGAAAGCTCAGTCGAGGACATGCCTTTCTGAGTCATCAATTCACGGAAGCTGTTTTCAACAGCGCTGCCCGCTTTGATTTTGTCCAGGTTGTAGCGAATTTTGGCCAATTCAAAGTCCAGACCTTCCCGCGCAACCAGATCACTTAACTGTTTACGGGCGTAATCGAACTGCAGGTTCTCAATCGCGCTATAGATATCAGCCAGTGCCTGATTCCTTGGTGAAATGCCCTGTTCCTGTTCTATATAGTCGTCGTTGATAGTGTTGCGGTTAAATGCCATCGAGAGCCCAATCAAAATGGCACCGGCCACAAAACCACCGGCATGTGCCATATAGGCCACATTGGAACCTTCCATGAAGAGGTACTGGTAGACCTCTTTACCGATATACAACGGCAGAATCATCAAGGCAGGTGCACGGAAATAACCGGCAAAGCAGAAGATCCAGTAAAAGAACTCGATACGCTTCAGCCTGAATACTGCCAGATACATCGCCATCACCCCGGATATGGCGCCCGATGCCCCAACCAGCGGCACATCACTGCCAAGATTGGTAACCACCTGGGTTACACCGGCCAGAATGCCACCCAGCAGATAGAACGTCAGAAAACGCAGATGCCCTATGGCCGCTTCTACGGCAAAACCACAGATTAGCAGGAAGATCATATTGCCCAGCAGATGACCCAGATCGCCATGCAGAAATTGATGGGTTATCAAAGTAGTGAAGGATACATCCGTTGCCTTCAAGCCATAGGCAAAGCTGCTGACTGACTCAAAGGTCGCCTGTATTTCCGGACGCTCATTGCGCCAGCGAGCATAAAGCTGCTCATCAAATACCTGCCGGGCTTCCCCTTGCAGCTGGTCATAGTATGTCCGGTCCATCAGCATTGCCTGAGCAAGCCAGTAGACCTGTTCGGAGTCATACGCCTGCCTGGCCCAGTCCAACTCCTCTTCACGCGAGGGCTGTGCTTCAAGGTAACGCTCGAACACCGGCCATTCATGCTCGATATAGCCGGCATTATGCATCGCCGTGACGGCGTCGTTGATTTTCTGCTCGTCATTGCTCTGGTAGAACAAGAAGACCAGCGTGTTCAAAATCAGAATACTGATCAGAACAACAGGGGTGGTGCGCCAGTCAAGACGCTTCTCGGTAGGGACAATGATCATTATGAATCAGCCTATAGTCCGTTACAGGTGAAGTATGGTTCTTTTTACAGCTCGGGTGCGTCTTGCTAGAGCTGTGCGGCCCTAACAGGCTGTCGAAAATCTATCTACGTTGCCGAATGCTTCGTTAAAAACAGTCTCAAAATGCTCATTTAGTCCACTAAACTGCGCTTTTTCGACTGTTTTTGCCTTGCCTCGACTTCCTCGATAACGTTGTTCAACAACCTGTTATGTAATCCACTCAGGGCCGCGAAATGTACTTAAAGTCCGGCCCGTGCAGCTCTTACCGCGTGCAGTTTCTTGTAGCTTTCAATCAGTTTCTGATGACGCTCCAGCCCTTCCAGCTGCATATTGGTGGGTGTCAGGCCACAAAAGGCGCGATCACCATTTATTGCACCGATGACATCATCCATGACTGCATCACCAAACATGCGCGTCAGGTTGTGCTGATAATCTTCAAACTCCAGCTCATCATCCAGCACGATTTCCAGTACTGCGCGCAACGCCTGGTAATACAGGCCGCGCTCAACGGTGTTGTCGTTGTAGGACAGGAACTCACAGACCAAATCATAGGCTTCTTCGTACTGCTGCAGCGCGAGATAGATCATGCCCTTGAGCTCACCGACACAGAGCTGGCCCCAAACGGTATTTTCGTCGAACTCAATACCGATCAGCGTTGGCACTTCGGTGTAATTGTCCAGCTCGCTTTCTTCCAGGCGCTCTACCAGATCGGCCAGCGCATCTTCATCCAGTGAGTGGATATTGAGGATGTCTTCACGGAACAACAGGGACTTGTTGGTGTTATCCCAGATCAGATCTTCGACCGGGTAAACCTCGGAATAATCCGGGACCAGAATACGACATGCAGTTGCGCCCAGGTCGTCGAATACGGCCACATACACTTCCTTGCCCAGTTGCTCGAGAATACTCATCAGGCAGGCATTTTCTTCTTCGCTGGTGCCGGAGAAGTCCCATTCATTGAACTCATAGTCAGAGCGGGCACTGAAGAAGCGCCAGGAGACCACACCGGTGGAATCGATGAAGTGCTCAACAAAATTGTTCGGCTCGGTCACCGCATGGCTGTTGAAGGTGGGCTGGGGCACATCGTTCAGGCCTTCAAAGCTGCGGCCCTGCAGCAGTTCGGTGAGACTGCGTTCCAGCGCCACTTCGAAACAGGGGTGTGCGCCAAAGGAGGCAAAGACGCCACCGGTGCGCGGGTTCATCAGCGTGACACACATAACCGGGAACTGACCGCCCAGAGAAGCATCCTTCACCAGGACCGGGAAGCCCTGCTCTTCCAGTCCCTGGATACCGGCAACGATATGCGGGTATTTATCCAGAACTGGCTGGGGCACATCCGGCAAGGCGATCTCATTTTCAATGATTTCACGCTTGACCGCACGTTCGAAAATTTCCGACAGACACTGCACCTGGGCTTCAGACAGAGTATTACCCGCACTCATGCCGTTACTGACAAAGAGGTTCTCGATCAGGTTGGACGGGAAATAGACGGTTTCACCATCCGACTGACGTGTATACGGAATGGCACAGATGCCACGATCCACACGCCCCGAGTTGGTATCGATCAGGTTGGAACCCTTCAGCTCTCCGTCCGGGTTATAGATCTCCAGACAGTATTCATCCAGCAGTCCTTCAGGGATTTCATCGTCAGGCCCGGGTTTGAACCATTTTTCCGTCGGGTAGTGAACGAATTCACTGTTGGCGATCTCTTCGCCGAAGAACTGGTCGTTGTAGAAGAAGTTACAGCTGGCACGCTCGATAAACTCGCCCAGCGCGGAACACAACGCGCTTTCCTTGCTGGCACCCTTACCATTGGTGAAACACATGGGTGAGGCAGCATCACGAATATGCAGTGACCAGACATTCGGGACAATATTGCGCCAGGAGGATACTTCGATTTTCATGCCCAGCTGTTCAATCACCCGGGTCATGTTGGCAATGGTATCTTCCAGCGGCAGATCCTTGCCCGGAATATAGGTGCGGCCATCACCTTCGGTCATGTCCGAAAACAGCAGCGCTGAGTCTTCATCCAGACTCTGGACCTTATCAATCTTGAATTCAGGGCCTTCCTGCACCACTTTCTTCACGGTACAGCGATCGATGGAGCGCAGGATGCCCTGACGGTCCTTGTCGGAAATAGTGTCAGGCAATTCCACCTGAATCTGGAAAATCTGGTTGTAGCGGTTTTCCGGGTCGACGATGTTGTTCTGTGACAGACGAATATCGTCTGTGGGAATGTCACGTGCCTTGCAGTACACCTTGACGAAGTAAGCCGCACAGAGTGCTGACGACGCCAGAAAGTAATCAAAGGGACTCGGCGCGGAGCCATCACCCTTGTAGCGGATAGGCTGGTCCGCCGTTACGGTGAAGTCATCAAATTTGGCTTCGAGTCGGAGGTTATCGAGAAAATTTACCTTGATTTCCATTGAGTCACTTTCTGGATTCGTGGGTGAAGGGTGTCGCAGGTATCTGCTTCAGGTGCAGTACAGACTCCATTAGCGGCATAAAACCACGCAATGGTTAGCCTGATAGCTGGCGACATGAACTGGCGCGAATTCTAGCATGCTTCCGGTGCCCAGGACGAAATTCTGCCCCTACCTGCCTTCATGCAGGGTGCATCCAAACTGTCATCGACATCCCCTAAAGTAGCGAGGAATACCTGCTGGTCATCGAGGTCGTTCAATGGAGCGTTCACTTTTACTCGACAGTCTTCGTATATTGGCAATAGCACTGGTGTTCATTGCCCATACAGGGCAGCTTCTGGGGCATGAAAGCGGCGCGTTCTTTGGCTGGAAGAACATCTATTTTGTCAGTCTCGGTGGCGTGGGTGTAACCCTTTTCCTGGTGTTGTCCGGTGTTCTCGCCGGTTTAGCCAGACCGGTACCATCTAAAGGTTACGCTGCTTACCTGTTTAAAAAGGTACAGCGTATCTATCCGCTGTACTGGATCTCCATTCCGCTTGCCATGTTTGGCTACGCCCTGAGCGATGGATTGCTGCAGGGCGATATGCCCGACCTCTTCCCGAATGGTGTTGCTGTGGATCTGGCTGGCAGCCTGACAGGCTTTTATGCCTGGTGGGGACTTTGGGGTGGCCCTTACAACCCGCCAAGCTGGTATATCAGCCTGATCATGAGTCTGTATATGCTGGCACCTGCCCTGGTGTATCTGCTGAATAGATGGGCACTCCCGACGTTACTGATACTCTTCTGTGTCAGTCTTGCCAGTCGCTGGTATGTCGGCCAGTGGGGGCTGCCGTTTCTGGATATATCCGTGTTAAAGCAGGTGGAAGGATGGTTATACCGTCAATACGGCTTCATGCCCGGTCGTCCGGGTGACTGGTTTCCGCCCTGTCGCCTGTTTGAGTTTGGCCTGGGCATCTATCTTGCTTTGAAGCTTCCGCATACAGCGTGGCAGTCGCTGAAACTGCCTTTGACCGGCCTGGTCCGCAAACTCAGTGATCTGTCGTTCCCGCTCTTTCTGGTGCATTACCCGTTTCTGTTTTTGGTCGAAACATTCCGTGACACGGGGATCACTGTTTCACTGGCGATCAGTCTTTACCTGGGGCTCATGTTGCTGCTGGCCGAGTGCTGCAGCCGACTCGAGGTCTGGTTGCTGGGGCAGGTACGAAAGAAGAAGCGCGTTCAGGCTGTACACGCAGAAACCTGAACACAACGGCTTTTGAATACAAAAATGCCCTGCCGAGGAGTAATACCGGCAGGGCATTTCAGTTACAGCCTGTTAATAACGCTTACGGCTGTTTGGTGGTACGAAGGTACGGCAATTTGATGTCGATATCACCAAACTTGGCTTTGGCTTCATCATCATTCAGTGACAGTGCAACAATCACGTCCTGGCCGCTCACCCAGTTTGCCGGAGTTGCGATGGGTGTCTGATAAGTTGCCTGCAGTGCATCCAGGGCACGCAGCACTTCTGCGAAGTTACGACCAACAGACATCGGGTATGTCATGGCCAGCTGCAGTTTCTTGTCCGGGCTGAAGATAAACACCACACGCACGCTGGCAGAGTCTGCGGCTGTTCGACCGTCCGCCAGGTAGGCATCTGCGGGCAGCATGTCCAGCGCCTTGGATACAGCCAGGTCATCATCAGCGATGATCGGGAATTTTGCCGGTGCACCCGAGAATTTCTCGATATCCGCTTTCCATTCTACGTGCTCGTCAACACCATCGACAGACAGGCCGATCACTTTGGTGCCACGCTTTTCCCACTCGGCCGCTAACTGGGCCACGGCACCAAATTCGGTGGTGCAGACGGGCGTAAAGTCTTTCGGGTGGCTGAACAGGATTGTCCAGCTGTCACCGATGAAATCATGCAGTTTGAAATCACCCAGATCAGTTTTCAGATCAAGATTCGGAACGGTGTCATTAATGCGAAGTGCCATCTGCTTTCTCCAATTGTCTTCCGTTGATGTGCAAGCTCGCCTGCACTGAGAACATAATCACATAAGCTTATAACTAAAGTAAATTTAAGATTTCAATCAGCGTCATAGTGATCGGATATCAACCGCACAGAAATCATGACAAACCCAGATTAGCAGAGTCTCGCCCCAACGAGTGTGAACCTGCAGATAAACCGGTTCTTATTGTCCGGGGTCATACTGCAATGCATCGACCAGTACCCGAAAGGCACGTGAATCCTGCCGGCGATGCGGGTAATAGAGAAAATACCCGGCTGAAGGTGGGCACCAGTCCTCCAGTACAGCCATGAGCCTGCCCTGCTCTTCGCGCATACACCCAGTCTTAAGGTGTGAATACTAAACACCTTGTTCACGCAGCTTCAACGTTCGAAACATCATTGCGTAGATTTCCGATACTGCCATGAGGCGGCTGTCAGCTGAGCCTTGCAAGCCCGCCCAGCATAGCGTTACAGCCTTGGTGAGAATAATGCGATAGAAAGGGCCGGTTCAGACGTACTGGCCGGCGCAAAACCCGGATGCCCAGGCCCATTGGAAGTTATGCCCGCCAAGGTGGCCGGTCACATCCAGGCATTCGCCAATGAAGTACAGGCCTGGTGCTTTCTTGGCCTCGAAGGTTTTCTGAGAAACCTCATTGGTTTCGATGCCACCCAGCGTAACCTCGGCTGTTCGGTAACCTTCAGTGCCGGAAGGTTTAAGGCGCCAGTGTTTAAACTGCCGCACTACTTCCTGTAGCCGGGCATTGCTGTACTGCCCGACTTCACCCTCAAAGCCCCAGAGTTCGCAAAGTGTCTGCGCCAGGCGTTTGGTCATGTGTTGCGCCATCAGCGTACGCAATTCAGCTTTTGGGCGTTGCTGACGCTGCTCTTTCAACCAGGCATCCAGATCCAGCTGAGGCAGGAGGTCGATTTCGATTTCGTCACCCGGCTTCCAGTAGGAAGAAATCTGCAAAATCGAAGGACCGCTTAATCCCCGGTGGGTCAGCAACAGGTTTTCCGTGAAACTCATGCCGTTGCAGGAAACTGTCACCGGCTGGGAAACCCCGGAAAGAGGCTTGAGGTGTTCAAGCAGATCCGGCTGCAGAGTAAAAGGCACCAGGGCTGCCTGCCGTGGTGTCACCTGCAGACCAAACTGTTCAGCCACCTCGTAGGCGAAGCCGGTTGCCCCGCCATTGGGAATGGACAAACCACCGGATGCAATGACTAATGATTCTGCGTCGAACTGGCCGCGCGACGTTCGGACATGATAGCCGGCTGTGCCCTGTTCTACTTCAAACACACTGGTTTCGGTCATCAACTCGGCGCCGGACCATTCACATTCAGTCAGCAGCAGCTGCAGGATCTCCTTGCTGGATTCATTACAGAACAGCTGGCCAGGTGTCTTCTCGTGGTATTCGATACCATGTCTATCTACCAATTCGACAAAGTCAGCTGCACTGAAACGACTTAGAGCCGATTTGCAGAAATGCGGGTTGGTCGAGAGAAAATTGGCGGGGGTGTTATGCAGATGGGTGAAATTGCAACGCCCGCCGCCGGACATCAGGATTTTGCGCCCGATTTTCTTGGTGTGTTCCAGCAGCAATACCTTGCGGCCCCGGTAGGCAGCGGTTGCAGCGCACATGAGCCCTGAGGCACCACCGCCTATGATAATGACATCGTACTTCACTTGGATCTCCACCGGGGTCGCCTTGATGGCTTAATCTTCGTCAGCCTGCTGAGCCTGCTCTTTTTTCTCCGCATTCAACTTGCGGATCTTGTCGGCCAGTGGGCCGCCATGACGGGTACCTCGACGGCCAGCCTGGGTATCACGTTCCTGGGCTTTCTGTGTAGCCTGGGATTTTTCATACACCGACTGGTGCTTTTTACGCTGCTCTTTCGCTTTCTTACGACGACTTTCCTTGCTGGTCGGGTCAGCCAGGAGCTCCTGTTTCTTGGGCTTGCGCTCCAGCACCGTCATGCGAGCGCTGTCTTTACGAGATTTCTTGTTACGACTCATGCTTGTTTTCCTCTGCCTCTCGGGCTGCCTCTGCGGCTGCTTCTGCAGCTGCGATCTCGGCTTCAATACGTTTACGTTCCCACTCGTCCACCGTTTCAAAGGTGATACGACCCAGCTTGCCAGCCCGCAACTCTGTCAGCAGGATGCCGGAAGCCTTGTTCAAATCGACGATGCCGCCCGGACGAAGACAGCCGCGTTTACGGCCCAGCGCATCCAGCATGCTGTCCCTGTCTTCCGGCAAGGCTTTGAGCTTGTAGCGTTCCATCACGCGCTCTGGATAATCCTCCAGCAGGAAACCCGCGGCATAGGTTGCCACCATTTCATGCTCGATGGCCGTGTCTTTAATCGCACCACTGGCTGCCAGTCTGTAACCTGAATCCGGGTCTTCTATCTTCGGCCAGAGAATCCCCGGCGTATCAGACAAGGCCATGCCGTTGTGAACGCTGTATCGTTTCTGCGCCTTTGTCACCGCCGGTTCGTTACCTACCTTGGCAATCTTGCGGCCCAGCAGTGCATTGATCAGGGTGGATTTGCCCACATTGGGAATACCCATGATCATGGCACGTACCGGACGTTCCTGACGTACCCGCGCCGGCACCATCTTCTTGCACAGTTCGGGAATCTGTTTGATCTGTTTTTTCTGCTGGGTATCCAGAGCCACGGCCTGGGTGTTTTCACGGGCATTCAAGTAGTCCAGCCACTCCTGAGTTCGCACGGGGTCGGCCAGATCCTGCTTGTTCAGCAGTTTCAGCACCGGCTTGGCGCCTCTGAGTTGCTCAACCAGGGGGTTCTCGCTCGACATGGGCAGACGCGCATCCAGCACCTCAATTACCACGTCTATCTCGTCCATCACCTGCGCGATCTCTTTACGCGCCTTGTGCATATGGCCGGGGAACCAGTTGATAGAAGTCATCGTGAAGTCCAGCAATTTTCAAAACGGGGCGTTATTATAGCGCCCAGAGTGATTCAACCATACCTAAGTGTTAAAATTGGTGTGTTAACCCATCCATGTCGATCAATTCGAGGATACGAATGGAAGCCTCTTCTGAGCAAAGCCAGGCGATGCTGGCGCGCCAGCCCATCTTTGACCACCAGCAACGTGTCATTGCCTATGAGGTGCTGTACGGCGCCGACCACCACCTTGATGCCATGGCTCAGGCCAACCCTGAAGCAGAGTCCAGCTCCGAGCTGCTGCTGCATGCCTATACCAGCATCTCGGACCAGGGTGAGGTCAAACGCGTACCGGCCTTTATCCAGGTCAGCCCGCGCATGATCCTCGATGGTAGCGTTCCTGCATTGCCTGCCAAACAGATTGTGCTGTGCATTCGCCTGACCGAGCCCAAGAACATGGAACTGCTCAAGGCGATCCACCAGATGGTGAAAGATGGCTATCGCTTTGCGCTGACCGATTTTGAATACAGCCCTGATTACGATACCGCACTCAAGCTGGCCAAGATCGTTAAGGTTGATGTAGCCGACAAAACCACCGAACAGCTGGTGGAACTGGCCGGACAGCTTGCACCTTATAAAACCACGTTGATGGCCAGCGACATCAGTCAGTTTGATACCCTGGAAAGTTGTATCGAGAGTGGCTATAAACTGTTTCAGGGCAGCTTCCTGAGTAAGCCCAAGGCGGTGAAAGGCCGTAACGTCAACGCCAACCAGATCGCCATGATGCAGCTGATCCAGGAGCTGCAGAAGCCCAACACCACTCCGGAGAAGCTGGAAGACCTGATCATCCGCGATCCGATCCTCACCTACAAACTGCTGCGTATCGTCAACTCTGCCGCCTACTCCCTGGTACGTCAGGTTGAATCGGTTGCCGAAGCCGTGGTATTGCTGGGCATGGAGCAGGTACGCAAATGGGCCAGCCTGATTGCCATGTCAGCCAACAGTGACAAACCTGAAGAGCTGACCCGTATCCTGCTGACCCGCGGCCACATGTGCGAAATGATCGCGGAAACCCAGAAGATGCCGAACCCGTCCAGCTTCTTCATGGTGGGCATGATGTCCGGCTTGCATGCCATGCTGGATATTGATCAGGCAACCCTCCTAGAGCAGCTGCCATTGGGTGAAGACACCAAGGCAGCCTTGGCAAAAGGTGAAGGCCCCATGGGGATCTTGCTGAACCAGGTACTGGCTTACGAGAATGGTGACTGGGACTTGTTGCCAAGTGACTTTGATATCTCGCTGTATGAAGCGGCCTATCGACACAGTCTGAAATGGACCAAAGATGCCATGCAGGCGATGTACGAATAAGTACACGCTTATCGCTTAGACAGGAAGTTCAATCAGTTAGCTTAGATTCTTAAACTGCAGACAAAAGAAAGGCACGCATCGGGCGAAGGGGTACCAGATGCGTGCAGTAACGTCCCTATGTGCTCGGCTGACCGAGCCAGCGTACGTCCTCGGTGCGCTGTTGACCTAAGTATAGACAGAGCTGAAAAATTTTCGCCCGAAAAATTGCTTATTTTTTGTACTTTATTTTTATATCTTCGATATCAGGCAATTAGAGACGAAAGCTATACTTGGCTTTAAGTAAACAGGCGGGATGTTGAAAAATAGTAGGGGTCAACCGGACGGCCGACCCCGAGCGGAAAACAGATATCAGTCTTCCGGCAGTTCCAGCTTGCGAAGTGCAACCAGCACACCGTTGTTGTCGGCATAGACGAACTCACCCGGGCGGAAGGTAACACCACCGAAGGTGACCGGTACATTCAGCTGACCCACGCCCAGTTTCTCGGTTTTCATCGGATGCGCTGCCAAGGCCTGAACACCCAGGTTGTCCAGCGCACCGATGGCGTTCACATCGCGGATGCAACCGTAAATGATGATGCCTTCCCAACCGTTCTTTTCGGCTTTCTCAGCGAGCATATCGCCCAGCATGGCACGACGCAGAGAGCCACCGCCATCAACAACCAGCACCTTGCCCTCGCCCGGCTGAGCAACCTGCTCACGTACCAGAGAGTTGTCTTCGAATGCCTTGATAGTGACGATTTCACCACCGAAGGTTTCACGGCCACCGAAGTTGGCAAACATGGGTTCTACAACCTGAACCAGCTCTTCGAAATGGTCACAGAGATCGGGCAGCAGATCTTGCATCGGACGCTCCTCGCTAAAAATGATGTTGTCAGCCGGGCATCATGGCTGATTCATGCTGCATTTGCACTACAACTTAAGTACCCGGCATTTACGTAGTTATCACCTCTATCAGGACGCTTTGAGTACGTCCAAAAGCGCTTGAGCAGGATGCGGTAACTGCTTGTCATCAAAACGTTTTACCTGCGAGCGGCAGGAATACCCCGTCGCCACCAGACGCCCCTTGTTCTCAGGCTGATTTACAATGCCACGCCAGCTAAGCTCGTAGATATCCTTGGAGCGCTGCAGGTTGTCACTCTCATGGCCAAAGGTGCCGCTCATGCCACAGCACCCTGTTGAAACCACTTCCAGCTCCTGACCAAGTGCTGCAAAGATGTTCTGCCACTGGCGCAAGGATGGTGCTGCCGAGGTTTTCTCGGTGCAGTGTGCCATCAGGCGGAATACCTGTTTACTGCCACCCTCTTCACGACTCTGGAAGCGCTCTGTTTGAGTGCTGAGCCACTCCTGAATCAGCTGTACTGGCGGCAATTCACCCTCAATCACATCCTTGTACTCCTGTCGATAAGTCAGCGTCATGGACGGATCGATACCGATCAGGGGCAGGTCTTCATCGGCAATTTGCTGCAGCATCTGCGCATTGCGCTTGGCAGCCTTGTCGAAGGCACTCATGAAGCCGTGCACATGCAGTGGCTTGCCGTTTGGCATGAAAGGTGCCAACAGCACATAGAAGCCCAAACGACTAAGCAGATCGATCACGTCCATTACCAGCCGGGTTTCGAAATAGCTGGTGAAGGCATCCTGCACAATGACGACGGTGCGTTCACGCTGGGTATCGGTCAGCCCTTCGATCACATCAGGTGTCGCCAGCTCAATACCGCGCTCATCGAGCCCCTGCTTGAGGCTGTTGGTGCAGATAACAGGGCTATCAACCATACCGCCGACACGTCGCATGAAACTGCGTACCAGCGTATTACGCATGGCCCAGTTATAAGGTGCCGGGAACCTGGAAAGTGTCGGAATCATGTATTCCAGGCTACCTACCATGTAGTCTTTCATCGGGCGCAGGTAACGTCCGTAGTAGACCTCCAGGAAACGGGCACGGAAATCGGGCACATTCACCTTGATCGGGCACTGACCAACACAGGACTTACAGGCCAGACAGCCCATCATCGCTTCGTGTACTTCATTGGAGAAGTCATATTCACCCTTGTTTTTGCCAAGGGTGTTGCGGATGCGCTTGGGCAGGTTGCGAATAAAGCCACGCTGGCGAATCTGTTCCGCTTCAGCGGTGACATCCACCCCACGATTGGCCATCAGGCGCAACCACTCACGAATCAGGGATGCACGGCCTTTCGGAGAATGGATACGCTCACGGGTCCCTTTCCAGCTCGGGCACATGGCGTCATTCGGATCGTAGTTATAGCAGGCGCCGTTGCCGTTACAGTTCATGGCCGAGTCGTACTGATCACGTACCGGCTCGCTGATCTGTCGATCATATTGACCACGGGTAGCCACCTGATCGATCTTCAGCAGTTCAGCGCCTTCAATCATGGGCGTTGCGATCTTGCCGGGGTTAAGCTGGTTGCGCGGATCGAAGCAACCCTTGATCTGCTGCAGTACCGGATACAGCGGTCCGAAAAACTCGGGGGCATATTCAGAGCGCACGCCCTTGCCGTGTTCACCCCACAGCAAGCCCTTGTACTCCTGCGTCAGGCGCACAACTTCATCGGTAACTTCACGAATCAACGTTTCCTGCTCGGGGTCTTTCATGTCGATGGCCGGACGCACATGCAATACGCCGGCATCCACATGGCCAAACATGCCATAGGCCAGGCCACGGTCATCAAGCACCTTGCGGAACGCCATAATGAAGTCAGCCAGGTTCTCAGGCGGGACAGCCGTGTCTTCAACAAATGGGATAGGACGTTTCTGGCCCTGAGCATTGCCCAGCAGACCCACAGCCTTCTTGCGCATGCCCCAGACCTTGTTGATCTCGGCCGCACCATAAACCACTGTGTAACCGAAGCTCTTGCCGGCTTCGCCGTTGACGCTTTCCAGGTGCTGGCAGAGTTTTTCTACCTTGGCACGCAGCTCGTCTTCATCATCACCGGTGTATTCCACCAAGTTGATGCCCTGAATGGCCGGGTCACCCTCTTTTTCCGGGAAGTAGTCACGTACTGTATCCCAGACGATATCCCCCATGGCCAGGTTCAGGACCTTGGAATCAATCGTTTCGACAGACGTCGGCTGCCACTCCATCAGCGCCTTGGCATCACGCAGCGATGTTTCGAAGCTGTCGTATTTTATGTTCACCAGAGCGGCATACTTGGGAATGGGCAATACATTCAGTTTGGCTTCGGCAATAAACGCCAGGGAGCCTTCTGCACCGCAGAGAATGGAGTTCAGGTTAAAGCTACCGGACTCATCACGGATGTGTGCCAGGTCGTACCCTGTCAGGCAGCGGTTGAGCTTGGGAAAGCAAGCCGCAATCTCATCCTGTTTGTTGCGTTGAATGTCATCCAGCAGACGGTGCACTTCACCGACACGGTCCGTGCGCTGCTTGTGCTCTTCCAATGTCTCGTCATCAATGGGGCCGGATTCCCACAAGGTGCCATCCAGCCAGACACTGGTCAGATCCAACACATGGTCACGGGTTTTGCCGTAGAGTACTGAGCCCTGACCACTGGCATCGGTGTTGATCATACCGCCGACAGTGGCACGGTTACTGGTAGAAAGCTCAGGTGCGAAGAACAGGCCATAGGGCTTGAGCGCCGCGTTCAACTGATCTTTGACCACTCCGCCCTGCACGCGTACCCAGCGCTCATCCGGATTGATCTCCAGAATTCGGTTCATGTGTTTGGACACATCGACAATCAGGCCATCGGTAAGCGACTGACCGTTTGTACCTGTACCGCCACCACGGGCGCTGAGTACCACGTTTTTGAAACGTGGTTCATTGGCCAGAGCCGCGATCATAATCAGATCATCGGTGTTTTTAGGATAGAGCACACCTTGGGGCAGCACCTGATAGATACTGTTATCCGTGGCGAGAACCGTACGGTTGGCGTAGTCAGGGTTGAGATCACCCTTGAAGCCCTTTTGCTTAAGCGTTTCGATAAAGTCCAGGTAAAGGCTCTGGGTGTCATCGATCTGGTCGATACGAGGGATCATGTCATTCTCCACTGCCTGCTGGCTGTACCCTCAAGCCATCAGGCGCGGGTATCTGGCTGGCACATCAATCGGCAATTGTTCAATTGCGGGTAATGATGCAAAATCCTGATTTATCATTCAAATGATTAAATTCTATTAATTAATCATTTTTAGAGATTAATAATGAGCAACATCAGTATCCGCCATGTTCAGGCATTCATAGAGGTGGCACGCAGCGGCAGCTTCACTCGTGCCGCCGAGCATCTGCACCTGACCCAATCGGCACTCACGGCCACCATTAAACAGCTTGAGCAGGATGCAGGTTTGACGCTGTTTGATCGCACAACCCGCCGCGTAGTACTCAGTGCAGAAGGTGAACACTTCATGCCGGTGGCCGAGCGCCTGGTATCAGATTTCAATGCGGCACTGGACGATCTGCGTGCACGAGCGGAATTACAGCAGGGTAAAGTGAGCATGGCCGGCTCCCCTTCTGTTGTGACTCGCCTGATGCCCGGCGCCCTGGTGGAGTTTCGCCACCATTACCCGTCCATTCAAGTTGATATCCGGGATGAAAGCGCCGGCAGCCTTGAGCAGCGGGTACTGAATAATGAAGTCGATTTTGCCATTGCCGGCAACCATTCGCAGCAGCCAGAGCTGAGTTACAGCCCGCTGCTGCGTGACCGTTATGGTCTGGTGCTGCCCTCAGACCACCCGCTGGCCCGGATGCGGCTGATAAGCTGGCAGCAATTACCGGACGACGATCTGTTACTGCTTTCGGAAGATACCGGCATACGCGCGCAGCTGCGGCGTTTCAGTCAAAGTGGCCATATTCCAATTCAATTGGATCATGTGCAGATTGAGGTCTCCAACCCGGCAGGAATGGCCGCCTTGATCAGCAAGGGGCTTGGTGTGTCCCTGCTTCCGGCCCTGGCCGCCGATACCCACTCGTTCGCGGGGGTGGCTTTTGTCCCGCTGCATGACCCCGTAGTTGAGCGCGAAATCTGCGTCATCACCCGCAAGGGACGTGCACTATCGCCTGCAGCAGCGGCGTTGCTGGACACCGCTCGGCAGCACCTGGCCAAGGTTGATCTGCCCAACTGGGTAGAAACCCTGCATGATTAAAGGTTAACCTCAATAATCCGTATCGGTCGGTACGACGTAAAGGCAATGTGTTAACGGAGGAACCATGCCGAACAAACCTATTCTATTTTTCGATGGACAATGTCCGCTCTGCCGACGTGAAATCGCTCATTATCAGCGCCTCGACAGCGAGCAGCGAGTAGACTGGCAAGACCTGTTCGATCCGGCGATACGTCTGGATCAGTGGGGCCTGGATAAACTTGACGCCATGCGGGTCATCCATGCTATCGGGCAAGACGGTCAAGTCCTTAAAGGCGTTAATGCTTTTATGGTGGTATGGCAGGAACTCCCCTACTACCGGCATCTGGCAACGGTCATCCGAACCTTTCGCCTGGAGAGTTTTTTAAACTGGGCCTATCTCAAGTTTGCCAGCAGACGCTTCAAATCACGTTGCAAAGAGGGCTGCAGTCTTCCACCGCAGCCCTGACCGGTTTATTGGCCCAAAGCGTCCAAGTCACTGGCATCATGACGTTCGGGTAGCTGGTCCTCGGGGGCTCCCCAGTTGCGATTGACCTTGCGCCCGCGCTTCACAGCCGGGCGTTCATTAATCTGTTTTGCCCAACGCATAACATGGGCGTAACTCTCCACATCCAGGAACTCGGCCGCGTTATAAAGGCGGCCAAGTACCAGTGCGCCATACCAGGGCCAGATAGCCATGTCGGCAATAGTGTATTCATCTCCCGCTATGTAGGTATTCTCGGCCAGCTGTTTATCCAGTACATCCAGCTGCCGTTTCACCTCCATGGTATAGCGGTCAATCGGATATTCGAATTTTTCTGGCGCATAGGCATAGAAGTGGCCAAAACCACCGCCCAGGAAAGGCGCACTGCCCATTTGCCAGAATAACCAGTTCATGACCTCTGTACGTGCACTCAGATCGCTGGGCAGAAACGCATCAAACTTCTCTGCCAGATAGAGCAAAATGGAGCCTGATTCAAAAATACGCAGCGGCGGCTGCACGCTCTGGTCAACCATGGCCGGAATTTTGGAGTTGGGATTGGCGGCCACAAAACCGCTGCCAAACTGGTCCCCTTCGGAAATTTTGATCAGATAGGCATCGTACTCAGCTCCCTTGTGTCCAAGCGCCAACAACTCTTCCAGCATTATTGTCACTTTGACGCCGTTGGGGGTCGCCAGAGAGTAAAGCTGTAAAGGATGCTTACCCACCTTGAGGGGCGCTTCATGGGTGGCTCCGGATATTGGGCGGTTAATACTGGCAAACTGTCCGCCACTGGGTTGTTCCCATTTCCAGACCGTCGGTGGCGTATAGGTTTGATCGGACATTACGAACTCCTTTCTGATCAGACAGCAACCTGCGGCTGCGTGCTGTGTAACATTAAGGTTGACGGCCAAATGGCGTCGCCAGTTCTTCAAGATATGGCATCAACTTTGTAAATCTCAACTACCCTTGATGATGTCCTGGAGTAAATCCAACAACACATCCCTTTGCCCCCAACCTCCAGGCAAGGAGCACATCTATGATGAGACATCTAATGGCGGCCGTTCTGGCAGCCCTCTTTTCACAAGGCGTCATTGCTCAAGAGTCAGCCAACCCAGCGCCTGCCGACGCCAAGGCCTACATCATTTCACCTGCTGATGGAGCAACCGTGCCGCAGACGTTCCACGTACAGTTTGGCTTGATGGGCATGGGTGTAGCACCGGCCGGCACAGACAAGGCCAACACTGGCCATCACCACCTGATGATTGATGGTAAGCAGATGCCCATGGCAGGCAAAGCAATGGGTGACGAGGTTATGCACTTTGGTGGCGGACAAACCGAAACCACCCTGACCTTGCCACCCGGGAAGCACACCCTTCAGTTGATCCTGGGTGATATGGCCCATGCGCCACACCATCCACCCGTCATGTCTGAAGTGGTGACGGTTACAGTCGAATAAAAGCGGGTATTGGGCCAAGTAGTGCCCGACCTCTTACTACCTCCAGCGTTTTTGAATGGGCCGCAGCAATGGAATGCACTGCGGACCATTCAGCTTTTTGCCTCAGCTACCCGTATTTGCCATCTGATCAGTGCGCTTGCGCAAGGCTTCCACATCACGTTTGGGTGGTGCACCAAAAGCACGACTGTATTCGCGGCTGAACTGAGAAGGGCTTTCATAACCGACTTGAAAGGCGGCTTTGGCTGCATCCAGACCATCATTAACCATCAGTCGCCTTGCCTCTGTCAGTCTCAGCCACTTTTGATATTGCAGCGGGCTTTTGGCCGTTAATTGCCTGAAGTTATGGTGCAGGCTGGATGAGCTCATCTGCACATGCGCTGCCAGTTCATCAATACGCAGAGGCTGGTTGTAGTGATTCTTTAACCAGTCAATGGCACGTGAAATCCGCTGACTTTGGCTACCCGCCGATACGATTTTCCATAGCCGTGCCGCCAGGTCGCTTTTCAATAGACGGTAATGAATTTCACGTTTGATCAAGGGTGCGATAACCGGGATATCTTCAGGCCGATTCATTAACGCCAGTAAGCGATTGAACGGTTCCAAAAGATCGGGCGTGAGCTGGCCGATATACGCCCCCTCCTCACTTAATTTCTCCTGCGGCGGCGATAGCCGGTGATGGGATATCAACTCGGCAATAATGTTCAGATCAAGGTTAAACACCAGACCCATCGACGGTTGCTCCGGCGAGGCTTCCAGCACCTGCGAACGCGCGGGAAGGTCCAGTGAGGTCAACAGGAAATGGCTGGGATCATAACGGTAAGCATGATCACCGATAATAAGCTGTTTAACGCCCGAGGCCACCAGCACAATACTGGGTTCGACGACGCATTCACAAGGCTCGGTCATGGTCTCACGCCGAAACAGGAACAAGCTGGAAATGGATGTTTCCACATCTTCCTGATCTGCTGTCCAGTGATCAATCATGGCTGCCAATTGCCCATGAAGCATTTCAAGGGTTGGATGTGAAGGCGGGTATTGTGTGGCCATAGCAGTCTCCAGATAGGATATAGGCAGACCTTAGCTCGCGCGCGCGTAGCTGTCGAAGGGTTATCCAGCTATTTGCAGGATCAGGCAATAACCTTGCGGAATCATTATACCGCCAGCCAGCCTACCTCTCCCAAAATGCCAATCACCAGCTGGCAATCAGGCTTTTTTACCTGAAAGATCGCGACACACATTTAGCTGCCAGCGGAATAAACCGGGGTGACCCCAATTACTTGTGTGGACCACCCCCAAGCACCTGGAGGCACTTAATGGGCAACTACATTTTCTCACTCAGCGATAACGTCATCCGCAAACCCGTCAGCTACAAGAACCGCTTCGGCATTACCCTGGCTGCAGATCTATACCTGCCAGCGGATTTCGACGCCGATGCATCCTATCCCGCTCTGCTGATCGGTGCTCCCTACGGTGGTGTTAAGGAACAGGGCCCAGGCATTTATGCCAACGAACTGGCCCAGCGCGGATATGTGGCGCTTACGTTCGACCCGTCCTACAACGGTGATTCCACTGGCCAACCACGACACCTCTCATCCCCGGAAATGTTTGTGGAAGACTTTCATGCCGGTGTTGATTTTCTGGGCACCCAGGCTGGCGTTGACCGTAACCGAATCGGTGTTATCGGTATTTGCGGCTCCGGCAGCTTTGGCCTGAGCGCAGCGCAGGTAGACAAGCGTATCAAGGCGGTTGCGACTGTCAGCATGTACGACATTTCCAAGCTCCATGCCGAAGGGTTTGCCGGAACTTTGGATGAAGATACCCGTAACCAGGCCCTTGATGCACTGGCAGAACAGCGCTGGGCCGAGTTCGAGAGTGGTCGCCCGGAACTGAGCGAGCGCGGCTCACCACTGCAGATTGACGAAGACACCCACGCCATCGGTTGCGAGTTCGGTGAGTTCTATTCCCGCCCTCGTGGTTATCACCCGAACTCAATCACACAGTTTACGCAGACCTCAGCGCTGTCATTCATGAACTTCCCGCTGCTGGACAAACTTTCATGGATTGCGCCGCGCCCGGTGCTGTTAATCATGGGTGAAGAGGCACACTCCCGTTTCTACAGCGAAGATGTGTTCGCGGATGCTGCGGAGCCCAAAGAGCTCTATATCGTGCCGGGTTCAAACCATGTGGACCTCTATGACCGCACTGACGTGATTCCTTTCGACAAGCTGGACAACTTCTTCACCGCTGCACTGGTGTAAGACCCCCGGCGGCGGGCAGCTCGCCGCCGGCTGCTAAGGATTAGGCAAGAAACACGTTGAATCGTGTTACTGGCAAACAGCGCCACTTTGTTTGAATGAATTCAATCAGGTTCTTAAACGGTTTATCCATTGGAAACGCCAGGGAGATTATGATGACACTCAAGACTGGACGCTTTAACACCGCTGCATTGGCACTGACAGGCTGTCTCGCCAGCTACGGTGCTCATGCTGACGATCACGACCCTTCGGCTCAGACGCATTATCCGCATGGATCTCAAAGCTCTTTTGAAGGCCCTGACAATCTGTTTACCGGCAATGTCAGTGTCGATATCCTCTTTCCCGAAAACGAAAACACCAACTTTTCCGGCGCATACGTAACCTTTGAGCCTGGCGCACGCACGGCCTGGCATTCTCATCCGGCTGGCCAACACATGGTTGTCACCAGCGGCACGGCTCTTACCGGCACCCGTGATGGCAAAGTGATCAAATTCACCGAAGGTGAAACCGTTTGGTGCCCACCCGGTGAAGACCACTGGCACGGTGCTACACCTCATGCATCCATGACGCATCTGGTTGTTACCGGCAGCAAGGACGGTGAGAATGTTGTCTGGAAAGAAAAAGTAACTGATGCACAGTACGCGGCAGGTAATACCGATACCGGCCCGACGTTCAAAGCGCTGAATGCGCAGCAACAAGCCATTGTGCCCATTGTAGCCTTTGCCGCCAGCGGTGATATGGCATCACTGAGAGTTGCCATGGCCGCCGGCCTGGATGCAGGCCTGACAGTCAACGAGATCCGTGAGATTCATGTTCACCTCTATGGCTACACCGGCTTTCCGCGTGCACTGAATGCCATGGCTAACCTGATGACACTGGTTAAAGAGCGCGAAGCAAACGGCATCAATGATCCTGTCGGCCCTCAGCCTTCTTCAATCCCTGAAGGAGAGTCCAGCCTGGTGATTGGCGAACAGGTACAGACTGAACTGGTTGGTCGTCCGGTATCCGGCCCTCTGTTCGACTTTGCACCGGTCATGAACACCTACCTGCAGAGCCACCTGTTTGGTGACATCTTTGCCCGCGGCATTTTCGATTACGAGCACCGTGAACTGATTACCGTCGCCGCTCTGGCGAGCATCGATGGTGCCGAGCCTCAGCTGGCGGCCCATATTCGCATGGCAACCAACGTAGGTGTCACCGAAGCGCAGTTGCACGACATTGCAGCTTCTCTGGCTCACACCATTGGCCGCAAGCAAGGTCAGCGCGTGGAGCAAGCAATTGAAAATGTGCTGCACGCTGAAGGCTAAAGCGCACTGATCGTTTTACACCTTCACCCGCGCCTGACGAAAGCATTCAGGCGCGGGTTTTATTTTTTAAGGCCACAGGAAGTATTTTAAAGCCGGAAGTCTGAAAAAAATGGCTCCGAAGTAGCCTGTTGCCTCGGAATTTGACGCGCTAGCCTCTGTAGATTCGATCAATGTGCAGGTAGAGGCTATGCGTACCCCTTCCCAATTTGAAAAGCTCCCCCGGCCACTCGCATACACGAACTTCCTGAGAGTATTCAGTCTTGTCCTTAGCCTGAGTGCTTTGGCTGCGTTGATCCCCGGCAGTGCTTGGGCACACGGTGTTGCGGAGGGCGATGCGTCTTTCATTGAAAGTGTCAGTGGTCAGCACCTGATCCCGTTCATGTATCTGGGCGCCAAACATATGGTCACAGGCTACGATCATCTGTTGTTCCTGCTTGGCGTTATTTTCTTTTTGCACCGCATGAAGGATGTGGGTCTCTACGTCACGCTGTTTGCCATCGGGCATAGCACTACCCTGCTTTACGGCGTGCTCAGCGGTACCGAGATCAGTCCCTATCTGGTCGATGCCATTATCGGCTTTTCCGTGGTGTACAAGGCCCTTGATAACCTTGGCGCCTACCCCCGATGGTTCGGGTTCCAGCCTGATACCCGCGCAGCCGTGCTCATTTTCGGTTTTTTCCATGGCTTTGGCCTGGCGACCAAATTGCAGGACTTTACCCTGTCACCCGATGGCCTGGTGCCTAACATCCTCGCGTTCAATGCTGGCGTCGAGATAGGCCAGCTACTGGCTCTCACTGGCATTCTTATTCTGATGAACCTCTGGCGGCAGTATCCTACTTTCTCCCGCCACGCCTTTGCGGCCAATGTCACCCTGATGACCTCCGGCTTTTTGCTGATGGGTTATCAGCTAAGTGGTTATTGGCTCACTCGATAAAAGGAACGTGCAACATGACTGACAGCATTCATAACAACCCTGTGTCGGCACCATCCAGCGGCCAACTGCTTAAAGCGACTCTGGGTTCCATCTGCATTGCCGCTCTTTTATTGGTAACGGCGGTGCTGCCTGCCGAATATGGAATTGATCCGACCGGGCTGGGTAAGGCACTTGGACTGATGAAGCTTAACGAAGCGACTCCAGAAACAGCAGCCGAACTAGCCCCCGAACTAGCTGCCAACAACGTTCAGGCAAGTGATGTCGAGTCTGAAGATCTGTTGAAAGCAGCAACAGAACTGCGCTCCGACACCCTTAAAATCCCCTTGATGCCCGGCCAGGGCGCCGAGATAAAGTCCCGTATGATGCCCGGCGACCACTTTGTTTTCAGTTGGGAAATCGAAGGTGGCAGCGTTTCCTTTGATATGCACGGCGAAAGACCAAACTCCGGCGGTGCCTTTACAAGCTACTGGCTGGGTGAGGATCAGCAGCAATCCAACGGCGCGTTTACCGCCCCTTTTGAAGGTACACATGGTTGGTATTGGGAAAACAAGGGTGATACACCTGTCACTGTGGTCCTGCAGACGCATGGCTTTTATGGTGACCTCTATATGCCCTGATACGAACTATGTGTAGGGCATCAAACCGAGTCTTCAGGAATCGAATTTCTCCACCAGGTAATCAATAAACACACGTACCCGTGCGGGCATATTGGCACCGCCGATAAAAACCGCGTGGATCGCCTCGGTATCGCCTGGATTGAACTCATCCAGCAGACTCACCAGCCGCCCTGAAGCGAGCTCGGCATCGATATGGAAATTGCCCATTCGTGTAATGCCCATGCCCGCCAGTGCCAATTGCACCAGTGTTTCACCATTGTTTGCTTGCACATTCCCGTCAACGGGCAGTATGAGACGCTCCCCGTTCACCAGAAATGGCCAGCCCGGTTCAATTCGTTTGAAACTGAAATCCATGCAGTTAAATCGGTTCAATTCTTCCGGTGTTTTCGGGTGGCCGTGTGTTTTCAGGTATTCAGGAGATGCCACGACAGACCGTCCCGTTTCACCGAGACGACGTGCACTCAGCAGACTGTCTGGGAGTGGACCAAAACGAATAGCAACATCAACGTGCCCTGCTTCGACATCAGCGATTTCATCGCTTAGCTGCAGGTCCACATTGATATCGGGATAACGTGACAGAAACTCGGGTATCAACGGCACAATCGACAAACGGCCGTGAGCCAGACCGGCACTGATGCGCACCACACCCTTGGGCCTGGCACGGTCGGCCAATGCGGTTTCAGTCTGGTTAAGATCGGCGAGTATCCGACGGGCCGCCAGTGCGTAGTCTTCGCCTTCACGGGTCAGCCTCAGGTTGCGCGTCGTTCTGACAACAAGCCTAACACCCAGACGTTGCTCTATGCGTGTTACTAAACGGCTCACTGCCGATGGCGTAAGCCCCAGCTCTCGTGCTGCGCCGCTCAAAGAACCGGCACAGGCGACCGCCAGAAAGGTTTCCATCTCGGTGGTGCGATCCGCACGTCTGCTTTCCATTTTAAGTCCCCCATTTCCGGTGCTGCGGAAAGCAGGCACCTGTGTAACAGCTTGATCATGACCGCTGGTGATTGCACGGATCTATTTGTGATTTTAATTCAAAGCTGAGTGACCTTAACACCTGTTTTTCAACGCCAAGGGCTTGTGTACATTCCGCACAGGAACAACCAATCCACTGGAGTACACATGAAATCAAACCTGCCCCTGCTGGCTCTGGCACTGGGAGCGTTCGGAATCGGGGTTACTGAATTTTCACCTATGGGCATGTTGTCCGTGATCGCCGGCGACCTGGAGGTCAGCATTCCGACTGCCGGCATGCTGATCAGTGCCTATGCTTTTGGTGTTGTGGTTGGCGCACCAATCATGACACTTGGCTTTGCCAATATGTCGCGCCGCAGCCTGCTCCTGTTGGCCATGAGCATCTTTACGCTTGGCAACCTGATCTCTGCGCTTTCCGATAGCTACAGCGCTCTGCTGTTCGGTCGGGTGCTGACTTCATTCAACCATGGCGTGTTTTTTGGCGTGGGGTCAGTCGTTGCCACTCAGCTGGTGCCACCCGAGAAACGTGCGGGCGCAGTGGCAGCCATGTTTTCAGGCCTCACCATTGCCAATATCGGCGGTGTTCCGCTGGCGACCTATATCGCGGAAACCATCGGCTGGCGAACTGCATTTATGGGAATGACCGTTCTGGGGCTGGTAACACTGATTGCCCTGCGAGTGTCCCTACCGAAACTGCCGGTACAAGAACAAGCCAGCCTGGCCAATGAAGTGCGGGTATTGGGCAAGGGATCCGTGTTATTTGCCCTGCTGTTGACGGTTGTCGGCTCCAGCTCGATGTTTACGGTTTTCAGTTACATAGCGCCTATTCTGCAGGACGAAGCCGGTGTCGGGCCTCTATTCGTGACGGCAATGCTGGTGCTGTATGGCCTTGGTCTGGCCGTGGGCAACCTGCTGTCGGGCCGCTATGCCGACCGCAACCTGACAGGCGCTTTGGTGCTCTCCATGCTGACAACAATGGTTCTGCTGACGGTATTCGCCGCTACCATGCAGGTCACCTGGATTATTCCTCCGCTTATTTTCGCTTGGGGTATTACCAGCTTCGCGGTGGTTCCACCCTTGCAGGCTCTGGTCGTCTCGGAAGCCGAAGATGCGCCAAATTTGGCATCGTCCATGAATATTGCCGCGTTCAACCTGGGCAATGCTACGGGTGCAGCATTGGGTGGTGCCGTTATACATCTCGGTCTGGGGCTACCCAGCGTAGCACTGGCGGGTGCCGCTACCTCTGCAGCGGGCCTGGCCCTGGTAATACTGTTTCAGCGGCACAAGAAAGCCCAGGAAGCAGTATTGGCTGAAGCCTGCTAAAGGCTCAGATTGCATTACGGGGCCGCTTCGGCCCCTTTCATACGCAAGCGGTTATTTTATTCTTTAGCAATTAAGCCTTAATGGGCAGCCAGCTTGGTTTCAACGCTATCGATCTTGTCTTGCATGCTCTGATCCCTGTCAGTCCGGGTTCCCAGTCGCATGGATGAAGTAATGCGCGGGGCGCCCATTTCATGAACTACTTCATGGCAACGTTTTACTGCCGCCATTACTTCGTCCCAATCGCCCTGAATGTTGGTGCCATAGGCATGCATCTGGTGCTCAAGCCCCGCATCCTCCAGCACACGCTGGCAGGCCGTTACATACTCGGATACCGAGACGCCAACCCCAACGGGGACTACACAAAGATCAATCATGACGTTCATATCAGCTTCCTGATTGGCTAAAAGGAATCTTCGCTCCGTATTCTAGACGGAATGACGACCTGAGGAATCTACAACGCCACGCATGGACATTCTTTTAATGGCTGCGAACCCAGCGCTCGTTTGAAAATTCCACCGGGAATCCCGCCCATTCGAGGAACTCTGCGAGGGTACAGCTCCCCGTCTCGTAACTGCCAGCCCCGGCTACGGTTTTATACACCACCAGATCACGGGCGGAACGAATTACATCCGGGCCATCCAGCACCTGTCTGACCGCCCAGCGATCCCCCAAAAGTCCGTTGCTGTAGTAGCCGCCAACACTGATTTCAAACTCTTTCTGAGCCGATGTAGTGGCATGTTCGACAGCCAAATCAAACAACTCGGCAAGCTCTTCAGACGTTACATCAACATAGGAATTGACCTGCTCCATCGCAGCCGCCAGATCTTCATGGCTGAGCATACTGCCCTGTTTGTTTTTGCCCTGGGCCTGTTTTGACAAGGTACGTACCGACAACACAGCCGGGTATCGGCGCCAGGGAAAAACACCATTGAAGAGACAGGCAACGCTCAGCATACACATCAGGTTGATCAAGACAGGTGTCAGCAGGTAGGCAAACCCCAATGCATGAACGGCATCGCCTCCAATGACGGCCGTTAATGCCGTGGCACCGCCTGGTGGATGAATACACCGGCAATAGTGCATGGCTGCCACTGCCAACCCAACCGCCAGAGCCGGCGTTAAGGGGTTATCTGGCAATAGTTGCTGACAGGCGACCCCTATCGTTCCCGAAATCAGATGCCCTGCCAACACAGCCCAGGGCTGGGACAAGGCACCATGAGGAACCGCGAACAACAACACCGCGGTTGCCCCCATGGAGGCCACCATTAACGCACCACTTTGTTCGCCCAAGTACAGGTGTGAAACATAGTACACACTGAGCAGGCTCAGCATTGCGCCCAACCCGGAAATCAGCTTTTCAACATGGCTGATGGTATTCTCACCAATGCTCAGCAATTGGGTGATCATTGATTCTTTACGCTCAGGCATTCAGTTTCAACTCCTCTACATTTATCTCCAACCGCTTTAAAAGACGGTTAAAGTTACCCGGATCAACCCCCAGTGCTCGGGCGGTAGCTGTTCTATTGAATGCGTGCATCCGCAAGGACTGAACAATCATATCGGCCTGAAAACGGTCCGTTGCTTCGCGTAAACTTAAGGTTTCAGTAAATTGTGGGTGCTCATGAGTTTGGAAAGGCGCGCCTTCTGATGCACTAAGATGCGTCGGATCAACCGGCAATTCCAGTAGTGCCGCATCCAGTGTCAGCACCCTTCCGGACGGCTTGCGGGTGGCAGACAATCGCAAAACTGCCCTGCTGATCAAGTGCTCCAACTCACGCACATTGCCCGGCCAGTCATACCCGGTCAGTGCTCTACACGCGTGTTTGGATAACCTTAGTGAACCAAGCCCCAATTTACGGCGATTCAACTCCAGGAAATGACCGGCTAGCAGAAGTACATCCCGTCCCCTTTCTCGCAGAGGCGGGACAGTAACGGGATAAACGCTGAGTCGGTGATACAGATCCGCACGAAAACGCCCGGCCAGTATTTCCTCTTTCAGGTTACGGTTTGTCGCCGCAATCACGCGTACATCCGCACAGTGGTAATGATCACTGCCCAGCCGCTGAACTTCTCCGGTTTGCAAGGCGCGTAGCAGCTTGGGTTGCATGGCCAATGGCAGCTCACCTATCTCATCCAGAAACAGTGTGCCCCCGTCAGCCAGCTCAAACTTGCCCTTGCGCGCGCCCGTCGCTCCCGAAAAAGCCCCCCTGGTATGTCCAAACAGCTCACTTTCAATCAGGTTTTCCGGCAATGCTGCACAGTTCACATACACCAATGGCGCGTCAGCCCGAGCGGAGCCCGCGTGAAGATGTCGGGCAACCAGCTCCTTCCCGACCCCGGTTTCACCGCTAACGAGGACAGAGAGGTCTGAAGCGGCAACCAGATCGAGCTCTTTAACCAAGTCCTGAATAGCACTGCTTTCCCCCATTATCTCGCTGTACCCGCTGTCCTGTGACAGTACCCTGGCAACCTCATGCTCCTTCTTGACCTGATGTTCCAGTGACTGGATCAGCTCAGCTACCCGAATGGATGCTTCCGCCAAACGGACAAACACTCGCAGCGACTCCAAGTCCAGTTGATCAAATGCCTTCGGATTTAGCGCATCCAGTGTTAGCAGACCCCACGGCTGTTCATCGATAAATAGCGCAACGCCCATGCAGTCGTGCACATGCAACGCGGTTTCAGGCCCGTTGATCAGACCGTCATAAGGGTCCGGTAGTGCCGAGTCAGACGGAAAGCGAACCGGGTCTCGGCTGAGCAGGATTCTGGACAGCCGCGGATGGTCGTCTACACGAAAGGTTCTGCCCTGGGTGTCATCTGACATACCGGATGTTGCCAGCGGGTAAAGCACAGAATCCCGCAAGCGCAGAAGCGCAACCGCATCACAGGGAAAGTGGTGCTGTATCCTTTCCAGCAACTGCTGATAGCGCTGGCGGGGTGGAATATGCCGCGACAAGTCAGAAACGACCGATATCATCGATTCTGAAATACCTGAAGTAGTCATTTAGACAATGCCAGTGTCAATTTAACAATATGGCCTACCAGTCAAAATGACATGAAAAGCCTTTAAGATGTATATAGTATCAATGTTATAGAGATTGGCACAGTTCCCGCATAGATGGCAGCAAACATCGTCGGCCCTTAACAGCCTGTTAGGGCCGTCACATAAGGAGAAAGCTATGCTGTCCAGCGAAACCCGCGCCATCATCGATGCCACCCTGCCCGCTGTTAAAGAGAATGCACGCGCCATCACTGAAGTGTTCTATCCATTGATGTTCAGCCGCTACCCGGAAGTGAAGGCCTATTTCAACCAGGCCCACCAGGTTCAGGGCACTCAACGCCAGGCACTGGCCAATGCCGTTGTCGCCTATGCCAGCAACCTGGACAGGCTGGAACTACTGGGTGATGCAGTATCACTGATCGTGCAAAAACACGCGTCCTTGAACATCCTGCCGGAGCATTACCCGATCGTTGGTGAATGCCTGCTGGCGGCCATCAAGGAAGTTTTCGGCGACGTTGCAACGGATGAAGTCCTTAACGCCTGGGGCGAGGCCTACCAGCAACTGGCGGATATCCTCATCGCCGCGGAAGAAAGTGTTTATCAGGAGAATGAAGCCAAATCTGGCGGGTGGCGAGGCGAACGTGAATTCCGCCTGATGGGTAAAGAACGCGAAAGTGACGTGATCACATCATTCTACTTTGTACCCACTGATGGTGAGCCGGTAGCCGATTTTAAACCCGGCCAGTTCACCACCATCATTCTGGACATTAACGGCGCAACAACGCGTCGTAACTACTCCCTGTCTGACAGCCCCGACAAGCCCTATTACCGCATAAGCGTAAAACGCGAACCTCAAGGCCTGGTATCCAATTACCTGCACGACCACCTGAACCCCGGTGACACCGTAAAGCTCACCCCACCCTGTGGTGACTTTGTGCTGCAAGACACCAACCGCCCGCTGGTACTGCTGTCCGGCGGCGTCGGCCTGACCCCGACCATCAGCATGCTGCGCCCCGCACTGGATAGCGGCCGCGAGGTTCACTTTGTCCATGGTGCCCTTAATAGCGCCACCCATGCTTTCAAAGGTGTCGTCGACCAACTCAACAAGGAATACACAAATCTGCATACCAGCTACTGCTACAGCGAACCGCTGGCAGATGATCAGGACGTTGCCACAGGGTTTATCGACCGCTCGCGCCTGGAAGCCCTGCTGCCGCTGGAGAAAGCACCAGACGTATACTTCCTGGGCCCTAAAGCCTTTATGCAGAACTGCTACCGCGACCTGAAAGCTCTCAATGTGCCGGCTGAACATATTCGTTTTGAGTTCTTCGGACCATTAGAAGAACTCGATAGCGCTGCAGTGTAAGTGAAAATCTACCTTTGAGCTTGGCAAAGCCCTGCAGTGGTTGCAGGGCTTTTTTGTGACCACCCAGCCTGATATGTTCTACCTCTGTGCTGGAGACACTATGGCAACAGTTTCAAACACCGGCATCTGTTGGCAACACTCGGAAATCTGGTCCAATATCAGTAGATCATGAAGTTGTGTAAAACGCCTTTTACTTGTTATTTACACACAAAGGTTTACTTGCTGGTTATTGTTGCATCGTAATCTTTATCACTTGAGGTCGGAAATGACAGCCCAAAGACATAATGAAGTCCTGGACTTTTGGTTTAATGAACTTGAGCCAAAACAGTGGTGGCAGAAAGATGAAGGGCTTGATTCCATGATTCAGAAGCGTTTTGGCTCTCTTCATAGTCAAGCCAAGGCAGGCGAGCTGTTTACGTGGCGAGATACCGCTTTTGGAAGCCTCGCCGAGGTTATCATTCTTGATCAGTTTTCACGCAATATCTACCGTGACACACCTGAGGCATTTGCTTCTGACCCTATTGCGCTGGCTTTAGCGCAATTTGCGATATCAAAAGAATTGGAAAAGGAATTGTCTGATATTCAATGCTCTTTCTTATATATGCCGTTTATGCACAGCGAGTCAAAATTGATCCATGTAGAGGCCGTGAAGCTTTATGAAGCCTTAGGTATCAAAAAAAATCTGGATTTCGAACATAAGCACAAAGTGATCATTGACCGGTTTGGCCGTTACCCTCACAGGAATATAATTCTGGGACGCCAGTCGACCGAGGAAGAAAATGAGTTTCTTAAACAACCAAACTCGGCATTTTAAGATTCTGCATAATAAATCAGGTTATGAAATACAGCCGGTTTATCTGACAGGTTACGGTAGCCATGGTACTTGTCAGCGGCAAATCGAATGGCATCCCCCTGCTTCATCAGTTGCCACTGCCCTTCAAGAAGCAGCTCCATCTCGCCTGAGATGACGATGACATGCTCAGTCACACCTGACACATGGGGCTCGGATAAGCGCTCGTATCCGGGCAGCAAGGTCAGTTCAAAGAGTTCGAATCCGTATTGCTGATCATACGGAAACAGAGGCGCGACCAGCATTTCATCGGTGGACGGTTTGTGGCGCAGCCGGTCGGCTTCTCGAATGTCATTACTGGCAGAGGCCTCCTGATTGTTTTCGATAAAGGTTGAAAGCGAGGTGTTGAATCCACTGGCGATTTTCCAAAGCGTAGCCAGTGTGGGGCTTGATTCACTGCGCTCGATCTGTCCGAGCATGGCCTTGCTGACCCCCGTTTCCTTCGAAGTTTTGTCCAGGCTCCAGCCCTTTTCCTTGCGCAGGGCTTTAAGGCGATGAGACAGGAACTGGTCGATCGGCTGCATTGATGGTTACCACTGAATAGTTAGTCGCGGGATTGTGCGTTATAACGCACAGGTGTACCCTTCGTTTTGTGCGCTATAGCGTACGAATGGGATTTGGCCGGGTCAAGCGCCTGGGGTTGAGCATATCCAATGCGGGATTAGTTTACGCAGGCGGGAGCGTGTTTCATGAAGGCATTACTGAGCCTTTCACATATTTCAGCAGGTTTCGTTGCCGTGCTTGTAGGGTATACAAGCTCAGCAGTCATTATCTTTCAGGCCGCCGAAGCGGCGGGAGCCGGGCCTGCCGAGATTAATTCCTGGCTATGGGCGCTGGGTATCGGGATGGCCGTGACCAGCATCGGGCTTTCACTCTACTATCGCGCGCCGGTATTAACCGCCTGGTCGACTCCGGGGGCAGCACTTCTGGTAACGGGCTTGTCGGGATACTCACTGGCTGAATCTATCGGAATTTTTATCTTTTGCTCCGGGTTATTACTGATCTGTGGCGTGACCGGACTGTTCGACACCGTCATGCGGCTGGTGCCCAAACCTCTTGCATCAGCCATGTTGGCAGGTGTGTTGCTGCAGTTCGGGTTAAAGCTCTTTGATGTACTGGAAACCGAGCTATTACTGGTAGGCCTGATGTTGTTGAGCTATCTACTGGCCCGACACCTGATCCCCCGCTATGTGATTCCGGCGGTGTTAGCTGTGGGCTGTGCGGTGGCGTATGCGCAGGGTGATTTGCAACTGGGGTCGGTTAGCTGGCAGCTGTCATCTCCCGTTTGGATAAGTCCCGAGTTCTCTCTGCCGGCCTTGATCGGGGTCGGCATCCCCTTGTTTATCGTCACCATGGCATCACAAAATGTTCCTGGCATTGCTGTCATGCGTGCTAACGGCTACCAGATGCCCGCGTCTCCTCTCATTGCCGGGACGGGCCTGACCGGCATGATTTTGGCTCCATTCGGTGGTTTTGCGTTTAACCTGGCCGCCATAACCGCCGCTATTTGTATGGGGAAAGAAGCCGGTGCTGATCCCGATAAACGCTACTGGGCATCTGTCTGGGCCGGTTTCTTTTACCTTTTGACAGGGTTGTTTGGCGCCACGGTCGCAGCCTTGTTTGCCGCTTTTCCGTCTGAGCTGATCATGGCAATCGCAGGATTGGCCTTGCTGGGAACCATTGGCAACAGCCTTTCAGCAAGCCTGTCTGAGGAGACAGGACGTGAAGCCGCGTTGATTACCTTCCTGATTACAGCCTCAGGTGTCAGCCTGATGGGCATTGGCAGTGCTTTTTGGGGGCTAGTGGCCGGCCTGTTGGCATACCAGCTGCAGATGTGGTTTTGGCCCAAGCCAGCGGTTGTATCAATCTCAGAGTCATAGTTCAGGGCCACGGCTGATCGATCAAAGCGGTTAAATCACCCAAGCATTCCATGAAATCTATAAATGCTCGCATTTTGGCGGGCATAAAGCGCATTGGCTGGAATTGCATATGGACTTCACCCTGAAAGTCGCTATGCACATGCCAACCAGGTAGCACTTGCTCGACCAGGCCTTCCGCCAGTGCTTCATGTACAACAAAGTCAGGGAAGATGCCGATGCCAAACCCTTCCTTTACCGCCCTTAGCCTCATTTCAGAATGGTTATTGGTATAGCGCCCCGTCACCGCAAGCGTCACCTGTTGTGTTGCCCTTGTCAGCTTCCAGTGGTTATCACCCTGATTCAGCCCAAGGGGTATACAGTCATTGTTTAAAAGGTCGGCAGGCATTGATGGTCTTCCCCGCCTATCCAGGTAGTCCGGGCTGGCGCACAGAATTGATCTGACTGAACCCAACCGTTTGCTAACCAGGTGTTCTAGTGGCTCAGCAGAAACATGAAAGACAATATCAACATCCTGCCGCGCCGGATCCATTCGTTGATCGGTCACCATCAGGTGAAGGGAAATTTCGGGATAGGTTTTGCCAAAAGCGAGCAGGTGCGGTTCCAATACTTGTTTTGCCAGCGCCTTGGGGATGGCGATTTTCAAACGCCCTCTGGGTATTGAGGTATCGCTTTCGGAAACGCGCAAGGCTTCAGAAGCATTATCCAGCATATTCCGGCACTGCTCGTAGACCGCCATCCCGACGGCGGTTGTCGACTGGCGGCGAGTGGTGCGCTCAATAAGTTGAGCCGCCAGTGACGCTTCAAGACGGGCAACCTGTCGGCTGACAGCGGACGGGGTAATGCCCATCTTTTCTGCAGCATTGGTGAAGCTGCCGGTTTCGACCACGGCCACAAAGGCGGCCATATCGGGTAACAGCGGTATCAGTTTGGAGATATCCATAATTAATGCTTATGAGTCACAGGTTATTTGACTTAATACCCTATTATTGCCCAAGTGATATGAAGTTAGTATGCCCGCATTCCATAGGTACTAGGGGTGTAACAAGGCAATGCTCATACCTTCTCGGCTTTATTCTGGCCAACAACTCCGTATCCGACTGCCATTACCCGAACTGTCATTGTTGTTGGTAGCGGCTTTCTGGGGCACCAGCTACGCCGTAACCAAAGAGGCACTGCTATTTACCGGTGCCATCGCATTTATATCCATACGTTTTGGCCTCACGGCACTGGTGTTGTTGCCATTTCATATCAGGGAAGTCAGAGCAGGTTATGGGCGGGACTGTATTCGTGCGCTCCCCATGGGAGCTGTGCTCTTGTGTATCTTCCTGGCGGAAACCTGGGGTGTGTTCCTTACCTCAGCTACTCGCGCAGCGTTTTTGATCAGTCTCTGTGTGCTGATCACACCTTTGGTACAGGGTTTGGTCGAGCGCTGCTGGCCCGGCACCAGGTTGCTTTGCCTCGTGATGCTCTCGTTTTTGGGCGTAGCACTGCTGACTCAAACCGGTATAGCCGAGGGCTCAGGTAGCTGGCACATGAACACAGGGGATTACCTGATGCTATTGGCGGCGTTACTGCGTGCCGTTCTCGTCGTGATGACCAATCGTTTGATGCTAGGTAAATCCCTTTCTCCGTTGGCAACGACCAGTACCCAGGCCTGGGTCGTCATGCTGGGCGCACTCTGCATCTTTGCAATGAGTGACCAGCCTGTATCACAGCTGTTACCGCTGGAATCAGAGTTCTGGCTGGCAGCGTTGTATCTTACGTTCTGCTGCACACTATATGCACTCTTCGCTCAGAACTATGGTCTTAAGCGTACATCTCCCTCAAGGGTCGCACTTTTGACCGGATCGGAACCTGCTTTTGGTGCCCTCTTTGCGTTCGCCTGGCTGGGTGAGACTCTTACAACTGTCCAGTTGCTGGGAGCTGGCTGCATTCTCCTGTCGACTCTTATTGCTACGGTTAAACACTGAAAGAGGGCGACCATGGCAAGATCAGCGTTTACTGGCTTGCTATGGTCATGCTTTCTCAGGTTTAGGCGCTCTCGTTCACGACAATCACTTTGCGGTGCGGGAACGGGATTTCGATATTGGCGTCATCCAGGGCTTTCTTGATCTGTTCAGGGACTGAATATCGTACCTGGAAATAGTGCTCGCCGGCACAGTAAGGACGCACCAGGAAATCCACGGAGCTGTTATTCAGGGTTTCGATTTCAATGAAGGGAGCCGGGTCCTTAAGTACCAATGGATGGTTAGCCAGAACGGTTTGAATCACCTCTCGCGCACTGTCGATGCTCTCGCCATAAGCGATACCAAAGGTCATATCGACACCGCGCACCGCATGATGGGAGTGGTTGACGATTTGCTCACCCCAGATTTTGGCATTGGGAATGATGATCTGCTGGTTATCAAAGGTTTGCAGAATGGTGGTGAACATGTCGATTTCGAGTACTTTACCAAAGTTACCGGCGATATCGACAAAGTCATTGATCTTGTAGGGGCGGAAGATCAACAGCATTACGCCTGCGGCCGGGTTGGTCAATGTACCCTGCAATGCCAGGCCCACAGCCAGACCTGCTGCGCCCAGTAACGCGATGATAGAGGCCGTCTGGACGCCAAACCGGTTGAGTACGGCGATGCCGACAAAGGCGAGTATGGTGTAGCGCACAAGGCTGCCAAAAAAGCGAAACAGCGTATCGTCCAGCTGCTCATGCTTGGTTGCGATGCGGACGACCGCCTTGTAGGCCTTGCCGGCTATCCAGATGCCGATAATAAGAATCACCAGCGCCAGCAGAATATTCATCAACCAATCCAGCGCGGCCGGCAGATATTGGTTAATGTCGAGCTTATTCATCAGTTCTTGCATGGAACACTCCTTGGGAAGCTATCCTTTCAAGGCTTGAGTTAAAGCCTGTCGCTCCTTCGAGGCAGCTAAACTGCCTAGCCTGCAAGTGAGCTACTGACCAGCTAATCATAATGTATACCCATTTCCTGCCATTCGCCGCGCCGCTGCGCCTCGTTTCTTGATAAGATCATTCTCTTCAATTGAAACCCGATCAGCGAGATACACCATGGCCACAGCAGCGGCACTGCACATACTGGTAAAAACAGAGAAAGAAGCACTGGATATTCTGGACCAGTTGAAGCGCGGCAAAAAGTTTGACGCCCTGGCCAAACGTTATTCCATCTGCCCTTCAGGCAAGCGTGGGGGTGATCTGGGTGAGTTTCACCGTGGTGATATGGTAAAACCCTTTGACGACGTTGTGTTCAAACGCCCGCTGCTGAAAGTGCATGGACCCATCAAAACCAAATTCGGTTACCACCTGATTAAAACACTGTACCGAAACTGATCCGGTTCAAGTCACCTGGCGGCCCGTTCTTTCAGCCTCGAAAACGGGTCGCAATATTCGGCGATCAACATCCGATAGTTGCACGGCTTCGGCGAACCTTTCCCATTCAGCGACAACCTGCTGCAGGCGCTCGATAGTCGAGTTGGTAGCGTGCTCGTCAAGGCCAAAATACCGCCCACATTGGCGACAGCTTTCTACTGAGCTGCCACGACCGAACGCACCCAGTGCTATGGCCTGTTGCCCCTGGTTGGTGGGCTGAGGCACGACATCATACGCTGGCGAGAGCCTGTATTGATGGTTATTCAGGTTTTTCAGAAATCCATGGTTGCGCAGGTGATCATCTGTATTCCCCACCAGCACATTGAACACCATGCGACTGAATAACTCTGCATTACCGGCTTCAGGTACATCGCTGAGTTTCCAGATCAGATCGGCCAATGCCGGGTAGGAATACACCAGGTTGAAATCTGCCTGGCGTACGCGAGGCTGGTATTTCAACGCATGGGCGCTGATAAAATGCCGCCGTCCTTGTGCAGTGATATCGAACCGTTTGACCAGCAGAACGGAACGGCCCGCGATGCGGGTCAGTCGTGTTTCGGCCGTTTCGATTCCGCATTCACGCATCATCAGATAGCACAGCTGTTCTGCCCTGCTCTGGTCGAAAAGATCATCAGGCCGAGTAAATTTTGCGATCCAGACAACGCCGTCGTCATCCTGCACCACACTTTTGGGTCGCGCCCCTCCCATTGAAGAGCCGGGTTCCAGCTGGCGAAGAATTTCATCGGGTATGACCTCGTCGCTGTCCAGCACACGCTGAACACTCTCACCGATGTTCTCAAGTTCACTGAGTGGCTGAAAGCCCTGAGCGGGTTTGGGCTTGCTTCGCGACATGGAGACCCTTATCGCACCGACACCTGTCCCACGTGTTGCCAGCAATTATTCCAGTTTGTTGGCGGGCTGCCGTGAGTGAAGCACCCGCATCAGCCGCTTGCCCCAGTTGTCGGGGCCTGAGTCCAGCAATACGGCGGGCACACCATCATTGCCATTGATGGTCTGGGTCGATGTGCTCACAGGCAGATTAATTGGGTCCAGCGGGAAAGCATCATTACGTGCCAGATAGGTTTTGCCGTACACAAACCGACCAATGCCGCCATCGATTACCAATCGGGCCGCCAAAACCGGTGATGCCTCTCCCGGCATATCAACAAAAACCCAGCCTTCTTTCACCTCATCCATTGAAGTGTCTCCGTCTGTTATGACCCTTCATCTCAGAAGTCATTATCCAGCTCATGGGTATTACGCACACGCAGGCGAGCTTGCTCAGACTCAGAGTCGTCATGTGCAGATACTTCTCTGCATACACCATCAAGATCCGATGCCGCACCATAAAGTGCCAACAGCATCATGTAGTTCCCCATTGCTACACCGGGCTCCCCGCTCTCCATTTTTTGAATGGTTCCACGAGACAAACCGGTGCGCTCAGCCACGTCAGACTGGCGCCAATGATGGCGCTGGCGGGCAGCAACCAGACGCTGCCCCAACTTATGCAGCGCATGCTCGGATTCATACGGAATTATCTTCGTCATGATCAGAATAATAGGCATTAAATCACTTAAGGTACAATATTGTGATCATAAAGGAGGCTATTTCTCTCTTCTGCCCGATGTCACATGTCGCTGCTACAAGTAATATGTCCCCGCTCTCTGGTATATTGCAGCATGTAAAACTCAGTTTTAAGCGACAGGATTCACAAGATAGAAATGGACATTCACCAAAGACACAGGCTCTATTTCAGGCTCTTGCTCCTGGTGACCGTACTCCTGCTTGGCTGCTGGGTTTACCTGAGCGAATGCGCACGCGACAGGGAGCATCTGGAAGAGCTCAATGAAGTCGCCCAGTCACTGGCAGATAACCTTTCGATCAGCATCCATAGTTCAACGCTGTCTCTCTATGGCATTGGTGAGCTTGCGCTGCAAAGCCGGGGATCTATTGAAGGACTCGACAGGGTTGTGCGAAAGATGCGCGCCAGCCACCCCAATATTTTGAATGTCGCCATTCTACCCCGGGGAGTGGTGCAACAAATCGAACCCCTAGCGCCAAACATTAAGGCACTGGGCCATGACATGTTTGCTGACCCTGAGCGGATTCGAGACGCGCTGCTGGCTCGAAAGACTGGCAAGATGACGGTGACCGGCCCATATAACCTGATTCAGGGTGGCCAGGCTGTGATAGCCCGTTTGCCTCTATATGAATCAGGCCGTTTTTGGGGCTTTGTGTCGATTGTGTATGAGTTCCCGGAACTCATCGAGTCCATGTTGCTGCAATACAAGAGCAGTAACCTGCTCTTTATGTTGCGCTCGGGTGCAGACAAACCGCTTAGTCTTGGCAATACCGAAAAACTGCCGAAGCAAAACGTGGAACACATTATCCAGCTGCCGAACCAGGAGTGGTTACTGCAACTTGCATACCGCCCCTCCTTCAACTGGCTGCTTGTATTCAAAATCCTTGGTTCTGCCATCATCACACTTCTACTGGGCTATGTTTACCACCGAATCCTCAAGACCATTGCCAATCAATACCAGCTTCGAAAGGCCTTGTCACAAAGTGGCAATGAGCACAGAGCCTCTGATAGTCAACGGCATCTGCTGGCACGCATTACACACGACCTTCGCGCACCGCTTCAGCACATTCTGAACGAAGCGCGTTACCTTGCCCGCGGTGATGCCCGGCAACAGGCAAACACCATTGAACACAACGTGCGCTACCAACTGTCATTGATAGATCAGTTGCTTGAATATTCACAAGATCAGGACCGCGAGAATCAAAGCCACCCCGAACCCGTATATACCTACAGTTACCTGATGGACATCGCTGAGCAGGCAGAGTCCCTGGCGAGTAGCTATGGAAACCACTTCACGCTCAGCCTGGCGCCCAACCTTCCTGCCATCATTGAAGCGGACTTTGTTCAATTACAACGCGTTCTGATCAATCTGCTCAGTAATGCTGCCAAGTTTACTCAGCATGGTTTGATCACCCTGAGTGTAGAGACACTAAATTCGAGGGCGGATCATTGCCGTTTGCACTTCCGGGTAACAGACAATGGTCCCGGAATGCAGGACAGACAAAAACAGGGTAAGCATTCCAACAGTGGCGCCGGCCTGGGTTTGATGATTGTGACAGATCTGCTGCGCCAGATGGGCAGCCACCTTCAATATCATTCGAATGCAGGTGGAGGGTCCGACTTTCATTTCGACCTGGAGTTACCCTTACCTGCAGATACACCAGATGCCTACATCGAGCGGCACGTGCTTGAATCAAGTGAAGCAGAACGGCGTGTTTTACTGGTCGACCCTGACCCGGTCAGTAGAGAGATGCTGGAAGAGTTACTGCTTGGCTACGGAATGGATGTATTGGCATGTGAAGGCATTGAGGAATCTCGCCAGGTATTGGCAGAGTCGGTTGTCGACCTCGTCATAACGGAGATGGACCTGCCCGATGGCACCGCCTGGGATTTCCTCAAGGGAACGACGACACTGCCGGCATCGACTCCAGTTGCGCTCTATACCTCTCGGCCGGCACAGCCCGGAAGCCCGCTATCCTTCACAGCCGAGTTGCTGCGACCTGCGGGGAGTGATCAGCTGCTGGATCTGATCCAACAGCTGACCAATGGCAACAACGAAGCCGGAAGTGACTGAAAGCCCTTCCGGCCACACCGTTATTCCACCAGGGTGTTTTGCACCTCCAGTGTTACGGTTTCACCGCCTGCCAGAGTGGCCGAATAGCTGGTGTAACCGCCACTGCTGCTACCAGCAGCCCAGCCAGAGTCGCTATCCAGATTGACCGAGTCAGCGTCCTCACCACTGATCTTCAGTGAATTGCGGCTATCGGTCATATCCAGCACATCTTGAGCGCTCAGGCTCGTAATTGCATTACTCCCCATGCCGGTCATGTACAGTGACTCGATATTGGCCAAAGACGCGCCCAACTCAGAGCCAGTAAGCTCTTCATCAAAGCGCAGTTGGACCACATCCTCACCGCCAAAGCCATCAATGGCCTGCCCAGTCCAAAGCAATTCATCGTTACCAGATGTGCCGAACTGCTCTGTCACACTGCTGGTATCGATGGGCTTGAATTCCGTCCAGGCAGATGGTTCGCCACCGCCGCTTTCTTCGGTACGGGCTCTCACCTGGACATTATCCAGATCACCCGCAGCCTGCATAAAGCCAAGCTGTTCAGCTTCTTCAGGCGTCAGGCCATTGAGAGTGTAGTTACCACCACCATTACCAACGACCTGTGAAGTACCGCTGATGAATACGCCATCGAGATAGAAAGCGGCATGCTCACCCATTCCCGAGAATTCCAGCGTCAGAGTCTCACTGGACTCATCCTGATAATCACCTGTTTCCGGGCCAACTGCTTCAGGATCAGCCAGTTCATGGTTGAGGTTGAGCTGAATGATGTCACCCTCAGTACCAAAACTCGGTGTTGGAGAGAGGGAGTTAAGGCCATCAGCGACCGGCTCAACCACAAGGTCGAACAGCTCTTCACTAATCCCTTCTGACGCCAGAGAAGTTTCACCTGAAGTGATTTGCAGCTTCAAATCATTCAGCGTGCCACTCCAGTATTGAGGCGGCATCACCCCAACATAAGCCGGGATTTCACCCTGACCCAGTAGCCAGGTATTGGCTGTACCATCCCCACCAGCGTTGTTGGACAATTCCGCCAGGGATGCATCCTCTGCGCTATCGCCAACAAACACCAGGAAGCCATTGGGAATATCCCTCAGCAGGACAGTCCCGATCGATTCAGATCCATCGGTGTCATTCAAACCATTATCGGTAATGTTCAGCTGAATGACGTTGGACTTGTCTGCTTCGGCTTGCTGACTGCCATTCTCCAAGCCACTCGCAGGCGCCACACTGAAGTCATAGCCACTGTTTACGGGCTGGATCACACCTGTTTCGGCACTCGTTCCCGTGACAACCCGGTCTGAGCCTGCCTCGGTTCCCTGAGCCCAGGCCGAGAGGCTCACGGAGCCATCACTGTGAGTGCTGGACGGTGTATATGTCAGAACAACAGAGCTGGCCGGGTCTACCCCTTCAATTACATAGTAACTGCCATCCGGGACACCATTGATGCCGCTCACTGAGGTCTGGGCAAGTTCCGTTACACCCTGCTTAAGCACACCTGTCCCATCAATACCCGAGTCATCCAGCTGTAGATAGAGTTTTCCATCCACCAGTGACCAGTCCGGTGCATCTGCACTGTTTGCCAGATCAACGGTGAACGTCAGGTCGCTGCCTTCATCGACAGCAGGCGCACTGATAGATATTTCAGGGGTATCGCTGACCGGTTGCACGGCAAAGCTGGCACTAGGTTCTATCGCCGCTTCATTTCGCAACCCGCTGGGCACATAGGTTGTCAGCTTGGCGTCAAAATCAAACGTGCCTTTATTGATGTTCCAATCAGCTGGCGGTGTGATGCTGATGTTTTGCATCAGGGTTTGCAGCTCGGCATTCCCCCCCATACCCGAGGCCGTCCAAACAGTTTCGCCGTTGATCACCGTTTCAGTCATACCACTGATTTGAGTGCCTTCAGGGACATTGGACAATGTGATGTTGAAACCATTACCGGTTACGCCACTTTCAATCTCACCATTGAAGGCGTCACTGACTGTAAATGCGGCATCTTCGGTGGGAGAGAACTCTGTTTGTGACCAATCCACAATCACGGCCGGCGGCGCACTGCCGGGGCCATCCTCAAAGTTGGTTGTCAGGTTCACACTGATGCTGTCGGTCAGCAACTGACCGTTTGCGGCATCTTCCGTGGTAACTGTGATGCTTATCGGATGGTCGGTCAGATCATCGGCTTCATAGTGCACGTCAAGGCTAATGTTTTTTTCCAAAGCCGCATTGAAACTATCGTCCGTAACGAACAGCCACTGACTACCGCCGATAAAATCGGCACCTTGAACAGTAACACCCTCTGGAACACCATCCAGCAGAATACGCGTCAGCTGTTCACTGCCATCATAATCGCCACCATTAACGCCCTGATTAGCGACATTCAGGTCAATCGTCGTAATGCCTGGTGCCGTCATGCTGATGGCATTACTGCTGACCAGTGTCAGATCTGGCTGGTCAGTTACAGGATTAACACTGAAGTTGTAGGTTTGCTCACCAGAGAGACTGGTTGTTGAACCCGCACCTGCATTATTGCCCTGATCAGTTACCTCATACTGAACACCGAAACTGCCAGAGCCGTGCCAGTTGGCATCACCTTTCAGGTAAATGTTACCTATGGCCGCTTCATCGAGCTTGTACCAGCCATCTTCCAGGATGACGCCCTCCGCTGTTCCATCCAGCTGAGCGCCTGTTGCGCCGACGGTCAAGCTAAAGCCAGAAGCATCGTCAACATCGGCCTGCTTGATCCAGACAGCGGTAATGCTTTCACCCGTTTCCTCGTTTTGCTGCTGCACACCAAAATCAAGCAATGCGGGCGTATCTTCGTCGGCACTGCCACTCAGATTCATGGTGGCTTCCGGGGAAGGCTCAATTCTGATCTGCAGGTCGTGATCATCGGTGCGTGAGTGACCATCGTTCTCGGTCGTAATGGTCGACAAGACAAATGTACCTGAATCACCACCAAAGTTTTTCGGCGTCGTAACTGTGATGTTGTCCCAGTCGCCCGGAGTGAAGACCCATTCACCGTTACCCAGCGAGGTTGCACCTTCCACACCAAACCCTTCAGGTAGCCCTTTCAGTTTGAAGCTCAGGGTTTCAGAGTCATCAGCATCGATCAATGCCGGCATGCTGTTGAACAAGTCGCTGAGCATCACCCCGCCGGCAGCATCGACCGATTCTTCTACAAAGCCCTGGGCATCAAGTGACTTCAGATCAACGCTTGCCGGGTCCGCGACACCCTTGGGGGTCACGTTTATGGTGAGATCAAACGACGCTGACTCATTCTCATACAGGTTACCGTCGACCGTCAGACTATCGACAGCAACTGTTCCGACTTTAAGAGTGAACGGCTCATTCGAGTGTTCTGGCGCAGTAATGGCCATGCCAGTGCTGCCTGTTGCCGGATCAAAGTCTTCGATTACCAGCTTCCAGGTGCCATTGCCGTTATCAGTGACTGTATAGCCACCAAAGTTCGTATCATAAATTTCATCTGAGCCATATTTGAGCACGGCCCCATTGGGTATTTCGTCAATGGTAACCTTGTAGGTTTCCGACGGATCTGAACTGCTTGGACGAATCGACAGCGGCACCTGAGCGTCTTCATCACCGTTAACACGGGCCGTTACCGTAGTCGTTACCGCATCCGCCACCGGCTTAATCAGCACATTGGTGAGTTCTGAAAGGCCACTAATGGCCTCAACCGACTCCCCACCATCATCATCCGTGTCGATGGTTAGCGCCTGAACGTTGATCTTGAACTGGCCGGAGAAGTTTTCCGCACCCTTGAACTCCAGGGTATCCAGATACTCGACCGGGATACGCACCGCATCACCACCAAAGGTTTGGGTGATCCAGCTATCGCCACCATCTTCGCTATAACGGAACTGGGAGCCAATCGGGTTGGTTTGAGTACCATTGGTTGCCGTCAGCTCCGGCGTCAAGGCAGCGAACAGCTGCTCGTCGTCTTCGACCGCCCAGTCATCCTTGAGATTGAACGTACTTTCAGTGCCCAGCGCAAACCACTGATCTTCCTGGCCTTCGGTCTGGTACTCATGGTTTGGCGACATACCGATATCATCAGTACCGTTGCTATCCGTATCCGTCGGCTGATGGCTGGAATCAAAGGTTTCAGCCACCGGCGTAACCGTGATGGCCACTGTGTGATTAGTCGTCACGGGGGAACTGGTGACCGTGCTGCCATTGACCGTTTGGCTATCTGCAGAGGTTACGGATACGTCAACACTGGCATCCAGACTGCTGTGGGCTGGTGGCGTCAGGGAAAAGTCAGAGAGGATCTCTTTCAGGTTGTAACCATCGAGCGCACTGATTGTGTGACTATCACCTGCACTGGTGATTTCCCAATCAGTGCCTTCGCCGGACGCGGCTTTCTCAAAGGCCCAGCTGCCGTTGGCATCGGATGGAACTGTAAAACTCACTTCGGTAATGATTTCAGTACCATCTGTGCCGGTATCGGTTACCTGAACACCCGAGAGGAAAGCCACCGCCGTATCTTCCGGCGTTTCCTGACTGCTGGAGGTATTGATATCACCCGCGACTGGGTTCACGTGCATATTCAAGGTGACGGTACTGGTTTCTTCGCCCGGCTTGCCGCCATGGCTGTCCAGATCCGTATCGCCATCGGTATCCACTGCTTTGAGGGTGACACTGATGTCGTTGATATCACCACTGAAATCTTTCGGCGGTGTAATCGTCATGGATGGGAAGCTATCGGTGCTTTCACTCAGCCCAGGTGCCGGAATGTTGATCGCCCCACTCGCATCGATTGTCGTGCTGCTTCCACCTACACTGACGACGCTACCTACTGGCAGTCCTTGGATCACCAATTCACGGCCTTCGCTACCGTCAATATCATTGAAGTTGGCGCTCAATAGAGCCGTAAGATCAAGCGGAGTATCTTCATTCAATGTTGCGGTATATGACCCTTCATCGGAGCCATTAATTGCAAGCACTACCGGGTCGGTAATGGCTATTACTTCAACATTGACACTGGTTGTGTTGTTAGCCGATGGAACACCAGAGAGCTGGTTTCCATTCACATCCACTTCATATGAATCTACGCTGGCAGTAACTATAAAGTTGTCAGCATCATGTGCTGGGGGCAACACTTTTAATGCGTCGTACTGGGCCTGTGTCAGCACAAGGTCGACGTCTGAGGCACTCAAACCATTGAGATGGTTGCTTCCATCCAGGTATTCCTGAATCAGTACGGTTACCGGTTCACCCGTTGTGGTGAACAGCTCTGTGTCAGCATTGGCACCGTCCAGTATTTTTACGCCAGCAGGAACTCCTTCAAGGCTGATAGCACCCAGGCGTTCGGGATAGTCAGCATCACCTGCACCCGTTTCCTGAACCTGGTCTGTAATGGTCGGGGTATTCAAACCTACGGCAACAGCTACATCCTCATCAGTGATGACATTTGCAGTATCGCTGGTTACACCCGGAACGTCTGAAATCGGGTTAACCTTTACCTCAACCGTGTACGTTTTAGTGTCGTTATCTGTGACAGTGGTATAGGTGAAAATATCATCGCCACTGAAGTTGGGATTGGGTTCGTAACTGATCGTGCCGTTTTCATTGACCTTCGCCTTGCCATGAGGCGTTTCCACCCAGCCATCGGCATCCGGTGTGCCACCATCAATACTGGTGTTATTGCCAGTGGCATCGGCATTGGTCGTGAAGGTGTTCTCTGGATCACCCTCGCCTGAATCTTCGTCAACAATCTTGTTCTGCGAAACAGCCGGGTCTGGGTTGTCGTCCACTACCGTAATTTCGAACGTGTTAGCAGCCGTATCCAGGTCAGCATCCGCCACCACAAAATCAAATGGCAAGGTAATTGCCTCACCACCGACAGGGTTATCCAGTGGAGTGTGAAGCTCAAATTCATAGCTTGCGCTGGAAGACGCCGGATCCTTGATCGTAGCGGTGAAGACAACAGGGCCACCATCACCTGCTGTTGCTGTGAGCACATGACCGGCTGTATCCAATGACCAGACCACAGGTGTGCCACCAGATGTAAGGCTTAACCCATCGAGTGAAGCTTGATCTGCTGCGAAGGCTGTATCAAACAACGCGGCTTCATCATCAGCACCTGTATTGACACTGAGAGTACCGGTTTGGGTCAGTGCTGCCTCGTTGGGGGCACTGCCTGTCTCCAGATTCGCTTCGCTCACGGTTGAAGACCCAGGCGTACCGATGCTGGGGCCGTCATCCTGGAACTGGATACTGCCCAGGTTAATGCTTTGGCTGTCTTCGGCTGTATCGCCATCACCATCCGTAAGGGTAGCGGTACCGGTAAGTGAGATCAGGTCCGCTTCCAGGGAAGCAATTTCAGTAACATCATCCATCGTCGGATGATCAATTGGCTCCGACTGGGTCAGAGTGACCTTGCCATCGCCACCAACGCTGACACGGAAGACTTCACTGCCATCACCGGTTTTACCCAGCACTACGCCATTTTCAAGGCTCAGGGTGATAGCATCGCCGCCACTGGTAAGAGACGTACTGGCACCTTCCGCCAAGCTCAAGGCATACGTCCAGACCTCAGATTGCTCGGCATCGCTGCCTGCATCCTTACTGGCAACATTGAAAGCGTCTGCGTAATCAACCACAGCCGTGGAGGTACTACCACTTGCCGTTTGTGCGTCCTGGGTCTGCAGAGGCCCCGGATTGAAAGCCGGTTTGCCCACCGTAATGGTCGGGCCGTCATCCCTGAAGATCAGACGATCACCGATGTTCTGCGACAGTTTTGTGGCATCACCGTCCTTGTCGACCGCAATCAGGTCCAGGCTAAGGACATCACTGGTCAGTGTTACTTGGTCATCAGGGTTAGTCGTATCAGCATGGCTAACGGCTCGCGACTGATTAAGCGTAATCGTGCCATCAGTCTCCAGGCTGACAGTGAATACCAGCTCGCCACTTTCATTCTTACCTTCAACCACACCGTCCGGCGTCTGGCTCAGTACCACGGTCTGCCCGGTGGCCGTATCCACCAGACCTGAATCAGGATTATTGATGGTCATTTTAAAACTGCTGGCATCGGTATCAGCTTGGCCATCCGCACCGTAGTTGATCTCACCAAACAGCCCCGAGAAGTCTGCACTCGCGTTTGTAATGAAGTCACTTTCATCGACTGTTAGTGTCGGGTCAGCGGTGCCGGCTGCAATCACCGGCTTGTCATCTACAATGGTGACATCCAGAGTGCCTGTTCCATCCTGTGAGCTTGCATCACGATCGGCCACAGTCAGCGTAATACTATCCATCAGGGTTTCATTATTCTCACCCTGATCATGATTCTGAGTGCTGCCCTTGAGCGCGTAGGTGTAGCTGATGGTGCCGCTGCCATCCAGCAGGTTACCGCTGCTATCCGTATCGGTATTGTCAGGCGTGTAGCCGGTAATACTGAGGGTGCCATAAGTTGTATCAATCGTAACCGGTGTGCTTTCACTGGCAGCAAGGAGCTGAGACTCGGTGATATCCGTACCACCAATAATGACTTTCTCCAGCCCGTGTTTTGAATCTACCGTGATTTCACCTGTTGTACTGTCCAGTGTATTGGCTGCATCTGTTCCCACATTATCCAGAGAGGACTCATATACAGTTGCCTGGCCTGCCGCATTGGCATCACCTTCATTGCCATCAACGGGTGTAATCGCAGGCGGATCATCCTGCCCATTGATGGTCAGGGTAAGGGTGGTCGTGCTGGTATCACCATCATCATCCGTGATGGTATATACAAAGGTTTCCGTCAGGGTTTCACCCTCACTCAGGTTCTGTACGACCGGCAGCGTGTTATCCAGCGTATAGGTGTATGCGCCGTGTGCATCAAGGGTGATCTGGCCATACTCGCCCGCTACGCTGCTGCCGACATTGCCATTGGCATCGGTCGCAGTATCCGAACCGGGCTTCACCCCCGTAATCGGCCCCGGACTGTCAGGACCGTCGCCACCGATACGATCGTTGGTGAAGACGTTATTGGTGAGGCTTGGAGTATCTTCCGTAAGCTCACCTATGTCGGCATTCGCAGTGGGGACATCATCGATGATATTGACATTCAGCGTGCCAGTGTCAGTGACATCACCCACGTCAGTCACTTGAAGGCTGATCTGATCGAAACCATTTTCGCCTTCGGCCGGTGCCGTGTTGCTGTACTCAGTGGTCAGCACATAGTCATAGGCGAGCGTACCAGCCGTCGGAATACCATTGTACTGGTCTGTTTCGGTAAAACCTGTGAGGGTTAGCGTGCCATAGTCAGTCGTAATGCTGATATGCGTGTCACTGTCGACCGGGTCCAGCCCCTGCAAGGTTGAAAGCGCAAACGTCTGCCCGCCCAGACTGACACTTTTGATGCCGTCGCTGGCTTCGACATCAATCGCACCGTTCGTTTTATCCGAATCATCGCTCTCGACCAGCCCACGCTCATACACGGTGGCCTGGCCGTAGGTGGTCAGATCATTTGAGTCTTCACCACCGTTGTGGTCTCGGGGTGTAATGGTCGGTGCGCCATCCGTTACACCGTCAATTACAATGGTCAGAGTGGTGGTTGATTGATCACCATCGTTGTCGGTAAGGGTGTAGCTGAAAACATCTTCCAGCGTTTCATCATCCTTCAGGCCGTTCACCACCGGATTGGTGTTATCCAGTTCATAGGTGTAGGTACCAGTGCTGTTGAGAACCAGCGTTCCGTACTGACCCGTAATTTCGGTTGCCAGATTGCCGTCACTGACGTGATCCGTGGTTGGTGTACCGGCCATAACGCCAGTTAGCGTGGTTGCATCTGCACCCGGAACATCGGCCACGTCGCCGGTCGAGGCGCCGCTACCATCAAAGACATTGCCGGTGGCAGCATCGACATCCCCTTCGGTAACCGTATTGCGGTCAGCTTTGGCCTCAGGTTCAGTATCTGTGACAAGAATCGTCAGATCCTGCGGTGAAGTGGTGTTATCCAGCTGATCGGTCACCGTTAGAGTGAAGATATCGGTGATACTATCATCACCTGCACTATGGTCTTTATTAGAACCGCTTTGTTGATACTCATAGGTCACGTCACCCGTTTCAGGGTCGAAACCGGTTAACTTCAAGAGTCCCTCAGTGCCGGGAATGGTGACAGGTGAGGTACTCAGATTCTCCATCTGACCAGCCGTTACCGTGCTGCCGTCAACCGTAATCTGTTGCAGCCCATCAGGGGTTGTGACTGTAAACGTACCGGTCACAGGCTGATCCGCATTTTCAGCTATGCTGTGTTCACCCGCTTCTGCACCGTTTTCATTAGTGATGTCCAGACTGGGCGCACCATCACTCAAGCCGGTAACAGTAACGGTCAGAGTCGCGGTATCCGTGCCGCCTTCGCCATCACTGATTGTGTAGGTGATACTGGTGGTTGCCTCATCACCGGGATTAAGTCCACTGAACTCGCCGTTAGGGTCAAAATCGTAACTGCCGTTGGGATAAACCGTGAAGGTACCGCCGTTATCACCGGGCACAGTTACACCGGCATCGACCACCGGGGTTTCATTGCTCTGATCCGGGGTCTGGATAGTTGCCACATGCAGGTCATCACCGTCCGGATCACTGTCATTGGACAGAATGCCTTCGGCGTCATCGACATTGAGTACCGTATTTTCATCGGTGCTGTTCGTGTCATTGACGGCTTCCGGCGCCGGGTTGGTAATGGTCCACTTGAAGGTTTGCGTATGTGTTTCACCGCTCTGACCGGTGCCCGTCAGCCTGATGGTATACACACCATCATTACCGCCCTGACTCGCAGGGGCCGTCAGCAAACCTTCGATTTTGCCGGTAAGGCTATCGAATGTAAGTCCATCCGGCAGACCTGAAATCTCGAACGTAATCTCACCGTCCAGATTACTGAACAGCTTCCCGAGGTCCAAGGTGACAGAAACAGGCTCGCTGTCCACATCTACACGATCCGGTGGAGTGGGTAGCTCCGGTTCTGGTTCAGGGTTGGGTTCAGGGTTGGGTTCAGGTTCAGGTTCAGGTTCAGGCTCAGGCTCAGGCTCAGGCTCAGGCTCGGGCTCAGGCTCAGGCTCGGGCTCAGGCTCAGGCTCGGGCTCAGGTTCCGGCTCGGGCTCAGGTTCGGGCTCGGGCTCGGGCTCGGGCTCAGGCTCAGGCTCAGGCTCAGGCTCAGGTTCGGGCTCGGGTTCTGGCTCGGGTTGCGTTGGATTCATCAACACTTCTTCCAATCCAGAACTGGCATTTTCACGTTCCGGCTCCAGATCTTCATCATTGTCAGGCCAGGTCATTGCCAAAGGGTCTAGTACTTCCCTGATGGCAGCCACTGTCAGTGGTGTAATACCATCGGTTTCTACAATTTCAGATACGCGAACCAGCTGCAAAAACCTGTGCCCATCAGCAACGGGCGAGGCGCGATCACTGTCTTCCGAACGAGTTTCTTCTGCGTTGTCAGGCGTAGCTGGCAACGTAATAACCGGAATATCGGCATCTTCGGCAGCCGCTTCATTACCCGGTTCTGCACCTACAAATGCCAAAGGACGCTCACCACCAAAGTCCATTACTATTCGGGTTGTCTCCGTGGTGATAAGGGACTCACCTGGCTGCATCTGGTCACCTGATGCCAGCAAACGCCGCTCACCGGATGCATTTTGCACCCATGCCTGACCATTTACAGAGATCACAGTCGCTACAGTATTCATATCCGCCTCTTTACTGTTTTGTATGCCGTTTTGGGAGCTGTTCCGGTTCCATCCGGTCAGCGTTCGCCCATAGCATTGTCTTTGGCACGTAAAATGGGTTTAAGCAGGTAGGAGAGCACCGTGCGCTCCCCGGTTATTATGTCGAGTTGGGCTGTCATGCCGGGCATGACCTCCAGCGCCTCAGAAAGCGCTTTTTCGTGGGTGATTGCGCGCACCAGGTAATAGGTGTTGTCACGTTTATCCGTGATCGTGTCCGCACTGATATGCTGCACTTCGGCTTCAATGCCACCGTAGACAGAGAAATCATAAGCATGCAGTTTGATCATGGCCGGCAGGCCAGGCCGCAGAAAAGCTATGTCACGAGGGGCAATTTTCGCTTCCACCAGCAAGCGGTCATCCGCCGGGACGATTTCAACAACTGCATCACCAGGGCCGACAACTGCACCTTCAGTGCTGTAGAGCACTCGCTGCACTGTTCCGCTGACGGGTGATCGCAGCTCAGCTGACTTGACCCGGTCAGCCAGGGCAACCGCCCCTTCTTTCAAACCATTCAATTCCGCTGAAGCGTCACTCAACTCTGTGCGCCAACGGTTGCGGGCGGTGTGTCCTACCTCAGCGATACGTGCTTCCGATTCTTCAATGGCAGCCTTTTGTCGCTCAACATCGGCTTGCGCACGCTGCAACTCACCAGAAGCTGCTGCCAGATCTCGTTCAAGGCGCAACAGTTCAACTTTTGACACAGCACCGGATGCCAGCAGAGGGCGCGTGACCCTGAGCTCTTGCGAAGAAAGGCGAACAGCCTGGCGTGCTGCTCTGACTTTTGCCTGAACCTCGTCCAGAGCACGTTGCTGCTGACTCAGCTGCTCGCGAGCAATTGCCAGCTTTTGGTCATATTCATCCCGGCTTTCGCGGAAAAATGCATGCTCTCTCTGCAATACCGCCCGTTGCTCCGGACTTAGTGATGCCATCTCATCGGGCTGCCAGGTTTCATCATTAAGCAGCGCTGCAAGGCGTTTTACCTTTGCTTGCAGGGCAAAAATACGAACTTCAGTTTCCTGAAAACTTGATATGAAACGGGTCGGGTCTATCCGTGCCAGCAGATCCCCCGCTTTCACCTGTTCACCCTCTGCTACGTACAGCTCACGTACCACACCGCCGTCCGTGGATTGGATGATCTGTAACTGGCTGGCCGGGATTACCTTGCCTTCACCGCGGGTCACTTCATCAATGGGCGCCAGCCCTGCCCAAACCAAAAGCAGTGTGAAAATGACCAGGATGACGTAAATCAGTCCACGTGCCCCGGGCTCACGAGCCTCTACCAGGCTGAACTCGGCATCCTGCGTCCAGTCAACGCCTTCGGATTCGACGCGACTCAGTAGAGGGTTCATCAGGCCTTGCGCCAGTCGCCCGGTACCGGTTCCCGGTGCAGCAAGGCGACCCAATGCTTCAAAGCCACCCTGTTCGACGGTTTTGTTGTTTTTACTCATGCGGCACGCCTCAACTGACCCTTGTTGAGCGCTTCAAGCACCTGCTGCTTGGGGCCATCCGCAATGATCTCGCCCTTATCCATGACGATCAGACGGTCGACGAGTGTCAACAAGCTGGTTCTGTGCGTGATTAGCAGCAAAGTGCGCGGCTTACAGTAGGTTTTCAGGCTTGAGCAGATATGCTGTTCCATCATGCTGTCCAACGCGCTGGCAGGCTCATCCAGTAACAGGACGGGGGCTTCAGTCACAAGCGCCCGGGCCAATGCCACGGTCTGGCGTTGGCCACCGGACAGGGCACGCCCGTTCTCCCCTACTTGCATGGACCATCCGTCAGCATGGCGTCCAATAACGGATTCCAGACCCGATGTTTTCAAAGCACGCTGAAGGCGTTTCGGCTCTGCCAGGTCATCTCCCAGGGTTACATTGTCGAAGATGCTTCCGTTGATGAGCTGTACATCCTGCGGCAAGTAGCCCAGATGACGGCGTAACTCAGCAGGGTCCAGCTGCTGCTGATGTACACCATCGATATATATATCGCCTTCGGTGGGTCGATACAGGCCGGCTATCATTTTCTCCAACGTACTTTTGCCGGAGCCGGCAGCGCCCAAAATGGCCACCTTTTCACCTGCAGATATGCGCAGAGACAGCTGTTTTAAAGCCGGGCGATCGGCACCCGGATAGGTGAAACTGACCTTATTGAACTCGATATCTCCGCGTACATTTTCGCGGCTGACATACTGTTTCTCGTTTTCACGGTCCTGGGGAACGGCCATCATTTCTTCGAGAGTATTAAGCGATGCAGCAGCCTGATGATATTGCGTGAGAAGAGCTGCCGTCTGGGACACGGGTGCCATGGCACGGGAACTCAGCATGTAGGCTGCGATCAGCGCGCCCTGAGTCATTTGACCGTCAATCACCAGGTACACACCGATGATAATCATGCAGACTGCAACGGTTTGCTGCACCCAGGCAGCTCCAGTGGTCACTGATGCTCCCAAGAGGCGCTGACGGCTGCTGCAACCGGCGAGAAAGCGTGTTGCCTGTTCCCATTGCCGCTGCATACGACCGGTTGCATTAAAACTTTTCAGTACTGGCAAGCAGTTCAAGCTTTCGATCAGACCTGCAGAGCGCTGTGATGATGCCTGCCCTGACACCTCCGCTAAGCGGTGCATTCTTTGTTGCACAGACAGTGCATAGACCAATAAGGCACCAGCACCGACTGCAACCGGGATCGACATCAGCGGATCAATCAGCAGGATGATAAGCAGGAATAACAGAAAGAACGGCAGATCCACCAAAGCCGTAACCACGGCAGACCCACAAAACGCCCTGACACTGTCAAAACTCTGGATGTTGCCGGCAACGGCTCCTGCAGAGGCGGGCCAGTGCTCAAGCCGCATGCCCAGCACACGTTCCATGATACGCGCTGACAGGCGCGCATCTGCCCGCCCGGCTGCCAGCTCCACAAACCAGGTTCGCAACATGCGCAAAACCAGGTCAGAGAAGATGACTATCGCGGCACCAGCCGCCAGTACCCAGAGTGTTTCCGTGCTCTGGTTGGGCACCACCCGGTCATACACATTCATGACAAAAAGCGGCATGGCCAGGGCAAAAAGGTTTACACAAAGGGATGCCAGAATAACATCGCGATAGATACGTCGATTACGGCGAATAGCTGACCAGAACCAGTGCCCATTGTCGGCGCTCGCAGCCTTCTCTGCAGACGTTTCTGTCAATTTTAATGCAGGGCGACAGTAGAACACCACGCCTGAGAAATCGGCGGCCAGCTCATCCACCGGCATGCTCTGTGGCTCAAGACCCAGCTCGGGTACACGAACGACGGCCTCACCGTCATCCAGGTTGAGGCTTTCAAGCAGGCAGGCACGATTGCCATTCAGCAATAGAATGCAAGGCAACAGCCTGGAATTGATGCGCGGTAAAGCCTGGCGCACAGGGCGCGTGAGCAAACCTGCCCGCTCCGCTGCACGGGGCAGCAGAGAGGGCGTCAGTTGACCACTTTTGAGTGGCAGGCCTTCGACCAGTGCATCCCGTGTCAGGGACGCACCGGTGCTATGCGCCAGCCACAATAGGCAATGGCACAAAGGATCATCGTGCATGTCGGGGGCTCACTTGGCACGATGGCCTTACTTGTTAAGGCTAACCAAAGCTTCAGAGACGGCAGCGCAGTAGCGCGCTGGCAGCTCCTGATTCTGTTGGACTACGTCCATTTCAGTCAGGCCTTCCATTGCGGGTGCCATACCCAGCGTATCCAGGAGCTCACCCATGCTGTTCAGTACCTGAAGACGGTTCAGCAGCAGGTCAAATTCCGCCTGAATGAAGTTACGTTCTGCCTGGAAGGACTCGTTTTCGGCATCCAGTACGTCCAGCAAAGAGCGGCGGCCAATGCTGTACTGGTGGCGGTAGGCTTTAACAACGTTAAACGAGGAAGAACGATGCTCGGCCAGTAGCTGCAGTTTCTGCTCCAGGTTACCTTGCTCGGCCCAGGCGATTGTGGCCGTTTGGCGCAGATCAACACAGGCTTTATCTCTCAGGCTCTCAGCCTGACCAATACGGTTATGGGCTGCACGCTGAGCCGCACGGTCACTGCCACCACGGTAGAGGTTGTAGCGCAGACGCAGCTCAACAAGGCTTTCATCACCCGTGCTGTCCGGGTCGGTGCGGTTATCAAAACCGTTGTTGTTTTCGTAAAGCCCCTGTCTAAAGCCCAACTCCAGTGTTGGATAGTTGTCGGATTTGGCCAGGGTCAACGCCGAACGTGCCGCGTCAATGTTGGCAAACGCCGCATGGATCGATGGATTGTTGGCGAATGCACTTTCCAGAACCGGCTCAAGTGTTTGCGGCATGCTGATATTCAGATCATACACCGACTGCATTTTCGTCTCTGGAGCGCGCCCGACCAGGCGCTGGAAGCGTGCCGTAACACTTTGAAGGTTGCTGATCTCTGTTTTGAGATTGGAGCGCGCAAGTGCCAGACGCCCTTCCGCCTGATACAGGTCGGCACGATTACCCACACCCCGTTCGTTACGCTCCTGGACCTGATCGCGGACACGAATATGGTCATCAACGTTAATCTGAGCCATTTCGACCAGCTGGCGATAGCGGACAACATCAAGATACACCTGAGCCACTTCAAGTGCCTTGTCTTCCGCTTCTCCTCGCAGACGATAATACTGCTCAAGTTGCTTATGTTCGGCTTCATCAACACGGCTACTGACCTTGAAGCCGTCAAACAGCATCTGTGTTACTGAAAGCTCGGCATAATTTCGATCGAAAGTACCACGATTGTCGAAATCACGACGAGCCTGTCCCAGGGACATATCCAAATCAACACTTGGCAGATAACCGCCTTTTTGCTGACGGGTTTCTGCACTCAGTGCACGCAGAGCATCGGCCTGAAAGCGGACTTCCGGATTTGAATCCAGTGCTTCAGCCACAACTGAAGTGATATTTTCAGCGTTTACCTGACCACTGGCTGCCAAACATGTACCTGTTACCAGCATGGCTGCCCAGTGATTATTTTTTAAGCGGTTTTTGGGGGCCGCGTCCATACAAAATATCTCCTTTAACAAGCTCACATGAGCCGGGGGGCTAACACTTTCCAGATAGTCTGCAAACTGTTTGAGCGCTTTAATACAAAGGTTTACCCGTTTGGATAACAGCAGTTTGCAAATTATTTAAAAGATTTTATTCGCCATTCTAGGCGGCCCTGAAAAGGTTACTTTTGATATTAAGGACGAAAGCTTTGCGGGAAAGGAAGGCGCTCAAAAAATGAGCACCAAAAGGTATCAGGATTCAGCCAAACAACGTTGACGATATTGTCGTGGGGACAGCCCTTCTTCACGTCGAAATGAAGTAGAAAAATTAGCTGCATTTCTGAAGCCTGCCTGGGCAGCAACTTCTTCAATGCTGATCGAATCATTGCGCAGCAGGCGCCTGGCCAACTCCATGCGTGATTGCCGGATGTACGCTGAGACGGTTGTGCCCAGCTGAGCACGAAAGATTCGCAGTAAGCGTTTATCATGGGTACCCACTGAACGAGCCAGTTCCATCACGCTGGGCGGGTCACTTAAACGGCTCTCAAGAATGCGTAAAGCCGCCTGCAACATCACTTCATCCTGGCAAAGGTTCGTATCAGTATCTGTAAAGTTCTTTGAATCAGTTACCTGGAGCGTTCGGCCTAGATGCACCCTGACACGCGCTACAACTTCCTCTGGCATATAGGGTTTACTGACGAAATCAACCGCCCCTAATTCAAATCCGGACAACCTGTCGTCAATGGACGAAGTAGATGATAAAAAAATAACCGGGATCTCGCGTGTCTCTGGTGATTCTCTCAGCAAGCGCAACACCGCCAACCCATCCATCTCCGGCATATACAGGTCCAGAAGAATAAGGTCGGGTGTTACTGCATGCGCACGCTGATACCCTATTCGGGCACTGTTGCTTTGGAATACCTGAAAACCCTGGCTATGCATAAGCCTGACCAATGGGCCAAGTCCTTCAGGTTGATCGTCTATCAGTAATACTCTGGGGGCTCGAGCTGAATGCATTTTCTAGTCCGTTCCAGCATCCGAATATAGCCGCGAATTGTATGATTTACGTACAACCCTGCGCCATGACAGATACATCTTTTATACTCAAACTGTACAGGCCGGCTCTGAACAGAAAGTCAGTGGCCGGACCAGTTTGGCAATTTTGAACACCTTGGACAAAAAATACCTTTGCGCAAAGGAATATTTGTTTTGTTTAAACCAACAAAGTAACCAACACGTAAAGTTCAGCAAGATGTAAATTTACTGGCTGATTTCAAGTTTGAATGGCAGGCGACAAAACCGTGCAAGGTATTGACCATGTTCTTCCATTTCGCTTAACGCTCTGTTGCACAACAGGCTGACGCGCTGGCCGTCATTCATCATGACAACAAGGTTGAACTCATGCCGCTCCAGAAAGCTTTTGGTCACACAGAAACCGGCGATGTGCTCCAACGGCAACTCCAGTCGAGCAATGGGGTATAAACTGCTCAGATGACGCGTCAATGTACCCTTGTTCTTGTCTACAAGCAGGTAATGGCGGACACATAAGCTTTGCAACGCCAGGGTGGAGACCAGTGCCCAGCTAAGGATAACGGGAAACTCAGCTGAGAGCCCCAGATACACCATCAGTATTGATGCAAACAGGAGCGGGATTGCGACAATCCATAGCTTCCGTGTCAACACAAGCTTACTGACATTGGGGGAAGACGACTGCCAACGACTCATTTCAAACCCCTCCCCTGTTAGCAAGCTGGCTTAGCAGGATACCCAACAACAGAAACAGCGGAAAAGGCAGTGCCAATTTGAGAAAGACTTTTTGATCACCAATCGGGACATAGCGAGCCTGGGTAGGCACTGCTGATGGGCTTTTGCGTTCTTCCAGACCTGCATTGGATAAAGGCTGTTGTGGCGCAGGTGCAGCGCAACTGCCAGTATCCGCGAGCTGCTCGTCTTGCAGCTCAATTTCATTTGGCCACCGGGTCACGCGATCAAACGCCGGCACTGCAAAATGCCGGTTAATGAAGATGGCTAACTGACGTGTCTGATCAAAGGTGCCAATGGTGTATTTATGATCGGCAATCTCAAGCAAGCAGCCTTGTGAAAGCTCTGCGATTGGGGCTACCACTGCACGCTGATTAGTCAGAGGGTCTGCAGACTTAACAGATCGCCTCAAGCCCCACCAGGATTTCTCACGCAGCAACTTGCCATTGGTTGTATCCAATACCAGATGACGCCGCATCCCCAATGAGATCGTGACTGCGATGATGAGACAGAGCGATGTCACCATGTATATGATCTGCTCCGCACCATCCAGCACCACAGACATCAGTAAAGAGCTCAGCAAGCAGATAAGCCCAATGACACCCCAGATAATCCATTTCACCTGCCCTGATGTTCTAAAATAGAACCGATCACCTGCCCTGCATTTCAGGTGCATACGCGCACCTTTGCTTAACGCGAGATAGTCAGCCTGTAGCGACATAGCCCTTCCCTGAGTCTTTCATGGTCATAATTGCATCGCTACCTTATCACAGTGCTCGTGCACTCCGTTGTGTTACCGGCCTATCAACTGCACTGTTGCTGCTCGGACTGGGCTCAACCCTTGGTGGCCTGGTATTTGATCTGCATAGCTATCAAAGTACCTTTGGTCTCAGTGCAGCCTTGCTTACAGCGTCAAGCCTGTCAATCGTCTGGTTAGCCTTGAAACACAACAATCTGCCTGATACTCCCCAGTACAGGAATAGCGCCAATGGATAATTCACACTTTGATCTTTGGCGTTTAGCATTGCTCATTCTATCCGCCAGAGGCCTTTCCCTCTTGAAAAGCTGGCTGGCGCAACAGGATGTAGTTCCAAGGAGTAACAATGGCCAGCCTCAGACAGCTCATCAACACGCAATTTCCCCTGATTCAGGCCCCCATGGCCGGTGTTCAGGGCTGGGAGCTGGCGGCTGCCGTTGCTTCAGCAGGTGGCCTGGGGTCACTTCCCTGTGCCATGTTAACCCCTGAAGGTGTGGAATCTGCGGTAAACGCTTTTCGTCAACGCAGCACTGGCCCTATCAACCTGAATTTTTTCAGTCACACACAACCCGAGCCTGACGAAGAAGTACAAGCCAACTGGCTCGACAACTTTCTCCCCTATTACAGCGAGCTTGAGGTTGCCGTACCCAAGGGGCCTGCTGGTCCCGGGCGCCAGCCGTTCAACCAGGCGATGGCCGACGTAGTTACAAGCGTCAAACCCGAGGTGGTGAGCTTCCATTTCGGTTTGCCACACCCAGCCTTACTGGAGCAAGTACGTGCCAGTGGCGCCAAAGTGCTGTCATCAGCCACAACTCTGGAGGAAGCACTATGGCTGGAAGCCCAGGGTGTGGATGCCATTATTGCTCAGGGGCTTGAGGCGGGCGGGCACCGAGGTATGTTCCTGACTGAAGATATCACCCAACAATCAGGCACGATGGCGCTGCTGCCCCAGATCGTGAATGCCGTTAGCGTTCCCGTGATCGCCGCCGGTGCTATTGCCGATGCAGCGGGGGTCGCCGCAGCCATGGCTCTGGGTGCCGCTGGTGTGCAGGTCGGCACTGCCTACCTCTTGTGTGATGAAGCCACCACCTCAGCGGTTCACCGCACGGCGTTGCAGTCGGATGCAGCAGCCCACACGGTATTGACCAATCTGTTCAGTGGCCGCCCGGCCCGCGGCATCGTCAACCGAATGATTCGGGACCTTGGTCCCATCAATGAGGGTGCCCCCCGCTTCCCGCTGGCTACTGCCCCATCAGCGCCCTTGAGAGCTGCCGCTGAAGCCCAGGGGGCAGGCGACTTCACACCGCTCTGGGCCGGTCAAAACGTTTCCGGCTGCCGAGCAGTGCCTGCAGCCGAGATCACCGCAGCTTTGGCTCAAGGGTTCAAACGAGCTTAACGAAAATATCGTGTAGGACATTCGCTGCCGAATGCAGGCGTCGAGACCCATCCATCAGGTGATGGTAGATCTCACGTTTTTTCAGCATTTCGGCAGTCACCTCTCCTTGAAACAGCTCAGCAAGACTGTGCCGATACAGCCGCTCGATGCGACGGTGTGCATGGCGTGCCGAGTGGGCCTCCTTCTCTGCCCCGGCCGGATAGGTTTCCAGCTGGCGAAATCCCCGTTCCAACGCCTCACAACCTTTGAGCATCTCATCCATCACTGCCTGCATATGCTTGTCCGGCTTAACATCCAGATCCAGCATCTCATTGATGGTGCTTTTGCAGTGAGTAATGATCCAGTCCAACCCGTCGATAGCGCGATAGATATCTTCACGGTCAATCGGCGTTGAAAAGGCACGGTTGAGCTGGTGCAAGTTGCGGATCTTCAACGTGTCCGCGGCATGTTCCTCTTCCGTCAGCAGCTCAGCCAAGGCTTCATTGGGCTGCTGCATGTACTGATGCAGGTTGGAGATGGTCTCCGTCACCAATGCACTCTGCTCGGCCAGCAGGGTAAAGAAATCGGGCGGTTTGGGAATCACCCTATCGATCAACCGCGACAGAAAACCTTCTTTTTGTGCCATATTCTTGTGTCCTTCAATGTCGGCCGAACGGTTACTGGCCCAGTCCGAATAGACTTACCAGGCCATAGCTCAGCATGGCCAGGACTGCTGCACCCGGAATGGTAATCAACCAGGTTAATGCGATTTCACGTGCTTTGGTCCAGCGGACCGCACGGGGGCGTTCAGACGCACCTATCCCCATGATGGAGGATGAAACCACGTGTGTCGTGGATACCGGTGCCCCGACCAATGACGCCAGAAAGACCACCCCGGCTGAAGTCAGCTGTGAGTTCAACGCATGCAGGGGGCGAATCTTGTAGATGGCAAATGCCAGGGTGCGGACAATTTTCCAGCCCCCCAATACGGTTCCCAGCGTGATAGCAGACGCACAGAGCACGATGACCCAGAACGGCACTTCAAAGGTATCGATCTGGCCACTCAGCAGCAGACACAGTGTCAGTATGCCCATGCTTTTCTGAGCATCATTGGCACCGTGGGAAAATGCCAGACCCGCGGTGGTCAGCCACTGCGCGCCCCTGAGTTCCCTGTTGACCAAAGGGCTGGCCGAACGGAGTAACAGCAGCATCACACGTTGCAACACAAAGCCGAGCCAGAAGCCCATCAAGGGTGAAAGTATCAGTGCCAGTAGTACTTTGGTCACGCCAGTGAATTCGCCACGCGTCAGTGCTTCCAGCCCCCAAACCACCTGATCAGGCCCGGCTGATACGACAACGACACCACAAAGGCCACCCACCAAGGCATGAGAAGACGACGACGGAATACCGCGCCACCAGGTGATGAAATTCCAGGCCGTTGCTGCAAATAATCCGCATAGCACGACCACAAGCGAAAGCGTATCAGGCAGCTCATCAAGGGTGACAAATTTGCCAATGGTATTGGCGACCGCCGTGCCACCCAGCACTGGGCCGAGAAAGGTAAACCCGCCCACAATCAATACCGACTGCAGTGGCGTCATTGCACGTGATGCGATGACAGATGCCACCATATTGGAGGCATCATGAAAACCATTGGTAAAATCGAAGAGTACGACCATGAGGCCGGCTAACACTATCAGCAGCCAGACTGTATCCATTTTCTTAGCATTATCCCTGTACCGTGTAAGGAAATGATAACAGATCTGTCATTATCTGAGTTGAATGCTGACCTGAAGCCCGCCTTCCGGTGCATGGCCAAATGCCAGGCTGCCGGCATAGCTCTCTACGATAGCGGAACAGATCGACAATCCCAGTCCGCTGCCCTCTCCGCTTTGTTCGTCTATCCGTACTCCGCGCAGCGACATGCGCTGCATGGCTTCCTCCGACACTCCGGCTCCGTCATCACTGATAACCAGACACCAGGCATCGATGTCGGGCGACGGTGGAAGGATTTGCAAGGACACACAATGGGTGGCGTGTCGCCAGGCGTTATCCAGCAGATTGCCCAGCAATTCAAGCATGTCGTCACGGTCAAACGGCATGGTGCCCTGCGGTAACTCAGACTGAAACCGAATATCATCGCGACCAATACGCTGCAGCAACTGAACCAGATGCGGAATTTCTTCCTGCGGATTGAAGTGACGCCCGGGTCCCGGTGCGCCGGCGATGCGTGCCCGCCTCAGCTCACGCTCAATACGCTGATAGAGTTCCTCATACAGCATCATCAATTGCTGCTTCTGCTCCGGATCCGGGTGTTGATCTGCCAACCACTGCAACTGCTGCAGCGGCCGTTTGAGTTCATGGGCAAGATTGCCCAGAGCCATGCGTGAGCGGCTAATCTGCTGACCTGATTGATGCAGCAGTTGCGTGATACTGGTTACCAGCGGCTCCACTTCCCTGGGCACATCAGCCGGCAAGTCGATATCCTCGCCCGCCTGCTGCCGAGCCAATGCCTGGCGCAAGGGTTCCAGTCGCTGAAAACCTCGCTTGAGTACTCGGCGTTGCTGTAACAGCACAAGGGGGACACTCAGACCAACCAGCACAATCAACCAGACAGCCAGCTGTTCCTGGTCATGTTTAAGCTCGGCAATGTCCTGCGCCACCCAGAGGGTGAAAGGCGTACCCCCGCGCGTGAAGCCCTGTTCCAGCGCCAGCCAGTGCTGACTCTGCAGGGGGCTGGATTCCGCCACCCTGGATTCTCCCGGCGCCTGCAGCTCAAATTGCGGATCCAGATCCCACAGCGACCTTGAGCGCAGATCAACTCCGTCCGCTTTGAGGCGATAATAATGTCCTGACTGAACGCGCTGATAAGCTTGCATGATGGCGTCTTCGCTCAGCTGCCATTGTCCATCCGTTCCTCGCGACAGCGCAGCAATCAGGCTTTCGGCATCCGTTTCCAAACGGCTGACAACAAAGGACCGGGTCAACTGGGTTACACCAAAATGCACGACCAGCATCAAGCCACATAGCATCAACAGCAGACTGAACAGCAGTTGGCGCCTAATCCGCCATTCAAGGGAACGTTGAGAGTTCGGCATGTTAACGCGTCGCAGCGGGTGTTGAGGGGAAGCTATAGCCTTGTCCGCGGCGGGTCAGAATCACGCTCTTGCCCAGATACTGGCGCAGGCGGTTGATGTAGACCTCTATAACATTGCTGTCACGCAACTGGTCTTCTTCATACACGTGCTCACTGAGCTGCGTTTTCGACAGGATACGGTCAGGATTAAGCATCAGGTATCGCAAAAGACGGAACTCAACTCCAGTCAGTTGATGCTGTTGCCCCTGCGCATCCACGACCGTTTGTCGATCAGAGTCCAATTGCAAACCGGCAACTTCCAGCAAACTGCTGGCATGACCATGTTTTCGCCGCACTAGCGCTTCCAGTCGGGCCAGCAACTCTTCCGTATGGAAGGGCTTGCCCAAATAGTCATCCGCACCGGCCTTGAGCCCATCGACACGTTCATGCCAGGCATCACGGGCAGTGAGAATAAGCACCGGAGTGGTACAACCGGCGCTACGCCAGCTCTGCAATACCTGCATGCCCGGTTTTTTCGGTAGGCCAAGATCCAGCACGATGACATCAAAGGCTTCTTCCAGCCCCATGAACTCGGCATCCACGCCATCTGCTGAAACTTCAACCGCAAAGCCTGCACTCTTCAGCTCAGGCTTGAGCCGGTCTACCAGTGCATTGTCATCCTCGACCAGCAACAGGCGCATGTTCAGTCATCCTCTATCTCTTCCTTCAGAATCGCACCGGTGACCGGGTCAAGGTAAAACTCTCTGACATTACCAGCGTCGTCCAGTATCTCAACCTCATACACCAGCCGGCCATTTTCGTATTCAACTTCCACATCCAGCAGGTGGCCCGAGAATCGCTCAGGGTTCAGCGCCATCAGTTCAGTCAGCGGGCGTATCTTGCCCTCTCTAACCAGCTGCATGACTTCGTCCTGATCAAGGTCACGACTGGCAGATGCATCAAGGGAGAACAGCAAGCCAGAACTCAACGCCAGGACTGATAGATGTCTGGTGAATCTGCTCACACATACCTCCCCTGATATTATTGCTGCTATTCCTGATCCGTGCCGGTTGCTGGGCGCTTACGCCCGGTGATCATGGCACGCGGCAGGTTCTCGTGATGTTTGAAACTGGCCCAGAATACACCGGCCAGGTGTAATGCGACCAGCAGCAGCACCAGATTCCCGGCACTTTCATGAACCTCTTCGACCCAGGACTCACCCCAGAAGATATCGGTCCCCAGCCAGCCACTGAGCGTCAGCGCCCCTAGGGAAAGAAGCAAAGCGACGACCATCATGCCCCCTGCCGGATTATGACCGATATGACGGGTTTCACGCCCCTTACGGATATCCTGCAGGTAACTGAATACACGTCCGGGTGAGCGGACAAATTGGGTAAAGCGCGCATATCGAGGGCCGGTCAGCCCCCAGATAATGCGGAAAACGACCAGCCCTGCCGAAATGTAGCCCATCACTTCGTGCAGATCCTGCCATTCATCAGCGCTGATCCAGGCCACCGTAAAACAGATCACCAGCGACCAGTGAAACACACGGACCAACGGGTCCCAGACTTTTACGGTGACCATGGCGACCTCCTTAGTCCTCGAGTTCCATTTTTACAATATCGAAGCTCTTGGGATCGAAGTACGCTTCTACGCGGCGCTCCTTCTCGTCGTAGCCATAGATTTCGTAGCAGCCATCGTCAATTTTGAATTTCTTGATTTCCCAACCCTTGGCCGCCACGGCATCACGGAAGGCCTGCTCAGACTGCCACTCGTCTTTGGGGACATCGCATTTGTCGCCTGCAAAGGCAGGTGAAGCGATTACGGCGGTGGAAAGCAGCAGAGAGGTAAGCAGTGTTTTCATCGATCTGACTCCTGTGTTGATTGACAGGAGCCAGAATAGAGAAGCGGACTTAAATGAAACTTAAATCGCGAAAGGAGTGCAAAACAATCAGTCGTTCAGGTAAATACCCTGCTCGTCCTGACGGATTCGACCGGCTTTCATCAACTGGCCCAACGCCATCTTGTAGGCTTTTTTACTGACACCAAAGGTTTCCTTAATGGCAGCCGGATCACTCTTGTCACCCAATGCACAAAACCCTTCACGCGCTTCGAGGTACTGCAGAATCTGCTGTGCCAAAGGATCTACACGTCCGTAGCCCGGCTTTTCCAGCATGACCGTAATCTTGCCATCCTCACGCACCTGCTTGATAAAGCCAGGCAGCTTCTGCCCCACGCGCACGGGACGGTGAATATCCTGCTGATGCAGAAGACCAGAGGTGCAGTTATCGATAATCACCAGATAACCGATATCAGTACGGCGCCATACCAGCATTTCAATCAGCTGAGCCTGCTCGTAGGTCACCTCAGGATCAAAATGTTTTTCCAGCTTAGTGGTTGCCGCGATACGCCCGGTGTTGTCCAGATAGAGGAATACAGTGACGTAATCGCCTTGCGCCAAACGTCGGGTCTGCTCGTTGTAGGGCAGGAACAGATCCTTGGGCAGTCCCCAGTCCAGGAAAGCACCGATCTCGTTCACTTCTGCCACCTTAAGATTGGCAAACCGGCCTACCTGGGCACGCGGTCGCTTGGTGGTCGCGATCGGCATGTCGTTGGTGTCCAGGTACACAAACACCTGTAAGCTGTCGCCCAGGCGTGTCCCTTCAGGTACTTCAGACTTGGGCAATAGAATACCGCCCTCACTGCCACCTTCCAGATAGACACCAAAATCGACTTCACGAATTACCTTGAGCTTGTTGAGCTGCCCGGTTTCAACCATTTAACACCCCGATCACTGTCTCTCGCGCTGATGCGCCAATAAAAAAGGCATCCAACGGATGCCCTGTACAGTATACCTGAGTAATCTTCCGTCCGCGGTGCCCGGCGGCGCTTTATTCACCTTCTTACCGCTTTTTCCTGGCCTTTTTCTTTTTAAAATAATCTTTAACCGGGCGTGGTTTATCAGGCAGCGCCCTGGCAAACCGATCACGCATGGCTTCGGCACGCCCTTCCTTTTCCTCATGCTCGCGCTTTTCACGGTGCTTACCGCCGGCCTTGGCAAAGTCTATGACCTTGGTGTATGCCATCATCGCTCTCCGTTCACGTATCCGCCCTGGGTAACCGATTTATGGGTACTGTTTTGCTGCTTTTTGATCTCAAGCGCACGCTGGCGGATCAGCCGGTACATTCGCATGAAGTCCACCTCATTTGAATACCTTTCCTCGAGCACGTAACGGTCTTTGCTGCTGCCAAAGCACAGGCTACGCACACCGGTTCTTTTCCCCATAATACCGACAAATGTGAGTCCCGCCAGTGGAACCGATGCCCTGTGATACATCAGGTGTTTGAATACCGGTAGTTGAACGTCTTTCTCCCCAACCCTCACAGTGAAACCACCGCTCAGAGCAACTCTAAGATTTGCCAGTGCTCGCCCAAAGGCTAGCAGCAAGGTGAGAAATATAAGGGCTAACATCAGCCAGAGGGCGACCTCTACCTGATCCAGCCGGGACCACTCATGGAGTTTAACGCCAAGCACCAGAATAATCGGACACAACACAATCAGTGCCACAATTGCACGCCGGCTATTGTCCAGATAAGCAAACACCACCTCCCCTTGAGGAAACGGCTGCTCAATCAACGTCTGTATGTTTTGCCTGTCCCTTTCTCGCCGGGCACTTCTGAGTCCAAACAGCCAAACCAGTATGGCAACAGGGGCGGTTACAATGGCGCTGATTTTTAGTCGAGCTATTAGCTGGCTAAGCCATTGGTGCGAGCTGGAGCCACCATCAATGACTACAAGCGCCAGAGAGAACGCGACAACCAACAGAGCCCATACCATGAGCGCACGGGTGAGAGACTTCATTAGTTGCAATCCCTCAGCACTACAGATACTTCTGTACTTGGCTGAACGAAGTGCCAGCTGCCATTGCAGCGCTGCACTAGTCGTGGAATTGCCATGAATACCTCCTTGTATTCAAATTTTCATAACGTCATAGACCCGGTTTTACTGACCGGTCATCTTCTGGTTTTTACTTAACAGCCTGGCACATTCAACTGCAGGGAGTGGGCGAGAAAAATAGTAGCCCTGGTATTGATCACAGCCGTGCGAGCGTAAAAATGCCAGTTGCGCTTCATCCTCAACTCCCTCAGCAATAATCGTCAGCCCCAGTATATGACCCAAGGAAATGACAGCATGAGCAATAGCTGCATCTTCACTGTCCACGTCGATGTCTTTTACAAACGACCGATCAATCTTGAGCTTATCAACCGATAGCCGCTTAAGATAAGCCATGCTCGAATATCCGGTGCCGAAGTCATCGATAGACATTTTGACACCCAGATTGCGCAACCGACTCACGACTTCCAGTGCCTGGTCCGCTTCTTTGAGCAATATGGATTCCGTGAGCTCAAGCTCAAGGTTGGATGCATCGATCCCTGACTCGCTAATCGCCGATGAAACCGCCTCATAGAGGTCACCCCGAGTAAACTGCAGAGCCGAGATATTGACCGCCATGACAAAGTCAGTGAGGCCAAATTCATCTTGCCAGGCTTTCAGCTGACGACAGGCTCCTGCAACACCCGACGACCAATTTCCACAATCAAACCACTGCTTTCTGCCACGGGAATAAACCGGTCCGGCGGCACAATGCCAATATCGGGGTTTTCCCAACGGAGCAGAGCTTCTACACCAACGATCTGACTATTGTTTACGTCCAGTTGTGGCTGATAATGCAAGACGAACTCGCGACGCTCCAATGCCCTGAGCAGACCATTACGAACCATGATGCGATCCATCACGTCCACATTCATCTTGTTGGTAAAGAACCGGTAAGCGTTACGCCCGGCTTCTTTGGAACTGTACATTGCCATGTCGGCTTTTTTCATCAAACTGTCAAAGCAGGTGCCATCGTCTGGGTACATGGCAACACCAATGGAAGCCGAGATGGATACTCTTTGCCCCGCCAAATCGAACGGCTGCGCCATTGCTGCCAAGACCTTGGTACAGATGGACGACACCGCATGCATCTCAATGTCGCCAGTAAGCATGATCAGAAACTCGTCACCGCCCTGACGACTCACGGTATCGGTTTCGCGAACGGTTTCCACAAGCCGTTCCGCTGCCGCACGGATGAGGTCATCGCCCTGAGTATGACCAAGAGCATCATTGATCGATTTGAACTGATCCAGGTCTACAAATAACAAGGCAAAGCGCGCATCAACTTCCCGTTTGGCACGGGTAAGTTCCTGCTCCATACGGTCTCGCGCCAACTGGCGGTTAGGCAACTCGGTCAAGGGGTCGTGGTAGGCCAGGAAGTCGATACGCTCCATCGCTTCCTTGTTTTCAGTGATGTCATCAGAAATGCCGATAAAGTGGGTAATGGTACCTTTGGCGTCACGCACGGCACTGGCCGTCAGCCATTGCAGGTAGCGGCTGCCATCCTTGCGTCGGCTCCAGATTTCACCCCGCCAATAACCATCTTCCTCCAGGGCCTTCCAGAAAGAATCGTTAAGGGTTTCGGATTGAAGCCCCGAACGCAGTACGTCGGGTTTACGCCCGATCACTTCTTCCTGAGTGTAGCCACTCAACTGTGTGAAGGCCGGGTTGGTTGCGATAATGTGCCCCTGGGCATCCGTAACCGTAATGGCACTGTGACTGTATTCTATTACGCGGGAAGAAAGGTGCAGTGCATCCTGCACCCGCGTTTGCTCTATCACCTGGGTAGTCAAACCTGCCAGCGATTCCACCAGCGCCTGATCAGCGGTCAAAGACACCCCCGGGCGCTGATAGAAAACTGCGTACACACCCAGCACCTGCCCATTTTTAGCAATTACTGGCCGACACCAGCATGAACGGAGCTCCGCCGCCTTGATCAGCCCCGATAGCTCCGCCCAATCCTGAGCCTGGGTAATATCATCCAGTACTGATGTTTGGCCATTGTCGATAGCCGCTTTTAACATGGAAGGCACTCTGTCCATGCCCAGTGAAGCGAGGGCTTGGGCAAAGCCGGGGTTTAATCGGGGCGCAGCTGAAACACTCAAGCCAGACCCGCCAGGTTCAAGCAGGAGAATACTGGCACGCATGTCCGGATTGATACTTTCAAGACCGTTGACCAGTGTTGTTAAAACCGCTGACAGTGAGTGCCCTTGAGCCAGGCTATGCAGAGTAGTGTTACTGGTTTCTTGCAGCAGATGGTCACGCCAGGACTCCGTTATATCCTGTACCGTGCCCACTCCCTTGAACAGTTGCCCTTCGTGCTCGGTCTCCAGTTCCGCCTGCTCATGAACCCATCGGGTTTCACCATCAACGATAATGCGATGGCGGATATCATAAGGTGCCCCCCGCATCGCATTTGACCAGGCATCACCCACCTCAGCGACATCCTCTGGATGGACACGCTCAATAAAACCGGCATAGTCGATAGGCTGCCCGACTGGAATCCCGAAGATCCGGTAGGTTTCATCTGACCACCTCAACTCGCCAGTTACCGCATTCAGAGACCAGCTGCCAATTCTGGCAACCTGCTGAGCCCTGGCAAGCTCACATTCTCGAATACGGAGCGACTGTTCTGCTTGCCTGATTTCGCTGATATCTGTCCAGGAAGACTCGATATAGGCTCGGCCCTGAAGCTCGACAACACTGGCACTGACTACAACGTTAAGGTAATGCCCTTGACGATGCCGATGCCGATGCCGATGCCGATGCCGAGTTTCAAAGCTCAACTTACCTGCCTCAAGGATGAGATCAAACTTTTTGCGTACCTGAATCTCAGTCAATTCATCAAGGTCGAATATGGTCAGATCAGAAAATTCGTCTCGGGTGTAACCAAGGTTCTGAAAGGCAACCTTGTTAAATTCAAGCATGCCACCGGTTTCAGGGTCGACCAGGACAATGGCATTGCCGGCCAGATTTACGATGGTCTCCAGCATGGTTTGCCGCTCTCGTAGCGACTCTTTGGCAGTATTCAATTTGGAGATATCACGAGCGACCCCCAGGACCCCAAGACGCTGCCCATTCGCATCTATCAAAGGAGACTTGATGGTTTCGAACAGGCCTATGTACCCATTACTGGCAAAAGTCAGCCATTCTTCATTGATACTTGGTTTGCCGTTCGCCACGGAACGCAAGTCATGCTTGCGGAAGAAGTCGGCCAGGTCTGTATCTACAAAATCGTAATCGGTTTTACCCAGGATTTGCTGGCGAGAAGCACCGAAGAAGCGTTCAAAAGCGGCATTACAGAAGAGGTAAACACCGTCATTATCTTTCAGCCAGATAAGATCAGGTATGGCATCCAACAGACCTTGCAGTACACCCTCGGTCGAGTTGAATACCAAGTGTTCCAAACCACGTATCAACTCCTCGCTTGCGCTTGAAGCTTGAGTGTCAGCAGTCAAGGGTTTGGGTTTGCGTTTGTTGCTGGAAGTCATGCTCTATCCTGCATCCCAAGATACGACCCTGCCGGCGCATGGACACACTATGACTTCCATTTTCACAGAGAGTGGGGCACCCCATACCGACCTGATTCTTATATTAGTTGTTTTGGAACAATTAAAGAAGTCGTCTTAGGTCGAGTGATTGCGCGCAAGACATAGGTGCGAAAGAACTGCAGCCCTATCTGGCAAGAGGGAAGAAGATGACATTTATTTAAGAAGGGGAAGTCATGGCCCGTTACCAGGCCATGCGCAAGGTTCTCTAAATCAGGCCTTTTCTTCGTTTGCCAGGAAGAACCAGGTATCCAGAACTGAGTCCGGGTTCAGGGAAACGCTGTTGATCCCCTGCTCCATCAGCCAGCGCGCCAGATCAGGATGATCAGACGGGCCCTGACCACAGATACCGACGTATTTGCCCTGCTTGCGGCAGGCTTCGATCGCCATTGCCAGCAGGCGTTTCACAGCTTCGTTACGCTCATCAAACAAGTGGGCAATAATGCCGGAGTCCCGGTCCAGACCCAGTGTCAGCTGCGTCAAGTCGTTGGAACCGATGGAGAAACCATCGAAGTACTCCAGGAACTGGTCTGCCAGCAGTGCGTTGGACGGAATCTCACACATCATGATGAGACGCAGACCATTTTCACCGCGCTTGAGACCGTTATCCGCCAGCAGTTCAACGACCTGCTTGGCTTCGCCCGGCGTACGGACGAACGGCATCATCACTTCCACATTGGTCAGCTTCATTTCGTCACGCACGCGCTTGATGGCGCGGCATTCCAGCTCGAAGCAGTCACGGAAGTTATCGGAGATGTAGCGCGCCGCACCACGGAAGCCCAGCATGGGGTTCTCTTCGCTCGGCTCGTAACGATCGCCGCCGATCAGGTGCCCGTACTCGTTTGACTTGAAGTCAGACATGCGCACGATCACCTTCTTCGGATAGAAGGCAGCCGCCAGCGTAGAGATACCTTCCACCAGCTTGTCGACATAGAAATCGACCGGGGATGCGTAACCACCAATACGGCGCTCGATCACCTGCTTGGTATCACGCGGTTGATCATCAAAATTGAGCAGTGCCTTCGGGTGTACACCAATCATGCGGTTGATGATGAATTCCAGACGTGCCAGGCCAACACCGGCGTTGGGCAGAGACTGGAAATCGAAAGCGCGATCCGGGTTGCCCACATTCATCATGATTTCGAACGGCAGGCTCGGCATGGATTCAACACTGTTGCTCTGATGCTCGAACGCCAGCTCGCCTTCATAGACGCGACCCGTATCACCTTCGGCGCAGGATACGGTGACCAGCTGGCCATCGTTCAGTTTTTCGGTGGCATCGCCGCAGCCGACAATTGCCGGAATACCCAATTCACGGGCAATGATTGCCGCGTGACAGGTACGGCCACCGCGGTTGGTCACAATGGCAGCAGCACGTTTCATGACCGGTTCCCAGTCCGGATCAGTCATATCGGTTACCAGCACATCACCCGGCTGAACTTCATGCATCTGATCCAGGCCACTGACCACGCGCACCGGACCAGAGCCAATACGATGGCCAATGGAACGACCTTCAACCAGTTCCTTGCCCTTCTCTTTCAGCAGGTAGCGCTCAATCACGGTACCCTTGCTCTGGCTCTGAACGGTTTCAGGACGCGCCTGAACCACGTACAGCAAGCCGTCATCACCATCTTTGGCCCACTCGATATCCATCGGGCGACCGTAATGCTTTTCAATGATCACAGCGATACGCGCCAGCTCTTCTACATCAGCATCACTGATGGAGAACTGGTTGCGATCAGCCTTGGCGACATCAACAGTCTCAACCGCATTGCCGGCGCTGCCGTCTTCGGTGTACACCATTTTGATCGCTTTGGAGCCCAGGGTACGGCGCAAAATAGCTGGGGCGCCCTGTGCCAGAGTCGGCTTATAGACGTAAAACTCGTCCGGGTTTACGGAACCCTGCACCACGGTTTCACCCAGACCATAAGCGGAGGTAATAAACACCACATGGTTGAAACCTGATTCGGTATCCATGGTGAACATTACACCGGAAGAGCCGGTTTCAGAACGCACCATACGCTGGATGCCAGCGGACAGCGCGACTTCGGCGTGGGTAAAGCCCTTGTGAACACGATAGGAAATGGCGCGGTCGTTGTAGAGGGATGCAAACACTTCCTTGATGGCGTGTTTTACATTTTCCAGGCCTCGAATGTTCAGGAAGGTTTCCTGCTGGCCTGCGAAGGAAGCATCGGGCAAATCTTCCGCAGTTGCGGATGAACGTACGGCAACGGAAATATCATCGCCCTCGCTCATTTCCGCCCAGGCATCGTTGATCGCCTGATCCAGCTCGGGCTGGAATTCGGCATCCATGATCCACTGTCGGATCTGGCTACCGGTTTCAATCAATGCACGGGTATCATCCGCATCCAGTTCGTCCAGCGCCTTGTTGATACGATCAGCAAGACCGCTTTGCGCCAGAAAGTTACGATAGGCAAGCGCGGTGGTGGCAAAACCGCCGGGTACTCGCACCCCGGCATCACTAAGCTGGTGAATCATTTCACCCAAAGATGCATTCTTGCCGCCGACTTTGTCGACATCTCCCATGCCCGCCTGTTCAAGGCGCAGTACATAATCCTGCAAAGCCAGTTCTCCTGAGTCTGAGCCGTTTGACGTAAGGATCATTCTTATTATTCAGTCTGAGAGCCGGATAATACTGCAGATAAATCAAAAAATCTTGGCCTGGCCAAAATGTAATTTAACTACAAGAACGGGACGGTTTTTTTCTGCTAAAGTAGCCCCCCTGCCATGGCAGGAGAACACACAAGTTGTCGACAATCGAGGTAGGTATGAAACGCACGGCTTTCTTTATTTCAGATGGCACAGGCATTACGGCTGAAACCCTGGGGAACAGCCTGCTTTCGCAGTTTGAAGCTATTACATTTGACAAGATAACCCTGCCGTATGTCGACACTGTCCAAAAAGCGCAACAGGTTGTAGATCGCATTAATCGCCAGGGCGAAATAGACGGTAAGCCACCCATTGTACTCGATACCATCGTCAATGATGAAATACGTGATCTGCTGGCCAGCTGTAACGGCTTCAAAATCGACGTATTTTCAACTTTCTTGAAGCCGCTGGAATCAGAGCTGGAAACCCACTCGTCCTATTCCGTGGGCAAATCACACGCGATCAATGAGATGGAGCGCTACAAAGACCGTATCGATTCCGTCAATTTTGCGTTGGACAACGATGATGGTGCACGTACCCGTCAATACAATCAGGCCGACATTATTCTGGTAGGTGTATCCCGTTGCGGTAAAACACCGACCTGTCTCTATATGGCTTTGCAATTCGGTATTCGCGCAGCCAACTACCCGCTCACAGAGGAAGACATGGAGGCCAACCGCTTGCCGGAAATTTTGCAGCAGCACCGCCACAAGCTGTACGGTCTGACCATTGACCCCTTCCAGCTGGCCGCTATTCGTCATGAACGCCGCGCCAACAGTCGCTATGCGTCACTGGACCAGTGTGATTTCGAGGTACGTACGGTCGAGCGCCTGTTTACCAAGGAAAATGTGGATTGCATCAATACTACCAATTTCTCCATTGAAGAAATTGCGACCCGCATCATCAATGAAACGGGCCTTAAGCGCCGTATCAGCTGATCATTCAACCGGCGTAAACATCGACAGATCCAGTTCAACGGCCGGACCCAGCCAGTAGGCATGATCGGTATGATCCTTATAGTCATCACCGGTCAGGCCGTGAACAAGCACACTCAGGTCACCCCGCTGTTCATCCAGCCAGGGGATAAACGAATCAAAGTCACGGGTACCAAACAGCACCTGTACGCTCCAGCGAGTATGCGGACCTACATTTTTTTGGTGGATACGCCCGACCTTTAAACCGAACTCTTCCGCCGAGCGGGCACATAACTGCTCGACGCGTGGCAAGGTGTCCTCATCAAAATAGATATGCGCGTGGTAAGCCTTCAGGCAGTTCACCGGAAAGCGCGGGGATGGTCTGGACATGACGCATACTCACCTGGGTAGATTGGATACCTCCGAGTGTACGTTCGCCGGAGGCATCGGCACAACCAGTCATGGTGGAATCTGTGCCGTCCGCCGGTTTTCACCTAGAATACCCTTTTTCTAACCTGTACCTGTGTATGGAGTACTTCATTATGCCGAAAGCGGCTGATGTTAAACGTGGTAACCTGGTCGAAATCAATGGGCATTACATGCTGGTCCAGCAAATTGATGTTTCCAGCCCAACCGCCCGCGGTGCCAAAACACTCTATCGTATCCGCTTTAACAAGCTGCCCGGTGGTGGCAAGTACGAAGAGAGCTTTACCGGCGATGACATGATCAAGGACGCTCTGCTGGAGCGCCGCAAAGTCTCTTACCTGTATAAAGAAGACGACCTCTATACCTTCATGGACACTGAGGACTACTCCCAGTACATGCTGAATGCGGATGCCATTGAAGCCCAACTGCCTTACTTGATGGACGGTATGGACAACATTATGGCGTTACTGGTCGACGGCGAGATCCTGACCATCGAAATGCCTGCCACCGTCGTTATGGAAATCATTGAAACCGTCCCCGGAATGAAAGCGGCCAGCGCCACCGGCCGAACCAAGCCCGCCAGGTTTGCCACCGGTCTGGAACTGCAGGTTCCGGAATACCTGGAAGCCGGTGAACAGGTGAAAATTAACACCGAAACCGGCAAGTTTTTATCACGCGCTTAAGCGTCAACTTGAGAATGCGCACCGTTTGGCTTTAAAATCCTAGTCTTACAGAGCTGCCAATGTGTTACAGAATTTACCAATGACAAAAATACGCTGTATCGAAGAACTCGTTCAGGAGTTCAAGGAGCAACGTCCTATTCGCGGCGGCTCACTGATCATCACCATCTACGGTGATGCCATTGCGCCGCGCGGGGGAACCGTCTGGCTTGGCAGCCTGATCAATTTGCTGGAGCCTCTGGGGCTCAACCAGCGCCTGGTGCGCACCTCAATATTCCGCCTGACTAAAGATGGCTGGCTAACGTCCACCCAGATTGGTCGACGCAGCTATTACAGCCTGACCGATTCCGGTCGCCGCCGTTTTGAAAGCGCCTTTCGCCGTATCTATGCCAAGCTGTACCCTGAATGGGATGGCAAATGGGACATGATTCTTGCCAACCAGCTGGACAACGAACTGCGCAAGGTATTAAAGAAAGAGCTTGAGTGGCAGGGGTTTGGCAATATCGCCCCCAGCATCATGGCCCACCCGATGGCTGATGAGCTTGAACTGGCGAATACTCTGCAAGAATTATGCGTGCAGAATGAAGTGATCCACATGAAGTCGGAACTAGTCGGGACCCAGACATCGGAATCGCTGAAAGAGCTGGTCCATGAATGCTGGAACCTGCAGCAACTGGCGGAAGACTATCAGCAGTTCCTGGATCGGTTCCGCCCGATTCTGCGGGCGATCAAATCGGCCGACGAGCTGGAGCCCGAACAGTGCTTCCAGCTGCGCACCCTGCTGATTCACCACTATCGACGCCTGCTGCTGCGGGACCCGCTATTACCGGAAAAACTGCTGCCTGCTGACTGGGCTGGCACCTCAGCCCGTGTGCTGTGCCGCAATATCTACCGCCTGATCTACAATAAGGCGGATGAATGGCTGTCACACACTCAGGAAACCGCAGATGGCCCCCTGCCAGAACCTTCGCCTCGCTTCTACAAGCGTTTCGGCGGGCTCTGATCCACTGAAGCCCAAGAGAGAACACCATGCCTCTTTCAACTCCTGTCCAGCGCGAGCTGCTGCATACCCGTCATGTAACCTGTAACGGTTACAAACGCAGTGATGGCCTTTGGGATATTGAAGGCGAACTGGTCGATATAAAAAGCTTTGATCTTGAGGTCGCAGAGCGTAACAACGGCCTGATTCCGGCCGGAGAACCCCTGCACAAGATGTCACTGCGCATGACCATCGACTACGATCTCAACATCCATAATGTTGAGGCTTGCATGGATTACACGCCTTTCCGTTACTGCCCCCAGGTTGCGGACAATTTCCGCAGACTGATCGGGCACCGAATTGCACCGGGATTTACCCGACTGACGCGTGAACTATTAGGTGGTACACAAGGCTGCACCCACCTGTTGGAAATGCTGGGCGTGTTGGCGACGACGGCCTACCAGACCACTCACCATGAGCGCGAAAAGCGGGAAGATTTTGGTGCCAAGGGTGATAATCCGCCACCGATGCTGAATACCTGTCACGCCTTCGATACCAAAGGGCCGGTCGTTAAACAATATTGGCCCCAGTTCCACGAAGACGAAAACTGATAGCTGGCCCGAGCCGGACAACGAACATCCAGCCCGGGCCTGACCTCACCAACTTCAGGCGTCGCCACCACTCTTCTGCTTGGCCTGGTAGAGCGGAATTACTTCATCATCAAAGCTTAAACGCTTACGGTCCGGCTCCACTTCGGTCAGTGCTTCTACTTCCTGCATGGTATTGAGACTGCGAATCGCCAGGTCCTGATACTGCTGAGTTCCCTTGGATTTCCAGGCAATCTCCTCTTCTCCAAGCTCACGAATAATCCGAGCCGGTGAACCTGCAACCAGTGAGCGGTCCGGAACCTCAAACTTCGCTTTCACAAACGCCATCGCAGCAACAATGGATGACTCACCCACAACCGCACCATCCATAATCACCGCATTCATACCCACCAGTGCATTACGCTTGACGACGCATCCGTGCAATACGGCACCGTGGCCGATATGCCCGTCCTCTTCCACAATGGTGTCGGTGCCCGGGAACCCATGCATGACACAGGTATCCTGAATATTGGCGCCTTCCTTCAGCACCAGGCGGCCAAAATCACCGCGCAGACAGGCGGCAGGGCCAACGTAGCAGCGCGGACCAATGATCACGTCACCAATCAAGACAGCAGAAGGATGAACATAGGCGGTGGGATCAATCACCGGGGTAATGCCGTCGATGGAATACACTTTCATGCTGGGTCTCCAGAGTTGTTTTTATATGCATCTTTTCTAACACAGCCTGAGTGTGCAAGCCAGTCAATGTGATACACAATATATTTATTTATTAAGTTTAGTGTATCTCTTTTTGGCGATTATGCTATTCTGAACACATGCAGTCGAAATATGATTTCAATTGCACGCCCATCCGGCACGTCCCAGGACGAGCCCAGAGTAACACTTTGCCCTTGTATGGCAGGCTCGTCAGAGCCTGCCTTTTTTATACCTGTTTACCAATGCCCCTCAAACAGCAAAGCCCCCAAGTACTGCCTTCACGCCTGTTCCAGATCGCATTGAATTCCTACATACCTGTTCATTGCTATCCAATACCCTAACCCTGCTTGCCACAAAAGTGGTTGGACCAGTTATTGTCAAAAAAAAACAAGACAAAATAAAATTAAAGCATTACAAATCAATTAGTTAAAAACATAAAATTTTCAAGCACCTCCGATCACTTGCCGGACTTCTGATGCTGAATTAGCTTAGCTGCCGCAATCGAGCCATGGCTGTACGCCCCCGTAACTCTGGGCCCCGCTGACAGCTTGAAACGGACTCGGATGCATATAAGAATCTATAAGAGACAGCTATGTATGAAACGGACTCCATCCTTGCCGCTCGCACCAGCGGCTAAACCCTCCTGGCTAAACAATCTCAGCGTTCTTGGACCTGGTCTGCTGTTTGCGGCCACCAGTGTGGGTACCTCTCATCTGGTGCAGTCGACCCGAGCCGGGGCACTCTACGGCCTTGCACTACTGCTGATTGTCATTGTCGCCAATGCCGTCAAATATCCCGCTTTTCGTTTTGCCAGTGACTACCTGCCTGCAACAGGCGTAACGCTGCTTGAAGCCTACCGCCGCCAGGGTCGCTGGGTATTGTGCGTGTATTTCTTTGTTACGCTGAGTTCCCTGCTGTTCGCAGTATCAGCATTGGCATTGATGTCAGCGGGGTTGATCAAGGTCGTATTCGCCCTCACACTCCCGACACACTGGATGGCGCTGGGCCTGATTGCTGTCACATCAGCGATTCTCGTGATCGGCCACTACAACACCCTGGAGCGCGTTACCAAGGTATTGGTCGTGGTTATGATGGCGTGCACCCTCTTTGCCACTGCGACCGTGATACCGGAGATATCCTGGAGTGAAGGGGTGCAATGGCTACCGACTGAACTTGATGTTGTCGGCCTGATGTTTGTCGCCGCACTTATCGGCTGGATGCCCGTTCCTCTGGATGCGTCCGTATGGCAATCACTCTGGGCCAAAGCCAAGGCAGAAAACAGCGAACATCCTCCGACCCTTGCCCAGAGTCGTTTTGACTTTAACCTGAGCTTTGGCGGCACACTGCTGTTGGCGGTGTGCTTCATGCTGCTGGGCGCGGGCTTGATGCATGACAAGGGTATAGAACTGCAATCCGGTTCAGCGGCATTCTCGGCTCAGCTTATCAGTCTTTATCAAGCCGTATTCGGCAGCAGTGCAGGGCCCGTGATCGGTATTGCCGCTCTGGCGATCATCTATTCAAGCCTGTTGGCAATTATGGATGCCTTCCCGCGCGCGCTATCCTCACTGCACAGGCGCTGGCTGGACATCCCGGAAGACCAGGACGATCACAAGCTTACCGAGTCTGATCCTTTCTATATCGGCACTCTGGTGGTGATGGCCGCAGGCGCGGCGCTGACCTATCAGTTCTTTATGACATCACTGACAAGCCTGATCGATATGGCGGCTACCATTGCTTTTATCACCGCCCCGTTGATCGCCTACCTGAACCACCGGGCGATCCGATCAGACTTCGTGCCTGCTGCCTGTCGTCCCGGCAATCTGATGACACTTTATAGTCGCTTTTCCATTGCCGTCATGATCGGTTTTGCCTGCTCTTATCTCTATCTGAGGTTCTGGGTGTCCTGATTGAGGCCATACACAGCCCGGTCATCACCATGATCACTGGGCTACACGATCAAACCCCAAAATTGGCCCCACCAGTTTCCAGCATAATTCTTCTGCCCAACTTCAGATTTAAATTAAGTTATTCAATTAGTTACAAGAATAAATCAGGGCTTACCCGGTTTCTGGATTGCACAAAGATACAACTATGGCTAGATTCGCTCCTCAACATTAACCCGGATACATTCGCCACCATGACCGCCTCCCAGTCACTGCCAGAGCTAGTTGCACGCCAGATAGAGGCCATGATTCTGGATGGCCGACTCAAGGCAGGCGGCCGCCTGCCATCCGAGCGACATCTGGTGGAAAAGCTGCATGTTTCACGCAATACCTTGCGAGAGGCGCTGAAGACACTTCGCACTCGAGGGGTCATAGAGTCGCGTCGCGGCAGTGGCCATTACGTCTGTAATTTTCGTGAAATGCAGCCACAAGTACAGCCGATGGATCCAGGTTCACCCCTGCACCAGCTTCTTCAAAACCATCCGCAAACACTTGAATCCCTCCTGGAAGTGCGCCGTTTGCTCGAAGGCGAAGCAGCGTACCTGGCAGCTCAGCGCGCGACCGAAGAGGACCTGCGTGAACTCACGACTGTCTATCATGCACTGGTCAAGGAACAGCCGGAAAAAGACAGCGCCTCTGCCCATGCCGAGCGTGACATGCGCTTTCATCATGCAGTCTACGCAGCCGCCCACAATCCTATTCTGCTACTGGCGCTTAACAGTATTCGCGATCTGATGATGAGCTTTGTGTTCAATACATCTGATCAGCTCTATTTCAAGGCTTCAATCAAAAGCCAGCTACGAACTCAGCATCGCCGTATCTACCGTGCCATTGCCCAGCGTCAGCCAGCTGCTGCCCGCCGTGCCGCCAGAGCCCATATCGATGCCGTAGCCGAAAGCCTCAACACGCAAACTTCGCCGTAAAACAATAAGGAAATTGCCATGCCCAAACTGTCGCAGTGCCACAATATTGCCGACCTTCGCAAACGTGCCAAACGCAAACTGCCAGCCCCCATGTTTCATTACATTGACGGCGGTGCTGACGATGAGTGGAGCATGCGGCGCAACACTGAGGCGTTCGATGATTACGAACTGATGCCCAACTATTTACGCAATGTCGATAATATCGACCTGAAGACTCGGATTTTGGGCACTGAGCTGGAGCTGCCCTTTTTCCTGTCGCCCACCGGCATGTCACGGCTCTTTCACCATGACAAGGAACTGGGTGCCTGCCGCGCAGCTGACAACTTCGGTACTTTCTACAGCCTGTCAACCATGGCCACCACCAGCTTGGAAGATATCGCCGCTGCGACAGCCGGGCCCAAGATGTTCCAGATCTACATACTCAAGGATCGACAGCTCACCCGTGAGTTCGTGCAACGCTGCAAAACCAGCGGATACCAGGCCCTTTGCCTGACGGTTGATACGCCGCTTGCAGGCAACCGGGAACGCGATTTGTATAACGGCATGACCATGCCACCAAAGATCACGCCGCGTAATTTTTTCAGCTATGGCACCAGCTTCGAGTGGCTGTACAACCTCACACGTGATTCCGACTTCCGTCTTGCTAATGTGGTCCACCGTGTCGATGCACTGGACAAGGGAGCCATGGCACTGATTGATTATGTGAACAGCCAGTTCGACCGGACCGTTACCTGGGAAGATGCCGCCTGGCTCGCCGAGCAGTGGGACGGCCCCTTTGTTATCAAGGGTATTCAATCGCCGGCAGATGCCCAGCGCGCTGTCGAGATCGGAGCTACTGCACTGATGGTGTCAAACCATGGCGGCCGCCAGCTGGAAAGCGCCCCGGCCCCCGTTGACTGTATAGCATCCATCCGGGATGTCATTGGCAACCAATTGGAGTTGATCGTGGATGGTGGAATTCGTCGCGGCACCCATGTCATCAAAGCTTTGGCTCAGGGTGCCGATGCCTGCTCAATCGGCCGTCCCTACCTTTACGGGCTGGCATCAGGTGGCCAGCAAGGTGTTGAGCGCGCTCTAACCCTGTTAAAGACTGAAATCGAACGCTCACTTGCCTTAATGGGGGTTAACTCCATAACCGATCTCGGCCCCGAGCAGATCAAGTACCTGCCGCAACGTTACCAGGACTCCTCTATCCAGCGCTGAGCTGAGTAGAACCGCTCTGTGCCAACGGCAGCCGTTCGCCGGTCACGTACCGGCAACGACTGCCCCTTCATCAAACGTCCCTCTGGTTTTTATTGCAACGCTCAATTCATCAAGCCACCATTCACCCTGGCCCCGGTTCGGGCTAAGCTGCCCCCACGCACCTGATGAGGACATAATCATGTTGATCCACCCCGATAAATCCTGCCTGCTCGTCATTGATATTCAGGAAAAGATGGCGCCCGTGATCCACCAGGCCGATGAAGTCATCGACAACTGCCGCTGGCTGATTGAAATTGCCAACCGCCTTGAAGTACCTGTCCTGGCGACCGAGCAATACCCTCAAGGCCTGGGCTATACCCTGCCGCAACTGCGTCAGCTGATTGCCGAGGAAAATATCCTCGAAAAGATCCATTTTTCAGCCATGTCGGATGCCGAACCCAACCGCGTCATCAATAGCGGCAAACATAATCAGGTTATTCTGGTCGGCATGGAAACCCATGTATGTGTACTGCAAACCGCCATTGAGTTGAAACAGCAGGCACGCGAAGTATATGTTGTCGAGGACTGTGTCTCTTCTCGCAAGCCTGCCGACCGTGCGGCCGCACTGGAACGTTTCCGTCACTGTGGTATCCATGTCGTTACCCGTGAAATGGTCGCATTTGAGTGGTTACGCCGCGCTGGCACTGATACCTTCCGGGACATCAGCAAATCCTACCTGCGCTAGCAAATATCAGTATTTTCCCTAGGTCCTCTTGACTCCCCTCTCCATATCGATGAAAGTTTACGTAAACGTAAACTTTCATCGATAGACAAGCGTTTTGCTATCTAACGCCACTATTCTCACGAATAAGAACGACAGACAGGAGAGGTCGATGACGGCACCACTCTGGACACCCAGCCAGGCACGCTGCAATGAAACTCGAATCATGGATTTCATGCAGCAGCTGAACCAGCAGCACGGACTGGAACTGAACGATTATAAAAGCCTGTATGACTGGAGTCTGAGCAGCAACCAGATGTTCTGGGATGCACTCTGGCAGTATGCCGGCGTTATTGCCAGCCACAAAGGCGACCGCGTTCTGGAATATCCGGATCGCATGCCTGGTGCGCGCTGGTACCCTGAAGCTCGCCTGAACTTTGCTGAAAACCTGCTGCGCTACCGTGACGATAAACCTGCTGTCATCTTTCGTGGTGAAGACGATACCCGCGTCGAACTGAGCCATGACGAGCTGCACCAGCGTGTTGCCCAGCTCGCCAGCGCATTGCGCCGCCAGGGCGTTGTTGCCGGTGACCGTGTTTCCGGCTTCATGCCCAATATTGCGGAAACACTTATCGGCATGCTTGCCACCGCTTCAATTGGCGCAGTCTGGAGTTCCTGCTCACCTGACTTCGGCATTAATGGTGTGCTGGACCGTTTTGGTCAGGTTGAACCTAAGGTGCTGCTCACGACCGATGGCTACCGCTATAACGGTAAGGTTTTGAACAGCCTGGAGCGTGTTGAAGGTATTGTTAAGCAGATCCCCTCCATCGAAAAAGTCGTGGTGGTACCCTTCATCAGCGTACAACCGGATATCAGCGCCATTGATCGTGCTGTCTTGCTGAATGATTATATCGATACCGACGCCACCGAGATCGAATTCGAACAGCTGCCGTTTGATCACCCGCTCTACATCATGTATTCATCCGGCACTACCGGCGTGCCCAAGTGCATCGTTCACAGTGCCGGCGGCACTCTACTGCAGCACCTGAAAGAACATATCCTGCATACGGATGTGGGTCGCGATGACCGCCTGTTCTATTACACCACCTGCGGCTGGATGATGTGGAACTGGCTGGTCAGCGGCCTGGCCACTGGCTGTACCCTGGTGCTGTTTGACGGCTCCCCCTTTGCGCCAGAACCCGAATACCTGTGGGATGTTGCCGAACAGGAAAAGATCAGCATTTTCGGTACCAGTGCCAAATACATTGCCGCACTGGAGAAAGCCGGTGTCAAACCCCGTGAAAGCCATGATCTATCTGCACTCAAAGCAGTGCTGTCGACCGGCTCGCCGCTGGCTCATGAGAGCTTTGACTATGTCTACCGAGACATCAAGGCGGATCTGCAGCTGTCTTCGATCTCCGGCGGTACCGATATTATCTCCTGCTTTGCCCTTGGCTGCCCGATCCGCCCGGTCTATGCCGGCGAACTCCAGTGCCGCGGCCTGGGTATGGCGGTAGAAATCTACAACGATGCAGGTGAACCCGTTATCGGCGAGAAAGGCGAACTGGTATGTACCCATCCCTTCCCCTCCATGCCGATTGGCTTTTGGAATGACCCGGATGGGCAAAAATACCACGATGCCTATTTCGACCAGTTCGATAATATCTGGGCGCATGGTGATTATGGCGAAATCACGGCTCAGGATGGCCTCATTATCCATGGCCGTTCCGATGCCGTGCTCAACCCCGGTGGTGTACGCATCGGTACCGCCGAGATCTACCGCCAGGTCGAGAAGGTTGAAGAGGTACTGGAAAGCCTCTGTATCGGCCAGCCCTGGAATAACGACGTGCGCGTTGTACTGTTCGTCCGCCTGCGCGACGGGGTCGAACTGGACGAGGCACTGATTGATCGTATTCGCAGCACGATCAGAGCCAACACCACACCACGGCACGTGCCCGCCAAGGTGATTCAGGTAACGGATATTCCCCGCACCATCAGTGGCAAAATCGTCGAACTGGCCGTGCGTAAGGTCGTGCTGGGTGAAGATGTGAAGAACAAGGACGCGCTGGCAAACCCTGAGGCGCTGGAACTGTTCCGAAATCTTCCTGAGCTGCAAAGCTGAAGTGCAGAAACACAAGAGCCCCAAAACGGGGCTCTTATTCACTCAAAACGGTAGTATTCCTGGTTTAACCAGGCAGCAACATCTGCCACCTCATCCGGAAACCAACCAACATCAAGGTTGGTATTACAGCCTTCCACGTAGGCTTCCAATGCGGCAATACTGCTGACCTTACGGTCATTACGCTGGTAAAAGGATGCCTGATGACAGGTTTCACAGTTGGCATCGGTATAGTGCTGGCCCTTGATCGTGCGCTCAATGGCCACATCCTGATACAACTGCTGACCCATATCCGGGTCCGCGGCCAATGCCGAGGTTGCTGACAGCGCCAGCACACCAACCCATCTGCTTATTTTCATACACCTGCCTCAGAGCGTTACTGTTGAACGTAACCCACCTGAGCAATGAAGTCGTCCGGATCAATCACCCCGATCAGCGTTAGCTCAGGCCTGATTTCACCATCTGCGTCATAAAAAATCAGCGCGGGCGGTCCAATTATGGAAAAGCGTTTGTACAGCGCTTTCGCTTCAGCATCGTTGGACGTTACGTCCAGCTTAATCAATTTGAACGGTGCCAGTGACTGCTGTACCCCTGTATCACTGAAGGTAACATAGTCCAATTCAATGCAACTGATGCACCAGTCGGCATAAAAATCGAGCATGACCGGCTGACTGTTGGCTTTTGCCTGTGCCAGCAGACGGTCCAGGTCGGCTTGAGTGCTGACCATCTCGAAAGGCAATTTCTGGCTTTCAACACTTTGCGCCTGTACCCCCATCACACCCTGCAAGGGATAGAGAAGGCTCTTGCCGCCAGAGAGAACACCAACCAGTAATGCACCTCCGTAGAGCAACATGATGACACCAACACCTTTCCAGAAACGGTGCCAACCGCTGTTCTCATGCTGCAAGCGATCCAGCGCCTTGAGGTATACCGCACTGATGATCAGGATTAGCGCCAGCAAGAGCATGGTGATTTCGGTCGCCAGAATACGATCGAGCATCCACACCGCCATCAGAAGTAATACCACACCAAAACCGGCTTTTACGCCTTCCATCCATGCACCGGCACGCGGCAGCAACTTGCCTGCCGAAGCGCCCACCAGCAGCAGCGGAACACCCATCCCCATGGACAGGGAAAATAGCGCAGCACCACCCAGCACTGGATCTCCACTTTGACCAATATAGATCAGCGCCCCCGCCAAAGGCGCTGCCATACACGGCCCCACAATCAATGCGGACAATACACCCATGATGGCAACACCGGCCAGGGTGCCACCTTTCTGGTTATGACTCAGCTTGCTCAAACGTGTCTGCAGCCCGCTGGGCAGTTGCAGGTCATAAAATCCGAACATGGCGAACGCCAGAAGCACAAACAAGCCACTGAAAGTACCGATGACCCAAGGGTTCTGCAGCGTCGCCTGAAGGTTGGCACCAAACAGACCAGCCAAGACACCGGCCACCGTATAAGTCAGGGCCATTGCCAATACATAGACAAGCGAAAGCAGGAAGCCATGCAGGGTACTGGCTTTATGCCCCTGCCCTGCAATCAGGCTGGACAGGATAGGAATCATGGGCAGCACACAGGGCGTTAGTGAAAGGGCCAGGCCTGCCAGGAAGAAGGCCCCCAGCATCAGCGTCCAGTTATCACTGGCCAGCAGACTGGCATAACGATCCTGCTCACTTGCCGGCAGCACAGGATTGCTTGCCTCAGCCGGATTATTCGCTTGAGTGTCTCCTGCCTGTTCGGGCCAACTCAAACCCGCCGCAAGTGGCAGATCATCCACATCAACGTTTTTGGTGACAGGCGGGTAACAGACACCCCCTTCCCAGCAGCCCTGATAGGTTACCTGCAGTTGTGCTTGCTCACTGGCCCCCTCTGCACGCCCGAGCAGCAAATCAACCTGTGCCTCGTTATGGTAAACCTCTACTCGACCGAAAAGCGGATCGTCCTTCATATCACCGGAAATATCACGGCGTTCTACCAGCTCAATGCCATCGGGCGGAGTCACCTCTATACGCTCACGGTAGAGGTAATAATCCGGCTGAACGTCCCATACCAGACGAGTAATACCCTCCGCTGGCACCTCAACACGCAAGCGAAAAGCGTCTTCAACGTCCAAGGGACCATCACTGCTCGCACCTGAGCCAAACAGGCTTGCCGCAGCAGGCCCTGACAACAGGCTTAAAAGCAATATTAAAGGCATCAAAAACAGGCGCGTAAACAAGCTGGTTTTCCTTATCCTGACACTAACACTCACTCTGTGACCCGACAGCGGGTAAATCGTTCTGCCGGCTTTGAATAAGTTTACCACCTCCATTGCCCTGAAACCGCCCGGTACTAACACCAACAGGCACTTATAACCAAAGCATTGATGTGGTAAAACAGAATTAATCGGCTCACAAGAAGCCGGTCTCAGCTACCAAGCCGCTGTCAGGACAATACGATGACCGATACACGTGTAGAAGATCTTAATATCGAATCCAATGTTCGCCTGGTTACCCCGGAAGAACTCAAGGCCAAAATGCCCATTACGGAAGCGGCCGCCGCAACCGTGATGGAAGGCCGTCAGGTAATCAAGGACATTCTGGACCGCAAGGACAAGCGCCTGTTTGTTGTTGTCGGCCCCTGCTCCATCCATGACCCGGAAGCCGCTCTGGAATATGGCCGCAAGCTCAAGGCCCTGGCGGACGAGGTTAAGGACAGTCTGTATCTGGTTATGCGTGTCTATTTTGAAAAGCCCCGTACAACCGTGGGCTGGAAAGGTCTGATCAATGACCCACACCTGAACGATTCCTTCGACATCGAAGAGGGCCTGCATATTTCCCGCAAGCTGCTGATTGACCTGTCAGAAATGGGTCTGCCGCTGGCTACTGAGGCACTGGATCCGATTTCACCGCAGTACATGCAGGATCTGATCAGCTGGTCTGCTATCGGCGCACGTACCACTGAATCCCAGACCCACCGTGAAATGTCCTCCGGCCTGTCTTGTGCGGTCGGTTTCAAGAACGGTACCGACGGCGGCCTGGACGTTGCCGTTAATGCGATGAAGTCCGTTAGCCACCCGCACAACTTCCTGGGTATCAACGGTAATGGCGAAGTATCCATGGTCCGCACCCGTGGTAACGCATACGGCCATGTCGTTCTGCGTGGAGGTAATGGCAAGCCCAACTATGACTCTGTCAGCGTTAAACTATGCGAACAGGCACTGGAAAAAGCCGGACAGCAGAGCAACATCATGGTTGACTGCAGCCATGCAAACTCCAACAAGGACCCTGCTCTTCAGCCTCTGGTCGCCGAGAACGTTTCCAACCAGATTCTGGAAGGCAACAAATCCATTGTCGGTCTGATGATCGAAAGCAACCTTGAGTGGGGCAATCAGTCCATTCCGGATGATCTGTCACAGCTGAAATACGGTGTATCGGTTACCGATGCCTGCATCGATTGGGATGCAACCGAAACCTGCCTGCGTGAAATGGCTGAGCGCCTGAAATCACCGCTCGCCAGCCGCTAATACCGGCTGCGGAGTCCTGAGCTTCAGGACTCCGCTATTTCCTCTTCTTTTTCACCTGCAGCTTCCAGCGCCTTTTTTTCTCGCTTTCGCTCATACATGCGGGCGTCTGCAAGATTCATCAATTCATCTGCGGTCTTAACTTCAGTAGGGAAAATGGCATAGCCCACACTGGCAGAAATAGTGATTTCGATATCATCAATCTTGAATGGCTCTGCCATCAAAGCCTCGAACTTCCCAGCCAGCTTGCCTGCACCATCTACGCCCATAGAGGGTAACAGAAGAATAAATTCATCTCCCCCGTTGCGCGCCAACGAGTCTGACTGACGCACCTGCACCAGTAGCCTTTTAGCCGCTTGCCTCAGCAGCTCATCACCCACATGGTGACCGTGCGTATCATTCACTTCCTTGAAATGGTTCAAGTCGATGAACAGTAATGCAAATCCCTGACCGGTGCGGGGATGCAGGGCAGCCAGCTGCTCCATTTTATGCATCAGAGAGCGGCGATTATCACAGCCAGTCAGCGAGTCAGTGAGCGACTGTGTCAGCGCAAAGCGATAAAGCTGATACATGATGATCAAGGCAAGGCACAGAAACAGCGGCAACGCCCAAGACAGAACTCTAAGCCAAACCAGCGCGATACGGGTATCGGTTGCCTGCGATGCTGCTATCACCCAAGAGCCATTCGGGAAATAGATCTCCAACTTGGCAAGCGCGTTTGCAAAGGTATCTTCACGACCAAAGAAGAGCTCCCCCTGCTCCCCCGCACCATCCTTGCCACGTATGGCAATGGTAAACTCACCGACCTGCTCGGAAAGACCCACACCCTCCAGCAAACCATCGTAATCAATGACAACGGAAGACAGCCCCCAATATCTTGACTCTGCGCCATCAAGGGTGAAAATTGGTGTTCGGCCTATTAGACCACGACCACCCTGCACCAGGTTGACAGGCCCGGCCAACGTCATTTTTCCGGTTTTCATGGCTCTTTCAACAGCAGGCCATTGTGCAGGCACCTTGCGATAATCCAGGCCCAACGCCTTCTCATTACCCGACAGCGGGAATACAAATCGCATCACGTTATCAGGCGCCAGGCCTATATTGCGCACCAAAGGTGCTTCCTTGACGATCTCTTTGGAAAGGTTGTACCAACGCTGCATATCCTTTTGAGGATTGACCGCGATGTAAGTACTGAGCGTGGATGAGAGATAAAGGACTGAATTGATTCGACTTTCCAGCTCGGCACGTTTCTGCGACAGCATTCCTACGGCTTCAACCTGCTGTATCTGTGTGACGCGCTGCTCTGCTTGTCGGACAACATAACCGCCGAGTAACAACAGGCAAAGTGTGAGTGCCGCGATCAGTGTGTAAGCGACGGCCGGGGACGGGCCAGTGCGGATTAGCTTACGGACCATTGGGTATCATCACTCAATCGGTACATTTCCGGTTAAGTTTACGCTATTCGGTCCTTTGCTGTCCGTAAAAATAAACACTTATGGCATAAAGTAGCAGGCCCGGCATCTGCCGGGCCTGCTCCAGTAACGCTGCAAAGCGGTCGATTAGAAGGTATCACCCGGTACTCGCACGGTACCTTCCATAAGGACACGAGCACTGCGGCTCATAACGGCCTTTTTAGCCGTCCATTCACCCTGAACTTCTTCGGCAGCAGCACCGACTTTCAAGGTGCCTGAAGGATGACCAAAGGTCACCGCATCACGCGGGCCGCCACCCGCCGCCAAATTAACCAAGGTCCCCGGCACAGCCGCTGCCGTCGCAATCGCAACCGAGGCTGTTCCCATCATGGCATGGTGCAGCTTACCCATGGACAGGGCACGTACACAGACATCGATGTCATCTGCACTGATCTGCTTGCCGCTGGAGGCTTCATAGTCAGTCGCCGGCGCTACAAACGCAATTTTAGGCGTATGCTGACGCGCAACAGCCTCTTCAATGTCCTTGATCAGGCCCATCTTGACGGCACCATAGGCACGCATGGTTTCAAAACGCGCCAGCGCTTCAGCATTGCCATTGATATCTTTCTGCAGTTCGGTACCGGTATAACCGATATCGGCTGCATTCACGAAAATGGTCGGGATACCGGCGTTGATCATGGTCGCCTTGAAAGTACCTACTCCCGGTACTTCCAGATCATCGACCAGATTACCGGTGGGGAACATGGAGCCCTCACCATCGGCCGGGTCCATGAACTCGATCACCACTTCGGCGGCCGGGAAAGTGACACCATCCAGTTCGAAATCACCGGTTTCCTGCACTTCACCATTGGTGATTGGCACATGGGCGATAATCGTTTTCTGGATATTCTTCTGCCAGATGCGAACGGTGCAGATACCGTTCTCAGGAATACGATCCGCATCGACCAGGCCACCACTGATGGCGAATGCACCAACCGCTGCGGTGAGGTTGCCACAGTTGCCTGACCAGTCCACGAATGCCTTGTTGATCGCTACCTGACCGAACAGGTAGTCAACATCATGATCGGGCTGGGTACTTTTATCCAGAATAACGGTTTTGGAGGTAGACGAGGTGGCACCGCCCATACCGTCGATCTGCTGACCATAGGGATCGGGGCTGCCGATCACTCGCATCAGCAGTTTGTCGCGGGCTTCTCCGGGCTCCTGGCAGGCTTCCGGCAGGTCCTGACGACGGAAGAAAACGCCTTTACTGGTACCGCCACGGATATAAGTAGCCGGTACTTTGATCTGGGGAACACTGGACATGTAGATGCTCCAAAAATAAGTCGGTTGCCGAATGCAGGAGAGCCAGAAGGAACTTGAGGACGAGACGGGGTGTGGCTGCAGCGGACCGTCTGTTGCCATGGGCGGGTTTACGGCGTGTCCGGTGCAGTTACATCCCGGCACGGTAGCAGCACCTGCTCCGGGAAAAACCCGAGCCAGCAGTGCCGGCCCGGGATATATCAGTGGAGTTGCGGAATCAGGCAGCGCCTTCAGCCTGCAGGAACTCCTTGGCGAAACGCTGAAGAACACCGCCGTACTTGTAGGTTTCCACCTCGGCAGCAGTATCCAGACGGCAGATAACCGGCACTTCAACGGATTCACCGTTGGCACGGTTCACTACCAGCGTCAGTTCAGCACCTGGCGCGATTTCACCTTTCACATCGTAGGTCTCGGTACCGTCGATGTTATACGTGTGGCGAGTCTCGCCTTCCTTGAACTGCATCGGCAATACGCCCATGCCGACAAGGTTGGTGCGGTGGATACGCTCGAAGCCTTCAGCCACAATCGCTTCCACACCTGCCAGGCGAACACCTTTGGCAGCCCAGTCACGTGACGAGCCCTGACCGTAGTCAGCACCGGCAACGATGATCAGATTCTGCTTACGATTCATGTAGGCTTCGATCACCTCCCACATGCGCATCTGCTGACCTTCCGGCTCAAGGCGTGCCAGAGAGCCCTGAATCACCTCACCCTTGTCATCACGACACATTTCGTTCAACAGTTTCGGGTTGGCGAAGGTTGCACGCTGAGCTGTCAGGTGGTCACCACGGTGAGTCGCGTAGGAGTTAAAGTCCTCCTCCGGCAGGCCCATCTTGGCCAGGTATTCACCGGCTGCAGAGCTGGCCAGAATCGCGTTTGACGGTGACAGGTGGTCAGTGGTGATGTTGTCACCCAGTACCGCCAGCGGACGCATGCCCGTCAGAGTACGCTCACCGGCCAGCGCACCTTCCCAGTACGGCGGACGACGGATGTAGGTGGACATTTCTCGCCAGTCGTACAGCGGGCTTTCCGCTTCTTCAACCTGACCCAGGTCGAACATCGGGATGTAGACCTGCTTGAACTGTTCCGGCTTAACGCTTTCCTTGACGATTGCATCGATCTCTTCGTCCGACGGCCACAGGTCCTTCAGGGTAACGGGGTTACCGTTCTGATCGGTGCCAAGTACATCCTTCTCGATGTCAAAGCGCACGGTACCGGCGATGGCGTAGGCCACGACAAGCGGTGGAGACGCCAGGAACGCCTGCTTGGCGTACGGGTGGATACGGCCATCGAAGTTACGGTTACCGGACAGCACGGCAGTTGCGTACAGGTCGCGATCAATGATTTCCTGCTGGATCTTCGGATCCAGAGCTCCAGACATGCCGTTACAGGTGGTGCAGGCATAAGCGACGATACCGAAGCCCAGCTTTTCCAGCTCCGGCAACAGGCCCGCTTCTTCCAGGTACAGACGCGCAACCTTGGAGCCCGGTGCAAATGAAGACTTCACCCAGGGCTTACGGATCAGGCCCAGCTCGTTAGCCTTCTTGGCTACCAGACCGGCTGCTACCACGTTGCGCGGGTTGGACGTATTGGTACAAGACGTAATTGCTGCGATGATGACGGCGCCATCCGGCAGCAGCCCCTCTTCCTCTTCCTTACGTGCTGCAGCCAGCATGTCTTCATCGGCAATACCGCGATCATGCAGTGCAGACGTCGGCAGGCGACGGTGCGGGTTGGACGGGCCCGCCAGGTTACGCTCAACAGAAGACAGATCGAAGGTCAGTACTCGCTCGTATTCTGCCGTTTTCAGGTCATCAGCCCACAGGCCGGTTTCCTTGGCGTACTGTTCAACCAGAGCAACCTGTTCCGGTTCACGGCCAGTCAGCTTCAGGTAGTCGATGGTCTGGCCATCGATGTAGAACATCGCCGCAGTGGCACCATACTCAGGTGTCATGTTGGAGATAGTGGCACGGTCACCAATGGTCAGGCTGTCGGCACCTTCGCCGAAGAATTCCAGATAAGCACCAACCACACGCTCCTTACGCAGGAACTCGGTGATCGCCAGCACGATGTCGGTCGCAGTGATGCCCGGTTTGCGCTCACCGGTCAGCTCAACACCCACGATATCAGGCAGACGCATCATGGAAGGGTGGCCCAGCATGACGGTTTCCGCTTCCAGACCGCCCACACCGATAGCGATAACACCCAGTGCATCTACGTGCGGTGTATGGGAATCGGTACCGACACAGGTATCCGGGAAAGCCACACCATCACGCGCCTGGATCACCGGAGACATTTTCTCCAGGTTGATCTGGTGCATGATGCCATTACCCGCCGGGATTACATCGACATTTTTGAACGCAGTCTTGGTCCAGTCGATGAAATGGAAACGGTCTTCGTTACGACGGTCTTCAATGGCACGGTTCTTCTCGAACGCATCCGGATCAAAGCCCGGCGCTTCAACGGCCAGAGAGTGGTCAACAATCAGCTGAGTCGGTACGACCGGGTTTACTTTTGCCGGGTCGCCACCCTTTTCAGCAATCGCATCACGCAGACCCGCCAGGTCCACCAGCGCCGTCTGACCCAGGATGTCATGGCAAACCACACGGGCCGGATACCAGGGGAAATCCAGGTCACGCTTGCGCTCGATCAGCTGCTTCAGCGAATCAGTCAGAGCTGCCGGATCACAGCGGCGTACCAGCTGTTCAGCCAGTACACGTGAGGTGTACGGCAGTTTGGCGTAGGCACCGGGCTCGATCGCTTCAACTGCCGCGCGGGTGTCGAAGTAATCCAGGTCAGTACCGTTCAAAGATTTACGAAATTCAGTATTCATGGCGTCGGGAGTCCATCGAGTAGGTGTTCATTGACGCGGGCCTGGGAGCGCAGTGCGCTTAGCCTTTATCCCGAGGAGCGATGGGTGCGGTCACTTCGACCGCACCCCGCAGCGATCAGGCGCGATCTTCGATCGCAACCCATTCGGCCGATTCCGGACCAGAGTAGTCAGCGGACGGACGGATAATACGGTTGTTGGCGCGCTGCTCCATCACGTGAGCAGTCCAGCCGGCCACACGCGAACATACGAAAATCGGCGTGAACAGCTCGGTCGGAATACCCATGAAGTGGTAAGCAGAGGCATGGAAGAAGTCAGCGTTACAGAACAGCTTCTTCTCTCGCCACATCACCGCTTCAACACGCTCGGACACCGGATACAGAACGGTGTCACCCACCTGCTCTGCCAGTTTCTCCGACCACTCCTTGATGATCGCGTTACGCGGATCAGAGTCACGATAGATCGCGTGGCCGAAGCCCATGATCTTGTCCTTGCGCGCCAGCATGCCCATGATCGCTTCTTCAGCTTCATCAGCCGATTTCCACTGTTCAATCATAGCCATCGCAGCTTCGTTTGCACCACCGTGCAGCGGGCCACGCAGGGAACCGATTGCGCCGGTGACACAGCTATGTATATCAGACAGAGTGGAAGCACAGACACGTGCGGTGAAGGTTGAGGCGTTAAATTCATGCTCGGCGTACAGAATCAGCGACGCATGCATTACCTTAACGTGCAGCGGATCCGGCTTCTTGTCATGCAGGGTCCACAGGAAGTGCTCACCGATAGAGTCAGCGTCGGTCTCGGTGTTTATACGTTTGCCGTGATGGGCAAAGTTGTACCAGTAGTTGATGATCGACGGGAACACGGCCAGCATACGGTCGATATGATCGTGCTGCTCAGAGAAATCCTGTTCTGTTTCCAGGTTACCCAGCATGGAGCAACCGGTACGCATAACGTCCATCGGGTGCGCATCTTTCGGGATCTGTTCCAGCACCACTTTCAGGGCTTCAGGCAGACCACGCATGCCTTTGAGCTTGGCTTTGTACGCATCCAGTTCTGCCTGATTCGGCAGCTTGCCGTACAGCAGCAGGTAAGCAACTTCTTCAAACTGTGCCTTGTCAGCCAGTTCCTTGATGTCGTAACCACGGTAGGTCAGACCGGCACCTGTTTTACCTACAGTACAAAGTGCGGTTTCGCCTGCTGACTGTCCTCGCAGACCTGCGCCACCGAGTTTCTTTGCTTCTGCCATCTGTCACTCCTTAATCTGTTGCCGGGAGGCCAGGCCTCCCTGTACCAGTTTTCTCGATCCGCTATGCGGATGATGACTTATATTTATTTGTTTTTGCCTTCCTGAAAGAGGGCGTCCAGCTTCTGCTCGAAGTCGTGGTAGTTAAGGAAATCGTAGAGTTCCATGCGTGTCTGCATGCTGTCGACAACAGCCTTCTGGTCGCCGTCATTGAGCAGATGCTCATACACATTCAAGGCCGCCTTGTTGGCCGCACGGAAGGCGGACAGCGGGTACAGCACCATGGTTGCACCAGCTTCGGACAGCTCTGAGGTATTGAACAGCGGCGTGGCACCAAACTCGGTGATATTGGCGAGCAGGTGAGCACCGTTGATGCCGTTTGAGAAGGCGCGGTAATCATCCAGAGTGTGCACGGCTTCGGCGAAGATACCGTCAGCGCCAGCTTCCAGGCATGCCTGGGCACGCTCGACGGCTGCGTTCAGACCTTCCATCTGGAAGGCATCAGTACGTGCCATGACGAAGAAGTCATCATCTGTTTTGGCATCAACGGCAGCCTTTACACGGTCAACCATCTCTTCCAGAGAGACGATTTCCTTATTCGGGCGGTGACCACAACGCTTCTGGGCAACCTGGTCTTCGATATGAACGGCAGCTGCACCGCCCTTTTCCATCTCCTTGATGGTGCGGGCAATGTTAAAAGCGCCACCCCAACCGGTATCGATATCAACCATCAGCGGGGTATCAACAGCGCTGGTGATACGGCGTACATCTTCGACCACGTCGTTCATGGAAGTCATGCCCAGATCCGGCAGACCGTAAGATGCATTGGCAACGCCACCACCTGACAGGTAAATCGCCTTGTGGCCAACACGGGTTGCCATCATTGCGTTGTAGGCATTGACCGTACCTACGATCTGCAGCGGATTGCTGTCAGCCAGTGCTTTGCGGAAACGTCCGCCTGCAGTCAGTTTTTCAGCCATGTTTATCCCCTTCCGGTTTGTTATCGGTATCCAGCTTGGCTTCTATATTGCGACGCGCCGCGCTGATATGTCGGCGCATCAGCATTTCGGCCAACTCCTCATCGCGCGCCTCGATCGCATCGATGATTTGTCGATGTTCTTTAAGTGCCCGCTTGGGGCGGGAGCTGGAAACACTGAATTGATAGCGGTACATGCGTACCAGGTGGTAAAGATCGTCGCCCAGCAACTCCAGCAATTTGGAATTTTTACTGCCCTGAACAATGCGGTAGTGAAAATCCAGGTCGCCCTCTTTCTGGAAGTAGGAGCGGCCCTCACGCTGTTCTACAGATGCTTCATGCTCATCCAGCAGGCGCTTGAGGCTTTCAATCTCTTCATCCGTCATGTTCTGGGCAGCCTGTCGGCAAGCCATGCCTTCCAGGGCCTCACGGACGCGATAGATTTCAATCAACTCATGGGCGGACAGTTGAACGACTCGCGCTCCCACATGCGCCTTGCGTTCTACCAGGCGCCAGCCTTCCAGGCGGCGAATGGCCTCACGCAAGGGGCCACGACTGATGCCATAGGTGCGTGCCAGTTCCGGCTCGCTGATCTTGTGACCCGGCGGGATTTCACCCTTTACGATGGCGGTCACGATCTGCTGACATACACGGTCTGCAAGGGTTCGAGTTTCGGGTTCAAGCGGCACTACTTTGCGCTGCCCTGTCTGCTCTTTCACGTCCTGTTTGATCCTCACCAAGATTGTCGACAATGTTCAATGAAGCAACGATACCGCTGCTAAACTTGAGCGTCAACATGGCTGAATGGAAAAATTGTCGACATCCTACAAAAGTCTAGGGGGATTCCCTCAGTGCTGTTCAAGGTACCGCTGCAGCTCTTCATTCATGCTGCGTGCGATCTGCCTGGGTTTCTGGAATGGCAAGGAATGATCGGTACCCGAGACTATAAAGTAGTGCCAGTTAGGGAGCCGCTCAGCCAGCCCAAGATGGTACTGATGCATTAAATCGACACTTTGTCCCCCGATAAAACTGCTGACATCTCCCTGTGCCGCCACCAGCTGCTCGCGATCGATTCGGTTGATCGCATCAGTAACGGCATCCAGCGCAAAGGCAAAGCCTTCAGGCCTGCGTCCCAATCGTTTTACGGCAACCGCCTGCACCTGAGGTGACACCCGTCGATTCGGGGAAATGGTATCCAGAAACTGGACAATGCCCCGCTCATGATCCGTATCGCGCAGATGCACCGCTGCTTCCGAATAACGCTGACGCAATTGCACGGTGGTATTCCAGTCGGGGCGGTCGAGCACCGCAGACTCCAGCAGAAACTGCTTGCCGACCCGATCAGGATAGCGCTGCTTCAATAGCATACTGACGAGCCCGCCCAAGGAATAACCGGCCAAGTCGAACTGCCACCAGGCCAGGTGATCCAGCAGCGACGCCATGTCACTGACCAACTCCTCTACCTTGAAGGCATACTCTTTCCGATCAGGAAAGTGGCTATCACCGGCACCACGCAGGTCAGGTACCAGAATTTCGTGCCAATGCGCCAGGTAAGCCGTGAGCAGATGCCAGGTATCAGTACCGGCGACACCGGCGCCGTGCACAAGCAGTAAGCGCCGACCGGGGGCGACGTCCGGATTACGGTACAGGCGGTAGCACAGAGACTGGTCCGGCAGCGCCAGTCGATGCTCTGAAATCTGACAAGGGTGTTTCATAATGATCCTCAAAAAGGGTTACCCCATTAATTATAACGGGTTAGAGGGTCGCGATTCCCGGTATGTACAGGGTAAAATGCGCATTTTGAAGAGGCGTGACGGGTGATACAGCAACAGGCACTGGATAATCGACTGAATGCACACGAGGTATTGGAGCGCGTTCGTCCCCTGGGCCATCCCGTCTTATTGGACAGCAGTCAGCCGGAGGCTATCACCGGACGCTACGACATCATAGCCGCAGGGCCAGACCGCCTCGTTTCCATGTCTGCTGCCGGCTTAAGCTGCCGCGACAGCAACGGCGAGCCGTTGCAACTGGACCCAAGCCAGCCCCCTTTCGCCTGCCTGCAACAATTACTTGATGAGCTGGGCAGCCCGAAACCGCTATCTGACAGCCCTTTCAATGCGGGCCTGATGGGTATTTTCGGCTACGATCTTGGCCGTGCTATCGAGCAGCTTCCCGAGCATGCGCAGGCAGATATCGATTATCCCTGGCTTCTGGTGGGTCGCTACCTCTGGGCAGTTGTCATCGACCATGTCGACAATAGCCGTCGATTGATCTGGCATCCCTTGGCTAATGACGTCATTGCCCAGGTAAAAAGCCTGCTGGTTTCTCCGGCATGCAATGACAACTCCGACCAGGATACATTCGCGCTGACACAAGCATTTGCAAGTAACCTGAGCGCGGATCAATATCGCCTGGCGCTGGAAAAAATCGATGACTATATCCATGCCGGCGACTGCTATCAGATCAACTTTGCCCAACGCTTCCAGGCTCAGTATCAGGGCGACCCCTGGCACGCCTATAAACGCTTGCGCAGACAGGCGACAACCCCCCACGCAGCCTACATTGAGTCACCCGAAGGTGCGATCCTGTCCCTGTCACCTGAAAGATTCCTGTTTGTGGACAGCGACAGACAAGTGGAAACACGCCCCATCAAGGGAACACGCCCACGTGGCAAAACCGCGGAGGAAGATGCAGCATTAGCGCAGGAATTGAGCACTGCCGAGAAAGATCGCGCCGAAAACCTGATGATCGTTGACCTGTTGCGCAACGATATCAGCCGAAACTGCGCCCCTGGCAGCGTCGACGTGCCAGAGCTTTTCAGCATCGAGAGTTACCCCAATGTGCACCATTTGGTCAGTAGCGTCTGCGGCACACTCAAGCCCCGTGCAACGGCACTTAACCTGCTCAGGGATGCTTTCCCCGGCGGGTCTATCACCGGCGCACCCAAGATTCGTGCCATGGAAATTATTGACGAACTGGAGCCTCAGCGCCGCTCGGTGTACTGCGGCTCTATCGGATATATCAGCTGCTGCGGACGCATGGACACAAGCATCACCATTCGTACACTGCTGTGCCAGAGAGGCGAGATTTACTGCTGGGCCGGTGGCGGAATTGTCGCCGACTCAGTAATTGAGGAGGAGTATCAGGAAACCTTTAACAAGGTTAATAACCTGCTGCACGGGCTGGGTACTTAACCCTGCCCCTGCTTATTCATCTGTGCCAGCAGGCGATCCCGCAGGGAATCAAACGCCAGACGATCGGCCTTATCAACCCCTTCTGCGACAGGAATTGCGGCTTTCATGGCATCCACCGGGCGGCCATTAATATGCAACTCATAGTGCAGATGCGCACCGGTTGAGCGGCCCGAATTACCCGAAAGCGCTATCTTTTGACCACGGCTCACGGTCTGGCCCTTGCTCACCAATGCCTTGCTCAGGTGCAGGAAGCGAGTCTTATACTTCTGCCCATGCTCAATAACAATGTACAAACCGGCATAGGGGTGTTTAGTAACGCGCGTCACCACACCATCGCCTGTTGCCAGTACCGGCGTGCCCTTGGGAGTGGCAAAATCGGTCCCATTATGCGGACGCACACGACCTGTCACCGGGTGCTTGCGGAAGGGATTGAAGCGAGAACTCAAGCGGTAGCGGCCTTTGGTCGGGTAACGCATGAACGCACGGGCCAAGCTATCACCATTGAGGTCAAAATACTGACCCTCAAAGTTGAACGCCGTCAGCTCGCGTGAGCGATTCAGGATACGCAGGCCTTCAAGGCGGGTATTACCCGTTGCTTCCCCCTCAATATACTGCTTGGCACGCACAACCTGAAAACTGTCGCCGGCACGCAGGTCTCGGCGAAAGTTAAGCTTGTCCTGAAGCAGCGCGGAAACCTTCTGAATTTCCGAAGCTGTCAGTCCGGCTCGCTTGGCAGACACATAGAAGCTGCCGTTAATATCGCCAGCTACTACCTCTTCTTTCCATTCACCTTCAACACGCACTTCACTGTATTCAAAGGTTTCTTCCCCTGCACGTGAGAACACGACCTGATGGGCAGGGCTGAAACGCAGCTCCAGCTGATCAAGCTGCCCTTCGTCGAGCCAGAAGCTCAACTGGTCTCCCGGCTTCAGTGTATCGAGCGCCAGGATGGATACATCACTTTCCAGCACCTGGTACATGGCTGCCTGCCCCACATCGAGCATGTCGAAAATGGTGCTGAGCGTATCGCCGCGCTGAATTGTGTAGGTAAAGTCCGGCACACGAACATCAACCCGGCTCAGTGATTCCGGGGTTTCCAGCTCGCTGTCCGGCAATGCCTGAATTGGCAGCTTAAGATCAGAGTGCAGAGGCTGGTATGAAAAGGCACCAAGCGTCAAAGCCACGGCCGGCAAGAAGACACCCAACATTAATGGCTTGCGCAGAAACCTCTTCATACCTACCTCACGTACACTTAGATTTTCAGATCACGGGCGCTTGCATCAACAAACGCCTGCTTGAGATCGCTGAATGTCTGTACAGCCGGGAACTGAGGAAACTCCTCAATTACGTTCTGCGGTGCATGGAACAGAATACCGGACTCGGCCTGAGCCAGCATGGTGGTATCGTTGTAGGAGTCACCGGCCGCAATCACACGGTAGTTCAGCAACTGGAAAGCACGTACTGACTGACGCTTGGGGTCACGCTGGCGCAGCGTGTAGTCAGTGATACGACCTTCTTCGTTCACCTCAAGCTTGTGGCACAACAGCGTGGGGTAACCCAGCTGTTTCATCAGGGGTGCCGCGAACTCATAGAAAGTATCGGAAAGAATCACTACCTGAAAGCGCTCACGCAACCAGTCGATGAAGTCACGCGCACCTTCCAGCGGGGCCAGGCGGCTGATGGTATCCTGAATCTGCGGCAGGGTCAGACCATGCTCATCCAGAATACGCAGGCGCTGCTTCATCAGGACGTCGTAATCGGGAATATCCCGGGTTGTGGCTTTAAGCTCCTCGATACCGGTTTCTTCTGCAAATGCAATCCAGATCTCGGGGATTAGAACACCTTCCAGGTCAAGACAAGCCAGTTCCACGCGGACGCCTCCAGTAAATAAATATTAGTGCGCCACAATTTACCTTGTCGTATCAAGGCTTTCAATGCTCCGGCAACTCTAGCCCTGCAAAGAGTTCGTCCACATCATGTCGATTGCTGCAAGATTGAACACGACGAACCAGATCCGGTGTCAGATGAGGTGCAAAGGTTTGAATGAAGTCGTACATGTACCCACGCAGAAAGGTCCCCTTGCGGAAACCGATACGCGTCACACTGTGTTCAAAAAGATGACTGGCATCCAGTGCTACCAGACCATCATCCTGTCCATCTTCAAACGCCATGGTGGCAATAATGCCGACACCCAGACCCAGGCGTACGTATGTCTTGATGACATCCGAGTCGACCGCCGTCAGCACCACCTTGGGCTCCAGGCCTTTGTTAATAAAGGCTTCGTCGAGCTTGGAGCGGCCTGTAAAACCAAACACATAGGTAATGATCGGCCACTCGGCCAGCGCTTCCAGCGTCAGCTCGGGCAACTCGGTCAGCGGATGCCCTTCTGGCACGACCACTGAACGGTTCCAGCGATAGCAGGGCATCATGATCAGATCACTGAAATGAGACATCGCTTCGGTGGCAATGGCAAAATCAACCGTACCGTCGGCCGCCATCTCTGAGATCTGCATGGGCGTACCCTGATGGATGTGCAGTGACACATCCGGATAGTCCTTGATGAAGTCGTGAATAGTCTGCGGCAGCGCATAGCGAGCCTGGGTATGTGTGGTAGCCACTTCCAGCTTGCCCTTGCGCTCATCGCTGAACTCCTGGGCGACCTGACGAATGGCATCACACTTCTGCAGCACTTCTCCGGCAATCTCCAGAATCGCTTCACCCGCCGGCGTAACCCGCGTCAGATGCTTACCACTGCGTGCAAACACCTCAACACCCAGCTCATCTTCAAGCAAACGAATCTGCTTACTGATGCCCGGCTGAGAGGTGTACAAACTCTGCGCGGTGGCAGACACATTCAGGTCATGTCGTGCTACTTCCCAGATGTAACGAAGCTGCTGCAGTTTCATTTCGCGTCGCCCGAAGTTTTATAAATCAAGGTTCAATATAACATTATAGAATAAACAAGCAACCAACCCTTTTCCTCAATGAAGTCAATCACCTGGCTCAGGTTCGGTTCTTCAGACGACGATTTTCCTCCTCCAACGCAGCGATACGTTTTTCCATGGTTGCCAGGCTGGATTGGCTTTTTTGCAGCTGGTCTTCCGAACTTTGCAACTGGCTACGCAGTTGCTGCTCGCGTTTGGACGATTCGGCCGTGAGCGCTTCAAGCCGGGCAGCGACCTTGTCACGCGCCTGTTCACCTTCCAGCACCTGTTTTTCAAGTCGTTTGACCTTATTACGCTCGGCCAACAGCTGAGAGCTCAGTTGCGCCTGCTCTTTATTCTGCTGAACGTCTTCGGACTTCAACCGGCCCAGCTCATCACTGGCCAGTTTTAATTGAGTGGTAAGCGTATCGATTTTGGCATCACGCTTGCCCAGTTGACTCTCAACACCCGACAGCTGACGCGACAGGTCTGCTTCCGCACGGCCGCTTTCATCACGCAGCTTATCCAGCGCATTACGGTAATGACGAGTATCCACCTCTGCCTTGGCAATCGCCTCAAGACTGTAGCGTTTTTCGTCCTTGAGACGTTGCTCAAATACTTTCTGCGCATCCTGATGTGATTTTTGCAGCTGCGCCAACTCCTGACAGACATTGGCATGCATCTGAGCGGTGCGCTGATGCTCATTGCGCTCCTGAGACAAATCCTGCTTCAGGGACTCAATTTCTTTTTCCCGGGCACTGGCACGATCCTGTAGCGCTTCGAAACGACGTTCGAGTTCGCCATAACGCTTCTCAAGCTCACTGATTTCGCCACGCGACTCACGCAGGGCATCATCACAGGCTTTAGCCTGGGCTTCCTCCGGCTGCACGCGGATCTGCTGGATCAGATTGGCACGATCTGTCGCTTCATCAACGGCAGCTTGCCACAAACGCGCCATCATCGCCTGAACCGACTCAGGCACTTCTCCCGCAATGGGAGAGCGCGGAGTCCCTAACCGATTACCCAATCCTTTGCGCCATTCCGACAGCAGCTCTTCTGCTTCCGCAATGTCGTTCAGGCGACATTGATCGAGCAGGAATTCCGGTTCAGGGTTACGCCCCGCCGCCAACATCGCATCAGCAGCTGCGAAGAATTGCGCTTTCTGTGGGTTATCCATGGCATTCACTCCTCACCGGCAAAACGATCAGCCAGAGCTGACAACCGCTTCTCGGTCTCTGCGTCCATCGGGGCAGAAACGCAAAGCTGTTCGCCATCCGGCAGTTCGACTTCAAGCCGGGCTGCGTGCAGCATCAAGCGCTTGATGCCCAACTGGCGAAAATGTTCATTCTCAGCATCCGGCGTATATTTCACATCACCCACGATGGGATGACCTGCATACTGTGTATGTACGCGTATCTGATGTGTACGTCCGGTTAACGGCCGCGCTTCAATCAGCGTGGCAGCATCCTGAAAACGACGCAATACCTGAAAACGGGTAACCGACGGCTTGCCATCCGGGTTTACCTTCACCATGCGCTCACCGGATTTAAGCTCATACCGAAGCAAGGGCGCATCAATGGCCTGCTTGCGTTTTTCCCAACGCCCCACAACAAGAGCGTGATAGATCTTATTCACCTTACGCTGTCGCAGCGCATCATGAAGGTATCGAAGCATGCTACGTTTCTTGGCCACCATAATGCAGCCGGACGTATCGCGGTCCAACCGGTGCACCAGCTCCAGGAAACGACTCTTGGGTCGAATCTGGCGCAAGGCTTCGATCATGCCAAGACTGACGCCACTGCCGCCGTGCACGGCAAGACCGGAAGGCTTGTTAATCACCACAAGGCTATCGGACTCATACACAATAGCCTGTTCCAGATGCTCTGCCAGGCCTGCACTCACTGGCGCAGATTCACCACGCTCAGGAATACGAACGGGCGGAATACGAACCAGGTCACCTGCATTGATACGGGTATCGGGTTTTACCCGCTTTTTGTTCACACGGATCTCACCCTTGCGAAGGATGCGGTAAATAAGACTTTTCGGAGCGCCTTTAAGCTGGGTGCGCAGGAAGTTGTCTATCCTTTGTCCTTCCTGGTCCGGATCAACTTCTACAAAACGGACCTGTTGAGCTTTTTGCTGCGTTTTTTGCGTCATACAGAGAAAATGACTCTTAATTGATGCCTTCTGGGTTAGCTGTTATATTCTACCGATGCCGCAGGCGGTTGGCTTTAGTAAATTTCAATTCCTGCAGACGGCCCCTCCAGTTACCCGGACTTGAGGCCGCGCAAGGCCCGAATTGCGGCATAGACTAAATACCGTGAAACCAATTTTTCACGTAACGCTTTCACGACCTTCGTTAGACAGAAGGTTCAGTTGGAGGTGAAGACGCACGCTGACCCGGAACCTGCTCGCGTTCAAACTGCAGCAGCAACAGCCATAGACAATAACGACATAGGTCTGCGTTTCCTTCACTGACGATTTAGAGCTACTGGGCCGATTGCCAGGTAGCCGGTGGTGTACCGATTAACCACCCATCCAAAGACTGGACATTGATTCCCTCCCTGGCGACCAGGGCGAGAAGCGTTGCGTTTATGAGAACGCACAAAACATGAAAAGAATGCTGATCAACGCAACTCAACCTGAAGAGTTGCGCGTAGCGCTGGTCGATGGCCAGCGTCTGTTTGATCTGGATATCGAATCCGATAGCCGCGAACAGAAAAAAGCCAATATCTATAAAGGACGCATCACCCGCGTCGAACCCAGCCTCGAAGCCGCTTTTGTTGACTTTGGTGCCGAACGCCACGGCTTTCTGCCGCTGAAAGAGATCTCCCGCGAGTATTTCTGCAAGCAGCCCGAACGCGGCCAGCGCCCGAACATTAAGGAAGTTGTTAAGGAAGGCACCGAAGTTATTGTTCAGGTTGATAAAGAAGAGCGTGGCAACAAGGGTGCTGCACTGACTACCTTTATCAGTCTGGCCGGTCGCTATCTCGTCCTGATGCCCAACAACCCGCGTGCCGGTGGCATCTCACGCCGTATCGAAGGCGATGACCGCACCCAGCTCAAAGAAGCCCTGTCCGGCGTGAATATCCCGGACGGCATGGGCGCTATTGTCCGCACGGCCGGAATTGGTCGCAGCTCTGAAGAACTGCAGTGGGACCTGGACTACCTGATCACGCTATGGGATGCCATCAAGGCCGTAAACGAGCGCCCTGCTCCCTTCCTGGTGTACCAGGAAAGCAACGTGGTAATCCGTGCTATCCGTGACTACTTGCGTGCCGACATTGGCGAAGTACTGATCGACAACCCCAGCGTTTACGATCAGGCACAGATGTTTGTGCAGCAGGTCATGCCCAGCTATGAGAACCGCATCAAGCTGTACAAAGAGCAGACTCCGCTGTTCAACCGTTTCCAGATCGAAAGCCAGATCGAAACCGCTTTCGAGCGTGAAGTAAAACTGCCATCTGGCGGTTCAATTGTGATTGATCCGACCGAAGCACTGGTGTCCATCGATATCAACTCCGCACGCGCGACCCGCGGCGGCGACATCGAAGAGACCGCCCTGCAGACCAACCTTGAAGCGGCAGACGAGATCGCACGCCAACTGCGCCTACGTGATATCGGCGGCCTGATCGTGATCGATTTCATCGACATGACGCCTATCAAAAACCAGCGCGAAGTTGAAAACCGCCTGCGTGACGCCCTCAAGCTGGACCGTGCCCGCGTCCAGATGGGTCGCATTTCCCGCTTCGGCCTGCTGGAAATGTCACGCCAGCGTCTGCGCCCGTCACTGGCTGAATCCCGTGGCAGCGTATGTCCGCGCTGTAACGGCCAGGGCAGCATCCGTGATACCGAATCTCTGGCACTGTCTATCCTGCGCCTGATCGAAGAGGAGTCCTCCAAGGACCGCACCGCTCAGATCCGCGCAATTTTGCCTGTTACGGTTGCCACCTACCTGCTCAACGAGAAACGTCACGAAGTTCATAACATTGAGCTGCGCCACCAGGTCCGTGCCGTTATAGTTCCCAACCCCAACATGGAAACCCCTCATTATGAGGTGGTTCGCCTGCGTGACGACCACACCGTCACCACTACTCAGGATGTAAGCTACACCCTCCAGCCTGAGCAGGAACCGGAACAGGTCGAAACATCCAAGCCTGCAGCACCCAAGCGCGAGCAGGCTGCCGTTAAAGCGGTTGTACCGCCAACACGCGCACCCAAGTCAACCGAGGTTGAAGCAGAACCGGCTCCTGCCAAGGAGACTCCGGTCGAAACCAAGGCACCGGTTGCCGCTACACCTTCGTTCGGTGAACGCATCCTGTCTGCCCTGCGCAGCCTGTTCGGTGGCGGTGAAACCAGCCAGCCGGAAAAAGAGCAGCCGAAACAGCAGGACAAAAAACCGGCCTCATCTTCCGATGACAAGCCGCGCGACAAGGGTGATCGCAACGACAAGCGCAGCAACCGTGGTGACCGCCGCTCCCGTCGCCGCGACACCGGTGATCGCCGCCGCAAGCAGCCTGAGCGTCGTGACAAGGATGAAATCATCACTGTTGAGCGCGAACAGAACCTGCCTGCCATCGGTGAAACCGAGCAGCCTGAGAAAAAAGAAGGCTCCAGCCGTCGTCGTCGCCGTCGTCGCAACCGTGACGAAGCCAGCGACAAGACTCAGACCCAGACCCAGACCGATCAGAACCGCAGCGAAAAACCTGCTGACGCCGAAACCGGCAATAAACAAAATGCCGAGCAGGATCAGCAGAATGAAAGCCGCGGTCGTGGACGTGGCCGCCGTCGCCGCAACTCTGAGGAGCGTACAGCAAAACGTACACCTCTTCCGGATGCCATGCGTGATGAAGCCGCCGAGACTGAAATCCAGGCCCTGCTGGCAGAAAGCAAAATCACCAATGAAACGCTTGGTGCAACTGCCGATTCTGACGAAGCTACTGCTGGAGTAGCGACTGTAAGCGAGGAAACCAAAGCCGCGCCTGCTACAGCCGAAGCCGGCCAGAGCGATACTGTACAAACCGGCACCGACGCTACAGTCACTGAAGCAACCGCTGAAGCTCCAGCTGCAGAAACCGCTGACACGCAAGCTGAAGACATTCAGCCAGCATCAGCCAAGTCCTCTGAAAGCGCTGCAGAAGCAGCCAACTCTGATGTTACAAACTCAGAGAACGTAGACTCAGAGGCATCTGATAAGGATGCAGGCTCCTCCGAGCAGAACAGCGAGGAAACAGCCGAAGCACCGAGCAAGCCCAAACGTCGTCGCAGCCGTCGCCCATCTCGCAACAAGTCTGCCGATGCAGCCAAGAAGGATGATAAGGATGCAACAACCAAGGGCGAAGAAGCACCGGCAAGCGAAGGTGACGACTCCAGCAAGCCTGAAGCCGAAGTCCAGCCTGAAACCCGGACAGAAGAGCCAAGCAAGCAGGCTGATGCTGAAAGCACAGAAGCTGCCACTGCAATTGAAACCATTGAGACCAGCGATAAGGCCTCCGAAGCTGACAAGCAGCCTGAGCAGACTACTGTAGCCCCGAAAGCCGCAAGCGCTGAACAGAAAGTTGAAGCAGCACCTGCTGATGCCTCTGAGAACACGCCTGCTGAAGCAGCCGTTGATACCTCTGAGAGCAAAACAGCCACAGTTGCCGATTCCTCTACTGAGGAAGTATCAGCCACTGCCACTGAAACCCAATCAGCAGAAACAGCCACTGCTGAGCCTGAAGTTGCAGCTGAGACAGAGCCCAAGCCTCGTCGTCGCAGCCGTCGTGCACCTAACGATCCTCGTGAAGTGCGTCGTCGTCAGACCCAGGCAGACTCCGATGCTTCATAAGTGATGGCTGATGCATCTTGCCGGGCCCGGCAACGGGCCTGAACAGATGCTCATAAAAAAACCGCATCCCTCACGGGTATGCGGTTTTTTTTGTTTAAGTACCTTTGCTTTAGCAGCTTGAATACGGTTTCTTTATTTAAATATCAAGGTAAACAGTGGTCAGGGATAAAAACGCGGCTCGGGCTCCAGCCCAACGCCAAAACGGTCCAGCACAGCATCTCGGATGGAGCTCGAAAAGCGCTCAACGTCCGCACGACGTGCACCACCCCAGTTAACCAGTACAAGTGCCTGTCGTGGATAGGTGCCCACAGAGCCGTCTCGCGCGCCTTTCAAGCCACAGCGATCAATTAGCCAGCCTGCTGCCAGCTTCCAACGGCCATCAGCTTCAGGAAATGCCACCAGATCAGGATAGTCAGCGCGAATTCGCTCATAAACCGCCGAGTGCACCAGAGGGTTCTTGAAGAAGCTACCGGCATTACCCAGCTCCGCAGGGTCGGGCAACTTGTTACGCCGTACTCGGCACACGGCATCAAACACATCCAGCGGACCTGGCGCATCAATTCCAGCTAGCGCTTCTCGCAAACCACCGTAATCCAGCTGTAAGTCAGGTTTTTTATTAAGCGCCAACTCGACTGCCGTGATGATGTAACGTCCCGGCTCGCCCGACTTGAAAATACTGTCACGATAGCCAAAACGGCATTCAACGTTGCTCAGCTGCCGAATCGACTGATCCTGACGATCAAACACCTCTACCGCACGTAAACGGTCTTTCAGCTCGACCCCGTAGGCGCCAATATTCTGAATAGGAGCGGCACCCAAGGTGCCCGGGATCAACGCCAGGTTTTCAAGACCAAAGTAGCCTGACTCAAGAGTTCTGGCGACTGTCTGGTGCCAGTTCTCACCAGCCCCAACCTTGAGCACAACCTCACTACCCCGCTCAGCCATCAACTCCCAGCCCCTGATGGCAATATGCGCCACCACACCGGGCAGGTTGTCAGCCAATACAAGATTACTGCCACCGCCCAGCACCAGCAAAGGAGCAGCTTCTTGCTTGAGCCAGGATTCAAGCTCAGGCAGTTGCTCGATGGAGGTTACTTCCAGAAAACGCTCAGCGTGCGCCGGCAAACCGAGAGTATTACACTGTGCAAGACTGGTATCGAACTGGAAAGGCAGAGAGGTCAAATGCCCTGCTCCCGCTGCACATGCCTCAACAACCCCTCACTGGCAGCTTCGACCAGGTCCAGTACCTCATCAAACCCGGCCTCACCGGAGGTGTAATAGGGATCCGGCACTTCACGTGTCCGCTGCCCCTCGGCAAAATCAAGAAAGAGCCCCAGATGCCCTTTATACCCCCGGGGACAGCGAACGCGCAGATCCCTGAGATTGGCATCATCCATTGCCAGAATAAAATCAAAGCGGGAGAAGTCTTCATCTTCTACCGCCCTCGCCCTCAAGTGCTCCAGCGAATAGCCTCTGCGACGGGCTGCGGCCTGGGTGCGCGGATCAGGAGCCTTACCCACATGGTAGGCAGCAGTGCCGGCAGAGTCGATCTGAAACCTTTCCGACAGACCCAACTGCTCTATCTTGTTTTCAAACACGCCATGCGCCGTAGGTGAGCGGCAGATATTGCCCAGGCAAACGAATAAAATCCTGACCGGTTCGCTCATATTACTCGCCCTGCCCCTGCGCCATGATCGCGGCAATACGCGCCAGATCTTCCGGCGTATCAACGCCCGCGGGCGGTATCTCATCAGCGACCGCCACATGGATACCAACTCCATTCCAGAGCGCGCGCAGCTGCTCCAGGCACTCGGTCAATTCCAGCGGCGCCGGCGACCAACGCACAAAGTCATTCAACATCTTCACCCGGTAGGCATAGAGGCCGATATGACGCTGCCAGTCAAAGCCCTCGGGCATTTCATCGGTCACACCCTGCATGAACGCATCACGCGGCCAGGGCATGGGGGCACGACTGAAATACATGGCCATGCCGCGAGTGTCGGTTACCACCTTGACAACGTTGGGATTCATCAAGGACTCGACGGTCTCAATCGGCTCTGACAGGGTCGCGATACCCGCTTCCGGCATCGCCATAAGGTTATGTGCGACCTGATTAATGATGCGTGGTGGCACCATGGGCTCGTCGCCCTGAACATTCACCACAATATCATCACTGTAATACCCCAATGCCTGCACCACTTCCTGCAGACGATCTGTTCCCGAGGGATGATCTGAGGAGGTCATGCACACTTCCGCACCGAACCCCTTGGCCACATCCGCAATTCGCTGATCATCCGTGGCAACAACAACCCGTACAGCCTCACTTTCACAGGCACGTTCGTAGACATGCTGCAACATGGGCTTGCCATTGAGATCAGCCAGGGGCTTGCCCGGAAAACGGCTTGAAGCATAACGGGCCGGGATAATGACGCTGAAACTCATGACAGCTTATGCTCCTTGAGCTTTTCATCGGCCGTGAGCTGACGGGCTTCGGACTCCAGCATAACAGGAATATCATCCCGAATCGGATAGGCCAGGCCACTGGCGCGGCAGATCAACTCATTGGTTTCCCGGTTCCACTCCAGAGGAGCTTTGGAAACAGGGCAGACCAGAATATCAAGTAGCTTGGGATCCATTGTGCTTATCCATCAGTTGGGCCGAGCGAGCGGCCAGTTGCTTCAGTAATGCGGACAGGAAATCAGGCTCCAGACAGGCTTCTACCGGCAGCGCCCATGCCTGAGCTGGAGGTTGTTCCATACATTTTACAGCATCCTTCTCTGTCATTATCACCGGTAACTCGGGCTCAAATGTGAGCTGCTCTGGCTCATAGTGTGCATGGTCCGCGAAGGGGTGCTCTATTACGTCAAACCCCAGAGTATTAAGGGTATCAAAAAAACGTTGTGGGTGGCCGATGCCGGCCACTGCATGTACCTTACGCCCACCTGACCAGTTTGCCGGCGCCACTGCCCCCTTACCCTGCAGTGACCAGAGTTCGCCGGGCTGCAGCTGCATGGCAACAGGGACATTCGCCAGTGGAGGCAATGACAGCAGTTGTGTCGGGACCTGGCCGTTAAACACAACCCAATCCACCTCCTCAAGGCGCTCAGGCGGCTCACGCAACGGCCCCTCAGGCAGGCATCGCGCATTACCCAGGCCTCGGGCAGCATCAATCACGGCAATCTCGATATCGCGCGGCATGGCGTAGTGCTGCAAGCCATCATCACTGATCAGCACATCACAGTCGTGCCGTTCCAGTAATGCATTGGCTGCCGCCATACGATTGGGGTCGATAAACAGAGGCGCGCCGGTGCGCCGCACAATCAGACAAGGCTCATCACCTCCGTGCTCGGGAACAGTATCCGCTTGTACGGAGAAAGGATAATAAGGCGCCTGGGTGCCGTAGCCACGACTGACTACACCAGGTGTATAGCCCGCTTGCCTAAGGTGTTCGATTAACGCAATAACAAGCGGGGTTTTACCGGTTCCACCGACAGTGATGTTACCCACTACGATAACCGGCACTGGCAGCGGGCTCGGATCAATTTGATATTGGCGCTGACGACGACAGCGCCGGGTTACCAGCAACTTGAAAAGCGCAGACAAGGGACGCAGGAGTTTGAGCCAGGTCGCGTTACGGTACCAGGCATCGGCCAGAACACTCACTCCCTGGCAGCCTGCTGCGTCGTAATACTCAGTGCGGAAAAGCCCAGATCCCCTGCCACATCCATCACACGCACAACGGCCTGATGCTGTGCTTTTGCATCAGCCGTGATAACAAAGGGCATATCACGGGCATCACCGGCTACTTTGAGGATACCTCGCCTCAGCGTCAGGGACTCGTTGTTTACCAGGGGTGCGTCATTAATCGAGTACTGGCCATCCGCGCCGATTAACACTTCAATACTTTTCGGCTCTTCAACAGGCGACTCAGCACTCGACGCTTCCGGCAAGCTGATGCTCAGATGAGATTCACGGGTAAAGGTGGTCGTAATCATGAAGAAGATCAGCAGCAGAAACACTACATCAATAAGTGGCGTCAAATTGATGTTAATTTCTTCACGTCTTTGGCGTTGGAATTTCACGTTATGCCTCCGACATCAGTGGATGTCGACCTCACGATCACCATGAATCGCTTCAACCAGTTTGACCGACTCCTGCTCCATGGTCAGAACAAGCGTATCGATACGGCGCTGGAAATAGCGATGCATCACCAAAGCGGGAATAGCAACCGACAGGCCCGCGGCAGTTGTGATCAGCGCCTCTGAAATCCCGCCAGCCAGAATAGCGGCATTTCCGGTCCCCTGCGCCATGATCTCCAGAAACACCTTGATCATGCCAATCACGGTACCCAGAAGGCCCAATAGAGGCGTAACTGCAGCCACAGTCCCCAGTGGATTGAGGAAGCGCTCGAGGTCATGAATAACGTGGGAGGCTTCTTCCTGAATACTCTCCTTCATGATGTCACGGCCATGTCGCGAGTTATTCAGCCCTGCCACGATGATACGCCCCAAAGGACTGGAGTTACGGATAACTTTCAAACGCTCTGCAGTCATGGTGCCACTACGCGTCAGCTCCCATACTTCTGCCAGCAGGCCTCTGGGCGTAACCAGCTGAGGACGCAACACCATTAAACGGTTGGCGCAGATCGCCAGGGCAAGAATGGAACAAGCTATAATAGGCAGCATCAACCAGCCACCGGCAAAAAGTACTTCAAACACCTGTCGTCACCTCCTGTTGATCGCGCTAACTGTAGCACAGCCCCCAAACCAGGAGTAGCGGGTTAACCGGCTGTCCAATAACGCTTTTTTGTTTGCCTGTGCTGGCTCAACAAACAGCCGTCCGCATTAGCAGACAGAGTAATTGCACCCGCACTGCCGGTCTCAACCCAAGGTATATTGCGCCCTTCAAGGCGTTGTAAAACCTCAGGGTGCGGATGGCCGAAATGATTGGCAAAACCGGCACTGATCAGTACCTGCCTTGGCCGAACCTGCTCAAGCAGTTCAGTACTGGTGGAGTCGCGACTGCCATGATGACCCGCAATCAACCAGGTGTGTGGCTGTACTCGACCGGCTGACAACAGACGGTACTCACCACTATGGCCCAGATCCCCCGTCAGCAGCAGACTGCATTTCTCATTACGTACACTGACAACACAGGAGCGCTCGTTGGATGCCAGCGCCTCTGTCGAGCCTGAATACGCAGGCAATACCCTGAACTCGGTACCGCCCATTACCCAGCGCTGATCTACACAGGCAACACTGCCCTTGCGCTGCTCGGGCTCACCGGCCAACAACCGATCAACCTGCACTTCCCGCAACAGAGCTTCATAGCCGCCGCTGTGGTCCATATCATCATGACTTAACACCAGTGTATGCAGCTGATTTATCCCCTCTGCCCTGAGGTAGGGCGCGATTGCATAATCAAATGCAGCACCACCTGAACGGTAGCCAGGCCCGGTATCGTAAAGCACGTTACCAGCAGCTGTTTTGACCAACACCGCCTGCCCCTGACCAACATCGAACACCAGGGCTTCAAAACGCCCATTCTCCAGCGGAGTCTGTTTAACCCACAACAACGGCAGAAAGGCGACACAGGCAAGCAGCCGATACAGCCACCCTAACGGCAGGAGTGAACAGCACCCTATCAACAATAAAAGAAACACAAGCCCTGCATCAGGCTTAATCGTGGTCATGTAAAGCCCTGCCACATCCGCTGCCCACTCAAGCCCTTGCCAATACAGTGAAATAAAAGCCTCAACATGACCTCTAAGAGCGGGCAGGGATACGGCCAGCGGCAGTAACAGGGGCAGTACCCACACCACCATCGTCAACAGCGGCACGGCGACCAGGTTGACTAGAATTCCCAACGGGTTGAACTGCTGAAAATACAGCACCGTGATGGGGAGCATGCCCAAAAACAACGACAATTGAATTTTGGCCCAGGCTGCTGGCATGTCAGCCCAGCGCTTGACTGATGCACCCGACTGACTGGCCAGAATAATTAACGCCACTGCCGTAAACGACAGCCAGGTGCCTGCCTCCAAAACAGCCAACGGCTGGATACTGACGACCACAACCAGTGCCCAACGCCAGCGCTGCCATGCTGTCAGTTGCAATAAGCGCCAACTGCCTAATACAAACACCAGCATCATCAGCCAGGCTCTCTGCACCGGTAACCCCCAGCCGGCCAACCATGCATAGACCGTCACCAGCGTAACCACAAACACCAGGGGCAAGACACGGATACAGGTCCGGTTACCCGTCACTCCGGCACAAACAGCAGCCGCGAGCCGCCCTAAAAACCACGCAAAACCGGCGACCACAGCCACATGCAAGCCACTGACAACCATGAGATGCGCCGTCCCCGTGATTCTGAGCACATCCCTTTCTTGATCAGTGAAACCGATGCGCTCTCCCAACACCAACGCCGTCAATGTCGTCGCGGCGATTCGATCATAGTGTTCCGTAAAATGATCTCTCAACATCTGTCGCCATTGCCAGGGGCCAGGTACCGAAGGCTTCAATTCAATCCATTCACGCACATATCCGCGGGCATCCAGTCCGTTGGCCAGATAGTGACGTTCCAGATCAAAAACCTCAGGGTTATACAATCCTCGCGGCGGTTTCAGCCGCGCACGCACAACGACCTGATCACCCGTTCTCAGCTCAACGTCTGATTCATAATCGCTAAGCTTGACCTTACGTAACCGGGTTGCGGCCTGGGAATAAGTTAAAACCTGAGAAATACCAAGCACAAACTGAAGGCGACCATTGCGTGAAACCGGTAGACCTACAACCTCCCCTGACAGAGTCACATCGACTCGGGGCTGATCGAGCCGGTGCTGCAGCTGCCAGGCGCCGTAAATGCTGGCGATACACACACCCAATACCAGGGACAAAAGAGTGTTGCGCCAACGGCGCCAAAGGCAGCCCAAGGCCAGTATTAAGGCCAGCAACAGCGCATATTGCAGGGAGGGCAGTAGAGCCGGAAGTATTATTCCAGCCAAATAAGTGATCATCCTTGATCCTTAGTGTTGGATTAACGACTTTCAGGCGGCATAATGTCGCCACCCACTGATAGCTGACGTCACGATGTTTCCATGCCGCGCAAGCTGATCCGTAAATACATGCCCGACGAGCGCACATTGCGCAGCCATCGACACCTCAGCTGGTTAGGTCGACATCTTCACGACCCTAACTTATGGCATCTGACGCGCAAATCCGTTGCACGTGCATTCCTGGTCGGCATTATGTGCGCCTTTATGCCCATCCCCGGGCAAATGGTCGTTGCCGCCGTATTAGCCGTATGGGTTTCAAGTAACCTGCCGATCTCAGTCGGCCTGGTCTGGATCACCAACCCACTTACCATGCCACCGATCTTCTATGTTTGTTATCGACTTGGCTTGTGGGTATTAGGTGAAGAAAGCAGCCTGGGTCAGTCACACGCGTGGTCATTGCAGACCATTCAGGCAGAAATTTCATCCATCTGGTGGCCACTGTTAACCGGTAGCGCTATCTGCGCCGTTGTATTCGGCCTTCTGGGGTATGTCGCCATCAGCCGATTCTGGATCTGGCATGTCAATCGGAGCTGGCGAAAGCGCATCGAACAGCGTCATCAACGCAATCACCATAACGGCCGCTAAACGGCCTTGAGTTCACCGTCCACAAGCTCCAGTGTTCGGTCCATTTTCTGCGCCAGCCCCAGATCATGGGTTACCATGATAAACGCAGTCCCCAACTCCGCATTCAGCCGGTCCAGATAGGACTGCACATCGGCCGCCGTATGACGATCGAGATTACCTGTCGGCTCATCCATAAGCACGCAGGCGGGATCATTTACCAATGCACGGGCAATGGCGACTCGTTGACGCTCACCACCGCTCAATTGAGAAGGCTTGTGGCTCAAGCGATGCTCAAGGCCAACCTGTACGAGCAATGCTTCAGCACGCTGACGAGCCGCTTCAGTGCTTACTTTAGCCAGCAACTGGGGCATTGCCACATTCTCGAGGGCTGAAAACTCATGCAACAGATGATGGAACTGGTAGACAAAACCCAGTGCCTGGTTACGCAGGCTTGATCGCTTGCGCTCACTGATGGAATAGAGTGATTCCCCGGTTACACTGACCTCGCCGCTGTCAGGCTTATCCAACCCGCCAAGTATATTGAGCAAGGTGCTTTTGCCACTGCCGGAGCTGCCCAGAATGGCGACACGCTCGCCAGGCTGGACATGGAAATCGACACCCTTGAGGATCTCAAAAGACTTGCCACCCTCCTGAAACCCCTTGCGGATCGCTTTAGCCAGCAATACTGGTTCACTCATAACGCAATGCCTCTGCCGGTTGAGTACGCGACGCCCTCCATGCGGGATAAAGCGTGGCCAGGAAACTAATGGAGAATGCGGCCAGAGTAATCATGCCCACATCGGACCAAAGCAGCTCGGAAGGCAAATAGCTGATGAAATACACATCAGCCGATAGAAACTCGATACCCAGCACCTGCTCAATCCAGGCCACCAGATCCGTAACTGTCAGTGCCAGCGTCACACCCAGCAACACACCCAGCGCCGTTCCGATCAGGCCGATCAGAATGCCCTGAACCATAAACACCCGCAGAATGGTGGCCGGTGTTGCGCCCATGGTTCGCAGAATGGCGATATCGGCCTGCTTGTCTGTCACCACCATGACCAGCGTCGAGACAATATTGAACGCCGCTACAAAAACAATCAGCAGCAGCAATAAGGCAATCATCCGCTTCTCCATCTGGATGGCCTGAAACAGATTGCCATGGGTTCGTGTCCAATCACTGACATAGAGCGGCTCGGGTTGCGCAGAAGCGACTTCACGAGCCAGCCTAGGGGCCTGGAACAGGTCATCAAACTTCAAACGCAAGCCATCTACACGACCCGTGCTCATACGCTTGATGCGGGCGGCATCCGCGATATGAATATAAGCAAGATTGGAATCCAGCTCGGCACCCACTGAGAAGATACCACTGACCTGAAAACGTTTAAGTCGAGGTACAACACCGACGACACTGATCGAAGCCTCAGGGAGCACCAGAGTAACCTTATCGCCGACCGTCACACCGAGGAAACGCGCCAATAGCTCACCCAGCACAATGCGATATTCCCCGCCGGCGAGGTCGCTCAGGCCACCTTCCTGCATGTGGCGCTGAATGATAGAAACCTGCGCCTCGAGTGCGGGGTCAATACCGTTGACCAGCACACCCTGCACACGACCACGACTGGTCAACATGCCTTGTGCCTGGATATAGGGGGCAGCCCCCTCAACACCCGGCGCCGTCTCAACCGAAGCCTGCAGGTTCTGCCAGTTCTCCAGCCCCTGCTCGCCATAGGCGTTCAAGGTGGCATGCGGCACCATGCCCAATATACGCTGACGTAATTCACGGTCGAAACCGTTCATCACCGAAAGCACTAGAATGAGAGCCGCGACACCCAGCATCAAGCCCAGGATCGAAACCAGCGAAATAAAGGATATGAAATGATTGCCACGCTTGGCAGCGGTGTACCTAAGCCCGACAAATAATGATAGTGGTCTGAACATGGGGCAGGATTAAACCATAGTTAGCACCACAGCTCTAACAGAATTGCGTGTTTGTTGCGTATACTGACAGCAGTGATTCCAAATGGAGACGAGGAGACTCAGCGTGACCGAAAGGCGTCAGTTCTACCGAATCGATCACCCGGTGATTATTGAACACCAGTGCATCAGCGATGCCGAGATTCAACAGTCAGGTCGGCCCGATCAGTTTGAGGTCTCACCCTTCTTCCTCTTGCAGGCACAGCTTCGTGACCTGGAAGCCGAATCCAATCACTGCCTGCACCGCCTCGGAGAGCAGTCTCCAGCAGCAGAAGCCTGTTTTCGTGTGCTTAATCGAAAAATAGAGCTGATTGCCAACACCCTTTCTGCCGATACACTAAGCCTTGAACAGGGCGAGCCTCAGTACATCAACCTCAGTGAAGGTGGCCTCAATTTTACCCGCACTTCACCGCTGGAAACAGGACAGGCGCTGGCTCTAAAACTGGTCTTCACTGAATCTCGCCTCGGACTCCTGCTTTATTCTCGCGTCATGCGCTGTTCACCAACGGGCACCGGGGATGAATATGAAATCGGGGTTGAATTTCTTCGCATGCCCGAGAGCTGCCGGACCCAACTGGCTCGACTGATTCTGGAAGCCCAGGCAAAGCAACGCCAGAACGCACAGGATAGCTTGTCATGAGTCAGAAACCGCTTGATACCCCATACCCCCGCCTATACCTGCTTGCCACAGGTGTTGGCTTTATCGGTCTGGTTGGATGGTTTTTTGCCGGACGGGAGCTGGGCGTACTGGACTGGGCCAGCGCCCTGATGCCTGAATCCCACGCAGGCGCCGGCCTGATGCTGGGAATTATGCTGATGATGCTACCGGGCTTCTTCGTGTGGAAGCTCTACAACCGCTGGGTTGAAAAGCGACTTCAAGTGAAAGGCAAACACCTTGAAGATGACATTTACCTGCCGCCCAAGACACGCACAAAAAAGCCGGACTAGGTCCTAATGCTGTTCGGTTAAGGCTTGCCCCCTTCTCGGGCCTTTAAGAAAATCCGGTATTCTTCATTGGATACCGGATTTCTTTGTGCCTATTCAGCAGACTCTGCTCGATATTGACGAGCTACACTCCTTTACCGATCTCAGTACCTTTGCCCAAAACATCCCGGTCGAGTGGATCGAGTCGGCACTTCATCTTTCGAGCAAGGCGACGATCCGGCTCCGTCGGTTACCCAGTGAGCAAGTACTCTGGCTGGTGTTAGGTATGGCGCTGTTCAGGAATGAGCCGGTCAGTGAGGTTGCCCGGCGTTTGAACATCTGTGCTCAGGGGCTGGCCAATGACACCTTATTGGCGCCCAGTGGCATTTCAGAAGCCCGGCAACGACTAGGGGCGGACCCTGTGCAGTGGTTGTTTCAGCGCACTGGTCAGCAATGGGGACTTGAGCGCTACCCGGAGGATGACTGGCATGGCTTGCAAGTATTGGCCGTCGATGGGGCCATATTAAGAACACCCGATACACCGGAGCTGCGTGAGCATTTTGGTTCGGGGAACACGTCAACGAATCGCCAGACGCCTTTCCCGATGATGCGGCTCGTTGCGCTGATGAATGTGCGCTCGCATGTCATTCTGGATGCCCAGCTCAGCCCCTTCAGGCGTAGTGAACTCCGCTTGGCTGACACCTTTTTAGACCGGATACCGGATGACTCCGTTACCCTCTTTGACAAAGGCTTCTGGGGTGCCGACTTCCTGTTGCGGCTGACCGCCGAAGGAAAGCACCGGTACTGGTTGATCCCCGAGCGTAAAGGCTTAGTGTCCGAAGAGATTGAACGGTACAGCGAGCACGACCGTTTGCTGCGCATGAAGGTCTCGCCCCAGGCGCGTAAACGTAATCCTGAGCTCCCGAAAACCTGGACCGTTCGAGCGGTAAGCTACGAGGTCAAAGGGCGGCTAAAAACCGTGTTTACCTCGCTGCCGGCAGAGCAATACAGTGCAGCTCAGGTCGCCGAGCTGTACCAGGAGCGGTGGGAGATAGAGCTGGGCTTTAGAGACATCAAGTCGTCGATGCAGAACAATGCCGTTACCCTACGCAGTAAGAAGGTCGAGCTGATTTACCAGGAAGTATGGGGGCTACTGCTGGCTTACAACGTGATACGGCGCGAAGCGAGTCAAGCGGCGGTAAGTCATGGCCGGGCCCCTCATCAGATCCGCTTCAAACCAGCCTATCATTATATAGCGGCGCAGTTGATCGTGATGGCGGCAGCACATCCGGTGTCGAGAACGGGGGCAAGGCTTTCGGAGCTGAGAGCCGGCGTAGCGAGTTTATTCCTGGATGACCGTCCACGCCCTTCAAGGCCGAGGACGGTCAAGATGTCTAAAACTCGCTACCCGGTGAACCGCAGAGCTGCTCCGCTTAAGTGAACAGCATTACGCCCAAGGGCGGCTTTTTTCAACACTGTTTAGGTGAGCCCCAGCGCACCCTTACAGGTTGGAGATACGATTCAAGCCCGAGATGGCTGCTACGCGGTACGCTTCCGCCATGGTTGGGTAATTGAAAGTGGTATTGATGAAGTACTTCAGCGTATTCGCCTCACCTTCCTGGCTCATGATTGCCTGGCCGATATGGATGATCTCCGAAGCCTGGTCACCGAAGCAGTGAATGCCGAGAATCTGCAGGGTTTCGCGGTGGAAAAGGATCTTCAGCATACCGACCGGCTCACCTGAGATCTGCGCACGTGCTGTATCCTTGAAGAATGCCTGACCTGCCTCATAGGGCACACACTCAGCGGTCAGCTCTTCTTCTGTTTTACCAATGGAGCTGATTTCCGGGATGGTGTAGATACCGGTCGGCACATCATTGATATAACGGAAGTCATCTTCAGACAGCATGTCGGCAGATGCAGAGCGGCCCTGATCAAGCGCTGCAGAGGCCAGGCTCGGCCAGCCAATCACATCACCTACCGCATAAACGCCTTCAGCTTCTGTGCGGTAGTGCTCATCCACCTGCAACTGGCCACGGCTATTGGCTTCCAGCCCGATTTTATCCAGCCCCAGGCCTTTGGTATTACCTGAACGGCCATTACACCACAGGAAGGCATCCGCACGCAGCTTTTTACCTGACTTCATCGTCATGGTCACGCCATGGTCATCACCAATAACCGATTCATAATCTTCGTTATGGCGAATCTTCACAGCGTTATTGCGCAGGTGATAGCTCAGGGCATCAGAGATCTCATCATCAAGGAAGGACAGCAGGCGATCACGGGTATCGATCAGATCCACTTTCACGCCCAGGCCACTGAAGATGGAGGCATACTCGCAGCCGATAACACCTGCGCCATAAATAACCAGCGTACGCGGGGTGTGGCTCAGCTTGAGCACGGTATCGGAGTTGTAGATACGCGGATGATCGAAGTCGATATCAGGCGGACACCAGGGGCTGGAACCGGTTGCGATAACAAAATTCTTGGAACGCAGTACTTCACGGCCGGTCTTGTCGCCTTCAACGACAACCTCACCCTGCTGTGAAAACTGGGCACGGCCGAAGAATACGTCTACCCGGTTACGCGCATAAAAGTTGGTACGCAGCATGACCTGGTTGGAAATGACCTTTTCCGCACGCTTCAGCACCTTGGGGAAGGAGAACCAGCGCGGCTCACCGATATCACGGAACATCGGGTTGGTGTTGAATTCGATGATCTGTTTGACTGAGTGACGCAGTGCCTTGGACGGGATAGTCCCTTTGTGAGTGCAGTTGCCGCCTACCGTATCCTGCTCTTCAACGATAGCGACTCGACGTCCCTGCTTGGCTGCGTTGATGGCAGCCCCCTCACCCGCAGGACCAGAACCGATTACTACGACATCATAGTCATATACAGCCATTACTTTCCCCTTAGTTGATCGTCCACTAGCGAACGCTTCTACTTTAAGCAGTGAGCGTCCAGCTTAACGGTGCCAATTACAACAACCTATTAGCTTTTAGATTTAACCTCATAGGCAAGATCAGCGTCGTCGCTGCCTGCCACGCGCTGATTTTCTTCATCGCATTTGCTCGGATTGCCACCGCAGATATCACATACGGTATCCATACCCAGCGCGCTCATGCCGCCGCAGGAGCCCTTGATCGGTTTCTGCCCAAGGAGAACACCTACGGACATGGCAACAACAATTAGCAGCAAAGCCGCAAAGGTCAGGATCATGGTAGCCATAATTCCCTCCTGTTAATTCATGTAGTTGGCGAAACCCGGCGTAAAACGGGTCGCAAAGCCCTCATCAGTCTTACTGATAAAAAAGGCATCAATTTCATGTTCAAGGGCAAAATTGTACCCCTCTTCCTCGCCCATCACCATGAGGGCAGTGGCTAATGCATCAGCCTCCATACAAGTTGGGCGAATAACCGTGACCGACGCCAAACGGTGCCTGATAGGACGCGCTGTACGTGGGTCAATGGTATGGGAGAATCGGACACCATCTTCCTCGAAGTAGTTCCTGTAATCCCCCGATGTAGCAACCCCACCCGTGGTCAGGGAAATGATTTCCTGAACACTGCGCTCCCCCTGGGTGGGCGTTTCTATTGCCAGCCTCCAGGATTCGCCATTGGGCTTGCTGCCACGCGCACGCAGCTCTCCGCCTATCTCTACCAGATAGCGCTCAATACCCCGTGCTTCGAGCAGGCGCGCCAGCTCATCCACACCATAGCCCTTGGCAATGGCAGACAGGTCTACATACTGTTCACCCTGCTTGCCAACTGTCTGTGCCTTTGGATCAAGCTCGACAAAGCCATAGCCAATACGACTCTTGAGACTGTCAATTTCGGCTTGGTCAGGCGCATGGGTGATCCGACCATCAGGACCAAACCCCCACAGATTCACCAAAGAACCTACCGTGTAGTCAAAGGCACCACCGGTGAGCGCACTGATGCGCTGCCCTTCAGCCAATACCTGCATCAACTCGGGACTCACACTGCGCACCTGGCCATGCGGCATCTGATTAAGCAGTGACAGCTCAGAGTCGTCGATGTAAGTCGACATCTGCTGATTAATTCGGCTCAGCAACTTGCCGGCATCAGTACGAACAGCAGCCAACTCGTCTTCCGAGCTTGCCACCCACTTCATGCTGAATGTAGTCCCCATGGTCATGCCCTGGAAACCCACAACCTGTTCTTTGGGGGCTGTATCACAACCCTGAAGTCCAAAAACAAAAACGGCCAGCAGCAGAGCTGCCAGCCATTTAGTCAGACGTATCTGATTAGCCATCAATATCAGCCACCGAAGTCATCCAGCATGATATTTTCAGGCTCAACACCCATATCTTCCAGCATCTTGATAACCGATGCGTTCATCATGGGAGGACCACACATGTAGTATTCGCAGTCTTCCGGCGCATCATGATCACGCAGGTACTGCTCATACAGCACGTTATGGATGAAACCGGTGTATCCGGTCCAGTTGTCTTCCGGCTGCGGATCAGACAACGCCAGGTGCCAGGTGAAGTTCTCGTTCTCTTCCGCCAGCTTGTCGAATTCTTCAACGTAGAAGGCTTCACGCACGGAGCGAGCACCGTACCAGAAGGAGATCTTGCGCTTGGAGTTCAGACGCTTCAGCTGGTCAAAGATGTGTGAACGCATGGGCGCCATACCGGCACCACCACCGATGAAGACCATTTCGTTATCGGTTTCCTTGGCGAAGAATTCACCGAAGGGTCCGTAAACAGTGATCTTGTCACCCGGCTTCAGGTTGAACACATAGGAAGACATCTGACCCGGCGGAATACCCTGGCTGCCCGGAGGCGGAGACGCGATACGGATGTTGAATTTAACAACACCACGCTCTTCCGGGTAGTTCGCCATGGAGTACGCACGGATAACGGTTTCGTCGACCTTGGACACAAACTGCCACATGTCGAACTTGTCCCAGTCACCACGGAACTCGGGCTGGATGTCGAAATCCTTGTAGTTAACCACGTGGGGCGGCGCTTCCAGCTGGACATAACCACCGGCACGGAAATCAACGTTTTCACCTTCAGGCAGACGCAGGGTCAATTCCTTGATGAAGGTCGCCACGTTCGGGTTGGACTCGACAGTACATTCCCACTTTTTCACACCGAAGACATCGTCTTCAACGTGAACTTTCATGTCCTGCTTGACGGCAACCTGGCAGGACAGACGCCAGCCTTCCTTGCCTTCACGCAGAGTGAAGTGAGATTCCTCGGTCGGCAGCATGGAACCACCGCCCTCGGTTACCTGACATTTACACTGGGCACAGGTACCACCGCCGCCACATGCGGACGCCAGGAAGATACCCTTGTCGGCCAGCGTCTGCAGCAGCTTGCCACCGGCCGGAACAGTGATCGATTTTTCCGGATCATCGTTGATCTCGATGGTCACATTGCCTGAGCTGACCATCTTGGCTCGGGCAGCGAGGATTACGGCAACGAGTGCAAGCACCACCGCCGTAAACATCACTACACCGAGGATAATGACTTCTATATTCATCGGTTCATCCTATCCTTCACGCTTACCTGTCATCCGGTTACAGCTGTACGCCGGAGAATGACATGAAGCCAAGAGACATCAGACCCACAGTGATAAAGGTGATCCCCAGGCCACGCAGGCCGTGCGGAACGTCACTGTACTTGAGCTTCTCACGGATACCTGCCAGGGCGGCAATTGCCAGCGCCCAACCGATACCGGCACCTGCGCCGTATACAACACTTTCACCAAAGGTGTAGTCACGCTCTACCATGAACAGAGCAGCACCCATGATGGCGCAGTTCACGGTGATCAGCGGCAGGAACACACCCAGCGCGTTGTAAAGAGACGGCACAAACTTGTCCAGGAACATCTCCAGGATCTGTACGATCGCGGCAATTACGCCGATGTAGGAGATATAACCCAGGAAGCTCAGGTCCACTTCAGGATAACCGGCCCAGGCCAGCGCACCTTCACGCAGCAGATAGTTGAAGATCAGGTTGTTGACCGGGACCGTGATGACCAGCACCACGATAACGGCAATACCCAGACCAATTGCAGTCTGGACCTTCTTCGAGATCGCCAGGAAGGTACACATCCCCAGGAAGAAGGCCAGCGCCATGTTTTCAACGAAAATCGCCTTAACAGCAAGGCTGATCATTTGTTCCATGACTTACGCAGCCTCCTTCTTGGTGTTCGGAGCCATTTCGAAGTCAGGCTTCTCAACCTGCTCCGGCTTCCAGGTACGGATGATCCAGATAAAGATACCGATCAGGAAGAATGCGCTCGGCGGCAGCAGCATCAGGCCGTTGCCCTGGTACCAGCCACCATTGTTAACCAGCGGCAGGATCTCGATACCAAACAGAGAACCTGCACCAAACAGTTCGCGGAAGAAGCCAACGAACAGCAGTACCGCACCGTAACCCAGGCCATTACCGATACCATCCATGAAGCTAGGCAGCGGCGGGTTCTTCATGGCGAAGGCTTCCGCACGGCCCATTACGATACAGTTGGTGATGATCAAACCAACGAATACCGACAGCTGCTTGGAGATCTCGTAGGCAAATGCCTTGAGGATCTGGTCAACCACAATTACCAGCGAGGCAATAATTGTCATCTGAACGATGATTCGGATGTTGCCCGGAATGTGGTTACGAATCAGCGACACGAAGAAGTTGGAGAACGCTGTTACGGCAATTACTGCCAGCGTCATCACCATCGCGGTCGCCATGTTGGAGGTAACTGCCAGGGCAGAACAAACACCCAGGATCTGCAAAGCGATCGGGTTGTTCTTGAAAATTGGCGTTACCAGAACGTCTTTAGTCTTAGACATGGATTAAGCCCCCCCTGCACGCAGGTTGTTCAGGAACGGTGCATAACCGTTCTCGCCCATCCAGAACTGAACCAGGTTGGTCACACCGTTACTGGTCAGCGTGGCACCGGACAGTCCGTCGATCTTGTACTCGGCATTCGGCGTAGAGGCATCAACAGCACCCTTGATCAGAGTAATCTTAGGATCTGTCTTGTCTTCACCGTACACTTTCTTGCCAGGCCAGATGGCTTTCCAGGACGGGTTGTCTACTTCACCACCCAGACCCGGGGTTTCCCCGTGCGAGAAGAAGCCCAGACCCACAACGGTATTCAGGTCGCCTTCCAGCGCCAGAAATCCATACATGGTAGACCAGAGACCCTTACCGTGTACCGGCAGGACCACCTTCTCAACATCGCCATTGTCGCTCTGAACCAGGTAAACCGGTTTGATCTGAGCGATAGACTTGATGCCAGCCTTGTCTTCTTCACGGCTCAGGCGCACGTTCTGCTGCGGATCTTTAGCCGCTTTGGCGTCATCGTAGCCAGCTGGTACATCAACATATTTGCCGGTATCCAGATCAACATACTTGGTGGTGATCTGAGTAAACAGTTCATCCACGCTCTTGTTGGGGTCGGAAATACCTGCCGCCGCAAGAATATTGCTCTTACGGTCCAGCTCCTTGTTGGCAACCTGCTTTGGCTTCAGGATTACCGCTGCTGCAGAAACCACTACTGAGCAAACAACACACAGCAGTACGGTCACCAGCAGGGTTTTGCCCATAGTATCGTTATTAGACGACATTACGCTTCATCCTCCGCTTGATGTTCGCCTGGACAACAAAGTTGTCGATCAGCGGTGCAAACAGGTTGGCAAACAGGATCGCCAGCATCATACCTTCCGGGAATGCCGGGTTGGCGACACGGATCAGGACAACCATGATGCCGATCAGCGCACCGAAGAACCACTTACCAGTGTTTGTCATGGACGCAGACACAGGGTCAGTCGCCATGAAAATCATACCGAAGGCAAAGCCACCCAGAACCAGGTGCCACCAGAACGGCATGTTAAACATCGGGTTAGTATCGGAACCGATCATATTGAACAGCGTTGACATCGCCACCATGCCCAGGAATACACCGGCAACAATGCGCCAGGCCGCAATTCGGGCAAAGAGGATGACAACACCACCAATCAGGATCGCAAGCGTAGAGGTTTCACCTACGGAGCCCTGGATAGTACCTACGAAAGCATCGAACCAGGTGATGTTGGCATTCAGAACCGCTTCAACACCGCCCATGGCCGCCAGGCCCAGCGGGGTTGCACCGGAGAAACCATCAACCGCTGTCCAGATCGCATCGCCTGACATCTGCGCCGGGTAGGCGAAGAACAGGAAAGCACGACCGGTCAGCGCCGGGTTCAGGAAGTTTTTACCGGTACCACCGAATACTTCCTTACCGATTACCACACCAAAGCTGATACCCAGTGCAACCTGCCACAGCGGAATCGTCGGCGGCAGAATCAGGGAAAACAGCACAGAGGTCACAAAGAAGCCTTCGTTGACTTCATGGCCACGCTTCATGGCGAACAGAACTTCCCAGAAGCCGCCCACGACGAAGGTTGTGATATAGATCGGCAGCCAGTAGACAGCACCATGAATGATATTGTCCCAGACACTGTCAGGACTGAAACCTGTCAGGCCTGCTGCCAGAGCACCACGCCAACCGGTAGATTCGGTAAGGCCCAGTTCAGCCATAGCTGTGTTAGCCTGAAGACCAACGTTGTACATACCGAAGAAGATCGCCGGGAAAGTACACAGCCATACCAGGATCATGATGCGCTTCAAGTCTACGCCGTCACGAACGTGCGCAGGGCTCTTGGTCACATGACCCGGGGTGTAGAAAATGGTATCGACCGCTTCATACAAAGCGTACCAGTTTTCATATTTGCCGCCTTTGTGGAAATGCGGCTCCATTTTATCAAGAACGGTTCTCAAACTCATGACCAGCCTCTCTTACGCCTCTTTCTCGATGCGCGTCAGGTTGTCGCGAAGAATCGGACCGTATTCATACTTGCCCGGGCACGCGAAGGTGCACAGAGCCAGGTCTTCTTCATCCAGCTCAAGACAACCGAGCTGCATCGCGGTCACGATATCGCCGGTGACCAGTGCACGCAGCAGCTGGGTCGGCAGGATATCAAGCGGCATCAACGCTTCGAACTGACCCACGGGAATCATTGCCCGCTCGGATCCGTTCGTCGTGGTAGTGAAATCGAACTTCTTGCCCGGCGCAAACACGGACGCAAACATGTTCAATACGGAGAACTTGTTGCTGCCCGGCGCAATCCAGCCCATGAAGTCACGGCTATCACCTTCCAGCAGAACGCTCAGCTGGGTGGCGTAGCGGCTGATGTAACCATGAGGACCCATCGCACGACGACCATTCCAGACTGAACCACTGATGATACGGTTCTTGCCGGATTTGAGTTCAGAGGCGGTCAGCTCTTCGGTACTGGCACCCAGACGGGCACGTACCAGGCGCGGCTTGTTGACCTGAGGGCCACCCAGCGCAATTACACGCTGTGTCGGCAGCTTACCTTCGGCAAACAGCTGACCAAATGCGATTACATCCTGGTAACCGATAGTCCAAACGGTTTTTTCCTGAGACACAGGGTCAAGGAAATGGATGTGGGTGCTGGGGTTACCTGCGGGGTGTTTGCCGGCAAACTCCTCAGTACGAACACCATCAACTGAAGGGATATCTGCACCGCTTTCCTTACACAGGAATACCTGCTTGCTGCCCAGACGGGTGAGCAGGGTCAGACCGCTTTTGAAAGCGTCTGCCTGTTCCTTGATCACCAGAGACGGATCAGCAGCCAGCGGGTTAGTGTCGATAGCGGTAACAAAAATTGAGCTGGGCGTAGTGCCAAGCTGAGGAACACGGCTGAACGGACGGGTACGGAATGCAGTCCACAGGCCTGAAGCAACCAGGTTTTCTTCAACCTGCTCACGGGTCAGTTGACCCAGTTCAGCTGCCGGGTACTTGGCAAACTCAACTGCTTCTTCCTGATCATCCAGTTCAATGACCACTGACTGCAGCACACGACGCTCGCCACGGTTGACTGCTTTCACAGTACCCGCGCCGGGAGCCGTGTACTTGACCCCTTCTGTCTTTTTATCGGCAAAGATCGCCTGACCGAGTTTTACCCGATCCCCTTCCTTGACGAGCATGGTCGGCTTCATGCCGACGTAGTCTTCGCCGAGAAGAGCTACGGTACGCACGGCAGCACCATCAGTGATGGTCTGTTCCGGTGCGCCCGCGATAGGCAGATCCAGACCTTTATTGATCTTGATCATTAGTCTCACCCAACTTACAAAAATATCCAGGAGGTTCTCTGCACAACTTAATGACGCAGCCTTTAGACTCGACTAACGTCCAATCTAAACAACGACTTGCGCCCACCCCTTCATGCAGGGAAATTCCCACCAAAAAATCCCTGCAAGTATAACCGAGACTCCGGTTATTTTTCTACAAGCCACTGTTTTACTTGGGCCTGCAGCCATCAAAATGTAATCTTCGTGATAGATCTTTTACATATATGTATATTTCATATTGATATATAAAACATCAGATACAAAAAAGGCCGCTCACGGCGACCTTTAGCGTTCAAAAACCGAGCTACTTAGTGCTTGGCTTCCGGGAAAGCATCCAGCGTACATTTAGCCAAATGCTGAGCCATGCGAATTACCTGGCAGCTGTAACCGAACTCGTTATCGTACCAGACGTACAGCACGCAACGGTTGCCATCAACGATGGTCGCCAGCGCATCTACAACACCTGCTGCACGAGAACCAACGAAGTCAGACGAAACCGCTTCCGGTGAGTTGCTGTAGTCGATCTGCTTCTGCAGATCAGAATACAGTGCAGCATCACGCAGATAACCGTTCAACTCTTCCTTGTCGGTATCCTTGCCCAGGTTCAGGTTCAGGATCGCCATGGAAACGTTCGGGGTCGGTACACGGATGGCATTACCGGTCAGCTTGCCTTCCAGTTCCGGCAGCGCCTTGGCAACAGCCTTGGCAGCACCGGTTTCGGTCAGAACCATGTTCAGCGCAGCTGCGCGACCACGACGATCACCCTTGTGGTAGTTGTCGATCAGGTTCTGGTCATTGGTGTAGGAGTGAACGGTTTCAACATGACCGTTTACAACACCAAACTGGTCGTTTACGGCTTTCAGGACCGGAACAATGGCGTTTGTTGTGCAGGAAGCAGCAGACAGGACGCGATCATCGTCGTTAACGTCCTGATGGTTCACACCCATCACGATGTTCTTGACGCCTTTACCCGGCGCAGTCAGCAGCGCACGCGCAACACCCTTGGATTTCAGGTGTAGAGACAGGCCAGCTTCATCACGCCAGATACCGGTGTTGTCGATCACCAGTGCATTCTTGATGCCGTACTGAGTGTAATCAACCTGATCCGGGCCATCAGCGAAGATAATCTGGATGTAATTACCATTGGCGATGAGCGCGTTGTTCTCTTCATCTACCTGGATGGTGCCTTTGAAGGAACCATGCACGGAGTCACGACGCAGCAGGCTGGCACGCTTCTCCAGGTCGTTCTCTGCCTTGCCCTTGCGCACAACAATGGCACGCAGACGCAGAGAGTGACCACCACCGGCGCGATCCAGCATCAGGCGCGCCAGCAGGCGGCCGATACGACCGAAACCGTACAGGACGACATCAGTGCTTTCGTGAGCTTCAGCCGGCTCAGTGGAAGCACCAGCCAGCTCTTCCTGCAGGAATGCCTGCAGAGTGCGACCATCGCCTTCGTTGCGGAATTTAACCGCCAGCTTGCCGATATCGATGTGCGCATTGGTCACATCCATCGCAGCGACGGCTTCCAGCACAGGGAAGGTATCCACAACGGAGATCTCTTCACCTTCGATCTGACGCACGAAGCGGTGTGCTTTCAGGATATCGATAACGGAACGCTTGACGATCAAGCGGCCGTATACAGAGATTTCAATGTTGCGGTCACGGTACAGACGGCCAACCAGGGGCACCATCGCTTCTGCGATTGCTTCACGGGCTTTCCAGTCTGCGAAAATCATTTCTTGGCTCACGAGGTAACTCCGAAATTGTCATCGCTCAATTTGGGTGCGCGCATTATCCTCTTTTCGGCCATCGGGGGCAAACCTGACACCGTATACTTTGGTCCTTAGTGTCTCCACCAGCTGCGAACACCCTCACCAGAAGGTACAATAGTGCCTTTACCAGCATGGAGCGAGGAGCAAGCGTTGACTGCAGCAATCAAGGTTCCGATTCCCAGAGGCCCTGGAGATATCAAGCGTATTGGCCAGATAAGGGGCAGCGCGACAGGCCTTCTCGTGCAGCAACTAAGCCGCGAGCATGACGGCATGATCCTTCTGGTCAGCCAGGATATGGAAACTGCCGAACGCCTGTTACAGGAAGTCCGTTTCTATACCAACTCGGAACTGCCGGCTGACCTGCTCCCCGACTGGGAGACACTACCCTATGACAGCTTTTCACCGCATCAGGATATTATTTCCGAGCGCGTTCGCACCCTGCACCAGCTGCCAGAGCAGAAACGCGGCGTTTTAATCGTCCCGGTCAGTACCCTGCTGCATCGTATTGCACCGATCAGTTTTGTCACCGCCAACGCGCTATTTCTCGAACAGGGACAAAAACTGGATAGCTTGGCCATGCGCCAGCGTTTCATTGATGCCGGCTATACCGCCGTAGATACGGTTTACGAGCATGGCGAGTTTGCCATCCGCGGCGCCATTATCGATCTTTACCCTACAGGTAGCGACCTGCCGCTGCGCGTCGACCTATTTGATGATGAAATCGACAGCATTCGCACTTTTGATCCGGAATCACAGCGCTCCATCGAGAAGGTAGAACGCATCCGGCTGCTGCCTGCGCGCGAATTTCCGTTCCATCAAGCGGCCATCAGCCAGTTCAAACAGCGCTGGCGTGAGCGTTTTGACGTTGATCACACTCAGTGCCCTATCTATCAGGATGTATCCAGTGGACTGACGCCGCCAGGCATCGAGTATTACTCTCCACTGTTTTTTGATGGCATGGCCACGCTGCTCGACTACCTGCCTGAGACTACATTGATCTTGCATGATGCAGATCTCAAATCGGCAGCTGATCATTTCAGTACTGATGTCAGCCAACGCTATCAGGAGCGATGCGGAGACCTGCAGCGCCCTGTACTTACGCCTGAAGAACTCTTTATCAGCACTGAAGAGCTGTTCGCAGAGCTGCGCCAGCGTCCTGTGCTGCGTACTACACAGGAAGCAGAGGATGTACGTCCGGGCCGCGACAACCTGCCCAGCGAACCGCCACCCGACCTGACGTCATCAGCGCGTGAAGCCCCCCTGCTGAATCTGATTGAGTTTCGTCAGCAACATAACGATCCCGTGCTGATTTGTGCAGAGTCCGCAGGTCGCCGCGAAGCCCTTATGGAGCATGCGCAAAAAGCGGGGCTGCCACTGACTGAATGCAGTAACTGGTCGGCCTTCATTGAGTCGGACATTCCCCTGGCGATCACGACCTTCCCGCTGGAGCAAGGGCTCAGCCTGCCCGGTCATTTTCACCTGATCACCGAAACACAACTGTTTGGCCGGCAAATATTCCAGCGCCGGCGCCGGGAAAAGGAACAACTCGATGCCGACCAGGCCATTCGCCACCTGTCAGAACTGACCATTGGCGCACCTGTCGTGCACGTGGACCACGGTGTCGGCCGCTATCAAGGCATGCAAACTATTGAGTTGGATGGACAGCACAATGAGTTTCTGGTGCTCGAATATGCCAATGAATCCAAGTTGTATGTACCTGTCGCTTCACTGCATCTGATTGGGCGCTACTCCGGGGCCAGCGATGAATCCGCACCGCTGCATAAGCTGGGAACAGAGCAATGGTCCAAGGCACGCCGCAAGGCCGCTGAAAAGGTCCGTGATTCTGCCGCAGAGTTGCTCGATATCTACGCCCGACGTGCAGCCCGCAAGGGCTTCAGCTTTGGTTTTGAAGAACAGGAATATCAGCAATTCGCCAGTAGCTTCCCCTTTGAGGAAACGCCCGACCAGGCCAACGCAATCGAAGCGGTTGTCAGCGACATGCGAGCTGCTACCCCCATGGACCGACTGGTCTGCGGCGATGTGGGCTTTGGTAAAACTGAAGTCGCCATGCGCGCCGCCTTCATTGCCGCACAAAGCGGCAAGCAGGTCGCTGTACTGGTGCCGACTACCCTGCTGGCCCAACAGCATTTTGAGAATTTTCGTGACCGCTTTGCCGACTGGCCGGTGAATATCGAGCTTATCTCCCGCTTCAAAAGCGCAAAAGATCAGCAGCTAACCATGGCAGCCGTCGACGAGGGCAAGGTCGATATACTGATCGGCACGCATAAGCTGCTTCAGGGTGACATCAACTTCAAAAACCTGGGACTGGTGATCATCGATGAAGAACACCGCTTTGGCGTTCAGCAGAAAGAGCGCCTGAAGAGCCTGCGCTCTGAGGTGGATATCCTTACCCTGACGGCCACGCCAATCCCTCGTACACTGAATATGGCCATGTCAGGCATACGTGACCTGTCCATCATCGCCACACCACCGGCTCGACGCCTCTCGGTCAAAACCTTCGTACGCCAGAGTGAGACACCACTGGTAAAGGAGGCGATACTGCGTGAGCTGCTGCGTGGCGGTCAGGTGTATTACCTGCACAATGAGGTCAAGAGCATCGACCGCGTGGCCGAAGAGATCAGCAACCTGGTTCCTGAGGCCCGCGTCGCCATCGGTCATGGCCAGATGCGCGAACGCGAGCTTGAACAGGTGATGAGTGACTTCTATCACAAGCGCTTCAATGTACTGGTTTGTACCACCATCATCGAAACCGGTATCGATGTTCCCAGCGCCAACACCATTATCATTGACCGTGCCGACAAGTTTGGCCTGGCGCAGCTGCATCAGCTGCGTGGGCGTGTCGGCCGCTCGCACCACCAGGCCTACGCCTACCTGCTGACACCGCCAGTTAAACTGCTGACCAAAGACGCGCAGAAGCGCCTTGAAGCCATCGGCCAATCCAGCACTCTGGGTGCCGGCTTTACTCTGGCCACCCACGACCTTGAAATTCGCGGTGCCGGCGAGCTGCTTGGCGAAGAGCAGAGCGGCCAAATGCAGAGCGTAGGTTTCAGTCTGTATATGGAAATGCTGGACCAGGCCATACAGTCCATCAAGGAAGGCAAAACGCCAGACCCGGACAAGCCACTCAATCATGGCACCGAAATCAATCTGCATTTGCCGGCGCTGATACCCGACGACTACTTGCCAGACGTACACAATCGCCTGATCATGTACAAGCGTATTGCCAACGCCGGCAGCGAATCCGAACTGGATGAGTTGCAGGTTGAAATGATCGACCGTTTTGGCCTGCTGCCGGAATCAACCCGCAACCTGATGCGCCTTACCCAGATCAAACTCAAGGCTGAAGCGCTTGGCATTGTTAAACTGGATGCCGGTGACAAGGGTGGCCGAATCGAATTTGAGGCCGAGCCCTCTATTGACCCCATGGTGATTATTAACATGATTCAGCGCCAGCCGAAGCATTTCAAACTGGACGGCGCCAGCATACTCAGGTTTACTCAGCCCATGGAAAAACCGGCATCTCGCTTCACTGCCGTTGAAGCCCTGCTGGGACAATTGTCAGCCAAGGAGAATCGCTGAACCATGACCAAGTTTTTTCGCCGAACCGCCCTGGCCCTGAGCCTCACTGTGGCTGCTACCAGCCTGCAGGCAGCCGACATGTACAAGGTCGAAATGGTCGTTTTTGCCAACCTGAACAGCGATGATGGCGGCGAATTCTGGCCTCGACTGGAAGCACCGGACACACTGGACAGCATTTCCCTGTCGCCCTGGAACGGCTACCCGCTACAGTATTTCGAGCAACTGCCAACCGGCGACCTGCAACTGAGGGGTGATGCTGCAGCCTTATCTCGCAGCGACAACTACGCCCTGCTCTATCATAAGGGCTGGTTACAGCCGATTGGCGGCCCGTCAAGCGCACGCAAGGTTCTGATTGATGCGAACTTCGAGGATTATGCTCTGAGCGGGAACCTGAGCATATACAAGCAACGCTTCCTGCATGCCCAGCCGAACCTGCAGCTCACATCCAACCGCCTGGTCGACATGCCGCGTGACACCAGCACACCCGCGCAAGCCGCCGAAACGGCGTCGATGGACCAGGGCATTGACGACAGTGGCGCAAAAAATAGCGTAGAGACACCAGAAGTAGTGGGCTTTCCGGCAGAAGCAGAAACCCCCGCCAATACCTGGCAACTCAGCCAGTCCCGCCGCATGCGCTCAAAGGAAACCCACTACATAGATCACCCCAAATTCGGGGTACTCTTGCGCATTCGACCGGTGAACTAAGGCCTGTTCCCACAGGTCTTTACCTGATCAGGCAGGATATCTACAGCTCCAGCAATTCACTGAAGCGACTGCCTGCATCCGCCGCCAGCTCAGCAGGCCTGCCCTGCTCGACAATACGACCGGCATCCAGAATCACAACACGGTCAAACTGATCTGCCATCTGCAAATGATGGCTGATCACGACCAGTGTTTGCGATACACAGCGGCCAAGCACCGCCTGCATCACAAGACGCTCGGTGTCGATATCCAGACCCTCGGTCGGTTCATCCAGCCACAGAATGGGCGCTTCTCGCAGCAAGGCACGGGCCAGCGCCACACGCTTTCGCTGTCCACCTGACAAGCGTCCACCTGACTCACCCACTGAATACGTCAGGGGTTGATCACCCAACTCTTTATCCAACCGGGCGATACTCAACACCTGTAACAGTGCCGTATCATCCGCCGCCGGGTTACCCAATCGCAAGTTGTCGGCCAGCGTACCGGCAAAAAGCTCAACGGGCTGTGACAGCGTGCTGATCTGGGCACGCAACTGTGACTCACTGAAATCACGAACAGACAGACCAGACAATTCAACCTCGCCACGGGTAACATCATGGAAACGTGCGAGCAGGTTCAACAAGGTACTCTTGCCACTGCCTGTATGCCCCAGAATGAGCACCGATTCACCAGGCTCGATGGTCAAATTGAAATCACACAGCGCCAGAGGTGCAGCCTCTTGGTAGCGAAAAGTGACATCGGTAAATGCGATACGGCCCGGCGCAACCGGCTCTACCCCTGCCTGCGGGAACACAACCTCAGGCTCGGCTTCAGCCACCTCTTGTAACCGCTCGGCAGCAGCCGCAGTTCGCCCCAAATACTGATACGCCAGCGGCAGCGGCGCCACTGCTTCAAACAGTGCCAGGACACAAAATACCAGCATGGCCAACATCGCCGGCGCAATCATCTCTTCCTGCACCATAGCCACACCGATAACCAACACCAGCAAAGTACTGACACCTGCTATCAGCGTGTTCAGCCCGGAAGCCGCACCACTGATCAGCGCCATGCGCCGCTGAATCGAATACAGGCGCCGCTCGGCCTTCTGGGTACGCTGAACAACCCTGTCCACGCCGCCATATATACTCAAATCCGCCAGACCCTGTACCATACCGGTCAGCTCGGTGCGCAGCAGGGACGTCAACTCGACCTGCCGACGCCCCAAACGACGACCGGCGCGATTCGCAAGCCAGGGAACACCCACACCTGCCAACACTAAACCTGCCAGAGCAACAAGCGCCACAGGGACACTGAAAAGACTGAGAAAAAACACGCCCAAAAGACCGATCAGCCCTGCGATGAAAGTAGGTGCCAGAACACGTAGATAAAGGTTATCCAGCGCATCAACATCGCTGACCAGTCGATTGAGCAGGTCAGCGGAACGATACCGCTGCAGGTGCGCAGGCCCCAAAGCCTCAAGGCGCGTATAGAACCAGACCCGCAATTGGGCCAACAACCGGAAGGTCGCTTCATGGGTGGTGATGCGTTCGGCATAGCGTCCGGCTGTGCGCAGGATGGCAAACCCCCTGACACCGGCACCCGGGGTAAAATAGTTGAATGCCTGCGCTGTCACCAGGCTCCCCCCGGCCAGCGCTGTCGCAGAAATAAACCAGCCGGACAGGGTCAAAAGACCGATACTGGCAAGCAGCGTTAACAAGCCCGCCAGCATGCCCAGAACGACCCAGCCCAGATGCGCTCGCATCAATCGAATAAAGGGGACCAGTGCTCGCATCAGTACTCAGCCTCCACCGCGATCAACTTACCCTCTTCCAGCCGCCAGATCTCATCAGCCCGCAACATGGACGCGCGACGATGGGTCAACATCAAGACCAGCCGATCCTGGCACAAACGCTCCAGCGCCTGCAGCACCAGGCGCTCACTGTCGCGATCCAGATTGGCCGTCGGCTCATCCAGCAGCAGCACAGGGGCATTTTTCAAAAAGGCGCGCGCCAGCCCAATTCGCTGTATCTGACCGCCAGAAAGCCCGACACCTCGCTCACCGACCCGGGTATCCAGACCTTCCGGCAAACGCTGCACGAACTCCAGTGCATTAGCCTCTTCAAGGGCAGCATAGAGGTCCTGATCCCCCGCCTCAGGTGCTGCAAACAGCAGATTCTCCCGCAAGGTGCCGGGAAGCAGACTGGTATGCTGACTCACCCAGGCAACACGAGACAACCAGGCATCGGTACCTATATCACTCAATAAGCGCCCGTTGACACGTATCTCACCGGCATCAAGTGCCCTGAAACCCAACAACGCCTGCAACAACGATGATTTTCCCGAGCCACTGCGGCCTATTAGCGCGACCAGCCGCCCCGATACAAGCTTCAGATTCAAGTCAGACCAAACCGGCTGCGCCTGGCCCGGATAACTGAGCTGCGCCTGACTGATTTCGATTGACTTGATGGCGCCATCCAGCCCTTGCCCCTCGGATGGCAGGGACAGACTATGCTGATCAAGCAGGGTATTTAGGCGATCAGCCGCAGCGACCGCCTCTTGCTTGGCATGGTAGTGCGTACCCAGCTCCCTGAGCGGCAGGTAGAACTCAGGCGCCAGCAGCAGAATAAACAACCCCTGATACAGGGTAACCGGCGACTCCCAGTAACCGAAGTCGAGATGACCAAGGAAGCTGAAGCCCAGGTATACGGCAACAACCGCAATGGAGATGGAAGCAAAGAATTCCAGTACCGCAGAGGACAGAAATGCCAGGCGCAATACCTGCATCGTACGTACACGGAAACCTTCAGCGCCACGGGCTACCACATCCGCCTGCTCGCGACTGCGATCAAATAGCTTCAGGGTCAGTATGCCCTGCACTATATCCAGGAACTGCGCACCGAGCAGTGAAAGCGCTTCGAAATTTCTACGATTGGCTTCGGCGGCCTTGATGCCCACCAGCGCCATAAACAGAGGGATGAGCGGTGCGGTAAACAGGAAAATCAGGCCTGCTGCCCAGTTAACCGGAAACACAAAGGCAAGGAATACCAGCGGCAACAGGGCCGCAAGCGACATTTGCGGCAAGTAACGGGCAAAAAAGCCATCCAGGGCTTCAACCTGCTCCATCAATTCACTGACCAGTCGACCACTGCGCTCATCGGAGGTATAGGCCGGCCCCAGATGCGCCAGCTTCTGCTGTAGCTGTTTGCGCAAGGACTGACGTATCCGGGTTGAGCTTTGCTGTCCCGCCCACTCCCTGATCGGTGACAGCAAGGCCCTGAGCAGCAAGGCAACCAGGAAAAGTGACAAAGCCCCCCATTGATCCATCAGGCTGCCATCGGCAAACAGGGTGTCATGAATCACACTGGCCAGGATATGCGCCTGAAGGATGAGGAGCAGGCCTGACACCAGCCCCAGCGCTATGGATAAGCGAATCCAGCTGGAACCAGTGCGTGAAAGCTGCTTGAGCCAGCGTTGCTGGGCATTACCGCTACGACTCATTTACGCAGCTGCCCTTCACCTGCCGGTGGAAAGCCTGCAAAGGCTGGCTCTTCTGATTCTGTACCTGCCAAATGCACGGTCTGGGTCGGGAAAGCGAACTCAGCACCGTTGCGTTCAATAATCTGCGCAATCTTCAGCATGACATCCTGCTTGATCTCATGATATCGAACCCATTGCGTGGTTTTGGTGAAGGTGTACACCATGATATCCAGTGACGAAGGACCAAAGCGATTCAGGTGCACGATCAGTGTCTGACGGGTATCAATCTCATCATGTGAGGACAGCATTTCACGTATTTCATTCGCAATCTGCTGCACCCGGCTCACATCGTCATAACGCACACCCACATGTTCAAATATACGGCGATTAAACATGCGAGAGGGGTTTTCGACCGCGATATTTATAAAGGTTGCATTGGGTACATACAGCGGGCGCTGATCAAAGGTGCGGATACGCGTCAGGCGCCAGCCGATATGCTCCACTGTCCCCTCGATTTCCTTATCAGGAGAGCGCACCCAGTCACCCACTCGAAAAGGACGATCCATATAAATCATCAAACCGCCAAAGAAGTTGGCAAGCAGATCACGAGCCGCAAAGCCGACTGCAATACCACCCACACCACCAAAGGCGAGAATACCGGAGATACTGACACCCGCAGACTGCAGCAGGGTCAGGCCGACCAGCACAAAGAGAATCAAGCGCATCAATTTGGCAATGGCATCGGCCGATGTGCGATCCATGCGCTGCCGGCTTCCGGTGGCGCCGATCACCCAGTCTTCAATCACCTTAATCAGACGCAGACCTGCCCAGGCCAGAATGAGGATGGTTCCGAAGCGCCGGACTTCATCACCAACAGCACCGGTAGCAGCCAGTTCGTTACGATCCAGGATTTCCAGCAGCAGGGATAGCCCCAGAACCCAAATCATGGCTCTCAAGGGTGAACGCGCAGCCTTAAGCAACTGCCCATCAAGTTGTGAGCCTTTATGACTGAGATAACTGATCAACCGGCTCATCACCATATTGAACAGAACAGTCAGGACACAGACCAATGCCACTAGAAGAGTGGCTCCCAGCTGCCAACGGTAATCACTCAGCCAAGGCCAGAACTCTACCAATCGGGAAACTGTCGGGGTCAGCATCTGCTCCAACATCAGACGCCTCCAACGAGTCGCTCAGCCAACTGACGCGCACGCTGCAGGCGCTCCGCATCCACGCCAGCAACCGGGCGACCACGCATACGCTGCAGACGCGGGTGGGCTGATATCTTACGCTGCTGCAGATGCGCCAACACCTGCCCCGCCGCCTCAGGGTTATTGCAGACCAATACCATATCGCAGCCCGCATCCAGCGCCAGATCACAGCGTTGCTTGAAGTCACCGGCGTAACCGGCCCCCTCCATGCTGAGATCATCACTAAAGATCACACCATCGAAGTGCAGACGCTGACGCAGCACCTGCTGCAACCAGTATTGGGAAAAGCCTGCAGGCGCCGAGCATACCTGGCGATAGATCACATGGGCCGGCATTACCGCATCAAGACCTCGCCCTGCCAGAGCAGCAAAGGGCTGAAGGTCATCCGCTTCAATCTCGGCGAAACTGCGCTCATCAACCGGAAGTTCTAGATGTGAGTCGGCAGCTACCCAGCCATGTCCCGGAAAGTGTTTACCCGTAGCAGCCATACCTGCCTCGTGCATGCCCGCCATTACGCCGCCGGCCAGCTCAGTCACGGCAGTCGCATTGTCAGCAAAGGCCCTGTCGCCAATAACACTGCTGTTACCCCAGTCCAGATCAAGCACCGGTGCAAAGCTGAAATCGATGTCGTACTCACGCAGCTCGGAGGCCAGCAGCCAGCCCAACTCATGGGCCCAGGCAATTGCTTCAGCCGGCGCCTGTTGCCAACGCTGCCCCAGAACCGCCATGGGCGGCAAACGGGTAAAGCCGTCCCTGAAACGCTGGACCCGACCGCCCTCATGGTCCACACAAACAAGAATGTCCTCACGCACAGCGCGAATATCCTGCATCAGGTTGCTCAATTGCGAAGGGGATTCATAGTTGCGGGCAAAGAGGATAAGGCCACCGACTTCGGGAGCTGCCAGAAGGAGACGCTCCTGGTCGGTTAATTCCGTTCCCGCCAGATCCAGCATCAATACGCCTGTAGTCACGATCTTACTCCTCGATCAGGATGGGCGTTCCCGGCTGCACCTGGTCAAACAGCGCAAGCAAGTCTGCATTGCGCATGCGAATACAGCCATGAGAACGCGGCACACCCATAGGTTCGGTATCGGGGGTGCCATGGATATAGATATAACGTCGCTGCGTGTCCACTGAACCGCCCCGGTTTCGGCCGGTCTCAAGACCACAAAGCCAGAGAATACGGGTCAGTATCCAGTCACGCTGAGGGTATTCCGCGGCCAGCGCCGGGGTGTATACCTCCCCTGTGGGACGCCGACCAACAAAAACAGTTCCCAAGGGAAGCCCGCCACCGATACAAGCACGCACATAATGACGTCCACGGGGTGTACAGCCGCTGCCGTTCTGCTCGCCGGCGCCAGCACTGGCCGTCGAAACCGGATAGACCACCTGGCACTCATCGCCTCTCATAACAAACAGACTTTGCTGACGGATGGAAACGGTTAATGACAGCATCAGCTGATCTCGTGCTGTAGCGGTGCTTGCATACCAGCCGTCAATACCGGCACCAGACGGCGCAAAACTGGCTCCAGCGCTGTTTCATCGCTGTCACTTTCAGCATCGAGCGCGACCAGCGCATGCAGGTTGGAGAGCGTAAATACCACCGAGCCCAGCAGAAAGTGAAGACGCCAGAAAAATTCACTTTCGCCTTCAACGCCACTGCCATGGCGCAGGTGCTGTAGGAAGTGATGCAGCCTTGCGCCATAGGTGTTGAGGAGAAATGCCTGTAATTCAGCCTGATTTGGCCGATACGCCTGCTCCAGACAACGCATCAGTACTGACAATGCATAGGGGTTGCTTTGGTGAATGCGCACCAAAGCCGAGGCCAGAATATTCAGCAATGGACCAAGCGGAACAACCTCGGTGCGGCCATGCTCGGCAAGGGCCGCTTCAATATCCTGACACAAGGGCTCCAGAGTCTGGCCGGCAACAGCATGAATGAGCCCGGTTTTGGACCCGAAATGGTAGTTTACCGCCGCCAGATTAACATCCGCTTCGGTGGTAATCTGACGCATGGTCGTACCTTTGAACCCCTGCTCGGCAAATAGCTTTTCGGCCGCACGCAGTATCCTGCCGGCGGTATCGATTGAGTCGTACATCTGCTGTTCCATTGCCATCAATCTTGAATATCAAATGGTCGACTGGCGACCACCCGTGCGCCCTTATCGAGACAAAAATCGACTATTGAGCACGCGCTGCCAAATACGGGACAAGGCACCATCAGCAGCTGTTGCCGTCAGATGACCCAGGCGGTCCTGCAGGCTCTGTTTAACTTCGTAGCTGACCTCAAATACATCGTGTTCTCGGCACAGATCAAACAAGTAATCATCACTGGTTGTAACGGCATCAACCAGCTTATGCTCCAGCGCACGCTTGCCAAACCAGACCTCACCGGTCGCAATTTCAGGCATATTCAGCTGCGGGCGGTGCTCGGATACAAATTCCTTGAACAGGGTATGTGTATCTTCCAGCTCATCGACAAACTTCTGCCGGCCTTTTTCGGTATTTTCGCCGAATACGGTCAAGGTGCGCTTGTATTCGCCGGCGGTAAGCACTTCGTAATCCACGTCGTGCTTTTTAAGCAGACGGTGGAAATTAGGCAATTGCGCGACCACACCAATGGAACCCACAAGCGCGAAAGGCGCTGCCACCAGATGGTCGGCAATGCACGCCATCATGTATCCACCACTGGCCGCAACCTTATCGACACACACGGTCAGGCGGATGTTGCGCGAGCGGAAGCGCTCCAGCTGCGAACTGGCCAAACCGTAGGCATGAACCAGACCACCACCACTTTCAAGGCGCAGCACAACCTCATCATCCTGGTCAGCAATCATCAGCACCGCACTGACTTCTTCACGAAGACGGTCTACGTCAGAAGCATGGATATCGCCATCAAAATCAAGCACGAATACTCGCGTGCGTTTTTTCTCGGGATCCTTGCCCTGCTTCAAGGTCTTTTTGAGCACCTTGGCTTCAGCCTTTTCCTGTTTGCGGCGCGCCTTTTCATGTTGTTTGGCCAACGCCTCGTCAACAACCGCCGCTTCGATATCGCTTTTGATTTCATCAAAGCGGTCATTCAGGCTCTTGACTTCAATGTGTCCATCCGGCTGATGTTCGCGACGGCGAGCAACCACTGCAGCAATGCCACCAACACACAACAGAACACCTGCAATAAGGGTAATAACCTTGGCCAGAAAAAGGCCATATTCCGCAACAAAGGCTGTCAAGTTCAATCTCCGGTAAACCCGTGTATTCGCTTAAGAATCCGGCTACTGTACCATAGATCCTCTGGGAATCATGTCACTCTATTTCAGGATACTTTCACTCATGACCGAGCTGCTCAGCATCGACCGGATCGTGCAAAAAATGCCGCAGAAGTTCAATGCGGAAAATGCCAAGGGCCTCGATGCCGTTATCCAATTCCGCCTGACAGATGCGGACTCGTTTTACGTACATGTAAGGCCTGATGGCTGCGATAGTCAGATCGGCTTGCATGATGACCCAAGCCTCACCCTGCATCTGGATCAGGCCACGTTAACGGCTGTCATCAGCGGCGAACAGGATGGCATGAGCGCTTACCTCAAGGGCCAGCTGCGTGCCGAAGGCAACGTCATGCTGGCCACCAAACTGGGCAAGCTGTTCAATCGCTGATCTGCTCAAAGAAGAAATGGTTAATCAATTGGCGTGAGATGCTGAACTGCGGCGGCAAGTCCGGCAGTTCATCCACGCCAAACCAGTCGGCCTCAACTATTTCCACCCCATCCGGCTGCAGTTCACCTGCCGCATGATCAGCAAAGAAGCCCAGCATGAGCTGATGCGGAAACGGCCAGGACTGGCTGGCAAAGAAACGCACATTGCCTACCTCAATCCCTACTTCTTCCATGATTTCGCGTGCAACCGCCTGCTCTGCCGTTTCCCCCGCTTCGATAAAGCCTGCCAGGGTACTGAAACGACCGGGAGCAAAATGCGGTGCCCGTGCCAACAGACACTTGTCACCCCGGCGCACCAGCACAATCACACAAGGCGAGATACGCGGATACTGAGTCAGATGACACTGAGGACACTGCCGTGCCAGGTCTTTTTCATGGTCTGACATGGGCATTCCACAACGCCCACAAAAACGGTGTTGATCATGCCAGGTTGCCAGCTGCGCGGCCCTGGAGTGCTGAGCAAACATCAGCTCATCTGCCGCACTGGCCAGCAATGCACGCAAGGCTATCTCTTCAGCTCCAGCCATGACCTCAGCCGGGACAATCAGCAACCCTACACCTTCGCCCACACTTAATTCCGCTTCGGCGAAGGGCTTGAAACGATCAGCTTGTTCTCGACTCAATACCTGCTCGCCTTCGAAAGCAAGTAAGCGGCCTTGAGACGCCAGGTAGTAAGCACGAACAGGTACAGAGAACATCACAACTCCCTTAGTGTGTCACCGGGTCAGCATCAGCACGTCGCCAGACAGCACCGTCACTTTTCTTGTCGAGCAGATCGAGAAAAGCCTCATGTGCTGCCAGTTCATCCTCACTCGGGCGCATGACCTTGAGTGACAACTGAGAGGTATCGATGCGGCGAATGACTTCACCCTCTTCTTCACTGCCACCACCATTCTGACCCAACTGCAGGCTGGTCTGCCCACCGGTAAGGGACAAATACACATCCGCCAGTATCTCGGAGTCCAACAGTGCGCCGTGAAGCTCGCGGTGCGAGTTGTCGATACCATATCGACGGCAGAGCGCATCCAGACTGTTGCGCTGGCCGGGATATTTCTTCCGCGCCAGTGCCAGGGTATCGGTTACCTGGCAGATATCTTCAATCCGCTCGGCGATACCATTACGAGCCAACTCGGCATTCATGAACCCCACGTCGAATGCCGCGTTATGAATGATCAGCTCCGCGCCACGAATGTACTCCAGAAATTCGTCTGCCAGCGCCGCAAACTTGGGCTTACCGGCCAGGTATTCGTTGGTAATACCGTGGACTTCAATCGCCTCGGCCTCTACCTCACGGTCAGGCTTGATGTAACGATGGTAATTGTTCCCGGTCAGCTTACGCTTAACCATTTCGACACAACCGATCTCAATGATGTTGTGCCCGGCTTCCGGGTCGATACCCGTGGTTTCGGTATCGAGAATAATCTGTCTCATGCTCATGCCTTGCCAAACTCCTCTACACCACGATTGGCCAACCGGTCTGCATGCTCGTTACCAGGGTGACCACTGTGACCCTTGACCCAGCGCCACTCAACCTGATGCCGCGCAACCTGTTCATCCAGCGCCTGCCACAAGTCCATATTCTTGACCGGCTTTTTCGCGGCCGTTTTCCAGCCATTACGCTTCCAGCCAGCCAACCAACTCAAAATACCCTGTCGCAGATACTGCGAATCGGTTGTGAGCACAACTTCACAGGGACGCTTCAGACTCGCCAGTGCGGAGATGGCCGCCTGCAACTCCATGCGGTTGTTGGTTGTATCGGGTTCACCACCAAAGAGTTCTTTCTCATGCTCACCATAACGCAAGACAGCGCCCCAGCCACCCGGGCCAGGATTTCCTTTACAGGCACCATCCGTATAGATCTCAACAGGTTTCAAGCTTTATCCTCTGGCTGTAGGCTTAGGTTCAGGTACCGGCATGCTCAGTATGCGTCGGCGACGCCATTCCGGTTTAATCGGTGTCATGCCAACCACATCCTTGCGCGCCAACACCATCATTGTGGCACCACTGTGCATGGGCACACGCTGACTCAGCTTCTCAAACCAGCGCAAGCGTTGACGCCATTTCGGGCTTTTCAAAGGCAAGTGATGGCAAGCTGATCGGGTCTTGAGCTCCGTCATTTCAAGCAGGCTCAACCAGTCATGCAAACGCCCGAGGCGAATAAAATGACCTGACCACATGGGCGGGACTCGGCGCCTCGTTAAACGCCTCAGGCCCCAGTAACTGGCAGGATTGAAACTGAAACTGACCAGGTGCCCGCCCGGCCTAAGTACACGTGCAGCTTCACGCAGTACCTGATGCGGATTAGAGGCGAAATCAAGCGCATGATGCAATATGACCACATCCACTTCGTTGTTCAGAACCGGTAACTCTTCATGCTCGGCCAAAATGGTGAACGGTCCGGCGCCAAGCTGCATGGCCGGAATCAGCATCACCTTGCGAGACACGGGACTGGTTTCAAACAGTGTTTGGCGGCAGTCATAGCCGACCTGCAACAAGTGGTATCCAAACAGGGTCGGCAGCACCTGTTCGGCCAGGGCTCGCTCATGCTCGATCAGCTCCTGACCCAGCTCGGAATCAAACCACTCGGCCAATAGCGGAGCCAGTTTGTGTTGCGGCATCTGTGCACTGAACTTCATCATGCGCCCTGAAAGTTGTGACATCTCATCCGGCGCCAGTATACAGTAGTCATACAAGGCCCTGAACCAAGCGCTGCTCATTACAAATTATGACACAGGAGTTCCCCATGTTTACCGTAACTCCCATTCCGGCTTTTAACGACAACTATATATGGGCTCTAACCCGAGCCTCAGCAGGCAACAAGGCAGTTGTTGTCGACCCTGGTGATGCAACCCCGGTTATGACCTGGCTGCAGGAAAACCAGCTGGAATTGGATGCCATCCTGATCACCCATCATCACGCCGATCATACTGGCGGCGTCGCCCAATTGGTGTCCGCTTTTGATGTCCCTGTTTACGGCCCCAAGGATTCACCGTTTGAAGGCATTTCACAGCCGTTATCACAGGGCGATGAAATCGACATTCTCGGCCTTGGATTAACCATTCAAGCCGTACCGGCCCATACACGCGACCACATCAGTTATTTTCAGCCGCAAGGCACCCCGCAACTGTTTTGCGGAGATACTCTTTTCCTGGCTGGGTGTGGCCGCCTTTTTGAAGGCACCGCCAAACAGATGCTGGACGCCATGCACTATTTTGCCAGCCTGCCTGACGCAACCGAGGTGTACTGTACCCACGAGTACTCCCTGGCCAACCTGAGTTTCGCCGCCTGTGTAGAACCCGAAAACACAGATATCACCAGCACCCGTGAACGCTGTCACAAGTTGCGTGAAAACAATCAACCGACACTGCCATCAACCATTGCTCAGGAAAAACTGATCAACCCGTATATGCGGACACAGGTACAAGCCGTTATCAACTCTGCCGAACACTTCAGTGGCAATGCTCTGAGCAGTGATGTAGAAGTACTGGCAGCCCTTCGGGAATGGAAGAACCAGTTTTAACACCGCTCTGGATTAATCACTTTAACCAGCCCGCACACAGATAAAGCCAGGCTCAAAACGCTGGTATTTTCGTTAAAATATCGGTTTTTGAGCCTGCTTTAATCCTCTGTTAAGCGTCATATATTGATATTAGACAGTTTGCTAAATTGACCGTTCTTAACAGGATCCATAGAATCATGTTTTTTAAGGTTATTTTGGGATTCTGTTGCAATGCGATCTTTACCGACCCTGGTGCTGGTTTCGGCACTGGGCCTGGTCCTCTCTGGTTGTCAGACGGCCAACATAAAACCCGAGCAAAGCTCCAATTCGCCCGCAACTGCCAAGGATCAGGCTAATACCCAAACTGCTGCCAACCGCTCCGGCACTTCCAGTAACACCAAGGAGCAACAGGCACCCGAAAATCTTTGGGAGTTGACCCGACTGCACATGCAACTGCCGGTCGATATTGACCATCCGCGCGTGCAAACCCAGTTGAAATGGTATCAGCGCCACCCTACTCACCTGCTTCGCGTAAGTGAAAGAGCTGCTCCGTATTACCACCACATCATCACCGAAGTATTGAAACGCGACATGCCGGCAGAGATTGCGCTTTTGCCCGCCGTCGAGAGTGCTTTTGATCCCTTTGCCTACTCACACGGACGAGCAGCAGGCCCCTGGCAGTTTATCCCGGGCACTGCTCGCCACTTTGGCCTTCGCTCCAGCTGGTGGTACGACGGGCGTCGTGACATCCTGGCCTCTACCGATGCTGCACTCACCTACCTGCAGCAGCTTAACAAACGCTTCGACGGTGACTGGCTGCTGGCCCTGGCGGCCTACAATGCGGGCGGCGGCACCGTAAGCAGGGCGATTCGCCGTAACAAGCGACAGGGCAAGTCTACCGACTACTGGTCGCTGGACCTGCCTCGCGAGACAGAAGCCTATGTGCCCAAACTTTTGGCAGTAGCACGGCTGGTGCGCGATGCTGAACAGATGGGGCTGACATTGAGCCCCATCAGCAACGAGCCCTACTTTGCCCAGGTAGAAACTGGCGGCCAGATTGATTTGGCAGAAGTTGCCGAGCTGGCTGATATGGATACCGATGCCTTGTACCGCCTCAACCCGGGCTTCAACCGTTGGGCAACAGACCCCGAAGGCCCTCATATACTGCTGGTACCGGCTGACAAGGCAGTTTCGCTACAGGCCAGCCTTGATGCCATGCCTGCCGACCAACGGGTTAGCTGGCACCGCTACACCGTCAAACGTGGCGATACACTCAGCACCATTGCACGGCGCTTCCACAGCTCGACAGAAGTCATTCGCCAGGGCAACCGCATCAAGGGCAACATGATTCGAGCAGGTCAGGCGCTACTGGTTCCCCAGCCCACTCGTCCAGCAACCGAATACGCCCTCAGCGAGACACGCAGAAAGCAGGCACAGCGCCAGCGACTTGAGCAGACCACTACTGACAAGCTTTACCATGCCGTTAACCAGGGCGAAAGCTTCTGGAGCATCTCGCGACGTTACGGTGTCAGTGTGCGCAGCCTGGCTCGCTGGAACCAGATGGCACCCGGCGATACACTGCGTGAAGGCCAGACCTTGCTGGTTCTGGGTGCCAGCGAGCCCGTTACGGGCAACATCAATTTGCCGGATACACAAGCTCGCTCGCCTCAGGTCAAAAAGGTCGGCTATCGGATTCGCAAGGGCGACTCCCTATCCGTCATCGCAAGCCGCTTTGGCGTCAGCATTGGTGACATTCTGGAATGGAACCAGCTGAAGGCAGACAGCCTGCTGCGACCCGGTCAGCCCCTGACCCTTTATGTCGATATTGCGGAGGCCAGCTAGCATGGATACGCTCAGTATTGTCATCATTGTTATCTCGGTAGTGCTGGCGGTACTGTTCAAATGGGTGCTGTTCAGCAAAATACGGCGCTGGATGGATATCGACCTGATCCGTCAGCTCGCACAGGGTGAATCAGAGCTGGAGCAGCGCCTAACCCATTATTATCAGGAGCTTATTAAAAGCGGTGTGAAACGCCGGGAAATTCATGACAAACTGCAGCAGTTCGCTGACAGGAATGAACCCAAACCCTGACAGCGGGTCAGTAAAAGCAGTGCTCTATCGTTAGTCGTCATTGCAAGGAGAGATCTGTGCGAGGTTTGAATAGACTGCCCAAATGGGTATTCACTGCTGTACTCAGCTGCAGCCTTGGCTTTGGCACCGCGAACGCCGAAACACCCAGCCATGGTATTGCCATGCATGGCGAGCTCAAATATCCCCTGGGGTTCGAGCATTTCGAATACGTGAATCCGAATGCCCCCAAAGGTGGCAGCCTGCGCGAAGCCTCCATCGGCACCTTTGACAGCCTTAACCCGTTCATCATCAAAGGCACCGCCGCCGATAGTACAGGCCTGATGTATGACAGCCTGCTTGCTCGTGCCCTCGACGAGCCTTTCTCTCTCTACGGTCTGCTGGCAAAAGAAGTTGTACTGGACCCTCAACGACGCTGGGTAGAGTTCGAATTACACTCTGAAGCCGCCTTCAGCGATGGCCAGCCGGTTACTGCCGAGGATGTTGTATTTACGTTCAACACCCTGTTGGAAAAAGGCAGCCCCTTTTTCAAGAGCTACTATGGCGGCATCGAAAAGATCAAGGCACTTTCCCCGACCCGGGTACACTTTGACTTTGGCAACACCAGCAACCAGGAGCTTCCCCTGATCGTGGGCGAGGTGCCGATTCTGCCCAAGCATTACTGGCAGGAACGTGATTTCAGCAGCCCTTCACTGGATATTCCCGTGGGTTCCGGCCCCTATTCCATCGAGCGCATCGACCCGGGTCGCACCATCGTTTATCAGCGCCGTGATGATTACTGGGGCAAGGACCTGCCCGTCAATATTGGCCGGCACAATTTTGATCAGCGCCAGTTCGATTACTACCGAGACAGTACCGTAGCACTTGAGGCCTTCAAGGCAGGCGAGTACGACTATCGCAGTGAGCACGCCTCCAAGGCCTGGGCCACAGGCTATACCGGCGCCCCCTTTGATGATGGCCGCATCAGCAAGGAAGAGATCCAGCACCAGAACCCCAGGGGCATGCAGGGCTTCATCATGAACACCCGTCGCCCCCAGTTTGCTTCCGCCAAAACCCGTGAAGCGCTGACTTACGCCTTCGACTTCGAGTGGACGAACCAGAATCTTTTCTATAACGCCTACACCCGCACCAACAGCTATTTTGATAATTCCGAGATGGCTGCTGACGAGCTGCCCACGCCTGCTGAACTGGCGATATTGGAACCCGTTCGCGATCAGGTGCCGCCAGAAGTCTTTACCCAGGTATACAAGGCACCCCAAACCGATGGCAGTGGCCGTAACCGCAAACAGCTGCGTCAGGCACTGCGCCTGTTGCAACAGGATGGCTGGTCACTTCAGGATGGCAAGCTGGTAAATGCTGCCGGCGAGCCCTTCCATTTTGAAATCCTGTTGGTGCAAAAAGAATTCCAGCGTGTCGTTTCACCCTTCATTCGCAACCTGGAGCGCCTGGGTATTTCCGCGGATATCCGCATTGTAGACGTGTCCCAGTACATCAACCTGTTGCGCCAATTCGACTTTGACATGATTGTCTACGGCTTCGGCCAATCCAGCTCTCCGGGGAATGAACAGCGCGATTACTGGAAATCCGATAATGCAGACCGCCCCGGCAGCCGCAACCTGATCGGTATTCGCAACCCTGCGGTTGACTATCTGGTAGAAGAGTTGATTGCCGCGCCGAACCGGGAGCAACTGGTACTCCATGCCCGCGCACTGGATCGCGTGCTGCAGTGGAATCACTATGTCATCCCGCATTACCACATCAACGCCTGGCGTATTGCCTACTGGAACCATCTGGCGCACCCCGAAACCAGCCCGAAGTATGATATCGGCCTGGATACCTGGTGGGCCAAACCCTGATGGCAGCGTATATACTGCGCCGATTGCTGCTGATCATTCCGACCCTGCTGGGCATTCTGCTGCTGAACTTTGTACTGGTTCAGTTTGCGCCCGGCGGGCCGGTGGAACAGACAATTGCAGAACTGGAAGGGATGGGCGTTGCGGCCACCAACCGCATGGGCAGCGGCCCCCAAAGCGATACCACTGGCGATGGCTACCGAGGTGCAGAAGGACTGGACCCCAGCCTGATTGCCGAAATTGAGCAGCTGTACGGCTTCGACAAGCCCGCACACGAACGTTTTTTGCAGATGCTGGGCAACTACCTCCAATTCGACTTCGGCAAGAGCTTTTACAGCGATAAAAGCGTTGTAGTCCTGATCATCGAAAAGCTGCCGGTCTCGATCTCACTGGGGCTCTGGACCACACTCATCACCTATCTCATTTCCATACCTCTGGGTATTCGCAAGGCCGTTCGCGACGGCACCCCCTTTGATGTATGGAGCAGCAGCCTGATCATTATCGGCTATGCCATTCCCAACTTCCTGTTCGCCATTCTGCTGATTGTGTTGTTTGCCGGGGGCACCTATCTGGAATGGTTCCCGCTGCGCGGGCTAACCTCCCCCGACTTTGATCAAATGACCTGGTGGCAGCAGATTGGTGACTACTTCTGGCACATTACCCTGCCGGTACTGGCATCAGTGGTATCCAGCTTCGCAACTCTGACCATGCTAACCAAAAATGCCTTTCTGGATGAAATCCATAAACAGTATGTGTTGACTGCACGCGCGAAAGGCCTGAGTGAAAATTCGGTGCTGTATCGCCACGTCTTCCGTAACGCCATGCTGCTGATTATTGCCGGCATGCCTGCCGCACTAATTGGTATTTTTTTCACCGGCTCCATGCTGATCGAGGTGATTTTCTCTCTGGATGGATTGGGCTTGCTCGGGTACGAAGCCGTCATCAACCGTGACTATCCCGTAATCTTCGGCACTCTATATATATTCACGTTGGTAGGCCTGCTGTTGAAACTGGTCAGCGACATCACCTACACCCTGGTTGACCCCCGTATCGATTTCGAGAGCCGGGAGATCTGACATGCGCTTGAGTCCTATACAACAGCGCCGCTGGGACAGCTTTAGACGTAATCGACGGGGTTACTGGTCGCTCTGGATTTTTGCCACTCTCTTCTTTCTCAGCCTGGTTGCCGAGCTGATCGCCAATGACCAGCCGATCCTGATCCAGCATAACAACCAGTACTTTGTGCCTGTAGTGGAAGAGTATACCGAGGTCGATTTCGGCGGCGAGTTTGCCCTGCCCGCCGATTACCGGGACCCCTACCTGCAGGAAATCATTGAAGAGGATGGTGGCTGGATACTCTGGCCACCGATTCCCTTCAGCTATGACACCATCAATTACGATTTGGAGCAGCCCGCCCCGTCACCACCGACCTCCACCAACTGGCTTGGCACCGATGATCAGGGCCGTGATGTGATGTCACGCGTCATTTACGGCTTCAGGATTTCAGTGCTTTTTGCGCTGATTCTCACACTGGCCAGCTCAGTCATCGGGGTTTGTGCCGGGGCGGTGCAGGGCTATTACGGTGGCCGCATCGACTTGCTGTTTCAGCGCTTTATCGAAATCTGGTCGGGACTGCCCGTCCTGTTCCTGCTGATCATTCTGGCCAGCCTCATCAAACCCAACTTCTGGTGGCTTCTGGGCATCATGCTGCTGTTTTCCTGGATGAGCCTGGTCGATGTGGTGAGGGCGGAGTTTTTGCGCGGGCGCAATCTTGAATATGTCCGCGCTGCACGCGCCCTGGGGCTTAGCGATGTACAAATCATGTACCGACACGTACTCCCCAACGCCATGGTGGCCACGCTGACGTTCATGCCTTTTGTTTTCAATAGCGCCATCGTGACGCTAACTGCACTGGATTTTCTTGGTTTTGGCCTGCCGCCGGGCTCGCCTTCTCTGGGTGAGCTGGTGGCACAAGGCAAGGAAAACCTGCACGCCCCCTGGCTTGGGCTGACAGCCTTTATCACGCTATCAGTTATGCTGACACTGCTGATATTCATCGGCGAAGCGGTTCGCGATGCCTTTGACCCAAGGAAAGTTTGATCATGACCAAACCTCTACTGAACGTTGACCAGTTGAGCGTGCAATTTACCGGGTCAGACACCCCGATAGTGAACAGGGTCAGTTTTCAGATCAATCCGGGTGAAACCCTGGCGCTGGTCGGCGAGTCAGGTTCCGGCAAATCGGTCACGGCCCTGTCTTTGCTGCAACTGCTGCCATCACATCAGGTGAGCTTTCCCAGCGGCGCTGTTCATTATCGTGATCAGGACCTGATCAAGGCCAGTGAACTCAAGCTGCGGCAGATTCGCGGCCACAAAGTCAGCTATGTCTTCCAGGAGCCGATGACGTCGCTCAACCCCCTGCATACCCTGGAGAAGCAGATTGGCGAAACGCTGCGCCTGCATCGCGGCCTTGGGCGCCAGCAATGCAGGGAAAAAGCGATTGAGCTGCTTGAACTGGTGGGCATTGATAACCCTGAAGGCCGACTGGAGCACTATCCCCATCAGCTTTCAGGTGGTCAGCGACAGCGTGTCATGATCGCGATGGCACTGGCCAACGAGCCGGAACTTCTGATCGCAGATGAGCCGACGACTGCACTGGATGTAACCGTACAACAGCAGATACTGGAACTTCTGCAATCTCTGCAACAGCGCCTGGGCATGGCAATTTTACTGATCACCCATGATCTGAATATTGTCCGCCGTGTTGCTGACCGCGTCTGTGTTATGCACCAGGGCGAAATCATGGAAACAGGCCCCTGTGAAAGCCTGTTCCGAGCACCTAAACACCCCTACACACGCACCCTGCTCGAGGCAGAACCTGAAGGCAGCCCGGACCCCATAGCAGTTGATTCATCTCCGTTGCTGCAGACCAAAGACCTTAAAGTCTGGTTTGAACAACGCGGAGGACTCCTCAAACGCATCAAGGGCTATCACCGCGCAGTCGACGGTATCGATCTCACACTCAACCCCGGTGAAACACTGGGCGTCGTCGGTGAATCAGGCTCCGGCAAAAGCACCCTGGCCATGGCAATACTGCGCCTGATCAGCAGCAAAGGCCAAATTGAGTTTAAGGGTGAGCGGCTTGATACGCTCAAGAGCAAACAGATGCGCCCAGTTAGACAGCAGCTACAGGTGGTGTTTCAGGACCCGTTCGGCAGCCTCAGTCCCCGCATGACGATCGGTGATATCATTGCTGAAGGCCTGGAGGTGCAGGGCATCAGGGATAGCAATGAGCTGAACAGGATCATCTGCCAGGCGCTTGAGGAAGTGGGTCTTGATGCGCAGATGCAGAACCGATATCCACATGAATTCTCTGGTGGTCAGCGTCAACGTATCGCCATAGCACGGGCACTAGCCCTCAAACCGGCGTTGATTATTCTTGATGAGCCAACCTCGGCGCTGGACAGAACCGTGCAGAAACAGGTGATTGAACTGCTACGCCAATTACAGACTCGCTATGGTTTCAGTTACATTTTTATCAGCCATGACCTGGCTGTTGTTCGCGCAATGAGCCACAGGGTCATGGTGATGCGCCAGGGCAACGTGGTTGAGCATGCTGATGCCGAAACACTGTTTTCTTCACCAAAACACGAGTACACCCGTAACCTGCTGGCTGCATCAGCCCTTTAACTCCAGTCTGGCAAACACCACAACAACGAAAAAAGCCGCCCTTGGGCGGCTTTTTCATGGCTAAGATAAACACCTAAGGTTAGTTACGCTCTACCTCAGCAGCAGCTTCCATCGCCTCCAGACGCGCCTGGTAGCTCAACTGACCATTACGGTTAGCCATAAAGCCACCCATTTGACGCAGCATCTCAGCATCTACACCACTCAGGTCTGCTTCATTAACTGCGGAAAGCTCCACCACCGCGAGGTCACCATCGCTCAAGGCGACTTCAGCATAGACCGGCCGATCTTCAGCAGGACGTGCCATTTCGAAGGCCAGGCGATTTACCGCCAAAGGCGCCTGATCCGACTCACGCGCCATATCAGCAGCAACAGACCAGCTCAGGTCAGGCTCCACCTGATCCAGGGACTTTCCTTCACCCAGCGCAGCAATAAGTGCCTCAGCACGCGCTGAAAGCGCTTCAGAGCCTCGCTCCTGACGCAGCTCAGCTTCAAGCTGTGCTTCCACTTCTTCAAATGCGAACTGGCGTGCCGGAATATTTTCCTTCACACGTACGACAACCGCACGCTCACGCGTCAGTTCAAGTGGAGCACTGTTGAGCCCTTCATCCTGCAGATCAGCACTGAAGGCCGCACGGAGGACCTTAGAGTTATTGGTCAACTCAGAGCTGCCGCCGGTTTCGGCAAATGGCTCAGTTGTCTGAATGGCCAGACCCAGTTCTTCAGCAGGAACTTCCAGATCTGCCGACGAGAAGCTCAAATCAGCCAGACGCTCCAGAGCCTCAACGTAGCCGGCTTCGGCCTGCTGCGCTGCCAACTCTGCACGCAGAACCGGAGCACGCTCATCATAGGTAGGCGCTTCTGTGGCACGGATGTCATTCAGCTTGATCAGGTGGTAACCGAACTCGGTGCGTACCGGCTCAGACAGATCACCTGACTGCATGCCAAACAGCGTGTCCTCAAACGGACCAATAAATACACCACGGGCATTAAAGCCAAGCTCACCACCCTGTGCAGCGGAGCCCGGGTCTGCAGAGAACTCCTCAGCCGCCTGCGCAAACGTGATTTCGCCATCCAGAATACGCTGACGCAATGCCTCAGCCTCTGTACGCACTTCAGCTTCACCTGCATCACCGACTTCAAGCAGGATATGGGCAGCATCACGCTCTTCATCAGCTTCAAAGCGCGCCAGCTCCTGCTCATAGGCGCCACGCACATCAGCATCCGATACAGCTTCAGGATCGGCAAAATCTGCCTGATTCAGCTCGACATAGGAGAGCACTACCTGTGGCTCTGTCATGAAGCGATCCAGGTTGGCTTCATAGCGCGCCTTAAGGTCGGCCTCGGTGATCTCCAGACCTTCCTCGACTGCGTCACGGGACAGACGTGTCCAGGCGATGTCGCGTGTCTGCCGATCCAGTGCCAGCAGCTGTTTCACTTGAGCCGGCGTGGCGAATGCAGACAGCTGGTATGCACTGCGCTCCTGACCAATCAACTGCTCCTTGCGCAGCAGCTGACGATACATCAGCGGCGTCATGCCAACCGTACGCAAAGTGGATTCAAACTGGTTGGGATCAAAACGGCCATCAATCTGAAAATCCGGCGTGGATACAATCATCTGATCAATCATGGCATCAGACAGATACAGCCCCTGCTCTTCGGCAGACTGCAACTGGATTTCCTGATTAATCAGCGCATCCAGCACCTGGCGGCGCAACAGATTCTCGTCAATTGCGGCAGGATCCGCATCCTCGCCCATCTGAGCCAGAATCCGGCGGCGCTGCAGTTCGACTCCACGCTGCAGATCCACGGCACTGACCTCGGCACCGTTGACTTCAGCAGGCGGTTTTTCACTGTTGGCCAGACCGATCAGTGACTCCACACCGAACAGCGCGAAGGTCACGATGATCAGGCCGACGATCGCCTTGGCGATAATCCCCTGTGAATTTTCCCTGATGGTTTGAAGCATTGTAAGCGTACACTCTGATTTATAAAAAAAGCGCATCCGGAGGGAATGCGCTTTTTCAGATCACTTTAAATATCCGACGAAATGTCGGACAGGATCGTAAGTTGGCGGAACGGACGGGACTCGAACCCGCGACCCCCTGCGTGACAGGCAGGTATTCTAACCAACTGAACTACCGCTCCGAGGTAATCAGGACTTTAGTTCCGATTACTTGTTTACTGCGTCTTTCAGAGCCTTACCCGGCTTGAAAGTCGGCAGAGTTGCAGCGGCGATATCGATCGGCTTGCCAGTCTGCGGGTTACGACCGGTACGAGCAGCACGCTCTTTGGTCGCGAAGGTGCCGAAACCAACCAGAGCGACGGATTCACCACGCTGCAGCGCTTCAGTGACAGATTCCAGTGTTGCATCCAGTGCACGACCGGCGGCTGCCTTCGGGATATCAGCAGATGCAGCAATCGCGTCGATCAGTTCAGATTTATTCACATTGTTCCCCTTTTAGAATCGTTGTCGTGTTCTATCCGTTGTCTTTGCCCAGCGCATAGTCTGCAACTTTATACCAACTGCCCGAAACAGGTGTCAACTGGCTGCAGCCCTTTTATGCTGGGGCTTTGCGTTAATGCGTACTTAATTGACTGGGTTCATTTCGGCTGCCGTTTTTCTCATTTGCAGCAGCTTCAATTTCATCATCTGTCAAGGGCTTTGGTGCATGCGTCAGTGCAATATCCAGCACTTCGTCGATCCACTTGACCGGACGAATATCAAGATCTGCCTTGATATTGTCGGGAATTTCCTTGAGATCGCGGGTATTTTCTTCCGGAATGACCACCGTACGAATACCGCCTCGGTGTGCTGCCAGCAGCTTTTCCTTGAGCCCACCGATCGCCAAAACCTGCCCACGCAGGGTAATTTCACCCGTCATGGCCACATCTGCACGTACAGGAATACCGGTCAGAGCCGAAACAACTGCGGTGCACATGCCAATACCGGCACTGGGGCCATCTTTCGGAGTTGCCCCTTCAGGCACGTGAATATGAATATCACGCTTCTCATGGAAATCCGGCTGAATACCCAGCAGGCGGGCACGGTTGCGCACCACCGTCATGGCAGCCTGAATTGATTCCTTCATGACATCGCCCAGAGAGCCTGTGTTCATCTGACGGCCCTTACCCGGCACAACAGCGGATTCGATGGTGAGAATATCACCGCCGACCTGAGTCCAGGCCAAGCCAGTTACCTGACCCACCTGGTCTTCTTCTTCCGCCATACCGAACTTGTACTTTTTGACGCCGTTGTAATGTTCCAGCTCATCGGCTGTCACTTTCAGGCTCTGGCCTTCTTTTTCCAGTGCCAGCTCGCGCACAACCTTACGTGCAATCTTGGCTATTTCACGCTCCAGGCCACGAACACCGGCTTCACGGGTGTAGTAGCGCACCAGACCCAGAATCGCCTCATCGGTGATCTCCAGCTCTTTCGCCTTGATGCCGTTGTTCTTCAGCTGCTTAGGCACCAGGTAACGACGTGCGATATTGAGCTTTTCGTCTTCGGTGTAACCCGGAATACGAATAATCTCCATACGGTCCAGCAGCGGACCCGGGATATTCATGGAGTTGGAGGTACACACGAACATCACATCGGAGAGATCGTAATCCACCTCCAGGTAATGGTCGTTGAAGCTGCTGTTCTGCTCCGGATCCAGTACTTCCAGAAGAGCTGATGAGGGATCACCGCGATGATCCATACCCATTTTGTCGATCTCATCCAGCAGGAACAGCGGGTTCTTAACACCGATACGCGCCATTTTCTGGATCAGCTTACCGGGCATGGAGCCGATGTAGGTACGACGGTGGCCACGGATCTCGGCCTCATCTCGCACACCACCCAATGCCATACGAACGTACTTGCGGTTGGTGGAACGCGCAATGGAGCGGCCCAGTGAGGTCTTACCTACACCCGGAGGACCAACCAGGCACAGAATCGGGCCTTTGATTTTCTTGACTCGCTTCTGTACCGCCAGGTATTCCAGAATGCGGTCCTTGACCTCTTCCAGACCATAGTGGTCTTCGTTCAGGATTTTCTCGGCATGGCGCATATCCAGACGCACGCGTGAACGTTTGGTCCAGGGAATCTGCAGCATCCAGTCGATATAGCCGCGGACAACCGTGGCTTCTGCACTCATGGGAGACATCATCTTGAGCTTGTTGTACTCGCTCAATGTCTTGTCCAGCGCTTCCTGAGGCATGCCAGCGGCTTCGATACGGTTTTTCAGCTCTTCCATATCGGAGGCGCCAGACTCGTCCATATCGCCCAGCTCTTTCTGAATCGCTTTCATTTGCTCATTCAGATAGTACTCGCGCTGGCTCTTTTCCATCTGTTTCTTGACGCGTCCACGGATACGTTTCTCAACCTCAACCAGGTCGATCTCCGCTTCCATCAGCGACATCAGGTGCTCAAGACGCTTGCGCGCGCCGAGCATTTCCAGAATGGACTGCTTTTCTTCCAGCTTCAGCGCCATGTGAGCAGCAATGGTATCTGCCAGGCGGCCGATATCGTCAATGCCTTGCAGAGAGCTATGGACTTCGCTCGGGATCTTCTTGTTGACCTGAGCAAAACGCTCAAACTGGTCAAGCGCCGTTTTTTTGTAGACTTCGGCTTCAGCGCTGCTGACAGTATCAACGGGCAGCACCTTAACCTGGGCACTGAAACACTCGGCTTCTTCAACCAGCTGCTCTACACCGGCACGGTATTCACCTTCTACCAGCACCTTCACGGTGCCATCCGGCAGCTTCAGCATCTGCAATACATTGGCAACACAGCCAATATCGAACAGATCACCCGCTCTGGGCTCATCTTCAGATGCACTCTTCTGGGCAACCAGCAGAATTTGCTTATCCCCTGACATTGCCAGTTCAAGCGCATGGATCGACTTCTCACGACCCACGAACAGCGGGATCACCATATTGGGATATACAACCACATCCCTCAGGGGCAATACGGGAAGCTCGACGGTCACAGCGTCATCGTTTGCTTCAATATGATCCATGATGAGTGCCTCTTTGCAGGGCGCCAGGTACGCTGACGCTACTTGGTAATGTTCGCTTAGTCATTCAATGGGGATCTTTAATCTAAATACAACCACTTACGACTAATAAAATGGCAGACCGGTGCGGAAGGACGGGGGAACCTGACTCAATTCCCCCGCGGATGAAGCGAGAGGATTACTTGAAGTAGGCGTTTTCACGAACGCTGTGGTCGGTAGCATCTACCACGCCTTTCAGGCCCGGTACGCGCTCGATCAGCGTTTTTTCAACACCATCCTTGAGCGTCATATCCACTGCGCTACAGCCCTGACAACCGCCACCAAAACGCAATACAGCAATTGCACCGTCTTCTTCTTCAATCAACTGTTCCAGCTTAACCTCACCGCCGTGAGATGCCAGGCCCGGGTTAACGTCTGAATAAAGCACATAATTGATCTGCTCATCCATGGGACTATCGGCTGAGACCTTCGGCACCTTGGCATTCGGAGCCTTGATTGTCAGCTGGCCACCCATACGATCTTCGGAAAAGTCGACCAGCGCCTCTTCCAGATATGGCAGGCTGTTACGCTCAATATAGAAGCGCAGCAGTTCCAGGTCCATGATTTCGTCTTCCGAATTAACCTCGTCAGGACGGCAGTAGGCAAGGCAGGTTTCGGCGTAGGCAGTACCGGGCTGAGTGACGAACAGGCGTACCGCAATACCTTCAACATTCTGTTTTTCAAGCAGCTCTGCCAGATACCCTTCGGCAGGCTTGGTCACTGTAATGGTCATAAACTACCTTTGTGAATCTTCATTTGGCTCTAGGTTGCACTTGGTGTCAGCATACACCCAATTTAATCTTGAGTAAATTGATCGGATATTAGCCAAACCGCGTCAGATCGCGCTTTTGCCAGCACTGGCGCGCATCCTTCACCCACTCAGCTGCTGACTTTTGCTGCCCTTTGGACACTAATCTCAGCGCTCCGGCAAGCGTGCTGATGACAGCGCCCTCACCGTATTCATGCGCCAGTTCACCGCGCCAGAAACGCAACAAGTCTTCAGTATCCAGCTCATCCTCGCGCACCAGTCGTTGTGCGTACAAACGAGGCCAGAACTCTTCGGTCAGCTGCTCTTTCATTACCCAATGCAGCTCGCTGTCAGAGTCAGGCTTCATTTCAGCTTCGCCACCATCGCCACGGATGGTCAGACTAAATGCCGTTCCCAACAGTTGCGCCGTTTTCTGATGCATAGGCGCATAAGGAGGATGGAAAACGCCATCAATGCAGCACTCTGCCTGCAAGGGGTTTAACAGACGACACAGGGTATGTACGGGTGAGCGGAGGCCCAAAACAGGCCGCAACTGGATAATTTGTCCAAGGCGCGGGGCCATGGCATCAATGGACATGAAGGCAAAGTTTTTCTGTGACAGCTGCTCTCCAACTGCTGCCCAGTCCGCGCAGGCACTTATTCCGAACTGAGCCAGCACATCTTCGGTATAGATCCTGCCTGGGGTATGACCGCGCGCCCCATGCATGAATACCCTGATACCAGCGTCAGCCAAAGCCAGCGCAGCCAATAAAAACCAGGGCAGGCGACGCTTCTTGCCGGCATACGACGACCAGTCCAGGTCAGCCGTGAGCTCAGCCGGAGGCTGCATGCGCGCTCGCACAGCCTGCGCAAAACCCTGCAACTCTTCCGGCGCCTCCTCCTTGATTCGGATAAGCATCAGAAAAGCGCCAAGCTGCTCAGGCTCTACCTTGTCATCCAGGATCATGCCCATTGCATCACGGGCTTCTTCGGTTGTCAGGGAACGACTACCCTTTTTACCCTTCCCCAGAATTCGGACATAGGGTGCGAATGGATGCTCCTGCGACATTGATGCCTCTCTGACTCGACTGGAATGGAAATGAAGGATCAAATTATGACACGAGTTGCAGACCAATGCCGAACGGACTCCATTAGCGGCTGATACCGCCCATACCGCTATCAAATCCAGTACAATTGGCATCTGCATTCAATTTCAGCGCTCGATTAACCCGTATCAGCAAGGCATTCAGCATTTATGCGACGTTCACGTATCAAATATGGCGGCCCCTCCAAGCGCCGCACGCCCTCAACCAACATCGACAGCACACACACATTGAAAGTGGAGCGCCTTAGCCATGAAGGCCGTGGTGTTGGCCTGATTGACGGTAAAACCACGTTTATTGCTGATGCACTTCCCGGAGAAGAGGTTGAGATCCGTATTGAGGAAACGCATAAACGCTACAATACGGCCAAGGTAATCCAGCGCCACACTGACAGTCCGGACCGTGTCGAGCCACTGTGTGCACATTACGGAGACTGTGGCGGCTGCGACCTGCAACACCTGCACATTGAGGCGCAGCGCCAGCACAAATCCCGCCAGGTACTGGACCAACTGCAGCGTTACGCCAATGTGGAACCTGAAGAGATTCTGCCGCCACTTGTTGCCGACGCATCCGGTTACCGCCGCTCTGCACGTATCGGAGTTAATCAGCGTCAACGTGACGGTGAAGTCATTGTCGGTTTTCGCCGCCGCGGCAGTAACAAGTTGCTGGATATCGACAGCTGCCCGGTCATGGATAAGCAGCTACAACCCGTATTCGCCTTACTGCGCGAGGCTCTGCATGACCAGGGCGATGTACGCCGCATCACACATGCAGATATCAGCCGGGGCGATCAGGGCGGCTACCTGCGTCTGCGCTGTACACGAGGCCTGCCAGAAAACCTTCATGTACGACTGCAACAGGTCGCAGACGAACTTGGCCTGGCGTTGGAAATTGCCCTGGATAACTCCGCGTCGACTGATGCCCAAGCGATGTATAGCCTGCCAGGACAGGACCTGTCTTTGGCTTTTGCCAGCACGGATTTTATTCAGGTAAACGCGGCCATCAACCAGGCGATGGTCAATCAGGCGCTCGAGTGGCTTGCACCTTCTGCCGAGGAGCGCGTGCTGGACCTGTTTTCAGGCCTTGGCAACTTCACTCTGCCGCTGGCGCAAAAAGCTGCGCAGGTGGTAGGCGTCGAAGGGTCCGACACCATGGTCGAGCGTGCGCGCAGTAACGCCGAACAGGCTGGCCTGAACAATGTGAGCTTTTACCGGGCCGATCTAACCCAGACGTTCCGCCACGCACCCTGGTTCCGTGAAGGTTTTGACCTGATTCTGCTTGATCCACCGCGTACTGGCGCCCGTGAAACCGTCAATCAGCTGGCCAGCTATGGTGCCAAACGCATTCTGTATATTTCCTGTAACCCTTCAGCACTGGTGGCCGATCTGGCCCCACTACTGGAACAGGGCTACCGCATCAAACGGTTTGGCATCATGGATATGTTCCCGCAGACCGCCCATGTGGAGTCCATGCTACTGCTGGTGCATCCGGATGCCTGAGTTTCTCTACCACGACGACCAGGTTGTTGTTGTGAGCAAGCCTGCCGGTTTGCTCTCTGTACCCGGGCGTGGCGAAGACAAACAGGACTGTCTGTGGCGGCGTGTGCAGCAGCACTTTCCGACAGCTCGTATTGTGCACCGGCTGGATCAGGCCACATCAGGCATACTGGTCCTTGCCCTGAGTGCAGACAGCCATCGCCACCTCAGCATGCAGTTTCAGGAGCGCGGTACCGACAAGCGCTATAGCGCTGTTGTAGAAGGCCTTATGGAACAGGATCAGGGGTGTGTCGAGTTGCCACTGCGCTGTGACTGGGAACGCCGCCCCCTGCAGATGGTTGATCATGACAAGGGCAAGCAGGCCACCACCGAATGGGTGTGCACCTTACGTGACCCGGTACTGAATACAAGTCGGGTTACCCTGTATCCCATTACCGGACGCTCACACCAGTTACGGGTACATATGATGGCCATTGGCCACCCTATTCTGGGTGATCGTTTTTATGCGCTACCAGAACAGGCAGAGCAGTACTCCAGACTGCATCTACACGCCGAAATGCTGGCGTTTGATCACCCGGAAACCGGAGAGCGTCTGGAGCTGGAAAGCCCCTGCCCATTCTGAAATCCCGAATGAACCTCTGACCCCATTACTTCAGGATTACACGCATAAAAAACGGGAGCCTTGGCTCCCGTTTCTAGTGAACTGGATGATATCGAACTAGATCTGTTCCGGCATCTGGTCTTTTACCGCCCAGAGAATCTCCTCTGCGACAACTGCAGGTGCTTCCAGTCCCTGTTCAGTATGCACACTCAGGAAAACACCGGTACGACTGCGGTTCAGGTGTAGCTGATAACGCCCGACATGCTCAAAGCTGTCAGTTTCTGCGTTGTATCGGCCCGAATCATCACCACTGCCGAAGACATAAAGCACACGACCACCGAACCAGATTTTATAGCCGTCCTGATTGGCGGCATTGTTCGGATCAGACAGCTCAGATTCGACATCACCGCCGGCTTCAGCAGCCGGCTCATTGGAATTGGAGCTATAACGAATCACGTCACTACCCTCTTCGAACCCAAGCGCAGAGTCGATGAAGTCAGTATTCAGAGTGATTTCGTCGCGGTCCGAGTGCAACCACTCGAAGAAGCCCATTTTATTGACCTCTTCAACCGGTGTCGTGGTGGTGTAGGTCAGGTAGAACACACCCAGTGACTGATCACGCGTACCTACATCCAGCTCTGCCTTGTCCAGCGCTTCGTTAACCAGCTCCCATGCCTGATCGGCACCGGCACCGACTTTCAACACCGGATTACCCTGGGCATCACGCCCCAGCAACGGGCGCACGACACCGTCTTTCTGCTGCATGGAAAGCAGGGTTTGTGCCGTCGGTTCGGCACTGGCCTTGCTGAGGTAGCGCAACATTTCAAACATCATGTCGGACTTGTACTCGACGTCCGTTGCCTGTTCTTGCCAGTTAATCTCGGCAACGTCCTGCTCCAGCGGGAACTGGACGTGAGAGAGGCGAATGGAAGTACGGCCATAATCATCGGGATCAGGACGTACAGTCATGCGCAGCTTGTTACGGGTATCTGAATCGATATCCTGCAGCGTCAGACGCTTCACCCAAAGGTCGATGGCACTGTAATCATGACCATCCAGGGTAATCCAGTCCGTTTCCATCACGCCCTGGCGCGGGTCGGCATAGGCAATCTGGATATCATTGAAAGTCCAGAAATCATGCAACTTGCGCCAGACATCGGCAATGGGCTCATCAACCAGGATCACCTTCTCGCCATCCATACGGCGCAGGTTGACGTTCTCCGTACCGGATTCAGCGTAGAAGAACTCCGGACGCGGCACCTTGAAATCACCGCCGCGACCGACAGCTGTAACACCGGCATCCGGGACCACCAGCTGATCCTGCATGGATTTGGCACGCAGGTGCGGCGGCAAATCGAGTCGATCAGCCTTGGTTGCCAGCTCGTAATCCTGGCTTCGATCCCTCACCAGACCTTCGTCACCGTAGATCGGGTTGTTACTGCAGCCTGTAGCGAAGGAAACCGCCAGCACCAGCGGCAGGTAGCGCGTCCGTAGTATTTGCATAAAACTGCCCTGTTAGATGACGCCACACTCGCGCAGAGATGCACGAACCAGTTCCTGGTACTGCTCGGACAGAACAGTCAACGGCAGGCGAATACCCTGCTCAATCAGACCCATCTCTGCCATCGCCCATTTAACCGGAATCGGATTGGCTTCAATAAACAGGTTGGTATGCAGCGGCATCAACTTGGCCTGCAGTGCACGCGCACCTTCAAAGTCTTTTTCCAGACCCAGACGGCAAAGTTCGGCCATTTCAGCAGGCGCCACGTTGGCTGTAACCGAGATGTTGCCCTTACCGCCCATCAGGATCAGTTCGATGGCCGTTGCATCATCACCGGAGTACACCGCGAAATCGGACGGCACGTTTTCGATCAGTTCACGTGCGCGGTCCAGGTTACCGGTGGCTTCCTTGATACCAACGATATTGTCGATTTCGGCCAGACGGTAAACTGTCTCGGGCAACATGTCACAAGAGGTACGGCCCGGTACGTTGTACAGAATCTGCGGAATGGAAACCGCTTCTGCAACCGCCTTGAAGTGCTGATACAGACCTTCCTGGGTCGGTTTGTTGTAGTAGGGAACAACCAACAGGCAGGCATCAGCACCGACCTTGGCAGCGCGCTCGGTCATTTCGATCGCTTCTGCTGTGGAGTTGGCGCCGGTACCGGCGATAACAGGGATACGTCCATTGACGCGCTCAACGACGGCCTTTACTACGTCCAGATGCTCATCGTAGCCCAGTGTCGGAGACTCACCTGTGGTACCAACGGCAACGATGGAGTCGGTTCCCTTATCAAGATGCAGATCCACTATCTTGTTCAGAGCAGCCCAATCGATTTCTCCGTTGGCTGTCATCGGGGTCACGAGCGCTACCATACTGCCGCGAATCATTTTCTTCTCCATCTTGTCCGGGAACTCAGTGAGCTAAGGTTTCCATGCTACCGGTGAGAATCAGAAGCCTCAACCAGCAGCGCCTTTTTTGCTATCGTAAACAACGCATTCTAAACGAAATCGTGCTGCCTCGCGTAGTAGTGTAAGCGACTTTTTATCAGCCAAGGATAGTTCCCATGAGCACACCCGAAATCGACAAGCCTTTTCCGGATTTTACTGCCCAGGCCACAAGCGAGACTGAAGTCAGCCTGAGCGCCCTTAAAGGCAAAAACATCGTGATCTATTTTTACCCCAAGGACAGCACCCCGGGCTGCACCACCGAGGGCCAGGATTTCCGTGACCTTTACCAGGAATTCCAGGCTCTGGATACCGAGATTTTCGGTGTATCCCGTGACGGCATGCGCAGCCACGAGAATTTCAAAGCCAAGCAGGAATTCCCGTTTGAGCTCATCAGCGACAAGGAAGAAGAGCTGTGCAAGCTGTTTGATGTGATCAAGCTGAAGAAAATGTATGGCCGCGAACACCTGGGCATTGAGCGCAGCACCTTCCTGATCGACAAGGAAGGCGTACTGCGCAAGGAATGGCGCAAGGTAAAGGTCAAAGGGCACGTTGACGAGGTACTGGAAGCCGTTAAGGCCCTGTAAAAACCTCCGGCAGCCGATGCTCTATTCGGCTGCCGCTTCTTCTACCGCCTTGGGCCAGGCACTGACGATGGCTTTGACCAGGGTAGCCAGCGGAATGGCAAAGAACACCCCCCAGAACCCCCAGAAACTGCCAAATACCAGCACCGCGACAATGATCGAGACCGGATGCAGGTTTACAGCCTCAGAGAACAGCAAAGGCACCAACACGTTCCCATCCAGCGCCTGAATCACACCGTAGGCAATCATCAGGTACATGAATTCGTTACTCCAGCCCCACTGAAACAGGGCAATCAGCATTACCGGCAAGGTCACAACGGCCGCGCCGATATAGGGAATAACCACTGACAGCCCGACCAGAATGCCCAACAACGCGGCATAGTTGATGCCGAAAAATGCGAAGGTCACGTAACTGACCACCCCGACAATCATGATTTCGATCGCCTTGCCACGTACATAGTTGGCGATCTGGTCATCCATCTCATGCCAGACACGAGTCATCATTTCACGTTTCGGTGGCAGGAAGGCGACCCAACCGCTCATCAAGCGACGCCCGTCCTTGAGGAAGAAAAACACCAGGATCGGAACCAGTACCAGATAGATCAGGATGGTCATGATTCCAGTGATCGAATTCAACGAGAAGGTCAGCACCCACTGCCCCAAACGGCTAAGTTCAGTTGCTGCCGCTGCAATCAGCTCCCGCACCTGCGTCTCTGAAATCAAATCCGGATAGCGCTCCGGCAGAACCAGCAGTAACGCCTGCATCTCGGCCACCATGCGGGGCGCCTCATTGAAGAGGTTTACCAGCTGCTGCCACACAATCGGCATTACGAAAATCAGGAAGCCCGATACAAACCCGAGGAAGAGCACAAAAACCAGCGCCACCGCCGCCAGGTGAGGCATCCCCTTTTCACACAGCCAGTCCACCATTCCCTGCATGAGGAAAGCCAGAATAACCCCGGCAATCACAGGCGCCAGCGGCTGCCCCAGCACCCAGATAGCCAGCAAGGCACCACCGAGCAGCAGAAACAGAAACAGGGCTTCCTCGTCCGAGAAATATTGATCAATCCATTTACTTAAAATCTTGCGCATCTAAGACCTCAGGCCGAATGGCCACGACGAATCCAGAAAATGTAACGCCCTTCTTCGCTGAACGTATCAATCAGTTCATGGTCAGACAGGCCAGTATAGGCAGGAATATCTCGCAGAGAGCCGGCATCGGTAGCGATCACTTTGAGCACCTGACCCGGCAGGAGTTGATGCAGGGCCACCTTGGCTTTCAACAGCGGCATGGGGCAACTCAGCCCGCTGGTATCCAGCTCCTGGTCGAACGTAGGTTCGGTCATCCATTATCTCCTATACACTAGCCATGAACGCATCGCACTTTATACCATATCCTTTCAACAGGTTAACCGAACAAGTGAAGGCCCCATGTTGCAACTTCGTCATATCCTGATCTGTATGCTGCTGTGGGCACTGCCCCCAACCGCCCAGGCTAACGACTATAACCTGCCGCAGCTGAATGACAGCACCTCTGCGACTATTAGCCTGCAAGAGGAGTACCGACTGGGCCGAAGCTGGTCACGTGTACTACGTGGTCAGGCCCCAATGCTACAGGACCCGATAAGCTATCAGTATCTGGAAGACCTGATCTGGCGCCTGTTGCCGAACAGTCAGGTACAGGATCGCCGCGTCTCCATGTTTCTGCTGGATAATCGCGGCATAAACGCCTTTGCTGTTCCCGGTGGCGTGATTGGCGTTAACGGTGGTCTCATTCTGACCACTGAATCAGAAGGCGAGCTTGCTTCCGTGCTGGCACACGAACTGGCGCATTTAAGCCAGCGTCATTACGCCCAGCGCCTTGAAGAGGAACGCAAAAATCGCCCCATGATGCTGGCGGGCATGCTGGCCGGTATTTTGCTGGCAGCCGCGGATTCAGAAGGTGGCATGGCGGTCATTTCATCTACCATGGGTGCTTCAGCCTATCAGCAACTTGCCTTTAGCCGTCGAAACGAGCAGGAAGCCGATCGAGCCGGCATGCAAACACTGGCTGCTTCCGGTTTCGACCCCGAAGCCATGCCCAGCATGTTTGCGCGCTTACAGCGCAGCTATCGCTTCTATGGCCAGAAACCACCCGAGTTTTTATTGACTCACCCGGTAACCGAGTCTCGTATCGCCGACTCCATGAACCGCGCGCATCAGCTGCCCAAACCACGCAACACGGAATCATCGCTTGAATTCCAGCTGGTCAAAGCACGCATGACCGTGCATTTCAATGAAAGCTCTCGCAAGATTCTTGAGCAGTACCAGGCTACCCACAAGAAAAACCCGTCACTGGCCAATCAGTATGGATTGCTCTTGTCTGCCATTGCTGATGGGCAGCATCAACTCGCTGAATCAACCTGGCAGTCCCTGCCAGACTCACTGAAACGCCACCCCTACGTGCAGATGACACGTATCGAACAGCTACAGTCAGCTGGACAACATCAGCAGGCCGTTGCCCTCGCCGACCAGCTGCTACAACTGTATCCAGGCAACCGCCCCGTGCGCATGCTGCGCGCGAACGCTTTGCACCTAGCCGGTCAGCCTCAGCAAGCAGCAAGCGCCTATCGCAGTCTGGCACGGGATTACCCCGAGGATGCAGAGGTGCTGTACCAGCTAAGCGAGACCCTGGGCCTCATAGACGACAAGCTGGGTGTGCATGAAGCGCGTATAGAATACTTCCTGCTGACAGCGCAGTTTGATCTTGCTTTGCGTCAGATTGAGTATGCCAAACGGGAAAAAGGTCTGACAGGCTCAGACAAGGCTCGACTGGAACAGCGTGAACGTGAAGCCAAGGCGCTTCGAGAAGAGATGAAACAGCAGTTCTAGGTTGATACGTGCAAGCAAGGAAGAGTGTGATGAAAACGGCTTCGCACCCTGGTGTGAAGCCGTTTCCGAACAGGGATCAGTTGGCCTGAAACTCCAGCATACGCTGAAGCGGCTTGAGCGCCTGTTCACGCAACTCATCATCCACGTGGATCTCATCCGCACCATTTTCCAGTGCCGCAAGGATGTTATCCAGACCGTTCATGGCCATCCACGGACAATGGGCACAGCTGCGACAGGTCGCGCCAGAGCCACCCGTAGGGGCTTCAAGCAGACGCTTACCCGGCGCCGCCTGCTGCATCTTGTAGAAGATACCGCGGTCAGTCGCTACGATGAAGGTCTCATTGGGCATTTCCTGAGCCGCCTTGATAAGCTGGCTGGTAGAGCCCACGGCATCTGCAATCTGGACAACCGAATCCGGTGACTCGGGATGAACCAGTACCGCAGCATCGGGATAAACCTGCTTAAGGTCCAGAACACCCTTGGCCTTGAACTCTTCGTGAACGATACAGCTGCCGTCCCAAAGAATCATTTCTGCGCCGGTCTGCTTCTGAACATATTCGCCCAGATGCTTGTCAGGCGCCCAGATGATCTTCTTACCCTGATCACTCAGGTGCTCAACGACCTGAAGCGCAATACTGGAGGTAACAACCCAATCGGCACGCGCTTTTACGGCAGCCGAGGTATTAGCGTACACCACCACTTCATGATCGGGATACTGATCACAGAATGCCGAAAACTCGTCCGCAGGACAGCCGATATCCAGTGAGCAGGTCGCCTCCAGGGTCGGCATCAGAATGCGCTTTTCAGGGCTCAGAATCTTGGCCGTCTCGCCCATGAAACGAACGCCAGCCACAATCAATGTCGAGGCTGGATGCTTGGCTCCAAAGCGCGCCATTTCCAGAGAGTCTGACACACAACCGCCGGTCTCATCGGCCAGCTGCTGGATCAGATCATCCGTATAGTAATGCGCAACCAGACAGGCATCTTTTTCTGCCAGGAGTCGACGAATCTTTTCTTTGTATTGTTCGATTTCTGCTGATCCCATCTGCGACGGCAGGTGCTCCTGAGCAAAATGCTCCTGCACCAGAATGCGATCATCAAGGTCCTGCTTACTCAACATAATATTGGTTCTTGTCATCCCGCGGGGGTTACTGCCAATGAGGGCATAAATCTAGGGTGCAGATTATACCATAGTTGCAGCAATGCACGGAAAACATTGCGCACAGGCATACAGATAGAATGTGACAGGGAAATGAAGATAGTACTGGAAAAAAATGGTGGGTCGTATAGGACTCGAACCTATGACCAATTGGTTAAAAGCCAACTGCTCTACCAACTGAGCTAACGACCCATCGACTCAGGCAGACGGCCTGATGAAAGGAAGTGGTGGGTCGTATAGGACTCGAACCTATGACCAATTGGTTAAAAGCCAACTGCTCTACCAACTGAGCTAACGACCCACTGGGCTGCGCATTTTACGCCTAACTGCGTGAAAGGCAACCCCTTTTTCAAAAGAATTACATGTAACGAGTCGGATCTGCCACACCGGCGTCGGCAAAGCCCTTGGCTCTCAGCCGGCAACTGTCACAACGACCACAGGCACGCCCCTCATCATCGGCCTGATAACAGGAGACGGTCAATGCGTAATCGATACCCAGCGCCGTGCCCTTTTCGATGATATCGGCCTTGGTCAGGTGCATCAGCGGTGTTTCGATACTGATCGGATCACCCTCTACGCCTCGACGTGTTGCCAGGTTCGCCATGGTTTCAAATGCCTGGATAAATTCCGGTCGACAGTCCGGATAACCGGAGTAATCCACCGCATTCACGCCAATAAATATGGCATCGGCATCCAGCACTTCAGCCCAACCCAGCGCCAGCGACAAAAATACGGTATTACGTGCCGGCACATAGGTCACCGGAACACCTTCACACTCATCTTCAGGCACATCAATGCTGTTGTCGGTCAACGCTGAACCACCAAAGTCTTCAAGACTAAGGCGCAACACACGATGCTCGGCAACACCCACCTGAGCGGTAATGGCACGCGCCGCATTCAACTCGGTCAGAGAGCGCTGACCATAATCAAAGCTGAGTACATAGCAGGCATAACCCTGCTCTTTTGCCATTGCCAAAGCAGTGGCTGAATCCAGACCACCGGAGAGCAGAACAACTGCTCGTTTTTCACCTTGTTTCATCAACTCACATCAAATCTATTGGCTACAAATTAAGGCGTCAGATAACCCCGTGCCAGCTCAGAAGCTGATGACTGCGGATAGGTATCAATCACCTTACGCATCATCTGCTCAGCCCCAGCCGTGTCACCACTGCGCCCGAACAGCACTCCCAGCTTATACATGGCATCCGGTGCCTTACTGTGCTCGGCGTAATTATCCAGCACCTGTGTAAACGCCTGACGGGCACCCTCAAGTTGCTGTTGCGCCAGGTGCACCTCACCCTTCCAGTACCAGGCATTAGGAATGAGCCCGCTGTTGGGATAGGTATTGATAAACGCTGTAAGCGCCTTGTTGGCTTCAACAAAGTCACGCTGACGTATCAGACCGTAAGCCGCTTCATAAGCATTTTGATCGGCACTGGCGGGTGCTGACGGGCTTTCAGAAGCCTGCGGAACATCCTGTGCTACCGACTCGGGAACCGTTTGCTTATCAGCTGAAACCTTAGACTCGGCAGGCCCTGGAACAGGTGGCGCTGCTGTCGCAGAGCCTTCACCCGTCGCCAGCGCTGCATCTGCGGGCAGGCTTTGGAACAGCAGACTCAGGCGACGATCAATATCCCGGTAACGCTCACGCTGCTGCTGCTCCAGCAGGTCCAGTCGACGCTGCTGCTGCTCTACCGTGCCACGCAGGCTCCTCACTTCGTCCTGAAGCTGCTGAATCAGCAGCACCATTTCATTTCCCGCAGAATTGGCGCCCAGCGCAACAGGCTGACCGGAAGTCGTGGAGCCGCTTCCCGCTTCACGAATCTCAATTACCGGGACATCGGCGTAAGCCGGTGCGGCTGCACTGAGCAGCCCCACCAGGATGCCATTTTTGGCTATACGGATCATTTGCTCAGGTATTTCAGCTCAACGCGACGGTTTTTGCCCCAGGCAGCGGCATCATGGCCGATCATGGCAGGCTTTTCTTCACCGTAGCTGACAGTTTCAACCTGGTTGGCAGTCGCGCCATTGACCATCAGAAGACGCTCGACGGACTTGGCACGACGCTCACCCAGCGCCATGTTGTATTCACGGGTACCACGCTCGTCAGCATGCCCTTCCAGACGCACCGAGGCAGTGGGGTTCTGTGCCAGGTAACGCGCATGTGCTTCCAGATCAGCAAAACCCTGCTGGCGAACAACGGCTTTATCAAAGTCGAAGTAGAAAACGGTCTGCAGCTGATTCAGGTCTTCACGAGTGACCACCTGACCGGCGGATACACCACCGCTGTTTGCACCGTAACTGCTGGCACCAGCGCCGTCCTGACCACCATTAGCAGAGCCTGCAGCACCACCATCAGTAGTAGTGCTGGTTGTGCTACAACCGGCCAGAATCATTGCAGATGTAATGGCGACGGCTTTGGTAAAGTTGGCTACGCGCATGCTGTTTCCTCTAAGCGTTATATAGTTAATTGGTTATCAGTGTAATGTTTGGATCATGCAAATTAGCGGAGATAGGGTGACCATGCAGGCTCACGCACATCCCCTTCATTCGCCGGCATTCTGAACTGTACCCGACCATCCAGAGATACGGCCGACAGCACACCACGCGTTCCTTCCTGGGTAGCATAGATTACGATACTACCATTAGGCGCAATACTGGGTGATTCTGCCAAACCTGAACGCGTCAGGATATCCACACGGTCGGTTTTCAAATCCTGCACGGCAATATCAAATCCATTGCCCCCGCCCTGACTGCGGTGAACCATGGTCAGGAAGCGACCATCCTGAGTAAGACGACCATTTGCGTTGTAATTGCCTTCAAAGGTCAGACGCTCCAGGTTGCGACTCGCCAGGTCCAGACGATAAATCTGCGGCTGACCACCACGGTCGGAGGTAAAAATCAATGAGCGGCCATCCGGCGACCAATTGGGCTCGGTATCAATGCCGTAATGACGGGTAATGCGCTGCAGCTCACGTGTCTGCAGATTCAGCACATAAATTTCCGGGTTGCCATCACGCGAAAGCACCAACGCCAACTGATTGCCGTCCGGTGACCAGGCCGGCGCACCGTTCAGCCCCGGGAACGACTGAATACGTTCACGCTTACCCGTCGCAAGGTGCTGCACATAGATAGAGGGCTTGCTGGTCTCAAAAGAAACGTACGCCAGTTTACTGCCGTCCATTGACCAGGCGGGAGACAGAATAGGCTCAGGAGACTCAAGGATAGTCTGCGCGCGCGCGCCATCCCAGTCGGCCAGCTTCAGACGGAAACGCTGCTTTCCAGCGGACAGCTGCTCAGCCGTAACATAGACGATCTGTGTCGAGAAAGCCCCTTTAAGCCCGGTCAGTTCTTCGAAAATACGGTCGGCAATGAAGTGTGCCGCATCGCGCAAACCACCCTGGGGGACACTTAGCGGCTCAATCATCAAAGACTCTTCGCGCAACACATCAAACAACTCATAGGTAATATTAAGCTGCCCGTTTGCGTTGCTTTCAACACGACCGATTACCACGTAGTCCATCCGTGATATACGCCAGTCACGGAAATAGACATCAGCACGACGGCTGGGAAAGCCCAGCATGTTTTCACGCGCCATGGGTTCGAAAAAGCCACTGCGCCCCAAATCCTGCTGCACCAGATCTGCTACGTCCTCACTCAGAGCCAGACCACTGTCATTGGCAAAAGGGACGACCGCGATACGGGTAGGTGACTCCACACCCTGAGTCACCTCCACGACCAACTCGGCGCGAATGGACATAGACATAAGCGCCGCCAGCGCCAATACCAGTAACTGATTCAGTTTTACCACCTGAGGCCCTCCGGCTTGAATTTAACCTGTAATTTACGCAACTGACGCTCAAACAGTATCGGATCTACATCCGCTACACGCGGAAAAGACTGGACACGATAAACGGCTTGAACTGCGGTATTGTCAAAGGCCGCATTACCACTGCTTTTGGCGATGTATGCCTGGTCCACCTCACCACTGGGCAGCAGATGAATCGTCACGATTGCTTCCATTCCGTTACGCGCAGTACTGGGTATACGCCAGCTATCCTGCAACACAGCCTGAATATAACTGCGAATATCACCAATCACTGCCTGCGACTGCTGCCGAGCAGCCGCAGCCGCTTCAGCCTTGGCGCGTGCCTGACGCTCTCGTTCCAGCGCCTGCTGCAATTCCTGCTCAGCTTTTGCCTGCTGCTCACGCCGCTCTGCCTCTTTACGAGCACGCTCGGCAGCCTCCTGTTTCGCCTTCTCGGCTTCACGCCGTGCCTGCTCTTCAGCTTTACGCTTGCGAGCTTCGGCCTCTGCTTTTTTCTTTGCTGCCAGCTCTGCCTTCTTTTTTTGCTCGGCTTCACGCTTGCGAGCAATTTCCTGCTGTCGCTTGCGCTCAGCTTCCTGCTTTGCCTTGCGCTCGGCTTCCGCCTTGGCCTTCTTGCGCTCCAGCTCCTGACGCCGCTTCTCGGCAGCCGCCTGCTCACGCTCACGCTGAGCCTTGGCTTTAGCAGCCTCAGCCTGCTTGGCCTTTTCCTGAGTGATACGCTCCTGCTCTGCCTGACGGTCGGCCAGTGCATTCAAGTCGATCATTTGGGCCTGAATGTGCCTCGGCATGGGTCGCTTGGATTCAGAATGATCAATCCAGTGCGTGCTTAACAGCGCCAGCACCAGGCCGTGAATTAGCAGAGCCAGAAACGTGGGCAGAATGTAACTTCTAAAATCCACCATGCGCCCTATTCTGTCACCAGCCCGACACTGCCTGCACCGACTTGTTGCAGCAGCACCATCAACTGGACGACCTGATCATAGTTGGTGTTCTTGTCACCTCGCACCAGCAATAACTTGTCCGGTGCGGATTGCAGAACCTTGCCCACTCGCTCAGCTACCTGGTCAGCACTCAAGGGGGTTTCTTCACCCCCACCGACATTAATGTAGTACTGTCCGGCAGCATCCACCGTCAAGATCACTGGTTCTTCATTCTGATCATCTACGGGCTCCGCTGATGCCTGGGGCAGTTCAACATTAACTCCCTGAGTCAGCATCGGCGCGGTGACCATGAATATCACCAGCAACACCAGAGTCACATCGATATAGGGAACAACATTGATTTCAGAGTTCAGCCTGCGCTTTTTGCGTTGTTTGCGAATCATGCTTCAGCCTCAGGCCGCACGGTGTACGCGGCGGTAAAGAATGCTGGAGAACTCATCAGCAAAGGTGTCATAGGCACTCAACAAGCCTTCAGCCTGAGCCGAGAAACGGTTAAAGGCGATAACCGCCGGAATAGCCGCAAACAGACCAATTGCAGTCGCCACCAGCGCCTCGGAAATACCTGGCGCCACCGATGCCAGCGTAGCCTGATGCACGTTTGCCAAGCCCCTGAAGGCATTCATAATGCCCCAGACGGTGCCAAAAAGACCGACATAAGGACTGGTAGAGCCTACCGTCGCCAGAAACGGCAGATGACGCTCAAGGCGCTCCTCTTCACGCGCCATGGCAACGCGCATGGCACGCTGAACGCCATTCATGATCATGTCAGGGTCACTGCCGCTTTTCTGGCTCAGGCGTGTATATTCCTGCAGGCCGGCACGGAAGATATTTTCGGCACCGCTGTTGGGGTTGGGTGTCTGGTTTACCTCACGGAACAGTTGGCCCAGATCGATACCTGACCAAAAACGATCCTCAAACAGCTTCAACGAGCGACGTGCTTTGCGCATGACCTGATTGCGCTGAAAAATCATCACCCAGGACAAAAACGATGCCAGCAACAGCGATAGCATAACCAGCTGCACAACAAGGCTTGCGTTAAGCACCAGGCTCCAGATAGACAGCTTATCTTCCATTACTTCTCCTCAACGGTCAGCTGCGCCTAAGATTACATTGCATATATTCAATAAGTGTTGCGGGCCAACGCTGTGGCTTGAGTTCAGCTGCCGACACACAGGCAACCACTACTCTAGCCTGACAAAGCAGAACAGAATCTGAAGATCGGACAATCTGCTGCAAAAACGTGACACGCGTGGCTGAAATCTTTTCGATCTCGACTTCAATCAGAAGTTCATCATCCAGCCGGGCGGGCTTGCGATAGTCGCACTCGGTTCGGGTGACGACAAAGAGGGTTCCGGCAGCTGCCAACGCCTGCTGAGAATAGCCATGACTGCGCAGCAACTCGGTACGGGCACGCTCAAGGAATTTGAGATAGTTTACGTAGTAGACGATACCACCTACGTCGGTATCTTCGATGTAGACCCGAACCGGCCACTGAAACGGCATGCCGTTGCCCTAATCAAACCATGATGGCAGACAACAATAACAGCCGCAGATTTTAAAACAAGAGATTAGCTCTGACAGGCCATACAGCGATGGGTGAGCGGGTCTGCGCGCAAGAGATTCAGCTCAATTGCTTCACCACAACGGGTACAGCGGCCGTAATGGCCACGACTGATTCGCTGCAGAGCCTCGTTGCAGGCGGCAATGGTATCCAGATGCTCTCGAAGATGTTCAAGATTGAGGCGCTGCGCCAACTCAAGCGCCGCTTCGCGGTCACTCTGTCTGGCACGTGCCTGCTGCAGTTGATGACGGGCATGCTCGATGGTATGCAGCTCATCTGCAAGCTCTTCGTGCAGGCTGTCCAATAACTCGCGCAGCTCCAGGGCGATACCCTCAAGCTCATCGTGACTTAATAACGCGGACATCTGGGCTTCCCCCTGTTTAGTGGCTACAGCCATGCTAAAGCAGGATTGACCCAGGATTACTTGACCTTGATCACACCCTGAGTCCACGTCATCAATTCATCACGAGGGATTGATATCAGTCAGGCCTTTCCAGTCCGAAGTGGACATACGCATGATCGGTAACTACGCGTCCACGCGGGGTGCGCATAATGAAGCCTTGCTGAATCAGGTAGGGCTCCAGCACATCCTCAATGGTATCGCGCTCTTCACTGATCGCCGCGGCGATGTTATCGATTCCGACGGGGCCACCGGAAAATTTTTCAATCATGGTCAGCAACAGGCGCCGATCCATATGATCAAAGCCCCGTTCATCTACATTCAGCATATTCAGGGCCAGATCAGCGATCTGTTTGCTGATACAACCATCCCCTTTTACTTCGGCAAAATCTCGTGCACGACGTAACAGACGGTTGGCAATACGCGGTGTTCCACGCGAACGCTGGGCAATCTCACGCGCACCTTCCAACTCTACTTCCGTATTCGTCAACTGACCCGAGCGCATCACGATGCCGGTCAAATCCTCAATGGAATAGTATTCCAGGCGCTGCACAATACCGAAGCGGTCGCGCAGAGGCGATGTCAGTGAGCCTGCACGAGTCGTCGCACCCACCAGGGTAAAGGGTGGCAGATCAAGCTTGATTGAGCGTGCAGCCGGACCTTCGCCAATCATGATATCCAGCTGATAATCCTCCATCGCCGGATACAGCACCTCTTCCACACTGGGACTCAGGCGATGAATTTCGTCGATAAACAGCACATCGCCTGCTTCAAGATTGGTCAGCAATGCTGCCAAATCACCGGCCTTTTCCAGCACGGGGCCTGATGTAGTCCGGATCTGCGACCCCATTTCATGGGCAATAATATTGGCCAGAGTAGTTTTACCGAGCCCGGGCGGCCCGAAAATCAAAGTATGATCCAGTGCTTCATTGCGTACGCGGGCCGCATGAATGAATATCTCCATCTGCTCGCGCACCGCTGGCTGGCCTTCATAGTCCTGCAGCAGCTTGGGGCGGATGGCACGGTCATGCACCTCTTCCGTATTCGAGCTGGCCACTGGAGTAATGAAACGATCTTCTTCGATTTTCATGCCTGTTATCTCAGCCTGTCACCATGGTTTTCAGCGCCTGACGAATCAGCACCTCTGTCACTGCATCAGCACCCAGGGTTTCCGCCGCTTTCTCGATCGCTTTGGTAGCCTGCTGCGGTTTATACCCCAAAGCAACCAGGGCACTTTCAGCTTCTGCGCGGTGATCCGTAGCCGCCGGTGCCGCTGCCGGCAGATTACCTGAGCTCAGTTCGAGCTCGGTCAGGGTCGGCAACTCAAGCAGTGCCAAACGGTCTTTCATCTCGACAATCAAACGCTCGGCCGTTTTCTTGCCTACCCCCGGTATTTTCACCAAAGCCGAAGTATCTTCCTGGTGCACGGTACGAATAAATGCATCGGCACTGATACCCGACAGAATGGACAATGCCAATTTGGGCCCTACACCATTCACCTTAATCAATGACCGAAACAGGAGCTTTTCCTGTGCATCAACAAACCCGAACAACAGCTGCACATCCTCTCGCACGACGAAATGCGTATGCAGTCCGGTTTCGGCACCAACCTCCGGCAAGCCGTAAAAGGTATTCATCGAGGCTTCCACCTCGTACCCAACGCCATTAACGTCCAGCAACAACCAGGGCGGCTGCTTTTCCAAAATGCGTCCTCTCAGATATCCGATCAAGACGAAAGCTCTCCTTTAATCCTTATAAACGCCAACGACCACTGCTACGACTGCGTGTTCGCGTTGCTGGTGCCAGCCCCGCCCGGGAGTGAGCATGACAAAGTGCAATGGCCAGTGCATCGGCCGCATCTACCTGCGGCAGGCCCGGCAGCTTTAGTAAATGTGCGACCATGTGCTGCACCTGGGCCTTATCAGCCCCGCCGCTGCCGACAACCGATTGTTTGACGCGACGTGCAGCATATTCAGCAACAGGAAGCGCATGATTCGCGCCTGCAACAATCGCCACCCCTCGGGCCTGACCCAACTTGAGCGCCGAATCAGCATTACGGGCCATAAACACCTGCTCAATGGCCATCTCAACAGGATTGTAACGCTGGATAACTTCGGTCACACCTGCATATACCTGCTGCAGGCGCTCAGCCAGGTTTTCACCACTGATGCGAATACACCCGCTGGCGACGTAATGAGTTTTGGGGCCATCAATATCAATCAGCCCGTAGCCGGTAATGCGTGAGCCAGGGTCAATCCCCAAAATCCGCATCGCTGCTCCACCATCCTGCATATACAAAAAACCGGGGTTGCCCCCGGTCTCTATGACTCACATCCGATCAGGATCAGGCCATGGCCTCTTCCGGAATATCGGCATTGTGATAGACGTTCTGGGTATCATCCAGATCTTCCAGCGCATCGATCAGCTTCAGCGCCTTGGTGCCGGTGTCCACATCCAGATCGACGGTAGTAGACGGGATCATGCCTACTTCGGCATATACTGGCTCAAGACCGGCATCAACCAGCCCCTGCTTAACATCCATGAATTCCTGCCAGGGAGCGAATACATCGATGGAGCCGTCTTCATTGGTAACGACATCATCAGCACCCGCTTCCAGCGCTGCTTCCATGATCGCATCTTCATCGGCATCATCGCCAAATGAGATCTGACCCTTCTTTTCAAACAGGTAGGCAACAGAACCGTTGGTACCCAGGTTGCCACCAGCCTTATTGAAAGCCGCACGAACCTGAGATACGGTACGGTTCACGTTATCGGTCATGCACTCAACCAGAATGGCGACACCGTTCGGGCCATAACCCTCATAGGTGAGCTCGTCATAGTTGTCGCCTTCACCGCCACCGGCACCGCGAGCAATCGCTTTCTCGATGGTGTCCTTTTTCATGTTGGCGCCCAACGCCTTATCGACAGCTGCGCGCAGACGCGGGTTGTCCTCCGGGTTACCACCGCCCTCTTTCGCGGCCACTGTCAGCTCACGAATCAGTTTGGTGAAAATCTTGCCCCGCTTGGCATCCTGTGCCGCTTTACGGTGCTTGATATTAGCCCACTTGGAATGACCTGCCATAAAACTACATCCTCGATTGATTGCAGAGCCGGGCGGCTCTGTTCATCTGTTCGTCATGTATTCGGGCGGCCTGGCGACCGCCCACCCACGCTGAATAGGATCAGGGGGTTTTGCGCAGCTTGATGTTCAGCTCGCGCAGCTGTGCGGCGCTGACTTCACCCGGTGCGTCGGTCAGCAGACAGCCGGCACTCTGGGTTTTCGGGAAGGCAATCACTTCACGGATGGAAGAAGAGCCTGTCATCAGCATCACCAGACGGTCCAGGCCGAAGGCCAGACCACCGTGAGGCGGCGCACCGAATTTCAGTGCATTGAGCAGGAAGCCGAATTTCTCTTCCGCTTCTTCGTCAGAGATACCCAGTACCTTGAAGACAGCCTTCTGCATATCCTGATCGTGGATACGGACAGAGCCGCCACCCAGCTCGGTACCGTTCAGAACCATATCGTAGGCACGGGACAGTTTGCCTTCCGGCTCGGCTACCAGCTCTTCTGCTGTGCAGCTCGGTGCTGTAAACGGATGGTGCAGCGCAGTCATGCCACCGTTGTCGGTTTCTTCAAACATCGGGAAGTCGACAACCCACAGCGGCGCCCACTCGCGCTGGATCAGGTTCATGTCTTCACCAACCTTGATACGCAGCGCACCCAAGGCTTCGTTAACAACGTTGGTTTTGTCAGCACCGAAGAAGATGATATCGCCATCTTTTGCTTCCAGACGCTCCATCACCTGCATGGCCACTTCGTCACCCAGGAACTTAACGATCGGCGACTGCAGGCCTTCAACACCTTTAGCCAGTTCGTTGACCTTGATCCAGGCCAGGCCTTTGGCACCGTAGATGCCAACAAACTTGGTGTATTCGTCGATGATCTTACGGGTCAGCTGTGCACCACCCGGCACTTTCAGTGCTGCAACGCGGCCTTTCGGATCCTTGGCCGGACCAGCAAAGACCTTGAATTCGATATCCTGCAGCAGGTCGGCAACGTCAACCAGCTCCAGCGGAATACGCAGGTCAGGCTTGTCGGAACCGAAACGGTCCATCGCCTCAGAGTACGGCATACGCGGGAAATCACCCAGATCAACGTCCAGGATCTCCTGGAACAGATCACGGATCATGCCTTCAGTCAGACCCATAATACCTTCCTCGTCCATGAACGAGGTTTCGATGTCGATCTGGGTAAATTCAGGCTGACGGTCTGCACGCAGGTCTTCGTCACGGAAGCACTTGGCGATCTGGTAGTAACGGTCAAAACCGGACACCATCAGCAGCTGCTTGAACAGCTGGGGTGACTGCGGCAGAGCGAAGAAGCTACCCTCATGCGTACGGCTCGGTACCAGGTAGTCACGTGCACCTTCAGGGGTCGCACGGGTCAGAATCGGTGTCTCGATATCGAGGAAGCCGTTTTCTTCCAGGTAATTGCGGATGTTATGCGTAATCTTGGAGCGGAAACGCAGTTTGCGCTGAATCTCAGGACGGCGCAGATCGATGTAACGGTGACGCAGACGCACGTCTTCACCTACCTGCTGGTGTTCGTCCAGCTGGAAGGGAGGCGTTTCAGCCTTGTTCAGGATAACCAGCTCTTTGCCCAGTACTTCGATTTCGCCAGTGCCCATTTCGCTATTGATGGTGCCTTCCGGGCGCGCACGCACAGTGCCACGCACTTCGACAACAAATTCATTACGAACGCTATCGGCCAGATTGAAGCTCTCTTCGCGATCCGGGTCAAACACGACCTGGGCGATACCTTCGCGGTCACGAAGGTCGAGGAAGATAACCCCACCGTGGTCACGACGGCGGTGAACCCAGCCGCTCAGGGTAATGTCTTCTCCGATATGTTCTGCTCTGAGGTCGCCGCAATAATGGCTACGCATACTGTCCTGTTCCTGTATCTGGGTGCAACATGGAATTCAAAGGCGGGGATTATAACCGATTTAGCCGGACCTGACAGGCCCGGCGACAGGCAATGCCGGGATAGAAGAATACTGGCCTTCGAAAGGCCCAGAACTGTGACAACCTGATTGTGTAGACTAACGGGTATTCGACCAGGGGACTGACCTCCCACAGGTTAATTGCAGACCCCGGTAACCTCGGCAGCACCTTGCTATAAGAGAGCACTCTGGGAGCACACTGCGGGAGAGCTTTATGGGAGCGCACTCTGTGCGCGAACCCACCCATACCAGTACTAATTCACTCAATCATGCGGCTCGAACGCCAGCTCTCCATCCAGCAACACTTCTAGTTTGCTGCGCACGCGCGCCAGCTCCTCCGGTGTATAAGGCACTGCAGGCACCTTACCCCAGACAGGCCCTGGCCAGGCAGGATCAGACTCCTTGCGGGCAATGACATGCACATGCAGTTGAGGCACCATGTTACCCAGTGTGGCCACGTTCATTTTGCGTGCCTGAAACAGGTCGGCCAGCGTCTCCGACAAATCACTGGCCTCGTGAATCAACTGCTGTTGTTCATTGGCCGGCAGATGGTACAGCTCGGTCACACCAGCACGGCGCGGTACCAGAATAAACCAGGGGTACTGACTGTCGTTCATCAACAGCAAACGACAGAGCGGGAAGTCGCCAATCGCGATAGTATCAGTGACAAGACGGGGGTCCAGCTCAAATTCCAGCTCCAACTCGTCCATTAACGGCTCCTTCGATATCAATCCAAATGGTGACAGGATTAGTATAGGTCAGCATGTATAAAGTCAATCTCCATCCCGGCATCGATGCAATTCCCGCTGATCTATGGGACAGCCTCTGCGGTACGGATTACCCCTTCCTTCGCCATGCATTTCTGCACACACTGGAAATGACCGGAAGCGTTGGCGAAGGCACCGGCTGGCAACCCTTGCATGCCCTGGTGACCGATAACAACGACCATCCGGTGATGGTTATCCCGCTGTACATCAAATCGCACTCCTGGGGCGAATATGTCTTCGACTGGGCCTGGGCCGATGCCTATCAACGCAACGGCCTGATCTACTATCCCAAGCTGGTCAATGCGATCCCGTTTACACCGGCCACAGGACCAAGATTTGGCACATCACTTCCTCTGGCGACGGCCGTTGAGCTGCTACCGGGAATTCTCGATCAGATCATGCAGGAAGTGGGTGCTTCATCCTGGCATTGCCTGTTTCCGCAACCTGGTGTGATTGAAACCGCACCCAGTGCGACACACTCTCGCCTGGGCAGCCAATATCACTGGTTTAACCAAGGGTATGAGAACTTTGACGACTTCCTTGCACGCTTTAATTCACGCAAACGAAAATCCGTGCGTCGTGAGCGCCGAAAGGTAGCGGAACAAGGCATTCAACTGAACGCATTAACCGGTGAAGCGATTCAGCCACAGCATCTGGAGCAGTTTTATCGTTTCTATCAGGCCACTTATTTGAAGCGTGGCCGGCAAGGATACCTGGCGCCAGATTTTTTCCACCAGTTGCACCAGCAGATGGCTGACCAGATGCTGCTGATCATGGCAGAAGATCAAGGACAGGCGGTTGCCGCCGCATTGTATTTCATCGGTGAAAATTGTCTTTATGGTCGCTACTGGGGCTGTCTCGACCATTACGACAGCCTGCATTTTGAAGCCTGCTATTATCAGGGGATCGACTATTGCATCCGGCAAGGACTGGCTCGCTTTGACCCTGGTGCTCAGGGGGAGCACAAGATTCAGCGCGGTTTCGAGCCGGTCAGAACCTGGTCATTGCATCGTATGGCCCACCCGGACTTCAATCGCGCGGTAGGAGAGTTTGTGCGTGAGGAGCAGCAGCACATGGAGCTGCAGATTGAGGAGCTACGCACCTGGCTGCCGTTCAAACAGCCAGACACGTAGTTTTTTCAGAATTTAAAGCACCATGGCCGCAGCCCAGCCTGCCAGCAACAGTGGCAGGTTGTAGTGCAGGAAGGTGGGAACCACTGTATCCCAAATATGGTGGTGCTGACCGTCAACGTTCAGGCCTGAAGTCGGGCCCAACGTTGAATCAGAGGCCGGCGAACCGGCATCACCCAGCGCACCGGCTGTACCCACCAACGCCACAATTGCCAGTGGACTGAAGCCCAGCGACAGGGCCAAAGGCACATAGATGGCCGCGATGATCGGAATGGTTGAGAACGAAGATCCTATACCCAGGGTCACCAACAAGCCAACCAACAGCATCAGCAGTGCCGCTAATGCCTTGTTTCCGCCGATCAGATCGCTTGTCCCGCTCACCAGTGTTGCGATTTCACCGGTTTCACGCATGACTTCGGCAAAACCTGCCGCGGTAATCATGATGAAACCGATCATCGCCATCATTTTCATGCCGTCAATCAGCACGCCATCCGCCTGCTTCCAGCGGATGATGCCCGTCAGGGTACAGACCATATAGCCGGCCAGGGCACCCAACACCATGGAGCCGCTCCAAAGCTGAATTCCGAACGCCGCCAAAATCGCAACCACGACTGATGCCAGGCGTGCCGCACTATAGTTGACCTCAACCCGCTCGGCCGCCTGCAGACGCTCCATGTCGTACTGGCGCGGCTTGTGATAATTGAACAGTGCCAGCAACAGCCCCACCAGCATGCCCAGTGCGGGAATCCACATGGCGGACATCACATTCAGGTTATCGGTTGCCAGGCCATTGTCGGCCACATTCTGCAGCAGAATATTGTTCAGGTAGATGCCGCCAAAACCGACGGGCAAAAACATGTAGGGCGTCACCAGGCCAAACGTCAGCACACAGGCAATCAGTCGACGGTCAAGCTGCATTTTGCTCATCACCATCAACAGAGGCGGCACCAGCAACGGGATAAAGGCGATATGTATCGGGATCAGGTTCTGTGATGAGATAGCTACCGCAATCAGCGCCAGAATCAGAGCGTACTTGACGGTACGGCTGGCAGCCCCCTGCGTGGACCCAAGTTTGCGCTGGACCATATCCGCCATGGCATGCGGAAGGCCTGACTGGGCAATCGCAACGGCAAAACCACCCAGCATGGCATAACTGAGCGCGACTTCAGCGCCGCCGCCAATACCGCCGCTGAACACATCCAGCGTATGCTCCAGCCCCATCCCGGACAGCAGACCTGCTGTTAAGGCGCCAGCCACCAGCGCCACGACCACAGGGGTACGCAACAGACTTAATACAAGCATCACGACAACAGCCGCGAGTACAGCGTTCATCCTTTTTCTCCTCCAAGGCTGAGCTTGGCAAGACACAAAAAAGCGCGCACTCTGCAGCAGTCGTCAAGATAAGTCAAACAGGCCTAGGGACGCTGAACCCGAAACACTTGATCCAGGCTGGCATATTCAGCTCCACCCAGTCGAGCCAGGGGTTTTATTTTCGCCGCATCAAAGCGTACCCGCCCTTTGCCATCGTTGAAGCACACCTCATCGTCCACCCAGATGTGCTCAACTTCTACCAACAGAAGGCTCTGGGGCTTATTGCCGACTTCCAGATGCTGATGTAACCGACAAGCCAAGGCTACAGGTGCCTGACGCAGACGCTGCATAGAGGTACCGGTGAATTCGACAAGCTCCAGGTCAGTGCCATGAAGTTCAGATTCGCCAAAGTTCAGCTCTCGTGCGCTATCGGACACCTGGGCTGCCTGCACATCCTGGGCAATATGAATCACACATGCCTGGCGCTCCAGCAGGTTGCGACAACTGTCTTTAAGCGTGCCGTCCGATTTATTCCCCATTGACAGCATCAGGATGGGAGGATCACTGCACACCACATTAAAAAAGGAGAAAGGTGCCAAATTCAGACTTTCGGCCTTAGCGTCGTTCGGGCTCAATACCCATGCAATTGGCCTGGGTATTATGATCTGCGTCAAGGCATGATAAATATCAGTTGGCGACATCTGACCGGGGCTAAGATCCATTATTGCTCCTGCTCACTCATTGCAAAGCAAGCAGGATAACACCTGCACCTCAGAACCGGCATTCCTGTTCGCAAATGCAGCATGAACAGGAGTACATCAACACAGGAATTGTATGAATATTATACAGCCAGAAAGGCTCGATAATTACCCATAGATCCCTAAACTGAGAAACGTAGATTCCTGGTTCAAAGTCAAACCACCCCCAATATAATGAAAGGAGGAGCGGTATGTTGACCTATGAAGAGTGCCTGGAAATGAGTGAACTGTCGGCTGATGAAATTGCCGCCATCGCCGAACACGAACATATGGACCCCATGATTGCGGTTGCTTTGGGTCATTACCTGATCACCCATGACGGTGAACAGCGTATTCAACGCTTCATAATTGATGATATCGAACGCGCCAAGCGTTGCGGTGACCGTGAAAAACAGGCGTTGCTGAACAGTGCACTGCAGCACTTTATCGCAACCCACCCCACTCACCAGACACAGCAGGCATCCTGAACGTCAGGGATTAGACCACACGGGAAGATACGCTGCCTGCAGGAGACCGCGAAAACAGTTGGCCACGGCATATGCCGTGGCCTTTTTCGTTAAACGTTACAGCGATTCATCCAGCTCAGGCAGTGCCGTGAAAAGATCTGCAACCAGTCCATAGTCCGCTACCTGGAAGATCGGCGCCTCTTCATCCTTGTTGATCGCAACGATCACCTTGGAGTCTTTCATGCCAGCAAGATGCTGGATGGCACCAGAGATACCCACCGCAACATAGAGCTCAGGGGCTACAATCTTGCCCGTCTGACCGACCTGCATATCGTTGGGTGCAAAACCGGCATCGACGGCCGCTCGCGAAGCACCTACAGCGGCACCCAGCTTGTCCGCCACTTTTTCCAGCAAATGGAAGTGTTCGCTGTCAGCCATGCCACGACCACCGGAAATCACAACGCGCGCCGAGGTCAACTCAGGACGGTCAGACTTGGCCATCTCTTCGCTGACATAACGGCTCAGCCCGGTATCTTCAACCTGGCTCAGGGCTTCAACAGACGCACTGCCACCCTCGGCAGAGACTGCATCAAAGGCCGTACCACGTACTGTAATAACCTTAACCGCATCCAGCGACTGTACAGTCGCAATCGCATTACCGGCGTAGATCGGACGGGCAAAAGTATCAGCCGACTCAACTTTAATGATGTCGGAGATCTGACCTACATCCAGCAACGCAGCCACGCGCGGCATGAAGTTCTTACCATTGGCGGATGCCGGTGCCAGAATATGCGTGTAACCTTCGGCCAGCGACTTGATCAGTGCAGCCATGTTCTCGGCAATCTCATGATCGTAGGCCGGATTATCTGCCAACAGCACTTTAGCTACGCCCTCGGCTTTGGTGGCGGCATCACCGGCAGCAGCACAGCCATTGCCCGCGACCAGCAAAGCAACGTCACCGCCGATCTGCGCAGCCGCTGCCAAGGTGCTCAGGGTAGATGGCTTCAGCGCCTGATTGTCATGTTCAGCAATAACCAGAATACTCATCAGATCACCTTCGCCTCGTTTTTCAGTTTATCGACCAGCTCAGCCACATCTGCCACTTTGATACCGGCAGAACGCTCAGCAGGCGGCTCAACTTTCAATAGCTTGGTATTTGCCTTGATCTCCACACCCAGATCAGCCGGTGTCAGCGTTTCCAGAGGCTTACGCTTGGCTTTCATGATATTGGGCAGAGACGCATAACGCGGTTCATTCAAACGCAGGTCGGTCGTTACAACTGCCGGCGTGTTCAATTCAACCGTCTGCAGACCACCATCAACTTCCCGTGTCACCTGAAGCTTGCCATCTTCAACCTTGACCTCGGAGGCAAAAGTACCCTGCCCCATGCCAGTCAGTGCCGCCAGCATCTGACCGGTCTGGTTGTTATCGGAATCGATGGCCTGTTTACCCATCAACACCAGATCCGGTTGTTCTTTCTCAACCACTTTTGCCAGCAGCTTGGCCACTGACAGGGATTCCAGATTTTCGTCACTCTGCACCAGGATGGCACGATCAGCACCCAGCGCCAGCGCGGTACGCAGCTGCTCCTGAGCCGCCTGCGGACCCAGTGAAACCACGACGATTTCAGTCGCGGTACCCGCTTCTTTCAATCGAACAGCCTCTTCAACCGCAATCTCGCAGAACGGGTTGATTGCCATTTTCACATTATTCAGATCAACATCCGTGTTGTCGGATTTGACCCGTACCTTGACGTTGTAATCGATAACTCGCTTTACCGTTACCAGAACCTTCATTGCCTTACCCTTTGCTTGTGTATTGTTGGCTCTACAGGGCCTCACCTCTCGCGGGTGCAGCCTGCATCATAACCAGATAATACGAATACGCAAAATCCCCTATTTTCAATCGTTAACACCCCAGGTGACGGGGATCAAGCTTTACAAATAAGGGTTTTTACTTATTATGATGTCTTACAGACATGTCATACGATGTGGTTCAACATAATAAGAGCACAGCATCCACACCGATGGAGGAACAACCGTGAATCGTGAATCGATGGAATTTGATGTAGTCATCGTCGGCGCAGGCCCCGCTGGCCTTTCAGCCGCTTGCCGCCTGATGCAGCAGGCCCAGGCTGCCGAGCAGGAACTGACCGTCTGTGTGGTGGAAAAAGGCTCCGAAGTCGGTGCGCATATCCTCTCCGGCGCCGTCATGGAAACCCGCGCTCTGGATGAGCTCTTCCCCGACTGGAAAGAACAGGGCGCGCCGCTGAAGACCCCGGTGACTGAAGACCAGGTATTCATGCTGAAAGACGCCAACAGTGCAGCCAAACTGCCCAACGCCTTCGTCCCCAAGACCATGCATAACGATGGCAACTACATTGTCAGCCTCGGTAATGTGACCCGCTGGCTGGGTGAACGCGCGGAAGAGCTGGGCGTAGAAGTCTTCCCCGGGTTTGCCGCTGCTGAAGTACTGTACAACGAAGATGGCAGCGTGAAAGGCATTGCCACAGGCGACATGGGCGTGACCGTCAACGGTGAGCAAGGCCCCAACTACATGCCCGGCATGGAGCTGCATGCCAAATACACCATTTTCTCCGAAGGCTGCCGTGGCCACCTTGGCAAGCAACTGATCGAGAAATTTGCCCTGGACAAGGACGCCGACCCTCAGCACTACGGCATCGGCATCAAGGAACTCTGGGATATCGACCCGGCCAAACACAAGCCTGGTCTGGTGGTTCACGGCTCTGGCTGGCCGCTCAGTAATGGCGCCAGTGGTGGCTTCTTCCTTTACCACGCGGAAGACAACCAGGTGGTTGTGGGTTTGATCATCGACCTGAACTACTCCAATCCTTATCTCAGCCCGTTCGATGAATTCCAGCGCATGAAGCATCATCCCGAGATCAAACAGTATCTCGAAGGCGGCAAGCGTGTTTCCTATGGTGCGCGCGCAATTACCAAAGGCGGCTTCAATACCCTGCCCAAGATGACCATGCCCGGTGCGCTGCTGATCGGCTGTGATGCCGGCACCCTGAACTTTTCCAAGATCAAGGGCATCCACACCGCCATGAAGTCCGGCATGCTGGCGGCTGAAGCCATTTCTGAATCACTGACTGCCGGTGACGAAGGTGGCAAGGACCTGAGTGGCTTCACCGACGCTTATACCTCGTCCTGGTTGTACGATGAGCTCTATCGTGCCCGCAACTTCGGTCCGGCCATGCACAAGTTCGGCCCCTATCTGGGCGGCGCCTTCAACTACGTTGATCAAAACTGGTTTGGCGGCAAGATCCCGGTCACCCTGCATGACCTGCACAAGGATCATGAACAGCTGAAACCGGCCAGCGAATGCCAGGAAATCCAGTATCCGAAACCGGATGGTGTACTTTCCTTCGATAAGCTGTCATCGGTCTTCCTCTCCAACACCAACCATGAGGAAGATCAGCCCTGTCACCTGCAGCTAAAGGATGCCAGCATCCCGATCAGCCAGAACCTGCCCAAATTTGCCGAACCGGCACAACGCTATTGCCCGGCAGGGGTATATGAAGTCGTTGAAGGCGATGATGGCCCGCAGTTCCAGATCAACGGTCAGAACTGCGTTCACTGCAAGACCTGCGACATCAAGGACCCGGCGCAGAACATCACCTGGGTAGTACCTGAGGGTGCGGGCGGACCTAACTACCCGAATATGTAGTTGCCCTGAAGCTCTTAAGCCGGTGTTCGCACCGGCTTTTTAATTATGGGTCCAAAATGCTTAAAGATAGAACAGACAATTTCCAGACGCGTTAAATTATTTCGGGAACCTGCATCCGCCACTTACCCGCCCCATCAACGAGCACAGCCCAAAGTGGTTTTGGTACTATTCAAAGATCCAATTCACTGAATTATTCTGTAGCCAGCCAGGATTGTTTTGGGTAGTTTGAAAATAAGAACTATTATTCACGAGCTCCTCTCCCTATGCCTCACTGGGTTTCGCTGGTTATATTTTTTCTGATGGCGGCCGGGCTTACAGTCATCTCTTTCGAGCCTCCCTTTCGCAGCTGGGATGAAGTCTCACGTCAGGAAGTCTATAGCGAATCCATCATTGCCCTCTTGTTGTTCACTTGGGTCATTCTGCTTCATCGCATCAAACTGACACGTACCATTTTCTGGGTGCTCTACGCAGGCTTCTGTCTTATGGCACTGGGTGCGCTGGAAGATGTGGAAGACGAATTCTTGATGACTAAAGGCACTCTTTCTCAGCTGATCGAGAATATCGCTACGCCTCTTGGCATGCTGCTCATCAGCATTGGCCTCTACCTGTGGGGCTCAGAGCAAAAGCGCTCTCGCCAGCAACTGCAGAAATTAAGTGAAACAGATGCGTTAACCGGGTTGGGTAACCGCGCCAGTTTTAATCACCATCTCGAACGTGCTGCCAGTGGTGAAAAACAACGCGCCCTGCTGTTTCTGGATATCGATAACTTTAAACAGGTCAACGACACCCATGGCCACGCCATGGGTGACCAGGTGATACAGCAACTGGCTCTCACCATGAAACAGTGTATCCGCGAGCAGGACCTGGCATTTCGTTATGGTGGCGAGGAGTTCGCGATCTTGCTGGAAGGCACCCATCCACGCGCAGTCGAACTTGTGGCACAGCGAATTATGACCGGCTTTTCCAGTCACCTGTTTACGCTGGAAAACCAGCAGACATTTTCCTGCACCGTGAGCATCGGAATTGCACACACGCAGAACCCCGTTAAGGCTGATGCCTGGCTGGATACTGCCGACCAGGCACTGTATACGGCTAAAGAAAGAGGAAAAGATCGGGCTGTTTTGAAACAACAACCCTGAAACCATCAGACCAAGGCCGACATACCCTGGCCTGCCTACCGCAAGCGTGACAGGTCAATCCCAGCGCAGGCGGTCACTGTCTACAACGGTCTGCCCTACTGGCGATAGTGCAATCAGCGCCAGCTTCAAATGCTGGATACCAAAGGGTATGCCGACAATTGTAATAAAGCAGGCAACAGCCGACATCAGATGGCCAATCGCCAGCCAGACACCGGCAAAGATAAACCAGATAATATTACCGATCAGCCCAATAGTACCCGTGCCAAGATCATCCTCGCCTGTCAGGGCTTTACGGCTGACGGCTTCTCGACCAAAGGGGAAAAAGGAAAAACTGCCCAGCACGAAACAGGAGCGCGCCCAGGGAAGGCCCACAATTGTAATCGCTGCCAGCAATCCTGCCAGCCACCAGGCCAGCCCCATTACAAGCCCGCCCAGCACGAACCAAAGCACATTACCCAAAAAACGTAGAACAGCCACTAAAGTGCCTCCTGCTAAATATATCCATCAAGACTAGGCCGCCAACGCTGAACATAGCACTAACAGCTCAACCTATCAGGGCTGCTTATCAAATACCCTGACCCCTTCAGGGATCGTATACCAGTCCTGCTTCTCACTTACCCATACATGGGCAACCGGTTTAATAATACTGGTATCCGACAGATTTGATGGCTTCAATTTGATTTTGTCGGGTTCTGCCGGATTGTAATGATAGATACGGTTGCCGCAGCCGGGGCAGAATTTTGCGGCACTGATATTGCCACTATCCGCCGGGCGGCTCCAATCAGCCATTTCGCCTTCAAATTTCACTTGGTCGGCATTGACCATGGCGGTAATGCTGAATGCACTGGTGGAGAGCTTTTGACATTCCTTACAGTGGCAGGCAACAACCATCTGAGGTTCAGATAGTAGCTGGTATGTCACACCACCGCACTGACAGGCACCATTGATCGGGTAGCTCATACTGAGATCCTTTCTGTCCGGAAATTCAAATTATCAGGTCCCGAGATCATCGCAACCTGAATGATGAAAGACTAGAACAAAGTGACACTCAGAGTCATTCAGTCGGCTACGATCATCAGGCCTGTCTTTACTGGTAAGTGACACCTTGATGCTTAAGCCAGCCATGGGCATGGCGCCCGGCCGGGTCATGGTGCGTCCAATGCACAACACCGCCTTTCGAGTTCCACTCGTATTCACCATAAAACTGAACACGGTCGCCCTTACGCAGTGCATTAATACGTGGTGCAAGATCAATATTGTGAGATATCAGCAAGGTCTGGCCGGATGCCAGCTCCAGAATAAACTTCTGATGCTGACTGCCCCGGGTGTCATCGGGTAAAAGGTGAACCACAGTGCCCTCGCCTTGTACCTGAACATCACTTTGCCGTGTCTGAAACGCCTCGGCGATAGCGTCAGAAGCACTGGCACCCGCAGAAACCGGCTCGCTGCCAAAGAGGTCTCCAAGCCCTGCATTACGCTCCAGATAGCCAACGGCAACCAAGCCGATTAACAATACGACAGCCAGTTTTTTCATCACGCGAGTCCCTTCATTCAACCAAGCACATATCTTCATCAAAAACGCGAATCAATGCGAGCCCGGCTGTCAAAAAAACAATATCCGAATACGCCAGAAACTAGTGCCGAGGTGGTATAGGCCAGTCGGAGGCATCTACATGATCTAGAGCGAAGGTCTGCTCATCGCCCTGCCAGTACTCTATGAAACGACCATCAGGGTCGTATTTACGCGTTTGCTTGGCAATATCGAAGCGACGCTTCCCGCGCGGGTCTGCCCCTACGCCTGCCAGATACTGCCAGTTTCCCCAGTTGCTGGCGGGGTCATAATCCAGCAATTCCTGCTCAAACCAGGCCGCACCATACCGCCAGTCCAATGCCAGCTCATTGACCAGGTAACTGGCAACAATCTGACGCCCCCGATTGGACATCCAGCCTGTCTGCTTAAGCTGTCGCATGCAGGCATTTACCAAAGGCCAGGGGGTAGTGCCCTCGCACCAGGACTTGAAACGCTGAGGGTAAAAACTGGTCAGCGGTGAGTACCCTTGAATTCCCTTCAAGTGGTACAGCCTGACACCATGATGATGCGCATACCACTGGAAATACTCCCGCCACAGCAACTCGAAGAAAATCCAATAGGTCGACTCATTTGAATACTGGCCGGCTTCATACTGTTTAAGCTGCTGCATGATTCGCCGTGGAGAGAGGCTGCCCTGTGCCAGCCAGGGTGAAAAACGCGTGCCGTTCTCAAGGCCATCCAGTTCATTGCGAACCTGTTTGTACGTTGAGGGCAGCAACGAACTGAAATAGCGTTCCAGATGAGACTGTGCTTCCTGCTCTCCACCCTCAAACCAGGTGTCATTATGATACCCGGCTGACGTTGAAAGCTGCTCACCTCTTGTCTCAATCTTCAGTGCAGGCGGCAGGTCCAGAACCGGCGGCAAGGGCTGAGGGATATCCAGTGCTTTCTCGACCCGACGCCTGAAGGCCGAAAAACTGACGGGAAAGGGATCAACAATATCTGTTAGTTGGCTTTGATCAAATAGAGTGTAACCATCACGGATAGACGCATTCAGGTGTGGAAAGCGGCTTTGCAGCGAAGACAGCTGACGCTGCTCGTATACACCCGAGCTTCTGGTACAGAACAGTCGATCAATACGGTAGCGACTCACCAGCTCGCTCAATACCTCAACTGGGTCACCTGTGAAAACCAGCAATTGCTGACCACAGGCGTCAAGCTGCTGCCTCAGGTATGCAAGCCCCTCAAACAGGAACCTGCGTCGTGCCCTCCCCATTCGAGCCGCATTAAAGTTGCCGGCACGCTCCAGCCTCGGATCATGTACATACACCAGCAATAACTGGTCGCATTGTCTCGCTGCCTGCTGTAAAGCCGGGTTGTCGTCCAGCCGAATGTCTTGGGTGAACCAGAAAAGTCCTGTCGTCATGAAAGCTCCTTATCATCTGCCGGTGTTACGCAGATTGGAAGTAACCGGTTCGACATCTTAGGCCGCAGAAAGATGCGCTATGGCGTTTTCACCGGCTGCCGAAGCGCCTTAGCTGCATTTCACGCAACCGGCTCAGGGTACGCCGAAATGCAAAACTCAGGTAACCCTCAGGATACAGCTCTTCCATCGGGACCTCAGCCTCAATCCATAGGGGAACGCGCCGGTCATAGCATTCATCCACCAGCGCGATAAAACGACGCACACCGTTATCCTTATCGGTCAGCTTGGGTAATGTCCGGTCACCGGCAGCAACCTGAGCCGCCGCGTCTTCAGTTCCGCGGGCAATACCGGGCAACTCGCGATCACCACTTAATCTGGGCACCGCCGTCAGCAAAACGTGATTAAAGCGGTCGCAGAGCTCAATATACTCAGCCGCAGCCAGCGGTGCTTCACACAACTGGTCATAGGTGCACCAGAGCTGGTGGTCGTCATGCTGCAAACTGTCGACCTGGCGATTGTTCAACACCAAGGGACCGCTTTTTGCCTGCCCTCGCATCTGGCTGCGAAACACATCTGCCAAAGGGGAATGACTGCCGGCTTGATACCAATAACGCTGCTGTTGTTCGCCCGGATGCAGTCGGTGATCCTGCTCCCCATCCAGAGGCATAACGTGCATCCGGGTTTTAATGGCATCAATCGCCGGCAGCAAACGTTCCCGGTTGTGACCTTCTGAATACAACTGATCCGGTGGCTGATTGGAGGTCAGAATCAGCACAACGCCCTGATCAAACAGGCGCTGCACCAGCCCGCCCAGCACGACCGCATCACCGATATCATTAACGAAGAATTCATCCAGACAGAGTACACGAACTTCTTGCGCCAACTCACTGGCCACGACCGTCAGCGGGTCTGGTACGCCATTCAAACGAAACAGACGCTGGTGAATATCCCGCATGAAATGGTGGTAGTGCTGCCGCCTGGAAGCACAGGCCAGGTCTGACTCAAACAGGTCCATTAACCAGGTTTTACCACGGCCCACACGCCCCCACATGTATACACCGGATACATCAGACCGGCCCGCCTGCAGTTGCTGGAAGCAGTCTTCCAGCAAACCAACGGCATCTACCTGGGCCGGATCGGCGACAAAGCCACCTTCCAGAGCGGCCTGATAGCGCTGTACCGGTCCGGCCTGACTCATTCCTTCCCGCCCTGTTGCTGTTCAAGCTGACGCTCGATGCGGTGCAGCTGTTCACTCATTTGCGCCATATGTTCACGCATCCAGTGCACATCAGCCGCCTCACCCTCGCCACTTTCCAGCTGCTGGGCTTCACTCTCTTTCTGCATTACATCCAGTACGATACCGATCATCATATTGAGGAAGACAAAAGCGGTCAGGAAGATAAACGTCAGGTAGAAAATCCAGCTATAGGGATAATCAACCATGGTGGCGTACATGACATCGGTCCAGTCCTCAAAGGTCGCCACGCGAAACAGGGTCAACATGGAAATGGTGATATTGCCCCAGAGTACAGGATCAACGCTGTTGAACATGAAGCTGCCAATGGCGGCATAGATATAGAAGATGATGAACATCAGCAGCGCCACATAACCCATGCGAGGGATGGATTTCACCAGGGCGGCGAGGAGCACACGCAGTTCCGGGATCAGTGAAACGAGTCGCAATACACGGAAGACCCTGAGCAGGCGTGCAACCAGCACCATTTCCGATTCGTTGATGGGTACCAGGCTGGCAACCACAATGACAAAGTCAAAGATGTTCCAGCCCTGCTTGAAGAAGTTGATGAAGCGCTTTTCCGCCGCCATTCGCACCATGATTTCAAACAGGAAAAACAGGGTGACACCCAGATCTAGCCAGTTGATCCATTGGTCAAAGCGGGAAGACTGCTCATAGGTTTTGGCACCAATCAGCAGCGCAGACGCGATGATGACGGCGATGACAAAGGTTTCGAACAGTTTGTTGGCACGCAGGTGCTCCATGCGGTCCTGCAGGCGGCTCCAGTTAAGCGTCATTAAGGCTGAGTCTCCAAGACAAAATCGGTTTGATTTTGGACCTGCAAATTATACGCAAGTGCCCGCTCAGCCCCAATGTTCCTCTTCATCACTCATATCGAAGCGCACATCCTTGCCATCCGCGCCCAACTGCCAGACTTCAACCGGCTCGCCATCTTCAGCAAACCGTACCAGTCCGATACCGGCATTATTCACCAGACGGCAACCTTCAGGCGCCCCTTCGGGCTTACGTGGCGATACTTTCATAAGACGGCGCTTGGTAAACCAGTTTAGCGGGGATGAGGGTGCATACATCCAGCGGTTTACACGGTCGAAAAGTTTCAGCAGACCTTTGGGGAACTCGTTTTTCAGACCACTGCTGGTGATCTGCCAGATTTTGGGGCTGCCCTTGCGAAAGCGGATTTCGATATCGTAAACGAAGGAGTAATGAACATCACCGGACAGAATTACGAAATGCTCCGGGGTCCGTGTATGGCGGAAAATATTCAGCATCACATTGGCGGCACCGGGATGTGCCATCCAGTTTTCCGCGTCCACCATCAATGGCTGACCAAGGGTAGTGAACAGTTTCTGGATCGCCTCGATCAGTTTCACACCAAATACAGGAGCCGGTGACACAATGATTACCGCCTTGCGCTCCAGCAATTGCTGCTGCAGCTCGGTCAATGCCTCCCAGTCCATCAGGCCGGAGGGGCTCGCCAGGTTTCGTTCTGCGCGCCAGCGACGGGTACGGGTATCCAGCACCAGCACACCCGGCTCCACCGGAATCAGGTAGTCCCAACGCTGAAACGCAAACAGTTCAGTGATCAGTTTTTCATGGTCGGCATGATCCTGACTATGCAGCCAGTTGTCCAGATACTCTCGCAGATGCTTGCGGATACGGTCCGGGGCGTTTCCCGCGCCCTGGCAGATCAGATAACCGATCAGTGTGTTACCGATAATCTGGCGGGAAAATGGATGCCCGTAGGCCGACATTTCCCAGGCGGCGGAGAGGTTCCAGTCATCGGTGACATCATGGTCATCAAAGATCATGTAGGTCGGCAGATGTGCCATAACCCGCCGTACGGCCGGGAGCTGCTGACGGAACCCGGCAATAGCCTCAGCTTCCTTGTCATATCGTGCCTGGTGCGCATCCGATAACTGCAGCGGCCGCAGGTTCAGTCCTTCCCAGGCACGCGGCGACCAGACCAGACAGTAACTGGCGATCACCTCGGCAAAGGTGATGAGGTGGTTATGCGCAGAATCACTGGTGAAGATCGGTTTGCGCACACCGGAGAAAAACTTGTCACGTACATTCTGACTCAGTTGATCCTTCGGCAGGAGCAACTCACGCTCATAGTAGCAGTGCGGACTGGCACGCAGTTCGGCACCACTGTCGGCACCGCCACCTTCCAGCTGCTCATCCCACAGCTGCAATTTGTCACCCAGCTGGTGAGCGGCCTGAAGCAATGGTCCCGCCACATCATCGGCGTACAACTGGTCACCGCTCATCATCAGCACTGCAGGCCAGTCTTCAGGCTGCTGCAGCCGCTCGGCGAGCCAGTCATCGGCACGCGCCAGACCATCAAGGGAGTCATGATGGGGCTTGCGGCAGGAGCCATGGAGCATGGAGGTCAACTGAGGCTGGATAACAAAGCCAGGCAGAGCCTCGCCCGGGTACAGCAGATCCGCGCCCCAATCGGCAATCGAACGCCATCGCCCCTGCGACTGGGCAATTTTCAGATCGTAGTCGATGCGTACAGCAGTCGGCAGTGCCGTATCCGGTTTTACATGCAGCAGGTAGGCATGTGCCCGATTGCCGAGCGGCATGTGCCAGCACTCGTCCGTTTCGACGGGACGGTCCAGCAGGGTTTCGCCCTCGGCCGTCAATCCAATGGCAAACTGCAGCGGGACAGTCGAGAGACACCAGGTTGTCAGCTCGTCAGGCGCGATACGTCTTAGAATCGGGCCGACAAGAATGGGAGAGGAAGCGGTATGAGTATTTACGTCAGAATGCGTCATGCAGATAATCTGGCCCGATCCACTCGGGCCAGAGCAATACCTTGATTCAGTGAACGGCTGGATCGTCGTATTTTTTGCGAATCGCCATTAAGGCCGGCTGAATATCGAGAGGGGCATAGTTCATCGCCTGCTCGAACAAGTCCTTGTTTTCTTCGGACAACCGCTCCTCCTCGCTCATCGCGGACAACTGTCGCATGGCTTCAATAAACTTGGGATGGGGTGTGTTCTGGCTCATGGTGTGCCCTCCTCATTGGGTCAGAGACAGGATCGCTCTGCTCAAGCGTATTGTGCCTGTGCGTGAAGTCGAGGGCCAGCCCCAATGCAACGCCGGCTTTTTCTTTATACCGCCTTGGGTAGGTGCCAGATCAATAGCACCCGAGAAATAACCTTATAAGATGAAGGAATATTGCCCGACACTGAACTGTCGCGGGCGTTTTATACCAACAGCTCTAAGCAAGGAGTGCTTACATGTCGATCGATCCCCGCAATGTCATTCTCGCCCGTATCTCAACCGGACTTACGGAAATGCTCGGACGTATGGGCGCTCACGCCACCATGCGCGACATGGGCACACACAGCAGTGAAGAACTATGGCCGGAATGGCCGGCTGATCTGGCCCCGGAAGACGCCTGCGATTTGCTTGGCAATGCCCTGAGCAGTATCGGCACCTTTGACAAGGTTGAAATGAAACCGGAGGGAGACTCTGTAGCGATTAAAATCAAGGGGTGCGAGTTCAACCACCTTGGGCAGGTGGAAGCGTCCCCGGTGGGACAAAGGTCGATCTGTTTCTTTGGTTTCGGACTTATCGAGAAGTCGCTGGAGCGATTGACGGGCAACCAGTATCGCGTGGAATTGATCCACCACGATGCAGAGACCGATACCTGTAAAGAAATAGCGCGTTTCCGCTAACCAAAAAAGAGGGAATTGCTTCCCTCAAGATCCGAGAGGCCATCCTTGGCGGACATGTAGCAACACATGCCATGAGAGTCAGGGCCCCCAAGGGCCCTGTGGAGCATCAGGCGAGTCCAACTGCCCGAATTTTTTCTTCGATTTCCGGCAAGATGCTTTCATCATCGATGGTGGATGGCATCTTGTAGTCTTCGCTGGCGGCAATCTTGCGCAGAATGGCACGCAGGATTTTGCCAGAGCGGGTTTTCGGCAAGCGCTGTACCACCACTGCCCGACGGAAACAGGCCAGTGCACCAACCTGGTCACGCACCATGGCTACCAGCTCTTTTTCGAGCTCGGCTTCTTCCATCTCGACACCGGCCTTGAGAACGATCAGCCCTACCGGCACCTGCCCCTTCAAGGAGTCATTCATGCCAATGACTGCACACTCCGCAACCGCCTCATGCGCTGACACAACCTCTTCCATTTCACCGGTCGACAGACGGTGGCCGGAGACGTTGATCACATCATCGGTACGACCGGTAATGTAGACGTAGTTATCTTCGTCTTTAAAACCGCCATCACCGGTGTGGTAGTAACCCGGGAAAGCCGTCAGATAGGAGCTGACGAATCGGTCATTGTTGTTCCAGATACTCCAGGCAACACCCGGCGGCAACGGAAGCTTGATACAGATGTTACCGGCTTCGTCGTGCTCGACTTCCTGGCCATCACCATCCAGCACCTGAATGTCATACCCCGGAATCGGCTTGTTGGTAGAGCCCAGGCGAGGTTTTGACGGCTGCTCCCAGCCCATCATTGGCGCTGTAACCGGCCAGCCGGTTTCGGTCTGCCACCAGTGGTCAACCACGGGCACTTTAAGCAGATCATCCAGCCAGTAGTAGGTTGAGGAGTCCAGCTTTTCACCGGCCACAAAGATCCAGCGCAGGCTGCTCAGATCATACTTCTGCGCCAGTTCGCCCTGGGCATCTTCCTTGCGCACTGCACGGAAAGCCGTCGGCGCACAGAACATGGAGTTGACCTTGTACTCCTCAATAATGCGCCAGAACGCACCGGCATCCGGTGTTTTGATCGGTTTGCCTTCATAGAAGATCGCACTGCAGCCCCCCATGAGCGGCGCATAGACAATGAATGAATGGCCAACAACCCAGCCGATATCAGAGGCCCCCCACCAGACATCACCCGCGTTCATGCCATAGACATTATTGAGTGCATAGCGCAGCGCCACGGCGTAGCCACCATTATCACGCACAATGCCCTTGGGCTGACCGGTCGTACCGGAGGTGTAGAGAATATAGAGTGGATCGGAACCTTTCACCGGCACACACTCGGCTGGTTCCACACCCTCCTGAGCCTGATACCAGTCCAGATCGCGGGACGGGTCCATATCAGCCGTCAGCATCGGTCGCTGGCAAACCAGCGTGTGCGGCGGCGTATGAGTGGCCAGCTCGACCGCCTTATCGACCAGCGGTTTGTAAGCTATTTTCTTGTCAAACTCGATGCCGCAGGATGCAGTCAGAATAACCTGGGGCTTGGCGTCATCGATACGGATGGCCAGCTCATTAGGCGCAAAGCCGCCAAATACGACCGAATGCACCGCCCCGAGACGCGCACAAGCCAACATGGCCACCGCTGCTTCCGGAATCATGGGCATATAGATGACGACAGTATCGCCCTTCTCCACGCCCAGCTTGCGCAGGGTGCCGGCAAAACGGCTGACACGGTCCTTCAGGTCGTTATAGGTGATCGCTTCCTTGGTATCAGTGACCGGGGAATCATAATAGAGAGCCACCTGCTCACCGCGGCCCTGTTCAACCTGATGATCCACTGCCAGATAACAGGTGTTCAGCTCACCATCGGCATACCAGCTGTGGGTACCCCAGTCAGTGGTGGTCAACGTGGTTTCGGGTGCCTTGAACCAGGCGATATTTTTGGCCTGCTCTGCCCAGTAGGCTTCGGGGTTCTCAATGGATGCCCGGTATTCTTGTGTGTAATCCATGCTCTACCTCGGTTTATTTTTGTTATAGCGGGCAGCCCGTGCGGGGCTGCCCCAAGGTCCGGCTTCAGCTGTTAACTGCAACAGCGCCGGTATTATTCAGCGTCCTGATACAGTTTGATCAGGCTGGAGAAGTCGAGGCCACCGTTACCGGCAGACTTGTGCAGGTTGAAGAGTGAACGTGCGGCAGAGCCCATGGGCGTAGCTGACGCGCTTTGCTGGCTGACTTCCATGGCCAGACCCAGATCCTTGAACATCAGATCGACCTGGAAACCGCCCTGGTAGTCACGTGAAGCCGGAACGCCATCCATCACACCCGGAACCGGGTTGTACACCTGCAGCGCCCAGTTGTTGCCTGAGCTCTGCTTCATGATGTCCGACAGGACTTTCGGGTCCAGGCCATTCTTAACACCCATGTTCAGCGCTTCACAGGTACCGGCCATCAAAATGCCCAGCAGCATGTTGTTGCAGACCTTGGCGATCTGCCCGGCACCGTGGTCGCCGGCGTGGAAGATATTCTTGCCCATGCATTCCAGAATCGGCTGCGCCTTCTGGAACTGCGCATCGGTACCCCCGACGATAAAGGTCAGCGTGCCCGCCTGAGCACCACCCACACCACCAGATACCGGTGCATCAATGAAGCCTACGCCCTTTTCGGCACCGGCAGCTGCCACGCTACGTGCGGTTTCGGCATCAATAGTCGAACAGTCGATGACCAGAGCATCGTTACCCAACAGATCGAACAGGGGTTGTTCACCGGTCACATACAAGCCCTGGACGTGTTTGCCAGCCGGCAACATGGAAATTACGAAGTCAGCGCCGGTGGCGGCATCCTGGGCACTATCGGCAACCTGACAGCCCTGTTCAGCTGCGGTTTCCAGTGCTTTGGGAGAGAGATCGAATGCTTTTACGGTATGACCGGCCTTGGCCAGATTGGCTGCCATTGGGCCGCCCATGTTACCCAGGCCGATGAATGCGATAGTCGCCATAATGAGTATCCTTGTTTTTATTATGCGGTAAATCGTAAATGTGTATCGGCAGGCCTCGCAGGCCCGCCTCTGCCCGTTTCGAACTGGCTGTCAAAGATCAGCCAGCGGATGTGCTTCCCAAGGTGACTCAAACAAGCCTTTGAGGAATTCGGTTTCCACCTCATCAACAGCCGGGAACGTCCACTGCGGCTTGCCATCCTTGTCGATCAACAAGGCACGCACCCCTTCCTGAAGTTCACGGTGGCGACAGCACTGCACGGACAGCACCAGTTCGTTCTGGAACACCTCGCGCAGTGACATGTGACGGCAGCGACGCAGCTGTTCGTGAATCAATTTAAGTGACAGAGGACTACCGTGTGTGATCGCCTTCTGAGCACGCTTGACCCACTTGTCATCCGACTCAATCGCCTGCAGTGCTTCCACCATCTCTTCAACAGAGTCATGGTCAGTCACTTCACGTATCAGCGCTTCGTGCGCCCGAATCGGTGCGGCCATCTCGTCGAACGTAGCGCGGGACTCGTCTTCGAGCTCGCGCAGCACACGGCTGACAACACCACCGGCATCATCGCCCCAGTGTTCGCTTTGCAAACGCTCCAACATCCCCTCACGCATATCCGATTTCAGCGCCCGGTCAGCCAGGCCAAGATACAACGCATCAGCCGCATTGATCGGGTTACCCGTCAGACCCAGGAACAAGCCAGTACCGCCCGGCATACGGTTGAGGAACCAGCTGCCGCCCACATCGGGGTACAGACCAATGGTGACTTCCGGCATGGCCAGGTGCGAAGTTTCCGTGACCACACGGTGACTGCAGCCATTCATCAGCCCCATGCCACCGCCCATGACAATGCCACTGCCCCAGCAGATAATCGGCTTTGGATAGGTATGCAGCGCATAGTCCAGACGATACTCACGGGTGAAGAACTGCTCCGGGAAATCGCTGTCGTTGGCAACCATGGATTTGTACAGGTTGACGATGTCGCCCCCTGCACAGAACGCCTTGTCACCGGCACTGTCCAGCAGGACCGCAACCACATTGCTGTCGTCGCGCCAGGCATCCAGCTTGGGCTGGATCAGATCGATCATTTCCAGCGTCAGCGCATTCAGTGACTTTTCCGCATTGAGACGGATTTCACCAATAATCTGGCCATCCTTGGTCGCGTGTTCGGTAAAGAGTACACAGCTCATGTCTGGCTCCTGTTAGCGGTTCTTCCATTCAGCCTTGCGCTTCTCAAGGAAGGCATTGACCCCTTCACGCTGATCTTCGGTATGGAACAGATCGACGAAGAGCTCACGTTCAATGATGTAACCCTGGTCCAGCGGACGGCTGCGACCGGACTGAATCAGTTTCTTACAGGCTGCTACCGCAGACGGGCTCTGCTCACCCACCTGTTCAGCCAGCTGCAGCGCACGCTCAAGCGCCTGGCCCTGCTCGACCACTTCTTCAACCAGGCCAATTTCCAGCGCCTTGTCCGCCTTCACGCGCTCACCGCACAGGATCATGCGCTTAGACCAGCCTTCACCGACCAGCCAGGTCAGATTCTGGGTACCGCCCGCACAGGGCAAAAGGCCGACTTTCGCTTCCGGCAGGGCCATCTGCGCCTGAGCTTCAGCCACACGCAGATCACAGGCCAGGGCCACTTCCAGACCACCACCCATGGCAAAACCGTTTACGGCCGCAATGGACACACCGCGGAAACGGCTCAGGGTTTCAAAGGCTTCACCAAACAGGCGCGCCATATCACCGGCAACCGCACGATCGCCATCGGCAAAGAGTTTCAGATCAGCACCGGCAGAGAAAAACTTCTCGCCTTCACCAGTCAATACCAGGCTCCAGATATCGCGATCTGCATTCAGCTCTTCAACAATACTGACCAGTGCCTTAAGGCTATCCGCGGTCCAGGTGTTGGCCGGCGGGTTGTTCATGGTCAGCAGTGCAACATGACAACGCTTTTCTACTCGAATCGGTTCAGACATTTCCCTGCTCTCCATTCAAATTCGGTTTACAGCTCAGCAGCACCTTCCGCCAGTACACGGCGAGAGATAATCAGACGCATGACTTCATTGGTGCCTTCCAGAATACGATGCACACGGGTATCGCGCAGATAACGCTCCATCGGGTATTCCTTGATATAGCCGTTACCGCCATACAACTGCAGTGCTTCGTCGCAAATGTTGTAGCACACATCCGTGGCGAAACGCTTGGCCATGGCACAGTATGTGGTGGCATCGGCATGACCATTGTCCAGCTTACTGGCGGCCAGGCGCACCATTTGACGCGCGGCAACCAGCTCAGTCTGCATGTCCGCCAGACGGAACTGCAACGCCTGGAAATCGGCCAGTCGCTTGCCGAACTGTTTGCGTTCCAGCATGTATTCAGTGGCCTTGTTCAACGCCTGCTGCGCCGTACCTACCGAGCAGGTAGCGATATTGATACGCCCGCCATCCAGACCTTTCATCGCAATTTTGAAGCCCTCACCTTCCTGTGCCAGCAGGTTTTCAGCCGGTACACGAACGTCTTCGAAGGTAATCATGCGGGTCGGCTGGCAATTCCAGCCCATTTTGTCTTCCTTGCGGCCATAGCTGATGCCGTCAGCCTTGGCATCTACGGCAAACGCTGAAATGCCGGCAGCACCCTCACCACCGGTACGAGCCATCACCACCAGCACATCTGTATCGCCGGCACCGGAGATGAAGATCTTGCTGCCGTTCAGCACATAATGATCGCCTTCCAGGCGTGCACTGGTTTTCAGTGACGCAGCATCAGAGCCTGCATTGGGCTCAGTCAGGCAGTAGGAACCCAGCAACTGGCCACTGGCCAAGCCTTCAGCCCACTGCTCAATCACGGCAGGGCCACCGAAGCTTGCCACCATCCAGCTCACCATGTTGTGAATGGTGATGTAGGCAGTGGTAGAGGTGCAGCCCATGGCCAGTTGTTCGAATATGATGCTGGCATCCAGGCGACTCAGACCCAGACCACCCACCTCATCGGGCGTATAAAGGGAGCAAAAGCCCAGCTCACCCGCTTTCTGCAGCACTTCAACCGGGAAGATCGCTTGCTGATCCCATTCACCGGCATGAGGCTCCAGTTCATTCTGTGCAAACGCCCGCGCCATATCGGCAAAGGCAATTTGATCTTCGTTCAGCTCAAAATCCATTCCATACCTCGGACACGCTTATTATTGTTTTTATGGCCATGGGCTGCCGGATTACGGCAGCACCATGACTCGGTTATTAAATAGCGATTTATTTCAACTGGATGGTCATGTTGGGACCAGAAGCGATGTCGTCTTCAAACCAGCGAGCCGTAACCGTCTTGGTTTCGGTGTAGAACTTGACCGCCTGCTTGCCGTAAGCGTGCTGATCACCGTAGAAGGATTTTCTCCAACCCGTGAAGGAGAACATCGGCAGCGGCACCGGCACCGGTACGTTGATACCGACCTGACCGACCTTGATTTCGTGCTGGTACTTGCGAGCAGCTGCACCAGAAGACGTGAAGATGGAAGTACCGTTACCGTAGGGGTTCTCGTTGATCAGCGCGATCGCTTCTTCAATGCTGTCCACTTCCAGTGCAATCAGGACCGGACCAAAAATCTCTTCCTGGTAGATCGACATGTCACGGGTCACATTGCGGAACATGGTCGGGCCAACCCAGTTACCATCCGGGTAACCTTCAACCACGCACTCGCTGCCATCAAGAATGCAGTCAGCACCTGCATCCTTGCCTTCCTGAATCAGGCTCAGGACACGTTCACGCGCCTGCGGGTTGATCAGCGGACCATAACCGGCTTCAGGGTCATTCCATGCACCCGGACGCACTTTGGCCAGGGCATCACGCACTTCAGGGATCCACTCACGAGCTTCACCGACAAACACGGCGACGGAGATCGCCATGCAGCGCTGACCACCGGCACCGACAGACGCACCGGCGATGTTGTTGATCACCTGGTTCTTGGACGCATCCGGCATCACGACCATGTGGTTCTTGGCACCGGCGAATGCCTGCACGCGTTTCATGTGATCGGTACCGGTGCGGTAGATATGCTCACCGACGTTCACGGAGCCGACGAAGGAGATAGCCGGTGTATCCTTGTGCGTCAGCAGCTGGTTCACCACATCTTTGGTACCGTGTACGACCTGCAGCAGACCATCCGGCGCACCCGCTTCCTTGAACAGTTCTGCCAGACGCATCGGCGTCAGCGGATCCTGCTCGGACGGCTTAAGGACAAAGGTGTTACCGCAGGCGATGGCCATCGGGAACATCCACAGAGGAATCATGGCCGGGAAGTTGAATGGCGTAATACCGACACACACGCCCAGCGGCTGGGTGATACTGTAGCAATCGATCTTGCGAGCCACATTCTCAACGGTTTCGCCCATGCTCAGTGACGCGATGTTGCAGGCATGCTCAACCACTTCGATACCACGCCACACATCACCCTTGGCATCTTCAAAGGTTTTACCGGTTTCCTGGGCCAGCAGCTCGGCCAGTTCGTCGTGATGCTCTTTCAGCAGGTGCTGGTAGCGCAGCATCAGGCGAGCACGGTCACCGATGGATGTTTCCTTCCAGCTCTCGAAAGCCTCCTTGGCGGTTTCGACAGCACGCTCTACCTCGTCGGCAGTGGCACAAGGAACCTGGGCCAGTACTTCCTGAGTCGCAGGGTTGGTCACCGGCAGCCACTGGCTGGTTTCACTCTGAACGAATTCACCACCGATCAGGAGGGGTACATGCTGAGTCATTTGCTTCACCTTTGTAGTCAAAATTTATTGTTGTTATCGGTTAACAGCTGCAGCAGCAGCTCTTGTTTACGTTAACGTTAATTCGTTGACCATTTTGTAACACAGCCCTCCATCGCCACGGATTGATAATCTTGCGAACATGATGGACTATATTGCTGCCCAATAGGGGTTTTTACTAGTACCTAAGACCAAAGGTGTACGGCATATGAGCACTCCATCCAGCTGGCCACTGCCTTCCGAGAGCATTCGCTTCGTGTTGCCACGCAAGATGGTGTCACGCCTGCGCGAGCATCCACTCAGTGAGCAGCTGTATCCACTCGGCGTCGGCTATTATCAGCTGGCACGCGGCCATGCCATGCAGCGCGAGCAACATGATGACTACTTGCTGATCTACTGTCTTGAGGGGGCCGGCAAACTGGAGTACGGAGAAAAAGGCAAGCGCCGCATCATCAGGCCTGGCGACTTGATCGTGCTGCCACGCAATACGCCTCACCATTACTGGACGGAGCAAAAAAACCCCTGGAGTATCTACTGGATCCATTTTGATGGCAGCCTGGCACAGGATTTTCTGGATCAACTGGAAACCGAAGGTGATTCACCTGTGCTGTCACTGGGGATTCATTCCCGCCTGGTGACCGATTTTGAAGCCCTGCTCGACGCACGTCAGGCTCGCCATCATCTTGCTTCCTATCTTCACAGCGCCAATCAGCTGCGTCAGCTGCTGACACATATTGCGCTCCTGCGCCCGCTGGCACGCCAGCAACAGGAAGAGGCACTGGACCTGGAAAAAGTACACAGTCTGATGCAAACACGTTTACACGAGCAACTGGACGTGGAGACACTGGCCGCCGCCGTCAGCCTGTCGAAATTTCATTTCATCAAGAAATACAAAACCCTGACCGGCACCACGCCGATCAACCATTTTATCCAGCTGAAAATAGAGCGTGCCTGTCATTTGCTGGATGTAACCAACAAGGGCATCAAGGAGATTGCCTGGGCGGTGGGATATGAAGATGCCTACTATTTTTCGCGCATCTTCAGGAAAATGATGGGTATATCGCCCACACGCTATCGTGAAATGCGTCTGGGACGATCTTCCTACACTGAAGACTAATCTGAAGAGACGCGAGGGCTAAACCACCCTCACGCATCCATTACTGCTTGGCGCCTTTGGCATGAGCATGCGCCTTACGCTCTGCCCCATCCATTTCGGCGGCCAGATCCCAGCCTTGAACATGCTCGGCCACCAGGCTTTCCAGTGCATCAATGTGCATGGATTCCGCATTCAAGGCAGGAATATAGTCATATTGCTCACCACCCGCCTCCATAAAGTATCCGCGATTTTCTTCGCCAATCTCTTCAATGGTCTCCAGGCAGTCGGCCGAGAACCCCGGGCACACGATCTGTACCGATTTTACGCCCTCTTTTGGCAGCGATTTCAGGGTGTGATCGGTGTAAGGCTTCAACCACTCTTCACGGCCAAAACGCGACTGGAAGGTGGTCATCCACTCACCTTCCCCCAGACCTAAACGATTAGCCAACAAGCGGCTGGTTTTATGGCATTCGCAAAAGTAGGGATCACCCTGTAACAGGTAACGCTTGGGCACACCATGGTAGGACATCAGGAGCTTATCGGCGCGCCCATGCTGCTCCCAAAAGCGTTCAACCGATGCAGCCAGCGCTTCAATGTACGGCGGGTAGTCATGATAATGATTGACCATGCGCAGCTCGGGCAGCCAGCGGCGCTTGCGAAAATCTTCCGCAACCGCATCAAAGGTCGATGCCGTGGTTGCACCGGAGTATTGCGGGTATAGGGGCAGCACCAACAGACGACGCACACCTGCCTGTTGCATACGGTCAATCGTGCTGGCAATGGAGGGATTGCCATAGCGCATGGCAAATTCAACCATCACATTCTCGCCAAAACGGGCCTGCAAGCGCTCGCGCAAGGCGGTGCACTGATTCTGGGTATGCACCATGAGGGGCGATCCCTCTTCAGTCCATACGGTTTTGTAGGCTTCAGCCGACCTGCGGGGGCGAATATTGAGAATAACGCCATTGAGAATGCACCACCAGATCGGACGCGGCACCTCCACTACACGAGGATCCCAGAGGAATTCTTTCAGGTAACGGCGCAATGCGGGCGTGGTCGGCTCATCCGGTGTGCCCAGGTTGGTAATCAGAATACCGGTCAGATCCTGCTGATCGTGTTGAAACCCTTCTACCCCGCGATACCCCATTTTGACTCCTTAGGCCGGCAAAGACGTTTGATTGACGCATCTTAGGGTATACGCCGCCAAGGGCCAAGCGGATCAACCAGGAAGCTATGAATAAGTCCATGGCATCTCAGGCTTACAGGCCGGCGCAATCTCAAGGCGGACTTTTGCAGGCGTAGTGGTGCTACGTCAAAAAAGTACAACACGGAGAGTGTGTCGGCCTGCAAGCCCCGAAGGGCGTGGCCCGAAGTGTCCACCTACGGTGTTGAGCTTTTTGCCAAGGGCTACGGCCATTACCTGCAAAGCTCGCCTTGTATCTGAACACTTCAGGCCACGCTGAGGCGCTATAGACTTGTTCATAGATTCCTTAAAACGAAAAAACGCCTGCCGGGGGCATCTCCGACAGGCGAATGGCTCGACGATAAAGGATTAGCCGAAGTTACGTTTCCAGACTTTCTGGAACTCACCGACGATACCGCTACGGAACGCCAGTACACAGACCACGAAAATGAAGCCCATGATGATGTGCAGATAGTTACCCAGTTCACCGCCGGACAGGTAGTTCTGCATTGTTACAATGACACCAGCGCCCACAACCGGACCCAGAATGGTGCCTACACCGCCAACCAGCGTCATCAGTACAACCTCGCCGGACATGTGCCAGTGCACGTCGGTCAGAGATGCCAGCTGGAAGACCAGTGTTTTGGTAGAGCCTGCCAGACCTGCCAGCGCAGCAGAGATCGTGAAGGCTACCCACTTGTAGTCGTTGACGTTGTAGCCCAGGGAAACTGCACGCGGTTCGTTTTCACGGATCGCTTTGAGTACCTGGCCGAACGGCGAGTGGATGGTGCGGTGGATCAACCAGAAGCCGAACAGGAACACCGCCAGTACGAAGTAGTACATGTTGATGTTGTCGGACAGATCAATCATGCCAAACAGGTTGCCGCGGGGCACACCCTGCATACCGTCTTCACCACCAGTGAAAGGCGCCTGCAGATAGATGAAGAACACCAGCTGTGACAGCGCCAGGGTCACCATGGCGAAATAGATACCTTCACGCTTCACCGACAGCTTGCCGTAGATGGCGCCCAGGGCGCCGGCGGACACAGTACCCAGCAGGATAGCCAGCTCAGGCGTCATGCCCGAGTTCATCATCAGCCAGCCGGTGATATAACCCCCGGTCCCCAGGAAGGCTGCGTGGCCGAAGGACAGCAGGCCCACATAGCCCAGCATCAGGTTGAATGCACAGGCGAACAGTGCGAAGCAGAGCAGTTTTGCCAGAAACACCGGATACAGGAAGAACGGTGCTACCAGCGCGAGAAGCAAGAGTACGACGTAGACTTTATTGATTTTCATTATGACATCCCCCTCAGGCTTCTTTGCCGAACAGACCTGCGGGCTTGAGCAGCAGGACAATCACCATCACCAGGAAGATCACTGTGTTGGATGCTTCCGGGTAGAAATATTTGGTCAAACCTTCTATGACACCCATACCCAGACCGGTCAGAATGGCGCCGCCGATGGAGCCCATGCCACCGATAACCACAATGGCGAATACTACGATCAGCAGGTTGGAGCCCATATCGGGTGATACCGAGTAGATAGGAGCCGCCAGGACACCGGCCAGGCCTGCAAGGCCTACACCAAAGCCAAAGGTCAGCGTTACGATCAGCGGTACGTTGATACCGAATGCCTGCATCAGCTGCGGGTTTTCAGTACCGGCACGCAGGTAGGCGCCCAGTTTGGTTTTCTCGATCATCCACCAGGTCAGGCCACAAACCACAACCGAAGCACAGATGATCCAGGCACGGTAATCCGGCAGATACATGAACGGCAGTTTGGTGCCGCCGCTAAGGGCTTCAGGAATGCGATACGACAGGCCTGAAGAACCATAAAGATGGGTAAAGATACCTTGCAGCATCAGCGCAAAACCGAATGTCAGCAGCAAGCTGTAGAGATGATCTTCATTGGCGATGGGACGGATCAGGAACCGTTCCATCAATATACCGACAAGACCTACTGCCAGAGGAACCAGCACCAGGGCTGCCCAATAATTGATGCCCATATATTGCAGCGCCAGATAGGCAGCGAACGCGCCCAGCATGTACATGGCACCCTGAGCAAAGTTGATGATTTTCAACAGACCGAAGATGATTGCCAGCCCCAGGCTGAGCAGTGCATAAAAGGAGCCGTTGATCAGGCCGACCAATAACTGGCCGAACAAACCGAAGAGGTTGATTCCAAGAAAAGTCGCCATAGCCTTGTCCCGTTCACGCCGCTTTGCCCTTCTTTGGGCCGCAGAGGCCCGCACCACTGCCCGAATGGCAGTGGCCGACCTTTGTTAAAGCGGTTTATCTCTTATTTTTATTTAAAGTTGCACTCAGGCAGCATGGGTGCAAACGCCTGGTCACCCGGAATCGTGCTCACAACCTTGAAGATGTCGTTATCGTCACGACGCTCATCCGGTTTCTTGATTTCGACGTAGTACATGTCGTGAACCATACGACCGTCGGCACGGAGGGTAGCATTGCGGGCAAAGAAGTCGTCCGGCTTCATCTCTTTCATTTTTTTGATGACGGCATCAGAGTCATCAGTACCAGCAGCCTCTACAGCCTTGAGATAATGCATGGTCATGGAGTAGGCACCTGCTTGACCCATCGCCGGAATGGAACCAGAACGCTCCATGAAGCGCTTGCTCCACTCGCGAGTCTGATCATCCAGATCCCAATAGAAACCGGTGGTGGTACGCATACCGCCTGCCACGTTCGGATCCATCGCCTGGGCATTCGGTGTAAATACCAGCAGACCGGCAACATCCATCATCTGGGTCAGACCGAACTCAGAAGCCGCTTTCAGTGAGTTGACGGTATCGTTACCTGCGTTGGCCAGTGCCACTACATCAGCACCGGATGACTGAGCCTGAAGAATATAGGAAGAGAAGTCGGTAGTACCCAGAGGTGCACGAGCTGCACCAACCACTTCACCGCCATTCTCCTTGATAACCTTGGAGGCTACACCTTCCAGCGCATGACCGAAGGCATAGTCTGCGGTGATGAAGAACCACTTCTTCTTGCCCGCTTCTACCATCGGCTTAACGGTACCCTTGGCCAGGGCTACTACGTTATAAGTCCAGTGCACGTTGTACGGTGAGCATTGCTTGGTGGTGAACGCATTGGATGCGGAGGTTGAGATCAGCGCGATCTTCTTGGCATCTGTTGTTACCTTTGTCGCCGCACCGGTTACTGCGGACGATACCATGCCACCCACGGCATCAACCTGCTCGTTCTCAATCCATTTACGTACGATGGCAGAGCCGACATCCGGCTTCAGCTGATCATCCGCACTAACCACCTCGATAGGTTTACCCAAAACGGTACCACCGAAGTCCTCAACAGCCATTTGTGTTGCAATAACACAGCCCTGGCCACAGATATCTGCGTAGGTGCCACCCATATCAGCCAGTACGCCGATCTTGACCTTGTCATCAGAGACGTTGGCCAGAGCAGCGGAAGAGGCAACAGCAGCAACGGAAGCAGCCAGCAGGGTTTTCTTCATCATTTTCATCGATACTCTCCTGTCGAGCATTGTTATTTTTATATCTCTTGCACAGGCGTCAGACGCCCAGGTAGGTATTCAGGAGCTCAGTCTTGGCTTCCAGCTCGTGAGCATGGACTTCCTCGACAATATGACCGTGTTCCATGACGTAGTGACGGTCGGCAATTGGGGCAGCAAAACGGAAGTTCTGCTCCACCAGTAGAATGGTCAAACCACGCTCCTTCAGCTTGACCAGAACCTCGCCCAACTTCTGCACGATAACCGGAGCCAGACCCTCGGTAATCTCATCAAGCAACAGAATGTTGGCACCAGAGCGGAGAATGCGTGCCAGGGCCAGCATCTGCTGCTCACCACCGGAAAGGCGGGTACCCTGACTGTAACGACGCTCGTAGAGGTTGGGAAACATCTCATAGAGCTCATCAACACTCATGCCGTCAGACCGAACCGAAGGCGGCAGCAGCAGGTTCTCTTCCACATTCAAGCTGGAAAAGATGCCGCGCTCTTCCGGACAGTAGCCCAGACCCAGGTGCGCAATCTTGTGCGCCGGCATATTGATGGTTTCGTTACCGTTAATATTGATGGAACCGGTACGGCGACCGACCATGTTCATGATCGCACGCAGCGTGGTGGAACGGCCGGCACCGTTACGGCCCAGCAGTGTCACCAGCTCACCCTGCATCACCGTCATATCGATGCCATGCAGGATATGTGACTCACCGTAGAAGGCGTGCAGATCGTCGATACGCAGTTTTTCCCTGTGCGTGCTCATGCCTGTACTTCCTCCTTGCGTGCCTCTTCAGCCGCCGCTTCAGCGTTCAAGCGGTCCTGTTCTTCACTGGCTGCGGTACCCATATAAGCTTCACGCACACGCGGATCAGCCGAAACCGTTGCATAATCACCTTCGGTGAGAATGGCGCCACGCTGAAGAACCGTGATGCGATCTGCCAGTTTGGAGACCACATGCAGGTTGTGTTCGACCATCAGAATGGTGCGATCCTTGGACACCTTCTTGATCAGGTCGGCCACCAGGCCCACATCTTCGTGGCCCATCCCCTGCGTTGGCTCATCAAGCAGCATCAGTTCAGGCTCAAGTGCCAGTGTTGTGGCGATTTCCAGGGCACGTTTGCGACCGTAGGAAAGGTCTACCGTTTGTGCATCAGCGAACTCGGCCAGGCCGACAGAATCCAGCAACTCAACGGCACGATCGTTCAACTTATTCAGAACCGATTGTGGGCGCCAGAAATGGAAACTGTTGCCTTCCTTGCGTTGCAACGCGATGCGTACGTTTTCCAGCACAGTCAGATGCGGAAACACAGCAGAAATCTGGAAGGAGCGAATGACACCAGCACGCGCAATGGCAGCCGGTTTCATGTCAGTAATATCCTTGCCGTTGAACAGAATCTGGCCGGAGGTCGGCGTCAAAAACTTGGTCAACAGGTTGAATACGGTTGTCTTGCCGGCACCGTTAGGGCCGATCAAGGCATGTATATGGCCGCGCGTCACCTGGAGGTTAACGTCGTCGACCGCGGTGAAACCCTTGAACGCTTTAATAAGGTTACGGGTCTCGAGAACGTAGTCTGCACTCATGTGTAAACCAAGCCTCTTGTTGTTTTTATGCTGGCTTTCGCACTTGGCGTCGAATTTTTTACCTTCACGTAAGGTACGAATGCAAACTAGCAATTTACCCTAGGGGAATACAATTACTACTTTGGTCTAATACGCACAGTTTAGATGCCTTTAAATCACTATAAATGCATTAAAATACAAGCACTTATACTATTTTAAAAATAATTGGACGGGCTAAAAAAAGCCCGAGTGACACTTTACGTTAACGTAAACTTCATTTAGCCTCGGTAAAAACGATCACAACAGGATTGCAGCCTTGATAAGCAAGACCTACTCAATCAGTGAACTTGCCGCCGAGTTCGATGTAACAACCCGCAGCATCCGCTTCTATGAGGATCAGGGTTTGTTACACCCTTCTCGCCGGGGCCAGACACGCATCTACAGCAGCAAGGACCGGGTTCGCCTGAAACTCATTCTGCGCGGCAAACGTCTGGGCTTCTCACTGGCCGAGACACGCGAGCTGTTTGATCTCTGGGATGACTCCCTGAGCGGCAGTGAAAAGCAGCTGCAACTGCTATTGAAGACGATTAACGGCAAGCGTGCCGAGCTGGAACAGCAGCTAAAGGACATCGCCATGGTGCAACTGGAGCTTGATAACGCCGAATCGCGTTGCCTGGAAGCCCTGAGCGAACTCGAAAGCAAGAAACAGATGACAGCCGAATAAGCCCCTGGCATCGGCCCAATAACAATAAAGGTGGACTAGATGATCTCTGCATACTCTGAACTGAACTTCGGACTGGGCGATACCATCGATATGCTGCGCGAGCAGATCAACAGCTTCGCAGCCCAGGAAATCGCACCCCGTGCGGAAGCGATCGACCAGGAAAACGCCTTCCCCAACGATCTCTGGCAAAAGTTTGGCGACATGGGCCTGCTGGGTATTACCGTCAAGGAAGAATGGGGTGGTGTCGAGATGGGCTACCTGGCCCACGTCATCGCCATGGAAGAGATCAGCCGTGCCTCAGCATCTGTCGGTCTTTCATACGGTGCTCATTCCAACCTGTGTGTGAACCAGATTCACCGCAACGGTAATGACGAGCAGCGTGCCAAGTACCTGCCCAAACTGATCAGCGGCGAACATATCGGTGCACTGGCCATGTCAGAACCTAATGCCGGTTCCGATGTAGTGTCCATGAAGCTCACCGCCCGTGATGCCGGTGACCACTATGTGCTGAACGGTAATAAGATGTGGATCACCAACGGCCCGGATGCCAACGTCTATGTTATCTATGCCAAAACCGAACCGGCAGCCGGCCCCAAAGGCATCACCGCTTTCATCGTTGAACGTGATACCGAAGGTTTCAGTCAGGCACAGAAACTGGACAAGCTGGGGATGCGCGGCTCCAACACCTGTGAGCTGGTATTCCAGGACGCAAAGGTACCCAAGGAGAACATTCTGGGCGAACTGAATGGCGGCGTAAAAGTCCTGATGAGCGGCCTCGACTATGAGCGCCTGGTACTGTCCGGCGGTCCGCTGGGCATCATGCAGGCAGCCATGGATATTGTGGTTCCTTATATCCGTGACCGTAAGCAGTTTGGCCAGGCCATCGGCGAGTTCGAGCTGGTACAGGGCAAGGTTGCCGACATGTACACCCAGATGAATGCCGCCAAATCCTATGTATATATGGCGGCCATGGCAGCGGACCGCGGCGAGACCTCTCGCAAGGATGCGGCCGGTGCCATCCTCTACTCTGCCGAAATGGCCACCAAGGTCGCACTGGATGCCATCCAGCTGCTGGGCGGCAACGGCTACATTAATGAATTCCCGACTGGTCGCCTGCTGCGTGATGCCAAGCTCTACGAGATCGGCGCCGGTACTTCTGAAATCCGTCGCATGCTGATCGGCCGCGAGCTGTTCCTCAACAAATAAGAATAATCCAACGTTGCCGGGCAGCACGCCTGCCCGGTACAGCGAGGAGCCTTTCGATGACTCAACTGCATAGCAAAGTAAATCCGCGCTCGGACGAGTTCCGCGCCAACCATGACTCCATGGACGCCGCTGTTGGTGACCTGCGTGACAAGATCGCGCAGATTGAACAGGGCGGTGGCCCCAAGTATCAGGAACGTCACCTGTCTCGCGGCAAACTGCTGCCCCGTGAACGTATCAACGCGCTGATCGATGAAGGCTCCCCCTTCCTCGAACTGTCACAGATGGCCGGTTACGACGTCTATGAAGAAGACGTACCGGCTGCCGGCATCATTACCGGTATTGGCCGTATCAGTGGTGTTGAGTGCATGATCGTAGCCAACGACGCGACCGTTAAAGGCGGCACCTACTACCCGGTTACCGTTAAGAAGCACCTGCGTGCGCAGGAAATTGCTGAACAGAACCACCTGCCCTGCATCTACCTGGTCGACTCCGGTGGCGCCAACCTCCCGCGTCAGGATGATGTATTCCCGGACCGTGATCACTTCGGACGCATCTTCTTCAACCAGGCACGCATGTCATCCAAGGGCATTCCGCAGATCGCCGTCGTAATGGGACTTTGTACTGCCGGTGGCGCTTATGTGCCGGCCATGGCTGACGAGTCCATCATCGTACGCAACCAGGGCACCATCTTCCTGGCCGGCCCGCCGCTGGTAAAAGCGGCCACCGGTGAAGTGGTCAGCGCTGAAGACCTGGGCGGTGCCGATGTGCACTGTAAAACGTCCGGTGTTGCCGATCACTATGCCGAGAACGATCAGCACGCCCTGCAGATCGCCCGTGACTGTGTGAAGAACCTGAACCACCGCAAGCAGCTGAACGACCTCAACCTGCGCAAACCCGAAGCACCGCTCTACTCTGCTGATGAGCTGTACGGCATTGTGGGTACCGACCTGCGCAAACCATTCGATGTGCGTGAAGTGATCGCCCGTATCGTCGATGGTTCTGAATTCGACGAATTCAAAAAGTACTATGGGACAACACTGGTTACCGGCTTCGCCCATGTGCATGGCTACCCGGTCGGTATTGTGGCAAACAACGGCATCCTGTTCGGTGATTCCGCCCAGAAAGGGGCTCACTTCATCGAGTTGTGCTGCCAGCGCAAGATCCCTCTCCTGTTCCTGCAGAACATCACCGGCTTCATGGTCGGTCAGAAAGCCGAATCCGAGGGTATTGCCAAACACGGTGCCAAGATGGTGACTGCGGTTGCCTGCGCCAATGTACCCAAGCTGACCGTTCTGATTGGCGGTAGCTTCGGTGCCGGCAACTACGGCATGTGTGGCCGTGCCTACAGCCCCAACTTCCTGTGGATGTGGCCTAACGCCCGTATCTCCGTGATGGGTGGCGAGCAGGCCGCGGGTGTACTGGCGACCGTCAAGCGTGATGGTATGGAACGTGCGGGTGAAGAATGGCCGGCGGAAGAGGAAGCCGCCTTCAAAAAGCCGATTATCGATACTTACGAGCATCAGGGCCATCCCTATTATGCCAGCGCTCGCCTTTGGGATGACGGCGTCATTGATCCGGCCCAGACACGTGATGTTATCGGCATGGGCCTGTCCGCCGCACTGAACAAGCCGGTCGAAGAGACCCGCTTCGGCGTCTTCCGCATGTAACCGCTGCCATATAAAGGAAAGCGCTATGGAAAATAACAATAACACTGTACTGCTGGAGGTATCCGCCGCGGGCGTCGCGACACTGACGCTGAACCGTCCAGAGGTTCACAACGCCTTTGACGACAGCATCATTGCAGCACTGATCGAGGCCCTGGAAGCTACCGACCGTAACCCTGAAGTGCGGGTGCTGGTATTACGCTCCAACGGACGCAACTTCTCAGCCGGGGCTGACCTTGGCTGGATGAAGCGGATGGCTCAGAACAGCCATCAGGAAAACCTTGAAGACGCCGGTCAGCTGGCCCGCCTGATGGAAGTGCTGAACAACCTGAGCAAGCCGACCATTGGTCTGGTACAGGGGGCCGCCTACGGTGGCGCCGTAGGCCTTGCCGCCTGCTGTGACATCGTCATCGCCACCGAGCAGAGCTCGTTCTGCCTGAGCGAAGTGAAGATCGGCCTCATCCCGGCCGTCATCAGTCCTTATGTAGTCCAGGCAATCGGTGAGCGTCTGTCCCGACGCTACTTCCTGACCGCCGAGCCCTTCAGCGCCAGAATTGCAGCCGATGCCGGCCTGGTCCATGAGGTGGTTCCGGATGCTGATCTGCTCGACGAAGCCTGCAACCGCTTCATTGCCAAGCTGCGTCGTAACAGCCCTCAGGCCATGAATGCCGCCAAGGATCTGATTTTCGCCGTCAGCCAGAAACCCATTGACCAGTCGGTCATCGATGACACGGCCCACCGCATTGCCGATATCCGTGTCAGTGAAGAAGGTCAGGAAGGTCTGAGTGCTTTCCTGGGCAAGCGCACACCGAACTGGATCGAGGAATAAGTCATGTTTAACAAGATTCTGATTGCCAACCGTGGCGAGATCGCCTGCAGGGTTATTCAAACAGCTCACCGCTTGGGTATTCGTTGCGTTGCCGTCTATTCCGAGGCCGACCGCCACGCCCGTCATGTTGCCATGGCCGATGAAGCTTTCCTGCTGGGCCCGGCGCCTAGCAGTGAAAGTTACCTGCGTGCAGATAAGATTATTGAAGTCGCCAAGACCAGCGGCGCTCAGGCGATTCACCCCGGGTACGGTTTCCTGTCGGAAAATACCGATTTTGCCGAGGCCTGCGAAGCAAACAACATTGTCTTCATAGGCCCACCCGCATCAGCCATCGCCTCCATGGGTTCCAAGTCCGCCGCCAAGGCGATCATGCAGGATGCCGGCGTACCGCTGGTACCGGGCTACCATGGCGATGACCAATCTCCTGACCTGCTGCGTGCAGAAGCCGAAAAATGCGGCTTCCCGCTGCTGCTGAAAGCCGTTGCTGGCGGCGGCGGCAAGGGGATGCGCGTGGTTGAAGCCATGTCCGAATTCGACGAAGCCCTGGCTGCTGCCCAGCGTGAAGCCAAAAATGCCTTCGGCAACCCGGATATGCTGATCGAGAAATACCTGACCCAGCCGCGTCACGTGGAGATTCAGGTGTTCTGCGATAGCCAGGGCAACGGCGTCTATCTGGCCGAGCGCGACTGTTCAGTGCAGCGTCGTCACCAGAAGGTACTGGAAGAAGCCCCCGCTCCCGGTCTGAGCGAAGAAACCCGCAAGGCGATGGGTGAAGCGGCTGTGCGTGCGGCCCAGGCGATCGACTACGTTGGCGCTGGCACCGTGGAGTTCCTTTATGACGTGGATGGTTCTTTCTACTTCATGGAAATGAACACACGCCTGCAGGTGGAGCATCCGGTGACCGAAATGATCACTGGTCAGGACCTGGTTGAATGGCAGCTGCGTGTCGCCAACGGTGAAGCCCTGCCGCTTCAGCAGGATCAGATCCGCCTGCGTGGCCATGCACTGGAAGCCCGTATCTATGCGGAAGACCCGGATAACGACTTCCTGCCGGCTACCGGCACTCTGCGTTACCTGCGTACGCCCGATGAAAATACCCATGTGCGTGTCGATACCGGCGTGGTTGAGGGTGACGAAGTCAGCATCCATTATGACCCGATGATCGCCAAATTGGTGGTTTGGGACGACAACCGCGAGCGTGCTATCAACCGAATGGTGCAGGCACTTGAGGAATATCGCATAAGCGGCGTGAAGACCAACATCCGCTTCCTGCATGCGCTGGCTGATTCTGCCCCCTTCCGCGAAGAAGACCTGGATACAGGCTTCATTGGCAAACATGAAGACCTGCTGTTCCCGCCCGCGCAACTGGACGAGAATCTGGGGCTGGTATTGAGCGCCTGCTTCTTCCTGCTGCGCAGCAAGGCCGAGCAGACCTTACCGGCAGACCCCTTCTCCCCCTTCGCACGGCAGAACAGCTGGCGCCTGAATTCACAGTATGCGCGCCCTATGACGCTGCTCAGCGATGATATTCAGCATCAGCTCAGCATTCTGGAGCAGGATGATCACTACGAGATCTGCATCGGTGACAGCAGCTACAACGTGCGCGCAAGCCTGGATGATGACCGCCTGCAGGCCACGGTTAATGGACACCGCTTCAGCATCTGCGGCGACCTGCATCAGGACCAGCTGGTGCTGTTCCATGAAGGCGAAACCTTCCACTGTGCCCAGCACCGTGAGCAATATGGTCTGGAAGATCAGGCCAGCGAAGGTGGCCTGCAGGCACCGATGAACGGTTCTGTGGTCGCGGTACTGGTCAAGACTGGTGATGTGGTTGAAGCCGGCCAGACCCTGGTGATCATGGAAGCGATGAAGATGGAGCACTCCATCAAGGCACCGGCTGCTGGCACGGTCAGCGAGATCTTCTTTGCCGAAGGCGACCTGGTGTCCGAAGGCGCCGAGCTGATCTCGGTTGATCTGGACGATGAGGAGGCTGCCTGATGAGCTTTCCGCAACAGGTTCGTATTGTTGAGGTTGGCCCGCGCGATGGCCTGCAGAATGAGCCGGGGCCGATCATTCCTACCGAAACCAAGGTGGAACTGATCAACCGACTGGCGAACGCTGGCGTGTCACACATCGAAGCGGCCAGTTTTGTCTCACCCAAGTGGGTGCCGCAGATGGGCGATGCGGCGGCCGTAATGGCCGGGATTGACCGTCGACCGGGCGTCACCTACTCCGCCCTGACGCCCAACCTGAAGGGGCTGGAGGGCGCCATTGCCGCCAACACCCCGGAGGTCGCGGTCTTTGCCGCCGCCTCCGAGGCGTTCTCGCAAAAAAACATCAACTGTTCCATCTCCGAAAGCCTTGAGCGTTTTGTCCCCGTAATGGAGCAGGCAAAGGCCGCCGGTATTCGTGTCCGTGGTTATGTCTCTACCGTTCTCGGTTGTCCCTATGCCGGTGATATAGCGCCCGCCCAGGTTGCGGCTGTCAGCCGCGCCCTGATGGATATGGGGTGCTATGAAGTTTCCCTGGGTGACACCATCGGCAAGGGTACACCGCTGAAAGCCAAACAGATGCTTGAAGCGGTCGCGAAAGAGGTGCCCATGGATCGCATCGCGGCTCATTTTCATGATACCTATGGACAGGCGCTGGCCAACCTCTACGCCGTACTTGAGGAAGGCGTCGCCGTGATCGACAGCTCAACCGCTGGTCTGGGGGGATGCCCCTACGCCAAGGGCGCGTCCGGCAACGTTGCCACAGAAGATGTGCTCTATCTGCTCGAAGGCCTGGGCATCAAAACCGGGATCAACCTTCAGGCTGTAGTTGACACCGGTCACTGGATTACCCGAGAGCTGGGCCGTCATAACGGCTCAAAAGTCGCCCAGGCATTGGGCGAATGCAATCAATAAAGTGCTTTGATACAACGCCCGCATAACGATAAAAAGGGGAACACAGGATGTCACAGCCCGATCATATTACCGCCCTGGATCTGCCCATCCCCGAGCGGCATCAACTGCCCGAAGACGTGCAGAAATACTTCGGCAAATGCGATGAAAAACTGGGCATGGTGCCCAATGTATTGACCGCCTATAGCCAGAACCTGGCGCAGTTCGAGGTTTTTACCCGCTTTTACAACGAACTGATGTTTGGCGAAAGCGAATTGACGCCACTGGAGCGCGAGATGATCGCGGTGGTGGTCTCCTCCAACAACAACTGTTACTACTGCCTCACAGCACATGGCGCCGCCGTTCGCGAATACTCCGGTGACCCCGCTCTGGGTGAGCTGATGGTGATGAATTATCGCGTCGCTGAGCTGGAACCGCGCCAGCGTGCGATGCTCGACTTCGCCCACAAACTGACCGTCAGCCCGGCCGAGATCACCGAAGATGACCGCCAGGTGCTGCGTGATGCAGGCTTCAGTGAGCGCGGCATCTGGGATATCGCCAACGTAGCCGGCTTCTACAACATGACCAATCGCGTCGCCAGCGCAGTAGATATGCAGCCGAATCCCGAGTATCACGCCCGCTTCCGCTAACCGGTTCACTTTGTCATCAGACTGGATAACAACAAAAAATTGGAGTCATAACGATGAGCAACACACTTCCAAGCTATACCAGCAGCACTGCCGACAAGCCGCTGATCGGCATGACCATTGGCGACAAATTTGATGAGATCGCCAATCAATACCCGGATAACGATGCCCTTATCGTGCTGCATCAGGATATTCACTGGAGCTACCGCGAGCTGCAGCAACAGGTCAATCAGTGCGCCCGCGCCCTGATGGCGCTGGGTGTACGCAAAGGTGACCGCGTCGGTGTCTGGTCGCCCAACTGCTCCGAGTGGACGGTATCCCAGTTCGCTACCGCCAAAATCGGTGCCATTCTGGTCAACATCAACCCGGCCTATCGTACCCATGAGCTGGAGTACGCCCTGAACCAGTCCGGCGCCCGCTTCCTGATCACTGCCGACAGCTTCAAGTCGTCCGATTACCGCGGCATGCTGTATGAGCTGGCACCGGAGCTAAAAGCCTCCGCCGAGGGCAAACTCAAGTCGCAGAAACTGCCGGAACTGGAATGCGTGATTAACCTCTCCAGCGAGAAGCATGCCGGCATGTGGCGCTGGGCGGACATGATGGAGCAGGCCGAGCAGACACCCGAAAAGGACCTGGCTGACCTGCAAGCTACCCTGCAGTTCGATGAAGCGATCAACATCCAGTACACCTCCGGCACCACCGGTTTCCCAAAAGGCGCCACCCTGTCGCATCACAACATTCTCAACAACGGTTTCTTTGTTGCTGAAAGCATGGGCTTCACCAGTGAAGACCGTCTTGTGATCCCGGTCCCCCTGTACCATTGCTTCGGTATGGTGATGGGCAACCTGGGCTGCGTAACCCACGGCGCTGCCATGATCTACCCGGACGAAGGCTTTGAACCCACCTCCGTGCTGAAAGCCGTTCACTCACAGAAGGCCACCGCACTTTACGGCGTACCGACCATGTTCATTGCCGAACTGGACCACCCCGAATTTGAAAGCTTCGATCTTTCCACCTTGCGCACCGGCATCATGGCCGGCTCCATCTGCCCCACCGAGGTGATGAAGCAGGTGATCAACAAGATGAACATGTCCGAAGTACAGATCGCTTACGGCATGACGGAAACCAGCCCGGTATCGACCCAGACCGGCGCCAATGACAGCATCGAAAAGCGTGTATCCACTGTTGGCCGCACCCAACCGCATCTTGAGAGCAAGGTGGTTGACCCGGGTACCGGCCAGATCGTACCGCGGGGTGAAATCGGTGAACTCTGCACCCGTGGCTACAGTGTGATGCTGAAGTACTGGAACAACGAGCACGCCACCACCGATGCCATCGACGAGGCGGGCTGGATGCACACCGGCGACCTGGCCACCATGGACGATGAGGGTTACATTCAGATCGTGGGCCGTATCAAGGATATGGTCATTCGTGGTGGCGAAAACGTCTACCCGAAAGAGATCGAAGAATTCCTCTACACCCACCCCGCCGTATCCGAAGTACAGGTAACCGGTGTACCGGACAAGAAATACGGTGAGGAACTGATCGCCTGGATCAAGCTGCACGGCGATGCTGATGAAGTCAGCGCTGAGGACCTGCGCGAATTCTGCAAGGGCAAGATCACCCACTTCAAGATCCCGCGCTACTTCAAGTTTGTGCAGGAATTCCCGATGACGGTGACCGGCAAGATCCAGAAATTCAAAATGCGTGAAATCTCCATTGCTGAACTGGGCCTGGATGACTGATCAGGCCTGATGCCTACCCAGGAGGACAACGCCGGCCCTGTGCCGGCGTTTTAGATTATGAGTATTGACCAACACTACCAGCAGGAACTGGACCCTGAGGCTGTCATTCAGAAAGTTCAGGCCGCCTATCCGAACGGCGCAGATCTATATCAGCTCGCGCCACTGGATCAGCTCCATATTGGCGGTATTAAAGCCTCTGAACGCCTGCTACGCCATCTGGACCCCAAACGGCACACACATGTGCTGGATATCGGATCGGGCGCTGGCGGCCTTATGCGTCAAGCCGCTGGTCTTGGAGTACAATTGATTGGGTTGGATATCACCCATGATCTGAACCGTCTGAACCAGGGCCTTAACCGTAGTTATGTCAGTGAGGCAAACAATCCGGTCCTGACAGGCGATGCCCACCATCTACCCTTGGCTGCTGCCAGTATCGACCTGATTCTGTTCCAGCACAGCTTTCTCAACATGCCGGATGACTTGCAGGTATTGCAAGAGTGCCGACGGGTACTCAAGCCCGGCGGTCAGTTGGTGATGCATGAAGTGGTTGTGGGTGAGAACCCGGAAGCCATGCAGTTTCCCGTACCCTGGGCCGAACACTCAAGCCAGTCTCACCTGCTCACTGATATTGCGCTCAGGGCACGCTTGCAACAGGCCGGCGTCAGCGATATCACCCTGGAAGACTGGAGTCAGGAAGCCATAGACTGGCGCAGGCGCCAGCTGGCCAAGGAAACATCACACTCTCGGGTGAAAGCCCCCTTGTCTCCAGCCATGATACTGGGCAAGCGCTTTGCGGCCATGGGCAAGAACCTGGTACACAACCTTGAAAGCGGAGCTATTCGTGTGGTTGAAGTCACCGCGCGTATACCAGGCTGATTACCTGGAAAGGTTATGAATCCAGTGCCTCGTATTTGTCAAGTTTGTTATAGAGCGTCTTCACACTGATGCCCAACTGCTGAGCCGTCTGGGTTTTATTGCCTTCATTCTCAGTGAGGGTCTGGGTGATAGCTTCACGCTCTATCTCTTCCAATGACGTCCCGGTCGGCACCCCCAGGCGCTCTTCAAAGTTCGGCGGAGGGTTCTCAAGCACCAGATGCTCTTCAGTAATCAGCTCGTCTGCCAAGATCGCCGCACGCTCAATAACATGTTTTAGTTCACGCACATTACCAGGCCAACTATGGGCCTGCATGGACTCTTTCGCAGACTCGGAGAACCCCAGCTGCCCCCCTTCTGCGGCATTTCGATAAGCGAGAAAGTGTTCTGCCAATCCCAGTATGTCCCCTTCCCGCTCACGCAAGGGCGGAACAATGATGGGAAAGTGCGCGAGACGAAAATACAGGTCTTCTCGCAGATGGCCTTCCGTGATCGCTTGCTGCGGATTTCTGTTGGTTGCCGCCAGAATACGTACATCAGCACGTAACAGCCGCTGACTGCCCACGGGCCTGTACTCTCCGGTTTCCAGTACCCTCAGCAGCTTGACCTGATGCTCCAGCGGCATTTCTGTCACTTCATCGAGAAAAAGGGTGCCGCCCTGTGCTTGCTCAAAGACACCCTGATGATCACGTACGGCACCGGTAAACGCACCCTTGATATGACCGAAAAGCTCACTGTCGATAAGTTCGGGGCTCAAGGCACCACAGTTGATGGCTACGAACGGCGAATCAGCCCGCCTGCTGGCAAGGTGAACCGTATTGGCAACCAGCTCCTTGCCGACTCCACTTTCACCCTCAACCAGCACACTGGCGGTTGATCGGGCTACACGTCGAAGCGTTCGATAGAGGTGCTTCATCACATTTGACGAGCCCACCAGTAAGCCGAACTGATCCAGTGAGCTGCTGCTCACCGCCGGAGTATCATCGGTCTCGGATTCAAGGTCTTGCAGCAGGTCACGGCAAAAGTCCTGCAGGAACTCGGGGTCTACCGGTGTTCTTAGATGCACCGCAGCAGATTTTTTGACCAGCTCATCCAATAAAGGGTTCGGCGCCCCAGATGAAATAAAAATAAATTCCGCAGTCGTCAGTATCCCCGATTGAACCAGAGACTCTGATTCGCGCTCGGTGATTGTTTCACTTTCAATAATGGCCAGTGCCGGCGCCAGAGCATCAAGCTCCTCAGCCCAATCACCCTCACTCTGGATAATGTCAAAACCGGTTAGTACCTTACAGTCGTTAAAAACACGACACTGAGATTCCGATTCTACATGTATGAACGCGCGGGGCTTTGTCATCAATACTCCCTGTCCTGTTACAGGCAGCTTGAAAGCACCCTGTAAAATTTTCTGACGGCTTATAAAAAATACCGTCTACAGCCTTTGAATAATACTGATTTATGCCTTTTGTCAGCAGGTTACGGATTGGTACGTGAATTGAATATGAATCAGGAACACTCTTGTAAACCCGGTAAAGATGAATCGCTATGGCTTGCCGACACCGTGAAGAAACCCGGTTACTGACCTTTGCTGATACCTTGTTGAATCAGTGCCTGCGACTGGACTACATCAGCCAGCAGACCCTCTATCTGGATGAACGTCATCAACTCAAGGCATTGGGCCAATATCACCATTCACTGGCAGTGTTTCTGTTTTCCAGTATCAAGACGCGCATTACCTGTTCTGTTCACGTCAGCGTCACCGCCAGAAGCATTGCAACGTCTGGATCGGCGACTGCACTCAGCCAACAGTTTTTTGATCTGGACGCCTTTAAAACCCACCATAATTGGCTAGTGAAAGAAGGTAAGCAGCACCTTGAACATATTCAGACCCCTGAACTGCGTCTTGCCCTATCGACTGTCCTCTCGGCACTTTTACTGTCTGAACATCAGATTGGGGTAGTCATCGATAACCCCTAAACAGGTGAGGGTATTTATTTCATCACATCCGGTAAAAAATTCATTCTCACCTTTCAACAACCGTTGCCAAAATAAATAAAATACAGCAATTTCAATAAGTTAAAAATTGGCACGCTATTCGCTATATAGCTGAGTGACTACAGTGAAAAGGAGATATTCATGAAGACGCTAGCCAAGACACTGACTGCCATTTCTCTTTCAGGTGCGCTGCTGGGTGCAAACCAGGCGCTGGCCAATGACTGGAAAGATCAGAGCCACGATGCCTGGCTCGACGGCAAAGCTGAAACGGTGCTGCTCATGAACACCAGTCTCAATTCATTCGATATCAACACCGATGTGAACCAGGGCACGGTTATTCTCAGCGGTAAGGTCGCCAGCGAAATCGACAAGGAACTGGCTGAAGAGTTGGTGGAAGGGATTGATGGCGTCAAAATGGTTGAAAATGAACTCAGCGTCATCAATGACAAGAGCAACAGTGATAATTCACTGGTCGGCTCCATGACGGACGCCAAGGTGACCACAGTACTCAAGTCCCGTTACATGTTCGAATCTGAAGTGAGCGCCGTTGATATCAACATCGACACCAAAGAAGGTGTTGTTACATTGAATGGCCAGGTAGCCAGTGCGGCTGAAAGTGATTTGGCCGAAGCCATCGCTCGCAAGACCGATGACGTAAAACGCGTCGTGAACAACCTGGAAGTTATTCAGAGTTAATAGAGGTACTGCGTACCCAATACACTCCTTCAGCATACATTGCAGGGCCGCCCACCAGCGGCCCTGCTTTTGATTCTAATCCGCCAATACCAACTCAACACGTCGATTCTCGGAACGACCGCCATCGGTAGCGTTACTCATCACCGGGCTAACAGGGCCAACTCCGACCGGTTTAAGACGCCCAGCTGCAATTCCGTGTTGCTGCACCAGCGTGGACACCACAGTATCGGCACGGTCCTGGCTCAACTTCATATTGAAATCGAAGGCACCCTGGCTATCCGTATGGCCAACCACATAAAACGATTGTGCTTCATGTTTCGCCAGATATTCAGCAATCGTAGCCACGACATCAGCCGATTCTGCTTTAAGGCTGGCCTTGGCGGTATCAAACAGCACACCGTCCAGCTCAACCTTACCGGTTTCAGCCAGCGCCTTGCTCATGCCATCCAGATCGATGCTGATGCGGTCATCATCCAGAGATTCGATCTCGCCGATATCCAGGACGGCTTTGGTCGGGAAGCGGCCGCCACTGTACTGAGCAACCACAAGGGTGGCGTAGGTGTCTTTGCCCTGAACATTGGCTTTGCCAGACCAATAAAAGTACTGATAACGGTTACCGTGCAGGTTGGGCGCATCCAGGCCCTTGTCACGCCCACGGCGTGCTGTATTGCCGTACCAGTAGAGCTTGTTTACAAACTTGCCACCACACTCGTCATCATTGCGACAGGTGAAGATCGGCGTAAAGCCAGCCTTGGCGAAGGCTTTCTCGTAATTACGAAAAACCTGTAGTGCTGAATATTTAGTATCGTTTGCTTCATAACCAAGCGTGGTTACCTTACCTTCCAGGCGAAGCACAGGCGGAAGTTCGCCATCAGTACGGGGACCGGTCGCGACGAGGAATTCATCATACTCGCTGGCGTAGTAACTCTTGATATAGGTATCAGGAAAGCGGGACAGCAAGGGGTGGTCTTCAGAACCCCGTACATCATTGGCGGCAACGGCGGGAAGCGCCATCAGCGCTGACAAGGTACAGGGCAAGAACGTTTTGAACATCGTAGCGGATCCTTACTTCATGTTCATTAGTGGGGGCCAGACACTTGCCGGTCTGGAGTCAGCCGAATGGCTGTAAAAAAGCCCCATGCGGCAAGGGCCGCTGGAGCTTTAATAAAGGGCTGTGGAAGTGTGTATCTGATAGCCTGATGAAGGTCGTAAGTAGCCGATGGATTCACCACAGCTTCGTAATCGATCCCTGCGATACCAAAACCGAACAGCTCAAGCAGTCCATTCTTATACAACGGGTAGTCGATCAGGTCGAACAAATTTTCAGGCTAACCTGTGCCAAAGGCCAGCTGATACAGATCAGCCCCCCGGGCACTTCGTCATTCCGTTAAAGCGGCTCGTCTCGCAGCAAAGAGAACTTGATCTATGCTGAATTTACATTCGGAGATCAAACAAAATGCATGCAATGCCGGACAACTTGCCGCCCCTGCCTTCCGCGACCGACATGGACAGCCCCATCGGCACCATTGCCGAGGTTCACGGCCCGGTAGTGGTAATCCGATGCGATCGTCTGCCGCCCTTGCGACAAGCGCTTTACGCCCGTTTTGATCATGACGCCTACCTGTTTGAAGTACACCAGCACCTGGATCAACAGCATGTTCGCGCCATCACACTGCACCGAACCGCGGGCCTGCATCGCGGCCTGCCAGTCCATGACACCGGCGCCCCCTCCATGTACCGGTAACCCCTGACTGCCTGGGCCGGCTGCTTAATATCTTCGGTGAACCGCTTGATGACAATCCCCCGCTTAACACCGACCAGTGGCGCAATATTCACACCCCTCCCTCTTCACTGTTTGATGCTGTCGGCAGCGGTAACCTGCTGGAAACAGGCATCAAGGTGATCGACCTGCTCTGTCCTTTTATTCGCGGCGGCAAGACCGGCCTTTTCGGCGGTGCCGGGGTCGGCAAAACGGTACTGGTGATGGAGTTCATGCACGCTGTGGCTACCTTGCACAAGGGCGCTTCGGTGTTTGCCGGAGTCGGCGAACGTATCCGTGAGGCTCATGAGCTCTGGCATGAAATGCAGGCCGCTGGCGTGATGGACCGCACCCTGATGATGTTCGGCCAGATGGACGAGTCCCCCGGCGTACGCTTTCGCATAGGCCTGGCGGCGTTGACGTATGCCGAATATCTGCGCGATACGTTAAGCAAGGAGGTATTGTTCGTGATGGACAACATCTTCCGTTTCGTCCAGGCCGGCAGCGAAATTTCCAGCCTGTTGGGTCGCATGCCTGCCACCGTCGGCTACCAGCCAACCCTGATAACCGAAGTAGCCGAACTCCAGGACCGTATTCTGTCCACACGTGACGGCGCTATTACCTCGGTACAGGCCGTGTACGTGCCAGCAGATGACATGAGCGACCCGGCGGTAAACGCTATCCTCAGCCATCTGGACTCCACCATGGTACTGTCCCGCGCCCAGGCAGGCAAAGGAATTTATCCGGCGGTAGAACCACTTCAATCGACCAGCCGCCTGATGGATCGCCATACTCTGGGTGACCACCACTACGCTGTCGCCGAAGGCGTGCGCGAACACCTGGCCCGCTACCATGAACTGGAAGACATCATCGCCATGTTGGGGCTGGAAGAGTTATCGGTTACAGACCAGCGCACCGTGCAGCGAGCACGCAAACTGCAACGCTACCTGACCCAGCCGTTCCGTGTCACCGCGTCTCATACCGGCGTGGCTGGCGTCAGCGTCCCGCTCAAAACCACACTTGCTGACTGCGAAGCCTTCCTGCTGGGCCAGTATGACGAAGTCCCCGAGCGACAGTGCTACATGCGCGGCAGTATGCAGGAGGGGATGCGATGAATAGTTTCAACCTGCAGATATTGGCCACCGAGCAACAGTATCAGGTGCCAGATGTCACTTCCTTTATTGGTGAAGACCGCTCCGGCAGTTTCGGTATCCTGGCACAACACCAACGCCTGATGACCTCACTCGTTTTCGGCCTGGCCCGTTTTCGCAGCGGCGACGCCCCCTGGCAATACCTGGCAGTGCCTGGGGCACTGCTCTACTTTGCTGATAACCGCCTGCAAATTTGTACCAGACGTTTCCTGATTGACAGCGATTACGACCGTATTTCCTCACGTTTACAGGAGCAACTGGTTGCCGAAGAAGAGCGCATGCGCTCACTGAAAGACAGCGTCCACCATATGGAAGAGCAGATCCTTCGCCGCCTTTGGGAATTGGGCCGCAAACACTCGGAGGTCAACTGAAAATGGCCAGCCGAGATGACAACCGACTGCGCAAGCAGGTCGAACAACAGGCCCGCCGGATCAAGAAGGCCGAGCGCGAACGCCCGACGCTGCTGGCACAAACCTTTTTCATCGGCCGGCTGGGACTGGTATTCGTCATCCCCGTTGTAGCCGGTGCCTACCTTGGCCGCTGGCTGGATAGCCTGTTCAGTGGCTACTCGACCCGTTGGACGCTCAGCCTGATCCTGCTTGGACTGGTGTGCGGCGGCTTCAACATCTATCTGACCATCAAGGGTAGCGAGGATGAGTGACGGTGAGATGTTTGCTCAGGTGGTATTCCGGCTGGGTCCTGTAGAGATAAGCAATACGGTGTTGACCACCTGGGGCATACTGGTATTTATGGTGGGTGGCAGCTACTGGCTCAGTCGCAACCTTCAGCAGGCAGCACCAGGTCGGGTACAGACACTGGCCGAAGGCGTCTGCATCGCCATCGAGGACGCCATTCATGCCGTCGCGCCCAACCATGTGCAGCTGCTGTTCCCGTTTATCGCCACCCTATGGATTTTTCTGGTGGTCGCCAACCTGGTCGGCCTGATCCCAGGCTTGCACTCGCCCACACGCGATCTGTCCGTCACCTCGGCACTGGCGATTATCGTATTCCTGTCGGTGCACTGGTATGGCATCCGCGACCAGGGACTGAAGCAATATCTGCGGCACTACCTGAGTCCTACCCCTTTCCTGCTACCGTTTCATATCATCAGCGAAATTTCCCGCACGATTGCTCTGGCCGTGCGCCTGTTTGGCAACATCATGAGCCTGGAGATGGCGGCGCTTCTGATTCTGATCGTCGCCGGTTTTCTGGCGCCCATTCCCTTACTGATGCTGCACATCATCGAAGCACTGGTACAGGCCTATATATTCGGCATGCTGGCCCTGATCTATGTGGCCGGCGGCATGCAAACCCAACAGTTACGCCAACAATCACAGCAGAAGGAAAACGCCCGTGAATGACATTACCTGGTTCACGATTGCCTCGACTGTTTTTACCGCCCTGGCCATCGGCATCGGCGTATTGGCACCCGCCCTGGCCATGGGGCGCGCCATCAGCAGCGCACTCGACGCCCTGGCCCGCCAGCCTGAAGCCGAAAAATCGATCATGCGGACCCTCTTTATTGGGTTGGCCATGATTGAATCACTCGCAATCTACGTGCTGGTTGTGGTGCTGATTATTCTGTTCCGTAATCCGCTGCTCGAATACCTGCTACCAACCGCATCCTGACCGCGTTGAGGCTGCCATGGAACTGAACTGGTCCACCTTTGTGCTGGAGATGCTCAACTTCGCAGTGCTGGTCTGGCTGCTGGCGCACTTTCTGTACAGGCCGCTGCAGTCCGTGATTGCCCGACGCCAGCAAGAGGTGTCCGACCGCCTGGCCGAAGCCGCCAAGCGCGAGCAACAGGTTAAAGCGCAACAGGCACAACTCGATAATCGGCTTCATGCCTGGGAGCAGGAGCACCAGCAGGCCCGTGAGCAGCTTCAGCAGGAACTGACCCAGGAGCGAAGACGCAAGGAGCAGGCCATGCAGCAGCAACTGGAGCAAGCTCGGCAGCGCGACGAGGTACTACAGCAACGCCATCGTCAGACGCAGAGTCACCAGCTGGAGCGCCAGGCCCTGCAACAGGGCGCCCGCTTTGCCGGCCGGATTCTTTCCAACTGTGCCGATGCCAACCTCGAAGCCCGGCTGATCGGGCTGTTACTCAACGGGCTGCCCAAGCTCCCCGAAGAACAATTGATGGATATGCGCCAACAGGTGGCAGAACAGGATCTACTCCCGAGCATCACCACGGCCTTCGAACTTGCACCGACGCAACATGGGAACATTGAAAAAGCGCTGCAAACCTTGCTGCAACACCCGGTCAGCTGCCGCTTCGACCAAAACCCCGATCTTATTGCAGGGATCAAAATCACCCTGGGCCCCTGGGTGATACAGGCCAATCTTCAGGACGAATTAGCAAGTCTGGAGACGTTTGCTCATGAGTACTGATATCAGGCCCGCCGCCGGCAGCCTGCTGCAACGTCAGGCAGAGTGGCTCGAGGACTACCAGTTACAGCCGCGTATGACCGAATGCGGACAAGTGGTTTCGGTCGGCGACGGCATCACCTGGCTCTCCGGCCTTCCCACAGCGGCCATTGACGATTTGCTCAACTTTGCCGACGGTAGCCAGGCATTGGTATTCGACCTGAACCAGGGGCTCATAGGTGCCATTCTGCTGCATGCCACCGAACATCTCACCGCCGGTACCGAAGTCAGCCTGGCCAATATCAAGCTCAGCCTGCCGGTCGGTCCTGCACTGACTGGACGCGTGATCGACCCGCTGGGCCTGCCACTTGATGGTGAAGAGGTACCGGAGGCCGAACTTTGGCAGCCCTTGGAGCAACCATCCGCCGCCATTACCGCACGCGACTTTGTACACCACCCGCTCTACACCGGTAACCGCATCATTGACACCCTTATCCCCATCGGCCGTGGTCAGCGCCAGCTACTGATCGGTGACGAAGGACTTGGCCGCAGCTCTCTGGCACTGGATACCCTGATCAATCAGAAGGATCAGGATGTACTATGCATCTATGTGATGATCGGCCAGCGCCGCTCCAATGTGATCGACAACATCGAGTTGTTACGTCGTTACGGCGCTCTCGACTACACCACCCTGATCGTCGCTGAAGCCAGCACTCTACCCGGCCTGCAACATCTGGCTCCCTTCGCCGGCTGCGCCCTGGCCGAATATTGGATGAAGCAGGGCCGTCATACGCTGGTGATCTACGATGACCTGTCTACCCACGCCAAAACCTACCGCGAACTCTCGCTGCTGCTGCGTCGCCCACCAGGCCGGGAAGCCTACCCCGGCGATATCTTTTCAGTCCATGCACGCCTGCTGGAGCGGGCGACCTGTCTCTGTGCCGCCCAAGGCGGCGGCAGCATGACCGCCTTGCCAATCGCTGAAACCAACCAGGGTGAGATCGAAGCCTATATTCCTACCAACCTGATCTCGATCACCGATGGCCAGGTCTACCTGGATGCAGCCATGTTCAGTGGTGGTTTTCGCCCTGCGATCGACATCGGCAAGTCGGTTTCCCGTATTGGTGGCAACGCGCAGCATCCGGCGATCAAGCGTGAGGCCGGTCGCATGAAACTGGACTACCTGCAGTTTCTGGAGCTGGAAGTGTTCACCCGTTTCGGTTCCCGGCTTGAAGCATCAATGGAAACCGCGATCCAGCGCGGCCGAGTATTACGCGAAATACTAAAACAGGAACGCCTGGCACCTGACCCCATCCGTTTTCAATTAGCCTGGATGATCGCGTTCAATGAAGGAATGCTGGATGAACTCAAGCCGGACCAAGTCGGATCTTTACTGCTTAAACTGTTACAGCAGGTTCAATCGACGGAGGAGCTACATCTCGATAGCCCACGCGAGCAATGGCAACGCCAGATTGCACACTGGGTCCACCAGGCTGGGGAAAGCAGCACATGACACAAAGGCATGCACTTGAACAAAGACGAGCCCAGCTGAGCGAAGCCCGGGAGATCATGGAATCAATGAAATCTCTGGCCTTCATGGAAGCACGTAAACTGGAGCAGCGTGCCAACATGAGGCGGGAGCTGGTCAAGACACAGGAACGAGTCGCAACCGACTTTCTGTATTTTCATCCTGAATTTCAGACATGGCCAACTCCTGACACAACCCTCTACCTTCTGCTGGGCTCCGAGCGCGGTTTTTGTGGTGCATTCAATGGTCACCTGCTTCAACGCCTGGCCGAAGAACAGGGTGCCGAACATGCCCGCCTGATCGCCTGCGGCAACAAATTGAATAACCACCTTAGCGATGATCCTCGGCTGCTGGCCAGTGTAGACGCCCCCTCAGTTCAGGATGAAGTTCAGGGCTTTCTGATCAGCCTTCTTGAGCGGATAAGCCGGGAACAGCAGAAGAGTGCCCTGACCATCAAAGTGATCAGCCACGACCCAGCGGTTGACCAGGTCAAGTTGGAATACCTGCTGCCCCCCTTTCAGACACTGCAACATCCGCCACGACCAGACCGGACTCCCCCGCTGTTGAACCTGCCACCAAGGGAGTTTTATGCTGAGCTGGTCGATCATTATCTGCTGGCCAGCCTGAATGAAAAGGTATGCCGCTCACTACAGGCCGAAAACCACTACCGCATGCTGCATCTTGATGGCGCAGTGCGCTATCTGCAGGACCACCTGGATCACATGCGGCTGCAAAGCAACCAGTTACGAAAGGAGGGAATCACCGAAGAGATTGAGGTGATACTACTTAGTGCGGACGTGATTCGTCCCGGTGATACCACTGTACAGCTACCCGCATCCAAGGCATAAAACGACTAGCAAGCAATGATTTTCTGTTCCCCAGCAGGGTCGTCTCCAACCGACCTCTGACTACACGTCAGTATGCCCGCACCGTTGATCAGTGGGTTACAAGTGTTGGTCTGGGTGTCTGTGACTTCGGGACACACAATGAGAAGGACCAAGCCGACTCTCATAGGAAGGCGTACGCATGGCCTGAGGACAGACCAGCTACTACTCTGGCATTCGAAGCCGAAAAGCAAGGTCCGCTATTTAGGAGTGGAGTTGGATGATGCTCTCGTTTTGGCCGAACAAACTGATGTTAAAGGGGCTAAAAGAGCCTGCATGCGCTACGCGATGGCCGACGGCCTTCACCCGCGTAGAATCAATGTATTTTTCCAGCCATTCGAGCAGAAAATTTGCTACTGAGTTGTAATCACAAATATCGATGCCCAGACTGCCTTGTTGATCTCGGGTCATATCGTTGAATATCAACATGGTCCCGGATAAACAGATGTGATCATTTTTTCATTCCCACATTACGTTAGTGCCCGCCTTTGACGCGGCAGTGAGAAGCTCAATAAGAGGCAGTGCACGATTTGACAGACTCACCGGGGGGGCGTTCTCATCATCTTCTTCAACAGGCGGCGACGTATCTTCTGCATCTACCGCGAGAGTTAATTTTTGCAAAGCTTCAGGCACATCGGCTGCGAGAATTGCGCCGGGCACAGTGGAGCTGTGTCCCATCATTTTCAGCAGTGTGAGGGCAACATCCCCAAACATGGTGATGTCTGCATAGGCCTCAGTGGTAAATGTTACAAGCATAGAGCTCTCCTTGAATGAATAATGCGTTTCAGCCAGCATGCGCAATCATCTGTCTAAACAGATGGGTTCATTGCAGCGCTTTTTGGGGCAATACAGTCCAACAGGGCGTGCCAGGAGTTGGCAAAAACCTGAACACCCTCGCGTTGCAGTTGGGCGGCAAGCTCGGCATCGTCTACGCTGGCTTGCAAGAACTCGGCGAGTATTGCTTCACCACCACCATCATGCGGCAAGGCGACATCGGCTTTGCCATGGTCGGCATAGGCCAGCAGCGTCTTCTCCGGAAGCGTATTGATTGTATCGGCTGCGGCGAATGCACTTATAGCATAGTCTGTCTGCAGCAGCCGGGTCCTTGGTCCCGGTGCTGGCCCACAGCAGACGCTGGAACCTTAAAACAACTTTGGGAAGGTAGATCTCCTAACGGCACCTATCAGACACTCTAAAACTTTCTGAGTTTTAGTCCATACTGAAAGGCATTGATGAACTGAGGTTAAATGGGGTCGTGAAAACGGGTACTGGAATCGACTAACTAGGTACAAATCTGCCACAGGTTCAATGGTTTGCAAGGTAAAGACCTTTCGTCATTGCCGTCCCCATTCCTTTCCACCCATTTCTACCAACCGAGACGCGGCTCGTCGAAAGGAAAAGGCGAGATCATTGGCGGCCGATAATTGTGCCAGTGACACGCCAATTCGACCCGTCGCCGACCACTCAAATTCTTCACCCTCTTTGGTGCGAATCATGGTCGTCGCAAAGGAACTCGAGTTTCCCCCCTTCTCACTGACAAACAATTCTTCATTTCCATCACTGCTTTCAACTTGCGCTTCAAACTCGACAAATAATTCATCGAGCGGGACTTTTGCCGCCAGCACCAAGCGGGTGCGAGTTTCATAACACACGTCAATGAGGGTCACGAATCGTCGCGCTTCGTCGAGGTGATTGGCGTCTAATTGCGGCACGCGGTCCATGATGAGGACCGGAAATCGGTCGCAGAGGGAAATATAATCGGCCGCGCCGAGCGGTTGGTAGCATAACTCGGAAAAGTCAAACCAGGCGCACCGGTCATTCAACCGGGCGACCTGGACGGTGCGACCGAAGAGTACCTGAATGACCTCGGCCTCAGTTCCGGTTGCAGTGCCACCAAATATTTCTTTCAACTGCGCCTGCATGTTGTTATCACTATTATTATCGCCGTGAACATCCTTGTTTGACCAAAAATAGGATTGACCATCAGCTCGAGTTTCGAGTCGATAATCCTTGGCGGAATCCTCCAAGGAGATAATGTCGAATGTGTGTTTTAACATGTCTATGAATGGCAAAAAGAGAGATCGGTTAATGCCTCCCTCATACAAGGCATCGGGGGAGCGATTCGAGGTGGCCACCACTACGACATTCCAATCCAATAATAATAAAAAAAGTCGTTTCACAATCATGGCATCGGCAACGTCTGTTACTTGAAATTCATCGAAACAGAGGAGTTGGGCTTCCTGTGCCAATTGCTGCGCTATGATGGGTACCGCATCATCTCGTGGGTGCTTCTGTTTGTAGACAAAGATTCGATGATGGACGTCTAGCATGAATTCATGAAAGTGGACGCGGCGTTTGGTAATTTTTGCGTGTTTGAGGCTGTGGCTGTGATTATTACAGCAAGAATCATCATCAGGAACATTAACCGACGCGTAAAAGAGATCCATTAGAAAGCTCTTGCCGACCCCGACCGGTCCATGAATGTACATCCCTTGCGGTGGTGGACCAAAAGACCACAAATGGAACTTCTTTCGAAGAAAAGACTGAGCGGATGCCAAGGACCGCGTCAGTAACGGTAACAGCGGACTGCTGCTTGTAGAGCTGCTCTCTGTCGGTGTGTCGGTGCGCACGGGTACTGGTGGGAGAGAGGTAAGAGACTCGTGTAGGGCATCGAGTTTTGCCGCCAGAGCGACTTGCGCGTCATCTCGTCGCACCTCCCCCGCATCCACCTTGCGTTCATACGCCGCTGACACGGGGCCTGTCGGGAGGGACTGCCGAGCGACGCGATGTTGTGCTGCCATATTCTTCATCACCGTCTTCATCATCGACCTGATGAGTTTATCAACATGGTAAGGAAAGTAAGATCAAGTCCGCCTCTTCCCGCTTTTTTCGATTGTCTCAGGTCTAGGGACTTTTTCGCAATTTACCTAGATAAAGCTGCCTAGTCTTATCTGAAGATTTTCGAACTATGGGCTAGCGATCAAATTCATCAGGAAAGGTCCGCTCTGGGTCGTGAGCCGACCGAAGGAATCACACTGTTTAACCGTCCGCTTTTGCGGGAAAATCGCCCTCCCGCATGACACGCCTTATGTCCGCATTACCGAAAAACGCCTTCAGACTCTGTGCGGAGCTAACGACTGCAATGTGCGCACAACAGCCGCTCTAAAACTAAAAACCCCGCGCGGCGCAACACCGGGCGGGGCCTTGAAGACATCAGTCTGATGATCAGATATCAATCACGTCGAACTGTACGTCCGGATTCACATCAGCTTCGTAATCAATGCCTTCGATACCGAAACCGAACAGCTTGAGGAATTCGTCCTTATACAGCTGATAGTCAGTCAGATCGAACAGGTTTTCAGTGGTGACCTGCGGCCACAGATCACGGCAAGCCTGCTGAACATCTTCACGCAACTCCCAGTCATCCAGGCGGAAGCGGTTGCCATCATCCATCTCGGCAGTCGAACCGTACAGACCGGTCTGGAACAGACGCTGGACCTGCTCCATGCAGCCTTCATGCAGTCCCTGCTCGCGCATAACCTTGAATACCATGGACAGGTACAGCGGCATGACGGGAATGGCGGAGCTTGCCTGGGTCACTACGGATTTAAGGACCGCCACATTAGCCTGACCATTGTGAGCAGCAGACAGCTTGTTGTTCAGCTCGTCTGCGGCACGGTCCAGATCCTGTTTGGCCTTGCCCAGAGCACCGTGCCAGTAGATCGGCCAAGTAATATCGGTACCGATGTAGCTGTAAGCAACCGTTTTACAGTTGTCAGCCAGAACACCGGCATCTTCCAGAGCGTTGATCCAGAGTTCCCAGTCTTCACCGCCCATCACGGTCACGGTGTTGGCTACTTCCTCTTCCGTTGCCGGTTCAATTTCGGCTTCGGTGATCACATTCTTGTTGGTGTCGATAGCCGTGGAGCGGTACGGCTCCCCAATCGGCTTGAGCACGGAGCGCACGACTTCACCGGAATCCGGCATTTTGCGCACAGGAGACGCCAGTGAGTAGACCACCAGATCGACCTGACCCAGGTCTTCCTTGATCAGATCGATGGTTTTCTGTTTCGCTTCATGGGAGAAAGCATCACCGTTCAGGCTTTTTGAGTAAAGACCAGCTTCCTTCGCCAGCTTGTCGAACGCCGCAGCGTTGTACCAGCCCGCAGTACCCGGCTTGCGCTCGGTACCGGGTTTTTCGAAGAAGACACCGATGGTGGCGGCATCACTACCAAAGGCAGCAGCGATACGAGAAGACAGACCGTAGCCACTGGAAGAGCCAATCACCAGTACACGCTTGGGACCATTCTCGATTTTGCCCTGGGCCTTGGTGTACTGGATCTGTTCGCGCACGTTGGCTTCACAGCCAACCGGGTGGGTAGTGGTACAGATGAAGCCACGAATTTTCGGTTTGATAATCATAAGCGGATTCGGTGCCGTTATTGTCAGATACAAGTGTTTTCGGGTACAAAATTCCGCTTAAGATACCGTATTTACTGCGCTGACAACAGCTTTGCCGCCGACGGGACCGATTCAGCGGCAAGTGGCGCCGTACAGGAACAACTCAACTGCCTGCTCCACCGCCAGCTCGCGCTCGGCCTCGCTGATTTCAATACCCATCAAAGATCTGAGCTGAAAGTTGCCCTTCACCATCTCCATAAACTGATACGCGGCCATTTCAGTATCACGAATGCGCATTTGTCCCTGTTCAACCTGCGACTGCAGATAGGCGCCCAGTTTGTCGTTGATGCGTTTTGGCCCCTGTTCATAGAAAAGCGACTGGATGCGCTCCCGCTCACTACTGCAGTCCATGGCAACCAGGCGGTACAGACCTACGGCTTCTGGCGATAAAACACGCTCCAGCATCAGGTGTCCATAGCGTTTGAGTGCCTGCTCAGGGGTTTCCTGACGTTTAATGGCACACTCCACCGCTTCAAAGGCGCTGAATACCCGGTTCGAGGTCTGTGTCATCATCGCCTCAAACAGGCCGAGCTTGTTGCCAAACAGGCGGTACAACGTACTCAATGATCCACCCGCACGACACATGATGTCGTTGATACTGGCGTTATCGTAGCCCTGCTCGATAAACACGTCTCGCGCTGCGTCCAGAATGCGTTTCTGGCGCTCCAGGCCCTTGGGGGTCAAACCACAGGGTCGGGTTTCGGGTTCTGCTTGATCGTTACTCATGGCTCATTCTTTGTGGAAATGCAGCGACATTATAACAGGCCACTACAAGAATATTCGTGCCCATATCAATGGACAATGTACTTTATTGTAATGTATATTACACTACACTTCAGTTGTTTCCTCATTTGTACCTGGCTCTGCGCCCTCTCATGCAGAGCCAGTCTTTTTTATTGATACAGGTTTCCCATGAGCACCAAACAGATCCCGATTCCGGGCCTGATTTTCATGCTGGCGGCGTTAACCGCTTTGGCCCCCTTGTCCACCGACGCATACCTGCCCGCCATCCCCTCAATTGCTGAGGGATTGGGCGTCACCATTCACGATGTCGAGCTATCTGTGAGTCTGTTTCTGGCCGGTTTTTCCTGCGGCCAGCTGACCGGTGGCCCCCTGTCTGACCGTTACGGACGCAGGCGTGCTATTGCACTTGGCTTGAGCGTGTTCTTCATTGGTGCCGGCTGGGCATCTATTGCCGGCAGCCTGGGTGAACTCTGGACCGCCCGAATATTGCAAGGCTTTGGCGGCGGACTGAGCGTGGTGAACTCCATGGCCATCATCCGTGACCGTCATTCAGGTCGTGAAAGCGCACAAGCCATGGGCAAAATGGCCAATATCCTGATGCTGGCCCCCTTGCTTGCGCCGGTACTGGGAACGGCTTTGCTTGAGTTGGGAAACTGGCGCCTGATTTTTACCTTTCTATCGGTTTACGCCCTGCTGCTGTTGGCCACGTTGATGCTGCGCCTGCCGGAAACACGCCGCCCCAGTGCAGAGCCTTTGCCCAACCCTGTCAAAGGCTACTGGAATGTACTGAAACACCGCACCGCTCGGGGCTACCTGTGTTCACTGGCCTGTTCCTATGCTGGCCTTTTTGCCTTCATCACCGGCTCTTCCGGCAGCTACATCGACTACTACGGTGCCAGCCCTGCCATGTATACGGTGCTGTTCGGACTCAACATTGTCACCCTGCTGGCTTGCAACCAGATCAACATTCGCTTGCTGCATCGCTTTTCCACCCAGCAGTTGCTGCAGATGGGCCAGCGCATTCAGCTCACATGCGGCGTGCTGCTGGTTGCAGCTTTTCTGTTCTTTGATGCGCCCCTTCCAGTCATTGTGGCTTTGGTCATGCTGTATATAGGTGTACAAGGGTTTGTCATTGCCAACGGCATGGCGGGTACCAGTGAATTTTTCCCGCACTCGGCGGCCACGGCCACCGCTCTGCTGGGGGCCAGCGGCTTCGGTTTCGGTGCCCTGGCTGGCAGTTTGGTCGGTTTGCTGGGTGATGGTACGCCTCTGCCGATGCTGGGGGTCATGCTCGGAACAACAGTGCTGGGCAACCTGATGGGCTGGTGGCTATTGCCGCGCGCCCATTCAATATTCAAGGCGCGGGCTGCTGCAGACGAAAGCTGAACTCGATTGAGTCCACATTTCCGGCACTATCCACGGCACTGACTCTGAACTGTCCCGCCCGAGACAGTTCAAGTGTCTGCCGGTTCTTGCCCCCTCCGGGCAATGGCTTGCCATCCAAATACCAATTCACGCTTCCGGCGGCCCCAACCAACTTCAGATCGAGCTCAAGTGCATCACGCCCCGCAGGCAACCACAGCAAACTGCCGTCTTCTACACCTATGATTTTAACAGGTTCAGCAAGTCCCAAGGCTGCCTCACACGCCGGCACCACCGCAGGCAAGCGTGTTCGCCTTCGCCATTCAGGACGAACCCAGGGTTCAGCTTGCTGAGGCCAGAGGGCCAGCTGCCGAGTGAGAGGCTGAACCACTTCCTGACCGCATCCCGGTAAGAACCGATACCCCGTTTCGGGATCGAGCTGTACCCGACGCAGCAATCCCGACATGGTAATACCCGGTTTCTGGGGCAGCGTGAACGGCGCAGCACCATTGAGCAACCAGGCCTGATGGCTTTGCATGCAGTTATCACCCGCATTGGCATTGTGTGTTGCTCGTGAGCCCAGTGGCCAACATATTTCACCCTGTTCAACGCTATCCGGCCTGGGAACAGCAGCATCAATCTGGCCCAGGCGCTCATATACGCGAAACAGCAAAGGCGCTGCCAGGCTGCGCCCACTCTCACCGGGGCTCGGGTTACCATCAGGCCGCCCTACCCAGACACCCAGTGTCCAGTTGGCATCCACACCCATGGCCCAGGTATCTCTGAAGCCGTAGCTGGTACCGGTTTTCCAGGCCAGGGACCATTCGCGTTGCCCCAAAGCCCCCAATGCACGCCAGGGGTCCTGAGCCAAAATACGCCAGGTTATCCAGGCCGCACCGGGGCTCGACATCCAGCGCGAGGTTTCCGGGCTCGATGCCAACAACCGGGGCGTACCAGCCATACCTGCCCGTCCCAAAGATGAATAAGCACCCAAAAGTGACTCCAGACTTGTACCCGCACCACCTAATACCAGGGCGCTACTGGGCTCACCACTTCCGGGTAACTGAAGATACAGGCCACCATTGCGCATACCCGCGAGGAAGGATTCTGCACCCAGATGCTCTACGAGTTGAACGACAGGCAGATTGAGTGAGCGCTGCAAGGCATCCTGAACCGAGACAGGGCCGGCAAAGCCACCGGTGAAATTATGGGGTCGATAATCAAGTCCGTATCGCGGTGTATCCAACAGCATGGAATGCGAGTGAATAAGCCCCTGATCCAATGCTTGCGCATAGGCAAAAGGCTTAAGGGTAGAGCCCGGCGAGCGCAGCGCGCGGGTCATATCGACATGTCCATAACGCTGGGCAGCACCAAACTCGGCCGCACCGACATAGGACCGCACACTCAAATCATCGTTACGCATAACCATCACAGCCAATGACTGATGCTCATTCAGTCGCTGGCGATAGGTTTCAACCAGTGCCTCCAGATCCCGCTGCAGATCCGCATCGATGAGTGTTTCTATGGTGAGGCATTCAGAACATTCCTGACGCAGTCGCCGGGCCAACAAGGGCGCCAATACCGGCGATCGAGGAGGCAAGGCAGCCACGTTTTCCTGTAGCGCTTCATCGACACGATTGATATCCCAGAGTCCAAGCGCATGCATGCGCCTGAGTACCTTGTCACGTGCCGCACGGGCACGCTGAGGGTAACGGTCTGGCCGCCATTCACTGGGACGCTGTGGCAGGACCGTCAGTAGCGCAGCTTCAGCATCGCTCAGCTCCAGCGACGGCTTACCAAAATAGTGCTGGCTGGCCGCTTCTATTCCCGACAGCATACCGCCATAGGGTGCAAGATTCAGATAGAGTTCGAGGATTTCCTGCTTGCTGTAGTGCCATTCAAGCTGCAAGGTTCGCAGAACCTGCTTCACCTTCCCTTTTAATGTACGCGGATAAGGATCAAGCAGCCCCGCCACTTGCATACTGAGGGTGGAACCACCCGATACCACTTCACCGGCCATCAGGTTTTGCCAGGCAGCTCGGGCAATCGCCAGTGGGTTTACACCGGGGTGGTAATAGAAAGCACGATCTTCATAAGCAAGTAGTTGCTCAAGAAAGACCGGTGCGACGGAGTCAACCTTTGCAGGATAGCGCCAGGTTTCATCCGGGGCCGGGAAAGCACGCAGCAGTTGCCCATCCTTTGCAAGGACTCGGACCGAAGGGGGTGCTGACTGCGGCAAAGGGTAGGCCCAATCAAGGATCAGACCCACTGCCGATGCCACTCCCGCCAACACCAGGGCTGACAGCAGCCAGCGATACCGCTTTTTCATATCAACGCGCGCGAATAACCATCATTTGGCTATCGCCGCCCTGATGACGGATTTCCGGGCTGTACATGGACTCGGCGAAGCTCGGCGGCACGCGATATTCACCGGGCGTAACCGCGCGTGCCAGGTAGTAGAGACGCGCGCCACCATAGCCGAGCTTGAGCGCAGCTACATAGCGATCATCACGGTACTCCTGATGTCGCAGGTCCAGCATCGCCATCAGGTCGGCAACGCGGTTGCCTTCCACCTGAAGATCACCGGCATCCATGCTGTTGGCCAGGTTTTGATTCTCCAATTCCAGCCCGGCTGGCAAGAGGTCAACAATCAGCGCATCGGATACGGGGTCTTCACTTTGGACCTGCAACTCAACCAGCACTTGATCACCGGTTTTCAGCTGACTGATATCCAGCGGCTGCCCCTTGGCATCAAGGAAACGGCGCTCTACGTTCATGCCCTGACTGATTGCTGCAGGCGGTTGGGTGGTATACCCCTGAATTTTGAGATTGAACCAGAGTGCGTGATCAGCCGGGTTTTCCAGCTCCAGCCCCTGCAGCACATCCATACCGCTAGCACTCAAGCTGTAACTGCCCTGACCTCTTAGCACCTTGTCCCATGCGCCTGAAAGCCTGGCATGGACGCTATCACCCGGCAGGTTGGCAAGACGATTACCCGCCAGGAACAGCGCATTGCGCTCCTGAGTGCTGAACCATTGACGATCCGTCAGGCTCGCCTGCAACCGATCAAGCACGGGTAGCCACTGCGCTTCAGGGCTATCCGCTTCCAGCAGCCAGAACAGAGCTAGAGCACGATCACGGACCAGGCTGCCATAATCGGTGTAGTCAAAACTGTCTTTAGACAAAGCAACCAGTGCACGATCCAGTGCCTGCTCCGCCCTGCGCTCATCACCTGCAGCCCTCAGCGCCAGCCCCAGCTGTAACATGGCCAGCGGAGGTGTGTTCGCGCCATGGTGATCCAGCAGGTTGCGCAGTTCTGCAAGCGGAGCCTGCCCAGAGCGCGCCAGCACTTGTGCAGCATAGGCTCTTACAGAAATACGAGAGCGACGGTCATTCAGCAGCTCGCCATTAATACGATTGGGGTGTCGCAGATAACGCGCCACCTGCTCCAGCGCCAGCTTCAAGCCCGGCTCGGATACCGTATAACCGGCATCCCGTGCGCGCAGCAGGAAGTCCGTGATATATACGCTCAGCCAGGGCTCCTCAGGACTCTGGTCACTCCAAAGACCAAAACTGCCATTGCTGCGTTGCATACCGAACAGACGTCGAATCGCCAATTCTACTGCCGCAGTGCGCTCATCAAGCTCATCGGCTTCAAGCCCCCAATCCCGCAACTGGTTACCCTGCACATAAATCTGCGGGAAGACACCGCTGGTGGTCTGCTCTGCACAGCCATAGGGGTAAGCCTTCAGCGCATCAAAATGTCGCGCAAGATTCAGCGGCGCATGGCGAGACATCGTCAATTGCGCATTAAGCGATGCGGGTTGCAACCCTTCCAGCGCAGCCCCGCTCAGATCAAAGGTATCACCGGCAGGGACGGGTTGCTGCCAGTTCAACGCTTGCGCAGGCCAGGCCGGTCGAATTCCCAGAGTCCACTCCCGAGCAAGGTCGGCTTCACCTTCAATACCCGTCACATGCAGACGCAGCGGTACCCTGCCCATGGCGATATTGGCCGTTACCGGAAGTACCTGAGTCATTTTCTCGCCAGCATCCAACTCGACTTCGGTATTCCAACCAGCTGAGCCAGATTCGAACACCAGCCCCTTACCGGCATCCAATTCAATGCTGAGCGTCTGTTTTTGCTCCGTGCGGTTATGCAGATCCAACGTCAGCTGGCTTCGATCCCCCTGTGCTATGAAGCGTGGGCGGTTCAATTCTGCAACCACAGGAGCGACCACAGGGACTTCATGATCAGCAGACCCCATAGCCTCGTCCGAAAATGCGACCGCCATGAGGCGAATACGGCCATTGAAGGCAGGCAAGTCAACCGGAATGCTCGCACGGCCCTGCTCATCGACATCAACCGCCCCGGAAAACAGCGAGAGAATTTGTACATCACTGGGCGGCTGCGCACCACCACGGCTGAGATCCGCATCACCGCCATAGCGCAAACGTGCCAGCGCACCGGCTTCAGCATCAATGAGGTCGCCATAGTTATCACGCAGGTCTACACGGTAGGCACCGGGGGTAAAGAACCAGTCCAGCGGGTCGGGTGTCGCAAAGTCGGTAATGGACAGCACGCCCACATCGACTGCCGCCAGGGTAACTCTAACCTCATCTGGCAGCTCGCCACCTTCTGTTGCAGACACATGAACCGGAACGTCAACACGTTGCTCGGGGCGCAATTCCAAAGGCATGTCGCCAAAATCGACCTTCAGCTCGCGCTCACCGGGCGCCACAGGAACCGGCTCCAGTCCCAGCATACGCTTGGGCAAGGTACGCTCACGCACATCGCCCGGCTGCAGCAGAACAACGCTGGCATACAGGTCCTGTCGCAGCCATTCAGGCTTCAGCATTACACTGACTTCAGCGCCTTCAGCCGGAATGCTGATCTGCTCGCGATAGAGCAGCTGATCCGTCTCCAGCATCAGGTAACCCTCACCCGCAGCCGGTGGACGTACCTGAATACGAAGCTCATCACCCGCGCTGTATTGCTGCTGATTCAGGGTTAGCCCAACACGGTCCGGGCGCCCAGCCATCACCTTGGCATCCGGGTCCCAACCAGCGCGGAATCGATATGCCGACACCTGGCCACTGACAGGGTCTTTAACCTCCACACGGTAATAACCCCATTCCGTCGGAAAGCTGATCTCTGCACTGTCACCTGCTTTCAGGCTGACTGAGCGCTGATCAACCGTGTAATGCCGCTCGGTGTACTGGCTGCGCCAGCCTTCAGCATCACTCCAGCTCCAATGGTAGTCGCGTCGCTCACGGATCAGGCTGACATCCAGCTCATCTGATGCCAGACGTGTCATACCATCGGTCAGCACCAGCTCAAATGTCGCCTCACTTTCGTAGTCCACCACATCCTTTTCAAACAGAGGCCTAATCCCCGGCAAAGTGCTATTGGGTAGCACCACGGAAGTTGCCCGCCGAGAGACAGGACGACCGCCACTATCCAGCAGGCTGGTGTAGGCAGTCAGGCTCAGAGGGCTGGTAAGATCCTGCCAGTAGGCGTCCACTTCAAGGTCAGCACGGCCTTTGGCATCCAGCTCTATTTCCTGCAGATCTTCCCGGCGCTCCAGCTCGGTATCCTTGGGATGACCAAAGTAAAAATCCTTGAACGCCTCAAAGGGATGCGGTTCAAGCCTGGCAATCAGTTGGGACTGCAAGCGATTACCCGAGGCAGGCGCACCATATAAATAATCGCCCTGTACCTCAATATTGAAATTGTCTTCAGGCTGGATACGCTGATCGGTCTGCAATGTGAGCGCCAGACGTTCAGGCAGGAACGTTTCGACCTGTACCGGGTAATCACGTTCAGAACCATCAGGCAGCAGGATACGAAAACGCCATTCGCCCGTCGCCGCATCACTGGGCAATGGCAGGCTGGTTTCATAATAATTCAGGGCATCTGGCTGAATGTTCTGGCTGGACACAACGCGTCCATCCGGCTGAATCAGACGCGCCTGTAGAGGAATACCCGGCACCGCCCCGGCTTCGCTTGATCGCAGTAAGGCGCTGAAGACAAGTGTCTCACCCGACCGGTAAATATCGCGGGGGCTGTAGATGAACACTTCCTGAGCATTACGGACAGGACCGTCGACCGGGAATTCCGCCAGATCCAGCCCCTGCCCTTTCAGACGGACCAGCGAAAGCTGACGTCCCTTTTTCAATAGCAGCAGGCGTGCGTCGCTGAACTTACCCTGGCGCACCAGCTCCGGAGATAGCACAGCCTGCCCCTTGGCATCAGTACTGGCTTCGATCAGCGTGTTCCCTTTCTCATCCAGCAGCTGTAGCTGTACGTCATCAACTGCGTCTGCAGTGGCCAGGCTATTCACCTGCACGCCCAGCTCGTCAGCGTAAAGACGCACCTGCGCTCCCAGGTCTGTGACTGTGAACCAGGTTGCGGGATACCGGTACTCTATGCCACCGGCTTCACGCATGACTGCCAGATATACACCCGCCTTCTGCAGCGGCTCCATATCCTGAACCGGAAGGTAGCGGGTGGCACGGGTGTTCTTCTCCAGCTCCAGATCAAAACGGCCCGACCAGACCAGCTCGGCATCATCCTTGAGTTCACGAGCATCCCAGGCACTCAGCTGGGTCATTTGTCCATAGCCGGCAAGAAATTGGTCCAAGGCATCGGCATTGATGTGATACACATCCAGATCTACCTGTGAGACATTCACAGCCATAACCGGCAGGCCTTCTCGCAGACGGTGAGCCAGAATGTTGCCCCGACCGGCAAAGCCAAGTGCCGACGTCAGACTCGGCGTTTCCAGGTCCAGCTGAGAACCTTGTTTTAACTGCTGACCATTGCGGCCCGGCAAACCTGCTTTCACCTCAACCCGGTAGCGACTTTCCGGATTGAGCCCGGCGAAGTAAATGACCTTGCCACGCTGATCTGCAACCCAGCCACCTTGCAAACGATCACCAGCTTCGGTTTCAACCTGTAACCATTCATCCAGGGGCTGATCGGTCACGACCGGCGTTGACAGAGTCACCGCTACGGCCTGGCGCCCCTGCCACAAGCGAACACTGATGTCCCTTACCAGCATTTCGATGTCAGCAGACTCATTACGGCTGGCTTGCTCGGTAACAGTGTCTTCGGTCTTTGTTTCAGACGGCGTTTGCGTGGTGGAAGTGTCGTCCTCACTGCTGCAGCCACTGATTAACAGGGCTACCAATGAGGAGACTGCAAGCCTGCGCTTGAAGGGGGGCATAATCATCTCCGTTGATATGCGTGCAGAGCTGCCAAAACAGCTCTGCCGGTCATGTATCTAACGCATGATGCCCCTCGGGTTATCAGGAGGCAAGGGCCTCTGAGCGATTACTGTTATCCAGCTCTGCAGCCGTTTGGTCACTCAGCTTAAGCACCAGAATCAACACTGCTCCCAAGGCAACAAAACCGCCGGCGAGCCAAAGGCCCAGCGCGTAATTACCGCTCTGTTCTGCCAGCACTCCGGTCAATGCCGGTGCCGCAATCTGTGCCAAGCCATAGGATAGCGTCATACGCCCCATCAGTTTGGCCGGTTTAGACGGATACAAACGCCCTGCCATGGTCAGTACCAGGCTGACACAGCCGATAAAGGTGCCACCAAACAGCACTGCACTGATCAAAACCGACGTGAGGCTCTGGTCAATCGCTGGCAGTACAATACCGGCTATCTGCACCACGTACGCCAACAACAGTGCCATCAGGTAACCGACCCGACGCGCGATCAGATCCCAGGCCATGACTGCAGGCACTGCCGCCAGTCCCACGACCAGGAAAGCCAGTTGACCCATACCAGCCAATTCTGGCTCACGCTCGACGATGGTGACGATAAAGGTCGCGCTTACCACGTAGCCGTACCCGGCACAGAAGTACGCCAACATCATCAGCCACAGGAAGCGTTTCCCCGGCGGGTTGTCTTCCATCGAGGTGCCTGCAGGTGCAGTCGGGGATGCGGACGGCTGTGGCAACCAGCGCCAGGCAGGTACCGCCAGCATCAGGCCCAGAATAGAGAACCAGAGCCATTGATCCGCCCAATCCATGGATAGTCGCAGGAATATTTCCACCACTACGGCGGCAAACACGATACCCAGGCCTGCGCCTGCAAAGTGGATGCCCAGCTCACTGCGGTGCTGGTGACGGATCAGCCAGTTCAGGATCAGCCCGGATGCGATCAACATGGAACCGGCACTGCTGAGACCCGAAAGAAAGCGCATTAACGACCAGAGGAACATGTTTTCGGTCATCGCCATTGCTGCCGTTGTCACAACAGCCAGCACCAGGCCGATACGATAGAGACGATCCTTTAACTGAAGGTCGCCAACAGACGCGGCAATCAGGGCACCACACATATACCCGGTGTAATTAATGGCGGCAAGCCAGCCACCCTCCGCATCACCAATCCAGGTTTGGTCCAGCATGACCGGCAAAAGCGGTGTGTATGAGAATCGGGCAATACCGACACACAGGATCTGACTGAAGATGCCGGCAAAGAGCACCTTCAGGCGTTGGGTTTGATCCGACATGAGAGGTCCTTATGATTATTATTCCGTTCTACAGCGTTCGGATTGTGCGCCAGTCGTCTGAATCAGGCCAGCCCTCGGGCACAAAAAGCCCGGCACAAGGCCGGGCTCAAAGGTTCGTATTACGTGCAGCCGGCTTACTGCCAGGCGCTGCTGAACTGTTCTTCCGGCAGTGCCATGATGGATTGGCTGCCATCATTCAGGGTTTCAGCAAACGCTTTCCAGCGCGGCAGTACCTGGGCCATATAGAAACGGGCACTTTCCTGCTTGGCCTGCAAATAGGGGTCATCATCCCCTTCTGCCGCCAAGCGTACCGCAGCACTGGCCTGACGCAGCAGCTCCCAGCCACCACACACATAACCGGACAGCATCATAAAGCTGTATGCAACGGCTCCCGGCATGACCTGATCGGCTTCGGCACCCTGCAGCAACTGCTCACGCGCCTTGTCCAAACCGATGACCGCTTCTTCAAGCGCCTTGGCCTGAGCGGTCAGTGAAGGATCAACCGATGCAATGTCGGCTTTTATTTCTTCTACCAGTGCCGACAAGGCTGCGCCCTTGTCCATCAGCGTCTTGCGTCCAACCAGGTCCAGCGCCTGAATACCGTTTGTGCCTTCATAGATCGGCAGAATGCGGGCATCACGGTAATGCTGGGCCGCACCGGTTTCTTCAACGAAGCCCATGCCGCCGTGCACCTGAACTCCAAGTGACGTAACCTCCTGAGCAACCTCGGTACACCAGCCTTTAACGATCGGCGTCAGCAAAGCAGCACGCGCCTGCTCGGCTGATTTCGCTTCATCGTTGTCAGCCTTGAGTGCAAAGTCGAGGCTGCCGCAGGCGTCATAGGCAATGCCGCGGCCCGCTTCTGTGAGTGTTTTCATGGTCATCAGCATGCGACGTACATCAGCATGACGAATGATAGGACCTGCTTCCTTAGTACCTACCGCCGGGCCCTGAATACGGTCAAAGGCGTATTCCAACGCCTGCTGATACGCGCGCTCGGAAATCGATACCCCCTGAAGGCCCACACTCAGGCGAGCGTTGTTCATCATGGTAAACATGCAAGCCAGGCCACGGTTAGGCTCACCTACCAGATAACCCACGGCGTTATCGAAGCCCATTACACAGGTCGGAGAGGCATGGATACCCAGCTTGTGCTCCAGCGACAGAGCATTTGCGCTGTTACGCTCACCCAATGAACCATCATCATTCACCAGATACTTGGGCACCAGGAACAGTGAGATACCACGAACACCCGGAGGTGCGTCCGGCAGACGCGCCAGCACCAGGTGGATGATGTTCTCGGCCATTTCGTGGTCACCCCAGGTGATGAAAATCTTCTCACCGCTGATACGGTAATGATCATCCTCAGGCTCGGCTTTGGCGCGGACCACGGACAGGTCAGAGCCGGCATTGGATTCAGTCAGGTTCATAGTGCCACACCACTCGCCACTGACCAGCTGAGGCAGATACTTGGCCTTGAGTTCATCGCTGCCGTTAAGGTCCAGACACTCCACGGCGCCCTGGCTCAGCATGGGGCACAGGCCCCAGGACATGTTGGCCGAGTGCCACATTTCCATAACCGGAATCGACAACAGGAACGGCAGGCCCTGACCACCATATTCCGGGTCAAACTGCAGGGAGCCCCAGCCACCTTCAGCATACTGCTGGTAGACATGCTTGAAAGACTCGGGACACACAACCTGACCATCCTTGAGTTGCACGCCCTGCTCATCGCCTTCGCGATTGGTCGGTGCGACCACATCACGGGCAACACGAGCAGCCTCTTCCAGAATGGCATCGACCATATCGGCAGAGGCGTCTTCAAACCCCGGCTTCTCGGCCAGTTCGGTCATGCGGGCAACATGATTCAGCGTCAGCTTCATATCCTTGAGCGGTGCATTGTACTCAGCCATGGGAGAGCTCCTTGATGATCATAATGTGGTTGAAGTACCAACACAGGCAGGTATGGCACTCACCAAAATAAGGGAATACACTTATTCTAGCATGGAGAATTGAATTGATAAGTAGGGAAACGTTCATTCAAGGGATTTATACTGGCCCTACTTTAGTTACATTGACCCCAAAATACTGACAGCGAGAGAGCCTTCACATGCAGGAACTGCACGGTTATTACCTGGAAGATCTGGAAGTCGGCATGAGCGACTCCTACGCCAAAACCATTACGGATGCCGATGTCGTCCTATTTGCCGGTATTTCCGGTGACAACAACCCGATCCACATCAACGACGAATACGCCAAGACCACCCCGTTCAAGCAGCGTATCGTGCACGGCATGTTCAGCGCCGCCCTGATCTCAACAGTTGCCGGTACTCGCCTGCCTGGCCCGGGCGCCATCTATGTTGACCAGCAGCTGAAGTTCAAGGCGCCGGTTCATATTGGTGACACCGCAACCGCCACCCTGACCGTCACAGAGATCGAAGAGCGCCGTCGCCGGGTCAAATGCCGTACTGATGTTCATGTCGGTGACAAACTGGTCGCCACAGGTGAAGGCACTTTCATGGTCGACCGCCGCGAAGCCTGATGCCAGTGTTTTAAAGCCGGTGACATACCGGCTTTAAAACGCTCTCCACATGGCCAGGCCTTTTCATTCCTTCCGATAGGCATTCGGCAACTTGATGTTGTACTGAATCGCCAGCGCTCTCAATACAAAAGCCACCAGAAAGCCGCCAATAAGGTCATAGTTGGCAGGGGCATTCACCACATTCAGCAAAAGATAGGTACTGGCACCGGCCAGCGCAGTGGTGATATAGAGCTCTTCATTCATCAGGGTCAGATTGCTGCCACAGAGCACATCCCGCGCGATGCCACCAAAGGTAGCCGTCATCACCCCCATACACACCGCTATCAGCGCTGGCGCCTCGAAATTCAACGCGACTTCCGTTCCCACCACTGCAAATAGCGCCAACCCCACGGCGTCCATCCAGACCAGGGCGCGCGTCAACGAAGCCAAGCGTGGCGCAACAAAATAGGTTAATGCCGCAGCCACCAGACAGACAACGATCCAGACAGGCTCACGAATCCAGAACACCGGCATGTTGCCCAACAGCACATCCCTCAGCGTACCGCCACCGATGCCGGTCGCCGTGCCGATCAACATGAAGCCGAGAATATCCATTTTGTGGCGCGCAGCATCGAGTGCACCTGAAACCGAGAATACCGCTACGGCGGCCAGCCCCATCAGGTTAACTGCTGCTGTGAAGTCAAATGCCATCAATGATTCCTTATGCCAGATTCAGATTCCGTCACGGGTGTTCGTAGACATTGCATTATATGCACCACTGGCGGCATTATCCTCGCCTTTGATTGACTGAGTAAATGAGTATACCCATGGAGCTGGAGTTTAACTGGTCACGCTTTGAAGACCTGACCACCCTGGAGTTTCATGACATTATCCAGGTCCGCGAGTCTGTTTTTGTTGTTGAGCAGGAATGTGCCTACCCGGAAGTGGATGGCGCTGACATACATGCCTGGCACCTGCGTGTTCAGCAGGCAGGCACACTCGTGGCTTATGCACGTATCTTCGGGCCCGGTATCAAATACGAGGAAGCCTCTATCGGACGCGTAATGACTTTGCTTGAACATCGCGGTAAGCGTCTGGGCCATCCGCTGATGCAGGAAGCAATCCGTTTTGCCGAGGAGCAGTTTCCCGGGGCGGGCATCAAGATTGGCGCACAGGCTCGACTGCAGGCCTTTTACGAATCACTTGGCTTCGTGCGCTCCAGCGAGCCCTATGATGAAGACGGCATCATGCATATTGAAATGCTTAAAACCGTTTAAAGCCTTAACAATTAGACATGCTTTCGCCTGAAACCATGCCAAAAGCATCATCCTGAGTAACCGGCTTTGCGTGCTACACTGCGCCATTCAATAGACAACTAAAACAAGAACCATAACTAGAACCATGCCTAGTGCTGACGCTAAACGGACAGAGCGCTCTGACGGTCATATCCCGCAGGATATCGCCATTCTCATCGTGGATGATGAAGCCGGTATCCGCGATTTCCTGCACCGCGCGCTAAAAAAACATTACCGGACCGTCGAGTTTGCCGAATGTACGCGTGAGGCAGACCGCAAACGCCAATCCAGCCACTTTGATCTGCTCATCGTCGATATCTGTATGCCGGGTCGCTCCGGCGTCGAGTGGGTCCAGCAGCTGCGTGAATCCGGCTGCCCATCCGACGTTATTTTCATGACCGCCTTTGCCGATATGAACAGCGCTATTGAGGCCCTGAGGCTGGGTGCCAGCGACCTGATGCTCAAGCCGTTCCGCATTGAACAGATGCGCAATGCCGTTCAAAAGTGCATCGACAACCGGCGCTTGTCGCGGGAAAACTATGTCCTCACACGTCAGGCTGCCCATGCTGAAGGCAGCGGCCTTGTCGGTGAAAGTGTATCAATGCAGACGCTGCGCCAATTACTCAGCCGTATTGCGGCAGCGCCTTCAGCTGTGCTGATCCAGGGTGAAACGGGGACCGGCAAAGAGCTGGCTGCTCGTGCCATCCATCTGCAAAGTGGCCGCAGTGGCAGCTTCGTACCGGTTAACTGTGGCGCTATTGCGGCTGAACTGATCGAGTCAGAGCTGTTCGGCCATATAAAGGGAGCCTTTACCAGCGCACACCAGGCGCGGCTGGGGCTCTTCGCCTATGCCGACGGCGGCACCCTGTTCCTGGATGAAATCTCAGAACTGCCCCTGCCCATGCAAACCAAGCTGCTTCGGGTACTCGAAGACGGTGCCATTCGTCCACTTGGGACCGAACAGGACACACCGGTGAATGTTCGTGTGGTAGCAGCATCCAACAAGCCTCTGGATGAGGCTGTGAGTGAAGGACGGTTCCGAGAGGATCTCTATTACCGGCTCAACGTGCTTCAGGTACAGATCCCCCCTTTACGCGAAAGGTTGGAGGACATACCGGCGCTACTGGATCATCTTGTCAGCCGGTTGAGCGACGAGCTTGGGATGGAAGCTGCGCCTTTCAGCCATGCGGACCTGCAAGCCCTGCAGACCTACAGCTGGCCGGGTAATGTGCGTGAGCTTAAAAACCTGGTCGAACGCAGTCTGCTGTTAAGCATGAGCCCGGCCGAGCTTATCAACTCCAACTCCAGCCGGCGGGAACCGACAAACGGTTATCCATCCAGTTGGCCATTGAAGCAGGTGGAGCGGGCTCATATCGAACAGGTTCTGGCCCAGAGTGGCGGCAACAAAACACGGGCTGCCGACGTTCTGGGTATTACCCGTAAGACACTTGATCGCAAACTGCAGTCGGATGACTCGCACGGTGATTAAACCGCTTTGGCATCGGATAACATCCAATCTGCGTTACCGGTTGCTGGCCTTAACCCTCTTTCCCCTGTTGTTGGTGTTACCGGGCGTCGTCCTGTTGGCCTACCTCTGGAGTAACGAAGTTGGCTATCGCCAACTATTGATGAAAGCAAACACCGACCTGGCCGTCGCCCATGAAGCTTTCGAGGCAACCCGTGATCAGTATCTGGTTCGTTTGTCATTGGCCGCTGGAGGTGACCGACTGCGCCAACAACTGATGGCGCTGACGGCAGCCGAACGGCAACAGGATCTGCACAATCGAAAAGCCCTGCTGGGTAATCTGCGCTCAACCACAGGCTTTGACTTTGTTCGGCTGTTGGATGCCAATCTATGCCAGCCTGCACAGGCTACCCAGTGCCACTACCCCACCAGCCCCCTGCTTACACGCGCCGCAGTAAACGGCCCCGTCAGTGGCGTTGAAATTTTCTCTGCAAGCGAGCTCAGCTTGCTGGACCCGGCGTTGGCCAAGCGGGCTCGCATCTCTCTAATCCCCACGGACCACAGCACCGCGTCCCTCAAAACCGTGGAAGAACGTGGCATGGTGCTGCATTTTGTCTACCCACTACACGATGCGTACGGGCATCTCGTTGCTTACCTGACCGCCGGGCTTCTGATGAATGGCAACCTCGAGTTTGTCGACCATATCAGCAATACCGTTTATGGCCCCGGCAGCCTGCCGGAGAATGGCATAGGAACAGTCACGTTGTTTCTGGATGATGTGCGTATCAGCACTAACGTAGAACACCCGGACACTCCGTTACAAAGGGCACTGGGTACCCGTGTATCAGCCCAGGTTCGCCAGCGTGTGCTGGATGAAGGAGAGCGCTGGCTGGATCGCGCTTTTGTGGTCAGCGACTGGTACATTTCCGCTTACGAGCCTGTACACGATGTGCATGGTGAACGCGTTGGCATGCTGTACGCGGGATTTCTGGAAGCTCCTTTCCTGGACAGTTTTTACCAATGGCTGGAACGCCTTTTATGGCTGTTCGCACTTGTTTTGTTGTTATGCATTTTCATTGCGTTCGCCGGCGCACGCGCCATATCCAGGCCGTTTGAAATCATCACAGACGTGATCGACCGGATCAGAGATGGGAAGCGACAACACATCCCTCCGCTGCATACCGCCGATGAAATTCGGGTATTGGCAGAGCACTTTAACCTAATGCTGACCCAGCTGGACCAGCAGCACGACGCCATTCAGCACGCTGCCGATCAACTGGAGGAGAAGGTGCAGGAACGCACCCGCGAGCTGAAGCAACACATCAGTTTGCTCAATCACACACGGCAACAACTGATGGAAGCCGGTAAACTTGCTGCACTGGGTGAGCTGACGGCCAGTATTGCCCATGAGGTTAACAACCCCACCGCCGTTATTCTTGGTCATATGGACCTGCTGCTCGAAGAGTTGGGCGACGAGGCAACCCCGGACATTCAACGTGACGCGGAACTGATCATTGCGCAGGTGGGTCGTATCCGCAAAATCATTGATGATCTGCTCAAGCTTGCCCAATCAGATTCGCCAGAACCGCATCTACAGCCAGTAGATATCGATGATCTCGTGCGCAATACCCAAACCCTGGTTCAGCACGAATTGAAGCGGCGCAATATCAACCTCAAACTCGACCTCCATGCATCTGCACCAGCACTGGCCGATGCATCACAGCTGCAACAGGTGCTCATCAACCTGATTATGAACAGTGCCAACGCGATCGGTGATCAGGGTGAAATCAGGGTTCGCAGCCATAGCCGCGCCAATGGAAACATCCGGCTCAGCATTCGAGATAACGGCTGCGGCATTCCAGACGATGAGATCTCCCGCATTTTTGATCCTTTCTTTTCCAAAGGCCAGACAGGCACGGGCCTGGGGCTTGCCATTAGTCACCGACTACTTACCCAATCAATGGCCAGCATCCAGGTTCGTTCGCGCGAAGGTGTGGGAACCGTTTTTGTTATCAAACTGAAAGCGTTCGCCCCTGAAGCAGCTTAGCAACCGAGTCATTATGACCCGGTCAATTTGCAAAGCGGGTCGTAACGACCCGACCAGACAGCGATACCAAACCGCTTCGCCCCTTATCCATCCCATCAGTACGGCCTTTTAGGCAACTGGCCCGGTATTTGCCTTTAAAGATGTGCTGTCACAGCACCGGCGGTTCCGGTCCGCTGACGTACCTCGGGTACAAAAAATAACGATAAAAACGGAGCTATACCCTATGTCGAATAACTCTGGTCCCCTGTCATTTCTACTCAAGGAGAGGATTGTCGCCAAGCCCGGCTTCAATCGCTGGCTGGTGCCACCTGCCTCAATTGCCATTCACCTGTGTATCGGTTCGGTTTATGCCTGGAGCATATTCAACGCCCCGCTGGTAAGGCAGCATGGTGTTGTCACCAGTGCGGCAGATGACTGGTCATTGAGTTCAGTGGTCTGGATCTTCTCTACTGCAATTGTATTTCTCGGCCTGGCCGCTGCCTTTGGCGGCAAGTGGCTGGAAAAAGTCGGCCCCCGTGCCGTAGGCTTTCTGGCCGCAATCCTCTGGGGGGGTGGCTTTCTTATCGGCAGCCTCGGCATTATGTTCGACCAGCTATGGCTACTCTATTTAGGTTACGGTGCCTTAGGGGGGTGTGGACTGGGTCTTGGCTACGTGTCGCCAGTCAGTACCCTGATACGCTGGTTCCCTGACCGCCGCGGCATGGCCACCGGCATGGCAATCATGGGCTTTGGTGGCGGTGCCATGATCGGCGCTCCGCTGAAAACCTGGCTGCTGTCCGTGTTTTATGAAGCCCCTCAGTATTTGGGCAAGGTTGCAGATGTCAGCCTGATCACCGAGTCAGGCCGTCGCTTTGCTGAAGTGGCTGGCCAGAAACTGGAAGTTGTTGTCGCCAGCGCAGCCGATATGGCCAATATGCCCATACCGGGGCCTGAAGGCGTGTACGTGGTCAATACCGGTAACACCGGTGTCGCCGGCGTATTTATTACGCTGGGTATTGTCTACTTCGTGATCATGACCATCGCCGCCTTTTCCTACCGTGTTCCGCCTGCAGGCTGGGCACCGGAAGGATGGGAGCCACCCAAGGAAAGCACCAGCAAAAACCGCCTGATCAGCAACAACCATGTCCATATCGACCAGGCTATCAAAACACCGCAGTTCTATCTGCTTTGGGTCGTTCTGTGCCTCAACGTGACCGCCGGTATCGGTGTGATCGGCGTTGCCAAGACGATGATGACGGAGATTTTCGGTACCACCCTGCCGAACATTGTCGATACCAGTTTTGCGGCAACCTACGTATTGATGATCAGCGTGTTCAACATGGTCGGCCGCTTCCTTTGGGCCTCAACATCCGACTATATTGGCCGTAAGAACACCTTCCACTGCTTCTTCATCCTCGGGATGTTGCTCTATATCTCAATACCCTTCTTCGCTGGCCAGGTCAGTAGTAACCCATCCGCGGTTTGGCTGATCCTGTTCTGTATCGCCACCATGGTCATCTTCACCATGTATGGGGGTGGTTTTGCGACCATCCCGGCTTACCTGGCAGATATCTTCGGTACCCTGCATGTTGGCGGTATACACGGCAGACTGCTGACCGCCTGGAGTACAGCCGGTGTTCTGGGCCCATTCGCCATTACTCACCTGCGTGAGCAGTCATTGCAGGGCGCCATTGAGACGCTCGCCTACAAGGTGGACCCTGCCGTGTTCCAGCAGACGTTCGGTGCCGGTCTTGACCAACTCAGTACACTGATTGCTTCCAATACTGTAACCCTGGGTCGTCTGATGGAAATTGCGCCAGCCGGCACCATCGACCCCACTCCAAGTCTCTATAACACCACCATGTATGCAATGGCTGCACTACTGGTGGTTGCGTTGGTTGCCAACATGGCGATCCGCAAGGTGTCTGACAAACACCACGTAGAGAACACTCACCCCGAAGAGGCCCCCGCCAGCTAGTCGGCTCTCCTGATCCGTACTGGTACCCAGCCCGCCTGCATGGCGGGCTTTTTATTGCCTGGTCTACACAACCACAATAACTCCACCGGCTTGAGTTTCAGGTATAAAAAAACCGCACCCGGGAAGGGTGCGGTTTCGGGATATCGAAATATCCGAATGTTACTGTTCGGCGTTCGCCTGGGAGCGCAGGACAAACTTCTGGATCTTGCCGGTTGATGTTTTCGGCAGATCACAGAATACAACCCGTTTCGGCGCCTTGAAGCGCGCCATGCTGTCACGGCAGAACTGGATGATGTCCTGCTCGGACACATCGGCACCGGCTTTCAGCGTCACAAAGGCACAGGGCACTTCGCCCCATTTCTCATCCTGCTGTGCCACAACCGCCGCTTCCATCACCTGCGGGTGACGGTATAGCACATCTTCCACTTCGATACTGGAGATGTTTTCACCGCCGGAGATAATGATGTCCTTGGAGCGGTCCTTGATCTCGATGTAACCATCTTCATGCCAAACCGCAAGGTCACCGGAATGGAACCAGCCACCGGCAAAGGACTTGTCAGTCGTGGTCGGATTCTTCAGGTAGCCTTTCATGACCAGGTTACCGCGCATGAAAATTTCGCCGATGGTCTCGCCATCTTTGGCAACCGGTTCCATCGTATCCGGATTGGCCACCATCAGGTCTTCCAGCATCGGTGCTTTCACACCCTGGCGAGACTTGAGGCGTGCTTTCTCGGTCGGCGTGGAGTCATTCCACTCTTCGTGCCAGGCACAGACTACGCAAGGGCCATAGGTTTCGGTCAGGCCATACACATGCGTTACGTTGAAGCCCATGTTTTCCATGCCTTCAATGACGGATGCGGGCGGCGCCGCGCCGGCGGTCATCACATTAACCTGATGCTCGATACCGGCTTTCAGCTCGTCATCAGCGTTGTTAAGCATGTTCAGAACAATCGGTGCGCCACAGAAGAAATTAACCTTCTCGTCACGAATCAGGTTGTAGATGTCATCCGCACGGACGTGACGCAGACACACACTGACACCGGCGGCAGCCGCAATCGACCAGGGGAAGCACCAACCGTTGCAATGGAACATCGGCAGCGTCCACAAATAGACAGGGGCATCACCCATGTTCCAGGACAGCACGTTGCTGACCGCGTTCAGGTAGGCACCACGGTGGTGGTACACCACACCTTTGGGGTCACCCGTGGTACCCGAGGTGTAGTTCAGCGTAATGGCATCCCACTCATCGGCAGGCAGCTGCCATTCATAGTCCGGGTCGCCGGCACTGATGAAGGCTTCATAGTCCATTTCACCGATCAACTCCCCGCCTTCGAAAGAAGGGTCGTCGATATCGATCACAATGGGGTTGATACGGGCAATCTTGATCGCCCGGGCAATGGTCTCGGAAAACTCCCGATCCACGATCACGACCTTGGCTTCGCCATGCTGGAGGATGAATGCAATCGCTTCAGCGTCCAGACGAATATTCAGAGCATTAAGAACAGCCCCTGCCATGGGCACACCAAAATGGGCCTCGAATACTTCCGGCAGGTTGGGTGCCATCACCGCAACCGTGTCGCCCTTGCCAATGCCCCGTTTTTCCAGGGCGCTGGCCAGACGGCGGCAACGGCTATAGGTTTCGGCCCAGTTTCGACGCACGCCCTGATGCACAACAGCAGTGCGTTGCGGATAAACAGCCGCAGTGCGGGCGATAAAACTCAGGGGACTCAGTGCAGCATAATTGGCCGGGTTCTGGTCGAGACCCAGCGCGTAGGGATTATGATCGGTAGTTGTCATTATTCATTCCTCTCCACCTCGCCTGGAGGAGCCTTCCTCGTTTGTTATGATTCCATCCGACCTCAATCATACGTGTTTTCCCTTATTACACAATAGAATCCAAAATCATAAGATTGACCCAAAACAGTCACGGGTGAGAGCTGCTCTCGCCACAGCGGCATCTGATAATAAGGCTATGCATGCAACCCATTGAGCAGGAACTGAAAAGCTGTCTTGAAGAGGCTGACCGCTACCGGTTGCTGGCGGAACAGTCGACGGACATGATTTCGCGCCACACTCCCACCTCTGACTGGACGTTTATCGATGTAAACCCCGCCATTGAGCGCCTTCTCGGCTACACCCCCAGCGAGATCATCGGTACACCCGGTTATGACCTCTTTCACCCGGATGATGCCGACAACCTGAAAAAGCGCGCTGAGTCTGTTCGCTATCGTCGTGGCATGTACACCAACGTGTACCGATTCCAGCATCGGGATGGACATTACATCTGGCTGGAAACCACCAGCCGGACCATTCGCAACGATGATGGCCACCCGATGGAAATCATCTGTGTCTCCAGAGATGTCACCGAACGCGAACTGGCCCAGCAGGCCACACGCCGTCTTGCACGGGTAGTCGAAGCCTCATCGGATTTGATCCTGTTCTGCAATCACCGCACGCTGCAGCTGACCTATATGAACGAATCGGCCTATCGTACCTTCGGGGCGGAACGGGAAAACCTGGCCGTGTTTTACCTCGACCAGCTCTTTCCCAAAGCAGTATTGCACGAACTGGTTGAACCTGCGCTGCAACATGCGGCGCTGTACGGCACCTGGTATGGCAGCATTCCGCTCTACCCGGCAGGCAATCCCGGCCGTATCGCGGAAATTCGCGAAATCATTGCGCACCGCAACCGTGCCGAAAACATGCGTGTGGAGTACTACTCCATCATCGCCCGTGACATCACCCTCAAGCGCCAGGCTGAAGAAAAATCCAAACGCCAGCAGCTTGAGATGGCGCACATGTCTCGCCTGCTCTCAGTGGGCGAAATGGCAACCGAGCTGGCCCACGAGGTAAACCAGCCGCTGGCCACCATCATCAACTACTGCAACGGCACTTTCCGGCGCCTGGATGAAGGCCAGATTACCGAGATCGAGCAGGTTACCCGTGCCATGGAGCTGATCTCAACTCAGGCCAAGCGGGCTTCAGAAATCATCAAACGTATGCGACGCTTCGTGCGTCATACCGAATTCCAGCGTATCCGTTTTCCCATAAACGAAACCTGCGAAGAAGTAACCCGCTTTCTGAACCAGGAAGCCACTGATCACAATATCCGTTTTGAGTTTGAGCTGGATCCGCAAAACCCCGAGATTGAGGCAGACCGCCTGCAAATCGAACAGGTACTGCTCAACCTGATCCGCAACGCAATTGAAGCCTACAGTGATTCAGATATAAGCCCCCGTCCGGTGCGTATCAGCACCCGCATTGAGGGGCAGCGACTGCTGGTGACAGTGGCCGACCAGGGACCGGGGATCAACGACGAACAGATGCAGAGCCTGTTCGAGCCCTTCTCAACATCAAAAGAGAATGGCCTGGGCATGGGCCTGTCGATTTCACATACAATTATCGAAAGCCACTGCGGTCGCCTTTGGGCGGAAAGCGACGGTCAGTCCGGCACCCGTTTTCACTTTCAACTCCCGCTGAGGGGAATGCATGACTAGCAACAGCAAAACCGTATTCATCGTCGACGACGATGCCGATTTCCGTGAGTCCGTTCAATGGCTGCTGGAATCTACCCAGTACGCCATCGAAAGCTACGCCTCGGCTCAAGAGTTCCTGGACGCCTATGACCAGCGCGCAGGCTGCCTGCTGCTCGATGTCAGGATGCCGGAAATTAACGGCCTTGCCCTGCAACAGATCATGCAGGATCAGGATATTCGTCTGCCGGTTATCATCCTGACAGGTCACGGTGATGTCCCCATGGCTGTAAGTGCGATGAAAAATGGCGCCATGGACTTTCTGGAAAAACCCTTCGATGACGACGTGCTGCTGAAGCTGGTCGACAAGGCCATGCAGGAAGCAGAGCAACGCTTTAGTCAGCTGGGAGAGGAGCAGGTTTTACGGGAATACTTTGACACCCTGAGCCGCAGGGAGCGTGAAGTGATGGAGCTGGTGGTCAACGGCAACTCCAACCGGGAAATTGCCGAAACACTGGGTATCAGCCCGAAAACGGTGGAAGTACACCGCTCTCGCGTGATGAGTAAGATGCGTGCCGATAACCTGGCGCAACTGGTGCAGATGAACAACCGGCTGCAGGGTTAACCCGCAGCCGGCTTCAGCACCTCCTGCAGGAAGGCTTGCGTCTGTTCAAGTACCGCATCGGGCTTTTCCAGATGCGGTACATGGCCGCAATCAGGCACAAAATATCCCCTGGCATGCTCACCAATACCTTCGTAGCAATCCGTTACCTGCTCAGGCACGCCATATTCATCCCGATCTCCTTGCATAATTAGAGACGGACATTGAATCTGCGCGAGCTGGGGCCGGAGATTCAAACTCTGGTTACACGAAGGGCGCAACCAGGTTTCAGACCAGGCACGGAAAATCAGATCGGTCCGCTCACCATGATAACGTGCCAGTTTTTCCGGCAGGTTAGTCGTCTTATAGCGCTCAGCGGCCTCTTCTATGCCCGCAAGCGTCAGGTGATCGGCGTAGACGTGGGCAGCCAAAGTGACGATTGCTTTCACCTGCTGCGGACAGCTGGCTGCACCTATCAAGGCAATGGAACCACCATCACTGTGACCAAAGAGCACAACCTCCTCCAGACCCAGCTTATCGAGCAGCCGTGGCAGCCAGAGCTGCCCTTCTTCCAACAGATAATCATCCGGGCGTGGCAACGTAATGGGCGATGAAGCGCCATAACCTCGCCGCTCGTAGACCAGCACGTTGAGCCCTGTCGCCTCGGCTATTTGCTCGGGGAATCGCTTCCACATGGCAATACAGCCCAGGGCTTCATGCAAAAGGATCAGCGTTGGTCGTCCTTCGCCACGGGGCCGAGTGAAGTGGCGTACATTCAGGTGCACACCCTCCCCCACGTCGACGAGCCTGTCCTGATACTGCATCATGCCGCTCCCTTGTCGGGGATGGCATAAGTCATGGTCGCATGGGCTACCGGGTCTTCATCGCCTTCCGAATATACGGCTACCTCACCCACGCCCAGACGCTTGCCCACCTTGAGCATTTCGGCACGCGCCAGTAGGTCTGCATTGGGTTTGGGTTTACGCAGGAAGTTGATATTCAGGTTGGTCGTTACCGCCAGTGCAACGGGGCCAATTCGGCTCAGCAGAGCTGCATAGACAGCCACATCAGCCAGCCCCATCATGGTCGGGCCCGACACCGTTCCACCCGGCCTAAGATGATCATCACCAACCGCCAGGCGCATCAGAGACCATCCATCACCCAGCTCCTCAAGCTTTCCGTATTGTTCGCCCTGAGGAAAATGGTCCAGCAGAAACTGCTGCATCTCTTCCAGTTGCATCACCTGCATTATGACTCCTTGTTATCACTCACCACTGCCAGTGTCACAGTGGCCTTGGCGACAAGGCTGCGCTTGCTGCCCTTAATCGCAAATACTTCCGACTCCGTTACGATCAGGCGACGACCCGGACGCAATACCTTTGCCATGCATTCCAGTTGCTCACCAGAGGCCGCGCGTAACAGATTGATCTTGAACTCGGCGGTGAGAACACGCTCGCCCTCCCCCACCAGTGTTGCACCAGCCATGCCAGCCGTATGGTCCGCCAGAGTCGCTTGAACCCCGGCATGTACGAAGCCGTCATGCTGTTGGTGATCCTCTCGGAGTACCAGTCGCGTCTCACAATGACCGGGTCCGAATGCACAGAGTTCTGCACCCAGCAAACGAATAAAAGGCGCCTGATCAAACACCCGGCGCGTTTCGATTTCATACTCAGGGTTGCGCGGTGTAAACACCTGCTCCTCGCTCATTGATCCGCTTCCTCCCGAGCCTGATTGCGCAGTATAAAGCGCTGGATCTTGCCACTGGGCGTCTTCGGCAGCTCCTGAACAAATTCGATCTCACGCGGGAAGGCATGGGTTGAAAGCCGATTGCGAACCAGCTCCTTGAGCTCATCCGCCAGGTTCTCATCCGCATCGTACTGAGGCTTGGTGACCACGTAGGCCTTGATAACGGCACCACGGGCACTGTCAGGTTTTCCGACCACCCCGGATTCAGCAACAGCCGGATGCTCCAGCAAGGTACTTTCCACATCCGCAGGTCCAACCCGATATCCGGCTGTGGTGATAATGTCATCATCTCGGCCGGTAAAGGAGAAACTGCCATCTCCATGACTGATTACGACGTCACCGGTCAGGTAGTAACGGTCGTGGAAGGGATCTTTCTCATCCCAGGTATAGCCCTGGAAGAAAAACAGGGGCGAGGCATGTATATCCACCGCCAGCTGCCCGGTCTCTTCGGGTCCGACTTCCTGATAATCACCACCCAAAGCCACAACACGATGCCCCGGCAGGGAATAGCCCATGGAACCAACGCGCACCTCATGATCCAGGGCGTGGTGGTTACAACAGGTCATGCCGGTTTCAGTTTGACCATAATGATCTTTCACCGGACACCCCAGGCGCCGTTCCACCCAGTTGTTTACTTCAGGGTTCAACGGTTCTCCGGCACTGCTGGCCAGCCTCAAATCCATGGACTCACCCTCTGGCAGTACATGATCGTTGGCCATGAGCAAGCGGTACGCCGTTGGCGCAGCAGCCAGGTTGGTAATGCCATATTCACGGATCATGGCGTAGGTGCTATCCGGGGTGAACCCGTTTTCATTGAAGTGGGTTGTTGCACCCAAAAGCAGCGGCCCCACTACGGCGTAATAAAGACCGTAAGCCCACCCGGGGTCAGCCACATTCCAGTATTTGTCTTCAGGCTGGAGATCGATGGCGTAGCGCATGTACACGTAGAAAGACAGCAACGCCCGTGCCGGCACGGCAACGCCCTTGGACTTGCCTACTGTACCAGAGGTAAACATCTGCAAGATGGGGTCTTCACCCAGAATCATGACCGGGTCGAACTGGTCGCTTTGCGCGGCCATGGTCTGCCGGTAATCGATATCAGGGTGCCCGCTGGCGGCTTCCCGGGTTACACGCACGATCGGCGGGCAGTTCTGCACGCCATCCAGCTTGAAACGGTTCTGGTCATCAGTGACGACCAACCGCGTGGATGCACGATCCAATCGATATTCGATCGCCCCCGAGCCAAACGCGGTGAACAGGGGTTGATAGACGGCACCGGCTCTCAGTGTGCCGAGCACCACGACCATCAATTCAGGCGTACGGGGCAATAATGCGGCCACACGATCACCCTTGCCGATGCCCTTGGATTTGAGCAGATTGGCGAAACGTGCCGACGCATCGCGAAGCTGGGCGAAGGTCCAGCGCTCGGGTTGGCGCTCGACACCATGATATTGCAAGGCCACCCGCTGCGGGTCCTCGGCCCATTTATCACATATTTCCTGGCAGGCATTCATACCTGTTTCAGGACTGCCCTGAAGGATCTCGGCGGTCAGTGCCTCGACATCGAACCGATCATAGAACGGCTGATAAGGCTGCTTACTCATGAATATCTTCCTTCTTCTTATCTTTATTATTGAAGTCGAAGACTAGTGAAACCCCTTAGGGGATATCCCGAATATATCCTCACCTTCCGCCTGCGTAAACCTCCCGAGTGAAATTGATCAAAGGATCACCTTGCCGCGCCGAAATTCATCAAATGCTGCACTGAGCGGATATTTTTCGCCCCAGACTAACGTCATCATGTGGCGACATGGCTGGCCCATATTTTGCTCTCTACACAGGAACAGCCATTCGATATCAAAAAGGACTAAATGGAATGCCGCATAACAAAAATAAAAAAACAAACGAACAATTGATTCTGGTGCTCAGTGCCGAGGGCACAATACAGGAAGCCAGCCCCTCATTTCTGAGCCTCAGCCGCCATGCTGCAGAGCAGCTGATTGGCCAGTCACTGTCAGGGCTGCGTCACCCGGACATGCCCGAAGGCCCCTTCAAGGACCTCAAGCAAACACTGGATCGTGGTCAACCCTGGATGGGGGTTATTCAACTGACGTGCGCAGATAACTCGTCCCTCTGGCTTGATGCCTATGTGATTCCGGTTATTGAAGATGGCCGGATCCTGGAGTGTCAGTGCATCCTGCGTCGACCCAGTGAAGCTATTATCCAGCGTGCGGCTCATATCTATGCCCTGCGCCGTAAAGGGGCCATGCCCAGGCAGTTGAAATGGCCGAGCCTGAGTTTGGTTAGCAAATTCCAAGTTCTGCATAGCTGTCTTTTCATGCTGCTGATGCTGGCAATACTGATTCTGGAACAGATGAATTCCACCCTGGCGACAACCCTCGGCGGTCTATGGCTGCTCGGTGTTGGCGGATTCTGGTATCTGGGTAAAAGCCTGAGGCAGCTGGTCACTTCCAGCCAGCGCATTGTTCAACATCCGATCAAGCAGCTGATCTATACCGGCACCCATGACGACATCGGTCAGCTCTCCCTGACTCTGGAAATGCTGCAATCACAGCTGGATGCGGTATTACGGCGTATGCACTATGCATCCAGCCAGGTCATGTCTGATGCAACCGAAAGCGTCACGGTCATGACCCGCACCTGCACGGAAGTTGATGATCAGCGCAGTTCTCTCCAGCAGATTGCGGTGGCCATCAGCCAGATGAACAGCACCATTACCGAAATGAGTGCCAGTACCGCTAAAACCGCCACGCAAACCCGGCAGGCCCGCGAGGAAATTGAACAGGGGCTCAATGTCGTAGACACCGCCATCAACAGAATTCGTTCCCTGGATGGTTCAATTACCGGTACCGCCGGCGAAGTCGGCCAGCTACAGGATGAGAGCAACCGGATCGGCACCATCATCAATGTGATCAGTGACATTGCCGAGCAGACCAACCTGCTGGCACTAAACGCGGCCATTGAAGCTGCGCGCGCCGGCGAAAATGGCCGAGGCTTCGCTGTGGTTGCCGATGAAGTGCGCCAACTGGCACAACGCACCCAAACGGCTACCGGTGAGATTCATCAAATGATCGCCGCCTTGCAGAAAAAAACGGACATCATCGTGTCGGCGATGGCCGCCAAACGAAACCTGTCCGAGCAGGCCGTGGAGCAGATCGACAGTACTGGTCACACCCTGAGAGAAGTGCTGCTGGCAGTGGACCGTATTAACGATATGGCAACTCAACTGGCTACCGCCAGTGAAGAGCAGAGCACGGTTACTCAGGATGTCAGTCAGAGGGTTAACGACCTCAGCAGCAGTGCCGAGCAGATGGTAAAAGATGCCAGCCAGACTCTGGATCTTAATAGCCAAACGGCCCGTATGGCAGAGCGGCAAAGCTATCTCATTAATTGCATCATGCACGCCTGAGGTTTGAGCAGGATCATCGACAGAGAATCCAGGTAACTTTGGTTGTATTGCACCCGTGAAAGATGGCCGTAAAATACCGCCACTACAATAAGAACAATGAATGCACCGCAAGAGTTACCCATGAATAAGATTCTGGTCAGCGCCTGCCTTATGGGCGCCAAAGTTCGTTACGACGGACGCGATAACCTGCTCGACCACCCCGTTCTCAAACGCTGGCATGATGAAGGACGTATTGTCAGCGTTTGCCCGGAAACACTGGGCGGGCTACCTACGCCCCGCCCACCGGCCGAAATTCAAAGCCGTTTTCCCATTCTAGTGACCACAAAAAATGACGAGGACGTAACACCCGAGTTTCTCAGTGGCGCGGAGGAAACGCTCGACCTGGCACGTCGTTATGACTGTAGCTGTGCCCTGATGAAAGCACGCAGCCCCTCCTGTGGCAGCCGCGAAACCTATGATGGCAGCTTCTCCGGCGAACTGGTTGAAGCCCCAGGGGTGGCCGCAGGTGAGTTGCTTCAAAACGGCATTCCAGTGTTCAACGAACACCAGCTGGATGAGCTGATCCGCTTTGTCGAACAGGACGACGAAGCAGCCTGACCCTCCTCCCACTTGTTACCCTGAAGCTGGCCCCCTAAAATGGGGGCCATTTTCATTCCCAGACGGATCCCATATCAATGCGAGCCAGCCAATTTCTGATTGCCACACTGAAAGAGACGCCTTCCGATGCGGAAGTCATCAGCCACCAGCTTATGCTCCGCGCGGGCCTTATCCGCAAGGTAGCTGCCGGTCTGTACAACTGGTTGCCATTGGGCCTGCGCACCCTGCGTAAGGTTGAGCGCATCGTTCGTGAAGAGATGGACGCTGCCGGTGCTCAGGAAGTGTTGATGCCCGCTATCCAGCCGTCAGAGCTGTGGCAGGAATCCGGCCGCTGGGAGCAGTACGGCCCTGAACTGCTGCGTGTGAATGACCGTCACAACCGTGAATTCTGTGTCGGCCCCACCCACGAAGAAGTAATCACGGACCTGATCCGCCGCGAAGTCAAAAGCTACAAACAGCTGCCGGCCAACTTCTACCAGATCCAGACCAAGTTCCGTGACGAGATTCGCCCCCGCTTCGGCGTGATGCGCTCACGCGAATTCATCATGAAGGATGCCTACTCCTTCCACACCAACCTGGAATCACTGGTAGATACCTACAAGGTGATGCATGAGGCGTACACCAACATTTTCACCCGCCTGGGCCTGGATTTCCGTCCGGTACTGGCGGACAACGGCTCCATCGGCGGCGATTCCTCCCATGAGTTCCACGTATTGGCGCAGTCCGGCGAAGACGATATCGCCTTCTCAGACAGCAGTGATTTTGCTGCCAACGTCGAGATGGCAGAGGCCCTGCCCTTGGGTGAGCGCAAGGCCGCCAGCGAAGAGATGCGTCTGGTCGATACCCCTGATGCCAAAACCATCGCCGAGCTGGTTGAGCAGTTTAACCTGCCGATCGAAAAAACCGTTAAAACCCTGATTGTTGCCGCCAGCGAAGACAGCGACGCTGATTTCGTCGCGCTACTGGTCCGTGGTGATCACGAGCTGAACGAAGTCAAAGCCGAGAAGCTGCCGCAGGTTGAAACGCCGCTGCGCTTTGCCACTGACGAAGAGATCCGCCAGGTTATTGGTGCTGGCCCCGGCTCACTGGGCCCGGTTAACCTGAGCATCCCTTGCGTCATCGACCGCAGTGTTGAAACCCTGTCCGACTTCGGCGCGGGTGCCAACATTGATGACAAGCACTACTTCGGCATCAACTGGGAACGCGACCTGCCGACACCGGAAGTCGCCGACCTGCGTAACGTGGTCGAAGGTGACCCCAGCCCCTGTGGCCAGGGCAGCATCCAGATCCGTCGCGGCATCGAAGTGGGTCATATCTTCCAGCTGGGCACTAAGTACTCTGAAGCCATGAACGCCACCGTACTGGACGAGAACGGCAAATCCACCCTGATGGCCATGGGGTGCTACGGTATCGGTGTAACCCGTGTTGTCGCCGCTGCCATTGAGCAAAACTACGACGACAACGGCATCATCTGGCCGGAAGCGCTGGCACCGTTCAACGTGGCGCTGGTCCCGCTGAACTACGACAAGTCCGAAGAGGTTCGCGCTAAGTCTGATGAGCTGTACGACGCCCTGCGCAAAGCAGGTGTAGACGTACTGCTGGACGACCGTAAGGAACGCCCGGGCGTCAAATTCGCCGATATGGAATTGATGGGTCTGCCTCACCGTCTGGTCATTTCGGATCGTGGCCTGAAGAACGGCACCCTGGAATACAAGGGCCGTCAGGACAGCGAATCCCGTGACATCCCGGTTGAGGAAGCTCTGGAATTCCTGCGCCAGCAGATGAGCTGATACATCATATGAGTTCAGGCGGGTTACCCCGGCCCGCCTGCTTTACCCCCTGGCCCCTCTTTTCGAATACCTATCCGATCGGTTACTGTCTCTCGTGCCAAGGTTGTTTTGCAGGAGACGGCATGAGCACCCGAGAGTCCGATCAACACACCAGTGTCTGCAGCACCGCTGCCAGACTCAATCACAGACATGACTTTGGTCAGGGCCAAAAACGCAGCGCCGAGCAGCGTGCAAAACTTGTAACCCTGCTGACACTAGCAACTATGGTGGCTGAGGTATTTGGTGGTTTGATTACCGGCTCCATGGCCCTGCTGGCCGACGGCATTCACATGGCGGGACACGCCATGGCACTGGGGATGGCCGCCGGCGCCTATTATCTGGCCCGCACCCATGCCGAAGATCGTCGCCTCAGCCTGGGCAGCGGAAAAATTGCCGACCTGGCTGCCTACACCAGCGCCCTGCTTCTGGCTGCCTCCACTGTCTGGCTGGTGTTTGAATCCATTCGCCGGCTCATTACCCCTAACGAACTATTACCCGTCGAGGCGCTCATCGTCGCCAGCATCGGGCTGATAGTGAACCTTGTTTCAGCCTGGCTCCTGGCCGGCAAACATGAGCACGGACACGGACACGGACACGGACACGGACACGGACACGGACACGGACACGGACACGGACACCAGGATCATCATTCAGATGCCAACCTGAAAGCTGCCCTCATTCATGTACTTGCGGACGCGCTCACCTCTGTTGCAGCCATTCTGGGCCTGATTGCCGCCTGGCTGTGGGGGTGGAACTGGCTGGATCCTGCTATTGCCCTTGTTGCCGCAGCAGTGATCATGAAATGGGCCTGGGGATTGTTACGCCAAACAACGGGTGTACTGCTTGACCGAGAAGGGCCCGAATCCATTCGATGCCAGGCCACCGAAGCTTTGCAGCAGGCGGGGGAAACCGAGGTTATCGATCTGCATATCTGGTCGGTTGGCCAGGGTGCCTGGACGCTGGTTGCTGCTGTGGTGACACATGGTGAAACCACACCCGAAGAGTACCGCACCCTGCTGAACAGGATAGATGGCCTGCACCACCCCATCATTGAAGTGAGCTACTGTACCTTTTGCTCTGCCAAGGAAGCGCACTGATCAAGCGCTCCCTCACGGCACGCTTCCAACACGCGTTCGGCCAGGTCGGCGTCGTTTATCGCCCGTGCCACAGCAACACCGCCAACCATCAAAACCAGCGCTCTTAATGCGGCATCATCCGGTTCACTGCCCGGTTCACCGCCCAGCTTGCCGGCCAACGCATTGAAGATTCGGGTATAGGTCTCGCGAATCTGAGTGTCCCTCTGACCGATATCAGACACGAGAAACGCCAATGGACAGCTGCCGGCCTTGCTCTCCAGGTGCTGGACACTCAGGTAGCGGCGAATCAACTCGTCGGTGCTCGCCGGATGCCTGGCCTCCATCCGTTTTGCCGCCGATGAAATCGCCTCTGAATAGAGTTCCCGCTTTGACTTGAAGTGTGCGTAGAAGGCTCCACGGGTCATCCCGGCATCCTGCATTACCTGATCAATGCTAACGCCATCAAAACCGCGCTCTGTAAAAAGCCGCTCCGCGCTCAAAAGAATGCGGTCACGACTCTCACTCCGGCGCTCACTTGGCCAGGCCATATACGCCCTCCCGAAATCATATAAGAGACAGTATGCCACGGCATTAATATACTGACCTGCTCACTGAGGCTGGATAATTCATCTAAATAATACGAAGACTGAATGTAAGCAGACGACACCTTAATCATTTTGAAAAGGTTCAGGATCAAAAATACTGTCCATTTCAGCAAGAGTTGTTTCAAGTTTTGGCGCAGCCCAGTTCAGAAAATCACGCACTCTGGGCGATAACAGGCGAGTGTGAGGATAGACAAACTGCACCGGTATAGGCGGCTGCTCAAATTCCGCTAGCACACGCTGCAATTGACCTTTTTGAATTGCACCAAACGCTTGGTAACTCAGTAATTTGGCTGTACCCAGTCCATCTACCGCACAGCCCAGGGCGACATCAACCTGATTCGTGGTTACGCGTGTTTTCAGTGTTTGTACCAGCGTTTTACCTGCTTCTTGAAACTGCCAACTGTCACTGAGTGCCGAATTTATGATAGTGGGCCACTGATGTAAATCGGACGGTCGCTCCAGCTGACCAAAGGATTGAATGGCATCGGGGCTTGCCACTACCACCGACCGTACCTGCCCCACTCGCTTGGCGATCAGGGATGAATCGACCAAGTGGCCAATTCTCAAGGCAAGATCAAAGCCCTCCTCGATGATGTCGACCACTCGATCCAGAAGCGTCAACTCTATTTCGAGATCAGGGTGTTTTTTCAAATAGGCCTGTATCAATGGCGCAATATGCAACCGCCCAAAGGTAACGGGCGCCGTAATGGTTAATTTACCTGAAACCGATTGGCGCCGAACATCAATCGAAAACTCTGCAGCCTCAACGTCCGAGAGTATTTTTCGGCAGTGCAACAGGTACTCCCGGCCATCATCGGTTAGCGATATACGCCGGGTACTGCGATTCATCAGTCGTACCCCAAGTTGCGCCTCAAGGGCCGCCAATGTCCGCACAACCGCAGCAGGTGATCGGCCCAGCTGTTCCGCAGCTTTTGATAAACCGCCTTGATCAACGATCACGACAAACACCGCCATCGCCTTGAGCTTATCCATGATTAGTCAGCTTTTATTAATAATATTATCAAGAATACAGTATTTATTTCGATTTATGGAGCTGACTTAATAGCCACACACCCCCTGGCGATTGGAGACAGCATGCATACGGCACTCAGCGGCAGCCCCCTTCTGGCGTTTGACCATGTAGGAATACGTGTGACGCACAAAGCTCAGGCGATTCAGTTTTATGAACGCCTGGGGTTTCGCCAAACAGGCTACTTTCCAGAGCATGAAGCGAACGAGATGACCAATGATCATGGGCTTCGTATCAATTTGATTTTTAACGCAAGCACCCGTCCCCAAAACAACAATGTACTGCTGGACCAGGCCATCAAGTGGCCAGGCTTTACCCATCCGGCCTTTGTGGTTGATGACCTCTATGCCCTGCGTGACTGGTTTGTGCAGGAGGGTATTAGGATAACAGAGGATATACACCCACTTGGTCCTCGCCGTATCACCCTGTTTATCCGTGATTTTGATGGCAATGTGCTGGAGTTCAACCAGCTAACCCAACCGAGCAAATAACAACAAGGAACGACACATGAAACTATATGACCTGGAACTATCAGGAAACTGCTACAAGGTAAGGCTGCTGGCCGCATTTTCCGGTATTGATCTGGAAATCATCCCCGTGGACTTTCTTGATGGCGAACACAAGCGCGCGCCATTGATAGACAAAAACCCTTGGGGCGAAATTCCGATTTTGGAGGATGGCGACCTGATCTTACGTGATGCACAAGCCATCCTGATCTATCTTGCCAAAAAATATGCCGGCGCCCAATGGTGGCCAGAGGAAGCCGCTCAACAAGCCCAGGTTGCCCAGTGGCTATTTACGGCTGCGAATGAAATCCAACACGGCCCCAACGCTGCCCGGCTGGTCGATAAATTTGGTTATGGCCTGAACAAGGAGAATTCACTTGTCACAAGCGCACGTATCCTGGGTTTGCTTGAAGATCACCTGAAGAACCAAGACTGGTTGGCGCTTAACCGTCCGACCCTGGCCGAATGTGCGGTATTTCCCTATGTCGCCCTCGCACACGAAGGCGGGATTCAACTGAATGATTACCCTGCCATTGGGCGCTGGATTGATAGCATTAAAGCCTTGCCCGGATTTCTCACCATGCCTGCTATTTAATACGGTTGGGCAGGTGTGAAAAGCCTGCCCACTGTTGATCGCCGTGCAAACTGAATCTATACCTGAGCACTGGAGCATTCGCCCCAAGATCATAATATGTTCTTTAACATATTGTGGTGTCCGTACACACTGCGTCTACCCCTCAAAGGAGACGTATCATGGAAAACACCGTCTATATTTTTGCCCCCACCTTTAGCAGTTTTGCCCGCTCAGTCATGCTCTGCTGTGAAGAAAAGGGGATCGTTTATGAGTGCGGAATGGCGCCTGAAGGCAGCACAATCACATCCAAGAGCCCTGAACATTTCGCCATACATCCCTGGGGCAAGCTGCCCGCTCTGTTCCATGAAGGCCAGGTTCTGATCGAAACCAGCACCATTTGCCGCTACCTGGATGCCCGCTTTGAACAAACACCACTGCAGCCCGGCAGTGCTTTCGAGCGCGCATTGCTTGATCAGTATTGCGCCGAAATCGCTTTATATATTGATCAGGCACTGCTGAGAAATATTGTGTTGGAGTTCGCATTCCCGAAAAGCGAAAACGGTGCAGTACGCATGGATAAAGTTGAAGCCGCCTTGCCTGAAGCCCGAAAGGCATTGCAGCGGGTGGATGAAATGCTGGGTGATAATGAGTTGATCCATGGGCAGTCCTACACCCTTGCGGATGCGCTGCTTACCCCGATTCTGGATTACTTCGCCAAGGTGCCAGTGGGCCCAGGCCTTATGGAAGGTACTAAAGCGATGGATTACCTGGCAAGAATGCGCCAGCGCCCTTCAGCCAGGGTATTGAACACCCAGTGAGAGCTATGTCTAGTCCTGATATAAGTTGACACCTTTTACAGCACCCGATGTACCTCATCGGGCGTTTTGTATTTCAAGGAATAATGAGGTCGTTGCCCGTTGTAGAGCATGATGGCTTCTTTCACCATCCTCTTCGCTTCTTCCAGGTTTTTTGGCCTCTGAGTCAGATACTCCTGCTTCAATATCCCATTCACTCTCTCAGCCAAGGCGTTTTGATAGCAGTCATAACCATCTGTCATCGAGCAGGTCACACCGTGCAGCTCATGGATACGCTGGTATTCCGCCGAACAGTACTGGGCGCCCCTATCAGAGTGGTGAATCAGGTTTGATTGCCGCTGACGTTTTTTCAAAGCTTCCTTGAAGGCCTTCGATACAGTGCTGGTTTTCATATCCAGCCCCAGTGAATACCCAACGATTTTCCTCGAACACGCATCCGTGACTAATGACAGATAGGTATCGGCTTCCTGTGTGGGCAAATAGGTAATGTCGGCCACCCAAACCTGCTCAGGCCTCTGAGCAATAACACCTTCCTTCAATAGATTGGGGTGCTTGCGAAAGCGATGATGACTGAGTGTGGTCTTGTGATAGGCCTGTTTAGGCTGAACCAGCAGGCGATGTTGCCTTAACAGAGCAAAGAGCTTATCCCTTCCAACCTGTATAAACTGGCGGTTCAGCAAGTGATGCAGCTTGCGAGTCCCCATTTTCGGGTGTCTGAGACGGATTCTCTGCACGAAGTCGAGAAGCGTGCTCTCAATCCGGGACCGGTGATGATCTCGCTGTAACTGCTGGTACCAGGCTTGTCTACTGATGTGCAGGTATCCGCACACCTGAGTAACGGTCAGCTTCAAGTCTTTTTCTTCAATGAGTCGAGCTGAGACTTTTTTATCTCAACACCGTAGTCCTCTTTCATCAAACGTACGACACCCTCGAAAAAGCTGGCTCTCAGCTGGGTCTCCGCCAGCTGCTTTTCCAACTCCTTGATGCGTTGTTCAGGTGTTTGCTCGGAGGGTTGCTTAGACATGGGAACGCTCACGCTTGTTGATCCTGATGACCAATCTAGTCGTCCATGCTTACGAAGCCAAACCAAAACAGTGGAGCGGCCCTGGATGCCGTAACGCTGCTGTGCTTGCTTGTATGTCATTTCGCCTTTTTCTACTTGATCGACAACAGCTAATTTAAAGGCAAGGGAATAATCACGTTGGGTGCGTTTAGTGGTCGTAGTCATCACATTTCTCCGTTAGAGGGTAGAAATGTGTCAACCTTATTCAGGACGGGACAAGACAAACAAAAAAGGCGAACCACCAAGTGATTCGCCTTTTTTGCAAGAATTTGGTAGGACTAAGCGGATTCGAACCGCTGACCCCCACCATGTCAAGGTGGTGCTCTAACCAGCTGAGCTATAGTCCTGAAACTTGGTGCGAATTATACAGCTAACCTTTTGCTCTGCAAGCCCTTTTTATCATTTTTTTGAAATTTATTCGCCAACCAGCAATGGCGGAATTTCTGCCGCGGTTACAGGCCTGGAAAGCAGAAAGCCCTGTATCAAGTCACAGCCGTGCTGACGCAGGAATTGCAGCTGCTCATTGGTATCAACCCCCTCTGCTACCACCTTCATGTTGAGGCTCCTCGCCAGCGCCAACATGGCCAATACAATTTCTTCATCGCTGTCCCGGTTACCAATACCAATCACAAAAGAGCGATCGATTTTCAGGTAACCGGCATCAAGCTCGCGTAAATAGCCCAATGACGAATAACCGGTACCAAAGTCATCGATAGACAGTCTGACCCCTGAAGACTCCAGTCGCGTCAGGTTATCTTCTACCTGGCGGGTAACCCCCATCAGGGTCGTTTCCGTAATTTCGACCACCACACGTGACCGATCCAGGGCATGCAACTCCAGCATATCCAGTAGCCGCTGTGCCACACCGTCCCGCGCCAGCTGAACAGCCGAAATATTCAAACTCAGGTAGAACTGCGTATGCCCGTTCCGATCCCATTCAGACAGCTGCTGCAGCACCTGGCCCAACTGCCAGGCACCGATATCCACAATCATACCGCTGTCTTCAGCCACTGGAATGAACTCAGCCGGTGAGACCCAGTCATCACCATCCTGCCAGCGCAGCAACACTTCAGCCCCGACGGGCACCAACCGCTGCGCATCGAAGATGGGCTGATAGCGCATTTCCAACCCTGCACAGCCCGACTCAACCACTTTGCGCAGCCCCTGCTCCAAAGCAACGCGCCGTTGAGCCCTGTTATCCATATCGGGACTGAACACCTGAAAGCCGCCACGCCCGTTCTGTTTGGCACCATACATGGCCAGATCAGCCTGTCGTAGCAGCGTTTGCGGGTCGGCCTGATTGCCGGCAATGGCAATACCGATACTGGCCGTCAGCTGGAAACGCGCACTTTTGAGCTCAAAGGAATCGGCCAATACTGAGCAGATTCGCTCAGCCATCACCTCTACCTGAGCTCGGGCATTTGGCTCAGCCATTACAACTGCGAATTCATCTCCTCCCAAGCGCGACAGGAAAACGGACTCTGGTAAAGCCTGTTGCAGGCGCTGCACGGCAATCTGCAACAACTGATCGCCTTTGCCATGCCCAAGCGTATCGTTGACCGATTTGAAGTTATCGAGATCGATATACAGCAGCACCACTTCGATCGAATCCAGTGCTTCCAACACCACCTGCAGCTTATGCATAAGAGCACGCCGGTTGGGCAACCCCGTGAGCGGATCATGCGTTGACAGGAATTTTGACCGGTCCTCGGCCTGCTTGCGAAGGGTTACATCCTCCTGAACCGCAACAAAATGACTGACCCGCCCCTTGTCATCCAGAATCGGGGTAATCGTCTGCTCGACGACCAGGCGCTGTCGGTTACGGTTAATATTCACTACCTCTCCGCGCCACACCTGGCCATCGAGGATTGCGTGCCAAAGCCGGTTGAAAAACAGCTTGGAGTGTTCACCTGAATTCAATAGTGACGGCTTGCGCCCCAACACTTCCTTGGGTTCATACCCCATCATTTTGGTAAAAGCGCCATTAACCCATTGAATACGCCCCTGGTGATCAGTAATCAGTACCGCATTGGCCGTCGTGCTGATGGCTGCACTCAACAGTTTCAGCTCCCCCATGAGTCGCCCCTGTCGTCGATTGAGCCAGGACATGATCAAAACAGCCACCAGAATAACGGCCACCGCCAGCATCACCGCCCAGCGAAAACCACTGATGGTCTTATTCCACCGCGCCAGCGCTACATCCTGGTCTATCGAAACTGTCAGCAACAGCGGATACATGGAAGTCGAGCGGTATCCGGTTATCCAGGCTGTCTCGCCTTTGACTTCCTGCAATACGCCCCAGTCACGCTCGGCCAGCAGGGAAAGATATCGCGCTGATCCACCCCCGCCCTGCGCCTCTGTCACATCCGGCTCAGGGAAGCTCACCAGCATCTGCCCGTCATAGCGGTACAACGCCGCTTCTGCCTTAAGACTATGAACCACTGGAAAAAACTGTTCACGCAGAGCATCAGGGTTAAGAATGGCAACGACCCAGAGCGGCTCTTCTACCCCCTCTGATTGAACAGGCATACACACTGGAAGGTGGGCCACCCCTTCAGGGGAGACAGGATGGGAAATAGAACGGCCTGGCACCGGTGTCCCCACCGCCAGAAACTGCCCCGGCTGATACCACTCCAGGCAACTCTTCAGCTGAAGCGCCTGACTCTGGTGAAGATCTGCATCACCGGATGTAGCCAACAGGTCCCCCTGGCTATCCAGCAACACCAGCTCACGCAGCTGAGGAGCCGCCTGTACCAGGTTGCGTAACTGCCTGACCAGCTCAGCATCGGCTTCAAGCCCTTGCTCAGATGCCGCCAGGTGCCGTGCCAGTATACGCATGCGCCCGTGCACATCCTGAATGGAACGCACCAGCGTACTTTCCAGAGAATGCGCCAGCACCTCTGCCTGATTGCGAATACTGTCCTGCATACGCTGCTCGCCCAAATAGGCAAACAGCATAAAGAGCGCAATCAGTATCGCTGACAGGAGCACACCGCCAAAAGGAATCCAAAACCAACGTCTTACTGCCAAAACCGACTGCCTATCTGGTATATTCAGGTCTTAATCAGACCCCAGTTGAACCGGGAGGTCGCGTGAATCCTTTCTATCGCTTACGCTCATTCTTTGCTCTGGCCACTTTAACCTGCGCTGCCAGCACCCTTGCCGCACAGGATCTCAATAATGACCGCCTTGAACGAATCAAGACTACAGGGGAACTGCGTGTCTGCATATGGCCGGAATATTTTTCCATCAGTGCCCGCCACCCCAAAACCGGTGAACTTGAAGGTATTGATATCGATCTGGCTCATGCCTTTGCCAATGATCTCGATGTCTCTCTGACTTTCGTCGAGACTCACTTTGGCCGTTTTATCCAGGACCTTAAGGATGACCGTTGCGACCTGGCCATGTTCGGCGTTGCCATTACCGAACAGCGCAAACAGCATATCGATTACAGCGAGCCCTACCTTGCCAGTCAGATCTATGCCGTCACCACTCGGACGCATGCCGCCATCAGTGAATGGCAGGACATCAACCAGCCCGGCGTTATTGTCAGCGTCCAGGAAGGCACCTATATGCAGGGATTCAAGCAACACAACCTGCCCGAAACCGACATGCTGGTCGTGCGTAACCCGCGTGAGCGCGAACAGACCGTTATGTCAGGCCAGGCCGACCTGTTTTTGACTGACTACCCATACTCGCGCAAGGTTTTGCGCTTTTATGACTGGGCCCGCGTTATATCACCAACAGCAGACATCACTGACCGCCCCTTCAAGTACGCCTATGCTATCGCAAAAGAGCAACCTGCATGGCTGGCACGCATCAATGAATTTGTTCGTGAGGTAAAAAATGATGGGCGACTAAACGCAGCCGCCCGGCGTTACGACCTGATGCCGGCCGTTATGGGCGCTCAGGATAACTGAACCAGGTCATGCTCGATCGCATACCGTGTCAGCCCTGCCGCGGTATGTATATCCAGCTTTGATTTGATGTTTTGCCGGTGCGTTTCAACGGTCCTGACAGAAATCCCCAATACCTTGGCAATTTCCTTGTTGTTACGCCCCTCCGCCAACAGCTTTAACACCATCGACTCGCGCCGAGTCAGAGCTGACGCTGCTGGCGAGTTGCTTTTGGGTGCCTGATCAAACTGACTGAACAGTGTCTGAGACGCACTTGAGCTGAAATAGGTGGCGCCGCGGTAGACGGTCTCAACCGCACTGACCATCTCGGCTGCCGACACATCCTTGAGGATATAGCCTTTCGCCCCCGACTGAATCAGCTGCACCATGTACTCGCGATTATCATGCATGCTCAGGATCAGAACGCGTGTTTCCGGCATTTTTTCCTGCAACACCCGCGTGGCTTCGAGCCCATTCATAACCGGCATTGAAATATCCATCAAAATCACATCAGGCTGGAGCTGCTGAGCAACATCAACCGCCTCCTGGCCGTTACTGGCTCGCCCGACGACTTCAATTCCACCCTCATCTTCAAGGCGTGCCTGAATACCATCGATTACCAGCGGATGATCATCCACCAGCAATACGCGAATCAATGTGGTCATGAATCTATTTGTCCTTGTTGCAACGTCAAGCCCACCAGCAGTATGGCACCCTGGCCCGGCTTTGACAGCAGTTTGAATTCTCCGCCCAGCAGCTCCACACGCTCACGCATGTTGCGCAGACCAATGCCCTCAAAACGCTCCAGCACGTCGGTATCAAAACCGCGCCCATTATCCTGCAAACGTAACCAAACCGCACCGCCCTGGCGCCACAGCCCCAAATTAAGCCAGCTGGCATCGGCATGCTTCTCAACGTTGGTCAGCCCTTCCTGCACCAGACGGTAGAGGGTAATTTCCACATCTTCAGGCAAGGGCGTGTCCGGCAAGCGCATATCAACCTTGAGGCGAATCCCGGTGCGCTCGGTAAAGCGCTGCAACAGGCCATCCAAAGCCGCTTTCAGCCCCAGATCATCCAATAGCGTTGGCCGCAGGTCATGCGAAATGCGGCGCACTTCCTGAATCGCTTCATTGAGCACAGCATATCCCTGCTCCAGGTCTTCAAGGCCACTATCATCCTTATTACGCAGCTTTCTCTGCGCCAGCTCGATACGGTACAGCACTGAGACCATCAGCTGGTTGATACCATCGTGAAGCTCGCGGGAGAAACGCCGACGATCAGCCACATTGGCCAGGATTGACCGGTGTGCCAGCAGACGCAGACGACTATCCGCCAGCCGGTTTTCATGCAGATTGATGGCGACACCCAAGAGCACCACCAACAGCACTGCCACCAACATAATCACCACGACCGTAAAGAAGGTGTTGCGAATGTTGCGATTCACCTGCTCGCGAATCTTGGCGACATCTCGGGTAATGTCATCCAGGTACAGGCCAGTACCGAGCATCCAGTTCCATCTCTCCAGCTTGACCGCATAGCTCAGCTTTTCTTCATAGTCCTGCTTGGAAGGCTTCTGCCACAAGTAACTGTGAAAACCGCCACCCTGCTCTGCTCGGGCCAGCAGATTACGGATGAGGTAATCGCCACGCGCATCCTGGAGGTCATAGAGGTTCCGTCCAATCAGATGAGGCAGGGTTGGATGCACCAGATTGGTACCATCCATTGTATAGACAAAGTAATAGCCGTCCTGCTCCTGACCAAAAGTCATATCCGTGAGGATACGTTTAACTTCGCGCTTGGCCTCCAGATCATCTGGCTCTGCATTCTCGACTATGTGCGCAATTGAGGTCATCGCCAGGCTGACATAGTTTTTCAGTTCGCGCTTTTTCGACGCCAACAGGTTTTCTTCAAACAGCTGGATTTCATCTTCGGATAACTGCCGTGCCTGACTCATGCCAATCCAGGCCACCGTTGAGGTAACCAGCAGCATGGGTATCAGAGACAACAATAGAATTTTGACCTTGAGGGGCATTGCAGACTCACGTGATGGCAGCAACAGATACGAACAGGCCCCTCTAAGCGGGGCCTGTTGTCATACAGTCTATACCAGACCGTAGAATTCGGGGAACAGGAGGATGGAAACGACAATCGCCACCTGCATGATAATGAAGGGCACCACACCCTTGTAGATATCCAGCGTCCGCACTTGTGGCGGCGCCACCCCTTTCAGATAGAACAGACTGAAACCGAACGGCGGTGTCAGGAAGCTGGTCTGCAGGTTCATCGCAATCAGGATGGCAAACCAGACCGGCGCAATCCCCAGAATCTCTGCTGCAGGCAGCAGGATCGGCACGATAATGAAGCTGATTTCCACGAAGTCGATGAAGAAGCCAAGAATCAGGATTGCCAGCATGGACAGCAGCAGGAAGCCCATGGCACCACCCGGCAGATTCGACAGATAGTGCTCAACAATTTCTTCACCGCCCGTATAGCTGAAGGCCATGGAGAATGCGGTTGCACCCAGCAGAATCGCGAAGACCATTGCAGTAACCTTAACGGTCTCGGATGCCGCACTGAACACCATCTTCCAGCTGAACTGGCCATAAATCAGCGCCAGCAGCAGCGCACCCACACCACCCAGCGCGGACGACTCGGTCGGAGTCGCAATACCGGCAAAGATGGAACCCAGTACGACCAGAATCAGAGCCAGCGGCGGGATGATGGCTTTCAGGGCCTTGAAGATCTGCTGGTTACGGGTACCGTCGTTCGGATCCATCGGCAGCGCAGGCGCAGCTTCAGGTTTCAGGTAGGTGTACACCAGAATATAGGCAACATAGGCACCAATCAGGATCAGACCCGGACCAATAGCTGCCTGGAACAGGTCACCTACCGGAATCCCCATGACATCACCCAGAATGATCAGAATGATGGACGGCGGAATAATCTGACCCAGGGTACCGGACGCACAGATGGTGCCGCAGGCCAGCTTCTTGTCGTAGTTATACTTGAGCATAACCGGCAGCGAGATCAGGCCCATGGCAACCACGGACGCACCCACCACACCTGTTGAGGCCGCCAGCAGCGCACCTACCAGTACGGTGGAGATGGCCAGACCGCCACGCACACCACCAAACAGCTTACCCATGGATTCCAGCAGCTGCTCCGCCAGACGCGTCTTCTGCAGCACAATACCCATGAATACAAACAGCGGCACCGCCATCAGTACCGTGTTTTCCATGATGCTCTGGATACGGAACGGCATGAACGCGAACATGTCCGGACCTTCCGCGTAGACACCAAACCAGAGCGCCACACCACCAAAAATGAACGCCACCGGGAAGCCGATCAACAGCATCACCAGGGCGACAAAGAACATTGTAATACCAATCATCGAATCACCCCTGATCAGTGCTGCGTCGGAATGTAGTCATCACTCTTGTGATGGCCATTCAGGGTATTGATGGAGCGCAGCAATAGGCCCACACCACTGATAAACGTACAGAAGAACGCAAACGGAATGACCGCCTTTATTACCCACCGATAAGGCAGGCCACCCGGGTCACCCGAGCCTTCACCCAGCTCAAAGGATTCACGTGCGAAATCGACGCCGTACCAGGCAACCAGAATGCAGAACGGAAACAGCAGGGTCAGTGTGCCAAAGAGGTCGATCCAGGCCTTTTTCTTCAGGCTCAGACCTTCGTAAATCAGGTCCACGCGTACATGCCCGCCCGCGCGCAGCGTAAAGGGCACACCCAGCATGAACATGGCAGCAAACAGGTGCCACTCAAGCTCCTGCATGCCGATGGAAACATTGTTAAACAAATAGCGTGTAATGACGTCGTAGAAAACGTTGAACAACATCAACACGAACAGGACAGCCGAGATCTTGCCCAGCCAGTCGGAAAAGGCGTTGATGGTCTGCTCAAGGCGTAACAGAAACATGTATCGTCCTCGCAATTGCGGACCCGGTGTCGCTTGGCAGCGCAAGCCGGCATAAAGAGGGGCTGACAGGCGCCAGCCCCGCCACATCGATTACTCGAAGCTGTTCAGGTAAGCGCGGTCAGCAATATCGGTCCACTGACGTACAGTACCCATGTAGGCATCCTGAGACTCCAGGATCTCTTTCGCCAGTTCGTCGTTGGCAGCGTGCTCGGCCAGCAGTTCATCATTAGCCTTGCGCAGCGCAGTGATAACCTCATCCGGGAAAGACTTCACTTCCACGTTCGGGAACTCAGCCTTCATGGTCGCCCAGTTCTCACCGGATTCATGGTGCGACTGGATGGTCATGTCGTACGCGGCAACACGCATGGCAGTGGTCAGGATTTCCTGCAGGTCAGACGGCAGCTTTTCGAAAGTGCGCTTGTTGACCAGGAACTGCAGCTCGGTACCCGGCTCATGCCAACCGGTGTAGTAGTAAGGTGCAATTTTGTGGAAGCCCATACGCAGGTCCATGGACGGGCCTACCCACTCCAGTGCATCGATGGTGCGACGTTCCAGGGAGGTGTACAGCTCACCCGGCGGGATGTTGGTCGGGTTGGCACCCACTTTTGCCAGAATTTCGCCGGCAAAGCCCGGGATACGCATTTTCAGACCCTGAAGGTCTTCCATGGAGTTGATCTCTTTCTGGAACCAGCCGCCCATCTGGACGCCGGTGTTACCACCCGGGAAAGACATCAGGTTGAACGGCTCATAGACCTTCTGCATGAGCTCCATGCCGCCGCCATAGTAGAACCAGCCGTACTGTTCAGTCGCTGTCATGCCGAACGGCATGGTGGTGAAGTACAGAGTGTTCGGTACCTTGCCCTTCCAGTAGTAGGACGCAGAGTGACCCATGTCGTACTGACCGGCACGTACCATGTCAAACACACCAAAGGCAGACTTGTGCTTGTTGGCGGTGTCGATACGAATCTCCAGACGTCCGTTGGACATCTTGTTGGCCAGGTCAGCCATACGGCGAGCAGGTTCACTGAACACACCAAAGTTGGTGGGCCAGGTTTCAGCCAGCTTGAGTTTGTAGACTTTTTCGGCAGCCTGAGCGGGGCTGATCAGCACAGCCGCGCAAGCGGCAGCCGCCATCACTTTCTTTGCAAAGGTAAGTTTGAACATTGTTTTTATCGATCCTCTGTTGTTTGTCGGCCGGCGCGCGAGGCGTGTTACCGGCACTGGACAGTATCGACATGAAGAACAGATAAAAACATTCGTGAAACTGCGCACATCTGTGCATTTACTACGCAGACCTATACGTAGCAACCGCAGACAACTAAGTAGTACTACGTAGAAATGATATGCGCACTATGCAGAGCAGACCTGGTCCGGCTCATCACCAGTATGAGCGTAGGCATATTGCGCCGGGATAAACAGCTCAACCCTGACGCCCCCATCCAGCTTGAGCGTCAGCTCAGCCCCCAGATATTCCGCTCGCTCGCGTATTGCCAGCAATCCAAAACCGCCCTGCTCCTGTCCGGGCCTGCTCGCCAGGTTTTCAGCCCCGACGCCATCATCTGCAATCACCAGCCGCAAACCTTCGGCCTCATCACGTAGCCGAATCAGTACGTAGGTACCCTTGGCGTGCTTGATTACATTGGACAGAGCTTCCTGAGCTACGCGGTACAGGTGCGAGGTCACTTCCGGCAATAACTGCCGTTCTTGACGAATATCCATTTCCACCGCGTAGTCCATCTGCTCGAGTATGGGAATGGCCGGCAACCCACTTAAACTGACTCCAAGACCAAAATCGGATAATTCGTAGGGCCTCAGTGTTCTGATACGGTGATAGACGTTGTCATAGATGGTGTTGACCAGCTGCACAGCCTGATCCAGGTTTTGGCTTTGGCCCTTGAAATCACCCATTTCGTCACGCAGGAGCTGCAGATTCATCTTTACGGCTACCAACATCTGGGCCATATCATCATGCAGTTCATTGGACAGACGCCTGCGTTCATTTTCCTGTGTCTGGATAAGATGTTGAAGGATGCTGCGCTTCTCGGTAATACTGGTAGACAGCTCCGCATTTACCTCTTCCAGCTCGTGTTCTCGCAGTTTGAGGCAGCGCACAATTTCGCCCACCTCACGACCAATCTGGTTGAACTCACGAATCTGCATCTCTTTCCAGCTGGCATTACGGCTGCGATTCGCCAGTCGGGTAAAGCCAATCAACTGCTGCAGCTGACGATCAACCGAACTGGATAGCCAGAATGCCACCAGCAGTGATACCAGCAGCGCCAGCACCACACCATAGACCAGTGTATACCCCAGGCCCTGACGCAAGGCGGCCTGCCCCTTGTCGTTGATGCTCAACGACAGATACAGATCCGGGCCCAGCGTGGTCATGCCCCTTGATTCCACCTGGACAAAGCCACGGGAGCCAGCCTCATCATCCATCACCAGCTGTGTCAGACGCTGTTCTTTCAGGTTAAGCTGCAGCGCGTGCAAAGGGTCGGCAGCCGACATGATCTGGTTCAACAAATGGGCATTTCCCGCCAGACGCACCCCCATCAACAGCTGGCCTACCACCTTGCCACTGGTCGCCAGGTCCAACGGAATGGAATACACCGCCAGGGTTTCGCCATCCACCGCCATGACCATCCAGCCCTGGTAGCTGGCACCTTCATGTTTTTCGATCAAGTGCTCGCACTCAAGGCCACTCAGCTCAGGCACATAGCTGCGTGACAGCTGACAACGCCCCTGACCGGGAAAAGAGATCACCGAGAAGTCGTAATGAATTTGCTCGTAGCCCTCTTCCCAACGCCGCAAGTTATTACGAAAGGCTTCCAGGTCACCTCGATAAAGCGCACTGACCTGGGATGCATCCGCACTCATGGCATGCGCTTCCGCCTCAACCCGCTTCAGATACTCCTGCAATCGTTCCTCATAACGCAGCGCCAGGCTGTTCGCGTAGCTTATCGACTGGCGGTCAATGATTTCACTGGCCTGCATAAAGGTGGTAACGGAAAAAATGGCAAGCAGCGTAAAGGACAGGAACAACAGCAACGTGAACGTGAGGGTGCGAAAGCGCGGGTTTCTCATCAGTCGCCAGCCTCCTGTGAGGCGCGACGCGCCAGGCGCTCATATCTCTGGATGTTATGCTCACCTGTTTCCTCATCCAGCACCACAAAGTTACCGGAATACACTAGCGGTACCGGCTGCCCTGCCTGATCCCGCTTGATTGCTTCAGCCATGGCGATAGCGCTGTCATCATTCATGCGCATTAATACGACCTGCAGCTTATGCCGGCGCAGCTGCTCCAACTCTTCAGCACCACCACCCCAGCCATTGAGCACGATTTCACCCAATTGCCCCTCCTGCTTCAGCGCATCCAGTGTCCCCAATGCCACATCCGTGGAGCAGGCATAGATATAGTCCAACTCAGGGTGCTCGGATAGCAGACGCTGTGCCACATTTTTGCCACTGTCTCGACTTGAGTCAGTGTAATAACTGGCGACCAGCTTGTGCCTGTCCGATACCGACTGGATAAAGCCTGTCCCACGCATCTGGCTGATCATGCCCTTGCCGCGAAACAGCACCGCATATCGTGCCTGTTCCGGGAAACGCTTAGACAAATATTCGGCCAGCCTTCTGGCGCCCTCAACATGATCAAAACCGGAATAGAAGAAGGGTTGCTGGTCGCCCCAGGCTTTCAACGGCGTGGTGATATTCTGCAGAATCAGCTTGGTGTTCTGGTTCAGCATCATGCGCTCAATAATCATTTTCTGTCGGACAGAGTCGAGCGTGTAAACCAGATAGTCCGGCTGCCATTGCAGAAGTTCATGTATCTGAGCGACCTGCTCACCGAGTTCTGTACTGGGGGTGGTGTACCTTGCTCTCAGCTCATAGCGCATACCCAGCTGCTGCAGGCGCTTGCGAAAGGCTTTTTCATTATTGGTCCAGTAGCTGGACGACTGGTGCGAGGGATACACAAGGCCGATACGGATGGGGCGCGACTGTTCGTATTCGATGGGAACCGGGTTTGCCCGCACGGCTGCGGATAGTTGATCCAGCCAGAGTAACTGTTCAGGGTATGCTTGATAGAATTCCGGATGCTGCCAGTAATCATTGAGACTGGCAGCTGACGCCAGCCCTCCGGATGAAAGACTCAGCAAGCACACAAACACTGTAGACAGCAGTCGAGACATGTCCATATTTTCCTTTTCTGCCGTTCCAGGTGTTTATCAGGCTCAATCAGGAGCGCATCAAAAACACCAGCGTCATTACCAGACCCACCAGCACCACAAAACGCTTAACCCAAACAGCTGGCAGTATACGGGACAGATGCGCCCCCTGATATCCTCCCAGTGTAGCAGCCAGCATCATCACCAGTGCCTCGGCCCAGAGTACTTTCCCGGCTACTGCAAAAGCCAGCACCGAGATCAGGGATATGATGAAGGATATCCAGTTCTTGAGTCCATTCATCAAAAGCATATTGGTCATGCCGGCTGCGGCAAACATGGCCAACAACATGATACCAAGGCCACCATTGAAGTAACCGCCGTACACAGCCACAACAAACAGACCTGGCAGCAAAGCCACCGGCTGGTTACTGCGCCGAATCCGCGCCAGCAGAGTCTGGCCGAAAGCGAACATCAGTGTGGCCAGCAGCAATAATACCGGCACCACCTGCGAGAACAGCTCTGCCGGTGTAACCAGCAACAACGCACCGCCCAGGAGACCACCGACCAGCCCTACCACTGACATCTGCAGGTGTTGGCGCCGCGTCAGCTGACGTAGTTCCTGTCGAAAGCCCAAAGCGCCACCAAGATAGCCCGGCAACACCGCGACCGCGCTGGTAGCATTAGCCATGATGGGCGGCACGCCGGCCCATACCAGCGCAGGAAAAGTCAGGAAGGAGCCGCCACCGGCGATCGAATTCAACACCCCTGCCAGATAGCCTGCCAGAATCAGGACAATCCATTGCAGTATTTCCCAGTCCACCATATGGACTCCTTATCCGCTGTGCTTCAGGCGCTCAAGCTCATCCCTGATTGCCGCTGCTTTTTCAAATTCCAGATTACGGGCCGCCTCGTACATTTCATCCTCAAGGCGCACCATCATTTTCGCCTGTTCTGCCGGAGACAGCTTGGCCATATCCACATTGTATTCACCCTCAGCCTCAGCGGCCTTGCGCACGGAGCCCTTATTCCGTTTGCCCGGAATCTGCTGTGCTCCTTCCATGATATCCGCCACCGATTTGCGAATACCCTTGGGTGTAATGCCGTGCTCCTCATTGAAGGCGAGCTGTTTTTCACGACGCCGTTCGGTTTCATCCATGGCACGCTGCATGGATCCCGTAATCCGGTCAGCATACAGAATTGCGCGGCCATTCACGTTACGCGCAGCACGCCCAATGGTCTGAATCATGGACGTATCGGAGCGGAGGAATCCCTCTTTGTCTGCATCCAGAATGGCTACCAGCGCAACCTCAGGCATATCGATACCTTCACGCAGCAGGTTAATCCCCACCAGGACATCAAACTCACCAATACGCAGGTCACGGATAATCTCGACGCGCTCAACGGTATCGATATCCGAATGCAGGTAGCGCACACGCACATTGTGTTCAGCCAGGTACTCGGTCAGGTCTTCCGCCATACGCTTGGTGAGAACGGTAACGACAATACGTTCCTTGCGAGCGACCACCTTATTGATTTCGCTTAGCAAGTCGTCCACCTGAGTGCTGGCAGGCCGTATCTCCACCACCGGGTCTACAAGCCCGGTGGGGCGCACTACCTGCTCGACAATCTGCTGAGCATTGGCAGCTTCATACTTGCTCGGAGTGGCCGAGACAAAGATCATCTGCGGTGAAATCCGCTCCCACTCTTCGAACTTCATCGGACGGTTATCCAGCGCGGACGGCAGGCGGAAGCCGTATTCAACCAGCGTTTCCTTACGTGAGCGGTCACCACGGTACATGGCACCAATCTGCGGCACGGTGACGTGAGATTCATCGATCACCAGCAAAGCATTATCCGGGAGATAATCAAACAGCGTAGGCGGAGCCTGGCCAGGGTCGCGCCCTGACAGGTAGCGGGAGTAGTTCTCGATACCAGAGCAATACCCCAGCTCCAGAATCATTTCGATGTCATACAGGGTTCGCTGCTCAAGTCGCTGAGCCTCCACCAGCTTGTTGTTGTCGCGCAACTGTTTAAGCCGCTCCTGCAGTTCGACCTTTATATGTTCTGTCGCCTCAAGCAGGGTCTCGCGGGGCGTGACATAGTGTGTTTTCGGGTAGATCGTTGCCCGCGGCACCTTACGCAACACCTCGCCGGTCAGCGGGTCGAACCAGGCAATCTGGTCGACCTCATCACCAAACAGCTCAATGCGAATCGCATCCTTATCAGATTCGGCCGGGTAGACATCGATCACATCTCCACGTACACGGTAGGTGCCACGATGAAACTCGATATCATTTCGGGTGTACTGAAGCTCCGCCAGGCGTCGCAACAGATCACGTTGATCGATCACATCTCCACGGTCCAGGTGCAGCATCATCGACAGATAGGATTTGGGATCACCCAGGCCGTAGATTGCCGATACCGTGGCTACGATAATGGCATCGTCCCGCTCCAGCAGCGCCTTGGTGGCGGATAGCCGCATCTGCTCAATGTGGTCGTTGATGGATGCATCTTTTTCGATGAATGTATCGGAGGCCGGCACATAGGCTTCCGGCTGGTAGTAGTCGTAGTAGGAAACGAAGTACTCGACGGCATTATCGGGGAAGAACTCCTTGAACTCCCCGTACAACTGCGCCGCCAGGGTCTTGTTGTGTGCCATGATAATGGTTGGACGCTGGACAGCAGCAACCACGTTTGCCACCGTAAACGTCTTGCCCGAACCGGTTACACCCAGCAGCGTCTGGGCCGCCAGACCGGACTCCAGTCCGTCCACCAGTCCCTCAATTGCCTTCGGCTGATCACCGGCCGGCTCGAATGCCGACTGAACCCTGAACCTTTGCTTCATCTCTACCCTCCGACAACGAACCGGCAAGTATACGCGCTAACCCGCGAAGGGTTAAACATTCGCCCGAAGCCCCCAAAGTTAAGGGTTTTTTACATACAGGCGTTCAGCAATGCGTACTAATGCTGTATGCTCATCTGGCTATGCATTGAAGGATACCTTGCACCGAATTTAGAGAGGACCAAGGCTTGGACGTGCAACTTTCCAACCGCGTTAACAGTATCAAACCTTCCCCCACCCTGGCGGTGACCAACCGTGCAGCCGAACTGCGCGCTGCGGGTAATGACATTATTGGCCTGGGCGCCGGGGAACCGGATTTCGACACCCCAGAGCACATCAAGGCAGCTGCCACCAAAGCCATTCAGGACGGTTTCACCAAATATACCGCCGTGGATGGTACTCCCGCGCTGAAAAAGGCAATTATTGAAAAATTCGAGCGCGAGAACGGTTTTCAGTACGAAGCCAACCAGATTCTGGTCTCCAGCGGCGGCAAGCAGAGCTTTTTCAACCTTGCTCTTGCCCTGCTGAACCCGGGTGATGAAGTCGTCATTCCTGCACCTTACTGGGTTTCCTACCCGGATATGGTGCTGGTGGCCGAAGGCAAACCTGTCATCCTGACCACAACTCAGGAGCAGCGCTTCAAGATCACCCCGGAGCAGCTGGATGAAGCGATCAACGAGAAAACTCGCCTGGTTGTACTGAACAGCCCATCCAACCCTTCTGGTGTCGCTTACTCCATGGCGGAACTGAAGGCACTGGGTGAAGTACTGAACAAGTACCCGGACGTGCTGATTGCCACTGACGACATGTATGAGCACATCCTCTTCACTGAAGAGCCGTTCTGCAACATCGTCAACGCCTGCCCGGAGCTGAAGGACCGCACCATCGTACTGAACGGCGTCTCCAAGGCCTATTCCATGACCGGCTGGCGTATCGGCTACGCGGCAGGTCCGGCCAAGCTGATCGGCGCGATGAAAAAGATCCAGTCTCAGAGCACATCCAACCCGAACTCAATCGCCCAGGTAGCGGCCCAGGCTGCCCTGGAAGGCCCGCAGGATTGCGTCGGCCTGATGGTTGATGCCTTCAAGCATCGCCATGATTTCGTGGTCAATGCCATGAATGAAATCGACGGTGTTGAGTGTATTCGTGCTGACGGCACCTTCTATGCCTTCCCAAGCTTCCATAAGGTGATCGAATCCCGAACGGAGTTTGACGATGACATCGCTCTGGCGGAATTCCTGCTGAAGGAAGCAGGTGTTGCACTGGTGCCGGGCTCAGCCTTTGGCGCACCGGGTAACATGCGCCTCTCTTTTGCCACCAGCCTCTCCGTCCTGGAAAACGCCATTGAGCGCATCAAAGCAGCTCTGAGCTGATACCACCCGCGCCCCGACACTGATCGGGGCGCTTTTTTTCTGCAACAGGTACGTTGCCCATGAAAGACGCCCTCCTCACCCAGCTATTTGCCACCAACCCTGTTCCCGCACTCGTGTGTAAACGTGACTCGGCCAAATGGAACAACAAAGCCTTTGACCAGCTTTCCAAACAGGAAAAACGCGCAATTACGCACTGGGCCTGCAGTGAACAGGGACGCAGCACTCTTATCGAGGGGCGGGTTTTCACACGGGTAGAGGTTGAGGCCTATAGCCTGACCACTCCTGCACCGCCTGCTGATCTTGAGCTAAACCGTACGCTAACTGAGGCCCTGCTCGATAAACTCAAGCAAGGCAGCGATCCTTTCTATGCGCTGCCCGAGATCCTGTCCCGCCACCTTGGCTGGAGCGAAGCCAAGGGTGTCAAGCTGAGTACTGACAACACTCTGGTACGCGTGGGCGACTACCGTCAAGGCGAATATCAGGCGCCCAAGACGCTCAACCTCGACAGCGACCCGGCTGCACGGCTCTATACAGGTAATATCGAGGCCTGCCTGATTCATGAAGATGAAGCTGATCAAGACAGCTGGTTCGCCCTGCGAGTAGACAGCATTGAAGGCAACCCTCTCGGCCACTTCTGGCTGGGCAAGCCCAGCGAAGGCTCGACACCGCTGGCCAATAGTCTGCAACTGGTTCAACACTGTATCCAGCTGTCCACGGCCTGGTTAAGCCGTGTAGAAGACACCGACCAAGCCCGGACTCTTCCCGGTGACACCCTGACCGGCCTGGCAACGCGGGAAGCACTGGACCGCCTGCTGCAACAGTGCGAGCACCAGTACCGTGAACATAATCAGGATTTCCTGCTGGCCATGATCGATATAGACGGCCTGTCAGCCGTTAACCAGTCAAAGGGCCAACGTGCTGGTGATGATGTATTACACCAATTCGCAGACCATTTACGACATATCTGCCGCGCCAGCGACCGACTGTTCCGCTTCGGCGGTGATGAGTTTGTCATTCTGTTCCATCACGATGACCTCTCTCCCCCTTTGCATGAGCGACTGGAGCGAATTAATGCACTTATGAGTAAAGCGCTTGGTCAACCATTCCACTCGAGCTATGGCACAGCCGCCCTGAGCCAGGCCCGTGGTAGCGGTGACGAACTATTACTGCTGGCTGATAGCCAGCTAAGAAAAGCCAAATCAAGCAACTGAGTGTTGTATATTATCAACAATAAGATATTGAACTGACCAGTCCAGAGTCTACAATAGGCTTTTTATGGAATGATCGGTTTAATTATGAGTCGAGGCCGCCCGCCATCCCACAGCCGCGAAACCTTGCTGGAACATGGGCACACCTTGTTTCAGCAATATGGCTTTCATGGCACTAGCCTCAGCATGATTCTGGAGGCCTGCCAGGTCTCTCGGGGCTCCTTTTACAATTACTTTGGAGGCAAGGAAGCCTACGCCATCGAAGTCGTTGAGCACTATCAGGCCCTGGAAATCGATCGCTGGGATAGCGAGTTCAAGCTACTCACAGGCAGCCATGCCAGCAAGATCCAAACTATGCTTCATCGCCTGCTGGACGATTTCGACCAGGAGCATGAACGCCTTGGATGCCTGCTCGCCAACCTGTCCGGCGAAATGAGCCTGGCTTCACCCGCTTTTCGTAAAGCGATTCGCCAGGCTATTCAACGCGTACTGATATTGATTGAAGAAGATATGGTGACCTGCCAGGCAGAAGGAAGTGTCAGAACCGACCTCTCCCCCCGCCAACTGGCCGCACTGATATGGGATTACTGGCAGGGTGCTCTCCTGCGCATGCGCACAGAAGACAGCCTGACACCCTTGTACCAAGCCATTGAGATGCTGTGGCAGCACCTGCTGCCGCCAGCCCAACAGATAACAACAGCCCCCAAGAGCAGCACATGAAACGATTAGCCCAAACACTTGTGATGAGCCTGGCACTGGCCAGCAGCCCCCTGATGGCTGAAGAAGATGCTGATGCCGGCAAACCCTCCGGCTTACCGGCAGAGGTCGTGCGTGTTGAAGCACAGCGCCTGGAAAGCAGCATCAGCGCTGTTGGCGTCCTCGAAGCTAATGAAGCAGTCACCCTCAGCCCTGAGCAGAGCGGCCGCATCAGTAAAATCCTGTTTAACGAAGGCGAGAAAGTGGCCGCAGGCACACCACTTTTCAAACTCGATAGCGCTATCTACCAGGCGACTCTGCAACAGGTGAAAGCCCGCGTACGCTTGAGTCAACTTGAGTACGAGCGCGCTGAAAGCCTGCTGCAGAAACGCGTAGGTTCTCAAACCCAGCGCGACACCACACTGGCACAATTGGAAGTCGACCAGGCCGAACTGGCTCTGGCCCAGACTCGACTGGATAAAATGACCGTGCGCGCTCCCTTCACCGGTACCATCGGCCTGCGCCAGGTAAGCCCGGGTGACTTTGTCAACGTGGGACAGCCATTGGTTGAGCTGGCAGATACCGAAAGCCTGAAGGTGCAGTTCAGCGTACCCGAGCGCCACCTGAGCATGTTGCGCACCGGGCAGACTATCCACCTGATCGTGGATGCACTCGATGGCCAGCAGCTGGAAGGCGAAGTGTACGCCATCGCGCCTTCAGCCAACCCGGACAGCCACAACATCAGCCTTCGCGCCCGTGTACCTAACACCAGCGGTATGCTGAAGCCCGGCCTGTTCGTGCGCATTGTGATCCCCACCGGCAGTGATGATCAGGCTCTGATGGTACCTGAACAGGCCCTCATTCTGGACGGCGACACAACCCTGGTAATGCAAATGGACGAACAGCAACAGGTTCAGCTGGTTCCGGTCACTACTGGCGCCCGCCGTTACGGCGATGTGCAGATCCTGACCGGCATCAAGCCTGGCGCTGTCGTGGTCACCGCCGGCCACCAGAAGCTGCACCCTGGCATGCCGATTACCCCCATTTTCCCTCAGTCTGAAACAGGCAAGGACGCATGATTCTCTCCGACGTCAGCATAAAACGCCCCGTGCTCGCCTCCGTGCTGAGCATGCTGGTATTGCTGTTAGGCCTGATCGCCTACGATCGCCTCACCGTGCGTGAGTATCCCAAGATCGATGTTCCCATCATCTCGGTGGAAACCGTGTACCCCGGTGCCAGCGCTTCTATCATCGAAAGCCAGGTCACCAAGATCATCGAAGACTCCCTGTCCGGCATTGAAGGGATTGATTACATCACTTCGGTCAGCCGATCTGAATCCAGCCAGATCTCGGTCACCTTTGATCTTGAACGTGACCCGGACGATGCTGCCAGTGAAGTGCGCGACCGTGTAGGCCGCGCACGCGGGGACCTGCCCGACGATATCAACGAGCCGGTCATCGCCAAATCAGAAGCCGACGCCCAGCCGATTATCTGGCTGGCTCTGTCTTCCGAAATTCACGACACCATGGCCGTCACCGAGTACGCGGAAAACCGCGTCAAGGACCCACTGCAAACCGTACCCGGCGTGGCCAGCGTCATGGTGGCCGGCGAGCGCCGCTATGCCATGCGAATCTGGCTGGACCCGCAGAAAATGGCCGCCTACAAGATCGTGCCGCAGGATATTGAGTCAGCCCTCAGCTCGCAGAATGTGGAAATTCCGGCCGGCCGTATCGAAAGCCGCGACCGAGAATTTACCGTACTGGCACAGACCGATTTGAACACGGTTGAAGAGTTCGAGCGCATCATCATCCGCAATGACAACGGCTACCCGGTCCGCGTACGCGATATTGCCAACGTGGAGATCGCACCGGCATCCGAGCGCAATATCGCGCGCTTCAATGGTGATACTGCCGTCGCACTGGGTGTGATCAAGCAGTCAACCGCCAACCCTCTGGACGTCTCCTCGGAAGTTCGGGAGATGCTCAAGGAAATTGAGCAAAACCTGCCTGAAGGCATGCACGTGAAGGTTGCCTATGACTCTTCCCTGTTTATCGAAGAGTCAATCAAATCCGTATTCACCACGCTCTGGCAGGCCGGGGTACTGGTGGTACTGGTTATTTTCTTCTTCCTGCGTAACCTCAAGGCCACACTGATCCCGGTGGTGACCATTCCACTATCGCTGATTGGTGCCTTTGCCATGATGGCGCTGATGGGCTTTTCCATTAACACCCTCACCCTGCTGGCACTGGTATTGGCCATCGGCCTGGTGGTGGATGATGCCATCGTGATGCTGGAGAACATATACCGCCACGTGGAAGAAGGCCTGAGCCCGATTCAGGCCGCGTTCAAGGGCGCCAAGGAGATCGGCTTTGCCGTTATTGCCACGACAGCAACGCTGGTGGCTGTATTCGTCCCTGTTGCCTTCAGCACAGGGCGCACCGGCAAGCTGTTTACCGAGTTCTCACTGACGCTGGCGGGTTCAGTGGTGGTATCAACGTTTATCGCCCTGTCGCTGTCTCCCATGCTGTGCTCGCGATTGCTGCGCCATGAAACACGCCACAGCGCTGCTTTCAACCTGATTGAAGGCTGGCTGAACGGCTTGAGCAATGCCTACCACGCCCTGCTGAAGCGCGTGCTACGCTCTCGCCTGCTCGCCATCATTCTGCTGGCAGCAAGCGCTGGCACCGGTTACTACTTCTACCAGCAACTGCCACAGGAACTGGCTCCGGTAGAAGACCGCGGCACCATCATGACTTTCTCCATCTCGCCGGAAGGCTCGTCCGTTGACTATGTTGACCGCTATGCACAACAGGTGGAAGAGATTGTCAGCCAGGTGCCTGAAGCAACCCATTATTTTGGCGTCACCGGCTTTCCCAGTGAAACCAACTCGCTGACCTTCATTCGGTTGCAGGACTGGGATGAGCGCACGCGCAAGCAGCAGGCGATCACCGAAAGCCTGACACCCCAGCTGTACGGTGGCGTTACCGGTAACATGAGCTTCGGCATGAACCCGCCCTCTCTGGGTCAGAGCATCATTTCACGCCCGGTTGAATTCATCATCAAGACCACCCGTGACTATGAAGAGCTGAACGCCATCGCTGGCCAGATGCTGGCGAAAATGGCGGAAAACCCCGGGCTGGCACAGCCGGATACGGACTTGAAACTGAACAAGCCCGAGCTCAGCGTTAACCTGAACCGTGACAAGGTGTCCGATGTTGGCATCAACGTGAACGAAATGGGCCGCGCGCTGGAAACCTTCATGGCAGGCCGGGAACTGACACGCTACAAGCAGGATGGCGAGCAGTATGACGTCATTTTGCAGGTAGAAGACAGTGACCGACGCGTACCGGGAGATCTGACCGACCTCTACGTGCGCGGTGATCAGGGCGACATGATACAGCTCGCCAACCTGGTGACAGTAGACGAGACCATCACGGCCAAGGAATTGAACCACTTCGACAAGCTCAAGGCGGTGAAAATTCAGGCCATGCTGGCCCCCGGCTACAGTCTGGGCGAAGCGCTGACATTCATGGAACAGAGCCTCAAGGAAATCGCACCTGATGCCATGTTCGATTACGCCGGTCAGTCCCGCGAGTTCAAGGAGTCCAGCAACACCCTGCAGGTCACCTTTGCTCTGGCACTGATCTTTATCTTCCTGGTTCTGGCAGCTCAGTTTGAGAGCTTCAAAAACCCGCTCATCATCATGCTGGCCGTTCCGCCCGCACTGGCAGGCGCGCTTGCAGCCCTGCACTTCTCGGGTGGTTCGTTGAGCATATACAGCCAGATAGGCCTGATTACCCTGATTGGCCTGGTCACCAAACACGGCATTTTGATCATTGAGTTTGCCAACCAGCTTCAGGACCGAGGTGTAGCGCTCCAGGAGGCTGTTGTTGAAGCCGCTTCCTTGCGCTTGCGTCCGATTTTGATGACCACTGGCGCTACCGTACTGGGTGCTATGCCACTGGCCATGGCTATGGGAGCTGGTGCAGAATCACGCCAGCAGATCGGCTGGGTCATCGTAGGCGGCATGATGTTCGGCACACTGCTGACGCTTTTCGTCATACCGACCGTCTATAGTTATTTCGGTAAACGTAATTTCGTTCAGGTCGAGCCTGACCCTGCACATCGATAATGGGAAATATCGCAACGTGAAAAATCTCAAGAAACAACTTATCCCCGTTCTCATTGCGGGCGCCCTGGCCGTGCCTCAGGCGCAGGCCGCTGCACTGGCAGACCTGTACCGACAGGCCCTGGAAAATGACCCGCAATTGAAATCTGCCGAGGCGTCCTACCTGGCAGGTCAGGAAGCACTGCCCCAGGGCCGTGCTGCCTTGCTGCCCCAGGTAAATGCTGGCGGCAGCCTGACCCAGTCAGACAGCGGTCTGCTGGATCAGGAAGCCGGCGACCGCGCCTGGCAGGTTTCACTGGTTCAGCCCGTGTTTGACACTACCGCCTGGCAGGGTTATCAGCGCAGCAAAATTGTCACTGAGCAGGCCCAGCTCAGCTTTGACCTGGCCCAGCAGCAGCTCATTCTGCGCACGGTGAATGCCTACCTGAGCGTACTCAATGCCAATAGCGCACTTGATACAGCACAGGCCCAGGAACGCGCCTTGCAACGCCGCCTGGATCAGGTAAATGCCCAGTTCGAGGTTGGCCTGATCGCCATCACTGATGTTCAGGAAGCCCAGGCGTCATTCGATAACGCGGTAGTCCAGCGCATTGACGCAGAAGGCGCACTATCCAACAGCTATGAAGCTCTGGAGCGCCTGACCGGCAACTCCGTTACCGCTGTCGACCCTCTGCGTGAAGATTATCCGATTACACCGATTGCACCGCGCGACCCTGCCCCCTGGCTGGAAAAGGCACGCGATGGCAATCTGGAGCTGAAGCTAAGTGAATTGGGCGTCGATATCAGCCGTCGTGATGCCAAGATTGCCAGCTCGGGACACCACCCGAAGCTGCAGTTTGAAGCCCGTTATGGCTACACAGAGTCCGAGTTCCAACAGCAAGACTGGGATGATGCCAGCGCCGTAGCCCTGACCTTCAGCATGCCGATCTATTCCGGCGGAGCGACCAGCTCTCAGGTGCGCCAGGCAGAGCAAGGACTGAATGCAGCCCGTTACGACCGTGAAGACCAGTATCGCGCCGTGACCGAAAACACACGTTCTCTGCTGCGCGACCTGCAGACCAGCGCGCAAAGCGTGAAGGCACGCCTTCAGAGCATCAAATCCCGAGAAACCGCCTTGCGTGCGACTGAAGAAGGCTTCAATGTTGGTACCCGTAACGTGGTCGATGTGTTGCAGGCCGAGCAGGCACTGTATCAGGCACGTTTTGACTATGCCTCCGCGCGTATCAACCACGTATCCACCCTGTTCGGTTTCAAACTGCAGCTGGGCACCCTGAGCCCGGATGACCTCTACGCTCTGGATGAGTGGCTGAAAACCAACTGATTGGATGCCAAACCACGGACACAAAAAGGGCTGATTCAATCAGCCCTTTTTTTGCTCGGAATTCCCGACAACAATCGTTAGTTTTAGTGCAGTGTGGGGTTGTCGTCTTCCGTCTCGGGAATAATCACCTGGCCTGAGCTATCCAGCGCCAGCGCACCTTCATCCTGTGCCCGCTCCAGCAACTGCTGCAACAGCATTTCGGTCAGATGCGCACTGATGATCAGACCGGCAGGCGGATCACCTTCAAACAGCTCTTCATCAACCAGTCCATCACCACGCAGCCCCAGCAGGAGCGGGTTTTCGGCGATCAGCGGAGCCAGATCCTCGGGGGCGAAGACAACATAATCGGACGATACCTGCAGCGCCAGCTGGTAAGCATCATGGGCCGCCTCGGCCAGACGCTTGAGGTATTCGCTTTCAGCTGCGTTGAACATGATGCTCAACTGGCTGTTGCCAGGCTTGTCCAGATTCGGGCCATCCACCTGGCTGTAATCGACACTGCGCACTTCGGGCACATTATCCAGCTCCCAGGCGTCTACCAGAATACGGTCTTCTTCATCCACACCGAGCCATTCCCGATTGACGGCAACAGCCAGCAGGCCTTCAATGGCCGCAGCGCAAATATTACTGCAGATAATGACCCCGACACTGGGGTTTTCAATCTCGGCAGGATCTTCCACCAGCTCACTTGCGCGTGCTGACAGAAGCTTTGGATCTTCAGCCACCAGCTCTGACAACTCCGCTGGCGACAATTGCAGCATCGACTGACAGACACGGTGGGCGGTCAGGTAAGGCTCATGTTGACCATTATCCTGCATGGCGCGCACGTAGCGCTGGCGCACTCGATCCATCAGGTCTGCAAGCAACTGGCTCATCGATACCTCGGGCAGTCGAATAGATAATCAGTGAAGCGTAATACCCACAGGTTTTACGTCATCTTTGAGTTTGTCAAACGCCGAACGCAACTGACTCAGCGGGATCAAACCGAAATCAACCGGATCCTTGGGCAGATCGCACCAGTCCAGCGCCCAGATACGGGTCATCAGCTCATACTCACCGATCAACGCGTCCATGAAAATCATCACGGCTTCAACGCGCGGATCCATTTCCAGAATCTTGGGCGCATCCTGCAGGTAGATGGTCAATTGCATCTTACCGTTGACGACCTTGACCGCGCACCAGAAATCCTCAATGTCGCAGTATTCATCACCCATGTTGACGCAGGACGGAACAGGGTCGTGACGATGGTTGAAGGCGCGAACGCTGATGCCAGTCAGCTCAGGAGCCGCTCCGACCAGGCTGAGAACAGAATGGATCGATTCCGGGTAACCATCACAGCCGAAAATCATTTCGACAGGGCCTTCCTCGTGCTCTTGCTCGAAATGGAAGGTCAGGTTGCGATCGATCTTCATCAAGCTGTCACGGTAAGTATTCAGCAGGTTCTCTGCATCGAACTGCGCCCCTTGCTGACTTTTCAGCAATTGATCGAGCGTCTGCTCCAGACGCTGCCAGAAGGCATTAATCTGTTCTAGGTCAGGTTTGAAAATCATGAAAATCCGACGTACGTGAAGTGAAATGTTCAGGTGCGTGGAACAACCACACCGGTTTGCCCCTGATACTTGCCGTTACGATCCCGATAGGAGGTTTCACACACCTCATCGGCACCGAGAAACAGCATCTGGGCTACACCCTCATTGGCGTAGATGCGTGCCGGCAACGGCGTGGTGTTGGAGAACTCCAGGGTCACATGCCCTTCCCACTCAGGTTCCAGCGGCGTGACATTAACGATAATGCCGCAGCGCGCATAGGTGCTTTTGCCAAGGCAGATGGTCAGTACATCACGCGGAATACGGAAGTACTCTACGGTACGAGCCAAAGCAAACGAGTTGGGCGGGATGATGCAGACATCCGATTTCACATCCACAAAGCTGCCTTCATCGAAGCTCTTGGGGTCAACGATGGAGGAGTTGATGTTGGTGAAAATCTTGAATTCGTCAGCGCAGCGGACGTCATAGCCATAGCTGGAAGTGCCATAGGAAACGATCGGCTGATCATTTTCACGACGCACCTGGCCCGATTCGAACGGTTCGATCATGCCATGCTCATCCGCCATACGACGGATCCAGCTATCCGACTTGATTCCCATAATTCCTGTCACCCTGATGTGATCTATTGTGAATGCAGCCGGCTATTCTAACGGATTTGCACAAAAAAAACCGCCCCGGTGCGGACACCGGGGCGGGAAATTTTCATCTCGCTGTACTAATCAAGTTCGACTGCGATATTGGGAATAGAGTTCCCCGCTGACTGAACTTTTTTTGCCAACAGCGCACCGGCCTTGCGCGCCACTTCTCTATAACGCTGGGCGTGGCTGCTGTCCGGTTCTGCAATCACCGTCGGCTTGCCTGCATCCGTTTGTTCTCGAATCGCCAGCGCCAGTGGCAGCTGACCCAGCAGCTCAGTATCGTAGTCATCAGCAATGCGCTCACCACCACCTGCTCCAAACAGCGCCTCTTCATGGCCACAATTGGAACAGATATGAACGCTCATGTTCTCCACCACCCCAAGGACGGGGATATCCACTTTGCGGAACATCTCAATGCCTTTTTTTGCATCCAGCAGTGCAATATCCTGAGGCGTAGTGACGATTATGGCCGCCGTCACCGGCACACGCTGCGCCAGAGTCAGCTGAATATCACCAGTACCCGGGGGCATGTCGATCAGCAGGTAATCCAGATCCTGCCACAGTGTCTGATTCAGCAGCTGCTGCATGGCGCCGCTGACCATCGGCCCGCGCCACACCATGGGCGTGTTCTCATCCACCAGATAGCTAATGGACATGGATTGAATGCCGTGACGTTCAATGGGACGAAAGTACTTTTCTTCCGCCGTCTCCGGTCGCTCACCTTCAGCCACACCCAGCATCATTCCCTGGCTGGGGCCATAGATATCGGCATCGAGAATACCAACACGCGCGCCTTCAGCCGCCAAGGCCAGCGCAAGGTTTACGGTGGTGGTCGATTTACCCACCCCACCCTTGCCGGAGGCGACCGCTATAATATTGCGCACGCCGGCCAGACCGGGCAGTTTCTTGGCGCTGGGGTGCGCATCAATGCGCTGCGACACCTGCACCTCAACGCGAACAGACGGAAAAGACTGCTTCAGCAGCGTTTCCAGTTCTGCTTTCAGCGCTGCATGACGGCTACTGCAGGCAAAGGGCAATACACATTCCAGCTGAATACGACCTGCGTCAACCTGCAGGTTCTCTACGCAACCGGCCTCGACCAGGCCTTGACCCAGCTCTGCATCCACAAAGCCTTCCAGTGCTGCCAGCACCTGGTCTGTACTCAAATCCGCCATAGCGACTCCTCAGTATCACCCAAAACTATAACCAACCAATTTACTCGGAATTATGCCTTAGATCCGGCATTGAGTTCCAGCGCCAAACGCTTGGCTGATGCCAGGTCCGGCTTGCCACTGCCCAAAACAGGTACCTCATCAACCTTGAAGATGGCCGCAGGACGCATCAATGGCGCGATATCGGAAGCTCGCAATGCGGTTTCAACCTGCGCAGTGTCATCCGTTTCGATCAGCAGCAGAATACGTTCGCCTTTCTTTTCATCCGGCACTGCGACTGCAGCCAGAGGTTGCTCATCGCCGAGGACACGTCTCAGTTCGGTTTCGACGGCACCCAGGGAGATCATCTCCCCCCCGACCTTGGCAAAACGGGAGTAACGATCCACTATGGTCAGGAATCCATCCTCATCCAAATGCCCCTTGTCTCCGGTTTTGTACCAACGCAGATCATCCAGCTCGACCACAACCTCATCCGTTTTGGCCGGGTTGTTGAGGTAGCCTTTCATAATCTGGCTTCCGCCCAGCAGAATCAGGCCGTCTTCACCCGTCGGCAGTTGTTCAAGTGTCTCGGGATCAACAATCCTGAACATGGAGCCCGGCAATGCCATCCCTACCGTTCCGGCGCGCTCACCGACCTGGACATTCCACCATTGGGTATCCAGATGATCCGGCAAATTGACACCGGCCACGGGCGTGGTTTCGGTACAGCCGTAGCCTTCCACCACCGGCACCTTGAATTTGCCTTCAAAGTTCTGCTTGACCGTGGGTGACAGCTTCTCAGCCCCGGCTACGACGACACGCAGAGATTCGAACATCAGCGGATGCACCTTGCGATTACGCATGTAGAGATTGAGGAAAGTGCTGGTACCACACATGATCGTGGCGCGGTAGCGAGCGGCCGCCTTACCGATATTCACTGCGTCGGTCGGGTCCGGATGACACACCAGCGGGATACCCTCAACCAGCGGCAGCATACAGGTAACGGTCAGGCCAAAGGCGTGGAACAGCGGCAAGGTCGCCAGAATACAATCATCTTCCCGCACATTGAGTACAGCCGAGATCTGCTTCAGGTTCGCCATCATGTTGCGATGACTGAGCATCACGCCCTTGGGACTGCCTTCACTGCCAGAAGAAAACAGAATCGCCGCCGTATCATCCAATGCTGCCTTGCCGCCATAGCGCCAACGCAACAGAAACTCGGGCATCAGGACACTCTGAGCCAGTGTCAGGACAGACTCCAGCTTGCCAATACCGGCCTTGACCTCTTCCAGCTCGATGACTTCAACCCGGTCCAATAATTCCTGCAGGCAGACGCCTCGCTGCTCCAGCTTCTTGAGGAAGCGACTGGATGTAACCAGCGTCTTGATTTCGGCCTGCTCAATGGCGCTCAGCAGAGACGCCTGAGACGCCGTGTAGTTCAGGTTGACCACTGTTTTGCCCGCCATCATCGCAGCCATATTGGCAATGGCACCGCCCGCTGCCGTAGGCAGTAACAGGCCCAGGTTCTGCTGCTCGATCCGACGCATGCGACGACTGAACAGAATTGTAGCGGTCAGCAGCCGACGATGATTCAACACGGGGCCATTCAGGTCCGTCAGCGCCCATTCGGTCGGTGCAGCCTTGGCGGTACGGATGAATGCCTGGGGCAGCGTATCCAGGCTATCAGTGTATTCATTCCAGGCATGTACCGAGAGCGCCAGCACCTGTTGTTTTACCTCGGCAGCCGTGCTTTCAATCGGCATGGTTTCCCCGAACGAAACGATAACATCACGTTTCAGGCGGCTGCCTTCACTGCTCTGCAAACGTTCACTGGAGCGAGAGAAACGGCTGCCCCAGAGCCCACGCAGATAGAAGGGTACGATATGGGCCTGCAGGGACTCCCCCTCTTCCTGGCGCACAATCCGCTCGAAGCCGCGCTTGAATTCACCCAGCTGACCCGTATAGCTGATGGCGCCCTCAGGGAACAGGCACACCACCTTGCCCTCCGACAGCAGACGACGCACCTCCTGCATGGCGGTACGTGCACGGCCCTTGGAGATCGGGATCACGCCATACAGATCCATAAACCAGCGCAGATACCAGCGCTCATAGATGGAACGCTCCATTACGAAGTGGATATGCTTGGGACAGGCCATCTGAATCATGGCCCAATCCAGCCAACTGATATGGTTGCCCAGCAGCAGAATGCCGTCATCAACTGTCGCCAGATGTTCAAACCCCTGTACTTTCAAGTTGTAGCGACGACGCACCAGTAATGACACCAGCAGGCGCAACGCCGCCTGGGGCAGGCGACCGATCGAGTAAAGCGCCCCGCCACAAGCCACGACCACCAGCACCCAGAGCAGTGTTTCGGCACTTACGGAAAGCCAGGCACTCAGCACCGTGATGACAAGGAAGCTGAGCATCGCCACATTCTGGATCAGGTTATTACCGGCCAGTACACGGCCCAGACGATCTTCACGTGCATTGAACTGAATCAGAGCATTCAGCGGGATCGTCATCAGCGAACCACTGATACCGATCAACAGGAAGACCGGGGCCACCCAAAGCAGCGACTCCATCATCGGCAGCAACCAGAGCCCCAGCGCTACGCCAATCGCTCCCATCGGGATCAGCCCGGCGTTGATATAGTGCCGCGACAGGCGCGCTGCCAGTATGGAACCGAGCATGATGCCGATACCGGCCAGTGCCATAACACCTTGGATGACAAAGGTATTGTCTTCAGCAAAGGTCACTTCAGCATAGGCTGGGAACACGGCCAGCATTACCTGACTGATCGACCAGAAGAGTGCCAAACCGATAATGGACTGAATAATCCCCGGCTTGGCCATCAGCATGCGCATATTACGACGCAGGCTTCGCGTCGTTACATAGTCGCGCATGCTGAACTTCAGGTCTGGCCTGCGCGCAGGCTTCGGCGGCAGTCGATACGCGAATACCAGCTCCAGTACGGCACCCAGCACCAGCAGGAAACCCAGCGGTGCGATCTGGTGCAGCACCTCGCCTGGTACGCGTGCCGTTTGGGCATCAAAACGGGCTTCAAACATGGCGGAAAAGGCGACGATACCACTCAGAATCGCCACCATGGTGGTGGCCTGCATCCAGCCGTTACCTTCACTGAGGCGCTCCTGTCCCACCAGCTCGCGGATAAAGCCATATTTGGCCGGGGAATAGAGCGCACTTTGCACGGCCAGAACAAACGTCAGGCCAAAGGCGGTGACAAACCAGCCGTTGTAGTAGCAGAGCGTAATCAAACCGGTGATAACAGCCGCCCCCCAGGCCGCGGCTTTCATGACACGAGGCTTGGCATAACGGTCCGAAATGAAGCCGGCAGGGGTAAACAACAGAATAAAGGGCAGCAGAATCAGGCCATTCACGACAGCTGTCAGCATGACCTGAAGATCGCCGTCATAGGCCTTGAACAGGGTGTTCTGGATAATGATCTTGTGGCCCAGGTCTACGAATGCGTTGATAAACGCAATCAGGATAAAGGGCAGGAAGCCACGTATACGGAGAAGTTCAAGCATGACACCCTCCCTCCTGCTGCCAGCCCTTAAGCAGGCCATCAATCAGCAGTGCCAGCATCTGGGTGGCGCCTTCTGGCTCGTGAAGGAACAACTTGTCGCCAAGCTGAAGTTGGGCAATGCCGTGAACACCACTCCAGACGGTCCTGGCACGCAGCGCAAGCTCATTAGCAGACCAGGCAGGAAACAGGGTTGCAAGACAGCGATCAATATAGGAAAACAGGGTCGCAATCTGCGTTTCAAGCGCATCTGGCATCTGTTTGCCTTCAGGTGAGCGGTGTTCAAACAGCAAACGCCACCGCTCGGGGTGACGTTGGGCAAATTGCAGGTAGATAAGACCGTAGGCATGCAAACAGGCTTTGGGCTCTTCTGCCTGCTGGCGCTCCAACTCTTCCAGTAACTCAGTGAGGGTACGTGTATTGAGCTGCCAGCAGAGGTCATCCAGGTTACTGAACACTGAATACAATGACCCGACTGAATATCCAATTGCGGTTGCAACCTTGCGGGTGCTGAGCGCCTCTACACCTTGTGTCTGAACGATATGCTCTGCCGCTTCCAGCGCCAGCTCACGCAACTCCTCGCGTGTATGATCATTTCGCCTGGCCATCTGCCTCTCCTTAATGAACACTGTTCAATTATTATGTAAAGGATAATAATCAGGCAGCCAAGGCCAGGTCAATCTTTTTTTAAACAGTGTTCAGAATTATTTCACAGACCGGTATCAGCAAGCGGAAGCGCTTCAAAGCCAGGCTTGGCAAAATAATACCCCTGCATCAGGCGCACTCCGCGTGTACGGAAGTATTCCATCTCTTCGCGGGTCTCCACGCCTTCAGCCAAGAGAGTGATACCCAACCGGGTACATATTTCCAACAAGCCATCCAGAATCACCTGCTTCACTTCCAGGTGGTCAATCCCTCGTACCAGCTCCATGTCAATTTTCAGGATATGTGGAATGAAGCCCGCCAAAAGGTTTAAACCTGCATGCCCCGCGCCGAAGTCATCCAGTGCCGTGATAAATCCCTGGGCACGGTAGTACTCAAAGATTCGCGTCAGATGAGCCGTATCGTGGACACGTTCCGACTCGGTGATTTCAAACATGATTTGCTCAGCGGGCACACCATAGTCACGGGCTGCCTTGAGCGTGCTGCGGATACAGTGCTCCGGCGAATAGACCGCATTGGGGAGAAAGTTGATGCTGAGCTTCTGCTTCAATCCCAAACGGGCAGCCAGTTCAATCGCCTTTACGCGACAGGCCTGGTCAAAGGCATAGCGGTTGTCGTCGGTTACTTTGGACAAAACCTCCAAAGCACCTTCTCCGGCTTTGCCTCTTACCAACGCCTCGTAGCCGTATACCTCACCCTTGGCAACATCCACTATCGGTTGAAAGGCAAAGGTAAAATCAAAGTCCAATGGTTGCTTGCAGCCAGCACATCCAATGGCACTCCGCTCAGGCATGTTCTCATCCGTCATACTGACTCCCAACAATGAGGTCGGTTATACGCGCTCAAGGGCTACGCCGAAGTGCGCAGCTGAATTACACTCAAGCACATACATGCTACTCATGCCAACATGCTAGCCTAAGCACATAAGGCGTGAGAAATTTTTATAGATTAACACAGCGCCCCATATATTTTGACGCTAAAAGGAGTCAACCAATGACAAAAAGTCTCACTGCGACGCTGCTGGTGGCAACGACCCTATTCACTGGAAGCCTGGCATATGCAGCGCCCGAACCCGCAGTAGAGATCAGTCTGGATACCAGTGTCGGCGTAATCCGGCTTGAACTGAATGCCGAAAAAGCCCCCATCACGGTGAAAAACTTTGTGCAGTATGTAGAGGATGGCCACTATGACGGTCTGATTTTTCACCGTGTCATTCCCGGCTTCATGATTCAGGGCGGCGGCTTCACACCCGATATGCAGCAGCTGGACACACGTGACCCGATCAAGCACGAATCTACCAACCAGCTGAGCAACCGCCGCGGCACCATTGCCATGGCCCGCACACGCAACCCGAACAGTGCCACGTCCCAGTTCTTCATCAACACGGCTGATAACCGCCGCCTGGATGGTGTTCCCGGTCGTCCCGGCTACACAGTATTCGGTAAGGTGACCGAGGGGATGGAGGTGGTCGATACGATTAGTAAAACACAGACCGGCACTCGCGGCAGATATCGCGATGTACCTGTCACCCCTATCGTAATTAATAGCGCCACTGTTATCGCTTCGGAACCAGAGCAGGCAGAGCAGGCAGAGCAGGCAGAGCAGGCAGAGCAGGCAACAGAATAAGGCCTTTCAGTATCCGCTCCACATAAAAAAGCCCGACAGAAGTCGGGCTTTTGCGGGTCTTGCAGAGCAATCAGTTGCGCTGGTCAAAGTCCAGAACGACCTCATCAGAGATCGGGTGAGCCTGGCAGCTGAGCACGTAACCGGCTTCGATTTCGTGCGGTTCCAGACCGTGAGAGATATCCATCTCCACTTCACCTTTCACCAGCTTACATTTACAGGTGGAGCAGACACCGCCCTTGCAGGAGTAGGGCAGGTCCATGCCCACATCCATACCGGCGTCCAGGATGTTCTGGCCCACAGTGGCCAGATCAAACATGACAGAGCGACCATCGGCAACGACGGTAACCTTGCTCATCTTCTCTTCACCGTACTGAGCCACACGCGCCTGGGCTTTTTCCAGAGTCGCCTGGGCATCTGCGGAAGAGCTCGCAAAAAGTTCGTAGTGGATCTGGTCGTCGCTCAGGCCTTCCATACGGAAACCGCGAGACACTTCGGTCATCATCGCTTCAGGACCACAGATGAAGGCTTCATCAGTGTTCTTGATATCGATCAGGCCGGCTTTCTGCAGTGCGTAGCCTTTCTTGTTGTCGATACGGCCATTCAGCAGGTCAGCACCCTGGTCTTCATAGTCCATGATGTTGATCCACTGGAAGCGGTCCAGGTAACGGTTCTTGACGAAGTTCAGTTCGTCTTTGAACATTACGGTGTTGGAACGCTGGTTGCCGTAGATCAGGGTCACGCGGCTGTTCGGCTCGATGTCCAGCACGGATTTCATGATGGAGATCATCGGCGTGATACCGGAACCGGCGGCGATGCACATGTAGTTCTTCGCGTTTTCCGGGTTCAGCTCGGTGTAGAAGCTACCCTGCGGCGGCATCACTTCAATATCCATGCCCGGCTTGAAGTGGTCGTTGGCGTAGTTGGAGAACTTGCCGCCATCGACACGCTTGATACCGACACGCATCTTGCCGTCGGTCACACCGGAGCAGATGGAGTAGGAACGACGGACATCTTCACCGTCGATCATGGCACGCAGAGTCAAAAACTGGCCCTGGATGAAGTTGAATTTCTCGGTCAGCTCTTCCGGTACAGCAAAGGTCACGCTGATGGCCGAATCGGTTTCCGGCTGCACTTCGGCAATTTTCAGCGTGTAGAAATTGGTGTCAGACATTGCTTCACCTTATATCTTTTTGAAATAGTCAAAAGGCTCATTGCAGTCATTGCACTGAAACAGCGCCTTACAGGCGGTGGAGCCAAACTCACTGATTCTGCGGGTGTCGCGTGATCCGCAATGCGGACACTGGGCATGAGCGTCCGGCGTCAAACCGTCCTCGTCCAGCTCGGCGTCTTCAGGCGGCGCGATACCGTAGTTGCGCAGCTTGCGCCGCCCTTCCGGCGACATCCACTCGGAGCTCCAGGCCGGCGACAGTTTGGTTCTCACCTCAACGTCTTCGTAGCCGTTGGCCTTGAGCGCCGCAATAACATCATCGGTGATGGTGTTCATCGCCGGGCAACCCGAGTATGTCGGGGTGATGGTGACCACAATGCGGTCACCCTCACGCTCGACATCACGCAAGATCCCCAGATCCCAAATGCTCAGTACCGGCACTTCAGGATCCTTGACTTGATCGAGCAGGTCCCAAAGCTCCTTCACCTCAGCGGCGTTGCGCTGCTGGAGGCGCTGGTACTGCTCTTCTGGCATCAGTGAGATTTCATTCATGATTCTTATTCCTGGCAGCTTGCGCTTACCACTGGCAACCCGGGTAAGAACGGTGCGTAATCTGCATCTCGGTCAGCATGTGACCCAGATTCTCAGTGTGATAACCGGTACGGCCACCACGCACAGCCCAACTATCTTCAGGTACTGTCAGTGTCGCTTCGGTGAGAATGTCGCTGACCATTTTGTGCCACTCGTCACGCAGCTTGGACACGTCTACCGCGATACCTGCGTCGGCCAGCATCTGTTCGGTTTCGTCCATGTCGAACAGCTCATGGGTGTAGCCCCAGAGTGAATCGACCGCTTTCTGCGTACGCTTGTGACTTTCTTCGGTACCGTCACCCAGACGCAGAACCCATTCACGGCTGCGACGCAGGTGATATTTGGTTTCCTTGATACCCTTGGCCGCAATGGCAGACAGGGTTTCATCCTTGGAATGCAGCAGCTGCGGCAGTACCAGGGTGTAGTACACGTCTGCGAACAGCTGACGTACCTGCGAGTAGGCGAAATCACCTTTCGGCATTTCCATCAGCAGCAGGTTGCGGTATTCACGATCACTGCGCATGTAGGCGAAGTCATCTTCGGTGCGACCGTCATCAGCCAGCTCGGCTGCATAGGTGTAAAACATGCGGGCGCGACCGATATAGTCCAGCGCCACGTTGCCGTAGGCAATATCTTCTTCCAGGAACGGGCCGTAGCTGACCCATTCGGAGATACGGTGACCCAGTACTACAGAGTCATCACCCAGACGGGTAGCGTATTCCAGCGTTGCCGCTTTGATTGCATCACTCATTACTTGTCTCCTCAATCTATCCCGTTAAAACCGATTACATGTTGTTAACGGGATCAGGCAGGACGTAATAAGTCGCATGGCGGTACGGCTTGTCGTCGTTCGGATCGTAGAAGCAATCTGCATCATCTTCCTGAGACGCGCAGATGTCGCTGGACTTGACGACCCACAGGCTTACGCCTTCGCTACGACGGGTGTAGCAGTCACGGGCGTATTCCAGTGCCTGTTCATGATCTTCGGCGTGCAGGCTTCCAACATGCTTGTGGTCCAGACCGCGCTTGGAACGAACAAATACTTCAAACAGTTCCAGTTTTTCAGTTGGCTTAGTCATTATCAGGTCCCCTCTTACGCCGCATTCTGCGCTTTTTTAGCGCGTTTCTTTTCGTTGTATGCCGCAATGGCGTCACGTACCCACTCACCTTCTTCGTGAGCAGCAACATGGTGTTCGATACGTTCACGGTTGCAGTGACCGTTACCGTTGATAACGCTCCAGAACTCGTCCCAGTTCAGGTCGCTGCTATCGTAGTGGCCACGCTCTTCGTTCCACTTCAGGTTCTTGTCCGGATGCTCCAGACCCAGTACCTCGATCTGCTTCACGGTCTGGTCAACAAACTTCTGACGCAGGTCGTCGTTGGTCTCACGCTTGATTTTCCACTCCATGGACTTCTGGGAGTGGGCAGAAGCGGAGTCATGCGGACCAAACATCATCAGTGCCGGCCAGTAGAAACGGTTCAGAGCGTCCTGAGCCATCTCTTTCTGTTCCGGAGAACCGTGTGCCAGTGCCAGCATGGCTTCATAGCCCTGACGCTGGTGGAAGCTCTCTTCCTTACAGATACGGATCATGCCGCGAGAATAAGGACCGTAAGAGGTGCGCTGCAGGGATACCTGGTTAACGATGGCAGCACCGTCTACCAGCCAGCCGATAGCGGCAACATCTGCCCAGGTCAGGGTCGGGTAGTTGAAGATGGAAGAGTACTTGGCCTTGCCAGTCTGCAGCTGCTCGATCATTTCGGAACGCGAAATGCCCAGAGTTTCGGCTGCAGAGTACAGGTACAGGCCGTGACCCGCTTCATCCTGAACCTTGGACAGCAGAACCGCCTTGCGACGCAGGGACGGAGCACGGGTAATCCAGTTGCCTTCCGGCTGCATGCCAATCACTTCAGAGTGGGCGTGCTGAGAGATCTGGCGGATCAGGTTTTTGCGGTAATCTGCCGGCATCCAGTCCTTGGGTTCGATCTTCTCTTCCGCTTCGATCTTCCGCATGAAATTTTGTTCTTCGGGCGTCATCGTTCTGCTCTCCGATCTTATGTTTCTTACTTTCGCACTATGTAACAGCTTCTTGTACGTAAGCGATTATTTTGTATCGCACCTGCGTGATGGAAGCCGTAACCACCGTGTTAATCACAGGCGCGACATCACAAGATACGCTCACCAGCATGCGATAGAGTAAATGTACACCAACTCTTCCAATTAATGATACACAATTTGGAATATTTTTTTAAATAAATGTATCACTTGAAAGATTGATGTACCTCAAGTTCCTTAATTCTAGTTCACACTGGCGAATCCGTGATCAGCTGTACGCACATCAATTTGACGCAGAGCATGCGCACCTCCACATCGACAGCGCCACACATGCCGCCAGAAGAAAGAGGCACCCCCTGAACGTAAAGCGCCCTGCCAATTGGCAGGGCGCTACGCACTACAAGAAGAACAACGGGATGCACAGGGTGCTACCCCCCCCCTGCCAGCACCCGGCCTAAACTTTGAAAGCGGACACCACTGCCTGAAGTCGCTCTGTTTGCTGCGCCATTTGACGACAGGCTTCTACGGTCTCACGTGCACCATTGGCGGTTTGGCTACCCACCTGGCTAATTGAATGTATATTGCGCTCGATTTCGCTGGCCACTTGTGTCTGCTGCTCACCTGCCGAGGCGATCTGGGTGTTGAAATCGAGAATGCGACTGATCGCGGTCGAGATGTGCTCGAGGCTACGGCCAACTTCAGAGGAATTGGACACCGTCTGACCAACCTTGCCATGCGACACCTCCATCGCTTTTACAGCCTCACCCACGCCCGACTGCAAACCAAGAATCATACTTTCTATTTCCGCCGTTGATTCCTGAGTGCGCTTGGCCAAAGTACGCACCTCATCAGCAACGACGGCGAAGCCGCGCCCCTGCTCTCCTGCTCTAGCTGCCTCGATCGCCGCATTAAGCGCCAGCAGGTTGGTTTGTTCGGCAACCCCCTTAATGACATCCAGGACCTGGGCAATGGTGTCACTTTCCTTCACCAGCCGGCGAATTGAGCCCATGGCGTTATCGATATCCGTCGACAGCTGATGTATATCACCCAGTGTCACCTCAACCAGCTTTTGCCCCTGCATCGCTTCGGAATCCACACTGCCGGTTTCACGTGAGGCCACTTGGGTTTGCCTGGCAACATCTTCTGCACTGGCAACCATCTGATTGACCGCCGTTGCCACCTGCTCGGTTTCCTGCTGCTGACGCTCAACATCCTCACGGCTCCGGTGGGCAATACCATCCACCACAGCAGCCTGGCTTGCCACAGACTGCGCCGTACTGGTGACCTGCCCCAGCAGATTGCGCATCTGATCGACCATGGCATTGAATCGCCCCGCCAGTCGTCCCATTTCATCACGATTCCCGATAGAGACCTGCTGAGTCAAATCACCCTGCGCCACTGACTCCGCTGCCGACAGCAACGCATTAATTGCCCTACGCACCGACACACTGAAGCCCAGCATCAGATAGTTGGTGAGCACAAACACCAGCACAAGGGCAGCCAAAAGCCCATGGAACAGCTGCTCCTGCGCACTATAACGCTGCTGCAACCGACCATTAACGAATTGCAACGCAGCATCAATGAATACATACACCTGCTTAGTCGTGGCCGATTCGCGCTGATAATAGCCGCGCCAGTCATAATCGATATTTTCATCCAGAAGCAAATCGTTCTCGAAACGAACAACCCCTTGCTCCAGACTCTCAACGATTGCTTGCGCCGATTCAATAACAGCTTTTCCATAAACGGCCTCGTTACCCAGAACAGGCCGCAAGGCACTATCGAGACGCTTCTGGTCACTTAACAACTCGTCCATCAATCGACTGAGAATTTCAATCATCGTGGAGTTCATGGTGCCCGAACGCACAGTAAGCGTGGAGAAGCTGCGCATCTGCCCCTGATGCTCAAGCAGCGACTCCATGGAATCGAGTACCGTTTTCATCAAGACAAAGTTGTTCGGATCCGAATCCTGATAGAGCCCTGTGTGATAGCCGATGGTGTGCACCAGTATCCAGCTTTCCAGAACCAACTGGTTTTCATTGGCAAAGCTGCCTTCGGTATTCGAGCCGGACGACATCAGCGGCTTGTTACTGATTGCCTCAAGCCGCTCAAACGAGTCCGTCAGCTTGCCTTCCAGCCCCAGCTCGGCCACATAGACCTGCAACCTTGCCAGATTTTCCGCATAGGAATCACCCAGCTCGGCGATCTCCTGTTGCAGGACATTAGCGGTTTCACGCACCACGGTCAGGTCTCGAACCTCACCGGCGATACGGGTCAACTCAAGGGCTTGCTGCAAGGCCTCCATTCCGCTCAGCTGTTGCCGGATAGAGCCCTCCCGAGCCGATATATCACTCAGTTGCATATAGGCCAGCCACAGCAGGGGAATGAGAAACAGCAAATTGATCAGAATAAATTTAGACAGGTAGGACAGCCTGTTCATCAGACTAATCGCGGGCGTAAGCAAACTTGGCATCAGGTGTTCCAACTTATTATTGTTGTAGAGTCGGTTTCCAGAACAAAGCGTCTCCGCTAACTGCCGGCAAAGCATTGGTTAACTAATGCGGACAGGCATTTACTTGCAAGAACACTTTAAAGTGTCATTTAAACAACAAGACAGCCGTTAGGACATGGCAGAACAGGCCACAAAATTGACATTAAGAGACAGCAAAAACAGATAGATGCAATAGCGACAAAACACCCGAGCACAGACCAGGCTGCGGTGATGTCAATAAGAAACAATCAGGAGGCTAAAAGAAATAAACCAGAGGAAATTGGTGGAGCCTAGCGGGATCGAACCGCTGACCTCAACACTGCCAGTGTTGCGCTCTCCCAGCTGAGCTAAGGCCCCACGTACAGGATAGACCTGAAGGGAATGGCGTCCCATAGGGGGTTCGAACCCCTGTTACCGCCGTGAAAGGGCGGTGTCCTAGGCCACTAGACGAATGGGACGCTGTGGTCAATGACGATTATGGTGGAGCCTAGCGGGATCGAACCGCTGACCTCAACACTGCCAGTGTTGCGCTCTCCCAGCTGAGCTAAGGCCCCTCGTCACAGGACGGGGCGTATATTAATCGCCCCACCCTGTGGTGTCAAACACTTTTTAGCAAAACGTCACAAAAAATTATGAGTCTAATCATGCGCTTAGCGCACGATACTCTTTCTCAAGACGCTTGGTGGCCTTCTTGGAAGGTGTACCCACCACTTCCAGAGCATGACGCAAGCGCGCACGGCTCATATCCGGACCCAGAATGGACATGGCATCCACCACGGATACACTCTGCGAAGTACCGGCAATCGCCACAAACAGCGGGAACAGAAAATCACGAATCTTGATTTCCATGCCATCGGCCAGACCTTTCAGCTCGGCAAACAGGCTGTCGCGATCCCATTTTGTCTGCTGATCAAGGTGCCAGACACTGAACTGCAGGATGCGCTGAATCTCTTCCTGCTCCAGCTTCTTGTGCTCAAAGTCCGCCTCGGAAATCGAAAGCATGCCACTGAGGAAGAACCCGGCCAGAGGCGCCACGTCGGAGAATTTCTCTACACGCGGCTGAATCAGCGGAATAATCTGCATCAGGTATTCCGGGTTAAGCGCCCACTTCTGAACCTGAGCGGCAAACTGCTCCGGTGTCAGGTCTTCACGAATCCACAGACCGTTCAACCAGCTCAATTTTTCCTGGTCAAAAACAGGACCGCCCAGCGATACACGCTGGATGTCAAAGTTGGCGAACATTTCATCACGACTGAACTTCTCGCGCTCGTCCGGCATTGACCAGCCCATGCGACCCAGATAGTTCAGCAACGCCTCCGGCAGGAAGCCCATGCGCTGATAGTACAGAATGCTGGTCGGGTTCTTGCGCTTGGACAGCTTGGACTTGTCCGGGTTACGCAGCAGCGGCATGTGGCACAGCTGCGGCATATCCCAGCCAAAGTACTGATACAGCAGTTTGTGCTTGGGCGCAGAGTTGATCCACTCTTCACCACGGATCACATGGGTAATTTTCATCAGGTGATCATCGACCACATTGGCCAGATGATAGGTCGGCATGCCATCAGACTTGAGCAGAATCTGAGCATCGACCTGCCCCCAGTCCAGCTCAATCGGGCCGCGCAGCATATCATCAATGACACAGACACCCTCTTCCGGCACTTTCATGCGCACAACATAGAGCATGCCTGCCGCCATACGGCGTTCGACTTCGTCTTGTGGAAGTTCCAGGTCGCTCTGTTTCAGCGCTGTATGCTTGCCATCAGCCTTGCGTGATTCACGCAGCTCATCCAGCTCTTCGGCGGTACGGAAGCACAGGAACGCGGTTCCCTCTTCCACCAGACGCATGGCGAAGTCCTTGTACATGTCCTTGCGTTCACTCTGGCGATAGGGCCCGTATTCACCACCGACATCAGGCCCCTCATCCCATTCCAGGCCCAGCCAGCGCAAGGAATCAAGAATCGCCTGTTCCGACTCATCGGTGCTGCGCGTCTGGTCAGTATCCTCGATGCGCAGAATGAACTGACCACCGTGCTGGCGGGCGAATGCGAGGTTAAACAGTGCGATATAGGCGGTGCCCACATGGGGATCACCGGTGGGAGACGGCGCTACACGGGTACGAACAGTCATGATTCTCTGTACTCGATCCTGTTGGTGGTTTACGAAAACAACGGATTATAGCCTGTGAACAGGGGCGGCAGCCATGCCAGCCTGCATTAGCTCACAAGGAAGTTGTCATAGATGATACCGCCCCAGACAAGCGCAGTGATAAACAGGCTGAACAAAACGGCAGCCGAACCCAGGTCCTTCGCCAGCCCCGCCAACGCATGAAACTCGGTACCAGCCCTGTCCACGATTGCTTCTATTGCCGTATTCACCAATTCCATGATCAGCACCAGCAACAGGGTGCTGATCAACAATCCCAGCTGCAACCCCGATTGAGCAATCCAGAATGAGAAGGGCAGCATTGCCAACGCCGCCCAGGTTTCATAACGAAACGCAGGCTCTGAGCGATAGGCCGCCTTTAGCCCTTTTAATGAATATCGGGTGGCATGATAAAAGCGAATCAGCCCGGTTGACTTGGTTACAATCACGACAGCTCCTTAAATTTGAATAGTATGAACCGGATCGACCACGGCTACACACCCGATTAAAACAGCAGCAGTTTGCATGCCATTACAAGACAGTTCCAGCTTGTCAGAGTTTCCATACAAATCCGTTAAAGCTTAACGCTTTACCGAGGATTTACCTGTCACTCAATGACAGGGCCAGCGCTTTGCCGCAAAGATAAACATCCAGACTTAAAGCCGCCTTAAATCCCCGCCCGCTATGATACAATTCCCGTCCAATCTCTGCGCGAGCAACCTTGGCTTTCATGATCCAGCATAGGGCCTGGACACACTTTCACGCAGACCGCTAAACTCGCAGTAGGCACGCATGAATACACAGGCATTAGAAAAGACAACCTCCTCACACACCCAAGCGCAGTCAGACCCAGTCAATCGCCGCTTCAGTATTGCCCCCATGATGGACTGGACAACATCAGACTGCCGCGTTTTCCACCGCCTGATGTCCCGCCACACTCTGCTGTATACCGAAATGGTCACCACCGGTGCTCTTATCCACGGCGATGCGGCCCGCCACCTGCGCTATGAAGAAAGCGAACACCCGATTGCGTTGCAATTGGGTGGCAGCAATCCCGCAGACCTTGCGACCTGCACGCGTATGGCGCAGGAGTGGGGTTATGACGAAGTAAACCTCAATGTTGGCTGCCCCAGTGATCGCGTTCAGAACAATATGATCGGGGCCTGCCTTATGGAATTCCCTGAACGTGTTGCGGAATGCCTGGCCGAGATGCAGGCTGCTGTGGATATCCCGGTAACCGTGAAGCACCGCCTGGGTATCGACGATCTGGATAGTTTCGAGCATCTGCACCGCTTTGTTGAGGTGGTACGCCAAAGCGGCTGCCGCAGCTTCACCATTCATGCGCGTAAAGCGATACTCGACGGCTTGAGTCCGAAAGAGAACCGCGACATCCCCCCGCTCATGTATGACCGCGTCTATCGTATCAAGGAGCTGTTTCCCGATCTGGAAATCGTTATTAACGGCGGTATCAAGACGCTGGAGGAGTGTGACACACATTTGCAACATGTAGATGGTGTCATGATCGGCCGTGAAGCCTATCAGAACCCCTGGCCGCTGCTGAGCCAGGCGGACGCACGCTTTTTCAATGACGACCATCCGTTTTTGAGCCGCCTGGATGTTGCCGAAGCCTTTATCCCCCACCTCGAAAAACGCCTGGCCGAAGGTGCCCCGCTTTACGCCGTCATCAAACATCTATTGGGCCTTTTTCACGGCCAGCGTGGCGGTAAACAGTTCCGCCGTTATCTGAGTGAAAATGGCCACAAACGTGATGCCGCTGTCGACACCTTTCGCGCGGCACTGGCACTGGTAACCCCCAGTCCGGACACCGAATGATTTAACCGACTGCAACAGGACATACACTGATGGACCAACTGCAACAACTGAAACAGATGACCACCGTCGTCGCCGATACCGGTGACATTGATGCCATCCGTGAATACCAGCCCGTCGATGCCACTACCAACCCGTCCCTGCTTCTGAAAGCAGCACAGGAAAGCAAGTACGCCGCACTGTTGCAGGAAGCCAAGGCCTGGGCCGGCACCGGTGACGATCAGCTGCAACGCATGAGCGATCGCTTTGGTGTACTCATTGGCCGCGAAATTACTCAGATCATCCCGGGACGCATCTCGACTGAGGTGGATGCACGCCTGTCGTTTGACACTCAGGCGACCATTGCCAAGGCCCGCGAACTGATCCAGCAGTATGAAGCATTGGATATCCCACGGGACCGTGTACTGATTAAAATTGCTTCCACCTGGGAAGGAATTGAAGCCGGGCGCCAGCTGGAGCAGGAAGGCATCAACTGCAATCTGACGCTCCTGTTCAGTTTTGCCCAGGCTCAAGCCTGCGCCGATGCCGGTATCTACCTGATTTCACCTTTTGTCGGCCGTATTCTTGACTGGCACAAGCAACGCCAGCCCGATGCCGATTTTAGCTTCGATCAGGACCCTGGTGTGCAGTCGGTCAGCCGTATCTATCGCTACTTCAAAACCCATGGCTACAACACCGTCGTAATGGGCGCCAGCTTTCGTAACACAGGCGAGATTCAGGCACTTGCCGGATGCGACCGCCTGACCATCAGCCCCGCCCTGATGCAGGCACTGGCTGAAGACGATAGCGAGCTGGAACGACGTCTAACCGCCGAAACCAAGAGCGATGACCCGCGCGAAATACTGACTGAAAGCCAGTTCCGCTGGAAGATGAACGAAGACCTGATGGCACATGAAAAACTGGCAGAAGGTATCCGTAACTTTGCTGCAGACCAGGTCAAGCTGGAACAGCTACTGGCAGCTTGCTAAATCAGGCAGGGAAAATACGTGAATGGAGGACTGTCAGCGACAGTTCTCCAGTGTCGCAACCAGGTCCTTAAAGGCCTCACGGTTGCTGTCATTCAAATCGCTGAGCACCTTATGCGCATCCAGAATCCTTGAGCGCACCTCATCTTCCGACTCCTGCACAAAAGGAACCTGCTTGAGCTCGCAGCGGTCGGCTGGCAACTCAGGCACCAGCACAAACACACGATCAAAACCCATGCTCATAAGAATGCGGGTAATATCATCTCGCGTCGAGACAAGGGTTGGTTGAGGCATGCCTTTTTTGTCAGCCTTGATGGCCAGCTTGGCAATAAGACCCAGCGAAGTGCTGTCGATATTCTCGGTTTCGGTCAAATCAACCAGAGTGTCGGTGATATCATCACGCTGCAAAACACTGTCCAAATGACGCTCGATAGTAGAACAAAGCGTCAAACGAACATCACCGGCAAACTTCAACACATAGTGCCCGTCACGACACGCGTAGTAAATCGCGCCATCACTCATAAAGCGTCTCTGCGTACCCTCATGATCGCAACATCATCCGGGTTATCAGCCCGTCCGGCAGGCATCATACTCTGCAATAATTGCTCTGGCGAGTCCCATTCACTTGAACACTGTCGCAATAAGCAATCTTCTTTTTCGCGAAGAGAGTCACCGTCAATAATTTCGAGAATACCATCGGAAAAAAGCGTGATATCAAAAGCCGCATCCAACTCACAAAAGTGGCGCTCAAAGTGCGGCTCATCAAACAACCCCAGCGGCATACCCTTACCTTCAAGATAGCGCACTTCTCCGTTTTGACGCAGTATTGGCAGCGGGTGGTGACCACCAACGGCGTAATCCAGACAGCTGCGATCATGATCAATCACCCCGACAAACATGGTCAGATGCTTACCCAGAGACGTGAGCAGCATTTCACGATTGATACGCTCGAGCGTTGAAACCGGCGAGAGAATATCAAAGCTGGAATTGCGTCGGAAATTCCGCAACAGACGATGCGTCATGTTTTTCAACAACACTGTCACCAGCGCCGAAGAAGCGCCATGGCCCGACACATCAGCAAGATAGAACATGGAGAGCTGATCATTGATGGGAAATGCATCAACAAAATCCCCACTCAACAGCAGCGAGGGCTTGAGAATATAATCAAATTCAAGACTATTGATTCGCTGGCTGGTGGGCGGCAGCAGGTTTAACTGAACCTGCTGGGCAGCATGCTGGTCTTCACGCAGCTCATCCAGACTCCGCTCCAGACTATCCCTGAGGCTGTAAACCTCTTCAATGTAACGCGCTCGCTTGAGCTGGCGCTCGACGGACTGAATAAACAGATCAGGATGAAGCTGAAGCTCGCCGATGACATACACATCATCCGCCCCACTTCTGAGCGCAGCGACCAACTGCTCTGCCGTCCCCTCTTCGATCAAGGCAACCAGAGGCTTGGGGCTCAACCGTTGCGCCAGCGCATCCATGGTGACACTGCTGCCAACCGACGCCAGATCGAATATCAGGAGAGAAACAGGAAAATGATCTAGTTGATGCTCAACCTCTTCAAGGTCGGCACAGTGAACCAGTGTAAGCTGATGATGATCACACTGGCCACACAGTTCAAAAATCCTGTCAGATGTTTCGGCACTGGCTGAAAGCAGCAGCACCCTTTGGTGATGTAGGTCCATCAATCAGCCTTAGGCATGAAAACTGACACTGGAAGCCTCACACTAGCCCCAATATGACAGGCTTGCAACCATACCTCAGGACTAGAAGTCCTCATCGTACTGGATGCTAACCTGGCCATCATTAATCAGGTAGTCACGGCGCTGGAGGTAAGCATCTCGCGTGAACAGATACTTGTCACCAGTAATAATTTGCTCAGCTTCAAGCAAACGACTGCGCGTATCAATCAGCAGCAAGCCATACAAACTGTTACGGGTAGGTACATGATCGACTCGGTTGGTTAGATCAATATTCATATCTACAACCATCGCAGAGCCATCACGAACAGTACTGGGTCCGAAAAATGGAAGCACCAGATAAGGGCCACTTGACACACCCCAATAACCGAGTGTCTGGCCAAAATCCTCTCCGTGGCGTTGTATTCCCATCGGGGTTGCCACATCAATAAAACCAGCAAGGCCAAAGGTGGAATTAAATGCCAGGCGTGCCAAGCTTTTGCCAGCACCCTCAAATTTCAGCTGAAAAAGATTATTGGCAAGATTATTCACATCACGCAGATTGTGAAAAAAATTACTCACGGCTGTTTCGGCAATATCCGGTGTGATATAGCGATACCCTTGTGCCAAAGGCTTTAGGGTATATTTATCTACGGTTTCGTTAAACGAAAAAATTGACCGGTTCATCCTTTCCAGTGGATCCGCTTTTTCAGCACCCGCTACGACAGGCGCCATACCAGACAGGGCCAATGCTGTAGCCAGAGCCCCCGTACGCATGGAAAAAGACAGCATATATATTCCTTAGTTAAGCCGAAGCAGCTGTCATTCTAGCCGCTGTTTCCGCGCAATTAAACCCGCGCCGTTTACATGAGGTATCCATAAAACCAAAAAAGGCCCCCGAAGGAGCCTTTTTTAAGCGACTTTTAAAAAGTCAAACTTAGAAGTCTACGCGGTAACCCAGCTCAACGCCGTTGTCGTCGTTACCGTAGTCAACGTAGGAAGCAAATACGCGTGCCTGTTTACCCAGCTTCTGCTGAGCTTCCAGAGACCACTGCTCACCGTCATCACCATCGGCTTCATCATCGATGTAGTTAGCCAGCAGTTTGGTGTGGCCCATGGTGTAAGAACCAGCCAGTTCCCAAGCGTCCTGATCGTCAGCCATTACCAGATCACGATCTTCGTAACGAGCACCCAGGTACAGGTCGCCCATAGTGTAAGACAGACCCAGAGAAACTACGTCGTCGTACATGCCTTCTTCGTAGCCCAGGTAAGAAACCGCACCCATGAAGCCACCAGCTGAGAACTTGGCAGCAGCGTGAGAAACGTCAACATTTTCGTCCAGGACCGCTGCGTTATCAGACATCAGCACCGCACCAGCGAACTGGAAGCCACCCATTTCCGGCGAGATGTACGCCAGAGTTTCAGGAGTACGGTGAGCACCGATCACGTAGCCAGAGCTACCGCTGGTACCGTTGTCCACGATATCAGTTGTGAATACAGTCCACAGAGCGTACGGAGTCCACATACGACCAACCTGAGCGGTACCGAAATCACCAGTAGCACCGATGTAAGACAGACGACCGCCGCCCCAAGCACCTGCTTCAGTGTTGATAAACTGTTCGAACTGGTAGATAGCCTTGGCGCCAGAGAACAGGTCAGAAGAACCTTTGATACCGATACGGGAAGAGTTATCGGCAATATCCATGTTAGTGCTGTCAGTATCAACCAGCTTGACACGCAGAGAACCGTACAGAGTAGCGTCGGCCTGAGCGATCATCGGAGCAGTCATGGCACCAGCAACAGCCAGAGCAATCAGTGACTTTTTCATCAACATTTCCCCTTCATTCAACATACTAGTAGTGAATTCTAGTTTTTCTTAGCACTTATGGTGCTTCCAGAAAAATACTATAAATCCAGTGTATTGCAAACCAGTGAATGCAAAAACCTGAGTTTTTCAATCCAAAAGCCTGCGATGTTGCCTGGCAATTGCCATCCATTGCGAGGTTTGAAGCCCGCGACGACTGAGCAACCACCTTAATTACCCGCATTACAGCACAGCCTTTTTCGTCAAACAAGTCTTTCAGCCCCCTGAAAACGGGGTTTTCTCCCTGTTTTTGATACCCATCAACAGGAAAGATTAAGTTTGAGGAACTTTATCCCTCATAACGTCTGCAATAATTGACGCAAACGCTTTTCTGATACGGATTCACGTGTACCCAACTGCTGGGCAAAGAGAGAAACCCGATACTCTTCCAGCAACCATCTTAACCGGATCAAGTCCACAGGACGCTCATGACGGGCTGAGTAATCCTGCTCTTTCTTCAAATATTTGGTACGAAATTCTGCCAACTGCTCAGACCAAACACACTGCTGCCTGAGATTACGCGCATACTTTTCCAGTCGTACCTCAATCGCTTCCAGGTAGCGTGGCAGCTCCGATAGCCACTCGTAATCGATATCGATCAGATAATGTGGCCCCATCAAATCGGCCATCTGCTGCTTGATATCATTAAGTACGGGCACCGCCTGCAAATTGATATTGCGCTTATTGAGCTGTTTATTGATACGGTGAACCGAGCGATGACAACGATGGATAAACTCACCCACCTCAACCAGGTGCTCAGCAATATCAGCCTTCGCATGCACCAAAGCAGCATCAAAGGCTTCTCGGTTACGCGGCAGGTTTTCTATACTCAGCTGAGCTGACTTCATTGCTGCCAGCAATAACGCATCATTTTCCAATGCTCTGCGATCAACCAGCTTGCCCGTCAATATTATACTTTCGTTTAACTTGGGTAACTCACGCCGCAAGTATTTAAGCTGCTGCGCGGGAAAAGCCAGCAAAATTAAACGTGCCACACCTCTCAGGCTTTGCTGATTGGCAAGATCCCTTGATGGCAACACACGCAGCTCAACACTATCACCCTGATCAATCAGGCCGGGCCAGGCCTCCACCTGGATTCCTCCAGCCTGGCGCAGACTTACCACGTCTGGCAGATCATCAAAACTCCAGCTGGTCAGGCCAGTCTGCCCCCATTGTTCCGAAGGCCCGGACTGAAGAGCCTCTTCCGCCTGGTCGCCGAAGCGCTTGTTGAGCTGTTCCCAATCACGCCCCATACCGATCTGGCGATCCTGTTCATCCAGCAGCCTGATACTGAAATACAGATGCGGATCAAGCGTGACTTCACGGAGCGTTTCAGCTGGCACCCGGGTGCCGGTCATTCTCAGCAACTGGAGAGACAACGCCTCGTACAAATCCCCCTCTGCGAACACGGCGGCTTCACAGAACGCCCCGGCATAATTGGGTACCGGCACAAAATGCTTGCGCAGTTGCTTGGGCAATCCTTTAAGAATCGCAACCACCTTTTCCTCAAGCAGCCCCGGCACCAGCCATTCCAATCGTTGCAGCGGCGCCACTCGAAGCAATGCCAGTGGCAGCTCCAGAGTCACGCCATCCTGCTCCGAGCCCGGCTCAAAGTGATAGCTCAGCTTTAATTGTACGCCATCCAGGGCAAGGGTATCCGGGTACTGATTTTCACTGACATGATCACTGTCGCGTTGCAGCACATCAGATTCACTCATAAACAGGGCATCAGGACTTTCGGCTTCCACCTGCTTGCGCCAGTGCTCAAACCCCTTCCCGTTGACCACATGCCCACCACCCAGCTCATCAAAGCGCCGGGCATAAAACTGGTACAGCTGCTCTTCGTCTACGAGAAGGTCACGTCGACGTGACTTGTCTTCCAATCCTTCAACGCTGGCCAGCAGTTCGCGGTTATGCTGAAAGAAAGGTGCACGGGTATTGAATTCGCCCTCCACCAACGCACTACGTATAAAGATTTCATGCGAGGCATCAGGGTCAATAGCACCGAAATTAACCCGGCGCTTGGGAACAATAATGACACCGAACAGGCTCACCTGTTCATTGGCTACCACCTGCGCCCGCTTTTTCTCCCAACGAGGTTCAGACCAGTTACGTTTCACCAGGTGCTTGGCCAGCGGCTCTATCCACTCAGGCTCAATACGCGCAACCTGATGGGCAAACAGCTGACTGGTCTCCAGCAGTTCAGCCGCCACAACCCACTTGGGTGCTTTCTTGAACACACCCGAGGCCGGAAAGATTTTAAAGCGCCGATTGCGAGCCCCGAGGTATTCACCTTTCTCCTGCTTGAAGCCAATATGGCTGAGCAAGCCCGCCAAAAGGGAAGTGTGCACTGTGCGATAGTCAGCTGGCTCACTATTCTCTTTCAAGCCCAGCTCACGAGTACTGATATGCAACTGGCGATGCACATCCCGCCATTCGCGCAGACGCATAAAGGAGAGGAAGTTTTTCTGACACCACCGCCTCAATTGGCTCTGGCTGAGCTCTTCACGTTGCTCACTCCATAACTGCCACAAATTCAGCAATGTCATGAAGTCGGACTCTTCGTCCGCATATTCCTTGTGCTTTTGATCTGCCGCCTGGCGTTTATCATGCGGTCGCTCACGTGGATCCTGCACACTCAGTGCACTGGCAATAATCATGACTTCACGCAACGCATCACGCTGCCCGCCTTCAATGACCATTCGGGCAATACGCGGATCCACCGGCAGGCGCGCCAGCTGACGGCCAATTTTCGTCATACGCCGCTGGGTATCAACCGCACCCAGCTCTTCCAGCAATTTAAAGCCGTCGTTGATCAAGCGTGTATCGGGCGGGTCGACAAAGGGAAAGTCTCGAATATCACCCAGCTTCAACTGCAACATCTGCAGAATGACGGCCGCGAGATTGGTGCGACGGATTTCTGCATCTGTGAACTCGGGACGGGATAAATAATCCTCTTCCGAATAGAGACGAATACAGACACCAGGGGCAACGCGGCCACAGCGGCCGGCACGCTGGTTGGCGCTGGCCTGGGAGACCGCTTCCACTGGCAGACGCTGCACCTTGGAACGGACACTGTAGCGGGATATGCGCGCCTGACCCGGATCGATAACATAGCGAATCCCCGGGACTGTAAGTGAAGTTTCCGCAACGTTTGTTGACAGGACTATTCGGCGCCCCGCCTTGCGCTGCTCATGGAATACACGATTTTGCTCTGTCAGTGACAGGCGGGCATACAAGGGAATCACTTCGGTGTCCCGCAGCTTTGCTTTACGCAGGGTTTCTGCCGTTTCCCGAATTTCACGCTCACCCGGCAGGAACACCAGAATATCCCCCGGCCCTCCCGAGCGCTTGGCCAGATCAATTTCTATCAATTCGTCTACAGCGGCCAGAAGCCCCTGCTGCAGATCAACGGCCTTCTCATCCTCTCCTTCCATCTCATGCAAGGGCCGGTAGAGGACATCAACCGGATAGGTTCGCCCAGACACTTCGATAACAGGCGCATTATCAAAGTGTTTGGAAAAGCGCTCCAGGTCGATTGTTGCTGAAGTAATGATGACCTTTAGATCAGGACGCCGGGGCAGAATCCGCTTGATGTAACCCAACAGGAAATCAATATTGAGACTGCGCTCGTGAGCCTCATCAATGATGAGGACTTCATACTGCTCAAGAAAACGATCCCGCTGCGTTTCTGACAGCAAGATACCATCGGTCATCAGCTTGACCTGGGTACCCTCGGACACCTGGTCATGAAAGCGCACCTGATAGCCAACCCGCTCACCCAGTGGCGTTTTCAGCTCTTCAGCAATACGTGATGCAACCGTGCGAGCCGCCAGCCGTCGAGGCTGGGTGTGGCCAATCATGCCGTAGCAGCCAAGCCCCAATTCAAGACAGAGCTTGGGTATCTGCGTGGTTTTACCGGAGCCGGTCTCGCCTGCAATCACAACAACCTGATTGTCACGAATAGCGTTCAGCAGCTCTTCACGACGTGCCGAAACCGGCAAGTCAGGATACTCCGGGACAACAGCAGAGGCTTTCAGCGTTTCTACCCGCTCAATCGAGGCCTCCAGTCTGGCCGCAAGTTGATCAAGCGCAGCTTCATCTTCCGCCTTCTTGCTCTGCGCGTTCTTAAGGGCTCGCCTGAGCGGAAAGCGATCAGCAATTCGACACTGGGGAAGTTGTTGTAGCAAAGAGGTGATTCGCTGGGACAATCTGGCACGCCTTGTCGCTGATGAATGAAGTGCCGCCCATTATCCACACTGGCACGGCAATTTCTAATCCCTGGCGATGGGCAACCCTGCGCGCTCCCGCAACTGACGACGGCAAACCTTGCCAACCGCCGTACGTGGCAGACGTTTACAAAACTCGACCGACTTGGGTACCTTATAGGCAGTCAGACGCTCACGGCAGTATTCGCGCACCTGTTTGATACTCAAACGCGGATTAGCCGAAACCACATAAAGCTTGATCTGCTCCCCTGTGCAACTGTCGGGCAAACCCACTGCTGCACATTCCAGAATATCCGGATGACAGGCAATCACATCCTCCAGCTCGCTCGGATACACATTGAAGCCTGACACATTAATAATCTCTTTAAGGCGATCAATAATTTTCAGGTGCCCGCTGGCATCCAAAAACCCTATATCACCGGTATCCAGATAGCCGTCGACCATAACGGCCCGACTTTCCTCCGGCTGATGCCAGTAACCCTGCATCAACTGAGGACCGGCAACCTGAATACGTCCTGACTCACCTGCAGGCAAGGGATTCCCGCTTTCATCGACCACCCTTACTCGAGTACCGGGAACAGGCTGACCTACGGTGCCCAGGCGAATCGCATCAGGCCGATTGACACTGACCACCGGTGAGCATTCGGTCAGACCATAGCCTTCACATATCTGATTGTCGGTCACCTGCTGCCAGCGTGCAGCCACCGAACGGGTCAGCGCCATGCCACCGGAGATCGTTAACTTGAGGCCACTGAAATCCAGTCGCTGAAATTCGGGTTGCTGACAAAGATGTATAAAGAGAGGATTGATACCGGCCAGCACCGTAGGCTCAACCCGATCCCAGGCCTTGACCAGAAGGCGTACTTTTCTCGGGTCAGGGATCAGCTCGGTATAGGCCCCCCGACTCATCATCACCAGCGTCAGCATGAATGAATAGATATGGTAAAGCGGCAAGGGCTGCAACAACCGTTCGGCACCCTCAGCGGATACCACATCCAGCAGCTCACCGACCTGAGACAGGTTGGCGAGCAGCGCCTGCTCACTGAGCATGGCGCCCTTGGCCGGCCCGGTCGTCCCGCCGGTGTACTGCAACAACGCCAGGTTCGCCCAGCGCTCAGGAACATCCGGCGGTTGCCAAATAAGCTGGGCGCCCCTTTGCATGACTTCATCAAGCGAGCTCACACTGAAAGGCAATCGGCTCAGCAAGGGTTTGAACATCCGCTTTACGCCCAGGCGCCGGCTGCGCACACCCAGATTCAGTAACCATCGCCTGGGCGCCGGGTGCAAGTCACCTACTTCGGTTGTAACCAGATATTCCAGCTCGGTCTGCTCCAGCGCCCGTTGTGTGGAGGGCTGAATGTAAGCGGTGCTGACCAGCATGCGCGCACCAGAGTCACGCAATTGGCGAACCAGTTCTTCATCGGTATGCATCGGACTGGTATTCACCACAACCAGCCCTGCACGGCGTGCACCAAACAGAACTACGGGATATTGCATCAGGTTGGGCAATTGCAGCGCGATACGATCACCAGGCTGCAAGTGGGTTTCGTGCTGCACCCAGGCAGCGAAACGACGCGACAGGCGCTCAAGATCAGCAAAACTGATGCTGGCACCCAGGTGACCAAAAGCAGGCTTCTCATCAAACCGTCGAGCCAGCCAGTGAACCAGGTCTGACAAACATTGGTAATCAGGCTCTGCCTGCATCTGCAACTACCCCTTCAACTGATCGACCACTTCCCCGTCTACGAAAACGATCATCTCACCAGTTTCCAAACGCTGCCAGCGCTCATTGTCAGTAAGCGGCTCAGTGGTGATAACCGTCACCACATCATTAGGGGTTGTCTCGGCATAAAAGTCGACACTGACTTCACAGTCCTTTAGTCGAGCCTCTCCGAAGGGAGCACGGCGCGTGATCCAGGACAGTTTGGTACTGCAGTAGCAGAACAGGTGAGTCGACTCGCTCAGCAGCATATTGAATACGCCAAGGCCTCTCAGCTGTTCGCAGCAGTAATGAATAAAACGCTGTAGCTCATGCATGTCAGCCGGGCGCTCGGGGTAACGGCTGCGAATCTGATCAAGCAGCCAGCAGAAGGCGTACTCGCTGTCTGTAGTCCCCACCGGATGATAAAACTTCAGCGGCCAGTCAAACAGGGAGGGATCAAGCTGCCCATTGTGCGCATAGGTCCAGGTGTAACCCCAGAGCTCGCGACTGAATGGGTGGGTATTCTCAAGGCACACCTGGCCGACATTGGCCTGGCGAATATGACTGATAACCACGCGACTCTTGATGGAGTAGTCAGCAACCAGCTTGGCGATGCGGGAATTGGCACTGGGCTCGGGATCATGAAAACTACGTAGCCCCTTGCCCTCATAAAAGGCTATACCCCAGCCGTCACTGTGGGGGCCGGTTCGCCCGCCGCGCTGCATCAAGCCAGTAAAGCTGAAGCAGATATCGGTTGGTACGTTGGCACTCATACCCAAGAGTTCACACATCAGTCATTGCCCTCACGTGTCAGGGTAATACGATCCGGCAGGGAATCGATCAGGTGATAGTCGAGGCCCTCAAGACAGTCAGAGTCGCTCTTTTCAGGCTCAGGCTCAAGCTGAACAAGCTGTGCCTGAGCCTGAGCCTGAGTACGGCGTTCACCGACAAAAGACGCACGAGGTTCAATAATCAACTCCTCGCTGCACACATTAGCACTGACGCGCCCGCCCCTTTCAATATGCAAGGACTCACAGTACAACTCGCCTTCCAGTACTCCACTGACCGTCACCTGACGCGCACGTACGGTGCCGCGCACAACACCCTGGCGGCCCACGGCCAGATCGTCTGCCGACTCTATGCGCCCCTCAAGCTCTCCGTCCACATGCAGCTTGCCAGTCAGATGCAAGTCGCCCTGCATCCGATTGCCCCGCGCAATAATGGTTACTGCAGTTCGGCTTGATTGAGCGGATACATTGCGCTTAAGGATTCCCAAGGCACTTCCTCGATTTCAGTAAACAGGTGCTCGAAATTATCCAGCCCCCATTTCATGAAGGGAGCCGGGTCCAGCGGGCGAAACAGGTGACGGACTTCGTAGTGCAGATGCGGCCCGGTAGAACGGCCGCTGTTACCACTGAGCGCAATTTTCTGCCCTTTACTGACAAAGGTGCCACTTTTAACCAACACTTTTTGCAAATGGGCGAAATAGGTCTTGAAACCGAAATTATGCTGTAACACCACCAGATTGCCAAAGCCGCTGCCCTTGCGATAACCCGCATACTCCACCACGCCATCGGCAGTGGCATACACGGGAGTCCCCGGGCTGGCCTTGAAATCCATACCGTTGTGCATTTTACGTCGTTTCAGGACGGGATGCATGCGCATGCCATAACTGTCGTTGATCTGCTCGGCCTCAATCGGTACACCATTGGGAATGCTGTGCAATAAGGAAAGGCGCTGCCGGGCAGCCATCTGCGCCCATTCGATACGCTGCTCAAGTGACTGTTCGCTCACCTGCTCGGTCAAGCCAAGGCGGGATTCAAGATCACTGAGGCTGGAGCCCATCAGCGCATTCTCTTTGGCAAGGCGGGAATTATTGGCGCTTAGCGTGGACAGGGACTCACTCAGGTCATCCAACTCGGAGATATACAAACGCTGAGTCCCCATTAAAAGCTGATACTGTTCGTTCAGGTCTTCGTGGTCACGCTCAAGGGTATTCAGATCATCCTGAGTCTGCACCAGAAGCCAGTTGGACACGAAGAAGCTGGCCGCCGACATCAGCAAAAAAATCAGCAGCATCCAGGCCAGCAATTGGTGCAGAAATATCTGACGCGATCCACGGGTAGTCGTGAGGGTCAGAACCAGTTTACGTCGCAACTCGGATACTCTTCAAAAAAACGCCTACTATACCTCCTGGCAGCCGAGGACACCAAGCATCACCCCGACACTCAAGCACCGGGGTGAAGCCACAGGGCTCAGGATGCCAATTCAAAGCAGGGCTCGTAGTCCTCGTGTTTGATTTTCATACGGCGTTGGTCAACAAACGCCTGAAGCAGAAGGTCCAGTTCCTGGATGATGTCTGCCGCACCATGGAGCTGGAAGGGACCGTGTTCTTCAATCGCCCGGATACCTGGCTCCTTGACGTTGCCCGCCACGATTCCGGACAGCGCACAACGTAGCTGAGCTGCCAGCTCATGTTCGGTCTGATTACGCGACAGGTTAAGCTGCCTCATGGCGTCATGGGTAGGCTCAAAGGTCTGCTGCAACGCATAGGGAATGCGCAGTTGCCAGTTGAAGTGATACGCCTCGCCGGTCTGCTTGCGAAAATCCGTCACTTGGTTCAACCCACGGCGCATACGTTCAGCCACTTCATGAGCATCATCGACGATTACTTCATAAAGACCGGCAGCACGTTCACCAAGGGTCGCTCGGATAAAGCGGTCTACGGTCTTGAAATAGTCATCACTGCCGGCCGGACCGGTGAAAATAAGCGGGAATGGATGATCACGATTCTCTTCCTGCAGCAGGATCCCGAGGATATAGAGTATTTCTTCAGCCGTACCCACACCACCGGGGAATACAACGAAGCCATGCCCCAGTCGAACAAAGGCCTCAAGGCGGCGTTCGATATCCGGCATGATGATCAGTTCGTTAACGATAGGGTTGGGCGACTCGGCCGCAATAATCCCGGGTTCGGAGATGCCCACATAACGGCCATCATTGATTCGCTGCTTGGCGTGGGCGATGGTAGCGCCCTTCATTGGCCCTTTCATCGCCCCAGGGCCGCAGCCGGTGCAGATATTCAGGCCGCGCAGGCCCATTTCGTAACCCACACGCTTGGTGTATTCATACTCTTCATGCTGAATGGAATGCCCGCCCCAGCACACCACCATATTCGGTTTCACATGGGGTTTGAGCGCATCGGCGTGGCGCAGCATATTGAAGACCTGATTGGTAATCATGGCCGAAGGGGTCAGCCCCTCACAACAACCATCCACCTTATCAGCCACGTACAACAGATCGCGCACCACCGAAAACAGGTGCTCATTGATACCCTGAATCAATTCGCCATCAACAAAGGCAGTAGCGGGTGCGTTAATCAGATCCAGCTGGACGCCACGATGTTTCTGGCTGATCTGAACATCAAATTCACGAAAACGGTTAAGTACCTGGCGGGTGCTGTCCAGCTCGCTGCCACAGTTCAACACCGCCAGTGCACACTGACGAAAAAGATTGTACAGGCCGCCCTGGCTTTTATCCTGCAGACGAGCCACTTCGAAGGGAGAGAGAACATCGAGGTTATCCAGCGGGGTCACGCTGGAGGAGATGTAATGCTCGGTCATCATACTGACCTCCTTGTTCCTGTCGGAGACACCGTGCCCGCCTTGGGCGACAGGCACGCTTTAACTATGAATGCTTGCGAGCAGATTTACTACCATTTGATGAACCCGAGGTTACAACTCGCAATAACAGAATTTGACCGGGTACCCGATTGTATTTGTGCTGGGCATGGATTAGTTTTGGGCTGAAGCCTGTGTACAAGGAAGCGCAAAGATGTCCGCATCAAAACTCTACATCCTCGACACCAACGTTCTGCTTCACGACCCCAAATGCCTGTTCCAGTTCAAGGAACAGGATGTTGCCATTCCCATGACCGTGCTTGAAGAACTTGATTCCATCAAGGACCGCAAGCAAAGCGTGGCCGCAGAAGCACGCCATGCCATCCGTGTGATCGACAAGATACTCTCCACCGCTACCAACGCCGCCCAAATAACCAAGGGTGTGCGTATTCAACTGGAAGGCAAGGAGCGCGAACACAAGCTGGGCAAGCTGTCCATTTTCCCCGACCATGAATTGACCAGCCGTCAGGGTTTTCTCCCTGACACCAGCAACAAGGACAACCTGATCATCAACTGCGCCCTGCACCTGCAGGCGACCTTCCCGCATCGCCAGATCATTCTGGTGACCAAGGATATCAACATGCGCCTCAAGGCGCTGGGTGCAGGCCTGCAGCGCGTAGAAGACTACCGCACCGACCAGCTGGTCAGCGATATAGATATGCTGCCGGCCGGGCATCACCACCTGGATGCGCCCTTCTGGGAAGGCGTGGATAAGGTCGACAGCTTTCAGAAAGATGGACGCACCTACCACAAGGTAGACCGCAGCCTGCTGCCGGACACCTACCCCAACGAGTTCATCTTTGATGACAGCAAGGATTTTGCCGCACGCACCCATGCCATTGATGAAACGAGTGTCACCCTGTTGGACCTGGGCTATGAGCGCTTGATGGATCAGATGTGCTGGGGCATTCAGCCGATCAATATCCAGCAGGCCTTTGCCATGCAGTCGCTGATGGACCCGGAAATCGACCTCAGCATCCTGCTCGGGGCTGCGGGCTCAGGCAAGACTCTGATTGCTCTGGCCTGCGCTCTGGAGATGGTGATTGAAGAGCAGCGTTACAACAAGATCATTGTGACCCGCTCTACCCCACCGGTAGCGGAAGATATCGGCTTCCTGCCGGGAACCGAAGAGGAGAAAATGACACCCTGGATGAGTTCCATCAACGACAACCTTGAGGCCATGCACGAACAGGATGAGCGCCCGCAAAGCAGCGTCAAGTACGCCATCGAAAAGGCCAACATCCAGTTCAAGTCACTGAACTTCATTCGCGGTCGCAGCATCCAGAACGCCATCGTACTGATCGACGAGTCCCAGAACCTGACTCCGCAGCAGCTGAAAACCATTCTGACCCGCTGTGGCAAGGGCACCAAGATGGTATGTCTGGGCAACCTGGCGCAAATCGACTCTAACTACCTGACACCGCTTACCTCGGGTTTGACCTATATAGTAGAGCGTTTCCGTACCTTTGAAGGCGCCGCCAGTGTGCACTTCGAGGGCATTTTCCGTTCACGTCTGGCCGAGTTTGCCGAAGAGCATCTCTGAACCTCGGCGCCAATTCCTCTGCGCGGCAGGCAAAACGCCTGCCGCAATTCACTGTTTCCCTTTCTGCCGACCAAAGTCTAAAAATTACACTAAACGCCTATACGACGCGGGTTACAGACGAATTACAGCCCCTCACCCCTTCCTCCCACCTTCGGCATGAGTTTTTTTCTGTCGACAGTTGAATATAATGCACCGCACCAAAGTACTAAGCGTAAATAATCAAACAATCTGCTCGGCGCATCACCCAATCGGATGATAACCGGAGCAGTGAGACGCGAAAGTCCGACAGCCACCCCTGTGCGGACGCGCCAAAAGCCACCTTTCGCCGTCTCTTGAATCCCATTGTTTACGATCAAATGGCGAACTCATATGACCACTAAAACTGTAGATGTACTGCTCGTCGGCGCCGGCGCAATGAGTACCACCCTCGGGATGCTACTCAAGCAGCTGGATCCGACCTTGAAGATTGCTATGGTCGAACGGCTCGACCATGTTGCCCGCGAAAGCACCGACGGCTGGAACAACGCCGGCACCGGTCACGCAGCCTACTGCGAGCTGAACTATACCCCGCAGCAGGCGGATGGCAGCATCAATGCCACCAAGGCCTTCGCAATCAACACGTCCTTCGAGGTTAGCCTGCAGTTCTGGTCCTACCTGGTTGAACAGGGCAAGCTGCCCTCGCCCAAGGAATTCATCAACCCGACCCCGCACTGCAGCTTTGTATGGGGCGAGAAAAACGTTGAGTTCCTGCGCAAGCGTTATGAAACCTTGAGCCAGCACCATTGCTTCAAGGACATGGAGTACAGCGAGGACCACGACACCCTGCGTGAGTGGATGCCTTTGGTCATGAAGGATCGCCAACCTGATGAAAAAGTCGCTGGTACACGTGTTCGCTACGGTTCTGACGTCAACTTCGGCCAGCTGGCCCGCCACATGGTGCTGCATCTGGAACAGCAGGACAACTTCGACCTGCTCCTGAGCCGCATCGTAGAAGACCTGAACAAGCAGGATGATGGTAGCTGGAATGTCACCCTGAAGAACACCGAAAGCAGCCAGAAAGAAGTCATCAACAGCCGTTTCGTATTCCTGGGTGCCGGTGGTGGCGCACTGCCACTGCTGCAGAAATCCGGTATTCGTGAAAGCGAAGGCTATGGCGGCTTTCCAGTCAGCGGCATGTGGCTGGTCTGCAAGCGTCCGGAAATCATCGAGCAGCACCAGGCCAAGGTGTACGGCATGGCACCGATTGGCGCACCGCCCATGTCGGTTCCCCACCTTGACACCCGTGTGATCGATGGCAAGAAAGCCCTGTTGTTCGGCCCCTTTGCCGGGTTCACCACCAAGTTCCTGAAACAGGGATCATTCTTCGACCTGCCTTGCAGTATTCGCCTGGGTAACCTGAAGCCAATGCTGTCCGTGGCCAAAAACAACATGGACCTGACCCGCTACCTGATCAGCGAAGTGATGCAGTCACACTCTTCACGCGTGGACTCTCTGCGAAACTTCTTCCCCGAAGCCAAGGATGATGACTGGGAGCTGTCCTACGCCGGCCAGCGTGTGCAGATCATCAAGCCGGGCACTGAAACTGCCGGCAAGCTTGAGTTCGGTACTGAAGTCATCACATCCGAAGACGGCAGCCTCGCAGCACTGCTGGGCGCATCACCGGGTGCATCCACAGCGGTTAGTGCCATGATGAGCATTGTTGAGCGCTGCTATGAGGAACGCCTTCAGAAGAGCGACTGGCAGGACAGGATCCAGGAGCTGATTCCGTCTTACGGCAAGAGCCTGACCGACGATGCCGAGCTGCTGGAAACAGTCCGCGCTCGCACCCTGTCGGTGCTTGAACTCGACCCGCAACACTGATCCACCGCAAGGGAGCCTGAGGGCTCCCTTTTTCTTTGCCGCTTTGTCACTGGTCCTCACCACAGTGAAGGTCTATCATCAGACCTCATGCATATGAGGTGTCCATGTCGTTTATAAACTCTATCCTGACCCGAATTCTGATCGGCCTGGTACGCGTATACCAGCTCTGCATCAGCCCGGTGATGGGCAGCAATTGCCGCTTTTACCCCACCTGCTCCAGCTATATGATCGAGGCAATTCAAACCCATGGTGCCATCAAGGGACTCTGGCTGGGCATACGACGCCTGTTGCGCTGCCACCCCTACTCCGATGGCGGCATCGACCCGGTGCCTGAACCCCGCTGCCGACATGAAGCGGGAATACACAGCCATTGTGATAACGACTAGACTCAAGCCATCAAGCCTACCTGCTCTGAGGAACCCGAATGTTTTCGCCACTTAGCGTGATTCTGGTTATCGTTGCCTATATCGGCATACTCTTCGGACTGGCACAGTGGGGCGAACACCGTACCCGCAACGGCCGCCCGATCAACTCTGCCACCATTTATGCCCTCTCCCTCTGCGTATACTTTACCAGCTGGACCTTTTACGGCAGTGTCGGCTTCGCCACTCAGTCAGGCTTACTCTATATGGGGGTCTATGTTGGCTCCCTGTTGTCACTTTTCTTCTGGAAGCTCACCCTCAGACGCATGATTGCGGTAAAGGAAACCTTCCGCATCACCAGCGTTGCCGACTTCATATCCACCCGCTATCGCCGCTCCCAACGCATCGCAGCACTGGTGACAATCATCGTATTGCTGGGTCTGCTGCCGTACATCAGCCTGCAGCTGGAAGCCGTGGTCGATTCGTTCCGGATCATCACCCATGAGGGCAGCGACGATATTCATTGGGGGTCATCAGCACTGCTGATTACTTTCCTGATGACCGTATTCACCATCATATTTGGTGTCCGCCGCCTTGACCCGACCGAGCGCCACCAGGGCATGATCCTGGCGCTGGTGGCACACTCAGTCGTGAAGTTGGCGGCATTCATGGCTATCGGCCTGTATGTCACCTACCAGTTTTTTGATGGCCCGGCCGACGTACTCTTCAGCATTCGGGAGCACCAGATTGACCACCTGATAGGCTCTGGCGGTGAAGGCAGTGGCGTTCACTGGTTGACCTTGATTGTATTGAGCTTCGTCGGGGTGCAACTGCTGCCGCGCCAGTTCCACGTCGCTGTTGTGGAGAATGTCTCCCCCCGACACTTAAGCCGGTCTTTCTGGTCTTTCCCGCTATACACCCTGTTGATGACCATTTTTGTCATTCCGGTTGCTGCTGCCGGCCTCATTCTGGGGCTGCCGGAACCCTATGCCGATTACTTCATGCTGCTGGTGCCACAGACACTTAACCAGCCTCTGATTACGCTGCTCACGTTTATTGGTGGCTTTGCTGCTGCCAGCGGCATGGTCATTATCACGACCATGACCCTATCGACCATGGTCTCCAACCATCTACTGCTGCCATTTTGTGAACACTTCAAAAGCCTGGCCTGGATGCGCACCTGGCTTCTTCAAGTCCGTTGGGTGCTGGTTGCCATCATCCTGTTCGGCAGCCTTTACCTGGCGCGATTGCTCAGCGACACCAACCTGCTGGTGGCAGTCGGCATGCTCTCCTTCGTCGCGACCGCCCAACTGGCACCAGCCGCCTTTATTGGCCTGTTCTGGAACCGCGGCAACAGCATGGGGGCCATGCTGGGCCTGGGGGCCGGCTTTGCCGTTTGGGGCTGGACTCTCATCATTCCGGCCTGGGTGGAACAGGGCTGGCTGCCTCTGCATATTATGACGGAAGGGCCACTGAGCATTGCCTGGCTGCGCCCCGAAGCACTCTTTGGCAGTGAGCTGCCCAGCATTCCACATGCCACACTCTGGTCGCTGAGCCTCAACACGTTGTTCTACCTGATAGGCTCCTGGTTCTACAAACCACAGAAACATGAACGGACTCTCACCACGGAATTCCTGTATACCACACGGGCCCTGCGTACTCAGGAAAAGGCCCGCCCCACCGGCCTCAATGCCTACATTGAATTAGCCCCGAAACTGGTGGAAGCCGAGCAGCTGTTGAAACGCTATCTGGGTGAAGACAAGGCTCAGCACAATGTGAATCGCATTGCCGAGGATCTTCAGGTTTACGACAAGAGCCACATTTCAGTGGTTGAGTTGATGGAGTTTCACCGCATGCTCGAACAGGTGCTGGCCGGCTCAATCGGTGCCGCCAGCGCCCACACGGCCATTGAAGAAAATATCCGCTATACCGACCGTGAACGCTCGGACCTGACAGCCCTGTACAGCCATATCGTGAATGAGCTTCAGGGCTCCTATCGATTCCACCCCGACAAGGCCAACGAACCCCAGAGTCGCGGTTTTGAAATGCTGGATGACCTGCAGAACCAGCTGGAGCATATGCAGCTCAAGATTGATCAACAGCAGGGGGAGATCGAACAGCTGGAAGCCAAGCTGGAAGCGCAATACCAGCAGGTGTTTGATCATCGGATAGAGGCGCAGAAATTACGCCAGGAAAACGAGGGGCTGCGTCAGCAGATACTGGCTGAAGGGTCGGGCGACCCCTCAGCCATCGGCAGAAATCCGTAATCAGTCGGTTTTCTGCTCGGAGTGCAGGTGTACGTCCATCTGCGGGAAGGGAATACTGATACCCTGACGGTCAAATTCCAGCTTCACCTTCTCGGTGGTGTCCCAGAGAACCGCCCAGTAATCGGCGCTTTTGACCCAGGGACGCACGTTGAAGTTGACACTGCTGTCACCCAGGGACGCCACATTCACCAGCGGAGCAGGATCCTTGAGTACACGCTCATCCTGTTCCAAAATTTCCATCAGGATCTGCTTGGCCTTGAGCAAATCATCTCCATAGCCAATCCCAAATACCATATCCACACGACGTGTTGCTCGCGCAGAATAGTTGACGATGCTATCGTTGTAGATCTTGCCATTGGGAATGATGATTTCGCGGTTGTCACCGGTGCGCATCACTGAGTTGAAAATTGTAATGTGCTCAACGATACCGCTGACACCTCCGGCTTCCACAAAATCACCTTCACGGAACGGGCGGAATACGATCAGCATAACGCCAGCTGCGAAGTTCTTCAGTGAATCCTGCAGTGACAGACCAATGGCCAGACCCGCAGCACCAATAAGGGCAATCAGCGAGGTCGTATCGACACCGAGTTCGCCCAACGCGGCGATTACAACAAACAGCAGCAGAATGGCATGCGCTATCGAGGTCACAAAATTGATCAGCATCTGATCCATTTTGGTTTTGCGCAGAATACGCGTCAGCAGCCCGATCAATAATTTGACGACCCAGCGACCGACAACAAAAATCCCCAGTGCCAGGCCAATATTGATCGCCCAGGGCAAAATATAGTCTTGAGAGATGGATTCCATCATAACTCCCTTTGATCTTCAGTATGGAAGCGTTAAATTCGACTGTCGTTCATATGCAGGACAGCTCCTAAACGATAAAGTGTTTGTTGTGTAAAATCATGCTTTTGTTATTTCAGTTGCCGGATACACCATGAAAAAAATATTGTTTTTAACCACTCTTTTGGGTTTATCTGCCCCCGCCTGGGCAGAACAGGGTCATATTGCCGATGATGTCTACGTCTTCTTTCACGGCGGCCCCAGTAACGAATATCGCATCACCGGCCGCATCAATAGTGGCGAACCGGTCGAAATCCTTGGCCAGAACAGCTCCACAGGCTATATTCAAATAAAGACCGAGAGCGGCCGCACCGGCTGGGTACCTGAACAGTTTGTTGCAACCGGCAACAGTAAGCTGTTTGACCTGCCCAAGCTGGAAACGGCACTGGCCGATAGCCGCTCTACTATTGATGAGCAGGCCTCGACCATTGAGCAGCTGAATGCACAGCTGACCCAACTGAAGGATGCCAGTAGTGGTTACACCGGTCAGATTCGTGATCTGCAGATTGAAATTCGCGACCTGCAGTCGCAGATAAGTAATATGGACCAGAGCAATATGATGCGCTGGTTGACCTATGGCGGCTTGATCGCCTTTGGTGGCGTGGTGCTGGGTTTGATCGTCCCTTACCTGCCGCGTCGACGCAAACGCAGGGATGACTGGTTCTGATCCTGATCCAGACGGATAACAGGAACGTAAGGAACCATGAGTGGCAAGGGCTGTCCGATGTTGAGCTGAACAGGAGAACTACTGCATGCTGACAACACTGGCTGTTTTGACAACTGCAATTGCGCTAGGCGTGGGCCTGGCGGCGTTGGTGCATTCTTCATCAGCCCGACCGCAGCCTTTGCGGGTTCGGGTGGAAGATACCAGACCCCAGCGCACCATACGGCAACGGCGCAAGTGGTAGTACCACCCACCCTTAAAGCAAGCGGGCCACCCAGAGGTGGCCCGTTCTATTTTGTACCCGATTGGTATGCGGAGGGATCCAGCGGCTGAAGCTCATCAAACCCCTCATCCGGGGTCCAGTAGCGGCGCCCCTGCTCGACCCGAATTACGCCTTTGAAACGCTGCTGAAGATAGGTGACGGCGTCTTCAAGTGTATCGATATCACAGAGGATAACGCCGCCGCGGTCGTTATCCGTGGCAAAAATGTAACTTTTCAATCTGTACCCTCGATTACTCGGTATCCGGCGCTTCTGCCAGCGGCAGAGGCCTGTATTCATTTGCCCAGCGACTGAAGTCGGCTGCAGACATGGGACGAGCTATATAATACCCCTGAGCCTGATCACAGCCCAGCGCCTTCAGAATAGTCAGATCCGCTTCCGTCTCGGCGCCTTCAGCAATCACCGACAACCCCATGGCATGGCTCATGTCGATCATGGCGCGGACCAGTTTGCGATCCGTTTCGGATTGCTCAATCTGCTCGATAAAGCTGCGGTCAATCTTGAGATAGTCCAGCGACATTTCACGGATATAGCTGAGGCTGGAATAGCCGGTGCCAAAATCATCAATGGCGACCCGCACCCCTTCATCCCTCAAGCATGACAGTTCACGCTCGGTAGCAGCTGCACTGTGCATGAAACTGGTTTCGGTCAGTTCGACCACCAGCTGTTCCGGTGCAACCTGGTGCTGCCGCAATGCCGCCATCACCTGACTAGCCACTTCGGAGCGCTGAAACTGGCGCGCGGACACATTAATCGACATTTTCAGCGGCATGCCCATCCGGGTCCAGCGGGCAGCCTCCTGCACCGCCTGACCAAGCACCCAGATTCCGATATCATCCATCATGCCCGTATCTTCAGCCACGGGGATAAACTGGTCCGGTGAAACCCTTCCCAGGCTTTTACTATGCCAACGCAACAAAGCCTCGGCACCAACGAGCGCACCTGACACCAGGTCAATCTGCGGCTGATAGACCAGACTGAACTCTTCACGTTCCATGGCATGATGCAGCTCGGACGCGATACGGTAACGGCTCAAACGGTCATTCTGGTGGCCGGATTGGAAAAAGGCCACGCTGTTGCGCCCCATATCCTTGGCAAGATGGACAGCTGACTCGGCCGCGCGCACCAGCTCGGTTGGTTCCTTTGCATCCGCGGGGAAAAACGCCACACCTATACTGGCCCGCACTCTCACTTCCTGCTGCTCCAGCCAGAAAGGTTGAGTCAGCGCACGGCTCAGGCTGTCCAGATAGGTACTGATTTTGCTCTCATCAACGCCTTCAGTAAGGAGAATATAAAATTCGTCGCCTGAAGGTCGCGCAGCTGTCCCCTGTTCACCCAAGGTGGATTCTATCCGCTCGGCCACCAGACGCAGCAACTGATCACCGGCCGCGTGGCCAAAACGATCATTAAACTGCTTGAACAAATCAAGATCCAGCGCCAGCAAAGCCCCCTGGGCGCCCTGCTCGGCACTGAAATTGAGCGCCATTTGCAGGCGATCATGGAACAAGCGCCGATTGGCGAGACCGGTGACGCTGTCAAACCAGGAGAGCCGCTTCATGCGCGCTTCGTAATTCTTGCTTTCGGTCAGGTCGTGGAAGATAGCTGCATACTGGCCTACTTCACCGGTTTCATTTTCAATGGCAGTGATACTGAGCCACTCCGGATACACACTGCCATCCTTGCGCCGATTCCAGATCTCGCCTTGCCAGCTGCCGTCCTGCGCCAGTGACGCCCAGAGCTGCTGATAGAAGGCCTGGTCATGGCGCCCCGAACTGAGCATGCTGGGGTTCTGACCAAGCGCTTCATGCGCTTCGTAACCGGTAATCGCGGTGAAGGCCGGATTAACACTCTGGATGGCGCCCTGCGCATCAGTGATCACAATTGCTTCATGCGAGGCTTGGATGACACGCTCAATCAAGTTCAGTGTTTGTCGTGACTGTTGCAGCTGACGACTCTTATCCTGCAGCAGCTCCTGCAGGCGGTAAATATAGTCCCGCTCAACACTGCGCAGGATATCAGCATAGGAAGCCAGCCCGATAATGCGCTGCTGAGCGTCCAGCACACCTATATGACGAAAGCCGTTCTGCTTGAAGTAGCGCCTGACATTAAACAGGCTCATTGAGCCTTCAACGGCCAGCAACGCCGGAAGCTCCAGCTGTTGCAGGGGTGTGTCAAGTGGAGTGCGCAAGGCAAGATGACGTATCACATCCGTCTCGGTCATGATCTGCCAACCGGAGCTGTCATTACCCACCAGCACTGCGGTATATCGGGTGCGCCGCATGGCCTGAATGGCATCCCTGAGACAGAGGCTGGCCTGCAGTCGTAACACCTGAGTGTTGGTCACTTCATCCAGCGGCTTGAGGAACAGATCATGCTCTATGCCCTGGTTATTGACCACATCACTTTGACTGACAATGCCGACGCGGCTGCCCCAGGGGTCCAGTACCACGGCATGGCTCACTCCCTGGCTTACCATTTCCAGCCCCAGCTCATCCACGGTCTGGGTGGTGTGGACTTCAAGCAGAGGATCAAGCATCTCACGTGTAACCGCAACGGCGTGATCGTTGTCCTCCTCCAGGCTGAGCTGCATCGCCTTGCGTCGGGTCAGCAGGCCGCAGGATTCGACACCGTTGTTCACACAGACTGATCCTATATGCCGATCGGCCATAAGCTCGATGGCGGCACCAAGCGGGCTGTCCAGCTCGACGCTGATCACTTCGGTCTGGCAAATGGAGCCAACCTGAATTGTCGGATGAGAATGTGTCATTTCAGTCATGCGCCAAGACTACCACAGGCGTCGCACAGGAGTGACTAAACCAGATCAACTCCTGGCAGGATTGCCCTCAAAGAGCGAGTATGTAAGCATCAACAGATTGCCTTCCAACCGTTCGAGTAACGACGATGCAGCAGCCTTCACTTAAAGCACTCACCACGATTGTGGAGGAGATCTCCCGTTCCGGAAACCCTGAAGCCATCATGAGCCGTATCGTGCAACAGCTACGCGCCTTGCTTCAGGTTGATGTCTGCAGTCTTTATCTCTGTACGCCAGACCAACAACACCTGATCCTTGCTGCAACCGAGGGCCTGTCCGCCAGTGCCGTCGGTCAGGCGCGACTTCAGCTGGATGAAGGTCTGGTAGGTCATATCGCCGCCAGCCTGAGTACTCTTAATCTGGGCGATGCACCAACTGACGACCGCTTTGTATTCATACCCGAAACACACGAGATGCCCTATCACCGCTTTCTAGGGGTTCCACTGCTGCATCTGCGCAAACTCGTTGGTGTACTGGTGATTCAGGGACGCGAACGCATTCCTTTCGCCCAGGAAACCGAAGCCTTCATGATCACGGTGGCGTCTCAACTGGCCGGAACTCTGTATAGCCTCCAGAGCCAGGGAAACTGGTATGAGCGTGCGCCCAGCAGCTCAGCCTACCGACGTCTGAAGGGACAAAAAGGCGCACCGGGCATTGGCGTTGGCCAGATCTGGCCGTTACGCCCTCACCGCTCTCTGGACCAGGTGATGGAAGCCAGTTGCTCCGATCCGACACATGAACGTGAAGCGCTTGAAACTGCCATCCAGGCCGTGGCCGACGACCTGGAATCCAGCTCCAGTCATCTGGACCAACACCTGCCAACCGATGTACATGCTCTGTTTAATGTCTATCAGATGATGCTGCAGAGCCCTGAGCTGCACCGCAGTTGCTGCCAACTGATCGACACCGGCAAATCGGCTGCCTGGGCCTTACGGCAGACCGTCGAGCGCATGGCACACCAGTTCCAGCAGTCTGAAGACCCTTACCTGCAGGCCCGCGGCGAGGACATCCACAATATCGGCCAACGGGTACTTAACCAGCTGTTGTCACGCGATAGTCTGTCCAAGACACTGCCAGAGGGTGACCTTATCCTGGCGGCAGAGCTGATCAGCATCGCCGATCTGGCAGAGTTCCCCCTGCAGCGCATTCAGGGGATTGCCTGCACCCAGGGTTCAACACTGTCCCACACAGCCATTGTCGCGAATGCACTGGGTATCCCGGCGGTCATGGGGCTGGACTCCTTCGAGCCCGAGCAGCACGCCCAGTCACAAATGGTTGTGGACGGGCACCGTGGCGAGTGTATTCTCAATCCGCCAGCAGCCCTGTTGCACGAATACCGCCGCATGATCAATGAAGAACAGCGCTTCATGCAGGACCTGGAGCGCCTGCGGGATGAGCCGGCGATCTCCCGCGACGGCTTCGAGGTTAGCCTGCTGACCAATACCGGCCTGCTGGCCGACGTTACACCGGGGCTTCAGTACGGCGCCGAAGGCGTGGGTCTTTATCGTTCTGAAATTCCATTCATGATCCATGACGGATTTCCCACAGAACAGGAACAGTACAGCCTCTACGCCAAGGTTTTGCATGCCTACGCACCGCGACCAGTCAGTATGCGTACCCTGGATGTCGGCGGTGACAAGCAGCTGCCCTACTTTGATATCAGTGAAACCAACCCCTACCTCGGCTGGCGCGGCATACGCTTTTCGTTGGATAACGCCCAACTGCTTATCACCCAGGTCAGGGCCATGCTCAGGGCAAATGCCGAATACGGTAACCTCAAGCTGCTGGTGCCGATGGTCAGCCGCATTGATGAAATCCAGACTTTCCGCCGCCACGTCGAAAAAGCGGTCAGCACACTCGAACGCGAAGGTGTGGGCGTTGGCATGCCCCCGATCGGCATGATGATCGAAGTACCTTCTGCCATGCTGTTGCTGCCCAGGCTGGCACCCTACGTGGACTTTGTCTCCATCGGCTCCAACGACCTGACCCAGTACCTGCTCGCCGTCGACCGCAACAACCCGCGGGTTGCCAGCCTGTTCGACCACCTGCATCCTGCTGTCCTGGTGGCATTGGAACAGATACAGAAACAGTGCGAATCCCTGGGCCTGCCGGTCTCACTCTGTGGCGAGATGGCATCCGACCCGGCAGCCGTATTGCTGTTGCTGGCCATGGGATACGACAGCCTCAGCCTCAGCGCCTTCAATATTCCACGTATCAAGCACTTGATCCGCTCGGTGAGCCGGGAAGAACTCAAACCCCTGCTGGAAAGCACACGTCTTTGCCAGAGCGAAGCCGATGTGCGCTCGTTGATTCAACCTTTGCTGGAGGCAGCCGCACGTCGGCACGGCTGATCTATTATCGTTCAAAGCCCCGTCATTTCGGGGCTTTGCGGTAATAGCTTCGCATTGGGTGAATACTCTATACTCCCCCTAACAATGAGTACTGCTGGCTGGATATCCTCAAGGTAAGTCATCCTGAACTCAGCTTTTTCCGCGCCTCAACAACAGGCTAAACACCCCAGAGGCGCTGTTACGTTTACTGCAACGGAATGAATAATGCGTAAACTGTCCGAAGCCCAACTTAAGCGCCTGATTCAGGCTCGCCAACCCGTTGACTGCCAGATCAGGGGCAGTGAACTGCATGTACGCATCAGCGAATATACACCTCTGGTTTGTACCACCCTCAGAGCCGGTACTCTGCTGTCCGACGAGCTGACCCAGCGTCTGCGCATCAGCCCCGAGCAGCGCCATGCACTGGAGCATGCCGGAACGGAACAGCTGACGGAATTGCTGCCAATCACACTGACAGCCCATGAATCACGCCTTGGTTGCAGCCTCCACTCGCAGGTTGCCAATAGCCTGCGTCAGCGCCTGGAAGGGCAGCCGCTCTGGCAAAAGCCGCCGACAAAGGCGATGCACAGCCGAGCCCAGCGCCTGCACCGGCAGTTCTACAATTTGCTGGATACTCTGCTGGAAGTGCTGAACGAGGATTTTGGTCACTGCCTGTTGGTCGATTTGAACCTGCGCAATGGCGACAGCAAAAGCAACCCGGTTTTTGAAGTGCTTGGCCATGCACCCCAGCAGCCCGAACTGCTGGCATCCACTCAAGCCGTGCTGGAGCAGGCTGAACTGCCACACCTGGAGAGCCTGTGCCAGTCTGGTGAAGCGTCCTCACGTAATAACCTGCACTCCCATTTGCAGCGCCACCATCCGCAGACTCACATGCTGACGCTGAAGGTCGCCCCGGTCTTTATCGATGCCCAGCACGGCCTCTATCCGGTCATGGCCGATGCCATCAGTCGCAGCCTGCATGACAGCCTCTATGCCGGTGCTGCTGCACTGGCCACCCAGTCCAACTCGGAAGAAGTGTCCGCACTTGACTTGATGCCACGCCAGCTGCCCAAAGAGGTTATTCAGGTCGACAAGGCCTTGAAAAAACTGGCGCGCGGGCTGGAGACATTGCTGTACATCAACCCGACCAATCTGGCGCGGGAAGAAAAGCAGTTCATGCGCAATCCGGGTCGCTATCAGCCCCAGTTCCGCTACCGCCAGCTCAGAATCGACCCTTTCCTGCATCGGGAAAAGCTGTATCGACTACCGGTGGATGATATTCGCGACCCCTCCCTGCGCCAGTTGTACCGGGATGTGATTGATACCCTGGCGGAACGTATCGACCTGCTTGTCAGCATCGGAACCGACCGTTTCCAGTACAACTCGTTACGCTATTACGGCGAGCCCACCGCCGATGACTTGGCCAATGCCCGCTTTCTGCTACATGCTGCCGACCGGATCGAGGAAACCGAAGCCGAGCGTTATCCGGCTGATCAAATGACGTCGTTTTTCACCGAAAAAGCCAAGTCCTGGGGACTTGAATGCAAGGTCGAACTTTCCGACCGAATACTGGCCCAGGCCATGGTCAGCAGTGGCCGCAAGGCCCTGATGGTGAAGCGTGATACCCTGGCTACCGAGTCCGAGATGCATGCCCTGGCGCATCACGAGCTGGGCGTACATATGGTGACTTCACTGAACGCTGCTGCCCAGCCGTTGAAAGTGTTCAGCCTGGGCATGCCCGGCAATACTCATGCCCAGGAAGGGCTGGCGATATTGAGTGAATACCTTTGCGGTCACCTGACGCTCAAGCGCCTGAAAACCCTCGCTTTGCGTGTTGTAGCCGTGGACCAGATGCTGCGCTACGGAGACTTCTGCCGTACCTGGCGTATGCTGGTCGAAGACCACGGCTGTTCACACAAGGAAGCGTTCAAGATCACCGCCAGGATTCACCGGGGCGGAGGTTTTACCAAGGATCATCTGTACTTGAGTGGTTTTCGTGAAGCATTGAACCTCTGGCGCCAGGGCGATATCAGTGCGCTCTATATCGGCAAGACGGGATTCAGTTATCTTTCACTGCTGGAAGACCTGCTGTCCCGGGGACTGATCGAAGCCCCCTTGCACCTGCCAGACAGCTTCAAGCACCCGGTCACCAGCCCGCCGGAAATCGCCTATCTGGTAAGTTGTATCCGCTGACACACCTAAAGGAATAGCCAAGGACAAGCGTCATATGTGGGAAACTCAACTGGCACTCAGCACCGCCGCCGTCATGGCACTGTTTACCGCGCGCTGGCTCAGCCATCGCCTGCTGGATCGTATTGGTTCACAGAAACAGGTCGCTGACCGGCGGCTATTGGTGGTCAAACGCTTCTTCAGTCTGCTGCAGCTGGTATTTACCGTGATGCTGCTGTGCATCATCTGGGGCGTCGACTATGCCGAGCTGATGATTCTGTTCTCATCAGCCTTCGCCGTGATTGGGGTTGCCCTGTTCGCGCAATGGTCGATCCTCAGCAACATCACAGGCAGCATTATCATTTTCTTTGCCTTTCCCTACCGGATTGGTGACCGCATCAAGGTACTGGACAAGGACGATGACATCACCGGTATCATTACCGAGATCGGTCTGTTTCACCTGCACATTCGGGCTGACAATGGCGAGACCGTGCATTATCCCAACAATCTGATTCTGCAAAAGGCCGTTCGCAAGCTGCATGACCAGGTACCCATGGATACATCCGAACCACCTCAGTCATCCAGTAACTGACTGGCTTCCTGCCAAAGTACCAGACGGGGGTAGCGCTGGATCAGCTGCCCCTGTCTGAACATCAGCACTTCTCCTTCCGGCAAGGGCTCCCAGTCCCTGTCATCCAGAGGAACACTGGCCAGCATGGCCGTCTGCATGTCTGTACGTGACTCAAGATCCAGTCCCTCGATAGGGCCGGTTTCACAGATGTTCTGCTGCAACCAGTACAAGCCCGGCGATGACAACTCACCATCAGGCTGACGACGGCGATCACTGTGTGCAAACAACAACTCGCCATCGGAATAGATGAAATTGGCTGACCCGAGTTGGCGCAGGCGCGCCGCAAAATCAGCAACCACTGCCAGACGCACATCTGCATCGGGTCGACCGTCCTGCCATACCGCAGACATTCTTGCCATAAGGACACAGAAGGCATGCTCTGAGTCTGTTTCCCCCACCGGCGCGAAGCTGCCGCGCGGGAAACGCTTGGGGTTGAAAATAAACCGGTTCAGGTCGCCATTGTGTGCGAACGAATGGGGCACTCCCCCTGCTTCACGCAGGAATGGCTGGGTATTGCGCAAGGCCACTTCACCCTGGGTCGCATGACGGATATGACCGAGAAAAAGTGTTGAAGGGCGGTGTCGGTCCGTTAGCCAGTGTGCGGTTTCACTGTGCGCGCAGGCCGCAGCTTCACGAATCAGCTGGCAGTCACCTTGTTCATACCAGGCCAATCCCCAACCATCGCCATGCGACCCTTCGGCACCGCCATGGCGCGCAAACCGCTCAAGCGACAACGACAGGTGCACTGGCTGTGCTGTTGAAATAGCCAAGAGTTCACACATACATTCACACCTGTTGTTGTACGGCCGGTTCTTCGGATTGGCGGCGCAAGGGCTCGAGTAATACCAACGCCAGCAAGGCAAAGATAACAACTGGGATCATCAACACATTCATTGTGGCCCACCCCAGCGTGGCCTCAAGCCAACCAGCCGCCAAGGCAGACAGAGTTACAGTACTGAACACCAGAAATTCATTGCTGGCCTGGGCCTTGGCTTTTTCGCCGTCACGGTAGGCACCGGTTAAATAGGAGGTTGCACTGATAAACATCCAGTTCCAACCCAGCCCCAGCAAGAACAGCGCCGACCAGAAATGCCATTCACTTTGGCCATGCAAGTTAATCCCTATACACACCAGCATTAACATACTGCCAGCCAGCATCAGCTTTCTTTCACCGAAATGTTTAATCAGGTGGCCGGTAAAAAAAGACGGTAAAAACATGCCCAGCACATGCCACTCAATCACATTGGCCGCACTGGAAAACGCATAACCACAGCGCGCCATTGCCAACGGTGTAGCTGTCATCAGAAGATTCATTACGGCATAGCTGACCATTGCCACTATCACCGCCATCAGAAAGCGCGGCTGCAGAACAATGTCACGCACCGCACGTGAATGCCCCTGTGCCACCACAGCCATGGGTGGTATTCGTACCTGACTCAGCAATAGCAACGCCAGCAAATACAGGCCGGCCAGAACCACAAAAGCACCGCTGAACAGTGCCCCCCACTCAAGCTCTCGCGTATGTACAGCCAGGTTGGGGCCCAATACGGCAGCAATCACACCACCGAGCATTACCATGGAGATGGCGCGGCTCTCATATCCCGAGCTGCACACTTCTAAAGCTGCAAAGCGATACAGCATGCCAAATCCGATGCCGACACCGATCAGCCCCGTTCCCAGACAAAAGAGCGCAAACGCCGAGGCCTGAAGCGCAACAAAGCACAAAAGGGCTCCGGCCAGGCCGACCAGATTTCCCAACACAAAGCCATTACGGCGGCCAATCCGTGCCATAATCAAGGAGGCCGGAATGGTTGCCAGCATCAAACCGATGAACTGGCAGGCAACCGGTAACGTAATCCAGTGAGTAGCGGGTGCCAACTGTTGTCCAATCAGTGCATTAACCGAGACCAGTAGAACATTACCGGTATTGAGTAACGCCTGACATAGTGCCAGCAACCATACATCCCTATTCATAGCACCTCTCCGCCTCAAGAAGAGGTAATTAAAGAGGTTGCTTCTCATGGATGCAAGTGATGACCTTTTTCAGTGCGAAAGTAGCGTTACATATTTCAGACACTTTGCACAAAGGTTAGAATGTCGCACTATACACAGAGGGTGGCTGCCACATTCAAAGGTCCAGTCACATCCTGCTCAGCCCAACACCCGCATGGTGCTATGCTGGTAAGAACGGATTGAACGCAATGAATTTAGATGACCTCCTGGTACTGGTGATTGAGCCCTCCAATATGCAGCGCCATATCATTACGGGCCACCTGCGCGCAATTGGTCTTAAAGAGATCGAAGAATTTGACGAGGCCGCTCCCGCTTTGGAACGCATGGGGCAAATTGTGCCTGATATTGTGGTGTCATCCATGCACCTGCCGGATATGACCGGTACGGAGTTTGTTAGACGCATGCGCCAGTCACCCGACCTCATCGACGTGACCTTCCTGCTGATCTCTTCGGAAACCCATTATCGTTACCTGGAGCCTATTCGCCAGGCGGGTGCCATTGCCATTTTGCCCAAGCCTTTTACGCAGGAAGCCCTGTCTACTGCACTGCGCAACACCATGCATTACATTCGCGATACTCAGGAAGTCGAACCCCTGGATAATGACGAATTGGAGGATATGCGCGTGCTGGTCGTAGATGACAGCATTTTGTCACGCAAGTTTGTGCGCAAGAGCATGAATGCGATTGGTATTGAGCATGTAATTGAAGCCAAGGATGGAGCCGAAGCCCTGCAGATCATGAAGCAGGAAAGTTTCGACCTGGTTATTTCCGACTACAACATGCCCAACATCGATGGACTTGAACTGGTTGAGCACATTCGCCACTACAGCAACCAGTCATCCGTTCCGGTGATGATGATCACGTCTGAGCAAAATGAAGGTCGACTGGCAGCCGTCGAGAGCGCTGGCGTATCTGCGATCTGCAACAAGCCGCTCAACTACGACATGCTTAAACAGCTGGTACGACAGCTGGTCACCGGTGTCGATGTCTGATTGACGCAGCTATCTCAGCAACGCACCAGAATCCCCAACGAAACAGGGCTCCCATTGGGAGCCCTGCTTGTTTGTATCACCCCTTATTAATCCTCTTCACCGCCCTGCAACAGCTGCTCCGGGTTGAAGCCCATAATCAGCGCCCCCCAGTGCTTGCCGTTTATATATAACGGTATCGACAGGTCATTCAGCACTTCACCGGTATCTCGGATAAAGGTCTGCAACAGGAAAGGCGAGGTATGGGAAGCCCTGCGCTTTTCAGCACGGTTACCGGCAAAAATTCTACGATGCCGGCTTTGCAGGTTATCAACGGAGAAATCGCCATTCATCGGCTTTGAGACCTTGGCATGGTGCGCAGGTGCGTAGCCATTTTTATCAACCGCGATGGCATAGATAAACTCAGGTGACTGGTTGATAAAGCTATCAAACAGAGGCTGGAGCTTACGCTCGAAACGTTCGGTGTAGCTGCAGTCGAATTTTTCAGGCTTTTGGCCATCGTTGGTTCGGCGGTAGTTATGGTCAAAGAGGTTGACCCCCTCCGCCTGCAACGCTTCCATCTGCTCCAGGGTTTGCTGAGCCCAGTTTTTACCAGTCTGGATCATGCGCTCGAAGCCGCCATAACCGATAATGAAGCGAGACAACAGCTCCTGGGTTTCTTCCGTTGAGATCTCCAGCTCTTCGGAGTACTGGCGTGACTCGGCCATCTCATCGCGAATACCTGCCGATAGCTGGGTAATTTCCTGCACGTGGCCATGGGACTCGCGGTTGGTATGCGACAACTCATCGATAGCCGCGCTGATCCCGGTCAGCTGGGTATTAACTTCCTCAAAGTCCGACACCATACGTTCGAACTGCTCGTTGGTGCTGCTGATGAAATTCTCGGCTTCATTGACGTTATCGAGGATATTGTGGGCACTGTCACGAGTAGAGTCCACCAGCGCCGACATTTCGGAAATATTGCTGTCGATCTCCTGAGTAGCGGTACTCACCTTCTGCGACAGGCTGCGCACTTCATCCGCGACCACGGCAAAGCCACGCCCGGCTTCACCCGCGCGTGCCGCCTCAATGGAGGCATTGAGTGCCAACAGATTGGTCTGATCGGAGAAGTCCTTCACCATCGACAGAATATTGGTGATATTGCCGGAGTTCTCACTCAGCTTGCTCACGGTATCCTGGAAAGACTCGGCCAGCTTGCAGGTCTCACGCACCCGCTCCAGCACACGTTGCAGCTCATTGCAGGAGTTGTGAACCTCGCCCATATTGCCGCTGTTCTGCTCGCTGATAGTCAGCGTGCTGGCCGCAATTTCGTCAATGGCCTGCGTGGACTCCTGGCTGGACTGGAACACCAGCTGCGCCTGCTCTTCCTGCCGCTCGGCCGAGCCATGCGACTGAATCACCACCTTCTGCAAACGTGTCGCACACAAGGCCACACTGACAGAGCGCCGCTGACTCTGCGCGATCATCTTCTTGAGACGGTCCGAGAAGTCATTATAGGCCGCGGCCATGTCAGAGATTTCATCGTAGGTATATTCAGGCAAGGTACCTGAAATATCGCCATCCTTATCCCTGATTGCCGTCAGCACCTCGGTGATGTGACGAATGGGTCGCAGAAACAGGTATCGCATGAAGAAAATGGTGAAGACGCCACCAACCAGAGCAATACTGATAGTGACTACGATACTGACCAACAACGCCGTCAAGCTGCCATCAATAGCCGCCAGTTGCTCTGGCGCCAGGTTAAAGGCACTTAACTGGTCTCGAATACTGGCCGTGTAGTAAAACCCTATTCCAATCAGTACCACATGCGGCAACAGCAAAAAGACAACATTGCCGGTGATTTTTTTGGTCAGGGTGTTGAACAGTGCACGCTCTATAGAAGTATATAAACTCATGACAACCCTAATTATCATTATATCGACCATCCGCTGGCCGTTTATCATGAACAACTGTTACCGATTATGGACATACTCGCACCGAAACAGCCATCCTCCTTAGGTATCAGCTACCAGTTTAACCAAGCACTATAGTATGAGATTTGTTTCGAGACTTGACGCTGATCAGGCAAAAGACTGGTCAGCATGCGGTGAAACCCAGGCCCATGATTCATATGCCTGAGGTGACAGAGCTCATGCAAGATCACATAGTCCCGCATCGCCGCCGGCAACTGCAGGAGGCGCCAGTTAAGACCAATTTCTCCCCTGGCTGAGCATTGCCCCCAACGGGCGCGCCAATGCCCAATGTAGGCACGACTGGGCTGCAGGCCTGTGCGTTCGGCAAGCTCCCTAAGCCTGGCTAACAAAATGAATTCAGCCTGGTTCTGATACCAGTTCTGCAGCAATTCACGCACCACCTCATCTTCAGCCCGCCGTACCCGAGACGACAGCTGTACATGAATGCTCTGCTCCCGGATGGGTAATACCCGACTGCGTGATGCCCGACTCCAACTCAACTCCAGCCATTCCCCCTGCCAGGGTACGCGCCCCGACTGGGCAATCACCACTGACTGCTCCTCCAGTGCCTGCTTCTGTTTACGCTGATGCTGCTCAATCCATTGTTTGCGTGACTGAACAAAATCCTCGATCTGCTGCCGACCAAGCCCTTTGGGGGCACGGACAATAACTTCACCGCCGCGAACCTGAATGCCCAAAGTCCTGCGACGGCTGCTGAAAGCGAGTGTGTATTTCATCATGGTACTCGATTCGGCAGCTGGCTCATCAGTTCGCCAGCGAGTTTAATAATCGCCTGGGCTTCCCGGTCGCTGTGGCTGCCGGCATAACGACGCCGGTTATCCAGCTCAGCAAGACGCAGCAAACGGCCTTCCTGCTCGGGCCATTCACCGGCAAGTGCTTCCAGCCAATGGGCCAGACTTTGCTGAGGTTCACGTGCATTGAAACGGGCACCGGCGCGTGCCTGCAACTTGAACAGGGCGGCATCTACCGGATCGGAGATCCGCGTAGTACGACGGCGCAATTGTGACCAGGCCAGAAATGCAAAAATCACACTGCCAGGAAGCATGAGGAACAATGCCAAACGCCAGTAATCCAACCCACCCAGCCAGTCCGCCAGCAGGTTTTCCTGTTCACGGTCATAATTCAAGACCCAGCGCTGCCACACAAAATTGAATGCGTCATAGCGTAACTGCAAGGATCGCATCCAGTCGCTGCGAAAAACGCGGGACGCCGCCAGCGAGTCGCTGGAGCGTCTCAAAAAGCTCTCGGCAGAGGATTCGATACGTTCAGGCGCGACAGCAGCGGTAGGGTCAAGGCGTACCCAGCCCTGCCCTTCCTGCCAGACTTCCACCCAGGCATGGGCATCATACTGGCGCACCTGCAAGTAACCTTGGTAGGGGTTCCACTCACCGCCCTGGTAGCCGGTTACGATACGCGCCGGAATCCCGACGGAGCGAAGCATGAAGCTGGTGGCAGCGGCATAATGCTCACAGTAGCCACGCTGGGTATCAAACAGGAAACGATCAATGCTGTCGCCCAGCAGGCGACCGGGGCTGAGCGTGTACACAAAGGACTGATTGTAGTGCTGCATCATGCGTTGAATAAAGGCCTGCTGGTCACCCTGAGCTTCATCAAACCAGCGCTGTGCCAGAGCACGGGCTTCGGGGTTACCTGAATCCGGCAGCTGCACATAATGCTGCTGCTCGGCTCGGGTCAGCATGGGCTGCAGTGCATAGGTCAAGGCGGCATTGAGTCGGTAGCTGTAACGCTGGTTCAGATCCTGTTTCAGCTCCAGCGTCCTGGCAGAGCGCATCTGCATGCCCGCGGGTGCTGACAAAGGCTGATCCAGTGCCACCAGCCAGGGTCGCCGAGTAGCTTCCAGCACCACTTCATAATTGGTGACATCCTCCGTCTGCTCCAGCTTTTCCGGCCGTAGCGCGCCCGTTTCCTGAGAACGGTACCACTGCCGACCATCGAACCGGTCCATCACCAGTGCACGCCAGTAGCGTTGCCGCGGCGCAGGGACTTCACCGTCAAAGGTGACACGGAAGGCCAGCTCATCCGAACGCGCCAACTCACTGACATCCCCAGGGGACAGGTTATCCGACAAGCCGGTAGTCGCCTGAGGCGTATCCAGCGTCACCGACCAGAGCGGCTCCAGGCGCGGAAAAATCAGGAACAGCAACACCATCAAAGGCACCGCAGGCCACAATAACCACAGGGCTCGCTTGAGGGTCTGCCTAACGGACACCCCCTTACGCTGATGAATCGCCAACAGGGCCGAGATCACCACGATGAGCACCGCTGCCGCATAGAGCGCAATCCAGGCGCTGCTGGAGAACAGAAAGGTAGTACCAAGCACAAAGAAGGCCACGTAAATGACGACCAGAGCATCACGTCGTCGATAGATCTCGACCAGTTTCAGTGCCATGCCCACTATTAACAGGGCAACCATGGTTTCAGGGCCACTCTGATGGCCAAAGCTCAGTATCAGCCCCAAGGACGAAGCGACAACCAGCACCAATTTGATCAGGCGCGATGGAAAGGACCAGCGACCCTGATGGATCATCAGCCGCGCTCCAAGGGTGAGCAGTAATAGTACTGGCACCCAAAAGGGCAGCCACTCCAGATGTGGCAACACCACCAGCACACAGGCCAACAACTGCCAGATAACGGCTGCGCGGGTAATCTGGGTTTCAACCGGATGCATGGGCGCCCTCCTGCTGCAGCGGCTCCAGGCCATACAGAGCCAGAGCTTTCAGTGCCTGTTGACGCTGCAGCTCACCACTGGCCGGCGCCAGGGTGTATTGCCCAAGCTTCAGGCCATAAGACAGATCAGCCTGAGAAAGGCGCAGTACCCATGCCGTCAGTCGTGACAGGCGCCGCTCCAGGTTTTCCGCCCCCATCGCATCCAGATCCAGCCAGAGTTCGGGACTACGAAGGTCGGCAAATTGTTTGGCCTGCAGGCCATGGCCCCGTGCCAGACTTTTCCAGTCGATCTGGCGCGGTGACATGCCCGGCCGGAAGCGTTCCAGGCCGATATAATCGTCGGTACCGCCCTGACGCGCTTTTACCAGACTACCGGATACGGTAGCTTCCATATGTTCCGGCAAGGGCGACTCCAATAGCGCAGGGAAGACCAGCGCCGACAGCTCCAGCCGGCACCAGGTCCAGGCGCGAAACAAACCAAGCGGATAGACGGTTTCCAATCGTACCCACTCGGGTTTCAGATAACCGCGCGAGCTGGCCGGGCAGCTGAGATCAACCACCTGAGACGACTCGGTCAGATCAAACTCGTGCACCGTACCTTCAGGCAATTGCATTTGAATGCGGTCCCGCTCACCAGTCTGCGACAGTCGCAACTGGAAATGGGCCTGCTCACCCGCATGACAATCACTCCCCCGCACCGCACTTAACTCGATACCCGCCAGATTGTTGTAGGTGTGCAGAATAGTCACCAGAAACAGGCTGCCGAGCAGAAACGTCAGGGCATAGATGAGGTTGTTCTCATAATTGATACCCATCACCAGCAGCAGCGCCAGCAACAGAAGAAAGACCACACCCGTTCGAGTGGGCAGGATATAGACACTTTTGCGGGTCAGCCGGACGCTGGTCTGACGAGGTTGGCGGGACAGACTCCAGCGCCGAATACGAGACTGTACCCGGCTATCTGAATCATGCGCCAAGGACATCAACCTCTCGCAGCAATCGCTCGGTCAAGCGGTCACCCTCACGGGAGGCCACATCATCGGCGGCTCGCACACGGTGAGCCACCACAGAATTCAGTACCGCCTGTACATCCTCGGGTACCACATGGTCGCGGCCATGAACCCAGGCCCAGCAGCGGGCACAGCGCAACAATGCCAGCCCGCCTCGCGGTGACATGCCATAACTGTATTCGGCATGATCACGGGTGTGCTGCAGCAGGCGCTGCACATAGTCAATCAAACTGTCAGATGCGTGCACCTTTTCACACGCCTGTTGCGCCTCTACCAGCTGCTCAGGCTTCAGGCAGATGGGAAGCTGGTCGATGCGGTGGCGCGTTCCCCCTCCCTTCAACAGGTCCCGCTCGATGGCCGGCGCAGGATAGCCAAGAGTGATACGCATCAGAAAGCGGTCAAGCTGTGATTCCGGCAACGGAAAGGTGCCGTACTGGCTGGACGGGTTTTGGGTCGCGATCACAAAGAAAGGCGACGGAAGCTGATGGCGCTCACCATCAACACTCACCTGTCCTTCCTCCATCGCCTCCAACAGCGCCGACTGGGTTTTCGGTGTGGTGCGGTTGATTTCATCTGCCAGCAGCAATTGGGTGAATACAGGCCCGGGGTGAAACCGGAAGCGGCTTTCGGCCGGCTCAAAAATGGATACACCGATAATGTCCGCCGGCAGCATGTCACTGGTAAACTGCACACGGGTATCATCCAGACCGGTCACATGTGCCAGTGCGTGGGCGAGCGTAGTTTTACCCATGCCCGGCAGATCCTCGATCAACAGGTGACCTCTGGCCAACAGACAGGTCATGGCCAGCTTCAGAGACTCTTCCTTGCCTAACAATACTTTCGATAGCGCATCCAGCGCCTTGTTCACCTGATCTCTCAGCAGCATGCTTCAGTCCTTGCCGATTTGTTGATGCACCCAGTTTAACGACCACCGGCGACTCAGACCAGTCAATCCCAGTTCTGCAGTACCCTGGCAGCACTCAGGCAAGCCGCATCAAGCCCCTCCTCGCCCGATTCAGCTGTGCAGGTCCAGTCACCGCAGACATGAAGCCCGTTCATTGACTTCAGGTTGCCAACCGGCGCGCCGGCTTGCGCATACAGCCAACGATGAACACGGCTGGCAACGACCTTAATCGGCTGTTCGGTGAACGCCTCAAGTGCCTGCAACAACTCGGCGCTCACCTGCTCAGATGAACTGTCAACATGACGTTCACTCCAGATATCTGACGCCTGAATAAACCAATGCTGCCCGGACCGTCCTGGCTTGGCACCATCACGCACAATTCGACCCAACACCGGATGCTCACCTTCGAGCCAGCCAAGTGATTGCAACCGTTCAGGGGCCCGTTCAAGCTGCACCAGCATGACCCAGAGCGGCGTCATTCTGACCTCAGCAGCCTGCCGGGCCAAGTCAGGGCAGGCCGTTAACAGCGGGACTGCCTGAGGTGCCGGAACCGCAACCACAACCTGTGTGTACTCGCCCAGCGCCTCGCCCCTGTCACTTTTCAGTACCCAGCTGCCGCCATCCAATCGCACAACCTCTCCGACACGGGTCGAGGTGTGTAACAGAGCACCCTGCAAAAGTGCACGCGTGAGCGCACTATTGCGCGGTACGCATACATGGCGGGTTAGATTCGACAGGTTCGTCGGATTGGCAAAATCGGCGTATTGCACCTGCCAGGGTTGCAAATGCTCACGCAGACCATCAGCAAGTGTCAGCAGCTTATCCCGTTGCGCTGACGAAAAGCCGGGCGCCCCCAGATCCATAGAGCCCTCGCCAAAACGCGCACTGGCCAGACGCCCGCCGGTTCCACGGCTTTTATCAAACACATCGACCTGGCAGCCACGTTGCAACAGGCCAGCGGCCACAAACGCCCCGCTAAGCCCTGCGCCAATTATTGCTACATGACCCTTTTTAGCCGCCATACCCACTCCTGATGATGAAAATTTTTGATATTACGTGCCCTAACGGCCAAGAGATCAGCCGACAGGCCTGATTCGGCTTGCGCTGTGTATACACGGTGTTAGCATGAGCCCCAAACCAACCGGGAGCCCTGCCAAGCTGCCTGTTACTCTGGTGTGTTCTGTGTCTGTCTGGCAGGGAAGCTCATCGGGGTAATACGGTGTTGAGGCAGTTCCTTGCAACCAGGAGATCCCTGATGCAGATCGCTGAAAAATCCGTTGTTTCCATTCATTACACCCTGACCAATGCCGAAGGCAATGTGCTGGATAGCTCTGAAGGCCAGGATCCCCTGGCGTATCTGCATGGTGCCAGCAACATCATCCCTGGCCTGGAAAATGCGCTGGTCGGCAAAAGTGTCGGCGACAGCCTGAAAGTAACCGTAGAACCTGAAGAAGGTTACGGCCCGGTCCGTGACGAGCTGGTGCAGGATGTTGACCGCAGCGCATTCAGCGGCATCGACGACATTCAGATCGGCATGCAGTTCATGGCTCAGACCCCTTGGGGCGAGCAGCCGGTAACTGTTGTTAAAGTTGAAGGCGACAACATCACTCTGGATGGCAACCACCCGCTGGCTGGCCAGACACTGACGTTTGATGTTGAAGTTGTTGAAGTCCGTGACGCAACTGAAGAAGAAGTTGAGCATGGCCACGCTCACGGTGCTGGTGGCCACGAGCACTAAGCAACCGATATAAAAAAACCGGGCCAAGGCCCGGTTTTTTTTGCCTGGAATTTATGCCCAGGCAATCAACGGTCGTCAGAGGTCGCCTCGATGCGGTGAATGCTCAAGTCAGCACCGTTATATTCCTGCTCCGCATCCAGTCGCAAACCGGCGATGGCCTTAATGGCACCATACACCAGCAGACCACCCACCAGCGCAATCACTACACCCAGAGCTGTGCCCAGCAGCTGAGACACCAGGCTGACACCGCCCAGACCGCCCAGAGCTTCGCTGCCGAAGATACCCGCAGCAATGCCGCCCCAGACGCCACACAGACCATGCAGGGGCCAGACACCCAACACATCATCGATTTTCCAGCGGTTCTGTACCAGCGTAAACGTCCAGACAAAGATCACGCCAGCCACACCGCCGACAACCAGCGAGCCCAACGGGTGCATCACGTCTGAGCCGGCACATACCGCCACCAGGCCGGCAAGAGGACCATTGTGAATGAAGCCCGGGTCATTGCGGCCCACAATCAACGCCGTAATGATGCCGCCCACCATGGCCATCAGGCTATTGAACGCCACCAGGCCGGAGATGCCATCCAGCGTTTGTGCAGACATTACATTGAACCCGAACCAGCCGATGCAGAGAATCCATGCACCCAGTGCCAGGAAGGGAATATTGGACGGCGGAAAGGCTACCAGGCGGCCACCCTTGTAGCGACCGTTGCGAACACCCAGCATCACCACCGCAACCAGCGCAAGCCAGCCGCCTACACCGTGCACCACAACAGAGCCGGCAAAATCATGGAAAGGCGCACCAAAAGAGGACTCGAGCCAGGCCTGAAAACCCCAGTTGCCATTCCAGATAATGCCTTCAAACAGCGGATACACCAGGCCGACCACCAGAGAGGAAGCAATGAGGAACGGCCAGAAGCGGCCACGTTCGGCAATACCACCGGAAATAATGGCCGGAATCGCTGCCGCAAAGGTCATCAGAAAGAAGAACTTCACCAGCTCATAGCCATTATTCTCTGACAGCACTGCGGCACTGTCATAGAAAGTAACGCCATAGGCAATCCAATAGCCGACAAACAGGTATGCCAGCGCCGAGAAACCAAAATCACTCATGATTTTGGCCAGCGCATTCACCTGGTTCTTGCGACGAACGGTACCGACTTCCAGAAAGGCAAAGCCCGCATGCATGGCAAACACCAGGATTGCACCGAACAAAATAAACTGGGTGTTGGCACTTTGCGAGAGCACCGAGATAGCGCTGCTGATTGATTCCACAGAATCCCCTCCACTTCTTGTTATGCTACCCGTGCTGCATTTTGGACCATGCGCACCTAAAAAGTGCACAATTCCAATACAGCAGTTGACTTGAATTGGGTCTGCACCGCAACGATGCGGGGCCTTGAGGCCATGCACTCTAAACGAGCAGACAATTGGGGCTAATAATAAGCACAGACTGTGCCAGAAATGGAACGACCGGGTAAAAACCCGGTCGTGTATAGGGTTAAGCGCTCAGCACATTAGATGGGGTGGCGAACCTCGAAACAACAGTGAATTTTGCTGTTGCGCTTGAAATCAGGATCCAGGGTGGATGCCGTGATATCCCGTACCACAAAATCGGCCAATTGCTCCTGATCGAGCTTGAAACGACGATAGTTGTTCGAGAACAGAAGCACGCCCCCCGGACGCAGGCGTTTCATGGCCTGACGAATCAACCAGACATGGTCACGCTGCACATCCATGACATCCTGCATCCGCTTGGAGTTGGAGAATGTGGGTGGGTCCATGAAGATCAGATCGAACTGGCGATCAGCAGGCTCAGCCAGCCATTTCATGCAGTCCGCCTGAACCAGTTGATGCTGCTGACGGGGCAAACCGTTGAGCTCCAGACTCTGCCGAGCCCAGTCCAGATAGGTCGCCGACATATCAACGCTCAGGGTGGAACGCGCCCCACCAACACCCGCATGGGCAGTGGCACTGGCGGTATAGCAGAACAGGTTGAGCATATCCTTGCCAGCCGCCAACTTCTGCACCATACGACGTGCCGGACGATGATCCAGGAACAGACCAGTATCCAGGTAATCATGCAGGTTTACCCGCAGTTGAACGCCCTGCTCCTCGACTTCAAAGAAGTTGCCAGTCTCATCACGGCGTTCGTATTGCTGCTGCCCTTGCTGGCGTTTGCGCTGCTTGAGGATCACATGCTCCTGAGGCAGCTCCAGCACCTGTGCCGTTGCCTGCAGCACCTCCTGCAGGCGCTGAAACGCCTTGACCGGATCGACTTTGGCCGGCGGTGCATATTCCTGCACGACCGCATGCCCCGGATAAATGTCGACCGCAACGGCAAACTCGGGCATATCGGCATCGTAGGCACGGTAGCAGCTGATTGACTCCTTGCGCACCCAGCGAGACAGCTGCTTGAGATTTTTCTTCAGCCGGTTGGCAAACATCTGCCCCTGCTCGCTCAACGCGCCCTGACTGGCGGCTTCGGCTTCTGCCAGTTCTTCGGCACTGCGAGCATGCACCGTGAACAACAGTAGCTTACTGTCCAGGGCACCATTGAACATGCGGTACTGCTTTTCAGCACGCAGCTTCATGACCTTGCACAGGTCCGGATTGGCAGTAAAGACGGCCGCCTGCCAGCCACCGAATTCTGCTTTGAGACGCGCGCCCAGCGTGCGGTATAGATGCATCAGCTGAGAGGTTTCCCCCAGACGCTCGCCATAGGGCGGGTTGGTCACCAGCAGACCTGCAGAGACCGATGCCTCAAGCGTCAGCTCATCCAACGGCTGCTGCTTCAACTGAATGAAACGCTCAACACCTGCACGACGTGCGTTCTCGCCGGCACGCCTGAGCACATCAGCATCCGCGTCATAGCCAAACAGCTGTAGCTCGGCCCGCTCAAGGCCATCGGCACGGCGCTGGCGCGCTTCATCGACAAGCTGGTTCCACAGTGCCTGCTCATGCTTGAGCCAGCGACTGAAACCGAAACGCTGCCGCATCAGTCCGGGTGCACTGTCTGTCGCCATCATAGCGGCTTCAACCAGCAGGGTACCCGACCCGCACATGGGGTCGACCAGGCATGGGAAACATTCGCTATCCGGCCAGCCTGCTCGCATCAATACTGCAGCAGCCAGGTTTTCTTTCATCGGAGCGGCACCGGCCTTGAGGCGATAGCCACGGCGGTGCAGACTCTCGCCAGACAGGTCGAGGGCGAGGCTGGCTTGGCCACGGTGCAGATACACATTGATGCGCAGGTCCGGTGCCGCCCGATCCACACTGGGGCGCTGCCCTGTAGCATTACGAACCTGATCGACGATCGCGTCCTTGACCTTGAGGGCACCAAAATGCGTATTGTTGATAGCTTTGGACTGCCCATTGAAATCCACCGTCAGGGTGCCCGACGGTCGCAAGTGCTCAAGCCAGTCCACTTCGCTGACCATGGCATAAAGCTGATCGGCCGTTTCCACTTCGGCTTCCAGCAGCGGCAGCAATACACGGTTAGCCAGGCGAGACCAAAGACAGATGCGATAAGCCAGTTCCAGCTCACCCTCACAGGAAACACCTGCCACCTTCTGTCGAATTTCTTGCGCACCCAGATCGGCCAGCTCTTGCTCAAGCAACAGCTCCAGGCCCTTGGGACAGGTGATAAACAGCTTCATCTACAGCCTAACTCCAAACCTTGAACATAGATCCTGTCCGTATCGAGGGACGGATTTAGAACGTGAAAATTATTCATTCTGAAATATACAACATGCATCTAACACCTAAACAGCTGATTTTAAAAGAATTGCTGCAGCTGCGCTGACACCGCTTCTATTACAAAATGGTAACAATATAGTTAATTTTAATCGCCTTCCGGCGAGAATTCAGATATCAATAGGGGTGTGACGTCACAGAGCTAAGCGCATACCCCGAGTGACACCCTTCGTCGCTCGGGTCAGTATAATCAGAATATGTGAGGCGCAATATGAAGAAACAGAAACGAGATCGTACCTCTACTCTGTTCAACCGTGGTTTTGTGGCTGGCCTGAACGGCAAAACCCGTGATACCTGCCCTGTCCAGGCAATCGAGCTGCGAAGTCACTGGATGAGTGGCTGGCGTGAAGGGCGTGAAGCACATTGGGGCGGCATGTCTGGCGTTTCTGCAATTCAATCGAACCCATCTTTACACTAACAACTCAGGACGTTAGACGGGGCAGGCTCCACGGAGCCTGCCTCGGTGAATCCTCAGCGAATCTCTCCTGCCCGCTCACGCAACTCGGCAATTGCGGCTACCGAATCCCGTACCAGCTGAGGCCCGCGGTAAATAAAGCCGGTGTAAACCTGAACCAGGCTCGCGCCCGCTTCGATTTTCTCAGCTGCATCAAAACCCTCTGTAATACCGCCAACACCAATAATCGGCAGGGCACCATCCAGATGCTCCGCGAGATTGCGAATTACAGCAGTAGAGCGGTTACGTACCGGAGAACCACTCAGCCCACCTGCTTCACTGGCAATGGGGCTGTCTTCGACGCCTTCACGTGACAGCGTGGTGTTGGTCGCAATCACACCATCCATCTCATAGGTTTTCAAAGCACCGGCCACCAGGCCCAGTTCCTCTTCCACCATATCCGGCGCAATTTTCACCGCGATGGGTACATAACGACCATGCAAGCGTGCCTGACGTGCCTGTTCGGTTTTCAGCGCATCCAGCAGGCTGTTGAGAGAATCACCAAACTGAAGGGTCCGCAGTCCTGGTGTGTTCGGCGAGGACACATTTACCGTGATGTAGCTGGCATGGGGGTACACCTTACGCAGGCAGACAAGGTAATCCTCATGTGCCTTCTCGTTGGGCGTATCCTTGTTCTTGCCGATGTTGATCCCCAATACGCCGTCATAGCGGCTGCGTGACAGGTTCTTCAGCAGCTGGTCAACACCGTCATTGTTGAAGCCCATCCGGTTGACGATGGCTTTATGCTCGGGAATACGGAACAGGCGCGGCTTGGGATTCCCGGGTTGAGGACGTGGCGTAACCGTTCCTACTTCCACAAACCCGAAGCCCATGGCTGCCAATCCATCCACGGCGGTGCCATTCTTGTCCAGGCCGGCAGCCAAACCGACAGGATTGGGAAAACGAATTCCCATTACCCGTGTTGGCAGATTTTGCACTGTCGCCCCCATCAAACGCGGCAGGCCCAGAGAGGCTGCAAGGTTCATGCTGCTCAGGGCAAGCTCATGCGAGGTTTCGGCATCCAGCCGGAACATGAGGGTACGTGCAAGATCATATAGCATGGTGATTCACTGCCGGTTGAGGACGGAGGCCGCATTATAGGCGAGGAGAGCCGGGATGAACACCATTCACCCCAGCCGCTGGATATCCTGCAGCTTGCCTGCATCATTGAAACGTATACGAAAACAGCCCCGGATTCCTTCTCTGGAAACCCAGGGCTGGAGAATACTGGCGGGGAACTGAACCCGCCTGCCATCCCTGGCCCTCACGGACACGACACGTGCCACTCCCTGGTATAGCTTCAGATATTCATCACTGCTGATGCGTAGATCAACAATAATCTCGTTCATCGCACCTCATACTTCCAGCTGCGTACTGCACCGCGCCATATCGGCCAACTCTCTTACGGCGACAGTATACATCGCATAGTCTTCACTGCCGGCATTTTTCAGTTCATTCAGCATGTGAAGCCAGCGATCAATGTGCGGCCGGTTCTGCTCAAGCCAGGCCGTGAGACACTCCGGCGCCAACTGCTGGTCGTTATTGCCCGCCTGCACCACTGCAGCGGTCAGGGCACGATGCTGGGTATCCAGGTCATCCCTGAACGTATCCCTGGCCAGGGCCTGCCAGTAGCTGTGAATGCTCAGATCGTTGAGCTGAGTACTGAACCACTGCAGCTGGAGCTCTTCACCCAAGCCATAGAACACCTTGGCCGCGGCTTCGACAGAAACCGAATGTTCACTGGCCACCTCGATGATACTCAGGGCTGCGTAGAGTGCTCTGGAACCGGCCACCACCTGCGCCAGGCTGGACGGCACTCCCGCCTCGCAGTATCGGTTGTAGGCCGCCTGCCATATTTCGTGAGGCGTACCACACAAGAGTTCATCCAGGTTTTCGGTGATTGTTTTCAGATGTACCGAGAAGCTTTCAGCCTCCTGGGTACAGTCCATATTGGTCGGGCGGTTACGCACAAACCAGCGCGTCGCACGGCGGATTAAATTCTGCAGGCTATACATCATTTCAGCCTGGATATCAGCCGATACCTTATAGTCCAGCGCCTCGACCTGCTCCCAGAGTGGCTGCAAACCGAAGATGTCCCGCGCCAGGATATAGGCACGCACCACGTGCTCGATTTCGGCACCCGTAGAGGTCAGTAGACGATCAGCAAAATTGATGCCCATCATGTTGACCATGTGGTTGGCGATCTGTGTCGAAATGATCGCGGCACGCAGTCGATGCTGTTCCAGTTCAGGGGCAAATTCCTTGCGAATCCGCTCCGGGAAGGCGGTAAACAGTTCATGGGCCAGATATTCATCTTCCGCAACTGCTGAATCCAGCAAGCGCTCTTTAAGCACTGATTTGCTGTAGGACACCAGGACCGACAGTTCCGGTCGTGTCATGCCTTCACCGGCGTTCTGGCGGTCGGACAACTGCTCGTCGGTTGGCAGGTATTCCAACTCACGGTTCAGCTTTCCATCGGCTTCCAGGGCATTGATGAAACGGCGGTATTCCGCCATTGAGCCCACCGAACGCCCGCCAGCCAAAGAGATCGCCTGCACCTGTCGGTAGTTGTTATCCAGCACCAGCTCGGCAACCGATTCGGTCATATCGCTCAACAGGCGGTTACGCTGCTTGGCGGTCATATCATCGTTTCTGACCATTTCATTGAGCAGAATCTTGATGTTGACCTCATGGTCGGAGCAGTCCACCCCACCGGCATTATCAATAAAGTCGGTATTGAGACGACAGCCCTGGGCTGCCAATGCCATACGGGCTTTCTGGGTCAGGCCGAGGTTACCCCCTTCGCCGATCACCTTGGCCCGTACCTTATTTGCATCCACCCTCAGACTATCGTTTGCCTTGTCGCCCACATCGGCATGGCTTTCATCAGCAGCCTTGATGTAGGTACCGATACCACCATTCCAGATCAGGTCAATTTTGGCAGACAGCAACGCCGAGATCAGCTCCGTTGGTGTTACCCGGCTGCCGGTAAGACCGGTCAGGCGTTTGATTTCAGGTGTAAGCGTGATCGATTTGGCGGAGCGGTTGAACACCCCGCCCCCTTTGGAAATGAGGCTGGTGTCGTATTCACCCCAGCCACCGCGCTCTTCAAACAGGCGCTGACGCTCCTTGAAGCTGGCGGCACAATCCGGATCCGGGTCAATAAAAATATGCAGGTGGTTAAACGCTGCCTGCAGTCGAATTTTATCCGAGCACAGCATGCCGTTACCAAACACATCACCGGACATATCGCCTATCGCCAATACCGTGAAGGGGTCCTCCGCGGTGTTGATGCCCATTTCCCGGAAGTGACGCTCAACCGATACCCAGGCGCCACGGGCTGTAATACCCATCTTCTTGTGGTCATACCCCTGACTGCCCCCGGATGCAAAGGCATCGCCCAGCCAGAAGTTGTATTCTGCAGCAATCTCATTGGCGATATCCGAGAAGGTCGCCGTGCCCTTGTCGGCTGCGACCACCAGATAGGTGTCATCCTCGTCATGGCGTACCACCGATGCCGGCGGCTCAACCTCACCGTTCACCAGGTTGTCAGTCACATCCAGCAAAGCACGAATGAAAGTTTTGTAGCATTCAACACCTTCTTTCATCCATTCATCACGCGCCATGCCTTCATGCAGGCGACGGGCAACAAAGCCGCCCTTGGCACCCACAGGCACAATGACCGCATTCTTGACCTGCTGTGCTTTAACCAGCCCCAGTACCTCGGTACGGAAATCCTCATGGCGATCCGACCAGCGCAAGCCACCTCGCGCCACCTTGCCACCACGCAAGTGCACACCTTCAACACGCGGAGAGTGCACATATATCTCGAACATAGGCTTGGGTTCGGGCACCTGGGGGATGTCGCGAGGCGACAGCTTGAACGACAGGTAGGGCTTGGGCTCGCCATCTACAGTCTGATAATAGTTGGTTCTCAGGGTCGCCTGAATCAGTGACAGGTACTGACGAATCGCCTGGTCTTCGTTCAGGCTGCTGACTTCATCCAGCCCCTGCAGAATCTGCTCTTCCATCGCTGCCTGCTGCTTCTCGGACGCCTTGTCAGGATCAAAGCGGGCAGCAAAATAGTCGACCAACTGACGCGCAAGACTGGCGTGATGGCGCAATGCCAGACTGATCGCTTCCTGACTGATGGGGAAACGCATCTGCTTCATGTAACCGGCATAGGCGCGTAACAGGGCAACTTCGCGCCAGTTAAGCTCAGCACCCAATACCAGCTTGTTAAAGTCGTCATTACCGGCACGGCCATACCAGATATTCAGGAAGGCCTCTTCAAACACCGCCTGCATGGTATCGGCGGTCACCTGCTGACGGCCGGTGTAACGCAAATTGAAATCATGCACCCAAACACAGTGGTCATCGACCGCGACCTGATAGGGGTGCTCATCGATGACACGCAGCCCCAGATTTTCGAGAATGGGCAGCACATCAGACAAGGGCAAAGCCTCGCCCCGATGATAAAGCTTGAAGTTCAGTTCTTCCGGTTCACGTTCCAGCGCTTCATAAAAGCTCAAGGCCATGGGATCAGAGTCCGTTAATCCCATCATGTGCTGAATATCGACAACCGCAGCACGTGGCGAGAAGTCAGCGCGATAGCCGGCAGAAAAACCCGTGTGGTAATGGTTGAACGCCTTGATACCCTGCTCTTCACCGAGCATTTCTATCAGCGTGTCGTACAGTTCTTCCTGCCAACTGCTTGCCGCATGGGATACCTGACGCTCCAGTTCAGGCTCGTCGTATTTATCGGTGACCGGATGGTGATCAGAGCGGCGCAGCAGAAACTGGGTGCGCGCCAGCACTGACTCTGAGAAATAGGTGGTAAATTCCGCTTCATCGCAGTCCAGCGCCTGCTGCAGGATCTTTTGGACTTTGACACGGAAATCGGTGCTGTAGATTTCACGCGGCACATACACCAGTGCCGAGAAAAAATGACCGTAGTAGTCACGGCGCAGGAACAAGCGAATCTGGCGCCGCTCATGGATCTGCTGGATGCCCATGGCAATGCGGTACAGCTCATCCAGACTGGACTGGAAGAGATCATCCCTTGGGTAAATCTCCATTATCTGCTGCAGCTCTTTCCAGTCATGCCCGCCACGCGGCAAACCGGAGCGCTCCATCACGGCCTTGATCTTGTTTCTCACCACCGGAATATCGGTGGAGCCGTGCAGGTAAACAGCAGACGTATAGAGCCCCAGAAAACGCGATTCCCCGACCAGGCTACCCTCAGCATCAAAGCGCTTGATGCTGATGTAATCGGGGTACGCCGGACGGTGCACACGCGATTTCAGCGACGACTTGGTAAATGAAAGCAACTCGGGAATCAGGGTAAACGCCCCCACATCACGGTCCTTGCCAAACATGAGCCCCTGATCGCGATTACCGCCGTTGCCACGCAGTAACCCGAGGCCACTGCCGGCAACAGGCTCCAGCTGCTGCTTGTCACCCTTGCCCGTCAGTTTGAATTCGTCGTAACCAAGGAAGGTAAAATGCTCTTTAAGCCAGACGATAAAGTCTCGCGTTTCTGCCACATCAGCAGGATCCAGATCTGCCGGCGCCTTGTCGTAGCACGACAGGAGATCGTCCGTTTTAGCCAGCATCTGGTCGAAGTCCTGAACGGTGACTTCCACTTCGCACAGGACCTCATGCAACCCCTGCTGCAGAGCCTTGAGTTGTTCCGGATCGGTATGACGATCCACCTCGATAGAGACAACTGACTCGCAGTCGCATACCTGTTCATGCGTCTCAGGAGCGCAGAGACTGAGCATCTGCCCCTGATCATCACGTTTGATGTCCAACAGAGTGTTGAGAATGGCATGAATCGTCAGACCGCGCTGGTTAAGCTCCATACGCAGCGAGTCGATGATAAAGGGCATGTCTTCCTGTAGCACCTCAATCACCGTGTGGGTCGATTGCCAACCATGCCGCTCAAAGTCTGGATTAAATACCCGTACCTTTATTTCACCAGGCGCACGTTCCTGCATGAACTGCCAGGCATTCAGAGTGGCGCCGTAAAGGTCATCCAGTCGCCACTTGAGTAAATCCGGCTCTGCCATGTGTGCGAAATATTGATCAGCAAACTCGCTCAGCGGCAATGCACGTTTTTTCGGCAGTCGACTGAAAATCATTTCTTTAAGCTGATGCAGAAAATCGATTTTGCTCTCGGCAGTCTGAGAGGACATACCCACCCTCCTATGGCAAATGGATTTGGCTTTTGCAGCAGTATAGTTAAACAACTAGTGAAGTCATGTTGAAAACCTCAATAGCGACAATAAAAAACGCTTTCTTAATTAAATTGATATGTGCACAACCTTCGCTGATAATGAAGCCTGATTTGTGAATTCATTTACGAGTAGTTGGACGTGTTGATGCGTGCATTTTTCGCACTGCTGCTGATTATTTTTTCGCCAATTTTGTCCGCCCAGGTTTCGGCTACGCTCGACCGTTATTCACTGACTGCTTCGGATACCCTCAATCTGACCCTGGAAGCTGCGGATCAAATTCAGCAACGGCCGGATCTGAGCCCCCTGCAAAAGGACTTTCGTATTCTGGGCAGCCAGCGTGTTGTCGTGTCCAGCCATTCCTCGGCAACCCGTGATGTCAGCACCCGCTGGCACCTGCAGCTGCGCCCGCTCAACACAGGCACACTCACCATTCCGCCGCTGCGCCTGGGCAACTCACTGAGTGAACCGCTCGACGTTACGGTCACGGGTGCAGTACAAAGCCGACCTCAGGCCGACAACCTTTTTATGGACAGTCTGATCAGTCAGGACCGCGTCTACAGTCACGCACAGCTCATCTATACCGCACGTCTTTTTCAGCGCACTCCGCCAGCGGAGAGTCTCGAATTTCTGCCCCCCAGTATGCCCGGCGCGCTTGTGGTCCGTTTAACAGACCCACGCACATTTAATACCGAGCGCGGCGGTGAGACCTGGTATATTCGAGAACAGACTTTTGCCCTTTTTCCGTCTGAAACCGGCCTGCATACACTGCTGGGGGCAGAAATTCGCTCTGCTGGCCCCGCCTTTTCCAGCCCCTTGCCTGAACGATTTGAAATCGAGGTACTGCCGCCTGCACATCAAAATACCCGCGGGTACTGGTTGCCGGCTGAACAGGTCTCACTGGATGAAAACTGGGATACGGCTTCCTCACTACAGCCAGGTGAATCCTTTGTTCGCGAAATAACACTTACCGCTCGCGGTTTGCCGGCGGATGCCCTTCCAAGCCTGTTTACACAACGGCACGACGATTATTTTGCACAAAAGGAAGATGTCAGCCTGACCGAAACCCAGACACCTCAAGGGCTGGTCAGCACGCGGACAGAGCGCATACGCATCGAACCCTTGGGCCCGGGCGCACTTAAACTGCCCGCCATTGATCTGAGCTGGTGGAACACCCTCGATGACCAGGCCGACACCACGACTTTGCCAGCACGCGAAGTGAATATTGAGGAACCCGCACCGGTCATTGCTGCAACTCCGGCCGCAGGCCCGGATATCATCGATACGCAGGGATTCGATTTCTGGCCCTGGCTCAGCCTCTGCTTTGGCGTTGCCTTTCTGGGCAGCAGTGCAGGCTGGTTACACAGCATGCGCCAGCTCAGGCAGGAACGTAACCGCCATAATGAACATAACCAATTGGAAGCCCAGCGCAGGGCGCAGAAGCTACTGTTGTCTCACCAGCGTGCAGAACGTAACACCTTCCAGGCACTGGCTATTGCCTGCCAACAGAATGATGGCGAGACGGCTCGTTCACGCCTGATTGAATGGGGTCAGAATTTTTGGCCGGAACAGAATATTGATTCCCTTGAAGGCCTCTGTGAAGCGGCCCATAGTCAAACCATCGACTTCCTGATTCTGGACCTGGAACAGCACCTGCACAGCTCACCGTTTGAATGGCAGGGCGACCTGCTATTGGAAGCGGTCGAGAAACTGCGACTCAAGCGCTTCCGCAATGCTGAACAGCAACTCGGCGATGGCTCAGGCCCGCTGTCACTGGCGTCTTGATTCAGGTCTTGATAACCGCTTTCAGTGCCGGCTCAAGGGTGCGGTATTTGAAAGCATAACCCGCCGAATTAAGGTGCACCGGCACCACTCGCTGGCCTTCCAGCAACAATTCACTGGCCTCGCCCAACAACAGGCGCATGACAAAAGCCGGCATGCGAAATGCCGCTGGTCGTTTCAATACCTTGCCCAGGGTCTGACTGAACTCTTCATTGGTCACGGGCTCCGGCGCCGTCAGGTTAAAAGGCCCACGCAATGAAGGGTTGTCGAGCAGGTACAAAATGGCACCGACTTCATCATCCAGATGAATCCAGGACATCCATTGCTGACCATCACCAATAGGGCCGCCCAAGCCAAGCCGATACGGTGGCAGCATTTTGGTCAAGGCGCCTCCAGGCCCCAGTACGACCCCTGTACGCACCAGACATACCCGAGTACTGGCCGACTCTGCCGCCAGAGCTGCCTGCTCCCAGGCATTACAGAGCTCATGCGGAAAGCCGGCTGCCACTTGGGCATTTTCATCCAGCACTTCATCCTGGTGTGAACCGTAATAACCGATTGCGGAACCACTCACCAGCACGGAAGGTGGTACATCCCGTGTCTGCATCCAGCTGACAAGATCACGTGTTAAATCGATACGACTGGCACGCAGCAACTGCTTACGGGACTCACTCCAGCGCTTATCAACAATGGGTGCACCCGCCAGATTCACAACGGCATCCACTTTGCCTGATATAGCCTGTAAGCGGTCAACCGTGACCACACCCGTCATGGCCGGCACCTTGCCGGGCTGGCGGCTGAGGATCACCACCTGATCACCTCGTTGCGTCAAGGCACGGGTTAACGCCTGACCAATAAACCCGCTTCCCCCGGTCACCAATACTCGCATCTGCACACTCCCTGATGGTTTCAGGTACTATTACGCCCTGATAGCCGTTACGGATTCACACGTTAAGAGGTTAGCACAGCATGTTTACAGGTATCGTCCAGGGGGTCGCTCAGGTCAAGGCCCTGACACGCAAACAGGGTTTGGTGCACTTGCAGATTGAGCTGCCACTGGAGAACGCCGACCATCTGGAAAATGGCGCTAGTATTGCTCTCAATGGCACCTGTCTGACGGTGACCGACTTTGAGGGACCACTGGTCCAGTTTGATGTCATCGACACCACACTGGAGTTGACTAACCTGGGGGCCCTGGATGTGGGTTCGTGGGTCAATTTCGAGCGTGCGGCACGCGTAGGGGATGAGATTGGCGGCCATCTGATGTCGGGCCACATCCTGTGCTGCGCTGAAGTACTGGCGGTTGAGTATCCCGACGCCAATAACTGCCATATCCGTTTTAAAACGCCGGAACACGCCGCACCCTACCTGCTACCCAAAGGGTTTGCAGGCCTGAACGGCTGCAGCCTGACTCTGGCAGAGTCGGATCAGGAAAGCTTCAGTGTTTCACTGATTCCGGAAACGCTCGAGCGCACAACTTTCGCCCAGCTGCGCCCCGGCGACCGCGTCAACCTGGAAGTTGACCCGCAAACACAGGCCGTCGTGGATACCGTACAACGATATCTTGCCAGTCAGGCGTGACCCGGTCACGCCTCGGCGTTCATGTCTTCCATTAGTGCCCGATAGAGTTCCCGATACTCCTCTGCCTGGTGTTCTCCAAACAGGGGGTCGGGGTTCTCGGGTATCTTGGCGGCCAGTGCTTCCCAATCCTGCTCACTGCCCAATTCCTTGAGGCGTGGGAAGATTTTGGCTTCTTCAAAGTCCAGATGGTTCTTTTCAGCCGTAACAAACGCATCCAACTGATCCGTGAACTGCTCCATCGGCATGACGGCATCATTGAGAATCGCCTCGATGGAGTCAGTCAGCCTGGTTGAAAGCTGTTTGAGATCGCGATGCTCCTGCTCACATTCGGCAAAGTGCTTATCAAGCTCGCTGTCTCGACCACGGAAAAATTCATACATCAGATCTTCATGGGGGTGATGGTACTGGTCGGCGTAGTCGCCAACATAGCTGACTACATCGGCCATCAAGGAGAAGTCGGGGTGGACCCCTTCGCGCAGCCGACCAACCTTGCGCTGCAGGATATCCAGCAACCGCGTCAGGTTGATATGGTCTTGGTGCAATTCAGACAAGGTATTCATCTTGGCACGCTCCCGATCACATTGGTTACCCTCACTATAGCTGACTCAGGTGTCTACTTGTTGACACCTGTCAAAGCCGACTCAGTCAGTGGTTACCATTGCTATCGCTGTCCAGAAGGTCCAGCAACATGCCGAGCTTGTGCTCAATATCCTGGAGCAGGTGCTGTCCCTGATCGTTGATCACGGGCGCAATGCTGTTCTCCAGCTGGACGATACCATCCTGGCTTTGCCTAAGCGCCTGCATGAGATTGCGCGAGCGTTTCTTGTTGCTGTCGGTCAGCTGCTCGATACGCGACAGCGTACGCTGCAGCTGCTGATCCAAATCGTACAGATGCTCACTGACACCCAGCATACCCTCACTCAAAGAGTGATTGACGCTGCCCAGCTGAACTTCAAGCTGCTGCACCGCCTTGCGGAACCGGGACAGGAAAAGATCGCCTTCGCGCTCCATGAAGATGGCCAGTAACTCTTCCGGCAGCATGGCGCGGTTACGTCCATCGGTGCGAATGGCATATTCACCCCGCTGGGTACAGTACGGCTTGCGTGTACCGCTGGGGATTTCGATACGGAGGATAGGTTTGGAAGCGGCGAGATTTTCGGTAAACAGCTGCACCTCCACATTGGGAATACAACCGGTGGACTTGTTGATTAGCGTGAGCCGCGCCTTGTCGTCCACTTCACAGCCAACCACACGTCCGCGTTGCACGCCGTCAGAGGTGGTGTATTCATCAATCCCGATAAGCAGGGTACCGCCCAGCGGAGCATTGGCAAAGGCGACCAGATCAGCACTTCTGACCGCCTGCACCTCACGTTTGAAATCAACGTTAAGCCCTTCAGGCAACGCCAACAAGTGGCGTGTCCTGCGGCTTAAACGCCGATATTCACGTTGCATGCGAGTACTTAGCTGTACAGCGCTTCATCGAACGGGTCCAGCGGTGCTTCCAGCTGTTCGTCCGTACGGCGGTACAGGATGCGCCCCTCAAACTTCATACCTTTGGACGCAAACCAGCGCTCGGCAACTTCCTTGCCTTCTTCTGCCTGGGATACACGATACCAGGCGGACATAATACGGTAGAAATACAGGCCGAACAGGCCGGCTGCAGCACCGAGGAAAAACTCGGAAGCCAAAGCGAAAACCATCAATACGACACCGGCTACCCAGACGCGACTGCCACGCGCATCCTTGAGTATTTCATTGGCAGTCAGGCATTGATCATAAAACTTCAGATAACGACGGTAGTTCTGTTGCAAATCGAATTTGTCGCTTGAATCGAAAACAGCGTCCATTGGCATGTCCTTAACCAGTTTGTTATTGCGGGGCCTGTAAAAGACCCCAATACGTCATTACTTATTAAACAAGACTCTTGCTGACTACTTCATATACATCAGCTGAGAGATCATCGGTATCCATCATTCGTTGTAGTTGCTTCTGCATCAGCGCACTACGTACCTTATCATAGCGTTTCCAGCGCGTTAGCGGGGTCAGCAAACGCGCAGCAACCTGTGGGTTCTGCTTGTCCAGACGCAGAATCCAGTCTGCCAGCCAGGCATAACCTGAGCCGTCTTCGCTGTGGAAATGCATGGGGTTCTGACCACAGAAGGCCCCGACCAGAGAGCGCAGCTTGTTCGGGTTGCGGGCATCGAACACCGGGTGCTCACTCAATGCCTGTACGCGCTCCAGGGCACCTTCCGTAGGGTCTGAGGCCTGTACTGCCAGCCACTGGTTCATCACCAGAGACTCATGCTGCCATTGCAGGTAGAACTGCTGCAACAGCTCTGCGGCACTTTCACGGTGACGGGAATGCGCCACCAGTGCAAGCGCCGCCTGCTGATCGGTCATGTTGTCGCTCTGCTCAAACTGCTGTCGCGCCAGCTCGAGCCAGGGCTCAGCTCCCGTCGCCATCAGATAGCCCAGCGCCAGATTTTTCAAGCTGCGACGCCCAATGGAAGCCGCATCCGGCGAGTAGCTCTCTTCACGGGTATCGCAACGCTGGTAGGCCGCCAACCACTGCTGTTCAAGCGCCTGCGCCAGCGAGGTGCGCAGAAACTCACGCACCTCATGAATGGCCACCACATCCACTTCATCGGCCAGCTCTGCAAGCAGAGCCTCGGACGGCAATCGTAGGCACTGAGCCAGCATGGCCGGATCCAGGGTTTCATCCTGCAGCAGCTGCTTCCAGGCTTCGACCAGTGTTGCCGGAAGCTGCAGCGTCTGCTCGTTTTGCCAGTCACGGATCAAGTTCTGCATCAGGCGCACACAGACACGCTGACCCGCATCCCAACGGTTGAAGCCATCCGTATCATGACGCAGCAGCATCAATAGCTGCTCATCGCTGTAGTCGTATTCCAGCTTGACCGGTGCAGAGAAGGCTCTCAGCAGTGAAGGCACAGGGCGGCTTTCGAGACCGGAGAAGACGAAAGTTTCCTCCTCCTCACGTACCTCCAAAACTCCGGAGCGCAATTCACGACCCGCTTCATCCAGCAAACCATAGGCAAGAGGCAGATGGTAAGGCTGCTTGTGTTCCTGCCCCGGAGACGGCGGGCAGCTTTGCTTGACGGTCAGGCGATATTCGCCTGCACCCGCATCCCAGCGGTCTGTCACGTTCAAGCGCGGTGTGCCGGCCTGGGAGTACCAGCGACGGAAATGGGACAGATCACGCCCGGATACAGCCTCCATGGCAGCCACAAAGTCATCGGTGGTTACTGCCTGACCATCGTGACGCTCAAAGTACAGATCACTGCCTTTCCGGAACAGTTCGGGGCCCAGCAGGCTGTGCAACATGCGTACAACCTCTGCCCCTTTCTCATATACGGTCAGGGTGTAGAAGTTGGAGATTTCAATGAAGGACTCCGGCCTTACCGGGTGCGCCATGGGACCGGCGTCTTCCGCAAATTGCGCGGTACGCAGAAGAGAGACGTCTTCAATGCGTTTTACCGTACGCGAGTTCATGTCAGCCGAAAATTCGGCGTCACGGAACACGGTAAAGCCTTCCTTCAGGCTTAGCTGGAACCAGTCACGGCAGGTCACACGGTTTCCGGACCAGTTATGGAAATATTCGTGGGCTACCACGCCTTCAACACGCTGAAAACCACCATCGGTCGTGGTTTTCGGGTGCGCCAGCACACAGGAGGTGTTGAAGATATTGAGACCCTTGTTTTCCATGGCCCCCATATTGAAGAAATCGACCGCCACGATCATGAAGATATCGAGATCATACTCGCGACCGTACACCTCTTCATCCCAGCGCATGGCATTCTTCAGCGAGGTCATGGCGTACTCGAGCTTGTCGAGATCCTTGTGCTCGGCATAGATGCGCAAGGCCACTTCACGTCCGGAGCAGGTGGTGAAGCTGTCTTCCAGCAGAGCCAAGTCGCCAGCAACCAGCGCGAACAGGTAGGCAGGCTTGGGCCAGGGGTCTTCCCAGGTCACCCAATGACGCCCCTCTTCTGCATCACCACTGGCCACCGGGTTACCGTTGGACAGAAGCACGGGATACTGAGACTTGTCAGCAGTCAGCGTGGTGCGGAAGATGGACATTACGTCCGGGCGATCCGGGAAGAAGGTAATGCGACGAAAGCCTTCTGCCTCGCACTGAGTACAGAACATGCCATCGGATTTGTAGAGCCCTTCCAGCGCTGTATTCTCATGAGGCAACAGGCGCGTCACACACTCCAGAACAAACTGGTCAGGCACATTATTGATGGTAAGCATGCCTGCTTCGCGGCGATAGTCCTGCGGCTCCAGCACCTGGTTATCGATACTCAGGCGCAGCAGCTCCATACCTTCATCACCATGCAGCTGCAGCGGTTCAGGCTTGCCACTTACCTCGGGGTTGGCCTTGATATTCAGGCGCGCCCGAACCAGGGTCTGCTCTTCTTCCAGCTCAAAATTCAGCTCAGTGTGCGTCACCAGCCAGGCCGGTGGGCGATAATCTTCCAGATAAATGGCTTGCGGCTGCTGTGCAGACATGAAAGCTCCAAACTTAAAAACTGAGTTCGACGTTATAGGCAGCAAACTTGCGAATATTGATAACTCCGGTATCGAGGATCAAGTACTGCCCCTTGATCCCCTGCAGCACACCTTCCACGACCGGGTTCTTATCCAGATTATGGGTTCCGACCTTGGCAGGATATACCTCTACAGGGTAATTGATCTCGACCACTTCGGCATCCAGTTCACGAATGGCTTCTACACCGTACTCCTCGCGCAAGCTATCCAGCTGCAGCGCACAAAGATTCAGCAAGCGGTCGCGCTCGGCCTTCAGGTCCAGAGGCTCAACCTGCCCCTTCAGCATGGTGCGCCAGTTGGTCTTGTCACTGACATGTGCTGCGATGATTTGTTCAATCAAACCGGAATGCAGACGAGTATCCACTTCCAGAATGGGCAGTGCCTGTATGGCCCCCTGATCCATCCAGCGCGTAGGGACCTGTTCACCCCGTGTAATACCGACCTTGATGCCCGATGAATTGGCCAAATAAACCACGTGAGGCTGGAAACAATGTCGTTCCCCCCAGGAAGGGTCACGACAGGTTCCTTCGTGGTAGTGGCACTTTTCCGGTTTCACAATACAGGAATCACACTGGGGCAAACGGGTAAAACAGGGGTAGCAGAAGCCCTGGTTAAAGCTTTTGCGGGTTTTACGGCCACAATGCTGACAGTGGATCTCGCCGGTGTATTCAAGACGGATAGGCTGACCAATCAGAGGAGCCATATCCACCAGCTCATCATCCAACGGCAGCCGGTAGTGCACGGGAGCCTCCAGTTGCGTCACCATCTTGCGCAGGTGACCACTGGCCCGTAGAGAAAGCTCAGTCATCAGTCAGTATCTTCAGCGTCTCGGGTTGTAAAGGGTCACTACCATGTTGACGACCATCCGGGCGGGTACGGTCGATAAAGCCAACGCGCTCCTGCTCCGCAACCTGATGGCGGTGCTCATAGGCAATGACCGCACGCAGGCTGGTTTCCCGCTGCTCCTGACTGAGGCGTTCACCATTGGGCCACTTGCCCAGCTCTACTGCACGCCGCAAGGACCGATAAACCTCCGGCGCCATCGTTTCAATCATCTTTTCGAATGTCATGCCACTCTCCGGTATTTCAAGCAGTCATTCTATCATAGCGAAGCACGGCCTCGCTGCAGCCGGCGCCCGACGGGCAACCACAGCAGACCGGCCAATAACCCCACCAGGTGTGCCGTGTTGGCAATGGCACCAAACCCCAGACTTCCCAACATTCCGGTATAGCCCAGCGCCACCCAAAACAACATGAACCCCATCAGGGCTGGCGGCAAACCGAACCTGGGCGTCTGCTTTTGCCGATCCCACAGCCAGCTGTAGGCGATCAAAGCAAAGACCACTCCAGACATACCGCCAAAAACCGGTCCGGTATGCCAGAACTGGGCAAGATTCGACAACAAGCCACTGAACGTGACCAGCCCCAGCAGGGATAACCTCCCCTGCATGGCCTCCATGCGGCCACCCACCAGCCATACCCACAATAAATTGAACAGGATATGCATGAGGCTAAAATGCATGAAGATGGGGGTCCATAAGCGCCACAACTGCCCCGAGGCGAGCACGTCTGACACCGAAGGATAACTCAGCGTTCCAGCGGAAATTGAAAAGGGCGCAAAGCTGAAGAAGGATAACGTTTCCAGATCCTTGCCGAAGCCGATCAAAATACTCACGACAAAACTGCTGGCAATCAGCAGCAGGGTAAGCGGTAACTGCTTCAGCGAAGGAGCCGGCGAGAAACGACGACGGCGAGCAGCTTTGAGCTGGACCTGTTCCAGAGACTCCCCTGCCCGCCAACGTGCAAACAGGTGCTGAACGGTTTCGGCATCAGCGGGATTTTGCAGCCAGACAACCTGATAGTGCTCGCTTTCAACCACCCGGTGCGAAATACCACTGCGCCACAGGCAGGCCGTAAACTCCGTGAGGTCCTGACCCAGAGGCACCTCCAGCACAGGGATCACGAAGCACCCACCTCAGGATCTATCAGATGCACTTCACGGGCAACATCGACCCAGACAAACTTGTCCGGTTGCATCACTGTTTCATCATCGAGTCGATAGGCTACAAGCTTGCCGAATTTAACGGCGCTGTAATCAAGGCAGGTGATATTATCGGTTATTGGGCTCGGAGTACCCTCACGCCAATAGTGCCCGATAAAGAGCAGCTTTTCAGTGTCACCGTAGTACAGCAGATCTTCCCGTTGTGCATTGTTTATCGGCAATCGCGCCAGGTGCGCAGGGAGTGGGTCCGGCTGGAATACCACATCCACCAGGTACTGGGGATCCGGCATCCAGAATTTGGTGCGGAAGAAATGGCGTCTGAAACCATCCTTGCTGACCATCACTTCATCGTTAGGGAGGCGCAGATGGGTGCCCCGCAGAAGTCGATCCATTACTTCCCACTCAAAGCTGCCCTCTTTTGCCGAGCGCTCAAGAAAACCGCGGTCGATTCGATTACCGCCCATTTTCTGCTTGAAGGTTTCGATCAGTTCATTATGCCAACAGGCGTGTACTACCCTGAAATTTTCGAATTCGATAAACAGCGGTAGCTGCAGGAACCACTCCATGTATTCCTGCTGTTCATCCCCATAGGGCGATAACTGTTCCAGCGTCTGCTGCAGGATGCGCTTATGCCTGGGTGTATGCTGGCGCAGATATTCTCCGGGCTTTTCGGGATCCGGCGTCATGTAGCAGAGATAGTTGTACTCGTGGTTCCCCATCACGATCTCGGCATGCCCCGCTTCCACCATATCGCGCACGATATGCAGCGCTTCGCGTATGTGCGGGCCGCGATCAATGATATCGCCAATAAAGACCACCTTACGCTGCGGATGCTGGTAAACGCCGTTTATCTGCCGATACCCCATCCTGGCCAGCAGCATCCTCAGGCTGAATGCACAGCCGTGAATATCACCAATTAGATCGTATCCCTGATAGGCCACGCTTTACCCCTGCTCTCCAAACTTGGTACCCCAGCCCAGCTTCTCGCGACAGGTGCGGTAAAAATCATAGTCACGCGGGTGCAACAGCTTGAGCTTATGCGAATGCTTACGGATGGTAATGCTGTCACCGGGTGACAGGCTCTGGTTTACCTGACCATCGCAGGAGATGACCGGATAGGTCTTGTTATCCTCACTGATCACCAGCTTCAGCTCACTGTTGCCATCCACCACAATGGGACGACTGGACAGGGTGTGCGGAAACATGGGCACCAGCACCAGGGCATCCAGCTTGGGATGCATGATTGGACCACCACCCGAAAGCGCATACGCCGTTGACCCTGTGGGCGTCGAGACAATCAAGCCATCCGATTTCTGGGTGTATACGAACTGTCCTTCGATATAGAGCTCAAACTGGATCATTCGTGTTGCCTTACCCGGGTGCACCACACAGTCATTCAGACCGGTCATCTCACCAATCGGCTCACCATCGCGCTTGACCTCCACGTCCAGCAGGAAGCGGGTATCGACCATATACTGGCCAGACAGCACTTCTACCAGCTTTTCCTCAAAATCATGAGGGGGAATATCGGTCAAAAAGCCCAGGTTGCCACGGTTGATTCCAAGCACGGGAATCTTGCTTTTGGCCAGCGAACGCGCCGCACCCAGCAAACTGCCATCACCACCGACCACAATCGCAAGGTCACAAATCTCGCCCATCAATTTCTGCTTGCAGACCTGCTGACCATGCCCAGGCATCACTTCCGCGATGGACTGATCCAGGATTACATTCAACCCCCGGTCATCCAGAAAGCGTATCAGGTCTTTCAAGGTATCGATGACCGACTTGCTTCCCAGGCGCCCGATCAAGCCAATATTACGAAAGTTATCCATGCCCGCTTGCACTCTCCAGGTTGGTGATGTGTTTACCGCATTATAAAGGCAAAGGCCCGACAAATTCAGGGGCCAAAGCACTGAGCCGATCTGCAAACCCTCGGTTTCCCTGAAGGCCGCCAGTATGCAGCATCAAAATACGACTATGCGGTTTTATTCGGCACTGCACAATCCTTCTTTGGAGGGCTCTCAATGCCTTGACTGTGTATACAGGGTCCAGATCCAGGCCATACCCGTCCTGCATTTGCCGCACCAGCGCCGCCTCTTCTGCGTTCAGGCGTGCATATCCAGCACCCTGAGACGCAGGATCCAGAGACCACTTGCAGCGCACCGCTCCCCCGGCCTGTTGCAGCAAGGCACTAATATCCTGCTCCAGCCATTCACCGTATTTAAGTACCGGCACTCCAATCACTTCTACATTCGATGGCGCCCCGAACAACACGCCCGCCAGGGTCCCACCCGTACCCACAGGAAGAAAGACGGCATCATATTCACGCTCACTGAACACAGGATGTTGCCAGATCGAGGCCACGGCCGGCAGCGCTGCGGCCTGACTGCCTCCCTCTGGCACCAAGTGCCCGGGGCCGAACCGTTCAAGCAAAGATTGCAGGTAATCGGGGTGCGTGCGCTGCCGATATTCTGCACGGGTAACGAAATGAAGTTTCATACCCCAGCGACGCGCATCCGTTAGCATTGCGTTACTGGCATACTCGGGCTCACCACGAATGATACCGAGAGTAGGAACAGAGAAATGTGCTCCGGCGTATGCCAAAGCATGAATATGGTTTGACCAGGCACCACCAAAACTGAGCACTGGCATGCCGGTTTTACGCGCCGATTCAATAGCGGGCTTGAGCTTGAACCATTTATTACCACTGACCAGTGGGTGAATTTGATCCAGCCGCATAATATCCAGGGTAACGTCCCGGCACCGGGTAAGTGGCGTAATCAGCTGATGGACAGGCACACGAAAAAGGTCGCCACCCAACTCAAGCTCATACTTTTCAGGCTCATACTTTCCTGACACGCGCTCCTCCCCCGAGCCACTCAGCACCCACCACTCATAGACCCCAAGCGTACTATTTAAAGGAAATATTATTACCCAGAACGCCTCGCGACCAAATCAGGCAACAGATCGACTCCCCCATTGATCAAAATGCTGGACTATCTGAACAAGGCTAATGAGCAGAAACCAAGGGAAAAGAAGGGGCAACAGGCAGTGCAGAACTCGCACAAGACTAAAACATAAGATGTTTTTGAACAGAACCAGGACTGGTTCCTAAAGAAGTGGCGGAACGGACGGGACTCGAACCCGCGACCCCCTGCGTGACAGGCAGGTATTCTAACCAACTGAACTACCGCTCCGCGTTTTGGTGGGCGAAGAGGGGTTCGAACCCCCGACCCTCTGCTTGTAAGGCAGATGCTCTCCCAACTGAGCTATTCGCCCAAAACGTCGGCTTGTTTACAACTTCATCAGCACTTCGATGAAGAGGTGGCGGAATTTCCGGGACTTGGCGACCCTTGATTCCTATGAGAGCTGACAGGCAGGTATTCTAACCTTTCATCTCTCAAAATTGGCGGAATGGACGGGACTCGAACCCGCGACCCCCTGCGTGACAGGCAGGTATTCTAACCAACTGAACTACCACTCCGTTTTGGTGGGCGAAGAGGGGTTCGAACCCCCGACCCTCTGCTTGTAAGGCAGATGCTCTCCCAACTGAGCTATTCGCCCAAAACGTCGGCTTATTTACAACCTCATCAGCACTTTGATGAAGAGGTGGCGGAATGGACGGGACTCGAACCCGCGACCCCCTGCGTGACAGGCAGGTATTCTAACCAACTGAACTACCACTCCGTTTTGGTGGGCGAAGAGGGGTTCGAACCCCCGACCCTCTGCTTGTAAGGCAGATGCTCTCCCAACTGAGCTATTCGCCCAAAACGTTGGCTTATTTACAACTTCATCAGCACTTCGATGAAGAGGTGGCGGAATGGACGGGACTCGAACCCGCGACCCCCTGCGTGACAGGCAGGTATTCTAACCAACTGAACTACCACTCCGTTTTGGTGGGCGAAGAGGGGTTCGAACCCCCGACCCTCTGCTTGTAAGGCAGATGCTCTCCCAACTGAGCTATTCGCCCAAAACGTCGGCTTATTTACAACCTCATCAGCACTTCGATGAAGAGGTGGCGGAATTTTCGGCTGCTCTTGTGAAGAGCGCGATCCTTGATTCCTGTGAGAGCTGACAGGCAGGCATTCTAACCTTTCATCTCTCAAAGTGGCGGAACGGACGGGACTCGAACCCGCGACCCCCTGCGTGACAGGCAGGTATTCTAACCAACTGAACTACCGCTCCACTTCTTCATTCCTGTCGACACTTTGTTGTAACAAGTACCCCGTGAATGAGGTGCGCATTTTAAGGAGTTCTGAGATGTTGTCAATCACTTAATTTAAAAAAATTTCGTTTTATTTCAGAGCCGTACAAAGATTAACCAAGTCAACACAATGACTTGCGGCTCTCGACCACTTGGGCCACAGTCAGGGTACGGCTTGCAAAACAACTGATGGACCCTTATGACCGCTACAGAGACAGCCCTTGATCAATTGATGGAGACCTTCCTGGCCTCCTGCGACCAACACCAATACCCAATGACCCCTTTTGATCCCGATTGGCCCAGCGCCTGCTATCGACATGAAGCCAGCCCGGGCAAAGACGTCAGCTGGCAACCGGTGCGCATTGAAGAGCCATTGGATATGTTCCAACGCCTGAGCGATGCATTGGAAGAAGAGCTGCACCCGGACCTGGTCAGCTACTATAGCCGTTACTGGTCAGACCCCATCAACTGCGTGATGCCGGATGGCACCCAGCTTAGTTTGCTGTTTGCATGGAATAGTGAAGACCTGGAACGACTCCGAGGCAATCTCATTGGCCATGCACTGAGCAAACGCAAGCAAAAGCGCCCGTTGACGCTATTCTTCGGTGTAGTAGAGCCCGACACCAATGACATGATCAGCCTCAACAATCAGGATGGCAGCATTTGGCTGGAAAAACCGGGCAAGGCACCACATACCCGACTGGCTGACACCCTGGCTGATTTTTTGCGCCAGCTATCACCCGCTCTGTAAACCGATACACGCTGGCATTCAGCCAACACTGAACGCCAGCAGCCGACTGATCTGGCACAGAGGCCTGCCTGACTGCTCGCGCAAGTCATTGAAAGCCTGCTGCACCAGCTTAAGGTCACGCTGTGCAGTCGGCTTTTTGTCGATCACGCCCTGAGCTTTCAGAGCAACTACAACATCATCGGTCAGCATGAAGGTATCCTTACCCAACATACGCAGAAAATAGGCTCCTGAATTGCCGCCAAGCTGCTTGCCGCGCTTTTTGAGAAGGGTCCACAACCCGATGATATCCTCCTCCGGCCACTCGGCAATCATTCGGGCAACGCTGCCATATTCCTGTGCCAAATCAACCATCATCATGGCATTTTCACGAGTGGACTTGATCTTGCCAAAGTGCCGAATGATACGTTCGTTATGCATCAGCTCCTCCAGCATTTCATCACTCATCTCCAGCACTGCTTCAGGATTAAAGCGGTAAAAGGCTTCCTCAAATGCAGGCCATTTGGAGTCGACAAGAGAATGCTTCAACCCGGCACGAAAAATACGCCGCATCATCACTGAAAAGATACGATCATCCGGTGTAGCCGCCAAATCCTGCGCTGACAAAGGCGGCATGCCCAGCAAATCTTCCAACGAACTGTCCGGATGAAAATTCAACGCCTGCTCACAAAGATCCGACCACTTTTTCACACTCTTCCTCCCGCTGAATTTGAACGCACCCTGTACGCCAGACAATGACCTCTGGATTGTACGCCTTCTGGCATGCGCGTATGATTGGGCACTTTAATTTTGCTGTCCAGTATGCCGCGTTCGCCCACGCACCGCCCGTTCGACGCGCCTGGAACTCAGGAACGAGAAGATGTCTGTCATTCGCAAATCGAACAAGCTGATCAACGTCTGCTACGATATTCGTGGCCCTGTACTGCAGGAAGCAAAGCGCCTTGAAGAAGAAGGCCACCGCATCCTCAAACTCAATATCGGCAACCCCGCCCCCTGGGGCTTTGAGGCGCCGGAAGAAATTGTACAGGACGTCATTCTCAACCTGCCGGCCTCTCAAGGCTACTGTGACTCCAAAGGGCTGTTTTCTGCTCGTAAAGCGGTGATGCAGGAGTGCCAGCGCAAGAATATCCGCAACGTGGGCATTGAAGACATCTACATCGGCAACGGCGTTTCCGAGCTGATCGTCATGGCCATGCAGGGTCTGCTGAACGACAACGATGAAATGTTGATCCCGGCACCGGACTACCCCCTCTGGACAGCAGCCGTCAGCCTCGCCGGTGGCAACCCCGTTCACTATGTCTGCGACGAGCAGCAGGACTGGTTCCCGGACATCGAAGATATTCGCAGCAAGATCACGCCCAAAACCCGCGGCATTGTGGTTATCAACCCGAACAACCCGACCGGTGCACTCTATCCCGAGTCACTGCTGCTGGAGATTCTGGAGCTGGCGCGCGAGCATAAGCTGATCGTGTTCGCTGACGAGATCTACGACAAGATCCTCTATGACGGTGAAGAGCACACCGCCCTCGCCTCCCTGGCCGATGACGTTATGTGCATCACCTTCAACGGCCTGTCCAAGACCTACCGTGCTGCCGGCTTCCGTTCCGGCTGGATGATCATCAGCGGCCCCAAGCACAAGGCTCGCGACCTGATCGAAGGCTTCGAGATGCTCTCCAGCATGCGTCTGTGTGCCAACGTACCTTCGCAGCATGCCATCCAGACTGCTCTTGGCGGCTACCAAAGCATCAACGAGCTGATTGTACCGGGTGGACGCCTTTACGAGCAGCGCACCCTGGCATGGGAGATGCTGAACGAGATTCCCGGTGTATCCTGTGTTAAACCCAAGGGCGCCATGTACCTGTTCCCGAAACTGGACCCGGCGCGCTACCCGATCCGCAACGATGAGAAGTTTGCCCTCGACCTGCTGCAGCAGCAGAAAGTTCTGGTGGTTCAGGGCAGCGGTTTCAACTATCCGGATACCCAGCATTTCCGTCTGGTTTTCCTGCCCTCCAAGGAACTACTGGCCGACGCCATCGAGCGCATTGCCAATTTCCTGCGTACCTACGAGCAGTAGCCTCCCCTCCTGCTGACAGCTTCTCGGGAAGCTGTCAGCAAAATGTCACCCATATGACATATACTCAAAGTCGGACACACCCACCGACAGAGAGTCGCCATGTTTATCAAGATCAAGAAAAACTGCGGTATCCAGATGGAACACAACGGTCTGGAGACACGTCGCCTTGTGCCTGTAACGTCCAACTTCCTGATTAACCTTAATCAGGTTGCCGAAGTATCCTTCTACACCATCAAGGAGCGCAAGACGCGTTTCGATCTGGAAGGCCACGAATTCGAACTCCCCCTTCAGAGCCGTGTCATCCATCTGCAGATGAGCTACCTGTACGCCACCATCAAGGAAACCATTAACGGCAACAAGGGCCGCCTGGTGGAACGTCAGTATTACAAGCTGTACTTTGCACCCGAGAATGTGGATGCCTATGAAGAGCTGCGCAACCTGATTGAACAGCAGGTGGGAAACCTCTAGTCAGAGGCAAAAGACCGTGCACGGCCTCAGGCAGGTGTGGAACCTGCCTGCGCGGCCGCAATTGCCGCCAACAGATGCTCTACATCCGGCAGCGCGCGGTGACGACGAAACTGGGCGCGAGAGATCAACTGGTACTGGATACGCTCTTCGCTGCTGAGTACCCTTTCCAACCCCTTCAGCTCGAAGGTCGGCTCAATGCCCGCAGCCTTGAACAGTCTCCCCAGCCAGAAGCTGTCGTATTCAACGGCATCACTAATAATCTCACAGCCATCAAGTGAGCGATTCAAACGCTCAGCGGCTTCCTTGACACTGATACCTTCGGCCTCAAGCTTGGCGAAGGGAATACAGTGCAACTCACTGGCAAAATCATCCCAGAAGGTCCAGTCGGGAACAGAGGTAGGGTCAATCAAAAAACTGTCGTGCTCGCCCGTCTCGGAGCATTTCCACGCCACTTCAATCGGGTAGGATTCCCGTGCCAGACCACTGGCTTCCAGGTCGATGCAGATCAAGTTAGCTTACTCCTGTCGCTCATATACAAATACCTTGAGCCCACCCGACTCATCCATATCCGGGAAGTCTTCTCCAGCACCCAGATACCCCTTCAGACTAAACGCTGGCACTTGCTCTGTCATCATTGATTCAACAAAGTTACGTGTCTCCAACGGGTCGTTATGACAGAGCAGCACATGGGCACCAGGACTGGTCAACTCAGGTAAGCGCTTCAACACCTTCAAGTAATCCTTTTCAGCCACAAAACTGCCGGGCTGGAAGCTGGGCGGGTCGACAATCACCAGGTCGTAGGGGCCAAGCTTGCGCAGCTTGCCCCAGGATTTAAGGAGATTCACCGCCAGGTAGCGCACATCAACGCCATCCAGATCGTTGAGACGATGATTGTCTCGACCACGGGATAACGAGCGAGAGCTCATATCAACGTTTACCACAGACGCAGCGCCCCCTGCGGCAGCGGCCACCGAAAACGCACAGGTGTAGGCAAAGAGGTTCAGCACTCGCGCACCCTTGGCCTGCTCGCGCACCCAGGCTCGACCGGGCCGCATATCCAGAAACAGCCCCGAGTTCTGCCAGGCCAGGCTGTTTACGCCGTATTTCAGGCCGGCCTCGGTTACCACATGCTGTTCAGGTATAGCGCCCCACAGAACCTGCAAGCCCGCTTCATCCTTGCGACTACGCAGCTGCCAGACCACCGCCTCCACCTGCGCCTGAGATCTCAGCCAATCCAGCAACGGCTGAATCGACTCGGGGGATTCCGGCTGATAGGCGCGAATAACCGCTACCGGCGGCAGCCAATCCACTACCAGCCATTCAAAGCCGGGGAAACGGCCGCCACGGCCATGAAACAGGCGCCGGACCTCCCCCTGCGCCTGTGCCAGTTGCTGTTCAACCCAGTCAATGACACTCTGCATCTGCTTCCCCCGATAAAAAAGCGGGCAGTATACCTATTGGCTATTCTATCAACCATGTAGATTGAAACTTTCACTCACTGCCCATATCTAAGCAGCAACACCAAACTAAGGAACGATGACCCACCATGATGCGAATCATCCTCTTTCTGGCCACTAACATGGCTGTATTGCTGGTCGCCAGCGTCACCCTGAATATTCTGGGTGTAGAGCACTACCTCAGCGGTACCGGTCTCAATCTGACGTCGCTGCTGATTTTCTGTGCCGTGTTCGGCTTTGCCGGCTCCATCATTTCACTGCTGATGTCGAAATGGATGGCCAAGCGGTCGACCGGTACTCAACTGATCGAACAGCCCCGCTCCGAAGAGGAACGCTGGTTGCTGGAAACCGTCGCCGAGCTGTCGGACAAGGCTGGCATCAAGATGCCTGAAGTCGGCGTTTTCCCGGCTCAGCAGGCTAACGCCTTTGCCACCGGCTGGAACCGTAATGATGCGCTGGTTGCCGTAAGCTCAGGCCTGATGCAGCGTTTCCGCCCGGAAGAAATTCGTGCCGTGCTGGCACACGAAATTGGCCATGTTGCCAACGGTGACATGGTCACTCTGGCGCTGGTACAGGGTGTCGTGAACACCTTTGTGATGTTCTTTGCCCGTATCGCAGGCTACGCCGTGGATTCTTTCCTGCGTCGCGATGAAGAAGGCGGCGGTGTGGGCATCGGCTTCTACATCACCACGTTCATCTTTGAAATCATCTTCGGCATTCTGGCTTCCACTATCGTGGCCTGGTTCTCGCGCCGTCGCGAATACCGTGCCGACGAAGCCGGTGCTACCCTGGCCAATCCGCATGCCATGATTGGTGCGCTCCAGCGCCTGAAAGCCGAATCCGGCATTCCGGATCAGATGCCTGCTCAGATGACCGCTTTCGGCATCAACAGCCACCTGAAGCAGGGCTTGATGGCACTGTTTGCCAGCCATCCGCCGCTGGATGACCGCATTGCCGCACTGAAGCAGCGCTAAGACAATACAAAACCCAAAACAAACGGGGCGCCAACTGGCGCCCCGTTTTTTATCTGTCTTGTCCGCCTAGCGCCCTACCCGATAAAGCACCGCATCTCGATAGCCTGTATTGACCGGCATCAGCCCGCTCAACTCAACATCCAGCTCGGGATCTCCCGAATCAACGATCAATGGACGGCCTTCCAGTGCATTCAATTTGGTACGGGTCGCAACCACATACAGGTTTTCCCGTCCAACCCGACGCAGAAGTTCCGCACTCAATTGCTGGTTGCCACGGCCAATAATATGCCCCTGACCACCAATCAACGTAATCACAATTCGTGTCGGTTTACCCTCGGTCAACGCCAACAACTCTGCTGCCGTGCAGTCCGATGCGATCAGCTCACCATCGTGAATCACATCAACCCCCAGCAGGCTGTTCTCCAGCCCCAGCTCTTCCATAATCGCAGCAACCGTTGAGCCCGAGCCCATCAGGTAATAGATATCGGGATCCATCTGCTCGGCAAAGCCGGCGGCTATCTCATCCAGTACCAACACTTCCTCTTCGCGGTTGCTGGCGTTTTTCACATGCTGGATATACTGGTGTTCGGCCGGCACACACATTTCACCAAAGAAGCGCGCACTCACCCGCCCCTCACGGTAGGCAGCCTCATCCAGATCACGAACCTCTTCGTTCGCCAGGGATACCAGCTCGCCCTTTACCAGCAGCGTCAGCAACTCTCCTGCCGCCTGAGGCGTAAGTGCATAGACCCCCGAATGGATTTTAACGCCAGCCGGCACACCCAGTACCGGAATGCTGTCTTCCACCGCTTCACAGATATTGCGCGCGGTCCCATCACCGCCGGCAAAGAGAATCAGATCAACGCCAGCCGTCTTGAGCTGTCGTGCAGCAGCCAGCGTATCTTTCGCCGTGCTGGGATCCGAGGCCGGGGCGCCTAATACCTCGGTGGCAAACCCCAACTCATGCGCAAGGGAGGCGCCCATTGGACCAGCCCAGGTCTTGATACAGACATCCAGCCCTTGCAAGGCCTCCAGAGCCGTTCGTGTTCGTTTTTCGGCGCGCGGCTCAGCTCCCAGCGCCAGCGCCTGAGCAGCGACATCAGCACCATCACTGCCCTTCAAAGCAACGCTGCCACCCAAGCCCGCGTAAGGGTTGATTATCAGTCCTAATCGAAAACTCATTACCCGCCTTACTCAATCAAACCGGCATTCTGCAATTGCTGCTCATAGACAAACCCCGCCAGGATCAGGCGCGTATCTTCTTCGAGGTCCACAAATTCAACCCCCTGACTGAACACGGGAACAGGACCGGTTTCCAATTGCTGCACGTTGCGCACCAGGGCAGGCAGTAGCAGCAGATGATCCATACCGGCCACACTCACCCGCAGGGTGATAAAGAGTTGCTCCTCAGGCTGAGCCAGCGCACGAGAAGACTCCAGATTAGCGCCCTGCAGGCTGATATCACGACAGACGGCCGACACCGCCGACGCCCCCAGTGACAGTTCATCCTGCTCCACACGCACACTGAGGTTGATAGGTATACGTGTTTCCTTACGCAGGCGTCGACTCTCGACACGAGCGGGGTACTCCAGGTGCCAATAGCCGAAAGGCCGGCTTTGCACCTGAACCAGGCGCGTTTCAAAGGTACACAGGTAGTTACCGATCATCATACGAGCTGACATTCGGGTGCCTTCGTGGACAATGGCACCGCCTGGAGCCAGTTTGGGGGCTGATACCATCAAGGACCCGGGCTCGCGATAACCCAGAAGGCGTGTGGACAGCTTCTGGTTAGGCGCCCTGACATCCAGACGAATCGATTCACCCACCGCCGGCGCCAATTCCGCCAGACTGGTCAGCTCGTTTCCCAGTATTCGGGACAGATCAGTCATCATTCCCCCAGTGACAGTTGAACCCCAGTGCCGCAAACTGCTGTGCAGCATCAGGCTCAACCTCCCCTTTCAAGCTCAGGGTGACAAATTCACGGCGTTCAGGATAAAAGCGCCGCAAACGGTCAAACCCCAGTTTAATATCCGTTTCAGTATCGCCCAGCATCGCTCTGAAATCGCGGTCGTCTCGATAGATATCATAGACGGATCTCACCGGCGCCAGCAGATTATCAGGCCTATTCAACTGCATGGATGACACCGGCGATGGTGGCAACACCTGTGACAGGCCTATATCGGCCGGTCTGCCAAGCTGTTCACACAAGGCATTGTAGAGCATCCAGGTGCCACGAATCTTCCCATCCAGCGCATATCCGGCAATATGGGGCGTTGCCAGGCGACAGCGGGATGCAAGCTCGGCATCCACCCAGGGTTCATGCTCCCATACATCCATGATCAGACTCATCTGCGGGCGTGCCTTTGCCAGTTGCAACAGGGCCGCATTATCAATGACCGGACCGCGCCCGGCATTGAGCAGCACCATATCCGGTTTTAGCAGCGACATATTATCCGCATTGAGTAGATGATGTGTGGGCCAGGCGCCCGTTCGCGTCAGGGGCGTATGCATACAAATGATATCGGCCGAGCCCAGCAGGTGTTCCAGCTCCACAAAGCCATCAGCACCTTCACTGGCAGCACGTGGCGGATCACACAGGAGCAGCTCTACGCCCAACTGCTCAAGGCGGCCCTGCAGACGACGACCAACATTACCCACACCGACAATACCCAGGGTTTTATCGCGCAGATCAAAACGCTGATCCTGAGCAGTATGCAGCAGGGCGGCCAGTACATAGTCGACCACAGATTCGGCATTACAGCCCGGCGCGCTGCTGAAACCGATACCCTGCTTCGCCAGCCAGGCCTGATCCACGTGATCAGTCCCGATGGTTGCGGTCCCTACAAAACGCACGGAACTGTCGCTCAACAGTCGCTCATCGACGCGGGTGACCGATCGCACCAGCAGCACATCCGCATCTCTCACCTGCTCGGGTGAAAGCGTACGCCCCGGATAGGTGTGCAACCTGCCCAGGTGCTGAAACAGCGGCTCCAGTGCAGGGATATTCTCGTCAGCAACAATTGTCAGTGGCAAATCAGTCAAATGCAGTCCTTATTTGCGGTCAGGGCTTTACAAACGCCCGGGTTTCAGGCTCAATCACGCGCCTCCATTATAAAGACATACTCCCTCCGGGTCATTGAACGGTAACGCTTCCTTGGTTGTGCGCTGGCAAAAAAATCAGGACTTCCTTGTAGTCAGGATCTATCGCGATCTTGTCGGTGACTGGGTGGTCAGCGAATGCTGGGGCAGCCCGAATGACAGCGGGGATTGCCGTCATACGCTCGTGGACTCCTATGCCGAGGCACTTGAGCGCCTGCGTGATATTGGCCGCGAGCAGCGCCAGCGAGGCTTCCGCCGCCAACAGGTGCGCGAAGAACAGCTCGGCTTCGACTTCAGCTAGGGGCGCAGTTACCTTCTGCCTGTAGCACCTCAGAAGAATCTGAGATGCCATGGACTTATTCATAGCTTCCCTGGAAATCTCCCTTTCAGACTTGGCACCGCCCGGTCGTCACTTTATAGTCATTTCCCCTGATTGGATGAAATAACATATGCGTCGTCTGTACGGCGTATTGTGCTGTGATGCCTGGAGTAACTATGAGTAAGTTTGATTTTGCGCAGATGCCCGATGCTGATGGCTTTTTTGGTGAATACGGCGGCCAGTTGATTCCGCCCGAACTGAAACAGGTCATGGATGAAATCAACCAGGCATACGAAGAGATCCGTCAGATGCCCGAGTTCCAGCAGGAACTCAACGCCCTCTTTGCTGACTATGTTGGCCGCCCCAGCCCGGTATTTTATGCCCGCCGCCTGAGCGAAAAGCTGGGTGGTGCACGTATCTACCTCAAGCGTGAAGACCTCAACCATACCGGTGCGCACAAGATCAACCACTGCCTGGGTGAAGCTCTGCTTGCCAAATACATGGGCAAAACCAAAGTGATTGCCGAAACCGGCGCCGGTCAGCACGGCGTAGCTCTGGCAACGGCCTGCGCACTGGTCGGCATTCCCTGTGAAATCCACATGGGCCAGGTGGATATTGAAAAAGAACACCCCAATGTCGTGAAGATGAAGATCCTGGGCTGCAAACTGGTCCCGGTTACCCGCGGCACTGCCACCCTGAAAGACGCCGTCGACAGCGCCTTCGAGGAATACCTGAAAGACCCGAAGAACTTTATCTACGCCATCGGCTCCGTTGTTGGTCCTCACCCCTTCCCCAAAATGGTGCGAGACTTCCAGAGCATCATCGGCAAGGAAGCACGTGAGCAGTTCCAGCAGCGTGAAGGCAAACTGCCGGATTATGTAACCGCCTGCGTCGGCGGTGGCTCCAACGCCATCGGCATGTTCACAGCTTTCCTGGGTGATAAGTCCGTGAGCCTGGTCGGTGTTGAACCTGCCGGTTATGGCCTGGATACTGACAAGCATTCCGCCACCATGACACTGGGCAAGCCCGGCGAAATCCACGGCATGAAATGCTATGTACTCGAACAGGAAGACGGCACTCCCATGCCGGTTCATTCCATTGCATCAGGTCTGGACTACCCGGGTGTCGGCCCTCAGCACAGCTACCTGAAAGACCTAGGACGCGTACAGTACGATAGCGCCAGCGACGAGGAATGCCTGGATGCATTCATGACCCTGTCCCGTGTTGAAGGCATTATCCCGGCACTGGAAAGCTCTCACGCCGTTGCCTGGGCCATCCGTACCGCTCCGACGCTGACATCCGACCAGAGCATTCTGGTCAACCTGTCCGGCCGTGGTGACAAAGACGCTGATTACATTGCTGAGAAGCTGGGGCTCTAAACCAGGTACACAGCACAGCAAACACCGCCCGTTTTGACGGGCGGTGAACTTTTCACTCTTCATCGACTCACAGTGAGCAGGTTCTGGCTCGCAGCAGCTGCCGGCTCTATCGCTTAAACCCTTACCGTTGTAATCAACGACCAGGACCAGCACTGAAGCAACCAGGAAACCCTCTATAAAACAGGGCTTTATTTGCTTGAGTCAGATCATATCGGCGACAATTACAAGGATTGACGGCACAGGGATTCACCGCGATGATAGTGCCGCAATTTACGGACATTTTTAGGGAAGAAGACTTTCATGGTTCAGTCAGTACTGGTTTTCGAAGACGGCAACTTTACGCGCGCACGTCTACCAACACGTCCGATGCAAGGTGAGATTATCCACTTCAATGGCCAACGCTATATGGTCAAATCAATTTCCCATCACGCCACAGAAGCCGATTCAGGCAAGACCCCGGTATTGAAGGTACATTTGGGTGTAGGTCGCGGCAAAGACGACTCCCACCTGATGGAAAAATCGTCTCGCGGCTTCTTTACAGGCTAAGCAGACACACAGCTCAGCCTGCTCTGAGTCACATCAAAAATATGCGATCTGCTGCTCGTCCATAATGGCACGCTGCATGGCCTGCTGCGCACGCTCGATCAACTCAGCTGTTTCCACGCCATCATCAGGACTGATCGCAACCCCGGTATTGATGGCATAGCCTGTCTCCAATTGGGGAGCTCCCTCATGCAGTAGCGCCGAGAACTTTTCAACCACAGTGCCGATAGCCTCAGGGCAATCGATCTGCTCCAGAACCAGCAGGTAAGCACCGGATTCAAGCCGCGCCAACGTATCGCCCTGGCGGATTTTCTGACGCACAGAGGCCACAACCTGGTTGAGCACATCAGCCTGGCTTGCCAGATTCTGCTGCCCGGTGCCGCTCACCTGAATCGCCATAAAACCGACGTATTCCTGTGCTCGCTGAGCACGATCCAAAGCATGTTTGATACGGGCCTGTACCTGACCTTCGGAGGCGAGCAACAGGCTTCCATCGCCAGCAGCGGCAAGCGGGTGTTGCAAACGATAGAACGGCGTCAGGTCCCGGCCGGTGATCAGCAGAGATTCGACGCAGCCTTCAGAATCCAGACCCGCATCTGCATTGAACCTGATCAAGCGGTTTTGACCGCCCTCAAGCTGCACCCAAGTTTCCACGGATTCCCTGGCCTGGTGCACCATCAATTCACGCAGCTCCGGCAAAGGATAGGCCTTGCCCAAAAGTGACTCCCGTTCGGCCCCAAGCAGATTCGCAAAAGATCGATTACACCATGCACAGGTGCCATCCAGTCGCAACACAACAACAAAATCATCCAGGTTGTCTGCTAATTGAATCAGGTGACGGGTTTCCGGCTGACAGGCCTCGTTATTCCCTTGCGCGTGCACTTCACTCATTGAGTCTGGTCTCTGCTCGAAATTCAGATTGCAGCGCCCAAGATAACCAATACCGAACGGCGTTGCCAGACATCTCGACCATTAGAAGAGAGAGTGCGACAATTTGTCACTTCCTACTAACACAACGCCTGTACTAAGCTCCTATCCAAATGAAAACAGACACTTCCAGCAACCAGGACGGCAACTCGTCAGCGCTTTTCAAATGGCTTTTGTGGGCCGTCCTGTTATTGCTGATTCTGGCAGTGGCGACCTATGCGCAACAACAGCTTGATGTAAACCAGGGTGCAAAAATACACGATTGCGACCTGCAACAGGGTGCCTGCGAATTTGAAGGTCTCACACTCAGCTTTGGACCTTCCCCCATTCAGTCACTGCAGCCACTGACACTGGAACTGGAGACAAGCGAGGGTACCTCATTCGATCAGGTGGTTGCCGATCTTCAGGGAGCGGAAATGTATATGGGACAAAACCGTTTTTCGTTAACGCCCTCGGATGAGAATGGCTGGCAGGGTGATACCGAGCTGGCGGTCTGCACAACCGGGACCATGCGCTGGAGACTAACATTGAGTCTGACCCGTAACGGCAAGACTCAACAGCACCAATTCGAGTTTGATGCCCAATGAGCCAACATCTGAAAACACTCAAAATTCTGCTGATTCTGACCCTCTGCCTGTTGCTGGGTCTGGCCACTGCATTCTTGTTGCGACCCCAGTCTGTCGCCACCGACCCGATGAATGCAAATCTTCAGCTAGGCGGTGACTTTACTTTGCAGTCAGCAGAGGGACCGGTATCCCTGTCCGACTTCAAGGGTCAGGTGAGCGTCATTTACATCGGCTATGCATCCTGCCCGGATGTCTGCCCGACAGCACTTGCGGTGCTGACACAGTCTCTGCGCCAGCTGTCTGAGTCAGAACGCGAGCAAGTGCAGGGCATATTCATCAGTGTCGACCCCGAGCGGGATACGCCTGCAAAACTGGCCGATTACACCGCCTTTTTCTCGCCACGCATTGTCGGGGTGACCGGCAGCCGTGAAGAGATCGATCAGGTGGTACGCCAGTACGGTGCCTTTTACCGCATTGTTGATATGGAAGATTCAGCCATGGGTTATGCAGTCGACCACTCCTCCCGTTTGTATCTGGTGGATCGCGAGGGGCGCCTGGTCGAAACCCTGCTGCACAATACCAGCGTGCCGGCCATGACAACGGCACTCAAAACCCTGTTAACTTCGGAAGGATAAGATCATGAAACGAGCGCTTGCCACTCTGACCACCCTGCTGCTGGCCAGCAGCCTGCAGGCAGCGGATGTAGATGTTGTTGAGCCTTATGCCCGCGCTACGGCACCGGGCCAGATGAACAGCGCCGCTTTCATGCAGTTGAGCAACAAGGGCGACGCCACTCGCCTCATCGGTGCCAGCAGCTCGGCGGCCGAGGTTGTTGAGCTGCATACCCACCAGCATGACCAGGGCGTTATGCGCATGCGTCAGATTGAAGCCATCGACCTGCCGGCCAACGAAACCACCACACTGGCGCCGGGCGGTCTGCATATCATGCTGATCGGATTGCCTCAGCCACTGGCGGCGGGCAGCTCAATTGAATTGAACCTGGAATTTGAAGACGGGGATACACGCACCCTTCAGGTACCCGTGCAGATGGTGATGCCTGGGGGCATGAAGCACGGCAACAAGAGTCACGGCATGCATAACTGATAGCCGCTATATCAGCACATTTTACAGCCACGCAGACGCCCGTCGAAGTGGCTGTAAACCTGCAGACATACCTCGATTTCCGGCCCCTCTCCCAGCGACTCGACACGATACCCGTCAATATATTCGGCTCGCACCCAATCTGCTTCCGTCTCGACCGGTTCTACCCGATAGGATTTGAATCCCACCCTGTACAGGCCCGCATACACAGGCCAATGCAACTGTTGGTCAATCATGCGCACCGCCGGTGCATCCTGTTCAATCAGCAAGGCGGGAACATACAGAGCATTGGCATTGTGAAGTGCCAGGAAGAAATCCGCCTGGCCCAGCGTATCAAACACACCCAGCACCCAGACCTGGTCGCCATCATCAACATAGAGGTAACACTTGAGGCCTGATGTTGTTTGCAATTGCAGGCGCTGGTAATGCCAGCCTTCAAACTGGCAGGATTCCAGCACGAGCGCATCAACACCCGTGGGCAGATGCAGCTCGTCAGGCAGAACCTCCTGTTGCCAGGGTGTTGCCTTGATATCCAGATTACGCATGACTGCAGCCTTCCTCGGTCTCAAGCTCAAGCACAAATTGCTGCGCGCTCAAGGGAGGCGTTTGATACTGGCGACGCAGGCCATCAACCAGCATCTGCACCCGCACCGGCAGTCCCTCTTCAAGCAGCTGCATAACACGGGCATGCACATTGCGCTGAAAGGTATCACTGGCCCCAAGCCCGGCACTCAGGTTATCGGCACTGAAGTGAAAGCGTCGCCCGGCCGCCTGATTGAAAATCCACTCATAGGCCTGGGGTTTAACTTCCACACGCTCGAATTCTGCCTGCTCTTGCGCGGTGCGGCCATCAGGCTTGTACCAGTAGCCAAAATCCTCCAGCAGACGCCGCTGCGGGCCTGCAACACACCAGTGGGCAATTTCGTGCAGCGCACTGGCAAAAAAGCCATGTGCGAAAATAATACGATGATGAGGATGGGTATCATCCGCCGGCAGATAGATCGGCTCATCCTCACCCGCCACCAAAACGGTGTTATAAGTTGGCAGGAACAAGCGGTTGAACAGCTCGATCAATGGCTGGTAGTCATCCTGCTGCATTCAGTACTCCTGCCAACGCTTGCCATTCAGCCACCAGCTGCGACCAGAGTTGAGGTCGATACGCACCGCCACATACCCCGCCGTATTGCGGTCGGCGCGGCTGATCTGGATATCATAGAGTGAATTTTCCGGCGGCAACTCCTCAGAGATCAGCTGCCAGTCACCAAATTCCGCCATCCAGGTCTCACCCGTGCTGCGGTCATAGCGCAGCAGTACCCAATCTCCGACCTGAGTGTAGGTTGTCGCCAGCCCAAACTGCCCCTGGCTGCTGCCAGAGGGCAACTCTGCCTGGTTCAGAATCTGCATCAGCTGACCGATGGCAGCATCCAGCTGCTCGGTACCACCGGCATCAGCAGACATTTCCCCTTCTGCTGCCGAGTCCTCAGGCTGAGTGCGGGTAAGGAGCTCAAGACGATTCAACAGCATCTGATTCTGCTCACGCAGCTGCTGGTTACTGCTGCGAATCTGCAGCACCTGCTCCTGCAGCAGAGTTAAACGACCGCTGAGCTGATCAAAACCGGTCTGAATGGCGCCCGCCATTTCGGCATTTGCGTTGCCGCGCTCTGATGGCGAAGGACCCTGCCCAGTCTCTCGCGACTGCTCTGAAGAGGATGATTGGGACTGGGCGTCAGCCGCCGGGTTGGCACTGCCTTCACCGGACTGCGGCTGCGTTTGAGCGGCGTTGCAGCCACTGAGCAACAACGCCAGTACAGGAATAGCGATGGGGGTGATGCGCATGCACGGGCCTCATAGATGGAAACTGCGTCCTATTCTATCGAAACCCGAGACATGCGCCACAGTCTCAGCTCAATACCTTATTGGCATAGTCAGCCAGGCCCGGATTTCCCTTAACACCTTTAAGCACCGGCGTATTGAGTTTATCAACCTGCGCTTCCTTACGATCACGCAGATATTCCGCGACCACATCCCAGATGGCAGGACCTTCGGACTGAGCGCCCACCGTCGCCCAACCGGTCACCTTGTAGGTCTTGTCGGCTTCTATCCGCTCGCCGTTATCCAGCGTCATCTCACTGATGCGCTCACCGATCTGTCGACCGGGCTCACACACATAATCGAAACCACCGACACGCACCATATCACCACCTGATTGCAGATAGGGCTCGGGGTTAAACAGGTTATCCGCCACATCCTCCATGATCAGCTTGAGCTCGGAACCTTTCATTTCCCGCACATAGGTTTCGGGGTAGGTCAGGCAGGTTTGATCGAGCACTCGCTCCATATTGATCATCTGCCCCTTGAGCACGCTGGTTCCCCAGCGGAAGCCCGGTGACAGCGAGATCTGGGCATCGCCGACTTCACGCAGGGCATCACAGATCACCTGATCAAAGGTGCCGTTAAAGTTGCCGCGACGGAACATCAGATCGTTGGCCACCGCAAGCTCTTCATTTAGCCAGTCGAGATGAGGCGCACGAATTTCATCGATAAGCTGCTGCATACCCGCATCTGCCGGCAGCAGTTCCGAGAACACCGGCACCAGACGGTAACGGAAGTCCTGAATGCGGCCGTTGCGGATATCCAGGTCAAGCGTACCCAGGAACTTGCCGTTGGAGCCCGCGTTGAATACCAGTGTTTCACCACCGCTATTTTTCACCACCGTCGGAGCCGGCATGCCGTCATGGGTATGGCCACCCAGAATCAGATCAACGCCCGAGACCCGACTTGCCATGGCCAGATCCACATCCATGCCGTTATGGGACAGCACGACAACAGCATCCACTTTTTCCTCTGCACGCACCTGATCCACAAGCTCCTGCAGATACTTGTCGTGAATATCAAAGCTCCAGTCAGGAATGAAGCGTGACGGGTTGGCAATCTTGGTCCGCGGGAACGCCTGACCGATAACGGCAATACGTACGCCGCCGAGCTCACTAATGCTGTAGGGCTTGAATACACGCCCGGAGAAGTCATCAAACAGGTAATCGGTATCACTGCCGAACAGGGCATCTTCGGTAATAAAGACGTTCTGGGCCAGAAACTCACCGTTGAAGGCTTTGATATTGCTGAGAATTTCTTCCTGGTGATAGGTGAACTCCCAGTGTCCGGTCATGATATCCACGCCCAACGCATTACAGGCCTTGACCATGTCCATGCCACGGGTCTTGTAGGAGGTGCCCGAGCCCTGCCAGGTATCACCACCGTCCAGCAACAGGGTCTTGTCACGCCCATAGCTGTCACGCAGGCGGTCAGCCAGGGTTTTCAAGTGCGCAAACCCACCGACCTTGCCGTACTGGGCGGCCGCGTCATTGAAGTCCAGATAGCTGAAGGCATGGGCTTCAATACCACCAGGCTCAATGCCAAAGTGCTGCAGCAACTTGTCGCCCACCAGGTGTGGCGCCTGACCACGCGCACCGGCGACACCCAGGTTTACATTGGGTTCGCGGAAGTGGATCGGCAACAGCTGGGCATGGCAGTCCGTCATGTGCAGCAGGCGCACATTGCCAAAACTGGGGACCTCATAGAGGTCTGCCGGTTGGCGCCCCGCAGCCTGCCCTTTCAGCGGCAGCATTCCCGCCATACCAGCCAGCCCCATCATGCGGGCAAATTCACGACGCGTCATCGACATGTTCAGTTCCTCCTGACATGAAAACGCCCGTACCCGAGACGGGGACGGGCGTTTAAAGCCTGTAGCTAATTGGAATTACTCGGGCACGGCGTGGTGCCAGGTTGAAGCCACATGCGCCTGCTGTTCAACCGCCTTGCGCGCCTGGTACTTCGCCTGGGCAGCCAGGTTCATGGCATCCTGGAAACGCTCTTCTGCCAACGCCTCCTGCGCCTGCTTCAAGATACGGCCGGTGAAACGCCATTCGTAGCCAACAGCGGCAGCCTCCTGACGCTTGGCTTCAGCACTGGCCACCAGCGCTTCCGCATTTGCCTTGGTCGGCTCAGCCATGGCTTCCACTTCTTCCGGGTGATACGTCTTGTACGTTTTGCCCTCGAAGGTGAATTCATGCCCCTTGCCGTAAAGGGCACGCTGCTGGTTGAACACCTCCTGGAAGGTTTCAGCCTGTGCCAGTGCCGGCGCCAACACCAGGGCAGCCAGCAATGTCATTGTTGCCTTTTTCATCATGCGACCCCTTATTTACGTGCGCCCGGACCATTCACAACCAGACCGTTGCTCATGTAGGTCTGGAAATATTCCAGCTTACGGAACTCTTCCGACTGCGGCGGCAGCGGCACGGAGCGGGAGTCACGGTGACAGCCCTCGTAGCGACGGTGCAGCGTACCGATTTCACCCCACTTGGAGCGATATACCGGGAAGTGTGTCGGCTGTCCCAGCATCGGGCCCGGCAGGTCGGCACGAATCAGGCGGCGCGAGCCCTGCAAGTGGCAGTTGGCGCAGGACAGATTGAGCTGGCCACGCTTGGCATAGAAGAACTGCTTGCCGTCCAGGTATGCCTGCAGGGCACGGGGGTCGTCTTCCGGGATCTTGATATCGATGACATTGTCACGCGATGTCCAGGCCATGTAGGCAGAAATCTGGGCGATTGCGCCCTTTTTCCACTTCAACGGCTTCTCACCATTCTGCTCGCGGCATTCGTTGATTTCCTGCTCCAGCGTCTTCACCGTACCTTCTTCCTTATTCCAGTACGGGTAGTTCTGGCGAATGCCGATGCCCCCATTTTCAAAGCAGTCCGCATAGCTTTTGCCATTGGCAAACGGCGTTTCAAACAGCACCTGCCCCTCTTCGAGGTCAAACTCGTAGGGCGGGAATTCCATCAGGGCATCCCACTGCTCACGAGACGGCGGATCGATGGCATAGATACCGTTTACATACTCTTCCAGCGGCACGCCGGGAAAACGGTTCTGATAGAACGCCTGCAGCGCCTTACGATCCGCTTCAGGATCAACCGTTTCCAGAGTGAAGCCACTCTCGGCCGCTTGGGTCAGCGGTGCCAGCGCGGTCAATCCCAGTCCCAGCAACAAGGTTTTTATTGTCTTCATGCAACACCATTCAAAATCGGTTATCAGCGGATCGAGGCGGTCTCACTGCCGGACTTGCCGGTATTTTCCTTCCAGTTGATCTCCAGCTCGTCACCTGAGGCGCCGCCGGCAAAACTGAACGAAAAATAGGGGTTCTTGGACACAGCGGGGCCCAGGTTGGCAACAAACACCACCTTGCCACCGTGTTTCACCTCAACTTCAGACAGGAACATGGCAGGAATGATATTGCCCGACTTGTCCTTGCGCTGACCGGTTTCCATGATGTGTTTGGCCATCATCTTAACGTCGGTACGCTCGCCACTGGATTTGGCTTTTACTCGCATGATACTCATTGTCTGTCTCCTCAAATCCTGTCGTTATTAGCCGCCGCAACCACCGATGGTGACCTTGACCTCTTTGGTCGCGCTGTACAGCTTGCCGTCGGCCTTCACGACCGCGGTTACGTTAGTGGTTTTACCCATGCGCACACGGGTGGAGACATCCGCTTGCGTCCCTTCCGGGATCATGAACTGGACCGCCAGCGGAGACGGGTTGTTCTCGATGAAGATGCTCATGGACTCAACATTGGCCATGCCAGTGCTGACGCTGACGGGCACAACCGCACCGTTTTCAGCAATATCCGGTGCATCAAGGATTACCTCGGCACTTTCAGCCGGGGCGTCATCCCCGTAAAGCGCCTTGATAGCTGCACTCTGTTCAGAAGCGCTGAAGGCTTCTTTGGCCCAGGCCGCCATGGCGGCACGCGGCATCAGCACACTCAGGCCCATCAGGGCGCCACCGGCTGCCACCGCTTTTACCAGGGTTCGACGATTCATACTCATTATCTGTTCCTCATCCTGTTCCCCAAGGGGCCTTAGTACTGGTAGATGTATTCCACAACAGCATCGATCTCTTCTTCAGAGAGGATCCAATGCTTGCCAATCGGCGGCATGATGCTGAGCGGGTTTGCCACGGTGGCGTCCCACACCTGGGCACGCAGTTTGCGCTTGTCCGGGAAGCGCTGCTTCATGGCAACCATCATTGGGCCCTGATTGCCGGGCAAGTTGGCAACAGGGTCATCAATGCTGTGGCAGGAAATACAGTTACCACGGGTTTTGTCGTGAAAAACGTCACGGCCCAGTTCGATCATTTCGTCCTGGGACGCGGCCGCTACCGGCCCGCTGAGCGCGGTGGCTGCAGTTGCCACACACATCAGGGTGGTCAGTCTGCGCATGCTAAATCCTCCGGCCGAGCCTGCTTAAGGCCCTTATATTAAATTATGCTAACTTTATTATTTTTGAACACCAAAAGTAATATAGACGTATTTTACCGACTTTTTTCTGTCATGAAAGCCACTGCATGCATTATCTGCTCGTCAGACAGATCAACACGCCCTCCTTTTGGTGGCATAACGCCCTTGGTGCCAGTGAATCCTTCTATGGCATGCTTGAGCAACGTATCCATACCCTTCGCCAGCCGTGGTGACCAATCCGCCTGATCCCCCAGTTTGGGAGCACCGGCAAGACCCGAACCATGACAGGCAACACAGGCCGCTTCATACACTTCACGTCCCGCAAGGGCTGACGCCGACAACTCACTGTCTGCGCGTTCATGAGGCGCTTCAACCTCAACCCCGAGGGAGTGTAGACGCTCACGCTCCTTTTGCTCTTCCAATGCTTTCTGCGCCTCATGAGAGGCTGCCGGCGCATCGGCTCCCTGCTTGAAATGACCAACCGGCGTAATACCGCCAATGGTGCCAACCATCTCCAGTTGCTCTGGATTGGCGCAGTCCTTCATGCAGCGCTTATTGGGCGAATCCGGTCGATCATCGAGAAAAAAGCCATCCTGATTCGGCATTTCGATGGATGCCAGATTGTCCTGTGTCAGCACAAACTCATCATCCACTATGTCATTCAGATAGAGTACGTACGCAGAGATGGCATAGGTTTCATCTGCACTGAGGGAGCGCGGTGCCGTAAACGGCATGGCACGATGAATGTAGTCCCAGAGCGTGCTGGCATAGGGCCAGTAGGAGCCGACAGTCTTGGTAGGCCGTTCATGCGTCAGAGTATCAAAGCCACCGGACAGCACCGGCCAACGGCCCACTCCTTCACCGAAGGTGCCATGACAACTGGCGCAGCGCGACTCATACAGCATCTCGCCATCCATCACACTACCCTCTCCGGGTGGCAAACCCAGGCCATCGGGGCGCACATCAATATCCCAGCCGGCTATCTCATCCGCACTGGCGGCCCGACCAATACCCAGAGGCTCAGCCAGGGCCTGCACACCGGTCGTCAGCAGCAGCCCGGCGATCAACGGGCGCCAGCTGTGATCAGGTAATCTGAACATTGGTGACCTCCCCGTTGGATGCAACTTTCCAGGTGTGAATCGAATTCTTGTGATAAATGGAATTGCTTCCTCGTGCTGCTCGCAGCTGCTTGAGGGTTGGCTGCACATAGCCGGTTTCATCAATTGCTCGTGCCTGCAACAGCCAGGGTTGGCCATGCCACTGCGCATCGACACTGAAGCGGGTGAGCGCCTTGGGCAGCACCAGCCCTTTCAGGCGTGCAGGCACCCAGTTGACACCGCCATCGAAGGACACATCCACTTGTTTGATCCGCCCGCGCCCGGACCAGGCAAGCCCTTCAATTTCGATATAGCCCGAATGCTTGACCGGCTTTTCCGGGCAGGGATAGGTAATAACCGAGTTGGTTTCCTGCACGAAGCTGAACTTGCGAGCCTTGCCACTGGCGAGCAGATCGGTGTATTTGGAAGTTTCCTCGCGGTGATACCAGGGCTGATCTCCCACCTCCAGACGGCGCAGCCACTTGATTGAAGTATTGCCTTCCCAGCCGGGGTTGAACAGTCTCAGGGGATAGCCCTGCTCGGGCCGCAGCCGTTCGCCATTCTGGGCATACACCACCAGTGTATCGTCCAGCGCTTTCTCCAGCGGGATGGAACGGCTCATATGGGCACCATCGGCACCCTCAGCCAGTATCCATTTGCCCTCAGGTTTAACACCCGCTTCTTCCAGCAGCACTTTCAGTGGTACGCCCGTCCACTCACAGCAGCTCAGCATGCCATGGGTAAACTGCAGCGCTTCCATCTGCGCCCCTTTCCACTCCATGCCGCCGTTGGCCGGACACTCGAGAAACTTGATCTCCGAGACGGACGGAAAACGCATCAGGTCATCCATGGTAAAAATCAGTGGGCGCTCCACCAAGCCATGCAATATCAGGCGATGCTCTTCAGGATTTATGACAGGAACCCCGGCGTGATAGCGCTCGAATACCAACCCATTGGGGGTAATAATGCCCTTGAGTTCCGCAAGTGGCGTCATGGAGATGGAGGATATGGATTCTGCCGTCAACCAGGGAACGGTTCGACGCACGACATTTTTTTCAAACTGAGAAGGACTGCCATAGGGGTGTTCAACAACCCCGTGACCCAATTGACGGCTCCAGCTGGGTTCGTTGGGCGGCAGGTTGGTGGAACCGGCGCTTTCTGCCAGGGCTCCTCCAGCAACACTGGTGGCTGCCAGCGTGCCAACGGCAGTAATGCCACGGCGAAGAAAATCACGCCGGTCGTTTGCAGACAGGTCTTCAGACTCCCGCGCCAGCTGTTTGAGCAACTCAGCCGTGCTTTGGGGACGAATAATTCTGGACATGCCAGTCTCCCGATTTGTGCGGAGCCTGACAGCTCCTTTTTATTTTTATGTAATAAGCGTAGACAATATTAGAATATGCATGATTAAACTTTAGTCTAACTCGCATCAATATCTTTCAGTTTGCGGTAGAGGGTCCGCTCGCTAACACCGAGCTGTTGCGCCAGCTCGCGCCGCTCACCTTTAAAACGGACAGCCAGTGAATGCAGATAAGCGGCCTCCAGCGCCTCCAGGGGCATCACCGGCAGCTGATGCATTACTTGCTCAGCGGGCAGTGCGGGCGTGGTTTCGACAGTTGCAAAGAGGTCTGGTGGCAGGTGTTCCAGCTTGATCACGCCAGCATCGGCCAGGAGAATGCCGCGCTCCAGCAGGTTGCGCAGTTCACGGATATTACCCGGGAAGGAATATCGGCGCAGCCACTGCATGACGGCTTCGTCCAGCTGTACCTCGGCACCACCTGGCAGTCGTTTGAGCAGAACGGAGACCAGCAGTGGCAGGTCGTCGGCTCTCTGCCGCAACGGTGGCAGAGGCACTGGAAAGGCAGAAATGCGGTAGTAGAGATCCTGACGGAACTCGCCGGCCCGCACCATTTCACGCAGGTCACGATGGGTGGCACACACCAGGCGAAAGTCCGCATGCTGAGGCTCCACACTGCCCACCGGACGGAAGGTGCCGGTCTCGATCAAGCGCAGCAATTTAACCTGCAGACTCAGCGGAATTTCACCGATCTCATCCAGAAACAATGTGCCGCCCCGGGCCGCTTCAACCAGCCCTTTTTTTCGCCCGATGGCGCCGGTGAACGCGCCCTTTTCATGGCCAAACAGTTCACTTTCAAACAAACCTTCACTTAGCCCCGAGCATTCAACCGTGACAAAGGGTGCCCGTGAGCGCGGACTACCGTCATGCAGCGCCTTGGCCACCAGCTCCTTGCCGGTGCCGGATTCACCCAGCAGCAACACGGTGATCTCACTGGGTGCCGCCCGATGGACCAGTGACAGCATTTCGGTGAAGGCCTGGGAGCGCCCGACCATGCCATCCTGGTCCGACACCTGCGCCCGCGCTTCCTTGACCTGGTGCATCACCTCCAGATAGCCGATCAGCTGGCCTGAAGCATCCTTCAGCGGCGACATCTCGACATCGACGTGCTCCTCTCCCTCTGGCGTATTGTGCAAATGCAACACGCGCTGACGCAGCCCCGTATCCCTGCAGGCTCGGAGCGGGCAGGCTTCTCCGGCCTGATCGCAGGGGACGGTGTACCCATGTGACACCCGGTAGCAGGTTTTCCCCACAATTCGCCCCTGGGGCGCATAGCAATCCTGATAGGCCTGATTGGTCGCCAGGATAAGATAATCCAGCGAGAGTATGGCCGCCGGTTCCGGAATCGCTTCCAGAATCACGGCGGGGTCAAAATGGTCGTACATGTGCCAGCCTCCTTCACCTCGAACTGACATCTACGTCAGCCGACTGACATTATCGTCACCCCGCGACATTTTGTCACTTGTCGGAACTAAGAGTTGCAGCTGAAAATACGTCATAAAAATCCGCTAGACTGCGTTATTACTGGCTTATTACCAATAATTAACCTCATAAAACATACAGGAATATATGGCACAAATAATGCTTTATTAATGTCATGACCTGCATTCAGGCGCTCTAAACTCGCACAGGAGACTGGTAATGATCACTGAGGAAATCGTTGATCTTTCCCGGCTACAATTTGCCATTACGGCGATGTACCACTTCCTTTTCGTCCCGCTTACGCTGGGGCTGTCATTCATGCTGGCCATCATGGAATCCGTCTATGTCATGACCGGCAAACAGATCTACAAGGACATGACCCAGTTCTGGGGCAAGCTCTTTGGTATCAACTTTGCCCTCGGTGTTACCACCGGTCTGACCATGGAATTCGAGTTTGGCACCAACTGGGCGTATTACTCGCATTATGTGGGCGACATCTTCGGTGCCCCTCTGGCCATTGAGGGCCTGATGGCCTTCTTCCTGGAGTCCACCTTTGTCGGTTTGTTTTTCTTTGGTTGGGAACGCCTGAGCAAAGTAAAACACCTTATGGTCACCTGGCTGGTGGCCCTGGGCTCCAACATGTCTGCGCTCTGGATTCTGGTGGCCAATGGCTGGATGCAGAACCCGGTGGGCTCCGAGTTCAGCTATGAAACCATGCGCATGGAGATGACCAGCTTTGCCGAGGTGTTTCTGAACCCGGTGGCTCAGGTTAAATTCGTGCACACCGTATCGGCGGGTTATACCACCGCTGCCATGTTCGTCCTGGGTATCAGTGCCTACTATCTGCTGAAAGGGCGTGACCTGGCATTTGCCCGTCGCTCCTTCGCCATCGCCTCCGCCTTTGGCCTGGCCGCATCCCTGTCGGTGATCCTGCTGGGTGATGAGTCCGGTTACGAGATCGGTGATGTGCAGAAAACCAAGCTGGCCGTGATCGAAGCTGAATGGGAAACCGAAGAAGCGCCGGCCGCCTTCACCCTGTTCGGCATGCCCAACGACGAAACCATGGAAACCGATTACGCGATCAAGATCCCCTATGTCATGGGCATCATCGCGACCCGCTCCATTGACGAAGAAGTTATCGGCATCAAGGATCTGATCACCGAGCACGAAGCGCGCATACGCAACGGCATGCAGGCCTATGCCCTGCTGGAACGACTGCGCAACGGCGAAGAAACCGATGCGCTCAAGGCCGAGTTCGATCAGGTCAAGGGCGACCTGGGCTTTGGCCTGCTGTTGAAAAAGTACACCGACAATGTCGTCGATGCGACCGAAGAGCAGATCCAGATGGCTGCACGGGACACCATCCCAAGCGTGGCGCCGATGTTCTGGGCCTTCCGCATCATGGTGGCCTGTGGCTTCTGGATGCTGATGATCTTTGCGCTGTCGTTCTACTTCACCGCGCGCCGCACTTCGTTCAACAAGCCCTGGTTGCTGCGCCTGGCTCTGTTCTCGATCCCGGCCCCCTGGATCGCGTCCGAGATGGGCTGGTTTGTGGCCGAGTTCGGCCGTCAGCCCTGGGCCATTGGTGAAATTCTACCTACCTATGTTGCGCCCTCGGTACTGACCAAGGCCGACCTGTTGGGCAGCCTATTCGCCTTTATCGCGCTGTACACCCTGCTGGCGATTGTCGAGATCTATCTGATGGTGAAATTTGCCCGCCTGGGCCCCAGCAGTCTGCATACCGGCCGTTACCACCACGAACAACAGCACGACGCAGCCGATGCTGCCGTGAAAGTCTGAACACCTGAGGAGACTGGATATGCTGTTTGATTATGAAACTCTGAAACTGCTCTGGTGGGTGCTGGTTGGCGTGCTGCTGATCGGCTTCGCCATCACCGACGGCTTTGATATGGGGGCCTGTGCCCTGCTGCCGCTGATCGGTAAAACTGACGACGAACGTCGCGTGGTAATCAATACCGTTGGCCCGCACTGGGAAGGTAACCAGGTCTGGTTCATCACCGCCGGTGGTGCTCTGTTTGCCGCCTGGCCGGCTGTCTATGCGGCGGCTTTCTCCGGCTTTTACTGGGCCATGCTGCTGGTGCTGTTCGCCCTGTTCTTCCGTCCGGTCGGCTTTGACTATCGCTCCAAGCTGGCCAATACCAAGTGGCGTCGCGCCTGGGACTGGGGCCTGATTGCCGGTGGTGTTGTGCCGTCTCTGGTATTCGGTGTTGCCTTTGGCAACCTGTTGCTGGGCGTACCCTTCCAGCATGACGAGTTCATGCGCCCTAGCTACGATGGCAATCTGTTCGGCCTGCTGAACCCCTTCGGCCTGCTCTGTGGTGTCGTCAGCCTGGCCATGCTGTCCATGCATGGTGCGGTCTGGATTAACCTGCGCAGCCATGGCGAAGTGGAACGCCGCGCCAAGGGCTATGCCCAGTTGCTGGCATTGGTGACACTGGCAGCCTTCGCCCTGGCCGGTATCTGGCTCAGTATGGGCATCGATGGCTACAAGATCCTCAGCCAACCGGAACTGGGCGCCCTGCCCAATCCGCTGGCCAAGGAAGTGGTCATTGCTGAAGGTGCCTGGCTGGCCAATTACAGCCTCTATCCGCTGACCATGCTGGCGCCCATTACCGGCTTCATCGGTCTGATCGGTGTATTCCTACTGGCTGGCCGCAACAAGCCAGGCTGGGCCTTCCTGTTCAGTTCACTGGCACTGGCCGGCATCATCGCCACCGCCGGGGTCTCCATGTTCCCGTTCGTGATGCCATCGAGCCTCAGCCCCAATTCCAGCCTGACCCTTTGGGATGCGGCGTCCAGTCACCTGACCCTGAACGTAATGGCGATTGCAGCCTTTATCTTCGTCCCGATCATTCTGGCCTACACCCTGTGGTGCTACCGCGCCCTCTGGTCGAAGATTTCGGTAGATTACATTCAGGAAAACGATTACTCGTCCTATTAATAAGGAGATACAACCATGTGGTACTTCGCCTGGATTCTCGGTGTGCTCCTGGCCTGCTCATTCGGCATCATCAATGCGATGTGGCTGGAGCACGAAGACATCGATAACCCCTGACAGCTTGCCTGTCATCTCTCCTCAAAGGCGCCCCTGGCGCCTTTTTTTATTTTCATCTGTGATCAGGTGGCAATTAGTGCCGCGCTCCGGGGCCTTCTTCCGTTATAATCTGCAGAGAATACGTTTCATTTATCGAGACAACGGACCGCCTTAGATGACAAACCGACTTCTCCTGGCTGCAGCTTTACTTTTTACTTCACCTTTCAGTCAGGCGGCCCTGCTGGATCCATTCCGTAACGAGGATGGCAGTACCCGCTGGCAATACGTCGCCAACTTCTCCAGTGGCGTGTTGATTATTCTGCTGACACTGGTCGTGATCAGCCTGTTCGTCACCTGGCGACGCGCGCGTCGCTACAACGTGGAACTGGAAGCCATCCGCGGACACCTGGAGCAGCGCGTACAGGACCGTACCGCCAAACTTGAGCACGAAGTGTCCGAGCACGTGATTACCACCCAGCGTCTGCAGTCATCCGAGGCCTATATCCGCAATATACTGACTTCCATGCCGCTGGTACTGGTGGGCCTGAGCAAGGACGGTACCATCACGCAATGGAACCGCCGTGCGGAAGAGCGCTCCGGCATCAGTACAGAGGAAGCAATCGGCCAGAACCTGTGGAAGATCTACCCCGATATCACTGTCACGCCCAAGCATATTGAGCAGGCCATCGAGCAGAATGAAGCCCTGACCCTGCGCTACAGCCAACCCGGCAGCTACCACATGGATATCACCGTCTATCCGCTGGAGCACACCCAGGAGCCCGGCGTAGTAATTCTGGTGGATGATGTGACCCGTCAGGTCATCGCCGAAAACATGCTGATTCACCACGACAAGCTGTCATCCATGGGTGAACTGGCCACCACCATGGCCAACGATATCAACCCGCCGCTGCAGGCGATCCTGTTTGATCTGCGCAATTTCCAGAGCCTGCTGGAATCCGGCAAGCTGCAAAATACCGGTGCCGATTCCGCTGCCGAGGTGGAGCGCGTACAGCAGTTGCTGCAAAACGCCTCCAAGAATGGCCAGCAGGTTGAATCCGTGATTCGAAATCTGCTCGATTTTGCCCATGGCCGCAACGACAGCGCCCAGGATGCCAACGTGGTGGATATTCTGGAGCACTCCCTGATTCAGGCAGGTGATGTCCTGTCGGTGCCTAATGCAGTGCCCTTCCGAAATATCGACATTGAGCGTCACTTTGAAGGCGAGATTCCGCTGGCGCCCTGTTATATCACTGAACTTCAGCAGGTTTTCCTGACCCTGTTCCGTCATGCCTACCAGTCCCTGGTAGACAAGTCCCAGCGTCTTGGAGCCGAGTTCACGCCCTGTATCAAACTCTATGTGACCGAATGCTACGATGCCCTGTCGATCCGTATTCAGCACAACGGCACCGGCCTGGACAGCGATGAACAGATGCACCTGTTCGAGCCCTACATGCGCAAGGGCAATGAAACCAAGGCAGCGGAAGAAGCCGACAAGCGACTGTCATTCCCCTACTTCGTGATTACCGAACAGCACAAGGGCCAGATGGCCGTCACCTCTGACCCGGAAGTGGGTACTACCTTCCACATCCAGCTCGACCTGCACTAATCAGCTACGACAGCAGACACAAAAAAGGCGGCCACAGGGGCCGCCTTTTTAAGTCCTCCAGGCTCAAACTGCCTGTTTATGAAGCTTATGCTGGAACTGCCGCATAGGCCACAATCTCACACAGCATCTCTTCACGGGCCAGCCCCGCTACTACCATGGCTGCCCGGTTAGGATAAGGTGCTTCAAAGTATTCTGCGTACACCTGATTGAATACCGGCAGCTGCGCACGATCGGTCACATAAATCAGCACCTGGGTAACATCTGCCATGCTCAGCTCAGCCGCTTCGATGGTGTGTTTGAAGTTGTCCATGGTCTGGCGCGCCTGGGCCTCAATCCCGCCTTCCACCACCTGGCCGTTGGCATCAATGGGAATCTGGGCCGTGGACAGGGTGCCGTTTGCAATAACGGCCCATTCAAGGGGTGCTTTGGAAGCAAAAAGATCAGTCTTCACAGCTGTTTTCATTGTCATCTCGTGTATTCAGTCGCGGAAAAATAGAAAAATCCGGTTGCCGCACAAAGCACGGCAACCGGAGCAAAGGAAAGTTAAAGGCCTTGTTCTTTAGCCATCTGACGGGCAATGCGAGGAGCTACCCAAAGGGAGGGCAACAGAACCAGTGACACCGGTACAGCAGTCACCACGATGAAGGACTGGAGTGCCGAGATACCGCCGGAGCCGATGGAGATCAGCAGTGCCGCCATGACGCCCATCATCACGCCCCAGAAAATGCGGACGCTGGTCTGCGGGTGGTCAGTACCAGTCATCACCATGGACACGGCATAGGTCATGGAGTCACCGGTAGTCGCCACGAAAATGGTGGTCAGAATCAGGAACAGCACCGAGACCAGGAAGCCCATGGGCAACTGTTCGGTAATGGCCATCAGAGCGGCCGGGAGATTAAATCCGGTAAACGGCTCGGAGATCACACCCGGGTTGTTGAGCTCAAACGAGAGCCCGGCACCGCCCACAATAGTGAACCAGAAGCAGGTGATCACCGGCGCCACCACCGAGATCAGCAGGATCATTTCACGGATGGTACGACCACGGGAAATGCGCGCTACAAACATCGCCATCAGCGGTCCATAGCCCAGGAACCAGCCCCAGAAGAATACGGTCCACCAGTCCAGCCAGCCGGTATCGGCACGGAAGGTTGCCATCGGGATAAACTGATCCAGGTAGATACCGAAAGAGTGCAGATAGCCATCCACGATGAAACCGGTCGGCCCCAGCAGCAGGATGAACGCCATCAGCGCCACCGCCAGGATCACATTGGCTCGGCTCAGGATCTGAATACCACGATTCACACCGCTCACTGCTGACAGGGTATAGATACCGATCAAACCGATCAGAATGAACACTTGGGTACCGTAGGTATTGGGAATACCAAACAGCTTTTCCAGACCAAAGCTGACCTGCAGGCCCAGAAAACCGATGGGGCCAACGGTACCCGCAACCACTGCCAGCACACAGCAGGAGTCGACAATGGCACCCAGAGGACCTTTCATGACACGGTCGCCCAGCACAGGGTACAGCAGAGTGCGCGGCTTCAGCGGCAGGCCTTTCTCATAGTGCAGGTACATGAAGATAATGCCGGTCAGGCTGCCCAGAATTGCCCAGGCCAGAAAGCCCCAGTGCATGAAGCTTTGCGCCAGCGCGTTATAGGCCGCCTGCAGTGTACCGGTTTCCGCGCCTTCACCCGCAAACAGCGGTGGTGGCGAGGTGAAATGCGCCATGGGCTCAGCCGCCGCCCAGAACACGCCACCACCGGCCAGCAACGTACACATGATGATGGAGATCCACTGGAAGGTGGTGATATCCGGCGTATCCGTACCGCCCATCACCACACTGCCAGTACGACCCACGCTCAACATCAGGCCGATCAGGAAAGTAAGCAGGAGCAGCACCTGCCAGTAGGCCCCGAACAGCTTGGTCGAGGTAGCAAAGGCGGTATTGACCCAGCCAGACACCAGGTCAATATCATAGAGGGCAAGAGCGGCGAACAGGACAAGAATCCCGCCACTGATCAGGAACACGGGCAGATCCACACCTGACAGCCACGACTTTTTGGGCATATCAAGCTCCTGGCTGACAGACGCAGCCTGAGTAGTTGTATTCATCTTAGTCTCCTGGCGAGCTTTTATATTTATGGTTCGGAGCATCGACGGGGGCATTGCCGTCCGACCGGGGACACCGGACGGCAACTGTTTTCAGTCGCGCTGTGCTATTGCGGTTGCAGCGCATCCTCGAGGAAGTTAAGCCAGTTTCGGCCCATGATTCGCGCCACATCCTCGTCACTGAAACCTCGGGCCTGCAGACCTGCGGTCAGATTGGGGAAGTCGCGGCTGTCACGGAACCAGGACAGCGGGCGTGGCCAGTCCGCATTGGACTTGGAGCCTTCACCGTAATCCATCTCTTTGGACCAGCGGCCATTGCGCATCCATTCCAGCACCGACAGCGGCTGTTCCTGGCACAGATCGGTGCCAATACCGATGTGTTCAACGCCCATCAGATCCGCGGTACTGGCGACCATGTCGCAGAACTCTTCCAGAGTGCAGTCGGAACCGTTCTTGAGATGAAACGGATAGAGGCTGAATCCCAGCAGTCCACCAGACTCGCCCAAGGCCTTGAGCACGGTATCGGACTTGTTGCGCTTGGCAGCATGGAAGCTGGTCGGGTTGGCGTGCGAGATCACGATGGGACGTTCGGACAACTCAATGGCATCCAGAGTACTGCGTTCGCCGCTATGACTCATATCGACAACCATGCCGACCCGGTTCATCTCGCGGATCGCCTGCTTGCCGAAACGGGTGACACCGCTGTCTTCCGCCTCATAACAACCGCAGGCCAGCAGGCTCTGGTTGTTGTAGGTCAGCTGCATGATCATCAGGTTAAGCTCACGCATTACCTCGACCATGCCGATATCGTCCTCGATGGGTGAGCAGTTCTGGGCACCAAACATGATGCCCACCTTGCCCAACGCCTTGGCGCGACGAATATCCTCGGCGGACTTCACCGGCATGATCAGATCGCTGTTGTACTCGAAGTGACGATTCCACTCGGCGATACGCAGCAGGGTTTCACGAATCTGCTCGTGGTAGACAATGGTAACGTGCACCATGGTTACCCCGCCTTCGCGCAGCTGCTCGAAGATGTGACGGTTCCAGTTGGAATACTGAAGCCCGTCGACCACGATCAAGTCTTTGTGCAGGTTCTGGTTCATGGCCTGACTCCGCTTATGCACGCATGTAGGTAGTTTTAACGACGGTGTAGAACTCTTTCGCGTAAGTGCCCTGCTCACGTGGGCCGAAGCTGGAATCCTTGCGACCACCGAAAGGCACGTGGTAATCCGTACCTGCGGTTGGCAGGTTGATCATCACACAGCCGGTCTTGGCGTTACGCTTAAAGTCAGTGGCGTACTTCAGTGACTGGGTGCAGATGCCACCGGTCAGGCCGAAGTTGGTATCGTTCAGAGTCGCGAGTGCTTCCTCGTAGTCCTTCACCTTGATCACACAGGCGATCGGTGCAAAGGCTTCTTCACGGTTGATACGCATATCGTTGGTGGTGCCGGTAAACAGCGCCGGCTGCATGTAGTAGCCTTCGGTATCTTCGTTGAGTACTTCACCGCCACAGACCAACTCACCGCCTTCGCTCTTGGCCAGCGCCAGGTATTCCAGGTTCTGCTCCATCTGGCGGGCATCCGCCACAGCGCCGATATGCACACCCTCTTTCAGCGGGTGACCGACCACCAGTTTCTGCATGCGCGCTTTCACCGCGTCTACAAAGCGATCATGAATACCTTCGGTGACGATCAGGCGGGAAGAAGCGGTACATTTCTGGCCGGTACCACCGAAGGCACCATTAACCGCACACTCGACGGCGTTATCCAGATCGGCATCATCCAGCACCACCAGGGCGTTCTTGCTGCCCATCTCCAGCTGGCACTTGACCAGGTTCACAGCGGTGGCGGCAGCCACCTTGCGACCGGTCTCCAGTGAGCCGGTGAAGGTCAGTGCATTGATATCGCGTGAATTGATCAGCACATCGCCGACTTCAGCGCCCGGCCCCATTACCAGGTTGAACGTACCGGCCGGCAGTCCCTGACGGGAGATGATTTCGGTCAGCGCCCAGGCCGATGCAGGCACCTGGTTGGCCGGCTTCCAGACAACGGCGTTACCAAACGCCAGCGCCGGTGCGATTTTCCAGGCGCCGGTGGCGGTCGGGAAGTTCCAGGGAGTAATGATACCGACCACACCCACAGGCTCGCGGCGGGTTTCAACTTCGATACCGGGACGGACAGAATCGGCGGTTTCGCCCATCTGGCGCAGCACTTCCGCGGCGTAGTAATGGAAAAATTGGCCGGAGCGGTAGATTTCGCCAGCACCTTCTGCCAGAGTTTTGCCTTCTTCACGGGCCAGCAACTCACCCAACTCGTCCTTGCGGGCGATAAGCTCGTCGCCGATGGACATGAGCACGTAGTAACGCTGCTCCAGACCGCTTTTCTGCCATTCCAGCTGGCCCAGGTTCGCCGCAGCAATCGCCGCCTGTGTCTGGGCCTTGTCAGCCTGGGCGTACTGGCCGATCACATCACTGGTATCGGCCGGACTGATATTGGCGACCACGCCCGCGCCTTCAACCCATTCACCGGCGATATAGTTACGAAAAATTGATTCAGACATGATTACCTCCACCAAATTGATGGATTCATCCTAGGCGCAGTGTTTTAATAATAAAAATTAATAAATAATATCTCGTGATAAAAATACCTTATCACTGATATTTGATGTGAACGGGAGGCCTCGCCATGCTGCCGGAATTAAAAATCGCCCAGCTGAGACACTTCGTGTGGGTCGCTGAACTCAAGGGGTTTCACGCTGCTGCAGAAAAGGCGTATCGCACCCAGCCGGCAATCTCCCTGTCGATCAAGGATCTGGAAAACAAATTGGGCGAGACCCTGTTTGAAAAGCGCAATGCCAAGTCCAGCAACGCCGAACTGACCCCTTTTGGCCGCCATTTCCTGCCCCAGGCTAAAGAGCTGATTGCCCATCACGACCGCATTGCCGAAGACATGACCCTGATGGCGGAACACAAGACCGGCCACCTGCGCCTGGCCTCGGTCCCGTCTATCGCCAGCCGAATGCTGCCGAGCATTCTGTCTCGCTTTGTCGCCAATGCACCTGATCTGCATATCAGCTTTTATGATGACAATGCGTCTGCTGTGCTCAAGATGGTGGAAAACCAGCAGGTCGATTTTGGCATCGCCAGTCTTTGGAAAGCAGAAGAACATGGCGACAAAAGCTTTACCCCGATCTGGGAAGACCATGTCGGCGTTGTCTGTCCACGTGATCATCCGCTTGCCGGTGAAACCAGCCTGCACTGGGAAACCCTGCGTGATCACCGCTTGATCAGTAACGGCACCTCTCGCCTGCTGGAAGGTACCGAAGCAGAACCGCTGCTGCTCGATTCCCAGTTTTATATCTCCAACATGATTTCTCTGGTGGCCATGCTGGAAGCCGGACTGGGCGTGACAACCCTGCCCCGCTTTGCCTTTCCCGAGGAGAGCAACACCCTCACGTTTATCCCATTGACCACTCCGGAGGTGGTGCGCCGCATCGGCATTGTTCGTTTGAGTAACAAGTCATTGCCACCGGCCGCCGACGCGCTGGTACAGTTCATTCTGGAACAGAGCAAAGAACAGAAAAAATAATTAAAAATGGGGTTTGATAAGCTAGACTTATCAGGCGATAGATCCTTTTCATTTGTCCAGGCGCAGCGCTTTGCCCAAGATAAAGCTGTCACCCATGGGGTGTCCTCTCTCTGCCGACTATAACTAAACAGGAAGCCAGCAGAGATCCAAAGAGCAAGGTTTCCATCCCATCTATGCTGAGCGCCAGCACCGCTGGCAACACCGATACAGGATGTGGAGTTAACAGAGGATCACAATAATGATAACGCCTGCAGCAATTCAAACCTCTCTGCGGGGTGACAATGCACTTCCCCTGCGCCCCGCCGAACAGGTAATGCACCTGGAACGACTGGGCGCCATGCACCAAAGCCGCCTCAGCTTCATGCGCAGCCTGGTGCGCCGTATCATGCGCGAGCGCTGGCAGATCGAGCCGGTCCGCCTGGACCTGGATGCCGATGGTTACGGTACCGTCATCTATGAAGTACAGGCACCTCAGGGCCTGTACAGTTTTGTACTCTTTTCCAACTATCTGGCACCGGAAGTACGTAATGACCGCGTGATCGCCACCCAGTGGGACCTCACCATGGCACTGGTGGAAGGCCGCGTCGACGATATCTATCTGGAAAAGCTGCGCCAGAATGTGCCCAAGCAGGAAGCAGGCCGCGTCGATGCCCGGGTCTTCGTGCTGTCCCGCGCCAACCGCAGTGCACGCAACTTTGACTATGTAGTCGACCAGCTGGCAAAAGGCGAGCAGCCTGACGTTGAACGTATCGCCCGCGTCGGCTACCTCTATCGCACCACCGCCGTGTACGGCAGCGGCAAGCTCGGCATGGCCGACTGGGAAAAGGTACGAACACAATACACCGACTTCGCCCGGCCTTTTGCGGCGGAAATGTTTGTCTGCCTGATGCTGCGCAATTTCAGTCTGTTGCAGGCCGAGCATATTGCTCGCCACCGCTCCCCTGACAGCTTCCAGCCGATGAAGCCGGAGATCAAACGCTACTTCGGCATCGGCAACTCAACTGGTCTGGGCATGGCGCCCTATCTGGTGAACCACCCGCTATTGATCAATCGCTGGGTGGAAATGCGTGAGCTGGCACTGGCCCGGATTCGGGTATTGGGTGATATCTCCCCCGCCCTTCGCGAACAGCTGCATCGCCTGATTGATCGCTGCGAACAGCATACCCGTGAAACAGTGACAGAAGACCAATGGCAGACCGGCAACAACCAGCAGGTGCTCAAGGACCTGGCAGCCCTGCGCAGCAAGGCCAGCGAAGGGTTCGACGACTGGGACAGCCTGATTATCTGGAGTGAAGAGCACTGCTCCCTGCAGGGACAGGAGATGCTGGTGTCCATTCTGTTGGAGCTGTATCCCACGCTGGTGGATGACCTTGAAGACTATCACTGCGCCGAGGAATTTCTCGATCTGGATCCGCTGATGCCGCTGCAGACACTCAAAGAGGTGATCGAAACACGCTATGCCTGGGCACTGGCGATCGACTTCAGCGTCGAGGGCACCCGTGAAACCTGCTGGTATCGTTCGGAAGAAAAGATGGAGCCACGCCTGGGCAGTGTGGCCGATGCGGAAGCCAAGAAAAAGCAGATGGCGCTGGGTGTAGGCTATGCCGTGCGCAAGTGCTACGACCAGCTGTGTGACTACGTCGCCGAGCACCCGGACCATACCACCGCCCGTTTCATGGTTGCGCGACCGAAAATGCGCGGGATTGTGCGCCGTATCCAGAGCATGAACCGCTGTGTCTACGGCGATATTCAGGCCAACCTGCTGGATCGTAATGTGTTGCCCATGCACCTGCTGCGCTGCAAGCTCGCCTTCTTTGGTGTCAGCAAATTCGATCCACGCTCACGGCTTTGGGTCCGTAACACCATGTTCCAGGGCGCACCGCTGCTGGACGATATCGGCTCTCGCTTCGGCGATGACTGGTTCATGCCACTGGCACCACAGCAGTAAGGAGCAGCTCCATGCATATTTCCATGAACGAACTCAAAGCGGCGCTGCGTCGCTGCTTCGAAGCCAGCGGCTATTTTGTCGGCAACTATGAGGATGCCGCCAACATGATCCTCTGGCTGGAAAAACACGGCCTCAACGGTCTGGGCGAGCTGGAACGTGCCCTGCCCTACATTCGTAACGACAGTGACAAGCCACTCAGCAGCGTCGTCTATGAGGACAGCACCTCGGCCATTATCGACAGCCATGATCGCAGCGCCCTTAACTGCATTGCAGCGGCTGTCGACCTGGCTCACGCGAAGGCACTGGAAGTGGGTATTGCGACGGTCATCGTGCACAACTGCCATAATCGCATGTTCATTCTCAAGGCACTGACCGACTGCGGACGCCGTGGCATCAGTGTGGCGGCCTACTGGCAGAATGGTGAGCAGAATATCACCGAGCATACCGCTGCCATCCGTGCCGGCGAGCGCTATCCCAGTTACAGCGAGGCCAAAACCTGCCTCAGCGCCAGCGCCGATGACAAACAGGCGCTGACCATTATCTGCAGCTCTCGCGTAGATCTCTCGACCCGTCTCAAGCACCGTAAAACGCGCCTGCTGACCGAGACTCAGGTTGAGGAAAACAAGGAGCAGAGCGTGGAAAGCGGCATTGAAATTGACCCGGCTCTCTGGGACGAGATCAACCGCATCGGCACCGAGATACTGGTCGAAAACAGCGAACGCTCCCGCGCCGACGCTGGCGGTCGCTAAATCAATTTTATCCTGTTTCACAAAGCTCCCGAGTGGTCCCGCACTAGCCACTTCGGGAGCTTTTTCACTTTCAGGACCTGATTGATGCTCTATACACCCCCTGAATTGCTGGCCTTGCTCGTGGTAACCGCGGGTGTCTTCGTCCAGTCCCGCATTGGTATCGGCTATGGCTTGCTGGCCGCCCCGGTTCTGTTCCAGATAGACCCGGCGTATGTCCCGGGCCCGATTCTGGTGGTGGGATTTTGCCTGTCCACTTTGATGGTGATGCAAAGCGCGCAGCAGCTGCGCTGGCGTCGAGTGCTGCCGGCCATTATTGCCCGCGCACCAGGGGCCGGAGTCGGTGCATTGCTGGTTCAACTGCTGAGCCAGGCGCTGTTAGGGGTGTTTCTGGGGCTGGCGTTGCTGCTGGCGACCCTGTTGAGCTGGCGTGCATTCAAACTGCGCACCACGCCTCGCAGCCTGGTGACGGGAGGCTTTTTCTCGGGTCTGATCGGTACAGCCACCGGCATTGGTGGCCCACCGATCGCACTGGTGTATCAGGAGCAGGATCCGGCCATCGCCCGCGCCGAACTGGCAGCCTTCTTTCTGGTGGGCACCCTGATCTCGCTGGCGATGCTGTTCGGCGCTGGCCTTCTGAGTGAACAACATCTATGGCTGGCACTCAAACTGCTGCCCGGAGTCTTGCTGGGCAACAGCCTGAGCTACCTGTCCGAGCACTATTGGCAGATCAGCAACCTCAAGCCCTGGGTTCTGGTGCTTTCATTGCTGGCCGCCCTTCTGCCTCTGAGCCAGGGGGTGTCAAATCTGTAACCGCTTTTAACGGTGCGTCCACTCCGGTTTACGCTTATTGATAAATGCATCTATCCCTTCCTGCGCATCATCAATCAGCATATTGCCGACCATCACCTCACTGCAGAATTCATAGGCCTCGGACAATGGCAATTCGCGCTGGCGATAAAACGCCTGCTTGCCGATCTGGAGAGTTTTACGGGATTTGGACGCGATCTTGGCCGCCAGCGTATCCACGGCTGTTTCCAGCTCCGCTTCCGGCACCAGCTGATTGATCAAACCGATATCAAAGGCGCGCTGGGCGTTGATCAGATCACCGGTCAGCAGCAGCTCCATGGCGTGTTTGGGCTGTACGGCACGGCTTAACGCCACCATTGGTGTTGAACAGAACAGCCCGATGTTGACACCGGGCGTCGCAAAGCGTGCATTATCAGCGGCAACCGCCATATCGGCACTGGCAACCAGCTGACAGCCTGCTGCTGTGGCAACACCATGCACCTGGGCAATAACCGGGACGGGCAGACTGACCACACGCTGCATCAAACGGGAGCAGGTATCAAAGGTACAGCGGTAGTATTCTTCCTCACCCTCACCCAGCATCTGCTTGAGATCATGGCCGGCACAGAACCCCTTGCCGGAACCACGGATCACTACGCAACGAACATTGATGTCATCGGCAATGCTGTCCAGCTCGGCATGCAGCGCCTGCATGAGTTCCAGAGAAAGGCTGTTGTAGGCATCGGGGCGGGATAACGTCAGGGTGGCAACACCGGCCTGATCCTGACGTTCGAGAAGCGACTGAGACATGCGAACTCCCTTTTTGTTTTTATACGGGTAAACCCGAATATCCGCAAAAGCGAGCCGCAGGTCAAGCGGTTAATTTTTAGGCTTAAACCGACAGAATATCGATCTTTTCCATCACCTGAACGCCAGAGCCATTGGCGCCGGTTTCTTCATCATCACCCAGCGGCCCCAGAGCACTGCCGGTATCCGGTGCAATGCCGTGCGGGAAGCCCAGCTGCAGGCCCTTGAAGTCGAAGAGTTCGTTATCGGCCAGATGTGAAGGCACCACATTGCAGAGCGAGCGGAACATGGTTTCAATGCGCCCCGGATGCGACTTGTCCCAGCCCTGCAGCATCTCCTTGATCACCTGGCGCTGCAGGTTTTCCTGAGAGCCACAGAGGTTGCACGGGATGATCGGGAATTCGCGCAGTTCGGCGTATTCGGCGATATCTTTCTCACGGGCATAGGCCAGCGGACGGATCACCATGTTCTTGCCGTCATCGGATACCAGCTTGGGCGGCATGGACTTGAGCTTGCCACCGTAGAACATGTTGAGGAAGAAGGTTTCCAGAATATCGTCGCGGTGATGGCCCAACGCGATCTTGTTGGCCCCGATCTCCTCGGCAAAACCGTACAGGGTGCCACGACGCAGGCGCGAGCAGAGTGCACAGGTGGTTTTACCCTCGGGAACCACTTCCTTGACGATGGAGTAGGTATCACGCTCCACGATGTGGAAAGGCACACCGATGGACTCCAGATAATTGGGCAGCACTTCTTCCGGGAAACCCGGCTGCTTCTGGTCCAGGTTCACGGCCACCAGCTCAAACCGAATCGGCGCACTCTTCTGCAGATTCATCAGAATATCGAGCATGGCATAAGAGTCTTTGCCACCGGACAGACACACCATCACCTTGTCACCCTCTTCAATCATATTGAAGGCTTCAATGGCCTGGCCTACCTCACGGCGCAGACGTTTCTGCAGCTTGTTGAGGCGGGTTTTGGTCTGTTTGTCGAGGCTGTCGGTGTGCATAAGGCGCTTCGTGAATCACTGGTTGAAAATCGAGCGCGAAGTATACAGCAAAGCAGCCGGACTCATAAGATGCAACCGGATTTCATCATGGGTTCTACAGACTAAAACGCCGGGACAGTGCCCGGCGTTTTATGGTCAGCCAAGATCAGGACAGCTCGCGGAAAGATTCCAGCAAGGGCGGCAGCCCCGGGAACATGCCGATACCGGCCATCACCGCGCACAGAATCAGGAAGACGACGCCCGGTACCACCCAGCGGCCCATATGACCCAGGCTTTTGCCACGCTCCTTACAGCCGATCAGGCCCAGGTTGTCCAACAGCACCGTCAGCGACCAGCCAAACACCGGGTTCACCAGCGCCGAGGAGAAGATCACCACCGCTGCAGACTGGGTCGTCTTGCCTTCACGCGTCATCTGCATGCCCGCTTCCAGCAAGGGCAGGTAAACCCCGACGATCAGCGCCACACTGAGTACCGGCTGCCACACGGCCAGATCCATGGGGTAACCCCAGAGCGCTGCCACCACACAGAGGAAGCCCGTCAATATGGCTCCGGCCGGAATGGGACGACGTGCAATAGCTGCCGGCACAATATAGGTGCCCCAGGATGAGGTGATATTGCCACCACCCAGCAGGCTGCCGGTGATCTGACGCGCCGACGCGGTGCACATGGTATCGTCGATATCCATCAGCACCTTTTCGGTTTTCTTCGGGTAGTTGATCTCCTGAAACACTCGATGGCCCAGAAAGTCCGGCGACCACATGGCCACCGCCAGAATGGCAAAAGGCGCTACAGCGATGAAATGATGCAGCTCCGGCCAGCCAAGCTGCCAGCCAGTGTTTTCACCCCACCAGTACGCCGGGTTCATGTTGGGCATGCCGGGTTCGGTGGTGAACTCAAAGGGCGCGCCCAGAGCAAAGGAGAGGCCAGCTGCCAGCACCGAACCCAGCGGGATCGCCAGCCAGCGCATCTGGATGTGCTCCAGGTAGGCGTACATGATGATGGTGCTGATAATGACAATGAACGCCAGATACGCCATATCAAAGCCTTCGGCCCAGGCGAACAGTTTGCTGATCTGACCCGTGATGCCGATAAAGCCGAGATAGAGCAGTAACCCGCCGCAAACTCCGTTACTGGTGAGCCGCGCCAGCAGGCTGCCGCCTTTGGTAATACCCAGAATAAAGCCCAGCACACCTATCATCAGCCCTAACGCCATAGGATGACCGCCGGAGGCCACGATGAGTGGTATCAAGGGAATAAGTGGTCCGTGTGTCCCCGCCAGGTTGGCATTCGGATTCAAGAAACCGGACACCAGCACAACGAACAGGATGGCCGCAATCAGCAGCTCAAAGCGCACGTTTTCAATGACAAAGGTTTCCGGCAGCCCCAACTGAGTGGCAAAGGCGGCGACAATCGCGGCCACCATCACAATCTTGCCGATGGTGGCCGCCATGGCCGGCACCCAATCCTCTACCTCAAAGCGGTAGTCTTTAAAGGGCAGGTTCGGACGCCAGCGCCTGGGGCGCATGCTTTGCAGTTCATGGTCCAGATACTCGGCACGGGAGGCGAAGGCAGAACGGGGCTTGCGCTGCGCCTGGTAGGTCGATTGATCTACTTCGGACATAAGCTCTCTTGTTATCGCTGAACATAAAAGCCGGCGATTCTAGGGAGCGTGTGTTACAGCCACAATCGATACTTAGGCTATTAACACTAAGTCGAATAGCCTTGTCTGAACCTGATGGCTAGGCCTGACGGCTGAGTGCCGCGCCCAGGCGGTAAAAGTAATCGGCAAAGGCCTGGTTGATCCGCTGTCTTTCGTCATCACGGGGGTAAAGCCCGTTTTGGGCTTCGGGAGACTCACGTGTGCCTTTCACAAGAAAGTGGTTTTTCACGCTGGCATCCTGCACAAAGGCTTCAAAAGCACGGGCACAGATCTCTTCAGGGCGACTGTAATAGCGCGTGCTCAACTTCCGGTCCATGTTGACCGAATGATTGAACAACTCGCTTGGCTCGCGCCCAGACTCATCCAGCAAGATCGCCTTCATCAAGGCAAACCAGAGATCATTCAGGGGGTGCACCACCGGCGTGGCATCATCCAGCCAGGCGGCAGAGGCAAACAACCCCGAGGGCGCATCGGTGAATATCTTGTCCGACAGGTAATGGTCCAGCGCATGAAACCACTCATGGGCGATACTGCCGGGGCCGGCATTTTTGGCCAGTGCAAAGGCGCGCCGGGAGGGATCATAGTGGGCCGACACACCCGGCCGGCCGCCCGTGCCATACTGCAGGCCGAGGGTGCCACGCAGCGACACCAGTTGCTCCGGCCCCTGCAGAATCAGCATCAGATCGCAGAGCGCATCATAGAAAAGCCCGGCCGCGCGGCTGCGTTCCTGTTTGGTCACCCAGCGACCCAGCTCGATGCTGCGAAAATCAAAACGACGCCGTACCTCGACAAAGTCGATCTCCTGTCCGGCACGGTGGTCCGGCCCCTGGCGATAGAACTGCCTTTGTTTTATGCTCATCCGCTTGTACTGTTCGGGCCAGGCCCGATTGCTAAAGTTCGATTCTACGCGTTCATTCTGAGCTGCCGAGCCTCAATGCCAGAGCCCACTTCAATTCAGGCCGACCTGAACGACCCGCTTTACTACCTGCGTAATGCGCATACCCTGATCAATTGGGTCAGCCAACGCCACGGCGACCTGCTCGATCAGCATGAGTGTGACCAGCTTGAACGCTTTAGCAGTGTACCAGAGCCGGCCCAGGCGTTGCTGATTCGGATGGTGATGCGTCGCGGTGAATATTTTCGTACCGATCAACTTGAATATGCCGAGCTAGCGGACATCAACCGCCTGCTGGGCCTGTTGGCAGACGCAGAACTCATTCAGCCGGATCCACAACTTAACACCGATGAGCTTGGCTCCCTGCTGCGTAAAGCGGAGCTCTGGCAACTCTGCGCAACCCTTGCACCGGACAGCCCGCTTTCACGCAGCCTTCGCAAGCAGGAACTGCAGGACTGGTTGAGCAGCCATTACGAAGCTCGCCGTCCCTTCAGCCACTGGCTGCCGGATGCAGGCTTTGAGGTTGTAGCCTTGAACATCAGCCCGCTGATGCAACGTTTGCGCTTGATGTTCTTTGGTAACCTGCATCAGGACTGGTCCGAATTTGTTGTCACCGAGTTGGGCCATCAGCGCTACGAGCCCGTGCCGCTGGATGCGGGTAGCCGTGCCTTTCAACAGCGCGCCGAAGTGGATGCCTACCTGCAGCTGGCGGATCTGCAGCAACAACTGGATAGCGGCGCAGACCTGACCGACCTTGTCAGCCAACTGCCCCACTATTGCCCCAACGACTGGCTGGAGCACCGTCGTCGCAAGCTGGCCTTTGCACTGGGGCATGCGGCAGAACGCAGCGGTGAAGTGACATTGGCCCGACAGCTTTACTCGAGCAACCCGCACCGCGACGCACAGCTGCGACATCTGCGCCTGCAGGAGCTTAATGACACACCTGAAGACACGTTCGCGAATGCTCAACAGCTGCTTGATGAGGTTAAACAGCCCGAAGCCCGGCTACGCATTGAACGGATTTTGCAGCGCACCGGCAAAAAAGCCGGACATAAGGTCGCGGGCATCAAACGCCCCTCCCTGCAGGAGCAAACCCTCATACTGCCTGCCGACGAGAACCTGAGGGTCGAACGCCTGGTCATCGAAGCGCTGAGTGACGATAACCAACAGGCCTGGCACGTAGAAAATCGGCTGTTCAACGGCCTCTTTGCACTGCTGCTCTGGCCTGCGCTCTATAGCCCGGAAAAAGGGTCCTTTTTCCACCCCTTTCAGGCCGGCCCGGCTGATCTCTACCGCCCCGACTTTTTTCAGCGCCGAGAGGCTCTGGTCGAGATGCAGCTGGCACAGCTGAAAACGGGCGAATATCGACAGACCATTGTGCAGAACTTTCGGCAAAAACAGGGCATTCGCTGCAGCCTGATCCACTGGCCATCCCTGCCCCTTGAACTGTTGACTCAGGCGCTGGAGCTTATACCGGCTGAACATCTGGAAGCAGTGTTCCGTCATTTGATGCTCGACCTGCGCCACCACCGTCGCGGCATGCCGGATTTGATCTGCTTCGACACCCGGCAACACGGCTACCGGCTCATTGAAGTCAAAGGACCGGGAGACCGGCTGCAGGACCATCAGCGCCTCTGGATGGAATTCTTTATGCGCCAGGGGATACCTGCTAGTCTTTGCCTCGTTGAACACCACTAGATGCTAGACTGCGTCACAGGCAGCCAATACCCGCCGACAAGGCATAATGACTGACTCTCCAACGCAAAAGGACCTGAAGCAGCACCCGATCATGGAGCCCCTTGCCTGTGTTTGTTAGAAACCTGTTTCGTCTCGACCTTAAACACCTGATTCTGCTCCTGGCCTTCAGTACTGCGGCTCTGACACTGGTGAACGGCCTCTTCGCCAGCTATCAAGTGCAGCGACAGCTCCTCATCGAACAGGCACTGTCCAGCAACCACGCCTATGCCAGCAAGCTGGCAGATGTCACCACACACTTCCTGCTCAATGCCCAGCAGACGCTTGCCTACAATGCGCGCATGCTCAGCCGCAACCTGGACTCGCCTGAGGCGCGTCATGAGGTGACCGAGAGGTTGATGCGTCAATCCGGCAGTTTCAGTTCGGTAGCGATCATCGACCCATCGGGGAGAATACTCAACATTTCACCGGATACCCTGCCCGTGTTGGGGGAGCAGCTCACCGACAGCAGCACAGCCCTGGCCCTGGACGAGCAGCGTCCTATGATCAGTGACCCCTTTATCTCCCCCGCCGGTAATCTGCTGGTGCTGATCTCACACCCGATATTCTCCCCCACAGGTGAATACCTTGGGTATCTGGCAGGCTCCCTGTATCTGAAAGAACGCAATATTCTCAGTAACATTCTTGGCCAACATTTCTACGAGGATGGTTCCTATATCTATGTGGTCGACCAGAAGAAGCGACTGATCTACCACCCCAAGCGTGAGCGCGTCGGCGAACAGGTATTGGTCAACCGCGTCATCGACGCCGTGGTAGCGGGTGAACAGGGCATGTCACGCGTCATCAACAGCAAGGGCGTCGACATGCTGGCCGGCTATGCCCCTATACCGGAGGCAGGCTGGGGTGTGGTCGCCCAGCGTCCGGTAAAGGCTACACTGGAGACGCTGAATCAGCAGATGTGGCGCGTCATCAGCAACACCTTACCGGTCGTTCTGGTCACGCTCATCCTGATCCTCTGGCTGTCACGCCTGATCGCCAGTCCTCTACGCAAACTGGCTGAGAGCGCCCAGTCGCTGGATCATGAAGACACCCTGAAACGTATCCATTCCGTCCGTTCCTGGTACTTTGAGAGCGATTCCCTCAAACAGGCCATGCTGACCGGTGTGAATCTGGTGCACCGCCAGCTGGGACGTTTGCAGGATGCCGCCGCCAGGGACCCTTTAACCGGACTGGGTAACAGACGCAGCCTGGATTCAGCCATTGCCCTGCACCATAGCCGCAATACACCATTCAGCGTACTGGCGGTGGATGTGGACCACTTCAAGGCGATCAATGACAGCTATGGGCATGATGTGGGTGACCAGGTGCTCAAGGGCCTGGCTGAGCGCATGAGCAACTGCTTCCGCAAGGATGATTTGATCTGTCGTGCTGGAGGCGAGGAGTTCATTATCATCCTGCCGGGCTCTTCTCTGGACAGTGCCTGGGTGCTGGCCGAGCGCCTGCGCAAGGAAGTGGAAACCAACGCAATTACCCCGCTTGACCAACTGCACATATCAATCGGTTTGGCTGAGTGGCCCTTACAGGCTGACGACCCCTATGAAGTACTCAAATATGCCGACAAGGCACTGTACAGAGCCAAGCAAAATGGCCGTAACCGCTGCGAGCTGCATCAGAGTGAATAGCGCGCACAAAAAAAGCCGGCACAAGGCCGGCTAAAAAACAGGGCAGGCTGACGAACCCGTCTCTACCCTTACACGCTGACAGACAACAGATCGAACCTTAGCCTTCGCCCTCCTTCACCGTGACCTCAAGGCCACGTCCCCGCATTTTGCCAAACACAGCCGACAACAGCGGCAATAGCAGGACAATGACGGCAATAGTCGTGATGGCAAGCGTCAACGGGCGATCCCACAGGAAGGCAAAGCTGCCATCGGACATAGTGAGCGCGCGGCCCAGATTCTTCTCCATGATGCCGCCCAGGATGAAGCCCAACAGCATGGGCGCCATGGGGAACTCCAGCAGCTTCAAGAAGATCGCACCCAGAGTGATAAACACCATCATGTAGATATCAAAGGTATTGAAGCTGACCAAATACACGCCGGTGATCGAGAAGAACAGGATCAACGGAATCAGGATCGGACGCGGAATTGCCAGCAGGCGCGAAATATACGGAATCAGTGGCAAGTTCAGGATCAGCAGCACCAGGTTACCGAAGTACATGGAGATGATGACGGACCAGAACACATCCGGATTATCCACGAACAGACGTGGCCCCGGCTGAATACCATAAGCGATAAGCGCGCCCAGCATGATGGCCGTGGTGCCGGAACCGGGGATACCCAGGGTCAGAAGAGGTACAAAGGAGCCGGTCGAGGCCGCATTGTTGGCCGATTCCGGCGCCGCCAGACCACGCAGAGAGCCCTTGCCGAACTTCAGTTTTTCCTTAGCGGATGCCAGGTTACGTTCCAGGCCGTACGCCATGAATGAGGCGATGGTCGCGCCCGCACCCGGCAGAACGCCCACCAGGAAGCCGAAAACTGAAGAGCGGCCAATGGTCGGTGCCACTTCCTTGATCTCTTCCTTGCTCAGTTTCATGCTGCCCAGAGAGGCCATGTCCATCTCCGGCTCTTCTTCGGCATGCTGGCCGCGCATCACCGTCATGATCACTTCGGTCAGGGCGAAAGTCGCCATCGCCAGCAGCAGGAAGCTGACACCGTCAATCAGGTCGACACTGCCAAAGGTAAAGCGGGTCGCGCCCGAGGTAATATCCGTCCCCACCGTGGCGATCATCAGACCGAAAATGGTCATCAACAACGCCTTGATGACCTGTCCCTTGCCGGAAAATGCAGCGACCGCGGTCAGGCCCAGCAGCATCAGGGCAAAGTAGTCACCGGACTGGAAGCTCAGCGAAACCGAAGCCAGTGCAGGTGCGGCAAACAGCAGAATCAGCGCACCGATGGTGCCACCGGTAAAGGATGAGTACGCGGCCAGCGCCAGCGCCTTGCCCGCCTGGTTTTTCTGCGCCAGCGGAAAGCCATCAAACGCGGTCACAACCGTACTGGCACAGCCCGGCGCATTTACCAGAATGGATGAGGTTGAGCCACCGAAGACGGCGCCGTAGTAAACACCCGCCATCAGGATGATGCCTGAAGCCGGATCAAGGCCATAGGTAACCGGGATCATCAGCGCAACCGCCGAGATCGGTCCCAAGCCCGGGAGCATACCGATGAAGGTACCGGCAAAACAGCCGACCACCACCATCAACAGATTGAAGGGCATTACAGCGGTGCCCAAACCGGTCAGAATTCCGTCCCACATGAGATCAGCCTCCGAACAGCGATGTAAAGATGCGACCCGGTGCCAGATAGATATCCAGCAGCTGTGCCAGCATGAACCAGAGCACTACCGAGAACGGCACAGAGGCCAGCAGCAGGGTTTTGACCTTGCGTACACCCAGAATCCAGTAGCCTCCCATCAGGAACAGAATGGTAGAGAGCAGGAAACCGAGCCAGGGCAGGACAAAGCCCAGCAGCATTACCAGTACCAGCAGCTTGCCCACCAGCCAGAAGTCATAGCCGGCCAGTTTCACTCGGCCTTCGGCAGAGCGGTCGGCGGTGACGATCAGGGCAACCGAAAGAATCCCACCGAGGACTGCCAACGCGCTGGGCAGTGATTGAGCGTTAAAGGGAGCAAATTCATCACCTGGCAGCAGCGGTATATCACCTGTGTAGTAGCCATAGGCCACCGACAAACAGAGAAACACCAGACCACCGATGTGATCCTTGGAAATAGTCATGATCGAGTCCTCGTTGGAGCGGGGTAAATCGAGGGGGTCAAAAGGAAGCGGCCCGCACTCATGTCAGAGTGCAGGTCCGGATGATCAGCGCAGGAAGCCCAGTTCGCGCATCAGATCACCGATCTCCTGTTCCTGCTGCTCAAGGAAGGCAACAAATTCATCACCCGGACGGAAGTCTTCGGCCCAACCATTGCGGTCGCGCACTTTCGCCCACTCTTCAGTACCGTACATTTTCTCCAGCACCGCGATGAACTCGTCACGCTTGCTCTCGGCCAGACCCGGCGCTGCGAAGAAGCCACGCCAGTTGACGAAGGTGGCGTCGTAGCCCAGTTCTTTCAGCGTCGGCACATCCGCGGCAGCACTGGAGCGCTCAGGGCCGGTCATCGCCAGAATGCGAACTTCACCCGCTTCTGCCAGGGCCAGTGCTTCACTGAAACCGGTGGACAGTACATCCGCTTCACCAGACAGCAGGCCTGCCATTGCCTTGCCACCGGCATCATAGGCCAGGTACTTCACCATGCGCGGATCACCGCCGGCGGCCTTGAATGCCTGAGCTGCTACCAGGTGGTCCATGCTGCCACGGGCAGAACCGCCCACGACGGTAACGGAACGCGGATTTTCCAGGTAGGCGTCGGCCAGCTCATTGAAGCTGGTGTACTTGGAGTCCGCTTTAACTACGAAGGCACCGAAGTCACCGATAGTGGCGGCAACCGGTGTCAGGTCGCGGAATGACTGCGGGAATACTTTTGACAGGGAGCGGATAACAATCGGTGTGGAGTTGACCATCAGCGTGTCTTCGGACTGCTCGGCCACCTCGATCAGGTGGGCGATCGCCTTGCCACCGCCACCACCGGACAGGTTTTCGTAAGAGATGGTCTCAACCAGACCAGACTTCTGCAGCGCTTCACCGGTACCACGTGCAGTACCATCCCAACCACCACCGGCACCACCGGGGATGAGGAAGTGAATAGTATCAACTTCAGCCTGAGCCACGCCGGCAGTCAGACAGGATGCCAGTGCAGTGGCCAGAACGGTGGAGCGACGGAAAGAAAGCATTTTAGAGCGCATAGCCTGTACCTCATTATTTTTGTATTGGTTGGAGGTAAGACTAGGCACCCGCTCTCGGTTAAAAAAGTTTATGAATTTAAAGAGCTTTTAGTCTTTAAAAACCATTTTGTTCATTCTGTTCACGGGCCTTGAATGTCAGCTAGAGTTAACATCGAGCAGTAAAAAAGAGCCTGTTTATGAAACTCTCGATCCGCCGCTTTCCTCTGAAAACCCGCATGGTGTTGCTGCTGGGGTTAATTGCCCTGCTGCAGACCGGTGCTTTGGGCCTGTTTGCCCTGCATTACCTGACATCGGCATTGGAAGAGCAGATGGGTGAACGTGCCCTTCATGTGGCCAAAACCATCGCCAGCATTCCCCAGGTGATTCAATCCGTTGAAGATCGTGACAGCACCGAGCTACAACCGCTTAGCCTCACTCTGGCCGAAAAAACCCAGGCACTGTTTGTCGTCATTGGCGACCGCAACGGCTTAAGACTGGCACATCCCAACCCTGAACGGCTTGGCTTTTCCATGTCCGATGATGACGATGATGCCGTGTCGCCGACCTTGGCGTATGGTCTGGCCCAGATTACCCGCGCCGAAGGTAGCCTTGGGCTGTCCATGCGCGCGCGTGCCCCCATTTATGATGCCGCCGGGGAACAGGTAATAGGGCTTGTCTCCGTTGGCTACCTGCTCGACAAAGTGGATCTTTATATCAGCCGCTACCGCCTGACCATGACCATGGTGATTCTGCTGGCATTCGCGTTCAGTGTTATAACCGCGGTATGGTTTGCCAGCCACTTCAAGAAAGCGATCTTTGGCCTGGAACCCGAGGAGATCGGCCGTCTCTTCCAGGAACGCAACGCTACCCTGCAATCCGTGCGAGAGGGCATCATCGCCATCAACACCCGCGGCGAAATCACCACCGTCAACCAGGCCGCTCTGTCCATTCTGGACCTGCCCAACGAACAGAACATTATCGGCAAGCCGGTAACAGACCTGCTGCCCAATTCGCGCATGCCGGAAGTCCTCACCAGTGATCAGGTCCAATTCGACCAGGAGATCCGCGTTGGTGACCGGGTATTAATTGTTAACCGCGTCCCCTTACACCAGGCAGGCAAGGTCATCGGGGTAGTGTCCAGTTTCCGCCGCAAGGATGAACTGCATCAGCTTGGCCAGAAGCTCAGCCGTATCCAGCAGTACGCTGACAGCCTGCGCAGCCAGGCCCATGAGTATTCCAATAAGCTGCACACAATTGCCGGCCTGATTCAGATCGGTGCCAACGACAAGGCCCTGGCCATTATCGGTCAGGAAACCCGCGACCATCAGGCACTGATTCACCTGCTGGTGGAAGCGGTGCCGGACCCGGTACTGGCCGGCTGCCTGCTGGGTAAATACAACCGTGCGCGTGAGCTGGGCCTGGTGCTTGAGATCGACCCGGACAGCCAGATGCGCGACCTGCCCGAGTGGATACCCCGCGAGCAGTTGGTCAGTATCCTGGGCAATCTGCTCGATAACGCCTTTGAAGCAACCCTCAATCACGGCGGTCACGGCAAGGCCATTCTTCTGACCATGACTGACCTGGGCGATGATTTGATCTTTGAAATTGAAGACCGCGGCCCCGGCATACCCGATGATCAACAGGCGTTGATCTTCACCAAGGGCTTTACCAGCAAGGCGCGTGCCGGTCACGGCCTGGGGCTACACTTGGTCAACAGCCTACTGCAGCAATTGAACGGCACCATCACCATAGAGCCCGGCGACCCCGAAGGCAGCCGCTTTACCGTATACATACCCAAACAGCAGGCAGTGAAGCCCTCACCGATGACAGGAGCCGCCAATGACTAACCCCATACGCGTTGTAGTCGCCGAAGATGACCCGCAGATCGCCGAGATCCAGCAGCGCTTTCTTGAACGCATTGACGGTTTTGAGCTGGTAGGGCTGGCTCACAGTCTGGATACCGCCCGGGATCTGGTGGATGTAATGCAGCCCGAACTCCTGCTGCTGGACATCCAGTTCCCCAACGGCACCGGGCTGGACCTGCTGCGAGAAATGCGCACTCAGAACAACGCCACCGACGTGATCCTGATTACTGCCGCCCGGGAAGTGGACACTCTGCGTGAAGCGCTCAGGGGCGGTGTGTTTGATTACATTCTCAAACCACTGGTGTTTGAACGCCTTCGCGATGCCCTGCAGGAATATGCCCGCCACCTGGAAAGGCTGCGCTCGATGGAATCGCTTGCCCAGTCAGACGTGGACAGCCTGCTGCCTCGCAGCAAGGTGCCACAGGCCGATACGACAGCACCTGAAACAACAGAACAACGCCTTCCCAAAGGGGTTGATGCACTGACACTTGAGAAAGTGAGAGCCGTTTTCGCTGCCACCGACGTATCTCAAAATGCCGAAGAAGTGGGCGCTACCATCGGCGCCAGCCGCACCACCGCACGCCGGTACCTGGAATATCTGGTCAGCACGCGTGAATTGGAAGCCAGCGTCAATTACGGCAGTGTGGGTCGCCCGGAGCGGCGCTACCAGCGCACTCAGTGATCAGAACGGCCGGATGACGACTCCGAACGGCCAATACTGGCCACCTGCGGCCAGGCGCAGACCCGGTTGCGACCTCCGTCCTTGGCACAGTAGAGCGCCTCATCTGCCTGACGCACCAACCAATGTCGGTCCTGGGCAGGATAATCGCGGGTATGCAGGGCAACGCCCAGGCTCAAACTGACCTGCCCCATCGGTGATTCAACATGAGGCAGATGCAGCTGCTCAACGGCCTGGCGGATACTCTCTGCCACCCTAAGCGCACCTTCCAGATCGGTGTTTTGCAGCAGCATCACGAACTCTTCACCGCCATAACGCGCCGCCAGATCCGTCGCCCGCTTCAGCTGTAGCTGCAATTCGTCCGCGATGGCTTTGAGACAGTCATCTCCGGCCAAGTGACCATAGTGATCGTTATAGAGTTTGAAGTAATCCACATCCATCATGATCGCAGCCAACGGCTCGCCGCTGCGCTCAACCCGTGTCCACTCACGCTCCAGCACCTGGTCGAACAGGCGCCGGTTGGCCAGCCCCGTCAGGCTATCGGTATTGGACAGCGCTTCCAGCCGGGCATTGGCCTGTTCCAGCTCCTGGGTGCGGTCAGCAACTTTCTGCTCCAGCTCACTGCTCAATGCCTGAAAGCTGGCCAGCAGTTGCCGGGTTTCCTGATTCTTGGACCTGAACACCTCGGCGGCACGAGCCAGCTCACCCAGCTCATCGTCCGCATCCTGACGCTCGATGGTGGTACTGTCCTTGCCCCGCGCCAAATCCATAAAGGTTTTTGCCAATGACCGGATCGGGTCCGCCACGCTATGCCCGATGAGATAGGACAAGAGCAGAACCAGCACCAGAAGGCCCATGCAGATCCAGAGCACCCATTGCCCGGTCCAGCGCATTTCTGCAACTGCCTGCCCTTCGATATTCTTCATCTCAGCCTGTATCAGATCAGCCAGGTATTGTGTCTGGTACAGCATCTCATCCGCTTCCGCTGCCATCACCACATTGACCAGATACATATACCCGCGCGTGCGCTGAACCGCTTCCAGTATTACGGCTTCGTAGTTCTGCAGAGATTGCAGCATGGCGTCCAGCAACGCCTGCGCTTCGGGGCGGATCTCCAGCAGGGCAAAGCCTGACATCAGCTGGCGGCTTTCCCGCATCCACTGCTGCATCCGCGCAATGTAGCGCCCATCCAGCGCATAAAAGTAACGTGAGGCCCCCTGCTCTACCCTCAGCAAAGCGGTTTCAAGCTCTGCCAACTGGTCAACTGGCGCGACCCGACCGCTGCCCGGCAGGCGACGGTAGGCCTGTAGCAGACGATTCACTTCACTGGCGTGATCGGCAATACGCTGCTCTACCAGTTCAGCACGCCGCTGACGCTGGCGCTTCACATCCTCAAAGGTACTGGTGTAGATATTCAGGTGCTGGCGAATCGACTCGACCCGCTCCTGCACTTCAGGCTGACCACCCTGCTCCAGCTGCAGCAGGATCCGCTGCACCCGCTCACTGATATAGGCCGCCTGACGGGCACCGGACACCTGACCGTCCTGCATGAACAGGTCGGCCGAGCGCTGCAGTTCAACCACATTACGCGACAGTTCCTGCCCTCTGAGCGCACTTTCGCCATGCTCGGTAAAGTGCTTGAACTCACCAAACAGTGACATCACGCTGAAATAGGCCAGCAACACCATCAGCAGGGCGATTCCCCCGGTGATGATGTAACCGGCGTAAATGCGTGTACGCAACTTGAAATAGAAAGTGCTCACCATGATCAGGCCAGCAAAAACTCTTTCCACTTGATCAGGGTGTACTCGTAGTTATCCATGACCGTATTCCAGACCGCTATATTCTCGAATCGCTGCTGATAGGAACCGCCGGTACGTACTTCACCCTCGGCAACAGAAAACCGCCCGTCAGTCCCTTTCAAACGCTGGGCCGCTGGCTCTCCCTCATACCAGTAATCCCACTCGGCGCCACTCATGAAACGTCGTGAGCGCTCCGGGTTGGCGATGTAATAGCCCTGGCGGGCAATAAACGCACCGGGCCAGCCGGACAGCCACCAGTTCATAAAGGCATAGGCCGCCTCCTTACGCTCGCCCTCACAGTGAGACGACAGGCACATAACACCATGCCAGGCTCGGTAGCCTTCCCGCGGAGCAGCATAGACACAGGGAACCCCCATGCCATTGAGGCTGCTGACCCCCGGGGAAAACATGCTCTGAATCCAGACCTCTTCATTCTGCATCAGCTCAACCGATGCCGGTACGGAAGACCAGACACCCCGAAAGTGCCCCCTGCGCTTGTACTCAACGGCAATTTCAAACAACAGGTCCAACTCGGTACGGCTAATATTGCCAATATCGGCAAACTGCATCAGCCCACGTGCCTGCACCGCCAACGCCAGGTCGAACAGGCCGATAGTCGGCGCATTCACAATGGCCACCTTGCCATGGTAATCAGGGTTCAGCAGCCAGCCCCAGCTTTCGGTTTCATAGGGCACGCCCTGAGCTATGCGACGTGAATCGTAGCCAAAGGAATCCGTGTTATGAACGTAAGGTAAAAAGCTGATATGGCGGCTTGGCTCTGGCGCCAGCGTCCCTTCCGGCTGCACATACAACAGTTTGTAAGGCGCATCCCCCTGACCCAGACGGGCATCCGGTGAGATGCGTCCGGTTTTGGTCAGGCTGTTAATCTCGTTCCAGTACTTCAACCGGCTAATTTCAATAGGCTGAATCGAGCCGGCCTGCCAGAGAATGCGAATACTGTTGGACCACTGTTCGTAAAGATCAAAGGACTGGGGATTGGTCGAGGCTCGCAGGAGCACACCGGCACTGCCGCCGGGATGAAACTCGATATTGATGCCCAAATCCTGTTCGGCACGCTGACGTATCGCTTCCTGCAAGGTCACATGGGTACCCAGCACCCGAATGGTGGGTTTGCGATTGACCGCCGAGACAATAGCGGGAAAGCCCGCTGACGCAAGGCCCGAAGCCGCTACCATTCCCGCCTTGCGGAGGAATTGACGTCGTTGCATGTACCCTTCCCTTCGTTTGACCCTGCACGCACGTCTGGCAGGTCGTCCGGAACCTGAATCACTTCAGTATAGGTAAACGCCGGCAAGCTGCCATGCAAATGGCGACATCAAAGGGTGTATTCAGCCAGGTCCAGTTCCGCCAGCTGTTTACGCTGCTGCTTCAACAGCTGCAACAGAGAGCGGGCGGATTCAACATCACCACTGGTTCTCAACTCGGCTTCCACCTCCTGACTGCGCTGCTCCAACTCCCGGTTGGCTACGGTGCCAGCTCCGCCCTTGATCCGGTGTGCAACGCCAGCCAGCGTATCACCGCCTGCGGTAATAGCCTGTTCCAGAGTGGCCGCCAGTTCATCAAGGCTGGCTGCAAAGGAGGCCAGACAAGCCATGTAGATCTCTTCATCATCCCCGAATTGATGCTGCACCCGGTCGCGATCAATAAATTCGGGCAGGTTATCTTTCCAGTCGGTCGCCCCCTGTGCCGGTAAGGCATCGGAAACGGCAGAAGTTTTGCGTGCCTGTTCATGTAGTGTTTCAGCAGAAACGGGAGCCTCGGCACCGAAGAGTCTGGACAAGGCATCGTGAAGATCCTCCAGCACCACAGGCTTACCAAGGTAATCGACCATGCCTGCCTCACGTGCGGCCTCCTGGTCCCGCTCCAGCACTGAAGCCGACAAACCGATTACAGGCGGTGCGCCTTCCGGCAGGGCACGGGTTGCCTCGTAGCCAGTCATGCCATCCATATATACATCCATCAGAACCGCATCGTAATGCCCTTGAGCCACCCGCTCTACGGCCTGCTCACCTGACTCAGCCTCATCACAGGTCACACCCAGCTTGTGCAACAGGTGTACCACCACTTCACGGTTAACCGCCAGGTCATCTACGACCAACAGGTGCCGTGATGAGAAAGCTTGCAACTCCTCTGACACAGACTCTAACTCAGGCTGTATCGACAGGGCCTCAGGCTGACCAAGCTCCCCACTCAGCGCCGCAAATAGGCGCGCCGGTGTTTGTGGTCCAGGCAGACAGTACACACTGACGCCTTTCACATCTCTCCCACAGGGAATCACATGCCCTGGCGGCAGAAGCACAATCAAACGCAGCCTGGCCGCGATGTCCGGATTCATTTCGGCAACGGACAAGGCGGCTTGTACCGGCGCTGAGTCCAGCTGTTTATCCCCCAGCAGAATCAACGCGTGCTTCCGATCAGAATTGCCCAGAGCCCTCTGCCAGTCCTCTGGATAAGGCACAGCATCCACCTCCCAGCATTCGAATAACTGGCGCATATTTTCAATATGGGCGTCCGCAGCCGCTTCGGGCAGATAAACACTGAGCTCAGGCAGTCTCAAATCGGCATAACGACGACTTTGTTCAGGCACTTCCAGCTCGATTTTCAGGATAAACACGCTGCCCATGCCCGGATGGCTATCCACTGAAAGCTCTCCATCCATGGCTTCGGCCAAGGCACGGCTGATCGCTAGCCCCAATCCAGTGCCTCCGTAACGGCGGGCTGTTGAATCTTCACCCTGGTTAAAGGCCTGAAAAACCCTCTTCAGCTGCTCATCAGTCATGCCTACACCGGTATCCGCAATCGAGATAGACAGCTGTATGCTGGACTCATGCTCCGACAACAGCTCCATGCTCAAGCAGATTTCGCCCTGATGGGTAAACTTGATGGCATTACCCATCAGGTTGGACAGTATTTGCCCTAAGCGCAGCGAATCCCCCAACAGCTGACGCGGCAGCTGCGGGTCAATCTCGACACTGAGGTTCAGCCCCTTGCGTTCGGCTTCCAGCGCAAAGAGACCTGCCGAGCGCTGTACCAGTTCTTCGAGGTCGAAAGGCGTTTTCTCGATACTGACGCGCCCCGCTTCAAGCTTTGAAAGATCCAGGATTTCATTGAGAATCCGCAACAGGGACTCTGATGCCTGATAGGCCTTAGCCGCATAGTTGCGCTGCGCCTCGGTCATCCCGGTATCCAACAGCAGTTGCAACATCCCCAGAATCGCATTCATGGGGGTACGCACCTCATGGCTCATATTGGCAAGAAAGCTCTGCTTGGCCTCTGCAGCCTGCTCAGCCTCATGGGTACGGTCACGCAGCACCTGATCAGCCTGGCGTTGATCAGTGATATCTTCCACGATCATGATAAAGCCGCGCTCACCACCCGATAGTGGCAAATAACGCACCAACAGCAGACGAACCCCTCCATTCGTGTCCGGATAAAGCGTTTCCAGTGACGCGGATTCACCCTTGAGTACTTTATCCAGCAGGGCGCGACGGGACTCAAAGCGCGCCTCCCCCATGCACTCGGCCAGCGTCATGTTCAACGCCTCGGCCTTGCTCAGCTCAAACCAGTCGGCACAGGCCGTATTAATAAACTGGCAGCGGAAATCACGACCCCAGGCCGCGATCAGTACCGGAAGATGATCCGTCAGGGCTTCAATGAATGCGAGTGCCTCGCGTAACTGACGGGTACGCCGCTGGACACTTTGCTCCAACACTTCCGATTGCTCATGGCTCTGCTGTGCTTCCAAACGCGCCTGTTCAGCCAAAGCCCGGCTTCTGCGCATGGAACGCAGGGCGAAAAACAGCATTAGCGCCCCCAAAGGGGTACTCAGGCTCATTGCCCTGAGCGTATCCATGTCAGGCAACAAAGAATTCATACCCTCGTTGTTCAAATGGCTGACAAGAAACCACTTCTCCTCATGATGCACCGGAAAGGCAAAACCAAAGTCGCTCGACACAGGGGTGATCAGCCAGTGCCCCGCCTGCTTGCCTCGGGCTTCTGTTGAATGCGTAATGGCATCCAGGCTGACTTCAGGCGCATCCGGATAGGTATATAGCCCATGCTCATGCCCCAACTGTGCTCGCCATGCCAGCCCCTCATCCGGCGCACTGAGCCAGTCGGCATTGCTGTTGAGCATATAGGTATTAAACAGATGAACGTCGTGATCACCTCGCAGTTCATGCAGGAGTTTGCGGGCGTTAAGATTGATGATCAGAAACCCCGTGCCTTGAGCTGACTGGTCAGCCAGACGCATTCCGATGCGCAGAGTCGGCTGCAAAGGGATCTGTATGACTCCCTGCTCAACGTTCAGATCGAGTTTGGACAGATAGAAATGCCCGGCCGGCAATTTCAGTATGCGCTGAGTATAGGGCCGGTCATGCTTGGGCTGCAGTTGGCTGACCGGCACCACGGCCGGCTCACCGATGGAATAGTGATTAATCCGCACCCTCTCCAGGCCGTGCTGATCAATGTAACGCACCTGCAGGTAGTCAGGATTGGTGCTGGCCAGGAGGTACAACGCGTTTTCAACTTCCTGCCAGCGACCTTTTGATGCCAGTCGATACACTGTATTACCCAGCGCTTCCATCTGCTGCATGGGGCGTTCCAGATCGTCGCGCAGAGACTGGTGGCGCTGCTCCAGCAATAGCGTCTCTTCTTGCATCAAGATGGTGTGCGCCGCTTCACTGCGGGACAGGTCGAGCCAGTAGCTACCTGCCAGCAACAAAATCGTAAAGGGGATTACAAGGTATTCGTAGGCAAACCGCTGCATGAGACAACCTCACATTGGCCATCTCGTCATTAAGGCATAAATGTCGTTGAAGTGAAACGCTAATTAGGCTTCATTCAAACTTGGGATGATAAGTGTCAAGAAGGGTGTCCGATGGGTGCCAGAACAGCATTTCAACGGGGTAGGTTTGCGAGCAATCATAAACGAAAAAGCCCTGTTGAGTTTCCTCAACAGGGCTTCTGAATTCGATGGCGGTGAGGGAGGGATTCGAACCCTCGATACGTTTCCGTATACACACTTTCCAGGCGTGCTCCTTCGGCCACTCGGACACCTCACCGCATTTCAATTGTGTGGCTTGCAGCGCGTTGCTGTTGTCGCCTAATCAATTGAGGTGCGTATTATAGATGCTTGTTTTAAAAGCACAACCCCCTCGTGTGAATTTTTTTTCATTATTCCTGAGCGCGACGGGAGCGCCTGGTCAGAGTATGATGCGCACTGTTCTTAAAACCTGAATCTGCAAGGAGTTCGGTAATCGATGTTGATGGCAATTTTGGCCGTTGTGGGAGGGCTGGCTCTGCTGGTCTGGAGTGCTGACCGCTTTATAGATGGGGCCGCAGCAACCGCCCGTTATGCCGGCATGCCACCTTTACTCATCGGCATGGTTATTATCGGCTTCGGCACCTCCGCACCCGAGATGGTGGTGTCGGCTTTTGCGTCCATCCAGGGCAACCCGAACCTGGCGCTGGGTAATGGCTATGGTTCAAATATTGCCAACATAGCCCTGATATTGGGTATTACCGCCCTGCTCAGCCCGATCGCTGTCCATTCGCAGATCCTGCGCAAGGAACTGCCGGTGTTGATGGCATTTACCCTGCTGGCCGGGTACCAACTTCTGGATGGCCAGATCACCCGTATGGAAGCCGTGGTACTGCTGGGTGTTTTCTTCCTGATGATGGGCTGGTCAATCATGCAAGGCATGCGTCAGCGTGGTGATGCCCTGGGCAGTGATGTTGAGCATGACATGGAAGGCGAAACACAGATGACATTGCGCCAGGGTATTCTTTGGCTGGTTGTCGGCCTGGTTCTGCTGGTTGTGAGCTCCCGTGTACTGGTCTGGGGTGCCGTAGATATCGCCAGCGCCATGGGCGTCAGCGACCTGGTCATCGGCCTGACCGTGGTGGCAATCGGCACATCGCTGCCTGAACTGGCGTCTTCGATCATCGCCGTTCGCAAGAACGAGCATGACCTGGCACTGGGCAACGTAATCGGTTCCAACATGTTCAACACCCTTGCTGTGGTCGGCATTGCCGGCAGCATCCAGCCCATGAGTGTAAGCCCGGAGGCGCTGTACCGTGACTGGGTGATCATGGCCGCTCTGACCGCGTCCCTGTTTGTGCTGGGCTATGGTTTCCGTGGCCAGGGCCGCATCAACCGTCTTGAAGGCGGACTGCTGCTGTCCGTGTTCATCGGTTATACCGGCTACCTGGTCTATGGTGTACTTAACGCCTGATACGGAGAAAAAGGATGATTCGAACCTTCGCATTGAGTGCGGGCAAGCTGCGTGAGCAGGAACTGGCACAGCCGCTCAGCGGTGCTGATCTGCAGGCAGCCAGCTGGCTGGACCTGCAGGAAGCGGATGATAGCGAGCGCAGCCTGGTTGAGCAGCACTTTCCGGAGAGCCTGCCCGATGCCCGTAATGTTGAAGAGATCGAATCCAGTTCGCGCTATTTCGTCGACGGCGACGACCTCCACGTACACTCCCTCTTCCTGTATCAATCGGAGGGCCGCTTTCGTAACGCGACTGTGGCCTTCACGCTACAGCCAGACCGCCTGATCAGTATCCATGATGTAGACCTGCCGGACTTCCGCCTCACCCGCCTCCGGGCTCGTCGTGGCTGGATAGAGGCCGACAGGCCACTGCGCATCATGACGGCCCTGTTCGAACAGAAAATTGATAACCTGGCGGACCAGCTGGAAGACCTGCACCGAGACTTGGAAGGTGTCAGCATTGAAGTGCTGGAAAAGCGTGAATCAGACCTGGGCGAGCAGCTGGACCGCCTGGCCAAGCTGGAAGACAGCAACGGTCAGATCCGTCTTTGTCTGATGGATACCCAGCGCTCGGTGTCTTTCCTGCTGCGCCATATCCGTCAGCAGAAGCTGGACGTGAAGATCTGCCGCGAAATGCTGCGTGACCTGGACACCCTGATGGCGCACGCTACCTTCGTGTTCGAGAAGATCAACTTCCTGCTGAACGCGGCCCAGGGCTTCATCAATATCCGTCAGAACCAGATCATCAAGATCTTTTCCATCGCTGCCGTGGTGTTCCTGCCGCCGACGCTGGTGGGCACCGTTTACGGTATGAACTTCCACAGCATGCCGGAGCTGGATTGGATATTCGGCTATCCGATGGCACTGGGACTGATGGTGGTATCAGCCATCTCGCCCTACCTCTTTTTCAAACACAAGGGCTGGCTCTGACGGCTCGCGCATCCGCTTCTCGAATTCAGGCACCGGCAGCGGCCGGTCGAAGAAATAACCCTGCGCCTGGTGACAACCGGCCGCATGCAGGAAGTCGACATGCGCCCTTGTTTCAACCCCTTCTGCCACTGTTTCCAGATTCAGGTGGCGGGCGATATCGATGATGGAAGATGTGATCGCACTGTCATCCTTGTCCTCGGGTATACCCATGATGAAGGTACGGTCGATCTTGAGCTTATCCAGCGCAAAGCGCTTGAGATAGGCCAGGCTGGCATAGCCGGTACCGAAATCATCCAGCGCGATCCGCGTGCCCAACGCCCTGAGCTGCTCCAGCAGCAGAGCCGATCCCTGTACATCCGACATCAGCAGGCTTTCGGTGACTTCCAGCACCAACAAGTGCGGCTCCAGACCACTGCTGGCCAGCGCCTTACGCACATCGTCCACCAGCTCGGGGCGGAACTGAACCGCCGAGACATTCACCGCCACAGACAGCGGCGTGTTGCTCATACTCTGCCAGCGCTTGGCCTGATGACAGGCTTCACGCAGCACCCAGCCACCAATGGGCACAATCAGGCCGGTTTCTTCAGCCAAGGGAATAAAGCGGTCCGGCATCACCAAACCGGAGGCGCTATTCCAGCGCAGCAGGGCTTCACAGCCGATCACGCTTTGTGTGGCAAAACAGAATTGGGGCTGATAATAGAGCTCGAATTCATTCTGCTGCAGCGCATTGCGCAGGTTATTCTCCATGGCCAGGCGTTCCGAGACCTGCTGGTTCATCACCGGCGCGAAGAAGCGGCAGGTGTTCCGGCCTTCACCCTTGGCATGATAGAGCGCGGTGTCGGCACTTTTAAGCATGCTGTCAAAGTCATCACCGTCATAGGGGTAGAGGGCGACACCGATACTGGCCGTCACCACCAGATTGTGATCATGAATATGAACCGGCTCACTCACCAGATGCAGGTACTCCTCCACCCGTTTCTCAAGCTCATGCAGGGATTTGACCTTGGGCAGGAGTATGCCGAATTCGTCTCCACCCAGGCGGCTAAGGGTCTCGTTTTCCTGTGCCTGATCCGTCAGCCGACGTGCCAGCTGCTTAAGCAGGTTGTCACCGGCACCGTGGCCCAGGGAGTCATTGATGTGTTTGAAGCGGTCCAGCCCCACTACCAACAGTGCTACCTGCTCGCCGCTGGCACGGGCCTTGGCCAAGGCCTGAATGGTGCGATCACGTAACAGACGGCGGTTGGGCAGATCAGTCAGGGTATCGAAGTCTGACAGGTACTTGAGCTGGTCTTCGGTCGCTTTGCGCTCGGACACATCATTGAGCATGGCCACATAGTTCTGAGGCTGGCCCTGCTCGTCTTCAACGACGGTAATCGACAGCCATTGCGGGTACACCTCGCCGTTACGACGACGGTTCCAGACCTCGCCCTCCCAACGCTTTTCGCTACGCAACTGACTCCACATTTTTTCAAAGAAGCGTGCACTGTGCCGGCCGGAAGAGAACAGTGCCGGCGTTTTCCCTACCACATCTTCTTCGCTGTAACCGGTAATGCTGCAAAAGGCGGGATTGACGGCCATGATGTGATTGCTTGCATCCGAAATCATCGCCCCTTCACTAGCGGACTCAAACACCGTCGCGGCCAGCTGAAGTTCACGTGAGCGGTTTTCCAACTCATCCTTCTGCTTATCGATTGCGTGCTGATAGCGACGCACCAGATCCCTGAGCCAATGTGATAACAGCAGAGCCACAGACAGGGCGACCATAAGCGCCACCATCATGACCACCAGCATGTACCTCACATCCTGAGTTGTCTGTTCTTCCAGAGCCTGCTCCTGTCGGGCAATCGCCTCCTGCAAATTGTCCTGAAAGCTGGTGGCGACCAGTACCCAGTTCCACTCGGGCACCAATTGCACCAGCGCCTGCTTGGCATGCAGTTCGCTGTCGCCGGATCGATACCAGTCATATTGCATAAAACGCCCCTCAGGCGTTGCGCCCTGAAGCAGGGTTTGCACCATGTCGCGATGTTCAGGCGTCAGCTCTGATAACGTCAGCCCTTCGGACTCGGGCTGACTCGGTGAAAGCAACACCCGGCCATCGGTATGCAAAACGGCGATATAGCCATCGTCACCAAATGTCAGTGCTTCCAGGCGAGCCAAAGCCTCCTGCTTCAGATCATTTTCAACTTGATAGAGGTAATCGCCGGTACCGATAATCCAGTCCAGTGGCTCAAAATATTCAACGTAAGCGATCTTTTCCTTCATCTGATCCGGATAATCCGGCGCAAACCAGCGATAACGTGAATACCCCCCGCCTTCAGGCCTGTTTACCGCATCGATCAAACCGCGCATGATGTAGTGGCCAGTATCGTCCTGATTATCCATCAGCGACTGACCTTCAATACCCGGGCTGGTCGGCAGCAGTACACATTCACCATCCAGAGTATCGATGAAGATATAACCGCGCCCGCCGAAAAAGCGCAGATCGCGCATGGCTTCACGAATCAACGCACCAATACTGTCGAGGTCGTTATTGCCACTGCGGATCTGCTGACTGTATATGCTTCGAGCCAGTGTCATGACTTCACGGGTAACGGTCTGGATACGTTGTTTCAGTACCGTCTCGGTGCGCTCGCGGGAAAAGGTTATGTAGCCCAGGATGCTGTCAACTTGCTGACGCAACTGCTCACGACTTGCAAGCTCCATTTCAGAACGCTGAAGCTCCAGGCGGTTTTGACCGGTTTGATAGGCGTTGTTGGTAAAAAAGGCCGTAATCAGCAGTACCAACAGGCACACACTGCCCACCAGGGCGCTGGTCTGATAACGGGGGAGCGTTTTGGCATTGATCTTCAGAGGCATCTGATCCGGGGCCCGACTGCTGACTGGGTGTCTCCTGGCTGGCCTCGCTCCCTGAGGCCGAACTGAGAACTATTTTCTTTACTAAAGCCTCTTATAACACCCCCCAGTGAAGCGGACAATCAAATTTGCTGCTACAGGGGCAAAGCATGGCTATTCTTGATTTGACGCAAGCCAAAATTGGAGTGAACCTGCGCTATCCCCTTAAGAGTAAAGATCTTTTCGTTAAGAAAGCGGTCATAGGACCCCATGTCGGGTACGACCACACGCAGAACAAAATCCGCATTCCCGGTCACTGCATAGCACTGCAGCACCTCGGGATAGTTCAGCACCTCCTGCTCAAACTCTTCGGTGCTGTCGATGTTATGCCGCTGCAGTGACACCAGCACAAATACACTCAACCCCTGGCCCAGGGTTTCCGGATCCAGCAACGCCGCATAGCCGGCAATGGCCCCCTTCTCCTCAAGCGCCCTTACCCGGCGCCAGCACGCAGCAGGTGACAACCCTACCTGTTCGGCAAGCTGCTGGTTGCTGATACGGCCATCCTGTTGCAATACCTGCAGGATCTTGCGATCAAAATTATCCAGCGAAACCTGTTTCATTTAGTAACACCCAAGAATTTTCGAATATTCTTTCGTATTTATAGGTAAAAAGAAATATTTATCGGAAATTAACCTGATTCACGCCCCAAATAGCAAACACCTTTACGCCGCTTCTCCCTACAATTTCTCACCATAAATGCACGGTTTTCTGCACAGCCATCGGCAGCCAACCGGCGATAACGACAAGATCCAACAAGAGGAGTCCGGGTATGACTGTCAATGCCAATACCCCCGCACTCGACGACTATCGTCTCGAGGATCGTTACCTGCGCGATACGGGTCGCGTATTTCTGACCGGCACCCAGGCGCTGGTCCGCATCCCGCTCATGCAGGCACGCCTCGACCAGCAGAATGGTCTTAACACCGCTGGTCTGATCAGTGGTTACCGTGGTTCCCCGCTGGGTGCTTACGACCAGGCGCTGTGGCAGGCCAAGAAACTGCTGGATGACAGCAAAGTCGACTTCGTTCCGGCCATCAACGAAGATCTGGCCGCCACCATCATCCTGGGCAGCCAGCAGGTTGAAACCGACGACGACAAACAGGTCGAAGGCGTTTTCGGTCTCTGGTACGGCAAGGGCCCCGGTGTCGATCGTGCCGGTGATGCGCTCAAGCATGGCACCACCTACGGCAGCTCCCCGCACGGCGGTGTGCTGGTTGTTGCCGGTGATGACCACGGTTGTGTCTCCTCTTCCATGCCGCACCAGTCTGACGTGGCCTTCATGTCCTGGTTCATGCCGACCATCAACCCGGCCAACCTGTCCGAGTATCTGGACTTTGGTCTCTGGGGTTACGCCCTGTCCCGCTTCAGCGGCTGCTGGGTCGGCTTCAAGGCGATCTCTGAAACTGTTGAAAGTGCCGCTTCCGTTGAGCTGAAGCCGCTGCCGACATTCGTCACACCTACCGATTTCACCCCGCCGGCTGACGGTCTGCACTACCGTTGGCCGGATCTGCCCGGCCCACAGCTGGAAACCCGCATCGAGCACAAACTTGCTGCGGTGCAGGCCTTTGCCCGTGCCAACCCGATCGACCGTTGCCTCTTTAACAACAAGGAAGCACGTTTCGGTATTGTCAGCACCGGCAAGGGACATCTGGACCTTCTGGAAGCCCTGCAGCTGCTGGGTATCGATGAAGCGCGCGCTCAGGAAATGGGCATCGACATCTATAAAGTCGGCATGGTCTGGCCGCTGGAGCGCCAGGGCATCATGGACTTTGTCCGCGGCAAGGATGAGATCCTCGTTATCGAAGAGAAGCGCGGCATCATCGAGAGCCAGATCAAGGAGTACATGTCTGAACCGGATCGCCCTGGCGAAGTGTTGATTACCGGTAAACAGGACCAGAACGGCGACCCGCTGATTCCCTATGTTGGCGAGCTGAGCCCGAAACTGCTGGCCGGCTACCTGGCCGCCCGTCTGGACCGCTTCTTCGGGGTGAAATTTACCGATCAAATGGATGCAGTGAACTGCAGCCTGGGCATTACCGACCCGGGTGGCGTTCGCCGCATGCCGTACTTCTGTTCCGGCTGCCCGCACAACTCATCTACCAAGGTACCCGAGGGCAGCAAGGCACTGGCCGGTATCGGCTGTCACTTCATGGCATCCTGGATGGGCCGTGACACCGAATCCCTGATTCAGATGGGCGGTGAAGGTGTTAACTGGATCGGCAAGAGCCGCTACACCGGCAACCCGCACGTTTTCCAGAACCTGGGTGAAGGCACCTACTTCCACTCCGGTTACATGGCGATCCGTCAGGCTGTCGCCGCCGGTATCAACATCACCTACAAGATCCTGTTCAACGATGCAGTTGCCATGACAGGCGGCCAGCCGGTGGACGGTGTAATCACGGTGGATGCCATCGCCAAGCAGGTCTCCGCCGAAGGCGTTAAGCGTGTTGTGGTACTGAGTGACGAACCCGAGAAGTACAAGGGCCACGAGTCCCTGTTCCCGACCGGTGTCACCTTCCATGACCGTTCCGAGCTGGATAATGTACAGCGCGAGCTGCGTGACATCGAAGGCTGTACCGTACTGATCTACGACCAGACCTGCGCTGCCGAAAAACGTCGTCGTCGCAAGCGCGGTCAGTTCCCCGACCCAGCCAAGCGTGCGTTTATCAACCACCACGTGTGTGAAGGCTGTGGCGACTGCTCGACTCAGTCCAACTGTCTGTCCGTGGTTCCGCGTGACACCGCTCTGGGCCGCAAGCGCAAGATCGACCAGTCCTCCTGTAACAAGGACTTCTCCTGCGTCAACGGTTTCTGCCCGAGCTTCGTCACCATCGAAGGCGGTCAGCTACGCAAGTCCAAGGGGCTGGACCTGGGCGCCGAGCTGGAAAAACGCCTTAGCGGCACGCCGATGCCGACAATTCCGGCACTGAACGACAGCTACGACCTGCTGGTCGGCGGCGTCGGTGGTACCGGTGTTGTTACCGTGGGCCAGCTGATCACCATGGCGGCTCACCTGGAATCCAAGGGCGCATCCGTACTGGACTTCATGGGCTTCGCCCAGAAAGGCGGTACCGTACTGAGCTATGTGCGTCTGGCCAACTCCCCGGACAATCTGCACCAGGTACGTATCGAGAACGGCCAGGCCGACGCCATGGTCGCCTGTGACATGGTTGTGGCCACGTCTCAGAAAGCGCTGAACGTACTGCGCCCGAACCACTCGCGCATCGTCGCCAACGAAGCGGAACTGGCTACGGCCGATTACGTGCTCTTCCGTGATGCCGATATGCAGGCCGAAAAGCGCCTCAAGCTACTGAAAGATGCCGTGGGCGAGAGCCATTTCGACCAGCTGGATGCCAATCTGGTGGCCGAAAAACTGCTGGGCGACACCGTATTCTCCAACGTCATGATGCTGGGCTTCGCCTGGCAGAGCGGCCTGGTGCCGGTATCCATGGACGCCCTGATGCGCGCCATTGAACTCAACGGTGTGGCCATCGACCGCAACAAGCAGGCCTTCGGCTGGGGCCGTCTGGCTGCCACCGACCGTGACTATGTCATGTCACTGCTGAGCGATGAAGCCCGCGAGAAGCCCATCACCCCGGAGAAAGAAACTCTGGAGCAGCTGATCGAGCGCCGCATGAAGCACCTGACCGAGTATCAGGATGCGGCCTGGGCCAACGAATACAAACTGCTGGTCGAACAGACCCGCACTGCCGAACTGTCTTTGGGCAAGGACGATCTCAGCCTGACGCGCACCGTCGTGCAGCAGCTGTTCCGTCTGATGTCCTATAAAGATGAGTATGAGGTGGCGCGTCTGTTCACTCAAACCGACTTCCTGAAAGAGGTCGAGCAGACCTTCGAAGGTGACTACCGCATCAACTTCAACCTGGCACCGCCGATCCTTGGCGGAAAGAAGGATGCAAAAGGTCGCCCGATGAAGCGTCAGTTCGGCCCCTGGATGTTGAAGGCCTTGAAAGTTCTGGCACCTTTGAAGGGGCTCCGAAACTCTCCGTTCGACCCCTTCCGTTTTTCTGCCGATCGCAAGCTGGATCGTGCTCTGCTGGCGGAATACCGTGAGTTGCTGAACCGACTGGCCAAAGAACTGAACGCCAACAACTATGAGTTCGCACTGGAACTGGCACAACTGCCGTCCGATATCCGCGGCTACGGCCCGGTACGCGAACAGGCGGCTGAAGCGGCAGCCGAGAAGCGCAAGCACCTGGTCAAGGCATTCGAGACCGGTCAGGCCACGCTGATTAAGGTCGCCCAGGCTGAGGAGAAGGCTCATGTTTGAACAACTGAAAACCCTGCCCCAGGATCCGATTCTGGGTCTGATGAAAACCTTCCGTGAAGACACACGCAGCAACAAGGTTGATTTGGGTGTCGGTGTCTACCGTGACGAAGCGGGCAACACCCCCATCATGGCCGCGGTCCAGCAGGCGCAGCAGCGCTTGCTGGAGACCGAAACCACCAAGGCCTACATCGGCCCGGCCGGTGCTGAGGGCTTCAACCAGCTGATCGGCCAGCTACTGCTGGGCGGTAATCACCCGGCGCTGAAAGACGGCCGCGTCAACGTGGTCCAGACGCCGGGCGGTTGTGGTGCCCTGCGCATGGCCGCCGAGTTCCTGAAGCTCTGCAAGCCGGATACCACCGTATGGGTGAGCACGCCGACCTGGGCCAACCACATTCCGCTACTGGGCGGTGCGAACCTCAACATTCGCGAATACCCCTACCTGGACAAGGCCACCCTGAGCGTTGAATTCGACGCCATGATGGCCTGTCTGGAGCAGGCAGAAGCCGGTGATGTGGTACTCCTGCACGGCTGCTGTCATAATCCGTCCGGCGCAGATCTGGACGCCGATCAATGGGCCGCTATCACGGACCTGGTCGAGCGCAAGGGACTGCTGCCGTTTATTGATATTGCCTATCAGGGCCTGGGTGAAAATCTGGATCAGGATGCGCAGGGTGTTCGCCTGATGGCCGAGCGCCTGCCGGAAGTGATCGTCGCGTCCTCCTGCTCCAAGAACTTTGGCCTGTACCGGGAACGTACCGGTGCCCTGATGCTGATTTCGGCCAACGCCCAACAGGGCAAGGCCGCCACCAGCCAGCTGTTGAGTGCGATCCGGTCGCACTATTCCATGCCTCCCTCGCATGGGGCAGCGGTGGTCGAGATGATCCTCGACACACCTGAGCTGATGCAGACTTGGCAGAGCGAACTCGAAGCGATGTGTGTGCGCATCCTCGATTTGCGTGCCGCCCTCAGCCAGGCACTGGCCCCGGCCGGTGACTTCAGCTTTATCGAACGGCAGCGCGGGATGTTCTCCTTCCTGGGTATTACCCCGCAACAGGTTCAGATTCTGCGCGAAGAGTTTGGCATCTACATGCTGGACTCCAGTCGGATCAACATCGCCGGTCTGTCCGCAGACACCTTGCCACTGGTCAGTGAGGCCATGCGTGAGGTGCTCGGACGCACTGAATAAGCTGAGTAGCCAGAACACGGCCTCTGCCGCCTCCGGGTGACAGGGGCCTTTCAGTACAGTGCCGGCACTGTCCGATAACAATAACGATACCGGAGAACTCTTAAAATGAGTCAGACCACAACAAAAGCACACCAGCAGGCTGGAAACCTCTGGTCTTCACGCATGGCCTTTATTCTCGCGGCAGTGGGTTCTGCCGTAGGCCTGGGCAACATCTGGAAGTTTCCGTATATCACCGGCGAAAACGGCGGCGGCGCATTCGTGCTCGTCTACCTCGCCTGTATCGCCATTGTGGGTATTCCCGTTCTGATCGCCGAGGTCATGATCGGCCGTCGCGGTGGCCAGAGCCCCGTGGCCAGCATGCACTCACTGACCCAAACCGAAGGCACCCGCAAGGGCTGGCGCCTGATCGGCTGGAACGGCATCATCGCTTCCTTCCTGGTACTTTCCTTCTATTCCGTGATTGGCGGCTGGGCCCTTTCCTACGTGGGCAAGGCAGCTTCCGGCATGTTTATCGGTGCTGATGCCGATGCTATCGGCGGCGCCTTTGGTGGCATGCTGGCCAGCACCGGCGACCTGCTGCTGTGGCACAGTGTATTCATGGCGATCGTTATTCTTATCGTCGGTCGCGGTATCCGCTCCGGCATGGAAAAAGCGATCAACACCCTGATGCCGCTGCTGTTTGTGCTGCTGTTCATCATGGTTGGTTACGCCATGACTACCGGCCATTTCGGCGAAGCCGTCAGCTTCATGTTCTCGCCTGACTTCAGCAAGCTCACCACCGAGGGTGTGCTGACCGCGCTGGGTCACGCAGCCTTCACACTGAGTATCGGTATCGGTGTAATGATGGCCTACGGTTCCTACCTGCCGCAGAAGGTCAACATTGCCCGTACCGCCATGGCTATCGCAGTGATGGATACCGGTGTTGCCCTGCTGGCCGGCCTGGCCATCTTCCCGCTGGTCTTTGCCAACGGTCTGGAACCGGGCGCAGGCCCTGGTCTGATCTTCGTAACCCTGCCGCTGGCCTTCGGCCAAATGACCGGTGGTTTGATTTTCGGCACCCTGTTCTTCGCCCTGCTGCTCGTCGCAGCCATTACCTCTGCCATCTCCATGCTGGAGCCGGTGGTTGAGTGGCTGGAAGAACACAAAGGTGTCAGCCGTGCCAAGAGCGCACTGGCCGGTGGTCTGGCCATCTGGCTGGTCGGTATTGGCACCGTGCTGTCCTTCAATGCCTGGGCTGACTTCCACCCGCTGGGCGGCATTGCTTTCTTTGAAGGCAAAACCGTGTTCGACCTGCTCGACTTCCTGGTATCCAATCTGATGATGCCGCTGGGCGGTCTGGCGATTGCACTGTTCGCCGGCTGGGCCATGAAGCGTCAGGGCCTGGACGATGAGATCGGTCTCAAAGGCGGCATGTACAGCGCGTTCATGTTTGTACTGCGCTACCTGACTCCGGCGGGCATCGCTGTAGTCTTCCTGTACAACCTGCTGTAATACCTGCGCCGGGCGGCGTCTCGTCGCCCGGCCTTCCCCCTTCACTCAGCACCCGCCCATTTCCTTTGCACCCTTGGCTTCAAATCTGCTTGAATGCAGATAACGGCTCGTCCATTATTGGCGCCGCCAACGGGGCCTGCCACTGATCTCTGCTGACCTGTCCCGACGCCCCCGCTGATACTGCCGATTATTCTGATCAGGTTTACGACCTGAATGTGCCGGAGTCCAAGCATGGCCACGGATACAAGTTGCCAGACCGAGCATGTGGGATTTTTCCTGATCCCCGAATTTTCCATGATCTCCTTCGCCGCGGTGGTCGACCCCTTGCGCATGGCCAACCGCCTCAGCGGCAAACCACTGTACCGCTGGCACTTTTATGGTCTGCACGATGAGCCCGTCACCTGCAGTAACGGAATTCCCATCAGTCCCAGTCGTTCAATGAACGATGTCAGCGATCTGAACCGCCTGTTTGTGGTGGCCGGCATCAATGCCCACCTGGTCGATGAGAAGCCTGTGTTCAAATGGCTGCGCCAGCTGTCACGCAATAAAGTCGCACTGGGCGGCACCTCAACCGGCAGCCTGCTGTTGGCACGAGCCGGTCTGCTCAAGGGCCATACCTGCACGATTCACTGGGAAAACCGTGAAAGCATGCAGGAAGAGTTTCCGGGCCTGAACGTATCCGGCGAGTTGTACGAAATTGATGGCCGCATCTCGACCTGCTCCGGCGGCCTGGCCGGGCTGGACATGATTCTGCAGATCATCGCTCTGCAGCACGGTGAAGCCCTGGCCAATGATGTGGCCGAGCAGTGTATCCATCCGCATATACGCCCCGCTCACGACAAGCAGCGCATGAAGTTCCAGCTGCGCTATCACGCCAACCACCCCCGCCTGGTGCAGGCGCTGGAGTTGATGCGTGAAAACCTGGAAGAGGTGCTCACCTGTGAAGAGATCGGTCAGCTGGTGGGTATCTCCACCCGTCAGCTGGAGCGGCTGTTTCACCAAAACCTGTCCATGTCGCCGGCGCAATACTATATGGAACTGCGTCTGGAACGGGCCCGCCACCTGCTGCAGCAAAGCAGCCTGACCATCCTGCAGATCGCCACCGCCTGCGGCTTCAGCTCAACGTCCTACTTCTCGCGCTGCTACCGGAAGAAGTATCAACGCTCGCCACGGGAAGAGCGTCGCCATAGCTAAAGCATTTTCTCACCTTCGTGACCAGCACGTCCGCGCATCACAGATGCGGCCACGGCTAATGATGCCGTCGACAATATGTCTGATAAAGAACATTTTTTGTCCGGTTTAGAACATAATCCAAGAGCATTCTCCAGTCTACTAGAGCTGTCTTTATCAGTGGTCGAATCCACATCTACACATAAAAACAACAACAGGAGAATGTCATGTTGAATATGGCAAAACGTGTTCTGGGCATTGCAGTTATTGGACTTTCAGCCAGCACCGCCTGGGCATCCGACATCGTCGTTGGCGGTAAAGGATTCACCGAACAACTGATCATGGCCTCCATGACCGAGCAATACCTGACGTACAAAGGTCTTGATGTCGCGAAAAAGGACGGCATGGGAAGCGCCCTGCTTCGCAAAGCACAAATCAACGGCCAAGTTGATGTCTATTGGGAATATACGGGGACCTCTCTGGTTACTTACAACAAGGTCAAAGACAAAATGCCGGCCGATGACGTATACGCCAAGGTCAAGCAAATGGATGCTGAGCAGGGTCTGGTCTGGTTGCACGCGACTAAAGCCAACAGCACCTACGCGCTTGCCATGCAGCGCTCCCGTGCAGAAGCCTTGGGTATTGCAACCATCAGCGACCTCGCCGCCCATATCAAGGCCGGTAACAAACTTACACTGGCTTCCGATACCGAATTTTATGCCCGTCCTGATGGCTTGCGGCCCCTGTTGAAAGAGTATGGCTTCAGCCTCAAGCGTAACGAAATCGTGCGTATGGATGCCGGCATTATCTACCAGGCACTCAAGAACGGTGATGTCGATATCGGTCTGGTGTTTGCGACCGACGGACGCATCCCTGCGTTTGACTTTGTGGTTATCCGTGATGACCGTGACTACTTCCCGGCCTACGAAATGGCACCCGTGATACGCCAGGATACGCTCGAAAAGCACCCTGAACTCAGCGGCTGGCTAAACGAACTGGCAGCCAGAATTGATGATCAGGTCATGGCCCGACTGAACGGCCAAGTGGATGTCGAGCGCGTATCAATTGAAGACGCCGCCCGAGGCTTCCTGCAACAGCAAGGGCTGCTGTAAAACAGCCGTTCCCCTTACCCGCATAATGGCCTTGCCGCCATTATGCCCCACCCCAATACCTCTCACCGCTAAGAGAATTAAGGTATCAGGATGAATACATACGCATCTTTCGATCAGCACACCGGCACCTACAAGAATTTTATCGCCGGACAATGGGTTCTGTCCGAACAGGCCACCGAGGTGATCAACCCGGCCAACGGAGAAGTCATCGCCAGGGTCAGCATGGCGTCGACTGACGACGTCAATCAGGCCATTGCGGCTGCGCGCAGGGTTCATGAAAGCCGCATCCTGTTCGAGATGCCGCCCCATGAGCGCAGTGCCATGCTGCGCCGCATCGCCGACCTGCTGGAACAGCTCAAACCCGAAGGCGCCAGACTGCTTACGCTGGAAAGCGGCAAGCGACTGGTGGACGCCGAGGGCGAGTTTGATGAAGCGGTACGCTATTTCCACTACTACGCCGGTATGGCTGACAAAATTGAGGGACGCAGCATCCCGCTGGGCAAGGACTACATCGACTACACCGTGCATGTTCCCTACGGCGTGACAGCCCATATCGTCCCCTGGAACTTTCCTCTGTCACTGGCGGCACGCTCTCTGGCACCGGCTTTGGCGGCCGGCAACACCGCGGTAGTCAAGGTTCCCGAACTGGATCCCATTGCCACCCTGCTCCTGGGTCTCGCCTGTGAAAACGCCGGGGTGCCAGAGGGTAGCGTCAGTATTCTGTGCGGTCGCGGCTCAGTGGCTGGTGAAGCCATGACCTGCCACCCTGACACGCAACAGGTGGTCTTCACCGGCTCAGTCCCGGTCGGCCAGCGCATCCAGGCGGCCATCGCACCCCGCGTCATACCAAGCGTGATGGAACTGGGCGGCAAATCGGCTGCCATTGTCTGCGACGACGCTGATCTGGAAAAGGTCGTGGAAAATGTCTATTGGGGCACCTTTTACAATGCCGGTCAGGTTTGTTCTGCCCTGTCCCGCCTGATCGTGCCCCGCCAGATGCAAGCCCGGATTGTTGAGCTGATCCAGCAGAAAATTGATCAACTCAGCATTGGCAACGGCCTGGATAACGCGGATATCACACCTGTCATATCCGCCCAGCAACAAACATCAATTTTAGATCTCTGTGCAAAGGGCGTGGCAGAAGGTGCCACTCTTGAATGCGGCGGTGAGGCGCTGAACCGTGCTGGGTATTTTATAGCACCCACCGTATTCTCTGACGTTCCGCCACAGTCATCTATCGCACAGGAAGAGTTTTTCGGCCCCGTACTCTGCGTGATGCCTTATGACAGCCATGAAGAAGCGGTGCAAATTGCCAACGGCACCGACTACGGACTTGTGGCTGGCGTGTTCACAAAAAACCTCGAACGCGTTGCCTGGTACAGCCGCCATTTGGAAGCTGGACAGGTGTTCGTAAATGAATGGTATGCCGGCGGCATCGAGACCCCGTTTGGCGGTATGAAAATGTCCGGCATGGGCCGGGATAAGGGTCAGGAAGCATTGTACAACTACCTGCAGACCAAAAACATCGCCATTAAACTCGATCACCTGCTGTAAGGAAACGATCATGAAAGCAGCGGTTATGACAGGCTTCAACGAGCCTTTTAGTATTCAGGATATTCCTCGTCCTGACTTCGACGCGGAAGGCGCTCTGATTAAAGTCAGCGCATGCGGGGTATGCCGTACCGACCACCACATCTGGCACGGACTTTACGATGTCGATACCCCCATGGTACTTGGGCATGAGCTGAGCGGCGTGGTCGAGCAGGTGGGGAGCCGGGTCACCCGGTTCAAACCCGGGGATCGCGTGGTTGTTACCATGTGTGGCGGTTGTGGTGACTGCGACTGGTGCATTGAGGGGCGCCATCACAGCTGTGATGCACCCTATCAACCCGGCTTCAATGCCTCTGGCGGATTTGGTGAATACGTTGCCGTTCACCAGGCCAACATCAACATGGTCAAACTGCCCCACAACATCGACGACTTTTCGGCCGCCGCCATGGGCTGCCGCTACATCACTGCCTTTCACGGCATTGTCGAAGTAGGCAGGCTCAAACCAGGTGAATGGGTGAGCATCCATGGCTGCGGTGGCGTAGGGTTATCAGCCGTTCAGATTGCCAATGCCGCAGGAGGCCTGGTCATTGCGGTTGATATTGACGATGACAAGCTCAGGCTTTGTAAAGAATTGGGAGCGACGCATACCATCAACTCAAGCCGAGAAGATCCTGTTGAAGCGATCAGGCACATCACCGATGGCGGCGCCCACCTTTCGATGGACGCACTCGGTATTGCCGTGACTTGCCAAAATTCGATCAACGGACTTCGTAAACATGGCCGTCATGTTCAGGTAGGTATCACATCCGAACAGGAACGCGGACAGATCAGCCTGCCGGTTGACCAGATGATGTCTTATGAGATCGAATTTCTGGGCAGCCATGGCATGCCAATTAGCAGTTTCAGTGGCCTGCTCAAACTTGTAGAGACGGGTAAACTGAACCCCGGCCTGCTTGTTAAGGAGCACGCCAAGCTGGAAGATATCAATCGCATCATGGACAATATCGCTTCCTTTAACGGCGTGGGCGTAACAGTGATCGACATGTCCTCATAACATGCCCAATCGCGGGCTCCTGAGTGATCAAACTTCGGGGCTCGTGCTTTGAAAACAGTTTTTGACCTGCTGATTTATTTGCAGCAGGATACGAGCCTACCAAAGGCCATTTCTGGCTCCAGTCCTGCTACAGGCAATAATCATAGTGCAACCGAAGACCCATAACTTTGGCTTTTTACTCATCCCAGGGTTTTCAATGATGTGCTTCGGCTCCGCACTGGAACCCCTACGTATTGCTAACCGCTTGTGTGGCCAAGAGTTATTCCGCTGGCCTATTTATACCCAAGGCAATACCAGTGTACTCGCCAGCAACGGTTTACCTTTTGAACCCACCCGGCAAACAGATGACATCAACGAACTGCATACACTGGTTATCGTTGCAGGCATTGGCGCTCATAACGCAGGAAGTCCCGAACTATTTTCGTGGCTGAAGCGCCTGATCGGCAAGGGAATCAACCTGTGCGCACTATCCACCGGTAGCCTGATATTAGCCGAAGCCGGCATTCTAAAGCACAACACGTGCACCATTCACTGGGAAAGTTGCGACATACTGGCAGAGCTATACCCGGACCTTGAAGTAACAGGCGGGCTCTATGAAATTGACAGTAATATCCATACCTGCTCTGGCGGACTTGCAGGACTGGACATGATGCTTCACCTGATCGCCATGAACCACGGTGAAAATTTGGCCACACTCGTTGCAGAACAATGTATTCATCCCGTAATGCGACCGGCACACGATAAACAACGACAACACCTGACCAAAAAGCAGCAGTCCCTGGATCCTCGCTTGAGCAAAGCTATAGACCTCATGCTGGCCAATATAGAAAACCCGTTAGCCAACCATGAAATTTGTAGCCGGATAGGCTTATCCTCCAGGCAACTGGCACGTCTGTTTAATACTCATTTGGGCAAAAGCCCCAATCAACACTATCTTGAACTTAGACTGGAGCGCGCCTACTTCCTGATCAAGCAGTCAACACTTTCGATTACGAAGGTTGCCGTTGCCTGCGGGTTCAGCAATACATCTCATTTTGCACGTGCGTACAAGCAGCAATTCAACCACAGCCCAAGTGCCACCAGGATTGACTGTAGATAGCTGGGTATTTCTGCCACACCTGCTAAAATCGCGCGCCATTTAATTCCAGATACTCGACTGTAAAGCTCTGCATTTGCAGGACGTCTTATACTCAACCATACATATGAATACCCCCAGACAATCCATGGAATATATGTATTCCATTTCGAAGTCGCAAACAGGCCCTAAAATGTCGCAAATCTATCCTAATGCCTCATGGCTCTCTATTAATGTGAACATCATTCTCCAGCAGACACAGGCTGAGAAAAGATAACAATAATGACTACAAGCAAGAGGAAAGACGTTGGAAATTCTCGACTTTCTTACCGGTAACCTCGATCTGATTGTGAAGCTGACGATCGAGCACATCTCTCTGGTGGCCGTCGCCGTGGGCCTCGCTACCATCACGGGTGTGCCCATCGGTATCGCCATTACCCAGAATGAGCGAGTCGCACGTGTGGTGCTTTACCTCGCCTCTATCATTATCACCATCCCCTCCATCGCCCTGTTCGGCATCATGATTCCGCTGCTGTCCACCATTGGCCACGGCATCGGCTATTTGCCGGCGGTGATTGCGGTACTGCTCTACTCCCAGCTGCCGATCATCCGCAACACATACACCGCGATCAATAACGTCAACCCGGCGCTGCGTGAAGCGGCACGGGGTATCGGTATGAACCCTGTACAACGCCTGCGCATGGTGGAAATACCGTTGGCCATTCCGGTGATCATGGCCGGTGTTCGCACCGCTGTGGTGATGAACATTGGCGTGATGGCCATCGCCGCCTACATCGGGGCCGGTGGACTGGGTGTACTGATCAGCCGAGGCATTACCCAGAGCGATCCGCGCCAGCTGGTAGCCGGTGCCATCGCCGTCAGCATCCTGGCCGTGATTGCAGACTACGCCCTGCTCTGGATTCAAAAACGCCTGACGCCCAAGGGTATTTCAGCCTAACTCTCTTCAGCGCCGCTTAACGGGACAAGACAATGATAAGAATCGACAATCTGACCAAAATCTTCGAAACACCCAATGGCCCGGTGACTGCAGCCGACCATATCAATATGGAAGTGCCCGAGGGTGAAATCTGTGTACTGCTGGGACCGTCCGGCTGTGGCAAAACCACCACGCTGAAGATGATCAACCGGATCATCCCCTCCACCTCCGGCAAGATCTTCATCAACGGTGAAGACACCACCGGCATGAACACAGTGGAGCTGCGTCGCAACATCGGCTATGTAATCCAGCAGATCGGCCTGTTCCCCAACATGACCATCGAAGAAAACATCGCCATCGTACCCAAACTGCTGGGCTGGGACGCCAACCGCTACAAGGCACGCGCCAAGGAGCTGCTGGAGCTGGTGGCACTGGACCCATCCATCTTCCTCAAGCGTTACCCGCGGGAGCTGTCCGGTGGCCAGCAGCAGCGTATCGGTGTCGCCCGTGCGCTGGCAGCCGATCCGCCCGTGATGCTGATGGATGAGCCTTTTGGCGCCATCGACCCGATCAACCGCGAGGTAATCCAGGATGAGTTCCTGAAAATGCAGCAGGAACTTCGCAAGACCATCATGTTTGTCAGCCATGACATCGATGAAGCAGTGAAGATGGCTGATCGCATCGCCATTTTCCGCGGTGGCCGTCTGGTTCAGTACGATACGCCGGACGATCTGCTGGCCCACCCGGTCGATGACTTTGTTGAGAGCTTTGTCGGTGATGACCGCGCCCTGAAACGTCTGCGTCTGGTCCAGGTCAGCCAGGTGATGGAACCGGTTACCACGGTCAGCCCCGGTGACAGCCTTAAGGTTGCCCTGGAGCGGATCGAGCAGCAGGGCTATAGTCACGCCATCCTGATGGTCAACGAGCGCAACCAGCCGATCGGCTATGTATCGCGCAGTGTGGCACAAACCACCAATGGCCTCTGCAGTGAGCACTACTTCGGCCTCAAGGCGGACACCCGTCCCGAAGATGATCTACGCAAGGTCGCGTCATTGATGTTCAACCATGACACCACCTGGCTACCCTGCACCGATGAGCACGGCGTTCTGGTCGGACAGGTTACCCAACGAGGTATCACTCACTATCTTGGCGCAACCTACCACCGTGATGCACCGGCAGGCCTGGCGCAGACTCTGCAACAGATCAGCGCCTGAGGGGGATGTCATGAAGAAACCCGCATTCACCCGCTTCGCCTACGGCCTTGCACTGGTGCTGATGTTTGCACTGGGCTCACTGGCCGAGCAGGCTGGCATTCTGGAAGAGCTGTTCAGCTACCGTGAAGATGTGGTCTACCTGGTCGGTCAGCACATTGAGCTGGTACTGATCTCCGGCAGCCTCGCAATCCTCATTGGCGTGCCCCTTGGCACAGTTTTGAGCCGGCCACGCTTTGCCAAAATGGCGGAAACAGCCATGCAGACGCTGAATATCGGCACCACCATCCCGACCCTGGCGATTCTGGCCCTCTCCATGAGCCTGCTCGGTATCGGCATGCTGCCTGCCGTGTTCGGCCTCTGTATCGCTTCCCTGCTGCCGATTGTCCGAAACACTTATACCGGTTTGCTGGAAGTGCCGGACCATTTGAAAGAAGCCGCATCCGGTATCGGCATGACTCCCATGCAGATGTTGATCCGCGTCGAGCTGCCCAACGCCCTGTTCGTCATCTTTGCCGGTATCCGTACCGCACTGGCGATCAACGTAGGCACCGTGCCGCTCGCCTTCCTGATTGGCGGCGGCGGCCTGGGCGAGCTGATTTTTACCGGTATCGATCTTGATGAACCCTTCATGATGCTGGCGGGGGCGATTCCGACTGCGATTCTGGCAATTCTGGTCGACATCGCTATCGCTATCCTGGCTTTCATGATTGTGCCCAAAGGCGTTAACCCCCTGCGTGCCTGATCGGCCTCAGAGCGGGATAAATATAAAAACGAGGAAATAGACAATGCGCAAACTGTTCAAACAACTGGGTACCACTCTGATGGCAGCAACACTGGCGACGGCCATTCAGGCAGAACCGCTGGTCATCGGTGGCAAAAACTTCACCGAACAGCAACTGCTGACTGAAATGACCGCCCAGTATCTGGATAAACAGGGCTACGACATTGAGCGTCGTGCCGGCATGGGCAGCGCAGTCCTGCGCAAGGCGCAGGAAAATGCTCAGATCGATCTGTACTGGGAGTACACCGGCACCTCACTGCTGGTATACAACAAGGTGAAGGAGCAGATTGCTGATCCGCAGAAGGTCTATGAGAAGGTACGTGAACTGGATGCCAAGAAAGGGCTGACCTGGCTGAACCCGTCCAGCGCCAACAACACCTATGCGCTGGCCATGCGCAATGAAGATGCTGACGCCAAGGGCATCAATACGCTAAGTGATCTGGCCAAGGCGCTCAATGACGACCAGGAGCTGACGCTTGCCACTAATGCTGAATGGTACTCCCGCAAGGATGGCTACAAGGAGCTGAAAAAAGCCTATGATTTCGAAATTCCGCGCAGTGATATCAAACGCATGGACTCAGGCCTGACGTACGTGGCCCTGAAAGAAGGCCAGGTTGACATTGCACTGGTATTTGCCACTGATGGCCGCATTCCGGCCTTCAACTTCCGTGTGCTTGAAGACGACAAGGGCTTCTTCCCCAACTACGCCATCACCCCTGTGGTGCGTGATGAGGTGCTGAAGGCCAACCCGAACCTGAGCGAGCAGCTGAACAACCTGTCAGCACAGCTGGACAACGACACCATGTCGGCATTGAACGCCAAGGTGGATGTGGACCGCATGTCCATCGAAGATGTTGCAGCAGAATTCCTGACCGCCAAGGGCCTGCTCTAAAACCGCCAGCCGGGCCGGCGCTGCCGGCCCTTTTCTGGAGCCATAAAATGAATTCTTTTCCGCTTCTGGTTGGGGTCGTACAGCTCAACTCCGAACTGCTTGCCTTGGAATCCAACCTCAGCGCCCACGCCGACTGGATTCGCACTGCGCAATCTGAATCCATTGAACTCCTGCTGTTTCCGGAACTGTCATTAACCGGCTATCAACTGGGCCGGCGCACACCCGAGGCCGCCATGCGTGCCGATGACGAGCGTTTGAAGTCACTGGCCCGTATCGCGCCGAATATGACCGTTGTAGTGGGCTTTGTGGAGCAGGCCAGTCCCGGCGAATACTATAACGCCGTCGCCTACCTCAAGCAGGGTGAAATCGCTGCCGTCTACCGCAAGATCAATCTGCCCACCTATGGCGGCCTGGAAGAAGGCAAGTGGTTCCACTCGGGTGAAGAGCTGGTTCAGGTGGAATGCAAACCGAACTGGACTGCCAGCACGCTCATCTGTGCTGACCTCTGGAACCCGGCGCTGGTCCATTGCGCCATGCTTCGTCGTCCCGAACTATTGCTGGCCCCCGTCAATTCAGCTTCAGCCATTGTCAGCGATGAGTTCTCCAACGAAAACAACTGGCAGACCAACGTCAGCTTCTACGCCATGCTATACGGCGTACCTGTACTCATGGCTAACCGCTATGGCGCCGAGGGCGACGCCTGGTTCTGGGGCGGCAGCCGTATCCTGGGGCCCCGAGGTGAGGTACTGGCGCAGGCGGAAGACCGTGAATGCCTGATCAGCGCCGAGCTGGATCTAAACAGCATCGCTGCTGCACGCTTCGACCACCCGGCCATGCGCGATGCCAATACTCCACTGATTCAACGACTGCTCAACCAATCATAAAAACAACAACGTTTGAGGTGGGCACCCGCCCACCTTACTGCACAAAAAAGGCCCAAGCCGTGCACTCCCTTAACAGCTTTATCCATGACCTCACACCCGAAGACCTCCCCGACAGCGTAATTGACCAGGCCCAACGCTGCCTGCTGGATCTGCTAGGCGTCGCTGCTGCCGGTCACCGGACACGCCTGAGCAGCATTATGCGGGGCTTTGTGACAACACAGTATCCGGGCGATATACCCCTCCTGTTCAGTGACCAGACCGCCAGCCTCTGTGGCAGCGCACTGTTTGGCGCCATGCTGATCGACAGCCTGGATGCCCATGACGGCCAGGTACTCACCAAGGGCCATGTCGGTGTCGCCATCCTGCCGGCGCTGCTGGCACAGGCCCACGAGCACCCGCTTGACGGCAAGGACTTTCTAACGGCCCTGGTTATCGGCTATGAAGTCGCCACCCGTGCCGGAATTGCTCTGCACCGCACCGCAAGTGACTATCACACTTCCGGCGCCTGGAACGGCATCGGTGTTACCTCCATGCTGTCACGCCTGCGCAAACTCAGCCCTGAACAAACGGCTGAAGCGCTTGGGACCGCCGAGTTCTATGGCCCTCGCAGCCAGATGATGCGGTGTATTGATCACCCCACCATGGTGAAAGATGGCTCCGGCTGGGGTGCACTCGCCGGTGTCAGCGCCGCACTCTTGGCCGAGTCAGGCTTTACCGGAGCCCCTGCCATTACACTGCAAGGCCCGGAAGTCGCCGATATCTGGCAAGACCTGGGACAGCGCTGGTACATCCTCGAGCAATACTTCAAGGCCTATCCGGTGTGCCGCTGGGCCCAGCCCGCCGTGGAAGCCGTGCGCACACTGCGCCAGCATCCGGGTTTTGCGCCTGAACAGATCAAAGCGATCCATATTTACAGCTTCCATGAAGCCACCCGGCTGCACAAAGTGCTGCCCGAGACCACCGAAGAAGCCCAATACAGCCTGCCCTTCTCGGTCGCCTCTGCCCTGATCGATGATGCCGTGCTACCTGAAGCCGTGGCTGAAACACTGCAGGGGTTGCAGCACCCTCTGCGACGACAACTAAGCCAGCGGGTTCAGATGCATGAAACCGAAGCCTACAACGCTCGCTTCCCGGCCGAACGCTGGGCCCATGCCCACCTTATTATGAAGGATGGCCGCCAGTGGACCTCAGAGCCCTGTATCGCCCGAGGCAATCCTGAGAACCCGCTGAGCACTGGAGAGTTGTTGGCCAAGTTCGACCTGCTAACGGAGGGCTTGATGACTACAGTGAATCAACGGCATGTTTCTGAAGCCTGCCTTGCAGGCTGGGGGATGGACCGCTTAGACGTTGAGGCATTACTCAAACATCTCTCTGGCCGCCTTGCTGTTTGAGTAACTCACACACTGACATCAAAAAACCGGCCACGGCCGGTTTTTTCGATAGTATCAATCTTGTCCGGCAGTCTTAAAAGCCGTACAGGGCGGCGGGATTATCAACCAGAATACGATTACGCACCGCCTCGTCCGGCACCCAACGGGCCAGCAAATCCAGCAAGTCGCCATCATTGGGCATGGGAATCGAGAAATGCGGATGCGGCCAGTCCGAGCCCCAGACACAGCGGTTGGGGTTGGCTTCCACCAACGCCTGGGCAAAGGGATCCACGTCCGCATAGGGAGGTTGCTGTTCGGCAGTAATCCGGTACGCGCCTGATAGCTTCACCCAGACATGCTCGTCTCTCAGCAGGTTTAGCAATGCCTGAAAGCCTAGATGCTCCAGCCCCTTGCGGCAATCCATATGACCCATATGGTCGACGACAACGGGCACCGGCAAAGCACGAATACGGCTTTCCAGGTTTTCAAACTCAGACACATCGATCAGAAACTGCAGGTGCCAGTTGCGGGCAGCCAGGCGCTGGGCCAACACCTCTACATCACACCACTTAATGCCGCCCTTGAACAGCAGATTCATGCGTACGCCACAGTGACCACCGGCTTCAAGTTGGTCAAGCTCGGTTTCACTGACATCCGCATCCACCACAGCCACGCCCTTGTATTCGAGCCCCTGGCCACGCAGATAGGCCAAAGCATCCATCTGCAGCCGGTTATCCGTGCCATAGACACTGGGCTGCACCAGCACACCGCGGGCAATGCCCAGGCGTTCATGCAGATGGCGATAGGCACCTGCCGGCGCATCAGGCGGTGTATAGGTACGATTGGGAGTGTAGGGATAAAGGCGCTCAGTGCCGAAGACGTGGGCATGGGTGTCACAGGCACCCGGCGGAATTGTGAAAGCTGGCGCACGGGGAAAGGGATCGGCAGCGTCACAAACAGGAATAGATTCGCTCATTTAACACCTCTCATCACAGAGCCTTGAACGAAAAACCGATGCCGGTAGTGCAGGCCGGCATCGGTAAAAGGAGAACTCAGAACCGGTTAAACGTTGGCCTGAATCCACTGGGCAATGTGGCTGGAGAACTCGATGAAGAGCGGGTTGTCATCCAGCATCCACTCGGTGTGACCACCACCGGCGAGCAGGAACAGCTCTTTCGGGCCCGGGTAGGCTGCGTACAGCGCCTTGGGCTCGGTTACCGGGTGCAGGTCGTTCTCGGCCCCATGTGCGATCAGCATCGGAATGTTGGAGAAACGCTCATCCAGGTGCGCTTCCGGCTTGAAGCTGATCAGGGAGTCAGCGAAATCCAGTGTCGAGGTCACACCATAGCCCGGTGCCTTAACCAGCTCGGTGAACACATATTCACGGCTGACCGGATCCAGCGGATAGATATCGAAGGGATCGATACCCTCAGGGGCGCCGCCATTTGCCAGGCGGGTGCGTTCCTTGGCCATGAACTGCTTGAACTCTTTCCAGCCATGTTCACCACGCAGTGCTTTCTGCACGCGCACTGCATCGAAGAAACCGTTCATGGCAATCAGGCCATCAACCTGATCTTCACAGATACGGAAAGCATCAATGATAAGGCCGCCGGCCATCCCCCAGCCTGCCAAAACGACCTTACGGCCTTCTTCGTCGGCACGCTGGCGAACAATGGCTACGGCACTGGCAATATCGCGTACCTGCTCTTCCAGAATGACACGCTCACGTTCGCCCTGGGACTCGCCAAAACCTCGGTAGTCAAAACCAAAGACGGTGAACCCCTTGGGCGTCAGGGCACGCGCATAACGCTCAGGGTGGATGTTTTTCTGGCCGGTGAAACCGGAGCAGACGATGACAATCGGCAGGCTCGGGTTGGAATTCTGTTCGTCGGTGAAGAAAGCGCCATCCAGGGTCAGGCCATCACTTTTGAATGCAACTTTTTGTTCGATCATTGTTTTTGTACTCTTATTCGAAGCTCAGGTTGTTGTTCAACGGTTGCAATAATGGCGTAAAGACCTGTGGCAGAATGTTCAATTTACGACGTTATCAGGCACATTCACGACTTCATTTTTCGAGCAATTCGTTTCATTCCGGGAACCCTCCCCTGTCCTTTCTGCCCAGTCTCGCTAGAATGTAATTCTCATTCTCTTTTATCGAGCCCTCATGACTGCAGCAGCTGAAAACCCCTATGCTTCTCCCTCAGTACGCTGGCTCACCCTGTTGAGTATCTGCGTCGCCACCTTCCTCATGCCCATGAGCATGTCAGCCGTGAACGTTGCCCTGCCGGCCATTGCCGAAGACCTGAACGCGGATGCCGTGCTGGTGAGCTGGATTCCGACCATGAACCTGCTGGGCGCAATTGCCTTGCAGCTTCCGGCAGGTCGAATCGCTGATATGATCGGGCGCAAGAAGGTGTTTCTGTCCGGCCTGCTGCTATTCACGCTCAGTTCGCTGGCGATTGCCATGGTGGAGCATATTGGCTGGCTGCTGTTGATGCGTTTACTACAAGGCATCGCCGGCGCCATGATTTTTGGTACCGGCATGGCAATCGTATCCCAGGTGTTTGCCGAACATGGACGAGGCATGGCACTGGGGCTGACCTCTACTTCGGTGTACCTGGGCCTGACCTGTGGCCCGCCCATTGGTGGCTGGCTCACGGAGTGGTGGGACTGGCACGCGGTGTTTCTGGCGCCGCTGCCGCTGGCTATCGTCTGTGCCCTGCTGGTATGGATCAACGTTCGCGAAACCGAGCGTCAGAAGGATGAGCGGCTGGACTGGATTGGCAGCCTGCTGTTTATCGCTGCCTCCAGTCTCTTTTTTGTTGGCCTCTCGGAGCTGCCGGACTGGAAAGGCGGGCTGCTGGGCGTCATAGGGCTGGTGTTGCTGGGCCTGTTCATCTACCAACAGGAGCACTCACCCTACCCGCTGATCCGACTGCGCCGCATGGTTAAGAACCTGGTGTTCTTCCGCTCCATTCAAGCCAGTTTCCTGATGTATGCCGCCAACTATCCGCTGCAGTTTCTGCTCAGCCTTTACCTGCAATATATCCGTGAACTGTCTCCAGCCGAGGCGGGGCAGCTGATGCTGCTGCAGGCGATGATGATGGCACTGCTGGCTCCGGTGGCAGGCCGACTGTCCGACAAGATGGAACCGCGCATACCGGCAACTTTGGGTTGCATCCTGTTCGGTGCCGGCTTCATGATTCTGGCGCTGCTGGATCAGGACAGTGGCCTTGGCCAAGTGATGTTGGCACTGCTGGTCATGGGTACCGGCTTCGGGCTGTTCTCTTCGCCCAACAATAATGGCGCCTTGAGTGTGGTGCCGACCGAGCGCCTGAGCATCGCTTCTTCCCTGCTCAACATCTCGCGCACGCTTGGCAACATGCTGGGCATGGCGGTAGTGGTGTTCCTGTTCAACATGTTTATCGGCAAGGCACAGTTGACCGCCGACCAGTTTCCGGCCTTGATGAACCTGCTGGAGCTGGCGTTCTGGATCTGCTGCGGCTACTGCCTGCTGGCCGCCTGGCGCTCCTGGTCGCGGGGCACCGTGCATCAATAATAAGAGCTGAATGATGAACCGCACGCTGCTAAACCACTCGATGTCGACACACTTGCCGAGGGTACAAAATTGACCTGAATCAGTAATAAACTGAAACAGTAGACCTGACGTGTGCCAAACCCTGTCAACATCAGAGACATCAGGGTTAAAACCACATATCAATTGCTACTATTAAATTCAGTACAGCCCCCTAAAGCTCATAACCAAAGGGCCTGTGTGGATGTTAATAAGGTGGAAAACGTACGCTGTCCTGTCGTTTGCGGTGCTCGCGGCCCTGCTGCTGGCTGTACTCCTCGTTGGGACACGGTTATCAACTCTCGTTGAAAATCTTGAACGCCGTGACCTGCTGCTTGATGTCCAACGAGCTGATGAACTTGTAGAGCAAAGGCTCAACATGCTGCAGAGCCTCGCGAAGGACTGGGGCTATTGGGATGATACTTATGAATACACTTCGACAGGTAACCCCGATTATATAAAAACCAATTTTCAACCCATATGGCTTGATGAATACAATATCCACCTACTGGCCATAAAATCAAAACCCAGCGGTAATCTGAACATATTGACCAATAATAAATCAGGCATTTCCGCTGATCAGGTTGAGCAGTTGATTAAAAAAATCCCCGATGATAACCAGGCAGGCCTGGTTATTATTGAGGATGATATTTTTCTAACCAGCGTTGCACAAATAAAGGGCTCAAGTGGCAACTTACCCTCCCGAGGCCATGTGATTTTCATGCAAGCAATCGACGAGGAGTGGCTCCACACTTTAAGTAAAAAATTCGGAGCATCTATCAGTATTAAGCCTCCATTAGTCTCCGATTCGCAGCCGTCTGTTCTACTCAAGTCCGACCAGCAAGCCGTTGTAAACCTGCCCTTAAAGACGTTGAATGCACCTGGCTACTACCTTCTTATGGAAGTGAGTGATACCAGGAAGTTCAAACAGCTTGTCCAAAATGGACTACTTTCGCTCGGGATCAGTATCGTACTGACAGTTCTACTCCTGCTGGCGCTGATAGCAATAGGTATGGAAAAAACCCTATTTATGCCATTGGCCAAAATACGTAACCAGCTATTATCACTGGCAGGACCACAAATTATAAAAAAGATGATGGCTCGAAAAGACTGGCGACAAAAGGACACACTGCAAACACTTGAAATACTAATGCAAGAAACCAAACGCCTCGTAGAAGATCAACGGCGTCTTTTGGAGGAGCAACGTGAAGTTTATAGAACTCAAAGCCTTTCCGACCCATTAACGGGTTTGTTAAACCGTAGAGGGCTCGACCGCTCTTTCAGGGAAAAGGGCATAGACAACACTCAAGTGCTCTGTGCAATTTTTGATATAGACCATTTCAAAGATATTAATGATACCTATGGGCATGATTTTGGCGACCGTGCTTTACAGGCCTTCTCCGAGATCCTGCGCACACATTCACCCGATAATGCCGTCATTGGGCGTACCGGGGGAGAAGAGTTTTGCCTGTTGGCGCCGGTGGATAGCGACCTCCAAAACAGTGTTCTCAAAAACCTTCGCTGTGCCATACAGTCAGAGCTGGGTCCTGAATTGGGGCTGGAGTCAGCGGTTACCGTGTCGATAGGATCAATTATTGCCCATCAGGAAAGCTCGTTTGAATTGGGTGATCTAATGCGACTGGCCGATAGCGCACTTTACGAGGCAAAGGAAACACGCAATACATGGGTCGGTTACTACCAGTTGGCGCCCTTTTCGCTGGCTGCCGGTGAGTTTGAAGCAAGTCAATTAAGCAATGCAGAGCAATTCACGCGCACTCTGAGCAACGGGGAATAACCCTTGGTTTTGTTGGCAGTTTCCTGACTGCAGGGCCTAAAGCACGCAGGCGCCTAAACTAAAAAAGCCGGGGTATAAAACCCCGGCAAGCACTTCGTAGCAACAATCACAGAAGTGAGATGATGAAAAAGCCTTAGCCGCGGCTGATGCTCAACAGCTGTGGCTGGGTGTACTCGAGCAAGCCTTCCTCGCCAAACTCGATACCCACGCCGGACATCTTGCTGCCACCGAAGGGGCAGTGGGGCAAGACTTCAGCGTGGTTGTTGATCCAGGCAGTGCCTGATTCAAGGCGTGTCGCAACTGCACGCGCCTGTTCAATGTCATCGCCCCAGACGGAACCGCCCAAGCCGTTGACGTTATCGTTGGCCATAGCCAGCGCTTCTTCTACCGTGCTGTAAGAGATGATCGGCAGAGCCGGACCAAACTGCTCTTCGTCGACCAGACGCACGCCATTGCTGACGCCCGCAACAATGGTCGGCGGGTAGAAGAAACCGTTACCCGGCTGAACTTCACCGCCACAGAGGACACGACCGCCCTGTGCACGGGCGTCGTCAACCAGCTCGGCAACCAGATCCAGCTGGGCCTTGTTCTGAACCGGACCGAAGGTAACACCCTCTTCCAGACCGGAACCGACTACCTGCTCGGATGCCAGCTCAACCAGCTTGGCGCACATTTCGTCGTACTGATCTTCGTGAACGTACAGACGCTTGAGCGCAGCACAGGTCTGACCCATGTTCAGGAAGGCAGTCTGGAAGATTCCCGGGGCAGCCTTTTCCAGATCGGTACCTGGCAGCACGATAGACGCATCGTTGCCGCCCAGCTCCAGGGTCAGGCGCTTCAGATTGTCGGCGGACTTGCGCATGATGTCCTGACCGGTCGGTGTAGAGCCGGTGAAGACAATCTTGTTGATGTCCTGGTGAGATGTCATGGCACGGCCGATGCCACCTTCACCTGTAACGATATTGATCACGCCAGCCGGCACGACCTGGTTGATCAACTCGACCAGCTTCAGGGTGCTGAACGGCGTCAGGGAAGACGGCTTGGATACTACGGTGTTACCGGTGCGGATCGCCGGCATGATGTGCCATACCGCAATCATCAGCGGCCAGTTCCACGGCGTGATTGAGCCAACAACACCCAGAGGCTTGTGGTGCAGCTCGGCCAGGCGTGTTTCGCTGTCTTCGATGACCTTGACCGGTACTTCCAGGTCGGCGGTGTAACGGGTCCAGCCTGCAGCGGCACCAACTTCCATCTGTGCAAGTGCCAGCGGCTTGCCCTGCTCCAACGTTACCACTCGGGCCAGTTCGTCAGCGTTGGCATCGATCAGGTCCGCGATACGGTGCAGCATCGCCTTGAGCTCGGCATCCGGCGTGTGCTGGAAGGTTTTGAAAGCGGCCTGTGCGGCAGCCACGGCCTCGTCCACCTGCTCCGGCGTAGCGGCCGGACACTGGGCAAAGGCTTCACCGGTAGCCGGGTTGTTCACCGGGAACGGCTCACGTCCGCCCTCAACCGGCTGGCCATTGATAAAGATTGTCGATACCGTCTGCATGAGAAATTCCTTAGGTTGCGAAAAGCACCCGTCCCGACTCGGACAGGGTGCCTTGGGTTACATCAGGTTTGATCAGAACGGAACGATCGCGATGACCTGTCCGTAGACATTTGTGTCGTCGCCACCGATCTGAGTGCCGTTGCTGCTATCTGGAGTATAGAAGCCAACCAGCGGGCTGATGATCAGGTTAGGGGTGACCACCCATTCCGCGTACAGGTCGATTTCCTGACCGTCCATGGCACCGCCAGCGGTGTCGCTGAAGTCAAAGAACAGCGCGCCCAGGCTCAGCATTTCGGTCGGTGAGGCTTTTACGCCCACGTGATGTACATCGGTACCGGAGTTGAACGGGCCGGCATAGTTGGCCGCCACTTCACCCTGGAACCAGGTGCCGTAGCCACGGTTGAAACCGAAGAACAGCGGGTCGAAGCCTTCGTCGAAGGAGGCGTAACGGTAGTTAACACTCGGTGACCAGGGCACGTCAGCGAAGGTCCAGCCGGCTTCCATGTACCAGGCATCGGCATCCGGTGCAGAGTTGTCGCCCTGGTCCTGAGTGACGAACTCACCCGACAGGAACAGGTTTTCAACACCTGCATTGCCCTGGTAGCGCAGGCTCAGGGTCTGCTGACCGTCACGGTTGGTGTAGCCGTAGTCTTCATTGACATCCAGGCCTTCAATGAAGGCAGCACCGAAGGTGCCTTCCGGCGTTACGTATTCGGCGTTGATACCGGCCAGCTCGGTTTCAGCCTGGGCACGGTTGTCAGACTCCAGCCAGAACAGGTCAGCACGCAAGCCTTCAGAACCGCCAACGCGAACAATTGCGGTACGGTCAAATGCCTTACGGGCAGCCAGCCAGTAGGCGCCACCACGGTTCATGTTGGTGCCGGCCAGTTTATCGATGGCATCACCGAAGTTAAGTGCGTCGCCGTTGATCAGGAAACCGTCGCCAATGGAAAAGTTCTGACGACCGAAAGAGATGTCCAGACCATCCTGACCCAGCGCCGGGATCAGGCTGCCTGAACGCCAGCCCAGGTAGGCGTCTTCCAGGTCGGTTTCAGATTCGTCACCGGAGGTGAAACCACCGGCATCACCGTCGCCCCAGGTGGCGGAGCTGACCAGGTTCAGGCCACCGTAAACGCTGGCACCGGACTGGTAGGCGTGGCTGCCGGACAGGCCGTACTTGATGTAGCCTTCGCGCCAGTCGGAACCACCGGCTTCGCTTTTGGCACCCAGGTTGTAGTTTTCTTCACTAGTGAAGACACCGAATACTGCTTCGATATCCAGGTTAAGCTCGGAACCGTTATCGCTGTAAAGGTTGTAGGCGGAAGCCGGTGCTGACAAAGCGGCAGCAACCGCTGCCGTCAGCAAATAGCCGGAAGTACGACGAAAGATCTGGTTTTTCATTGGCGTCATTCCTCGGGTGCCGGACCGGCATCATCCATGCCGATCAGGTCAAATGTATATTATTGTAGACGCACTAAGACTAGAGGCTGCCTGTAAACCAGATACGTGTTTGTTGTGAGAACTTGTGGTGTTTTGTAACAGCTTGTAACACCATCACATCCCCAATGCTTTGAGCCTCCGGTAAAGTGTGGCGCGACTAATGCCCAAAGCTGTGGCTGCAGCCGTGACATTACCTTCATGCTGCTCCAGAGCACGCCGGATCATCACCTCTTCACTGGCCTGAAGGGTGCCGGCTGTCGAAGCCGGCTCCTGCTCCAGTTCATCGAGAAAATCATCACACAGGTGGCTTTCATCCAGTACTCGCTCGTCCGGTTCCATGAAGGCTAGTGCCACTTTCAATACCATCTCAAGCTGACGAACATTCCCGGGCCAACGATAGGCTTCCAAACGTATTAACAATTCGGCTTCAATTTCAATGTCGGGACGCCCCAACTGCTGTAGTAGACGCGTGCATAGCGCGTTAAAGCTGTTGCGTTCGCGCAGGGCCGGCAGTTTGACGCACACTCCCTTGAGCCGGTAGTAAAGGTCTTCCCGGAACTCGCCCTCGGCAACCATCTGCTTGAGATCACGATGGGTTGCACCGATCAGGGCAATATCCAGTGCCACCTCTTCGCCGCCCCCCAGAGGCGCCACCTTGCGCTCCTGCAATACGCGCAGCAGGCGTGCTTGCAGTGATAGCGGCATATCACCGATCTCATCCAGGAAGAGCACACCACCGTTGGCCTGCTGGAAACGCCCCTGCATGCCACCCTTGCGTGAACCGGTAAAAGCGCCCTCGCGATAACCAAATAGTTCGGACTCGATAAGCCCTTCCGGAATGGCAGCGCAGTTAACCGCGACAAATGGCTGGCCGCTCCGGTTACCCGCCTGATGCAACGCCTTGGCGGCTACCTCCTTGCCACTGCCGGTTTCACCGTTCAACAGCACGGGGACATCATTGTCCAGCGCCCTCACCGCCATTTTCATGGCACGGGTCAAACGTGGCTCACCCTCGGCAAAATCCAGTACGGCCTGGTCCCGTGTCGGCTTGACTCTGGGCTCGATATCACGGCTGACCGGCGTCAACGCAGCCAGCCGGTCCGGGAACTGAAGAAGCTCACAGAAGAGTTCGCCCGCACGTGTCTGAACCGCTGCGATCCGTTGTCGCATGCAGTTATTCATCAACACGCCCATTTTCTCACCCACCAGCTCTTCCAGCTGGCGTCCGACCAGTTGATCTCGCCCCCGCCCCAGCAACTGGCAACCCTGTTCGTTTATTGCCAGCAGAGCTCCGCCTTCATCCAACGCCACCAGGCCTTGCCAGGCGGAACGCAGATACTGGTGTCGGGTATGAAATGCCAGCACAATGCGATGCTGATACTGGCTGGTAAACAGGCGGGATTCGATATTGCGTGCCGCCAGCTGGATAACGCCCAGACTGTCCTTGGGCTGATCATTGCGGCCCACTCGCGTCAGGTCGAGTACACCGGTTACCTGACCATCGGCGTCTATAATCGGGGCAGATGTGCAGGAAAAATGCGCTACCGTATCGAGAAAATGTTCTTCTTCATTGATCAATACAGGCCGACGCTCAATCAGAGCAGTGCCGACAGCATTGGTGCCGCGGTTGGCTTCACTCCAGGACACCCCCTGACGCAACGCCAGCTGGCGTGACGGAGTAACAATCTGGTCACTGCCTTCCAACGCCAGAATACGGGCGTCCGCATTGGCCAGTATGATCAGCCCCTGGTCACCAAACTGGTGCGTCAGCTGTTCAATTTCGGGCAGAGCCGTATGCAACAACTGCTGGTGTTGTTCCTTGAAAGCCAGCAGATCACTGACTTCGTCAATCTGCTCGGGGTCAGTGGTGGCGTTATCGAGCCCTGCTTCCAGACTACGACGCCAGGAGGCTTCAATTTCGTCACGCAGGAAGCCGCGCGGGACCTGTCCATCGGTATGCAAGCGTTCACGGGCAACACGTGCGGAAAGCACAGGATCGCTGATCAGATCCTGGCGTAAACGAGGAGCCATACATCCGGCCTCTTTATTGTTATTGTCCGGGTTGACATGAATCATAGGTGCTCTCCCTTATATACGACAATGCCCGCTCAGGTGCAAATAGAGGGAGAAGAGCAAAATTTGCGCCAGTAGCTGTCGACACCGGAAGAAAGCCATGCTGAACCCACTGCAGCCACTGGAGTCGAACAACATTATGAACCTGATCAGCGAGGACACGTCATGCGTATTGCCGGCCTGATAGCCACTTCTCTCATTCTGGGCGGCTGTGCATCCCTGCCCGATGACCTGGCCTCATCTGAAGGCCTGAGCTTATTGCCATTCGCCGATGCCAAAACGGTAGCAGCATCACAGCAAAAGGCGCGCTGGGGTGGTGAAATTGTCGCAGTGCGTAACCTGGCTAACGGCAGTCAGGTGGAAGTGGTACAGTTTGTCCTCAGCAGCAACGGCTACCCGGTTAAAAGTGACAGCAGCGGCGGGCGTTTTCGGATCGAGACCTCGGCTTTTATAGATCCGGTGATTTACAAGTCAGGCCGCAAAGTCACCGCGCTGGGGCAATTTGACCGTATCGAATCAGGCAAAATCGATGAACAGCCCTATGACTTTCCTGTTCTGAAAACGGAATCGGTGCACCTTTGGCCGGAAGCAAAAGAACCCCCTGCTGCCTGTGATTGCGACCCATTCTGGGGTAATAGCCTGATGCATCGTCCGATTATTGTGGTGCCCGCCAAGCAGCCGAGATAAGTCGTCTTTTTAATGAGGTTGCAGTAAAAAAGAGCCCGGACACGAGGGTCCGGGCAAGCCTGTCGGTTCAGGAGTGCAGACAGGGAGGGATCGTATAAGTAATGACTGGGTTAGCGCATGAAAACCTGAGACGTTGATATCGCCATGTCACCACCGGGCAACTGGATATTGCCCAGTTTTTCCATGCTGTCGGCATCGTAGATGGCCACATCGTTGAAAGTACCACCCAGGTAAACCTTGGTGCCGTCATGGTTCATGGCAATACAGTAGTAGGAGTGGTCCAGTTCGGCAGCGCCCACCAGCTCCTTCTTCTCAATGTCATACTTGGCCAGACGGTTCAGTACCCCGTACACGAGGTTCGGGTCCTTGGGTGAACGCATACCTGAGAAGTAAATCTCGGTGATCGGGCCGAAATCGGTGGTTTCGGTTTCACCGGTTTCCAGGTTCACGTTCATGAAGCCGTAGATCCAGTCCGCCGTATTCAGGTCGTAGCTTTCATCCTGGAATTTGGCGGTGGTGTACAGAATGGTGAAGTCCTTGGTTGGCGACTGGATCGGCCAGGCATTCAACACATCGGGCGGCGCATACAGCGGGCGGTCCCAGTTGCGGCTGGGAATCGCCACATCCACCTCACCGGTGTTCACATCCACCTTGTAGATATCGGCACCGGCCATGTAAAGGGTGCCGTCATCACCGGTTTGCATCACCGTCACCTGGCGTGGCGACGGAAAGGTCCGTACCGGTTTGGCATCCAGCCCCGCGCTGGTGTCATAGACCGCCAAGCGTGCCGGCTGCACACGGTAGTGGTCGCGGTACAGCATGGTCGGGTTCTGCACCGCATAGATCTCTTCACCATCGGCACTGATGGCAAAGGAGAAGATCGACTTGGTACGTTCATTCTTCTGCAGTGACATGGAGGCATGGAAGGTCACTTCACAGTTATCCAGATTAACGCCGTAGATATCCTCATAGTGGTTGTTGAGGATATAGGCGGTTTTGCCATCCGGTGCCATCTGCGTCACGCCCGGCCCAAAGGCATCCGGCAATTCGCAGCTTTTGTAGAGCCTATCCGTTTGCAGATCGATCACGTGCATGCTGTTGGGGTAGTTAGCCACCAGCATGTACTCCTGCCCTTCTTTAAGTGCCGGCCCCTGAGCCAACGCACCAGTCGAGATTGCCGAACCCAGCACCAGCGCGGCCGTCGGCATCAATGCGGTCAATCGTTTCTTATCCATTATCAGATCACCTTCGGCTTAGTTCTTGTCTTTAGGGAACACGGTACCCAGGTTGCGCCAGTCGTCTTTCGAGTTCATCGCATCCTTGTTCCAGTCCGGGTAGGTGTTCATCATGTCCGGCACCTGTGCCGGCCACCAGCAAGGGTCTGCACAGCCGTAAAGATCAGCTTCCATCGGCTGGCACAGGGAGGTCACGCCGCCAAAGGCATCAATTTCCCAGCCCGGGTCGGTGGTGGCTGTACAGCCGGCCAGTGAACTCATGGCGACGACCTCTTCCACACTGTCGTCGGCCACAGCCTGGCTCAGCAGCTGAGCCTTGTTGTTGATCGCTTTGAGATGTTTCATGTCAGTGCGCCCTCCGAGGCGAGATGTACTGGTCGATGAAGGCGGGATTGACCGCCATGATGCGGCTGTAGACTTCGATACCGAAGTCGACCCAGTCACGCATCAGGTCGCAATAGTGGTAGGTCGGATGGGTCGGGTCCCCGTAGCGGGCATAGCTCTCGTGGTAGCAGCCGCCGGAACAGAGGTTGCGGATACGGCAACTGGCGCAGCCGGTATCGGTTCTATCCAGGCGTTTGGACAGGAAGTCGCCCAGCTCCACCTGTTGTACCCCGCTCTTCACATTGCCGAAGGTCGGCATATCCGAGCCGGTGAAACGGTGGCAAAGGTTGAGCTCTCCCTCATGATCCACCGCCAGCATTTTCAGGCCGGCACCACAGGGCAGCGCCTTCTTGTGGCCTTCATGCAGGTCGGTAATCAGCTGATGCATATTGGAAAAGCCGATATTTCGATGCTCCAGTGCCGCCTCCAGGTAGCGCTGCCCCAACCGTTTCATCCCGGCGAACACCTCAACCAGCTCCTCGGAAGTGAGGTTGTAGCTGGAAATATCACCGGAGGTGACCGGCGCAAAGCCGACTTCCGAGAACCCCATCTCGTTGAACAGGTGATCCCAGATCTGCTCCACCTCGGTGGTGCCCCGGGTCAGGGTGACACGTGCTCCTACCGGACGTGAGTCATACCGTTCCAGCAGGCGTTGCGCCTTGCGACGGACTACGTCATAAGTGCCCTGGCCACCAACGGTAATGCGGTTCTTGTCATGGATCGCCTTGGGACCATCCATGCTGACCGACAGGCCAAAGCGGTGCGCGTTGAGCCAGTCGATGATTTCATCCGTCAGCAGGGTGGCATTGGTGGTCATCACATACTCGACCTGCTTGCCGAGGCTGGCGAAGCGCTTGTCGCAGTAGTCCACCATCGCTTCGATCAGCGGGCGGTTACTGAGTGGCTCGCCACCGAAGAACACCACTGTGTAACGGTCTTCATCGGGTGACTCCCGCAACAGCATCTCAACCGAATCCACAGCTGTCTGCAGTTCCATCTTGCGTCCTGCCGATGGAATATCCAGGTCTTCCTTGTAGCAGTAGGTACAGCTGAGATTGCAGCCGGTATTAACGTTCAATACCACCGTTGTCAGCGGAAACTGATCCACTCTTCGCGTACCGATGTCGTCGGTCAGCGGCCGACCATCATTAACCAGTTCCAGCGCCAGCAGTTCACGAACCGTTTCCGTGATCTCCTGTTCCGAGAAACGGTTGCTCAAGCCGGTTATCAGTGATTCGGCCGTTTCTGCGCCACTGCGCAGGCGGTCCAGTACACCTGAGGTCAGGTTATCCAGCGCAAACAATGAGCTGGATGGAATATGGAACAGCATTCGGGTGTCCCCGACCTGCACCTCGTGCAGGTTATGTTCCACCAGATTGAGTACAGCACCCATATCCGGTCTCCCCTTTCAGAATTCATGTCGAGTACCCTCGGGGTACCCCTGAGTTTTCAGTACCCGTTCATCACGGAATCGGGGGATTGTTCCAGCGCTGTACCGTCACGATCATCTGACCTTCAGCGTTATGGGTCTCGCCGCCATCCTGCACCTGCGCCTGTACCTTCAGGTTACCGGCGTTGTTGGTCATCATGCGGCGCTCGGGGTTGGGGCCTGCGGCAGCCGGCGTAAAGACCCCCGTACTACTGTTCATACGACCGGTGAAGTGCACATCCCGATCGGCTTCCGCCACCGCATCAAAGGGTGCGACCGACCAGGTCGCGGGCATCATGCCAATACGATAGTCATCAGCGGTACCGGCCTTGCCATCGGCACCAGCAGCCCAGGCTTCGGCTTCAAAGCGGGCTTCGACGCGCGGTGTGGAGCTGCCATTGCCACCAATACGCGCAACCGCAAACTCTGGTACCACTTTCACATTAGCAACACGGTCGTAGATGGCGAAACGACCACCGTCTGCAGCCCCCACACTGGCAGTGACTACACCGCTGGCATCCTCGGCAGCGCGGGCACGCACGCGAATGAGGTCAGGGCTTTCGCTGATCACTTCGATTACATCCACACCGGCACCCAGTACCGGCATGCCACTGAGCCCCGTTCCGACAATGCTGATCTCGGCTTCGGTTCCGGCTTTAATATATGCCGGCTGCAGCGCCAGAATGCGGCTTGCACCCTTGGCATCTCGAGCGGCGACCACATCGGCACCCACTTCATCCTTGTCGCGCAGGAACATGCGGCCACTGAGCTGGCCATCCTTGAGCGCGAACACCTGACGCATCACCTGACCATCGATCTCGATATTGGCGCGCCACTCGTAGCCGGTATAGACGACCGCCTGACCCTCACCCTTGAGTGCACTACCATCGTCGTATTCACCGGTTAATGTCAGACGGTACTGGTCATCACCCTGAGCAGGCGTTACCTGCATGCGCGCATGGAAAGCGCCCTTCCCGGGCATATGGCCAGCCAGCGTCCACTCGCCATCGACCGGCGCTTCTGCCTGCTGCTGCCATTCATTCCAGGCCTTTGATTCCATCGGCAGCATCTCGGCCAGCTCGGGCACCATTTCATTCAGTGCCAGATCCAGCCAGTCGCGGTCACGGGCCAGCGCCTGGAATTCGGTGGTGGGCCATTGGCCAAGGTGGAAATGAACCAGGTGCTCCCATTCGGACGCCGGGCGGCGCTGCAACATCACGCGCGCACCGGAGTGACAACGTGCACACATTTCAGTGAAGGCCTGGGAATCAAAGGCTTCGGAGGTATTCAACCGACGCTCAAGTGCATAACGTACGCCTTCGGTTTCCGACGGTGCCAGCCCCTGACGGTCCGACAGGTATTTCACCAGCGTGCGCCGGTCTTCATCGCTGATCTGCAGACCATGCATCACCTGCATGCGCGCGATGGTCATCAGCCAGCCTTCCGGTGACTTGCGTTGATGACTGATACGGCTCCACTGGTTCTCGCCTTCCTGTGTATGGCACGCCAGGCAGTTGTTCTGAATGATCTGTTCGGCTTCAGGTGCGGCCTGGGCCGTCTGGGTCGCCAGTGCGACGGCCAGCGCCAGTACGCCGCCTCCCAGAGGTTTTAGTGTTTTTGTTGTGTTCAAGGTCCGACCTCCTTCAGTGGTCATTGACGGGTATCTCAGAGGAGATTCCCGTTGAGATCCGGGTCATGTTGCGTCACATGAGAAGGAAGCACAGCCTGTGCCAAATTCACCTTATGTTTATAAAACAGTCAGTTGGCGTTCATATTACGACTTTAGACCCCTATTCCACAGAGGCTGGAACCGTTTTATATCGAGACAGCTGTATCAGCCTGAGACACCGCATTGAGACAACACGGCTAGCGGAGCCTGCAGGCCGTTTTAATGAGCGTCTCAGGTTGCAGCATTGCACTGCTCAGGCGTCTCAATCTGCGACGCAGGCGTGTTTTACCTCTATTCGGGAAAAACAAAAATATGTTCTATTTATCAATGAGTTAAAGATTAAAAATCCAAACTGGCACAGGCATTGCCATCCCTGAACAGGAGCTATCACTATAACGACAAGAGGCAAGCCATGAGCGAATTTACCCTGCACCCCGATACTCAAGCCTTTATCAGCCGCACCCACCCGCTTCTGATTGGTGACCAGCGCCCCGAGGGCCGTGACGGTGGCAGCATTGATGTAATCAACCCGGCCACCGGTGAAAAGTTTACCCAAGTTGCCCGTGCTACTGCTGAAGACGTTAACCAGGCTGTTGCCTGTGCACGTCAGACATTTGAAGATTCCGGCTGGAGCCGGATGACACCGGTTGAGCGCGAGCGCCTGCTGTGGCGCTTTGCTGACCTCATTGAAGCCAATGCCCAGTCACTGGCCGAGCTGGAATGTATGGATAACGGCAAGAGCGTTGCTGTCGCCGGTGCCGTGGATATACAGCTGGCGGTAAATTTCCTGCGCTATATGGCCGGCTGGGCTACCAAGATCGAGGGCAGCAGCGTACAGCCCTCTGTGCCTTTCATGCCGGGCGCACAGTTCCACGGCTATACCACCCGTGAACCTGTGGGTGTGGTCGGCGCTATCGTGGCCTGGAACTTCCCACTGCTGCTGGCGTGCTGGAAACTGGGTCCGGCACTGGCCACCGGCTGTACCGTCGTGCTCAAACCCGCCGAAGATACCCCCCTGACCGCCCTGCGCCTGGGCGAGTTGGCACTGGAGGCTGGCTATCCGCCCGGCGTACTCAATGTCGTACCGGGGCTGGGTCAGGATGCCGGTGCCGCCCTTTCATCTCACCCGGACGTGGACAAGCTGACCTTCACCGGCTCGACCGGCGTCGGCAAGATGATCGGCAAGGCTGCCATGGATCATATGACCCGTGTGACTCTGGAACTGGGCGGCAAATCACCAACCATCGTACTGGATGATGCCGACCCGCAGGACGCCGCCGCCGGGGCAGCCAATGCCATCTTTTTCAACCAGGGCCAGGTGTGCTGCGCCGGCTCACGCCTCTATGTGCAACGCAAGCTGTTCGACAACCTGGTGGCCGATATCACGGATATCGCCGGCAAGATCCAGCTTGGCAACGGTCTCGACCCCACGACCGAAATGGGGCCACTGGTATCCGCCGTCCAGCAGCAGCGGGTACAGGGTTTCATCGATAAGGGGGTGTCTGAAGGCGCACGCCTGACTACAGGCGGGGACAGCCAGGGTCCGGGGTTCTTTGTGCAACCGACCGTGGTGGTAGACGTAGACCAGCGCTCGTCACTGGTACAGGAAGAGATTTTCGGCCCGGTGCTGGTCGCCATGCCGTTTGATGACATCGACGAGGCCATCCGGATTGCCAACGACAGCCAGTACGGCCTGGGCGCCAGCATCTGGTCCAACAACCTGTCTGCAGTGCATCGCATGGTGCCGCGCATTAAGTCCGGCAGTGTCTGGGTGAACTGCCATACTGCACTGGACCCGAGCTTGCCCTTCGGTGGCTTCAAACAGTCTGGCCTGGGCCGCGAGATGGGCGCTGCCTGCATCGAGCATTACACCGAGGTGAAATCGGTATTGATGAAGGTATAACAGACGCGATCAGCAGAGCTCGAGCCCTGCCGATCACCCTAAGCCACGGCGGTAACTGCGAACCCTGAACTGCGGCTGGAACCCAAGCTTGCGGTAAAGAGGCTCTCCAGCCGCCGAGGCTTGCAGGCAAACATACTCGGCGCCCGCGGACCGGACTCTCTCCAGCAACAGAGCCATCAGCTCACGGGCAATCCCCTGCCCCTGCAGCTCAGGCGGAACGCCAACCTGATGTACCCCCATAACAGACCCTGTGCGATAGAGAATCGCCGTAGCCAATGGTTCTCCATTCAGGCTGGCCCAGAGGACTTCCACATCCGGCTGCTTACGCAGTTGATCGATCACATCAGCATCCAGCGTGTAGCCAAAGGCTCGCCCGCACAGGTTGGACCATTGCTCGGCCTGCTCGCAACTTTCAACCAGGCTGATGTTCAGGCGCGAATGACCGGGAGACGGCAAATCAATGTCCAGTGGCAACACCATTGCCAGCTGCTCAAGACCGACCTCCAGCCCTTGCCGGCCCAAGGCCTGTTCCATCGCAACGCTCACTTCACCTGCGCGCCAAACGGGAAACAGATAGTTGGCCGGTATGTGCCCAATAATCTCTGACCATTCAGCTGCCTGCTGATCAGGATGTTGCCAACACCGGCGGGGCCAGCTGATGGACTGTTGCAGCCCTTCTGCAACCTGAGTAGCACCCATCAATTGCCAAAGGCCAGTTAAATTCTCAAGATTGGCATGTTCAAGCAGCTTGTCCATCAGGCTTTCTCCCAGTAAATCAGGCTGACACCGGCCACCAGCACCGCAAGGCCTGTCAGGCGTGTCACATTCATAGGTTTCACCGGCTGGTCGAACCAGCCGTAATGACTGGCAATCACGGCCAGCACGATTTGCCCGGTCAGGGCGAAGGACATCATCGGACCGACACCCATTCGAGGGATCAAAAAATAGAACATGCCCACCCCAAAGGCACTGATGATACCCCCACCCCACAGGTACAGTGGCACAGACTGAAAGCGATCCACACTGGGTATTCCTGCGCGCTGAACAGCAACGACCAGCAATGACACCAGGCAGGCCACAGCAAAGGCTATACCGGTACCCAGCATGGTACTGCCCAACTCCACCCCCAGACGGGCATTCATGCCCGCTTGAATGGCAATAGCACCGCCGGCAGACAGCGCCATCCAGGGAAGCAGGCTGCTCATGCCAGCACCTTGGTCATCACCTGCGCCGGCAGGCGCACCTTTGGCAGATCTGCGACGGCATCATCCGCATGACGTTCTCCCAGAGCACAGATGGCAACACTTCTCAGCCCCTGCTCGGCAAGTCCCAGCACCTGGTCATAACCTGCGGCATCAAACCCGGTCATGGGGCAGCTATCAATGCCCAGCAGCGCTGCACTGGTCAAGCTGTTGCCCAGTGCCAGATAGAGCTGCTGATCAGCCCAGCGTGCTTTTTCCTGCTCGGTCATGTCTCGGAAAAAGCCGTTCAGATGCGCCTGAAACCCCTGATACTCCTCGGCAGTGCCTCCCCGTTGCTGAGCCATCAGCCTTATATGCTCAGCCACAAAGGTTTCATCAATTTGTGACACAGCAGCAAACACCAACAGGTGCGAGGCGTTCACAACCTTATCCTGCCCCATGGAATGGGCCAGCAGATCTCGACGCAGTTCAGGGTTACTGATCAGCAACAAACGATAGGGCTGAAGACCAAAAGCCCCCGGGCTCAGGCGTGTAGCTTCCAGCAGGGATTCCAGCTGTTGAGTGTTCAGTGTGGTATTGGAGAATTGCTTGACGGCATAGCGCCAGTTCAGTGCATTCAAGATGGACATAATCGACTCCAGTGTTGGGCTTCACATTGCGGGATATCCGCTGACTGGAGACAGATTACGTATGGCGGCCCCGAGGCTCATTTACATAGGTTGATGGCTCAGGATTTTTTTCGAATTCGGCTTAGCTGAGTGGGCGTCACACCAAGATGAGAAGCAATATGGTACTGCGGCAGACGCGACAACAGCTCGGGATACTCCTGCTGGAATGCCTGGTAGCGTTCCGCTGCGTCCTGCTGAACGAGGCGAACCTCGCGGGTATCCTTGTCCAGCAACCAGTGGGTCTCCAGGTAGTGAATCTGAAACAGTTTGAGATCTTCACTTCGATACAGCAGATCACGAAAAGCCTTAAAGTCGATTTCGATGATGACCGAATCTTCCAGCGCCTGGATCGAATGCAGTGAGGGTTCCTGGCGCAACAAGGCGGTCATTGAGCCGGGAAACCGCCCCTCCTGAAAGAAGTTCTTATTGAATTCATTGCCCTTCTCATCCAGCACAAAGACACGAAACAGCCCCTGACAGACAAACGCGAAGGAACGCGGCACCTCACCAACTCGGCAGATCAGATCCTGCCTGGCAACCTGACGATACTGACATATTGCCATCAACGCCTTCCAGGTCGCATCGGACAATGGATAGTAGCCTGACATCGCCTGGCGTAACTGGATAAATGCCTGTTCCTGATTCATCTCGACCTCATCTGCTGACGCCGAATTATACCCTTAAACACTGTCCCGGCTGAGCCTCTGAGGAGACTTTTCAAACAGGCCCGAATGAATTGCAGGCCAAACCGCACCTCGGGTAATCACCAGCAACAGAAGCAGCCCTCCCGGTATCAGAACCATGGCCAATAGTGGCCGGAGGATGTAGCAGAACACAATCAAAGTCGGCCCCAGAATCAGATAGGCACCCAGACGGTTTAAAGCAGCTTTCATGGTTACACGTCCCTTAAAAATAAGCATGCTCATAAAATAAATTGAGCGCGCTCATTTATCAAGCATAAACGCATTACATTTATGCCCGAGGCTGTTAGCATCCATGGCCACAGGGAGAAAAGAACATGAGTACAAAACGCGAACAGACCCGCACACGCATCCTGCAGGCAGCCTGGCAGTTGTTTCAGGAACAGGGCTACCAGAACAGTAGCACTCGCGCCATTGCGCGTGCGGCAGGCGTGGCCGATGGCACTGTTTTCAGCCACTTCAAGACCAAGCTGGATATGCTGAAAGCCGGCATTCTGGTGCAGATAGACACTGTTGTAGCAGAAGCCGATCGCCTGCTTCGCGCGAATGCTCCTGAACAGAGGCTGATGCACTATGCCAGCCACCTGTATCCATTCTATGCAGAATCCGCCGAATTCAGTCGTGAACTTTTCAAGGAACTGCTGTGGGATCAGCAGGAGTTACGCCCCCAGATTCAGGCATTTATAGACAAGCTGTTTGCAGACAAGCCATCTGAGGACGACAGACTGTATGGGCAGATATTGATGGATCTGTATTTTATGACCCTGCTTGAGGGCCTGGGGGAGAAAGCCTGTGACTCAGACCGGATGCTGGAACAGCTTGGGGCCAAGCTGGACTATATGAGCCGTGCTCAGCCGGCAACCTGAACAGTGTTACGACCGGCTGATTTCGCCGCGTACAAGGCATTGTCAGCCAAACCGATGAGCTTGTCAGGGTGCAGGCCGCCAGTGGGTGATAGGGAAGCAACGCCAAGACTCAGCGTGACTACGCCGGCCTCGGCGCCGGTGTGTTCAATCGCCAGCGCACGCACGGCATCCAGCACTTTCCAGGCCAGTTTTTCAGTATGCTCGGTATCCAGCCCCGGCAACAGCATGATGAATTCTTCACCACCGTAACGGGCAGACAGATCGCTGCTGCGCTGCAAGCATGCTGACATGGCCTGGGCGACGCGGTGCAGACATTCGTCCCCCTGCTGGTGACCATAGGTATCGTTATAGGCCTTGAAGCGATCCACATCGGCCATGATGACTCCAAGCGAATACCCTTCACGGCGGGCACGGTTCCATTCTCGCTCCATCGCCTGCTCAAAGTGGCGTCGATTGGCAATCCCCGTAAGCTCATCCGTGACACTGATCTTGGCCAGTTCGTCATTCATCGCCTGCAGATCCACATTCGCCTTGGCCAAACGCTGCTCAGCCTGCTGCCGAGCCTGCACAAAAAAGGCAAAGGTCGTGCCCATGGTGGCGATTTCGTCTTGCCCCTCGATAGGAATGGACACGCGATGCCCTTCCAGATGTGACTGCATGGCACTGCTGAGCTTGTCGATCCGTGCTGCCACCGTGCGGCGAATATAAAGTACTGCCAATGCGGTTACGCCAAACAACACTATCGCCGCCACCAGAAGACCAAAAAGCGACTGGCGAATCAGTGTCTGGTGTTTGTTAATCGCCTCCTGAGCGGCCAGCTTCAGCTCGACATGGTAGTTGAACGAAGCGCCGGTCAGTTTCTGTGCCAGCACACGGGTCTTGCGGGCCTGTGCCAGCGTTGCCCGCTCGCTGTTCAACTCTTCCTCATGTGCCTGCAGCATCTGCTGCAGCAGAGGCACCAGCTTCTCCCGCTGGATATTCAGTGTGCTGCCTCTAATGTCCAGAGTTCTGAGTTGCGACAATGCCTTCATGGCTCGCTCCTGCAGCTGAGCCACCTGGCCCGGGCGCTCAGCCCCCAGTGCAGCACCGGTATAGCCGACCGCCTGGCTGGCCGCCGAGTAAAAGGCTTTTTCAGGTGTTGGCAACGCCAGCCACTGGCTGCTGCCGGGCCACTCACGCAACAGGATAAACAGCTGGTCCATTCGTTTGAGGTGGTCCAGCTGCAGCGTTTTTTCCTTGTTGAGACGGCTATCCAGCGTATCCAGACTCTGGAAGAAGGGGTTCTGCCAGCGGTCAAGCTCCTGCTCCATATGGCTGTTCGCCATACCACCATGATCCAGCTTCTCGCGGCTGGCCTTGTACAGCTGTCGCAAATTCTCGGTGCGCTGACTGCCAATGCTGAGGGAGCGCTCACCACTGACCATCACTTCAAACACTTCTGCCGCAATGACTTCAGCATTACGAGTCAACTCGGCAGCCTTGAGCGCCTGCTCAAAATGCTCCCCTGCCAGGTGGCGAAACTCCTGATACTGCTGATACATGACGTAGCCGATTATGGACGCCGACAACAGGTAAAGGCCGAACACCAATGAGATGATCAGCGTGAGGCGTGTTCCGATACTGCGCGTGGCAAGAGGCATTATTGACCTTACAGGTTACTGAAACAGGGGCGCATAGAGGATCCCGCCCCTTGACCAGGGCTTATTCAACCCCTGCTCTATCCCCACCGCCGTGTCGGGACCAAAATGACGTTGATAGATTTCAGAATAGTTTCCCACGCTTCGAATCATATTAATGGCCCAGTCCTGCGGTAGCCCGAGGCGCTCCGCCAGATCACCGGAGACACCCAGCAGCTTTTGTACTTCGCCATTGGGGTTGTTTTCGGCCATGGCCAGGACATTATCCCTGGTGATGCCTTTTTCATCGGCCAGAATCAAACCATTAACTACCGCACTGATGGCACGCGCCCAGGCTTCATCTCCCTCGGCAACCATCGGACCGATCGGTTCACGAGTAAAGGCCAATGGCAGGACGCGATATTCGTCAGGGTTCTCGGCACGGTGAGCACGGTTAACCGCCAGATTCATACGGTCCGCCGTGTAGGCATCGCAGTTACCGCGAAAAAAGCTGTCCCCGTTGGAGAAATGTATCTGAGCATCGACACCACGGGCTTTCAGCAGATCTACCAGGTTCTGATGCGTGCTTGTATTCTCCGTGACACAGATCGATTTACCGCTCATGTCATGCACGGAGTCTATGCCGGAGCTTGTCCGCACCAGAAACCCCTGACCGTCAAACAGATAGATCGCCGGAAAACGCACGCCATAATTCAATTCTCGACCAAGGGTGCGCGTGGTGCTGTACATCACCACATCGGCTTCAGATGCTTGCAGAGAGGTAAAGCGAGTGGTCGCATCCACCTCCAGATATTGAACTCGGTCCGGGTCCCCGAAAAGTGCTGCCGCCGTAGCACGGCAGAAGTCGACATAGAACCCTTCCCAGTTACCCTCAACATTAAGCGCACTGCGTCCGGGGTCATCCGGGAACACTCCGCAGCGAATATCCCCATGCAACTTCACTGTGTCCAGCACGGATGCAGCACCGGCCGTACCCATCATAGAGCCGGCCAGACCCAGAGCCATGAAAAGAGAACGCATAACTGATCGCATAATAAAGACTCCGGAAGCAGCTACTTAGCGACGAAAGCTATCGGCATCGGAAAACAGCAGCCCTGCACCAAAGGCCAGCATGACGCCACCCAGCACACGATCAACCCAATGTCCTACCGCATTAAAACGTGCCCGTACGGCAGGTCGCGACAACACCAGCGTGACCAGCGCAAACCAGCCGAATTGTAGCAGCATCATCCAACCTCCAAGGAGCAGTATCTGCCACAGAGGTGTCAAGGGTGTGATCAGCAGCGTAAAAACGGAGAGAAAGTAGAGCGGGGCCTTCGGATTCAGAGCATTACAGATAAAGCCATGCGCCATCAATCCGAGTGAGCTGGCAGTGGGCACATTCGAGGAAGCCGTATCCGGCCCGGAGGCCCGACTGCGCAAACCCGATATCCCCAGCCAAATCAGATAGGCTGCCGCCAGGTATTTGAGCAGACTGAGCGCAAATGCGGATTCGCTCACCAGTGCCGCCATACCCAGCGATGAATAGGTAATGTGAACCGAAAGACCGAGCGCTATACCCAGGCTGCACAGCAAACCTGCGCGCTTGCCGCGTACCAGAGACTGCTGGCTTACCATAACAAAATCAGGTCCGGGAGAGGCGGCAGCCAGCAGATGAATGAGCGTTACGGCAAGAAACGCATCGATGAAATCCATACACGGTATCCAATCCAGGTACCCTCAGGCACCATGTTTCTTAATGGATACAAAATAAAGCAAAGCTTGCCCTAAAAGCAATCACGTTCTGCTCAGGGCAAGGCCTTATAGCCGGAGACATGGCCGGGGCAACACAAGGTGTGCGCTATTCGCCTTCAGTTCCAGTCTGTTTCAACACACTTTCCATCACTACAGGCAACCTGGATGCAGTTGCGGCTGCCCTCCTTGGCTCGGTAAAGCGCCCGGTCCGCCTGCTCCAGAAAGAGCTCCAGGCTGTCGGTGTGGACGGGCAGAGAGGTCGCAACCCCGCAGCTAAGGGTGATGCGTTGAGCCACAGGTGAGCTGGGGTGATGAATATCAGCCGCTTTCAGCTTTTCAAAACAGCGCTGAGCCACTGTTTTCGCGGCAGCGGCATCGGTTTGCGGCAGTACCAGCACGAACTCTTCACCACCAAAGCGAGCTACGAAATCACGCGCCCGAGTTGCACTGCTTGTCAGCAGCTGGGCCACTTCACGCAGGCACTCGTCGCCTTTGAAATGGCCGAAGCTATCGTTGTACTGCTTGAAATAGTCGATATCGAACATGATGATCGAAAGCGGCTGCTGCTGTCGCCGCGCCTCCATCCATTCACGTTCAAGCACCTGATCGAGCATGCGCCGGTTGGCCACCCCGGTCAGACTATCCAGATAGGAAAGTTCTTCGAGCTCCTGACGCAAGCGGTCACGCTCGATCTCAATCTTTTTACGCTCGCTGATATCAAACATGAAACCGACCAGGGCTTCCATATTACCCTGCTGGTCGCGCAGCACATGTACGACATCACGAATCCAGACGTATTCGCCCTGTTGCGTCAAAGCACGGTAATCAGCCTCATGATCTGCACCCTTTCGAGACTGTTCCAGACAGAACTCGACCACCCGCTTTCGATCTTCCGGATGCATGCGCTCAGCCCAATCCTCAACACTGTTCCAGCTGGTTCTGGGCCAACCCAACAGGTGCTCTATTTGTGGACCAATATAGGTGAAAGTCAGCGAATTCCAATCAATCTTCCATGGTATTGCCTTGGTCGACTCCAACAGGGTTTTATAGAAATCGGGATCATCCTCGATGCCCTTCCCCTGCCCGGCTTCCTTAATTGTCATTTTATTCCTCTACTGCAAGGCATTGTGACGGCCTGCTGGCGGGAAACTCCATAACCCGTCAAACCGCAAGGACTTATGTCACCAAAAAGAAACACATGATATAAAGTAGCGTCAAAACCACCTGAGGTCTACTGAATATTGACTGAACATTCAGAGCCGTTTCTACGTTATTCATCGGAGCACTGTTACCCGTTGGGTGAATACCCGGAGTCATGCAAGGATACTCGCCCACGACCAAGGTGCTTGGCCTGGTAGCAGGCTGTATCGGCTTGGCAGAGCAGATCTTTCAAGCCGGCTGCCTGCCCGGAAACCGAGACTACACCGATACTGGCCCCCACCCTGAACTCGCGGTTGCCACACTGGAATTGAAACCCGTGAACGGCTTCGCAAATACCGTCAGCCACCTTGCAACCCGCGTTTAATTCACAATCCTTTAACAGAATCGCAAACTCATCGCCCCCCAATCGAGCCAGCTCATCCGCTTCACGGATGCGCCCTCTCATGATCCCTGCAATGGCTTTCAGCAATTCATCGCCGGCTGCATGACCACAGGTATCATTAACCACCTTGAAGTGGTCCAGATCGATAAACATGAGCACATGTTCGGCACCCAGGCCTTGCTGCGCCATATCAAGACTTATTGCCAGACGTCGCTCAAATTCCCGACGGTTGATAATGCCGGTCAGCGGATCATGCTTGGCTTCAAACTCCGCCTGCTGTTTCTCCATTTTCAAAAGACTGGCTTCATGCTGGCGGTTTTTCAGCTCGTCCTGCATGTCTATATGGTGTCGTTCAATCGCACTGCGCATGTCACTGAACGTCTGCGACAACTCACCAATTTCACCGGCAGCCTGATCCGGCAGCTGTGTACCAAAATGACCATGCATCAGTTTGTTTGCGGCCTGAATCATCTGCGCCAGCGGCCTGCGTATAACCATCTCCACCTGAAACCAGACGGCCAGCAACATCAGCGCCAATACAATCATCAAGGCGATCTGCAGGGAAATCTGCTGGCTGCGCACCACGTCCATAACGGGTGCCATATCCACCACAACCTGAAGCTCACCGACAGCCGGATCCAGAAACCCCACTTTCGCACTCAGCTGGATAATTTCATCCGCATCCGCCAATCCTTCAGGCTGTGTCAGTGGGTATAAACGCTGTCCCTCGGCATTGACCAGTACGACTTGCACCCAACCGGGTGAGTCATGCTTGATCGCATTCAGCAGGGTGTACACGTTGGCCAGGTCGCTCTCCAACAACGGTGGCAAAATGGCTTCTGCGGCAAGTTCAAGACGATCCTGATGCGCCTTACGCGCAATTTGCAGAGTCTGATCACTCACCGGTGGCAAAACTACCCAATGCACGTACAGGAGAAACCCGGCCGCCAACCCCAGCAGTAGATAGATAAACCTGGCTCTTAGTCCCATAACCGACCTCAGCCCTGCTTAATCCAGAATGTAATAATCATCCAGGCCACGGTCACGCAGCTCGGTATAATCATCCATCGTTGCCGATACAGACTGGAACATGGGTATCCTGGCCATCATCTGCTGTCCTTGAGCGGTAGACGCCAGCGCCAGCCAGGCATCGCGCATCTTCTCACGGTCACTCTCGGGGACACGTGGATGCGCTGACAGAGGATGCGGTTTAATGCCCTGAGTTTCATACAGGATGCGCAAATGTGCTTGCAGGTCTTCAGGCTGTTTCTTCAATGTGCTTAACACACCGCCACCCGCTGCGGTCTGCCCCAGGGCCACATTCAGATACACTGAACTGTGTGTTTGCACATAGCGTGGAATAAATTTGATATTGAACTGACCGTCAAGGTCGGCACGCATCAGAAGTGACGCACCCAGCGCATTGGGTGAGGGAAAAGCGATCATGGACCCATCAAGATCGCTCAATGCTTCATAGGGGCTATCCTTGGCAACGACCAGCACCCCTTTCAATAGTCGCGATTCATCCCGCACCAGTGGCACATAGCCCTGGCTGTCATTCGCCTTGAGCAGATGATAGGGGTTCATGTACGCGAAATCATACTGGCCCGCCAGAAACTTCTTCTCAAATACCGGTATTTTCGGGCTGCCAATCAGCTTGAGTCGAAAGCCCGTTCGCTTCTCCAGCGCACTCAGTATCGGCTGCCAGGTTTCAAAGAGCTTTCGCTGTTCAAACTGGGGCACAACGCCAACGGTATATTCACGGGAGGAAGCGCTATCAGCGGCCCACAAAGGCGCAGCCAAAGCGACTAAACAGAGGGAGAGAAGGTACTTCATGGCGATCACTCGATCGTTCTGAGGCGACAGGGAGCTTACACCTCAACAAGCTGAACATATGACACACGATAATTGTCGCAGATGCGGCTTTTTCGTAATAGTTCAGCTCGGGATTGAATGCGCCTGACTTGATCTGTGTCCGCGCCAGGCACAAAACCGGTACTAAAGTATGACAGGCAAGGGCTGCTCCAACACAAATACCTCCGAAGCCAACCTCACACGCCAGGCCAGGACTTCGACCCCACGCGCACGGGCTTCTCGAAGTAATTCGCCGTAGCGTGCATCGATCTCATCAGCAGGACGGGCTGCCAGTGCACCCGTATGCTGCACACAGAAAAACAGAACGGCTCGACGCCCTTCATCGACGACCTGCATGAGGGTTTGCAGATGCTTTTGCCCACGCTCGGTGACCGAGTCCGGAAAGGCAATAATGCCATCATCCTTATCCTCGGGCCCCGGCCCCAGGGTTACATTTTTCACTTCAATGAAGGTATGCGGATCAGCACGCTCCCCCAGTGCCAGATCAAAGCGACTGTCGCCATAGCGCACTTCGCGTTCAACACCTGAATCGGGCTGAAGTTCAGGTATCCAGCCTGCCCGCACCGCTTCCTCCACCAGCGCATTAGTGCGACTGGTATTCACCCCGGCCCAATGTCCATGACCAACCTGCAAGGCTTCAAGCGTATGCCGGTATTTGCGCTTGGTGTTGCCGCTATCCGAGATCAAGGCAGCCTGCTCAACACCGGGTAGCACACAGTTGCGCATGGACCCGGTATTCGGGCAATGCACGGTCATTTCACTGCCGTCAGCACGACGGACATCAGCAAGAAAGCGCTTGTAGCGACGCAACAAAACAACAGGTTCGAGCGAGGGTTCAAATTGCACGTTAACTCCAGGCAGGCATGAAAGTCAGCTGCATTGTGCATGGGTGCACAATGAGTGCAAAGCGAGAGAGCCTCTTTTCAGCGGCACAGCTTCACAACCAAATAATATAAGTATATTCTAATTTAGAATATACTAACCAACATGCACAGGACTCCACCATGAAAAAGCACCTCCTCACGCTTGGCTTCTGCTCAGTACTGATGACACCGGCGGTACAGGCAGAAAACGTTGATCAGGCACTGGTTATCGTCAACAGCGGTTCACTGCAGACACAGGGAATGGCCATGGTGCTGGCTAATGCCATGCAGGCCAAGGGTACCCAGGTTGATGTGTTGCTTTGCGACCAGGCCGGCGACCTGGCGCTTAAATCGACCCAGAGCTCTGAACTTAAACCACGTAATGTCACCCCTGAGCAACTGATGGGCAAACTCCAGCAAGGAGGTGCTCAGGTCAGCGTCTGTGCGCTCTATCTCCCCAATAGCCAGCACACACGAAACGACTTGCGTAAGGGAATCAATGTAGCCAAGCCACCGGCCATTGCCGATCAAATGCTGGATTCAAACCGCCGCATTTACAGCTTTTGAGACATAAGCAGGTAGTCAATTATGAAGAAGTTCATCACAACAATTCTGGTATCAGCTTCTCTGGCCTTGGGCAGTGCCGCTGTACAAGCAGATGAAATGGGCATCAGCAATCTAGATGCCTATGAACTGGTACAGGCAGATAACAAAGATGTCCTGCTGGTAGATGTGCGCGATCCGGTAGAGATCATGTTCATCGGCTTCACAGATAGTGTCGACCTGAACATTCCCTATCTGATGGTCGATCGAACCCAATGGGACAGTGAAAAAAACCGTTTCCGCCTTTATCGGAACCCGGATTTTGTTGACCAAATAGAAGCGGCCCTCAACGCGCGTGGAATGGACAAAAACGCCACCGTCATCACCATGTGCCGTTCGGGTAGCGAGCGCGGGCTGCCCAGCGCCCAGTTTTTGCAGGAACATGGCTTTGAAAATGCCCGTTACGTCATCAATGGCTTTCAGGGCAGCAGCGTAAAACAGGGTGATAAAAAGGGGCTTCGCATTAAAAACGGCTGGCAAAACTCGGGCCTCCCCTGGCAGACTAAACCCAACCCCGAGAAGATTTTTCGACTGGACCGTTGATACATTGCGATTGTCAGGAGGCTAACGGGCCTCCTGCTTTAACAGCCAAAGTCAGAGCCCGTATAATGCACCCTCGTTCACGAGACTGATGGGGTATGACTTGAAACTGGGTAAACGGTTACAACAGATTGCGGCACTTACCAACGAATCCTATACCCATATCTGGGATTGCTGCTGTGATCATGGTTACCTGGGACAGGCACTGCTGCATGAGTTGCACCAGCCTCAGATTCATTTCGTCGATATCGTTCCGGAACTGATCAATTCACTGGAACTTCAACTGCAGCAAAAAGCACCACGTAGAGGCTGGCACACTGCCTGTATGGATGCCGGCGAGCTGCCGCTGGATCAAATGCCCGGCAAGCATCTGGTCATCATTGCCGGTGTGGGTGGCGACCTGATCCAGGAGTTTGCCACCCGGCTGCACCAGCAACAGCCCGATGCCGATGTGGACTATCTGCTATGCCCGGTCTACCACCAGTACGCTGTTCGCCAGCAGCTGATTGCTCTGGGCTTTCGCCTGAAGCAGGAAGTACTGGTCAAGGACAAGCGCCACTTCTACGAGGTCCTGAAGGTATGCCCCGGCTTACCGCAGAATCAGCATTTGCCAGCCGTCAGCCCTACCGGCCAGTGCATCTGGAAAGCTGACACGGAAATGCAGACCCGTATCGCACGAGAGTACCTGAGCCGAACACTGGCGCATTATCGCCGCATCAGCCGCGGTAACCATAAGCCGGTCGAACATATTATCGCGGCCTACGCTGATGTCCGGGTTGAGACCACCGAGGGTTAATCTTCCCGACGAACATGCGCCTGCAGCAATGGCTCTGCAATCGCCCAAGCCTTGAGGGCAGCGTTTTTATCCCCGGTTACATGTGCCTGCACAATGGCTCCCTCTTTCAGGAGAGCCAGCGCATCAACCAGTTGATCCAGCATGCCAGCTTCCACCCATGCCGACAGGTGCTGGCGCATCAGTGCCTGCACCGCCCACTTGTGCGCTGAACATTGCTTATGCAATGGATGCTCGGCATCCCCATATTCGGCACTGAGGTTAATGAAGTAACAGCCATTGAATTGAGGCTGGCCAGCATCCTGACCGTTGAACCAGTCATGTAAAGCATCAAACATCGCTTTCAAAGCGTCTATTCCTCCCGGCCCAGTTGCCATTCGCTCACCAAGCCAATTCAGAAAACGCTGATCACGATAGCTGAGTGTCGCAGCCACTAATTCATCCTTGCTGGCAAAGTGGTTATACAGGGTTTTCTTGGCCACCCCTGACTCAGTCAAAATGCGATTGATCCCCACCGCATGCACACCTTCACGGTAGAAAAGATCGAATGCGACCTGTACCAGATGTTCTCGCTTATCCATTCAGGCTCCTCTGCGTTGATTGGCCCATGTTGACACCAGGAGACCGAACTGTCTACCATGGAGACAAATCGGTCTACTTAAGGAAAATATTTATGAGCCCCCACGTTTCCCTCCCCATGCAATTGAAAACCGCATTACTGGCCGGACTGGGTGCAAGTCTTTGTATTTCAGGATTGGGTCTGCTGGGCCATTTGCAGCAAGCCCTCTGGCTGATGGCCCCCTTTGGTGCCACCATGGTAATTCTGTTTGCCCTGCCGGCCAGCCCTCTGGCACAGCCGCGCAATATCATTGTCGGGCATCTGCTGACCACCGCTCTTGGGCTGCTCATTGCCCAACTGTGGGGCGTACATGTCGGGTCAATGGGGCTGGCGGTTGGCCTCGCGGTCATGTTGATGATGCTTACCCACACCACCCACCCGCCGGCGGGCGCCAACCCATTGCTGGTGATGCTGGCCGGTGAACACTGGAGTTTCCTGGTGAATCCCGTTGCAGTAGGCGCCATCGCCATTGTCGCCTTTGGCTATGCCTACCACCGCTGGATATCCCGGCAGCCCTATCCTGCCCGCTGGCTTTAAACCAGGAAGGTAAAATAACTTGACAGTCCCCGGTCATTTCTGTTTATTCTATAACCACTTTTTAGCAAGTCAGTCCGGAGCGCTCTAATGAGCTGCATCATCACCAAAATCATGATGATTATTCACACTAACAGAGGTTTGGTGGGATAACCTGTGCTTGCAAATACGCATTCAAAAAACCCGCCAAATGGCGGGTTTTTTTATGGCTGAAAATAGCTGACATCCATTGAGAGGATATGACCATGACCGCAGCAGCCGCACTACCCCAGCCCCTGACATTCACTGATCTTCTGCCCGAGGTTCAGGACATTGAGGCGGCCGCTGCACGTATGGAAGGCATTATTCGTCATACGCCACTGCAGAAAAGTGAATACCTGAGCCGTAAATATAAGGCTGAAATTCTGCTGAAACGCGAAGACCAGCAACCGGTTCGCTCTTTCAAGATTCGTGGTGCCTATAACCGCATTGCACAGTTGTCCGATCAGGAACGTGCCTGCGGCATCGTCTGTGCCAGCGCCGGCAACCATGCTCAGGGCGTTGCCTATTCCTGCCATGCTTTGGGTATCCGCGGCAGGGTATTCATGCCTGCCAATACGCCGGCCTTGAAAGTAAACAAGGTGCGGGAATTTGGCGGCGACCAGATTGATGTGGTGCTGACAGGCCATACCTTCGATGACGCCTGCGCTGCCGCAAAAGAGTTTGAACACACGGAAGGGGCGACGTTCATTCACCCCTTCGATGATTTTGATGTCATTGCCGGTCAGGGTACCCTGGCACTGGAAACACTGGAGAACGCCCCCGGCGCCATTGATTACCTGTTCGCGCCGGTCGGCGGTGGCGGTCTGGCCAGCGGAGTGGGCACCGTCTTCCACCACCGCAGCCCTGATACCTACCTTGTGGGTGTAGAGCCCAAGGATGCCGCAGCTCTGAAGCACTCCTTTGCGGCCGGGTACAACCTGACGCTGGCCAGGATCGATCCGTTTATCGACGGTGCCGCCACCAAGCGAATTGGTGAGCTGGGTTATACCATTTGTCGCCAGGCGCTGCATGAAGTGGTCTCAGTAGACGACAAGGCAACCTGCAGCACCCTGATCGATCTGTACCAGGAGGAAGCCATCGTGGCAGAGCTGGCCGGCTGCCTCAGCATTGCAGCTCTGGAACAGTACAAGGACGAGATTGCCGGCAAGCGGGTGGTGTGCATCCTCAGTGGTGGTAACAACGACTTCACCCGTGCCGGTCAGATCATGCAGAAAGCCAATGCCTGATGCTCAGGCGGACAACCAGCCCTGCTGGCGCATCCAGTTAGCCAGCAGAGGGCCTTTATCATCACCGATGTGATTGGCTAGAACCTCGGCGGCGGCACGCTCAGGCTCTGCCCGAACCGCATCTAGCAACGGCGCCAGCAGCAGTCCGTTCAAATGCCAGATACCCAGTGGCTGGTCCGGAGTGATCACCACATGGGCTTCCGTAATGAGGCCGTTTTCGACCACTGGACGCATACCGGTTGTAACCACCTCCGGTGTAACATCGGTATGCAAGGGTTCGGCGTCCGGCCACTGGCGCCGCGCTTGCCAGAAAGGTCGATCCGGCCACTGGCTTTCCTGGGCGTAAAAGTCACGTCCGATGCGGGCAAAACGGTAAAACAGCCCCTCGATACGCGCCTCATGGAACGCCTTGGCCAGTTCGGCGCGTTCAGGGTTCTGGATTAGCGTATTGACCACTGCGGGTGCCTGCAAAGCCGATGACAACGCCTGAAAAATACCATTCCCCGACAACGGGTCCACTGCCATGGCGGCATCCCCCACACGGATCCAGTTATCACCGGCACTGCGTTCACAGAGCACCGGGCTGCTGGTGCGCGCATAGACCGATCCAACTGGCTCAGCTCCCGCCATAAAAGGCGCTGACTGCTCCAGCCGTTCCAGGCGTGTACGGCACCAATCATTCAGCTCTCGCTTGGGTGGCAAGTTGGCACTGGCCACATCCAGCGTCAGCTGCAGATACCGGCGACCATCTGCCCGCATGGCCATCCAGGCCCAACCATCTTCGAAGCTTTCCACGGCGGTTTTGGGGTCGGCCTCTACACCTTGCCAATATTGCAGCAGAGACACGGTCTGCGTGCCTTTTACCCGAGACACACCCGCCGCCGGTGCGGCACGACCGCGGGCCTCAACCAGAAACGGCGCTCGGAGCTGCTGCTGGCCACCGTCGGTCAACGCCACATCCACCGTAAATATGCCCTCATGCTCCAGGCAGTTTTGCACACGCCCCTGAACCACCTGAACACCCTGTTCGATCAGGTCCTGTAACAGGCCACGATCAAACGGCTGACGGGGAATCAAACGCTCGGTATTGGCTGCACTGGTTTCACCGTTCCAGGTCACCTGGCGCGGTGATGGTTCCGCCAACGCCTGCAATGCGTGCTTGAAGCCGGCCGCCTGCATGCCTTGAACGGCACGGTCAGAACTGCCCTCTACCGCATCGAAGGGGCGTGGCTCGCTAACAACCGACACCGAATACCCCAGCCGACGCAGGCCAAGAGCCACCGCTCCGCCAGCAGGGCCACCACCCAGCACCAAAATATCCGTATCAGCCATGAACCGCTCCTCGTCGTTCCGGTCCTTGATACTGTGATTGCTCAATCAGCCACTGACGGGCCGCTCTGAGGCTTGGGCTCGAGGCCTGCTGCAGATAGCGCAGCAGATGGCCGCTCAGATGAGCACAGCCCAGGCTGGCTCCGGACAGACCGCGGGTATTATCCAGCGGCAGCACACAGGCACCAAAGTCGGCGAACTCGGTTTCCAGATAGGAGATCTCTTCACGCAGGCAACGGGCATCCCCGGTCATGCGGAATACACCCGGATAGTGCGCCGGATAAACCGGCTCTCCCCGTGCCGGGCTTGAAGCACAGATCAACACACCGGCTTTCAGCGCCTGCTCGCAGGCTTCACGCAGGGCCGGACGGTCCTGACGCAAGCCCAGGCTCAGGTTGATCACCTGCACACCCTGCTCCACCAGCCAGTCGATGGCGGCCGCCACCTGAATGGCCGTGGTGGTCAAACGTGCTTGAAACACCTGAGCCGAATACACCTCAGCTTCAGGTACCAGCGCCTGGATCACCTCGATAGTGCGGGTGCCATGACCAAGCTGATCCGGCTCAGCCTCAGCCAGCCACAACTGCCCCTCATCCAGCACAAAGGCCGCACTTTCAGCCAGCTGTTGTTGCACCGAACAGCCCGAATCAACCACCCCGATTTTCAGTAGGTTAGTGGACATCGGCTACCTCCTCAATCAGGCTCAGATGCGCATTTTGCAGCAGCAGGCGACGGTCGGCGCCGGCAAGCGTTGAGGGTCGATGACTGATCAGAATGCGGGTGCGGCCGGCAAAAAGACGATCCACCGCTGCGATCACCTGCTGCTCCGTCGCCTCATCAACGGCGGAGGTAGCCTCATCCAGCACCAGCACCGCCGGCTGCTGCAGCAGTGCACGGGCGATGGCGATACGCTGCTTCTGACCACCGGACAGCTGCTGACCGCGCTCACCCAGCGGCGTATCCAGACCTTGAGGCAGACGCTGAATCAGGTCATCCAGCTGCGCATCCCGTGCTGCCTCACGCACCTCAGCATCACTGGCATTGGGGCAGGCGTAGCGCAGGTTGTCGGCCAAAGAACCACGGAACAGGGTAATATCCTGGGACACCACTGCTACGCAGCGGCGCAATTCCGCCAGGCTAAGTTCACGTATATCAACGCCATCCAGCAGTACTTGCCCTTCCTGGGGGTCATAATGGCGCTGCAGCAGGTCAATCAGTGTTGATTTACCCGCACCGGAGGCACCGGCCAGAGCGATTTTCAAGCCGGCAGGCAGTTCAGCGCTGACATTGTCCAGCACCGGACCACGTCCATCATAAGCAAAGCTGACGTTTTCAAGTCGCATCTCGCCACGCACAGGCTGAGGCAAGGATTTGGGTTCGGCCGGCGTTTCGATCTCAACCTCGGCCAGGCGCAGTTCGTTGACGCGATCAAGGCTGACGCTCATGCGCTGAATGGCTACGTACAATCCCAATAGGCTGTTGACCGGCCCGGTGGCCATTCCCAAATACGTCGAGAAGGCAATCAGCGAGCCCAGTTGCCACTCGCCCTGAATCACCCACCAGCCACCGATCAGAAAGGCGGCGGCACGGGTCATGGACGTCAGGGTGCCGGGAATGGCATGGGTAAAGAATTCGGTCACCTGCAGCTGCAGGAGTTTATCCAGGTAGCTGTCATTCAGCCCGCCCAGGCGGGTACGTTCGCGCCCTTCCTGACCGGTCGACTGAATGAATTTAACCGCAGGCAGGGTTTCGACCAGAAAACTGGACAGATCCGCCGAGCGTTCGCGCATCTCACGGGTACGCACTTCAACCTTGCGCCGCATCCAGCGCAGCCAGACAATTTCCAGTGGAATGAGCACCAGCACCAGCAGCGACAACTGCCATGACAGCGCCACCAGCAACACCAGCGCACCGACAAGTCCGATTATACTGCTGACCGCCGAAAACAGGCTGTCGACGGCAAAACGCTGAATCGCCGCCACATCGCCATCAATACGGGACAGCAGGTCACCAATACGGCGCTGACCAAAGAACGCGGGCGAAAGGCGCTGCAGGTGCGCATACAGATCGGTACGCAGTGCAAACAGGATGCGCCCGGACAGGCGGGTATGCAGATAGCGGTTCACCCCGGAGAGTGCGGTGCTGAGAATACCGACAAGGATCATCGCAATCGCCAGCTGCACCAGCACACTGTAATCCTTGGCGATCAGACCATCATCGATCAACATTTTGGTCAGCCAGGGCTGCAGCAGCACAAAGGCGGAACCGATGAACGATAAGCCCAGCAATCCGGCAATGGCGCGGCGCTGCGGCTTGATGAAGCTGTACAACCAGCGAAACCCCTGCTCCAGTCGACTGCGATCGGGTGCATGGATGGCGCGTACCAGCCACTTAAGCATCTATCTATCCTTATCTGTTTCCGGGCAATATCGAACTGTTTCAACGCCGCTCTTGCCCAATAAAAACGGGAGGCCCGTTGCCGGCACCTCCCGTTGACTATACCTGATTTGCAGCGCGCGTCAGGTGTTAGTCCTTGATGGTTGCTACACGCAGATCAGACGTCGACATGTCGCCGGTCAGCTGGATAGAACCAATCTTGTCCAGCGTTTCACTGTCATGGACAGAGATATCGCTGCTGGTACCACCGACATAGATGGTTTTGCCATCACCTGAGATATTCAGGTCGTAGTAGGTGTGACCCAGTTCATGGACCGCCAGCGTTTCGTTCTTGCTGATATCGTGCTTGGACAGCGTGTTGAAGCTGCCATACAGGATATTGGAGTCACGCGGGTCGGTAATGAAGTTGAAGATGATGAATTCGAACGGAATCGTTTCCACACGCTCGGCTTCACCGGTCTCCAGATCCACACGGCTCATGCCCCACCACCATTCGGCGGTTTCGAAGTTCCACTCTTCAGAGTCAAACTTGGCCGTTACGTACGGCATGATGTACTCGTTGGCCTGCTCACCCTGAGAGTGCATGGCGAAGGCATCAGGCGGCAACCACAGCGGGCCCTTTTCCCAGTTGGCCAGCTTGCTGACCATGCGGATATCACCGGTTTTCGGGTTGATCGCCTTGAGATCAGCACCACCCAGGATTACTTCGTTCTGGGCAGTAGTGGCGATCTTGGTGATACGACGATCCACCGGGAAGGTGCGTACAACCTTGGCGTTCATACCATCTTCAATGTTGAATACGGCCAGGCGCGGCTGCATCACTTCAAAGCGGTCACGGTGCTTCTTGACCGGGTTCTGCACGGTGTACAGTTCGGTACCGTCGGCGCTGACGGTGATCGACTGCATGGAGATCACCTGCAGAGTCGGGGAAGACTGCTCGGCCTTGAAGGTCATGTCACAGTTACGAATATCGAAACCGTAAATGTCCTTGGTACCGTTACTCAGCACATAGGCGTGGGTATTGTCCGGGGACATGGCGATAGAGCCAGTACCGAACGGGCCAGGGATATCACAGGTACGCGCGATCTCGTTGGTGCTCATATCGATCACGTGCAGCTGATTGGGACGGGTTACCGTCAGCAGGTATTCCTGGTCAGCCATGGCATAGGGTGCCACCGCTGACAGGGCTGCGCCCATCACCAGTGAGCCAGCCAGGCCGGCTGATTTGAACGTGTTAGTCAGTTTCATCTGCCAGCTCCTGTTACTGCTCATCCTCGAAGATACCATCCAGCTTGCGCCAGTCCTTGTCGGCTTTCGCCACATCCTTACCCCAGTCTGGGTAAGTGTGCATGGTGTCCGGGACCTGTGCCGGCCACCAGCAGGCGTCGGCACAACCGTACAGGTCAGATTCCATCGGCTGACACAGTGAGCCCAGACCACCGAAGGGGTCCAGCTCCCAGCCCGGGTCAGTAGTGGCCGTACAGCCCACAACGGTCTGCATGGCAACAACGTCTTCAACTTCTTCCGGGCTGACCGCCTTGTTGATCAGCTGCGCTTTCTTGTTCAGAGACTTGAGATGTTTCATTTAGCACTCCTCCTCGGAGAGACATGTGCTTCGAAGAACCCGGGGTTCTCGAGCATGATCCGCGAATACACTTCCACACCAAAGTCGACCCAGTCTCGCATCAGGTCACAGTAGTGGTAGGAAGGATGCGTCGGATCTCCATATTTGGCGTAACTTTCGTGGTAACAACCACCCGAACAGAGGTTTCGAATACGGCAGGTTTCACAACCGGTGTTGCTGCGGTCCAGGCGCTTCTCGACGAACTGGCCCAGGCTGGCCTTGTCGATACCGTTTTCAACATCACCGAAGGTCTGCATGTCGGAGCCGGTAAAGCGGTGACACAGGTTCAGGTCACCATCCTTGTCGACAGCCAGCAAACCGATACCGGCACCACAGGGCACCAGTTTCTTGTTGCCTTCATACATGTCAGTAATTAACTGATGCATGTTGCCGTAGCCGAAGTTTTCATTGCGCAGTGCGGCTTCCAGGTAGCGTTTACCCAGGCGTTTCATGCCGGCGAACACCTCGACCAGCTCTTCACCGGTCAGGTTGAATTCGGCAATGTCGCCCGAGGTCACGGGGCCAAAGCCCACTTCGAAGAAGCCCAGCTCGCCGCTGAGGTGATCGTAGATTTTCTCCACATCGGTGATACCGCGTGTCAGGGTGACACGGCAGCCCACCGGGCGCGCGTTGTAACGGGCCAGCAGCATTTCCACCTTGCGGCGGACCACATCGTAAGTACCCTGTCCACCAACGGTAATTCGGTTCTTGTCGTGCATCGCCTTGGGGCCGTCCATGGAGATGGTCAGGCCAAAACGGTGCTCGTTGAACCAGTCCACCAGCTCTTCGTTAAGCAGGGTGGCGTTGGTTGTCATGGTAAAGTCGACAGTGGCATCCAGCTTGGAAAAGCGCTCCTCGCAATAGGCCACCACATCTCGGATCAGTGACATATTGGACAGCGGTTCACCACCGAAGAAGACCACGTTGTAGGCAGGCTGGTTCGGCGATTCCCTCAGCAACATTTCAACCGACTTGATCGCCGTCTCATAGGCCATTTTTTCGCCTTTGGACGGGGTCGTCAGGTCTTCCTTGTAGCAGTAGGTGCAGCTGAGGTTACAGCCGGTGTTCACGTTCAGCACCACAGTGGTCAGCGGAAACTGCTCCACTTTCTGCGGGTCCGGGTTGATGCGGGCAACCGCACCAGGCTCGGAGATCACTTCCAGTGAGCGCAGCTCCTCGATCACTTCGGAGACCGCTTCCTGCGAATAGCGCGCATGCAGTTCAGCCAACTGCTGGTGTGATACCTGCTCGTGGCGATCGAACAGCTGCAACAGTTCGCGCCCAAGATCATCGAGCTCGAAAATGCTGCTGCTGGGAATGTGAAACAGCATCTGGCGGGCATCAACATCAACCCTGTGCAGATTTGGTTTCACCAGTGTCATGGCGCCCATGATTCACCTCTTTGTTGTTCTGTTGGGTGGCTACTTTTTGTTGTCGGGTGTCAGAGGCTTAGTCCAGTACGCGGCGTACGAAATCCTGCACCGCTACCAGCATGCTGCCTTCGCCTTCAACGGTGGTATCACCGTCTTTAACACTGGCTACCACTGCCAAGCGGCCCACATTGTTGGCGTTCATCTTGCGTGCGGGGTTCAGACCAGCATCGCCCGGTGTAAAGATGCCAGCGGCATTGATCATGCCGGCATACTTGTCATCTTTATCATGAGCAGCGACTTCGTCAGCCGGTTTGATGCTCCACTGTGCCGGCATGTAACCCAGGCGCAGATCGTCATCCGTACCTGCTTCACCATCGGCACCCGCGCTGTAACCCACAGCACGATAGTTGGCACGTACCTTGTCCAGATCCATACCGGCCCCGCCAATACGGCTAATGGCCGAAGCAGGCGTAACATCTACACGTGCCAGCTCGCCATAAACGGCCAGCTCGGCACCGGCTTTGCCTACCATTACAGAGCGCATACCTTCTGTACCACTCGCCTTGGCGATCACCGTGATACGGTCCTGACTGCGAGAAACCACTTTCTCGATTTCAACACCCTCGCCAAGGTTGATCTCGCCATCCAGATTCTGGCCAACCAGTGTCAGCTCTGCGCTTTCTCCAAGGCGCAGGTAGGACGGTTGAACCGCAACGATGTCAGCGACTCCTTGATCGCGCACAGCCATGAGGTCACCACCCACTCTACGCTCGGCAGCCGGGAACATACGACCTTCCATATTGTTGCCGGCCTTATCCGCCGCCATCACCTGACGCATTTTCACGCCATCGATGGTCAGGCTGGCACGCCATTCGAAGCCGGTATAGACGGTCGCATTACCCTTGCCAGACAGCTTGCTGCCATCGGCGTACGTGCCTTCAATATCCAGGTCGTACTTGCCTTCACCGGTTTTGGCAGCCGACATCCAGGCATCAAACTCGCCCTTGCCCGGAACGAAACCGGTTACACGCCAGCGTCCCATCAGGTCGCTCTTGTCAGCCGCTTTCCAGTTGCTCCAGGCTTTGGTTTCAAACGGGAACTGTTCGGCCAGTTTAACGGCGGTGTCGTTGCGTGCGATGTCGAACCACTGACGGTCACGAGCCAGAGAGTGGAATTCGGTCGTCGGGAACTGCCCCATGTGGAAATCAACCAGGTATTTCCACTCCTGCTCGGTACGTCGCTGCAGGCTGAAACGGGCACCGGAGTGACAGCGAGCACACATTTCCGCAGTACCCGGCTCAATACCGGTTTCCACGACATTGGTGTCCTGCTCCAGCAGGTAGCGGTAGCCTTCGGTTTCTTCCGGCGCCAGCCCCTGAGTATCCGCCAGATATTTCACCAGCGCACGCTTCTCCTCGGTGGAGATCTGCAAGTCGCGCAGGTGAATCATGCGGTTCAGCGTCATGTGCCAGCCTTCCGGCGTTTTACGCTGTTCACTGATACGGGAGAAGCTTGGCGCCTCAGCCGTACCGCTTTCGGTATGACAGGCCAGGCAGCGGTCCCGGATGATCTGTTGTGCGTCCTGAGCCAGAAGCGGGGTACTGGCCAGACCGGCCAATGCCAACACGCCTGTGCTCAACAGCGCACGTTTGGAATTATTATTACTCAATGCCATCACTCCCTTACTGATGAGATGGATCTTCTTCTAGTGTGCCCAAGCGGTGACGCGGCTCTGCAACGCACTACCCGCTTCAGTGGTCATAGCTAAACTAAACAGGCCATGTAAATGAATTATCTAGCTTTTGTGCTAAGTTGTGCCCAGATGTAACAGAATGTAAAAAGCCCTTTCACTTTTTCGTCACACAACGGATATTGCCGTTTTCACAATTCGGCTGCTGTTCCCGAGGCTCAAGCGATGCAGACTTCATACGCCCCTGCGCACATACTGATTGTAGAAGATGATTTGGCGTCCAGATCCCTGCTGGTCAGTTACTTTGAAAACGAGGGTTACCGCGTCTCGGAAACGGACCAGGCCGATGACCTGCACGAACGTATCGAGCAGGAGGGAATCGATTTGATTCTGCTGGATATCAGCCTGCCCGGAAAGGACGGACTGACCGTGACCCGCGAGCTTCGCGCGGCCTCCCGTGTCGGCATTATTCTGGTCACCAGCAAGGGCGATGAAATCGACCGGATTGTGGGCCTTGAACTGGGCGCTGACGACTACGTCACCAAGCCTTTTAATCCGCGTGAACTGCTGGTCAGGGCCAAGAACCTGCTATGGCGCATCCAAACCGCCTTGCCGGAGAGTGATGACAAGGCGCCCGTGCGCACCGGCGCCAAGGGCTACACCTTCGAGGGCTGGCACCTGGACCCTTTCAAACGTCTGCTCACCAGCCCTGATGGCGAGCAGGAACGCTTGCCTGAAGGCGAGTTCAAACTGCTGCAGACGCTGGCGGAACACCCGGGACAGGTGCTCTCCCGCGATCAGCTAATGGATGCCATTCATGACCGTGAATGGACCCCCAACGACCGCTCGGTGGATGTGCTCATTGGCCGTTTACGCCGCAAACTGGGCGACAATCCGTCCAACCCGCAGCTGATTCTAACCGCCCACGGGGCCGGCTACATGTTTGCCGGTGACACTCGCTGATGCAAATTCCGGACGGCTATCGCCTGCAGCAACGCCTGCACCAGAGCAAACAGATGGAAGTCTGGCGTGCGTTGCGCTTGCGCGATAACGTCAGCGTTATCATCAAACAGCTGGATGCCGTCCATTGTAACCATGAGCATCTGAGCCGCTTTCAGCACGAATATGACATGCTCTCCAGGCTACAGATCCCGGGCATAGTAAGGCCATTGGAGCTAATGCAACTGGACCGCGGGCCTACCGCGCTCTATAGCGACTCCCATTCGATTCCCGTGCGCCAGCTTATGCAACACGAGCAGCTGCCCTGGACACGCTGGCTAGCCATTATCATCAAGGCCGCCAACCTGCTGGGCCGCTTGCACGAAGCCGGTATCATCCATAAACAGATCAGCCCTGATCATTTGCTGGTCAACCCGGATACCGGCATGGTGGAACTGATCGGCTTCTCACGCTGTACCGGGTTAAGCCGGGAACAAGCCAGCTGGCACACCCCGGATCTGAGTCTGGAAGGACTGGCCTACATCGCGCCGGAACAGACCGGTCGCATCAATCGCAGCATCGATTACCGCAGCGATTACTACAGCCTTGGCGCCAGCTTTTATGAAATGGTGACCCAGCGTCCGCCGTTCGTCAGCGAAGACGGTATGGAGCTGGTGCATGATCACATCGCCAAACAGGTTCGGCAGCCGCATCTGCTCAACCCGCAGCTGCCGGAAATGCTGTCGCGAGTGATCCTCAAGCTGCTGTCCAAGGACGCGGCCCAGCGCTATCAGTCCAGCGTTGGCCTCACCCATGACTTGCAACTCTGCCTGCAGGCCCATCATCGGCAGCGTTTTCCGGGCGATTTCCAGCCGGGACAGGAAGACCTATCCGCGCGCTTCCAGATCCCGCAGCGCCTGTATGGCCGTGAAGCACTGCTGCAGCAGCTGCAGCATCTTTATGACCACAGCAGCGCCCACCGCCACCCGTTCATTCTGATTCACGGCTACGCCGGTGTCGGTAAAACCAGTCTGGTACACGAACTGCGCCAGTATGTGAATGAACAGGGCGGACGCTTTACCAGCGGCAAGTTTGACCAGTTCCGCCGCAACCGCCCCTATTTCGCTATCGTTCAGGCCCTGCAAGGCCTGGTACGGCAGATGCTTACCGAGCCGGAACAGCGTATTGCCGAGCTGCGTGAAGCCCTCCTGCTGCATATCGGCAGCCAGGCGCAGGTGCTGCTGAAACTGATCCCGGAACTGGAGTTGATTATCGGCCAGCAGCCCGATGTTCCTGCATTGCCTCCGGTGGAGGAACAAAGCCGGTTTTCACGCCTGTTCTCACAACTGCTGCACGTACTGGCCTCGCCGCAACGCCCACTGGTGCTGTTCCTGGACGACCTGCACTGGGCCGATCTGGCCTCTCTGCACCTGATTGAGGCCCTGGCCGGCCAGGAACGCCCCATCGGTTTGATGCTGATCGCCAGTTACCGTGACCATGAGTTGAGCGCGACCCACCCGCTCAAGGTGAGTCTCGACCGCATGGCCCGCTCAACGCCGGAACCGGTTGAGCTGTCACTACAGCCGCTGGATCTGGATCAGGTCACCCAACTGATTGCTGATACCCTGCGTGTGGAGCGCAGTCGTTGCCGCAGTCTGGCAAGGGTCTGCATCGAAAAAACTCAGGGCAACCCCTTCTTCCTGAACCAGTTCCTGCATTCACTGCACGAAGAGGGGCTGATCAACTTCCGTGAGCAGCAATGGCAATGGGATGAGCAGGCAATCCATGCCCAGGAGATGACCGATAACGTTATCGAGCTGATGGTCAACAAGATCCAGAAGCTGGCCGCCGCAACTCAGGCGGTACTGCCTCTGGCCGCCTGCATCGGCAGCAGTTTCAACCTGCGCACCCTGTCACTGGTGAGTGGCCTGACGCCCCGCGTGGTCGCCGACCGCCTCTGGCCGGCCATGACCGAGGGCCTGATTCTGTCACAGGATGACAGCTACCGCCTGTTCCAGCATCAGGAGCCCGAACGCTCGCGCTACCGCTTTGTACATGACCGCGTGCAGCAGGCTGCCTACTCATTGATTGCCGATGACGAACTGGAAGAGCTGCACCTGCAGATTGGTCAACAGTTGTGCGCCAGCCTGACCACTGCCGAGGTCGAGACTCGCATCTTCGAGATTACCAACCATCTCAACCAGGCCCACAGCCTGCTCAAAACCCAGGCCGAGCGCACCCGACTGGCCGAGTTGAACCTGAAGGCCGGGCTCAAGGCACGCGAATCCGCGGCCTTTGCGTCGGCCCGTGAATATTACGACCAAGGCCTGAATCTGCTGCCAGAAGACGCCTGGAACAGCTGCTACCGCCTGACATTGAGCCTGCACACCGCAGCCGCCGACTGCGCCAATATTTTGGGCCATAAGCAGCGCATGCTGGAGTTGATCGAAGCAATCGACCGTCACGGCCAGGCCCTGCTCGACCGCATTCAGGCTTACGAGATCCAGATCCAGTCCCAGGTGGCCAACAACGAGTTCGGCAGCGCGCTGGATACGGCACTGAGTACCCTGCAGCAGCTGGGCGTCAGCATTCCTGCTGACCCATCCACCACCCAACTACTCAGAGCCGTGGGCAAAACCCAATGGCTGCTGCGACGCACGGCGCCAGAGCGTATTCCCGAACTGCCTGCCATGAGCGATCCTCAGCTGGCCGCCGCCATGCCGCTGCTGGCCAGCATGTTCGGTGCAATCAAGTTTTCCAGCTCAGGACTGCGCCCGCTGGTCATGGCGCGTCAGGTCGAGCTGACACTCAAGCACGGCCTCACCCCCTCCTCCGCCCAGGCCTTTGCCGGCTATGGCGGCGTACTCTGCGGCCAATTCAGCATGATTGAGCAGGGTTACCAGCTGGGACAGCTGGCAATGGAACTGGATCGGCGTTACCTGTCGCCGCTGACGCACCACCGCACCCTGTCATTGTTCGACTCCTATGTTCGCCACTACCGCGAGCCACTGCGCAACTGCCTGGAATCCCTGCTCAACGCGCACCAGCTGGCACAGGAAGCCGGTGATATGGAATGGGGTGCCTATGCCCTGGCCGCTTATATCCAGTATGCCTTTCAACTCTGTGCCAACCTGGATGAACTGCAGCCGCGCCTGGAACAGTACGCTGACCAGCTGTCACAATCCGGCCAGCAACAGTCCCTTCAGTATTCCCTGTTTGTGCTCCAGACCATGGCCAACCTGCGCGGCCATTGCGCCGACCCGCTTAAGTTCACCGGCCCCTTCTACCACGAAGAAGAAGGCCTGAAAGAGCTTGAGCGCGAGCACCACATGACCGCCATCTGCCTGCACCATTACTACAAGGCATTGATCTGTTACCTGCTGGGCGAGCACAAATCGGCTTACCTGCATACGGAATCCGGCATGGCGCTGCTGTCTTCCATCAGCGGTACCTTTACCGGCCCCTGGCTGCAGGCATTGCACGGACTAAGTATCCTGGCGCTGCTGCCGGATACCAGCATTTTGCAGCAGCCCTCTCGCATTAAGCGGGTGCAACGCATTCTGCGCAAGGTGCGTAAACTCAGCCGCTACTGCCCTGAAAACCACCAGCATCATGTGGACCTGCTGCAGGCCGAGCTCTTCCGCAGCCAGCACAAATACAGCAAAGCCATGGACCTTTACGAGCAGGCCATCGAACGTGCCCGCCATCAGGGGTTCAAAATGGAAGAAGCCATGGCCGCCGAACTGGCAGGCCGCTTCTATCTGGAGTGGGATAAACCGGGCATCGCCCGTACCTACCTTCAGGATGCTTACAGCCGCTATGCGGAATGGGGTGCCCAGGCCAAACTGGAACAGATGCAACAGGCCTATCCATTTGCACTTGAGCGACCGCTGCAGGCAGGTGTCGCCGAATCAGCGCCGGGCCAGACCCTGAGCCCGCAATCGCTGGACAACCAGGCCTTCGATATCAACTCGGTAATCCACGCTTCCCAGGCTATCTCCGATGAGATTGTGCTGGAGCGACTACTGGAACAGCTGATGCAGCTGGCCTTGCAAAACGCTGGTGCCCAGCGCGCCATCCTCATGCTGCGACGCCCGGATGGTCTGTTCCTGGAAGCTGAGATTTGCCATAACCAGCCGCCCCGACTCTTTACCGATCAGGCACTTGAGGCCAGTGCCGAGCTGCTGCCATTGAGCATCGTGCACTATGTGACCCGTACCAAGGATGATGTGGTGCTGGGCAATGCCGTCGAGCATCAGATGTTTCAGCACGACCCCTATATTCGTCACCACCAGCCGCGTTCGCTGCTGGCCATTCCGATTCTTTACCACGGTGACCTGACCGCTGTGCTCTACCTGGAACACACCGAAAGCCGTGATGTATTTAATCGCAATCGTCTGAAAACTCTGCAGATACTGGCAGCGCAGGCGGCGATCTCCATCGAAAACGCCAAGTTGTATCAGAGCCTGGAACAGTCGGAACGTGAGTACCGTTCACTGTTTGAAAATGCCAGCGAGGGTATCTTCCGTATCGACCAGAACGGCCGCTTCATTTCCGCCAACCCGGCGCTGATCGAGCTGCTGGGATACAGCAGTGCAGACGCATTTTTCAGCCAGGTAACGGATGTGATCCGTGATTGCTTCATCTCGCGCCAGGAGTGCCGGGCTTTTCTGGGTGAGCTGAGCCAGCAGGAGCATGTCAGCGGTTTTGAAAGCCGCTGGCGTCGTGCCGATGGCTCCGAGGTATTCGTGGCTATTTCGGCGCACTGCATCACTGACGAGAAGCATGATCAGCTCTGCTACGAGGGCTCAATCACCGATATCAGTGAGCGCAAGGCTAAGGAACAGGCCGAGCTGGCCCGGGAGAAAGCAGAAGCCGCCAGCGAAGCCAAGAGCCTGTTCCTGGCTTCCATGAGTCACGAGATCCGCACGCCGATGAACGGCATCCTGGGCATGGCTCAGCTGCTGATGCGTACCGAGCTGCCAGCTGCGCAGCAGGAACAGGTCCAGGCTATTTACCGCTCCGGCCAATCCCTGCTCAGCATCCTCAACGATGTGCTCGACTTCACCAAGATTGAAGCCGGCCAGATGGAGCTGGAAGCGACTCCCTTCAAACTGAATGAGCAGCTTGAACAGCTGCGCCAATTGCTCTCCCCAATGGCGCAGGAAAAACATCTCGACCTGATTTTGCGGTGCGACGACAGCCTGCCGGAGTCCGTACTGGGCGATGCCCGCGCGTTGAACCAGGTTTTGCTCAACCTCTGTACCAACGCGCTCAAGTTCACCCATGAAGGCTATGTACTGATCAAGGCACGTGCCTTGAACTGCGATAACCCGGAGCAGCACCGCATCCGCTTTGAAGTGGAAGACACCGGTATCGGCATCCCTGCCAGCGCTCACGAACGCATCTTCACCCACTTCAGCCAGGCCGACAGCTCCATTACGCGTCGCTTCGGTGGCACCGGACTAGGCCTGTCGATCTGCAAGCGCCTGGTAGACCTTCAGCAGGGCAAAATCGGCTTTGACAGTTCAGAGGGCCGGGGTACCAGTTTCTGGGTGGAACTGGACTACGTGGCCACCACCACACCTCATACCGTGATTGCTCAGGAACCAACCAGGGCACGCGACTGCGCACTGGATATCCTGTTGGTTGAAGACACCCCGATCAACCAGCAGGTCACGGTGGGATTACTGGAGTCCGAAGGCCACCGTGTCAGTGTCGCGGACGATGGCTATACGGCCCTGTCGATGCACAACGACCACGCCTACGACCTGGTACTGATGGATATACATCTGCCGGATATGGACGGGATCGAAACCGCTCGGCGCATGCGTGAGCACTCCAATCCCCAGCGCGCTGGCGTGCGCATTATTGCCCTTACCGCATCAGTCACACCGGCTGAAGTGCGCCGTTACGAGGAAGCCGGGATGGATGCCGTAGTGGGCAAGCCCCTGCAGTTTGGCGAGCTACGCCGCCAGCTGCACGGCGCATCAGATACACCGCCAGCGCCGGCCATGCCACCGGCAGCGCTGGAGTATCTGGACCTTAACCTGCTGCATCAGCACCAGAATATGCTCGGCCCTCAACGCTTCAATGAATTGTGCGACCAGATGGAACAGCAGTGCCTGCAACTGTTGTCACAACTGCAAAGCGCTGTGGGTGAGTCACAAACCGAACTTCTGCATAAGCTGGCCGGCACGCTGGGTAACTTCGGCATGCCCAAGGCTGCGGCCTGCTGCCGTACGCTGGAACAATCAGGCGAGCGTTCTGCAGATGCCATAGCACAACTGGACAGCCTCTGCCGCGCCAGCCTGGGGTCACTGAAACAGCATTTTGCCCAGGACCAGACGGCTTAATCGAGCACCAGCGGCTTCAGCCAGCGGTAGTCTTCGGCACTGACCGGGACAATCCCCTGAGCACGCTTTTGCTTCAACAGCAGCTCAAGCGCCGGTGATGGCTGCAGCAAGGCCTGCGAGAGCGCCTCGGTCAGCTCGGGACAAAGGTGGCTGCTGGAGACGATAGGATCGTAGTGGATGGGCGGTGAACGCCATAACTCCCGCCATTCACCGGCCTCAGCCTCCCCCCGCTCGATATAGGCATCCGCTTCGCGGCTGGCGACAAAGGCTGCCTCAACCTGCCCCGCCTGCAGTGCTTTCAGGGCACGGTCATGGGAGCCGGCATAGACCAAATGCGAGGCCAGCCGGTCCAGCGCCAGCCCGGTATCCTCGACAAAACGCGTACGGGGAATCACGCCACCTGAGGTACTGTTCGGATCGGTCAGGGCAATGGCCTGCCCTTGCAGATCTTCTGGCGCCGCGTAAGTTTCCCCCTGTCTGACCAACAATAAGGAGTTGTAGTAGCTGCCCTCAGGCGAGAAGGTACCACCGGCAAAACTATAGGACCCAATGGGCTTGATACCCGGGTCACGCTCACTGGCCTTGAGGTAAGACGCCGGCCCCATCTCCGCCAGATCAACGGCACCGGATACGATGCTTTCGATAACCGCCTGGTAGGAGTGTGCGGCAATGGTTACGACCGGGATGCCCAACACCTCTTCCAGATGCAGGCGCATGGGCTCAAAGGCTTCATATTGAAGCTGCTGGGATTGCTTGGGCACCGTTACAAAGCGCAGTATTTCCGGCTGCTTGCAGGTGTCTGCCTGCACTGCCCCCACTGCCAATATCAACATGGCCACCAACACACGCCTGATCATTTTCATAGCTTCACCTTGCGTTTGGGGGTTTGCAGATAATCCCGTACCTCAGCCTCCTCAACGGCGCGGCTGAAGAGAAAACCCTGAGCCTCATCACAGCCAGCCAGTTTGAGGTACACCAGCTGATCAGGTGTTTCCACGCCCTTCGCCACCACTCTCAGGCGCATTTTGCGTGCAACCGAAATCGTGGCCGACAGCAATACATTGTCATCAAAACTGTTACGAATATGTTGAATCAGCGCCGGACTCAGCTTAATACAGTTAAATGGCAAACGAGAGACACGCTGCAGCCCCTCTTCACTGGAGCCGAAGTCATCCATCACCAGTCCGACACCCAACTCGCTGACCAGACGGAGCTGGCGTATGGCCTGATCACCCAGGTGCTGCAGATCCTGATCCCCAATCTCCAGTTCAAGCCAGCCGGGGGTTAAGCGGTACTCCTCAATCAGCATGCGCAGTTGCCCCGGCAAGGTCGGGTCATTGATTTGAGAAGCCGACAGGTTCAGCGCCACCGGCAGAATATCGAGCCCTACATCCGCCCACTGACGCAGCTGCTGTGCCAACTGCCGCAGCAGCTGGTAGCCCAGGGCAGGCATGAGCTGCTGCTGTTCAACCAGCGGCAGAAAGACAGCAGGCATGAGCAGCCCCTGCTGAGGTGACTCCCAGCGCACCAGCGCTTCAAAGCCGCCGGTTTTATAACCTCGCAAGAACAGGCGCGGCTGGAAGTGCAGCTGGAACTCGCCCCGCTCGATGGCCTCCGGAATCAGCGCCTGCAACTCTTCGGTTGAAACCTCATGTGCCGCATCCTGACTGTCAAACAGGCGGAACTGGGCACGCCCGCCACGTTTGGCGCGGTACATGGCGATATCGGCATGCTTGATCAGGGTTTCGATATCCATGCCGTCTCGCGGTGCCATGGCCACACCGATACTGGGACTGGTCGCCAGACCACCCGCCTCAAGCTCTGGATAGGGCGCTGCCAGCACATCCACCAGGCGCTGAACCTTCTGCTCCACATCCGCCTGCTGCTTGACGGCCGTCAGCATCACTACAAACTCGTCACCACCAAAACGGCTGACAATATCGCTTTCACGCAGGTTATCAGTGAGACGCCGGGCCACTTCCTGCAGCAGGTTGTCACCCACCTTGTGACCCAGGGTGTCATTGATCGTCTTGAACCTGTCCAGGTCAATAAAGCAGACGGCCGCAAAACGTCCCTGTCGTTTGGAGCCGGCCAGATGTGAATGTCCAAGCTCGGTAAAGAGACGTCGGTTGTACAGGCCAGTCAGATGATCACGCGAAGCAGCCTTCACACTGTCTTCATGCTCGCGCCGCAGCCGGGCAAGTAACTTCATATTGCGCTGCTCGGACTGCTGCAGTTCACGCAACTGGACTTCCCGTACATGCATCATGCGCAGCAGCCAGAGAAGGCCGCCAGCAGCAATCAGCGTAATGATGACCACCGACACCAGAAACTTGTTGCGCTGACGATGGTAGCCAGCCAGGGCTTCACTTTCAGACTGTCGCACCGAAATCACCAGAGGCGCCCGCTCAAGCTTGGCAAAGTGACCGAGATAGTAGCGCTGGTTCTCCGTATGCAGGTCGCGCGTTGTGCCTTGGTTAAGCCGCGACTTCAACAGTACGGTGTTATCAAACGCCGAACGTCCGGTCACAAGGCCACCCCGTTCGGCACGCAGCAGCTCGGCGCCCTGCGCAGTGAGTACATGAATACTGGTTTCACGCCCCAGCTTCAGGTTCTGATAGAGGTTAAGGAGGTAGCCCAGGTCCATTTCCAGCACCAACAGGCAGCAATCGGGCCTGCCCGGGGTATTAATCGGCATGGCCAGGGGCACACTCCAGGACTTGCCAAGAGCTTCAGAGGGCAGGATATTGATGGGCCAGGTTTTCTGGTGCGAAAGACTCGCTTGCCATCCCTGCTGCAGCCCGGGCAGGTTGGTCGCCGATGTCGAATTCAACACCCGCCCATCACGGCTGTAAACAGTCATGCGCGTGAACACGGGGTCGGTCGCCATCAGCGTTGCCAGCGGCCCGGCAGCGGGCAATTCGCCACGCGACAGCTGCAGTCGCACCAGCGTCTTGAACGCCTCGGTGCGATCCAGCACCTGATTGATGTTTTCAGACACTACCAGCGACAGGTTCTGCAGGATGACCTTGTGTTCATCAAGCACCTGTTCGCGATTCTGGCGCAGCTGGTAGCCGGCAAAGATCCAGGTTGCCAAAATCACAAGCATCGCCAAAGCAATCAGCACGCCTTGCAATGAAGAAATCGTAATAGCATCACGTTCTAAAGGGGGGCTCAAGCTGGTACATTCCTGTCACGTCAGAAAGGCAAATCGCTGTATTAACACAGCGACACTTAAGGAACGCTAACAAAAAGGAGTGACAGCTTGATGACATGCCCGACAGGTCAAGCCTGCCGAGCATGCAGAGAACACCTGAAGGCAATCAGGAGTCGGAGGATTTCAGCTCATCCAGCTGAGTGCGGGCTTCATCGGTCAGGTCTTCCGCGGTTTCGGAGGCCGCTTCACCAAACGCCTTGGCATCTTCTTTGACACGATCATAGGTCTCACCCGTGGCTTCACGAATCTGATCACCGGTTTCAGCCGCCTTTTCTGACAGATCATCCGCTGTTGACTGGGCACTGTCCTTGGCATCCTTGTAGACATCGCCTGCAGCGGTCAGCGTTTCATCAGCCTCACGCTTCAGCTTATCCATGGAAGATTCGCTTTTTTCCAGCACTTCCGCACGGTCCTGCTCGGCTTCAGTTGCGGAATCATCACAACCTGTCAGCGCCAGCGCCGATACCAGCAGGGTAGAACCAATCAATGTCTTCATATGCATAAAAAGATACCTCCTGTGAATGTCATATCCTGGTGCCCAGTCTAATGACCCAGCCTGAGTCGCGGATGAACGGCTGTCAGAATGACACCAGCGTGAGCACGCCAAGCGCTACAAAGAGCACACAGGCCGATTTGCGCGCCAGATCCAGAGGGATCTTCTGCATCAGCCAGCTGCCCGCATAGGCCACAGGCACATTGGCCAGCAACATGCCCAGCGTGGTTCCCATGATCACCCAGAACAGGTCGTCATAACGCGCCGCCAGAATCACCGTCGCAACCTGGGTTTTGTCACCAATCTCGGCAATAAAGAACAGGATAGTCGATGCCAGGAAGGCACCATATTTGAGAACGGCGCCGTCTTCCTCATCTTCCTTGTCAGGAATCAGTATCCATAAGCCAACCAGAATAAAGCTCAGGCCCAGAATCCAGGGCACCCAGCTTTCGGGAATCCACTGTACCGCCCAGGCACCCAGCCAGGCAGAAAGCGCATGATTAAGCAGTGTTGCCACCAGAATGCCGAGAATGATGGCATTGCGCTGAGCAAAACGAGCGGTAAGGAAAAGTGTAAGCAGCTGTGTTTTGTCGCCTATTTCAGCAATCGCAACAGCCAGAGTAGAAGGGATAAACGCGTCCATTGATATGCTTCCGGCGGGCCAAGAGTCCATTAAGACATCACACGCCGGCCCGCCAGGTCAGCATGTCATGTCTCAGGTCTCATTAATCCCGTACGGGACGTGACAGCCATGAGCTTGAGGCTCAATTATGTTGACGGCCACTCCGCCGGCTGACGCCGGACAGAAAATTACTCCCCCAAGAGCGGCGAGGATAATACCATCAGGGACACATAAATCAAGGCGACTGCCCGCTCAAACAGAGACTGGCCTGTTTGTCTGGCTCAGGTAGAATGGTCAGCTCACTCTGCCACAACATGGACGAAATCTATGACACTTCGACCGGGACTCGCCGCTTGCCTGCTCCTCGGCACACTTTTGACAGGCTGCCAAACCATACAGGTGCCTTTCATTTCCGAGCCGGAACCGGCTGAAACGCCCCAGCCCCCTGCCGAAGAACCGATTGTCGAAGAGTCCAGAGCCAGCTCCATTCCGGCCCAGCTGCCCGCCAGTGCCGACCTGAACTGGGAGCCCAAACTGGACCAGCCGATTACCCAGCTGGAAGCCCAGCTGCAGGTTGAAGAGTCTCAGCTGAGCAAAAATCACACCCTTTCCAGCATTGCCTATCTGTACGATGCACGGCTGTACATGCTGTTTCAGGATACGCTGGACTACCTGCCTGAACAGGCGCGTCGTCATGAGGTGGAACTGCAGAACCGCTGGCTGGACCAGCGTGCCGAAGCCATGACCCGCGCGTTCCTGGATGATGAAGACGGTGAGGTCGCCCGCTACAAGGCCGGTGAAGCCTTTATTGAGGAGACGCGCAAGCGTATCCAGGAACTGGAACGCCTGCGTGAGCTGGTGGTGATCGATTAATCAGGATTCCTGATGGCGCAGGAACGCCTGATAGTCACGTTCAACGCAGTCGGCATAGGCCTGCGCCATACCTTGCAGCAGGTCGTTGAATGCCGCCTTCTGAGGCAGTGCCAGGTCCAATACAGCCTTGGCAAACTGACTGGCGCCCTCCTCGCTCAGCGCCTGAGCGCCGCGCAGATGGGAGGCTGCCAGAATACGGCCCCAAAGCGCGGCAATATGGCGCCAATGCTTTGGCTTGGTCAGCTTATCGGTCGGATAGTCTGCCTTGAAGGGTGAGCGCTCCCGCACGGAAAACACCTGCTCACCCACTTCAAGCCAGCCCACATAAGGGTCCGGGTGGCGCGCCATCGCCTGAAAGGCCAGAGCATGGCGCTCCCCTTCATGTGCAAACATGGCGGCATATTCGTCGCGCTCTCGCTGACTCATCACCCACCAGGCCGCCGGCGGCTGCTGCGCCTTGATATCCAGAATCACATCATCATGATCGCCACTGCCCTGCCCTTCAACCAGGGCATAGAAACGGTCCGTTCCCAGAGAACCGGTACCGGCATTGATACGCCGGGCAATATCTTTCACCTTGAAATGCTGATGACTGTGGCCGGGCACCTCGTCCGCCAGTGTATCCTGATAATCCTGCAGCGCCTGTTCCAGCGCCTGATATTCAGAGTGCAGCAATGGCTCCAGCTTGGGGTGGTCCGGCATAAAGCTGCGTGCTGATTCACCCTCGGCCACTGTCCATTTGCGCAGCATCTTGGCGCGGCTTTTTTTGTCGGTCAGTTTGATCAGGAAGGCCTGCAGGCGGCCATCAGTCGTATCCGCCATGGCGGCCCAGTCCCGGACCTCTTCACTATCCGCCGCCAGCGTGTCCAGATAGCTGTCGATCAGCGTTTCCAGAATCTCGGTGATCGCTTCCGGTTTGAGTGCCTCACTCTCACGCACCGCCAGGACCACACTGATCAGCAGACGCCAAAGATCGTACTGGTAGTCGCCGACGATGCCGTCATCAAAGTCATCCAGGCCAAAACGCACCCGTTCATCATGACTGCCGTAGGCACCAAAGTTATGCAGGTGCGCATCCCCCTGCAGCCAGGTTTGCGTCTCGGTACGCCCACCAAACAGGGAAAAGTGCCAATCCCGATACATATCCTGCCAGTACAGGTGGTTGCTGCCACGAAAGAAGCTGAATGCCGATACCGACATGCGCTCATACTTTTGCTGCCTCAAATGTGCATCCAGATCGGCATCGAAGCGTTCCAGCGCTTCAATGACCTGCTCATCACGATTATGTGCTGTGGCGACACGCATGTTCGCTCTCCTGCTGTGCGTTTGACCACGTACCTTAAACCCAGCGTTGCGCTGGATCAAACTCAGTGTTCACCCGCTCGGCAAGGCAACTTTGCACGTGTTAACATAATGGATAACTGAGAATGATTCTGATAATCAGGCTGTATTCATGAAAAATCGTGCCTTGCTTACCTTCCTGCTCCCACTGTGCCTTTCCACCACCACAGCAATGGCGCAAAACGACGCTGACACCAGCCAACTGAAGGCCAAAGCCGCACTGGGCCAGCAGCTTTTTTTTGACGTTAACCTGTCGAAAAACCGCAGCCAGTCCTGCGCCAGCTGCCATTCGCCAGCACAGGGTTTCGCTGATAACCGCAAGGGTACAGAGCTTGGCGGATCCTTGGGTGACGATGGACACTCACTGGGCGATCGCAACGCACCTACTGCTGCCTATGCTGCATTCAGCCCCGAGTTTCATCGCAAGGCTAATGGCGAATGGGCCGGCGGCCAGTTCTGGGACGGACGCGCCTCAACCCTGGCCGACCAGGCTGGTGGCCCGCCCTTGAACCCGATCGAAATGGGTATGCCGGACAAGGCCAGCGTGGTCGCGCGTCTGAAAGAGGCACCGCGCTACGTCATGCAGTTCGAGAAGCTTTACGGCAGCGGTATTCTGGAGCAACCTGAACAGGCCTATGCCGCCATGGCAGACAGCCTGGAAGCCTTTGAGAAAACCAGAGAGTTTGCTCCCTTCGATTCCAAATACGACCGCTTCCTGCGCGGCGAAGCCAAGCTCACGGACCAGGAAGAACTGGGGCGCCTGCTGTTCTTCTCGCAGCAATTCACCAACTGCAACCAGTGCCACCAGCTGCGCACCAGTGCACGCGCCAAGGATGAAACCTTCACCAGCTACGAATATCGCAACATAGGCACACCGGTGAATACAAAACTGCGCGCAGTTAATGGTGTTGCCGCTGAGTTCATCGACCAGGGCCTGCTGGACAACCCGGCCATCGATGACCCGACCCAGGCCGGCAAGTTCAAGATTCCCACCTTGCGCAACGTCGCCGTCACCGGCCCCTACATGCATAACGGCGTGTTCCAGGATCTGCGCACCGTGGTGCTGTTCTACGACAAGTACAACAACCCCACCCGCACCACCAACCCGGAAACCGGAGAACCCTGGGGCGAGCCGGAAGTGTCCGCTAATCTGGCGCTGAAAGAGCTGGAAGCAGGCCCCGCACTCGAAGATGAACGCGTTGATGCGCTGGTGGCCTTCATGAAGACACTGACCGACCAGCGTTATGAGCACTTGCTGAAGTGAGATGAACATTTTTTCGCGCGCGGAGCGCGCTTATATGGATCCGCCCGGGTTGCAAGCCTTTGACCAGTAGATAGAGATTGCATGCTTATATCCGGCCTGTCATCGGGGCGTATCCACCCCTGGCCATTATGAGATATGCACTTGCTGTCCTGATCTCCCACTCGGCTTCTATGAGCCATGCGCGCTCAAAGGCTTCAGCAAGTCGATCTTATCTGTGGTGTCCTAAGGCTCTGCGCAACTCTGGTGATGAGTACCTGTTACATTACTGAGTATTAATATGGCTGACGCTCATGCCCGGTAACACTCTTCCCGTGTCATGAGCGCCCAGACAATGCGGGCCAGCTTGTTGGCCAGCGCGACGATGATTGTATTGGGATGTTTCCCTTTCATCCCGTGAAGCCATCGGGCCAACCGCGAGTCGTCAGTGTGTATCAAGGCGCGATAGGCCGCACGAGCACCATGCACGAGCTGCTTGCGCACGTGGACGTTTCCCTGCTTGCTAATGCCCAGCAGGCGCTCTTTGCCACCACTGGCATGCTGCCGGGGCACCAGGCCCAAGTAGGCACTGAAGTGCCGCGCTGACTTGAAGTGACCGGCATCGCCCGCGTGACTGTACAGCAGAGTGGCATTCACTGGGCCGATACCTGGAATGCTTTGCAGGCGTGTACAGACTGGGTTGTCTCGTGCGATCTGTTTCAGCTCGCGGTCATAGTGAGCAATGCGCTGTTCACGCTCAAGCCATTGATCTCGCAGATCATGAATCAGTTGGCGGCCTCGGTGGCTCAACTCAGCGTCGGCATCTTCTAAAACGCGTGGAACAGCCTCCAGGATGGCTCGATGTCCTTGGGCAATAACGACCCCCATTTCCAGCAAGATACCCCTCAGCTCATTGCCAATGGCCGTGCGCTCTTTAACCAGCCGTTCACGTACTCGGTGTAGTGCCTGGATGTCGAGCTGGTCGACCGATTTGGGTGCCACTGAAGGCATCGCCGGTCGGGCGGCGGCTTCGGCGATCGCGGCAGCGTCACGCTGATCATTTTTATGCACCTGAACGAAGGGTTTTACGTACCGGGGATGAATAATCTTCACCTGATGCCCGAGCGCACTGATAGCACGTGCCCAGTAATGAGCACCGCCACAGGCTTCAATGGCAACCAGGCTTTTCGGTTGGCGCGCCAAAAAGGGCAGGAGCGCATGCCGTTTCAGTTGTTTTGCAAAGCGGGTATGCCCCTGTTGATCATTGCCTTGAAGTTGGAAAACATGCTTGGCCAGATCAATTCCGATGATGCTAGTCTTATTCATGAGATGGATCCTCTTGCCTGGATGCCGAACCTTGATTGGTCTGCAAACTCAATCATGGCACGGGGTGGGCGGATCCATCTCATTTCCCACAGAGCAGGCCTGTGCTTAGGTAGTTGTATTAATGAGCTTAGTATTTTGTTGTGGGAGCGCGCTCCGCGCGCGAATATGAATATCACCAAAGAACGCCCACATCAGGCCTATACTCAAACACCAATAACAGAGGCAAGGATGCCTTATGTATCATTCAAACCGCTTGCGTACCGGTCGCTATTCGGCGACCGGACATATCTACCTGATCACCATTAACTGCAAAGCGCGCGCACCGGTATTCTCTGAGTTTCATACCGCCCGCTGTTTCGTTCATGCACTGCAGGAAGCCCAGCTCTCCTCCGAGACGCTGGCGTATGTGGTAATGCCGGATCATGTTCACTGGCTGATGCAGTTAAAGGACGCGTTCAGTCTGTCCGAGTCTGTTCGTTTTGTTAAAAGCCGCACCACTTCACTCATCCATCAGGCTTCTGGCTATCACATTGGCGTTTGGCAGTCAGGGTTCCATGACCGGCAGCTGCGCTAGGAAGATGATCTGGTTCATCTGGCCCGCTATGTAGTGGCTAACCCGGTTCGCGCGGGGCTGGTTCGTTCAGTTCGGGATTATCCGCTTTGGGATGCGGTTTGGATTTAGGCTGAGATGAGGCTGGGCAAAGCGCTATTCGGCCAGGGGACTGGCCTCCCACAAGACCCGCAAAAGACCTGGCAGTAATCGAATGGTTCCTTAGGAAAGGCCTGGATTCGCTCACAGAGTGAGTTCTCACACATTACCTATTCACCGAAGTGCGGTAATCGGTATGAGGATGCAGCAAATTAAACTACAACCTGTTCATCCAGAAACTGCAGTCCCCAAACCACTCTCTCAGTATTGGAGTTAATGATAAGTGTGGGAGCTCACACCTGTGAGCGAACTAAACTCTCCTACTCTCCAGTTTGATCACACTGATAGTGTTGTGGGAGCGCGCTCCGCGCGCGAATCCTGCCAACCTTGTGCTAGAATCCCGCCATTCATTTCTGCCCTTGATGGCTGACCAACCCAAGCAACAGGACCTGTGACACCATGAGCCTTGCGCAATCCGTTCTGGCCGTGAACAACGACCTGCCGATCCGTACCGACCGCCCCGTTCACAGCGGCAAGGTACGTTCCGTCTACTGGCTGACCGAAGCGGACAGCCGCCGTCTGATCGAAGAGAAAGGCTACGACGTGGCCCCTGATGCCCCACTGGCAATCATGGTGATCAGTGACCGTATTTCCGCATTCGATTGTATCTGGCACGGTGAAGATGGCTTGAATGGCGTACCCGGCAAAGGCGCGGCGCTTAATGCGATCTCCAACCACTGGTTTGGCCTGTTCCGCGAGAAGGGTCTGGCCGACAGCCACATCGTTGATATCCCGCATCCGTTTGTCTGGATCGTACAGAAGGCACGTCCGGTGATGATCGAAGCGATCTGTCGTCAGTACATTACGGGCTCCATGTGGCGCGCCTACACCAAGGGCGAGCGCGAGTTCTGTGGTATCACTCTGCCGGAAGGCCTGCAGAAGGACCAGAAGCTGCCCGAACTGCTGATGACCCCTTCTACCAAGGGTATTCTGCGCGGTATTCCGGGCGTTCCGGAAGCGGATGACGTGAACATCACCCGCGCCAACATCGCCGATAACTTCGAATCTTTCGGTTTCCGTTCTGAAGCGGACATCGCCCAGTACGAGAAACTGCTGAAAGAAGGTTTTGGCGTGATCAGCGATGCCCTGGCCGATCTGGATCAGGTGTTCGTCGATACCAAGTTCGAGTTCGGTTACGTCACCGATGCGTCCGGCAACGAAAAGCTGATCTACATGGATGAAGTGGGCACGCCTGACTCCTCCCGTATCTGGGATGGCCCGGCCTACCGCGATGGCAAGGTGATCGAGAAGTCGAAAGAAGGCTTCCGCCAGCTGCTGCTGAACCACTTCCCGGATCCGGATATCCTGCTCAACAAGGAGCGCATGGATGAGCGTGAGGCCCTGGCCCGCGACAACGCCCTGCCGACTGAAGTGCTGATGGATGTTTCCCGTACCTACCTGGGCATTGCCGAGAAGATCGTTGGCCATAAGATTGAGCTGTCTGAGAATCCGAAAGCTGAAATCATTGAGATTCTGCGTGATCAGTATGGTCTGATCGACTGATACTACTACCGGCCAAGCCAGAATAAAAAACCTCCCGCTGCCACAAGCAGGGGAGGTTTTTTGTTGGGCAGTTTTCAGACTTTTTTACTGCAGGTAGCCCTTTCGGCCAGGGGACTGGCCTCCCACAGGTACACCTTGTCACAGTTTGCATGTATCAATGCAGGTTTACCACAAGAGCCCTGTCTCAACTGGCTTGTCACAGAAGGCTCTCTCTGGTGACTTTTCTCTACAGTTTCGCAAAGTCCGCAGACACCTTTCACTTAACGCGGTTTCAAGGCATCACAGTTGGGGCGACGCCCTTCGGCCTGTGCCTGCTGGTACAGTGGATAGTACTGTGACAGCTGGGCGTCCAGCTTGCGAATACGGGTTGTGGATGCCGGGTGTGTCGACAGCAGTTCAGGCGGTGCAGCACCACCCTTTTCGGCCATTGTCTGCCACAGGCTTACCGCTTCACGCGGGTCGAAACCGGCCTTGGCCATCAGCTCCTGGCCCAGCATGTCGGCCTCGGATTCATGGGCTCGGCTGTAAGGCAGCAGGATGCCGTACTGAGCGCCCAGCCCCAGTGCCATAACGGCAGCCTTTTGAGTTTTGCTATCGACCTGATCAGCCAGTACCAAGCTGGTGGCGGTAATACCAAGCTGTGTCAGCATCTGCTGGCTCATACGCGCATTACCGTGCTGCGCCAATACATGAGACACCTCATGGCCAATCACCGATGCCAGCTGATCCTGGTTTTTTGCCACCCTGAGCATGCCGGTATACACACCCATCTTGCCGCCCGGCAACGCGAAAGCATTCACGGCCTCGTCTTTAAATACCACCAGCTCCCAATCCTGAGGCGCATAGCCGTATTCACGCGGCACCTGCATCACGATGGCATCGGCAATACACTGCACGTAGCGGTTGGTCTGCTTGTCCTTCTCGATTTCGAGCTTCTCTTTCATCTGCTCGAACGACTGCGTCCCCATGGCATTCATCTGCTGCGGCGAGTTAAGCAGCAGCGTTTTTTCCCCCGTGGGAGACACTGCACACCCTGCTGCCAGGGCGCTCAAGCCTGCGATCAGGGCCAAACGCTTGCACGCTTTCAACATTCAATCTTCTCCTGCTTGCTCTGGAAGTTCACTCTGCATCCGTGCGGTATTGAGCGCATCGGCATGTTCCACCACCCAGTCATGCAGCGCCTGCAGATGCGGCACCAGACTTTGACCCAGAGGCGTCAATGAATACTCGACCCTGGGCGGGACTTCAGGGAATACATGACGGTGAATAATACCGCCCTGCTCCAATTCGCGCAGCTGTTGCGTCAATACTTTCTGGCTCACATCAGGCATGCACTGGCGCAATTGCCCAAAGCGTAAGGTACCCTCCTTTAACCAGAACAGAATCAAAGGTTTCCATTTACCACCAATGAGTTCGAGTACGGTATAGAGTTCACAATGTTCGCGCATGGGTTTCCTGCAGGTAACCGAGGCACCTGAAAGTGCCTTCTTGTCGCATCCCAGGTTGCTATCTAAGCTCGCAGCTTAAACGACAAAGGAGAGCAACCGTGGCTGTTATCATACAGATTGATTTTACCATGCCTGCCGAGATGCTCGGTGACAACCTGACCGAAGCTGCACGCGGACTGGCCGAGTCCATCAACCAGGAGCCGGGCTTCATTTCCAAGATATGGACCGAGAATACGGAAACCGGTGAGGCGGGCGGAATTTACCATTTTGCCGATAAGGCTTCAGCGCAGGCATATCTGGAAATGCACTCGAAGCGGGTTGAAGCGATGGGTGCGAAGAATATTCGCGGTCGCATTTTCAATATCAACGAGACGCTGACCACGATTAATCACGGCCAGACAGGAAAAGGCCCGGCAGAACACTGAGGTCCGGCCGGGCCTGTCACTAATGACATTCGCTGGAACAAAGAAGCCGGCTTACAAACGGCTTTCCAGCTCGGGAACAGCCTCGAACAAATCGCCCACCAGCCCATAGTCGGCTACCTGGAAGATCGGCGCTTCTTCATCCTTGTTGATCGCCACGATGATCTTGGAGTCCTTCATACCGGCCAAGTGCTGGATGGCACCGGAGATGCCCACAGCGATGTAGAGTTCGGGCGCAACCATCTTGCCGGTCTGACCTACCTGCATGTCATTGGGGACGAAGCCGGCATCAACAGCCGCACGGGAGGCACCCACTGCAGCGCCCAGCTTGTCAGCGACCTTGTTGAGCAGCTCGAAATTCTCGCCGTTACCCATACCACGGCCACCGGAGATCACCACCGAAGCGGCGGTCAGTTCCGGACGGTCGGACTTGGCCAGCTCCTCACCGACGAAGCTCACGTCAGCATGCTGGTGCACAGAGCCACAGGCTTCAACAGTCGCGCTGCCACCGGTAGCTTCAGCCGCATCAAAGGCGGTGCCACGTACCGTGATCACCTTGACCGGATCGGAAGACTTGACGGTTGCGATGGCATTACCGGCATAGATCGGGCGCTTGAAGGTATCCGGCGCTTCAACCGAGCTGATATCGGACAGCTGATTCACACCCAGCAGAGCCGCCACGCGCGGCGCAACGTTTTTACCGGTAGTGGTACCCGGCGCCAGGATGTGGCTGTAACCATCGGCCAGCTCTACTACCAGCTTGCTCAGGTTTTCGGCCAGCTGGTGAGCGTAAGCGGCATTATCCGCATGGATCACCTTGCGTACGCCGGCGATGGCAGCGGCCGCTTCAGCTGCAGCCTGGGCGTTTTCACCTGCCACCAGCAGGTCAATTTCACCGCCGATCTGTTGTGCGGCCGTCACCAAATTCAGGGTGACCGGCTTGAGAGACTGGTTGTCGTGTTCGGTAATAATCAGGATGCTCATGCTACCACCTTCGCTTCGTTACGCAGTTTGTCCACCAGCTCTTCAACGGAGCCTACCTTGATACCCGCCTGGCGCTCTGCCGGCGGTTCAACGCTCAGCAGCTCGGCACCGCCAGACAGCTGGGCACCCAGCTCATCCGGGGTTTTCACATCCAGGGGTTTCTTCTTCGCCTTCATGATATTGGGCAGAGAGGCGTAACGCGGTTCGTTCAAACGCAGGTCGGTGGTGACCACGGCCGGCAGTTTCAGGCTCAGAGTCTGCAGACCGCCATCGATTTCACGGGTCACTTTCAGTGATTCACCTTCTACAACCACTTCAGAAGCGAAGGTCGCCTGCGGGCGGTCCATCAGCGCCGCCAGCATCTGGCCGGTCTGGTTGTTGTCGGAGTCGATCGCCTGTTTGCCCAACAGGATCAGGTCAGCGGACTCTTCTTCCGCCACTTTCTGCAGGATGCGGGCCACAGACAGGGAGTCCAGCTGATCCTGAGCATCGACCTGAATGGCACGGTCAGCGCCCAGCGCCAGTGCGGTACGCAACTGCTCCTGGCAGGGCTTGCTGCCGATGGATACCACGACCACTTCAGTAGCGGTGCCGGCTTCTTTCAGGCGCACGGCCTCTTCAACAGCGATTTCACAGAAGGGGTTCAGGGCCATTTTCACATTGGCCAGATCGACATCGGTCTTGTCGGATTTAACACGCACTTTGACGTTGTAGTCGATTACGCGCTTAACGGCTACGAGTACTTTCATAGGTACACCTTTTTGTTGTTCTGCTCGACTGGATGGGAGGCACGTCGGCCTCCCGGCGGATCAGGGCTGATGAATCAGGCTGTTTCCGCTTCTTCAGCCGCCTGCTTGCGCAGGAGGAATCGCTGGATCTTGCCGCTTGAGGTCTTCGGCAAGTCGGTTACAAATTCGATTTCACGCGGGAAGGCGTGGGTGGACAGTCGGTTGCGCACATGCTGCTGCAAGGCTTCAGCCAGGGCATCATCTGCATCGAACTGCGGATGGGTCACCACATATGCTTTAACGATGGCACCACGCTTGTCATCCGGCTTGCCGACTACGGCGCTCTCGATAACAGCTTCATGCTCCAGCAGAGTGCTCTCCACATCGGCCGGGCCAATGCGGTAGCCGGCAGACGCGATAATGTCGTCATCACGGCCAGTATAGGAGTGGGAACCATCGCCATTATTGATGACGATATCGCCGGTCAGGTAGTACTTGCCATGGAAGGGGCTCTTCTCTTCCCAGGTGTATCCCTGGAAGAAGTACAGCGGCGAGTTGTCCATGTCCACGGCCAGTTCACCGCTCTCCCCTTCAGCCACTTCGTTGAAGTTGGCATCCAGAGCAACCAGGCGATAGCCCGGCAACTGATAGCCCATGCTGGCATCGCGGTGCTGATGCTCCAGCTCGTGGAAGTTGGCCGAGGTCATGCCGGTTTCGGTCTGGCCATACTGGTCGCAGACGGTGCAATCGAATGCACGCTTCACCCAGGTCACGATTTCCGGGTTCAGAGGTTCACCGGCACTGCTGGCCACACGCAGATCAATTTCCGGATAGTCTTTCAGCAAAGCATCGTTTGCCTTGAGCATACGATAGGCGGTCGGAGCCGCTGCCAGATTGGTGATCTTGTAGGTGCGCAGGAATTCGAAGGTGTTTTCGGCGGTAAAACCGGCTTCATTGAAGTGCGTCGTGCAGCCCAGCAGCAGCGGACCCACAACGGCGTAGTAGAGGCCGTAAGCCCAGCCCGGGTCAGCCACATTCCAGAAGTTGTCGGTATCGCGCAGGCCGATGGCATAACGCATGTACACATAGAACGCAGGCAGCGCCTTGGCCGGGATGGTGACACCCTTGGACTTGCCGGTGGTGCCTGAAGTAAACATCTGCAGGAACGGATCTTCCGCGCCAATCTTGACCGGCTCGAACTGGTCAGACTGCTGATCCAGCGTGGCGTAGAACAGGTTATCCGCTTCAGCAGCCAGCTCATGACCGGCATCCGCCACCAGCATGGTTTCCGGCAGGCCGTTCACGTCTTTCAGCTTGGACCACTGGTCCGGGTTGGTGATGATCAGCTTGGTCTGTGCCTTCTGCACACGGTACTCAATGGCACCCGGGCCAAACGCCGTAAACATCGGCTGATACACGGCACCGGCACGCAGCGCCCCCAGTACCGCAATCAACAATTCAGGGGTACGGGTCAGCAGGGCCGAAATTCGGTCGCCCTTGCCAATTCCACGTGACTGGAGGAAGTTGGCGAACTGAGCGGAACGCTGCATCAGTTCTCGGAAGGTCATTTCACCACTGTCGCCATTGGCCAGTTCGTAGCGCAATGCAACCTTGGCGGGGTCTTCGGCCCAGCGATCGCAGATCTCCTCACAGACGTTGAGGCCCGCGTTAAAATCGCCCACGAAGTTCTGTATGATCGACTCCGGCGTGAAGTCCTTGATGAAATCGTTGTAGCTGATCTTGTCCATACTGAAACCTGTTTATTGTTGTAATGCGGCTGCCCACTGAAGGGGGTCCATGCATAGGCGCTCTAGAAACAAGGGTTTTCCCTTACTTGCAGTATGAAAGCAGGTTAATGGATAGGCCGGTGACAACAGAATGACAACTTCCAACAGATAAATTGACAATTTTTGCACGCGATTCACGCTTGCCCGTTCACCGCCGGCATCGCGGTTTCGGGTTGGCTGGAGCCCTGTTTCAAGCATGAAAAACCTGACCTTTTCATCCCATTACGCACGCGCCATGTTGCACGGCCCTGAGGTCAAGGGCATGGATATAGCGGCATTGCTGGCGGACTGTGATATCGATTCCAAGGTGATCGCCCAGCCCAAGGCACGTATCCGCAAAGGGCAATTCATTCGCCTGTTTCGCGCTATCTGGCGCGAGCTAGATGACGAGTTCATGGGACGAACAAGCCAGCCCTGCAAGGTAGGGCACTTTCATCTGATGGGGTCGCTGGTGGTGCACAGCAGCAACCTTCAGGAAGTGATTGAACAGAGTATCCGCTGCTATAGCCTGTTCTCGGAGGATATCGAGATCAGCCTGAATCTGGACGGCGACGAAGCGGAGTTGAGCCTGACTCACCAGCATCCTGAGCTGGACCCGGACAACTTTCTGGTTGAGTGGCTGTTGATGGTCTGGCACCGGCTGATCGGCTGGTTAATTGGCCGTAAAATAGTGCTCAGCCATGCAAGTTTTACCCACCCGTTGCCACTGCACTTTGATGAATACCGCTTCATCTATCCCTGCAAATGCCTGTTCGAGCAGCCTCGCACCAGCATCTTCTTCAGCAAAAACTATCTCAGCATGCCGGTCACACGTACCTCCAAAGAACTGGATGAGTTCATCATCTGCTCACCGCGCGACCTGCTGATCTGGACCGATGAGGACGACAGTCTGAGCACACGTGTGCGCGGTATGCTGGAAACCTTCGACGAAGGCGGCCTGCCGAATCTGGACTGGGTGTCCGAGCAGCTGCACACCACCTCATATACCCTGTCACGCAAGTTGAAGGCGGAGGGCACCTCCTATCAGGCGATCAAGGACAACCTGCGCCGAGACCAGGCGATCATGATGTTGACCCGCCAGAACCTCAGCATTGGTGACATTTCCAGCCAGCTGGGCTTTGCCGAACCCGGGGCCTTCTCACGTGCCTTCAAGCACTGGACCGGCGTCAGTCCGTTGGCGTATCGAAAGCAGGAAGCCTGAAGGTCAGCCCCGCTTTGCGTACCAGCTGTTCCAGTTCCTGACGCGAGAGCCGCGCCACTTCCGAATAGGTATGGCGCATCACGCGGATATCGTTTTCCAGCAACGCCCGCAGCAGCTCGGATGCCTCCTGGTTTCGCCCCTGCAGCAGCGCTTCCAGAATGGCCATGCGCCTCCGGCAGGCTTTCTCCACCGAGGTATGCAGCTGCATCGACAACAGGTCCGAGGGCTTTCTCAGCCGGTTCTGCTGCTTCATCATTGCAACAAGGAAACGGTTGCCCGAGCAGTGCATCAGCAACTCATGAAAATCCGCACTCAGGGCAAACAGTTCAGCTGCAGGGACCTGCTCGGGTTGTTCAATGGCCTGTTGGTGACGTTCAAGCAGCGCCTCAACGGCCTCCGAATCCAGCGTCCAGTCGGGCTCAAGCAAGGCGGCCGGCTCCATCATCAAGCGACAGCGGTAGCTCTCATAATGGCTTTGGGCATTATTCAGGTTGTCACTCAACAGCCATTTATAGCCTTTGCCCGGCTGAACAATGCCGTCGACTTCCAGCTGCACCAGCAAGCGTTGCACTTCAGAGCGGCTGGCACCATAGCGCTGCTGTAGTTCCCGCTCGGAAAACGCTGCAGGCAGCTCCGACAGAAAACGGTCGATGAGAAACGCCATATACAGATCTTGAGGGTCACTTTCATCCAGCTTTTCCTCAAACAGACTCAGCTCACTGGCCGGGACCCGCAACTCCACGCCTCGATAGGGCAAAGACTCCACCCAGCCCTGCTGTTCCAGCAATCCCAGCGCCGCCCGTATGGGCGAACGTGACACCTGAAACTGATCTGCCAGCGCCGCCTCCCTCAGCCTGAATCCCTGGGGTGCGCCCTGCTGCTTCAGCCATTGCACAATCTGATCGGCCAACCTGGCCTGGAGTGCGGTTACTGCCTTCTGAACCATAACGCCCGTTAATTCCCTTCAACATGAAAGGCATAAGGGTACTGCCTGTTCCCTGAAAACACCAAAATTGTATTTCATCAACCAAAATACCATTGATAACAATTCTCATTGCGTATAGTATTTTCACATCCAAAATACAAAACAACTTTCATCCGCCAAAGGAGTTGCTCCGTGCCCTCTCCCCTACTGACGTTTCGCAAATCACTGATATCCGTTGCCATTGGTCTGGCCAGTGCCCAGGCACTTGCCGCTGAAGCCGATCTGAATACGACCGTCATCACGGCCAACCGTGCTGCGACCAGTATTGCTGATATCCCGGCGACCGTACGTGTGATCGAAGCCGAGCAGATCCAGCAGCAGATGCACGGCGGCAGTGATTTCAAGGATGCCTTGGCACAGCTGATCCCCAGCCTGGATGCCGGCAGTCAGGGGCGAACCAACTATGGTCAGTACATGCGCGGCCGCTCCATTCTGGTCATGATCGACGGGGTGTCACTCATCTCCAGCCGCAGCGTGAGCCGTCAGTTCGAGTCCATCGACCCGTTCAACATTGCCCGCATTGAGGTGATCTCCGGCGCCAGCTCCGTCTATGGTGGCGGCGGTACCGGCGGTGTCATCAATATCATTACGCGCAAGGGCGCACCGGGCGAACCCCGCTTCGATCTGGAAACCGGCGTGAAGAGTGGCTTCCACAGTGACGATCTGGACAGCCAGCTGGCAGGCGCCGTCAGTGGCGGCAATGACCGCATGGACTACCGTCTTTCTGCCTCACTGCGCAAAACCGGCGCCTTCTACAACACCGATGATGAAGAGATCCTGCAGGACATCACCCAGACCTCGTCCCAGTATGGCGATCAGATCGACCTGATGGCCAACACTGGCATCCAGCTGGGTGACGAACAACACCTTCAGTTGACGGCCCAGTATTTCAAGAACGAACAGGATGCTGATCGCTTCTCCTACTTCGGCCCCAACTATGCCGGTTTCACCGATCCGTCACAGGTATCCGTAGAGGATGGACTGCAACTGGATGACCAGCCGGAAACCGAGCGCAAGTTGCTGAACCTGCAGTACGCCAACGATGACCTGATGGGCCAGCAGCTGTTGGTGCAGGGGTTCTATCGCAGCGAAGCACTGCAGTTCTATCCCTTCCCGCGTGCGGCAAGCCAGACTGTCAGCGCATCCAACCAGGAAACCGAAGTCTATGGCCTCAAGGCCGTACTGGTCAGCCAGCTGAATGCGGATACCTCACTCACCTACGGTGCCGACCTGAGCCGGGAAACCTTCGACAGTCGCCAGCAGTATTATAATTTTGCCGATGCCGCAGCCAGCGGTGGTCTGGTCTACAACCCCGAGATCAGTACCGGTCGCTACCCCGGCGTTGAAATCGATGAGATGGCGCTGTTCCTGCAAGCCAACAGCCAGGTGACTGATCAGCTGACCCTGAACGGTGGCCTGCGTTATCAGTATGCCAATGCCAAGATCGATGACTTTGTCGATACCGACCAGCAGTACCTGGTCGCCACCGGCCAACTGCCCTATGCCGATGCCGTGCCGGGCGGTGAAGCCGATTACAACACCACCCTGTTCAACCTGGGCGCGGTCTACTCACTGACCCCGGAACACCAGCTGTACGCCAATTTCTCCCAGGGCTTTGAAGTGCCGGACCCGGCCAAATACTACGGCTACGGCAACTACGATGGCAGCAACCTGATCTCCGGCATCAACGTGGCGGACAACAAGGCCGACGCCCTCAAGACCGACTCCTACGAACTGGGCTGGCGTTATGACGATGGTCAGCTGCGTACCCAGCTGTCGGCCTACTACTCCATTTCCGACAAGCGCATCAGCAACAGCAGCCGCAACCTGTCCGTGAGCGTGCTGGATGAGAAAAAACGCATCTACGGCCTGGAAGCCATCGCCGACTACCGCATCAACAGCAACTGGGCATTGGGCGCCAACCTGCACCTGGTCGAGCCGGAGAAAAAAGGCGACGGCTGGCAGGCACTGGAAGCCTACTATGCCAGCACCCACAAGCTGGGCGCTCATGTGGACTGGAACCAGGGCCCGCTGAACCTGCGTCTGCAGGGAATGAAAGTCTATGGCTACAAGGATGATGCCGGTCGCGAACTGGACGGCTACACCCTGTTTGACCTGGTGGGCGGCTATGACCTGCCGGTGGGCAACCTGAGCTTTGGCATCAACAACCTGTTCGATACCGACTACCAGACCCTGTGGAGCCAGAAAGCCCAGATGCTTTACGCCGGCCTGACTTCACCGGCGGTCGTAACCTTCGAAGGCCGGGGCCGCACCCTGGGACTGAGCTACGCGGTTCAGTTCTAACAGCCCGCTAAACATCTGTAATTTGCCCGCCCTTGCGCCTGAAGGCAGAGGGCGGCATCCCCTTGATACGCACAAAGGCACGCCGCATACGTTCAGCATCCTGAAACCCGCATCGCTGGGCGATGACCTGTATCGAGTCCTGTCCGCTGTCCAGATAGCTGCTGGCTGCTTCAACCCTGAGTCGCTCGACCGCACGCGCGGGCGTCGTACCCACTTCAGCGGTAAACAAACGACTGAAATGGCGCGGACTCATGCACATCCAGTGCGCCAGATCTTCAACCTGCAAGGACTCCCTCAAATGACTGCGGATATGATCCAGTAAGGGTGCAAAGCGACTATCGGGCGCAGCCAGATCCAGCAGTTCAGAAAACTGTGACTGGCCACCTGGGCGCCGGTAGTACACCACCAATTGCCGAGCAACCTGACGCGCGACTGCCTCTCCCAAATCCTGGGTAATCAGGGCCAGCGCAAGATCAATCCCGGCACTGACACCGGCCGAAGTCCAAACCGGGCCATCGTTGACAAAAATCCGATCCGGCTCCAGCCGTACCTGAGGAAAGCGACGACAGAAATCCGCACTGCGATTCCAGTGAGTGGTCGCTCTGCGTCCATCCAGCACACCGGCAGCTCCCAACAGGAAAGCACCCGAGCAAACGCTGGTCATGCGCCTTGCAGTGTCAGATCGTGCCCGCACCCAGCCCAGTGTCTGCTCACACTCAGCCGCCGAGTATACGCCCCAGCCTCCCACCGCCATCAGCGTATCCACCTCTCCCTCTTCCTGGCATGAGCTGGTTAGCAGGCTGACACCTGACGAGCTGGCAATCAGTCCGCCGTCAAGGCTAACCAGCCTGAGGTCATAACTGCCTGGTACCAGCCTGTTGGCGGCCTCGAAAGCAGCAACAGGCCCGGATGCATCCAGCAACTGGAAATCAGCAAACACAAAAACGGTAATAATATGAGGCATGGCATAAATAGTGGGAAGCTAGTCATTCAGGACAGATTGTAGTCATGCATGATCAGGCCAACAACGTTTACCGAGATTTTGACTCATGAATCGGAATGTCTTACTGCTGACCCTCTGCCAGGCCACTATGATGACCAGCGTGAGCCTGGTGCTGTCCTCCTCTGCGCTGATTGGCGCTCAGCTGTCTCCCGGCCCGGAACTGGCGACCCTGCCACTGGCGGTCCAGTATCTGGCCACCTTGCTGATGCTATTCCCGCTTGCCTGGTGCATGCAGCGTCTGGGAGCCAGAACCACTTTTGTATACAGCGCACTGGCCGGTGCTCTGGGCCTGTTTCTGGCAGCAGCAGGGATTTATCTGGAGAGTTTCTTCCTGTTTGCGGTATCCGGCCTGCTGATCGGAATCTTCAACGGCGCTGGACAGTACTACCGGTTTGCAGCCGCAGATGCCGTTGCCATCGAGCACAAAAGCCTGGCGATTTCCCTCACACTGAGCGGCGGACTCCTCGCTGCGCTGCTGGGTCCCAACCTGGCGCGCTGGAGCCGGGACGCGCTGGGACCGGATTTCTTTGCCAGCTTTCTTATGCTGGCCATCATCGCCACAGCTTCAGCCCTGCTGGCCAGCGCACTTCGTTTGCCTGATCAGAACAGTAGCGAGCCTTCGAACAAAAGCTCATCCGGAGATCCCCTCTCACGTGCATCACTGCTGAGAAGCCCGGGTATCTTGATCGCCATTCTGGCAGCGGTGGGTAGCTATGCGGTTATGAACTTGCTGATGTCCGCCACGCCCCTGGCGATGATGCATTGCGGTTTCGGCTTTGATGACACGGCCTGGGTCATCCAGTGGCACCTGGTCGCCATGTTCGCCCCTTCCTTTTTCACCGGACAGCTGATTCAACGCTTCGGCTGCATTCCCGTAATGCTGCTGGGCTGCATGCTGAGCTTCGGCAGTATCGGCATTAGCATCCTTGGGGTTGAGCTGATCCATTTCGAAGCGGCATTGGTGTTACTGGGGCTGGGCTGGAACCTTCTCTATATCGGTGCCTCATCACTGCTGGTGGAGCACTGCCACCCAACTGACAGCCACCGAGTAAGAGCACTCAACGATACACTGGTATTTAACGGCGTAACCGGCGCCACCCTGATCTCCGGCAGCTTGGCAAGCACTATGAGCTGGGCGGCCATTAACCTGTATGCCGCCCTGCCCGTGTTGCTGATAATGGTTGGACTGCTCGTATTTCGACTGCAGACCCGCGCCTGCCCGTCAGCTATTCGCGTAAGTTAGAACAATGTTTTGGGAGAGCGCTGACCAGCCAGTACGGCCAGCGCTCCTGTCTCAAAAACTCCCCGGCGCACACTGCAGGCAGGTCAGCCCCAGCTCGCGCCAGCGCGCCACTACCGCATCACGGTCATCCAGCACCAACCAGGGGCTGAAGCCGTCGTCACGAATTTGCTGCAGCAACTGCTGCTTAACGCTTTCATCATCTACCTCATCGTCACCCAGGGCACGCAGGTACACGCCGTCGTAGGGAATCTCGTGACGATCCAGCCACTCCAGGGTGTGATCGCGATGGGAATCCGGGCGGCCACTGCAGATGACGATCTTCTGTTGCTGGGCCTTTAACATTTGCACCAGGTTACGCACGGGCTCGATCACCGGCGCTTCGCGCATAAATTCGAAGAAGGGGTCCCAGGCCTTTTCGGCACCCAGCACCCATTGATGGACCGTTTCGGGATCGAAATGCGCCAGGGTTCCATCCACATCGACAATGACGGTATCACCGTTGTTCAAACCATATCTCCTTAAGTAAGGTCATGTCCCAGCCATCCGCCTGAGGCTCAATGAGCACCGGCTCGGCATTTTCAATTCTTGGGCCCTGTGGCGTGCCCGTTTGCAGCTCGCGAATCACGCGATACACCCCCGAGTGCGCCACAATCAAGGGCAAGTCATAAGCGTTCAGCAGCTGATTCAGAGCATGAACGACCCGATATTTGAAGACGATCCAGGGCTCTCCATCCGGTGGTGTCTCTTCATAGGGCGTCTGCTCCGTAAGAGGCGCCATCTCAAGTGCACCCCAATGACGCTCCTGCAGATCTTCGACACTGATCAGGGTGCGTTCGGGCAGTGCCAGCTGCGCAGTGGAACGGGCGCGCTGCAGCTGACTGGTGGCAACACAGCTCCAGCTATAGCCGCCCAACCACGCCGCTGAACGGGCCTGTTCTTCTCCTCTCGGGCTCAGCGGCACATCCGTGGAGCCACAGATCAAATGCCCCGCATTGGCCGGGGTTTCACCATGGCGCATAAAAACAAAGGGGCGCCGCACCAGCGCCAACTCGGTATCTGTCATGGGGGATTAACTCAGTTGAATCTCGTCTGTGGTCGGAATAAAGAGGCAAGGGTCCAGGGCACGCTGCCACTGCTGCTGCTCAGTGAGAGACGTAAACAGCGGGATGACACGCTTGGCCTGTATCTGTTGCGCCAGCCTTTGCAGATCAGAACAGCGCGGGTGCACATTCCAGCGCAGCCAACGGGCGCGCCCCTCGGCTACATCCCGTTGTGCCTTGGGTGGCAGATAACCGGTGTAAATCACCTGACGCTGACCACTGCTGATCAACTGCTCAATGTCCTCGCCAACTCCCTCCGGCCGCCCCACCAGTGCAACCTGGCTTTGCGCCAGCGTGCTGGAAGGTTGCAACCGCTTGAGCCTGTCGAACACGCCCGGCTGAAAGCAGCTGGCCGGCATTGATTGCATGCGCGTCAGCTGTTGCAGGCAGAGGCTATCCATACTCCAGTCGATGCCTTTTTCATCCAACCAAAGCGCCATTTCAAGTGCACGTCCTGATGCAGGCACCGGCAATAATATGGGTGTATTCAAATGAGTCAGCAACTCTTCCCGGCAGTGATTCTGTGGTTGGTCGTAAAGCCCGTAGGAGGCATCCAACAGTGCCAGCCCCGCAGCGGGCGGAGTATCAAAGCGAAACAGGGTCGACTCGGTGGAAAAGTCACCGCTGTAGAACAGACCGTCACCCACATCGAAGTGCAGCCAGACACCGCCCAGCGAATGACCGGCCTGACCGGTTCGCACACGTAGCCCCAGCAGTTCCAGTTCGCCCTGTAGCGGCAACACGCGGTGTTCAATTCCTGCAGGCAAGGCGGCGGCTACCGGCCCCGTCGCGTATACCGGTGTCCCCTTCGGCACTCGATCAATGGCGCCCATGTGATCCACATGGTCATGACTGATCACTACGGCATCGACAGGACGATCCTGTGGCCATTGCCAGTCACAGGGCAGACCCGGCTCAAGTGGCCCGCCTGCCTCAATCAAGATGCGCCCCTGCTCGGTATCCAGCACAAATGCTGCCGGCTGTTTGCCGCCCAGGCCGCTGAGAATACGCAGTGACGGCCTCATCGAGTCGGCTCCAGCGACCAGCCCCGACTGATATGCAGGCAGGTATGCTGCGCCACCGCCAACGGCTGATCATGAAATGCCATCAACTCGGCGCCACAGGCCAGACGCAATTTGAGTTCGTAATGCGCCCCTCGGTAAATGGACGCGATCACCTCGGCCGATACCCCCGGCACACCGACTCGGACATCCTGAGGCCGGATCAGTACAGGCGTCCTCGCACCCTGCTCGGCTCCCAGCCCTGTGGCCAAAGCCTCAGGCCCGATTTCAAACCCCGGCGCGATGCCGCCAACGCCGGCAACGCCACCCTGACCGATAAAGCCAGCCACCCATTCACTTCTGGGGCGCGCGTACAGGTCCTGAGGAGTGCCCCACTGCTCCAGTTGGCCCCGGTTCATCACGGCAATCTTGCTGGCCAGCGACATGGCCTCGGACTGGTCATGGGTCACGTAGATCATGGTCGCGCCTGTACGGCGGTGAAACTCCCTGAAGGTTTCCTCCATGGACGCGCGCAGATGTCGATCCAGATTCGCCAAGGGTTCATCCAGCAACACCACATCGGGCTCGGTCACCAGACAGCGAGCCAACGCCACTCGCTGACGCTGGCCACCGCTCAAATCCTTGGGCGCACGACCGGACAGGTGCGTCAGCTGTACAGCTGCCAAGGCTTCATCAATACGACGCTGCCGCTCGCCCTCCGACATTTTCTGCAATTTGAGCGGGTAGGCCACATTCTGCAGCACGGTCATGTGCGGCCAGAGCGCATAGGACTGGAACACCATCCCCATACGACGCGCCTCCGGCGGCACATGAACTCCGTCCGCGGCCAATGTCTGTCCGTTCAAGTGAATACTGCCGCCCGACACGGCCTCAAAACCGGCCAGCATGCGCAGCATGGTGGTTTTGCCACAACCGCTGGGGCCCAGCAAAGCGACAAATTCGCCCTGTTCAATGTCCAGACTAACCGCATCCACCGCCGGCTGGCCGTCAAAGGTTTTAGTTACAGAATCCAGTATCAGGTTCGCCAAGGTATAACTCCTTCGGGCAGCCAGCGCGCCATCAGACTGAGCAACAGCATGAGCACGGCCACCATAACGACAATCACCACCGAGATGGCGGCGGCCAACACACTGTCGCCGCCCTCATCCAGGTTAAACACCAGTACCCCCAGGGTTTCATTCCCGGCACTCCAGAGCAGCGCAGACACCGTCAATTCATTTACCGCAGTGAGAAACACCAGCAGTCCACCAGCACAGAGCGCAGGTGCCACCAGTGGCAGTACGATTTGCAGCAAACGCCTGAGCGGCCCTGCTCCCGCCAGTTGTGCAGCTTCTTCCAGCGAACCATCGAGCTGACCGGCACTGGCCTGCACTGGCTTCAGCGCGATACTCATGAAACGCGCCAAATAGGCCACAAATAGAATCGCCAGGGTGCCGTAGAGGCTGATGTCCAGTAGCGGCAAGGGCTTCACGAACAGGAGAATGCAGGCGATCGCCAGCACCACCCCGGGCAATGCATAGGGAATTTCGATCAGGCTATTGATCGTGGTGCGCAGCCGAGGCTGCATACGCAATAACAACCAGGCCAACGGGAGGCTCAGAGCCATCAGGAACAGGGCGCTGCCACCGGCCAACAGCAAGCTATTACTCATAGCACGACTGGTGACGCCTTGACGCGAAAGCATCTCCACATAAGCTTCAAGTGTGAGTGTTTCAGTCGTAAGGCCAACGCCCAAAGCAGGCACCAATGAACTGATCACCAACGCAATCAGCGGTGCCACCAGGATCAGGCTAAGCACCAGCCAAAGCGCCGCCTGCAATAACCGTCGATGGCGGGTATCCAGCTCAAACGCCTGAGCCCGGCCGCTATGCCTTACCAGTTCAAACTGGGCCTTGCGCACGAAACGCTGCTGGACCAGCACACCCATCAGCGCCAAAAAACCGATCAGCATCGACAGGACCGCTACTTCACTCAATACCGTCTGGCCAAACCCGGCCAGGTGCTGGTAAATCAGTGTGGGCAGTACATAGTAAGACGCAGGGATACCCAGCATGGCCGGAATACCGAAGTTACCCAGCGCCGATACAAAGGCAATGGCTGCAGCCGCCACCAGCCCGCTTCGGCACAGGGGCAGAATCACATCCAGCCATACCCGACGCTGACTGGCACCGTTGATGCGCGCAGCTTCTATCAGCTCGGCCGGCAGGTTGATCAGACTGGCTCTCAAGGTCAGAAACACCAGAGGTGCATGCTGAATTCCCATCAGTAGCGCGATGCCTTCGGCCGAATAAAGCGGCTGCGGTGAACCCAATGACGGCGCCATCCCCAGCGAATTGAGCAACGGGCTGCTTGGGCCAAACAGTTGCAGCCAGCTCAAAGCCGTTACCTGAGGCGGAATCATCATCGGCAGCATGAAGCAGAACACCAGCCACTGACGACCGGACACATTGGTCAGCGACAGTGAACAGGCAAACAGCGCTCCCAGCACCAGCGATATCAGGGTTGCCAATATCGAGGTATAGAGGCTGTTATACAGTGCGTTCCAGGTCGCGCCGTCACGCAGAACCCGAAACAGCGGCGAATCAGCTCCCTGATCCAGCTGAGTGAGCGCTTCCAACAGCAGGCGCAGGCTGGGTGTCAGGCTCAGTAGCATTATTAAGGCGAGAATCAGTGCGACCAGCCAACGCGGCTGGTCGCTCGAACGTATAGCTGCCAGCATGTTCAGCCGCCAAATACGTCGTTGAAGCGTGCCTTGTTGGCATCGGCATTGCGCAAGGCATCGGCTGCATCAAACGACATCAGCTTGATCTTCTCACGTGCCGGGAAGCCCTCTGGCGCCGCAACCTTATTGCTGGCCGGAAGGTAGCCCTGTTCACGAACCAGCTCCTGCCCCTTGGCAGACAGCACGAAATCGACAAATTTCTGAGCCGCGTCCACATTCTCGGCGCCCTGCATAATGGCCACCGGCTCTGTCACCATGCTGCCGCCCTCCTCCGGGAAGACAAACTCGATGGGCGAGCCTTTACGCGCTTCGCGGATGGCCAGGAAATCGACGATCACGCCATAGGGCTTATTGCCGGATGCAACGGCCTTGAGCACACCGCCATTACCGCCCTGAGCCTGAGTCTTGTTATCTGCCAGAGAGCGGTAGTAATCCCAGCCAAGGTCAGGATTGGAGGTCAGTGTCGCCAAGTGAATCAGCGCAGCACCGGAGTACAGCGGGCTCGGCATTGCCACCTGCCCCTTGTAGCGCTCATGCGCCAGATCAGCCCAGCTGGACGGTGACTCGGACGCGCGGGTATGGCGCACAATGCCCGTGGTAATCAGTTTGGTGCCGTAGTAATAGCCCTCGGGCTGGTACAAGGCAGAATCAAAATGCTTACGTTCGGGGCTCAGGTAGGGCTGCAGATGCCCGCCTTCCTTGAGCGATTCCATATTCACGCTATCAGCGATCAGCAGCAGATCTGCACGGGACGTACCGCTCTGCAGCTCGGCACGCAAGCGTGTCATCAGCTTGGTGGTGCCATCACGGACCCACTCCACCTCGATATCAGGATGCGCCTGGGTAAAGGCATCCACGGTTGCCTGGGCATCGGCGTTGGGCTGGCTGGTATACAGCACCAGCCGGCTATCCGCCTGCGCCATCATGGAAAGAGAACCGCCGGCAATGACGGCGAGGGTCATCAGAGTCTTCTTAAACATCATGCCACCTCCAAAATGTGATGGCTGAAACCTTAGTGACACCTCCTTACACCAGAATGACATTTCATTTTCGTTTTGATGTCGCTGACTTTCGTTTTGCTTACTCAACGACAAAACCGCTAACGGCATTACCTTTCAGGACAGAGGCTGACCGATGCATCAACGCAGACACCAGATTACCGAACGGGTAAACAATGAGGGCCGCACCAGCGTGCAGCAGCTGGCAAAGCACTTTGGCGTATCCGTGCAGACCATTCGCAACGACGTTCGCGTGCTGGTGCAGCAGGGACTGCTGCTGCGCAACCACGGTGAAGTGCTTCCCTTCCCTCACCGGGAGAACATCAGTTACGACCAGCGCCGCATTCGCAACGAACCCGGCAAGGCACTGATCGCTGAGCTCTGTGCAGAGCAACTCGGCGGGTTTCAGACCCTGTTCATGGGGACTGGCTCAACACTGGCGGAACTGGCCGCACGGCTTGGCGAGCACAAAGGCTTGCAGGTGATCACCAACAACCTCCATGTGGCGAACCGACTCTGCGAACACCCTGATTGTGCCCTCACCCTTGCCGGCGGCCGTGTTAGGTTGCGGGACAGGGATGTGATTGGCGGCGACGCCCTGCGCTTTTTCAAACGCTATCGCGCCGATACGGCAATTACGTCGGTAGGAGGGATGGACGCCAACGGTCAATTATTCGATTTTAACGATGATGAAGTAATGGCACGGGAGGCCATGCTGGAACAAAGCCGCTTGCGGGTGCTGTTACTCGATAGCAGCAAATTTGATTGCCTGGCCCCCTGCCACGCAGGGCACATCGAAGACTATGATCTGGTCATTACCGACAAGCCCCTGCCACAACGGTTACAGGGACTTCTCATCGCCAAGGGTAAACAAACGTTGAGCAGTACCTGACTTAAGCCAGGCCGTGAATTTCCTTCCAGTTACCCGGGTACACGGCATAGAAAATACGCGCCTGGTCGCCCTCATACTTCAGCTCAGTCCCTTCCGGCACCCAGATGATGTCACCAGCTTCACCTTCCAGCACGCCCTCATTGGTAACCAGACGGAAGACGCCATCAATCACGTAAATCACCTCATCGTAGAGCACCGTCCAGCTGATTGAGCAGGCATCGAAATGGGCAACCCCCGCCCCCATGGTGGCGCTTACATCCGTGCTGACGGCGCGGGCAACACCTGCGTCACCCGGCGGACCACCACGGTGCATATACGTAAGGCTTGAGGACTTGATCAGTTTTGCAGACATGGATTTCTCCCAACAATATCGATATGAATTCAGACTTCAGAGCGGCTGCGGAAGCGCTCGAACGCCAGACGCAGGGGCACGCCTACACGCAGCAGCGGTTTGGGCGGCAACCTTGACGGACTACCGGACACACACCAGATGTCATCCAGCAGGTCTGTTTTCAGGCCACAGGCCAGGTCGGCCAGCATCATGCCGGAGTAGGTACCACGCGCCGCGCCTACGCTTTGGTCACAGCAGGAGGCGAAGATGTTGGTTTCCAGCTCACCAAAGTAGGTTTCAAAATTGCCGGACAAACCACTGGCACCGCCCCAGGTGTATTCGAACGGCACATCCGAGAGCTCCGGGTAGCGTGCGTCGAAGGCATCGCGATGGCGGATGGCGATATTGGGGATCAGCTCTTGAGGCGTGTTGTAGTCATGCGCATAGCGGTAGGAGTTACGCACCAGCAGGCGCTTGTCCTGGGTCATGCGCAGGGTTGTGCCACCGTGATCGGCCGGGGTAATCCCCCAATCCAGCTGACCGCCATAGCGGCGCATCTGCTCGTCAGTCAACGGTGCGGTCATGCTGGCAAAGGTCATGATCGGCAGGATGCGGTCAGACATGTAGCCAAGCTCAGCGGTAAAGATGTTGGTGCCCAGAATCAGCTGACGGCACTGAATGCGCGCCTTATCCGTTGTCAGTTCGAAACCGCTGTGAGTGCGCTTGATGGCGGTCACTGCGGTGCGCTCGGCGATACGTACATTGTCAGGCATGTTATCCGCCAAACCGCGCATCAGAGCGGCTGGCTGCATCAATGCACCTCCGGGTGTATGAATCGCAGCCGAGTAGAAATCAGTGCCGAACACGGACGCCATCTCCTGCTTGCTCAGGCGGTGGTACTCTTCACCGCTGTGCTTCAGCAGCTGCTCGTAATGGTCGAGATGCTTGCGACCACGCGACCCGATGGCAGCCTGATATTTACCGGCGTGAGACCACTGGCAATCGATATTAAAGCGCTCGATCTGGGTTTCCAGATACTCCACCGCCAGCCGGTTAAGACGGATGATCTTCTGCTTCAGCTGCTCGTCGCCGCTTTCCAGATCACGCTTGTGAGGTTGGTCAATCACGAAGCCCGAGTTGCGGCCTGAAGCGCCCTGCCCGATCTTGAGGGCTTCAATCAGGAGCACACTGTCATCGGGACGGTTTTCTGCCATACGACGCGCCGCCGCACAGCCGACAAAGCCACCACCGATTACGACCACATCGGCCTGGGTATCTTCTTTCAAGGCAGGGAAATCGGAAACGACTTCAAGCTGTTCATACCAGCCGCAGCGTCTGTCATACCGGGGAAGAATCATTATTGTAATACTCGGCTTCAAGGTTCTGGATCAGGCGCAAAGCTACGCCTTTCATGTCGCCGATTATTGCAGCCATTATTAATATATCTACAATAAGATCGCTTATTGAGTAATTCTTAAACCCATCATAAGAAAAGCTTATAATGATATCTTCTCCCTTGATCGATACCCAGGCGCTGGCCAGTTTTGTCTCTATTGCCGAGTCGGAGTCGCTGACCGATGCAGCCCAGCGCCTGGGGGTTACCCAGTCAGCGGTGTCCCAGACCCTGAAACAACTGGAAACCCAGCTGGGCACCACACTGGTCGTGCGTCGCACCCGCCCCTTGCGGCTTACGGCCGCCGGCCAGATGCTCAAGCAGCAGGCCGATACCCTGCTGGGTGATCTGCGCCGATTGACCAGCCGGGTTCGCGGCGCAGCCCATCAGGGGTTGATTCAGTGTCGACTGGGGTTAGTGACTTCCTGTTCGGAGGTGTTCGGCAGCCGCCTGATTGCGCAGATGGGTAACCGGATTGAGCAACTGACCCTGCGCAGCGGCCTGACACCTTCGCTGCTGCAGTCTTTTCTCAATCGGGAAGTGGATATTCTGGTATCCAACGATCCGCTGGATGATATTGAGGGCCTGGAGCGCTATCCACTGTTCCGAGACCCCCTGTTACTGGCCGTTCCCGAGCGCTTTGGTTTTAATGCAGAGGCGCCTTCACGCGAGCAACTGAGCGGGCTGGCCCTGCAGCACCCCATGATTCGTTACGGCAGGAACACGCACATTGGCGCGATGACAGAAGTGGCATTGCGTCGGATGGGGGTAATGACACAGGTGCGCTATGAAACCGACGATACCCATACGCTAATGCGCTTTGTGCAGGACGGTCACAGCTGGGGCGTGATCAGCGCACTCTGCCTGGCTCAGGTTGCGCCACGTACCCGGGGGGTACGCCTGCTGCCACTGGACGGCAACCGCCATGCACGCCAGCTTTACCTGCTGGCCCGAGAGGCGGAGCTGGGTGAAATACCGGCCGAGATTTCCGGCCATATCCAGCAGCAGATGTCAGAGCCGGTCCTCGAACTGCTACAGCAAAGCGCTTCCTGGCTGAAAGCCGAAAGCCTGGAACCGGACAGCTAGTCCGTGTTGTCGGCGCCGGAAGCAAACTGCTCCGCCGCGACCAGCTCCAGCAACCAGGCTCGAAACTCGTCAACGCCGGGCCTGCGTCGATACACCATATCCGGCTCAAGCATATAGAAGCAGGCTTCGGTGTTCAGCTCGGTGGACACCGGCCGAACCAGCAAGCCACTGTCCAGATAGTTGCAGATCAGCTGCTCCCACCCCAGGGCAACCCCTTGACCGTTCAATGCTGCCTGAATCAGCATCGGATAGTTATTGAGATTGAGCCGGCGCTTGGGCGGTGCCGGTTTCAAGTCGGCCTGCTGGAACCACTCGGTCCAGCCGAGCCAGTCCTTGCCCGAATCCAGCCACAGCAGCGTTGTCGAGAAAATGTCCTCAGGCGTGTCCAGCGACAAACGCTCAAGAAATTGCGGACTACACACGGGAAACACCCGCTCGCGGAACAGCGGCGTGGCATCCATATCCGCCGGCGGCTTGCGATAATAGAACAGGGCCACATCGAACTCTGAAGGGCGCACGCCCTTGAGGGTGTCACTGGCAAAGATGCGCACATCGATATCAGGATGACGCTCCTGAAAATCGGCCAGTCGCGGCAGTAACCAGAGGGACGCCATGGCGTTGGACGTCACTACCGTGATCTGCTTGTTGTCCTGCCACTGAAGGACTTCGCCGGTGGCGTTGGCCAGCAGCTGCAGTGATTGCTGAACGCTGAAAAAATAGTCTTCGCCGGTCTGGGTCAACGACAGGCTGCGCTTGTCACGCAGAAACAGCGAACGGCCCAGGTAGTCTTCCAAATGTCGAATCTGGCGACTCACCGCCCCCTGAGTCACGCTTAACTCAATGGCGGCCTGGGTAAAACTGAGATGACGGGCAGCAGACTCGAACGCCACCAGACTGTTCAAGGGAGGCAGAGGCTTAATCTTCAAGGGCAGACCTCGGGTGTTACTTTATAGTCGTTATAATTGAAAGGAGCCCGACTGGCGGGCCCCTTGAGTACAGCATTATAGGGTGTTGCTTGCTTTGGGCGCCATGCCCTCCGACTCACTCACCACTGGCTCTGAGCAGAACCGGTGCAGGCTCTGGCTGCAGCGCGGCAGGCTGGTAATCATCGTCTGCTTCCGGCTCGTTCTTGGGTACCGGCTGACGCGCAGGTGCCGGTGGCAGCATGCCCGGCTCCTGGCGCAGTGACTTCATCAGACTGATCGCCATGAACAGGGTCAGCACCGCGATCGGCAAACCAGCCACAATCGACGCCGTCTGCACCGCCTTCAAACCACCGGCGTAGAGCAGTCCCCCGGCAATAAACGCCTGCATCACACCCCAGACAACCCGCAGCACCATGGGTGGTTCAAGACTGCCCCGCGAGTTGAGGGTACAGAGCACCAGCGTGCCCGAGTCCGCCGAGGTGATGAAATAGGTCGCCAGCAAAGCCACCACCATCAGGCTCAGCATCTGCCCCAGAAAACCTTCATCGATCTTTTCGAACAGCGTGAACACGGCCGAGGTGGTTTCCGCCTTGGTCGCCAGCAGCACATCACCGCCTTTGAACTCGGCAGCCTCATCCACCAGCACACCTGACTCTACCTGTGCCTGATGCGCCAGGCGGTCTTTCTGCTCCATCTTCAGGGCAGAACCACCAAACACGGACATCCAGATAAAGGTAACGATGGTCGGCACGATCAGTGCGCCCATGATCAGTTCGCGGATGGTACGGCCACGGGAGATACGCGCAATGAACATGCCCACAAACGGTGACCAGGTCATCCACCAGGGCCAGTAGAAGGCGGTCCACCAGTTCTGCCAGCCACTGTCATCCTGAGCATCGCTCCAGGTGCTGAGCGAAATGATATTGCCCAGATAATCCCCTGTACCCTCGATCAGCGTGTGCAGAATGTAACGGGTCGGACCAACAGCCAGCACCACCACAACCAGCAAAATCGACAGCAGCATGTTCCATTCAGACAGCAAACGGATACCGCGACCCACGCCAGACAACACCGACAGAATCGCCAGGAAGCTGATCAAACCGATCATGATCAACTGATTGCCGACGCTGATCTCCATCCCCAGCACATTGTTCAGGCCGGAATTCATCTGGATCACACCCAGCCCCAGCGACTGGGACACACCAAAGGCCGTAATTGCCACCGTGAGAATATCCACGGTATGACCGATGGGACCGTAAATCCTGTCGCCGATCAGCGGATACAGCACCGAACGCATGGTCAGCGGCAGCCCCTTGCGGTAGGCAAAGTACGCCATTGTCAGCGCGACGATGATGAAGATTGCCCAGGGGTGCAGGCCCCAATGGAAGAAGGTAATCCGCATGGCGGTTTGCGCCGCATCATTGCTCAAACCGGCTTCAGCAAAGGGGTTGCCGGCGTAATGCCACATGGGCTCGGCCACCGACCAGAAGATCAGACCAATGCCCATACCGCCACTGAACAGCATCGCCAGCCAGGAGCGGTAACTGAACTCGGGCTTTTCATCATCCCGCCCCAGGCGGATATGACCAAAACGGCTCAGCATCAACCAGATCAGCAGGCACAGCACCCCGCTCACCACGGTCAGGTAAAACCATTTGAAGTTATTGAGAATTGTATCGGATACCTGCTGGAAGAAAGCGCCCGCTTCCTTTGCCATCAGGCCGCAGAAGATCACAAAGCCGATGACCAGGATCTTGGATATCACCGTGACCGTGGGGTCGATGCCACGCACGAGGCCGGAGTCGTGTTTCATTGAGTCGTCTCCATCTAATTATTATTTTCAGCGCACCGCAGGTTGTTGGGTCTGACGGAAAAGCCGAACAACCGCTGCCCGGAAGCAGTGGGGCAATCCTGCTGAAAACCTTGATCTACATCAAACCAGTTTTTTTAATGGGCTGATGACTTTTTGTAATGGTAACTTTTCACCTCACCCGTTACGCAACCGCAAAAATACTGAGTTTTTAGAGGTCATGAGTTTTTGTAATAGCTCAGCGGCTTAAAAATCGTTTGTGACGATTTCGGGTCTATCCCTAATATCCGCTCCACAGACAGCCGGCAATTTCTTGCGCTCTGTCAATGCAACCGGCTTTTTTGAAACCCTCATGCCTCAGTGGCGGAATGTGGAGAGACACCATGACAATAAAATCTCACATCATCCCAACCGAAACCCTGGACGAAGTACGCAAGCCGCTGGCCGAAGCCGCCGGCATGCCCAATGCCGTGTACATCGACGATGCCCTGTTCGAGCAGGAGCGCGACGAAGTGCTGGGCAAAACCTGGGCTGCGCTGGGCTTCACCAGTGACCTGCCGACCAACGGCTTTGCCAAGCCGGTCGACTTCATGGGCCTGCCGCTGGCGATCATGCGTAACCGCGATGGTGAGTACAAAGTCTTCCATAACGTGTGCAGCCACCGCGGCATGATTCTGCTGACCGAAGAAACCGAAGTAGAAGGTATGGTGCGCTGCCCCTACCACTCCTGGACTTACGACCTGAACGGCAACCTCAAGGGCACCCCGCACATAGGTGGTGTCGGCGTTCACAAGGCAGAAGGCTTCGTGTGTGAGAAGCATGGTCTGCGCGAAGTGCGCTCCCACGTTTGGGCCGGCATGGTGTTCATCAACCTGTCCGGTGATTCCAAGCCGTTTGAAGAGCATATCGAACCACTGGTACAGCGCTGGAGCGACTTCTGTGGCAAGGATGGCTGGGATAACCTGCACATCGCGCCAACCGGCAGCCAGATGCAGCTGGAAGTTCAGTGCAACTGGAAACTGGCCATCGAGAACTACTGCGAGGCGTACCACCTGCCCTGGGTACACCCGAGCCTGAACACCTACTCGCCGCTGGATCAGCACTACAACCTGATCATCAACGACGACATGTCCGGTCAGGGCAGCTACAACTACAACCTGTCCGATGTAGCCGGCACCCGCCTGCCGCGCTTCCCGAACTGGCCGGAAGACCGCCTGCGTCACGCCGAGTATGTTTCGCTGTACCCCAACGTGATGCTGGGCATGCAGGCCGATCACTTCTTCGCCATCATTCTGGAACCGCGTAAAAAGGACGTAACCGTCGAAAACCTGCGCCTGTTTTACGTCGGCGAAGAGGCCTGCGGTGACGAATACGCCGCCTGCCGTCACTCCCAGCTGGAGGCCTGGAAAGTGGTCTTCGGTGAAGACATCTTTGCTGTTGAAGGCATGCAAGCCGGCCGCCAGTCACCGGGCTTCACCGGTGGTGTGTTCTCACCGGTACTGGATGGTCCGACCCACCATTTCCACGGTTGGGTTGCCGACAAGTACGCCGCCATCAACAACGACTGATCTTTCAGGGTACCGGCCCGGCCATGCAGCCGGGTCGGCCACTGACAGGCAAAGGACAGACTTATGCTGAATAACGAAAACCACTGGCTCAACTTCATCGGCGGCGAATGGCGTGACAGCGCTGACAAGATCGATGTGCGTGACCCTTCTTCCGATAATGTTTTTGCCACCATCGCCAGCGCTACGCTGGACGACGCTGAAGACGCTATCCAGGCGGCTCGTGCCTGCGTCAAGCAAGGCCTGCTGACTCGCCAGCGCCCTGCCCAGCGCGCCGAGCTGATGTATCGCATTGGTGCCGAGATTCGCAAACTGGTTGAAGAAGGCGCAGTCCTGGCCTCACGCGAAAACGGCAAGTCCATCAACGATGCCCGTGACGAGTTTGAAGAATCGGCCCGTTACTTCGAATACTACGCCGGCATGGCCGACAAGATTGAAGGCAAGTCGATCCCGCTGGGCGAAGACTACATCGACTTCACCAGCTACGAGCCTCAGGGTATCTCGGTGCAGATCGTGCCCTGGAACTTCCCGGTCTCCATCTGCGCCCGCTCACTGGCACCAGCACTGGCCGCCGGAAACGCGGTGATCGTCAAATCCCCGGAGATTTCGCCGCTGGCCATCACTCTGCTGGCGACCGCATGCGAGCGTGCCGGCCTGCCCAAGGGTGCGCTGAGTGTGCTGGCCGGCCCCGGTCGCAAGATCGGTGCGGCACTGGTTGGCCACAAGGAAACCAACCAAATCGTGTTCACCGGCTCTGTACCGACCGGCCGTTCCATCATGCGAGATGCGGCTGAAAACTCCGTTCCCTGTGTGATGGAACTGGGCGGCAAATCTGCGGCGGTGGCCTTCCCGGACGCCGACCTGGATCAACTGATCAGCAGTGTACGCTGGGGCATCTTCTTTAATGCCGGCCAGGTCTGCTCCGCCATGTCCAGACTGCTGGTACATCGCGATATCTATGACGATGTGGTCGCCCGTGTTGCCGAACTGGCCAGTGGCCTGAGCATCGGTGCCGGCAAGGACAACCCGGACCTGACTCCGGTCGTATCCATGCAGCAGCGTGATGGCATCCTCAAGATCTGTAACGAAGCCGTGGAAGACGGTGCCCGTCTGGTATGCGGTGGCGATGCGGTTGAAGGCCTGCCCGGTGCATTCGTGCAGCCGACCGTATTCGCGGATGTAACCACCGAGATGCGTCTGTTCACCGAAGAGGTGTTCGGGCCGGTGATCGCCATCACGCCGTTCGACAGCGAAGAAGAAGCATTCGAGCTGGCCAACGCCACAGACTACGGTCTGGTAGCTGGCGTGTTCACTCAGGATATCAGCCGCGCCATGCGTGCTTCCCAGGCACTGGATGCCGGTCAGGTGTTCGTGAACGAATGGTTTGCCGGCGGTATTGAAACGCCGTTCGGGGGCAACCGCCTGTCCGGGTATGGCCGCGAGAAAGGTCAGGAAGCCTTGTACAGCTACGTGCGCACCAAGAACGTAGCCATTCGCGTGACTCGCTGAGCGAAGCACGCCGTCAATCGATAACTCAACAGTTGTACGGGTGCTGCCAGTCAGCATCCGGTTCTAATAAGAAAGGTGGGCCGAATCATGAAAAAGTGGTTATGTGTCGTTTGCGGACTGATTTATGACGAAGCCAAGGGCTGGCCAGCGGACGGGATTGCACCCGGAACCCGTTGGGAAGATGTGCCCGAAGACTGGAAATGCCCCGACTGCCTGGTCGGCAAGGCCGATTTTGAAATGATGGAGATCCGACAGGATCTGCAAGTTGAAGTACCGGTACTGAATGTTGCGGCCCAGCAGCAAGTGCCCTTCATGAACATTGAACAGCAGCCGCCGATCGTCATCATCGGCACCGGTTATGCCGGTTACGGACTGGCCGAAGCCCTGCGCCAGCGTGATCAGCAGACGCCGATTGTCCTGTTCACCGCAGACGACGGGCACAACTACTCCAAGCCGGGGCTGTCCACCGCTCTCACTCGTGACAGGGCCGCCGGTGAACTGGTAACGGAAACACCACTGGCACTGGAAGAGAGACTCAACATCCGTATCCATACTCGCTGCCCGGTTTACAGTATTGATGCGAAGAGCAAAATCCTGTCCACCGCCTCCGGTGAACAACGCTACAGCAAACTGGTACTGGCTCAGGGTGCCGCGCCGATTCGGCTACCGCTGCAGGGTGATGCTGCTAATGAGGTTATCAGCGTTAACGATCTGCAGGATTACCGACACTTCCGCGAACGCCTTCGGGGGCGCAAGCATGTCACCATCATCGGCAACGGTTTGATCGGCTGCGAATTTGCCAACGATCTGGTCAATGCCGGTATTGAAGTGGATGTCATCGGCCTGTCCGCCTGGTCAATGGATCGACTGCTGCCTCAGGTCGTGGGCGAACAACTGCAAAGCCGTCTGGCAGACAAGGGCGTTCGCTGGCACCTCAACACCAGTGCCGCGTCTGTGGATTGCATCGGTGAGGGCTATCGCCTGACCCTGCAAAACGGCGAACAGGTCGACACGGATCTTGTGCTTTCTGCCGTTGGCCTGAGAGCACGCACCGAGCTGGCCGACGCAGCCGGGGCCGAAGTCAACCGCGGCATCAAGATTAACGGCGGTCTGAGAACCAGCCTGCCGGATGTGTTTGCTATTGGCGATTGTGCCGAAATCAATGGCCAGCTGCTGCCTTATCTGGCACCGATCAATGCCGCTCTGCCGGCACTGGCCGATGGCCTGCTGGGCCGCCCCACCATGGCACAGTATCCATTGATGCCGGTGATGGTCAAAACCCCCTCCTGCCCGCTTACGCTGCAGGCACCTGCCGCTGATCTGGAGGGTGATTGGCAGATCGAACAGACAGATCGCGGCATTCGAGCCCTGTTTATCGATGCCCAGCAACAATTGCAGGGTTTTGCCCTCACCGATGAACTGGGCAGTGAACGCCAGTACTGGCTGGATCGTATCGGCGGTCCGCTGGAACAGGTGGCATAAGCGTTTTACCTGTCTCTTCCCCGACGCAGGATGCGTTGTACTTGGCCAGTCAGCCCTTGCGCTTGACTGGCTTTTTTCTGCCCGAGTGCAGGCGTTTTCGAATTTCCTAGACAACCGCCTGCAACTGCGCCTCATCCAGGCGCGCGACGATACGCTGAATCTTGCCGTGCAGGGCCGCAGCGGTGAAAGGTTTCACCAGGTAACCGTTAACGCCGGCATAGGCTGCTTTTGTCATTTGCTCTTTCTTTGACTCAGCCGTCACCATCAACACCGGTATGCGGGCCGTTGCCGGGTGTGTACGCATGTTGACCACCAGGTCCAGCCCATCCATTTCCGGCATATGCCAGTCCGTCACCACCAGATCGATTTTGCTTTTTCCCAGTCGCTCAAGGGCTTCCACCCCGTTGCTTGCCTGATGAATGCGGGTGAATCCCACCTGGCTCAGCAAACTGCTTATGATCCTGCGCGTGGTTGAAAAGTCGTCAACCACCAGAACGGTCATGGAAGAAATCATGTCTGCACTCGGTTATGAAAACTGATGCAGGATCATAAACAAAAACCATCTTTGACACAAATGTCACACCAAGAATTACCAAGACTAACTTGCCTAAATCCCGGTCACGGCACGTCCTATAAATTGCACCGGCCCCGTCGGCAGCCCTGTCGGCGAACCACCGCTTTGCTCGATGGTCAGCTCAAACAACTGGTTGGGTGTAATGACAGACAGCTCTTCAAACTGGGTTTCCAGACTACGGTCAGGATCAACCAGCCCCAGCGACACGGGCTTTTCCCACCCTTCGGCCTTGGTCCAGAACTCCAGCACCTTGCCCTCGGGCACCTGCGTCGCTACCAAAGGCTTGAGCTCGATACTGGAGCCATCGTAACTGGTCAGCATCCAGCCCGGCTGTGTTTGCCCCGGTGCCGTCAGCACCACGATATGCGTGGGAGCCGGTTCGCGCACGAGAAACAGTCCGACACAAAGCACCAATAATGCCGCCGTGGCCACCCGCCAAATTCCACTGCCCTGCCACATGGAAGGTCTGGTTGGCTCCCGCATTTTCAGCTCATCGAGGCTGCGCTCAATCCGCAACCTGGCAAAGGGAGATGGCTGTACGGAAGGGACCTGTTCGTTCAACAGTTCAAGCCGGTCTTCCCAAAAGGCAACGGCCTCACGTGCCTCGATCTCTTGCGCCATACGCACCTCAAACTGCTCACGCTCTTCGGCATCCAGCGCCCCCATCACGTAGTAGGCCGCCGAGAGGCTGAGTTGCTCCTCTTTGCTCAGGCTACTGTCCGTCATGACATGCACTCTCTCAGTTTTATCAGGCTACGTTGCACCCAGGCCTTAACAGTGCCAAGTGGTTTATCCAGGTGACTGGCCAGTTCAGAATGGGTCAGCCCATGCACATAGGCTTTCACCACTGCTGAACGCTGCTCGGTATCCAGCTGTTTCAGGCAATCCAGTAACGTGTGGCGTTCACGGCTGGAGCGCGGCTCAGGCTCGTGCGAAAGCCGCTCCAGTACCGCATCCAGTTCAGGCATTTCCTGGTCCGTCGACAGGCTGGTTTCACGGTAGGCATAACGCTGAGTATTCAACGCGAGGTTACGCGCCATGCGGCTTAGCCAGGCTTGGCCATTGCCACCTTCAGCGTCGAATGAATCCGCCCGGGTCCACACGCGGACGAAAAGATCATGCAGGATATCTTCAGCGAGCGCCTGATTTCGCACTATCGCCATGATTAATCCCAGCAAGCGAGATGACTCCAGGTGATAGAGCTCAGATAACGCGGAACGTTTCCGCTGAGCACACTGAAGAATCAATTGATTAATGTTTGCGTCCGTCACAGCTGCCCATCGAGTCCTTGAGTATGAACACCATACTAGAGTACCGACCCGAAACCGCCAAGGCGCAAGGCCCGGCGGTTTCGTCAGGCTGTTACCGGGCTTTCCAGAACACATATTCACCGGTATAGGCCACCAGACGCTTGGTGCCGACGGCGCCAGCATTACAGCCGGACTTGGGCGCAGCACCACCGTGCAAATTGATACGCTGAATATAGGTGACGCCCTTTAATGCGCCGTCGCGCTCAGAGGCATTCGCTTGCACCAACTGGAACGGGATATTGCCATCCCCTGCCGGTGCGGTTGCCAGTTGCTTGCCGGTAATTTTGCTGCCATCAGTGGCTTCCCAGGTCGCAGGAGGGCCATAGTAGGACACGGCTGGCTTACCCATTTCATCAGATAGAACGGCAGCTGGGCCGGCAAACTTCCAGGCCGGGCCTTTATCCGTCTCGGCACACATCCAGGCGACGGTGCCGACTGCCTTGGTTTTCATGGCAGCTTCATGCCCGGCTGGCACCTTGATGTCATCCGGAATCGTCATGCTGTGCCCTGCGGCCACGACCGAACCGCTCGCAACGGAAAGTGAGAGTGCGGCAGCGGTAAGAATCGACTTGGTATTGATGTCCATCGTTATATCCTCATTTGTGATCAAACGTGAACAGAGTTCAGCCTCTGTGAGAGGTAAACACTTGAGCGCCGCAGTTGGATGCAAAGAAAATCACTTTTTTTGAAAATTGCCTCAATCAATCGGATAGCCGCTCAAACTCTCAGGCCGACTCGGGTAATACGTTACTCGTTCAACTCGGTATACTTGGCGCCAAACGCATACTCTGGCCCAAGGTGAAACAAGAATGGCCCCACAACAGCCCCATGACTGGATAGCCCGTGCAACGGCACAGCAGGACTCTGTGTTAAATGCGCTGAAGCACTGCCGAGAGCAGTTATGGATCAACCCCAAGGCCACCCGCTTTGAGCCCATCAAATCACAACTGCCGCTGACCCTGGCGGATATCGAAGAGGCTTCAGCTCGCCTGGAGCGTTTTGCGCCCTACTTCGCCAAGGTATTCCCAGAGACGTCGGCAAGGAATGGCATTATCGAATCAGATCTGATTCAGCTGCATGAAGGCAGCACCGCCGTTGCCCGATTGTTTGCTGCGGAAGCTCCGCATCGGCTGCTGATGAAATGCGATAGCGACCTGCCGATCTCCGGCTCTATCAAGGCACGTGGTGGCATATACGAAGTGCTGTGTTTCGCCGAGCAACTGGCGCATGAGCATGGGCTGCTGAATGAAGATATGGACTACACCTGCTTCGATACAGCGCCGTTCAAAGCGCTCTTTGCACAGCACAGCATTGTTGTTGGTTCTACTGGCAACCTGGGCCTGAGCATTGGCATTATCAGCGCCAAACTGGGCTTTAAGGTAAGCGTTCACATGTCCGCAGATGCCCGACAATGGAAGAAGGCGCTGCTGAGATCCAAAGGCGTTAACGTAGTCGAACATACATCCGACTACAGCGTTGCCGTGGCCGAAGGACGCGAGCAGGCACTGGCGACGCCCGGCTGCCATTTTGTTGACGATGAAGACTCGACGACCCTGTTTCTGGGCTACAGTGTGGCGGCATTGCGGCTGAAGAAGCAGTTGGCGGAACAGCAGATTCCGGTGAATGAGCAGCATCCGCTGATTGTCTATTTGCCCTGTGGTGTCGGCGGCGGGCCCGGTGGTGTCGCCTTCGGTCTGAAGCAGGTCTTCGGCGATGCGGTGCACTGCGTCTTTGCCGAACCTACCCACTCACCCTGCATGCTGCTGGGTATGCACTCTGGCCTGCATAACGGTATCAGTGTGCAGGATATCGGTCTGGATAATCTCACTTGCGCCGATGGGCTGGCCGTGGGACGACCCTCTGCATTTGTTGGCGCACTGATGGACCCCTTGCTGGATGGCATCTACACCGTCAGTGATGACCACCTTCACGCCCTGGTCACCCTGATGACCGATACCGAGCAGCTTTCCATCGAACCCTCGGCAGCCGCTGGCCTGACCGGCTTTGTCTGGTTACAACAAGCCGGTACTGAGTTGCTTGAGCAAACCGGGCTGGCGGACACACTCGAACAGGCTACTCATCTGGTGTGGGCGACAGGCGGAAATATGATGCCTGAAGAGGAGCTCGCCAAATATTACGCCCTTGGCCAGCAGGCGCTGAAAGCGAAGCATGCCGAATAAATACGGCATCCAGCCCACCAGAGCAGGCGGTGAATGTCTCGCCTACTTTGATGGGCCAGCCGAAATGGCCGCAACAATTTCGTCGATCAGCTGCTGATGAATCTCGGCACGGCTGCGACCACCGGGCTCCTGACACAGCTCGCCCTCTCCTTCAGCCTGCAAAATCTCTTTTCCCAATTCAGTGCATTCACTGAAGGCACTGAACGGGCTTGCCGATGCGATATTGACCGCTGAATAGCTCTGTATATTGTCTAGCTGCGCGGCGGGTGCCAGTGGCGACTTGGCACCATTCGACAGACTGATCAGCTTCACGGGCACCTGTATCGATTCGACCGAGCGCGGCTCCAGCACAGAAGTCAGTTCAGGGGTAATCACCACCAGATTCCTAAGGCGTGCATCTGAAGTGTCCTGGGCAAAGAAATCATCCGGCAGCGTTGTAAGGTCTACGCCCTGACTGCTCAACCAACCGCAGTCGATATTGATGCCCTGAGCGTTGCAGGATTGCCGATACCCTTCAGTATCGAACCCTGCACCAGCGAGCGACAACATGGACGTACCACCCAAAAAGAACCCCACCCCACTCACATCCGTCATATCGGCGCGGCTTGAAAGTGGTTCGATACCTTTAAGAGCAGTGAGTGCCAACGACAGGTCAGCAGGACGCAGCAGAAGTTCATTCGCGGCATCAGCGGCTTGCAACTCGCGACCACCGGGCGGTTTGGGTACCACAACAATGAAACCACGACGCGCCAGGGCCGAGGCGATCCAGCCAGTATGGATAAACGATGAGCGCATACCGCCGTGGGCCAAGAGCACAACCGGGAAGGAGCCCTGTGCAGCCTTGGCGTCAGGTATCACCTCGACTGCGTTGAACAGCTTGCCCTGGCCAAAGTGCTCTACGGGCCGAATATCCGCAGTCGGATACCAGTAGTGAACCTCCACTGGCTTGCCTCGCGCCTCACTCGGCAACGCCCGTACCAGATGTGAAGCGGCATAGGGTTCTGCCGCCTGAACGCCGGGCAGAGTCACACCAACCATGACGCTGGCGGTGACTAAAGCAGTTGCCATCAATCCTCTTAGCCCTTTCATCCCTGACCTCTTTTTGTGAACTGAGCGTATAGGTTTGAATGATTCTATCTGCTTGTGAGGATAGCGGGGAGCATTTCCATAGAAAGTATTCCTGGCCTGAAATACGGGATAGATGAATATTGGAACGGGTGTACAATATGCAACCAATTCAGCTGCCTGCTGAGCCAATTGGTGTTAACATAAAATGTATCCATATAGATACATATATCCTGCCAGGCTAATGCAGTGTGATTTTTTGGCGGGGATCAGATAGTTATATAAAAAACTGAGCCGATTCAGTTCACGAGGCCCCTGTCAGTGCTGTTGCCCTTAATCCTTTGTTTACTGCTCCTGCTGAGCGTTGATGCCCAGGCGTATGAGCCTCAGCCGCTTGCGTTCACGGCAGAAGAGCAGCAGTGGCTCGACCAGAAGCCAGCGCTGGTGTTCAGCGAAGTGAACTGGAAACCTCTTTCTGATGTGGATTCCTTCCCGGAGTACCGCGGCATCATTGCGGACTATATGCAGTTCATTCATGAACGCACGGGCATGCAGTTCGAATTTGAACCCAGCGATACCTGGATCGAGGTACTGAACAAGTTTTCTGCCGGTGAGATCGACCTGATCCCGGCCATGTCCGAATCCGACATGATCGGGTCTGAAGTGCTGCTGACCGAACCTTATGTCACCTTTCCTCTGGTAATTGTGTCGCGAGATGATACGGATCTCGTCGCGATTGTCGGTGCCCTGAATGGCAAGAAAGTGGGCGTGGGCGAAGGTTATACCAGCTACTTTTACCTGAACCAGAACTACCCGGATATCATCCTTGAACAGACCCGCGATGTACCCGAGGGTCTGCAGATGCTGGAAGATGGCGAAATTGATGCCTTTGTCGGCCATATCGCGGTCGTGGTGCATGGCATCAACGACAAGAACCTGGACTTGAGGATCTCCGGCTTTGCTGACTACACATTTGAACATCGCATTGGCGTGACGCCTGACCACCCGCTGGCACGCTCTGTCATCGATAAGGTCATTCTCTCGATGACACCGGAAGATCATTCCAAAATCATCGACCGCTGGTTCAATATGGAGGTATCCCGGTTCAACTACACCCTCCTGTGGTACCTGCTGGCAGGTATTCTGGTGGTGTCCGGCTTTGCCTTCTACCGCTACTACCTTATTTCCAGAACCAACGAAACGCTGGTGAAGATTGCCGCCACGGATGATCTGACGGGCCTCGCCAACCGCAAACGGATCAACGAGCACCTGGAAACCTGTGAGTATCGTGCCGAGCGCTACGCCGACAGTTACCAGTACAGTCTGATTCTGATTGATATCGATAATTTCAAAATCATTAACGACGAATATGGCCACGATGTAGGCGACAAGGTGCTGGTGCAGTTCGCGGGTGTATTGAACAACCTGACCCGCCGCACGGACCTGGTGTCTCGCTGGGGCGGCGAAGAGTTTCTCATCGTCTGCGAGAGTACGGGTCAACAAGAAGCGATTACCGTGGCCGAGAAACTGCGCGCTTCAATCAGTGAAGTTAAGTTTCCGGATGTCCCCCAGGTAACCGCCTCCTTTGGCGTGATCGAGAATATCCCCGGCGAAAGCCATGTCGCCGCCTTCTGTCGTCTCGACAAGAAATTGTACGAGGCCAAAAATGCCGGCAAGAACTGTGTGGCGGCTTAATCAGTCGGCAATTTTTTCCAGGGATTTGGCCAGCTGGTCGATCCTCTCTCGGGTGGCATCTACCAGTCTGGATACCTGAGAGGCGGCATCAGAAGAATGACCAGCCAGGTCACGCACCTCTGAGGCAACCACGGAAAAACCTCTCCCGGCTTCACCCGCGCGAGCCGCTTCTATGGCCGCGTTCAGTGCCAACAGGTTGGTCTGGTCCGCAATACCGGAGATACTACCGATGATATTGCCGATCTCCTGGCCGACACGCAGCAACTCTTCCATCGCCTGATGAGTTTCCTGCACTGCTGCTTGTCGGTCTGTCACATCAACACCAAACATGACATAGCGCGTCACATTCCCTTCAAAATCCCTGAGTTGGCTGAGCCGAGCATCAAACGCATGCTCCCGCCCCCTGTTATCCGCAAATCCGACCAGCATTTTCACCTGCCCTTCATTGCTGTTTTGTCGGTATTGCTGTTCGACCTGCTGCCACAGAGAGCGGCAGGCTGCCTGTGCATCCTCTTTTGGGCCCGCTTTTGAGGCAAAGAGTTCATTGTAATGGATCGGGTTACCATGCTGATCCCACTCCACCACCAGAAGCGCTTCATCCATCAGATCCAGCCGATCAAATGAATCCTTCGCCTGCTGCCGGGTTCGCGTGATATCAGCCTGCACGGAGATGTATTTATCAACACGCCCTTCTTCGTTGAATACCGGGTTGATCGACATCGCGATCCAGTAGGGTTTGCCGCTGCGAGTGTAATTCAGAATTTCTTCGTAAAAAGGCTCTTGCCGGCTCAGGCTAATCCCGATGCGTTCAACCACCTCCGGGTCTGTGGCTGGACCCTGCAAAAAACTGCCCGGAACACGCCCCTTGATTTCGTCCAGCTCGTAGCCCGTCATCTGAGTAAAGCCCGGGTTCACATACTCGATCTTGCCTTTACTGTCTGTAATGACCACGGCATTGCTGGTCGTATTAGCCACCAGAGACAGCATGGCGATTTCATCGCGCTGCTGAACGTCTTCAGTAATGTCTTTTACAAAGGCCGTAAACAGCACCTTGTCGCCAACAACAACACGCGCCAGGGTAAACAGCCCCCACTTTTTACGTCCATCCTTGCAATGAACCGGAAGCTCTACCGGCTTGCCTATGATTCGGTTGATACCGGAATCACGGTTGCGATTAACATATCCGTCATGCTGACTGCGGTGCTCAGGGCTAACCAGCATTTTGACATTTTGCCCCATCATCTCATCACGGCTGTAACCCCAAAGCTCCACGGCCGCATCATTACAAAACTTGATATGGTTGGCTTCATCGATGGTAACAACCGCATCATTGGTTTGAGCCAGTATCTGCTCAACCATTGTGCGCTGCTCCCGCTCCTCACTGCAGTCGCGAGCAAACGCCGTGTAATAATCCTTGCGACCCATTTTGACTTTGGAGATGGTGAGGTTTATCCAGGTGTGGCTGCCGTCTTTGCGCTCCACTTCTAGTTCCCTCGAAGACCCCACGATACGGTCTCCGCCCTGCTGGCGGTGGCGATTAACGTAAGAGTCATGCTGGCCTTGATGAGCAGGGTGGACGATCACCTTAACGTTTTTGCCAACCACCTCAGTGGCCGTGTATCCCCACAGAGCCTCTGCAGCAGGGTTGAAGCTCACTATTCTGTTCTTGTCATCGATGGTCACGATGGCAATAGTGCTTTGCTCAAGTGACTTCTCTGCCAAACGTGAAGTAATACTGAACATGTCCTGCTCCTGATGGGGCTTTGCGTGAAATATGAGGGGCTGAAATAGCTCATACGCACAGACACCGACTTGGAGCATAAAAGTTGCAGAAAAGAGACACCTTGGTATTGATTGAATATCAGGAAATCACCGAGATACAAAAGTCCCTGGTTGATATCAGGTCGGGTTTGGAACGCCAACTGTTTACAGCTGGCGTCTTGTCCAGTGATCACAGCACGGCAGCGATACTCTCATTGAACGGTGTTGTGGGGCGACCAATCAACGTGCTGAGTGTTTTGCTGTCGTCTGCCAGCCAGCCTTCAGCCGCCTGCACTTCTGAATCTGCCAGAGCTTCAGCAAACAGCTGCGGCAAACCGATCTGGACCAACAGCGCAGCAAACTCTTCACCCTTCATGTTGTTGTAGCCAATTGTCTGCCCCGTCTTTTTGGCAAGCGCGTCGGCAAACTCGGCCAGTGTAAATCCGGTGTCGCCGGCCAGCTCGTAGACCTTGCCCGCCTGATTTTCAGTGGTCAGAACCACCGCCGCAGCCTCGGCGTAATCCTTGCGGGTGGCGGTATGGAAACGACCGTCCCGTGCCGCACCATTCACGGCACCCACCTGCAGGATGGCACCAATGCTCTGGGTGTAGTTTTCGCTGTACCAGCCGTTACGCAGAATTACGGCAGGAATGCTCGAGTCCTGAATCAAGGCTTCTGTTACCTTGTGCTCATTGGCCATCAGCATCGGCGAAGTATCCGCCTTGAGAATACTGGTGTACGCCAACAACCCCACGCCAGCCGCCTTGGCTGCTTCAATCACCGCCTGATGCTGAGGCACTCGACGGCCCACCTCGTTAGCGGAAATCAACAGCAGCTTTTCAACGCCTTTAAGGGCAGGCACCAGCGTTTCGGGGCGGTCGTAGTCGGCTTCTCGAACATCAACGCCCAGCGCCTTCAATGCCTCTGCCTTGGCCGGATTGCGCACCAGCGCCACCAGATTGTTTGCATCGGTTTTCTGCAGCAGACTTTCGATAACCTGCTGGCCCAGCTGACCGGTTGCACCTGTAATCGCGATCATGATGACTCTCCTCGGTTCGGTATGAACATCTGTGTCTGTGGAATTCGCAGTCAGTATGCGCGACACTAAGCGTCACCATAAGACGATCAATACCGAATACGGAGTTCGGGTTTTGAGTACAATCGATTTTGTGCACCTGCGCCTGCTGGCGATCTACGCAACGGTTGTGGAGTGTGGCAGCTTCGCCGCTGCAGCCCGCAAGCTGAACAGCAGCCGCTCCCGTATCAGTGAACAGGTTTCACAGCTGGAAGCCGACCTGGGCGTACGTCTGCTACAGCGCTCTACACGTCAGCTAACCATCACGGCTGAAGGCCAGCAGGTGTTCGAACAGGCCCGACAACTGCCGGATATTCTGCAGGGTGTCGAGGCCATTACCACGCCCGCTGTGCCCAGCGGCCGCGTGGCCATTACCATGAACCACGATATCGCCCACAAGTATGTATTGCCGGTACTGCAGGACTTCCAGAGCCGGTATCCCGAAATTCAGCTCGACCTGATTCTGGATGATGCCCGCCGGGATTTGATCGCTGAACAGATCGACTTGGCCATCCGCATCGGCATTCCCCGCGATGAATCACTGATTGCACGCATGATGCACGAAGAGCGTTTTGCCCTGTTTGCCAGCCCTGAACTGCTGCAAAAGTACGGCAAACCCGAAACGCTAGAAGCGCTTGAACAGCTGCCCTGGGTCATGCTCGACCAGCCCGCCAATCCGCAGCTGAAATACAACGGCAAAACGGTTGAACTCAAACCCACACAGGCTTACCGCTGCAACTCGCCGCTGATGGTGCAACAGATGGTCATGCGGGGATTGGGCGTGGGTATCATGCTGCCGACCACCATGCGTGAAGAGGTCAGCAGCGGACGTCTTGTTCAGATCATGCCGGCGCTCACCAGTGAAGCGCTGGTATTCGCGCTGGTGTACCCCAGCCGCCGGCAGCTGCCGTTAAGAACACGAACGGTGATCGACTATCTGCTCGCGGCGGATATTTTTGGCAGGTAAACGCTAAGCCCTTTCCAACCCCAGCATCCAGAAGTCGCTCAGCTGCTGCGGGGACATGGCGGGCACGGGCGTTTCAGCTTTTGAATCAGGTGCAAAGATCCTCTGCGCAAGCTGCCTGCCCACATTCTGAGCGGCCGTGACCTTGGTAATACGCCGCTGATAAAAGTCCGCTAATGCCTCCTCCAGTTCAGACTTTTCATCCAGCAAACAGGCAAGATGCCAGGCATCTTCCAACGCCTGACAGGCCCCTTGCCCGGACGTTGGCAAAGGCGCGTGTGCCGCATCCCCAATAATCACCAGATTGCCCTGGTGCCAGTAGGGTAAGGGGTCCAGATCATGTACAAAAATGCGGTTGAGCGATGACGCCTCGCGGGCATCAAGTACGCGTTGTACCGGTGCACAGAATTGGCCAAAGCGCCGGTCCATCTCGTCATACCAGTCCGAGACAGGGCGCGTTTTATCCAGCTCAGCACGCCAGGCTGCCGCCCAATAACATGCGCCCTCCCTCACCGGCACGATGCCAAAGCGTCCTTGTGCGCCACGGATATCATGAATGGCATTCCCGAGCCGGTGCTCGCCCAACTGACTGACCCCGATAATATTGATAAAGCCCTGATAACGGGGTCTGACGGAGTCAGAGAATAGCGCCTGTCGAGCCACTGAATTCATGCGGCCATCAGCCCCGACAACCAGGTCAAACCCCTGGCGCAGTACATCAATCTTTTCCAGCGTCATCGGGCAGCCAAAGTAAATCTGGCCGCCCAAGTCCTGCAGATGCCGGGCCAGAATCTGCATCAGGTCGCGGCGCAGGACAGTTGTGCTGGTAAACCCACTCAGGGCATTTACCGCCTGAATATCGAACTCGCCCTGCAGGGTTCCTAGCTGATCATACTGGTGCATGTAATCAGGTGCACCGCCGACACGCTCGATCTCAGAGTCCACTCCCATCTTCCGCAACACATACATGGCGTTCGACCAGAGGGTCACGCCGGCGCCCATGGATGCGACTGTGCTATTACGCTCGTACACACTTACCTGAAAACCCCGTTGGATAGCGAGGACTGCCAACGACAGCCCGGCAACGCCTGCCCCAACAATCGCAATTCGTCTGCTCCTGCTCATCATCCCTTCCTGATCAGTTGATTAGGCAGAGATTGTTACAAGGCCAATATTCAGGATAAACCCGCTATTATTGGCTTATTAATCCCGAATAATGAGCGAATCAATGATTGAGAATGTCGAGCTGCAGTGGCTGCTGAGCTTTCAGGCCGTGTATGAGCACCTGAGCTTCAAACGTGCGGCCGAACAGCTGCAGCTGCCGACCTCCAATGTCAGCCGACATGTTGCCTTGCTGGAACAGCAACTGAACCTTCGACTACTGGAACGAACAACACGCAAGATGGTTGCAACCTCGGCAGGCAAGCAGCTCTATCATTCGATCAGACCGCTCACACAGGCGATGGACGATGCACTGGAAGAGGTATCCATGCACGGCGAATCGCTTTCCGGCCACCTGAAACTGATTATGCCGGATCTTCCCTTCATGGCGGAGATCATGGCGGACTTCTGCCTGCAGCACCCTCAGATACAGCTCAGCTGCGATACCCAGCTCAACCCGGCTGAAGGCCTGTTGGATGGTTTCGATCTGGTGTTACGCTTTGGCCGCGGCCCGCTTGAAGACTCCGGCTGGATTGCCAAAGAGCTGATTCGCTGGCCCAGCTGCGTGGTCGCCACGCCTCAGCTGGTGCAGCAACACGGATATCCCTGTTCTCTGGAGGCACTCAGCAAAGCCCCCTGCATTACGACACTCTCAATACTGCAAGGCATGCCCTGGCGTTTCAAAGGCGATCAAAAGCTTCAGGTACGTTCGGCTTTTAAGGTCAACAGTGGTCAGATGGCAAAAGCAGCGGTGAGGAAGGGGCTTGGGTTCGCCATTCTGCCAAGGCACGCCTGCCAGGATGAGCTGGCAGCAGGCACCCTGGTCGAAATCATGCTCGACGAAGAACCAGAGGACCTGGTGCTGTACGGCTTTTACTCAGGCAGAAAATACCCGCTGGAAAAAGTGAAAGCGTTTTTGCAGCATCTGGAGCAAGCACTCTGCGAGCAGGGAATAACAGGAACCGCTGGTTATTCAAAAACCTCGTAGTGGCGCTCTACATTCACCGTCAACCTGCCCCAATCGGAGGACTGAACCCGTGCCTGATGGTGCTCAAAGGCCTCTCTATTGATGAACACTTCAAATACTTCAAATCGGCACGGGTTCTCCTGACTCTGCGTCACATCGAACTGGATACAGCCCGGCTCCTCCCGCGTAAGTTGTGTGTGCCGGCCCAGTGCGTGCTTAACAACCGTAAGCTCATCTTTTGCAACCAGAATAAAGCCCTTCAGAGTAACCTCAGACATTTAAACGCTCCCTGTTTTCCGTTATATCCGTCTTTTGACAATGCCCAATACCAGGATACTCCCCGGCTTTGGCGTTACTTTCCCCTTAAAATCACTCTGGAAGACTTTCGCCAGAACCACCCATTTCGGCAGGTACATCCTTCAATTTGGGCACGCCGTCGTGAATACGCAATACAGTTTCCTGATAATGCACGTGAACACCGGGTTCATACGGAAAATCCGGAATAACCGCCGCGTAGACATCGATCAGCCCCATGGTCGGGTGATCTGTCAAAATGTGTCCTCCGCAGGACTTACACCACTTGCGCAGGCTTTGAGGGGTCTTACTGAAGGTAGCGATGTTCTCCTCGCCCTTCGTGATTTTCACAGCTTCAGGTTTCCAAAGTGTAAAAGCATTAACGGGTCCAGCAGACCAGTGCCGGCACGACTCACAATGGCAATAGCCCATAGCGGCAGGCTCCCCTGTGACGGTCAACTCAACCGCGCCACAGAAGCAACTGCCCTTGTACACTTGATCATTGCTCATGGTGCACCTCGTCTATTCATTACTGACCATAGTGCCAGTCAGCTAAGTATAGACCCGAGGCTCTTGCGCCGTGGGCAGTCTGGACTCCCCGGCGATATGCAAAGCATTACGGGCAGCCCCGTATTACTCGCGACGCTCTCTTAGCCGCGCCATCAACCGGGGCGCCAACGCGGTAACAACCAGCACCACAGGCCAGAGGTTACCATCGGTAAAGGTATAAGCCGCAAGCATCTCCATCAGCGACTGCCCCTGCAGGGCGGCAAAGGAAAACTCGAAACCCAGCGTCAAGAACAGCCAGAACAACCCCAGCGACCATTGCTGCTTCCGCTTGTGTACCGCTAACCAGGGCAAGGCCAGATAGCTGACAATCAGTATCAACGCACAGAGCACAAGGCCGCTGACAATCATCCCAGACGGCAAACCTAATGTGGGCAACAGCACCGACTCGCGCAGAACACCATTTGTAATCGCCAATAGCAGAATCAGAAGCCAAACGGCCAAGGCTTTAATTATTAACACCGGTGCCCACCTCCGCGAAACAATAACCAATCAAGATTTTCAGCTATTTGCCGATAGCAACAGCCATTGCAGTTGTACTTTACGGATAAAGGATTACGACATGGAAATCACCTCTGCCAACTACCTCACCCTTAATCAGGGAAAATCTATTCGCTCGGCGGAGTCCAGCACTTCCAATCCGGCAACTGCCCTCACCTCGCAAACGCCAGCAACCCAAGTCACGCTCTCGGAAACGGCACGCTCAACCAGCGCAGCCGAAGAGAAAGCGATTAATGAGTCGCTTAACGTCTATCAGGGCAACTACAGAAACCTGGCGGTGCAAGACGCTGACAAAAGCGCGCGTATCGATGCCATCCTGAACCGTCTTTCCGAGAACGAGCAGGCTGCGCTGATTGATAACAATACCATGCTGTTGGATGAGGACTTCATCCAGCTGGCCGAAGAGCTGAGCGATGATGAACTCAAGCAGTTTGTCGCCGTCAGCTCTGCGCTGCAAACGATTCCTCTGGTTGAAACCGGCAGTCAGGGTCGTCTCTACTCCGGCACTGCTGAAGTCGAAAACCTGATTAACAACCTCTCCAATATGGATGCCGATACCCGCAGCCGCGTATTGGACAAGGCTGAGGGCTACGCTGAACAGGTTGCCAAGCGGCCACCTTCTCCATTGACCTACGACGCCCAGAGTATTAGCAGCTTCCATTCGGATGGGGCGACCGCCAACGATTTGTTCAACCTTAGCCGTGCCATCTCCGGCAGTGCCGACGTCAACGCCATGCTGGATCAGCTGGAGCAGTTTGACGAGCACCAGCAAACACAGCTAATGGGCTTGCTGCGAAGAGACAACACCCTCGGCACCCAGATGATGGATCAGCTGGAGGGGCGTGACCCTGCAGCACAAAATGCCACTTTGGACTTTATGTCCGAGCTTGATACAACTCGCAAATCTCACGTGAAGTATGACGCCACCGGCGCGACCCGATCCGTACTCGATTTCGACAACAACGGGTATGAAGTCGTGGTCGGCATGATGGAGGATATGACTTCACTGCTGGAAGACTATCGCTTCGATGACGAACAGCTAGAACAGATGGGTAACCAGTTACAGAACCTGGACCGCAGTGACCAGCGAGCCTACCTGGCGATCACCAAGACCGGCCTTGAAACCCTGCTGGGCGATGTCTCCAGCCAGGGCCAACAGATCGACATGAGTCAGCATGAAAACGCTTTGGAAACCATTGATGACCTGCGTAATAACGCACAGGCCCGAGAGCTGGTGTTCAGGTCGCGTATGGGTGAAGAGAGCATCGTAAACGGCACACGCTATTACGAGCAAAAATCACTGGGCGAGGCCAGACATGATGTAGAAGCGGTGGTCCGCCTCCTGACCACCGACGCCTGGCTGAACAACCAGCTCGACGACAGCTCCGCCCATGATGCTCAAACCAACCGTCTTACCAGCCTGCTAACCGATATGGACGCCGATCAGCGTGATCAACTGGTGCAAGACCTTAACCGCCTAGGCCAGGACGTTCACCCGATGACCGAGCTATCGGATGCGGCCCTGAAAGACACCTATGGCGCCTTCTTTAACCGCACCACGTCCATCGCCAATGTGGATGACCTGACCGCGCTGGCCGAGGCTGAAGAAAAAACCCAACCCGCGCTACGCGAGCCCTTCTGGCAGGCCACTGAAATAGCGGGCGAACGGGTGGATGACGTACTGAAGATTCTGGATGAAAACAGCCCTGAAATCCGCGACCAAATGATCCTGACGCTTGCCGAGCAGGCATCCCTGACGGAATCAGGCCACAAGACACGCGATGAAGTGGATGGGGAGCTAAGGAAGCTGATCAACTACTTCAAGGAAGACTACAGCAGCGACGACAAGCTGAGCTTCCTGGATCAGGCCTTTGCAGCACCTTGAGATCACGGGGCTTACACCGTTAAAGCCGTGTAAGCCCCTTTTCATCCATTTAACTCAACCTATACGCCCTGATATCCGGGCGATACGACAGACAATCGTCAGCCGCCCTGCCATTGAAAATCTCGTTAAAGAACTTCTGGATATCGGCATTCGCTTTTACCGTGTCGCCTTTAAAGTAGGTATGCTCTGAGCCCAGCCCTTCCGACGAGGTAAGGTCTACATAACTGGCATTATCTGCACTCAGGTTTTTCAGATAATGCCCTAGCCGCGCTTTTTGCTCGCGTCCAGGTTTGATGCGGGACACCTTCAAGGCAGAGTCGTCTTCATTGATCACGACATACACACGCTTTCTGACATCCAACTGTTCGACCCAACGCGCGTGATCATGGTTATTGGTATCAGCGGCAACCAAGCAGATATTGTCGAAGACCAGATTGGAGCTGAACCGATCAGTCGTCGAGAACACATGCTTGAAAACATAGTTCCCCATGCTGTGACACAGCAGGCTGATTTTCACCTGACATTCTGACTCTGTAAGCCGCGTGAAAAGCGCCGCTGCTGCCTCAGGGTTATCCTTATGCTTCTGATACGCCTTGTCCCGATTGCTGGCTTGTGAGGCGCTGCTGAATATCTGGTGAAAGCCGTGCACTTTCTCAATGGCGCGGTCCAGTGCAGATGAGGAGACTCGGGCATCGGATTTGTCGCTCAGATAGGCTGCCGTGCCTGATACAGCGCCGCCGCCGTTGGCAGGCCAGGTGAAAGGCACCACTATTACGTTGTAGAGCTTTTCAATTTCCAGGGCGGCATTAATTACATCTGTAACATCGTTGTTGTAACCGTGTACAAAAAACAATATCGACTTGTTTTCGTTTTTGGCACGGGTATATATTTCACAGGCGACGTCCAGGCTGCCATACCATCTTTCATTCACATCAATATCAAGCTGGTACTGATTCTTGAGCCTTTTAACATCTTTCTTGGGGAGCAGGTCATCAACCGGAGTGGTAGTCCATTGATCGTTTACCCTTTCGACCTTAACCAGCCTTAGCTCTTTCGGCCCTTTTATATTGGGTGTTTTACCAAATATGTCGAGCCCTTGCTTGCGCGTTGATAGTTTCCTGTTTGTGATCAAGTACATAAAAATCCTTTTTATTTATTATTCAAGCTAACACCTACATCCTTTAGCGTTGCTTTTAGCAGGTAAAAACCATTTACCTTCGATAGACGATAACAAATACACAGAAGACTTCGTTCAGTAATCGCTGAAACATCAACATGGGTCAAAAAAGAGTACGCCCACTCCCTGTGGGCAGAGGCACAAACAAAAAAGGAGGTGCCATGGCACCTCCCCTTACACCCTGGATTGCGGGGCGGTGTTCTGAGTACAGTCAGCCCATTCAGGACTCGACGTTGTGGTATACCTGCTGCACATCGTCCAGATCGTTCAGCATCGTCAGAAACTTCTCGAACAGCGCTACATCATCGCCACTGACAGTGGTAAAGCTCTGCGGGATGAACTGGATCTCATCCACGTCGAAATCGATTTCGCCGAAGCGTTCGAGCAGCGCAGTCTTGGCCTTGAAGTATTCGGTGTTGGGCGCGAAGACAGTAATTTTGCCGTCTTCAAGTTCGATATCGGTGACGTCCACATCCGCTTCCATCAGCGCTTCCAGCACGGCTTCTTCATCATCGCCGGCAAAGACGAAGATCGCGCAGTGATCAAACATGTGGCTTACGCTGCCCTGAGTACCGATCTTGCACTTGGTCTTGGTGAACGCCTGACGCACATCCCCGAAAGTGCGGTTGGGGTTATCGGTCAGACACTCGATGATCGCCATGCTGCCGCCGGGGCCGTAACCTTCGTAACGCGCCGGAGAGTAGTCTTCGCCGCCACCACCCTTGGCCTTATCGAGTGCCTTATCGATCACGTGACCAGGCACCTGATCCTTTTTCGCACGATCGATCAGGCCGCGCAGCGCCAGGTTGCCACCGGGGTCAACCCCGCCCGACTTGGCTGTAACATAGATTTCGCGCCCGTAACGGCTGTAGAGCTTGGCCTTCATGTCTGAGGTTTTGGCCATTGACTCTTTGCGGTTCTGATACGCTCTGCCCATGGGCTGATTTCTCCGATAATTATCTTTAAGGTGCGATTTTACTGTGATCCGTGCGGGCTGGGTACTGTGCATTTCGCCCGTGTTATGACTTCCCTGTGAGAGGTCATACCGGCTCGATGGCGAGAGATTGAATTTGGTAAAATATTCATGCCCAAATTAGGCCGTACCTGCAAGCGAAAGGTCACAGTATAGACTGGCGATTAGGTTTTATTAATAGAAATAACTTTTAAATTCCAATCTGCACCCTAGCTATAAAACGCTGATCGACATCGGTCAATCCTTCCAAGTCATTAATGTCTTTTAATGCCGTTAAAGCTTTATCTAAGTCACCTTCAAAGGATAGTCTTTTCTCAAGCTTTGAAGACACCTCTAATGGAAGACCGTATTCTTCCAAGGCAACTAGCGACGAATCATAGAAATAATTTTCAACCAAAATAGAATAGGCGCTGTAATCGCAGAATACGTTACTCCCCCTTACTTTCTGGATACTATTCACAATAGATTCTATTGTTCGTAGTAATCGGGGGAAATGAAAATTAGCCCAAAGTCTTCTGAAATCCAATATCCTACTAACAATGACATCGACTCTTTCATCAGGTCTGTAAGCAAGCGCCTCATAAATTAGTAAAGATATGGGCTTCTGAGCTGATAGTTCGCTAATTTTGAAAGCCAGCTGAGAGGAAGAAAAAACACTTCTATTGCCTATTTTTGAACCATCAAAACAATTCCAAATCAAGCTACAGATAAACTTTAATTGATCATAACTAGGGTAACCTTTCCATAATAATTGAGAAATCCAAGAATCATAGTTTTTGTTTAATAACTTTGCAAAATCGAGTTGTTTAATTGGCTCAACAGTTTTGTTGCTTCTAATGGTATCTAAGGCCAGATCATTTTGATCTGTGATTGACCTTATTCTATCTCTTGATTGTGGAGTTAGATCCGTTTCATCCATGTTGACAAGCAATGACTCTGGCGTATCAGGCCCTTGACTATAAACGGGTATATCCACATATGGTAACTGTTCAGTTGGTGGGGGAGCAAGCAAATAGACATTACCGATAAAATGTTTGAACATTCTTCCACTTCGGCCGGCAATATTATTAAATGTAAAGTAATTAATATTGGTACGATTAATCTTATTGTCGTAGCACACGATATTTTTTGTAGCCGTATTAACACCTTCGATTAAGGTAGATGTGCATACCAAGTATTTGATCTTACCAGCGTTAAATAGATCAACTATATATTGAGACACACTCCGAGGAATTCTGGCGTGATGTATTCCAACACCACATCTTAGAGCATTCGCTAATATCCATTCCTGATGATAATTTTCTGCTAGCCAATCCGCAAGTTTTAGCGCTTCTTCCTGACTTTCAAAACCAATATTACTTGCTATTAACTCCGCTGCAGAGTTTGCCCTTGCAGGAGAACTGCAAAAAACTATTGTTTGGCCACTAATAGAATCGCACAGATCAACTAATACATTGTCTTTATCAGTTGATGTAAGGTCATGAAATTCAGTAACTACCGTGCTAAAGCTAAACTTGATAAATTCAAATTTTACATTCTCAATGAAATCACCAGCAACGCCTTGAATATTGGGACCAAGCATATAAAAATGATTACACTTTTTATAAAGTCGATAAAATGCCTCATTTAGTAATGAGCACCTATTTCCACCGTCGGCCCAAGGACTAAGCTTGTAAAACTCATCAATTACAAAAAAATCAACTTCACCTATAAAATCTTCTTCTAAAACACGCTCTTGAGTTAGAACAAATATATTTTTATCTTCTATCGATTGAAGCGAATGTGTTATGACTTTATATTCTGGACTAAATTTTGATAATCTACGACGCGTTTCATCAATAAGTGATATAGTAGGAACAACTATAACAATATTTCTGAACTTTTTACTGGCTATCAATGCATCTACTATCAAACTTTTTCCAAAGCTAGTAGGAGCGCTAAGGACAACACTCTGCCCACTCACTAGTTTATAATAAACTTCAGCCTGTGGACCATGGAAATAGATTTCTTCTTTACCAATGGAAGCCTTGTGCGCCTCAACAGCCAAAAGATCACGTAGATTAAGACTTTCCTTTTTTAAATATGGAAAAAGACCAAGTTCTCGTATCAAAGAATCGATAATAATCTTCGAGTCGCCAAAGTACTCGTATTTATCCATCGCTCTTAGTACTAACTCTTGAACCTTAGAAAAGGATTGTGAATCCGAATTATTATAGATAGAAGCTATCGATTTAGCTATTGAGAACGATTCTCGCTCAATAACATCTGTATTTCTTAACTTCTCTTTCAGGAGGGCTAATTCCATATTTGAAGCTCCTCATGCAATTTTTTCTGAATATCTTCTTTTGATCTAAGAGGTAGTAAAATTAAGCTTACATTTATGCACTCGGGTAATTCTTTACCTTTAAATTTACCCCAGTTTTCTCTGACCTCAAATTCAAATTCAGCCTTGAAATCTTCCGTTACTTTAACATGACTTTTAATTGTATCACTATCATAGGTAAGCAAAACTGGAACTGAAACGGAATCGAAAATTTCATCTAGTGATGTATTCTCATCAAGCAACATTTTCAGTCTTTCTGAATGAGGCCAATGTTCGTCGATTTTATTAGTAATAGCTACAAATTCATCACGTAAATAATCCCGTTCTGTATGTTCATAAAGCTCTTTGACAACATCTCTTATAGCAGATGTAATCTCCTTGTAGAACTTTACTTCCCCAATCCAAAGTTCTAACTGATCTTCATTGGAAACAACATGTACGCAATCAAAGCCTTTAACAGTGTCATTTCTTGAATCTTTGTAGTGCATCTTACAAATCGCAGGGATAGTTCCGAATACCTGCCTAAGAATCATGTGAAGAAAAAGCTCACCAAACTCTCCACGACTTTTAAATTTTTCTGTATTGTATAAAGCTTTTGCGGCCTTTCTTAATAGCCTCACAGCGTTAGAAGCACCAAGAGAACTCCATTCGCTGTATTTAAGAGAGAATTCTGGTAGCCATTCCATTGCGTGTTCTATTAACTGATCCTCTCGCCACTCTCCATTTTCATATCCCGCACACATGGCCACCAAGCATGGGGAAGCTTGAAAATCAGATACTCTTATTTTTAAAAGAGGATAAGGATGTTTCATCATTTCATCCTTGGACATCGTTTATTCCTTCAATAAAGATAGAACAAAACATAGCATTCAACGTCGCATAAATATTTAAGCAATCCACCACCTAACTACTTAAAGCATGTCACCTTAATCACGAAGCTCCTAACCTGAATTGAAAATTCCATGCGCTGGACATAACCCCTAAACATTTTTCTGTGTCACATTATGGTTTGCATAGTATGTGGGCTTGAACGCCATACTCTCTACAAGAGCTTACAAATGTATTTATTAACCAGATCAACTGTACGTAGTGTGCCTTACAAGCATAATTAGGATCTCCAACCTTTCTAAGTTCAGTTATCAGTTTACTCTTCTTTAAAAAAGGAGTAGCGAGAACAACTTTCTTTATTGCATTAGGATTTCGATTCAAATTATCCAGCGCGCTTGCTAGGTCAGCCCAATTATTTGCACCTGTTACCCTTGGAATTTGAGTAGATTCATAGCACCGATCCCATTCATTTTCATACTTAGCTTTAAAAAGCTTTTTATCAGCTTGAGTACGACCAATATTCTTTAATGCCTGGGCCACAACTTCGTGAAATGCACTTGCTCCATAAGTGTCTTTTTTAACAAACTTAGAGTGAATAAAAGAAATTTCTGATACCCCCCCGCTGTTTTTAATTGCAATATGATCTGCCCACTCATCGTTCATATCATCACAAATAGTAATATCGTAATGTTGGCAGTATCCATCTTCTACAGCCCTGAACAATGATGAGGCAGGAAAACGTGTAATAGTGCTTGCATGCGGTTTCTCTTTCTCGCTAACTACATTATCAAAGCTAAAGCTATCATCGAAAACATTGAGCATATAGTCGATATTTTCCAATAGACTTCCGTCTTCAAAACATGAACGTGAATAGTAAGAGTAAGTTGGGGTATCAAATACTGCTGAAAACGTTTTCTCCTTATTCAAATAGCTAGACAACGTGTACTCGGAGCCGTTATCTTCAACAAAGATAGTGCTCAACAAAGGACTCTTCACAGTAATCACTGTTTTAGCACAAGAAATATTCAGAGGAACTTTAACCCAACGATAATCTGCCACATTATTTTTAATTCTAATAGGAGCCCTCAACTTGTCGAATATATTTTTCATATCCTCGGTTTTTAGAGGGACACCATCAGAGTTTTTCAAGACTGCAGAACCGCTGATGACTTTTTCTTCAATATCACTAACATCAATGAACAAACCTACAACTTTGTTACCTGACTTGATAATATCTTCTAAGCAAACAGGAGACGCAAAATTATTTAAAAACTCACTTTTATTGGTAGTCATATTAAGTTCATTTTTGGTTTCGAATGCCCAATCGATTAGCTCTTCTAAAGAAGATTTCTTATCTCTATGACTAACTCGCGAGGTGCTTGGCGTGAGAGTATATACTTCTGAGCCTAATTTCATCCTGAAGTTGGTGGGTATTGAACGACTTGAAGATGCTGAAGGAATAATGCCGTTTAAGCTTTTTGCTTCAAGAGATCGAGATCGTATAACAGCATTGGATATGCTCATATTTTTCATTGCTACGCGTTCATACTCTGGGTGTTGACTACCATAAAAATGGTAAAATTTATCGTAATCGTATTCTTCAATAAATTTTTCAAACAACTTCTCTGGAGAATCCACGTATTTCTTTAAAATTACTAAAGCATTATCACACTCTAATAAAAGTAAATAAGCATATTTATCCTCGGTAATGTTACTCCCAGACAAGAATGATGGCTCGGCTTGTACTTTATATGCCACTAAAGAGTAAATTGAATCATTACCTTTTATAGTTGTATATTTTTTTCTAATCACATTAAAAAGGTAATTCCCTATCTTATCTTCTGATATATTTCGAAAAGCCCTTCTAACAGATACAGCCGACAAGTTTTTTTAAGTTTATAATATTGTGCATTCTTGCTGATACATAGCTCATCAATACTCATATTAAGTACCAAAATTTATTAACTTGCGGATAAATTTGAAACAGCTTAATAATTTTTAAATATTTGAAAATCAACCAAAATTAATATTAGCCTTCCTCTGAGATGTAAAATTCTATTAACAAGGCCTTTGATATCATAGTACTTATTATCGGGAACACCTTTAAACCCTTCTAAAAAGTCATAACCTATAATTTATATGAAATATCAAAGAAAAAAGGGATATTCACGCCAACGCTCCCGACTCAGCGGGTATCGCCCAATACAACGTATGACAAAGAACAAAACCAAAACGGCTTGATGAAAAAGAAGAGAAACAACAGAACTACTACTAACCATCCCTGCCATCGACCCATCCCCTTTTCCCTGTCATTGCGGACACCGACTTCCTGCTGGTGTACTTCAAACTTAGCGAAGCTGTACCTAAAGAGCAACGCCCAAAAAGACTAATACTGCACTATTACAGTGCGCTTTCAGTGTTACTGATCAGGCATTCCTCGCTCTCTACACGAAAAAAAGGCCACCAATCGGTGGCCTCAAAGGCAGAGATGTGCAAGTTAAGGCGTATCAGAGCAGTTCGACTGCGACGGCTGTCGCTTCACCACCACCGATACAGAGGGATGCAACCCCTTTCTTCAGGCCGCGCTGCTTCAGGGCATTGAGCAGCGTGACGAGAATGCGTGAGCCGGAGGAGCCGATCGGGTGTCCCAGGGCGCAGGCGCCGCCGTAGACGTTGACCTTGTCGGCATCCAGGCCCAGTTCGTTGATCGCCAGCAGGGAGACCACAGCGAAGGCTTCGTTGATCTCGTACAGATCCACGTCGTCCTTGCTCCAGCCTGCCTTGTCCAGCACCTTCTGGATGGCGCCAATCGGGGCGATGGTGAATTCAGCCGGCAGCTGGGCATGGGTGGAGTGCGCCACGATGCGGGCAACCGGTTTAACACCGCGCTTGTCGGCTTCGGCTTGGGTGGCCAGTACCAGTGCAGAACCACCATCGCTGATGGAGCTGGAGTTGGCGGCGGTTACGGTGCCGTCTTTCTTGAACGCCGGCTTCAGCTGCGGGATCTTGTCTGGACGGGCGTTGCCCGGCTGTTCGTCGGTATCTACAACGGTGTCGCCCTTGCGGCCCTTGATGGTGACCGGTGCAATCTCGTCCTTGAACCAGCCGTTTTCGATAGCGGCCAGGGATTTGTTCAGGGAGCCGATGGCGAAATTGTCCATGGCTTCACGGGTGATGTTGAAGTCATCAGCGGAACGCTGGGCGAATACACCCATCAGGCCGCCTTCGTAGGCGTCTTCCAGGCCGTCGAAGAACATGGAGTCGATCACCTGACCGTGGCCCATGCGCATGCCGGCACGAGCCTTGGGCAGCATGTAAGGTGCCTGGCTCATGTTTTCCATGCCGCCGGCGATCATGATGTCTGCGCTGCCGGCCTTGATCTGGTCGTGCGCCTGCATCACGGCTTTCATGCCGGAACCGCACATCTTGTTGATGGTGGTCGCGCCAGCTGCATCGGGGATGCCAGCCTTGCGAGAGGCCTGACGCGCCGGAGCCTGGCCCAGTGCGCCGGGCAGTACGCAGCCCATGATCACTTCGTCGATATCGTTCGGCTGCAGGCCGGCACGCTCGATGGCCGCTTCAATCGCCACGGCACCCAGGTCCGGTGAGCGCACGTCGCTCAGGGAGCCCATCATGCCGCCCATGGGAGTACGGGCCGCGCCCAGAATCACAATGCTGTTGTCTGACATCCTGTTGCTCCTGTTAAGTCTTTTTCTTGTAAAGCGTTATTCGTTTCAATCCGACTGATTAGCGTCGCCCGGTTAGCGTCCCAGTACTGAACGCGCGATCACTTCTTTCATTACCTCAGAGGTGCCGCCGTAGATGCGCTGTACACGGGCGTCGATAAAGGCGCGGGAGATCGGGTATTCAGTGGTGTAGCCGTAGCCGCCAAACAGCTGCAGGCAGCCATCAGCCACGCGGCACTGCATCTCGGTGGCGGTGTACTTGGCCATGGAGGCGGTGGCCGCATCCAGCTCGCCACGTGAGTACTCGGCGATGCACTGGTCGATAAAGGCCTTGTTGATGCGGTAGTCGGTTTCCATCTCGGCGATGCGGAAACGGGTGTTCTGCAACTCCTTAAGCTTCTGACCGAACAGGGTACGTTCGTCGGCATACTGGATGGTCATATCCAGCGAGCCGCGGGCCGCGCCGACACCAATGGCGCCAATCACCAGACGTTCACGGGGCAGTTCCTTCATCAGGTACACGAAGCCCTTGCCCTCTTCGCCCAGCAGCGCCGACTTGGGTACGCGCAGGTTCTCGAAGAAGAGTTCGGAGGTATCGCCGGAGTGCTGGCCAATCTTCTCCAGATTACGGCCCTTGCTGTAACCCGGCAGTGTGGTGTCGACCAGGAACAGGCTGACGCCCTTGGCACCGGCCGCCGGATCGGTCTTGGCGGCAACGATCACCATGTCGGCGTGCTGGCCGTTGGTGATGAAGGTCTTGGAGCCGTTGATCACGTACTCGTCGCCATCCAGTACGGCGGTGGTGCGTAGCGCCGCCAGGTCACTTCCGGCACCCGGCTCAGTCATGGCGATGGCGCCGACCACGTCACCGGAGACCATGCCCGGCAGCCAGCGGTCTTTCTGCTCTTCGTTGCCGAGATGGGCGACATAGGGCGCCACGATATCGGAGTGCACCATCACATTGGTGGCCAGGGCACCGTAGCCCAGACGCGCCATCTCGGTGACCAGCATCACGGAGTATTCAAAGGGCACACCGCAGCCGCCGTGGGCTTCGGGGGCGTCGACGCAAAGCAGGCCGGCTTCGCCCAGGGTGCGCCAGAGTTCACGCGGGGTGATCTCGTCCTTTTCCCACTGTTCGTAGTGCGGTTCCACTTCGCGCTCCAGTGCGCGCAGCACCATTTCACGAAAGAGTTCCAGTTCTTCCTGGTCGATTACAGCTGCATTCATCTCGCTCACCTTCTTTTACTCGTACGTCTTACTCGTCCGTCGGCTTACTTGGGTGCCATGCGCAGGGCACAGTCCAGACGGATAGTCTCGCCGTTGAGCAGCGGGTTCTTCACGATCTGTTCAACCAGCATGCCGTACTCGTCCGGATGACCCAGACGCTGCGGGAACGGCAGAGTGGCGGCCAGGCTGTCCTGCACTTCCTGCGGGAAGCCGGACATCATCGGCGTCAGGAACAGGCCCGGTGCGATGGTGTTCACACGAACGCCCTGACGGGCCAGCTCACGTGCGGCCTGCAGCGTCATGGACACCACACCGCCCTTGGACGCGCTGTACGCGACCTGACCGATCTGACCTTCGTAGGCCGCAATGGAGGCAGTAGAAATCACCACACCACGCTCGCCATCGGCGTTCGGTTCGCGAGTTGCCATGTCGGCAGCGGCCAGACGCAGGATGTTGAAGCTGCCTACCAGGTTGACCTGGATAACCTTGTCAAAGTTCTCCAGCGGCATGGGGCCTTCCTTGCCGACGATCTTGCCCGCCGGAGCGATACCGGCGCAGTTCACGGCGATACCGCAGGCGCCATGCACTTCACGTGCAGTAGCAAATGCCGCTTCAGCACTCTCGGCAGAGGACACGTCACAACGTACAAAGATACCGCCCAGTTCAGCAGCGATCTCGCGGCCACGCTCTTCATTCAGATCGAAGATGGCAACCTTGGCACCGGCTGCCGCCAGCGCACGGGCAGCGCCCTCACCCAGACCAGAAGCACCACCGGTTACGATTGCAGGTACGTTTTTGAAATCCATGACTCACACCTTTGTTATTCATTTGGCTGCCGTGTATACGACAGCGCTTATAAGGGAATAACCTTAGTGTGAAGTAGCTAACGTTTACTCACCATGACAATATTCGGCAGCAAATTTGGCAAAAAATCGCATCTTTTTCACGCGGGGTACCGTCAGCACGGCAAGAGCGATGGTATCGAGGCCAAGGTTAAAGGGAGTCAGGCGTTTTTCTGAAAACACACAACATCCTTATGCGGATACTCGGGCACACTGCCCCAGCGCTCGCCCAGCCAGCTGAAGCTCTCTTCGGCAAAGAAGGTGATGTGGGTCGGGTCGTTGCGGTAGTGCCAGCTGCGAAAGCGCTCATCGTCCAGCACCCGTTTGGTTTGCAGTACCAGCACGCCTTCAGGGGCGAGCAATGACCAGAGCTGGTCCAGTACGGGAAGCGGCTCGGCCAGATGCTCCACCACCTCGGTGCTGGTAATGAAGTCATACGGCCCTGTCAGCACCGAGGTGTCGGGGTGGAAGTACTTGTCATACTGCGCCATGTCATAACCGGCCTCTCGCGCCATGGCCACCAGCGCCGGGCCGGGTCCGCAGCCGAAATCCAGCCCTTTGGCCGGGGGTGGTTTACGCGCCAGCACCTCATCAAACGCACGAGACAGAAAGCGGCGATAGCCCGGGTCATCGATGGCGTTTTCATGGTCATCGTATACGGCCTTTTCATCCGCATCCGACAAGCGCTGTGAAGGTTCCAGATGGACCATTTTGCAGGCTTCGCAGCGATAGTAGGTCTTCGCTTTACAGGCAATGGCATAGAGCGCAGTCGAACTGCACAGCGGGCAGAAAAGATCTGTGCTCATTGCAGTTGAAACTCCACCGGTTGCAGCAATTCTGGTGCCGGGTCCCCCAGGGCTTCGGCGACGCTGATTTCATGAATGCGGCAGATCGCATCCAGCGGCAGGTCATTGGTATGGCGTCCGAAGGGAAACTCCAGCTGCTCAGACAGGCGGTCCAGACCAAAGAAGGTGTAGGCAACGATGCCGGTAAAGACAGGCGTAAACCAGCCAGCAGCTCCCACCAGGCCAAAGGGCAGCAGGTAGCAATAAAAGTAGGCTGTGCGATGCGCCAGCAGTGTATAGGCGAAGGGCAAAGGCGTTTGTGCAATACGCTCGGAGGCGGCCTGGACACCGGCAAGACTGTTCAGGTGCTTATCCAGCGCCGCAGCGGCAACGCTATCGATCTCCCCTGCTTTGTACGCATCGGCAACCAAGTCACCGGCATACTGCAGCATCTGCGCAGCGGGGTTACGGGCGCTTAATATGGCGTCCAGTTCGTCCTGTGGCAGCACCTGATTCAAGCCTTCCGGCAGGTCCGCACGCACATCTTCTTCACGTAACTGGCCGCGTAGCAGGTGTGTATGGGCCAGTGCCAGCATTAACAGACTGCGGCGACGCTCAGAATTCAGGTAGATGCCACTGGTGCGGGCCAGGCTGCGCATTTCGACCACCATCTGGCCCCACTGTTTGCGCGCTTCCCACCAGCGGTCATAGGTCGCGGTGTTGCGCACGCTGAGCAGGATCGACAGCGCAATGCCCATAAGGGTAAAGGGCAAGAGTGTGTATTCAACGATGCCATCAAGGTAGTGATGACGGGTTACCCAGGTCACCACAATGGCGAAGAGTCCGGACAACAGAATATGGGGCAGAATATGCGGGAATACCGAGCCCTTCCAGGCCAGCATCAAACCGAGCGCACCGGGACGGTTGCGTACGATCATGGGGAAAAGATCTCCGGACGGCAGAAGGGGAGAATGGTGTCACAGCCGCCCGGAAGATGAAAGTCTGGCCCTGCCAAAGCACAGGCACCAGAGGCAGAGATCAGGCGCGGGCGCGAGACACCACACGTCGATTCAGAACGCCGTGCTTGAGCCGCTTGAGTCGCGAGATACGCGCCATCACCAGCAGTTCAAGTACGCCGGCCGCCATCAGCAGATCCATCGCTATTGACTGATCGCTCAGCCAGGGATGGATGTTGCCGCCATTGCCCGTCGCCAATGCATAGATGGCGACTGCGATCACGGCGGTTGCGGCCAGAGAGATCAAGTTATAATGAAAAAGGCGGCGTTTGATTTCAGCCACTGACTCACGTCTGCGAGCTTTCATTTTCAACTCCTCAGGTGTTCACTTTTTGAACAAAAATTAGACGATGTGATTTTAGTGAGCCGGCTATTTTTCAACCAGTGTCTCAAAAACCTACACATTCCAATTGCAAACCCAAACAGCCGTTCTAAACGCACGCATTTGACAACAAAAAAGGGAGGCTTTCTGTGCCTCCCTTGTACTTTTACGACGTTAAGGGGTCATTTTCAGCGAATTTGCCCCATTTTGACCCACATTGTTTCGCCAGAACTGTCGTCAACTCCGTCATTGTCGGTGACAAAAAATCCATTTCCGTTCTGATCTATGGCAAATCCTTCCACTTTATCGGTCACATAGCCGTTCAGAGACTCCAGTTCGGGAATCAAATCACGTACCAGCGTCTTCTGCACCAGCGGCAGTGTAGAGCCCAGCTCTGCGGTTTGCAGGCCATTCAGTTCAACTGAGTAGAGCCGCTTGATGGCGGCATTGGCACCGATCTGGTTGTCGCGCTCCAGAATGTAGGTTTTGCCATTGTGGATTTCGATCTCGGACAGCCCAACCCAGCCTTTTTCAGTTGCATCCAGCGGGTAATGCGCAGCCGTCCATTCCCCTGTCTTCAGATTATGCTTAAGCAGTTTCACCTGCTGTTCGCCATCGTCTTTCCAGGGACGCTGCATCACAATCCAGAGATTGTCGCCATCCAGTGCAATGCCTTCGGCACCAAAGCGAATCTGGTGCTGCAGCAGTTCATCCGGGAATGCCAGAGTCTCGTCGATTTCACCGGCGGCATTTACATGGTAAATGGCGTGCGGCACTTCCTTCTTGGCGTTACCTTCAGAGGCCAGCCAGAAACCGCCCTTGCCATCAGCTGCCACACCTTCCAGATCCAGCTTCTTGGCCGGCTGGCCATCACGGGTAATGTTCAGGGCAGCCGTAATGCGCGCCGGGTGAGCGCTGGCGTCGATGGTGAAAATGCGGGGCTGGTTCTTATAGAAGCTGTCGTTTACAGCATAAAGCACGTTGGGCTTGCTCGGGTCAGCGGTCAGGCCCGAGAGCGCGCCCCAGCCAATGGGTGCGCCAGTGGCCGCTTCATTGCCGGATACCAGCTGCGGGTATGCCGGTGTGTCCTTGGTAAGGCTGAACAGCATGACGTGGGCACGTACACCGCCATCTTCGATCAGGTCTTTTTCGTTGGCGCTGACCAGCAGGTTGCGCGCCGGAATGGCAACAGCGGATTCCGGTGCCATGCCGGACGGCAGCAGCTGCATGAACTCGGGAGCAGCACCGGTATCGCGGTAAACACCGATTACGGAGCCACGCTCGGACATGACGAAGATATAGGTGTCGTCACCGAAACGGCCTACTTCCAGACCTTCCGGCTCGGCACCTTTCTTGCCGGAACGCTTGTCCGGGTAATGGCCGGCACGTACGACTTCGTGCTCAAAGGCGGCACCGGATTCAAACAGCAGCTTGCCGTTTTTATGGAAGATGCTGAAGCCGCGTGAACCACCGTTGTAGTCACCTTCATTGGCGATGACAAAGCGGTTGTTATCCAGCCATTTAACAGCGTCCGGCTCGCGCAGCACGTTGTTAAGCTCGCCGGTGAAGTTGAGTGCACCGTCTTTCTTTACATCAATCTGCTTGAGGTCGACTGTGCCGGCGGAGAAGTGATTGCTCACCTTACCGGTTTTGGCATCGACGATCACCAGGTGGTTGTTCTCCTGCAGCGTGACGACAACTTCACCCTTCTGATTGAAATCGACGAATTCCGGTTCAGGGTCGGAAGGTGCAATCTCGGCCAGACCGGTCAGGTCCACACGCTTGAGGCCGGAGCAGACCAGCTGGCCCTGCTTCAGCGGCACCAGCACCAGATCACCGGCAGGCAGCTGCGGAATGACACCGTCGTTCAGGTCTTCATCGCGCTCGTTTTCAATCGCGACTGCAACCATGTCGCCCTGCTTGGAAACAGCAACCGAGTCCGGCTGGCCGCCCAAGTCACATTGGCTCACCACTTTCTTCTGCGTTGAATTGACCAGCGCCAGGAAGCCTGAAGGCGCCGTGTAGCTCTCGGAGGTATTCACACCGACAACTGCATTCTCGCCAACCGCACTGACAGAGGTCGGCTCACCCTTGAGCGGCATAAAGCCTGCGGGCTTGGGCTGCTGGGCATCACGGATATCGATAAAACCGATACCCTCACGCGGGCTGTCACTGTAGATCAGGGTATTACCACTGGCAGTAGCGGTAATGATCTCGGCAGAGGTTTCCTGCTCCATATTGGATGCAGGCAGGTTGTCTGCTGTCGAGAAGCTTTGAATACGGTTAAAGCTGTTGGCGTGGGCCGAAGTCGCAGCGGCGACCGCCATGGCCAGGCAGGATGCGCGCAGCAGGCGAGAATCCATACGGGTATACCTCCAGATGTATTTAGGTGAAGACAAAACTCTAGAGGCGATTTATGACAGTCTGGTTATAAAACAACCGATTAACAAACAGGTGTTTAATTTATATTACCGGAAGAATACCAAACCTTAATATAACTTAAACCTCCATGTAACATTTGAAAAATAACATGCACCGGAATTGAAAAAACACAGAAAAATTTCGGTACAAAAAACATGCAATCATTCTCCAAAAAAATAGCGCTACTGACCTGTTTTATCCCTTCAGTGGTGTTTGGGGATGTAACCATCAAGCTGAACCAGGGCACCGATATTCTCGCTGTAAATGGCAAGGCTGTTGAACGTAGCAGCCTGTTTGACAGCACCGGCAGCCTGCGTCTGGAAAACGGAAAAAACCAGATCGTTGTTGAGTATACCGCTGAAATTGAAGAGTCTTCCGACGATTCAATCCTGGAAACAAGCGAATCCTATGTGCTTCTTTTTGAAGCAAAAGATACCGAAATCAAGCTTCAGACACCTAAGATCACCAACCACTATGATCTTAAGAAATTCAACCAATCACCGCAGTGGATGCTGGTTGATTCGCAAGGACGCACCCTTCCTTACCAGTCGGGCATTCTGAAAAAAGAAGGCTTTCAACTGGCCCGCGACTATACCGCGGAGCTGATGAAATTTAACCAGTCCGGAGTGGCAGCTGCCATGCCCGCATTACAGGTTGAACGTCATCAGTTTAATGAACAGCCTGTGGTTAAAAAATCAGCAGAACCTGCAATTAATGCTGATCAGAAAATGATCGGGGAAATGTTGCAGTACTGGTATCAGCAGGCTGATGAACCTACTCGTAATAAATTTAAGAGCTGGATTAAAACCAGCCTTTAAATAATCAATCACTGAATAGACCTTTGAATAACGGAGTCTCGCTCATGAAAAAGCTTCTTCTGGCTGTTGCAGTATCTGTAGCTGCTGGCTCTGCCAGTGCTGCCACTATCTATGAAGGCAATGGTTTCACTTACAAGCTGAACGGCGACCTGCAGGTTCAGCTGCGTCAGGACGTTGGCAATGACCAGAACGCTGAGATCGAATTCGACGATCTGGAGCTGAAAAACTACGTCAGCTACGACCTGGGCAACGACATGAAAGCCTTCGGTCGTGTCGATTTCGGTTTCAAGGATGCTGCTGAAGACAAGCAGGACGGCAGCAAGCTGGAAGAAGCTTACGTTGGTATGGCTTTCGGCAACACTTCCGTATCTTTCGGTAAGCAGAACTTCGCATCTGACGAGTTCGGTGTTGAGAAAGCTTACGAGCTGGCCAGCGACGAAGACCGTTTCGACGCTATGGGCACTTCCGGCGACGACACTATCCGTGTTGACGTTGAAATGGACAGCGCTACTTTCATCGCTTCCTACGAAATGGATGCTGAAGGTGAGTCCAGCGAAAACGGCGAGTACTTCGACGTATTCGCATCTTTCGACGTAGCTGCTCTGAACATCGGCGCTGCTTACCAGAACGCTACTCCGAGCATCGGTGCTGATGACATCGATACCTGGGGTCTGAGCGCTGAGTTTGACGCTGGTTTCGCTGAATTCGCAGCTGACTGGAGCACCACAGACGATATCGCTGACCAGTACAACCTGGCAGCTGCTTTCAAAGCAGGCAAAACCACCAAAGTCGCTGTTGGCGTTGTGAACACTGATCCGGAATCCGGTGACGACGTAACAGAATGGTACGCAAATGTAACCTACAAGTTCGCTACTCAGAAAAACGTTAGCCTGTTTGCTGAAATCGCAGACACTGACGAAGACGATTCTGACATGGGTTACCTGGCAGGTATGCGCGTCAAGTTCTAAGGGATTAGCTGGGGCCGTTCAGGCTTTACCCCCTTCAGTCTGAACGGTTGCAGAGTTTTCCAGCCGGCCCCTCGGGGTCGGCTTTTTTATGTCCGGTCTAATGCGCTCAGCAACGGCCCTGAAGCACCGGCTGGCGGCCGATATAGTCCTGCATGAAATCCCGCAAGCGGCGTGCTCGCACGTTGAGCAAACGCCCATCCGGCCAGACCGCATAGATATCCCGCTCGGGTCCTGACCATTCCGGCAGTACAATTTTGAGCCGCCCTTCCTGTAGCGGCTGCTGTATCTCATTGGCAGGCAGTAGCGAGATCCCAAGGCCATCACAGACAAACTGTTTTACCAGCGTCAGATCATCGACGGTGGACGTCGCCGAGGGATGGAGCGTCACTTGTCGGCCACTGGACTGGTGCTGAAGACGCCAGCGCCCCAACTGTTTGAACACGGCCAGGCGATGCTGCTGCAACTGTTCCAGCTCCACCGGCTCCCCTGCCTCGGCCAGATACTCAGGTGATGCCACAAGGCGGGTGCGCACCCAGCCCAGTTTCTTTTGATACAGGCCAGAGTTGGTTTGCGGCCCGATACGCAGGGCGATATCGATCCGTTGCTGCAACATGTCTTCGGTGCGGTTGCTCAGCATTAGCTCCAGCCTGACTTCCGGGTGGGCTTTCATGAACTCGGTCCACATGGGGCTTAACAGACCCGTGGCCAGATTCGTGGGAGCCGACACCCGCAGCGGCCCACTCATCTCCTGAGCATCACGGCTTAACTGCGCCGACACCTGTTCCAGCTCGTCGAACAGAGCCGCATAGCTGGCGTAATACACCTCCCCTTCACCGGTCAGGCTGAAGTGCCGGGCAGAACGGCGAACCAGCTGAAAACCGAGACTTGCCTCAAGGCGCTTCAGCCGGCGCGTCACGGTGGCAGCAGGCAGCCCAAGGTAGTCCGCTGCTGCTTGCAGGCTGCGGAGCCGTACAATCTGTACGAACAGGGCTAGATCATCGTAGCTTGATTTCATTTTTGAAATTATAGATTGAGAATTACATATCTATTTGACGTTTAGACAATTATATACACTTACGCACATTCGATTCACTCAAGGAGAACACGCCCATGAAGCAACGCCTCTGGTTTACCGCACTGATGTCATTCGTTCTGGCGTTTCTGATGACCGGGTATGTCACCTGGCTTAACCTGGGCTTTACTGAGCTGTACCTGACCCAGTGGATGCGCGCTTTCAGCCTGGCCTGGCCCGTTGCCGCCGTGATCTCCTTCCTGTTCGGACCGACGGTGCACAAGTTGTCACTTCGTTTGTCGGGCCAGTCGTAATACTCTGAAGGTCGGCTTTTCTCACTCCATAACAACAAGCATGAGGCCCAACATGAAATTACTGGAAAATTCCGCTACTCCCAGCGCACGACGCGTTGCCATTTTTCTCAACGAACTTGGCATCGAAGTGGAACGTGAAGACGTGGATATTCGCGGCGCTGAAAACCGCAGTGAAGCCTTTATGGACAAGGCCCCCAACGGCCTGATTCCGGTGCTGCAACTGGATGATGGCACTCACATTTGTGAAAGTGTGGCGATCTGCCGTTACTTTGATGCCAGCACACCCAACGACAAGGCGTTGTTTGGCGAGACCCCGCTGGAGCAGGCACAGGTTGAAATGTGGCACCGCATTGTTGAACTGCAGGGCGTAGTGCCGGCGTTTCAGGCCTTCCGTAACCTGTCCGGCTTTTTCAGTGACCGTGAAAACTGTGTAAAAGCCTGGGGTGAGGAATCGCGCGAGCGCCTGGCGCAGTTCCTGCCGGTGGTCGACAAGCAGCTGGGTAAAACCGATTGGGTCGCCGGCGACCGCTTCAGCATCGTCGACATTACCCTCTGGGTGCTGTGCGGTTTTCTTGGCCGCCTGGAGCTCGAAGTCGATGACAGCCTGCCCAACCTCAAACGCTGGCATGACAAGATGAGCCAGCGCCCTTCCGTTCAGTAAAGCATCAGCTCAAGATTATCCCGCGCAACACAGACTGCATCCGGCAAGCTGTGTTGCTGCCGCCAGACGTCCATCTCATGGCCCAGATGGGTTAACCAGGTGCGTCTGGGCTGCAGTCGCTGATGAATTCCCAGTACCAGGCTCAGGTCATTGTGGTTACGTGGAGGCTCCGCACATGGGGGCTGGCTACAGTCGATCACCACTTCCAGATCTTCGTACTGCTTCAGAAACGCCTCGGTTTCAGGCGGCAGGCCCACCGTATCGGTCAGATAGGCAAGACGCCGTCCATTGCGTTCAAACAGATAACCAAACGTGGGTTTGGAGTGACGCAGTGGTAAGGGCGTGATCTGAACATCGCCCATAATCAGCGCCACAAAGGGCACCAGCGGTGCGCGAAAGTCCAGAATACCGGGGTGCTTTAGCAGGTCGGCACAGCCATCCCGATCATCCGGGCCGTATACCGGAATACTGTCATTCAGCCCCCAGCGCAGATGAAACAGTCCCTGCACATGATCGACATGGTAGTGGGTGAGCAGAATGGCATTGAGATCCCCCGGCGCAAAACGCTCCGCCAGATCAGTTAACCCGCCATCGATCAATACGCGTTTGTCATCCGACTCCAGCAGAGCACTGCAGGGACGACGGCGCAGTCGATCATCTTCACGCGCCGCATCACAAGCGCCACAGCGACAACCGTAGACCGGTACCTGGCGTACATCACCGGTGCCAAGAAAGGTTAGTTTCATACCACATCCATGGATACATCAATCGATTGAAGGCTATTCTGCCTGACCACATCGAGCAGTGCCGCCACGCCCTCCTCCAGCTTGCAATCATTGCTGACATGCAGGGTGCAGTCGGGCATGTGCGCCACCATCTCTGCATGGCGTGCCAGACGGCATTCGATCTCCTCTGCGGTTTCCCGACCTCGCTTGATCAAGCGCTGCCGCAGCTTGTCCGGATTCACATCGACCAGCACCGGCACCAGCTCGTCATACATGGTCATGGCATGGGGCAAGTATTCACGGGAGCCGTTGACCAACACATTCACGCCGGAATCCAGCCAGGTATCAATCTCATTGCCAATGGCGTAATGATAGCCGTGTGAATACCAGTTCATGGCAAAAAGCCCCAGCTCCTCGCGCAGATGAAACTCCGCTTCACTCAGGTGGATATGGTTTTCACCGCCCACATCCGCTGCACGGGTGATATAGCGGTGTGCCACACAGCAGCGCAGCTGCGCCGGTAATTGCCGACGACAGCCTTCCAGCAGTGAATCCTTGCCGGAGCCCGAGGCTCCGACCAGATAAAAAAGTGTGCCTCTGATCATCAGAACACCCGCTTGCCCTTACACCAGACCCGCTCGACCAATGGCATCACCGAGTGGCTGTTCACCTGAACCAGGTCGGCTCGCAGGCCTGCTTTCAGCTCACCACGATCATGCAGATTGGCCGCCTGTGCCGGATTGGCAGTCACCAACCCAATGGCACGCGCCAGGTCGTATTCGTTGTCTTCCATGTTAGCCACCATAAAGGCCGCCTGCACCAGTGCCGAGGGATAATAGTCGGAACTGAGGATATCCAGCACACCGGCGCTGGCCAGATCCTTGGCGGCTATGTTGCCGGAATGAGAACCGCCGCGCACGATATTGGGTGCGCCCATCAACACCTTCAGGCCCAGCTCATGGGAGGCTTTGGCTGCTTCCAGCGTGGTCGGGAACTCCGCCACCTGCATGCCCAGATCAGCCGACTCCTGCGCATGAGCCAGTGTGGCATCGTCATGACTGGCGATGGCGATGCCGCGGTCATGGCACACCTCACAGATGCGGCGGCGGAAAGGATCAGCATACTGTGCACTGTTGGCCTGCTGCAGCTTGATGAAATCATCCATCTGATCATCGCTGAGGCCGTACTTGATCATGTAATACTCGCGGTACTTGGGAATGTTCTCCGGCGGGAACTGACGCTGGCCGGGCGCGTGGTCCATGACCGAGATCAGTTTGACCAGATCTTCGCCGATGTAACGCTCGAACAGCTCCATCAGGCCCGGATAGCTGACTTCACAGCGCAGGTGCAGCAGATGGTTGGCGCGGTTGAGACCGACGCGCTCGGATTCGATGATCGCCTTGATCATCGCATCCAGTTTCTCGACGCGGGTGCTCTCGCCGATGATATCGCCCAGCGCCACCGAGTCGAAAGAAGTGGTGATACCCGCCGCGATCAGCTGGGCATCATGGGTGGCCATCGCCATGTGCGCCGGCCAGTCTACTTTCGGGCGCGGGGTGAAGTATTTTTCCTGGTTGTCGGTGTGCAGCTCCACCAGGCCGGGCATCAGGTATTCACCATCCAGATTATCGGCCTGAGGCAGCTGGCTGATCTCCTGATTGATCTCGGCAATCTCGCCGTCGCGAACAACCAGGGTGCCGGTGATCACTTCGTCACGCAGGATCAGGCGGGCGTTGGTCAGAATCTGTTCTTTCATCTTTATCTATCCAGTCTGTGTATCAGATCGCGCTATCTGTTCAAATCGCTTTGATGTCAACGAGGCGATCAGCGACCGCTTCACGTACATCTTCGTCGTGGAAGATGCCAACGATGGCAGCACCCCGATCCTTGGCTTCACGGATCAGCTCCACCACGACCTTGCGGTTGGCGGCATCCAGCGAGGCGGTTGGCTCGTCCAGCAGCAGGATCGGGTAATCGACGATAAAGCCGCGGGCGATATTGACGCGCTGTTGTTCACCGCCTGAGAAAGTGCCCGGTGCCAGCGACCAGAGCCGCTCCGGCACGTTAAGACGCTGCAGCAGGTCCTTCGCCTTGGCTTCGCAGATGGCGGCATCCACGCCCAGGTCCAGCAGCGGCTGCATCACCACCTCCAGCGTGGAAACACGAGGAATTACGCGCAGAAACTGGGACACATAGCCCAACGCCTGGCGACGCAGGGCGATAATGCGGCGCGGTAGCGCCGAAGTGATCTCCACCATCTGCTCGCCATCACGCAGACGAATCTCGCCGCCATCCACGGAGTAGTTGGCATACAGCGCCTTGAGGAAGGTACTTTTGCCGGCACCGGACTGGCCGTGCAGCACCACACATTCTCCGGCCTGCACCTGCAGACTGGCATTGTCGAGCACGCCAAAACTGGCGCCGCCCTGATTGTGCAGGGTGAAGGCTTTCTCCACCCCGGACACATCGATCATCAGTTGGTTTGCAGTCATGACAGGCTCCTAGTTCTGCAGAATGGATGACACCAGCAACTGGGTGTAGGGGTGCTGAGGATCGTCCAGAACCTGATCGGTCAGACCGGTTTCCACCACTTCACCGCGACGCATCACCATTAACCGGTGCGCCAGCAGGCGGGCAACGGCCAGGTCGTGGGTGACGATAATCACCGACAGCCCCAGACGGGACACCAGGTTGCGCAGCAGGTCGAGCAGCTTGGCCTGCACGGACACATCCAGCCCGCCGGTGGGCTCATCCATAAAGATCAGATTGGGGTGAGTGACCAGGTTTCGGGCGATCTGCAGACGCTGCTGCATGCCACCGGAGAACTGGCTGGGGCGATCATCGATACGGCCGGTATCGATCTCCACTGCGGTCAGCCACTCTTCGGCCTTGGCGCGGATGTCGCCATAGTGACGCTCGCCCACTGCCATCAGCCGCTCGCCGATATTGGCACCGGCGCTGACGTTCATGCGCAGGCCATCACGGGCATGCTGGTGCACGATGCCCCACTCGGAGCGCATCAACACACGACGCATGGATTCTTCGCAGGCGTACAGGTCCATCTCGCCGAACTGTTCGCTGTTGTAGATAACGTTGCCGGAATCCGGTGTTAGCCGTGCCGACAGGCAGCTGAGCAGGGTCGACTTGCCGGAGCCGGATTCGCCGACGATGCCCAGCACTTCACCCGGATAGAGGTCGAAGTTGATATCGCCACAGCCCTTGCCCGGGGCGTAGAACTTGTTCAGTTCACGCACGCTCAGCAGCGGCGCGATATCCTGCCATTCGCTGGTTGAAGTCAGCAGGTCTACTGCGGTATTCATTATTTGGTCTCCACTTCAGCAATAGGCAGATCAGCAGCCGTGCCAACAAAACCCTGCTCAACGCGCTCGCGGCAATAATCGGTATCGGAGCAGACAAACATCTTGCTGCCGTTGTCGTCGGTAATTACTTCATCGAGGAAGCTATGGTCAGAACCACAGATGGCGCAGGCTTCGTCCCAGCTCTGCACCTCGAACGGATGATCATCGAAGTCCAGGCTTTCCACCTGTGTAAACGGCGGCACAGCGTAGATACGCTTCTCGAAACCGGCGCCGAACAGCTGCAGCGCCGGCATCATGCTCATCTTCGGGTTGTCGAATTTGGGGATCGGCGACGGATCCATCATGTAGCGGTTGTTCACCATCACCGGGTAGTCGTAGCTGGTGGCGATATGGCCGAACCGGGCCACGTCTTCGTACAGTTTCACCTGCATGGCGCCGTACTCGCTGAGCGCGTGCATCTTGCGCGTCTCACTCTCGCGCGGCTCGATAAAACGCAACGGCTCGGGGATCGGCACCTGATAGATCAGGATCTGATCCGCCTGCAGCGGCCGTTCCGGGATACGGTGACGGGTCTGGATCAGCGTCGCTTCGGCGGTCTGCTCGGTGGTCTCCACACCTGCGGTGTGGGCGAAGAAGCGACGGATGCTGACCGCGTTGGTAGTGTCGTCGGCGCCCTGGTCGATCACTTTCAGCCTGTCGGCCTCACCGATCACGCTGGCGGTAACCTGCATGCCGCCAGTACCCCAGCCGTGGGGCAGCGGCATTTCGCGGCCACCAAAAGGCACCTGGTAGCCGGGAATGGCCACGCCCTTGAGGATGGCGCGACGGATCATGCGCTTGGACTGTTCGTCCAGATAGGCAAAGTTGTAGCCGGTGGCGGTGCTCATGCGTCGGCCTCCTCGTTGGTAGTCTTGCTCTGAGTCGCCCGGCTCTGTTCCTTGCGCAGGCGGCGGATCATCTCCAGCTCGGACTGGAAGTCGACGTAGTGCGGCAGCTTCAGGTGCGACACGAAGCCGTTGGCGGAGACGCAGTCGGTGTGGGACAGCACGAACTCCTGATCCTGCGTCGGGTAGAGCACCTCTTCGCCCAGCTCCTCGGCCCGCAGGGCACGTTCCACCAGCGCCACCGACATCGCCTTGCGTTCGGCACGACCAAAGGCGATGCCGTAGCCGCGAGTAAACTGCGGCGGCAGATCCTTGGAGCCGTGGAACTGGTTGACCATCTCGCTCTCGGTCAGCAGTACTTCACCGATTTCGATCGGGAAGCCCAGCTCTTCCGGCACCATCTCGACACTGACGCGACCGGTGCGCATCTCGCCGGAGAAGGGGTGGCTGTCACCGTAGCCGCGCATGGAGGCGTAACTCAGTGACAGCAGGAAGCCCTCGTCACCGCGGATCAGGTTCTGCAGACGCACGGCGCGCTCGGCCGGGTAGTTGACCGGTTCGCGGGTCAGGTCACGGGGTGCCTTGTCCTGCTGAAAAGAGCCGCCCTGACCTGCTTCACGGCTCTGTTCGATCAGGCCTTCCTTGTTGAGCAGTTCCAGCACCCGCGGGCAGCTGTTGCCGGCGGCCAGCGCTTCAGACAGGGCATTGGCTTCTTCCGGCGCCACTTCCGCTTCGCCCGCCGCCAGCAGACTGAAATCCAGCAGACGGTGAGTGTAGTCATAGGTGGAGCCCAGAATCTGGCCGCCCGGCAGGTCCTTGAAGGTTCCGGAGATGCGGCGTTCGATCTGCATCTGTTCGGTATCCAGCGGCTCGCTGTAACCAAAACGCGGCAGCGTGGTGCGGTAGGCACGCAGCAGGAAAATCGCTTCCACCGCATCGCCACTGGCCTGTTTCAGTGCCAGCGCGGCCAGTTCCGGGTCGTACACCGAGCCTTCGTTCATCACCCGGTCCACGGCCAGCGGCAGCTGCTGGCGAATCTGGTCAACACTCAGTTCGGCAATGGCGCTGTCGCCACGGCGCTGAGTGCGCATCAGGGCATGGGCGTTGTCGATCGCCTTTTCACCGCCCTTTACGGCTACGTACATCAGCAGGCCTCCTGTTCTGTGTTAAGTGGCTCAATTGCCGTGGTGCGTGGCAGCGCAGTCAGCCGGTTGTCGCAGCACCAGAAAGTGTCGATACCCAGCGGAAAACGCTGGCGGCTGCGGATCAGGTCACTGCGGAAGGGCTCGCCCAGGCCGGCGATGCGCAGTGTGCGGGTGTGCTCGATACCGGGGCCGCTCAGGCTCCAGTGTGCCTCTTCGCTTAACGCCGGCACCTGTACCATCAGCGTGGTGGAACGGTCCGGGTATTCCGACGTACCCCAGTTCAGCTCGGCCAGCAGCGGCAGTTCGCTGTGCAGGGCGATGGCAAAGTCAGCATCACAAGGGTTATCCACCAGTGGACACTGGCAGTGAAAGCGCAGGTTGCTGATTACCGCATCACTCGCTGCCAAAGCAGGGCTGAGCCAGACCCGGGTATCGGGGTCGAGCAGGCTCAGTGCCAGCTGCCAGGTGGACAGGTCCAGCCCCTTGGGCGCCTGTTCCAGATAATCGATCTGCATCAACGTACCCGGTTCGCTCATCGCCTTGAGCGCGGCACGGAACACCTGCTGGGATGCCTGGACCGGATCGGCGAAGCCGGCGATCAGTTCGTTACTGCTGACAGCCATCAGTCTTCTCCTCGTACCAGTGTGAAGAAATCAACGCGGGTGCTGTTGGCCTGGGCCGCACGCTGCTGACGCTCGGCCTTGAGATCGGCCTGCAAGGGCTCGATCAGCTCACGCTGCAGCAGGCTTTGGGTACTCCGTTCCTGCAACAGGGCATCAGCAAGTGCCGCGGTAATGGCATGCTGACTGTTGCGACCGGATACATAACTGACACCAAGAGTGCCGCTGGCCAGACGTACAGCACAGCGCGTCAGCGTCATTTCGCCCATATTGAACGGCTGACCGCTGCCGCCGACACGGCCACGCAGCATGGTCAGACCGGTTTCCGGCTTGCGGATAAATTGATATTCAGGCTCCAGCGAAAGTGCCTGCCAGCGCTGTTGCAGCGCCTCGACACTGGACTTGGCCAGTACACCCATCCAGTGCTGGCGAGCACGGGTTTCTGGGGTTTCCTGCTGTTGTTCAACAGACATGTTGGCGATCCATTCAAATAGGTTTGGATGACTTGGATGGCGCTATTCTGCGGAGGGAGCTGGCGGATAAAAATGGAGGGTTTCTGTGCGAATGACCGAGAAATTCTAATGCATGGCTTAGACGCCTGATCAGGTGTGGTCTGGGGCTCTAAGGCAGGTGTTGGGAGCGCTCAAAAGTTTTTTTGCGGCGAATACTGACACATTTCTGCCATATCGATTTGCTACTGCATTGCACACTTGGAAATGCTCACTTGCGCCCCGAATACTCATCCGCGAATAGCACATACTCAGCAGTGATTCATTGCATTACAACTCCGTACATCCGAGCTGTTATCATCCTAGCTACATTTTCCGAAAGACATCACACAATGAAGAACACACTCCAAACTCTGGACAGAGGCATCAATGCACTCGAGCTGATTTCCAAAGCCGAGCACGGGATAACAGTGGCTAAGCTCGCAGAGGAGTTGGAGATTAACCGGGCAATTGCCTACCGCATCATTGCCACTCTGGAAGATCATGGTCTGGTTGTCCGATCAGAGTCAGGACACATCCATCTGGGTGCAGCAGCCCTGATGTATTCACACCGTTTTCTCCCGCAACTCAGATCCCGAGCCCAGCCGCTACTGGAGGTTCTGGCACGTAAAGCCGCCGCTACTGCTTTTGTCTGTGTAGCCCAGGGGGATAAAGGCTGTGTGATCATGGTAGAGGAGAGTGATGCGGGGATTTTACGCGTGGGGTATCGCGTGGGTAGCCAACACCCTCTCAGCCAGGGTGCTGCCGGAATCGCGATCCTTTCCAATCGCGAGCCCAGTGCTGATGAGCCGGAAATTGTTACTCAGGCACGCAAGGATGGCTACAGTCTGACGCGTGGGCACTTGCAGGCAGGTGCTGTAGGCGTTGCCAGCCCGGTTAAAACCCGCAACAGCGAACCCTTGCTGGAGTGCTCTATTGGTGTCGTGGCAATGGACAACCTGGATACAAAAAACGCAATTGAGGCTGTTCAACATACGGCCAGGCAGCTCGCCGAACAGCTTGGCATTTGAGGGTGCTGAACAGGCGGGAGAGACAACCTGCCCCTCCCCCTGCTACGTTGGACTCAGGAGTTGTGCGCTTCGTAGTACTCTTTTGCGATAGCGCGCAATTCATCCAATGCCGCTCGGGCATCCACTCCCGAGTCTTTAACTGACTCAATCCACTCTTCATCAAGGCCTTTCACCTTGTCAGCAAAGTCCGTGGTAATGGCATCCGTTTTCTTGAGCAGCGTTATATTGCCACCCTGTGCCTGAGCATATGCCAGCGCATCCGTATCAGCCGCATCCCAGGCTTTCCCTGCCATAGCAGACAGTTTTTCGCCCGACACACTCATGATCGCCTCACGGTCCTGCTGGCTCAACCCTTCCAGGAAATCGGGGTTCATGAACATGACAAAGCTCCCCATATACATGCCGCCAGGAAGTACTGTTACGTTAGGGGCAACCTCTGCCAAACGCTGAGCTTTCTGCTCACTCAACGGCATGAATACACCGTCGGTTACGCCCTGCTGGAGTAGTTCATACACTTTATTTCCGGGCGCCGACACGGGAGTAATATCAAGACGCTCACCAATGTCTGACTGCACGCCGCCGCCAATACGAATCTTTTTGCCCTCAAGATCCGCCAGAGAATTCACCGGGAAGTTAGTCTGAATGACACCCGGGCCGTGCGAGAAGAACGCAATGGGCACCAGACCTTCATGTTCACCAGCCGGTTTCAGATACTTTTCATATACGCGCCAGTGTGCAACTGAAGCCGCTTCGGCATTTACCCCCAAACCCGGCAGCTCTACTATCTGCTGTAAGGGGAATCGCCCTGGAACAAAGCCATGAAACGTAAAGGCAGCATCCGCGACCCCGTCTTCAACCAGCTGAAACAACTGACCCGGGTTATTCGACGTGCGCTCAATATTAACTTTCACACGTCCTTCAGTCGCGTCTTCAACCCACTTGGCCCATGTCGGCCAAACGGTGGCATTTTGTGCATGTGTTGGCGGCAGCCAGGTAAATACATTCATTACCGTCTCTGCCGATGCAGCAGCAGACATGGCAAGGCCAAGGCCCATTGCCGCGATATTTTTAGCCAGTTTCATTTTTATCATTATTATTGCTCCTGTTTTTCACACAAAATCTACAGCATAGGATGCTTATTGATCAGATACTGTTTAGCAGTTACTCATCGGGTTCCTATTCAAAAACGATCCTTTTTATAAAAACCTCCTGAATACACTCATAGTGCAATCTTTATTGATCGTGATTTAGCCCGTGAACAGCATGTCACCATGCGTTTGTTTTCAGCTTTTTCAGAGCGGGCCAAGACGTTATCTCGATGGTCGATATCACCTTCAAGCACTTCAACTTCACAGTTGCCGCACAGCCCTTCTTCACAATCACTTTCAACGTCCACCCCCGCAGCTTTGAGAGCACCAAGCGCGGTCTGACCGGGCTCAACCGTCACGACCATGCCTGAGTTGGCCAGCACAAGCTCAAAGGCTGTGTCATTGCTGGTATCGAAGGTTTCATGCTTGGCAGTAAAGTGCTCGAAGTGAAGAATGTTGTCGGACAGAGGCTCACACAGCTGCTCCAACGCTTCTATCATGCGGTCCGGGCCACAGACATAAATACGGGTATTCGCATCAGCCGTTGCTACCAGAGACTGTAGATCAGCACGCTTGGCTTCCGCTTTCGGATAGAGCTCAAATCGCCCGGCATGATCCTGCTCAATACGGTTCAGAAATGCCATGGAGGCACGGGCAGCACCCGCGTAGTGCAGGCAATAGTCCTTACCCAGTTCAGCCAACCTATCTGCCATGGTTAAAACCGGCGTAATCCCTATACCGCCGGCAATCAGAATATAGCGCTCGGCTTTTTCATCCAGCCTGAAATTGCTTTTCGGTCCTTTTATTTTAAGGGCGTCGCCTTTTTTGAGGCTATCATGAATATACTTGGAACCGCCTCGGCCACCCTCCTCTCGTAAAACAGCAATATCGAGGGTTTTACGGTCAGTGTTATAACCACATAATGAATACTTACGGGTATATTCACCCACCATCACATCAATATGTGCACCCGGTGACCATCTTGGAAATTCACTGCCGTCCTGATTCTTGAAGCTGATACCGATAACGTTGTCTGCTTCATGGCTGACCTGGTCAACGATGACGGAACGGTAAATATCCTCCTTTGATGGCGACCCGATTTTGATCGCCTCATGTGTCGCCAGAATCTCGGGATTTGTCTTTTCAGGATTCAGGCTGGCATCCCATTCTACAAACAGGTTTTCAGGGCCTCGGAAAGCGATGTTAGGCAGATACTTGAAGTCCTGATCAGGCACCAGTTGCATATGCGGCAGCCGTTTAGTCAGTTCTTCAAAAAAAATACACATCTCCATGCGTGCCAGGTTTTTGCCAAGGCATTGATGGCTGCCATAGCCGAAACTCAGGTGCTCTGATGCGTTGTCACGGAAGATATCGATGCTGTCCGGGTCTTCAAAATAACGTTCATCATGGTTTGCCGAAGAGTTCACGATCAGCAGTTTCCCGCCTTTGGGAATACTGACACCCCCTACTTCTGTATCTTCAAGCGCAACACGACGCCAGGCAACAATAGAACCCGAGTGTCTTAGACACTCTTCAACCGCCTGCGGAATCAGCGATGCATCCTGACAGATGCGATCCCAGGTCGTTTTATCTTCCAGCAACAAGCGCAGGGCATTGGCCGTGGCATGCGCAGTTGTCTCATGCGCCGCTACGATGCCCGCCATCATCATCGAATGCAGATAGGAGTCGGTTATGACTTCGGGCAGCTCCTTTTGGCGCCGGATCGCATATTCCATCCACCCGTTGCCGGATGGGTCTTCCCGCATCTTTTCCAGCACCTTGCCCGCATAGTTCCAGAATTTGCCCACTGAATCGGCCACTTTCAGCTGCTGATCGGGTGTGGGTCGTCCCCAAGTATTCACGGTGTGGGCAATGGAGTACTCACGCAGCTTCCCCATATCCTCTTCAGGAACACCGAGAAAATGCAGCGCCACCGTGAGCGGGATCTCCCACAGCATCTCGTTGACGAGGTCCGCGCTCCCCTTGTTGACGAAGCGGTCCACATATTCTCGCGTCAAACGGCGCACCATGGGCTCATGGTGCAACAGCTCTTCAGGGCTGAACGAAAACATCAGCGCACGCCTGCGCTCCAGGTGCGCGGGTTCGTCTTCGTTTACCAGGGTACGTGCCATGCCGTAGTTGTGTTGCTTCAAAATGGCATCGGCTTCGCTGGAGAACGGCGTAATTTTTTCCAGTGCGTTGGCGGGCGAAAAGACCCTGTTATCCCGAAAGACGGCCTTAACATCTTCGTAACGAGTTACCACCCAGTAGCCCAGTTTGGGGCTGAAAAACACCGGCTCAGCATCACGCGACCAGCGCAAAACTTCGGCCGGGTCTGCCTGATAGGAAGCCGCAAACGGATCAAAGGCCTCAGCATCAGACGAAACCGGGCAGCCTTTAGGGTCGGTGAACCGGGAGGACATTGCAGCTTTGGCGAACGGGCAAACACCGGCAGGCATTTCAGCTGCCTGAGTGTGATCAGTGTCTTTTTGCATGGGTACACCCTTATTATTTTACTTTTATCGATCACTTTATTCTTATTATCGAACAAAAGGCATACTAAACCCGCCCGTTCCAGTGAGTCAACGCAGCTGAGAAAGCCTGATCGCCACTGTTTCACCTGATGAGATTGGAGCTGACCTTCTATCCCAGGCACCCGGATTCCGAGTCGACTTGACACTCATCAATAAAACAGGATATTCCACTATACGTAAATTAATTACAACATGTGATATTTATTCCGACAGGATCTGCCCCTTATGGATCTCTATACCTACTACCGTTCAACCTCTTCCTATCGAGTCAGAATTGCCCTGGCACTCAAAAAGCTGGATTACCGGCAGCTTCCCGTGAACCTGATTGGCAATGGCGGAGAGCACCTGCAGCCGGCATACCGTGCGCTGAACCCACAAGGCAGAGTGCCGGCTCTGGTGACCGACAGTGATGACATCATTACGCAATCACCAGCCATTATTGAGTTTCTGGAAGAGCAGTACCCAAACCCGGCTTTACTGCCTGAAGACAAGGTCGAACGCGCCAAGCGCAGAGCAGTGGCAGCACTGATTGGCTGCGATATCCAGCCATTACACAACATGGCAGTTTTGAACCAGCTACGCGCACTGAATCTGTCCGAAGAACAGATTTCACAGTGGCTGGCGAAGTGGATTGGTGAGGGGCTGTTTGCAGTAGAACAGCTAATAGAGGACCAGGGGTTCTGTTTTGGTGAGCCTGGGCTTGCGGATGTATACCTGTTGCCGCAGTTGTACGCAGCACGCAGGTTCAATGTAGACCTGACCGCGCTGCCACGTATTTTACGTGTGGAGACATTGGCGCAGACACATCCCGCTTTTGTGGCTGCGCACCCTGACGCTCAGGCGGACAAGCCTCAGCCGGTATAACTCCAAACAGATGTCATACGGCAGCCTGTGGCTAGGGGCTGCCGGGCATTTCTCCATTCATGCGTTGCGTAATAGCATTGGCGGCTGCCTGCAACTTTATTGCATGAGGTCCTGTCAGCTCGGCATTAAAGCTGGGCTCTGCCCCTACCATTGTGATTACACCCGCCAGAGTGTTACCTGCAGAAAAAATCGGCGCAGACAGTGCGTTAACCCCTGACATCAACAAGCCATGAACGGCATGCATGCCTTGCGAGCGGATGTGTGTTAACTGCTGTTCCAACTCATCTGCACCGGGCGCCATCGGTGTCTCCAGCTCCTGCTCCAGCAACGGCTGCGTATCAGCCTTGGGCAGGTATGCACTGAATACAAGCCCGGTGGAGGAACTGAGCAAGGGCAACACTGACCCTACTTGAGTAACAACGGTAATTGCACGTGCCGGTTTCTCGACATGAATTACCGACGGGCCCTGATTACCCCACAGCGCCAGGAAACAGGTTTCATTGAACTCATCACGCAGCTCAATGAGCTTAGGCAAGGCTTCTCTGGCCACATCCAGACTGCGCACGGCTGCCATCCCCACGAACAATGCCTCCCGCCCAAGGCAGTAATGCCCGGTCGCAGGATCCTGCTCTGCGAAATCACTGGCGATCAAGGCTTGCAGGTAACGATGCACCTTACTGGCGGGCATACCCAAATGCTGTGCCAGCTTTGACAGGGATGTTGATGGGCTCAGATCTGCCAGGCCTTTCAAAATATCGGTAGCAATCTGGGCTGACTGTACTTTCTGCCGGCGCGGAGCACTCCCGGACTTCTCTTCAACTTCTACTGCCAATGTGTGTCCTCTCTAACTGTCTACGAGTCTTCATCAATCGGTGGAATCGTCTGGCCGAGCAAACAAACCGCGCACCAATTCTAAAGCATTCCACGCCCCTTGACCCGAAGCCACCATGTAATTACGCTTAACGTAATATGTTTACGCATTAATAAAAAAAAGCGAGACAACGATGGAACCCAGAACTTCAGAACTCAGCTATTTGAGTGGTTTCGGCAATCATTTCAGCAGTGAAGCCCTGCCTGGCGCCCTGCCCCTGGCACAGAACTCGCCCCAGAAGGCCCCTTATGGTCTTTATGCAGAACAACTGTCCGGTACTGCTTTCACTGTGCCTCGCGCCGAAATGCGACGCACCTGGATGTACCGAATCAAGCCTTCTGCCAGCCACGGCCAGTTCACTCGTCTTGCACAACAGATCGCAGGTAGCGCACCGGGCCCGGTAAATCCCAACCGATTACGTTGGAGTCCGCCTGAGATTCCTGCCGAGGGTAAGGATTTCCTGGAAGGCCTGTCCTGCCTGGCAGCCACAGCACACCCGGAGCAGGCATCGGGTATCAGCATCTATGTGTACGCCGCCAGTCGATCCATGCAGCGAGCGTTTTTCAATGCGGATGGTGAATGCCTGATCGTGCCGGAATCGGGCACCCTTCTAATCACCACGGAGATGGGTCTTCTTGAGGTCGCTCCGCTTCAAGTCGCCGTGATTCCCAGAGGCATCAAGTTCCGCGTTGAGCTGACCGGCAGCTCGGCACGTGGCTATATGTGCGAAAACCACGGCACGCCACTGCGTATCCCGGATTTGGGACCGATTGGCAGCAATGGTCTGGCTAACCCGCGGGACTTTGAAGCCCCCGTTGCGGCCTATGAAGATAGCGAGAATGAGACTGAACTGGTGCAGAAGTTCTGTGGTGAACTCTGGTCAACACAGCTGGATCATTCGCCGTTTAACGTAGTCGCCTGGCACGGTAACCACGTGCCCTACCGCTATGACCTGCGCCATTTCAACACCATGAACACGGTCAGCTACGATCATCCGGACCCGTCCATCTTTACTGTACTGACCTCTCCAGGCGCTGTACCGGGACAAGCTAACGTTGATTTCGTGATTTTCCCGCCACGCTGGATGGTGGCTGAAAACACCTTCCGCCCGCCCTGGTTCCACCGCAATTTGATGAACGAATTCATGGGGCTGATTGAAGGCGAGTACGATGCCAAGGCAGGCGGCTTCCTGCCCGGTGGCGCCTCCCTGCATAACTGTATGAGCGCACACGGCCCGGATAACGCCAGCACCAAACAGGCGATCGAAGCCGAGCTCAAACCGCAACGCTACGAAAACACTATGGCTTTCATGTTTGAAAGCGGTCAGGTACTGCGTCCCACCGAATTTGCGCTGGACTCTCCCTTGCTGCAGCAGGGCTATGATCAGTGCTGGTCCGGTATGGCGAAAACCTTTGACCCGACAGGAGTCTGATTTAATGAGTAACCCAACGACTACAACTACAACCAGCTGGATCAATTCAGCAAATGGACACCCCGATTTCCCGCTCCAGAACCTGCCGCTGGGCATTTTCAGCCTCAACGGCGATACCCCGCGCGGCGGCGTTGCCATCGGCGATCAGGTATTGGATATCAAGGCAGCCGTTGAGCTGGGGCTGCTTGAAGGAGAAGCGTCTACAGCCGCCAAGGCTGCCAGTGAAGCGAGCCTGAACCACTTCTTTTCGTTAAGCGCAGCAACACGCAAGGCATTTAGAGCCGCACTGACGAACCTGCTGCAGGACGGCAGTACTGACAAACCCCGTATCGAGCAGTCGCAGGCAAGCCTGCTTCACCCGCAGGACAAATGCACCATGCACCTGCCCGCGTCCATTGGCGACTACACCGACTTTTACGTCGGTATTCATCACGCCAACAATGTAGGCAAACTGTTCCGGCCTGATAACCCCCTGCTCCCCAACTACAAGCACGTGCCTATCGGTTACCACGGACGTGCCTCATCCATCGTCAATACTGGCACCGATATTACGCGCCCCAGGGGACAAACCTGCCCGCCAGGCGCCGACGCACCCCAGTTTGGGCCAAGCAAACGGCTGGACTTTGAACTGGAACTGGGTATCTGGATTGGTACGGGAAATGAGATGGGACAGCCTATCCCCATCAGCGATGCGCCTGAGCATTTTGCCGGCCTGTGCCTGCTGAATGACTGGTCGGCGCGTGATATTCAGGCTTGGGAATATCAACCGCTGGGCCCGTTCCTGGCGAAAAACTTCGCCAGCACGCTGTCCCCCTGGGTTATTACGGCAGAAGCACTGGAGCCCTTCCGGACTGCACAACCGGCTCGCCCTGAAGGCGACCCTCAGCCTTTGCCCTATCTACTGGACCAGAAAGACCAGCAACTGGGCGCCTTCGACATTCAGCTTGAAGTACTGTTGTGTACCGAGAAAATGCGCAACGAAGGCATGGCGCCTGTGAGCATCTCAGTCAGCAACAGTTTGAACATGTACTGGAGCGTAGCCCAGATGATCGCTCACCACACCGTGGGTGGCTGCAACCTCAGGCCCGGAGACCTGTTGGGGTCTGGCACTATTTCCGGCCCGGAGCCCAGCCAGCTTGGCAGCATGCTGGAACTGACCGAAGGCGGAAAGTCATCCATTGAGCTGCCTTCAGGCGAATCACGCACCTTCCTGGAAGATGGGGACGAAGTCATCCTGACCGGACGCTGCTGCAAGGACGGTTATCCGTCCATCGGCTTTGGTGAATGCCGCGGCATTATCAAACCGGCTGTTTGAGTCGTAGATGTTCACTGAGGTACCCCAAAATCTGGGGCACCTCAGTGCCCCCCCCTGACGATGTCCATCCGCAAAGGCAGACTTTGCCTTAAGCAACGCGCCAACGACGTCCCACCCTCGATTCATGTTACCTTTGAACGCTGTTTCAACCCTGCAACAGCCACGACATATTTGGCTGCTATAAGTACTTGTCTACTGCCCGCCACCTGCTCAATTCATGGCGGACAGACCTGCTTGATCGAGTACCCTATGAAACACAATCCAAGACCCCTCCCCCCACTGAAAGCCTTGAAGTGCTTTGAAGCCGCTGCCCGTCTGCGCAGCCTCACCCGCGCTGCTGAAGAGCTGTATGTCACCCAGGGCGCCATCAGCCAGCAGGTCAAACTGCTGGAGGAATATCTCGATACGCAGCTGTTTATCCGCAAACCGCGCAAACTTGAATTGACCGATGCCGCCCGCGCCTACCTGCCGGTGCTGGTGGAAGCGTTCAACATTCTCCAGTCCGGCACCAATGAATTGTTTGGCTCAGACCACCGTGCTTTGCTGACGGTAAAATGTGGCAGCAGCTTTCTGCAGCGATGGCTGATGCCCCGCCTCACCAGTTTCTATGAGCAGCATCCGGGCATTCGCCTGCGCCTGATGTCAGCGGTCTGGCCATCGCAGGATGAAGTGGAAGAAGCGGATATCGAAATCTCCAACGGCTACGGCAACTGGAGTGGCATGCAGGTGGAGCGTATGACGCGGGAACACCTGGTGGTAGTCGGCAGCCCCGATTTTCTGGAGCGCTACCCGGTCACCGAAGATGCCATGAAGATTCTGCAGGTGCCGCTAATCACCATCATTGGTGAAAAGGAAAACTGGCAGCAATGGTTCCGCCAGCAAGGCCTGGCCAACCTGATGCCCATGCCCGTACTGGAATGCGATACCAGTACCGCCGCCTTTGACGCTGCCTGCAACGGAATCGGCCTGCTGCTGGCCCGCAGTTTTAATCTCAAGCCCCTGATCGATGACGGCAAGCTGGTTCAGGCGCACCCTTTCACCCTCAAGGCCTCGGGGGCGCATTACCTGGTACTGCCCAACAAACCGCCCTCACCCAAGGTGATCGCCTTCCGCGATTGGCTGCAGGCGACGCTGGAGCGGGAGGAGCAGTATATTCGGCGCTGACTTACCAGTTCACTCGTGCCCAACCGCGTTCTGTGCACACTGCGGCCAATTTTGCATCAGGGCTGACGCCCACGGGATTATCGACCTGCTCCAGCAGCGGCAGGTCGTTATGGGAATCGGAGTAGAACCAGCTGCCTTCGGTGTTTTCGCCCTGCTGCTCCAGCCAGCGATTCAGATGCAACACCTTTCCCTCTTGATAACAGATAGGCCCGTCAGCCCGACCGGTAATACGGTCATTTTCCAGCTCAATACGAACACCAATAGCCTCGTCGATACCCAGGTGGGCCGCAATGGGCTCGACCAGAAAATCGATTGAGGCCGAGATCACCAGACAGCGATCACCACAGGCTTTATGACGGCGGATATTTTCCACTGCGGATGGACGGATAAGGGGCTGTACGTATTCCCGGATAAACAGATCCACTTCCTGAGTCGCTTCGGCTAATGTCTGGCCAAGATGTGGGCGTAACTGCAGCGCTACATAATCATGCATGTCCAGCTGGCCCTGATGGTAGAGGCAGTCCAGGTGTTTGGCATCGTCCATGATCACAGGGTCGGTCAGGCCAAGGTCGATCAAGAACTGCAGCCACAACAGTGAGCAGTCAGCATTGATCAGGGTTTCATCCAGGTCGTAGATAGCCAAAGGCATGGAGGTTTCCTTTACGTTTACAGGGGGCTTTGAATAGCGGGTTTGGCCCGGCAGCTGAGCTGGCCGGGCTTGTTCGGACAGTGAGGGATCAGGCATTAGCGGCCTTAATCAGCTGCGGCCGGTCAATCAATGTGGCCAGCGCACCCAGCTCCAGATGGCAGCGAATGCGGTTACCCTGATGGGCCTGCCAGGGCGGCAGCTGTTCCTTGCAGCGGGGTTCCGCCAATGGACAGCGACGCTGGTAGGCACAGCCGCGCGCAGGCGGATGCTGTTCGGGGCTGTCATCACCCGCAATAACGGGCTGATGATCGGGGTCCGGTTCCAGCACCGCATTCATCAGCGTCCGCGTATAAGGATGGTGATGACCGGTGAATACTTCACTCACCGGCCCAACCTGACAGAGCCGGCCTTGATAAAGCACCGCCACCTGATCAGCAATCGCCTTAACCACTGCCAGATCATGGGCGATGAACAGATAGGTCACGCCACGCTGTTGCTGCAGCTCCTTGAGCAGTTTCAGCACCGCCGCCTGTACTGAGACATCCAGCGCCGAGGTCACCTCGTCGCAGAGAATCAGGTCCGGTTCGCCGGCGAAACAACGGGCAATCGCCACGCGCTGCTTTTCACCACCCGAGAGCTGGCCCGGCATGCGGTCCAGATAATGTGGTGCCAGGCGAACCAGCGCCAACAGCTCAGCGGCCTTGTCGCGACAGGCATCATGGTTGAGGCCGAAGTAGAGGCGAAGTGGCTGCTGCAGAATTTCGAACACCGTGTGGCGCGGGTTCAGCGAGGCATCGGGGTTCTGGAAGATCATCTGCACCCGGCGTGTCAGCGCCTTGCTGCGCTGCTCAACTGGTTGGTTCAGGTCATCCTGCTTGAGCCGGATCTGGCCACTTCGGGCCGGATGAATGCCGCTGATGGCGCGCATGATGGTGGACTTTCCGCTGCCAGATTCGCCCACCAGTGCCAGCGTTTCACCCCTGTTCAGCTGCAGGTCGACACCATCAACCGTGGCTACCGGTGCCGGTCGCTGCAGCCAGGCGTCAATCAACCCCGGACGGTGGTAACTGATCTGCACCTGCTCCAGCAGCAACAGGGGTTCATCCGTGCTCTGTACCGGCAATGACACCACATTAGACGCAGCCTCAGTCTGCTCAAGATGCCCCAACAGATGACAGCGAACCTGATGGCCGGCCAACGCCGTCATGGGTGCATTCTGCTCACTGCAAATCGGCTGCGCATGAGAACAGCGGCTGGCAAAGGCGCAGCCCTGAGTGATCGAGCCCACCTTGGGCGGGTAGCCCGGCAGCGACGGCGGCAGGCCTTCGGCATCGAGACGCGGGATGGCGTTGAGCAATGCCCGGGTATAGGGGTGAGTCGGTTGCAGCAGCACCTCACGACTGCAGCCCAGCTCAATCACCTCACCGGCATACATCACCGCGATACGGTCGCTCATGCGAGCGACTGCGCCGAGATCGTGACTGACGAACACCATCGCCATGCCCAGCTCCTGACGCAGGGTGCGCAACAGCTCCAGGATATGCGCCTGGGTCGTCACGTCCAGGCCTGTGGTGGGCTCATCCAGAATCAGCAGCTCCGGCTGACCCGCCAGTGCCATAGCCACGGCCACGCGCTGTTGCTGGCCACCGGAGAGCTGGTGCGGGTAGCGCTCCAGCATGGACTCGGGCGCGGGCAGTCGCACCTGCCGCAGCAATTCGATGGCACGCTGGCGCCACTGGCTACTGGGCAACCCGGAATGCAGTTTCAGCGCCTCATAGAGCTGGGCATAGATCTTCAGCGTCGGCGTCAGTGACTGACCGGCGTTCTGTGGAATCAAACCGATGCGGCCGCCGCGCAGCGACTGTAGTGACTGCGGCTTGAGTGCAAAGAGGTCCTGATCATGGAAACGGATAGCGCCATTCTGTACCTGAGAACCGGAACGCAGGAAGGCCATCATGGCCAGCGCCAGGGTACTTTTGCCACAGCCGGACTCACCGACTAATCCCAGCGCTTCACCAGGCGCGACCTTCAGGCTGACATTGCGCAGCACGCTAACCAGCCGCCCTTCTGCGTTGGTGTATCCGAGACTGAAGGTGTCTACTTCAAGCATGGGTGTCATTTTCGTGTTCATGGTCTGGGGTTCACTCATACGGGAGCCTTGGCGCGATCGAGACCAATCGCCTTGGCCAGTGCATCTGCGGTCAGGTTGATGCTGATAATCAGCGTGGACAGGGCCAATGCCGGGAAAATCACCGCCCAGGGAGCGATGGAGATCATGCCGCGGCTGTCGGCGATCATCAGGCCCCAGTCCGGCGTCGGCGGCACCACGCCGAAACCTAGGAAGGAAAGCGAGCTGAATGCCAGTAGCATCCAGGCCCAGCGCATGGCCGCTTCCACCAGTAGTGCATCGAGCACGTTGGGCAGTAATTCACGTACCACGATGGTCAGGCGAGACTCGCCGCGGGTACGGGCGGCAATTACAAAGTCACGCGGAACGTATTCCAGCGTGGCGCCACGCACCACGCGCACCACGGCGATGCCGAAGAAGAAGCCGAGGGTCAGCACCAGGGTCCAGGTCTGCTGCCCCATCAATGCGATCACCAGCAGCAGGAACAACAGCCAGGGGATGGCCAACAGCGCATCGATAAAGCGCATCACCCAGGCATCCATGCGACCGCCGACAAAGCCCAGTGTCATGCCAACCAGACCACCCCAGCCCACGGCCAGCAAAGTACCCAGCAGGGTTACGGTAATGGCTTCGCGCCCACCCATCATCGTACGGCTGAGCAGATCTCGACCCATATGGTCGGTACCAAACCAGAACGCCTCACTGGGTGGCTGCAGAATTTGATAGCCATCCTGCAGGGTCCAGTCATAAGGGGCCAGCCAGGGGGCCAGCAGCGCCATCAACAGGTGTAGAGTCAGCATGCTCAACCCGATCATGCCTGAGGGCGAGTGACGCAGGTTGCTCCAGACCTGGCGCCAGCGGGACCCCGGTTTGGCAACCTGCGTGTTCATATCCATTGTGATTGCAGTCATCAGGTTTCTCCTAGCGGGCCGTTCGCAGGCGCGGGTTCAGCGCCAGTGACGACAGGTCGGCGAGCAGGTTGCACAGCACGTAGACCGTGGCCAGGATCAGTGCGATCGCCTGTACCAGCGGCAGGTCGCGGTCGTAGATGGCGCGGATCATCAGGGTGCCGATGCCGGGATAGTTGAATACCTGCTCGATGATCACCGCACCGCCGAGCAGCCAGGCCACGGTCAGTGCGATAATGTTGATGGTCGGCAACATCGCCGATGGCAATGCATGCAGGCAGACGATGCGCCAGAAGGGCACCCCCTTGAGTCGGGCCATCTGCACGAAATCACTGGCCATCACATCGATCATGGCCGAGCGCACCATGCGCAGGATGTGCGCCATCATCACCAGCGCCAGGGTGATCATCGGCAGCACGATATTGGGTAGCAGCTCGCTCACCGGTGCGTTATGGCGCACCGTTGTGACCGCCGGGAACCACTGCAGCTGGATCGAGAAGATCAACACCAGTACCGTGGCGGTGACGAATTCGGGGATAGTCATGGCGAAGATGGACCCGCCGGAGATCAGCACATCGGCGGCACGGTCCCGCCGCAGCGCCGCGATGACACCCAGGAAAATCGCCAGCGGAATGCCGATGACGGCAGCGCCCAGCGCCAGCACGGCGGTGTTGCGCATGCGGGTAGCAACCAGGTCGTTGATCGGCTTGTCGCGCTTGAGCGAGGTGCCAAGACTGCCCTGCAACACGCCCGTGCCCCAATCGGCAAAGCGCTGCAGCGCCGGTTGATCGAGGTTGCGAGCCTGACGGCAGTTTTCCAGCCGGGTACCTTGAGCATCACGCCCAAGGTAAGCGGTACAAACATCGCCGGGCAGCGCCTCGGTGATGGAGAAGACCAGTACACAGACGGTCAACAGGGTGAACAGGGCCATGGCAAGCCGCTGCAGAATCAGTTTCAGCATAGGTCGTGTGTCGCTTGATTGTGCGGTACGTCGGAAGCCCTCTGCAAAACGGCAAGTGCGGAAGCTGGTTTGCAGAGGGCCCGACATAAAAACCTGCGGGCTGCTCGTGTCGAGCGGAACCCGCAGGTGTGTCAGTGGCGGCTTATTCCACGTCCACCTTGTGCCAGCGGATGGAGAACTGCTCCACCGGATCCAGGCCAGTCACATTGCTGCGCAGTGCGCGGGTCTGGTTCAGGTGATAGGGAATCAGCTCTCCGCCCTCTTCCCACAGAATGGTCTGCAGCTTGGCGTACAACGCCTTGCGCTGTTCAAAGTCCAGCTCGGAACGGGCATCGTCGAGCGCCTGGTCAAACGCAGGATTATCGAAGAAGGTTTCGTTCCAGGCGGAACCGGAGCGGAAGGCTTCATTCAGAATCTGGTCAGCCGGGCGCTGTGACCAGCGGGAGGCGGAGGCCGGGTGCTTCATCCAGACATCGCTCCAGTACCCATCGGACGGCACCATGTTCAGGTTGACCTTGATGCCGGCCTTGGCGGCCTGCTGCTGGTACACCTCGATCATGTGGATCCATTCCGGCTCGTTGTCGGCGGCGCTGATCGTCACTTCGACGCCGTTCGGGAAACCGGCCTCGGCCAGCAGCTTTTTGGCGCCTTCGATATCCTGAGCGCAGTCGATCTCGGTACGGTACTGGTCACCGGACCAGACGGGATGGTCGCAGGTGATGACGCCTGCTTCAGCGCCGGATACCAGTGTCATCATCTCCTGGCGATCAACCACCATACGAAGCGCCTTGCGCACCCTGGGATCATCCAGCGGGGCCATGTCTGTGCGGAAAGCCAAACCGCGCCATTCACCGGTGGCGATGGTCTGCAGCTTGAACTGCGGATTGTTCTGGAACAGGCGTTTCTGCTGAGCAGTGATGCTCTGCTCCAGGTCCACCTGACCAGCCATCAGCGCCTGCACTCGGGCCTGGGAATCAGGGATACCGATCAACTCGGCGCCGTCGGCAGCGGGTGCCCCTTCCCAGTAATAGGGATTAGCCACCAGTACGGTAGTGCCTTCAGAGTCCAGCTCTTCCAGCATGAACGGGCCGGAGCCGATACCTGTCTTGGCGATGTTGTCACCACTGCCTTCCGGGATGATGCGGACGCGGTAGTCCATCAGCAGCAACGGCAGGTCGGCATGGGGTGCGGACAGTTTGATCTCGAAACGCTGGTCATCCAGTACATTGACCTCGCTGATAATGCCGAGCACCGCAGCCACCGGCGAATCGATCTCGGGATCATTTATACGTTCCAGGGTGTACTTGACGTCTGCGGCGGTCAGGTCGGAGCCATCATGGAACTTGACGCCCTTGCGCAGGGTGAGGGTCCAGGTCTTGGCATCGGCTGAGGCGGACCACTCGGTGGCCAGTTCCGGGCTCGGCTGACCGTCCTGACCCTGACGGATCAGGCGGGAGTACAACATCTGGTTGGCTTCGAAGAAGCGGCTCGGCGAGATCGGGTCCAGTGACTCGGCGCCGGCGTAGCCGACATCATGACCGAGACGGATGGTGCCGGCGGTCGCGACAGTGCTGGCCAGAGCGGAGGCCATTACCAGAGAGGTCATCAGCTGTTTCATCAGGGTGTCCTGCTTGTGTGAATCAAATGAATTTCAGGGTTGATCGAAGCGCGACTCAGGCCGCGCTGGTTTCAGCTGCACCGCTCAACAGCGAGCGTGCGGCCCAGGGTGTTTCAATGCCGAGTATGTCGGCCAGGGTTGGCGCAAAACGGATGCAATCCGCGACGCCCAATTTCTGCTGCGGGATATCGGGGCCGCTGAAAATACAGAAGCGGTCGTCGGCCTCGGAGCCCGGGCGCATGCCGTGGTTGGAGACATACTTGGAGGGGCCGTAGAGGCCCTCGGTGCCGGGAACCGCAGCCTCGAAGCTGATCTCGGAGCCTTCCGGCACGACAAAGGCGAGCAGTTGGTCGCGCAACTCGGCGGGCATGAAGTCAGTCGACCAGGGCTCCATGCCTTCGCCGATCAGGACATCGGTGACATGCTTGGCTTCGGTTTCATTCTTTGGATTAACCATCAGCACGGCGCCTTCGCTGGACCAGACCACTCCGTCACCGAGCAGGCGGTCTACATATAGCCCCTTGGGCATAGGCGCGTGGCCGTGATCGCTGCAGATGGCGAAGTTGTAATGCTGCAGCACACCTGACTGTTCCAGTCGCGTCAGCAAAGTACCGATCTGGGCGTCGGCGGTGCGCAGTGACCAGCGGGTCAGGTCGTGATCGGCGCCGTACTTGTGCAGGTAATAGTCGGTGATGGCGATCTCCAGCAAGATGAAGTCCGGTGCCTGCTCGGAAGTCGCCAGGCCGGCAGCCAGATCCAGCAGTTGCTGATCCGCCAGCATGCCCAGCTGCAGCTTGTGTGCTTCGGAGTGGTTGGGCGCTACCACCGTTTCGGCATTGAGCGCCGCCAGGCGGCCTTCAGGGTCATGGGTACCGGCGGCGCGCAGCCAGCCTTCATCGGCCGGTTCCGGCGTCGCGTCCTTGCCGCGCATCAGCATTTCGTCTGCCCACCAGGGGCCAACATGGAGGCTGCAGTCTTCGGGACGCACCATGCCATAACCCAGGTTGGCCACATCCAGCCCTTGTTTCCGGGCGAGAGCGGGCAAAGTGTCGACCCGTACGTCATAGGGGTTGGCCCAGCGGAAGCCGTCTTCGCTCCAGATCTGGTTGCCATAGATGCCGTGATCGGCCGGGGCTACGCCGGCAATCATCGAGGTGCGTCCGGGGCAGGAGGTACCGCACATCTCTGGGCGCAACGCGGACAGCTGGGTGCCCGTATTGGCCAAGCGGTCCAGGTTAGGCAGGTGCTTGCGATAGTGTTCAAAATGATCGGCGCTGATACCGTCGATCATGATCATAATAAGTTTGCCCATAATGCTGCTTCCGGGTGCTTGAAATTGGATGCGGCAAGGTTAGGAATGGGCTGTGTCAAAAAGATGATAAAAAACGGTAATATGCGGGAGTTTTTCAGGGCTTTGGATTAGAAAATCTAATACCACCTCTATTCGAACGATTCGGGCACCAAATAAGTCACTGAATAATCAAACGATTATGTCTGCTGGCCATGCTTCTTCCCTGCCTTTTCGAATCCCTCTATGCAGAGCGCTTAGCGCTCAAACATTAAATTAATATTGCACAAAAATGTCGAAAATATTTATTTTTGTACCTCCGGTACTGTTTTAACGGCGGAACCTCATATTTCTCGGTGAATTCAGTAAAGGCCGAGTTTTTCTATTACATCATTTCGTTTTTCTCCGTTTTCAAACCTGCCTTCCCAGCTCAAGAATGCGCCCCGAGTCAGGCCTGAAGCGAGACCTCCTCTTCATTCTCAAGCGGCCCAGCGGCCGCTTTTTTTCAACCTGACTCCCAACGGATACCTGACACAAGGTATCGCGGATTCCAAACGACATTTTGACCAACCGAGCGAATGACAACGATGAAACAACAACTGATCAGCCTGGCAATCGCAAGCGCAGTAATGGCTCCAATGACAGCGCAGGCGGTCGAAATCGCCGATACCGGCGTCGACTTCTACGGCAGCCTGCGCATTATGCTGGAGCATGCCGAATACGCTGATGACACCGAATACAAGGATGCCTCCTCCCGTATCGGGCTTAAGGGCGAGCGCGACCTCGGTGATGGCCTCAAGGCATTTGCCAAATATGAGGTTGCGGTAAACCTGGACAACGAAGGCGATACCCTCGGCGACATGCGCTACGGCTATCTGGGCCTGAGCGGTGACTGGGGTGCCATCTCAGGTGGCAAGGTTGCTTCACCCTTTTATGATGCAGTCGGCTACTACGGCGATTACATGTGGTGGGATTCCGCGCCGGTGTACTACACCCTGGATGGCGGTTCTCGTATCGGACAGTCAGCCCTGTATGAAAGCCCTGACCTGGCCGGTCTGAAGCTGAAAGCCCTGGTGCAAATTGATGACGACGATAATGGTGAAGAAGGTCAGCATCAGCTCGGCGCCAACTACAGCCTGGGCAACCTGACACTGGGCGCCGCTTATACCGACGCCGCCAACGACAAGGATATCTTCGGCCTGTCAGCGGCCTGGTCCGGCAATGGCTACTACATCAACGGTGCCTGGATGGACCGCGAAGACACAGGCTCCGGTTTTGATGCTCTTATCGGTGTGCCTGCCGGCAAGAACCTGTTCACCCTCGGCCTCTCCAGCCTGGATGACGACGCCAACGCTGACTTCGATGCCGTTATCCTGGCCTTCCAGCGCAACCTGCATAAAGACGTGCTGATCTGGGTTGAAGCCATGGCCTGGGATGGAAGCCTGTATGGCACTGAAGATTCCAATGTCATTAACCTGGGTATGAACTTTAATTTCTAACCCGTCTGGTTTTTACAAGGAGGCTAACGCCTCCTTTCTATGTCTACCGCCCAAGATCTAAAGGTATAATTCCGCAGCCACACACCCAACAAGGCCCCTCTGAACATGAAGTACTGGCTCTTCTTATCCATCGCCATCGTGTCTGAAGTCGTTGCGACCTCAGCACTCAAATCCAGCGAAGGTTTCTCTCGCCTCGTGCCTTCTGCAGTCGTCGTGTTCGGCTACCTGCTGGCGTTCTACTTCCTGTCGCTGACGCTAAAAGCCATTCCGATCGGGATCGCGTACGCCATCTGGGCCGGTATCGGGATCGTACTGATCGCGCTGGTAGGCTGGTGGCTTTATGGCCAGAAACTAGATCTGGCAGCGATTATCGGCATGGGGTTGATTCTGGCCGGCGTGGCGGTGATCAACCTGTTTTCCACCTCGGGCGGGCACTGAGCAATCTGGCCACCGTTGCTGCCATCACAGCGAAACCAACACCAGACCCAGCAACATAACACCCAGCCCCTGTAACCGAGGCAGGCTGATACTCTCACGCAGCCAGAACACGCCGATCAGTACACCCAACGGGATGCTCACCTGGCGCAGGGCTACCACATAACTGACTTCGCTCACCATGGACATGCTGACCAGAATCAGCAGGTAGGTGCCGATGATGAAACTGCCTGCCAGCAGGGTCCAGCCGAAGTCAGGCACGGCTCTCAGCGACTCGCCAAAGCCCCAGCGGATCAGCGGCAACATCCACAGCAGACAGGCGGCGGCCTGCAGAACGACGAAGCTGCTGCCTGCTGCAAAGGCGCTCATGCCCTGCTGTTTCATCAGCTGAATCGCGGCACTGTCCAACACCGAGTAACCGGCGGTCGCACAGGCGGCCAGCAAGACCCAGCGAATCGCGGGGGTAGAATAGTCCCGCCAGTGCCAGTCTCGCCAACGGCTCAGCGGCAGGGCCAGCGACCCCAGCATGATCAAGGCCATCCCGACCAGATCCTGGGTCATGAGCTGGCTCTTCCCATAACTCAGGAACACCACCAGCGGCACAATCAACACGGGCAAGGCTCGGGCAAGGGGGTACACAATATTCAGGTTGCCACGGCCATACGCTTTGGCCAGCCCAGTCATATAGAGGGTCTGGCACAAACCTGAAGCCAACAGCAGGTACCAGAAGTCAGCCGGTAAATGGCTGATATCCGTCCAGGTCAGCAGCAGCAACGGGCTGAACACCAGCATACCCAGCCCCATGGCCCAGGCATAAAAACGCACCGTCTGAGCGGTGCGTTTTCCGATCAGGTTCCAGCCCGCATGCAGCAGAGCTGAAACCAGAATCAAGCCAATGGCAGTGGGTGTCACGGCTTCTCGCCCATGGCGAGGCGCGCGGCGATCTCTTCCAGACACGGGATCACATCAGCGATGCTGTCGATGACGTAGTGGGCACCGCTGCCGATCATGCGCTGGTAGGCTGCAGTACGGCGGAGCTCCTGCTCCTCGGTGCTCAGCGCCTGCCAATCTTCCAGGCTCATGCCGACTTCGTTACCGCTGACAGCAACGCCTATGGTCCACATGCCCGCATTCAGACCTTCCTCAATACCGGTCAGGGTATCGTCGATTTTGATGCAGGCGCAGAGGTGCTGCACGCCCAGGTCCATGGCATTTTTCAGGCTCATGTGCGGGTATGGACGGCCCTTGGGCACTTCAGTGGCGCAGACATTGCTGTCCGGTGTGTAGCCCTGCTCGGCAGCTCGCGCCAACAGCCCTTCAATCATGGTCGAGGCATAACCGGTGTTGCCACCAATGCGGATCTCGTTGGCACGCATCCAGTCCAGTGCTTCGGTCAGCCCGGGAATCAGATCCGCGGTCTGGGCGATGGCATCAATCTGCAGGGGTACGAAGTCATCGTACATGCGGTCGATATCCGCTGCTGTCGGGTACTCCCCTTTCACCTCTTTCCAGGCATCACGAATACGCGGGTGAGCACACAGCTGACGGATATGTTCACGCTTCTCGGTTCCCATGGGACCACGGGCTTCAGCTTCGCTGATCGGCAGGCCTTCTTCGGCGAAAAGGCGCTGGAAGGCTCGGATTGGCGCCATGGACCCAAAGTCCACGGTGGTTCCGGCCCAGTCCATGATCACGGCTTCAATGGGGCCGACATAGCGGCGTTCAAACTGATATTTCGGGGTCATCGGGTTGCTCCAGTTAGCTGGTAAGTCAGACGTTGATCAGGCCGGCACGGCTTCCAGTGCATGCGCCGGTGTACCATCGGCAATCTTCATCTCGGCGAGTACCGCTTCGACAGCGGCCAGCACGGCATCAATCTGTTCATCGTAAAGCTGGCCAATACAGCCCAGGCGGAAGCTTTCCGCTTCGGTCAATTTGCCCGGGTAGATGATGAAGCCACGCGCTTTCATGCGGTCGTAGAAGGCCTGGAAATCGAAGTTTTCATGACCCGGCGAGAAGAAAGTAATGATGATTGGTGATAGCCATTCATCACTGAGCAGGGTCTCGAAACCGAGCTGACGCATACCTGCCACCAGACGTTGCTGGTTACGCTGATAGCGCGCATGGCGACCGGCAATACCGCCCTCTTCCGCGTGCTCTTTCAGCGCCTGCAGGAATGCCGCCACCACGTGTGTCGGCGGCGTGTAGCGCCACTGGCCGGTCTTGGCCAGGTACTGCCACTGGTCCAGCAGATCCATGCTCAACGAGTGGGCATTCCCCTTGGACGCTTCCAGCGCGCTCTGACGGATCAGACTGAAGCCGAAACCGGGCACACCTTCAAAGCATTTGTTGGCCGACGAAATCAGGGCATCAAACTGAACCCTTTTGGAACTGATCGGTACCGCACCGAAGGCACTCATGGAGTCGATGATCAGGCGACGCCCCTGGCGCGCCACTACCTCGGCAAGCTCTTCCACCGGGTTGAGGATGCCGGAGCTGGTTTCACAATGAACCACAGCCACATGTGTGATTGCGGGATCCGCGGCCAGTATCGCTTCCACTTCAGAGGCGCGCGGGGGCTCATAGTCACCCTTGTCCAGCGCCACGTATTCACGGCCAAGGTAGTCCATGATCTTGCCCATGCGCTGACCATAGGCACCATTCATCAGGATCAGCAGCTTGCCGTCCTTCGGGACCAGCGTCGCCAGAGTCGCTTCCACGGCGAAGGTACCCGACCCCTGCATGGGCACGCAGACGTGGCTGTCTTCGCCATCAATCAGCTCGACCAGACGCTGGCACAGCTGCGCCGTCATGGCACGGAAGTCACCGTCCCAGGACCCCCAGTCCTGCAGCATCGCCTGTTTTACGCTCAGGGTGGTGGTGATCGGTCCGGGAGTCAGCAGATAGGGCTGTTCAGTTTTCATCTCGTTCTCTCTTTCTGGTATAGACCAGTATTTCAAAGCAAAATTTTTTCGTCTGTCAGTTATATGGGCGCCGTGAAGCGCCCCGTCTGATCAGCGCTGACGCCAGCGCTGGGTGCGTTGCAAAATCTGGTGGCTGATCATCCAGTGCAGGCCTTTGGCAACCAGTGAAGTCAGCATCAGCAGTACCGCCATGGCGGCTGCCGGCGCGATATCCCCTGCCTCATCCATATGCATGACCGCAACCGATGCCAGGGTCGTATCCGATGAGTAGAGAAACACAACGGCTGATACCGTGGTCATGGCGTTCACAAACAGGTATACCGAAATATCCAGTACCGATGGCAGTGCCAGCGGCAGGGTCACCCGGCGCAAGGTGGTGTAAAACGGCACTTTCAGGGACGCCGATACCGCCTCGAACTCGTTGTCGATCTGCTTCAGGCTGGTCGTGGCAGTCAGGTGACACACGGTATAGAAATGCACCACCGTATTGAGCACCAGAATCGCCATGGTGCCGTAGATGCCGTTCATCGGGTTGTCGGGGTGATTGAAGAAGAAGATATAGGCCAGGCCCAGTACGATGCCCGGTACCGCCATTGGCAGCATGGCCAACAACTGCAACAGACGACGTGCAAACGGCATCAGCTTGATCTTTTCGTTCATGTACGCCACCAGGAATACCACGGCGGTACCAATCACCGCTGTCCAGGCCGACATCTGCAGGGAGTTGAAATAGGACGCCCAACCACCGCCATCCATCATGTCAAAGCGGTAGTTATTGAGTGACAACTCCATGTTGTAGGGCCAGAAGGTGATGAAGGAGGCGTAGACTGCCATACCGATCACCAGCAGCAGGAAGCCGCATACCAGAGCACAGAACAGTGTCAGCAGCGCATCACGCAGCGGCGATTTATGCGGTTGCAGGGGCACCGCACGGGAGGTCAGCAATGCGGACTGGCGACGCTGCACACGGCGTTCCACGGCAAAGGAGATCAGTGCCGGCAACAGCAGCACCACGCTCACTACCGCACCCATCTGGAAGTTCTGCTGCCCCACTACCTGTTTGTAGATATCAGTAGCCAGCACGTTGTACTGCCCACCAATCACCTTGGCGACACCGAAGTCGGTGATGGTCAGGGTGAAGATCACGAAGATGGTGTTGATCAGGCCATAACGCACCGACGGCAGCGTCACGGTCAGAAATACCCGCCAGGGCGGTGTTTTCATCGATTTGGCGGCTTCGTACAGGCGTGCGTCGCTGTTACTGAACGCCGTGATCAGGATCATCAGCGCATGCGGGAAGGCCCAGAAGCTCAAGCCGATCACAATACCGACAGGCCCGTAGATACTCTCGACCGGCAACCAGTCCTTGAGAATGCCCTGGTTACCGAACAGGTAGATCATGCTCAGTGCCGGCAGTAGTGAAGGTGCAAACAGCGGCAGCATGGTGACCAGACGGAACGTCTTCTTGCCCGCCATATCACTGCGGGTCAGTGCGTAGGCAAAAACAAAGGCAATGGAGACCACGATAAAGGTGGTCCAGAGCGCGATGGTAATCGAGTTCAGAATCGACTGGGTCAGCGCCGGGTTATCAAAGTAGGCAATAAAATTGTGCAGGCCGATAAACTCGCCGGCACCATTTTGCAGGCTTTTCACCAGCATGGTGAGCAGCGGCGCCAGCAGGGCAAGCAGCAGAAACAGGACGCCCAGGCTGATCACGAGCCGCTGCAACCAGCTCTCGGAATCAAAACTGCGACGGGCTGCCATTGTCAGGGTGTTCGACATCATCAGGCTCCTGCCACCTGCATCGCAGCCAGGCCCATATCCGGTGCCGAACGGCTAACACTGGGCTTGCTCTGGTTCAGGTGCTGTGCCGGGTAGAACTTCAGATCCTTTTCCGGAATGCTTAACCAGAGTGACTGGCCAATGCTGGCGTTCAGCTGTGCATGCTGTTCAACCGCCACATCGACATGAACGCAGGGCAGCTCTTCATCCAGACACATTTCCAGACGAACAAAGGGTCCCATGAACTGGATCTGATCCAGACGCGCTTCAAACAGCAGGTTTTCATCACGGTTCACGCCCCAGGGGCCATCCAGCAGCTGGACACTCTCGGGGCGGAAGCCCAGCGTACCCTCATCACAGGCCGGCAGAACCATCGGTGTCTGCACCTCCTTACGGCCCAGCATCAGGCTGCGCGGACCAAGCACACGTGCCGGCATCAGGTTCATGCTACCGACGAAACGGGCGACGAACTCGGTGGCCGGCTTTTGGTAGATCTCTTCAGGTGTACCGATCTGGGCGATGCGACCATGATCCATGACCACAATGCGGTCCGCCATGGTCAAGGCTTCATCCTGATCATGGGTCACCATAATGGTGGTGATGCCCAGTTTACGTTGCAGGGCACAGATCTCCTGGCGCAGGTGCAGGCGCACACGTGCATCCAGGGCGGAGAGCGGTTCATCCAGCAACAGCAAACCCGGTTCGGTGGCCAATGCACGCGCCAGTGCGACACGCTGCTGCTGACCACCGGAGAGCTGACCGGGATACTTGTTGCCGATATCCGGCAGGTCGATCTGCTCAAGCAGGGCTTTTACTCGCTGCTGACGCTCACTGCGCGGCATTTTCATATTGGCCAGACCGTAGGCGATGTTTTCGCTCACGGTCAGGTTGGGAAAGAGTGCATAAGACTGGAACACAATGCCGAAATCTCGCTGCTGCGGCGGCAATGTGGAAATATCGCGATCAGATTGAACAATGCGCCCCTCTTCCTGCAACTCAAGGCCGGCAATGGCTCGCAACAAGGTGGTTTTGCCGCAACCGGACGGGCCCAGGAAGCAGACAAACTCGCCTTCCTTGATCGCCAGTGAAATATCATCCAGTGCGGTAAAGCTGCCAAAGGACTTGCGCAGATGCTCGATCTGCAGGTAGTGGGTTGAATGCGTCATGTTCAGTCTCCGTAAAAAAAGCGGGAGGGCTGCTGTCGCAACCCTCCGTGTGTAACGAACCGTGGCGGCTTAGTTTTTCGGTTCGCTCTTGCCGTCGTAACGCTGCTGCCATTCCTTGAGAATGCGTGAGCGGTTTACGGCAGCCCATTCGAAATCGTTGTCGATCATGCGATCGGCAATATCGCTCGGGTAGTTCGGTACCGGCTTGGCAACACCCGGCATGGCCACAACGGCGTAGCTGCCGTTATAAAGCGTGTTGGCATCCTTGGTGACCGCCCAGTCCATCAGGGTCTTGGCGGCATCCATTTTGTCGCTGCCCTTGATGATGGCAGCCGCTTCCATATCCCAGCCCAGGCCTTCAGACGGGAATGCCAGATCGATCGGCGCGCCCTTGTTGATCAGCTTGGCGCCACGGTAGGCGAAGGAGATACCGATCGGGGTTTCACCGGCGGCGGCCATTTTGCAGGGCTTGGAACCGGAGTGGGTGTAACGGTCGATGTTCTGGTGCAGGTCGTCCATGAACTTCCAGCCGTCTTCTTCACCGAAGGTCTGCAGCCAGCTGGCTACGTCCAGGTAACCGGTACCGGAGGAGTTCGGGTTCGGCATGACCAGATGGCCCTGGTATACCGGCTTGGTCAGGTCTTTCCAGCTGGTCGGCATCGGCAGGTCGTGCTTTTCGGCTTCGATGCGGTTGTAGCAAACGGATGCAACCCAGGCATCCATACCGATCCAGGACGGAGTGTCATCCTTGTCGACGAACTGAGTGCTCAGCTGCTCAACACCGGCCGGTTTGTACGGCTGCAGCATGCCTTCGCCTTTCAGAACCAGCAGACTGGTGGCTGCCAGACCCAGAACAGCGTCGGCCTGAGGGTTGTCTTTCTCGGCCAGCAGGCGCGCAGTGATAATACCGGTGGAGTCGCGTACCCAACGGATCTTCACATCCGGGTTGGCGCTTTCAAAGGCTTTGGCGTAGGACTTGAGCTGATCCGCTTCCAGCGCAGTGTAAACAGTCAGTTCTGTTGCAGCCTGGGCACCGGTAGCAGTCAGAGCAACGGCAGCAGCCAGCAGAGTCTTTTTCAGTTTCATCGTGCGGTCCTTTTACTTGATAGATGCGTAGAGAGTGCGTGTTTCAACTGGTCTATACCAAACAATTCTTACAGCGCTCTGTTGCAGAACAATGAATGAAATGTTGCATGTTTTTTAACCGGACTTTTTTTGGCTGCGCGCCAGGGCACAGCGCACGCGAAATTCTTCAGCGAAGGGATCGACGGAACCGAATCGGTCCAGCTTGAACGGCGCAGCATCACAGAAGGTATCGCGCCCCAGTGCCAGCTCCGCCAGTAAACGACCGATACCGCCCGACAACGCGATGCCGCCACCGGAACAGCCGGTGCCGACCAACAGACCGGGAATATGAGTGGTATCGATCAGGGGCTTGCCGTCCGGGGTATAACTGGAAACACCGGTCAGGTAATGCGCGACACCCAGATGCTCGATGGCCGGAAATACGGCTGCCAGATCCCCCCAACCCGCTTCCAGGCACTCCCAGCCATCCGGGTCACAGTTGAACAGATAGCCATGGATATCCTTGGGGAGGTTGGCAGGGTCACCGTATACCGCCTGCTGGTCACGCAAACCAAACAGCAGCCCGCCCACTTCCGGGCGTGCATAGGCGTTAATATCCGGCAGGATGACCATGGGCGAATCAGTGGGAAAAAGCTCTGTATTATCTTCAGTAATCCAGTAATGACTGCGCACCGGAGCCATGGCCAGATGAACACCCTGCTCTGCCAACAGCCTTGTCGCCCAGGGGCCTGCGCAGCAGATAAGGGTGCCTGCCGGCATGGGGCCCTGGCTGGTGTGAGCACCCACAATCTTTCCCTGCTCCATGATCAGGGACTCGACACGGCAGTTCTGCACCACCTCAACGCCAAGCCTACGGGCCGCCGACACATAGCCCTGTGCCAGCTGTACCGGATCCATATAGCCATCATCTGCCACAAACAGCGCTTCGCTATGCTGATCAGGTGCCAGCCAGGGTGCACGCTGCTTGATCTGCTCGGGGCCGAGACGTTCAGGTGAAAGGCCCAAAGATGCGGCCGTAGCCTCAGTGTCCTGCAGGTAAGTTTTGCCTGTTTCTGCCGTCGCCAGGTGCAGACTGCCGACCTGGCGCAAGGGCAAAGACTGCTCCAGCACCTGATCAAGCTGATCAATGGCGCTGAAGGTCTCGGCGACCAGTGCGGCCATGGCCGGATCCGGTCGTACTCGGGTCAGCAGCGCGGCCGCCTGGCTGGTGGTGGCGCTGGCCAGTAGTCCAGCCTCGACCAGGCGAATACGAGTACCTGCCGGGGCCTGCTGCGCCAATGACCAGGCGGTAGCGGCACCCAGGATGCCGCCACCGATAATTAGATAATCTGAGGATGGGAACTGCATTATCTCTGCTCCAATCTGGTATATACCAGATTATGGAGTGGTAAAATGACAGTGCAGTGACAGATTTATTGCCGGGAAAGTTAGTGATTAATGGCGGCTACCGACATGAACCGAAATTTTCAGGGCGTCATGCAGCCAGTACTCCCGGTCCAGCTCGAGAAACTCACCCTCCTGATCATAACTCAGGCGCTGAATGTACAAGCCGGCGGTGCCCTGGTTCACATTCAGCGACTCGGCTTCCTGACCTTTCAGCGCCAGCGGGAAGATTTCGATATCACGATGGTCCGGCACCAGGTTGTACTGCTCCTTGAGCATTCTCCAGATCGACAGATCCGTACTCTCGGCCAATAAGCCCGGACACTTGGCGGGATTAATGAAGTTATGTTCCACCAGCAGCCCGCGTTCATTGACGTAACGGCGGCGAAACACGTGGTAGATAGGCGTCCCGACAGGTAGTCCAGTAATCTCACTGAGCCAGGGTGGCATTTCCGTGAGTTCCTTGAACAGCGTTTCTGTGCGAGGACTGAAGCCCTGCTCGGTCACGTAGTGGTTAAAACCAATATCACGGCTGGGGTCATAACGCAGACGCTCCGGCGTGATGTACCAGCCACGGCGGTTGGAACGAAAAATAAGCCCTTCGGCTTCCAGCTGTGACAGAGCCTGACGGATGGTAACGCGGGTCGTGCCGAAGCGTTCTGACAACTCGCGCTCGGATGGCAATTTCTGCTGGCTGCACAATTGTTCCTGCTCAATCCAGGTCCAGAGGCGATCACGTAGTTGCAGATAAACGGGGTATTCGGCGCGGGACATCAATGGGTCACTCATGCATCAAAGGTTCTGGCAACAGGCCGGGCCTATCATGACAGAAAAGGGATCAAAGGCTAAATGCGAGGGCTTGAGAGGATACCGCCAGCCAGACTTTCTGGCCGGTTCGAGCGCTGAGCATGGATTGTGCTTCAGGACGGCGCTCCAAAACCAGCTCTGGCAAGCCCGCTCCCAACCAGAGGTGCAACAGGCCCTGAGGCTCCGCATGACTCACCCGAGCTGAGAGCAGCAAATTGGAGCGAGGGTCAGGCCCCCAGGGACCCAGCAGCAATACCGCATGCTGTGGCTCGAACAGCAGAAATCCACGCTTGCCCAGCGGCAAATCAAGCGGGCAAGGCAGCTCTGAACCACCACTCCAGACACACCCCGAAGCATCCACCTTCACGGGCAGAGCGTAGCGTTCTTCGGCTGTCTGGCATGGATAGGTTCTGCTGGGTAGCATCATCTTCTTTCATTCTTTACTGTGTAGTCAGGCTAGGCTTATTCCATGACAAGCGTGTGACATACAGTGCAGTGGCAACGCAGGGTTTGCTTTACACGCCCCCCGCCACTGCTACAATTGCGGCCATTCCAAGGTGCTTGGAACTCGCCCTAATTTGCAGGACTGTGTTAATGAAATTTCGTTTTCCAGTCGTCGTGATCGACGAAGATTACCGCTCCGAAAACATCTCTGGCTCCGGTATCCGTAACCTCGCTGAAGCGATCAGCAGTGAGGGTATGGAAGTGATCGGTTTCACCAGCTACGGTGACCTGACCGCATTTGCCCAACAGGCCAGCCGCGCCTCCTGTTTCATTTTATCCATTGATGACGAGGAGTTCGGCTCTGGTGCTGACGAAGACGTAAACAAGGCTTTGCAATCCATTCGCCAGTTCATCGGTGAAGTACGCAAGCGCAATGCCGATATTCCCGTGTTCCTGTACGGCGAGACCCGCACCTCACGCCATATCTCCAACGATATCCTGCGCGAGCTGCACGGCTTCATTCACATGTTCGAAGATACCCCGGAGTTTGTGGCCCGGCATATTATTCGAGAGGCCACCAAGTATCTGGAAAGCCTGGCGCCGCCGTTCTTCAGCGCGCTGATGGACTATGCCAGTGACAGTTCCTACTCCTGGCACTGCCCCGGTCATTCCGGCGGCGTGGCGTTTCTGAAAAGCCCTGTCGGCCAAATGTTCCACCAGTTTTTTGGTGAAAACATGTTGCGTGCTGACGTATGTAACGCGGTAGAAGAGCTGGGTCAGCTGCTGGATCACACCGGCCCCGTTTCGGCCAGTGAAGCCAATGCAGCGCGCATCTTCAATGCCGATCACCTGTTCTTCGTCACCAACGGCACCTCAACATCCAACAAGGTGGTCTGGCACTCGACGGTGGCACCGGGCGATATCGTGGTAGTGGACCGTAACTGCCACAAGTCAATCCTGCACTCGATCATCATGACCGGCGCGATCCCGGTATTCCTGATGCCGACGCGCAACAACTACGGCATCATTGGGCCGATTCCCAAGAGCGAATTCGATCCGGAAACCATCCGTAAGAAAATCGAAGCCAACCCCTTCGCCCGTGAAGCCAAGAACAAGAAGCCGCGTATTCTGACCATTACTCAAAGTACCTACGACGGCATCGTCTACAACGTGGAAACCATCAAGGAGATGCTGGGCAACACCATTGATACCCTGCATTTCGATGAAGCCTGGCTACCGCATGCAAGCTTCCATGATTTCTACCACAACATGCACGCCATCGGTGAGGGACGCCCGCGCTCCGATGAAACACTGGTGTTTGCTACTCAGTCGACCCACAAGCTATTGGCGGGCCTGTCACAGGCATCCCAGATTCTGGTGCAGGACGGCAGCAACCGTAAACTGGATACGCATCGGTTCAATGAATCCTACCTGATGCACTCCTCCACCAGCCCCCAGTACGCCATCATTGCGTCCTGTGATGTCGCCGCGGCGATGATGGAGCCGCCGGGCGGCAAGGCTCTGGTTGAGGAATCGCTGATGGAAGCGATCGACTTCCGCCGTGCCATGCACAAGGTTGATGAAGAGTTCGGTGCAGACGACTGGTGGTTCAAAGTCTGGGGCCCGGATGTGCAAGCCGAGGAAGGCCTGGGTGACCGCGATAACTGGATCATCCACGATGATGACGACTGGCATGGCTTCGGCAAAATCGACTCCGGCTTCAACATGCTGGACCCGATCAAGTCCACCATTATCACCCCGGGGATCAACCTTCAGGGTGAGTTTGATGAAGTCGGTATCCCTGCGGCCATTGTCAGCAAATACCTGGCCGAGCATGGCATTATCATCGAGAAGACCGGCCTGTACTCCTTCTTCATCATGTTCACCATCGGCATTACCAAAGGCCGTTGGAATTCCATGGTAACCGAGCTGCAGCAGTTCAAGGATGATTACGACCATAACCTGCCAGTCTGGCGTGTAATGCCGGAATTCGCCAAACACTACCCGCAGTACGAGCGGGTTGGCCTGCGTGACCTCTGTACCGAGATCCATAACGTTTACAAGCAGTACGACGTTGCACGCATCACCACCGAGATGTACCTCTCCAACATTGAGCCTGCCATGACGCCGGCGGATGCCTGGGCCAAGATGGCGCACCGCGAAGTTGAGCGTGTCTCCATTGATGCTCTGGAAGGCCGCGTTACCGCCATGCTGGTAACGCCCTACCCGCCGGGCATCCCGCTGCTTGTGCCGGGTGAGCGCTTCAACCGAACCATCGTCCGCTATTTGCAGTTTGCCCGTGATTTCAACTCACGTTTCCCCGGTTTCGAGACCGATGTACACGGACTGGTACGTGGGGATGTGAACGGCAAAGATGCCTACTTCGTGGATGTGGTCAAGGACTGAGCCTATCTGCTGACAGGTGATGCTCAACGTAAAACGGGTGGCCAAGGCCACCCGTTTTTTGTGTACGCGTTTCAGGTCAAGCTGCCACTCGACCTAGCCAGCTTGCTGCACACGGTCTTCCAGCTCGGTCAATTTGTCTACGATATCGCCGGAGATAGCGGCCACTTCATCGTAGCAACGTTCAGCCGCTGCAAAGTCTTTGGCACTCTGGTATTGAATAGCTTCGCGCACCTTGGCATGCAGGCGTTCGTGTGGCGCCTCAATCGCACGAAACTCGTTCATCTGACCATACTTTTCCTTGCCTTCGCTGTAATACCACTTGCCGAATTTACAGTCCATGTGGGAGACCGCTTCGCTCTCTCTCAGCGTCGCCTTGCCATCCAGGTAGCTGCGCAGACGTGTTTTCCAGGACAGGTGCGCTGACTTGGCCGCACTCAGATCCACTCCCTGCACGTTGGTTTCAAAGCGGTTTACTTCCTCCATCAGGGCATCTACATGATGGTTGATGCTGTGTGTTACATGAACACTCTGCTGCGAGAAGGTGGATGTTCTGCGTGCCTGATCCGCAATGCCGGTGATATGACGGTCCATATCCTGGGCCACCTGGCTCTGCTCTTCTGCAGCCGTTGCGATCTGGGTGTTCATATCGTTGATCACGGAGACTGCATCAACAATACGCAGAATCACACTGCGCGCCTCTTCGGCGTTAGCCACACTCTCTTCGGCCATCTTCTGACTGGTCTCGATGGAGTGCACCGCAGAAGAAGAATGCTGCTGCAGACGCTCAACAATACGGGCAATATTGCTGGTGGACTCCTGGGTACGCTGCGCCAGGGTACGAACCTCATCCGCCACCACCGCAAAGCCACGCCCCTGCTCACCTGCACGCGCCGCCTCAATAGCCGCATTCAGTGCCAGCAAGTTGGTTTGCTCGGCGATGCCGGTAATAACATCCAGGATCTGGCTGACTTCCTCACTGCCCTGAGCCAGTTCATGGATCACTTGACCGGACTGGCGTACCTGGTCGGCCACACTGCCGATCTGGTCACTGACCGTCCCCACCAGCTGCTGACCGCCCTTCGCCGATTCATTGGCGGCTTCGGCGGACGTGGCCGCATTGGCGGCACTTTGTGCCACTTCCTGCACGGTAGAGGCCATTTCTGTAATGGCGGCTGCAACCTGCTCCACCTGCGCCTGCTGATCGCTGACGCCTCGGTCGGTATCCCCCAGCGCCGAGTTGATCTGGCTGACACCGGTACTGATGCGGCCGGAAGTCTGGCCTACCTTGTGAAGCAGTTCACCAATTTCCAGGATAATACCGTTATAGGCACTGTAGTTCTGGCCCACCTCATTATTGGGGTTATCCACTTCAATGGGGACAGAGAAGTTGCCTTCCGCCAGTATTCTGAGGTGGTCGCGCAGGTTTTTGATCTGACGGAACATCACGGTCAAACCGAACATGCGTCCCATCACAATCAGGATCAGCACCACTGCAGTCACTGCAAGGGATATGTGCTGCAATAGAGCCTGTTCGGCGATGGAGCGCTGTTCCATCATGCCCACGGCCTTATTCATTTCAGTCAGCACCGAGAGAGACTGTTTCTGCAAGCGCCCCAGAGCTTCCGTATTGCCATCGGCACCGCTCACCAGCTGTTCCACTGTGGCACGGTAGTCACGCCACAACGTACCCACATGTTCTAGTTGTTTGCGAATATCGACCTCTGAAGCGGCCTTGATCCCCATATCGGCATTTCCGTTCAGCAGTGCATTATGGGCCGTTTCAAAGCTGCGAATGGTCGCCTGGGCCAAACCTGTATCCACTGCGCCCTGCTGAATCAACAAGGCCTCTTTGGCCAGTCGTTGACTCAGCATGCGCTGCTTACCCGCCACGTTGATCGCGGTGGCATCGTCGCTGCCGGTCATCCACACCGATACACCAATCAGGGCTGTCAGTACGAAAATCAGGATGTAGGAAAACATGAACTGCGCATCGAGGGTGCGCATACCTATCATTTCGAGGCTTTTTTCCAGTGCCTTGCCGATACGAAAGCGGATTGATCTCTTATCCGGTGTGTACTTGAACATCAGACCTGTCCCAGGTTAATTAAGTAACAGCTTAATCACGAAGAATAATCGCCATGTACAGCGATGACCAGTGTAAAGCTGGCCTTGAAGGGGAAAAATGCGTGATCATTGATCCACCCCATAAGTGATAGAAGCTTGCGACAGTCTATTAGCTATTTACACCACCGGCGTAAGCAAATACCCTTAATCCATAAGAACACCCTTTAATAACAATAACTGCAGGGTTGCCATGAAGCTGTATATTACCCAGCGAATCATGCTCGGATTCGCACTCCTCGTCTTATTCATCATTCTGGTTGGTGCTGCCGGCTTGTATGCCAGCCGCACCCTGGGTAATGGACTCAGCCTGGTCACGGACCGGGTTTTACCCCTCACCGAAAACAGCTACGAGCAAACCGAGGCCTTGAAAACGGCCACAACCAACCTCTATGGCACACTGGCACAGCGCGAGCAGGCATCCTTCGAATCCTATCGTTCCGACTATCAGGACAGCTACAAAGTGCTGACCCAAAAGCTGGACAGCTTCGCAACGCAGCTCCAGTCGCAGGGTGAAGAACAAAAACTGTTGAAGCAGATGCAGCAGCAAGCGGTTGAATTGGACCAGTTGGCATCGACCCTTTTTCAGCTGCATGAAGAAGAACGTCAGCTAAGCCAGCAGGTATCGCAGCAGTCCATCCAGTTCTTCACCCAGAACGATGCGCTTACCAGCTGGGCACGCAACTACCTCTCGTCTTCAGAAAACAGTGACGGTATTCAGCGCATCCGCCAGGTTACACGCACGGCCAACAGCTACCGTTTCATGTTGTTTAACTTCCAGCGTCATGGTGAGCTGGAACGTCTGAACGCCGATGCCGCCAACAATCAGGGCAGCCTGCCTGAAGTACTGGAAAAGTTTGCCCAGGTTTCGCCCCGTGCCAAACAGATTGCACCTCTGGCAGAACGCCTGGAATCCATGCTCTTTGGCGATGAGGGTGTGATTGCCCTGCACAACCGCGTCTTCGACAGCCGCGCCCAATTGAGCGAAACCCTCCAGGCACTTTCCACCCTGGTGGATGAATTTACCCAGGCCTCTCAAACGCTGGTTTCCCACGCAAAAACCAGCGCTAACGAAGCACGGGACAAGGGCCAGCAGACCCAGTCTTTCAGCAATCTGATCATCCTTGTGGTGACCGGCTCTGCCATTTTGCTGGCCTCCATTATTGCCCTGCTGACCATTCAGGCCCTGCGCAAGCCGTTGAGCGCCATTCGCCAGCAGCTCTCTGCCCTGCGTGACGGGGATCTCCGCGTCAGCTTTGATGACCAGCGCAAGGATGAATTCGGCGAGCTGGCCCAGTCACTCAACGACGTTGTTGCCGGGCTGAGGGAGATGGTGACTACCATTACGCGCGGCTCCGAGCATCTGGCCAGTGTTGCCAGCCAGAGCTCTGCCGTTAGCGAGCAGACTACCCAGGCCATGTCACACCAGAGCGATCAGCTGCAACTGACAGCCTCGGCAGCCACCGAAATCTCCAGCAGCGTGGCGGAGGTAGCCAGTCACAGCCAAACTACCCTCAGTGCCGTACACGAGTGTGAGGGCCTGAGTCACAGCCTGACGGATAACCTGCAGGCAACGCTGACCAGCATTAACACCCAGGCAGAAGGCATCCAGCAGGCCGTTAGTGTCAGCGATCAGCTGGCGAGTTACAGCAGCGAGATCGACAGCATTCTGTCCACCATCCGAGATATCGCCGAACAAACCAACCTGTTGGCGCTGAACGCTGCTATCGAAGCTGCACGCGCCGGTGAGCACGGCCGAGGCTTTGCCGTGGTAGCTGATGAAGTGCGCGAACTGGCAAGCCGGACGCAAAACTCCACGGGCCAAATCCAGTCCATGGTGGAGAATATGCAAACCAGCATTTCGCGTGTGGTAACGGTGATGAAGTCCAGCTACGGCCAGACGCAGCAGTGTGTAGAACACGCCAATACGTCGAAGCAGTCGCTGGAATCACTGAACGGTGCCATTGCCCATATCGGCAGTCTGAGTACCCAAATCACCGAAGCTGCCCGTCAGCAGACCGATGCTGTGGAAGAAGTCAGCCAGACTCTGAACGGGCTGAACGATACCGCTCAGGAAACCACCGAAGGTGCCCGACAGGCATCCAGCAGCAGCCGCGAACTGCTGGAATATGCACGCGAACAGCAAGCCTTGCTGCAGCGCTTTTCACTTTAACCTCATTCTGCTCAGTGGGCTGCCAAAGCAGCCCCTTGTGCAGGCTCAAAACGCACCCGACAGCCAACACCTGCCAGTGTCAGCTGGTCTGGATTTTCCAGCCGAATGCTTACCCCAAGAGTGCCGCTGGCTGCATCCACCACGCGGTCGACCACATGCACCACAGCCGCATACTCTCCGCCTACCGGGGGCGATGGATAGATTGTCACGCTGCTGCCTTTATGAACCTTACCGATCATGGACAGTGGCAAATAAGCCTCAACCCGTAGCGGATTGATTTGCGCCAGCGCCACCACCTTTTCACCTTCAGTGACATACTCGCCCGGTACCAGTGTCCGATCGACCACCAGGCCATCAATGGGGCTACGAATTTCCCGCTGACGCACCAGGGCTTCGGCCCTTCCCAACTCCAACTGCTGCAACTGGTGCTGCACCTCGGCATCCTGTGTTTGCAGCCGCGCCAGACGGGTCGTGATGCGGGCCTCATCCACTTCCTGATCCGAAATCATCTGCTTGCCATGCAGCTCCTGCTTGCGTCCCAATGAGACCGCCTCATAGCGCGCACGGGCACGCCCAATTTCAATCGGCAGGCGATTTTCAGCCCTGGCCTTGGCCAGCGCCAGCGTCGCTTCCTGAACATCAGTCACCAACCTTGCAACCAGCTGTCCCTTGGCAACCTGATCCCCCCTCTCAACATCAACCTCTTGCAGTATTCCCTGCGTTTCAGCCCCCAGACGCACTTCCACCCAGGGCTCAATCAGGCACTCGAAACTCGGCTCCTGTGCCATTAACGACATGGATCCCATCAGCACCAACACTGTTGCGACTGTTCTAAGCATGGCTCAGCTCCTATTCCTCGTTGCCGGTAAAGCTCAACAAGTGACGGTAGTGTTCATCGGCGGCCATCATGGAGTGCCTTAATGCACGCTGCTCTTTTGCTTCACGATGAAAGGCAGACTTCAGCAACCGAAGCGACCACCCACTGACAGCCTTATGCTCCGATCGCGGATTCATCAGGCTTTTTTGCAGCGGTGACAGCAATGACAAGGGTCGTGCATCCCAGGCCGCTAACCAATGGCAGTCCCGAACAAACAGGGGCTGGAGGCTATAAACTGTCCAATCAACCAAAACGCCCTGTTTGAGTTTGTCGAGACAATCGTGGCTGGCAGTCAGTACCCCGATATCTGATAGCGGGCTGGCTGTGCTGGTTTCATTCATTTCATCGAAGGCCAAACCTGACTCATCCAGCGCTGCTAACACTGGAAGTGCCTCATCAGCCGTGCGCCCGGCATAGATCACCACGCCTGATGTCTGCGCTTGCTGTTTTACCTGCTCCAGCAGATGGGTAATCGCCTCGGCAGAGGTATCATAAATCACTGAGGGCAGGGGTAGATCAGTTTTGGTGTGAGCCTTAACCCTGAGGTGATAGTGCTCCTGAATTTCAGCAGCGATATCGTCTGCCCGGTCAACCAGTGCATAAAGGTGGCGGTAGCGCTGCAGGAAACGCCTGTAATTCAGGCGTCCCGACAGGGACAGATTTTGTCCTGGCCGATACCCTTCTCGAACGGCCAGATAGGCTTTTAAAGCGGCGTGTTCTCCTCCGGGAAAAAGCCCTTCTCGCAATATCAGCTGCCCATCATGAAACTGATAATCCTGCTCTGGCTGCAGACATTTGAATGCGGTAAGCGCCAGCACAATCTGCTGTTCCAAGCCGACCTGCTGACGCAGGCCCTGTGGCAGGGTTTCGCTCAATAACAACAGGCGCTGCCGCCCTTCGGCCGTCAGCTCTACAGCCCCGTTTTCCTGATTGTAGTCCCGCGAATCGGCCAGCTGTCCGGCAATACCTGCCAGTGCATAGGTGAGCATTTCTTCTTCATTGAGTTCCATGCGATCGCTGGCTACAACAGAGGTCATTGCCGACTCACACAACAGGCTACGGCCATCCACCAAAATGGCATGATTCAAGCCGGGTAGAATCAGTGACCGACTGATGCCCGAATGAGTGAGACAACGCTTGATGCGCCGGGTTTGCTCGCCTTCGTATGCGTCTCGGAGACGACGATCACGTAGATAATCCAGCATGAGTTCACTGATCGATACATGTGTGATCCCGTCGGCATACAGAGCAGTGCGTTGGCTCGCGCTCATTCGTGGCTGGATCAACCCCGCCTGCACCTCCAGCTGACGATAGAAAGGCTCTGCCAGTAACCAGGTTTCCTGAGCACCGGCCTGAGTCGCATGCACTACCTGAACAGGCGTTCCAGAGAGGGTGAGCGCTGCAGCAGCCATGATCGCCACCCGCCAACGGCTTTCTACACCAGGCCAGGCCAGACATTCTCCATTCAACAGTTGCTCTGCCAGCGCCAGTTCAGGCGTGGTTACAGAGCTATCAGGGTCCAGCTGATTCAGTGCTGGCGAAAGCACCTGCAATGCCAATTGCGCCCGCTGATCGGGCGTATCGGCCTGCTCAAGTAACAAAGTTTGAAGTCCCTTTTGATCCGCGGATGCCTTGAGATTCTTTAAAACCGACACGTCAGCCCTATCGTTTACGAGCTGCTTACTCCGCCCCTGCCAGAGCGCTCCCAGCCTCTCCAGAAGAGGCGGGTGAGGCTCTAATGCCTGTCGCTCGGGATACAGAATGGCACTGCGCACCTTCATCACTCACCTCACAACTGGAACCGTGACAAAAACAGCTGACGGGCACGCCGCAGCAACTGGTAGCCCACCGGCTCATACCCCAGAAGAAACTTCACATGTACACGCTGTCCCACCTTGGGCCTGACAGGCATTTGCTCGAAAGCCAGCTCGACATGAAACAGGGTGTTCATGGCGCGGGCATCCCCCTCGGTGGCATCCGGCCTCAATACCACTTGTCCTCCACCCTGAGTAGACAGCACCGGTGATGGCAGCTGGTCCGTTGCGGCAGGCGTCTGACGCACCATACGCGCACCGTACTCCTGCTGCAGGTTATCCGACATCAAAACGCGTACGCCCTGCAGTCGGTCCCGCAATAACCCGGCATCTCCCTGCTCGACCAGCGTACGGATACGCACACTCTCCTCGGCAACGACGAATCCCAGCACCTCCCCCTTGTGGATAAAGCTGCCGGGCATATCCCGGGTATTGCCCACCAGCAAGGTTCCGCTTTTCTGGCCATAGAGGGACAGGGCTTCCCACCTGCGTCTCAGATCATCAATTCGGGTCTGGTTATGACGCAGTTCAATGGCTGTTAACTTTGAGCGAACACGGTCATGGGCTCGGTCTGCAGCATAGCGAGCCAGCAATGCCTTTTGCCGGGCCAGTGCCGCCATCAGCTCCATTTCAAGCTGCTGATTTGAGAGTTGCAACACCAGCTGACCTTGAGTGACGAAGCTGCCCGAGGGATGAGGTACGGCCTGAACAAAACCGCTTTCGGCAGTGGTAACCTCGGCATCTTCCGATACCCATACCACCCCGTCCGCGTATGTTGTTAGCGGGAAGGGCAGCATGAAAATGCCGGCTGCAATGACAGTAAATGCCAGGCCGGCTCCAAGGTAAGCACGCGCCCCCCGTCGATGCATTCTGGAGCTGGTCAGCAGGAACCAGAACAGTTTGGTAAGCGGGACAACAACCATCATGGTCACCGCCAGCAATGCCAACAGGACACCGATGATAAAAAACTTGCCGGCCACAAAGAGCGCGATCAGGCTCACGACCACGGCGCGGTAGCAAAAAGACGCCACGGAAAAAAAACAGAACCAGGCCGCTTCCCCTTTCGCAACCGCGGGTGAAACAGCATCTTCCAGCCCCAGCAAATACCGCTGGCACAGATACTGAAAATGCTTGTTGGCTCGGGTGCCCAGGTTCGGAATGTCGATGACGTCGGCAAGGATGTAGTAGCCATCGAATCGCAACAGTGGATTAAGGTTAAACAGCAAGGTGGTTACACTGCCGATCAGGGCGATATTGAACAGGATACTGCGCAGCATCCCCGGCTCCATCCATGACCAGCCGATCACGGCCAGTGCCGCCATAAACATTTCCACATACATCCCCGCCGCCGACACCCAGGCACGTTGCCAACGGCTTCTGAAAACCGAAGCGGCGGATGCATCCACATAGGGAATGGGCATGAATACCAGAAACATCACCCCCATTTCGTGCACCTCCCCGCCCCAGCGTGATACCGCATAAGCATGCCCAAACTCATGCACCAACTTCAGTAAGGGAAAGGCAATCAGGATGATCAGGATGTTGTCTGCGGCCAGCACCCGATCAGTGAGGTTGTCGGTAAGTGCATCAAACTCGGCCACCACCACCCAGCCGCCCCCCAGCAACACTGCCAGCCAGATCAACGCACCGGGAAGGGAAAACAGCAAACGCCCCAGCGGACGTGTTTTCTGCAGGAACCGCTCAGGGTCAAGCAGGGGAATACGCAGCGCCAACGGGGAAAGGTATTGCTGCAAGCGTTTTCGCTTGCGGGTCTTGTTGGCACGGGAGAACACCTCTTCCGGATCAGGCAGCTGATAGCCATCCAGCAGATCCGAAGAGTGCAACTGTGACAGCAGACGGATGATATCCTCCTGCTCTGGCGCCTCCTCTCTCAGCACACGACGGGAGTGCAACCAGGCGTCTTCAACACTGCGCCTGCCATCCAGCAGCCCCAGAAATTGATAGGCTTGCGGGGTAAAACGGAAATTGCGTCCGGAAGCGGTGTCCTGCAGCACATACCAGATAAGCCCGCGCTGCTCCTGGCGATGCAGATGAGCATGAGGTCTAATCCGTGGCCTAAGGCTGGCAACACGATACCAGTAGGGGTTCTGTTGCTCGGCCATGGTTCACCCCCGCTTGCCTAAGGCATCCATTTCCAGAGCTGCAGCTGTATCCAGCCGACCAAACGCCGGGTCCAGATCCAGATCAGCTTGCGCTCACCGACTTCGATTTTGGCTACCCCTTCCATGCCGGGCCTGAGCCCTTCACCCTGATTCTCCAGTCGGGCTTCAACTCGGAAAAAGTTGCCTCCTTCTTCCGCCTGAGTCACCGGTGTTACGCGCTCCACTCGAAGGGGAAAACGATCATCCGGAAGTGCCGACAGAATCAACTCGCCCGTTTGCCCGCTTTGCATTTCACTGATATCGCGTTCATCCACTTTCACAACGATGCGGTACCCTTCCTGCGGCGCTAACTGAAACAGGGTGTCGCCCTGGCGCACGGCACTGCCAAGGGACTGGCTGAGATCACCGGCAACGACCAAAGCATCAAAGGGCGCCACCACGCGGGTGCGCTCAATACGCTGCTCAAGCAGGCCAATTTGCGCGTCAGCTTCTTCAATCTGAGCACCCAGAACACCGATTGCAGCGCGATCACCTTCAGCGCGGGCCTGCTGCATCTCGGTTCTGTACTGGATACGTCGGCTTTGCCAGGCATGTAACTCCAGCTGCAGGTCCCGATCATCCAGCTGTGCCAGCAGGTCGCCCTGCTGTACCTCATCCCCTGCCCGCACATTGGCCTGGGCGATAAAGCCATCAAAAGGCGCTGCCGAAATTCGTTGTACTTCCCCTTCCAGCACGGCATCACTGGTGACCCGAAACGGCACCACGGCGAACTGGAAAAACACCACAAGCAGAAGCAGGCCCAGCAGAAATAACTTACGCCCCAGATACCCCGGCCCGAAAATACGCCCCAGCCCTTGTCTGGATGCACCCAGCACCTTGGCCGGTAAAGGCCGATCATTCTGCCACTTGGCATCCAGTATGGCCCCCACCAGCCCGGATGCGGCGCTGCAGGTATCCAGGTCATATTCACTCAGTTCACGCCCTTCCGGGAATTCAAAGGTCATGGCACCGAAAATCCGGTCACCTGAGACCAGTGGGATACTGAGAATTCTGCCACCGGTTCCATGCAGGCGTGCCAATTCAGCATGGGCGCGACATACCGCCGGCTCGGTATCTTCGTTTTGGGGATAGATGATTTCACGCGACTGATCGACCGCCTCTTCCATGGCGTATTCCAGCGCACGTACCAGGTTCATGCGCCGGGTGAAATTGGCGGTATGGGATATTCCCAGCATACGGATATGCTGGCCATGCAGCCGTCCCAGGGAAACACGGTCACATTGAAAGCGGCTGCAAAGCTCTACCAGGACAAGATTGCCCGCAACGCCGAACTGTTCGTGGTCTGTCGCCAAGGCTGCCAACTCCAGCACATGGCCGGCTCGATCAACGACTTGCCGCAGCTCTCCCACTTCATCTTGAAGCAGGTGTTTTTCCAGCCATGCAGACCCCCACTGCAGCTGCCTTAGTGCAGCCTGTAGATCCGCGTCGTCTACCCGCCGGACCAGCAAGGCCACCACACCACACACACGATTTTCTCCCATGACCGGGAAGGCCAGGCTATGAGTGGCATCCGTACTTTGGTCAGCTTCCAGGCGCCGAACCAACCCCTGACGCCTGGCCAGTGCCTGTTCAGTCGCCTGCATGAGTGTTGGCAAGGGTGTGCGGCCCGCGGGCCAAACCGCCACCGGGCGAAAGCGCTCCTCACCCGGCGGGGCAAAAACGATAATACCGCTGACAACACCGCCCACCATTTCAATCTGCAGTGTCAGCCAGCCCGAGAAAAACTCGCTGTCTTCCACTGAGTGGGTCAGTTGGCGCCAGCTGACACTATCAAGCAAGCCTGCCCGCTGAGCGGTCATGGCCTCAGCTCCTTCAGCCGTTCATTGCAGTCGCGGCCGGTTTGGCTGCGGTAGGCTCGATATTGATTTCGCCGTAGCGACGCTCATGTTCCTTCATTACCGCCGCCAGCAAGGTGAGCAGGCGCTTGGCTGCATGAGGGTTGAGCATGATGCGATTGGTGAGATGAACAACCAGCTCCTTGTCGCTGGCGTTCCAGGTTTGGTTGGTACCGAAAAACAGTGTGAACTCTTCCCGGCTGCTGACGGCATTAACGACGTTGGCATAACTGCTGGCCATTTGAGAGTCATCCCAGCTGACCTTGGGGGTTGTGGGGCGTTTTTCGCTTTTAGCCTGATCGAACGATTGAGCGTCTGAAGTTGCCATGATCTCGTATCCTTCATCTGGTTTATGCTGCTTCCACCACTTGAGCATCACTGTCTTGCGTGATCACTCAGACTGCTTATTCACTATAGACCACTGAGACCTGTGTAACCGCCGAGATACGTGGGTTTTAAGGCTGAATTGTGACCCCGTTTGAGGTCACTTAAGGACGCTTATTTCAGGCTGCATACACAAATCTGGCCACCCCGAAGGGTGGCCAGTGGACACAGTGTTCAGATCACCCTCCTTTTATCGTTTCAGTGGATGGTTTGCGCTCTTGTCTGCCAACTGATCCAGCTCAAACAGGAACTCAGGGAAGGCAGACACTCTGGAACCACTTGCGGCCTTGGCTGGCACATGGCTACTGCCAGAAGCCTCAGTCGATGACCAATCCACCAGCCCATCAGCATGGGCATTTGGACTGCCCTCTGAATACTCGCCAGCCACATCCAGCACATACTCGAATACCTGACCATCGCTTGGTCCAGTTGCAGGGTCATCGTCAACCAGGCTGGTTTCAACCTCGCGCTCACCCTCAGACAAGCTGGCCGACATGAGGTCTTCGCCATCACCGGCGTGACCTTCAACACCAATGGCATGGCCCATCTCATGCATGACGGTGCTCAGCAGATCCATACCGTCTACTTCAGAGGTGCTATCAAACTCGACATCGTCCAACGGGGTATCATCCACAAACCAACCGTAGCCTGCGGCTGTGCCATCGATCAGGATACGGCCATCCGGCAGAGTCATGCCAAGTGTCTGTCCCGGAAGGTCAGTGATAACAAAGTCATCAACACTCAAGGCTTCAATGGACGGACGATCGCCCAGTATTTCAGCCCAACGCAGTTTGCCGGCATCGACCATCAGGGCCAGCTGCTCTTCAGTGAGTATCTGGTCCGCACCGACAGGATCAGCCGCCGGCTTGTCAGCCACCTGATTTTCACCATTCAGGTAGGCCGGGTCATCGGTCGCCAGAGTCAGGCTATCGAAGCCAAGGCTACCGCTGCTGACCAGTACACCCATATCGCCATCGTTAACCAGGCTGTTATACACATGGCCGGTGACGGCAGTGCCATCTACACTCACGCTTACACCGCCGCCAAGTGCACTCAGGCCCAGTGTATGATCGCCGTTGCCTGTGAGTTTGACATCAATACTGGTGTCAATCTGCGCCCCCTTGTCGGTGACATGGCCCATTTGCAATTCGCCGCTATCCATATCCAGGGTGACGAACTTGTACTGGGTATAACTGTAGTAGTCGTATACCAGACCACCCTCACCGCTGCCAGAGAGCACCGTTTCCATAACCAGTTTGGCAAAGGACTGGATCTCGAACTCGGTGGTTGCCAGATCACCGCTGCTGCCGTTCAACAGACCGTCACTGACATTGAAGTCACCACTGCTCAAGCCAAGCGGGTTGCTGGCATCATCGAAGCTGTCCACTTTCTCCAGTGTGATCACCGGCGGCAGCTTCTGGATCTGCCAGTCATCGAAGCTGGCTCGACCGCCATCAGTAGCTACACCGAGGTAGCCATCATTAAGCGCTTCAGCGAAGTTGTGGCTGAGCGGATCCGCACCATCCACATAGAGTGTGGCGACTGTGCCGTGCATCACTAGCGTAAGATCGTAAGACTGACCATCGCGCAGACGCAGGTTGGATTGGGTATCCACTGCCCAGCCCCACTCGGTACGATGACCGATCTGCACCTTGTCGGTACCGGCTTCCAGACCGGCAAACTTGAAGTTCTGCTCATCCTGATAGTCGAAGATGATGTAGGCGTTGGACTTCCAGCCGGCACGATCTTTTTCCATATTAACGCTAGCCAGAATTTCCATATATTCCGGCTGATCCGCATCGAGGTAATACAGGGAGATGGCTTCTGCACCCTGAGTCTCCGGGGTTACGCTATAAGCGCCTGAACCTGTTGCCCAGCTTCCGGACAGTTCGGCAAAGGCCAGGATATTGTTATTGCCCTGTCCGCCACCGTTGCCGCCGCCATTACCGTTGCCGGATTCATCGGTGAACAGCTCACGACGCATGATTTCACGCGGTCCCTGCAGGTTACCCGGCTGAGGATCAGATGGCGCGCCAGTCTGATCATTCCAGTCGTAGTCACTTTGCAGCACCATGCCCAGCTCACCGAAGGGCTCGTAATTACGGGCCGGATCCGGATCATCGGTACGTACATCGTCGTTTTTCTGTTCTACGAACAGACCGCCATCCGGCAGGGTCTGGTCGGCACCATCGCTTTCCGACAGGTCGTACAGGTAATCCTGCAGGTGTGGCTGCAAGCTGCGGCTGATATGGAAGGCACCGAAGGGGCTGAAGGGCACGATGTAACTGTTGTACTCGCCTACCCAGTCGATGGAACGGTCAGCACCGGTGTTGAGGATCATCACGTCGCGGCCAGAACCGGCATAGACGATGTCCGAATAGGCCTGGAAAGCATCCGGGTCGTCATTGACGCCACCGTTTGTGGAATGATCATCATCCATGTTGATCAGATCCGAACCGCGGCCACCGTACATGTGGTCACGTCCGGTACCACCGACGATCCAGTCGTTACCCAGGTCACCGAAGATGCGGTCGTTACCGTCGTTTTTAAGATCAACCTGGTTATCCGGGAAGGCAGTTTCATCGGCACCTTCGGAAGCATCGAAGTTGAGCAGGAAATCTGCAACATCATGATCAGGGAGGTCAGCAAGGGCTACGCGTTCTCCGGTATCCAGATCTATCCAGATTCGTTCACGCGGGAAGTACTCATCGTAGAGCGCAAATTCATCCGGTTTGGCGTTGCCCTCGAAGCGCAGGATATCGCCCGGGTTGTAAGGTGCAATCGCGTACCAGAACGGGTTGGCTTGAGTACTGCTGCCACCGACACTAGGCGCCTGTTGCTGTTCTTTCAGCAGATCGTTCACCGCCGTGAAGGTGGTGCCATCGGCGGCGTAGTAGAACGGCAGGGCCTCAGCACCGGACACGGCGTCGTCACCGTCACCGGAGTGGATCCAGTCCGTACCCCAGCCACCGAAGATGATGTCATTGAACTGCTGGGCGCTGGCATCAGAGGTGGTGCGGAAAGCGATCAGATCTGCGGTGCGTTTCAGCTCGCCATCCACATTGATCACCGCACGCTGCAGGTTCCCCGGAGTGGAAATTTCCAGATTGGTTTCATCCAGAGCAGCTACGCCGTAGAGGGATTCACCATAGTCGGTGCTGTTACGGCTGGTATAGAGCAGACCGTCATCACCCAGAATACCGTCGTTGCCGGTACCACCGGAGACCCAGTCATTGCCGTGCTCGCCGTAGAGATCATCGTTACCGGCGTTGCCGAAGAGGACATCGTCGCCATGCATACCGCGCAGGATGTCATCACCGGCCTCACCGAACATCAGGTCGCCTTTGCCGATACCCTGATCGAAGCTCAGGGTGAAGGTATTGGTGCCTGCGTCGTAGCCCACGTCATAGCCGTAATCGAGCAAGTCGATAGAACGAACGCGGATTTCAGGGTCGGTTTCGTCGTAGTTGTCGTAGTTGAACTGGAGATAATTTCCGTCACCATCCACCATCCGGTAGATATTGCCGTTATCGCCCAGCATCACATCGGCATCCTGACGATGGCCACCGCTTTCGTCATTACGATCCAAACGGTCAGGATCACCGGAGGCACCGTACATCAGGTCAGCCCCATCGGGGCGCAGGCTTGAGTCATCATCAAGGCCAAAGAGGCTTGAGCTGCCACCGATCATGTCATCCTGACCCAGACCACCGTACATGCGGTCGTTACCACCGTTACCTTCCATGTAGTCATCGCCATCCGTAGTGGCGTTTTCGACCAGACGCAGTCCCAACTGGCCGGTACTGACAAGGCCGGTTGTCCAGGCACTGACGCCCAATGCAAATGAAGGATCGATACCCAGTCCTGCGACATAAGGCCCCAATGCGGTACCCAGCTCGACGTAGCCATCACCTTGCATGATGTCATCGCCCAGCTGACCGAACATTTCGTCATCGTCGGCACCACCGGTCATTACATCGTTACCAAAGGTGTGGGACGCACCCGGATCGCTCACGGCTGCGGCTTCAATGGTATCACTGTGATCCAGCAAGCGGATATCGCGGCCTGCACCATGATCCGGGTTGGCCTGATCAATTTCAGCAATGTTGGCCGAGAAGGACTCGTCCACCAAAGTTCCAGCCACATCAACCTGATTCAGCTCATAGAGCAATCCACCCTCACCCACCATCTGGAAGCGCGGACTGGTGCTGCCACCGTCCTGGCGAATAATCACGGCATTATCACCGGCTACGGAATCGTTGCCAGCACCGGCGTCGAGGATGTCGTTGATATTATCCAGGTCGGTCGGATCCCAATCCTTGAGAGCCTGATCAGCGGCAAAGTCATAGTCGGATGAAATCAGGGTTTCCTGCTCATCAATGCCACCTTCGACGTTATGGCCACCGATGAGGTCATCGTTGCCCAGACCACCGAAGAGAATGTCATCGCCCTGCTGACCGAGCATGATGTCGTCATTGCCGTTACCGAACATTACATCGTCACCACCGGCATGCTCTTCTGCAAAATCGATGGCAAAGAAGTCATTCTTCAGGAAGTCATCGTTACTGGCTGCCAGACTCGGATACACTTTGGCATGGTCACCAAAAATTAGATCCTTGCCATCGGCACCATCTGCTCCCGTACCACCACCGAAGTCGCCACCATCACCGCTGTCACCCCAGAGGCGATCGCCTCCAGTGCCGCCCATGATGGTATCCTGGCCTCCGTTACCGAAGATCACATCACTGCCGCCGTCAGTGGGAGCAATGGTCATTATACGGTCGAGGGTGCCCTTGTTGGGTGTCTCGCCATCCAGGTCAAAGGTACCCAGCTCACTGCGTCCTGCTACGGAGTCGCTGTCGAGGACCCAGTCAACTCGGCCGTTGTCGCCCAGCAGGCTATCGTTGCCTGCGGCACCGGTCATCAGGCCCAGCTCATCCAGCTGGGTTTCGCCGTAGAGGGTATCGTCACCGATGCCCCCCATGGCCAGATCATCACCGTCATCGCCATGGATAACATCGTTACCGCCTGTATCGGTATCCGTAGACTCCAGTACCAACGGCATTTCATTTTCCATCAGCAGCTGGCCATTATCCCCCAGCAGCCAGTCCTGGCTACCGGCGATGGCAGACTGCCAATTGCCGCTGTTGGCGAACACATCGCCATGAATTTCATCATTATCGGCGCCGCCAAAGACGATATCGGAACCGCTGTTACCGAAGATGGTATCCTCGCCGCCCAGGCTTGGGCTGGTCGTACGCACCTCATCAATAGTGAGCGGGTCACCATCATCTTCGCTTGGGCCGTTGTAGTGGATCACGCCCAGGTCGCCCAGGATAATGTCATCATAGTGACCCAGCCCGAACACACTGCCCTGAGTTTCACCCTCACCCGAGAGATGGTCATCTCCGACACCGCCGACGATGAAGTCACGGCCATCGTTACCTTCGATGGTGTCATCTCCGCCATCGCCGTCCAGGGTATCCGTCGCGGTTATGCTATCGACAAGTCCCAACACATAATCGACACGTCCCTGGTCACCGAAGAGGATATCGCTGGCCGGAGCAGCAGCAACGGTGTTGTTTTCGTTATCCCCCTGAATCCAGTCATCCCCGGCGCCACCGAGTACAAGATCCTCGCCATCGTTGCCATGGATTTCATCATCGTGCCCCAGACTGAAATCGGTGGAGCGTACCAGCACCCGCACCGGGTTTTCCGGGTCGTCATAATCGGCGCTGTAGATGACTTCACCTTCGTCACCGATGAGGATGTCATCGCCCTCGTCGCCGAACAGCTGGTCCGGCTCGGGGTTACCGTTCACACCACCGATGATCACATCATCGTGCTGGTTACCGCGGATGACATCGTTATCACCATCCGTGTTAGCTGTATCGGTTGAGCGCACCTCGCGAATCAGCCCCAGGGTCAACAACACCTCACCCTGGTCACCAATCAAAATATCGGCGCCGGCATCGGCGTCATCAATGGATGCGAAGCCGGTCGGATCTCCACCCTCATTCAGGGTGAATATATCGTCACCGTAGAGATGGTCTTCGCCACCACCGCCGATCACGATATCAGCAGCAGCACCACCTGAAATCCAGTCATCACCGGTCAGATCAAAGTTAAGTGTGCGTACGAAGTCGAGGGTATCGATATCGGCATCATCAACGAAGGAGAGTTCACCGTTGTCACCGACAATGACGTCCTTACCTTCGCTACCGGTAACCTGGTCATCGCCGGGACCGGCAAAGACAATGTCGTCACCGCCACCACCGGCGATCAAGTCATTGCCATTGACTCCGGGACCGTCGATATCAACGGTATTCATGGTTGCAAGCACCGCGCGCAGGTTATCGACATCCAACTGTCGATATACATCCGCATGGTCACCAGCAATGATGTCATCGCTCTGCAGCTCGCCATCGGCATCACCATTGATCACATCGCCACCACTGCCACCGATGATGATGTCAGCGCCCAGAAAGCCTTCAATCTCGTCTCGGCCACCGTGGTCATGGTCCAGCGAATGCAGCTCGGTGAACAGCGAGATGCCTATATCTTCGTGATATTCGAACAGGGCTTCACCGTTATCCCCGAATATCAGGTCTTCACCGCCGGCACCGGTAATGTCATCCAGCCCGCTGCCACCAAAGATGAAGTCATCATCGACACCACCGTCGATCTCGTCATTGCCGCTGGAGCTGGCTGCATTGATAGTTCGCAACGTTTTGGGGTCAAAGGTGGTGGCGGAATAAGTACCAGCTGGCAGAATCGGATCGCCCGCTTCGAAGATTTCCACTTCACCATCATCACCAAAGATGGCATCACGGCCTGCCGCCCCTTCAATTACATCGTCCCCGTCATTACCGAACAGGTAGTCCCCGGCTGAACCGCCGTAGAGGTGGTCGTTGCCGTCGTTACCGAACATGGCGTCCGAGCCGCGTCCACCGTACAGCCAGTCATCGCCGGTAGCGCTGCCAGTACCCATATCAAAGCGATCATCCGGGTCGGTAATGTCATCATCCAGGTCACCTCGAATCACATCGTTACCGTCTTCACCCCAGATGCGGTCGTTGCCCGCACCACCCGAGATCACATCATGCCCGGCGGTATTGTAGGCCGTAAGGTCCAGCGTGGGCCGTGTACCAAAACTGGCGGTTTCAGTGACAATGGTTTGACCGTCTGCTTCTGTGGCAAAGAAGGAATCCCCCCAGATCAGATCATTGCCCTTGTCACCGGAGATCCAGTCGGAGCCACCGCCACCACTGATCCAGTCATCACCGGTATTGGAGGCATTGATCAAGGCCGGCACCTGGCCGTTCATGGCAACGTTGAAGTCACCATCAATATCGAAGTCAAAGTCCCCCCAAATCAGGTCATCGCCCTGATCACCTTGCAGGGTATCGTTGTCCTCTCCGCCCGCGATCCAGTCGATATCCTGGCCACCCCAGACGCGATCATCGCCGCTGCCGGCGCTGATAATATCCTCACCCTGTTCACCCGTGATGATGTCATTACCACCATCACCCAGAATGATGTCGTCATCCAGGCGACCATGCAGGATATCGTTACCCATACCACCGCTGATTTTGTCATCACCGGAACCACCATCAATAAAGTCGTTATTACCTCCGCCCAACAGGGTATCAATGCCGGTTTCACCGTAGATTACGTCTTCACCACCGCCACCGATCAAGGTGTCATTGCCGGTTCCACCGGTCAGATCCGAGGTCAGGTATGAGCTTCCTGTCATGCCGGATAGATCGATGGTGTCATCGCCCAAGCCGGCATGGCCCATGATGTGGGTATACTTGCTCTGGCTGCCGTAGTTTTTGGTCCAGGATTCGCCACCGATAGTGGCTTCCACCATGACATTATCGCCAGATAGATAGACGCTGAAGTCTTCTGCCACGTCATCAGTTGGCCCATGAATACGCTCAGAGGCGTACTCACCCATATTGAGTCGCAGGGTACCGTCACCCATATCGGTTGCCAGCAACGGATCGGGCTCACAGCTGTATTCAAGATCCAGCAGTGGCAGGGACGGGCCAAACTCCCAACTTTTCTCCCACAGTCCCCAAAGCGCCTCAACGTAGACGAACAGTTTGGCCTCGATCAGCACCGAGTAGTCGAAGATGCAGATCACATTTTCCCAGGTGAACTCACCCGCCGCTTCGTCATAGAGGTAGGACCAGATTTCAGCAGGCCTCACCTTCATATCATCATTGGGGTCATTCAGATTGGCTGCTGCAGTAGCGAAGATACCGCCCCCGACACCCGCCTCTGCGACGCCGATATTGATCGCCAGAGCAGCTGTCAGCTGACCGGACAGTACAATTTCAGGCACATCCACGCCTGGCAGTGCCGGGGTATCATCGTAGATATAGAAACCGGCCATCAGGTCCAGCGGGTTGCTGAAGCCGTTGTCAGCAAAGGTACGGATACCATAGGTATCGTAACCAAAGGCGAAGTCGATCAGAGCATTGATACCCCCGCCAATGGTGACCCCGATCGGCCCCCAGATACTGAAGAACTGGCTGTATTCAAAACCGAATTCCAAGGGTGCCAAATCGAAGGAAATCAGGGTCATGTCACGACCAAACAGCAGCCCGATGACTTGAGTAGGATCTTCCAGGAAGGGGAAGATCAGGCCGTTATCGCTCATGCCTCCAAAGGCACCGCCGCTGGTCCCGGCCTGGCTCATGACACTGCCAGTTATACTGCCGGAGCCAAGCAGGGTGGTACCCAAGCCGCTCAGGCCACCATCGCCCAAGCCCGCAAGAATACTGCCAAAGCCTTCACCCTGATCCTGGAAGGTATTGGCTGTGTTGGCATCGGAAAGGTCTACCGCATCGGCGACATCACCGCCGAATTCAATCGGACCTATGCCCAGAATATCGCCAATATCAACAATGAGGTCCCCATTGTTCAGATCAAGTCCACTGACGGTGTCATAGAGGTCGGTTATGAAGGTCAGCGCATCCACCAGCCCCTGGTTGAGGTAACCGAACTGGGCCGCTATATCCAGCAGGGAAATATCCTGACCGGCCAAATCGGAAATCACAGGAATCGGTGAGGTCAGAATATCCAGCAACGGGTCGAAAGGCCCAACGATGGTCTGGATAATATCCACCACCGGCGAGAGGACATCCGACAGGAATGAGCCCACATTCAAGGTGATATTGTCGATCACAACCGCCGCGTTTTCAGGCAACGCCGTAGCAAAGTCGACAATGTCGCTGAATATATCCTGGGAACCAAAGCCCCACTGCAGGCTCAGGTCTGTACCAATACTCGGGAAGAGTGAGCCAAGCGTATCCAGGCCGATATCGATTTCGTCACTGAAGCCAAGGGACAGGCCCAAGTCCAGATCGACGCGGGCACCAAAGCCCACATCCAGATCGGCGTTGGGAATTTCACTGAAGGTGAGCTTGCCATCGCCATTACCGTCATCCAGATCTGCAGCGAAGCGGGCAAAGAAGTCCTGGTAGTCACCGACGTTGTAATTGGTTGCGGTAGCCGTCAGGAAGCCCAGGTTGGCTTGCACCTCATCCGGGAGGGATACACTCAAATCCAGCGCGATCTCTTCACCGTCATCCGGTGCCAGCTTGAAGTAGAAACCTTCATTGAGGTTAACGCCCATTCCCAGGAACAGTGACCAGGCAAAGGCGGCTGTTAGTTCATCATCGATCTCCAGGCCCAGCACTGGTAAGCCCAGGTCCACATCACCGAAGCCCAGTTCGTACTCACCACCAAGGTCGAGGGCGAACTCAAAGCCGTCGGCCGCAGTGATCAGCTCCTCAATCGAGGCAAATTCACCCAGGTCATCCAAACTGCCTAAAAGATCTCCGGCGCCATCAACAAACTGAACCAGAATATCGCTGGCATCGGCAATGGTATCGGGCAGCGCCCCGATGGCATCAAAAGCGTCGTAAATCAGATCCTGCAGCTGCTCAAACACATTTGCCAGAAACTCGGGAGAGCCATCAATCAAATCCAACAGCGGCTGGACAACAGCACTGCGAATGTCTTCGATAAAGTCATCCGCGGCATCAAGCACATCGCCCAGGAAGGGAATATCATCTATACCACTCAGGCCAAAGAGTTCACCGGAGAAGAGGTCACCAATGGTGCCCAGCACCATATCGAACCCTTCGACAAATACCTGGATGGTGTCCAGTAAGCCAAGGTCATCAAAATCGATCAGGTCAAAGTTGGGCAGGTTATCAACGTCAAACTGCAGACCTGTAATCAGGTCGTCGAGCTCTGCAAGGAAGTCGAGATTACCCAGGAAAATGGATGAGCCGCCCAATTGGCCGAACACCGGCAATACGGCGTCAAAATCGAAATCCAGATCAAACACACCTTCCGCGCCCGATGTGATATCAGACAGCATGCTGCCGATATCCAGGCTGCTCAGGTCGAGTTTTCCGTCATACCCGTCCAGGTTCCAGTCCGGTAGCTGGATCCCAACATCCACTCCCAAGTCCAGCGAACCACCCTCGATGGAAGCCCCCAAAGGCCCTATGCTGGCCAGGAAACTGACTTCGGATGCGGAGCCTCCGCCACTGACATTGATTCCGGTCTCATCCGGAAAAATGTATATGAGGGGATCACCACTGGTAATGCTGCTTACATCAACACCGAAGGAGAGCCCCAAACCGGCCGCAAAGTCGGCACCGATATTGGCCGACCCCGCCAAATTGGCAAAGTCTTCAAACCCTGCACCGAGCAGATCCGAGAGCGCAATATTGACCGGCAGGAATACATTAGCCGCACGACTGAAATCGATATCGAAGCCCAGTATTCCCGGGCTATTGACCTCATAGGTCATGCTGATCAGGCCATCGGTCACCTGCTCCAGTGCTGCGTTAAGTGTACCGACCAGTTCCTGCACTGTAGCCGCGTCACTGTCGATCATATCGTCGATGATATCGACCATGCCGCCAACAAAGTCCAGTGCATCTGCCAGGTTAAGCCCAACCAGGGGTAACTGTTCACCCAGGAAGTCGATATCCACCAGTTGCTCAAGGAAGCTGCGCGCCTGCTGGAAAACATCCAGCACATCGGCAAAGGCAAAGTCACCGAAGTGTTTCAGCTCCTCCAGGCCTTTAAGGTTCACGATAAGATCTGGATCGGCATAGTCAGTGCCTATTGGAATGCTGTCAGCTTGAGCCTCAAGGGTAATGCCATCACTAAAGCCGGTAATATCGCCCACCAGAATTTCGATGGCAGGAGGCGCCAGCCCTCCGAGATAGGTCTGGAGGTCATCCAGCACACCACCCGTACCGCTTATGGACAAGCCTTCAAGGGCCAGATCCACATCACCGCTCACATCCACATTGGCGACGGCATCCATATCACCCAAAGACCCCAGCAAGGACTCTATATCCGTTATGTCACCTACCCCTGCCAATGTCCGAGTCTCGAAGCTGCCGCTAATCGAAGCTGACAAGCCGCCATCAACACTGCCAAAATCCAGACCCAGGAAGCCGGCGTTCAGTGAGCCCGTGCCGCTGGCATCCAACTCTATAGTGGCACCAAAGCTGGCATCACTGACAAAGGCCAGGCTCTCCTCACGCTTGCTGGCCGCCATATCATTTTCCAGACCCAACTCGGTCTGGGCAGTACCCGATACATTGGTAATACGGATCGAACGAATAGTATCGGCATCCACAGCAGAGAAGACGAGACGACCACTTTCTATACCTGCAACGACTCCGGCAGGCAGTTCAGCATTGATATCTTCAACCAGGTCATACAGGGAGGCATTATCACCGGTATCAGCAGACAAAATGGTGACTGCTGTTGCAGTGGTAACACCACCGGAGTCCGTGGCTTCAATGGTAAATTCGGCATCACCCGTGAGCTGCCCGGTTTCAGCAACACCGCTATCCTCAAGTACATCAGAGTCAGCACCAACCGATACCTCAGCCGCGCTGCTGCCATTGACCAGCCCCAACTCTTTCTGAGCAACTGCGTTAATCCCTTCAACACGAATGGAAGAACCATCACTGGCAAGAACCTTGAAACCCTGATCATCAGGCGTCGAGACATTGTCAACAACGTTCAACGGCTCGACACTAACGACCGAAGCGCCAAAAGCGGTGTTAATTGCTACTTCCATGTCGTCCAAAAGATCCGACACACTCGTGTTGCTGCCGTCATCAGCGACTGTGATCTGGTGGCTGGTGCCATCGATGATCACATCAAAGATGGCATCACCACTGAGAATGCCGTTTGAGGGCAAGGGTGAGGTTGTCGCTGACTGGCCATCGTTGAAACCCAGCTTGGCGAACTCCAGCGCATCCCCTTCCAGCAGCTCAATCGTGACCGGTGAAGGCAATACCTGAACAAACTCGGTCGTATCGTCACCTGGATCTTCAGTGCCGTTGTTATCAGTCACGATTTCCGCTGTATAACTATCAACGCTGATCACCAGGCGACCGGTATCCGGATCCACGACCACATTAATATCACCTTCGGCATAAACTGCATCGATAGCATCCTGAATGGCCGTTGCCAGACCATCCAGATCGGTGTAGTTGCCGGCAGCAAGGTCAACATCAACGGCTTCGCGGCCTGCTACTTTAAGGCGGAATTTGATATCTGATGAAATACTGGGAGAGGCTGCATTACCGCCACTATTGAAATTACTGTAAAGCGCAAACAGTGCCTGAGTGGATGTAATTGCAACTTCAGCCGGGTCAGACAAATCCATGCCCAGGGTAAAGTCCATACCGAGGTTTGAGTCACCGGTGAAACCACCAGTGGCATTGACATCACCCACCTGCCCCAGGTCGAAGCTGAAGTCGAACCCTTCATCGATGGAGACTGTTTGTGCCAACGCAAAGTCGAACGACAGCACCAGAGTATCGGCATTATAACTGGGCACGAGGTCGGCAAGGCTTCCGGGCAGGAGGCTATTGAGGTCAGACGCCAACTCCTGTACGGAAATGAACGTCGGCACATCGGCAGTACCGGAGATACCACCGGAAGACGTCGGCACTTCATCATACAGATCATCGATTAGTGCATGGATATCACTGGTAAAGCCCAACGCATCCAACAGAGAAGTAGCACTTACAAATGGAAGATCAAAGCCGAAGAGGTCGAGGTTATTCTCAAGAGAAGAAAAGTAGGTTTCCAACTGGCGGAGAATATTGAGGAACCCTTCGTCGGTCATATTCCGGAAAGGCGTAAGCGCATCAAAGTCCAGCAAAGAAATTATAGGAGCTGTTCGAGGATCGTCGCTCCCGGGAGGCTGAAGCGCTGCATCGAAGGGGTCGCCACTAAGCTGAATAACCGGGTCGAGCAGGTCGAAGGCGTCATCAAAGCTGGCAACACCTATTGTTTCTACATCGATATTCAGCAGCACATTCAGTGCCCCATCAGTACTGACGGACACATTATCGGTAACATAATCGACATCACCGAGTTCGGTGAAGGTGATACCGTCACCACCACCAGGATCAGCGAATTCAGCCACTGCTTCGGCTGTCAGCTCGAAGGTTGAACCTGCACCGTTACTTATTTCCAGAAAGCCTATCTGAAAATCGAAAGCACCGACTGTAGTTGATGTGTCCACCCCGGCCCGGACTTGTGTATCACTGCCCAGGTAGAAGTCGGAAGTTGCTGCGTCGACAAATAAGTGCTCTTCATAGATCGGATCATTATTTTCATCTACTCCGACTTCAACATCTTGCAAGTCAACCGCTACACTGAGGCCAGTCAGGGTTTCAAAGCCGAAATGGCTGTCGATTGTCACTTCCGGCATTCCGGCAACGCCATTGGCATCGCTGGGGTAGATCAGTCCCAGCAGGTCGGCACCCCTGCCAAGGTCAAAATGGAAAGTATCGCTTCTGCTCAGCTCAACGCCGACGTCAAAGGTCAGCTCATAGGCCCCTTCACCGACTTCTGCCGCCGGGTCCATGGCAAGACTTCCAGCGCTGACCGTCAGATCGAAGTCACCAAAAGACACACTTTCGCCATTCAAGTGGTCTATCAAGTCAGAAACATGCGAGCCCACTAAGCCCAGGTCGTCGAACAGTGCCTCAATACCGCTACGAATCACATCCGATATTTCAAGGGTGTCATTCCCGTTGAAATCATAGAAAGCGAAGGCGGACATATCGATGTCGGCGACATCACCAACAAAATCATTCTCAGGGTCAAAGCCGGCGTCTATCAGCTGACCGGTAAAGTCCATCAGTGACGCAAGATCTACAGCTCGGTGATCATTTAAGAAGTTGCCATCGTTATTGCCATCCTCTCCTGCACCATCGTACTCGCGATCCAGCAAAGCCGGCAGGTCAATATCGAGGTTGGTTTCCAGATCCAGCGTTCCCTCAACTTCTTCGAGCGTATCAAACAAGCGATCGAAACCGGCTTCAAATGCCGTTGCAAAATCACTGGTGAGGTCCGGATTATCCAGAAAATCCTGAATAGCGATGGCACCCAAATCCGCATTCAATAACAGGCGAGGTTCAAGGGCCTCAAGCATGTATCGATGTCGCGGGATTTGGGCGGCGGCTCGCCGCTCAGTCGATCGCTGCCACAGGTTTTGCAGAGGAGAAACAGCAGGTGGGTGATATGCACGTTTTTCACGTGGACGAATGCGGTGTCGACCTTGATTACGGGCGCTAACTCTCATTGGGTGCCTCCAGATGAGATTAACCGATGCTCGGTTTACTTAGCTCGCCCCTGAATCCCTAGGGATTCAACTACGGATAGCGAAACAACTTCTTTTCACAAACCGGGTCAATAACACCTTTTAACCGGGTATAACACTGGTGATCTGGAGTCGGGCTTTTAGCCGTAATTGTCAATGGATCAACTCTGTAACCAGGGCTTCCCTGATGTGCATCCTGCGAAACATTAATTAAAAACTGTATTCATCCATATACAAAAGGTGCCAACACGCTTGCGAACCCTTTTGAAACAAAATCTTATATGAACCGGAGTAAATGAGTTCATTCACGCGAATAATAAGATTCGGGGTAAAGCCTAGTGAAAAAGTTCGGAAATAACAGAATTAGAGCGGAATATTTACGTAAGGATTTGTAGACAGTTAAAGCGCGATATCTGTAAAGTTTTTGGAAATCAGGGAGTTAAACAGGCGTTTAGCTCCCCTTTTCCATGTTGTCAATAATTCAATCAAATTGCTGCATAACGGAAGTTCATTCATACACATTCAGAATGCCTGAAATCTGCATGCAGCAAGCGACAACTTATTTCTGCTTCTTGACAAACTTGGTCAGGATAACAATATGTTGACCGTCAACACGGCCTTCAATCTGTTCCGGGTTATCCGGTACCAGCGAGATATTGCGCACAGCGGTGCCGCGCTTGGCCGTCAGGCTTGAGCCCTTTACGTTCAGGTCTTTGGTCAGCGTAACGGTATCACCGGCTTCCAACACGGCACCGTTGCTGTCCAGGTGACGAACCTGTTCGTCATCATAGAGGTGATCACCCGTCGCTTCTGCCCAGCTCTGGGTTTCTTCGTCCAGATACATCATATCCAGCAGGTCCTGCGGCCAGCCTTCGGCACGCAGACGGTTGAGCATACGCCAGGCCAGAACCTGTACTGCCGGCACCTGGCTCCACATGCTGTCATTCAGGCAGCGCCAGTGGTTGGCATCAACCTGATCCGGATTTTCAATCTGGGTACGGCAGGTGTCACACAGCAGGACAGACTGATCCACGCTGTCATCGGAAGCAGGCGGGACCGGAAATACAGCCAGCGCGTCGGTCGCGCCACAGAGTTCACATTTTGATTCGCTGCGGGTATGCAGTGCCTGTTCGATGGACATGGTCAAGCCTCCTGTTAATGAAGCCGCGCATTATGCCAGAAACCACGCACTTTTTGGGGCCATAAACGCAAAAGGCTGCCAACTGGCAGCCTTTGATTACGCGCTTTACACAAAAATCAGTCTTCGAAGAAGAACTTCTCTTCGCCAAAGGCCGGCTTGAGGTGGTTCAGCCAGGTCGCCTTTTCATCATAGGCGGCAAAGAACGGACGCTGGACCCAATCCGGGTTACGCCCCTGGATAAAGCGCAGCACAAACACTTTCTCGCCGTTGATCTCGGTAACACCCTGAATCTCGACCTTGCCAGGTGTCGCTGACATGGACGGACCACGGGCAGTACGGGCAATACCGCTCACCTGCTTCATGGCTTCACGGTAGGTGTTCCAGGCCTGTGCCAGCGGCACTTCAAAGTAGTGCTGGGCACCGGTGTCACGCTCGACGAACATGTAGTACGGCTGGATACCCAGCTCCACCTGAGTCTGCCACATTTTGGCCCAGTCATCGGCTTCGGTGTTGATATGGTTCAACAGCGGGCCCTGGCTGCGGATATGCGCGCCGGTTTCACGAATACGGGCCACCGCCTGACGGTGGATATCGGTTCCCATCTCGCGCCAGTGATTATAGTGCGCCATGAATGCGAGGTGCTTGCCGGCAGCGATGATATCGCGGAACAGATCCATCAGATCATCGCTGTCTTCATCGGTGACGAAGCGGTACGGCCAGAAGGTCAGGGCCTTGGAGCCAATACGGATGGTGCGGATATGATCGAACTCCGGTTCCAGCAGCGGTTCCAGGTAGGCACGCAGGTTCTTGGTTTTCATCACCATGGGGTCGCCACCGGTGATCAGCACATCGGTAACTTCCGGGTGTTCACGCAGGTAGTCACACAACTGGCCGGATTCCTTGGCGGCAATTTTCAGGGACTGGTCACCGACAAACTGAGCCCAGCGGAAGCAGAAAGTACAGTAGCTGTGACACACCTGACCGGAGCTGGGGAAGAACAGCACGGTTTCGTTGTACTTGTGCTGGATGCCGTTAACGGGCTCGCCGTTTACGCGCGGGATATTGTGCTCCAACTGACCGGCCGGATGCGGGTTCAGTGCCTGACGCACCTCGTTCACCACACGCTTGATCTCGGCCTTGTCTTCAGTAGCAAGGGCAGCTTCTACCGCATCGAAGTGTTCCGGCTTAAGCATGCCACGCTGCGGGAAGGTCAGCTGGAACATGGGGTCATTGATGGCATCATCCCAGTTGATCAGCTGTTCTATCACGTAGTTGTTGACCCGAAACGGCAGTACGGAAGCGACCACTTCCATTTCATGCTTCAGCTGTTCGGGCAGTTGCTGCAGCTGTTCGATCTGCTGCAGGTGACGGGCGGTATAAACCTTGAAGGCTGGAGCCAGTTCAGCTTCAGCAATTTGGACGGCATCGATGGGCGTATGTGAGTTCATGAGCTCCCTTGAAAATTACGGTTAATCTGAAACCAAAACAGCAGACAAGCCAGACTGACATGCCTGTGTTGAAAACAGATGAAACGGGGACACTCAGGAGGGGCCTTGACGGAAGGTGTCAAGCCAGTGAGAAAGGTCCAAGTGTAACGGGTGGTTGCACAATGGATCTGCACAGCAAAAAAGCAGCAAACTGGCAGGATAAAACCTGCAAAAACCGCGATTACCCGCTAAAAGCCTCCAATCAGCCTGAGTGACAATGGCGCGCATTGTCCTACAGGGCACCGCCCGGGTCAAGAAAGCCTCAGTTTCAGCCCTCGGGCGGAACCGCTAACCAATTGATTTCAATAGCCGTGGCCGACCCAATGACCACATGGCTCAAGCCGGGGGGCAACATTGCCCATCCCGGGCTGACCAGCACCCTTCCGCCCATGATTTCAGCTCGGGTCTGCGGGTATAACGGCGTCTTCGTGGGGTCGGCAAAGCCGTCTGGCCAGAGGGGTTGATTGGTAGCGGGATCATATTTGTCGCTGGCGCCCAGGGTATGCAGGAACTCATGCGCAGCCACCAGGTTATTGCGCCCCAGATGGTCGATACCCGCCAACCCATTTACCAGGCCGATCTTGCCACGCTGAAGTCCGAGAGAGTGGCGCGGCAGCGCTTCAGGGCTTCCTGGCAAATGAAAGTTCATGAATATGCGCGCGTCGACCTCGCCGGAATAGGTATCATGGCGCCAGACCCAAAGCCGCATTCTCAATGACCACCAGATCGCATCCAGAATGCTGGCATCATCCGGAACCTGAGGCGGGCTTGCCCTGACCTGAGGCGCCAGCGCCACTTGCACTGGTTCCTGCAACGGCAGGCGGTAGCGCTTGGCCTCCCGGCTGAAAAACTGTTCGATATCGGAAAAATGTTCGGAACGCAGCTGGCCGATAAAGGCCTCGGTCAAGGCAGCCCCGTCAGCGTTGATCGGGTAGATCGCCACCTGAACCGGCCGCTGCCACCAGAACTCATTGATGCGGCTGAACCAGATATTGGCCAGCAACAGCAACAGAATCAGCAGCAACAGAAACTGGATAGCACGCAGCAGAAAAGTCCGGTTCATCCCTTTTAACCCGGCAGGCGCCTCACGAAAAAAAACCGATAATCAAAGCATAGCGCAGAGCCTTGCCCAGCGTAATCATGACGAAGCTGAGCAAAAAGTTGAATCTTAGCCAGCCGGCCACCAGACAGAGCGGGTCACCCACCAACGGCAGCCAGGCTAACAACAGACTCGCAGGTCCATACTTCTGCAGCCAGTCTCTGGCTCGCTGATGGCCAGGCTTATCCAGTATCTTCAGCGGGTAGCGCCTGGCAATCCAGTAACCCATTCCCCAGGTCAGCAGGCTGCCCAGCACGTTTCCCGAGGTAGCGGCGAGCCACAGTGTCCAGGCTGAATGCTGGTTCTGGTTCAGTAACCAGGCCAGCAGCGCCTCAGAGCCCCCCGGCAGCAGGGTGGACGAGACAAGGGCACTGAAGAACAGCGTCAGCGGTGCCGGTAACGCCTCAATCACATCTCCATTCCCTGACGAATGCAGCGCAGCACACCATAGTCGTAACGGCCTTCCAGTGCCTCGTGAACGGATTTGAGCGAATCACCGAACTGCTGCTGGCAGAAACGGATAGTGTTTTCGATCTCGCTGCGCTCCTTGGCAGGCAGCTCAACCACGTCATCCACCGCGATGAGCCCATCCCGAATGGCCTGAGCCAGGTGCCCGTAGATGACGTTTGGAGACAATTTCTGCTGCCGCGCCACCTGCTCCACTGTCATGCCGGTGCGGTAAAGCATCAACGACTGTTCGGCCTGGTCATTGTGGCCCGCATCCGCTTGCTGGTTATGCTCGGCAATCAGTTCCAGGAAAGGATCACCGTAAAGGGCCAGTTTGCGCTCCCCTACCCCGCTGAGACGGCGCATCTGCTCCGACGTCAACGGCCGGTAAAGTACCATCTCCATCAAGGTGGCATCGTGGAAGATGACATAGGGCGGCACATCCTGCTCACTGGCCAGCTCCTTGCGCAACGCACGCAGGGCTTCCCACAGTTGTTTCTCGTCTGCATCCAGCCTTTGCTGTGCCGCAGAATTGCGTGGCTTGTTGCCCGCACCGCCCCCCGAGCGGGTGCGGATATCACGGCGCAGTTCCAGCGTTTCCTCACCTCTCAGCAGCGGACGGCAACGCTCACTCAGGTGCAGTACGCCAAAGCCCTGTGGGTCCACATTGAGATAGCCCCGCGCCACCAGCTGGCGAAACACCGAACGCCACTCACGCGCATCCAGATCCTGACCAATGCCCCAGGTCGACAGCTGCTCATGGCCGCGCTGCCGCGTCTTGTCATTGGACTGGCCACGCAGAATATCGATGATGTAATTCACCCCATACTGCTGACCGCTGCGATAGACCGCGGACAATGCCTTACGCGCAGCTTCGGTTCCTTCCCAGACCGGCACGGGTTCGAGACAGGTATCGCAGTTGCCACAGGGCTCGTGATCGTTCTCACCGAAATATTCCAGCAGGGCCTGCCGACGGCAGCTGGTGATTTCACACAGGCCCAACATCGCCTCCAGCTTCTGCCGTTCGATCTGTTTCTGTGCATCCTCTGCCCCCGAGCCTTCCAGCATCTGGCGCAGAAAGATTACATCCTGCAGGCCATATACCATCCAGGCATTGGCGGGTTGACCATCACGACCGGCACGGCCGGTTTCCTGATAATAGGCTTCGATAGAGCGCGGCAGATCCAAATGTGCCACAAAGCGCACATTGGGCTTGTCTATACCCATGCCAAAGGCAATGGTCGCCACCATGATCACCGACTCTTCGGTAAGAAAGCGGTGCTGATGGTGCTGACGCAGCCCGGCATCCAGGCCTGCATGGTAAGGCAAGGCGTTGAAGCCCCGCTCACACAACCACTCAGCCGTCTCTTCCACCCGCTTGCGCGAAAGACAGTACACCACCCCCACATCCTGCGGGTGCTCTTCGCGGATAAAGCGCAGCAGCTGCTCCCGAGCCCGGTCTTTCTGGCCAATGCGGTAGCGAATGTTGGGACGGTCAAAACCGCAGATAAAACGCTGGGCATCAGTCAATTCCAGGCGGTCGATAATTTCCTGGCGGGTACGCGCATCGGCAGTCGCGGTCAGTGCGATTCGTGGCACACCCGGAAACAGCTGCTTGAGTTGGTTCAGCTGCATGTACTCCGGACGGAAGTCATGCCCCCATTGGGACACACAATGCGCTTCGTCGATGGCAAAGAGGGACAGACGACACTGGCTGAGCAGGTTCTGTGTACGCGGTGCCTGCAGCCGTTCAGGGGCCACATAGAGCAGATCCAGCTCGCCCGTGCGCAACTGATGTTCGGTCTCCTGCAAATCCTCCAGTGTCATGGAGGAGTTCAGGCAACCGGCACGGATGCCCAGCTGAGACAGGGCACTGACCTGGTCCTGCATCAGGGCGATCAGCGGAGATATAACCACGCCACAGCCCTCGCGCACCAGCGCCGGCAGTTGATAGCACAGGGATTTACCGCCACCGGTGGGCATCACCACCAAAGCGTCACGCCCCTCGATGAGCGTTTTGACCACCTCATCCTGAGGCGGGCGGAAGGATTCGAAGCCGAAGACATCGGCCAGTATGTGTTGGGCACGCTCAATCATGGGCGGCATTATCCGCAATCACTGCCATGAAGTCATCCTGCACCATATCCCTGACCGACGGTTCGGGGTAGAATCATCGTTGTTTCTTCTCTTAGCGGATAGCCTAGCCATGACTGCCAATATTGCCCTGATCACCGAAGATGAACTGGATCGACTGGAAGAGTTCCTGTTTTCACCGGCCGTTTCCGATGAAGCGCTGGATTTGATCGGCGCACACGGTTTTCTCTGCGCCCTGAACATCAGCCCTGAAGCCACACCGGAAGCCGAGTGGATGGAGCAGCTGTTTGACGGTGAACCCCAGTGGTCATCCGACAGCGAAAAGCAGGAAATCCAGGAGCTGCTGCGCAAGCTGTACCGTACCATCGGTAACGACCTCTACAACGACCAGGAAATCCTGCTGCCCTGCGATCTGACCCTGGAGCCGGAAGACGATGAAGAAGTCACCGAGCTGACCACCTGGGCTCAGGCCTTCATGGAAGGGGTTTTCCAGCACGAAGACAAATGGTTTGGCGATGACGAAGAAACCGTCGCTGGCCTTCTGCTGCCGGTAATGGTCGCATCCGATCTGTTTGAAGATGAAGATGTGGAAGAGATCAGCCGTGACCGCGCCCTGCGCGAAGAAATGGCCGCTCAGATCCCGGAAGTTCTGATCGACCTGTATCTGCTGTTCCACGCGCCCAGCAAGTAACCACAGGCCGGGCATCTGTTCGGGCCAGCCTGTGGGGCTGGCCCGGTTCAGTAAGTAACCTTCAGGCCCCGTCCCTGACCCAACACACGTACCCGGTCCCCGGCGTAAAAGAAGCGTCCCTCTTCAACTTCCTGCACCACCGACACCAGCCGTCCTGAATCCAGACGAATGGTAATCTCCTGCCCCTGACGCTTGGTCGCCGCCTGCTCAATGCGCTGCCCGGCCAAACCGCCAGCAACAGCACCCACCACTGTTGCCAGCGAACGACCACTGCCGCCACCAATCTGGCTACCAGCAATACCACCGACAACAGCCCCCGTACCACTGCCAACAACACCATCGGTTCGCCCTTCAATAGTTACGGGGGTGACCGACACAACATTACCGTATTCAACGCTTTGCGCGCGGCCCACCTGGTCACGGCTGTAACTGGTGCCGTAAAGCCCCTGCTGTGCACAGCCCGTCATGGCGACCGCCAACATCAGGGCCACAGCCCATTTGTGCATGGCATTTATTTTCATGGCATCGCCCTCACTTAATTTTCAACACTATCTGACTGATCAGAGCCCACACCAGTTCCTTCAATTTGCGATGCCAGGGCCGGCGGGCCCAACTTTCGGCGGTGACTTCACTGCACTGGTCAAAGTCACGGGTAATCAGCTGCTCAACCTGAGCGGTCAACTCAGGTTCCATTACCTCCAGGTTGGCCTCAAGGTTCCAGCGCAAATTCCAGTGATCCAGGTTACAGGAGCCGAGGGACACCCAGTCATCCACCAGCCCGACCTTGGCATGCAGAAAGCGGGGCTGATACTCATAGATGCGCACGCCGGCATTGAGGAGACGGCGATAATAGCGCTTGGATGCATGATAGACCCAAAACTGGTCGGTGTAGGGACCGGCCACCAGCATGCGCACATCCACGCCGCGCCGAGCCGCCTTGCGCAGAGCCGAACGAATGGAAAAAGAGGGCAAGAAATAGGCGGTTACCAGCCAAACCCGGTCATTGGCCTGGTTCACATGGTTGAGGAAGGCCACCTTGATATCCTGCTGGTAGAGGCCCTGAACAGTGGTGACCTTGGCCATCGCCTGCCCCACTTCAGACTGGGGCGACGGCGGCGAAAGACGCTGCGAGGTGCAGCGAAACCAGAGCTGATTGAATACACTGACCAGATCCGCCACGACTGGTCCCTGCACCTTGCACATCACTTCGTGCCAGGGGCATCCCGGCCGTTCCGACAGCCAGTATTCATCGGCCAGACCGGTGCCCCCGATAAACGCGATACGCTCGTCTACCAGCATCAGCTTGCGGTGGTCACGGGCAAAGTTGCGCGTCAGTTTGTTCAGCTGCAGCGGATTGTAGACCACCAGCTCAGCCCCCACGGCCTGAAGCCGCTGTCGGTCCACGCGGGACAATAAACGGGCACCAAAACCATCCACGATCAGCCGGGTTTTCACGCCACGACGACAGGCATCACTCAGCGCTTCGATGAAGCGATCCACAATTTTGCCGGAGATCACAAAATAGAACTCCAACAGCAGAGACGAACGCGCCTCGGCGATGGCCTCCAGCATGACCGGGTAAAAGGCTTCGCCATCCACCATCAGTTCTACATGGTTACCGCCTTGCCAGTTAAAGTGCTGCCGCATTCTGTCGTCCGTCTTGTTTACATCTGCCGTTGTCCGTACAGGCGGGCATACAGCCCTTTTTGATCCAGCAGCTCGCTGTGGCTGCCCTGCTCAATCACCTGTCCATCTTCAAATACATAGACCCGATCGGCCTGCTTAACCGCGCTGAGGCGGTGCGCCACAATAACCGTGGTGCGCCCCTGCAGGAATTCGGTCATCGCCTTGTGCAGCGCATGCTCGGTCTGGGTATCCAGTGCCGAAGTCGCTTCATCCAGAATTACCACCGCCGGGTCAGACAGCACCATTCGTGCAATCGCCAGGCGCTGGCGTTGACCGCCGGAGAGCCGCACGCCTTGACGCCCCACCAGCGTATCCAGCTTGTGTTCCAGCTCCATGACGAAGCTTTTCAGCTGCGCGACCTCCAGGGCACGCCAAAGCCGCTCGTCATCGTCTGTGCGTCCCATGGTCAGGTTGTCCCGCACGGTGCCATTAAACAGGGCCGGTTGCTGCAGCACCGTGGCAACGTGCTCACGCACACACTCAAGACCGATCCGCTGAACCGGAATGCCGTCAAAGCAGACATCGCCCTGCTGCGGCGGATACAGGCCCAGCAACACCTGCACCAGCGTTGATTTACCGCCCCCACTGGCGCCCACAAGTGCCACTTTCTCGCCTGCCGGAATATCCAGTGAAATGCCGCGCAGCACCTCCTGGCCGGGGTAATAGCTGAAGTGAATATCCCTGAGGCTGATGCCCACGGTTTCACCCTGTTTGAAAGGGTTCTGGAGAGAGGGATAGCGTGGCTCCGGGTGCAGTTCCAGCAAACGGTTTACACGCTCAAGCGCGGCCCGGGCGCCAAACCAGGCGTACTGCATGCCCAACACTTCCTGCACCGGCCCCATCATGAACCAGAGGTAGCCAAACACCGCCATCATCTGACCAACAGAGAGATCAGAAAACACCACCATCAGCATGGCTACGGCTCTGAACAGATCGACCCCGACCATAAACAGCATGAAACTGAGCCGGCTGGCAGCATCCGAGCGCCACTCGAAGTTGGTGGAGTGATCACGCACCTTTAGCGCATGGTCGACAAGGCGTTGCAGATAGTGCTTTTCCCGGTTGCTGGCACGTATCTGCTGTATGGCATCCAATGTTTCCGTCAGCGCCGCCTGGAACAGCTCATAGGCGGAATTCTCGCGCGCCTTGAGGTGCTTGACCCGCTTGCCCACCGACATGGTCAACCAGATTACAAAGGGGTTGAGGAACAGAATCAGCAAGGCCAGCTGCCAGTGCATCCACAGCAGGATGATGGCAGTGCCGAATATGGACAGTACCGCCACCAAAAAGCGGCTGACCGACGAGCCGACAAAGCGGTCCACAGTATCCAGGTCGGTGACAAAATGGGATGCCACGCTGCCACTGCCCAGCGTTTCATACTCGGCCATGGAGATCCGCTGCAGCCGTTCCAGCAACCCGGCACGGATGCGGTAGATTACATCCTTGGAGATAATGGTGAACTGGCGCGCCTGGAAGACGTTGAGCGCCAGTGCACAGAGTCGCAACACTACCGTGAGCAGCAGTACAGCGCCTATGTATAACGGTGGCCCGTGCCAGGATTCGGGGAACCAGCCATTCACGGTTGCCACGACAACACCCGGCTGCCCCAGCAGCACCTCATCCACCAGCAGCGGCATTAACAGCGGCAGGGGCACACTCATCAGCGCCGCCATAATGGCAATCAGATTGGCCAGAACAAGCTCGCGGCGGTGTTCCAGTGCAATATGGAAAATATAACGCCAGGTATAACGGGAGGGTGCAGTCACAGACACCGGGTACTCCTTGTACAAAGCGCCTCGATATCCGACCCGGCAATGCAATGAATGTCTTGTCTGCTTCGCGGTTCGGGGCGCCCTTAAGCGATAACTGAAACCGGCCATCAAACCAGCCCCACTGATGCTTTCAATGTACGCCACTGCCACATATAAAAACACCCGCAAAAGCGGGTGTTATAAGCAAAGGAATGCTGTTGACCTTAGTTGTCGCGCAGCATGCTGTAGAGTTCGTCCTTCAGCTGCAGGCGCTTGCGCTTGTACATCTCTTCTGTCTTGGTGCACACAGGCTCAACTTCCGCTTCCATACGTTCGACGTCCTTGGTCAGCTGGTGATATTCGTCAAACAGCTTGGCGAAGTGATCATTTTCCATTTTCAGCTGGTGGATCTGGTCACGGAATTCCGGCAGTTCATGGACGAGATCGTGATGTTCAATGCTCATAGAGGCTGTTCCTTGGTTGTTGTCGCTTCTTGAGTTCACTATGCTTCAGTTAAGGGTCACTGGCATTGACCCCCATCAACCAAGCTTTAGAGCCGTGGAGCTGCCATGATTCATACCCATATCATGACCGACACACCTGTCGGCCCCCTCACCCTGCAAGCCGATAAACACGGGCTGTGCCGGTTGGATTTTGGTGTGCGCGCAACGCCCGGCGACAGTGCGCCCTCTACATCCGTACTGCGCGATTGTGTTGACCAGCTGAATGCCTACTTTGACGGTCAACTGGTCGACTTCGATCTGCCACTGAACCCGGTCGGCACTCCCTTTCAGGGCGAAGTCTGGACTGCGCTACAGCAAATCCCTCACGGTGAAGTACGCAGCTATGGCGACATTGCCCGTGCCGTAGGCCGTCCCCAGGCATTTCGTGCTGTGGGCCTGGCCAACAACCGCAATCCCATCTCCATCATCATTCCCTGCCATCGCGTTATTGGCAGCAGCGGTGAACTGACCGGTTATGGCGGTGGCCTCGATATAAAGATTCGTCTGTTGGAACTGGAGAATATCCAGCTGCAACCCGGAGCCAAACCGGAGCTGTACCGCGTTCAGACGCAAGAAGCGGTCGGTTAAGCACCAAGTAGTCTCGACCTTGGCGCCGAATAACGGTAGCTTATGCAGCCCACGACCTGCGTATACAAGTGAAGCTGCCACAGATGGAAACCCTGACCCTGCAGCCGTTGAGCCACGCCAGCGGTGAAGTCCAGATCCCGGGCTCCAAGAGCCTGTCCAACCGTATTCTGCTGCTTGCGGCCCTGGCCCAAGGCACAACCCGCATCACCAACCTGCTCGACAGTGATGATGTTCGGCATATGCTCAACGCACTGAGCGCGCTGGGCGTAGACTACGAGCTGGCAGAAAACCGCCGCAGCTGCACGCTGTCCGGGCTGGGTCGGGCCTTTGATGCCAGCGCTGCTCTGGAGCTGTTTCTGGGTAATGCCGGCACGGCCATGCGCCCACTCTGTGCCGCACTCTGTGCCAGCAAAGGCGAATTCACTCTGACCGGTGAACCGCGCATGTACGAACGCCCCATTGGCGATCTGATTGACGCCCTGCGTCCCCTGGGCGCTCAGGTGGAATACCTGGGTGAAGAAGGCTACCCGCCGCTGAAGATTCAGGCCGCAGGCCTCAAAGGCGGTGAAGTCAGTATTCGTGGCAATATTTCCAGCCAGTTCCTCACAGCCCTGTTGATGGCTGCGCCTCTGGCAGAGGGAGACCTGGTGATCAATGTCGATGGTGAACTGGTTTCCAAGCCTTACATAGACATCACCCTGCACACCATGAAGCTGTTTGGTGTTGAGGTGGACAACCAGAACTACCAGCGTTTTGTCATCGAGGCGGGTCAAACCTACCGCTCACCGGGTGAGGTGATGGTGGAAGGCGATGCCTCCTCCGCATCCTACTTCCTGGCTGCAGCGGCCATTGCCGGCGGTACCGTGCGTGTATACGGCGTGGGTGCCGACAGCGTTCAGGGCGACAAGGCCTTTGCCGAAGTACTGGGCAAAATGGGCGCCGAGGTCAGCTACGGCCCGACCTGGATTGAAGTCAGCAAGGGTACGCTCAAAGGGGTGGACCTGGATTTGAATGCGATCCCCGATGCCGCCATGACCATTGCCACTACTGCCCTGTTTGCAGACGGCCCCACCGCGATTCGCAACGTGTACAACTGGCGTGTGAAGGAAACCGACCGCCTGAGCGCCATGGCAACCGAACTGCGCAAGGTCGGTGCTGATGTGGTTGAGGGTGAGGATTTCATTGAGATCACGCCGCCGGAACAGCTGCAAAGCGCCGCCATCGATACCTATGATGACCACCGCATGGCCATGTGCTTCTCGCTGGCTGCCTTTGGTGACGCTCCCATCACCATCAATGACCCGGGCTGCACCCGCAAGACCTTCCCCGAGTACTTCGATCTGTTTGCGCAGGTAACGCGCTGAGAGCCATTCGTTCGCGGAGCGAACTCCCACAGGTAGCCTCCGGAAATTCAGGGATGTGACTGTGGGAGCGCACGCTGTGAGCGTAGGATCATGCCACTTTGCTTTCGCGCGCGGAGCGCGCTCCCACAGCCTGCTTCCTGAGGGCTGGAAGTGAGTTTGTAGGAGCTCACTCTGTGAGCGAATGAAAGCCACTCCAAACAAGGTCAATCAACCCTGATCTGCCTTGGAGCCACCCTTGCAGGTTGGAGACAACGGCACTTCCCCATTTCTAGCCACCCACTCTTCAGGGGTATGCAGATGCAAAGCCAGTGCATGGATGGGGTTCTGCATCAGCTCGGCTACCAGTCCATAAACCTGCTGATGGCGCTGCACCGGGCGTTTGCCAGCGAAGTCAGGGCTTACCAATACCAGTTTGTAATGGCTTTCAGTGGCCGGCCCTGAATGCATGTGGCTTTCGTTTTCCAGCTGAAACTCTTCAACCTGAAGGCCTGCACGCAGCAGGTCTTCGATCTGTTGGGCTACGCTCATTCTCAACTCCGAATCAGGTCTCGTCCGCGCCGATACGGTCCTTGCGGGCGAGTTTTATAAAGTGGTGGTGAATCCGCCGGGTCATCAGCCATACAATCAGCAGGACCACGGGCACCGATATACCGGTTGCCAGTGTCTTGTCGATAGGCAGCCCTGCATCATACATCGCAATAAACAGGAACTTGAGCAGGCCGACCAGGTAGTAACTGATCGCGACCACCGACAGGCCTTCCACGGTGTGCTGCATCATCAACTGAATACGCGAACGCCGGTCCATGGAGCTCAATAACTGCTGGTTTTGCTGATGGATGCCCAGCTCCACCCGGGTACGCATCATATCAGAGACACGGTCGACACGCCGCGACAGGTCTTCCAGCCGCTTGTTACTGGCATCGCAGGTACGTACGGCCGGCGTCAGGCGACGAGTCATGAACTCGGTGATGGTCAGGTGGCCTGATACCTCGTCTTCACGCAACTCCTCCAGACGGGTCAGCACCAGTGCGTGGTAGGCCTGGGTAGCACCAAAACGGAAGGTGGAACGGGCGCGCCAGGACTCGATGCTGGACGCCATGTCCACCAGATCGGACAGCAATGCCTTCTCATTGACGCTATCTTCCTCCGACAGCTGCTGGGTCAGGTCCGCCAGGCGCGCATCCATACGCACCAGCTCTGGCGACAGGGAGTGCGCCAACGGCAGCGACAACAGCGCCATGAGCCGATAGACCTCAATCTCCATCAGGCGCTGGGTAAGTCGACCCAGCTGGCTGTCACTCATCTGCTTGTTCACCACCATCAGGCGGCCAAAACCATCGGAGTGCAGCTGAAAGCTGGTCCAGACGCGGGCATCCCCGTCCTGCGGGCTGCTGCCCACCAGACGCATATCTTCGAATGCCTCCTTCACCTCCGGCAAGGCCGGCTCCGGTGACTGGCGTGCATCTTCGATGCTGACATGAAAGGCAGCCACCACCTCACCCGGCAGGGTATCCACCCAGCCATCCGGCAAAGGTGTCAGGCCCGTGACCTCAAAGGGATCAGAGTCTTCCGGCACATCCAGGTTGATAAAGGTATAGGTAGTAAACTCGGTATGCTTTTCGCGGCGCAGGCGAAAGTCACCACAGTCATACTCGAAACAGCTGCGATCCGTATGCCCCACCGGGCATCCCAGCAGGTTTTGCAGCTCTTTCAGGTGTTCAAGCTGAGCCCGCTTTTCTGCTTCGGTGCACTGCAGTGCTATCTGGGTGACCCGTGCCGGGCTGGGAATGACCTGAAAGGGGCGCGAGTGCAACTCGTCGTACAGCTGGGATCGTAACGGGTGGATGTTCATCGCGGACTCTGTGCAAAATGCTAACCATAAAGAATCCACCGGGGGATGAACAGACCTGACACATCGTCAATACGGGCCGGTTTGCTTTATACTTGCGGCCCCGGGAGAGTGAGCCTTTATGATTATCCGAGTACTGCCACAGCTGGAAACCCGTGCCGAGTGGCTGGCGTTTTGCCGCCGCGAAAGCCCCTACTGTATGGTGGATGCTCCCCCCTGTCTGGTCGATTTTCAGACCCATTTTCTGCAGCTGACGCTGTTCACTGATAAGGACCCGGTACGTTATACACTGGGTTCACGCCGCTCCATCGACCCGGCCTGGCAGCTGATCAAGCGCTGTAACTGGAGCCTGAAGGCCATGCTGGAAGGGCTGGAGACTCTGGATTTCGGCAGCAATGTGCGTGATAACGAGCTGCTGGGCGTGCATACGGACCTGAGTGCGCGTCGCTCTTTCCCGCGCGATCCGCATCTGAATGCGCCGGACTGCAGTCACCTGCTGACACCTCTGCCCCACTTCCCTGCCCATTGGGACGAGCATACCCTACAGCGCTTGCTGATCAGCGGGCAGTTTCGCGACTGGCGACTGGAGCAGGACACCATCGAGCTGAGTCCGCGCTCACTGCTGGTTGAACTGGTGGAGCACCCCAGAATCTGGTCGGCACAGCTGACCGGGCCACGCTTGCAGGTCCTCTACAAACACCGCGCCCTGATCGCCAGCTGTATTCCCGATCTGAGCATGAGCAGCGAGGAGCCACCAAAGAGACTCCCCCGCCTGCTCTAGTCCTAGACGGTTTCGAGGTCTTCCTGCTCTGCCATCACCTTGTAGGGATGGTCAGAGGCAAGCAGCTCCTTGCCCAGCTCCGTCGGGAATTCCACATCCAGATCCACTACGCGGCCATCACGGCAGACGTTGATGATGGTATCCATGCAGGACGACAGCAACGAGTACTTCTCATCCGGTGCTGCAATGATGGTCTGCAGACCCAGATCAGACATGAAGCCCAGTGAGGTGACGGTGTTTTCGGAGTCCAGCTTGTTGAACGCCTCATCGAACACGGACAGGCTGAAACCGCCTACCGGCTGGCCATCACCACCTTCTTTCAGGCGGTAGGTAGCACCCAGTGCTGCCGCCATCGCAACATAGAACGGCACCTGGTGCTCACCACCGGAACCGGTCTTGATACGCTGGGTCAGGGTGGTTTTGCGATTCCCTTCCAGGTCTTTCACCACCAGTTCGAAGTTGTAGAAGTTACGGTAATCCTGCAACAGGCTGCTTTCGCCTTCATCACTGAGCACGTCATGAATCTTGTTCAGTGCTTCGCGGTGGGCGTTTTCACCCTGGTGCTGGATATCGAACAGCGTGCCCACATTGGCCTGGTCCAGACGGGTATAGGCTTCAACCAGCTCAAGAATGTCCTTCAACTCGGGGTTGGGCATCATCTCGAAGCTGTACATCTCCTGATGGAACGGGCGGTTCTTCAGGTGGCTGTTCAGCTCGCGGATCAGATCCTTGATCCTGTTGATCTGGTCGTTCAGGTGCGCCACAAAGTCGGAACGGAAGGCTGTTTCCGCCTCCAGACGTGCACGCTCGGCCTTCTTGGCGTATTCGGCCAGCTCGGAGTCACGCAGCGCCTGCACGGTCTTGTTGACGTAAAACTCCAGATCTTCGTGGCTTGAATCCGGGCTGATGTTATCCAGCTCCTGATGGCTCATGCCACCACCGTGGTAACGGGCCTTGTACTGGGCAACGGAGTCACGCACGGCGTTTTTCTTCTTCTCATGCAGCTGCAGCTCAGACTGCGCCTTTTTGGCTGCCTCGAAGATGATACGCTCCAGTTCGCCGGCACAGCTCTCGTCGAGATAATCGCGCTTTTCCTGCGCGGACTGAGCATCAAAGTGCTGTTTTTCTTCGCAGCGGGTACGTGCCTGAGCATGTTCGACCAGCTCCTGCTCCAGCACTTCCAGCGCGGCATTGTCCTTGATCATGCCGGTACGCACCTTCTGCAGCTTGTCCATCAGCTTTTTCTGCTGCTCTTCAATCTGCTTCTGGGCTTCGGCACAGTCGGCAATACGCTTCTGGATGCCGCTGTCATCATGGTTGCGCAGGTCGACAACCGCCTGCTCGTAACCACTGATTTCAGACGCCAGCTGTTCGCGCTGGTTCACCAGGTCGAACACGCTTTCGGTGATCTGTGACAGGCCAGTGGTCATGCTGATCAGGGAGTCGCGCAGTTTTTCCAGTGCTGCATGGCGTTTGCCCAGACTGGTAAATTCAGCGACCAGCTCATCCACCTGGCGCCCCTGCACTTCCAGCTGATCCTGACGGCGGCGAATACCCATGATCGGGCTGAGTTCGTTAATGGAAGTCGTGGAGCCTTCGGTCTGCAGCATGCAGTCATAGGTCAGCGCGCGCTCCTGGCGCAGCAGCTCCTGCTCCGTTTCCACCGCCATGACACCGCCAAGCGCTCGGTTCATGTAGGCACGAGCGTGTTCGTTGTCGGTATCGACAAACTCAGCCAGAGAGCCACGCTTGCTGCGATGCAGCCAGTCCTGGCTCTTGGTGGTGTTGATGATACGGCAGCCTTTCAGGTGACGACCTTTGCGACGGTAAAGCGTGATCGCTTCCTTCACCCGATCCGGCGCTACGACCAGGGCCTCACGGCGTGCCCCCAGGAAGGATTCGATAGCGATTCGCCACTTGTCATCGTTGATATCTGCCAGCTCACAGATCGGCGTGGAATCGATGCCGTACTCGCTGAGCAGCTCGATCAGTTCGCGGGTGTTGTGGCGAATCGGCGCACGCCCCTGCTGCAACTGTTCCACCGCACTTTTCTGATTCTGGATCAGGCTGCGGATATCGTTGATGCGGATGACCGACTCTTCATAACGTCGACCGATCGCCTTACGCACCTCATCCACCTGCGCCTTGAGACCATCGATTACCTTGTCCACACGGACAGGCTCGGCAGGCCAGGCATCGCCCTGCAGGTCTTCACCGGAGCGCCAAAGCTCTACGGAGTCCTGCACCAGCGGGCGGAAATCATCCGGCAACAGGTCCAGCTGGTCAGCAAACCCGACCGTCGTGCGCAGCAGGCCATAGACCTGCTGAATTTTGTCTTTGACGACGTTCTGTTCGTGCTGGCGAGCCTTAACGGTGGATTCCAGCGCATTGATCTTGTGCGCAGAATCGCTACTGTTCAGTTCGGCACGGGCATCGGCCAGATCCTGCATCGCCTGGTTCAGCTTGGCGCTGTTTTCTTCCAGCTGCGCCTGCAGGGTTTCTTCCTGCTCGGCATAGTCTTCCAGTCGCTCGGCAGCATCTTCCTTGCGCAGATCGGCATTCTCGAAACGGGACTCATGCACCACCCACTCGTATTCCACCGCATTCTTCACGTTGCGGCTGATACCGCCACAGAGCTCCTGCACCTTGACCAGTTCGTCAATACGCTTGGAGACCTCCTGGGTCTTCTGCTCCATGGCGCGGTATTCATCCAGCGACTTGCGGAAGGCACCAACGTGGACAATATTCTCATCCAGCACAAACTCACGCACAAAACGGGTTGGACTGTCGATGGGGACAAACTTGAGCGCGTTCTTGAAGTTCTTGATGAACTTGTCGTCATCGTTCGGCATCTGCGCATCCAGACTCAGGTGCGTCACCATGTCGCGAATAAAGCGGTTGGCCCGCTTCTCCAGAATCATGTCCGGGCACTGCTTGAGCAGGCTCTCGCGCACATCATTCCAGGCACGCGGCATACGCCCCTTGCCTTCTTTCACGGAGAAGTCGTCCAGCGTGACGGAAAAGTCCGGCAGGATAAAACGCCCCAGCACATCTTCTTCGGCACTGGCCGTGGATGCACTGATGGCGATGCCGACACAGGTTTCCTTGGCGGTTTCGGTGTCAAAGAAACTGAGCGCCATGTAGGTCAGGGAGTCTTCACGCGCCGTTGCTTTCTTGCCCTGGTCATCCATAAAACCGAGGCAGTAGGTACGCAGGGAGCGTTCACTCTTTTCACCCGCCGAGGCGTTGAAACTCAGGTGTCGCTTGTGGCCTCCCATGAGGACGGTCTGGATTGCATCCAATAGAGAGGACTTACCGGAGCCGTTCGGGCCGACAATTGCTACATTCCCCTTAATGGGGATTTCGACAGCACCCAGGACATACCAGTTAACCAGTACGATACGGTTCAGCTGTTTCATGACTGGCTCTCCTCTTCTTCGCGCGCAGAGCGCGCTCCCACATCAGACATATTTGCTTCAGAACCCTCATCTGCGTTCAGATGGTGGGAGTCCGCTCCACGAACGACGGGGTCGACACTATCCTCTCTATCATCTTGTTCGCGCACGGAGTGCGCTCCCACAGCAGCCATAGCTGTTTCAGAATCATCATCTGCGCTCAGACTGTGGGAGTCCGCTCCGCGGACGATGGGTTCGGCACTACTCTCGGTATCATCTTGTTCGCGCGCGGAGCGCGCTCCCACAGAGTCACCCGCAACATCAGCATCAGCATCTACAGTGGCATCAGCCCCGGCTTCGGCGTCTTCCGAGTCTTCATCCAGCTGATCGCGGATATCGACATCACAAAGTGCTTCCAACTGACCGATGTAGTCTTCAACTACCACCTGGCGGATGGTCGGATTGATGCGCAGCGGCACATTCTTCGGATCCGTTTCATCCAGTTTGCCTCGCTCAATCAGACCATGGCGGCTAAACAGGGAGAGGATCTCCTTGAGGCGTGTTTCGTTGGGAATGTCCTTGCCGGTCAAGTTGCTATACAGGCGCAACAACTCATCCGTACTGGTGTAAGCCTTGCCACTCTCGACCTCGAAGTTTTCCAGCTTCTGTTCATACTGCTGACGCAGGCACAGCATCAGCAAGGATTCGTCCAGCTTCAGTCGCAGCACACGCTCTTCACCCTGGGGCAAAATACCCAGAAACGCCTCATCAGGCTGATAGATCAGGCTCCAGCCAATGGCTTCAAACAGGTTACGGAAGTAGTCCAGGTTACCGGCCACAAGAAAGTAACTGTCGCGATGGCCCGAGCGGTCCGCATAGAGAAACTGGCAGCTCAGCAGCTGGCTGGCCGCACGCACGAAATCATCGGCATCGTGCTGATCATTGCGGGAAACGGTTTTCTGCAGATCACCTAACATTAGTTGTTCCTGTGGATGGTAAAACCACGACACTCCACCATATCGGAGACGTTGACGTAGTTGTCTTCAAATTGAATTCGGTAACGATTGCGCATGCCTCGCGCCTTTTTACCCAGCGAGTTCATATGGCGCACATAACTGAAGCAGATATAGTCTTCGATGCATCCGATACGGAAATCGGTTGCTCGCATGTGCTCACGCCCGGCCAGCTGGCTTTCCAGGTAGGTTTCAATGCGGTCGACATTGACTTCACGGCGCTCTTTCCACTCCTTGAACAGCTGGCGCAGCTCCAGCGCCTTGGGATCAATCTCCTGCTGCACAATGACACGCGGCTTGGCTTCAACGCGGCGACGAATGGGCGAGCGCACGCTGGACGCAGAGATAAAGCCCACTTCATCCAGGGTATCCAGCGCCGGTATACAATGCTCTTCAACCTTGGCCAGCCCGGAAATAACACGTGACAGGCGTGCAGCCATACCCGGTGTCGTCTTATCCATGTAGCGCACGGTATCCGCTACACGCTTCTCCAGCTGGTAGCGGAAGTCATCAATCGATGCCAGACGCTGATCCACCGAATCAAAGATGCGGATAATTCGATTGATGTGCTGATGTACCTGGGCTTCCGCCACATCGTAGGACAGGTCGAGCTGCTGCTGATAATGCTCAGCCAACTGCTGCAGACGCAGGGGGTCAAACTGCAAATCACGCAGCATGGCCAGGATCTGACGCCGGAAACGGAAGGGGTTGTTACGCGTCTTCAGTGTTTTGTAATCAGAAACAAGTATCTGTTCTACAAAGCGATCGAAGAACCCCCGTACGATCTCCTGAGGGTTATTACTGGCCGTCAAATTGATCTTAAGCTCACGCAGGCCAAGCATCATGTCGGTCAGGTGTGCACTGAAGTCTGCTGCCGTCTGGGCAGCCTCTGCCAGCGTAATACCACGTCCGACAGGATCATTAACTGCAGACTCCAGAGAGCTGAGCACGTTAAGGACAGCACCGCCGTAACTGCGTTTCTCCAGCCGTGCAATGCTGACCAGTGAACGCAACAGGTGACTGACTGAAGGCGACAGCAATATATAGGTACGGTAGACCTTCTGCTCTTCTTCCAGCCATCCGGTCTGCACCAAACGGCGATAGATGCGGTTAGTGTACTCGGCGGTGGAACGTGGCAGCTCCTGGCCGTCGTCCCCCTCCTCCGCTTCCCAGCGGCGGACCCCCAGCTTCACCACGGCACTTTCGATGGTGGAACGAACCAGGTCACGCGGGATAAAAGGGTCGATCAGGTCTTCATCAAAGAAAAGGTCCGCAAGCTCCAACAGTACTGATTGGTAAACTTGTCGGTTCTGACCCGATAAAGGTAGAAAAATGTCGTCAGGAAGCTTGTTAAACAGCACTGAGTCATCCGGTTGTAGTCGCTTGGCATAAGCGGGCTATGTTAGCGAAAAACGGCTGGGGAGATAAGGGGAACAGACCGCTGCGGACATGATGGAGATCAGAATGACCGAAAGCCGCCGCGTCAGGTTAAAAAACCGGCAAAATTACCCGTCTGCCCGGTCGTTTGTACATAAAACAACCTGCCCGAAGCTGTGAAGCTAGATCTTTGATACAACAGGAAAACTTTTTTCACTTTTCGCTTGACGACCTGCGACCTCATCACTAATATACGCCCCCACAGTTCAGGTGTTCCTCGATAGCTCAGTTGGTAGAGCAGTAGACTGTTAATCTATTGGTCGCTGGTTCGAGTCCAGCTCGAGGAGCCAACTGCTTGAACTGTGAGAAAATTCGGTTTTCCTCGATAGCTCAGTTGGTAGAGCAGTAGACTGTTAATCTATTGGTCGCTGGTTCGAGTCCAGCTCGAGGAGCCAACCGAAAGTCGGAGCATAGCGCAGCCTGGTAGCGCATCTGGTTTGGGACCAGAGGGTCGGGGGTTCGAATCCCTCTGCTCCGACCATTTTCTCACCCTCCCTGTTCTTGTACTTCCCTGATTCAAACTCCAAGTTTTTAGCTGTTGAATCTTGCCATCCTTGGCGTTGTGCCTATTCACGCCAAAACGGTTTGTCGTACTCCCGCAAGGCTTCACTTCTACTAAGCCCGATATCTTTCAGCACCGAGTCTGACAGACTTGCCAGCGCATGACGCTGACGATCCCGCTGATACCAAAGCCTTACAAGCCTGCATAGCCGTGCCCACTGCACTTTAAAACCTGAAAATACCCTTTGCTGTTTCGGCGCCTGCGCCATCACCACTGATTTCATCATGTTACCCTCCAAAAGATGTGATATCAGGCTAAGGCGGCGCCCCCGTTGCATCCAATCGTATTTTCGAAAGGCAGTCTTCAGAGATTCCGATGACCCCATAAGGAGAAGCTGTGGTTTAATAAACCCAGCCTGCGAACCTGGAGAAACGATGGAACTCTATCAGCTGAAGACCTTTGTCAAAGTCGCGGATGAGGGAAACCTGACCCGAGCATCCGAGGCACTCTTCACCAGCCAACCGGCCATTAGTGGCCAAATCAAAGCGCTCGAAGAGGGGCTCGGCATCCAACTGTTTATTCGCAGCTCCAAAGGCATGCTGCTGACACCCGCGGGTCGCAAGCTCTACCAACAGGCACGGGTGACGCTGGATGCCGCCGAACAGATGAAACGCCAGGCTCAATCTCTGCAAAACGAGCTGGTTGGGGAGTTGCGCATTGGTATGCATACCGATTATGACTTTCTGCGTCTCGGCGAGCTGTATCACTCAATATCACGGCAGTATCCGGCTTTGGTATCTCATTTTCTGCAGAGCAGCAGCGCGACGGTTATTCGTGAATTGCGTAACGACCAACTGGATGCTGGCTTCATGTTTGGCCCCTGCCGTGCGGATGACATGGTGCATTACCCACTGGCCAACGTGGAAATGCGTGTCATCGGCCCCAGTGACTGGGCAGATCGCATACATGGCAAAAGCCTGTCAGAGCTGGCGCGATTACCCTGGGTCTACACCACCCCAAACTGTCCATTCTTCCTGCTGTTTGAACAGCTTTTCGATACCGGCGAACAGCCACCGTCAGAAATCGTATGGTGTGATAATGAAGATGCAATCAGAGCATTGATTCGCGCCAACGCAGGCCTGTCACTGGTTAAGGCTGCCGATGCCGAGCGCGCCAGCAATGAAGGTTATGGAGTGATCTGGGAAGGCCAGGTGCCCGAAATTTCGATGAATCTTGTGCTGCATAAACAACGTCAGTACGAACCGGCCCTGGCCGCCCTTATCGAAACCACTCGGAAACTCTGGCAGCAGGAGCAGGTTACTGAAGCGGCGGGAGATGCTCTCATCACATAAACACACCACTATTGAATCACGCTTTATTGAGACTTTAGCCGGCACCCCACCAGCTTCCCACCGTACACAAAACAAACAACTTTCAAACAAACGTTAGCCTGATTGTGCTAGATTAACTTTGTTAGTGGCTGCGCAGGTGCGCCTGATCTCGGATGACCGATCACACACTCGCGCTTTTTTTCAACTCTCAGTTTGAGCGTGATTCGCATGGCCCCTGTCAAATATCTGATCGCAGCCATTGCCTCCATGTACCTGTTGGTGATGGGCACAAGTACACTTATCGACCTCATCAGTGACTCCTCTTCAGTGGAACCACAGGCCGAGTTCGCCTCAGAGAGCTCAGAGTCAGAAGAAGAGCTGCTTAAACAGCTTCTGGCGGGTGCAGACCCCACAGACCTGTTTGAACCCACCGCAGCCGGCAGGCCCGTTGCTCCAGCCTGTTTTAGCGGTGAACTGGAAATAGACGATAGCAACCTGACCAGCCTCAACGGTGCGCGTTTTGTCAGCCAGGACTTTCAGGGCGACACCTATATCACTCTGCTGACATTGCCACCGGTGTATCTGCATCAGACAGAACATCAGGCGGTATCGGCCACGCGAGTCGAAGAGTTACCGGACGGTTTGTACCCACAGGTGGGGCAGGTATTGAATCAAAAGGAAACCTGCGCTGAACGCAGTTTGTACCTGTCACGTATCGATTGATCCTGACGTTTAAGTACAGATATAAAGCCAGAAAAGGCGGCGAGAATAATACCAGGCGGGATGGTAAGACGCGTTTGCTTGAAGGATCGTTCTTTACCCGTTCGACAACAGCCTTTACCCGTCAGTGTGCGTGACGGGTAAAGACGTTGTGTACAGCGTGGCTTACACTGCCTGCAGCAGAAACAACAACCTGCTTGATCCAGCTACCTGCGGCATTCAGCATCTCAGCAATATGCTCGGCACGTTCGATTTTGGCGAGGGCGACAACATCATCTACACCGCTCAGACGCGCCAGTTCAACAGTGCTCAGGCTTTCGTTAGAATTACTCATTTCAACACCTCATTTCGTCCACTTTATCGATTTGTTTCCTGCAGCCCAATCGGGTCTTCGTCAGGAAAGGTGTTAGATTAAAGTCCTATTGCCTGTGCATCAAACGATCAATCTTTAACTGATAGATGAGAAAAACTAAACTCTAATTCAACAGACTCACCCCACCCTCACCCCTCTCAAGCCACCTCAAGGCGTACTGACTCGCTGTCGCGCAAAAGCGGATCGGGTTACCATTCAGGCCCCTAACACACTGCTCAGGAACACCGCCTCTCGATGTTGACCGTCCTTGTTATCGGTTATGTGTGGCCAGAACCGGCCTCCAGCGCAGCCGGATACCGCATGCTGTCTCTGCTGGACACCTTTCGCCAGCAGGACTGGCGCGTTATCTATGCCAGCCCAGCAGAGAAAAGTATTCACCGTACGGATTTGCCAGCACGCGGCATCGAAGAGGTTACGATCAGACTGAACTGCGCCAGTTTTGATGACTATATTCGTCAGCTTCAGCCAGATATCGTCATGTTTGACCGTTTCATGATGGAAGAGCAGTTTGCCTGGCGCGTGGAAAAGCATTGCCCTGAAGCTCTCCGTGTTCTGGATACCGAAGACCTCTCCTGCCTGCGCCATGCCCGTCATCAGCAGTTCAAGCAGACCGGCCTTGTCGCCCTGGAGGCAAGCGACAAGCTGCTATTCAGTGAACATGCCAAACGTGAAGTTGCCGCCATCCTGCGCAGCGACCTCAGTTTGATGATATCGCCAGCCGAGATAGAACTATTGCAACGGCGGTTCAACGTCGCGCCTCAGTTGCTGCACGACTGTCCGTTCATGTTGCCAGCGCTTACAGATGCTCAGATATCGCTCTTGCCCCAGCGGGAGCAGCGCCATCACTTTGTGGTCATTGGCAACTTCCGCCATGCTCCCAACTGGGATGCCGTACTCTGGCTGAAGCAACAGCTGTGGCCCATGCTGCGCAAGCGACTGCCCGAAGCCGAACTGCATGTCTATGGGGCCTACCCGCCCCCCAAGGCAACACAGCTACACAACCCGGCACAGGGGTTTCTGGTAAAAGGCTGGGCGGAAGATGCCCAAGAGGTGATACGAAGCGCGAGGGTTAACCTGGCCCCCCTGAGGTTTGGTGCAGGGCTGAAAGGCAAACTGGTCGACGCCCTGGCCGCAGGCACGCCTTCAGTCACAACAAGCGTGGGCGCTGAGGGCATGGCCGGCGAAAGCTCCTGGCCACAGCTGGTTGCAGACAGCCCCGAACACTTTGTTGAGCAAGCCGTTCAGTTGTACCAGGACGCCTCAACCTGGGCAGACTGCCAACAGCAGGGCTTCGACCTCTACCGACAGCGTTTCAGTTTTGAACAGCATGCAGCTGCCCTGATTCAGCGGTTAACCGCCATTAAAGCCAACCTGAACGCCCATCGGCTCAGCAACTTCACTGGTGCCATGCTGCGTCACCACAGCATGAAGAGCACCCAATACATGGCCCAGTGGATAGAAGCCAAAAACCGACGAGAGCCCCCGAATGATTGAGATCCAGGATGTAACCGTTTTTCGCCAGCAAACCAGAGTGCTGGAAAACTTTTCTCTGCAGATCAAAGCCGGTGAAAAAGTTGCCTTGCTCGGCCCCAATGGCGCCGGTAAAAGTACTCTGCTCAAACTGATCTGCCGCGAACTTTACCCGGTTGTTAAACCCGATAGCTTCGTGCGCCTGTACGGCAGCGAACGCGCGCCCATTTGGGAGCTGCGGAGCCAGCTCGGGCTGGTATCAGCCGACCTGCAGGACGACTACACACCCTATACACGGGCCTTGGATGTCGTGGTGTCCGGGTTCTTCGGCAGCATTGGTCGCCATGACCACCTTCAACCGGAGCCTCAGCAGATCGAGACCGCTCAACGCCTGCTGGAAACCGTCGGCATGGCTGAGCAGGCAGAACAGATGTACCAACGCCTCTCCACCGGCCAAAAGCGACGCCTGTTGCTGGCCCGCGCACTGGTACATGAGCCCGATGCTCTGATTCTGGACGAACCGGCCAGTGGTCTGGATATGGGCGCCAGTGTTCAGATGCTGCAATTGATGCGCTCTTTTTGCCAGGCCGGCGGTTCCATGCTGATCGCGACCCACCACATTGACGAAATCATTCCTGAGATCGAACGTGTCGTCCTGCTGAAGAATGGAAAAATCCTGGCTGACGGCCCCAAGGCTGAGGTATTAACCGGCGCCAATCTCTCCTCGCTTTACAGTACAGAGCTTGCCGTTACCGAGCGCAATGGCTGGTACCGCGTATGGCATGAGTAAAGAGATCAACCTCTTTGGCTTTATATGTTGAATTTCTAATATAAAACCTTTTACGATGGTGTTTTTATTCTTCAAGCAGGACACTCAGAATGAAAACCGCCCACGATCTGGTTGCCGCCGCCAAACAAGACATCACCGAAGTCAGTGTTGATAATGCCGATTCCGCCATTCAAAACGCCGACCTGGTGGTCGATGTACGGGAACCGGAGGAATACCATAACGGCCATATTACCGGCGCTATCAATATTCCTCGCGGCCTTCTGGAGTTCAAATTCAGCAACGACGAAGCACTGACATCTCGCGATCTCAATATTGTTCTGTACTGCAAGAACAGCGGGCGTGCTGCTCTAAGCGCCAAGAGCCTGGCCGAGATGGGCTACCTGCACGTGGTCTCGATCACCGGCGGTATTGAAGCCTGGCAGGAAGCGAACAAGCCCCTGGTTAAGCCTTCACTGCCTGATTTTGACTAAGTAGCCCGGCCACTTCATTGCAGATATATTCGGCCGGCAGGCACTGCTCCAGTGCCTCGGCCGCAAACCCCAGAAAGCCCTCCCCGGCATGCGGCAGCCGCCTGTCACGGCGAATGATGAAATGCCAATGACTTTCGATCGGAAAACCGGAAACGGGCAGCACACAAATACCCGGGTGAGCTGTCGGCAACACATGAGCCGACACCACGGCCACCCCCATCCCAGACGCTACGCCCACTCGAATCGCCTCGTTACTCGCCATCTGCAGCCCTTTTGACCATTGCAATCCACGCCCCTGCAACCAGCTTTCAAACAGCATACGTGTTGCAGACCCTGGCTCACGCTGTAACAGACGCTCATTCAGCAAGGCATCAATGGGAATACTGCTTCCCTGTGCAAGCGGGTGAGTCTCGGGCGCAATCATGACCAGCGGGTTGCGCAAAAACCGCGCTGCCATCACCTGCGCTGAAGACGGGGGATGACTGAAGACATAGATATCATCCATCTGGCGCTCAAACCGTTCCAGCAGCTGCTGACGGTTGCCAATATGCACCGTCATGTCCACGTCTGGAAATGCCTGACTGTACGGCCCCAGCAATCTGGGCAGCACATATTGCGCAGTGTTCACCAGCGCAATGCTGAAACGCCCGCGATGACCGCCTTGAAGCTCGGCCAGATAATCCTGAAAGTCCTCAAAACGCCCGGTCACGTCCAGGGCGGTGCGGTACAGCTCCCGACCGGCATCCGTCAGCTCGGTCGTGCCTGATACTGATGAAAACAGCGGCTCGCCGACGGTCTCAGCCAGGCGTTTCAGCTGCTGTGACACTGTTGGCTGCGTCAAGTGCAGCTGCCGTGCCGCAGCGGTCACGGAGCCTGTTCTGACCACCGTGACATAGACCTCCAGAAGACGAAACGTGAGATGTCGCAGGTTCACAGGCACTCTCCATAGATAATTATCTATGAATAATGCATCAATAATTAATTAGCAACAATGCCTCATCACAAGCACAATCCGTGCCGCTTAAATCAATCAGAGAGGACATTTCATGCCGGATATCGTGGTGATGTTTTTCTTGCTGGGCGTGGTCGCAGGCCTGGTCAAGTCAGACCTTAATATTCCCAAAGCCGCTTACGACACGCTCAGCCTGTTGCTGATGCTGACCATCGGCCTCAAGGGAGGTATGGGGCTCCACGGCAACCTGACTCCGGCGCTGGTTCCTGAACTGCTGCTGGTGATGTCACTGGGTGCCATAATTCCCCTGTTGCTGTTTCCGCTCCTGCGCAAGCTGGTTAACCTGTCACTTGCCGACAGCGCCAGTATCAGTGCCCACTATGGCTCGGTCAGTGCCGGCACCTTCGCTGTTGCTCTGGCCTACGCAGAAAGCCACCAACTGATCACCGGCCCCGAAGTCACCCTCTACCTAGTCCTGCTGGAGCTGCCCGCCATCATGGTCGGCCTCGCCCTGTTTCGCCATTTCAATCCGGATAAGGAAATCGCTCACTCACGCCTGAGCCTGCTGCATGAAACGCTAACCAACCGTGGCGTTATTCTACTGGCTGGGGGCGTACTCATCGGTTACCTGTATGGCCCCATGAACGGTGCCCCGGTCACAGACCTGTTTACCGGTGCCTTCAAAGCGGTTCTGGCACTCTTCCTGCTGGAGATGGGCCTGGTGGCCGCCGAAACCCTGCGTCCCATTCCCTGGCAGCACTGGCGTCTGCTGGCTTTTGCCACGGTCGCGCCAAGCCTGCTGGCCTGTTTCGGCATTGCTGCCGGCCTGCTGCTTGAGCTGCCGGTCGGAACAACTCTGGTACTGGCCAGCCTTACTGCGAGTGCATCCTATATTGCTGCACCAGCCGCCATCAGGGCCGCCATCCCGCAGGCCAATATCGGACTGGCCATGCTGGCATCACTCGGGTTCACCTTCCCGTTCAATGTCATTGTCGGTATCCCGCTGTATCACCAGTTGATCCAGGCTCTTTCCTGAGCACTGATGAGACGGAGTTAAACCACCATCGACACACACCACCAGGATCAATATACAAGCGGGATTCCTTATGCAATGCTTGAGGAATCCCCGCTTGGACTCCCGGAAGGTGACGATGGAACACATCTCCGAGTTGGCTGTACTGGTCGTCGACGACCAGCCCATCATTAACGAGTTTTACCGCAAGATCCTGGAGCAGCTTGGCTGCAAGTGGATTTTCTCTGCCCTGTCCGGCCAGGATGCGATGAAGCGCCTGGCTGAACGGGGCGATATTAACCTGGTGCTGACCGATATCGATATGCAGCCGGGTAACGGGCTGGAACTGCTACAGGCCATTCGCTGCGGTGATATCGACAACACCCCACGAGACCTCTGCGTGCTGGTCGTCAGCGACTATAACTATCGACACAATGTAATGAAGGCAGTCGGGCTGGACTGTCAGGGCTTTCTCAGCAAGCCTCTCAATGCCGCCGTACTTGCGGAAAAGATCCAGGCCGCACTGCACCGCGCTATCCAGTTGGCAGACCCTGATACCTATCGCGGTATTTCCACCGAGATACGAGTCAATACTGCCACATCTAAAGCCAGTCAAAATCAGCCTTTGCAAGAGTCTGCTGCTGGCATGGCGCCAACCGATACAGAGACTGACGCCAAGCCTCAAACCAGGCAGTCTACAGAGACTAAACCGTTAACCCCGTGTAAGAATGACGCCCCCCCGGATCTGAGCCAGCAAGCCGTGCTGGAGGCAGCGGCCGATAAGCTTCTGCCTGCCGGCATGAAAGACAGCTTCCTGCACTACAAACATGACAGCATCCACGAGATTCTGCAGATGCTGTACAAGATTGGTGATGTGCTCGGCACGGAAGAGCCAGAGGCGCTGCAGACACAGATCAAGCAACTGGAACAGCTCAGCTCGGACCTTTTCCAGCAGGAGTACCTGCACCAGCGCGAACATGGCTATCAACCCCTTTCCGCTCATCAGGCAGAACACGGTTTAATTTTGCAACGCACACAGATGCTGACAGGCAAGGTGTTCAGCCAGCTGCCTAACCGAGTCGAGCATCTGCAGAAGGCGCACCAGCAATTACTGGAGGCCTGGCACCGCCACATCAATGGTAAGGACCGCCAGTATGTCGATTACCTGCAAAACCAGATAGGGGTCAGCTGATGTTTGACTGGCAACCCTGGGAAACTCTGGTCGTGCTTGCAACCAGCGTTGTCGCCGCCGCATCGACCGGGTTTGCCCTGTTGAGAACACGCCAGCACCTGAAACAAACCCAACGCCAACAGCAGGTCCTGTCTGCGGTCTCTCGGGTGAACAGTAACTTCCTTCTGCACAAGGACCCCAAGCGACGCTTTGGCGAGCTGCTGGAAACACTGAAGACCCTTACCGGGTCACCTATTGGCCTCATTGGCGAGCGAATGGAAGATGCCGAAGGCAAACCATTCATGCGCTGCTACGCCATCAGCAACCTGAGCTGGGACAGGGACTCAAAAGCCCTCTACGACAACAATATCGAGCAGGGCATCGACTTTCATCAGCTCGACAACCTGTTTGGCCAGACCCTCACCTCCGGTGAAGTGGTGATTAATAACCATTGTGAGTTACGCCCACGGATCACACCGAAGGGGCACCCGGAAATTCTCAGTTTCATCGGCATCCCGCTAACCTTCCATGGAGAAACACTGGGCATGTTCGGGCTTGCCAACGGTCCGACACCCTATACCGATGAATTTGTGGACTGGCTGGAACCACTGACGAACACGATAACGGCCATCATGCATGCCTTTCGCATCGAACGCGCCCAACAAAGTGCCAGTCATCGCATGCTGGCAGCGCTGCAAGACGCTGAAGAAGCCAATCAGATCAAAAGCGACTTCCTGGCCACCATGAGCCATGAAATTCGCACCCCTTTGAACGCCGTGGTTGGCATGCTCGACTCATTGGGCAGCACCGAGTCACTGTCGGCCGTCCAGCGTGACTACCTGCTGACCGCAGAAAATGCCGCTGACACCCTGCTTAGCCTGATCAATGACGTACTCGATTTTTCCAAGATAGAAGCAGGCAAACTGCACCTGGAGAGCAAACCGGTCAACCTTTGCCAGCAGCTGCACAGCGTTGTTCACCTGGCACACGCCACGCCGGGCGCCAAGGGCATACACCTGTATTTTACGCCCGCTCCCGAAACGCCCCTGGAGGTGCTGGGAGATCCAAACCGCTTGCGCCAGATCATGCACAACCTGGTCAGCAATGCGGTCAAGTTCACCCACGAGGGTCATGTCACCGTCAGCATTCACCCCTGGTTGGATGATGCTGAACACTATCAGGGCCTACAGCTCGTTGTGGAAGATACGGGTATCGGTATCGCCGAAAGCAACCTGCCCATCATTTTTAACGCGTTCAGACAGGTCGACCATTCATCTACCCGTGAATATCAGGGTACAGGATTGGGCCTGGCCATCAGTCAGCATCTGGCGAAGGCGATGCTCGGCTCCATCGATGTCGTCAGTCGTCATCGCGAAGGTTCCAGATTCACCCTGTCCCTTCCCCTGCAACGACACGGAAGCGCAACGCTGGGTAGCCAACTAGAGATTCTGCCACTGCACAATTGCCGGGTACTCTGCGTCACCAACTCACATCAACTCTTTCACTATCTGGCCACACTCTTGTCATCCCATGTGTCCAGTATCGACTGCCACTTCAAGCCGCTACTGGAGGATGAAACGGCGGGTGAATACAACCTGCTGCTGGTCGATGATGAACGCTTCCCGATCGATAATGACAGCCTGCGCAGCTGGATTCAGCAGCAATCGGAACAGGGAGAAATTATCGTATTCAGTAATCGCGACCTGGCCGAGCTGTTTATCCCTGTCAGCGCACAACTGCCCCACCCTCTTTCACCACTGGCACTGATCAACACCCTGACGGCCATCTATCGACCTGACCTGCTTCCTGCCCCCTCACCTGACGCGTACGAGCCAACAGATGATGACGCCACATCGATTACAGAGGGCCTCAACATTCTGATTGCAGAAGATAATCCGGTTAACCGCAAAATGATGGAAGTGCTAATGGAACGCGCGGGCGCCGAGTATCACCTTTGCGAGGATGGCCTTGAGGTACTTGAAGCACTGAATTCAGGCCAATCATTTGATCTGGTGTTGATGGATGTCCACATGCCCAACCTGGATGGTCTGGACACGACACGGGCCATTCGCCAGCTGTCAGGCCCCCAGGCAGAGATTCCCATTATCGCCGTTACGGCCGATGCCCTGGCCGGTGACCGCGAAAAATGCCTGGCCGCCGGTATGGATAACTACCTGACGAAACCTGTGCGACTGAGCAAGCTGCAACAGGTGATTGGCCGTACACTGGCCGCTGCTTTTCTCCCGACCGAGAATCACTTTACGCCCGATGATGGGGCAGACGAAAACCTGGATTTTGACCCTGACACCCTGATTTCGGACCTTGGTAGCGTCGACAATGCCATTCTGCTGATTCACGAGTTTGCCCAAAGCCTGCACAAGGAACTTGATCTGGTTGAACAGGCGCTACAGCAGGAGAACTTCGACAAGGCTGCGGCTGCGGCCCATCGTCTCAAAGGCAGCGCGCGCTCCCTGCAATGCCAGCAACTGGCCCACCAGCTGGAGAATATTGAACACCACACCCGCTCACGCCAACTGAACAAGGCTCAGGACCAGTTTGCGGAGCTGGTAACTGAACTGCCAGCACTGGAATTGAAACTGCTGCACTTCTGCTCCCAGAACCTGCACCGCAATTATCGTGATTAGGTGCCCACCAAGTGCCTGATAAGGCATTTCGAAGTGAACTGCCTTTAGCACTCCATGCGTATTCTGATGCATGAAATCTCAGGTAAATATTGTCTGGTTCAAGCGCGACCTTCGCCTGCATGACCATCCGGCACTGACGGAGGCTGCTCAGCATGGCCCGGTGTTGCCGCTGTTCATTGTTGAACCCGGCTACTGGCAACAACCCGACCATTCCGTTCGCCACTGGCAATTCTGTCACGACAGTCTTCTCGACCTGCAGCAGGCACTGGCCCAACAGGGGCTGGCACTGCTGATCCGTGTCGTCGATATCGACCAGGCGCTGGCCGAGCTGAAAAACATCTTCGGCCACTTCCACCTCTGGTCTCATGAAGAAACCGGCAATGACTGGACCTATCAGCGTGACCGAAATGTGGCGCGCTGGTGCCGTGAAAACGGCATTGCCTGGACCGAACGCCCCCAGAACGGTGTCGTCAGGCGTTTGCGCAACCGTGACCACTGGGCAGACCAGTGGGATCAGCGCATGCAAGCACCTGCCTTGCCGGTGCCAGCCCTACGGGCCGTTGAACCTTTACCGGCCAATGAACACTTGCCCTCAATACCGCCCGGAACCGGTTTTCAACCCTGTAAGCAGCAACCGGGCGGTCGTGAAGCAGGGCTTCGTTGCCTGAACAGTTTTTTGAGCAGCCGCGGACGTGATTACCGCTTTGCCATGTCCAGCCCCAACACTGCTTATGCAGCCTGCTCCCGCCTGTCGCCCCACCTGTGCTGGGGCAGTCTATCAGTGCGGGAAGTTTACCAGACCGCCCTGCAGGCTCTGGAGCATGCACAGACAGCGGCCTGGAAGCGATCATTGCGCAGTTTTATCAGCCGGCTGTACTGGCACTGCCATTTCATGCAAAAGCTGGAAGACCGCCCCGATCTGGAGTGGGCGCCGATCCATCCGCTATTTGCCGAGCTGGATAGGCAGCATGATACGGAGAGGCTTGAGCGCTGGGCGAGCGGCATGACCGGCTGGCCCTTTGTAGATGCCTGTATGCGAGCCCTCAACAGCCGTGGCTGGATCAATTTCCGCATGCGCGCCATGCTCACCTCGGTGGCCAGCTACCAGCTTTGGCTACCCTGGCAGGAAAGCGGCCAGATACTGGCACGTACCTTTATCGATTATGAGCCCGGTATTCACTGGTCACAGATTCAGATGCAATCCGGTACCACCGGCATCAACGCGCTTCGGGTCTACAACCCGCTCAAGCAGGGGCTGGACCTTGACCCCGAAGGACAGTTTATTCGCCGCTGGGTACCAGAACTGGCCGATGCCCCCTTATCGGCGCTGCACGAGCCCCGTCTGCTCAAGCACAGCCAATACCCCACCCCACTGGTGGACCTGAGCCTTTCAGCACGCAGCGCCAAACAGAAAATCGCCAGTATTCACCACCACCCTCGATTCAAGGAACTCAGCCGGGATGTTTATGTGCAATTGGGAAGCCGCAAGCGCAGCAAAGGCACCAAAGGGCGCACCGCCAAACGCAGGCAAATGGCCCCCGCAAAGGCTCAAGGCCCGCAAATGAATCTCTGGGATTGAACACACATCTGGAACCAGCAATGCCCCGTATGAAACGCAAAGGCGATCTCCCCGAAAAAATATGCCCGGCGTGCCAGCGCCCGTTCAGCTGGCGGCGCAAATGGGCTCGATGCTGGGAGGAAGTTCGCTATTGTTCGCAGCGCTGTCGCAGTATGCGGCAGCCCAAAGGAGATTCGGCATCATGATTCGTACCGCATACTGGCTGGGATATGCCGGTTTGATCCCCTTTATTGGCCTGACACTTGGCAAGGAGCTATCCCCCCTGACAGCCGTTGCCTTCAGCACCTACAGTGCCATTATTTTGTCGTTTCTGGGCGGGATACACTGGGGCGTAGCACTCAGCAAACCGCAATGGAGCAACCCCACGCGTTTGTGCCTGTGCATGCTACCCAGCTTGCTGGGCTGGATGGCGCTGCTGCTGCCAATGAGTGGGGCACTGATCCTGCTGATCGGGAGCTATCTGATCTGGTGGCTGTGGGACCGTACCCAGCTGGATCAACCGGACTACCGCCGCCTGCGATTGCAATTGACGGCGGTAGTGGTGATCTGTCATCTGATTTGGCTGATTCAGACCTGATCAGTCAGCATGAAGCCCTGGAGTACCTTGTATAGACCGTGGGCATCCTGACTGCCGGCCAGCTCCCGGATAGAGTGCATGCCAAACTGGGGCACACCAATATCCAGGGTCTTTACCCCCAGCTCGGCGGCGGTGATCGGTCCGATGGTGCTGCCGCAAGCCATATCAGTGCGCACAACAAAGCTCTGCACCGGCACCTCAGCCGCCTCCGCGAGATGACGGAACAGGGCACTGGTCTCGCTGTTGCTGGCATAACGCTGGTTGGCGTTAATCTTGATGACCGGGCCGGCGTTGAGCAAGGGGCCATGATTGCCATCGTGTTTATCACTGAAGTTGGGGTGCACACCATGGGCGTTATCTGCCGAGATCAGCATGGAGCGCGCCAGTGAACGGTTGCGCTGGTCTGAATCCGGCATCACTCGCTCTAGCCACTGACTCAGCATGGGGCCCTGAGCACCGCAGGCACTCATGCTGCCCACTTCTTCATGGTCGTTACATACCAGCACCTGCCCTGCAGAGACTTCTTCGGTATCGATCAGCGCCTGCAGGCCGATGTAACAACTGAGCAAATTATCCAGACGCGCAGACGCCAAAAACTCCTCGTTCAAGCCGACCGTTGCAGCCCCCTGGGTATCGTAGAAGCAGAGCTCGTAATCCAGCACTGTATCCACATCCACGACGCCCTGTGCGGCCAGTCGCTCCTTGAGCAGGAGACGAAAATCCGGTTTTTCATCCGTTTGCCCCATCACCACCGGCAGGTAGGTCTGGGCATTGATACTGCGGCTGGAGTTCGCTTCACGGTCCAGATGTATCGCCAGGCTGGGCAATACAGCCACGGGCTGGGCAAAGTCGATCAACTCACTGCAGATACGGCCAGTGTTATCGCGGTAACTGATCCGGCCGGCCAGAGACAAATCACGGTCAAACCAGGGGTTCAGCAGCACCCCGCCGTAGACTTCAACGCCCAACTGAAAATAGCCCTGGCGGTGCAGTTCCGGGCTGGGCTTGACCTTCAGGCAGGGTGAGTCGGTATGTGCACCGACCAGACGCCAGCCCTGTTCCAGAGCGGCTTCGGCAGCGGGTTGACGCCAGGCAATGATAGAGGAGCCATTGCGGCAGGTGTAGTAGCCCTTGCCCGCTTCCAGCGCCCAGTCATCGGCTTCATTCAGCTCGGTAAAACCGGCCATTCGCAGCCGCTCGGACATGGCTTCAACCGCATGAAACGGCGTAGGCGCGCTATCCAGAAAGGATTTCAGCCCGGCATTGAAGGCATCCATTGAGATCAGCGTATTCATTATTCAGTCTCCTCATTGGCCAGGACTTCAATCAGTTCAACCTTGAAAATCAACGATGAGTTGGCCGGAATATCCGGTGACGGACTGGTTGCACCGTAAGCCAGCTCGGGTGGCATATACAGCATGGCAGTGCCGCCCTCATGCATTTTGATCAGCCCTTGACGAAATCCGCGTACGACCTGCTTAAGCGGGAAACGCGCTGGCTTGTCACGCTCATAGGAACTGTCGAAAACATGCCCATCGACAAGGCGCCCTTCATAGTGCACCAGCACCGTATCCGCTGCTGTGGGGCTCTCGCCCTCCCCTTTCACCAGATGTTCAATCTGCAAACCGCTATCCAGTACGCTCACTTCGGCACGCTTGGCATTTTCCGCCAGATAGGCGTCACCGGCCTTGCGGGTATCATCGTTCAACGCCTGCTCCAGCAGTTCACGCTGACGCTTTTCCTGTTCCGGGTCCGGGCCACATCCGGCCAGCACACTGACACTGGTCAGAACAACCAGGATTGTTTTGCAGATCTGCATCCGTGATAACTCCGTAATCGCTGTAAGTGGGTGATTTTACATTACCTTGTGCGATGACTACACTCAGATGGCTGTAGCTGACGGAACTCAACGCGTGGAGCTCTGTCCCAATACTTACCGATGACGACACAGGGAGCCTGACGTATCGGTTTGCTCCAGCCACACGATCGGAGATCTGCGCCCCATGTCCAAGCTTTTTCATTCAGCCGCCGCCCTGTCACTGGTTGTTTCATTACAGGCGAATGCGGCCCTTGCCACGCTGTCGCCGGAACCGGTGCACAGTCAAACCCTGATGGATGTTGTCAGTGCACTGCAGGAAGGTCACTACAGTGAGGTCGACTTCAACGACCAGCTGTCCAGTGCCGTTCTTGATCAGTATCTGGCCTCGCTGGACCCGGAACGAAGCTTTTTCCTGGCCAGTGATATCGAAGAGTTTGAACAGTATCGCAGTGAACTGGATGACCAGATTCTGGACGGTCAGACCCAGGCTGCCTTCACCATTTTCAATCGCTACCAGCAGCGCCGCAGCGAGCGACTGGACTACATCCTGAGTCAGCTGGACACGCGTGAGTGGGACTTCAGCCGCGAAGAACACCTCAACACCAATCGCGAAGAAGCGCCTTGGGCAACCAGCACGGAAGACCTGGATGAGCTCTGGCGCAAACGCCTCAAAAGCGCCGTACTCAGCCTGAAGCTCGCTGACAAAACGGTCGATGAGGCCCGAGAGATTCTGCGCAAGCGCTACACCAATCAGCTCAAGCGTATGGAGCAGGCCAAGAACGACGATGTCTTTGAAAGCTTCGTCAATGCACTGACCCATGAATTCGACCCCCATACCCAGTACTACTCGCCGCGCGGCTCCGAAAACTTCCAGATCAATATGAGCCTGTCACTGGAAGGCATTGGCGCTGTCCTACAGGCGGAAAATGACCAGACCAAGGTCGTGCGTCTGGTTCCGGCCGGCCCTGCCGACAAGGCAGGTCAGCTGCAACCGGCCGACGTGATTGTCGGGGTTGGCCAGGGCAAAGAAGGCGAGATTGAAGACGTGGTCGGCATGCGTCTGGATGACGTGGTCAGCAAAATACGCGGCCCCAAAGACAGCATAGTAAGACTGGAAATCATCCCCGCCGATGCCGTTGACCGTCAGACCCGCAAGGTGATTGAGATCACCCGCAACAAGGTCAAGCTGGAAGAACAGGCAGCCCGCAAGCGTATTCTTGAAGTGGAGCGTGACGGCAAGCCCTACAAGTTGGGCGTGATTGAGGTGCCGACCTTCTACATCGACTTTGCCGCCTTGCAGAACGGTGATCCGAACTACAAAAGCACCACCCGTGATGTGGAAAAGCTGATCCACGAACTGCGTGAAGAAGACATTGATGGCCTGATCGTCGACCTGCGTAATAACGGTGGCGGCTCCCTGCGTGAAGCCAACGAGTTGATCGGCCTGTTTATCCAGCGCGGCCCCACAGTCCAGATCCGCGACGCCTCCGGTCGCGTCGACATTCTGGGCGACTTTGATCCCAAAGTGGTCTGGAACGGCCCCATGGCGGTAATGGTGAACCGCTTGAGCGCATCGGCGTCGGAAATCTTTGCCGGTGCCATCCAGGATTACAACCGCGGCATCATTGTCGGCAACCGTACCTTCGGCAAGGGTACGGTGCAGACCCTGCAGCCGATTGACCACGGCCAGGTCAAGCTGACCCATGCCAAGTTCTATCGTATCTCGGGCGACAGCACCCAGCATCGCGGCGTAGAGCCGGACATCACCTTCCCGTCGCTGTTTTCCGTGGAAGATATTGGCGAAAGCTCGCTGGACAAGGCCCTGCCCTGGGACAAGGTGCGCCCGGTACGTCATGGCCGCTTCCCAAGCCTGAGTCCGTTCATGAAAGCCCTGCTGCAACGCCATGAAGCCCGCACCGCCGATGCGCCCGACTTTGTTTTCATGCGCAAGCAGGTAGAGCACTTCCGTGACCGTAAGGCTGACGATCTGGTCACCCTGAGCGAGCAAATGCTGCGCAGCGAGAAGGAAGAAAATGAAGCCTGGATGCTCAGTGTCGAGAACGAACGCCGCAAAGGCCTTGGCCTGCCGGTTGTCAGCGACCTGAATCAGGCCGACGATGACCTGCCCAAGGATGAACAGGGTCGACCGATCAATCCGGAAGCCGAAGCCATTCTGGCGGAAAGCGGTGAAATTCTGGTCGACCTGATCGACCTGACGCTGAGCCATACGGCGGCCAATGAAGCGCAAACGCAGACATCTGACAGGGACTAACGGATGAAACTGGGCAAGGTCAGCCTGCTGTTACTGATCCTGATTCCGCTGGCACTGGCCATTGGCAGTGTTGCGACCTTTTTCGTGTACGAGCGGATGCAGGATCAGCATCAGGTCAACCTGGCTGACCTTGAAAAGTTCGGTTACGAGATGGTGCCCAGCCAAACCTATACTGAAAGTACCGGTGAACTGGGCGCCCAGCAGCTGCCTGCCACCTTTGCAGAGAAAAAACTGACGCCCACCGAACGTGTCATTCGTGGCCTGATGCAGGACAAGGAAAACCTGCTGGCCGAACAGCAGGCGCTCAAGGATCAGATTAGCGCCTTGCATGATCAAATTGACGAACTCAAGCAGTACAAGGAGCTCAATCAGCACTTTGCCCCGGAAACCTTTGAGCAGGAGCTCAAGCGTACCAAGGCTCAGTTGAAAGCGACCCTCCTGCGCCTGCCTGAAACCGAGCGCTACTCCAACATCCAGGTGGAGATCATGGCCGCAGCCGGTATGCAGGAATATCAGCGCTTCGTGCGCGCCAACCGCCTGATGCTGGACCAGGAACAGCGCGGTGAAATCATCAAGGACCACCTGCCGGGCTACGCCTTCTGTATCGGCAATGCCGTGGAACTGGCCGCCAACAACCTGGATGAGTTGCGCCTGCTGATAAACTGGTTCAACGACCCCGACGCTGTCCGCTTGCCCGGCATGCTGGCCGCCGATCTGGACAAACTGCTGCCCGCCTGCCAGCAACCCCTTCGCCAGGCTCTGGATACAACCCTTCCTGCGCTTGACACTGCCGGATAAATTTATCCATTTACTGGCGTGACTGGCCATACACCTGTATAATTTTGCAACTTTACATTTCCCGCGCCGGGTGCACATAGCCAGCCCAGTGCTCCACAGTGCGGATATCGACAACCGACCCTGTATAGCTGGCATACAGGCTGGAAGCTGCCTCATTGTCTACGGGCAGCGACAATATAGGATACTTTCATGAGCGAAAGCTTTGCTGATCTGTTTGAAGAATCCCTACAAGACATTGCCATGACTCCGGGCACCCTGGTAATGGGTGAAGTTGTCGACATCGACAGCGACTGGGTTACTGTCAATGCTGGCCTGAAATCTGAAGCGGTTATCCCCCGCGCTCAGTTCCTGAACGACAACAACGAACTGGAAATCCAGGTCGGTGATTCTGTCAAGGTCGCACTGGAAGCAGTTGAAGACGGTTTCGGTGAAACTCGTCTGTCCCGTGAAAAAGCCAAGCGTGCTGAAGCCTGGGAAGTTCTGCAGGCGAAATTCGACGCAGAAGAAACCGTTAAAGGTTACATTTCTGGCAAGGTCAAAGGCGGTTTCACCGTCAGCATCAACAACATTCAGGGCTTCCTGCCGGGCTCCCTGGTTGATGTTCGTCCGGTACGTGACGTTGATCACCTGGAAGGCAAAGAGCTTGAATTCAAACTGATCAAGCTGGATCCGAAGCGCAACAACATCGTTGTGTCTCGTCGTGCCGTTCTGCAAGAAGCTAACAGCGCTCAGCGTGAAGAGCTGCTGGCTACTCTGGAAGAAGGTCAGATCGTTAAGGGTTACGTTAAGAACCTGACCAACTACGGTGCGTTCATCGATCTGGGTGGCGTTGACGGCCTGCTGCACATCACCGACATGGCGTGGAAGCGTATCTCTCACCCGAGCGAAATGCTGAACCCGGGCGATGAGATCTCCGTCAAGATCATCAAGTTCGACAAAGAGACCAACCGTATCTCCCTCGGCCTGAAACAGCTGAGCGAAGATCCGTGGGACGACATCAAAGATCGTTACCCGGCCGGTACCAAGGTTGCTGCTCGCGTCACTAACCTGACTGACTACGGCTGCTTCGCATCTATCGAAGACGGCGTTGAAGGTCTGGTACACGTGTCCGAAATGTCCTGGACCAACAAGAACATCCACCCGTCCAAGATTGTAAACATCGGCGACGAAGTGGAAGTGATGATCCTGGACGTCGACGAAGAGCGTCGTCGTATCTCCCTGGGTATCAAGCAGTGCACTGCTAACCCGTGGGTATCCTTCTCCGAGCAGAATGCTGCCAACGACAAAGTCAGCGGTACTATCAAGACCATCACTGACTTCGGTATCTTCGTTGGTCTGGACAACGACCTCGACGGTCTGGTTCACATGTCCGACATCTCTTGGGAAGCCGATCCGGAAACTGCTCTGCGTCAGTTCAAGAAAGGTGACGAAGTTGAAGCCGTCATCCTGTCTATCGACGCCGAGAAAGAGCGTATTTCCCTGGGCATCAAGCAGCTGGAAAGCGATCCGTTCGCAGAATACCTGGCCGCTAACGACAAGGGCAGCATCGTAACCGGTACTGTTAAGAGCGTTGAGCCGAAAGCCGCTATCGTTGAGCTGGCTGAAGGCATCGAAGCGACTCTGAAAGCTTCCGAAATCGCAGCTGAGCGCGTTGACGACGCTACCACCGTTCTGAACGTTGGTGACTCTGTCGAAGCCAAGATCACTGGCGCTGACCGTCGCAACCGCGTTATCAACCTGTCTATCCGTGCGAAAGACCAGGCTGACGAAAAAGCTGCCATTAGCGCTGTTCGCAACCAGGAAGTTGACGTTCCGGGTCCGACCACTATCGGTGATCTGATCAAGCAGCAGATGGCCAACCAGAACAACTGATTTTCCTCTTCAGTTGATCTTCCAGGGGACGCCTAAGGGCGCCCCCTTTTTTGTGCCTCAAACACTGCACCCAGGCAACACTGCCTGGCCAGCATGCCAGACCGGGTCTTCGCTCGCAGAGCGAGCTCCCACAATATTTAGCGGCTCTGTAGCCAATGCACCACCACCTGTGGGACCACGCTCCGCGCGGGAAGAGCTCCCTGCCAGAACATCCCTATTCCGCCACCGACACCACTTTGCCCATTCGCTAACAAAGTGAACTTCCACAATACCTAGCAGCCTGTAGCCAACACCCCACCACCTGTGGGACCACGCTCCGCGCGAGAAGAGTTCCCTGCCAGAACATCCCTATTCCGCCACCGACAACCACTCTGCCCATTCGCTAACAGAGCGAACTTCCACAATACCTAGCAGCCTATAGCCAACGCCCCATCACCTGTGGGGCCGCGCTCCGCGCGGGAAGATCTCCCTGCCAGAACATTCCTATACAACCGCCCAAAACGCAAAGAGGCCGCTCATTTTCATGAGCGACCTCAACCGTCTTTGCTTACAAACTCTGTTAAAAACACTGCCGTCTCTAGACACCTCCCGCGCAAAACGCCTGTATCAAACCTGCCTTAGTACCCCGCTACTGGTATTCGGGCAGCTACAAAATTGCTTAACACGTTAAATTTAAACCAGACACTGAAAAATCAAAAATTGATATTTTTTCTATCTGGCATAAGTAATTACTTATAGTTAATCTCTCTCAGCCAGGCCGCTTAAAACTGCCTGACTGAGCAGCACAGTTCAGTTACTCAGAGATCTCAATCAGCACTTCACCCGGCGTCACACGATCGCCTTTAGCGACATATACCGCAGCTACCCGACCACCCACAGGAGCTTGTATCTCGGTTTCCATTTTCATCGCCTCGGTAATCATCACGGGCTGCCCCGCTTTCACCTGATCACCTTCAGTAACAAGCACTTCCACGATATTGCCGGGCATGCTGGTGGTAACATGACCCGGTGCGCTTGCCTGACGGCGACCACTGGCACCGGCTTCCACATAGGCATTCAGCGGTTCAAACAGGACCTCTTCCGGCATGCCATCCAGTGTCAGGTAGACATGACGCTTACCCGCATCCGGTCCACCCACACCAGTGATGGCGACCTGATAGGTTTCCCCGTGGACATCAATTTTGAACTCGGTGGCAACACCCTCATCCGTCTGACGGCCTGCCGACTCAATCGGCAACAGCGGCTCGGGCGACAGGGTTCCGTCAGCACGCTCCTGCAGGAACTGACGCCCTACATCCTGGAACATGGCATAGGTCAGCACATCTTCATCGCTGGTCGCCAGCTCGCCAATATCCTTGCGCAGACGCGCCATCTCGGGGGAAAGCAGATCAGCAGGACGCCCTTCAATAACGGCTTCATGACCGATTGCCTGCGTCCGCAGCGCCTCGTTGATTTCTGCCGGCGGATGGCCATAGCCGCCCTGCAAATAACGCTTCACCTCGTTGGTGATCGACTTGTAACGCTCACCAGTCAACACATTCAGCACCGCCTGAGTACCGACAATCTGTGATGTGGGCGTCACCAGTGGCGGATAGCCCAAGTCCTTGCGAACACGAGGAATTTCGGCAAACACCTCCCGAATACGACTCAGCGCATTCTGCTCCTTGAGCTGGTTCGCCAGGTTGGACATCATGCCACCCGGCACCTGGTTGATCTGAACCGACACATCCTCGCGCGTAAACTCGGACTCGAACTGGTGATACTTCTTGCGCACTTCACGGAAGTAGTCGGAAATCTCGTTCAGTAGCTCCAGGTCCAGCTCGGTATCCCACTCGGTTCCCTTGAGGGCCGCCACTTGGGATTCGGTCGCAGGATGGCTGGTGCCCCAGGCAAAAGCTGAAATAGCAGTATCAATATGCTCGGCACCCGCTTCAATCGCCTTGAGCTGACATTGGGCAGCAAGCCCAGCAGTAGCGTGTGTGTGGATGAACACCGGCAGCACCACCGCTTCCTTGATCGCCTTGACCAGATCATAGGTGGCATAAGGTGTGAGCAGCCCCGCCATATCCTTGATTGCAATAGAATCAGCGCCCATGCGGTGCAGCGCCCGCGCCTGCTCGACGAAGGTTTCCACGGTATGTACCGGGCTGGTGGTATAGCAGATGGTACCCTGGGCATGCTTGCCTGCATGCTTCACTGCCTTGATTGCGGTCTCAAGGTTGCGCAGGTCATTCAAGGCATCAAAGCAGCGGAACACATCGATGCCGTTCTCGGCCGCCTTGGCCACAAAGGCCTCCACCACATCATCCGCGTAATGGCGGTAGCCCAGCAGGTTCTGACCGCGCAGCAGCATCTGCAGACGCGTATTGGGCAGGGCCTTTTTCAGCGCACGCAGACGCTCCCAGGGATCTTCCTTAAGGAAGCGTACACAGGCATCAAAGGTGGCGCCGCCCCAGCACTCGAGCGACCAGAAACCAACCTGGTCCAGCTTGTCACAGATCGGCAGCATGTCTTCTGTGCGCATGCGCGTAGCGATCAACGACTGGTGGGCATCACGCAAAATGACATCGGTAACTTGAATCTTGCTCATCAAATTTCTCCTCGTTGCCGCCGATCAAAGGCCGGCATAAGCTGCAATCGCAGTCGCAATCGCCAGCGCGACTTCACTGGGGTCCCTTTTCTCCGAGTAGTTCAACAGCTCGGGATGGCTGGGCACGAAGCTGGTGTTGAATTGGCCACTGCGGAAATCAGGGTTCTGCAGAATTTCCTGGTAATAGGCGGCAGTGGTCTTCACACCCTGCAGACGCATATCCGACAGAGCACGGGCGCCACGATCCAGGGCGTCTTCCCAGTTCAGCGCCCAGACCACCAGCTTCAGGCACATGGAATCGAAATAGGGTGGAATGGTGTACCCGGTATAGATTGCGGTATCTGTCCGCACACCCGGGCCGCCCGGCGCGTAATAACGGGTAATACGGCCAAAGCTGGGCAGAAAGTTGTTCTTGGGATCTTCCGCATTGATACGAAACTGCAGAGCATAACCGCGGTAGCTGATATCTTCCTGGCGATAGCTTAGAGGCAAACCTGAAGCAATACGGATCTGCTCACGAACAATATCCACCCCGGTGATCTGCTCTGTGATGGTGTGCTCGACCTGGACCCGGGTATTCATCTCCATGAAGTAGACTTTATGGCCAGTCACCAGAAACTCCACCGTGCCGGCATTTTCATAGCCCACCGCCTTGGCCGCACGCACCGCCAGCTCACCGACATAGTTGCGCTGCTCCGGGGTCAACTGGGGGCTGGGGGCAATCTCGATCAATTTCTGATTTCTGCGCTGGATGGAGCAATCACGCTCATAGAGATGAATCGCTTCACCCCGGGAGTCAGCCAACACCTGCACTTCGATGTGCTTCGGGTCGACGATACACTTCTCCAGAAACACCTCAGCAGAACCGAACGCCTTGGTGGCCTCGGAAATCACACGCGGGTACTGGGCGCGCAGCTCATCGGCCGAGTCACAGCGGCGAATACCGCGACCACCACCACCGGAGGTTGCCTTTAACATCACCGGATACCCGATCTCGCCTGCCACTTTAAGCGCCTCATCCAGGCCGGACAAATTGCCATCAGACCCTGGCGTCACAGGTACGCCCGCGGCAATCATGCTGGCTCGCGCCTGGGTTTTGTCCCCCATCCCGGCAATGACGTCAGCCTTGGGGCCAATGAAGGTAATGCCACGCTCGGCACAGATACTGGCGAACTCACTGTTCTCTGAAAGAAAGCCATAGCCCGGATGAATGGCATCACACCCTGCCTGCACAGCCAGGTTGACCAGACGGCGCGGGTCCAGATAGCCGGACAGCGGATCCTCGCCCAATGAATAGGCCTCATCGGCACGCTTCACATGCAATGCATGGCGATCAGGCTCGGTATACACCGCCACCGAGCGAATATTCATTTCCGCACAGGCCCGCACAATGCGGACGGCGATCTCGCCACGGTTGGCTATCAGAATTTTTTTGAGCATGGATCGTCTCCCTGCTGAATGCTTCAATGCATCCGAAGTTAGTACAGGGAAAACAAAAGAAAAAATTGATATTTTTTCTATAGAGCATAACCTATTACTTATAAATAGCTCTTTTCACATCAAAATTAGACACTTATCACCTATGCCTTACTCACTTTCGCGCCTGCTGCCACGCCTTTCATTTCGCCAGTTACAGGTGTTCAGAAGTGTCTATCAGCACCTGAGCTATAGCCGTGCCGCTGAACAATTGGGCCTGACCCAGCCTGCCGTGAGTTCCCAGATTCGTCAGTTGGAACAGGCGCTGGGGCAGCCGGTATTTGAATATGTCGGCAAGCAGCTCTACATCACCGCTGCCGGTGAACGACTGGAAGGGGTAACGCGCACGATCTTCGCCGATCTTGAACGGTTACAGATGGAACTGGCCGAGATGGAGGGTCAGGTACGCGGAGAGTTGCGGCTGGCAGCGGTCAGCACCGCCCAGTATGTAGTTCCCTATCTGCTTAAGGGTTTCCTGCAGCAATATCCCCATATTGATGTGCGCCTGGAGATCGTTAACCGCGCCCGTGCGACCCAACGCCTGACCGAAAACCGGGATGATCTGGTCATCATGGGGATGCCACCCGAGTCCGGTGCCCTGCACAGCATTCCGTTTCTGGATAACCTTCTGGTGCCAGTGGTGCGCACCGATACTCCGCTACTCAACCTGGACTCGGTTGAGCCGCAAACCTTTCTCGATGCGAACCTGCTGATTCGTGAGCCGGGTTCCGGCACACGCAAGGCACTGGAGCAGCTGTGCCACCAGAAGCGCTTGATGCTCAAGCCACACATGGAACTGGGCTCGAATGCGGCGATTAAACACGGGGTACTGGCGGGGTTGGGGGTTGCGGTGCTGCCCAGGCTCAGCATCCAGGCGGAGTTGAAGCTGGGCCAGCTGGCCTGTCTAGATATTGAGGGCTTTCCGTTACGCCGCTCCTGGTGCACGGTACACCCGGCGGCCAAACACCCGACACCGGTTATGCGGGCCTTTCTGGAGTATGTACAGACCGCCATGTGCGGCCTGGAGGAGCAGGTCTACGGGGAGCCCTTAACCTAGAAAGCAGCACAGGCGTGACCAGCGCCTGCGGCACGGATCAGTCTTCGTCGAGAACGAAGTCAATCAGCTGGTCTTCACTGATCTCGTTGTCCATCACTTCATAGACGCTGAGTACCGAGGCGTTGGCTTCGATCACGGAACTGCGCTTGCCGGTCAACAGCGGATGCCACTCGGGCAGGTCCTTGCCTTCGTGAATCAAACGGTAGCTGCAGGTCACCGGCAACCAGTCGAAGTTCTCCACATCTTCAGGCTGCAGGCGGATACAGGTGGGCACCAGCTCACAGCGGTTTTCATACTCGGTACACTGGCAGTTGTCAGTGTCCAGCAGATGACAGACCACCGTGGTGTAAAACACCTCCTGAGTGTCCTCATCCTCCACCTTATGCAGGCAGCAAAGCGCACAGCCATCACAGAGTGACTCCCACTCGGTGCGCGTCATTTCGCTCAGCGTTTTACGCCGCCAGAATACTTCCTGAGCCATGCTTAACGCACTCCGGTTTCAGGACGATTCCTGAACAGGTCCAGCATGTACTCTTCCTTCTGTGGCGGCATCTGCAGGTAATAACCCTTTTCTCCCACCTCATCGAGCAGCTTCTGGGTATCCTGCACCCGCGCCAGCTTACGATCTGCTTTAAGCGGCATATCCATCACATGCTCGGCATTACCGAACATCTCCAGCAGCGCTTCGGGGACTCGCTCCAGCTGATCACGCTTATCCACGTACAGGTACATCTCGTCCTTACGGCTACTTCTGAAAACACTGACAATTTTCATTCATTCAACTCTTATCAAACTGTTCAATCTGTTGCAGCAACGCATCCCCCACCAGAGCCTTGCGCCAGCCGGATAGACTGGGTGGCAGGTGGTAGTGTCCCTGATCATCGCAGGAGCGAATCAGCGCATCCAGGTCACGCTTACGCAGCAGAACCTCCGGCAGCACCTGGTGCTTTTCAGCCGCCTTGCGACCCGTGGCTCGCATCTGCTTGAGGCGCTTGTTCCAGACATAGTGCAAGGGACGGTCGATTTGTGCCGGAGGCCGCTGACTCGCCGACTCGGGTGCCGCTTTCACCAGCGCCAGAATCTCTTCGCCATACTCGCGTATGACGCGCCCGCGCTGCACAATCTTGTCCAGCTGGTTGATGGTTTGCGGCAGGCGCTCGGCCACTTCCAGCAATACCTGATTGCGCAGCAGTCGATTACGCGACAGATCCCGCTTGCGACAGGTTCGCTCACGCCAGGCCGAAAGATCACGCAAGGCAGCGCGTCGGACATCATCGAAATGCCAGGCCTGACTGAAGCGCTGGAAGTAAGTATCCGGATCTGCTTCGTCCTGCTCGGCTACATTCTGCCCCACTTCAGCGCAGGCTTCTTCAGCCCAGGACAAACGGCCCTTCTGCTCAAGCTCATGGCGCTGCATCAGTGCCAATGTCGGCAGATACGCCACATCCAGGGCAGCATAGCGCTCCTGCTCGGGCGTGAGCGGGCGTTGCAGCCAGTCGGAAGTGGTCTCTTCCTTGTCCAGCTCAACGTCCAGAGCATGGGCAACCAGGCGACGCAGCCCCATGCTGAAGCCCCAGCCGGCAAACGCCGCACCAACCTGGGTGTCATACAGCGGACTGGGCAATACACCATAGCTATGGCGGAAGAGCTCCATATCTTCACTGCCGGCATGTACAACCTTGAGCACATCCGGATGGGAGAGCACCTGCGCCAGAGGCGCAAAATCATCCACTTCCAGCGGATCCACCAGGTAGCAGGCTTCGTCGTCCGCCACCTGGATCAAGCCGGGAATCGGATAGAAAGTTTCGGTGCGCATGAACTCCGTATCCAATGCCAGTACCGGCTGTGTCAGCCAACGCTCGGCACAGGCCTTAAGCTGGGCATTGTCTCGGATATGCACTGGGCTGGACGCCGCCTGCTCCAGGCGTTTCCAGTCGTAGCGTTGCAGCAGATCAGTCATCGCGCCCCCGACGCAAGGATCGACGACCGGCAAAGGCGTGCGCCAGGGTACCACCGTCGACAAATTCCAGTTCTCCCCCCACCGGTACGCCATGAGCGATACGGGTGATGTTGACCGCATTTTCGTCCAGCTGCTCGGCAATGTAATGCGCCGTGGCTTCGCCTTCCACCGTTGGGTTGGTGGCCAGGATCAGCTCAGTCACATCACCTGCTTCGACCAGTGCAAACAACCGGTCCAGCCCCAGCTCGTCAGGACCGACACCGTCAATTGGCGACAGGTGGCCCTTGAGCACGAAGTAGAGGCCATTAAAGCCACCGGTCTGCTCCACTGCCATCAGGTCAACGGGCGATTCCAGCACACAGACCACGTGACGGTCCCGGCTACTGTCTTCACAAATCCCGCAGACGGGCTGCTCGGACAGGTTACGGCAGCGCTCGCACTCACCAATATGCTCGACAGCCGCCTCCAGCGCACCGGCCAGATTGACAGCCCCCTGGCGGTCACGCTCAAGCAGATGCAAGGCCATGCGCTGAGCCGACTTTGGCCCCACGCCCGGCAGTACACGGAGGCTGGTAATCAGTTCCTGCAGTAGAGGACTCAAGCTCATGATTAGAACGGCATCTTGAAGCCCGGCGGCATACCCATGCCACTGGTGATTTTGGACATTTTTTCCTGAGTGTTCTGTTCAACCTTGCGCACGGCATCGTTAACCGCAGCCGCAATCAGGTCTTCCAGGATCTCTTTCTCTTCTTCCATCAGGCTGGCATCAATTTCCACAGCCTTGACGTCATGACGGCCATTCATGGTGATCTTCACCAGACCGGCACCGGATTCACCCTCGACTTCAGCGCGCTGGACTTCTTCCTGCGCCTTCTGCATGTCTTCCTGCATTTTCTGGGCCTGTTTCATCAGGTTCCCCATGCCACCTTTCATCATGGTGATAATCTCCAACTAGATAGATTAATCAATCGGTCGAACCGACTCATATTCAATACGCGCGCCAAACTGCTGCGCCAATTCTTTAACCTTGTCATCGTTCTCAATGGAGCGAACCGCCTCGGCCTGACGCGCAATACGTCGGCGCTGCGCCAGCTGTGCCGGGGTTTCTTTCGTCTGCTTGCCCTGCTGAAACTCGATACTGGGCTGCTCTCCCAGACATTGGACAATGGCAGCGCTGATCCGCTCCCGACGCTCGCTACTGAGCATCGCCTCCTGTTCCCGAGTGTAATGAAAGCAAAGACGCTCGGGCGTATCCACTTCCAGCGACAGGTTACGGGCGATACTCTCGACCATGCCGCTTAGACCAAGTTCCGGCAAAATGGCCGCCCAGCGATCACCGCTCAGATCTTCATCCGACTCGGGCAGGGAAACCGGCCTGGACAACGTCGCCGGTGCGGGAGCCGATGGCTTGGCAGCAGCGTCCGTAACAACAGGTGCCGAAACCGACTCGGGTGCACCGGTCGTTGTCCGGGTGTTGCCCGCCACCGGCTGCACATTGGAAACGCCAGCCGGGTCAGGCTTTTTTGCCGTGCCCTCATCCAGGTCCGGCGGCAGATCCTCCCAGGGCGGTGGCTCATCCATCGGTGGCGGCGACGGCTGCGAGGAAGCGGGTGCCGGCTGTACGGGGGCCGCCGGCTGAGGAGGTGCAGGACGCGGCTCAGGTGCAGGTGGCGGTGTCGGTGTCGGTGTCGGTGCGGCAGGCTGTGCTGCAGAAGCAGCCTGTGGTGCCACAGGAGTCGGGCTTGCCGTCTCTGCAACCGCTTGCTCATTGGCCAACGGCGCCGAGTCTGCCGGGCGGAATGCCAGCATGCGCAGCAGCGCCATTTCCAGACCTTCACGTGGCTCGGGCACCATGGGCAGGTCTTTGCGCCCCATCAGGGCAACCTGATAATACAGCTGGACTTCTTCAGGCCGCATCTGCTGCGCCAGCGCCATCACCTGATCGCGGTCCCCCAGGCTGTTATCGACCGCTGCCGGGTGTACCTGCGCCAATGCCACTCGATGCAACAGACTGAGAATGTCGCCGAGCACGCTGTGATAATCCGGCGCAAACTCGGACAGGGACTGAACCGCTGCCAATACCTGCGCCGGGTCACGAGCAGCCAACTGCTGCATGATCGTGTAGACCAGATGCTGATCAATGGTCCCCAGCATGGCGCGCACTTCGGCTTCGCGCACGGCGCCGGCACCAAATGCAATGGCCTGGTCGGTGAGACTGAGCCCATCGCGCATGGAGCCGTCGGCAGCGCGAGCCAGCAACCAGAGCGCCGCTTCTTCGGCCTCGACCTGCTCCTCACTCAGCACAAAGCTGAGGTGGCGCTGGATGCGCTCGGCGGTCATGTTCTTCAGGTTGAACTGCAGACAGCGCGACAGCACGGTCATGGGCAGTTTTTGCGGATCCGTGGTGGCAAGCAGGAATTTAACGTGGGGGGGCGGCTCTTCCAGCGTCTTCAACAGAGCGTTGAAAGAGCTGGTCGACAGCATGTGCACCTCATCTATGAGGTATACCTTGAAACGACCGTGGGTGGGGGCGTACTGCACGTTTTCCAGCAGCTCGCGGGTGTCTTCCACCTTGGTTCTGGACGCCGCGTCCACCTCGATCAGGTCTACAAAACGGCCTTCCGCGATTTCCACACAGGCGCTGCACTGGCCACAGGGCTCAGAGGAGACCCCCTGTTCACAGTTGAGTGATTTGGCAAACAGACGTGCGATAGACGTCTTGCCCACCCCGCGCGTACCGGTGAACAGATAGGCATGATGCAAGCGGTCATCGTCCAGTGCATTCACCAGCGCCTTGAGCACATGCTCCTGCCCGACCATTTCAGAGAAGCGTTTTGGCCGCCATTTGCGGGCCAGAACCTGATAGCTCATGCTGCCTCGTTCAACTGTACCGATAGGTTTTGCCGAAATTATTTGCCGACATTTTGCCGATAAATCCGGTCGCAGATAGTAACATGCTTTGCCCGACGGTGCCCCTGTGTCCGTTGGCCAAAGGCAATCCAACTTTGCTTTATCGGGCAAAAGGATTAAAACTTGTTGCAGGTACAGTAGAAAGGCAGGCTTTTCCGTGGCCAAATCACCCAGACAACGTAAGCTCGACCGTATTGATCGCAATATTCTGACCATCCTGCAGCAGGAAGGGCGTATCTCCTACACCGACCTGGCCGAGCGTGTCGGGTTGTCCACAACCCCCTGCATGGAAAGGGTCAAGCGCCTGGAGCGTGATGGCGTCATTACCGGCTACCGCGCTACCGTGGATCCTGAAATGCTCGATTACCATATGCTGGTATTCGTCGAGATTGCACTGTCCTATCAGTCACCGGATGCGTTCGAGCGTTTCAACCGTGCGGTCAGCACTCTCCCCTATATCCTTGAATGCCACCTTGTCTCCGGCGATGCCGATTATCTGCTCAAGGCGCGCCTTCACGATATGTCCCAGTACCGCGAACTGCTGGGCGACATGCTACTGACGCTTCCTGGCGTCAAAAATTCCAAGTCCTATATCGTGATGGAAGAGGTCAAAGAGCGGCATATACTGCCGGTTGATGCCAATAGTTAAATTTTCTGTTTTAGTGGCATTTTCCATAACTTTAGCTTTGACGGATTGAGCCACATCGCTAGTATTAGCCGCGCATCTACATCACCATAATAAAAAAGAAGATACTAGCTATGCGGACTCCTTTATTAAGCAGCCCATGCTCACCCCCTATACTGCACCACACCAGTGCATTTTCAGGTCTTGACCCTGGACTTCTGCCCCACCATTGCGCACGGGCTCTTCAAACCTGAAGCAGCTGCATCTGCGTAACAGAAAAAAAGCCCAAAACAGGCTTTGCTAGCAAAAAAAATATCGAATTGAGCTGATAAAAGCTGAAATAGCCAGTTATTTTCAATTCTGGCATATTAACTGCCTTACGGGCGCTCGTACCCTCGGACCTGCCTTGGGCCTGCTCAATTAACAGATCTACATGTCTGAGGAGCGTGCTATTGCTCCTTTTCGCTGACGGAGGCACAGACAAAATGGAAGCGATTGAATCCATAATTTCCGCAATCAACGGGGTCGTTTGGGGCCCTCTCATGCTGGTGCTGATTCTCGGCGTTGGCCTATTCCTTTCCATCGGGCTGAAACTCCTGCCCATTCTCAAGCTCGGTACGGGCTTCAAACTGATGTGGGGCGGACGCACCACGGAAACGGGTGACGAGAAAGAAGGTGAAATTCCACCTTTCCAGGCACTGATGACCGCCATGTCCGCAACCGTGGGTACCGGTAATATTGCCGGCGTTGCCACCGCTATCTTCCTGGGCGGCCCTGGCGCACTGTTCTGGATGTGGATTACGGCCCTGATCGGCATGGCGACCAAGTACTCTGAAGCGGTTCTGGCGGTGCGTTACCGAGAGACTGACGAAAATGGTCAGCACGTGGGTGGTCCCATGTACTACATCAAAAACGGTCTGGGCAAGAAATGGAGCTGGTTGGGCGTACTCTTTGCCATTTTCGGTGCCTGCGCGGGCTTTGGTATCGGCAACACAGTGCAATCCAACTCTGTGGCAGACGTACTACATGCCAACTTCAGCATTCCCACATGGGTTAGTGGTGTCGTTATGGCCGTGCTGGTCGGTGCGGTACTGATTGGCGGTATCAAACGTATCGGCCATGTAGCTGGCGCGCTGGTACCGCTGATGGCCATTTCCTACCTGATTGCGGGCCTGGTGGTGTTGGCGATCAATTCCCACCTGTTGCCGCAGGCGCTTGACCTGATCATCACCCACGCCTTCTCTCCCATCGCGGCTCAGGGCGGTTTTGCCGGTGCTGCTGTTTGGGCGGCCCTGCGCTTTGGTGTGGCACGTGGCGTGTTCTCCAACGAAGCCGGCCTGGGTTCAGCGCCGATTGCACACGCAGCAGCGCAGACACATAGCCCGGTTCGCCAGGGTCTGGTCGCCATGCTGGGCACCTTCCTGGATACGCTGGTGATTTGCACCATTACCGGCCTGGTTATTGTCAGTTCCGGTGCCTGGACCGGCGGTGAGTCCGGCGCAGCCCTGACCAGTCAGGCTTTTGCCACCGCACTGCCGTCGTTCGGTAACTACCTGGTCGCAATCTCTCTGGCGGTATTTGCCTTCACCACCATCATTGGCTGGTCCTTCTATGGCGAGCGCTGCATCGAGTTCCTGTTTGGCCTCAAGGCCGTAACGCCTTACCGCATCGCATGGATCATCGCGATTCCGCTGGGCGCCACGCTGAGCCTGGACTTCGTCTGGCTGGTGGCTGATACCCTCAATGCCATGATGGCGATCCCCAACCTGATCGCACTGGCACTGTTGAGCCCGGTGGTGTTCAAGCTGACACGCGAGTACTTCGAAAAACACTGATAGAGCCTGCGCTCCTCAGTACTAAAAAGCCCCGGCAGATCGCTCTGCCGGGGCTTTTTTATGGTACCTGTCCCCTGGCTTAAGCAGCCTGAGCAGCGACCGGCTGCACGGTGCGACTATCGTAGAAAGCTTCAATCGCCAGAATGCGCTTGGTCATACGCGGATGGGAAGACAGAATCTCCTGCAGAAAACCGAAACCGGACGGAATCTTCTGTTCCTGTCGTTTGAACGCTTCCACACTGGTATGCGGTGTCAGCACCTGGCTACCTGACGCCAGTGTGATCATGGCGGTAACGGCCGCTTCACGATTAGCCGGAATGCAAGCAGCCGCAACCCGGTCGGCCGTCAGCTCACAGGCACGGCTATAGGCGGAACCCAGGAAAGGAACGAACATGGCCGGCTTCATCAGCAGGTCAATCCAGAAGTTCACATGCCCGGCGGCGTGATGTGCCAATTCGTGGGCAACAATCATGCGGACACGGTCATGGTTTTTTTCTTCCCACAGCAGGTCTACCAGACTGGAAAACAACAGCACATAGCTGGTAGACAGGAACTTGATTGCGAGGGCGTTGGTCATACCACCCGAGTTCACAACGAAGGTTTCAGGCACGCGGCTCATGCCCAGCTGCTGGCCAACATCCTTAACCATGGCGTTCAGACCCGCATACTGTTGCTCATCAACCAGTACAGAGTTACCAAACAGGGCCGCTCTGAAAAAACGCCCCGCAAGCCACAACGCCAGAGCCAGCGGCAACAACACAACCAGAATCGAGAACATGGTGCCCAACAGCAAACTGGCCCAAATCAGGCCGCCTATCACCATGCAGATCAAACGATAGAGCTTTTCTTTCGGATGACGCAGTTCATTTACGGAAATCATCACTATTCCTTTATCAGATGGGTAAACGAAGCAGCAGAGGAGAGAGGACCCCACAGCGACAGGCACGCAGGGGTTTACAGGCAATAGATGCCCGCTGGTATGGAAGTCCTTTTCCATTGCAGGCGCGACTATATACAGCTTTGGCAATAAGTGGAATATGACCTTCACACGATCGATTAAAATCCCGACGGCCTGATTTCAGCTCCATTTCAGCAAAATCCTGTCACACTGTAGGGAAGCCTCAAGGAGTAATGGATGAACCTGACCAAACGACTGCAGACACTGGCACACAAAAGCGGGCTGAAAGAACTTCCCGAGCAGGTTCGCTCCCGCGTCGAACGCGGCCTGGAACAGAGGGTCAAGCTCGCGATTACGGGCTTGAGCCGCAGCGGTAAAACCGTTTTCATCAGCACTCTGGCCCATCATCTGCTCCATGCAGACCAGGGTACATCCTTGCCGTTTTTCACGCCCTCGGCGGAAGGACGCATCCTCAGCGTACGCGACCTGAGTACCGAAGCGGAGACACCTTTCCCACTGCAATCAACACTGGCAGGGCTCCAGGCTTCGCCACCCCACTGGCCCGTTTCCACTGAACAGCTTTCAGAGGTGCGGCTGGCGGTCAAATATCGCCGCCCACCGGGGCTTGGCCGCGCATTGGGTGAACACTCCACACTGTATATAGACCTGATCGACTATCCGGGTGAATGGTTGCTGGACCTCCCCCTTCTCAACTTAAGCTTTGAGCAGTGGTGCCAGCAGCAACAAGCGCTGTTTGCGGATGCCCCTCGCGCTCAAGTGGCCAGGGAATTTCTGGAGCTGCAGCGCTCGATCGACTGGATGACGCCAAGCAGCGATGAGGAGCAGGCCCGTTTTAGTCGGCTGTTTCACGACCTGCTGCAACAGTTGCGAGAGTCTCCCCACAGCCTCAGCCTGCTGCAGCCCGGGCGCCTGCTGATGCCGGGCGACTTGGAAGGAAGCCCTCTGCTGCATCTATTCCCGATGCTTGTGTCTTTGCCTGAGAATGCTGAACAAGCCGCTCCGGACAGCCTCTACGCGCGCCTCAAGGATGCCTTTGAGCGCTACAAGGACGAAGTTATTCGCCCCTTTTACGAGAACCACTTCCGTCACTTTGATCGACAGATCGTACTCGTCGACTGCCTGAAAACCCTGAATCAGGGCGAGGCCTGCTTCAACGATATGCAGCAGGCCCTGAACGGGCTGCTGCAAAGCTTCCAATACGGTCGTAACAGCCTGCTGCGGCGCCTGTTCCGCCCGCGTATCAACCGCGTGCTGTTTGCCGCAACCAAAGCGGACCACGTGACTGCCAACCAGCACCACAACCTGGACCGATTCCTGGAACTGATGATTCAGGATGCCCGACGCGAGATGCGCTTTGACGGCGTCTCCACCAGTTGCATGGCGCTGGCATCCGTTCGTTCTACCGAGGCGGTGCAGGCAAAACTGGATGGCCAAGTACTGTCCTGTCTGCGCGGCTACCGTAAAGAAAGTGACGAAGAAGTCGCCCTGTTTCCAGGCGAAATCCCGACGGAGCTGCCAAGGCCCGAGGACTGGAATGATGCACGCTTCCGCTTTATCGACTTTGCTCCCCGCGCCTTACCACGGACAGGGCTGAAACCGGAGCATCATATTCGACTGGATCAGGCGCTGGAGTATCTGACAGGAGATTTGTTGAAATGAAGCCCACTGAACACGAGTGGACGGCCCCACGCTTTATCACACCTGAGCAGCTGGATACTCAAACCTCATCTGACGCGACGTTCACACCAGCCCAGGAGTTTGCACCGGAAGAAACGGAGCCCGAGCCCCTGGCGGAACCGCTGGTTTCTGCCCCTGCTCGTCCGCCCAGGCGGCGCTGGGGCCGTAAGCTGTTTGGTGTCAGTCTGGCATTGCTCCTGGCCACCATCGTGGGTAGTGAACTCTACCGTTTACTGGAGTGGAGTTTTGCCCTTCACCCCGTGGCAGGCGGCCTGGTATCCGCACTATTGGCTGTTGCAGGTGGCGGCCTGGCACTACAAATCAGACGCAGCTTCAAGGGGCTGAAACAACTCAAGGCCAGTGCTGATCTGAAGCAGGAAGCGGAGCAGCTGGCCGCCAGCACCGGTCAGGGACAAGCGGCCCGCTTTCTGAACCGGTTGCAGCAGCATTACCGCAGCCACCCGGACGCTGAACAGATTCTGCAACAGACCCACGAGGTGGATTCCAGTTACAGCGATGCCGAAGTGGTGCACTTCCTGTCCAGACACGCACTGGGCAAGCAGGACGCCCAGGCCAGGCGCTGCATTCAGCGCCACAGCGTCGAAGCCGGCATGCTGGTTGCGGTAAGCCCCTGGGCCAGTTTCGACATGCTGCTGGCCGGTTGGCGCAACCTGCGCATGCTCAACGAGATCATGTCGATTTACGGCATTGCCCCCGGCGCCAGCGCGCAAATCAAACTGGTTCGCAGTGTCCTGCACAACATCGCCTTTGCCGGCTTGAGCGACCTGGCCATGGATGCAGGCTCAACCCTGCTGGGCACCAGCCTGACCTCCGGGCTTTCCGCCCGTGCCGGTCAGGGCCTGGGCGCTGGGCTATTCACCGCCCGCACCGGCTTGATGGCGATGGAGCTGTGCCGCCCTCTGCCTGCCGCAGGCAAGAAACAGACGCTGATGAAGCAGATATCCGGGGACCTGCTCAAGAACCTGACCAGGTCCGGTTCTTGAACATACACCACAGGCCAAGGCTGTCGATTGCCTAAATCCGGGGCTCGCTGCGTAGCCCCTGATAGGCCGAGTAGCCTGAAATCAAGACAACAAACATGAAGGGAACACCCGTGATCAGCACCGCCGCCTGCAGTGCCGTCAAACCACCGCCCAGTAGTAAGGCCACGGCAATGGCGCCTTCGATCACAACCCAGAAAATCCTCTGAGTTTTGGGTGATGACACCTTGCCACCGGATGTAATGGAGTCAATCACCAGTGACCCTGAGTCGGATGAAGTAATAAAGAACACCATGACCAGCACAATGCCAGCCAGAGAGGTGAGCGATGACAGGGGCAGCTGCTCCAGCATGGCAAACAGCTGCAGCTCCAGTGCTGCGTCCCGTGCGCCCTGATATCCCTGCGCCAGCTGATGCAGAGCGGTTTCACCGAAGGAGCTCATCCAGACAACCGATACCAGTGTTGGAACCAGCAGTACCGCGATCAGGAATTCACGTACGGTGCGGCCACGGGATACGCGCGCAATGAACATGCCGACAAAGGGTGACCAGCTGACCCACCAGGCCCAGTAAAAGGCCGTCCAGCCATTGATAAACGCCTGATCATCACGGCCAAAAGGATTGGATAACAGTGGCAGCTCATTCAAGTAAGCACCCAGGTTGTTCAGCGTCCCGGATGCTATCAACAGCGTCGGACCAAAGATAATGACAAAAAACATGAGCAGGAAGGCCAGCGTCATATTGGCCTGGGACACAAGACGCACCCCTTTTTCAACACCTGCAATCACTGACACCAGTGTCACGGCGGTAATCCCCACCACCAGCAGCACCATCGTGGTGTTATTGTTCGGCAAGCCAAACAGCGAATGCAGCCCTGCAGAGGCTTGAGAGGCTCCCAGCCCCAGGGAGGTCGCCAAGCCAAACAAGGTCGCGAATACCGCCAGTACATCGATGATATGGCCGGGCCACCCCCAGATTTTCTCACCCAACACCGGATAGAAGATGGAGCGCATGGTCAGGGGAAGCCCCTTGTTGAACGCAAAAAGCGCCAGCGCCAGAGCCAGAGCCAGAGCCAGAGCCAGAGCCAGAGCCAGAGCCAGAGCCACGATGGCATAGGTCGCCCAGGGGTGCAGGCCCCAATGAAAAATCGACGTCGCCATACTCAGTGAGCGAGCTTCATCCGCATTGGCCAGCTGTTGTCCCAGAGGGCCGGCAGTGCCACTGCGCAGATCGCCAAAATAGGTCAAGGGCTCTGCGACACAGTAAAACATCAAACCAACGCCCATACCGGCAGAGAACAGCATGGCAAACCAGCCCAGATAGCCGAAGTCGGGGCGCGCTTCGGTACCCCCAAGGCGCACACGGCTCAGCGGTGAAAAGATCAAGGCAATTGCCAGAATGACAAAGAGATTGGTCGACAGCATGAATGCCCAGCTGAGGCTGTTGGTCAGCAGGCTCCGCGTATCGTTAAAGAACTGCCCCATTGCATCGGGAAAGCCCAGCGTAACGGCGACAAAAAACAGGATGACAACCGACGACCAGACAAACACCTGACTGTGCAGGTCGACCTTCAGCCCCATCCAGCCCGCAGTCATGTTGTCCTGGCCAATAACATAGTCGGTATCGATAACATTGGAATCCCCTTCGGGCACCGGGTGCTCAGGGGCGTTGAGTGACAAGGTTGAATCAGGCGGGCAATACTCGGTGTTCATACAGTTCCTGTAATTGGGTGGATCGGCTATGGCGAAGCAGTGCATCACACGCAATACGACACCTTTTCCCCACAGCCTCGACTGTGTGAATCCCAATGTGCATTGCAGTGGAGAGGTGACCGAGTTGTTTGAAAGCCTCGCCGGACGAGGAGCGACATACTGCCTGGACAGCTCAGAGACAGGGCTTGCGCCAACTGAACTGACCGCCAATTTGCTCTGGCGCGGCTATTCTGGAAGACTCAAGACCATCAAGGAAATGAAGATTTCGGATACACCCATCATGAAACATAATGACGTTGCCCCGCATGCACCGCCCGCTTGATCTGGTCCTGCTGAATACCTTTGTATGCGTTATCGACAAGGGTGGGTTTACCGCGGCAGCAAAACACCTGCATCTGGCACAGCCGACGGTGAGCGCGCACATTAAACGACTGGAAGACACGCTGGAGCGGCCTCTGTTGCGCCGTGGTCCCAGGCAGGCAACACCGACGGCAGCCGGCGAAAAACTGCTGATGCATGCGCGCCAGATGCTGCGGCAAAACAGCTTGGCATGGCAGGACGTGAACGACCAGCGCCTGGCGGGAACCGTTCGTCTGGGTATTCCCGAGGATTATTTCGGCTACTTGCAGGAGGTACTGGCCGGTTTTGAGGCTCGATTTCCCGCAGTGGAACTGGAAGTTTACTGCGGTCTGAGCATTGACCAGGTGCAGGACGTTGAGTCCGGTGTACTGGACCTGGCCATAACCACACGCCAGCCACGCAGTCCGGGCGGTGAAGTACTGCGCCGGGAGCCCATGTTGTGGGTCGGTGCGGTCGGCTACGACACCCAAGCCCGCTCTCCCCTGCCCCTGGCCGTTTCCAGACGGGGCGTGTGCATTTTTCGGGATAGGGCCATCGCCAGCCTGGATGCCGCAGATATCCCCTGGCGCATTGCGTACACAAGTGCCAGCCTGTCAGGGTTGTCGGCCGCCGTTCGAGCCGGCCTGGCTGTTACCGTGCTCACCCCGTCTATGCTGGGTTCCGCAATGCATGTACTCGACAGTCGCGACGGCCTTCCCGATTTATCTCATATCGATATAGCACTGCACCTGGGCCCTCAACCTTCAGAGGCTGCTCAACAATTGGCCGCTCAGCTGAAGACCCACATTGAGCAACTGCCAAGCGGGTCCATCGCGATCAAGGCTGATCAGTGAACAAGCCAGTTCAAGCACCGGTCCAGCCTTATGCAGCAGCAAAGACCACCCAGAGGTGGCCTTGTTCGATCAAATGCTTTGATCAGGTCATCAGTCCGGCACATCTGCGATTGATGCAACCACCGCTGACGGCAGATCACAAAGCGCAGCCAGGGCCGCGTCGTGTACCTGAGCAGCAGGGATGGGCTGGCCCGTTACCGGTGAAGGCAAGGCACGGGTTGCGGTGCAGGACGCTACGACGGTCGGCGTGTAGCCAAGTGAAAAAGCGCTACGGGCAGTGGCATTCACGCACATGTGACTCATAAAGCCGGTCAGAATCAGGTCCGTGATACCCGCTTCTTTCAACATTTCATCCAGGTTGGTCTGTACAAAGGAGTTGGGGTAGTTTTTAACCACCACCGCTTCACCTTCAATGGGGGCAACCGGCTCAGCAATCTGTCCAATAGGCTCGTTCGCATCATAGGGAGACCCCGGCCCGGCATCGTGCTGAATATGAATCACGGGACGACCGGCTGCTCGGAAACGCTGCAGCAACTTTTGGCACTCCACCAGAGCTGGCTCGACGTCTTCCAGCTGCATGATGCCTTCGCGGTAGGTGTTTTGGGCATCGATGATAATCAGTGCAGATGTGCTGATTGCAGTGGACTGATTGCCAAGCCCCACCAGTGTTCTCAATGTAGTTGGGTTACTCATGACTTCCTCATGTTGTCTATGACATCGCCCTGCCCCCGGCAGGAACAGCCGTCGTTGCATTAGAGGACTATTATCAGCGGCACCCGCTCTCTATACTGATGTCAAAAAAGGCATAAAAGAAGTCAAAAATGACAGAATCAGCCATTCAAATCGGTATCGTTCATTACCCTGGCGCTATGCTCTCCGCTATTCAGGGACTGGCAGAGCAATTTCATCTTGCCAACAAGATATGCGCTCAAAGCAGCATGGACGAAGCCTTCAAAATCAACTTCTGCGATAGCCAGCAACTGAACGAAGAACAACTTCACTCAGGCCCACCCCTTCATGTGGTGATTCTCCCGCCTTGCCTGGATGATGAGTATTACGGCGCTCCTCAGAGTCTGTTGCTGCAATGGCTGCAGCAGCACCACCAGCAAGGCGCAATTATCTGCTCCATTTGTGCCGGTGCCTTTGTACTGGCACAGACCGGGCTGCTCGACGGGCGTCAGGTCACCACCCACTGGGCACTGGCCGATGAGTTTTCTCGCCGCTTCCCCTGTGTTCAGGTGGATACCAACAAGCTGCTGATTAACGACTCGGATATCATTACCGCCGGTGGACTGATGAGTTGGGTCGATTTGGGGCTTGAGCTGGTGGCGCAATTTACCAATACCCAGATTATGCGCCAGCTGGGCAAATATTTGATCGTAGATACCGGTCATCGCGAGCAGCGCTATTATCAGAGCTTCAACCCGCCACTGGACCACGGTGACAAGGCAATCCTGCAAACCCAGCACCACCTGCAGCGTCACTACAGCGAAACCATTATGATCAAGGAGCTGGCCAGCCTGGCCCACCTGACCGAACGAACATTTCTCAGGCGCTTCGTGAATGCCACCGGATTCAAGCCTGCTCAATACCTTCAACGTTTGCGTATACACAAGGCCTGCGAACTGATCGAAACCAGCTGCCTGACAGTTGAAGGGGTTGCCCTTGAAGTGGGATATGAAGATCTGAGCGCCTTTCGCAAGACCTTCATCAAGATCATGGGCGAGACGCCGAAGGAGTTTAAAAAGCGGTTTGTTCGCAGCCTGCCGAGCTGAGGGGGTAGCCGTTACCCTCCCTGGCAAGAGGTGTAACGGCTTTTCGAGTACGCTTAGCCCAACAAGAAGTCGGGAGAAACCGTGTAATCTATTTGATATCCCAGATCCTCCAGAGCCCCGTAACTCATCTCGGACAATTCATTGAGACTATTGATATAGCCTGTCATCAATTCGTTGAAGTAAGTATCTTCATCCCAGTGACCACCCGCTGTTCCCGAGCCGCCTTCATCTTCAATGATCGCGGCAGGCTCATTGTATAAAACACCTGAGTAGTAGTTTGCCTGGGCGCCGTTATAAACATAACTAATCGTGTCATCAACCGGCTTCTTGGTTCCATTGTCGTCTACCTGAGTTGTCAGCAACCCTTGGTATTCCCATAACGTTCCCAACCCCAGGCTGTGGATCATTTCGTGTAGCACTATGTCGTCCCACAGCCCGTAGCTGTCGAACACCTCAGCATCAGCAACATCAAATTCCATAATGGCCGAAGCAGACAAATTATTTTCAGTCCATACAGTGGTTGGCCCTGCCCGACCCAAAACACCGCCAGGTCCATCGATATCAATGAGAGAGGCATCAATGGTGATGTCATCGTACCCATCGGGAGCGATATCGGCCGTAATCAAATCACTGAGGAAGTCCGCAGCAGCAATAAAGTCTTCCTTCAAGGCATCGGTCCAAAGGTCACCATAAAAATCGAGGTGAATATTGAACTCTGCACTGTCATCCACTCCGAGATCGCCACTGATATATACGTCAGTTACCTCAGGGCTGGAAGGGTCTGTGGTGCCGGGATCTGTATTTTCATCGGTGGGCTTTCCTTTCTTGCCGCCCTTGGCATCCAGAAAAGAATCAAACAGCCAGGTTTGCTCATCAAGTTGTTGGTTCAAACCTGTCCCCTGATGGGACAGACCGAATTCTGAGTTGAGTAGCTTTTTGGAGTTCATGTCAGCGCCTATACATCTGTTACAACAGCGATGGCCCGCTCAAGCTGACATCCTGTTGCTGTTAAGCATGACCGCCTGAGAACCAGTTTAGCGGAAAAACCGGAAATGGGGTGGCGCAGAGATATACGAGGCAAGGTTTATCTAGATGGAGTAAAACAGACGAGGGTTAGCATCACTGCAATTATCGAGGCAGAAATAATATGCTTATGACATGCGATAGCATCAACGCAGTAGGTATCAAGCGATAGTAACTTTAGAAGACTAAGAGATATTGGGTGGCAGCACCTGCCAGCCACATCCCGGCACACGAATCCACCGCTGTGGCTGCTCCCTTCCGGGCCTGACCAGGTTCACGGTTTATCGTTGCGGGAGGACCAACAGGGCTACCATAACGGGCAGAACGCCCTGCCTCTCTCAAGACAGGGGCGCAGTATAAGCACCCTATTGGGTAAATGCAAACAGAATCAGGGGATTGCGACGCGTACCGCCAAACCGATCAGCACCACACCGGTGAGCTGTTCGACGCGCTTGAGATGGCGACGCAGCCAGGCCAATAGACGCGGCTGTGAGAACAGCACCGCGACCAGACTGTACCAGGCGCCATCCACAATCGTTGCGGTCAGGACCATCAGCACCTGATCCTGCCAGATCTGGTCCGCACTGACGAACTGGGAAAACAGCGCAGTAAAAAAGACCGCCAGTTTGGGGTTCAGCAATGAAATCAGCAGTCCGGAGCGTGCTGCCGACAGCAGGGATTCATGCCCCGCCCTTTGCGCCTGAATGTCAGGTGTCGCCGCATGGCGAAACGCACCTATGCCCAACCAGACAAGATAGGCCGCGCCAGCCCAGGTGATCAGCTGATATGCCAGCTCGTGCCGACTCACCAGCAGTGCCAGCCCCCAAACCGTCATGGCCGCCCATAGCCCTACCCCCAGTGCATGGGCACAGCCTGCAGCAATGCCGTGGCCACGGCTGTTACTGACCGTTTGGCGCAATACAACAGCCAGGCTGGGCCCCGGAGACATGGCGCCCAGAACGCAGATCAGCAAGAGTGACAACCAGAGCATCAATGACATCGTTTTCTCCTTTTCCGCAACGCCGCTGACGCTGCCAGATCCATGACAATATGCTATAGTCCGCGCCCTGCATCCAACCGTCAAGCAATGAGGTCGACGACCATGGCAGGCTCCCTGCAGGACCAGTTATTGAATGCCGGCCTGGCCTCCAAACAGCAGGCCAAGCAGGCAAAACAGCAGAAGCGCAAAAAGGCCAAGCAGAAAAAGGCGGGCCAGGCTGTTGATGAGCAACAGCAACAACGCGAACAGCTGGAAGCCGCGCGTAAGGAAAAAGCGGCGCGTGATCGTGAGCTGAACCTCAAGCGTCAGCAGGAACAGGCGGAAAAAGCCTCCCGCGCAGAAGCCCTGCAACTGATTGAGGCACATAAGGTTCAACTGCCGGAAGAGAGCGACCTGCGCTATAACTTCGCCCACGGCACTACCATCCGCTACCTGTTTGTCGATGCACGTCAGCTGGAGCAGCTGGCACGAGGACAACTGCGTATCGCCTGTCACGAGGAAACCTACACCGTGATTCCGGCCGAGATCGCCGAGCGTGTAGAGCAACGCCAGCCGGATATTATTCTTCCCCGCCCCAAGGACGACACCCCGGAAGAAGACGATCCCTATGCGGATTATGTCATTCCGGACGACTTGATGTGGTAAGCCCTTGCCGGAGGTCAACACCTCCGGCATCCCAAAGACTGTCATCAAATGGCCACTATGCTATTCTGAGCTGAAAAAGGCCCGGGGCAGGTAAAAAACCCATGAGCAGTCTATGCGTCAGTGAGCTTGATATTCTTCTGGTTGAGCCCTCGGCCATGCAGCGCAAGATAATGATTCAGCAGCTGCAGGACGAGAAAGTGATGGCCATCGACACGGTCGCCAACGTGCATGAAGCCCTGGAAAAGATCATTCGTCGCCCACCCGATCTGGTGATCAGTGCACTTCACTTTGAAGATGGTTCCGCTGCAGCCCTGCTGGGCGCTATACGTCGTATCCCCGCCCTGTCTGAACTGCCCTTCATGCTGGTATCAAGCGAAACGCGCAAGGAGCAGCTGGAAGTATTCAAACAGTCCGGCGTCGTTGCAATTCTGCCCAAACCTTTCACCCGCCAGCACCTGGGCTCAGCCCTGAACGCCACCCTGGATATTCTGGGTCAGGATGAAGTGGACCTGGAGTTTTACGATGTGGAGAACCTGCGCGTACTCGTTGTGGACGACAGCCGCATGGCGCGCAAGCTGATTCGTCGGGTCCTGAGCAATCTGGGCATCGAGAATTTCTTCGAAGCCTGTGACGGCAGCGAAGCCATTGATTTGCTGAAACGGGAAACCGTTGATCTGGTGGTTACCGACTACAACATGCCTGAAGTGAACGGGGTTGAGCTGACCGAGCACATCCGTCACTCGGAACTGCTGGCACACTTGCCGGTGATGATGGTGACGTCGGAAGCCAATGAAGCTCACCTGAGCCAGGTCGCCCACTCTGGCGTGAACGCCCTGACCGACAAGCCGTTTGAACCCGAAACAGTCAAACGGCTTCTGGTACAGCTTCTGAATCAGGATTAGTCCTGAACCACCATTACTGCATCTACCTCAATGTCAGCCGCTTTCGGCAGCGCTTTGACAGCGAAGGCTGCACGCGCCGGGTAAGGCTCCTGGAAGTAACGGGACATGACTTCATTCACCTGTGCAAAGAAGTCCATATCCGACAGCAGAATGGTCAGTTTGGCGCACTCATTCAGAGAACCACCGGCTTCTTCAGCAATTGCCTTGAGGTTTTCAAATACACGCACGGCCTGAGCTTCAAAAGATTCGGTGACCATTTCCATGGTCGCCGGATTCAGCGGAATCTGACCCGAAATGTAAACGGTGTTGCCAGCCTTGACGGCCTGTGAGTAGGTTCCGATCGCGGCGGGTGCCTGGTCCGTATTGATGATACTGCGATTAGACATTTTTACTTCCTGTTAACGACTTTGTAGAAAATTTTTCGGCTGGCCCGGCATCAGGCCCGAGCCACCTGCCCACTGGGTTGGGCACGATTATAGCGCGTAACCGACAAACCTTCGGTACTGATCGCAGGTTTGCGATTATTAATCAGATCACTGACGTAGCGTGCCGAGCCCAACGACATGGTCCAGCCCAGTGTGCCATGCCCGGTATTCAGGAACAGCCCGCGGTACTGGGTTTCACCCAAAATGGGGGTGCCATCCGGTGTCATGGGACGCAGTCCGGTCCAGAGCTCTGCACCAGAAGGGTCACCGCTGCCGCCAAACAGGTCGTTCACTACAAACTCTACATTGGCACGTCTGCTTTCTGGTGTGGACAGATCAAATCCGGTCAGCTCTGCGGTACCGCCGACGCGAATTCGATCGCCCAGACGGCTGACGGCAACCTTGTAGGTTTCATCCATAACGGTCGATTCGGGCGCACGCTCAGGGTCCGTAATCGGGATTGTCAGCGAGAATCCCTTCACCGGATAGATTGGCAGCTTGATCCCCAGAGGCGCCAGCAGTGACGGGCTGTAGCTGCCAAGCGCCACCAAATAGGCATCCCCCTTGATATCGCCCTGCGCCGTTTTAACGCCGACAATCTCGCCTGCCTCTGCCTGCAGGGATTCAATCTCGGTATTAAAGCGAAATTCGACACCCTGCTCCCGGCAGCGCTGAGCCAGCGTTTGTGTAAACTTGAAACAGTCACCGGTTTCATCCCCCGGCAGACGCAAGCCGCCAACCAGCTTATCGGCCACATGCTTCAGTGCCGGCTCATACTGGAATAATTGATCCCTCTCCAGTGGCTCATAGGCAACGCCGCAAGACTCAAGAATACGGATGTCATTCACGGAACCGGCCTGTTGCTTCTCGCTGCGGAACAGCTGAATCAGCCCCTGGGCTCGGTTGTCGTATTCGATACCGATTTCATTGCGCAGCTCAACCAGGCAATCCCGGCTGTACTCGGCAACACGAAGCATTCTTGCCTTGTTGCGGGCATATGCAGATTGGGTGCAGTTAGCCAACATTTTGCTCAGCCAGCCCAGCATCACTGGATCCAGACGTGGCGCTATACGGAGCGGCGCGAGGTCCTGTACCAGCCACTTCATGGCCTTCAAGGGCACCCCGGGCGCTGCCCAGGGGGCAGAATAACCGGGGGAAATCTGTCCGGCATTGGCAAAGCTGGTTTCCAGCGCCGGCTCCGGCTGACGGTCGACAACGACGACACTATGGCCCGCCTGCGCCAGATACCAGGCCGACGTAACCCCGATCACACCACTACCAAGAACAACCACCCGCATGGGACACCTCGCTATTATTATATTCAACAAGAGATGCCACTATTCTTGATCATATTTACCGATTTTTTTTCATTATTTTTTACATTTAATCGGAGTATTTTTTTACAAAAATTTTCTTTTATAGTTTTTTATAATTTTCGCAATGCAGCAATCAAGACTTGGATAAAAGGTTTCAGGCAGAAGTACACGACAGCATAGGCTCGGACATCAAGCCCAAGAGAGCACGAATACAAGGTCAACAATGGTTTCAGGACAGGAAACAGGAAACAGGAAACACGGGAGGGAAATAGGGAGGCCCTAGTCAGCTGCATCAGATGGCCCCCACCTTACTGATACAACCTTTCAGGCCATATTTGCACAAGCTGGAAATCAGAGTTTCCGAATTCGCTTCTGCTTTTTCCGAATATAGGCAAGTCCCCTTTCGAGATCAAGCCTTTTCTAATTTTTTTCTAACAATTGTTCGGCGGCTTGCTGAATACGATCAAATGGAATCGGCTTGGGCAGCACCTCAACACCGGGTACGATCGCATCAATGCGGGCCTGAACAGGCTGAACGTCCAGTGCTGTTACAACCAGCAGCTGCAACTGGTCCAGCATCCCCTGGCTCTGAATCGCCTCTATAACCTCAAACCCATCGATATTGGGCAGGTTCAAATCCAGCACCAGCAAATCAGGCTCAAAACGCCCCAGCTCCAACAGGCCCCGGTAACCATCCATTGACTGGCGCAGCTCAATTGGTAACTGCCAGCTGCCAATGGCACGGGCGTACAAACGCTGCAGTGATTGCTCATCTTCTATGACCTGGATACGCAAGGGGCGCTTGGCATCAGCCTTGGTCGGCAGCGCCAGTTCCTTTTGCACCTCATCAGCCAACAGCTGAACATCCCTGAGGTTATAGCGACGGTGCCCCCCCGGGGTTTTCCAGCTCGGAATAATGCCCGAATCGGCCCAGAGTTGAACGGTCCTCGGGGTCACCCCCAGCAACTTCGCTGCCGTACTGCTTGTACATATATCCTGGTCGGTCACGGAAAACACTCTACGATCAGTTGGATCAACTACTAATGGTAATCCTTCGCAACAAATTTTGCCAAAGGATCAATCATGCATGACAGCAGAAGTCCAAGATGCTTATAATTATGTTATAAAGTAACACAAGGACATTCCCATGCCCCTTACTTCTCAACACATGCCCGACATCGCCAACGAAAGTACACCGGAGCGGCTTCGCCCCCTAAGCTGGGTCGGCATGAGTGGCATCGACCTGCCCTGCACCCTGCTACTGCCCGGCGCACTACCGCAACAGGTTTTATGTAAAGCCAGTCTGCATGTCGATATCGCCAAAGAAGACCAGCGCGGCATTCATATGTCGCGCCTGTATCTGGAACTACAGCATGCGTTTAAGGAACGACTGCTCTGTGTGGAAAGCCTCAACAAGCTCCTGGATGCCTGCCTTGGACACCACGCTGGCGTCAGTCAGAATGCGTCTCTGGAACTGGCATTTGACCTGCCCCTGAAACGCTCGGCGCTGCTCAGTGCCAACAGTGGCTGGCACGCCTATCCTGTCCGAATTCATGCCCAGCTCACACCAGAGGGCACTCGACTTGAACTGAGCGCGGCAGTTAAGTATTCCTCCACCTGCCCCTGCTCATCCGCTCTTTCCCGACAGCTGCTGGAACAAGCCTTTCAGTCAGCATTTGCAGGACAAACCGCTGTTGATCCCGAAGTCGTAGGCCAGTGGCTGCAGGAGAATGGCAGCCTGGCCACGCCGCACAGCCAACGCAGCACCGCACATGTACGCGTCCTGCTTACCGACAACAGCCAAAGCCTGCCTCTGGAAACACTGATCGACCAGATTGAAGGCGCTGTCCAAACAGCCGTCCAGACGGCCGTGAAGCGTGAAGACGAGCAGGCTTTTGCCGAACTGAATGGTCGCAATCAGATGTTCTGCGAGGATGCTGCTCGACGCACGGCGCATGCGCTGGATCAGGAGTCTCAATGGCAGGATTTTTGGGTCCGCATCGAGCATCACGAAAGTCTGCATGCCCATGACGCGACGGCGGTAGCGGTCAAGGGCATCCCCAATGGATACTCCCCCTTGCTGCAACGCTAACCCCCCCCCTTGACCCGGCTCCTCTGAGGTATACTCTTCACCTCTCAAATTGAGGTGGATTATGCAACGTCTGGATATACTTCTGGTGGAGCGCGGGCTTACCGATAGCCGCAGCCGGGCTCAACGCCTGATCAAGCAAGGCCGTGTCAGTGCCGAGCTCGGTCGCTGGCAGGTCGTGACCAAGCCCGGCCTCAAACTCGAACCTGATACACCGTTGCAGGTCGAAGCAGATATAGAAGACCGCTACGTGTCACGTGGCGCCCTCAAACTGCTGCACATTATGGAAGCGCTCCAGCTTGATCCGACCGGCCTCACAGCCATTGATGTGGGCCAATCCACAGGTGGCTTTACCGACTGCCTGCTGCAGGCCGGCACCGCACAGGTGGTCGGCATCGAAGTTGGCCACGACCAGTTGCACCCTCGCTTGCGTGAGGATGAACGCATAACCTGCCTGGAAGGTTACAACGCCCGCGCCCTTGGCGAAAACTTGCGCGAATACACACCCGAGCATCAGGGGTTCGACCTGGCCGTCATGGATGTATCCTTTATCTCGCAGACCCTGATTCTCCCGGGCCTGGCCAAACTGCTCCGGCCCGGCGGCTGGCTGCTGACGCTTGTTAAGCCCCAGTTTGAGGTTGGCCCACAGCATATCGGCAAGGGCGGACTGGTGAAGGATGAAGCCCTGTATCGCTCGGTACGAGACCGCATTGAACACTGCTGTCTGGAACAGGGGTTGCAACCGCTCTACTGGGACGAAAGCCCGATCAAAGGCGGTGATGGCAATCGTGAATTCCTGCTAGGGGCCAAGCTGAATAATTGAGCCCTCCATCAGCTTTCGCCATGCTTGCGCGCTCTCGCGGCCTGCCGCACACTGAGGGCTCTGGGTGACCTTCACGAGAGGAGTGAGCATGCGTATCGAAGAGATGCACCTGATAACCCGCAACCTGGAAGACAATGACTACCCCAGGTTGCAGGCCCTTATGGACCGGGTCTATGACGACATCGGCGGGGCCTGGCCCGAACACACAATCAGCAAACTCAGTAACGACTTCCCCGAAGGCCAGATCTGTGTTTTTGACGGCGACGAACTGATCGGCATCGCCCTGACCGTCCAGGTCCGTTATGACCGTTTCAGCAACCCCCATTCCTATGACGACCTGATCGGCAAGCGCATGACCATCCTCAATGACCCCGAGGGTGATGCGCTATACGGCCTGGATGTATTGATCCATCCTGACTACCGCGGCTTTCGTCTGGGCCGCCGTCTCTATGATGCACGCAAGGAATTGTGCCGCCAGTACAATCTCAAGGCCATTCTGGCCGGGGGACGTATCCCCAACTACTACAAGCACGCCAAGGAGATGACGGCCAGCGAGTACATCGGCAAGGTACGCCAGCGCGAGCTGTACGACCCGATTCTCAGCTTCCAGCTGTCCAACAACTTCCAGGTGAAGCGCCTGCTGGGCAGCTACCTGCCCGAGGACACCAAATCACAGGGCTACGCTACGCTGCTGGAATGGAACAACATTCTGTTTGAACCCGAAGACACGGTGATCAGCAGCCGCCCTTCCCGCGTGCGAATCGGTGCCATTCAATGGCAGATGCGTGCGGTTGAGTCGGTTGAAGAATTGCTGCAGCAGGTCGAGTACTTCGTCGACACCCTGTCCGAATACCAGAGCGACTTCGCCCTCTTCCCCGAGTTTTTCAACGCACCGCTGATGGGGCTGACCGACCAGACCAGCCAAACCAAGGCGATCCGCTTCCTGGCCGGCTTTACCGAACGTTTCCGCAACGAAATGTCGCACCTGGCGGTAAGTTACAACATCAACGTAATCACCGGCTCCATGCCCCTGCTGGAAGGCGACCATCTCTACAACGTAAGTTATCTCTGCCGCCGCGACGGTACTGTTGAAGAGCAGCGCAAATTGCACATTACACCGCACGAGCGCAAGGACTGGGTCATCCGCGGCGGCAATGAGCTGAGGGTGTTTGAGACCGATGCCGGTCGCGTGGGTATACTCATCTGCTATGACGTGGAGTTCCCGGAACTTGCGCGCCTGCTGTCCGATCAGGATATGGATATTCTCTTCATCCCCTTCTGGACCGACACCAAGAACGGCTACTTGAGGGTGCGTCACTGCGCCCAGGCCCGGGCCATTGAGAATGAATGCTACACCGTCATCTGCGGCAGTGTCGGCAACCTGCCGTCGGTCGAAAGCCTGGATGTGCAATATGCCCAGTCAGCGGTCTTTTCACCGTCGGACTTTGCCTTCCCCCACGACGCCGTCATGTCGGAAACAACACCAAACACCGAGATGATCATGTTCTCGGACCTGGACCTGGACCAGATTCGCGTTATTCGCAATGAGGGTTCAGTCACCAACCTCAAGGACCGGCGCAAGGATCTCTATCGCCTGAAATGGCGACACGAGATGTAAACAGAAAACCCGCCGGGCCATTCGGCCGGGCGGGTCAATCTGGAGGGGTGCCCCTTAAGGGCTGAGCAACTCAGTCCGCCTGACGGCGCAGGAAAGCCGGGATATCCAGGAAATCCATATCGTCAGTGCCGGTCTTTTTCATCGGCTGGCTTTCTGGCGCTGTTTCAGCGGCTTTTTCAGCCATGTTGCGCGGAGTTACTGCGGCTTCATCACTCTGGCGGTTACGCAGAACCGTTGGCAATTCCAGCTGACTGTAGTCAGATGTACCCGAAGTCGGAGCCTGCTTCTGAGCACTGGAAGAAGACACCGCACTGGCAGTTGTGCTGCCGTTAACCACTCGGTTTTCCATGGCATGGGCACGTTCCAGGCCGGTAGCAACAACGGTTACTTTCAGCTCATCGCTCAGCTCAGGATCGATAACGGTACCGACCACAACCGTGGCATCTTCATGGGCGTAATCTTCAACCAGATCACCCACTTCGGAGAATTCGCCCAGGCTCAGGTCGAGACCGGCGGTGATGTTAACCAGTACGCCGCTCGCCCCTTTCAGGTCGATATCTTCCAGCAGCGGGCTGTTGATCGCCGCTTCTGCTGCTTCACGGGCACGGTTTTCACCCTTGGCCACGCCGGTGCCCATCATCGCCATGCCCATTTCAGACATAACGGTGCGCACATCGGCAAAGTCCACGTTGATCATGCCCGGACGGATGATCAGGTCGGCAATACCCTGTACCGCACCCTTGAGGACATCGTTGGCGGTACCAAAAGCACTGACCAGGGTGCAATTCTTACCCAGCACCGGCAACAGTTTTTCGTTCGGGATGATGATCAGTGAGTCCACATGTTCCTGCAGCTCACGGATACCGGCTTCCGCGACCTTCTTGCGACGGCGGCCTTCAAACGGGAAGGGCTTGGTCACAACGGCAACGGTCAGGATGCCCAGCTCACGTGCTACCTCGGCAACGATAGGCGCAGCACCTGTACCGGTACCACCGCCCATGCCAGCAGTGATGAACACCATATCGGCGCCGGACAGCGCACTGGCGATACGTTCGCGGTCTTCCATCGCGGCTTGACGACCGATCTCAGGATTCGCACCCGCACCCAGGCCCTTGGTCAGCTCACCGCCAATGTGCAGCGCAGTTTTGGCCGACATGTTATTCAGCGCCTGAGCATCCGTGTTGGCACAGATAAACTCGACACCTTCCAGATCGGTTGTCACCATGTGGTTCACGGCGTTGCCACCGCCACCGCCGACACCGACTACCTTGATTACAGCGTTTTCCGGGACGCTATCCACCAGTTCAAACATTGTTATACCCTCCAGTCGGCTTCGGTCTTGCGTCGAAGTCCTTATTAATCAGAAATTCCCCTGCAGCCAGTCTTTCAATCTGACAAACAGGCCACCCGTATTACCGGCTTGCTCATGGCCGGTATCGATGAAATCTTCCAGTTCGGTCAGGGGCTTGACCGGCCCCAGATCCAGTTTGGCGTAATGCAGCAAGCCGATCCCCGTGGCGTAAACCGGGTTGCCCAATTGTTCTTCCATGCCGCGAATACCCTGAGGTTTGGCCAGGCGGACCGGCATGTGAAATATCTCTTCTGCCAGCTCGACGGCTCCTTCCATCTTGGCGGTACCGCCTGTCATGACAATGCCGGCGGCGGCCAGATCTTCATAGCCACTGCGGCGCAGCTCGGCCTGAATCAGGGTGAAGAGTTCGTCGTAGCGCGGCTCAACCACTTCGGCGAGTGCCTGGCGAGACAGATCACGCGGCGGACGGTCACCGACACTGGCCACCTTGATCATCTCATCAGCTGCCGCCAACTGCGCCAGGGCGCAGGCATATTTAACCTTTACTTTCTCGGCCTGCTTGGTCGGCGTACGCAACGCCATGGCAATGTCGCTGGTGACCTGGTCACCGGCAATCGGAATGACTGCCGTATGGCGAATGGAGCCACCGGTAAAGACCGCGATATCAGCTGTACCTGCACCGATATCGACCATGCACACACCCAGCGCCTTCTCATCGTCAGTCAATACCGCATAGCTGGAGGCCAGTTGCTCAAGCACCACGGCATCCACTTCCAGGCCACAGCGACGCACGCATTTTTCCACGTTCTGAATAGCATTGGTGGCACCGGTGACAAGGTGAACCTTGGCTTCCAGGCGAACACCGGACATGCCCAGGGGCTCTTTTATGCCTTCCTGGTTATCGATGAGGTATTCCTGAGGCAGGATATGCAGAATCTGTTGATCGGCCGGAATCGCCACCGCACGGGCTGCATCGATGACCCTTTCCAGATCCTGGTCGGTCACTTCACGGTCGCGGACCGCGACGATGCCATGCGAGTTGTGGCTACTGATATGACTGCCTGCAATGCCGACGGTGACACCGCGGATCTTGCAGCCGGCCATGAGTTCAGCTTCTTCAATGGCGCGCTGGATAGAATTGACGGTGGCTTCGATATTCACGACAACGCCGCGCTTCAAACCTGATGAAGGCTGAGCACCTACGCCAACAATTTCGATCGTACCCTCAGGGGTAACCTCGCCTACCAGGCACACTACTTTGGACGTGCCTATATCGAGGGCTACAACCATGTTGTCTGTTGTCATCATATGCCTGTTTCAGTACCGGGTATCCAGCGGAGTCACTTACTGATATTTAACGCAAAAACCGAGCCAACTTTTTTCGAGTATGTCTGCAGCCCTGCTATGGGTTAAGTATCGCCGCATAGTGTTCAAAAAAGCAACAACCTAATTGGCTTCTATATCGGCAACCTTTTGCCGTTATTTAGCATTTTTTCAAGGATTTCAGTGAGATAAATATTGCCGAGGTGAAAAATATTGCCGCTCCGGCAACCTGTTTTATTTTCATGGGTTATTTTTTAAGCACAAGAATCAATGCTGAATAACGGTGATTAATCATTTTTTTATTTTGACGATACAGAAACAAATCAAAACTTAATTTTGATTTTACCAGCCTGGATACAACCACAAGGCATTTCACTTTCACGCCACTCTCACGCAGCACAGGAAAGAATCTGATGAACATCAGCATTCAGGACCTCGAACATGCGCCCCACCTTTTCCCTACTGTCGCGATTGCAGCCAGGCAAGGCACTGCATCCGGTTGCCTTCAGTCTTCTGCTTACCCTCTTACTGTGCCTGGTATACAACGGCCCAATGTGGCGCCTTATTCTGGACCAGCCCTACAGCAATGAGCTTAATCGCTGGCTATTCAGCGCAGCCTTCCTGAGCTTCATGGCGGCCGTTATCCAGCTGTTTATGGGGCTGCTGGCCTGGCCATGGCTGATCAAGCCGGTAGCTGTTGCCCTGCTGCTCAGTGCCGCCGCAATTAATTACTTCATGGAAAGCTACGGGATTCTGATCGACAAGACCATGGTGCAGAACCTGTTCGAAACCGATGTCGCGGAAGCGTCCGACCTGATCAATACCGACCTCCTGCTGCACCTTTTTTTCAAGGGTGTAGTACCAGCGGCTCTGTTATTGCTGATTCCGCTGCAGCGTGTCAGTGTAAAGTCCCAACTGGTCGCACAGTGTTTGAACCTGCTGGTGGCCGGCATGCTGATAGGGCTGAACCTGTCTGCCCTGAATAAAGAATATGCCTCGCTATTTCGTAACCATCGCGAGATTCGCAACCTGGCAGTTCCGTCGAACTATCTCTACTACACCAGCCGCTACCTCGCAGGCGCATATGAGCCTGAACAGAAGACCTTCACGTCGCTGGGTACAGATGCCATCAAGCAGCCTTCTCAAAACGGCAAGCCAGACCTGCTGGTGGTAGTGCTGGGCGAAACCGCCCGCAGCCAGAACTTTGCCCTCAACGGCTACGCTGCAGACACCAATCCCGCGCTGTCAAAACGACCGGTGGTGAGCTTCAGCAACGTCAGTGCCTGTGGCACCAGCACAGCGGTCTCGGTGCCCTGCATGTTTTCGCTGATGACCCAGTCAGGTTACAAGGAGGGTAAAGCCCGCTATCAAAGTAACGCGCTGGATATACTTCAGCAGGCCGGAATTCGTGTGCTCTGGCGCGACAATAACTCCGGCTGCAAAGGTGTCTGTGATCGTGTCCCCAACCAGACACCACGCCAGTTTAACGCAGGCGCTGATTGTGACGGCAGCGAATGCTATGACCCGCAAATGCTCAACGGACTGCAGAACTGGTTGAAGCAAAGCCCGCAATCAACCGTAATTGTCCTGCACCAGAAGGGCAGTCATGGCCCCGCCTATTACAAACGGGTGCCCGACGAGTTTCAGCATTTTGCTCCCACCTGCACCAGCAACCAATTACAGGATTGCTCACAGCAGGCCATCACCAATGCCTACGACAACACTATCCGCTATACGGACTATTTTCTGGACCGCGTGATCACGTTTCTGCAGCAGCAGGATGGAGAGTACAACACTGCCATGCTGTATATATCCGATCACGGTGAATCATTGGGGGAAAACAACCTGTACCTGCACGGCATGCCCTGGCTGGTGGCACCGGAGGAGCAGAAAAAAGTGCCTCTGATTACCTGGTTGTCCACTACCTACCAGCAGTCGCACGGCCTTAGTACTGATTGCCTGGAGGCACAAAAAGGCAGAGCACTGAGCCATGACTACCTGACGCACTCATTGCTGGGGCTGGTAAAGGTCAGCACTCAGGTATATGACCCCAGCCTTGACCTGTTCGACACCTGCCGTAGCAGTGCAGCAGCCGCGGAAAGGCTGGCACACCAAGATGCAACCGTTTCAAAAACGGCTCAGGGCAGCTGAGGCCCAGCCGTAAAGACAACCTCCGCCAGAAACCACCCGTTTTCCCTGATCGTGTAAAAGCGGGCATTGGCCTTGTCACATAACTGCTCAACAATCTGCAGTCCATAGCCATAGTGTTCCGGGCTGGCTGGCGCAGCTTCACGAGCTGTTTGCCTTTGAATTTCGGTACAGGGGTTTAACACCCTCAGAACAGTGGCGGTGGCCTCGATGCGCACGCCTTCATCACCGTATTCCAACGCATTGCGCAGCAGGTTATCCAAAATGACGGAGAGTACAAACGGGTGGATTGGCCAACACCAGTCTCCGTCCGACAGTTCCAGCTGTACTTCCGACATGGCCGGTGTTAGTGCTTGCAGCTGCTCCAACAGCGACTGCATCAGCGGTGCGTTGACGCTGACATCGGTATCCTTGTTTTCTCGAGACAGCCAAAGAAAAGAGTCCGTAAGTTTCTCCATGCGGGTCAGCGCAAACCGCATGCGCGCCAGCGCTTTTTCCTGCATGGGGTGATCGCTCATTTCCTCCAGCAGCGCCAGTGAGCTACCCAGTGTCATTAACGGGGTTCTCAGTTCATGGCTGGCAAAGCGAGTGAAGTTCTGTTCACGCTCAATGAAAGACTGGGTTCGAGACAGCAAGCGGGAAAACTGGCGACTTAATTCACCCAGCTCATCGGTTCGTTCCAGCGGCTCAAGCCTGGGTTCAGCAGGGCTTACATCGGCAATCGCCTGGGTAAGTCTGCGCACGGGTATGGTTTGCTTCCAAAGCAGCCACAGCGTGAGCGCCATCGCACCCAAGGTAAACAGCAACACACCACCGACGGCAACCAGAGCTTCGAGCGCCTCCGACTCTTCCTGTTCAAACAGCTGCTGTAATTCAGGCAGATGAAGGGCATACAGCGTCCGGGTGCCCGGCACCTCGCGCGCCAAGACAAGGGTGTCGGTGCCAATCGCATACACACCCGGCTCAGACATCTCCGGCCAGGACGAAGGCCAGGTCATATCCGGGGTATACAACCGGAGCTGCGGCAGAAACTGCAGGGCCTCTCGTGGCAACTCACCTGCCATCACCAGGTCGGCACGCTCACCAATAAATGCCTGCAAGTGTTCGGTTTGCTGGCCTTCCAGCTGTTCAATATGGTGCCAGCCAACCAGCCAATACAGGCTGGTTAACACCAGGGTGGACAGACCAACGGTCAGGATAATACGAGTGGAGAACCTCACTGTATGTCCTCAGGCAGAGCCAGACATACCCCGCGCCCACGCAACGTATGCAGCAGCGAATAGGCAAAGGGCTTATCGAGTCGGCTACGCAGTTGATACAGCAGCGAACGCAGCGCATCGCTGTCAGGCGGTTCGCCCTGCCAAATGGCCTGCTCCAATTCACTACGGCTCACGACCCGAGGGGCGCGAGCCAAAAGATAACGCAGCAGCTGGAAGGCCTGAGGCATCAGCTGCAGACGCTGGCCATCACGCCATACCTGCTGCAGCTCCACATCCAGCTCCAAGGGACCATAGCGCAACACGCGCACCCGCTGACGCGAAATCCTTTGGCTCAATGCCTGAACCCGGCACACCAGCTCATCCATGGCAAAGGGCTTAACCAGATAGTCATCCGTGCCGGCCTGAAAGCCGCGCACTTTGTCATCCAGCGTATCCAGTGCCGTTAACATCAGGGTCGGTGTGGTGATGCCCTCGGTACGCAAGCGCTCACAGAGATCAAGCCCGTTCAGACGCGGCATCCGAATATCCAGAATCAGCACATCGTAACGATTCTGCTGACACAGGCTCAGAGCCTGCACACCATCGCGTGCGCAATCCACCTCGATACCGCGCCATTGCAGAAAATCAGCGATGCTTTCCTGTATCCCCGGATCATCTTCTGCCAGCAGAACCGTTATCGCTATCATGGTCTATGCCTCCCATCAACACCGCCATGATCATAACGCGGGTGCGGGTTTGAGCACAGCCGAGCGATTCAACATCAGGGGTGCCAACAGAGCACAAACCGACCAGCACAGGACCAGACTCCAGAGGTCGTGGGAGAGAAAATGCGCCCCGCGCAGCTGCTGAGTCACACCAAACACCAGCCCCACCATCAGCACCACAGCCAATAATCTTGTACGTGCACTGGGCCAGAGTAAGGGTGCTGCAAAGTAGAGAGCGAACCAGGCATAGCCGGCGCTGGCGTGTCCGGCAGGAAAACAGCGCCCGGCTCCTGGAGAAAGCAGTTGCTGAATGAGCGGCAGGTAGGGCTGATCACCACCCAGTGGCAGCAGACTCCAGGGACAATCAATGCCTGTCAGTTGTTTGCCCAACGACACAGCCATACTGGCCAGCAAGGGCGCGCAGGCGAGATAAGCCAGTACCCGGCGCTGTCGACGCAAACGACGGGAGCGCCAACTGAGCAGAAACAGACCTATAACCCCCAATGCCATAAGCACACTCAGCTGGCGGCCTCCGTCATGGAGCAGATCCGACAACAGCCAGTAATCTTTCAGCACCCACTGGTCGCCTTGCAACGTGAAAAGCCAGCGGGACCAGGCCAAATCAAGATCGAACAGGCTGATCAGTAACTGCAGCAGGCAAGCAGCAGCAAACACAGGTAAAACGGCGCGAACGCCGCCCTGGGATAGATGGACGGTTGCTGGCATGGGGAGACTCCGGGACACAAATCCCCATTCTGTTTTGCGTCCCGTGAGTCTTGCGTGAAAACGACTAGTTTTTATTCACATCCAGCAGGTGATCGGGCGTAAATGCGACGGCAAAACTGCCCCAGCGGCGCCCGTTCACATACATGGGAATGGAGAGAGAGTTGAGAATTTCACCCGTATCGCGGATGAAAGTCTGCAGCAGGAAGGGTGCATCATGGTTGGCACGGCGCAACTCGGCACGGGTGCCATCGTACATGCGGCGATGACGGCTCAGCGCATTGTCTTTGTCAAAATCGCCGGTCAGCGGCTGGGACACCTTGGTGATATGCGCCGGGCAATAACTGTTCAAATCAAAACCGGAAGCAATCATAAAGGCCGGAATTTCGCTTACGCACTGGTCATACAGAGGCTGCACACGGCGGGTAAAGGTATCGACATACCGGGTATCAAACTTGGCCGGCTCCTGACCAGGGTTGGTACGCACATAGCGGGTATCGAACAGATCCACGCCTTCTGCGGCCATGGCTTCCATTTCCTGCTCGACACGGTGCGCCCATTTTTCCGCGCCTTTCAGCATGGTTTCAAAACCACCATAGCCGATGGTGAAGCGAGACAGCAGGGCCTGCATCTCTTCGGTCGCCGAGTCGAGGTCACGGGAGTGCCCGCCGGAAACTTCCATCTCGCTGCGAATCTCGTCCGCCAGCTGAGTAATTTCGGATACCTGTTCGTGGCTGTGCTTGTTGGTATAGGACAGCTCTTCTATTGCGGCGCTTATTTCGCCCAACTGACCATTCAGTGCCTCAAAGTCCTGCACCATCTGGCCAAAACGCTCGCTGGTCTGTGCCATGAAGGAATCGGTCTCCGATACGCCCTGCATAATCACTTCAGCGCCGCTGCGGGTGTTGTCCACCAGCGAAACCATCTCATTGACCTTGGCATCAATCTCCACCGTCGCCGCATTGACCTTCTGCGACAGCGTGCGCACCTCATCGGCGACTACGGCGAAACCTCGCCCGGCTTCACCGGCCCGCGCCGCTTCAATGGACGCATTCAGTGCAAGCAGGTTGGTTTGTTCGGAAAAGCCCTGCACCAGTGACAGGATGTCGATAATGCTGGCGGAGTTGGTGGCCAGTTGCTCCACCACCTGCTGGAAGGATTGCACCTGGGACTCGATGCGATTGACCTGCTCACTGACGCGACTCAACTCGGTGCTGGCGTCCCGTACTTCAGTAAGGTTGTGGCTGTTGCGCTCGGAAATACTCAGGGTGTTTGCAGCAATACCATCGATTGCTTCGGTGGATTCCTGACTGGCCTGAAAGACGGCCTGCGCCTTATCGACCTGGGTAGCGGCTGATTTTTCCGCCGCCATTACCACCTGCTGCAGCTGGGCCGCACTGAGCGAAACCTTGACGCTGCGCTCACGGGTATCTGCGATCATCTGCTTGAGCGTGGAGGAAAAGTCATTATAGCTATGCGCCATCTGCGAGATTTCATCGTGGGTATGTGCCGGCAGTGTGGCCGAGATATCACCATCGCGATTACGCACAGCGCCAAGAACCTCGGTCATGCTGGCAATAGGATGAAGAAACAGATGACGCATGAACAGCAATGCAAAGACAGCGCCCCCCAGCGTCAGCACCAGCATGATGGCGGCCAGGGTGACCGTCACGTCCGCCAGATCCATCAACCTTGTGCCGGCTTCGGTCACCTCCGGCAGCAGCTCGTGGAATTCCAGCAACGAACGGTAAATCCAGACGCTGACACCAACCATAATCAGGCTGGGCAGGATCAGAAACACAACGTTACCGAGAATCTTTCGGGTCAGGGTATGAAAGAAGGTTTTCTCGATTGTGCGATAAAGACTCATCGGGCTGTCTCTTATTATTCAGTTGACAACAACTATAGTCTTACGACCTGAGTTGCATAACAACAGCAAAGAGTAATGCCGATTACGTCTCCAAACAACAACTAGCGATACAGAATTCGCTTAAAAATGTCACAAAATGTAACAGAATGTTAGTGCGCGAGCAGCTTTCAGCTCACGCACACAATGCTCACCAGTAAAAATACAGTGCAAAGATAGCCGCGATGACCAACGGCATGGTCAGTACCAGCGTTTTTACATCCCCCAACAGGCGTTGCAGCAGTACCTGATGAACCAGCGGGAAGGTCAACAACAGGCAGCTTAATGGAATCCACCAGTCCAGCTGACGGAAACCGTACGCCATGGCACCCACCAGAGTCAGTGCGCCCAGATTACCGGCCATGATCACCGCAACCTGGCCATTACGGCTCTGCATAAACGCGGGGCGCTTCTCTTCAGGCAGTTTATTCAGGGCACCAGCACTGAGCGCGGCGGCCATTGAGACCACACCCGTGGCCAGAAACAGATAAAGGGCTTCGTACATCATCATCTCCTCAGGTTGCCGCCGATTGTAAAAGATCGCTCCGCTTTGGGGTATCCCGTGGAAGGGGTTCTGCAACTTTTTGATAAACCTTGCTAATCTGGGCCAGTCTTACAGGAGGCAAGATGAATCTTTTTACCCGCATTCGCATCAAGCTATACCGCCACTTCAAGGAACTGAGCTGGCAGGGTCTGTTGGTGTTTGTGCTCACCTACATGCTGCTCAGCTGGCTGCTGTTGTTCTTTGCCGGCGAGCAGGCACTGACCGGCCAGGATTTTTTCTATTGGCTGGTGGTGACCGCTTCCACTGTCGGCTATGGCGATCTTTCGCCCGCCACCCAAAGCGGCCGCTGGCTGACCACCCTGTTTATTATTCCGGTGGGTCTTAGCCTGTTTGCCATCACCATCGGCCGCGTGGCGGCTTTCAGCGCCCAACAATGGAGGAAAGGCATCATGGGGCTTAAACAATTGCAACTGGACCAACACATTCTGGTGATCGGCTGGGACGGTAAACGCACGCCGCAACTGTTGAAGCTGCTGCTTTTGGAGGCGGCTCAACACCGTGGCAGAGAACTCTGTCTCTGTGTCAGCGACGAGATGGAAAACCCCATGCCGGGCGAGATCCGCTTTGTACACACCCGTGGCTACAGCGACGATGGCGATATGGACCGCGCCTGTATTGCCAAAGCGTCCAGCATCGTGATCGATACCCCTCAGGATGACCAGACGCTCACCTGCGCCCTCTATGCCTGGAAGCGTAACCCCGAGGCCCAGATCATCGCCTACTTCCGTGATGAAAGCATTGGCGAACTGCTGAGAGAGCACTGCCCATCCATCGAATGCACCCCTTCCGTTTCTGTCGAAATGATGGCCAAGGCCACCATGGACCCGGGCTCGACCCACCTGCACCAACAGTTGCTGAACGCCACCGAGGGCATGACCCAGTACTCGGTCACTTACCCCGACAACCAGGAAAGCGTTGCAGTCGCCGACCTCTACAGCTCACTCAAGTCCGTCTATCAGGCTACACTGCTGGGTATTCAGCCACCGGGAGAAGAGAAGATACAGCTCAACCCCAGACTGGACAGCCTTCTGGAACCGGGCGGTCGCATCTTCTATATGGCCGAAACGCGTATCCGCAACCTCGATTGGTCACAACTGCGTCAGCATAAAGCCGGTTAAGTGTTAAAATGTGCCTTTTGGCTGTACCGAGACAACACCATGCCCGATTTTCTCGTAGACGAAGTGATTGAAGACTACGCCTTTATCCATACCAGCGCCGAGCCCGAGCTGCTGCAGGAGCTGATTGACCAGACCAACCTCAACATGGGCTGGCCGCAGAAACTGTCCGGCCGACTGGTCGGGCGTTCGTTGAAAATGCTGGCCGCTCTGACCCAGCCCAAGGTAGCGCTGGAGATCGGCATGTTCACGGGGTACTCGGCCCTCTCGATCGCAGAAGGCATGCCGGATGACGGTCGCCTGATCTGCTGTGAGACCAACCCCCGCGCCATCGACTTTGCCAAGGGCTTTTTCGATCGCAGCGAGCACGGCCACAAGATCGAGGTCATCTTCGGCCGCGCCCTGGATACCATTGAATCGCTGGACCTGGAGCTGGACTTCACCTTCATCGATGCCGACAAGCGCAACTATCTGAACTACTACGAGCGCGTGAAAGAGATGACCCGCCCCGGCGGCCTGATCATCCTCGACAATGTGCTCTGGTCCGGCAAAATCCTTCAGCCCGAGTCCGAGATTGACGATATTCTGGTGGAAACCAACCGCCGTATCGCTCAGGACCCGGACGTGGAAAATGTGTTTTTCACCGTCCGTGACGGGCTCAACGTGGTTCGCAAACTCCCCTGACCCGCACCGGAGGCCGCAGGATGCGCAAATGGTTATTTGGACTCCTCCTGATCACCACCCTGCTGCCTCTGCTGGCCTGGCTCAGCCTGCCCTGGACCGGCCAATACCTGTTGCGCGAATGGCTGCTGGAACAGGGGTTTTCCGCTCCGGCACTGACCTTCGGCCACCCGTCCTGGCAGGCGTTCGACATCGATCACATTGCCGTTTCGCGCCAGCAGGATGGCCAGACCCTGAGCCTGGAGGCACAGAATATCCAGCTCAGCTTTGACCCTCTGGCGCTTTTACGCGGACAGCTGAAAGAGCTTCGGGTGGACAAGGTCCACCTTGCGCTCGAAGGCACCGCCACCGCCAACCGCCAGGCAACCGGAGCAACAGGCAGCCATTTTGATCTAAGCAGCTTGCAACTGGACCAACTGTTCCGTTTTGCACCTTCTAACCGCCTGGTAATCGCCCAGCTGCAGCTGGACGTCCGCCTTGATGAACAGCAACACTGGTCCGCCCGCGGCAACATCGACCTGGAGCCGGAGCTGTTGCAAACCAGACTTGCCCTTCAGCATCGGCAGCAATCCTTGGGCTATCTTGATGCGACCCTGGCCCCTGACTTTAACCTGACGCTGGGCCTGACCCACAATCAGAAGACCGTTACCCAGGGCCAATACCGAATCCTGCCCAGCTCCGATTACTGGCAACTCGAGGTTCGACAAACGCTCAACCTCAACGCGGCCAAAGCCTTGGCACCGCTGACAGGCCTAACCCTGCCTGCCGACATCCAGCCACTCAGCGGGAAACTGGACCTGGATACACGTATACGACTGCCGGCCCAGCTGCCACTGCAACCCGACACTCTGCTTCAGGCCGTCGAGCTGGATTACCGCCTCAAGGGCCAGTTGAACCACGCTCAGCACGAGAGTTTCATAGCCGCAACGCTGCACTTGGACACTCAGGGAACACTGAGCCAGCTGCAGCTGAAAGGCCGGTTCAATGACACCCGCTTACAGATTCAGCAGCCGCTGGATTACCCTCTGAGCCCAGAGCTACAACTGAACGGCTCTCTTGATCTGAACTTGAGCAACCTGAATTCGAGCTTCGACGGTGTGATTGCATCGGCTCAACTGCCTGTTCCCTTGAATCTGAAGGCCAATGTGGACCTGTCCAAACCGCACGGCCGCATCAATTTCAACCTGCCTGCATTTTCCCTGCAGCAGGCAATGTCGCTCTACGCCCCCTTACTGCCTGCCAACCTCAAGCCATTGCAGATTCAGAGTGGCAGTACCGAGATGAGTGGCTGGCTGGCCATCAACTATCAGGACTGGCACCTTAAAGCCAGCCCGCGCCTGTCTGACCTGAGCCTCAGCTGGGATGAAACCACCCGGGTACAGGGAGTCAGCCTCACAACTGATCTGGAGCTCAATCAGAGCCTTAACCTCACCGGGCAGGGATCACTGGATGTGCAACAGACCGACTCCGGCATCCGTATCTACGGCCCGCGCGTCGATTTCAAATTGAATGGACAGCTGCCGGAAGAGATCCATCTGTCACTGTCACCGTTCAGCCTGTCGGTACTGGATGGCATCATTGCCTTGCCGGCCCTGACATTTAACCCTCTGCACCCGAATATTGATACGCGCGTGGCGGTAGCGGCACTGGACCTGCAGGACATTCTCGCGTTGTATCCTCAGGAAGGGTTGTATGGCAGCGGCATGCTGGGTGGCGAGTTGCCTATTCGGATTGAAGGCGACCGTGTTGAGATCAACAACGGCCAGCTGCTGAGTTCAGCCGAAGGCGGCGTGATCCGGTATCAACCCACACCGGAAATAGCCCTGATGGGGCAGCAGAACCCGGGCGTTAAAATGGCCTTGAATGCACTGACTGACCTCAGATTTGAGCTGCTGGACCTGGGACTGGATTACCACCCTGACGGCGACGCGTTCTTTCGTGCACGCCTCAAGGGCTATAACCCTGACTGGCAACAGGGTCGTCCGATCGACTTGAACCTGAACATTGAAGAGAACCTGCTGGACCTCTGGCGCACACTGCAATTGAGTAACCAGGTGACTGACACTATCGACCGGCGCTTTCAGCGGTAACCGTTCGTGAATTATTCAGGTATTCTTGTGTCCAATGGACTTAATAAGCATTTGCAACCAACACTGACACTGGAAGGTACCCCATGCCACGTTCCCTGTTGCCACTGACACTACCGGCGCTGCTCCTGGTACTTGCCGGTTGTACCCCCACCGTACAGGTTGCGGCACCGGCAGAGCCGATCACCATCAACCTGAACGTCAAAATCAAGCATGAGATTCTGGTCAAGGTTGACCGTGAAATCGATGACATGCTCGACGAAAACAGTGAACTTTTCTGAGGTGGCTATCATGAAACTTCGCACCCCGCGCATTCTGGCCAGCGCATTTCTGGCTCTGGTCTTCAGCCTGCCGGCACACGCCCTGTCTCTTGATGATGCCAAGCAGCAAGGCCTGGTAGGCGAGCGCGCGACCGGCTACCTCGGCATCGTCACCGGCTCGCCCAATGCTGAATTGAAACGCATGGTCGACGAGATCAACCGCAAACGCCAGGCGCTGTATCAGGACAAGGCCAGCAAGGCTGGCGTTGCCATCGATATAATGGAGCTGCGCACCGGGCAACGCTTGCAGGAACGCGCCCCGGCCGGGGAATATATTCAGGATCAAAACGGACAATGGCAGCGTAAATAAATGCCGACACGGAAATTGCTGGGCATCAGTGCGCTGATGCTCGTACCTGGGCTGGCTCAAGCCCAGGCAGAGGATCACTGGACCACTAACCTCTACTTCGAAAATGATCTGTTTGGAGAGACCGACCAGCAGTACACCAACGGTGTGCGTCTCTCCTGGGTCTCGCCGGCGATCGACAACTTCATTGATGACCCCAACCTGCCGGACTGGATGCGAGGCGCCAACCGCTGGCTGAGTCCTCTGGACCCGGAACCGGTCAAGCTGGGCGAGGATGTCAGCCGACGCATGATTTTTACCCTGGGCCAGCAAATCTATACTCCCAGGGACCGGGACCGCACCACGCTGGACCCGGATGATCGCCCTTATGCCGGCTGGCTCTACGCGGGGTTTGGCTTCCACACGCAAACACGCAACCGCATGAATTCTTTTGAAGCCAATCTTGGCGTGGTTGGCCCCGCCTCACTGGCGCAGGAGGCACAGGACTTTATCCACGACCTGCGCGACTTCAAGAAATTCAAAGGCTGGGATAACCAGCTGGAAAATGAGCCGGGCATTCAGCTGATCTACGAACACAAATACCGCTGGATTCGCCATGCCATCACCCCGGACTGGGAGCAGGAAGTGATTCTTCACGCCGGTGGCAGTCTGGGTAATGTCGCGACCTACCTCAACGGTGGCTTCGAATATCGTCTGGGCTATCACCTGCCCCATGACTTCGGCACCTCGGCCCTCCGCCCCGGCGGGGATAACAGCGTTCCACGGCAAGGTGACCCACGTCTGAAAATCCAGCAATGGGGCATTCACGCCTTCGCCTCCATGGATGCACGCTACATGGCGCATGACATTTTCCTGGATGGCAACACCTGGCGCGATAGCCACAGCGTAGAGCGCGAGCCATGGGTCGCAGATGCTGCCTTCGGCATTGCAGCAACTTATGAGCGCTGGAAACTCTCTTATGCACGTGTCTACCGTACCCGCCAGTTCGAAAAGCAATCCGGTAGTCATAACTTTGGTTCGTTGGCCCTGAGCTACACATTTTAGCGCCCGCCGCTTACGTAGCTTACGGGTCTTTGCTATATTGAGCGCCCATAAACCCTTACAAAAAAAGTGACCATGACCGACAGCACGCCGCTTAATATTCTATTGGTGGATGATAGCCGTATCGCTCGCCTCACCATGAAACACATGCTCCAGTCCCTGGAAATGTCACTGAACCTGCTGGAAGCAGGCTCTGCGGATGAGGCCGAGACGGTCTTGAGTACCGAACACGCCGATGTTGCTCTGATCGACTTCAACATGCCGGGGCGTGATGGCCTGGAGCTGGCGGCCGTGATTATCGAGCACTACCCTGATATTCGTATGGCCCTGGTAACTGCCAATATTCAGGATGCCCTGGCACAGCGTGCCCGCGACCTGGGTATGGAGTTTCTACCCAAACCTGCCTCGGTGGAACAACTTGAGGCTTTTATTCGACAGGATACCTGAATGGATCTCTTCAGCCCGGATGAGCATGACCTGATTGTCGAGTTGATGAACCTGGGGGTTGGCCGCGCCGCCCACGCTCTTTCACAGCTCGTCAGCGACGAGGTTCTACTGTCGGTACCCCGGCTGGAGTTTATCTCGGTTCCCGAAGCCCAGGATGCCTTCCGCAAGGACCTGCCGCCCTTTCTGGCCGGTGTTATGCAAGACTTCGAAGGTTTCATCAACGGTCGTGCAGCGCTGCTATTCCCCGAAGCGCGAAGCCTTGAACTGGTCAACGCCATGATTGGCGAAGAACTCAGCGCCGATGAGATCACCGAGCTGGAACAGGAAACCCTGGCCGAGTTGGGCAACATTCTGCTCAACCACTGTCTGGCCACGCTGGCCAACCAGCTCAAACAGCAGGTCAAAACGGATATCCCGCGCGCCTTCAACAGCAGTGTCAGCGAGCTACCCACCAATTTGAACCTGCCGTGCAACGATGCCAGCAACACCCTTGTGATGCTGGTACAAATCGATTTCAGTCTCAGGCACAGCGCCTTGCGCGGCTACCTCGCCTTCGTGATCGACCTGCAATCGGCCGACAGTTTCCTGCTTGCATTGAGGGAATACCTTGCTGAACTCCTCTGACGCCATTGCCACCAGTCTTGATGACATTCTGGACAATATCGACTGTACCGAACTGCTGCACAGTCTGGATGGCGGCGTGCTGCTGCTGGACCGTCAGTGCCGTATTGTTTTCTGTAACCGATGGATCGCCCAGCACATTGGGCTGCCGGAGAAAGATCTGCTGGGCCACACCCTGTCACAGCTATTCCCCGGTATGCTGACGCCAGCACTGCAAAGCGCTATTGAAGATGCCTGCCTCAACCGTATGGGCCGGCTGCTCTCCTACCAGCTGCATAAACGCCTGTTGCCGCTCAAGCAGCGCACTGCCAAAGGCGAGCTGGGTGCCTTGCATCAGTCCATCCTGCTGCGCCCACTGACCCAAAGCGAACTGACCTTGATTCAGGTCCAGGACATCACCAACGCGGTGAAGCGTGAGCAGCACCTGCGCGCCAGCGAGCGCGTATTGCGCCTGGAGCGTAAAGTGCTGGAGTCCATCGCCACCGGCGATAACATGGAAGAAGTGCTGGCAGAAATCTGTTACACCATCGAGCGCCTGATTCCCAACTCCAACAGCGCCATCCTGTTGCTGAACGAGGATGGCAAATCGCTGTCCGTGCGCTCTGCTCCCAGCCTGCCAACACAGTTCCTTCACCGTCAAAGAGGCCTTTCCATAGGCCCAGGCGGCACCACCTGTATTCAGTCGATACAGCATCGCGCTCTGGTGGTCAGCCCCAACCTGATGGAAGACGAAGCCTGGCGCCCCTTGATCGAAGAGGTCAAACGCACCAACATCAGTGCCTGCTGGGCACAGCCGATTATCGCAGCTTATGAAGAACCGCTGGGGGTAGTGGCCTGCTACCCACAGCAGCCGGCGCAGCCCAACGAAACCGACAAGCTGCTGTTGCAGCGCATGTCGAACCTGGCCGCCATTACTCTGGAGCGTCACAAGCGTATCGAGCGCATCCGCTTCCTCGCCATGCACGACCCGCTGACCGGCCTGCCTAACCGCAGCCTGCTGAACGAACTACTCGGTCGTAACCTGCGCCGTGCATGCCGCGAAGGCAATAAGTTCGCACTTATGTTCATTGATCTGGACGGGTTCAAGGAGATCAACGACCAGCATGGCCATGATGCCGGAGACGACCTGCTCTCGATTCTGTCAGGCCGCATGACCGACCAGCTCCGGGGCACCGACACCTGCGCTCGTATTGGTGGCGATGAGTTTGTGGTGATGCTGGAGACCGTTCAATCCGTGCAAGCGATTGAGTCGGTGGCTCAGAAAATTCTCACGGCCATGAGTACGCCCGTTCAGCGTGGCCAGATGCAGCTGAAAGTATCCGCGTCCATCGGCGTCGCCATTTACCCTGAAGATGGCATGAGTACCGACGCTCTGCTGACACAAGCTGATGATGCCATGTACAAGGCCAAAGCGGCTGGCAAGAACTGCTGGCAGAGTGCATCAGACTTGGATCCAAACTCAAGTAAATGCGAAAAAAGTCGCTCAAATTAATTCAAATGATATAGATGTATAGATAAGCAATTTCTTGTAGCTAATGATTTGACACATATTGGCAATTATTTGATATCCATTGGTTTTTCAGTCGCATGCGATCACCAGCTCTCCAAAGCGATATCCACGGCCACGTACTGCTTTAATCGGGCTATAGCCCGTGTGCTCACGAATTTTTTTTCGAAGCCGACTCATAATCTGTTCAAGGCGGCGCTCATCATATAACCGATGGTCTTCACCAAGGCTCTGTACCAGATCAGCACGCGACGCGGATTCCGGATGATCTTGGGCTAGTCGCTGCAATATCGAACATTCCGTAGGTGTCAGCTCAATGTGTACTTGATTACAAGGTGCTCTAAGTTGATAACGTTTTATATCTACCTGCCACTCTTCAGTTGTGGCAGAAGAGCTTTTTGCCTCTGGTGCATAGCCCTCCAGGCGACGGAGTAAGGCTCGCAGGTGAGCCCAGAGTTCAGCAAACTCAAATGGTTTGCTTAGATAAGCATCCGCGCCGAGGTTCAGTCCCTGAATCCGGTCATCAAGATTTGCCCGCGACGTAAGCATAATAATTCCTACAGAGTCGCGTCGCTTCGTTAGCTCCTGAGCCACACTGAAACCGTCACGATCCGGCAGACCTATATCCAAAATCACAACATCAAAAGGATGCAGGTTATGTGCTGCGAGAAAGGGCTTTGACTCGCCGAACCCAAAGATAGAAACCCCCTCATCATCAAGTAAAAAGCAAAGCTCTTCTCTTAAGTCAGTATTATCTTCCACCAGTGCAATACGTTGATTTTTTGTCATGCGTCCATTCCAACCAGCCTAATACGTATTTCTGTACCATCTTTTCCAGTATCGACGTCAATATAACCTTTAAATCGATCCACAACCTCCTTAACTACAAACAACCCTAACCCCAGCCCAGGCACGGAACTAAATTCATTAGCCCTAAAGTGTCTTTCAAACATACGCGAACGCACACGGTCGCTCAGCCCTGCTCCCGAATCTCGAACACTTAGTTCAAGATCATTCCCCTGCAGCAATACTCTAACATTAACCGGATACTCCGCAGGACTGTACTTAAGGGCATTATCGATCAAATTACGCAAAATCATGCTTAAGACGTCGGCCGGAATATTACCGGTGTAGTCCTTGTCGAATGGAATCTCGATATTAATGCGCGATTGCTCTCTGGCCGAAAAGTTCAACAGCAAAGAACCAATAACATGAGGAAGCCGGTACTGCTGATTAGTAGAAACCCCGGATGGGATAAAGCTATCATCACGCAACAAACTCATATGTAACAGACTGTTGATTCGTGTTACCGAGTCACGCACCCGTTGATAACGCGGCTGATGCTGATCGCTGTCAGTTCGTTTGCTTTCCAGCCGCTGTAGTGCCTGAGTTGTTGTATCAATCACTGCTAGTGGCGTTCTAACCTCGTGGGCAAACATATCCATGAACATCTCATGTGAACGGCGTATAGAACGTTCATGCTCGGCATCCTGCCGTGCCAGCTGCTCTCGGCTTTGCGCACTCCTTAGCAAAGATTCTGACTTGCGAATGGAAAACATGATGACAAAATGTAGAGACAGCTGGAAAGACAGAATCATGATAGGCGCTATATAGGTTGTTCCAAGCGTGACCGGTAAAAAACCTACGGTATACGCACAATTTACAATTACAAATACACCAAAAATGAAAAAGCCACCCGCCCGAAAACGTTGCTCGACGTTCATGCAGCGCCATTCAAGCAACAACGGAATAGATACGGCCACAGGAAACAAAGTTACAAAAGCATTCACGAACTGCATCACAAATGCGTATTTTCCGTAGTAAGTGAATAGCATACCTACAACAGCGATCAATATACCGATGCTGAAGAGACTATTGACCCAGCGCTTCGCTCGAAAAGTGAAATTCAATAATCGGCTGAAGAACATAAACGCCATTATGCCTGCCCACAATACACTAAACTGCATTATCAGGTTTTGCTCGGCCGCACTAATACTTGTCGTCCAGTCACGTATAAAGCCATTGCTCAACAAGATCGTGGCAAGCATTGAGGCCTCATACACTACGAAGTAGACAAACAGCATACGCCTCAACCAGATGCCGTTAATCAAATTGATCAGCAATACCATCAGCAGAATACCGATGAGGATGCCTTCGTTTAGTATCCGCCCCTGTATTACCGCCTGAATACGATTTTCTGGCACCATTTGTATTAGTAGAACCGAAGTACTGGAAGTCTCCAACCGCACCAGAAGTTCAACCGGCCCTTCAGGGACGTAAGACCCGACTATCGGCAAACGATGGTGCATGTCATGCTCGGGATCTTCGTTCAGGTCTCCCGCCGCTAGATAGTGTATTAACTGGCCTCCCTGGATAAGATAGTACTCAACGCTATCAAGATATACAGGGCTACTCAGAAATCCCCAGAACGATGGAGAATCATGCAACCGTTCTAGTTCCGCATATACCCAAAATGCTGATGATGTATAGCCCTCCCCCACGCCATTGGGGATTGGTTCAAAATGCCCGGACCGTTGAAAGGACAGTGCTTGCTGCCAGCTCAGTTCATGCTGCGGGTCTTCAAGCAAGCTAAGCTGCCCTGCATCCAGCGCAAGTATCGATTGAGCCAAAGGCACGGGAGCTGCCGAAACTTCAGTGACACTGAAGAGCATAACCAATACTGTCAGTGTACGAAGGATATATAGCCTCATCATTCGCATCATGCTCAAAAGCCCGATTCGCGGATAAACAGTGCTAACAGACGTTTCAACTGATATCCCAAGGCACTGCGTGACTTGCCATCAATGACCAACATGCCAGGTGAACGTGCCTGCTTGAGCGTATACGGCATACTTGCATCTGCCTGAAACTGCACACGGTAGTAGGCCGCTTCAGGGATAAGTCGTTCACCTTGAAGCCTTACAGCAATAGAACCACCCGCATCAGATCCAAGTTCAGGATAGAGAAGCTCTGGTGTCGCCGTCAGATCAACCTGTTGCAAATGAACCGGAAAAGCCGCATGTTCGCCACTGGACGCGATAAATACGCCTGATTGATTCTGCGCCAACAGATTAAGATCACGCTCATGCACCAACCCCTCTACAATTACTTTCTCTGGGTCGACGACCGTCAGCAGTGCTTGATCACGACCTACCCATTGACCGGTTGCCAACGACTCCCGTGAACTAATTACACCGCTGAACGGCGCTTTGATCTTCAGGCGCTTGGCTCTGGATTCAAGCCCTTGCAACTGTTCGTGTAACTGTCTCAGGCGCTCACGATTAACCGCTTGCTCTGCCTTGTCTTGCACAGATGTGCTTTGGCGTGCCAACTTCAACTCAACTAACTCAAGCTGATCACGGGTCTGGCGTAACTGCTGCTCAAGATCCGGAGAGGCAAGTTCCAGCAGAAGCTGGCCTGATGTTATCTTGCTACCTGCTTGCACATGGACCACCTGAACCTGAGCCGCCTCTGTGGCGAATAAGCTTTGATTCAATTCACTACGTACCACACCTGGAACGTGTACCTGGGTCGATAAGGGTAGTAACGCCCACAACAGCACAATCACTGGAATCAACCAGCCGGTGATACGTACAGGCGTCCAGTTGAAATCGGCTCGGCGTTCACGCCACACCTGTAATTCTTTAAAAATCGGCATCACAATAAACCAGAGTATTTCCACTACGAATAGAATAATACCCAACACCTTGAAAAACAGGTGATAGACCAGCAAGGCAATCCCCAAAAACAGGAAAAATCGGTACAACCAGGTACCCCAAGCGTACAAGGTCAGTAGACGTGCGCGCTGCCGAGGCATGGGTTCAGGTAGAGGGTCGTCCAGCCCCCAGAGCCAACGCCGCAGCCGCCAGCGTCCCAACGCAAAAGCACGCTGCTGCAGGTTTTCCACACCCAAAATATCAGAGAAAGCATAATAGCCATCAAATCGCAGAAAGGGACTGATGTTCACCAGCACAGAGGTTACCCAGCTGGTGGTGGCAACGAAAAATGCCGCACTGCGCAGAGACCCATCGGGAAGCACACCCCAAAGAAAGGTCGCCAAGAGCGCCAAGTAAAGTTCAGCCCTGACACCCGCAGTCACAATGCGTAAACGGCTGCGCCTTGACCTTAGCTTCCAAGCATCGGTTGTATCCGTGTATAGCACCGGAAACATCACCAAAAAGGCCACCCCCATTGAAGCAACACGACACCCCAACCGCCAGGCAGCAAAAGCGTGCCCAAGCTCATGAGCGCTTTTAACCAGCACCAATGTCAAGCCATAGAGGAGCATCCCTTCGAGGCTAAAGAAATATATAAAAGTGGCACTAAAAGCATCCCACTGACGCAGAACCAGTCCTACTCCCAACAACCCCAGCAGCAGGATCAGCCAGTGTGTGGTTCGGCTGAACAGCCAATCAAGCTTGGGCCCAATACGCTTAAGCCAAGGATCAGGACGCAACAAGGGGATACGAATGAATAGATAATTGTGTAGCAACCAGCTCCACATTCCCTTGCGCTGTGATTCTCGCTGTTGCAGGAAATGATCACAGGCACCAGGCGTCCGTGCCAAGACCAGGTTGTTAGCAATCAGAAAATCATTGAACGCATTGATCTCGTCAGCAACGTAGTCCAGGCCTCGATCCGATAGCACGGCCTGCATTTCTTCCATTGTGCGCCCAGGTTGCCAATTGCGGATCAACACCAAAGCATCTTCCGACAGAGTAAAATAGCGATTGCGTACCCTGTCATGCAATAACCAGCGGGGGGCGCCATCCTCGTCATGAGAGCCGGGCAACAGTTTCAAGTCTTGCCGCAAGGCAGGCAACCGAACCTCTACCATCCCAACCACTGCCTAAAGGCGGTAATCGGACGGCGAAATAGATAAAAGAACAGGCTCACCTTATCTCCATAGACTTTAGCGGTACCGCGTAGACCAATACGCGGAACTTGGAGATTTGCCTGCTTATCCAACTGAGCTATCAAACGATATGCAAACTGCTGATCTGCGGTTGGCTTAGGTGTATAACCGGCATGGCTCAGAATGGCTGACCAGGCATTCAGTGGGTCATTATCCAGAAATACCTTGACCTCAGCCCCCGGAGCTAGTGCTATGGAGTCCTTTACCGGCAGCATCACTTCCAGCTCGACCTTCTCGGGATTTGCAACCAGCATAATCCTCTCACCGACCCGTACCGGTTGACCCTTCCAGTCATCCGGATTATCCAACACAACCACTCCAGGCTGGTCGGCCTTGATAATTGACCGCTCTAGACGAGAGCGAGCAAACTGCCATTCAGCCGACTTCAATTTAACCTCGGCCTCCAGTTCAGCCAGTCGTGCTTTCTGACGTGGGTCCATGAAGCCACTTTGCTGAACCGTTTTCAGCTCAGCCTGAGCTACCGACAATGTTTGCCTGGCCACTGCTTCACGGTTGGCCAGTTCGGTATCCTCCATGTAGGCCAATGCTTCCCCGCTATCGACAACCTGGTTGGGTTGCACCGATACACGTTTGACTGCTCCGTCTAAAGGGGCTGCTACGACAAACGGATCCTTTGCTACTACTTCTACTGGGGCCAAAGTGCTAAGCCGCACGGGCCAAAGCATGAGAGCAAGCAGGACCCCAGCAGCGACCCAGACTACCCTACGTTGTCGAAGCCGCTTACCAATACTATTAAAAGGCTGGTGCCGACTGAGGGCAAAAAGTGCATGCCCTGCTGTTGCTCCAAGGTGTTGAGCAATACCACGCTCAGCTTCGCCCCAAGGCTTATCACGAAGAAGCAACAAAGCACCTACCGTTTCACCTTCTCGTGCCTCAACAACCAACGGCTGCCAAAGTAGCTGGTCGGGAAGCTCCAGTGATCGCCATTCGGCAGCCAGCTCAGCGCCTATTGAGACAGGTCCCAGCACTTGAGGCTGGGCCGCATGGCCTTGTTCCAGAATTGCCTTGCCCAGCCTCTCAGCCCAAGCGATATAGGGAGAGGTGTAATCGACTGTGGGCACATCTGATACTGCAGCAACTCTCCCGTCCCGCTGTAGCACTATGGCCTGAGTGTAGGGAATAGATCTGTGGGTCTGGTTAACCAGAACATAAAACAGCTGCGCAAGGCTGGATGCCTTGCGCAGCTGTTGCTCCAACCCCAAAAGGGCTGCAACGGTTTCGCTCACATCAACTCCTTATACGGAATGCAGCATCGCCAGTAGGCGATCTCCGTACTGCTCACGGGCAACCAATTCAGTTTCCAGCTGATCATTCAACGGCACAAAGCTTGTAGACAAACTGTCGTCCGCAGCCTCACCGGGTTGATCAACATTAGCAGCCTGACGCTTGAGCAATTCCTCCAAGTCAAGCTTGAGCTCCAGCACACGAAGATGGCCATCAGAGCCCATTGCCTGGATACGGATAATGACTTCCGACTGCCCCACAGGAGGATTATCAATCACTACTGTACCCGTCGCCGAGTCCAGCTGAATCCATGACGGCAAGCTTTCACCGCTGGCAAGGCTACCGGAATACTGTTGAGTCGATGCGGTAGAGCTGGTGTCCTGAATATCGATAGTGACCTGGTTGTCAGCCGTTTGATCAATGCTGGCTACCGTCAGAGAAACTGTACTGAAGGCTTCTTGCTGAACGTCTGTAAATACAACCTGGCCAGAGGCATCTACATTCACATCCACTGTTGCTTTCAGCGTAGTATTGCCATCAGGCATTTGCGTTTGAACAACCAACGCGCCCGTTTCAGACAATATAACGGTTTCGTTGCCTACCGCTTCACTGCTTTCCGCACCCAAGTCATCACGAGAAGCCTCTGTCAGCTGAGTCGATTGCTCTCCGCCCTCGGAGAGTCCCCTCTCCTCACCTGCCGTTTCAGCAGCATTTTCGTTCCCGCTGTCATCACGGTTGTCAAAACCTGTAGATGTATCACTGCCAGTTCCATTACCAAAGCTAGTTCCACTAGTCGGAAGGAAACCACTGCCATCAGTAGGGTCCGGGCTGCCATTATTATCAATTAACCCCTGAGGCAGGCCCCCTTCACCACCATCGTTACCATCACCGACTGACGCAACATCATTTTGCGGTGCTTCAGGCAAGGAGTCTCTAACCCCAGCAGTAGAGCCGCCATCATCCGGAGCTACAACGGCAACTACGGTCATAGAGAAACTACGCGTTAAAGTAGCTCCTGTGGCATCGCTGGCCATTACATTGATAGTAAAAGGCCCTGACTGTGTTGGTTTACCGCTGATAACCCCAGTAGCAGCATCATAGGCCAGCCCCTGAGGCAGCCCACTGATATCGAAGTACAGTTTTTCTCCACTCAGAGTACTGTCTTTGTCACTAAACAAACTGGACACGGACAGATCAAAGTCATCTCCCTGAAGAACACTGGTCTCATCATCACTTAACTGACGCGCCGTCATTTCCGGTGCGTCATTTGTGCCCTCAAGAGTGATAACCACTACATCTGAAACGGCAACACCTTCGCTGTCTTGAACAGTAACCGTATAACTGAGAGTTATGCTGTCACCAGCATTGAGGAAATCCAAGTCCAGATTTTCTGCGCTGAAAGCCCAGTCAATTTGTCCTTCATGTGACAAGTTGTCGCCACCGGTAGTGAAGCCATTCAACAATGAGTCAACAAGCTGTTCAGGCAATGGCGCGACGACGGAGTCATCCGCACGCTTCCAAGTAATATCGTTATTGCTGACAAAATCGATAGTAACTGTGTCATTGAGATCTGCATCAGCAAAATCAACAGTGCCAGATTGAACAAGTGATTGCTGAGCTGCGTTATCGGCTTCAGTAAAGCTTTCCACCGTGGATATGCTGAGCACAGGCACATCATTGCTACCAATGATGGTAAATGACAGTGTATCAGTTGCTGTAGCACCTTCGCGGTCAGTAGCAGTCACTGTGTAGCTGAAAGTTATGGTCTCCCCCTCAGCCAGGAAGTCCAGGTCCACATTATCAACGCTGTAGTTCCAGTTCACAGCGCCCGATGCAGCGGAATCAATCGTGTCAGGAATACTGAAACCATCTACCAGCGAGGTCTCAACCGCAGAATCCAGGTCTCCACCGCTCCATGAAATGTCACGGTTACTGACAAAGCTGATGTTAACTCTATCGTTTACATCTAAATCACCATAGCTGACTCGGCCACTATCGCTTAAAACCTGAGCACTGGAGTCTCCCTGTACCTCAGTAATCACGTCAGCCGCTTCAACACTCACTGTCGGAGCATCGTTTGTGCCTGTGATTGTAAATGTTAGGGAGTCAGTCGCAGTTGCACCCTCCCTGTCTGTTGCTGTTACCGTATAGCTGAAGGTGATGGTCTCACCCTCGGCAAGGAAATCGAGGTTGACGGCTGCAACGTTGTAATTCCAATCGACACTGCCTGATGCTGCTGCGTCAATGGTAGTAGGAATACTGAACCCATCGACCAATGAAGAGGCCAGTCCTGCATTAAGATTACCGCCACTCCATTCGATGTCGCCATTGCTAGTGTATGTAATATCAATTACATCATTTGCGTTCAGATCATTATAGCTGACCTCACCGCTATCACTCAGGCCTTGACTGCTTGAGTCTCCCGCTTCAGTTATAACCTCTGGGGCCTCAACGGAGATAGTGGGTGCATCATTACTACCGGTAATTATAAAGCTCAGCGTATCGGTTGCGGTTGCACCCTGAGTGTCAGTTGCTGTGATCGTGTAACTGAAGGTGATCGTCTCACCCGCCACCAGGAAGTCAAGATTGGCGTCCGCGACGTTGTAGCTCCAGTTAACGTTCCCAGGCGCGGCTGCATCGGTGGTAGTTGGAATCGTCAGGCCACCGACCAACGCAGCAGCCAGGCCAGCATCGATAGTACCGCCACTCCAGGCGATGTTGTTATCACTGGCGAACGTGATATCCACCACATCAGTGGTATCCAGGTCACCAAAGCTGACCAAACCAGTGTCACTCAGATCCTGAGCGCTGGAGTCGCCATCCACTTCCGTAAACGCCTCTGCAGCTTCGACGCTAACGGTCGGAGCATCGTTGGTGCCAGTGATGGTGAAGTTCAGCGTATCCGTAACCGTCGCACTTTGGCTGTCGGTCGCGGTCACCGTGTAGCTGAAGGTGATGGTCTCACCTGCCGCCAGGAAGTCGAGGTTGACGTCGGCGACACTGTAGCTCCAGTTTACACTGCCCGGCGCGGCTGCATCGGTGGTAGTTGGAATTGTCAGACCACCGACCAACGCAGTGGCCAGGCCAGTATCGATAGTACCGCCACTCCAGGCGATGTTGCCATCACTGGCGAATGTGATATCCACCACATCCGTGGTATCCAGATCACCGAAGCTGACCACGCCTGTGTCACTCAGATCCTGAGCGCTGGAATCGCCATCTACTTCCGTAATCGCCTCTGCCGACTCAACACTCAGAGTCGGTGCATCGTTGGTGCCGGTGATGGTGAAACTCAGCGTGTCCGTAGCCGTCGCATTTTGGCTGTCGGTCGCGGTCACCGTGTAGCTGAAGGTGATGGTCTCACCTACCGCCAGGAAGTCGAGATTGGCGTCCGCTACGTTGTAGGTCCAGTTGACGTTCCCCGGCGCGGCTGCATCGGTGGTAGTTGGAATTGTCAGACCGCCGACCAACGCAGCAGCCAAGCCAGCGTCGATAGTACCGCCACTCCAGGCGATATTGTTATCACTGGCGAACGTGATATCCACCAGATCCGTGGTATCCAGATCACCGAAGCTGACCACGCCTGTGTCACTCAGATCCTGAGCGCTGGAATCGCCATCTACTTCCGTAATCGCCTCTGCCGACTCAACACTCAGAGTCGGTGCATCGTTGGTGCCGGTGATGGTGAAACTCAGCGTGTCCGTAGCTGTCGCATTTTGGCTGTCGGTCGCGGTCACCGTGTAGCTGAAGGTGATGGTCTCACCTGCCGCCAGGAAGTCGAGATTGACGTCGGCGACACTGTAGCTCCAGTTGACGTTACCCGGCGCAGCTGCATCGGTGGTAGTTGGAATTGTCAGGCCACCAACCAACGCAGCAGCCAAGCCAGCGTCGATAGTACCGCCACTCCAGGCGATATTGTTATCACTGGCGAACGTGATATCCACCAGATCCGTGGTATCCAGATCACCGAAGCTGACAACACCGGTGTCACTCAGATCCTGAGCGCTGGAGTCGCCACCCACTTCCGAAATCGCCTCTGCCGCCTCGACACTCAGAGTCGGTGCATCGTTGGTGCCGGTGATGGTGAAACTCAGCGTGTCCGTAGCCGTCGCATTTTGGCTGTCAGTCGCGGTCACCGTGTAGCTGAAGGTGATGGTCTCACCTGCCGCCAGGAAGTCGAGATTGGCGTCCGCGACGTTGTAGGTCCAGTTGACGTTACCCGGCGCAGCTGCATCGGTGGTAGTTGGAATTGTCAGGCCACCGACTAACGCAGCAGCCAGGCCAGCATCGATAGTACCGCCACTCCAGGCGATGTTGTTGTCACTCACGAATGTGATATCCACCAGATCCGTGGTATCCAGATCACCGAAGCTGACCACACCTGTGTCACTCAGATCCTGAGCGCTGGAGTCGCCATCCAATTCGGTGATGCCCTCGGCAGCGTCAACGCTGATTGTTGGAACATCGTTGGTACCGGTAATAGTAAAGGTCACCGTACCTGGCGCACTCACCCCACCATCGTTGTCAGTCGCTGTGTACGTGAAGGCCACAGGACGGCTCTCACCCACTGCCAGATCATCAAAATCGGTGCCGGTTTCAAAGGTGTAGCTGCCATCGCTGTTGAAGGCCAGATTACCCGAAGCGACATCATTGACCAGCTGATAGCTAACAACGTTGCCATCTACATCAGTAGCGACTGGAACGCTTGAAGAGAGTGAACCATTTTCAGAGCTTGTGCCTGTACTGGCCGAAACCACAGGAACATCATTGCTGCCTGTTACGTTAAGGGTAACAGTTACCACCTCACTGGCTGCGCCCGTGTTATCAAGTGCACGGTAGGTAAAGTTGACTGGGCGTACTTCGCCTTCAGCCAGGTCATCAAAGGCAGTACCCGGATCGAAGCTATAGCTGCCATTTGTAGGATCAAACGTTAGTGAGCCGCTGCTGACACTGCTTACCAACTCAAAGCTGTCAACTGTACCATCAACATCAGAGGCACTGGCGCTGCCGTTGAAAACGCCATTTTCAGCCACCGTTTCAGTGCCGCCCTGAGCTACCGGTGCATCGTTCACGCCATTAACTGTGATAACCAGCGTGCGCGTTGCAGTACCGTCATTACCGTCATCGGCAGTGATCTCATAGGTCAGCACCAAGCTCTCACCCGCTGCCAGATAATTAAACGTCTCAGTATTGGAATTAAAAGTCCAGTTCACCTCGCCACTGGTACTGCTGCCATCAATGACAGGCTGTGAGCCAAGATCCAGCATCGCCATCAATTCAGCATAAGAGGGCTGTGATGCTGAAGAAGTGATTGGTGCTCCATCGCTATTACGCTGTTCAGCCACAACATCTGAAACTGAAACTGTCACCGAGTCAGGCTGGTCGACATCAGACACCCAGAACGAACCCATTCCATCCAGCGGGTTGTTTGATTCGGTGAATTGAGTATCGGCAGAAAGCTGGGCCGAGTATTGCAACGCACGGGGAATTATCTCACGCACCCAGTCATTGGTATTAGAAGCACCATCTGCAACATCAGTACCATACTGTGTAGCTGTACTAGTGAAGCCGGTTCCTGAGATACCAGAATCATAATAATCATAGCCGAGGAAGAGAACGCGCCCCTTTCCGAATCCAATTTCCGCAACGGCAGCATTGCTGCTAGTGCCATAAAGAGCCTTGAAGCCATCCACACTTCCGGCACCAATGGAATCAGTTGCGCTTGGATCATCAAGGCTAGCAGGTCCCCCTTCGAATGGGGTACCTGCTACGTTTGCAGTATTAATCGACCAATTACTACCGGATTGACTAGTCAAATCCCAGGCAAATACGCGATTCAGGAACTCAACATCTTCCGTTCCAGCCGTTCCTGTCATCAATATGACACCACCGTCATTCACCCAGCTATTAATTGCATTGGCTGAACTGGTGGGCAGGTATGTTTCACTTAATGGATCAAAGCTGCTGGTGAACTGCTCCATATCCGTCATAAAGAAGAAACCGCTAGCCGCTAGTTTGGCAGCGAAATCGGCGTCGGTAAAATTCCGGATACTCGTATCAAGTGAGTAGTCGCCCCCCTCATTAATTACCCACTGAATGATACTCGCCAAGTTGGCGTTTTCGTTATCTTCGTTTGGAAAAGAGTCATTGCCGTTGAGGTTGGGCATACTGAACACCGAAACTTGGGTGTCACTGTTGTCGACCACAAAAGCAGGATTATCGTTAGCGCCTTCCAGGGTAAATTCCAGCGTTTGGGTACTGGTAAGGGCACCATCTGATACCGTCACAGTGAAGGACTGGGTCTCGGTGGTATTAAGGCCGTTGATGCTTCCATGGTTAGGCGTGAAGGTATAAGCGCCAGTACTCTTGGTCACCTGCAAGGTGCCATAAGTACCCGTAAGAGTGACGTAGGAGCCATTATCTGAACCACCCTGAATACCGTAATTGAGGCTGGGCGAGTCTGTATCGCTAGCCGTGAGCGCTCCTGCAAGGTCGCTAAATATATCGTCAGCAGCGGTATCAACGAGGGTTCCACCCAAGGGGGCATCCATCACGGGGGCATCATTGACAGCAGTAATGGATGTATTCAAATTCACAGCGCCAGATGAAACTGCCGTATCCCCACCTGTAACACCGACAACCGTGGTATCAAAGGTTTGACGATCCGCACCATTGGTGAACGTGATTGCACCATCAGAGCTATCGACTGCATGTACGCTCAGACTGCCTGGGGTACCGCTATAGTCTGCAGCAGGAACAAAACGCAGACTGGCATCACGTGAGATCAAAAGACCACTAGTACTGGCAACGGTGCCAATTGAAAACCAGTTGCTACCGTCGGTGCTGTATTGCCACTCGCCCTGCGAGGGGGCGCTGCTGTCAGCCGTGATAATAATGCCGGCTAGATAATCGGCAGGTGTGAAAGTGGTATCAGGATCGTTCAGCACGCCATCGAAGAGGCTACCAACTGTGCTACCGCCAGGAGAAGCCGTATCTTCATTCACAGCCCCCAAGGTGGCATCACCCGAAAATGCCGGCGCATTATTCAGCTGAGTCACGTTCAGGGTGACCGTGTCTGACCCAGTGGCACCATCGCTATCCATGGCAGAAATGGTAATGGTACGCTGTGTCTCAGTGTCTTGAGCGGCGCTGTTGTAGGCCACTTGCGAGGCGATATTACCTGCCAAAGTATCGTTAACAGGGTTGGCAGAGATCAACCGGATATTGTCGACGTAGAGGTTGGAACCAACAAGATAACCACCGGACGCATCATAAGTACCACCAACAAATTGGAACTTGTATTGTCCGGCACTTAGCCCGGTCTTATCTACGCGAACAAATCCATTCGTGTCCCCCCCTCGTTCTGCAAACAGAATGACGTTGGCCGAATTATTCGGGTCATCACTAATAAAATTACCACTGCCGTCAACGGCGCGCAGCATGCCGAATACTTCGTAATCGTCACCGGACCCAACTGCTTTAAAGTCAAGAGAGATGGAATCACCATCTTCAACAGTAATCACGGTACTGGTCGCATAAGGCCCATGAATAGAACCGTAACCATCAATCTGGTAACCACTACCGTTGGGCACCTGATTTTCTTGCACAATATTGCCAGAGCTTTGTAGATAAAGTGCCTTGGTATTTTCGACTCCCGCACCATCCACAACTGAAGCCTGGGGGTTAAAAGTACCAGAACTGGCTACCGTGTTAATCGTACCACTCCCAGTATTCGGATAGGTAAGATTTGAATCACTATGGCCATCGAAGTATATTGGCTGACCGTCAAAGTTAATTTCGCCCGCACTATCCCCATAAATTTCATTGGATAACGTCCAGTCCGCCGTCCCCTCCTCAAAGCCGGAGTTCGGCAGGGGCGTTGAGAGCAGAATCTTCAACGGCTGACCATTCAGGCCATTTTCCACCTCATCAATCGAGCCAATACGCTCACGATCAGTACCGTTTCCACGGTAGACATCATTGCCGATAACCGAAATGGCATCGACTGCATTTACATCCGCAGCGTCCTGCAATATGAACTGATCGCCCGATGCGGCATTATCAACGGAAAAACGGATATAGCCTTCACGATAGTCACCGCCACCACTGAAGCTGATGCCGGTATCAATGGTGACAGGATCCCCCCCTTCGGTATAGGTGACCGAGTCTGCCACCGCATTTACCGTTGGAGCCAACAGGCCTTCAAAATTGGCAACTGCCAACTCTTCAGCCTCAACCACTCCACTTTCGGCTTCCAGCTCCCAGTCTCCGCCTTTATCTGCTGCACCGGTCAGGTCTTCTGAAGCAGCCACATCTGCCTGGGTCAACTCAGCCACGGAGTCGATAAAACTCTGACCTTCACTGTCGGCGCCAACGTAACAACCGTAGAGCATCAGGTCGCCGTTTTCAGTCAGCGACTCACCCAAGGTCGACAGAAGTTCGGAATTGGCCTCCAGGTTTTCGCCGTTCAGGGTCAGATTACCCAGCTTCAGTTCACCCACATCACCATGAGAGAACAAATGGATCGCGTCGATACCCGTTTGCCCCTGCAGGGCAGTAACCATCTGCTCCAGACCATTTTCGCTACCCTCAATAAGGATCACGTCAACATTTTCACCCAGACCATCGACAAGAGTCTCATAACCTTCTACCGACGTATCGACAAAAGCGACTTCACGGCGACTGCCCGGCTCAGAGCCAGTGGGGGCCGGCGCTGCAAAGTGCACGCTCTGGTCAGCGGACTCGGTATGTACCACTTCGTCTTGAAAAGCCACATCCGTCGTCATTTCAGCCGTGGTAGCAACAGCGGCACCATCCAACAAGATACGGGGCTCAAGCGCGGTAATCAGTGGCTTGCGACGAAAGCGAATCGGGGCGGGGGTCTGTTTTTTCATGGTCTCAATCCCTTTAGGGCACCGTGGCAAATACCTGCTAACGGTGCGTATTTACTGGGCAATGGGCGCGTCGAAAACCGCTGTTGCGCTCATGCCTGGTATCAGTTGGGTATCCTGCGCCAGTGTGGCGCGCAACAGGACGGTCTGGCTGACCGCATCAATCGTCGGAATGATGGCGCTGACCTGAGCAGAAGTAGATTCCGCGCTATCATCCACCTGCAAACGAAGTGACTGACCAGCTTGCAGCCAGCTCAGCCAGGCAGCGGGGACAACAACCTCGGCTTCGAGCCGGCGGTCTGCCACTATTTCTATCAATTCCTGCTGCTGACGAATGTTTTCATGGGTGCTGACATGAACGCCGACAACACGTCCATCCCAGGGAGCCTTGATGGTGCAACGCTCGGTGTTCAACCGCGCAATACGGAGCTCAGCCAGTGACTGGGCATACTCGGATTGCGCCAGTGCTACATCCACTTCACCTATGGAGTTGTATGACTTCAGTTCACGGGCGTTATCGCGTTTGATCTTGGCTGCACGTACCTCGGCGGAGACCTTATCAGCCTGCGCCTGGTATAGAGCGCAATCCAGTTCGACCAGTAAGTCCCCTTTGGCGAAGGCCTCACCACTGCGTACTGGCATACGCGCCACCTTGGCTGCAATCTCACCAGACAGGACCGCGCGATCGAGCGCTTTGATCACGGCTCGGGCCTCATATTCAGCCTGAGCAGTGGCCGGCAGCAGCAATGCCGCCGCCAGCGTTGACACCATCAGGGCGCGCATCAGCTTACCTTGTCCTCGGTTTCGGTATCTGACTCAACTGCTGCTTCTGCCTGCTCGTCTTCTGGCTTGACTACCGGTTGCTGGCTAACCTGCTCCAGCTCACCGCTCTGCCACTGAGCGAAGCGCTCACCAATACGGCCGCTGAGTTGATCAAGTGCGACTTCGTTGTAGTCCTCAGGCAGCAGGTCCATACCCATGGTTACGTAAACTCGGCCATAGCTATTTTGCAGATCGGCATAGGCAACATCACGGCGCAACTCAGCGAGCACGGTATTGAGGGATTCACGGATCAAGTCCAGCTTAGAAGTGCGCTTTAAGCGTGCACCATTGCGAGTCTGCTCGCTGATGCGCTCGGCAACATTGAGGTACTCACCCGCTAAATCAAAGCTCTTTAACGCCTGTTCGTAACGGATACGGGACAGATGAACCTGTGTCAGCACCGCCATGGACGCAGCCAGACGCTGCTCTTCGGCCAGAGCTTCACGGGTTTTTGCCATACGACGCTCGGGGCCGATCTTGAATACATCAAACAGGTTCCAGCTGATCTGGGCACCCATGCTGGTCCAATCCTGGTTCAACAGGTAATCATTGCTGTCCTCATAGGAGCCAGCTGTAAGATTGATACCTGGCAGCAGCCCCAACATGGCAGCTTTGGTTTCGGAAGCTGAAATACGCTTTTGGTAGTGGGTCTCAACCAGCTCAGGACGCTGCTGAAGTGCCAGCTCTTCCATTTGCTCCAGCTCTACTGACAGCTTTGGCACAGTGAAGTCGGGGTTAGTCACATCCGCCAAACTAAAAGCAGTGCCCGGCTTCAGTCCCATCAGTGCAGCCAACTCTGTCTTGGCCCCCATCAAATCTTGGCGCAGTGACTGAAGTGCACGCAGAATATCCAGTAGCTCTCGCTGGTAATAAAGAGCTTCTAGCGGCGCCTGCAAGCGCTTGCTTTCCACTTGGCGAGAGTCTTTCAGCGCATCGCTGGCCTGGCTGATAAGCGGATTGATTTTGGTCAGCAAACGCTGGGCGGATACTGCACGCCAGTAGGCTGCACGCACATCTTGAGTAATGTTATGGACAACCTTGCGCTCGCGCTCCTTGCTGATGAGGTAGCGGTCGGCGTGTTGCTTTGCACGCACATAAGACAGCCCGAAGTCGAGAATATTCCACGTAAAGGCGACGTCCTGGCTATCTCGCTCTTTATCCTGAGATACCGAGTAAGATGGATTTGGCCCCAGTGCGTCTGGCTCGCCATCGGTGAAGTTGACACTGGCGGAGGCTGCATATTCACTGCGTTTGGAATAGCCAGCAGACGCGGTCAGCTCCGGTAACATTTCATGCTGCACAAGATCGATTTGGCCTTGCGCTAAAGCAGCCTCCAAAGCTTTGAGCTTTTTATCACGGTTATTCAACACCGCCCGGGCGATCGCTTCGTCCAGCGAAATCGCTTCGGCCACCGCAACATCCTGGGACAGCAGCTGAATATCGGATTGAACTGTAGTGGCAATGTTTGCAGTATCAATCGTCTCAGGAGTAATAGAGCAACCAGTCATAACGACTGCTACAGCGGTAACCAGCAGAGATTTTTTGAACATTTCGACGCCTCTAGACAGAAAATTCAGTGCTAAATCTTTGTTTGGGCCTTTATAACAAATGTTTGAAGCCTAAAGCTGACATTTCCTGACATTAGAGGCGCGACACCCAAACACTTGTTTCAGGTCAAAAGTAGCGACGCCGCTACCCAGAGCGGCAATATTTCTGTTTTGCCTGTTAGCAAAGTTCCACTTATGCCCGGGCCTAATTCGGGGTTACTGTAAGTCAGCAACCTGCCCTCAATGTCGCGAATTTATTACAATGGTGGTGGCTCATATCGCAGTACCGCTCCAACCCGAACCCTATCCCTGCTAAAATAGCGCCCATTTGATGAACAACTTGGGATTCCAATCAAGATGAGTGAACAGAGCCTGTCGCCGCTGCATACCCTGGAACAGCAGGATGCCTTCATCAGCCGCCATATCGGCCCATCTGCTGAAGAAACCGCTGCCATGCTGGAAACACTGGGCGTTGATAGCCTGGATACGCTGATCAACGAAACGGTGCCCGGCAGCATCATGGTGGAACAGCCAATTCCCCTGCCCGGTCCGAAAACCGAGCATCAGGCTCTGACCGAACTCAAAACCATCGCCCAGCAGAACCAGATCAAGCGCTCTTTGATCGGCATGGGCTATGCCGATACGCTGGTGCCTAATGTTATCCTGCGTAATGTGCTGGAAAATCCGGGTTGGTATACCGCGTATACGCCTTATCAGCCGGAAGTGTCACAGGGTCGCCTGGAAGCGATCCTGAACTTCCAGCAGGCCATTTTGGACCTGACCGGTCTGGACCTGGCCAATGCCTCACTGCTGGACGAAGCAACGGCTTCGGCCGAAGCCATGACGCTGTGTAAGCGCATGAGCAAGGCCAAAAAGGCCAACGCCTTCCTGGTGGACGACCAGTTGCACCCGCAGACCATCAACGTGATCCAGACCCGCGCCGAACCACTGGGCTACGATGTCATCGTGGGTGATGTGGAAAGCCTGATCGACGAGCACGAAGCCTTTGGCGTGGTGGTCCAGTACCCTGGCACTCAGGGTAATATCCGTAACTTTGAGCCGCTGATCGAGAAAGCGCACGACAAGAAAGCACTGGTGTGCGCCGCTGCCGATCTGATGAGTCTGGTCCTGCTGAAATCACCGGGCGAGATGGGTGCCGATGTTGTCTTCGGTTCCGCCCAGCGCTTTGGTGTCCCCATGGGCTACGGCGGCCCGCATGCGGCTTTCTTTGCCACCCGTGATGCCTACAAGCGTTCTGTTCCGGGCCGCATCATCGGTGTATCCGTGGATACCCGTGGCAACCCGGCCCTGCGCATGGCCATGCAGACGCGCGAGCAGCATATCCGCCGTGAGAAAGCTACGTCCAACATCTGTACCGCACAGGTGCTGCTGGCCAACATGGCCTCCTTCTACACCGTGTATCATGGTCCCGAAGGCCTGAAAACCATCGCCAGCCGCATCCACCGCCTGACCGACCTGCTCGCTACCGGCCTGAAACAGAAAGGCATGGAGCTGGCTCACGACACCTGGTTCGACACAATTACCCTGAACGCTGCTGGCAACCGTGACACGTTGCTGCAGGCAGCACTGGACGCCGGCTTCAACCTGCGCAAGCTGGGCGATGACCAGATCGGCATTACCCTGGATGAGCGCAGTGACCGTGCTGAAATTGAAGCCCTGTGGACTGCCCTGTTGGGAGCTGGTCATGGCCTTGATATCGAGGCTCTGGATGCAGAGCTGATCGCCCGCGGAGCTGGCTCCCACAATACTGAGCAAGCTGCAGAAACATCTGAGGGCTCCTCTGTGGGAGCGCGCTCCACGCGTGAAAGCATCCCTGCTGACTTGAAGCGCACCTCAGCCTTCCTGACCCATCCGGTATTCAACGAATACCACAGCGAAACCGAGATGCTGCGCTACCTCAAGCGCCTGGAAAACAAGGACCTGTCGCTGGCCCACAGCATGATCGCACTGGGCTCCTGCACCATGAAACTCAACGCCACTGCCGAGATGATCCCGGTCACCTGGCCCGAGTTCGGCGCACTACATCCCTTCGCCCCGGTCAACCAGGCGCAGGGCTACAAGACCATGATCGACTCTCTGGAAGAAATGCTCAAAGCCATTACCGGTTTTGATGCCATCTGCATGCAGCCCAACTCCGGCGCCCAGGGTGAATATGCGGGTCTGCTGGCCATTCGCCACTACCACCAGTCGCAGAACCAGGGCCACCGCAACATCTGCCTGATCCCGACATCTGCACACGGCACCAACCCGGCCTCCGCCGCGTTGGCCGGCATGAAAGTGGTACTGGTCGGCTGTGATGATCAGGGCAACGTGGATATCGACGACCTGCGCAGCAAGGCCGAGCAGCATGCCGATGACCTCTCCTGCCTGATGATCACCTACCCGTCCACCCATGGCGTGTACGAAGAAGGCATCCGCGAAATCTGTGACATCGTTCACCAGCATGGTGGCCAGGTGTATATGGACGGCGCCAACCTGAACGCTCAGGTGGCAATCACCCGCCCTGCGGATATCGGCGCTGACGTATCGCACATGAACCTGCACAAGACCTTCTGCATCCCACACGGCGGTGGCGGCCCAGGCATGGGCCCGATCGGCATCAAGGCACACCTGGCGCCGTTCGTCGCCAACCACCCGGTAGTGGGCATCGATGGTCCTAATCCGGATAACGGTGCCGTTTCCGCAGCGCCCTGGGGCAGCGCCAGCATCCTGCCGATCAGCTGGGTGTATATTGCCCTGATGGGCGGCGAAGGCCTGCGCAAGGCGACCGAAGTGGCCATCCTGAACGCCAACTACCTGGCCAAGAAACTGGGTGCACACTACCCGGTGCTTTACTCAGGTCGTAATGGACGTGTGGCGCATGAGTGCATTATCGACATTCGCCCGCTGAAGGAAGCCTCCGGCATCACCGAGGAAGATGTGGCCAAGCGCCTGATGGACTTCGGCTTCCACGCCCCGACCATGTCCTTCCCGGTACCGGGCACACTGATGATCGAACCGACCGAGTCCGAATCCAAGGCCGAACTGGACCGCTTCATTGAAGCCATGGTTCGTATTCGTGAAGAGATCGCGCTGGTCGAGGCAGGTGAACTGGATGCGGACAATAACCCGCTGAAGAACGCACCGCACACCCAGGCCGATATCATCGATGCGGAGTGGGATCGCCCCTACAGCCGCGAACAGGCCGCCTTCCCCACCGCTTGGATGAAACAGTCCAAGCTGTGGCCGATGGTAAACCGTATCGACAATGTCTACGGCGACCGCAACCTGTACTGCAGCTGTGTACCCGTTGAGGCCTACGCAGAAGACTGATCAGTCTTCCGCAGGCTCGCTCTGCGGGGGCTTACCCTGCAGAGCTTAATTTAATGGCTTGCCTTGTGGGACTTGCTTTGTGGGAGCACTTTGTGGGACCGCGCTCCGCGCGGGAACGGTCTTTGCGTTTGCCCACAAATGTAAGCCCAAAGAAGTAGACAGATCTATTCGCCCACAGAGTGGGCTCCCACAAATAGCAATTTACTCGCAACTCTAATGCAGGGCTTAACGGTGCAGGAGCTCACTCTGTGAGCGAACAAGCGGAGATAAGCCATTCTCCCAAGGAGTGGGCTCTCACAAACTCAGATCCACTCGCTCACTGAATGAGCTCTCACAGCTTCAAACACACCCTGTGGGAGCGCACTCTGTGCGCGAATCGGCCTGATGAATTAGTACTTCACCACAAAGCAATCCTGCTTATGAGCCTGCAGGGATTCACACAGCACACTCGCATCACCACGAACACTGAAAGCCCCTACCCAAATCTTGTAACTGCCCTGCTCTGCCAGGTATTTCACCCGCGGTTCCCAGTTACCCAGCACGCTGCTTTGCTTCTGGGCTACTTTAGCCGCCAGTGACTCAGCTCCTTCTGCATCCTTCACAGAGGCCAACTGAACATAGAAGCCTTCAGGAAATACCTGATCAAGTTCACTCTCGACAGGGGGCTCAACGACAGCCGTTGAAGGAGTGGACGGTTCATCTTTGGCTGGCTCAGGTTCTAACTGTGCTTCAGCTTCAGCCTGCTCTTCAATTTCATCCTCTACAGCAGGAGCAGGCTCCTCTATCACAGTCCACGCAACCTGATCGTCTGATGATTTGGCAGCGACGGCAGTTTCAGCCACCTCTGTTTCCGTTTCCGTTTCCGTTGAGACAGCCTTAGTAGCTGAAACGGTCTGATCTTCAGCTTGAGAATCAGTTTCTTGTTGCTCAGAAGCGATGTCTGCGTCAGTAGGCTCTTCGGACTGAACACTGCTGGGGGCTGCTTCCAGCACCGACCCCAAGCCTGCAAGCAATACAGGCGCCCCCGCTGTTCCAAGCCCCGTTTCTGATTGCAGCTCATTCACACGCGCTATTAGCTTCGCGGTATCCACCTCAAACTGCTCCTGCATCTTTGGCCAAACCTGTTCGGCTCGCGGCTCGCCACTGGCCTTCGCCATATGCATCCAGGCCATGGCTTCCAACGGGTCAGCATCACCTCGTTTGAGATACAGAATTGCCAGCTGATACTGAGCGCGTGGATGCCCTTGCCTGGCAGCTTCCAGCCACCAGTAACGAGTTTTTTCCAGGTCCACTTCACCCGGCATGTAGTAGTGCAACCGCCCGAGCAACACCTGAGCCTCGGTATGCCCCTGCTCAGCGGCCTTCTGCAGCAACTCTTTTGCTTTGCCGAGATTTTGTTCGACGCCGATACCGTTCATCAGGGCCTCGCCCTTTTGAAAATCGGACTGGGCCTGCGCAGATACACTTCTGTCACTGCTTAAAGCACTGACAGCAGCCGGCGTAATGACGAGAGAAGAAAGCAATACTAGACTCAGGCAAGCAGCCTTCGAACGGACTGCTTTCAAGCGGATCATGGGTACAACCACTCCAAATATTCAGGGTTCAGTAAGGCTAACAGAACAGATGTAAGCTGGTGAATTAAAACTCCAAAAAACCAAGTCAATTTAAACGCTTAGCTTATATTATTTAATGGTTTTGGTGCACCTGAGCGACAGTGTCGCGTTAAAACAGTGGGCTATTTACAGGATCAAATTAAGCCCCGTCGTCTCACCCGACGCCTACCCTCATCGTATTAAGCGCTCAGTCACACCCCTCTCAATTCACAATTACTCCCAAGCAATAGCCAGCATCCCCATTGCTTCATAAAAAGCACGCTCGCTTTTACGCAGATGGCGTGCTGAAGGGATCCAATAATTTAAAGTATCCGTGTCATCACGCTGCGCAAGGTAATGAGTTGGCGCCGGTATTGGCTGAAGCCCTGCTGCACGAAAATACCTAACCGCTCTCGGCATATGCGAAGCTGAAGTGACCAGCACAAAGCGAGCCTGATCTCCTAGCACGCGCACTGCAGCCTGGGCTTCTTCACCAGTGTCGCGGGGTTGGGTCAAAGTATAGATATGCTGTTCAGGTACACCTAGTTCATGTGCCAAGGCTGCATAGCCAAGTGCCATTGATGGTATCTCTGGACGACGGTCAGTACCGCTAAGGATCAAGGGTACACCCTTAGCCTGATGCCACAGCCGCAGCCCTTCCGTGAGACGGTTGATAGCTGGCCCTGGTAACTGTCCAGTCAACGTCCAGGGTTGATTCGGTTGAAAACCGGCACCTAAAACCACAATAGCTTTGGGGCGTTGCTCATGAGGCCACGCATGAAGAGGTGCATAACGCGACTCAAACGGCTCAAGCAACCTGTCCGCCACAGGGGCCCAGCTCAATAGAGTCAAAAATATTACAGAGAACCCCATGAGCAAGCGACTGAACTGACGACGCTTCCACACCAATAGCCCAAATAGAAAAAAGCCCAGGGAAATGGGTAACGGCATCAACAGCTGAGCAGCCAATACCTTAACAAGGGTGTAGAAATCCAATGCCATTTTGATTATCGGCCTTAAGTTGCTTACAAAGTTTAGGTCATACCTCACAGAGTCAGCCGAGAGCTCTGTTCCATGCATGAGACTACCTGCCAACTGTAAAGATTGAGCAGTCTGAAAAGCATGACAAATCCGGTATATTTACGTGAAGCATGAGCTTAGACGGTGACAATGCCGTCACTCATTACTCAGAAACCGTTCATAAACGGTCATGTGTCCGCGCCAAAAGCGGACAATTTATGCAAGTCATCGTTACCAAGGAACCTTATGGGTGATTTTAAATGGTACCTGGTTCAATCCAAACCCGGCCAGGCTCAGCGAGCTGCACAAGAGCTCAGCAACCAGGGATATGAAATTTTTTGTCCCACTATACAAGTAGAAAAGATCAAAGGCGGAAAACGCCTTGAGCAAACAGAACCGCTGTTTCCAGGCTATGTGTTTATTGAGCTGTCCGAGTTAAGCAGTAATTGGCGACCAATTCGCTCCACCAGAGGCGTTGCACGGATTGTGAGCTTTGGTGACCAACCAGCTGTCGTTCCAGATGATGCGGTTGAGCTTTTGCGTGAAAATGCACGCAGACAGGCCATACAAATGTCCCTTAAATCCAAGGACCCTGTTACCCTTGCTGAAGGTCCTTTTAAAAATCTCGATGCAGTATTTCTCGAGTATGACGGCGAAAAGCGGGCCTTTCTACTCTTGGAACTTCTGGGAACATGGCAACGATTGTCCGTACCTCTAAGCCATATCAAACGTATCTGACACTTTCAGGGAGCCAATATGACCGACGAAATCAGTCAGCATATCGACCAGCTTATCCGTCAGGAAGATGCACCAGCTGATACATCCCCCCCTGAAACTTTCGATGACCTAGAACCTGATCAGATCGCCTTGCTGCTGGAGTCCTTGCCACTTGATGCTCGTCAGCACGCCTGGCTTCAGGTGCCACAAGAAGTTCAGGCAGATGTGCTCGTTGCCATGCGCTCCGAAGCGCGAGAGAGCCTTCTGCGATTGTTCGACAGCGAAGCACTGGACCAGCTAACAGCTGACCTGGACGCAGAAAACCTTATTGAGCTGGCCGAGTCCTTACCAGAAGAGGTCGTCGATATCGCACTGGCGCGCATGGATCAGCGCCAGCGTAATTACTATGAACAAACAGCGAGCTACGAAGAGAATCAGATAGGCCGGTATGTCGACCACGACCTTTTGATCTTGCCCAATAACAGCCGTGTACGTGATGCGCTGCGTTTGCTGAAACGTCAGGTCCCTGAGTACACAGAGCACCTGTGGCTGATTGATCGAGATGGTCGCCTGACGGGCGTTGTTGCGCTTGCAGCCCTGTTCAAGTCACGTGAGCAACAAATACTCGCCGAGCTTTGCTCTGATGAGTTTGACGTATTGGAAGCCACTCTAGAACTCAAGGAAGCTACAGAACGCTTTGAGCTGGCATCCGTTGCAGCCCTTCCGGTAGTTTCAGACGAAGGCATTCTGCTTGGCCGAATGACACAACGCCTGGCAATGGAAATACTTCATGAAACCTACGAGTCGCAGTTAATGGCAACCGCGGGTCTAGATGAAGAAGAAGACCTCTTTGCTCCTGTCATGCGAAGCTCCCGTCGCCGTGCCACCTGGTTGGGTATTAATCTGCTTACTGCGTTTCTGGCATCCTGGGCAATCGGCTTGTTTGAAGGCACGCTGCAAGAAGTCGTCGCGTTGGCCGTGTTGATGCCTGTCGTTGCCTCTATGGGCGGTATAGCTGGGAGCCAGACTCTTACATTGATCATTCGAGGTCTGGCCTTGGGGCAAATCACCACAGCCAACGTGATGCCACTGCTTAAGAAAGAGCTGAGCGTGGGTGGCCTGAACGGCGTGCTGTGGGCAGTGGTGATCGGTATCGTTGCTTCGATATGGTTTGACAGCGCCGCTATCGGCCTGGTAATCGGCATGGCGATTGTGATCAATATTGCTGCGGCGGCGCTCTCGGGCGTGCTGATTCCAGTACTATTGGAAAAGCTCAAGATAGACCCGGCCCTTTCAGGATCTGTCATCCTGACAACCGTTACCGACGTGGTGGGTTTCGTGGCCTTTTTAGGGCTGGGGACTTTGATTTTACTTTAGGGTCAAGCAGCTGCCGGAGAGCTACCTTTCAGCTCATAGCTGTTAAAGCTCTCCAAGGCTGAAGGTTTCACCGGCACTTGCAACTACCAGCTCAGTAGAGTGTTTGTGCTCAACCATGCGCGCAAGCTCCACCAGCTGGTAGAAAATATTTCGCCCAATTCGCCCTTCCATACCAAAGCGAATCATCAAATATGGCCTTGGCTCTTTTGTGACAGGATCTGTTTCCACCCTTATGGGATGCTCAGCATCAGCACAAACCCTGTCACCTGTAGAGGTGGTAAAAACCATTTCAGGACCTTTTTCGCCCACCTCATGCTCCACCTGAGTAACCTGAAAAGGCACATCTTCAACCTGAATACCCACCTTTTCGACTGGCGTTTTCAGGAAGTACTTATCGCCCTCTTTCCATAGTACGCGCGAGAACATCCTGACCATCGATTCACGACCGATGGGGGAACCTTCATAGTACCAGCGCCCATCGCGTGCAATTCGCATATCGATATCACCACAAAACTCTGGATTCCAACTCTCCAAAGGCGGAACCCCAGAGCCAGACCCAACCTCTTTCTCAATACTGGACGGATCAAAAGCGCCACTCATAACAACCTCTTATAAAAATTCACCCATACACATGAACAACCCTCAGCTACAGAGCAGAAAGTTTCATCATGCTGCCGCGCCAAATGAATATAATTCACATACATCAGATTACAAACCCAAGGACACGGAATCATCATGAGCGACTCCCTGCAACAAAAATTTGCCGACCCTCACCGCAGTGTTTGTTTTGTCGGAACGACTCCGCCAAAAGCCAGCACCGAGGACATGCAGATGCGGGAGATTGCCGACCGTTTGCTCGCTCGCCTGGATACACTGGAATACGACGGCCTGATCGTCTACGACATCCAGGATGAAAGTAGCCGCATCGATACCCCTCGTCCTTTCCCTTACATGGAAACACGAGACCCACGAGAATACTCAAAGCTGCTCGGTGAGCTGAGCCAGCGCCCGATCATCACGTATAAGAGTGTGGCACAGAAAGACAAAGCCGACTTTGACACCTGGCTGGAAGACGCCTGGAACGACTTCGGCTTACGCAACTTGGTACTGGTAGGCAGCCCTTCATCAGATGGTGAAATCAAACTCTCTTTGAACGAAGCCTATAGCGCGCTGGGAGAACATGAAAAGCCTTTCCACCTTGGTGGTGTAACCATTGCAGAGCGCCATGCTGTCAAAGGGAATGAGCACCAGCGGCTGTTGGCAAAGTCAGATAATGGCTGTGAGTTTTTCGTTTCACAGGCCGTCTACAATGCCCAGGCAACTATCGATTTGCTGACCTCCTACGCGCGCAGTTGCAAGGAGCAAGGACTAACGCCCAAACGTATCATCTTAACCTTCACTCCCTGCGGCAGTGCCAAGACACTTGAGTTTATGCAGTGGCTGGGTATTTCTGTCCCGGAAGCAACCCGCTATCGCATTCTCGATGCTGAAAAACCGCTGGCTGAATCAGTTCGCATCTGCCAAAACAACCTGGGTCAGATCCTGGATGCTTGTTTGCCCCTTGGTTTACCAATTGGGCTTAACATCGAGAGCCTGACCAATCGCAAGGCGGAAATTGATGCATCTATCCAACTTTATCAACTGCTCAAGGCTACGCTTGATTTACGTTTAGCCGAGCGAAAGCTGGACGCTTCCGAGTAAATGCAAGACCCCCAGTCACTGACTGGGGGTCTTCTTATTCAGCCTGGGCAATCAAGGCGTCTCGCTGCCGTTTAAGGTCTCTGTAGCGATCTGCATTCCAGATCACCACTTTTCGCTCCATGTCGATTTCATATTTTACTGACCCAAGTACATCCATCCCCAGTAGTCCGTCGTAGTCCATCGATTCAGTGGGGGATATGACAGCGAGTTGCATACCTTCCTTCGTAACAGGACCAAAGCTGAGGGCATCGGTGCTCATGATACCAAGCGGAAGGCGAGCACCGCCGACAACACGTGCCTGCCCACTCGGCTTGGGCGTAACACCCATTCGGCGCGCCACATTGCGATGTACAATTGTTCTCGACGCCCCGGTATCAACAATCAGGTTGGCTGTAACAGTTCGGGTGAGATAGCGAATTTCAACAGGGACGCGAACACTGTTACCAGTAACGTTTGCTTTCTGTTCGAGCTTGGCCATTTCCGCTTCAATACTGGCAATTTCGCCTTTGGCACCCTTTTGTGTCTCAAGATCGCCCAGGATTTTTTGCCGGCGCTCCCTTTCAGCAGCACTCAGTGTCTGGGATTCTTCCTTGCGGATTTTTACTTGCTCGCGATACTGAATCGGGATCTGACTTTGCCGGTCAACATAAATTTTGCGACCACGATCATCCGTATAATGGAAGATTTCTGCAGAAACAGCTGTAGTTGCCAGCAGCACTACCGCCCCCAAACAGCTTTTATGCCAACCTTTCATCCCTGCGCTCCTAATAAAAGTATTTATCCACCAGCCAATTTGACGGTATACCCCTGACCTTCAAGTGCTTTCTTCAGGATGTCGCGGTGATCTCCCTGTATCTCAATGATACCATCCTTCACGGAACCTCCCGTACCACACTGTTGCTTCAGCTTTTTAGCCAGCGCCTTCAAGTCCTTTTCCACAAGCGGTACACCTGCAACAGTGGTAACACCTTTCCCCTTACGGCAACTGGTTTCACGCCGAATGCGTACGACACCATCCAGTGATGCCACACGTTCAGCATCAGCGTGCTCTTCACATTTGCACGCATCAATGGGCTCACCACAGTCAGGACAAAGCCGTCCACTTTCTGTCGAATATACCAATCCACCGAGCTGATCACGTAGGCTTGCCATAATGAAACGCTTTATCCTCTGATATAAGTCAGCTTTAAATTCTGACTATCTTAACTCAGGATGCAAGCAGGGTATCCAACCCAGACACCTAGCTTCCGACTCCACCTATTTGTCTGGCCAAATAAGTCGCATAGTTGTCGGTCATTCCCGAAATGAAATCAAGCATACGACGATAGGCTTCATACAAGCTGGCATTTGCTGCAGGCGCATGGATACCCATTAAGCGCAGGACCTTTTCAGACCGGTAGCCGAGGTGCTTGCCTTGTGTTATGTACTGCTCGTACACAGCTTCACTGAATGCGTTCAGCAAAATACCCAAGGTCGTATAAGCACCTACTTCGAGCTCAGCTTTACGAGTATCTGGAAACACACGCTCTCTGGCAACTTGCTTAGCGTTCTGTATTCCATCTCGCACCATCACGTCACCATCAAGCAATAACTCGCCACTATACTCACCAGACATAATGCCGCTGTAGTGCGCATGAAAAGCCGACACAACAGAATTCACCATATTTTCCATCGCTTTACCACGCAACGCTGATATTTTGCGTCGGGCGGATGCTTCGGTGGCAAAGATGGCATCATTAAATTCCAGGTCACCACACATCTGAAGCAAGATGGGCTTCACATCCTCAAATCCCAATATGTGCAGTTCAATCGCATCCTCCAAATCCAGGATGGCATAGCAGATATCATCAGCGGCTTCCAACAAGTATGCCAAAGGGTGCCGACGCCAGGCGTTATTTTCGGCACGCGCCAAACCCAAATCTCTACCCAAGGCATTAAGAATATCGACTTCGGATAGAAAAGCACTGAACTTGCCTTTACCTCCCGAGTGCTCAACGCTCCACGGGTATTTAAGCAAGGCCCCCAAGGTCGGAAAGGTTAGACGTAAGCCTCCATCAAATAGATGGTTTTCAATACGTGTAACCACACGAAAGCCCTGAGCGTTACCCTCAAATGTAAGTAAGTCCTGGAACGCCAACGGGCTCAAATCCGCCATTCGGCGGTCATCTTCGTGACGGGCAAACCAGTCCCGTATCGCATACTCGCCGGCATGCCCGAACGGTGGATTCCCAATGTCGTGAGCCAAACACGCTGACTGCACAATCATGCCAATATCGTGAGGGGTAACCCAGGGCGGTAGCTCATCGGCAACCAATTCACCTATACGAATCCCCAAACTTCTGCCTAAGCTACCCACCTCCATTGAGTGAGTAAGCCGGGTATGAATATGGTCATTCAGGGAAAAAGGATGAACCTGAGTTTTACGCCCCAAACGGCGAAAGGCACTGGAGAAGATAATACGGTCATGGTCCTTATGGAAATGACTACGCCCGACTTCGTCGGGCGTAAGAGACTCATGACCGTAACGGTGAGTGGTGAGTAGCGTGGGCCAGAGCATCAAAGCATCACTCCGCTTTGTAAACCATATAAAACCAGTAATACGAAGTGATCTTTTTAGTTATCCACTTCTTCCAACCAGTTGAACACATGCAAATAACCAAAGGAGCCGTTATTACCCTCTCCTTCACCAGCACCGTTTGCGTCAGGGCATGTGTCTGGAGCCGGGAAATTAATATCATCTGGCACGACACCGGATAAGCTATTTGCAGCATCAATCAGATTCTGGCAGCCATAGTTGTAAAGCGCATTACCGCCACCACTGACGTCCCAGTTAATAGTCGGGTTGTCTGCATCGTAATCCCAACGCGGAACCCAGCTGTCATCGTTAGTATAGTCCCATTCATCATCAAGGGAATCATTCCAAGGCCCTGGGAAACCATCCCCATCACGGTCACTACTACTAAAATCGACATTGGATACGATCAAAGTGCCATCTAGTCCGTTAGCAGCACCACCACCACCTATGTCAACCTGACCACCAAGCACCATGATAATGCCGTCCCAATGAGGTGTGCCTCCAAAATCAGCATATCCGGTCACCACCAATATACCCGCACCTGATAACCCACCTGTAATGTTAAGGTTGCCATGTACAATGGTGGTTTTCATTGACCCCGGATCTCCTGGATCACCTAAATCTGCAGGCAGGTCCTGCTTATTTACAACCATATCCTTGTTCGGGTTGTTATCCGGCTCACCATAAATTTTCCTGTTAGCGGCAGTTTGAGTATCGAGTGCAGCAAAAAACCTCTCCAGGCCTTGAGGACTGGTAAAATCAGGTGCCGGGTTATTAGCAATTACACCACCACTCAGCTGCCCTGTGCCATCGTCCGCTGCACGAATCTGGTCTACGCAATGTTGTGTATTAGCTGAAATGGCAGGACCGCCGCGCCCATCATACAAATATGAATTCGAAGGCCCCAAGTCAAAGCTGCAATCTGGGTCGTCAGGATTATCATTTACAAAAACTGCCGGCCATGATGCCTCACCGCCAGCGCCATACCCAATATTAAAATGAATACGCCTAAAAGAATTTGACTGAGTTCCCTCACTAACCAGGCTCATTGTTTCAACAGCACCGGGAGACTCATCGTTTTTTGGAGTACACTCCCCGCCATAACGTACCGAAAAAGATCCCCCATTAGAGAAAGCTGTATCTGCGATGAAGATAGTGTCATCAGTGTTAACCACATTCCCATCTGGGGTTATAAGTGCATAGTCTGGATTAACGGGGTCCGGAGTAATAAGTTCGCATTTATAATAAAACCACTCTGGTGGATTGATTGCTGGGTCATCTTCCGTACTTTCATTGTTTGGATCACAAAGGTACTTGTCGCCGCCATTACCATTGGGGTCAGTATATTCAGTGCAAAGTCGCTCCATCCCAGACTTCGTCCCAGCCTCAGCTGCCATAAATGCATCGCTGGAGCGCTTTGTGTTACCCGACAGTTTTTCATCCTGAGTCGTACTATTCATTAGAGACACACCGATAACGGTCAGCACGAGCAGAAAAATCATACCAACAACCAGTACGATTCCACGCTGCCTATACCCTGCTCTAACTTGCAAGACTTTGTATTTTCGCTTGTTTGTAGTCATCATCCACCTTCCCACATCATCCCTGATGTTAGCTGCCTTACCAGCAGGTAGCATTATTGTTCGAGCCACGCGTGCCGTCAGACTGCAAGCTCAGATTTCCGCACTCAGTATCACCGAAAAGCTGTGTAGCCGTTATAGTGTAGTTGCTTGCATCATTTACGAGACCAATGTTATAAAGCCCGCCATCGGTTGCACCTGTTGCAAAATCACATCCAGCATCATTGTAGCTATTAGTGCGGGTAAAACAGCGCTCCAACTGCTGGGACACTGTCGCTATAGCAGCTCGACCCTCTGCACGCTTGCCTCTCATTACATAGTCTTGATAAGCAGGCAAAGCGATAGACGCCAGAATTCCAACTATTACAACTACTATCATCACTTCGATCAAAGTAAAACCTGACTGGCGCCTAGCTAGAAAATTTTTCTTAGTCATGATTTATCCTTTATGAAACTCGCTGCTAGTATCAGTGTTAAAAATTAGAGGTCATGGTCAGGGCTCAATCAGTCGTGACACTTGGTTACGCAAAGTTGCTGTAGAACTAATTGCCTTGTCCTCTATGCCTTCCCCTAACCAGGGCGCTCCATCAGTAAAAGTCACTGATGTACGCACAGCCGTCACACTATCCCAGCCACATCCACCAGCAGGCGGGGTCCTATACGAATAGTCCGCATCACTCACAAAGCATGCAAACTCAAATGCCAAGCTACTTACATCACCCACAAGCGGCTCATATGCAGCCGGTAGCCGTCGATACTCTACTTGGCTACCCTCATGCTTATAGCGGGTTTCAACCATATTATTATTAACATCCAAGTATCGGATTATCAGCTCACCATTGACTAACTCTATAGGGTTTGGATTGGCAGCAGGCCAATCATCACCGTCGTAACCGCGCCCTCCCATACGAATATCTCTGGCCATGAAACTAAACAGGAAGCGCGCATTGTCAGTAATTGTCGAGATACTCTGTCGAGTTGCACTAGCTTCCTTACTGGCAAGCATGGTTTGCAAAATCCCCCCCAACAGAACCAAACCGATAACCATGCCGATCATCAGTTCAATCAAGGAAACACCCTGTTGGCGCCATGGAACGTCATCATGAATACTTGTGGGCTTTGGCTTTGTGCTATCCATGCTTACTTCCTCACCAAATAATCAAAAGTAACAGACTCCATTTTCTGATCACCTTCTGTATTATCCACACCACGCTCATTCCACCTCAGGCGAATCTGGTAATCATCATCAACCTCAGTCACGCTAGCAGTTGTTAAAGAACCGCCGAACAATATCGCCGTATTATTACACCACTCCTGGAGGTCATTAGCTGCCATAGATGCACCGCCAGCAGCAGGACAAGCAGCGAGAGCGTAATCACCATCCAAAGTAGCATTTGGATTTGCTCTCATCCGCTCTTCCAAATCATTCGCCTGAATCGTCGCCAGTGTGCGAAAGTATGCACTATGGCTCATGCTCATCATCTGGGTGTACATTCGTGCTAGGCCCAGCAAGGCGACGGAAAAAATGATCAGGGCTATCATTGCCTCAAGTAGCGTAAACCCTTTGCAGCGAGGCCTTTCAGTTTCTACAAAACTCATTCTTAAGATCCCTCCTGTTAGCTCAGGCTCTCATCCATGATTAGTCACCACCACATGCATCCACAACTGTAAAGCCACCACTACGATAAAGCCTACGCAGCTCCGATCGAGAGCCGTCAGTGATAGTGAAGCACCCAGCTCCAGCTGTAGCCTCGCCTCTTCCATTAAATACAACACCCAGAGGGCAGCCAGCACACTGGATACCATCTTCCAATCCTTCGAAAAGCCTTAGCCGATTCCCGTCACTATCCTGAACCTCCCAACCATTCGAATAGTCGCCACCATCGATAATAGATATAGGCTCGTTTCGTTGAATCGACTCACTGCGGGCAAATCGAAGCGCCGTTACCAGCTCTTCAGTCGAGGATTCCAGGCGAGAGCGCTCTATCATGGCAACAAAGGATGGCAGGGCGATACCAACAAGAATTGCCATAATAGCAACTGCTATCATTACCTCCGTTAAGGTAAAGCCACCAATATAGCTGCGCTGTGACCTTGTCAGTACAGGCATCCTTGCAAGCCTCCGTTAGTGTTCGGGTTTGATTCAAGTCTACACCATATACACGCTTTGGCCATCGGCTCACCTACCCGGGAACACATCAATTCTTGAGCCACGTCATGTGCTGCCTATTACATGAAGTTGCGCACAGGCATTTTTTCAACAACAATAGGCCTGTTAAGGATGTATTCATTTTTTTGCTAAGCATTCTGTTTAGCCGATATGTAGGCAGTTGCATCCAGCAGCCAGCAGCTACTCAAAGCCATTCAGCATCTGAACAAGATATGGCTTCGCAAGCTGTAATGCTAAGGATTTGATATTTCAGAACGGCAAGGACAGCCGCAGAGACATGTGACGTCCTGTCTCATGACCAAGGCACAAATGGAGCAAATACATGAACCCCTTCCCCACTCGGCCACACAAGCAACAAGGTGCTGTACTATTGGTAGGCATGATTATGCTGGTGATTCTAATGCTGGGCGCCACCAGCTTGATGACTGGTAGCATCATGGATGAGCGAATGGCCGGCAATAATAAAGCAAGTGCTGAAGCTTTTTTTGCTGCAGAGGCGGGTTATCGAGGTGTAGTGAATCACCTCTTGGCCTCTGATGAGGGCGGTGACAAAGACATCGCAAACGACCGCTGGGATGCAATTGACTCGGAAATATCCAAGTACAACACCCCTAATGGGTGGGAACAGGCTAATATCAATGCAAAAGTCAACGGCTTCAACGGCAAGCCCTTTGGTGCAAACCAATCATCGGAAGTCTCAGTCAGCTTCGCCCCCGTTTTTGATGATGACGGTAATCGCATCGAAAACAAGATTCAATTTTTCAGCGAAGGCACTACCGGTCTTGCATCGCGCACCATTGGGTTTGAGCTTGAAGGCGGAGGTGGTAGCGAACTCCCCCCTGCGCCAGCTGCAATCAGCTGTTTTGGTGCCGGGTGTAATATAAACCCGGGCAATGCCAAAAATGCAGCCATAAGCGGACGAGACCACCCAACCCCTGAAGATAATTGCGGTGGCAAAGGCGGTAGCAATTGCTGGGAAGACCCTTATATAAACGGCAAGAGTATACCTGCTGTTTTCCTTTCTGATCGTGACAACAGCCAGTTGCTCGGCGCACCCGGCAAAAAGAAAAATGCATATCATGGCCAGGATAAAACCAAAGCCGAATACGAGGACGCAGAATTTCAGACACCAGCGGAAGGGAATGACAAATTCGCTGATAGCGTCTGGACCCCCTCTGATTATCCTGATGATGAAGTTGGTAAATCCACCGCTCCTACCTATGATCAATATTTTGGCCAAGACTCTTTACTAAGCCCCATTTATGAAAGCGCAAGGCAAAACCCTACCCCTGATGGCCTTTTTGTACTGGATACTGCTACCGATTCATCTATGCCAATTGCCGACAAGAGCGAGAGCGGCGTAATGATCATTGACGGGAACCGAGCCAACTCTATAGGCACACCCAGTGGTACAGGATTCTTCGCCGGGCTAATCATTGTTAAAAACTGTAATCAGATAAGCTTCAGCGGCAACTTCACAATCTACGGAGCGATCATCGTGGATGCCACTGATGGCAACGGAAACTCGTGCGATGACGTGTTAGGCGAGCCCTATTTCCCCTTCGATGGCGGCGGCACCGTCGATGTTAAGTACAGCCTGGAAGCACTGGAAAATGCCGGCAGCGGTACTGGAACAGGCTTCAATGGAAGGGTGACCGATTGGTATGAGATCATAGAGGGCTAAAGCTATCAGATACTACCTTTCCATCAACCACGACTGTGCGACACACAAGTGTTTCACAGTCATGGTTGAAATAACCCAATGATGATCTACTCCTCACTTTCTAACCCAGCAACCTATTGGTAATGTTGATCACAGAAAAGGAAGGTGAACATAAAGAAGCAATCCACTGAAAAACAGATCATTCCGATCCTGAGAGAGTCGGAAGCAGTCCTGCCAGTCAAAGAACTGTACCGGAAACAAAGCATCTCTGATGCCACGTTTTTTATATGTAGCGTAAAAGAACGGTGGCTTGGAAGCCTCAGAGGCCAGACAACTGAAAGCGCTAGAAGATGAGAATACCAGACTGAAGAAGCTTCGGACTGAGTAGACACCTAATACCAAGACTTTGAAAGCGAGGCTGAGACGTTAGTATCTACCGTCAGAAACAAACGCGAAGCCCTGCGCACGACGAGATACCTGTAACAGAAATATCGTAACTCAGGACATTTTCTCTCATAAGGAAGGCACCGAAGTTAACCATAAGAAAGCCTATCGGCTAGACTAGTAGTCAAGTTAGCCGTTCACCAGCATAAGCTCCACAAAAGGCGTCATACTATATTACCAGCCTGATGAATGGACCTTATCATGGACTCGCTCCCGAGTAGCCGGCACATCAAGCGTCTGACGATAGTGAATGAATTCACTACAGCACACTTGGACGCAGGCCTACCAACCTACTCGATAGTTATAGCGGCTCTCAGAGCCCACCCTAACGCTGCCAGAACGAATCAAGGGTTGTAACCCAGTGGTCCTTAGTGAATATAGCGAAACCAAAGCGGATACAGCTCAGCAAACCGATGCAAAGCAGGCACATCAAGAGTTTTAATAGTAAATTCAAGGGTAAAAGCTTGAATAAGACTTGGCTCGGCGATCTAGCGCATGCCCGACAGGTAATCCAATCAAAGCTTGGCGAGTCCATTATAATTAACGACGACCGCACTCACCATTGGATTATCAGACAAGAATATTGTTTGCATCAGTGTTCCGAAACAAGAAACAGGGTCGAAAGCAAATAAAGTTGCTAGGAACCAGATGGATTAAATAGCAAGGCCACGTCAGCGCTATCGTAACAACAACCTAAGTACTTTTTGCAGAATCTCTTAGCTAGCACGCTTAAGGGAAAGTCTACTTCTGAGACCTATCTTTTTCAGGGAAGAAGCTTGTCTAAATGAGGGAAAAATTAATTTGGCATGATATTTCTATTAGAAATTCCTGTCCTTACCCTAGCGCCTCAGGGTGATACTTTGGGAACACTATTATCGAGATCACATGCAGTGTCTGCATTAAGATTACATAACGAGCCTGTATCACCAGGGCCTTTAGGAAAGCCTTGCAACTGTGTACTTACTGTTAAGTTAGCAATTTTTGATGCATCAGTAATCCACTCACATGAAGCCGAAGGCGGCTCAGGGATTGATGGTGCTCCTTGAGTCACTGCAACAAGCACACTCATAGTGTAACCTTTGACTTCACCCGTACATGCACTGTTAGCGGCTTTTCTTGTATGGTCTAAATAAGCTGGAAATGCAATGGCAGCAAGTATACCAATAATTGCAATAACAACCATAAGTTCAATCAGGGTAAATCCGCTTTGCTTGCCCATAAGCTTCGTTCTCTGCTTAAAATATAATACCAACTCCAACTACTTACTTTTGCGCCCTACCAAAAAGCCCCGCACAAGCGGGGCTCTATATACTTCAATCTAACCCCTACACTACTAATTTCTGATTAAGGCAGTGAACAAGTAGCTGTACCTGCGCAGGTGATCACTGTACCTGTACGGGCTGCTGTGAAAGTCATAGAATCACCTTCGACAATTGCAGTCCCGTCTACAGGCGTACCAGCAGTAATCGCCGAGCACGCAGAAAGATTAGCTGCAGTATATGTAATCGGGTTCTGCGAGCTTTCCACAATCCAGTTGTTTACTATTGATTTAGCTTCGCCAAGACAAGCATTGTCAGCTGCATCATCTACATAGTTCTGATAAGCCGGCAGCGCAATGGCTGCCAGGATACCGATGATCGCCACAACGATCATCAATTCGATCAGGGTAAAACCCTTCTGATTCATCTGTTTTTTCATGGTAGTACTCTCCAGCGAGTTTTGGGAAATCCATTAATACAGGTTGACTCACATCCTGTGGCCACCTGACATACGCATAGTAGGCCAGCTTGCATCCCAGTGTCCAGACTGAATACAAACTGAACAACATTCCAGATTGAGCTTAGTCAAAGAAATAGAGGTTTGACAAGCAATGTTTACACTAGTAATGAAGCTGTGCTTTGATTGCTTTATTATGCTTACTTAATCGTATCGACTCTGTTACACGGCTACAGGAGTTCTGGTGTCTCAAGGTACCCCCCCCCTTACAGGGCTGGCAAAACGGCTAGTTAATGATGGCGTTTTTTCGGCTGAAGTCGCGCAGGATGCGATGACTCAAGCCCGAGAAGCCAACAAGCCCTTTATCAGCTATATAATCTCTCACCGCTTGATAAGCTCTCACAGAGCGGCACAAGCTGCGTCTGAGGAGTTTGGCTACCCTCTTCTCGACCTTGATGCGTTAGGCGATGATGGCATTCCCAAAGGGGTTATTTCTGAATCGCTGGTGACCAAACACTCGATTCTCCCACTCCTGCACCGCGAAAACCGGCTATTTGTCGCAATTGTAGATCCGACAAACATTCAGGCCCTGGATGAGGTAAAGTTCCATACTGGCATTACCACCGAACCAGTCATAGTCGAAGAAGACAAACTCCAGGCCCACCTTGAGCGATTTCTTGACACAGCTTCCGATGCAATGGAAGAGCTGGAAGATACCGACCTTGAAAGTATCGACCTGCCGGAAGAGCAAGCGACTGATCAGAAGGAATCAGCTGAGGAAGCGGCCAACGACACACCGATAGTTCGCTTTATCAACAAGGTGTTACTCGATGCTATAAAGAAGGGAGCTTCCGATATCCACTTCGAACCTTACGAGAAGGTGTATCGGGTACGCTGCCGAATCGACGGCATGCTGCAGGAAGTTCACCGCCCGCCTCTAAACCTTGGCACGCGCCTGGCTGCTCGCTTGAAAGTCATGTCACGTATGGATATCTCTGAAAGGCGCTTGCCCCAAGACGGCCGCATTAAACTAAAAGTGTCGTCCAAGCGTGCTATAGATTTTCGTGTCAATACACTGCCCACCTTGTGGGGCGAGAAAATTGTGCTGCGTATTCTTGACCCTAGCAGTGCCAAAATGGGGGTCGAAGCGCTGGGCTTTGAGGCCGATCAGAATAAAGCCTACCTGACTACCCTTGAACAACCCCAGGGCATGATCTTGGTAACAGGCCCCACCGGCTCTGGTAAAACCGTCACGCTTTATACCGGCCTAAATATTCTAAATACCGAGGAGCGAAACATCTCGACCGCCGAAGACCCGGTCGAAATCAACCTTGAAGGTATAAACCAGGTGCATGTCAACGCAAAAGTTGGCCTGACTTTTGCTGAGGCCCTAAGGTCCTTTCTACGCCAGGACCCCGACGTGGTCATGGTAGGTGAGATTCGCGACCTGGAAACAGCGGAAATAGCGATCAAGGCAGCGCAAACAGGCCACATGGTTCTTTCCACCCTTCACACCAACAGCGCCCCCGAAACACTCACACGCTTACGCAATATGGGTGTACCTTCGTTTAATATTGCAACCTCTGTCAGCCTTATCATCGCTCAACGACTGGCCCGTCGTCTCTGTGAGAATTGTAAGACGCCGATAGAAATTCCTGAGCCTGCACTTCTGGAAGAAGGCTTTACACCAGACCAAATTCCTCAACTACAGTTATTCGAACCCAATCACGAAGGCTGTAAGAAGTGTAACCGGGGCTATAAAGGGCGAGTTGGTATTTATGAGATGATGCAGATGAGCCCCGAAATTGCCGAGTGTATTATGGAAAATGGTAACTCAATCGATATTTTACGAACAGCTGAGCAGCAAGGATTCAGGACACTGCGCAAATCAGGCCTCCTCAAGGTGGCAGCAGGCGTCACCAGCCTGGAAGAGATGAACCGGGTAATCAAAACCTGACAGGGATAAAGCATGGCAACTACGGCAGCAAAAAAAGCTCCAAAACAGTTCACTTTTGTGTGGCAAGGTAAAGACAAGAGCGGCAACGTCAGCAAGGGTAAAATCGACGCTGAGAACCTTGCTGCAGCTAAGGCGTTATTGCGCAAACAGGGCATTAACCCCGGGAAGCTGGCCAAGGAACGTGTTTCCATGTTCAGCTCAAAGCACAAACCTGTTAAGCCTATCGATATTGCTTTTTTTATTCGCCAGGTAGCCACCATGATGAAAGCAGGTGTGCCACTGCTCCAGGGGCTGGAGATTGTTGCTGAAGGCGCTGAAAAGGTTAAACTCAAGAGCCTAATTAACGAACTAAAAAATGATGTCAACTCCGGCAGCGATTTATCTCAGGCACTAGCCAAACATCCTGAGCACTTTGACGATCTAGTCTGCTCGCTTGTCCATGCAGGTGAACAATCCGGCGCACTGGAAACCATGCTCGACCGCATCGCCACTTATAAGGAAAAAGTTGAATCGCTAAAGAAAAAGATCAAGAAAGCAATGACCTACCCGATTGCAGTCATTGTTGTTGGCGTGCTTGTGTCAGCCATCCTGCTGGTGAAGGTTGTGCCTCAATTTGAATCTGTTTTTGGAAGCTTTGGAGCAGAGCTGCCTGCCTTTACCCAATGGGTTATTGGGCTATCGGAATGGGCACAAGAATGGTGGTTTGTCGGATTAATCTCCGTTATTGCAGCCATATTTATTTTTAGCAAAGCCCGCCAAAAATCCGAAAAGTTTTCAAATTTTGTTGATCGAGCCGTACTAAGGATCCCCGCCATCGGAACAATACTACACAAGGCCGCTGTTGCTCGCTTTTCTCGAACACTTGCAACCACCTTTGCTGCAGGCGTTCCCTTAGTAGAGGCGCTCGACTCAGCCTCCGGCGCGGCAGGGAACATTGTTTATGAAAACGCCATCATTCAAATACGCAACGGCGTATCAACCGGTCAATCGCTTCAAAGCGCTACCAACATGACCGGTGTATTTCCTACTATGACGGTGCAAATGATTGCCATAGGCGAAGAGGCGGGCTCTCTTGACATGATGCTCGATAAGGTTGCTTCTTTCTATGAAGAAGAGGTTGATAATGCCGTAGACAACCTATCCAGCCTTCTAGAACCTATGATCATGGTAATATTGGGCGTACTTGTAGGCGGCCTGGTTATCGCCATGTACTTGCCAATCTTCCAGCTGGGCCAGGTAGTCGGTTAATGCTCGAATTACTTCAAACCTCACCGCTACTGGCGGTGGGGAGCACTTTTGTATTTTCACTATTGATTGGCAGCTTTCTCAACGTAGTCATTCTTCGCTTGCCCGTGATGATGCAACGCGAATGGGACGCTTACCTTCAATCTGAATCCAGTAATTCTGACGCCACAGAGCTCCAAGACACCTTTAACCTGATGACCCCTGCATCCCGCTGTGGCGAGTGCGGTCATCAAATTCGCTGGTTTGAGAATATCCCGGTTATCAGCTGGCTAGTTCTGCGTGGTCGTTGCAGCGGCTGCGGTACCAGAATTTCTTTCCGTTATCCCTTTGTGGAGCTGCTGACAGGCGTCGGTTCTGCATGGCTGGTGTGGCATTTTGGGTTCACGCTGGAGGCAGGTCTTTTGGTGCTGCTGACTTGGGCATTGATTACGCTAACCTTCATTGACCTGGACCATCAGCTTCTGCCGGACTCGATCACCCTGCCGCTAGTGTGGATGGGGCTTCTGATCAACACTCAGGGCATTTTCACGCCCCTGGAAAGTGCCGTGATTGGTGCCGCAGCCGGTTACTTGGTGCTGTGGAGCGTGTACTGGCTGTTTAAACTGCTTACAGGCAAGGAAGGCATGGGCTATGGCGACTTTAAGTTGCTGGCAGCCATTGGAGCCTGGGGCGGTTTTCAGATACTCCCGCTGGTGATCTTGCTGTCATCCGTCGTCGGAGTTGTACTGGCCTTTGCACTCATTGCTTTTCGTCGTCATCAGGCGCAGAATCCACTTCCGTTTGGCCCCTACCTGGCTATCGCTGGCTGGATTGCAATGGTGTGGGGTGACTCGATTATTTCCGCGTATCTGGGGAGTTTTTGATGCTGGTAGCAGGTCTCACTGGTGGTATTGGCTGCGGTAAAAGCACCGCATCAGAGTGTTTCATTGCACTGGGCGTGCCGGTGATCGATGCCGATCATGTAGCCCGCCAGGTGGTTGAACCCGGTAGCGAAGCCCTCGGCAAGATCGCCTCTCACTTCGGTGACCAGCTGATTCAGACGGATGGTACACTGAACCGCCCTGCTCTTCGTCGCATCGTGTTTGATAACGAACGCGAGCGCAACTGGCTTGAAGCCCTGCTGCACCCGCTCATCCGTGATCGTATTCTAGATACACTGGAACAACTGGACCAGGATGGCCACTCCTATGCCATTCTAGCCTCCCCTCTGTTGCTGGAAACCGATCAGCACTTGCTGATCAGCCGCGTCATTGTAGTGGATGTACCCGAATCGACGCAGGTCGAACGCACCATGCAACGTGATGGCATGGAAGAAGCGCAGGTTCGGCAGATTCTGGCGGCTCAAATGGACCGAGACGAACGCCTAAAACACGCCGACTTCGTATTGGATAACAATGGTTCTCCCGAGCAGCTCAAGCAGGCCGTTGACGAACTGCACCCCAAACTGAAGCAATTGGCTGATGAAGAGGATGCCGACGATGACTAAACCACGCATGGTGAACTGCCCTCAGTGCAATAACCCTTCTCCTTACACAGAGGCCAACAAGTGGCGCCCCTTTTGCTCTGAGCGCTGCCGATTGATCGATCTGGGTGAGTGGGCCAGTGAGGGGTATCAGATTGCAGCTGAGCCTTCTCTGGATGACTTCAGCTCTGGCATGATGCCTGAAGAGCAAGGGTTTACACCAACCCGCCACTGACCACCTCCACCTGATCCGCATAGCCCCACCCTTTCATACACAGCAGCCACATCACTTACAGCAACAAGAGCCATGATACCCGACTAATCCTGGCTCTCACTTGATAACTGCACACAGGCCCCACAAGCCTTGATTAGCCCGCTATTTCACCACCACTCCAAAATGAAGCATAAGCTCCGAGCCCGGGCCATATACGCAAGTCGATTCACATAAAGAGAGAGTCATATACAAAACTGAATCGACCGAATACCTGGTCGCGCCCCCCAACAAATAAACCGGATCACGCCTGACGGGGCAAGAAGTCTTAATTCATGAGATAAGATCTTGGAACAGAAAGCGTGACAAGAGAGACTGGAGCGGGAAACGAAACTGATCTGGACGGCATCCCGTCGGCCGGCGTTCCGGTCGCGACCACGAGACATAAAGGCGGGTCGCCCAGAAAGGGCAATAAATTGGAATTACGTGATAAAAGAGATTGGAGCGGGAAACGAGACTGAACCGGCCGGCGTTCCGATCGCGACCACGAGACATAAGAGCGGGTCGCCCAGAAAGGCGCTTTGTCTTGGAATTACGTGATAAGAAAGATTGGAGCGGGAAACGAGACTCGAACTCGCGACCCCGACCTTGGCAAGGTCGTGCTCTACCAACTGAGCTATTCCCGCTGATGGCATCCCGTAGGGGGTTCGAACCCCTGTTACCGCCGTGAAAGGGCGGTGTCCTAGACCACTAGACGAACGGGACACACGATGTGCCACAGGCTTTTGCGTCCAAATTTGGAGCGGGAAACGAGACTCGAACTCGCGACCCCGACCTTGGCAAGGTCGTGCTCTACCAACTGAGCTATTCCCGCAATGGCATCCCGTAGGGGGTTCGAACCCCTGTTACCGCCGTGAAAGGGCGGTGTCCTAGACCACTAGACGAACGGGACGCAGCCTGTTGCAAAAGTACTTAAGATTGGAGCGGGAAACGTGACTCAACCGGTCGGCGTTCCGATCGCGAGCCCGACTAAAAAACCGGGGTCGCCAAACTTCACTCCAGATTCACCCAACACTCTAAAGTATTGGAGCGGGAAACGAGACTCGAACTCGCGACCCCGACCTTGGCAAGGTCGTGCTCTACCAACTGAGCTATTCCCGCATGGCATCCCGTAGGGGGTTCGAACCCCTGTTACCGCCGTGAAAGGGCGGTGTCCTAGACCACTAGACGAACGGGACACGTTCTTAAGCGCTTTCGCGTTCCTCATTGAGGAGGCGCATATAGTACGTACCAACCCATTGAAGCGCAACCCTTTATTCAAACTTTTTTTCATTTTTTCGTAAGCAGGCCCTGCAGCCAGCTTTGAGCGGGTTCCGGCTTATGCAGCAGGAAGCCTTGCAGCAAGTCGCAACCGTGTGCGGCCAGAAAGTCCGCCTGAGCCACATCCTCTACCCCTTCAGCTACAACCCGCAGTTTGAGCTGACGCGCAATAGACAGGATAGAGCGCACGATGGTGCGGTTGTCCTCATCCCCTGGCAGGTTCTCGACGAAACGCCGGTCGATCTTCAGCTCGCTCAAATGCAGCTTTTTCAGATATGCCAAGTTCGAGTAGCCGGTGCCAAAGTCATCCAATGAGAACTTGATACCAAAGAAGGACAGGCGATCAATACTTTCCTGCACCGCATCTGACGTATCCAGAAACAGGCTTTCGGTGATTTCGATCATCAACCGTCCCGGGTCAACCTGCGACTCCCCTATCAGCTCTATGACTCCATCAACAAATGCCGCGTCATGAAACAGCGCAGAGCTGAAGTTAACCGACAAAGGAATAGACAGATTGGCAGCCTCGAGCCGCTTCAAGGTTTGCAATGACTGATTCAGCACCAACAGCGTTAATGGCTTGATCAAGCCAGAAGCTTCCGCAACCGGAATGAACTCTCCCGGAGAGACCGGTTTGCCCTCAGGACCGTTCAACCAGCGCACCAGCACTTCAGCACTGCATACAGCGCCGTCACCACAGAACTGAGACTGCACGGCGATCGAAAGCTCATCCCTCAGAATCGCGTGCCGCAGCGCCTCTTCCAGTTCAAGCTGGCGACGGGCGTGAATGCCCAACTCGGCCTGATAAAACTCAACCTGCCCGGTTCCCACTTCCCGCGCCCGACACAATGCCAAATCGGCATGCCGCCTCAGGGCTTCAAAGCTATCGCCCTGCTCTTTTAGTTGCGCTACACCGGCACAAGCCGTCAACGCAAGGCTGCCACTTGAGCTGCGGACAGAATCCGCCAGCTCGGTACACAAAACATGCAGACGCGCCCTTGTTTCGGCTTCGCTTTGGTCACCCATAAACAGCAGCAAACCGAACTCATCCCAACCTACATGCGCCAGCAGCTCCATGGGTTGATTCAAGAGCCTGCTCAGGCGCTTGCCAATTTGATTGAGCAAACGATCACCAAAGTCATGGCCATAGGCTTCATTGATGCGTCCGAACTGATCCAGGCCGAACAAGACAAGCCCGTAGGATGAAGCCATATCGGATTCCAAACATTCAGCCACCTGCTCTTCCAGCAGCCGGCGGTTCGGCAAACCGCTCAGTGGATCATGGTAGGCAAGGTGCTGCAGCCGCTGCTGGGCTTCTTTTTCTGCCGTTACGTCCTGCTCAACCGAAAGGTAGTGACTAACAACACCTTGCTTGTTGCGGACGGGCGAAACCACTGCACGCTTGACCATGCGCTGGCCATCCTTACGCCGGTTCACAAACTCACCGCGCCAGGACTCTCCGCGTTCCAGTGTTGCCCAAAACGCCCTTTTTTCGGCGTCAGGACGGGGAGCCCAGGCACGAAAGCCAGGGCGCAGACCCAGGACTTCTTCCGAACTGTAACCGGAGTTGGCCTCAAAGCCCCCATTCACGTAGGTAATCTCACCAGCAACATTCGTAATGATGACGCTTGATGGGCTTTGATCAATCGCATGCCTGAACAGCATCAGGTCAGACTCGATTTTCTTGCGCTCGGTAATATCCCGCTGAGTACTGACAAAGTGGGTATGCTGCCCCTGTGCATCACGCAAGGGGCGTATACAGACCTCTACCCAGTACGGCTCCCCCGCTCGTGTATAGTTGATGAGTTCTTCACGAACTTCCCTCTGCTGGTGCAAAGCCTCTGAAATCCGCTTCCGAGCCTTTGGATCGGTCTTCGGTCCCTGAAAGGTTCTTGGGCTTTTACCTAGCAGGTACTCTCTGGAGTAACCCGTACGATTAACAACCGCCTGATTGACATAGACAATGGAAGGCCCAGCCTCCAAATCGGTATCAGTCACAATTACCAGATCAGACAGGTGGTCGAGGCTGGCCTGCATGAAAAGCAAGTGCTCTGCATCGGCTTCAGAGGGTGTGAGGGGCACGGAGTCTCTCGCGTTCAGTTATACGTTAGCGCTATAGCCGGGGGGCCACGCAAATAGAATCGCGGATTGTAGGGTTTTAGTGCTGAATAAGAAACTATCCCTTAGCGGTAATCTGTAAAGGGCTTGGGTGTAAACTTGTCTTCTTTGGCCAACTCTTCAGCCCTTCGCCGCTTTTCTTCTGCCTCTTTGACCAGACGCTCCTGCTCGACAATCGCCTGCAACTCGTCAATATGTGTGCCAATCTCATAAAGCTGACGATCAAGCTGCTGTGTTTTATTCAGACTCTGCAATTTTGCCAGCACCGTTCGAAAACGTGGCAAAGCGGGCCCAGCGCCACGCGCACCTTCCGTTTCCTGAGCATCCATGATCTCCACGTCCAACCGAGTTCGGGTATAGGCTTCCTTGACCTGATAGATAACCGAATCTGCTTCGGCAACACGAACAGTTCCCTGTTTTTTCAAATCACTAAGAAACTGGAACAGCTCACGTAACAAAGACGCGGTGCGCTCAGCATGGTTGCGGTCAGCATGCAGGGTCATACTGCCCTGCGGATGCTCAACCACTGGCAGCGGCTGCGCACGGACCGCCTCAAGCTCATGCAGTTTCTTCTGGTTCTCCTCGGTACGCTCAAGCTCCAGCGTGAGTTTCCAGCGTTGTACCAGGTAATTCAGCAACAGATCGCGAATTTCACGGGTGATGTAATGCTCCGGCAACGTCCGCAGAAGATGGTCGGCACGTCGAATCTGATCCTTGAGCAGCAGCAAGCGCATACGCCTTTCACGGCGCTGCGTTTCAATGTTTTGAATGGTAAATGCGATCATAGCCATCACCACTACTACTGCAATGATCAAGAGGCCTGTTTCGGTCGGAGTCATACCCTTTCACTTATTTTTGTGCCGAAGCCATTGATTCTATAACAAAAAATCTTAAAAAAATGCTTGACCAACCCGTAACACGACATTAATATTCACGCCGTTGTCACGCATCAAGGCGTACATCAGATGTCCCGTTCGTCTAGTGGTCTAGGACACCGCCCTTTCACGGCGGTAACAGGGGTTCGAACCCCCTACGGGATGCCATTGCGGGAATAGCTCAGTTGGTAGAGCACGACCTTGCCAAGGTCGGGGTCGCGAGTTCGAGTCTCGTTTCCCGCTCCAATCTTTTTTACCATGTAATTCCAATCCATTGCCCTTTCCGGGCGACCCGCTTTTATGTCTCGGGGTCGCGACCGGAACGACGGCCGGTTCAGTCTCGTTTCCCGCTCCAATCTTTATATTTTCATTACCTCCCCTCTGTAAAGCCTTTCCTGGCACTGATCTCTACTAGATATTTGTCGTGGGAGCGCACTCCGTGCGCGAAAGACCATTTCTCCCCAACTAACCGGAACTTATACCCCCCGGCCACACTCATATCCTTCCCGGCTTTTTAGCAGTCTTTGCTTCACCGGACGCTACACTTTTCAGGACCTGCATGTATGCTTTCAGTAACTGCGCTCAATTGCGCATGAGGCTGCAAAGGTCCAGCACGCCAGCAAATGAAGGAAGGAACATGCAAGTAACTTTGGAGCAGTGGCAAGCCTTGCTTGCTGTCGTGGATGCCGGCGGCTATGCCAAGGCTGCGGAGCAACTGGGAAAAAGCCAGTCAGCAGTTAGCTATGCCATTCAGCGACTGGAATCCGGGTTAAATATCCGCGTGTTCAAACTGGAAGGCAGACGCGCAACCCTGACCGATTCGGGTAAAGCACTCTATCGCCACGCAAGACGACTCGTCGAACAGGCCCAGCAAACCGAGGAGCTGGCACGTCAGTTTGGCCAAGGCTACGACCCTCAAATCAGCCTGGCCATGGATACCATTTTCCCTCGCGAATGGATGCTCGACATTCTGGCGGCCTACACCGAAGAGCACCCACACACCCGCATCGAACTATTGGAAACGGTGCTCAGTGGCAGCGATGAAGCGGTACTTAAACGCCAGGTTGACCTTTCCATCAGCGGACGCGTCCCACCCGGCTTTCTGGGTGAAGCATTAATGAGCATACGCTTCATTGCCTGCGCCCACCCCGACCACCCGCTGCACCACCTTGACCGAGAACTGACGCTTGACGACCTCAAAAGCCACCGCCAGCTTGTGGTCCGTGACTCGGGCAGCCGCAGCGTGGATTCCGGCTGGCTGGGCGCAGAACAGCGCTGGACTCTCAGTGATCTTGACCTGTCGTTGATGACAGCACAGCGCGGTATCGGATACGCCTGGTACCCCGAAACCCGCGCACACGCCCTGCTCGACAGCGGACAACTAAAACCTCTTCCTTTGAGCAGTGGCGGCGAGCGCTGGGTGGAGCTTTATCTTATTTTGACCGAAGGGGAGCTGACACGCCCCGGCGTCAAGCAATTGGCTCAAATGATCAAAGACCATGCGAATAGCCAGCAGGAATTCAAGCCAGTAGAATAAATGCACACACTTAAAAACGTTAAAAGATCATGGAAAAACCCACCCCTCCCGCCGATGGCGAATGTTGCGAGTGTGGCTGCGAGCCCTGCGTCTGGGACAGCTACTACGAAGAGATGCACGCCTGGAATGCCGAGCAGAAGCGCCTGAAGGAAGCCGAAGCTGGACAGGCACAGCAGCCAGATACCGCCCAGAACGACAAATAAGTCGTGATACCAGCCCGGGCAGGCTTATCTCATATCCGATATACTGCGCGCAAATCAGACCTGAAGGACCCTGTAATGCTCAACAAAGTCGTGATTCCCGTTGCCGGTCTTGGCACACGCGTTCTGCCTGCAAGCAAGGCCATTCCGAAGGAAATGCTGCCTGTTGTTGATAAACCGGTTATTCAGCATGTTGTAGAGGAAGCGGTTGCAGCCGGCATGACTCAAATCATACTGGTGACGCGCAGCGGCAAAGCGGCAGTGGAAGACCACTTTGACCGTCACGCCGAACTAGAGCAGGTTCTGGAAAGCAAAAAGAAACACGCCCTGCTGGCATCTATTCGCGATATTCTGCCTGCCGGTGTACAGCTCATTTCAGTGCGCCAGGACGAAGCCAAGGGCCTCGGACACGCAGTCCTTTGCGCTGCAGCCCTGACAGGAGATGATGACTTCGCTGTCATGCTGCCGGACATGCTGATTGACGCCAACGGCGAAACGTCCGACTTCCAGCAGATGGTCAGTGCCTATACCGATAGCGGTGTTGGCCAGATCATGGTTGAAGCCGTGCCACCCGAACACGTAGAGCGCTATGGGATTGTTGACTGCGGCGGCCAACCACCCGCCAAGGGAAGCAGCAGCGCCATGCATGATGTAGTCGAAAAACCGTCACGTGATCAGGCACCTTCCAACCTGGCAATTGTTGGTCGTTATGTCTTGCCAGCACGGGTTATGGAATTATTGAAAACCACCGCTCCAGGGGCAGGCAATGAAATTCAGCTCACCGATGCCATCAAAACACTGATGCTGGAAGGCGGCGAACTGAACGCCTTTACCATGTCGGGCAACCTTTACGACTGTGGTAACAAAGCGGGCTTGCTACAGGCCAATGTAGCCTTTGGCCTCAAGCACCCGGAAACAGCCAGCGAACTCAAAGCATTTATTCAACAGTTTTCATAGAAAGCAAAATGCCCGTCATAGACTGGACTCGATCAAGACTTGAAAGCCACTACTGGCACAGCTTTCTTTTTGCCAGCAATTCAGAATTCAATACCCGACACATCTCATCCTCGGCACCTGCCGCATCTACCAGGTAAAGCAAAGACCTGAAGCGGCGCATATCATACGCAAGCAACACACCCATTCCTTCCCATAGCCTGGAGCGCTGCTCCGCATCAAGTTGCGGCCACACGATCAAGCCAATCTCTGTTAAAGGGCCAATCACTCCGGTTCGGCCTGGGCCCAACTCATAGCCTTTATCCAGAGCCGTAAAGAACTCATCATCAAACTCAAGCAAACGCAGCTTAATGAAGGCCAACTGGACCCACGCATACGGCCATAGAGGTCGAATATCAACTTCAGCTCTATAGACCTCCAGAGCAGCACGCCTACTTGCCTCCGCAGAAGCATCGCCAAATGGCTGGTCAAAACGATACCACTCATTCACCTTACCAAGCCGCATCAGCAACTCAGCATTCGTTGAGTGCGAGAATGATACCGCATCCTCCGCCGCATCACGTGCAACCTGCCACGCCTGCTCGCTGGCAACCTCGCCACGCCTGGACCAGTCATCGAGAAACATGACCGTCTGCGCTTCTCTGATACCTGCAAGCATCATCAATGCCGACAGGTACAACATGGGCACAGCAGAAACCAGAATGAAGCCAAAGATGAGCTTACGCCAAGGCGAGTGGGGAACAGACGAACGTTCAGCCATGCTAGAAGTTCACCTGCGCGATAGACCAGGGGTTAGTGGTTACCAGCTGCGCAGCAGCCTTATCGCCAATCAAGGCAGCTGCTGCTTTAACGCCTTCTTTCAGACAAGGTGGCCGATGCTCAACATTGTGCGCATCCGTTGCCAGAATCGTAACCTTACCGTCTTTCAGCAACTCCTCAGAGACCTCCTGACAGCTTTGCCCAAAGCGACCGGCGACAGATGCGGCCGTAACCTGCAGCAGACATCCCTGATCAAGAAAGGGCTTCAGTTTTGAGCGGGATTTCATGATGCCCTTATTACGCTCAGGATGGGCGATCATCGGCAAAATATTGCGCGAAATAAGCCAAGCGGTCAGCTTCTCGGCCCCGAAGGGCACTTCAGAGTGAGGAAACTCAAGCAGAAGCACCTTTCGACCTTGCCACTCACCCAAAAACGGCACTGCATTTCGGGCAACACCATCCATCAACTCCAAACCAAAGCGCACCTCTGCAGCCGAGGACACTTTCAAATCGAGCCCTGCATTTTGCAATGCAGCCTCAAACTCTGCCAGCGCTGCGGCAATCGTTTCAGGGGTATTCTCGTAGCGGCCTGGGTGTATATGCGGCGTGCAAACGAGATGAGAAATCCCGTCTGCTACCGCGATCCGAGCCAACTCGAGTGAACGCTCCACATCCTCAGCGCCATCATCAATCCCTGGAAGCAGATGATTATGCAGATCGATCATACCCATGAGTCTTATGCCTCTTTTGAGCCACTGTAGCCATAGTAGTCGTAGTAACCACCGTAGCTATAGCCGTATTTTTTCGCTTTCTTGATGTCCACCTGGTTCAACACAACCCCCGTCACCGGAGCATTGTTTTGCAGTAGCTGCCCCACACCGCGTTTGGCCAACGGCGTTGCAGTAGCATCCGATTTTATTACATAAATCAGTGCATTGGCATGAGTCGACAGCACCAGTGCATCACTCACAGCCTGCGTGGGCGGCGAATCGATCACAATGCGGTCGTACTCTTTTTCCAATACAGCCAGTACCTTCGCAAAGCGCTGAGAGGACAGGAGTTCCAGCGGGTTCGGTGGCACTGTCCCCGCTGTCATAACCGTTACGCCATCACCCAGATCTTTGAGACACTCTTCAATTCGAGCAGTCCCGGCAACCAAGTTAGCCAAGCCCGGCGTTCCCACCGGGAATTCAAAGCTTTTAGCCAGAGTCGGGCGGCGCATATCCGCATCAATCAACAGAACCTTTTCCATCTGACCCATTGCAAATGCAAGGTTAGCGGCCACCGAGCTCTTGCCTTCACCCGGAATCGAGGAGGTTACAACCAATACTTTATGCGGGTTGTCGAGACCCGACAGCACTACGCCAGTCCTGATAGTACGGATAGACTCAGTGAAGGAGCGATCTTCTTCACTCAAGAACATACGCGCAATCTGCTTACGCTCTTTCTTCTTCAGCAGCGGCAGAATACCCAATACCGGCAAGCCAAGCTTGTTCTCAACGTCTTCAGTGCTCTTGAAGGTGTTATTCAAGAAGTCCTGCAGCAAGGCAAAGGCAACACCCAGCATCATGGCCAGAATACCGGCCAACGCAACGATCAGGCTCTTTTTCGGCTTGATCGGCGTGTCCGGTACAACGGCAGGGTCAACGATACGCGCGTTCACCGACTCAAAGTCCGATGTGGCAGAGGTTTCTTTCAAACGCGTCATAAAGGTGTCGTACAAGGAGCGGTTGGTATCGACCTCACGCTGCAATTCACGCAGCTTGAACTCTTTACGCTTGATGTCCTGGATCTGCACCTTATTTTCATTGAACGAGCCCTGCAGTGAGCGCTCATTAGCCGTCGCCAACTGATACTCACGCTCAATAGACGCCACAACCTGATCAACCTGGGACTTGAGGTTCGCAATCGCAGCCCCCAGCTCACTCTGGGCAGATATCATTTTGGGATGCTTAGGCCCGTAACGGCGTGACAGCTCCTGAACCTTGGAACGCGCACGGCCCTCTTCCGCCTTAAACTGCTGAACCAGAGGGTTACTCAGAACAGCAGGCACCGAAGACAAACGCTGCCAACCACTGCCTTTCATAGCCGCCACCTGGCGGTACTGGCTTTCTGCCTCCGCACGGGAACGACGAGCATCAATCAGGCGATCACTGGTTTGCGAAAGCTCACCACCCACTACCGTGGTTACACCTTCGAGATCCACCAGGTTCTCGGCCTCACGGAACTCCTGCAGGCGACGCTCAGACTCCTGAAGCTTATCTTTGAGCCCAGAGAGACGGTCATTCATCCAGTTAGTCGCGGTTTGCGTCATATTCAGCTTAGCCTCAAGCTGACTTTCGATATACGCATTGGCCAGCGCATTGGCTGCCTGGGCAGACAGCTGACGGTCAGCCATTTCAATCTCGACCTTAACCAGCTGCGTCTTCATGACCGGTGAAATGGTTGTGCGCTCCATGAACGCCTTGACCACCTCATCAAAGATATCCGCTTCCGTCATACCCGCTTCAGACGCCAGGTCTTCGGGCGTAACCATAGGCAGGAACTTGCGGATATCAAAAGACTTCAGCAGAGCACCCACATCAATCAGCGGCTCAGGTTGCTGACGCGGGTCAAACTCAGGATGCACCGTAAGATTCAGCTGACGCACCACACGCTCAGCCAACTCACGTGATTTGAGGAGCTCAAACTGAGTTTGTAGATACTCACTGGTGCCACCCTCAAGGCCATAAACGTCTTCGATCGAGACTGTTTTAGCTGCTTTTTGCTCAATCAAAAGCGTGGATGAGGCTTTGAAAATCGGCGTCATGCTGAGCACGACAAGCACCGTCAGCATCATGACAACAAGCGTCAGTACAATGATGCTCCATTTGCGTTGCCAGATTGTTTTCCAAAGCTGCAACAGGTCGATTTCGTCGTCCAGCTGAGTGTGGCCAGTCGGTTCAGTGCGCGGTTGGCTATTGTCCATAATCAGAAGAAACTTTGCTCAATGGTAATGATGTCACCTGGCATGATTGGAGTATCCATACTGCCTTTAAAAGTGCTTTTATCTGCGCCGGCTTCACGAATCACGGTAATCTTGCTCTCAGATGCGCGCTCGGTCAGACCACCCGCCAAAGCCACGGCTTTTCGAAGCGTCAACCCGGGTTTAAATGGATACCCTCCTGGCTCCTTCACCTCACCATTCACAAAGAAGTCCCGATACTCAAGAATACTGACAGAGATCTTGGGGTCGATCAGGTAATCGCCTGTCAGCCCTTGAATCAAAGTGCGCTCGATATCATGGGCGGTGCGGCCTTTCGCACGAACTTCACCAAGGAAGGGGTAGGAAAAGGTACCGGCATCATTTAAACGGATCTCATCAAACGTCAGATCCTCTTCACCGAATACGTTGATTCTGATGACATCTCCCGAGCCCAGCAGGTACTGGCTATCTCCAGCTGCCTGGGCCGGAACAGCAACAATAAAGGAAAGTACCAGCAGAATACGCAAAAGAGTGGAATGCGCCATGTTTTTGCCTCATGCCTTACAGCAAAAAGGGGAGCGAGGCTCCCCCTGTCATAACAACTCTGTTCCTTTCGAATCAGAGCCCTACAGTCATCTTAACCATGTAGATATTACGGTCGTAAGACTCGCTGTTCACAGTTGAATCAACGTCCTGGTACTTGTAGCCCACGCCAACATCAACCCAGCGACGCAGGTTGTAAGTCAGACCGAAGCCAAACTCATTGGTGTCATCTTCACGGCTTGCTGCATCATCGTAGTCTTCTTCGATGTATGCAAAGTTCACGTCAGAGGTCAGGTAATTGCTCCAGGCATGCTTCCAGTCCAGGCTGGTACGCGTGGTATCAATGTAGTTTTCACCACCCTCTGAGCCTTCCTCGGTGCTACGGCGAGTCTCAAGCGTGAACGCAGAGTAGCTACGCGGCTTCCAGGTTACGCCCACTTCCCAGATGCTGTTATCCGCATCATCCTTGGAAGAGTCGTCAAACTCTTTGTCCGAGTAACCGATCTTGGCAGAACCGCTGGTTTTGGCTGTTGCATCCCAGGTTACACCCACCAGGTACGCCATGGCATCGCTGTCCAGCGTCGAGTTGGAATCTACATAGTCGTAGTCGGTGTAGCGCAGCTCAGCCAGGGCGCGGGTTTTGGGTGCAACACGGTAGTAAGCGGTACCAGTCAGGCTTGCAGTATCACGCTCCAGGTCCTTATTCAGGTTGCCTTCGTTGTCATAACGCAACCACTGCTGGTTGGCACCCAGCTCGAACTGCATGGTCGCCGACTCGGCACCAAAGCCGTACACACCACCAATGTTATAGGTGTGGTACTTATCATTGATACCGTTGATTTCGGTGTCGGCCACATCTTCAACACGGTCATAGCCGGCATTCAAATCCAAACGGCTGCGCGCACTGAATTCCATGTGCGCATCAGCATCCAGGTGATGATCGGTATTGTTGTCATCATGGCTGGAGTGGAAGGTATCGCTGCTGAACGCATAGGTCAGTTTGTAAACATTCAAACGATCCTGTGCGGCCAGCTGAAAGTTAGGGTTGATAGTGGTGATCCAGCTGGATTCATCAAAATCATTATTCACCGCACGGAAGTTGTCATCGTAAGACTCAGACAGTTCCAGTGTCGGAGTGAAGGTCATGCCTCCAAGCTTCATTGAAGACGCTTCGATGGCATAAGCACCAGTGCTTGCAGCCATAAGCATTGCAGCACTCAGTGCACTCAGGGGAAATTTCTTTTGCATGTTCGTCAGCCTTTAAAACCGTTATCCATCACAGAACAGAACGCGTATCACTCAATCAGTTCGGGCTTGTGCTGCTACTCCCGCTTCCGCTATTTGTACCACCCGGTATGCCGCTGCCGTCATTGCTGAAGTTGCGAGCTGTAACGGATAGATTTCTCTGCCCGAGAGTGGTTACAGCAGTGCTGATAGTGCCTGCCTGAGTTGGCACGCGATTGACAGATGTATTCACAATAGTATCCGCCATAGTCGGGTTTTCACTGACCGCTGCCTGAATAACAGCTGTTATGGCGCTCTCATTATTTCCAAGACTCGCGACAATTTCGGCTATTGCATCGGCAATGAGCTGCTCAGTGTTCGCGGCCTCCAGGCGAGTAGCATCCGCTTCGGTCAATGACACCCCCTGAGGCAAGTCTGCTTTAACAGCATTCAAAGTATCAACATCAGCCATTACGTTCGTAGACGCCAGGGCCGCTGCCAAAGAAAGGGACATGATTGTTTTGCGCATGATTTACATCCTCATTGATTGTATGTCAGAGCGCTTTGGCGGCTGACTCACCACACATAAATAAACTCCCACCATTTTAGAGAGTATTACTACGAATTACCAACCTCGTTCAGTCTGTGTGAACCTGGTTGCTTTTCAGAGTCGAATCCCTGTTTCCTCAAAGGGTTAAACAGGTAGAATGCGTGCTGGCCTGTTTATCCAGAAGGACCTTCCGCCACATGAGCAGCAAGCGCTCCACGTTTGAAACCAGTCTGATTATTGCCACCCTCGCTATCATCGTATGGCTCCCATTACCTGTCGGTAGCAACCGACTCTGGAGCAGCGCCTTTTTCTGCCTGATGGTGACTCTGCTCACCGCTGCCTGGGCCGGCTTTCAGCTACAGCGAGGCACCTCCCATAACCGTGCACTTCAACCGGCGCTGCCGATGTTCGGGCTTCTACTCGCAGTGCAGGTCTGGGCTTTGATGCAATGGCTTCTGGGTATAACAACCGACGGTGGTCGAACCCTGAACTACGTAATACTCGGGGCGAGCTATAGTTTTCTATTCATCCTGGTTATTGGCCTGTTTCACACACGGCGGCGTCTTACACTACTGGTATCGACACTGATTTTGAGCGCTACCCTACAGGCATTCTATGGCACCCTGATGACCCTCTCAGGTGTCGAGTGGCTACTTTTTGAACCCAAAACCTATGGTAAGGGTGTTGTAACCGGCACATTTATCAACCGAAACCACCTTGCCGGTTATCTGGTTATGACATTGGGTCTGGGTATTGGCCTTCTGCTGGCTCTCAGGGATGGTGCTCCCTTCAGGTGGCGCTCTTTGATTGATTTAATCCTTGGCCCTAAAGCTCGATTGCGCCTTGCTCTGGTGATTATGGTGATTGCATTGGTGATGACACGCTCACGCATGGGCAACACCGCTTTCTTTGCCGCTCTTATGGCACTGGGCGCACTGTTCATCCTGATCAACAAGGAAAACAGACTTCGCAATGCCCTTATTCTTGCCAGCCTGGTATTGATTGATGTTATGGTGATCAGTCAGTTCTTCGGCCTGGATAAACTCAAGGACCGCCTGGTTGCCACTCAGGTGACCGACCAGGTTGAAGACGGGGCGGTTGTTGCCAAGAAAAACGTTATTCGTACCGATGTATTTGGCTACGCCATCGAACAAATCGCAGACAGGCCATTGCTGGGCTTTGGTGCCGGTAGTTTTGAAAGCAGCTTCCAAAAATACCCGGGGCCAGAAATTCGTGGGCACTTCGACCACACCCACAATGACTATCTTCAGTTTGCTATTGAATACGGACTACTTGGCTCTCTGGCACTGGCTGCTTTCGTACTTATGGCTCTGTATCAAGCCTTGAAGGCATTATGGCACCCGGAATCCAAATATCGGAGCGGTATGGGCTTTGGTGCAGCAATGGCAATATTGGGGCTCTTGATCCATTCAATCGCTGACTTTAACCTGCAGATACCCGCCAATGCCGCTACTTTCATGATTGTGTGTGCTATTGCGGTACTTGCTAACCATCACCGCAAAACCAGACAGCGTACCGAATAGGACACCCGGACAATTCTTAATCTATATGCACAACAAAACAGCTTTGCCCCTGATTCTTTAAGGCAGTGCAAAGCTGATCAGCGGGTAAGCGTTGTGTGAAAGAACCGGTTTGAACCTTGAAACTGGTACGGCCGTCGTCCAAAACGGCTTCTATAACGCGCAGACCTGCATCTTTGAGCAAAGTAATAGACTCAAGCTCAGAGCGTTTGGTACTAGCAGCTGCAAGCTGTGAAAAGGCGCCTAGCTGCACCACATAACCCGCTTCAGAGCTGACCGAATTACGAATAGCAACAATAGCCGCTGCAGCATCAGGGTGACCGTTCTCTTCTGCCTTACCCAGCCAAACAAGGGCCTCTTTGGCATCTGCAGCAACACCGTTTACGCCGTTAAAGAGCAGCATCGCAGCCTGATAAGCAGCCTCAGGGTCCCCCTGTTCTGCCGCTTGCTGCCACCAATTGAGTGCTTCTTTTGCCTGCGAGTGAGACTCATCCGAGAAAAAGAGAAGCATTCCCAGATTCAACTGAGCTGAACGATGCCCCAACTCAGCCGCCTGCCGGTAAAATAACTCAGCTTGCTGTAAATCCGCCTCAACGCCTACGCCTTTACGGTACAGCTGTCCAAGATTAAACAAGGCTTGAGCATTTCCCTGCTCTGCCTGCTGCACCCAAGCTTCAATCTGCAAACGCAGCTTTTTACTCAACGCCTCATCGTCAGCGAAAGCCACAGGTGACAGTAGTAGCAGAGACAACAGCATACTACCCAGGCCTGCAGCCTGACGTTTACCGAAGGAGCATTTAGATTGCTTTTTCAACTCCGGCACCCAAGTTAGCTTCCTTACACAACAGGTCCACCACATCGGAGTCAGGTCGATACCCATTAACGACATCCAGCAGCAACTCGCGCATGGCAGCATGATCCCAATGCCGAGTCAGTTCATCCAGGCGGAACAGAACGCCTTCCAACTGTTCCCAAGGCAGCATGGATTCGGTGGCTCGCATGATCATTGGATGCTCTGTTCCCTTCACATCACCACCAATCAACAACTCTTCGTACAGCTTTTCACCCGGGCGCAGGCCAGTAAAGGCGATCTCGATGTCTCCTTCCGGGTTATTCTCATCTCGTACCTGCAGCCCCGCCAACTTCACCATCTCACGGGCCAAATCAACAATCTTGACCGGTTTACCCATATCCAGAACGAAGACATCGCCACTCGCCCCCATAGAGCCGGCCTGAATAACCAGCGCAGCCGCTTCCGGTATCGTCATGAAATAGCGGGTAATATCGGGGTGCGTCACCGTCAGCGGCCCCCCATCATCGATTTGACGCCGGAACAACGGAATCACAGAACCCGAGGACCCCAACACATTGCCAAAACGTACCATAGCAAATCGAATGGACGCTGCGTTTGCAGCCTCGCGGGCACTCAAGGCCTGCAGCACCATTTCGGACAAGCGCTTGCTCGCCCCCATTACATTGGTAGGCCGCACGGCCTTGTCTGTAGAGACAAGCACAAAGTTGACAACACCTGCCTGAATAGCCGCCTCAGCCGTGTTCAATGTACCCAGCACATTGTTTCGCAGGCCTGCCGCCATGTTGTATTCAACAAGCGGCACATGCTTGTATGCGGCGGCATGATAAAGGGTTTGCACCCCGTAATGACTCATCACCTGATACAGGTGTGCCTGGTCCTGAACAGTACCCAATACAGGTATGATGTCGACCAACAAATCCCGCTCAGCAACCTGCTCACTCAGTTCTTTTTCAAGGGAATAAAGCGCAAACTCTGATAACTCAAAGAGCACCAGGCATTTGGGTTGCTGCAGCAAAATCTGTCGGCACAGCTCCGAGCCGATAGACCCACCAGCACCAGTAACCATTACCACCTGGTTACGAATACAGGCATCCAGTAATGCCTTATTGGGCTCTACTGCATCCCTCCCCAACAAATCCACAACGTCAACCTGGCGTATATCACTCAAATTAATTTCGCCGCTGGCCACTTGGGTAATACCCGGCACAACCTTGACGGTGACAGGGTAGCTATCAAGGCGCTCAACCAGCTTGCGCTGCTCGCTTCTGCTGAGACTGGAAATAGACAACAGAATTGAGTTAACACCATATTGCTCGATCAACTCCGGTATGTAGTCAGGGGCATATACCCGCAGGCCTGAAATTTCGGTACCTTGTTTTTCAGGGTTGTCATCCAGAAATCCTACGGCTTTCATCTCCGCGGCATTCTCCAGCGCTGTTGCCAGCTGGGTACCTGCACTACCGGCACCATACAGCAGTACGGTCTCACCGCTGTGGTAACGAAAGCGCCCTCCGGGCAATACATAGCGAATGAGCCAGCGAGCATAAAGACGGCTACCTGCAACTAGTGTAACGGCTGTAAACCAGTAGATGAAAAGCACAGACCGTGGCACCGGCATATCAAGCAACATCACCACAGCTGTCCAGATCAGTACAGATAAGGTTACAGCCTTTACTGACACCCAAAGAGTTGTATGGCTCATATACCGCACCACTGCACGGTAAAGGCCAAGCCTTGCCATAACCGGAATGGATATCACCGCTACAAGCAAGCAGGGAAGCCAGTACTGCTGAATAGGTTCCCAGACAACACCCAAACGCAATGACAGTGACATCCAGCAAGCCATGAACAACATGACCAAGTCAGACGCAATTAGCACTGCCTGCTTTCGCCTGCGTGATATCTTGAGGAAATCTTTAACTACTTGTGAAAACATCCTTATCGCCTATGACACCCTTCAAAAATCACTAGTTGAAGTACAAAAGCCACTTTCAATGTAAAACCAAACCTTGGACTAGGTCTTGATACCCGGCACCATTCCGTGGGCTTTTTTACCCAGCGCAGTCATAACAATGTAGATGAAGTAACCTTTTAGTGTCAGGGTTTCCAGCATCAGCTTATCAGTTTCTGCCAGAAGCTCAGGCGTTGACATATCGATTTGTCGAAGCTGTGATAATCCAGTGATACCAGGGCGATGATTCAACACCCCCAACCGCTCACGTTCCGAAATCAGCTCCGTCTGGTTAAACAGGCTAGGTCTTGGGCCAACGAGGCTCATATCGCCCAACAGCACATTCCATAGCTGCGGCAGCTCGTCCAGCTTGGTTCGTCGTAGAATGCGGCCAAAACCAGTAATCGCATCTTCATTTACCAAGTGCGTCGCCATCGCTGCGGTATTCTTTTTCATCGTCCGGAATTTAAACAGGGTAAAAGGCTTTTGCCTACGCCCTACCCGCTCCTGCCAATAGATGGGAGACCCAGTATCAATCAAGCCGATAATTGTCAGTAACAAAAACACCGGAAAACCCAGAGTCAGGCCCAGGAATGAAAATACAATATCAAAAAAACGTATCAATTATTCTGCCTCTTGGAAACGCGCTTTACAGTGCCATCAATTAAATTAAAAACAATTCTGGAGCCCTTTTTTAAAGCCCACTGGAGGGGTCCAGTCAAGATAATCACGCACCTTCGATGAATCCACCTGCAAGGAGCCTGTTAGCTGTTTCATCATTTTTTGTTTGCCAAGCAAAGAACACATCAACTCCATCGCGCCAACCGGCACAGGTATCAACCGGGGCGGCCGGCCCATCGCATGAGCAACTTCTCGGAGCAGTTCACTTGTCGAAACATCTTCACCATCTGCCACCAAAAACAGCTGGTTTGCAGCAGCGGGGTGGTCAATACATATAAGAACCAAATCGGCCAAATTTTCCAGCGCCAATAAAGAACGCTTATTACGTATTGAACCCAATGGCAAAGGTACACCTTTAGAAACCCAGCGTACCATTCGTCCAAAATTGCCCGGAGCTCCAGGCCCATAGACCAGTGGAGGCCGCAAGATAACCACCTCCATATCTGTTTTTTGCTGTATTGCCCAAAGCCCTTGCTCAGCTTCCCACTTGGACTGGGCGTAGTCATTTTCGGGCAATGGCTCATCCGCTTCGGTGAATGGACTGGAGTTACTTGAGCCATTAACACCAATGGTGCTGATAAAAATAAAGCGCGTTACACCGGACGACGCTGCCTGCTCTGCCAAATTAAGCGTTGCATCTCGGTTGACTCGGTAAAAGCACTCACCGGCCCCTGGTTCGTCACGTACATGAGCGCGTGCCGCTGCATGCACCACTACATTAATGTTTGTGAGTGCACGGCCCCAATCCGTAGAAGACGATATATCCCCCACCACAAACTCCGAGCAGTGTACCCGTTGCGTTGACCTAACCGCCACAGAAACAGAGTGTTCATGTCTAGAACTATTTTGCTCTGATAGCAACAGATCAAGAACAGCACGGCCAATGAAGCCTGTAGAGCCCGTTAGCAGGATATTAGACATGGGTGGAGTACTCTCACACCTTTAGGCACATAGCGTGCAAGGTGATTTAGGGTTTAACGAAGGCGAGGAGTCTAACGAAAAAGATCCTTTAAGTCTTGAGCCATACAACCTGACAAACTGAATCTACATGGAACGCCGTTCAGCGATTAGTCTGCGGAACCGTGATGTCGCATCATGACCTCTGTTAACACCGCACAGGTTTTATCAACCTCAGCTTGAGTCAGCGTTGGGTGTACAAGGAACATCAAGCTGGTTTCACCCAACTCATGAGCAACTGGCAAGGGTTGCTCAGGCCGCCAACCAGTGTCGTCAAAGGCTTTTTCCAGATACACCTCAGAACAGGAGCCCGAGAAACAAGGTACACCTTGCTCATTAATCGCCTGCATAATCGCATCACGAGTCAGCGTATGGGCATCACCTGTGGGAACGCACTCCGTGCGCGAACCCTGGTCCACAAACACATAACACTTATACGCTCCATGCTCGATGTCATCGGGGACTTCAGGTACTCTCAGACCAGGCAGTGTCGCTGCTGCAGCCCAAATTTGTCGCGCGTAATTCAGCCGTGTTTCATGCCACTCAGGCATACGTGCAAGCTGAATACGTCCAATGACTGCCTGCATTTCGGTCATACGCCAGTTAGTGCCAAAAGACTCGTGTAGCCAACGAAAGCCGCCCGGGTGCTCACGTTCATAGACCGCTTCCCAACACTTACCGTGATCTTTAAATGACCACATCTTTGACCAAAGGGCTTTATCATTGGTCGTGGCCATTCCGCCTTCACCACCGGTAGTCATGATCTTATCCTGGCAGAATGACCAGCAACCAATATGGCCAATTGAGCCGACGGGCTGGCCTTTGTACAAGGCACCGTGCGCCTGTGCGCAGTCTTCAACTACATACAGTTCATGCTGCTCAGCCAATGTCGTGATCCTGTCCATGTCACAGGGCCAGCCCGCCAGATGCACACAAACAATGGCACGCGTGCGAGGCGTGATAACGGCCGAAACGGTTTCAGCTGTGATGTTTTGGCTGTTTGGGTCTACATCGGCAAACACCGGTACAGCACCAGCATTGACAATACTGGAGACAGAGGCGAGGAAGGTGCGCGAAGTAACGATCACCTCATCGCCATCTCTAATACCCAGCGCTTTCAGCGCCAGATCAAGAGCGACGGTACCATTGGCCAGCGCGATGGCGTGCTCAGTGCCCACATACTCGGCAAACTCGCGTTCAAACTGACGCCCTTCCTGTCCGGTCCAGTAGTTAACCTTATTTGACAACAGAACATCACGTACGGCATTGGCCTCTTCTTCGGTAAAAGAAGGCCAAGGGGAGAAAGGTCCGTTTAGCATGGAATACTCAAACTTTCAGAAAGGATTAAAGCGACAATACGGCCTTACCATCAGCATCCAACTGGATTTTCTGATGAATAAATAGATGATCAAGCAATTTCACCGAGTCATGCTGCCAGTCTTGCGCCACGGCTGGTTGCCGGCTACCGACCGGCATTTTCATAAGTACAGGGTTGGGTGAGTTTTCAGCACTCAGCCTGTCGTTCCGAAATGCTGTATATAAACGCACTTCACGGATGTCATTGACATTCAACAGGCCGCAGACGGCAAAAGCATTGAGTAGCGCACCTTCAAATTGCTTCTTCACATGATCCCAGCTACCTTCCTTGACTGTGCGCTTACATTCGATCAGATGCAAAGTGGCAGCTGTATCGGTCAAAAATTCACAGACAGTCCCGTCAGCCACCTTTTTCTGCTTCAGATAGCCAAGTGCATTTCTTTCGGTGGTCTTAACCAAAAGTAATAAATTGGCGGCAGAAATGCACACCTCGGCTTCACCCTCAGCGCTTGGCTCAACAAGGGTTACAGTCTGCCCGTACTGGATATGATTGGTGTCCAGCCACTCCAGGCGTGTCTGCAGATCAAATTCCATTTTCATCCTGCATAAAAGCCAATGTTTCCTGGTTCAGATCGATCAGCGCACGGTTAAACGTCGGTACCGCAAAGCCATCTTCAGTCTGCTCCAGGGGTTTTACTTCCGTTTTACCCTGTAGATTGGTCACAAATTCATAAGCTTTCACTTCACCCGGCTGCAAGAGATCATCTTTGCTGTAGCCATAGTGTTGCATTAAAGCCTGTTGATCAGGATGAGCCGCCAATTTAATGAGGTTATTGATCTGCTGAAACACCGTTTCGCTGTGAGTCGTACACCACACAGGGACACCTCGCGACACAACCCGTGACAAGGCACACGCAAGGCGTTTCTGCATGGCCGGATGCAAGTGCGCCTCCGGCTCTTCGATGATCATGGAGCGATACCGGATAGTCGAGCGCAGGAAAATGATGATCGGTGACAACTCTCCCACCAGTGAAGACGCCACGTGGTAAGGCAGACCTTCCTGACTGCCTTTCGCCTTATACAAGTAGTAATTGATAGGGCCTTCCTGGCTCACCACATGACCATTCAGAACATTCTCTTCCAGGTCATCAGCGATATCGGCCAGCTTGGCACTTTTACTACGACGGTTTTCGGTCAACCCCTGTAAAAAGCGGACGACCGGCAGGGTGAAGGTACTGTTGACCTTTCGTCCTCCCCAAGCCTCCATCAGCTCTGCGGTTAACGAGGGGTAAGTCAACATAAACCCCGAGCGTGCAGCCGGTAAATACAGGGTTTCTCCCTCAACACGACGCCCGGCAGACACGCCCCCCATAGGGAAAAGCGGCGCACTCAGGTCGTCCATCAGAAGCTTCCAGCAAAGATACTGCACCATCCGATATTTTTCGGCTTCACTGAGTGTTTCACCGGGAACATAAGGAAAACGTACATAGTCCTTGCCGGCCGAGAAACGACTGGAAGTCTCTGTTCGTTTCGGTTCCCAACGGATCTGAAGTGGCTTTTGACGCCGGTAATCCGTGATGGAAAGATGATCAATCGACAGTGTATCGAGTGAGAAAATCTCCCGCACCAGCTCCGCCTTACGGTGTTTCAAAAGCAGGTTGAACCAATTAATCAACGCCTGTTGAAAATCAGCATCGACAGTACCATCTTCACCGGGGTGCAACTCCGTCACACAGGCTTTATATGTTTCATTATTGGGCGGATCTTTGGGAAACAGTCCTCGCCCCAGTGCCAATACTCCCCACAGCAAAGAAACAAGGTAGCTTTTACCACTATTGTTTTCCCCCACGAACAGCACCATCGGTGCCACTTCCACCTTGGCAGACTGAATTTTGCCAAACCCTTTGATGTTCAGTGACCAACGCTGTTTCATGGCGATGCCTGGTAGTTCCTATGTTTGATGCATGTTAACAGTTGCGCACGGTACAACATAATTCAGCTGGTCTGAAGTGGCTTGGCCGGCACGCCCACAGCCGTAATACCATCAGGTAGATCAGCTACCACAGCAGCACCAGCCCCAACAGTGACGCTCTGACCGACCCTGGCTAACTGTTTGACAGAAGCACCAATCCCGACCCAACTTTGCGTACCAACGTGAACACCGCCAGCCAGCCGCGCACCGGGGCTGATATGAACACAGTTACCGATGACACAATCGTGATCAACACTACAGCCGGTATTAAGGATAGCGCCATCGCCAATGCGGGATGCGACATTCACGACCACACCCGGCATAACAACCGAGCCCAAGCCCAACTCTACATAACGACTGATAACAGCAGAAGGATGGACAAGTGTAATCACAGGGGCAGACAAGTCCGACAACCAGCGCAGCTTTTCAGCACGTATGGCATTGTTACCGATTGCGACGATCACACCGGAAAAAAGATGCAGACGCTCGGCTAGTGCTTCCCCATTTCCCTCTACCGCCCAATGCCCGTTATTTGAGACAGCAGGCCAGGCATCATCGAAGAAAACAACCTCATCCCAACCGCAGCATTCGGCAATATCAGCAACGACCTTACCATGGCCACTGGCACCCAGAACCGCCAAGCGCTTCACTTTTCAGTACCCGTAAACTTAGACATCGTTGCCTCACCCTCAGCCGCAATTCCATCCCTGACCAATACTTTCTTGATCGTCAGGTAAATGATCTTCAGATCCATCCAAAATGAGCGGTTATTCACATACCAGACATCCAGTTTGAACTTGTCTTCCCAACTGATTGCATTGCGGCCATTCACCTGCGCCCAACCGGTTACGCCAGGGCGCACCTCATGGCGGCGATACTGTTCCTTGGAATACAGCGGCAAGTACTCCATCAACAGAGGGCGTGGCCCCACCAGGCTCATATCCCCCTTGAGTACATTCCACAGCTCAGGCAACTCATCCAGGCTGGTTGAACGTAAAAAAGAACCGAAGGGGGTCATGCGCTCGGAGTCCGGCAGCGGGTTACCGTCTTTATCGATAGCATCACGCATGGTTCTGAACTTGATCATCTCGAATGGCTTGCCATCCTTGCCTGGGCGGACTTGCCGAAAAAGGACTGGTGATCCCAGTTTGCGTCGGATTTGTATGGCTACTACAGCGATAATCGGGGCAAGCAACAGCAGGCCAAAGGCAGAGGCGATGATATCGAAAAGGCGTTTAAACATAATTGCCCGGTGCAATCTTTTGCACGTAATGAGGATTACCATCAACCGCTGACTGCAACACTTCCATCAACTGAGCAGCCAGCAGGTCACGATCAAAGCACTCTTCAGCCAACTTGCGCGCCGCTTGCCCCGCTTTATCCAACCAAGCCTGATCGTACATTCTAGAATCAAGGATTTCTGCCACTTCGCTTACAGACTTTTGCCACATGGGCAAACCACACTCATGTATAGTCACCAGGTCATGCATCCAGCCACCATGATTTAATAAAATAGGCTTGCCTGCGGCCAATGTATCGAAAAATTTATTGGCAGAGTTTGCCCTTGCTTGGGGCAAGTCCGTCACAAGGTTTGATGCCACAGTTGCAGCACTGAGCAATGCAGGGATCTCCTTCTTGGGCAACGGATCTTCAATGAACAAATTGTTATTGTACACACCCGCCTTCTCAGCAGCGTGTTTCACGCTGTCACGCTCGGCACCACCACCCACAAGCAGAATACGCACATCAGAACCACGTGCCTGTAACTCGCTAGCCAGTTCGACCATGTAACCAACGCCGTTTACCTTACCGAACGTACCGGTATATACCAGCAGGGGTTTATCTCCCAGCCACTGCCTTTCAGTACGGAACTGCCTCGCAGCATCAGCATCGTAGGCAAATTCACGGTTGTCACTACTGTTGGGTATCACCGCAACATTGTCGGCAGAATAGCCGGTTGCCACAATGCCAGCCTTCATGCCTGGGGACAAAGCCACTATCGCCGCAGCATTTTTGTACGCCCAGTGCTCTAGCTTATATGCCGTAAAGCGCAAAACAGGATTCTTAAGTGCCCCCATAGCGATCGGCATCTCCGGCCAGAGGTCACGGACTTCAAATACCATCGGGATCTTTTTCTTCCGGGCAGCAGGTACAGCCGGCAAAGCAATCGTCAAAGGAGTGCTAGTCGCAAATACCACATCCCCTTCAAGCTCTACGGCCTTCTTACGTGCAGCTTTTGCAAAAGACAAAAATGCACCTATGCGCTGCCCATAGCTCATGTGGTTTGAATACGGCACTGGGTACCAATGCGCCTGTATACCTGCTTCATCCGTCTGAAACCAATCACTATGCTGATGATTGGTTTCACGGAAACTTGTGATCATATGTACTTCATGCCCTGCAGCAACCATTCGACGAGCCATTTCGTAGGAGCGGGTGCCGCCAGACATTTCGGGGGTGTTGAAGTATTGGTGGAGGTAGATGATTTTCAAAGTAACACTCCATTCACTAAAGTGTTCACTATCCTTTCAGCCGCTCTGCCCCCACCATATAGATGCTGGGTATCCCGCACTTTACGGCCTAGATTACGAGTCGCAGCATCAATGAGTTTACCTTTATCTGCACCGACAAGCTCATTCGCGCCTACCTTGATCAGCTCTACCCACTCGGTCTGATCGCGCATAGTGACGCACGCTTTGCCGAAGAAGAAAGCTTCTTTCTGCACACCGCCGCTGTCAGTCAGTACCAACTCGCAGTGATCCAGCAGCCACACCATCTCAAAATAGCCCACAGGGTTGATCAGCTGGACACTGAGTTCTAGGCCGTACTGGCCGACCAGCTTGCGGGTGCGCGGGTGAAGCGGCAGAACAACAGGTGCAAGGGTCGAGTTGATTTCGTTAAGTGCCGCCACTATCTCCGCAAGCCGTTCGGGGTTGTCGGTATTTTCGGCGCGATGCAAGGTAGCCAGGATGAAACCTTTAGGCAAGTCGCGTGCCGGGGCAATCGCTTGTCCGGCGAACAACAGTGCCGAGTCCTGCATCACATCGCCCGGCTGCAGCACCTGAATGGGCTTGTTGGCAAAACCTTCGTTATTGAGGTTCTGCACGGCAGTATCCGTCGGGCAAAACAGCAGGTCGCTGATCTGATCGGTAAGGATACGGTTAATCTCTTCCGGCATCTGCATGTTAAAGCTGCGCAGACCCGCCTCCACGTGGGCAACGGGGATATGCAGCTTGGCCGCCGCCAGTGCACCAGCCAGGGTGGAGTTGGTATCCCCATAAACCAATACACGATCAGGCTTGTACTCAAGTAACGCCTGCTCGATTTCAGTCAACATACGCCCGGTCATTTCACCATGGCCCCCGCCGTGAATATCCAGTTGAATATTAGGGCGAGGAATGTTGAGCTGGTTAAAGAAGATATTCGACATATTGGCATCAAAATGCTGGCCGGTGTGCAGTATGACCTCTTCAATGCCGTCAGTTTTCTGAATAGCGCGGGAGACTACACTCGCTTTGATGAATTGCGGGCGTGCACCGATGATGGTGAGGATTCTTTGCATGGTAAATCAGCCGATAAGTGAATTATAAAGTTTTAGTAACTTTTGCTCTTCAATACCCCAGTTGTACTTTTCCTGTACAGCAATTTGGCCATTACGCCCCATCTGTTCTGCCTCTAAGGGATGGTTAACCAGATAATCAATTGCCTCAGCAATGGCATTAGGATCAAGGGGGTCAACACACAGGCCGCACTGATTACCTTCGATGATGTTCTTCCAGAGGGGGAAGTGAGAGCCGATCACTGGTACGCCCGCACTCATGTATTCAAACATTTTGTTGGGCTGCGCATCGATGTGGTTGGGCGAAGGCAAAAAAGTAACCAACCCACCTACGCAGCACGATAGTATGTCACGAACATCTTCGCGCCCAACAAAACCTAATGCCTCTACACGTTGCCAACCTTTGTCAGCATGAGCAGCCCCTTCTACAGCAGGCTCGTTGAACTTACCGGCCAGCTGTAGACGGACATCAGACTGGACCAGCCCCATCGCTTTTACCACTTGGGAAATGCCGCGAATTTGCCCAATTCCCCCAACATACCCCACATGCGATTTCTTCTGCGACCAATCCACCTCACCTCTGGAAAGCTCACCCAAGAGTGGGTAGTTGTTAATATCAGCGGAGCGCACCCCCATCGCTTTGAATTTGTCACGAATATAGGGTGTGGCCGCAATAACCGCATCCAGCTTACGACAAGCAAAGCGCTCATACACTGCAAAAGTGTTCGACAGAAACCATTTAGCGGGCCTATTCAAATACGGCTTACCCAACAACTGCTTGGGCACATCCTCATGGGCATCAAAAACCACCACCTTGCCGCGCTTTTTGAGTTTGACACCAATGGGAATCAACTCAGGGTCATGCAGATGGTAGATATCTGCATCAAATTCCAGCGCTTTCGCCAACACCCGACCAGGAGCATTGCGAATACGGTCCATGCGGCCTTGTGATGCGCCCACATCGTAGATGGCGACATTGTTCTTGGCTTCATCGCCCTTGCCATCAGCAACGACCAGCGAAACGGTGTAGCCGTTGCTGGCAAGAGATGTACATTCTTTGAGGAAAATTCGGGTGTCAAAGCGCGGGTGGACGGAAGTGAGGTGGATGACCTTCATTAAAGAGACCTACTTAAATATATAAAATTCAACTTGACGCTTTTCCAATTGAGTACCTAGCCAAAAAAGCAAGCAATATTGCTATAGCAATACCGTGTGTTAATAATGCCGTAGGTAAATCCGCACTTAAAATCATAGCTCTTGACGGGATTAATATGGACGACAAAACAAGCAAAACCTGCAAGTAATTATTAGCCAAACTATCTATCAATCTAAACAGCAAGCCTGCAAGGACGCCATATATCAAAATACCAAACACACCCGCATGCATATAACCCGTTGAAACAAATGAGTTGTTAACATGAGATTCTTTATCCTGTATAAATCCCATTAACTTCGCAGGCCCTATGTGATAAGGATATTCAACGACACCTGAAAGAAAAGAGTTTGACCAAAAAACTTTTTGATTTTCACTAAAGAAGTCAAAATACAAAAATGTATTTTGCGCGACAACAAAAAAAACACGCCTTATAAAAAGACTAGCATATAGCAACTCATCGAAAACAAGGTATGATAAAAATGAAAGTAACAAAATAATTGCGGATATGAATATCAAAGGGGATAAGGACTTGGATTTTTGAAACCAGAACCAAAGCCCTATTATTAGAAACGGATAAAAAAGAACCGATTTATGAGAACTAAAACCGAACCATAAAACATGAACAGATAATATAAAAAAAGCCAAGCCAAATCTTCTATAACAAATTGCATATCCCATTAGAACGGGACCTATTACTTTAGTTGTCCAAGTTATAATATAAGCCATCAACCCCACATACGAAGCATTTGAGACCGCACCTCTATAATCGTAAACATGATTGAAGTTTAGGTTAAAGTATCTAAAACCCGAAGAATAAAAAAACCAAATCGTTGTAATCAACGTCAAAACAAAACAAACTAAAATTGAAGTTCTAATTCCATATTTCACTTCCGGAAGTTTGAAGCTTTGACCTTTTGAAAAAAGGTAAACAAGACTAACGCAAATCAATGACAAATAAAGGTGGAATCTTGACTGGTTGCTTAAAGCATAATAACTTAAAATTGGAATTATAAAGGCATACAGCATAGTTATAATCAAATAATCTGATGGCCTATTCAAAAACCTGGGTGTTATCACGCAAAAAAGCAGCATTAAAACAATGCTTTCAACATACTTTATTAAGCTAACATCCAAATAAAAACCCGAATATCCATAAAGAGGGCTAACAAATGTAACATAAGAAATATCAAGTACACTCCTAAGAAAAACCACACTAAACCAGAAAAAAAAACTTTTTTCTGTTAAAGCTATTATACCATTCACATCAACACCCGGAAATCAGGAAAAAGAATTATAACTACTTTTGACAATCATAATAAAAAATTAATTAAAACCCTTTTTCAACTACCACTTCGATTTCAAATAAAGGTCTGAATAGATCCCAATCATGTTATAATTCTTATTAAGATAATCATCAAACAAATCATTTGAAACCAAGCCCTCAAAGGCGAGAAAATGATTTTTATTTTTCCTTGCCCTCCATATTTTACTTATCATAACTTGAATGGGCCTCGGTAACTTTTTAGCTAAATAAATTAGAATCCCCATCACTTTTGAATGATCAGCTGCATTACCAAGGTACTCTGCTCCGACCATAGCATCACCAACTACTGTTGAATATTGACTGATTATCCAGCTTTTGAACCAAATTCTTTCCTTGCGCAAGGCTAATGGGATGCTTTGCCAAAATCTAACGAATTCTATATCCCATAGAGGAAGCCACCAATCCAAATCGAATTGCTCATAAACTCGGACTGAGTTCACAATATATTTTGATTGTCGTTCCTGCCAATCCCAAAGCTCGTAAAGATTCGCAAACGCAATGTCACTACCATCAAAGTCCATACCGATACAGGCACGAAGTCGCGCCTTTAAAAGGCCACTATCAGCCAATTTCATCTCATCCCTCGGGGCGTTGGAAAGATGTCTTTTGATCAAAGCACTATAGAGCACATCCTCATCGTGCTGCGTATATTCAAATGTTATTTGGGGTATATGACTACCGGCAACGAAGTCACCGCTATGCCCAGGAACAACTACAGATGACTTAGTTATACGACCATCTGATAAGAGCTCGCGAATTGCTAGCCAGTCTTGCACGTGAGGAAGACTTGTATGATTTGAGGCCGTTGCCCTATATTCTTTGGCCTCTTCTGTACGCCAAGCATTCTTCCAATTAGTTGCAGAATATTCAACAAACGTCCAATCAAAGCCCAGCTCTTTAGCAACTTTTTGACTAAATAAAGCCTCTTTATTACCAGGCACACCGTAGGTGAAGCAAAGAATATTTTCGTAGCCCCGGCGCTTTAGAAGAGTGGCTATTAAACGGGAATCATATCCGCCACTGAGAGGAATCACGATTTGGCGGCCGTTAGCATATTGAATCAGGTTATCAACCGAAGCCAAGGCAACATGGTCGAGCTGCTGTAAAAGCTCTTGTTCATTGAAAGTTTCGGGCTCTTTATGCAGAAAGCGGTAATATCGTTCTGTTTCAGCTGTTGGCGATTCGCTCTGGTTGTTAATCCACAAAAACTCTCCTGCCTGCAGTTGTTTAACATCCGAGTAAAGTGTTTCCTGCCCTGTTACATAACCAGAAAGCTGAAATTCTTCTTTAGCCACCTCATCCATTTCGGTATTACCGACCTTCTCACGCACCCAGTCCGCGTCATCGGAAAGGTAAAAAGCACTATCTTTCAGGGCATAGAACAAGGGGATTGACCGGATGTGATCTACAGCTGCATATAGGGTATCTGAATCCTCCCAGACAAGCGCATAGAAACCATTCTGCAACCGGAGAGCATCACTTACGCTCTGCACACTTGTGGCGTTAAGCAAATCATCACAACCTGTCCAGCAAGTACCTCGCAATTTGAGTCTACCGTCATTTTTTTCTTGCCAGCCGGCGGAAGCCAAGTAAACGTGTGCTCTCATTTAGCGTAAGCCTTTCTAAATAAAAGAATATAGTAAACCATGATCATCAACCCGCTTGTTGATAGGGCGAGATACAGCCAAGCTTTTTTTTCAGGGCTGACTGCGATAACGAGTCCAAGCGGCAATAAAAAGGCAGATGCTTTTAAAAATGCGCTGCAGGTTGGCATGACTACCGCTGACAACTTATTACCCGATGCGCGACAAACCCAAACCAAAAAACCTATCCAGAAAAGCGCACTGACCAAACTAAATAACATGACGGTAGGAAGTAGTGCCCGGAGCCAATACGCACCGATTAGAATAGCCATTAACCTAACCACCAACAATCCTGCTTGAAACGCCATGGCTAACTGCTGACGCTCCATCACCTCAAAAAGCGTCGACAGTGGAGATGTCACAAATACGACATAGAGCCAGGGCGCCATGTAGCGTGCGAATTCACCTGCTTCTCGCCAGCTTTCACCAAATACCAAGGCAAACATTTCCGGAGCTGCCAGCACCAGCAAGAGAGTTACTGGCATAGCGATTGCGCTCAGCATAATATGAACCTTTTCCACCAGCGGCGCTAAGCGCCCTTCTCGGTACGCTTCGGCTGCATTAGAAAAAAAGACTTTACCGATAGCTTCACCGAGCACTGCCATAGGCATAGCCAGTACACGGTGTGCCAAAGCATACAGCCCTGCAGCACTGGCACTAAAGAGTGCGGCGAACATCAAGGGGGGCAGCTGGATGCCTGCTGTGTTAAATATCCCCCCCCAAGTCGAGAAAGCCGGGAAAACCTTGTAACGCTTAGCGGCAGCCCAGACGCCGGGCCATGACCAGTTTTGAACTTCCCCGCGCATGATGGCTGAACGGGCTAATTGAACATTTCCAACACTTTGTCCGCCGGCTTGGCCGAACAACAGCGCTATTGCCCCAAATTTGTAACCAACCAACTGGATCGCCAGGGTTGCCAATGTTTGGCTTATACGGGTCTTGGCTATATCACCAAAATTTTTGGTACGCACCGCCCAGTAGTTAAAGATTTTGTAAATGCCGGATAAAAACACACCGACTGGTAATAACCAGAAATACTTAGCCAGTTCCGGCGCATTCAGAGTATTAGAGACTTCGTCACCAGCGAGAGCCACCATAATCGCTGATACGCTAGTCATCACAAATACCAGCAAAAGACTGAGCACCAAAACGTTCGCTGCTTCGGTGTTCGTTTCCGGTAACGGAATGGCCAATTCATAACGCAAGCTTGAGACGACCACAAAAAAAGCCAAAAGCCCTGCATAAACTGCCAGAAGGCCGAAATCCTCAGGAGAGTACAAGCGCGTTAGCAGGGGTGATGCTAGCAACATCAGCGCCTGTGCAGCTGCCGTGCCACCTACCAACATGCTTACACCACGAGCAAACGCGCTTTTCGGGAGCAGTTTTCTAACTGCCTTCATCACTCTTTTAAGGCCTCTACTACGTGCTTCTGGTCTTGTCCTGTAAGGTACGGGTGCATCGGCAGACTCATCACTCCTTCCGCGACTTCGTCCCCTACTGACAGTTGCACATGTGCATTAGCTACTGCGGGCTGTTTGTTCAACGGTATGGGGTAGTGCACAGCGGTAGGAATACCCGCATCTTTCAATTTTTGCTGCTGCTGTTCACGGTTTTTCAAGCGAATGGTGTATTGCGCCCAGGCGGAAGTATTATGTGCCTCTACATGCGGCGTGAGGATACCCTCTTCCTTCAGCAAGCGCGTGTAGTTGGCAGCGACCAAGTTACGCAGTTCGATCTCTTCCGTGAAGATTTCTAGCTTAGGCAGCAGAATAGCCGCTTGTAGAGTGTCTAGTCGGCTATTTACGCCTACACGTATGTGGTGATAGCGCCGATCCTGCCCGTGGCGTGCAATCTGGCGGATCACTTTGGCCAGTTCTTCATTATTGGTAAAAATCGCACCACCATCACCGTAGCAGCCTAATGGTTTACTTGGGAAGAAACTAGTAGTTGCAATAGTGCTCAGGTTGCAGGATTTCCTACCCTTGTAGCTGGCGCCAAAACTTTGTGCAGCATCTTCAATCACCGGAATACCGCGCTTTTCTGCAATAGCATTAATCGCATCAAAGTCCGCACACTGGCCATAGAGTGAAACCGGAATAATCGCCTTGGTACGCGGTGTGATCGCAGCGTCCAGTTTGGACGGATCAAGATTGTAGGTTTTGGGACAGATATCCACATACACAGGCTTCGCACCAAGCAATGCAACAGTTTCAGCAGTTGCAATATAGGTGAAACCCGGCGCTATGACTTCATCCCCAGGGCCAATGCCCAGCGCCATCTGGGCGATCTGCAGTGCATCGGTCCCGTTAGCACAGGTAACACAGTATTTGGCACCAGTGAACTCAGCCAGTTTTTCTTCCAGTTCTGCCACTTCAGGGCCAAGGATATATTGGCCGTGGGCGAGTACTTTCTGAATACCAGCGTCGATTTTGTCTTTAATACGGGCTTGCTGTGTAGCCAGGTCAATAAATTGCATAGTCAATCAATCGCGCGCAGAGTGCGCTCCCACACCGGTTGTAAGGATTATGGTTTGGTCAGCTGGGTACCTTTGAGTAAGTAAGTTGCCCCTGTGTGTTGGCAAACAGTCACTGCGTCCCCACTGAGTGGCAAATCCAGCTGTTCGCCAAACTCACTCATCCAGCCAATTTGTTTGGCGGGTACACCTACCATCAAGGCATAGGGGGGGACATCCTTGTTGATAACCGCGCCAGCGCCTATAAAGGCATATTCACCAATGCTAACGCCACAGACAACTGTGCAATTGGCGCCAAGTGTCGCGCCCTTTTTTACAAGGGTATCGCGGTACTCACTTTTACGTTCGATCAACGAGCGAGGGTTATATACATTGGTAAACACCATGCTGGGGCCACAGAACACGCCCTCTTCCAGGTGCACATTATCGTATACCGAAACGTTGTTTTGAATTTTGCAGTTGTCGCCAATAGTTACCTTGTTACCGACAAACACATTCTGGCCGAGCGATACACCCTTGCCGATTTTGGCACCGCCGCAGACATGTACGAAGTGCCATACACGACTACCTTCACCAATCTGGGCGCCTTCATCAACAATGGCGGATTCATGAGCCTGATAAGACACGACATTTCCCTTTATTTCACAGAGAAAAGCCCGCAACGCGGGCTTAAATGGAATTACACAAGTTTTTGCAGGAAGGGATGAGCTTCGCCGGCTTCAGCCTTTTCCGGCCTAGCAGTGCGGATGTGATGCACGGTTTCGATGCAATGACGCGCATCTTCAATGCCGTAGCCACGACCCGCAAGGATTTCCCTATAGCTGATGGTATGCAGGTTAGTAAACCCAGCAGAGAACTCAATTTGTTCACCATCACAGCTGATGTTACGGAAGGTCGTCTGCTTACCTTTCACTTCTTCAGGCAGATCGTTGGCATCAATAGACAGAAACCAAGGAACACGCGCCTTTTCATATTCCAGATAACCGGCAGCTTTATAGTTATCGGCATAGTGCAGCACGTTTTTTTCCAGGTTGCCGAAGATAAAGTGCAGCATATCGAAGAAGTGCACTCCGATATTGGTGGCAACACCGAAGGACTTGCGGGGATCACCTTTCCAGCTTTCCATATACCACTTGCCGCGCGAGGTGATGTAGGTCAGGTCAACCTGGAACTTGTCAGCACGCTGCTCATTGGCCACTTTTTCTTTCAATTTCAGAATTACGTCATGGTGGCGCAGCTGAAGGATGTTATAGACCCGCTGGCCGGTCTCCTTTTCCACCAATGCCAGCTCATCCAGCATTTCGGGCGTCGGAACCAATGGTTTTTCACAGATAACATTGCAACCAAGGCGCAGACCGGCCGCAATGTGCGGATGATGCAGGTAGTTTGGCGAGCATACAGCCACATAATCCAAAGCCGTCTCAGGCTTACGTTTCAACTGCCAAGCATGTTCCTGAAAGCGCTCAAACTCGGTGAAGAACTCACTAGCCGGTGAAATACTGTCAATAATACCGACTGAGTCGTTGATATCGTAACCAACACTCAGCTGATTACCTGTTTCCTTGATCGCTTTCATGTGACGTGGTGCGATGTACCCCGATGCGCCGATCAGTGCAAAATTTTTCATTTCTATCTGTTCCTTACCATTACGCCCTGACGATATGCTCTGCCGGTTCGCGGAACTTGCCACGACTATCGATAACCAGTTTGGCGTGCTGCTTGATCAGATCATAATCAAAACGATCATGATCGGTTGCCAGTACAACAGCATCATAATTAGCCAGGTTTTCCGCCGTTAGCGGTTCACTAGACAGTTCAAAGTGGTGTTCACGCATTTTCGGGAACACCGGCACATGAGGATCGGAATAAGCAACCACGGCCCCTTTGGCTTCGATCAGCTCCATGATCTCGACTGATGGAGATTCACGCATGTCGTCTACGTTTTTCTTGTACGCTATGCCTAATACCAATACGCGACTGTTTTTCAGCGCCTTGCCTGCTCCGTTCAAGCCATCCATCAATTTGCTGATCACATACTCCGGCATGGCACGGTTTACTTCACCTGACAGCTCAATGAAGCGGGTGTGCAGGCCATATTCGCGGGCTTTCCAGGTCAGGTAGAAGGGGTCAATCGGAATGCAGTGCCCTCCCAGCCCCGGGCCGGGGTAGTATGCGGTAAAGCCGAACGGCTTTGTTTTAGCGGCGTCAACGACCTCAAAGATATCGATGCCCATGCGGTCGGCGACTATCTTCATTTCATTTACCAAGCCGATGTTCACTGCTCGGTGAATATTTTCCAGAAGTTTGGTCATTTCAGCCGCTTTGGTTGAGCTGACGGGCACTACTTGATCAATTGCTTGCTCGTACAAAGCAATCCCGGCTTCAAGGCACGCAGGGGTATGGCCGCCCACCACTTTGGGAATGGTGCGCGTTTCAAAGTCTGGGTTACCTGGGTCTTCACGTTCTGGGGAGTAGACCAGGAAAAGCTCATCCCCCACTTTCAGGCCAGTCTCTTCTGCACGTGACAGCAGCTCTTCTTCAGTAGTACCCGGGTAGGTGGTGCTTTCCAGTGAAATCACCTGACCGGCGCGCAGGTGTGACTTAAGCGCATCCATGGTGTTGATGACGAAGCTGATATCCGGCTCACGGTACTTGTTCAACGGTGTGGGTACACACATTACCAGCGCATCACATTCACTGGCACGACTGAAGTCAGTGGTCGCTTCAAACCCGGTTTGTCTTGCTTGGGCAATTTTATCGCCTGGGATATGTTCGATATAGCTTTTACCAGCATTCAGCTGGCCTACCTTGTCAGCATCAATGTCGATACCAATCACTCTGTAGCCGATGGCGTTATAGCGCAACATCAATGGAAGGCCAACATAACCCAGGCCTGCAATACCGATGACGGCTTCTTTATTTTTGAACTTGGTGAGTGTGGCTTGAAGTGTCGACATTGGGATCTCTAAATCTATTTACTGAATATTTGGTTACGGAAATTATGCTGCGCTGGATAGTGCCTAATAGTCTGTACCGGCTACGATGGCATTCATGTATCTCTGCTTTCTTGTCTTTCGCTCACTGTCTGAACTCCCATACCCCCAGCTATGGCGCTAGCTTCTATATTTCGTACTGGTGTTACAAACTGCTGCTAGCGAGTGCCTTAAAACCTTCTTCGCACCTTCATCCCCATGCACCAGACGTACTTCGCCGGGTTTGTACTTGATTCCCTTGACAAAATTCACCAACCCTTGCTGATCGGCATGGGCCGAATATCCGCCAATAGTCTCAACCTGAGCACGGATGGTATAGCGTTCGCCATCCAGCTCAACCCAACCGCCTTTAGGGCCATATTGCTGAATATCCCGTCCTGGTGTGCCTTCAGCCTGGTAACCAACGAAAAGCACATCGTGCCGTTCGTCACCTAACATCGCTTCTAGGTAGTTGACGATGCGACCGGCGTTGCACATGCCGCTGCCGGCGATCACGATGGCCGGGCGACCGGAGCTGGCCAGGTGGTGCACCATTTTCAGGTGTTCCTGATGGCTGTCGACAGTGAGCAAGGTGTCGAAGGCCAGAGGTTTGCGGCCCTGCTCCAGTCGAGCCTGAGCTTCTTCATCCCAGAAGGGTTGTAGCTCTCGGTAGGCGGCTGTGAACTTAGATGCCAGGGGTGAGTCTAGTATTACAGGTATCGAGGGTTTAGGTGTTTTATTTGTTCGCTCGCGGAGCGTGCTCCCACAGCTGCTTGGAGCTAACTCACTGTGTTGACCTGTTCGCTTACAGGGTGAGCTCCCACAAGCAGCTTGTTCTATCGATGTACTGGGGTTCTCTGGTTCATAGTGCGAGCTTTCACACCACTGGTGCTGCCCAAGCAGCTCTTCCAGTTCGTAAAGTAGTTCTTGCGTACGGCCTATGCTGAAAGCAGGAATCAGAATGCTGCCGTTGTTGTGAAGCGCACGGTCAATAGCGGCTTTTAGCCGGTGCTTTCGTGTGGCGCGGTTTTCGTGGTTGCGGGCACCATAGGTGCTTTCAAGCACCAGAATATCGGCTCTTTCTGGTGGTTCGGGTGCAGGCAGGAGTGGTGTCTCGCTGGCGCCCAGATCACCGGAGAAAACGACTCTGGTGCTTATTCGCTCGCGGAGCGAACTCCCACTATCTTTCTTTGTTGATGGGGCTTCTGCACCCTTACTGTTTCGCTCACAGAGTGAGCTCCCACAAGGTTGGGAAGTCGCATCCACTATTGTTGGATCGCACTCCGTTGTGAAAGCGCACTCTATGTGCGAAGACTCTTCCTTCTTTCCAACATCGACTTCCACATAGGCGGAGCCGAGGATATGCCCGGCGCGTTGCAGTCTGATCTGTACTTTGTGTTCTGGCGTATCGCTCAGCGTGAACCATTGCTTGTATGGCAATGCGATCAGACGCTGTTCAATCTGTTGCAGGTAGCGTTCGACCAGTTTGCGATCACGGCTGATGCCAAGTTTGAAAGCGTCTTCCAATACCAGCGGCAGCAGTTTTGCTGAAGGCTGAGAGCAAATAATTGGTCCTTCAAAGCCAGCGGCAAGTAGCCAAGGGATGCGGCCCACATGGTCGATATGAACATGGGTGGCTATCAGTGCTTTGACGCTGCTGATGTCGAAATCAATTATGTGACAGTCGTGGTGGTTGCCATTACCGATTTCACTGCCCTGAAACAGGCCGCAGTCAATCAAGAAGCTGGTTTCACCATCAACATGAAGCTGATGGCATGAGCCGGTGACTCCATCACGTGCGCCGTGGTGGTCTATTTTCATTGTGGCAGTTCCTTTGCCTTATTTTTGTAGTTTGGGGTGTATGAGCTCTTCGCGCGCGGAGCGCGCTTATATGGATCCGCCCGGGTTGCAAGCCTTTGACCAGTAGATAGAGATTGCATGCTTATATCCGGCCTGTCATCGGGGCGTATCCACCCCTGGCCATTATGAGATATGCACTTGCTGTCCTGATCTCCCACTCGGCTTCTATGAGCCATGCGCGCTCAAAGGCTTCAGCAAGTCGATCTTATCTGTGGTGTCCTAAGGCTCTGCGCAACTCTGGTGATGAGTACCTGTTACATTACTGAGTATTAATATGGCTGACGCTCATGCCCGGTAACACTCTTCCCGTGTCATGAGCGCCCAGACAATGCGGGCCAGCTTGTTGGCCAGCGCGACGATGATTGTATTGGGATGTTTCCCTTTCATCCCGTGAAGCCATCGGGCCAACCGCGAGTCGTCAGTGTGTATCAAGGCGCGATAGGCCGCACGAGCACCATGCACGAGCTGCTTGCGCACGTGGACGTTTCCCTGCTTGCTAATGCCCAGCAGGCGCTCTTTGCCACCACTGGCATGCTGCCGGGGCACCAGGCCCAAGTAGGCACTGAAGTGCCGCGCTGACTTGAAGTGACCGGCATCGCCCGCGTGACTGTACAGCAGAGTGGCATTCACTGGGCCGATACCTGGAATGCTTTGCAGGCGTGTACAGACTGGGTTGTCTCGTGCGATCTGTTTCAGCTCGCGGTCATAGTGAGCAATGCGCTGTTCACGCTCAAGCCATTGATCTCGCAGATCATGAATCAGTTGGCGGCCTCGGTGGCTCAACTCAGCGTCGGCATCTTCTAAAACGCGTGGAACAGCCTCCAGGATGGCTCGATGTCCTTGGGCAATAACGACCCCCATTTCCAGCAAGATGCCCCTCAGCTCATTGCCAATGGCCGTGCGCTCTTTAACCAGCCGTTCACGTACTCGGTGTAGTGCCTGGATGTCGAGCTGGTCGACCGATTTGGGTGCCACTGAAGGCATCGCCGGTCGGGCGGCGGCTTCGGCGATCGCGGCAGCGTCACGCTGATCATTTTTATGCACCTGAACGAAGGGTTTTACGTACCGGGGATGAATAATCTTCACCTGATGCCCGAGCGCACTGATAGCACGTGCCCAGTAATGAGCACCGCCACAGGCTTCAATGGCAACCAGGCTTTTCGGTTGGCGCGCCAAAAAGGGCAGGAGCGCATGCCGTTTCAGTTGTTTTGCAAAGCGGGTATGCCCCTGTTGATCATTGCCTTGAAGTTGGAAAACATGCTTGGCCAGATCAATTCCGATGATGCTAGTCTTATTCATGAGATGGATCCTCTTGCCTGGATGCCGAACCTTGATTGGTCTGCAAACTCAATCATGGCACGGGGTGGGCGGATCCATCTCATTTCCCACAACAGTCATAACCGCTGCAACCACAGGGACTGCTATATCAAGACACTCCAGCGCTAGGGTGCTGATAGTTGCACTTCAGACACGCTACCGCCCGGAGGTTATAATTCGGGCAATCCTCAACACCCCTGTTTTCCTGTTTGTCTTGGGTCGTGAAGCCGCGTATTTAGCGGTTTCAATGCATGTTACGTACTACCCAACTTCCCTGAACTCTGCCTTACTGAGCAAAGCGGAACAATGATACCTGCCGAGCCTTTGTTTGCAATGATCGGTGCCGGTTCTTTCGCGCGCGGAGCGCGCTTATATGGATCCGCCCGGGTTGCAAGCCTTTGACCAGTAGATAGAGATTGCATGCTTATATCCGGCCTGTCATCGGGGCGTATCCACCCCTGGCCATTATGAGATATGCACTTGCTGTCCTGATCTCCCACTCGGCTTCTATGAGCCATGCGCGCTCAAAGGCTTCAGCAAGTCGATCTTATCTGTGGTGTCCTAAGGCTCTGCGCAACTCTGGTGATGAGTACCTGTTACATTACTGAGTATTAATATGGCTGACGCTCATGCCCGGTAACACTCTTCCCGTGTCATGAGCGCCCAGACAATGCGGGCCAGCTTGTTGGCCAGCGCGACGATGATTGTATTGGGATGTTTCCCTTTCATCCCGTGAAGCCATCGGGCCAACCGCGAGTCGTCAGTGTGTATCAAGGCGCGATAGGCCGCACGAGCACCATGCACGAGCTGCTTGCGCACGTGGACGTTTCCCTGCTTGCTAATGCCCAGCAGGCGCTCTTTGCCACCACTGGCATGCTGCCGGGGCACCAGGCCCAAGTAGGCACTGAAGTGCCGCGCTGACTTGAAGTGACCGGCATCGCCCGCGTGACTGTACAGCAGAGTGGCATTCACTGGGCCGATACCTGGAATGCTTTGCAGGCGTGTACAGACTGGGTTGTCTCGTGCGATCTGTTTCAGCTCGCGGTCATAGTGAGCAATGCGCTGTTCACGCTCAAGCCATTGATCTCGCAGATCATGAATCAGTTGGCGGCCTCGGTGGCTCAACTCAGCGTCGGCATCTTCTAAAACGCGTGGAACAGCCTCCAGGATGGCTCGATGTCCTTGGGCAATAACGACCCCCATTTCCAGCAAGATACCCCTCAGCTCATTGCCAATGGCCGTGCGCTCTTTAACCAGCCGTTCACGTACTCGGTGTAGTGCCTGGATGTCGAGCTGGTCGACCGATTTGGGTGCCACTGAAGGCATCGCCGGTCGGGCGGCGGCTTCGGCGATCGCGGCAGCGTCACGCTGATCATTTTTATGCACCTGAACGAAGGGTTTTACGTACCGGGGATGAATAATCTTCACCTGATGCCCGAGCGCACTGATAGCACGTGCCCAGTAATGAGCACCGCCACAGGCTTCAATGGCAACCAGGCTTTTCGGTTGGCGCGCCAAAAAGGGCAGGAGCGCATGCCGTTTCAGTTGTTTTGCAAAGCGGGTATGCCCCTGTTGATCATTGCCTTGAAGTTGGAAAACATGCTTGGCCAGATCAATTCCGATGATGCTAGTCTTATTCATGAGATGGATCCTCTTGCCTGGATGCCGAACCTTGATTGGTCTGCAAACTCAATCATGGCACGGGGTGGGCGGATCCATCTCATTTCCCACAACCTCCAACAATCAGTAAATCAGGGCGCTTTCCAGAGGCTGCTTCCCACTCGAATAATGGGTATGTTGGTTTGCACGCACAGGCTTAAGGCGCAACTAAAGCATTCATGTGGGCATTCGGCCCTGAGAGCTCATTCCGGTATACTGGGGTCATCATTTAACTGGATACTCGGGACATTTTGATGACTGATCGCCTCACCCTTACCCGGCCAGACGACTGGCACCTTCACCTGCGCGATGGCGAAGTGCTTGAGCACGTTGTACCCGCTACCGCTCGCCAGATGCACCGCGCCATCGTCATGCCGAACCTGCGCCCACCGGTGACCGATGCCGAGCAGGCGCTGGCCTATCGTGAGCGTATTCTGGCGGCAGCACCTGAGGGCAGCGATTTTGATCCATTGATGACGCTTTACCTGACCGACAACACTACTCCGGAAACCATTGCTGCAGCCAAGGCAACCGGTAAAGTTGCCGCCGTCAAACTCTACCCCGCCGGCGCAACGACCAACTCTGACTCAGGGGTTACCGACCTGGGCAAGCTGGATGCCGTATGCGAGGCACTCGAGGAAGCCGGCATGCCTCTGCTGGTACATGGCGAGGTTACCCATAACCATGTGGATATCTTTGACCGTGAGAAAAAGTTCCTGGACGAGATACTGACGCCGCTGGCCGGCCGTCATGCCAACATGAAACTGGTGGTTGAGCACATTACAACCCGCGATGCAGCCGAGTTTGTAAATGCTCATGGCGATAACGTGGGCGCCACCATCACCGTGCAGCACCTGGCCTACAACCGCAACCACATGCTGGTGGGCGGCATTCGTCCGCACCTGTTCTGCCTGCCGATTTTGAAGCGTAACGTACACCAGCAGGCACTGCAGGATGCCGTTGTCAGTGGCAGCAGCAAATTCTTCCTGGGCACCGACTCTGCTCCACACGCAAAGGGCGCAAAAGAGAGTGCTTGCGGCTGTGCCGGCTGTTACAGCGCTTACGCGGCGATTGAGCTCTATTCAGAAATCTTTGAAGACCTGGGTGTGCTGGAAAAGCTGGAAGGCTTTGCCAGCCACCACGGTGCTGACTTTTACGGCCTGCCGCGCAACAGCGATACCATTACACTGGTGAAGGAAGACTGGCAGGTGCCTGACGAAATGCCGTTTGGCTCGGATATCATTGTTCCTCTCCGTGCTGGTGAGACCCTGCGCTGGAAACTGGAAGGTTGATATATTGGGTTCGCTTGCCGAGTGAGTGCCTAGCTCTGATCGGGTCTGGTATTCGCTCGCGGAGCGAGCTCCCACGGGGATTTGACCAATAGTGGGTTCCGGTGGAAGCTGACATTCGCTCGCAGAGCGCGCTTATATGGATCCGCCCGGGTTGCAAGCCTTTGACCAGTAGATAGAGATTGCATGCTTATATCCGGCCTGTCATCGGGGCGTATCCACCCCTGGCCATTATGAGATATGCACTTGCTGTCCTGATCTCCCACTCGGCTTCTATGAGCCATGCGCGCTCAAAGGCTTCAGCAAGTCGATCTTATCTGTGGTGTCCTAAGGCTCTGCGCAACTCTGGTGATGAGTACCTGTTACATTACTGAGTATTAATATGGCTGACGCTCATGCCCGGTAACACTCTTCCCGTGTCATGAGCGCCCAGACAATGCGGGCCAGCTTGTTGGCCAGCGCGACGATGATTGTATTGGGATGTTTCCCTTTCATCCCGTGAAGCCATCGGGCCAACCGCGAGTCGTCAGTGTGTATCAAGGCGCGATAGGCCGCACGAGCACCATGCACGAGCTGCTTGCGCACGTGGACGTTTCCCTGCTTGCTAATGCCCAGCAGGCGCTCTTTGCCACCACTGGCATGCTGCCGGGGCACCAGGCCCAAGTAGGCACTGAAGTGCCGCGCTGACTTGAAGTGACCGGCATCGCCCGCGTGACTGTACAGCAGAGTGGCATTCACTGGGCCGATACCTGGAATGCTTTGCAGGCGTGTACAGACTGGGTTGTCTCGTGCGATCTGTTTCAGCTCGCGGTCATAGTGAGCAATGCGCTGTTCACGCTCAAGCCATTGATCTCGCAGATCATGAATCAGTTGGCGGCCTCGGTGGCTCAACTCAGCGTCGGCATCTTCTAAAACGCGTGGAACAGCCTCCAGGATGGCTCGATGTCCTTGGGCAATAACGACCCCCATTTCCAGCAAGATGCCCCTCAGCTCATTGCCAATGGCCGTGCGCTCTTTAACCAGCCGTTCACGTACTCGGTGTAGTGCCTGGATGTCGAGCTGGTCGACCGATTTGGGTGCCACTGAAGGCATCGCCGGTCGGGCGGCGGCTTCGGCGATCGCGGCAGCGTCACGCTGATCATTTTTATGCACCTGAACGAAGGGTTTTACGTACCGGGGATGAATAATCTTCACCTGATGCCCGAGCGCACTGATAGCACGTGCCCAGTAATGAGCACCGCCACAGGCTTCAATGGCAACCAGGCTTTTCGGTTGGCGCGCCAAAAAGGGCAGGAGCGCATGCCGTTTCAGTTGTTTTGCAAAGCGGGTATGCCCCTGTTGATCATTGCCTTGAAGTTGGAAAACATGCTTGGCCAGATCAATTCCGATGATGCTAGTCTTATTCATGAGATGGATCCTCTTGCCTGGATGCCGAACCTTGATTGGTCTGCAAACTCAATCATGGCACGGGGTGGGCGGATCCATCTCATTTCCCACAACATGTAGTTGAGCATATTGGCAGGCACTTGTGGGAGCGCACTCCGTGCGCGAATCCCTAACTAACTACCAACGCAAAGATAAAAAGGCGCACAATGGCGCCTTTAGTGTTCCACATCATCCCTGATCATTACTCGCTGTGGATCAGCCCATCCAGGCGCTGAACATCCAAACCGTCTTCTCTTGCTGCGTGATGTAATCACTCATCAAGGTCGTTGTACCCTCATCATCCGCTTCACCGGCCAACTCCATGATTTCACGCTGCAGGCCGATCAAAACCCGGTAGCCTTCCAGCAAGCCCTGTACACAGTCACGCCCTGCCGTAACGTTCTGGGCTTCCTTGATTTGGCTGGTTTCCAGATAAGTACTGAAAGCGTGAGCCGGCTGTTGACCCAGTGTCAGAATACGCTCGGCAATTTCATCCACTTTCAGCAGCAGGTCGTTGTACTGCTCTTCAAACTTGACGTGAAGCTCAAAGAATTCCGGCCCTTTCACATTCCAGTGAAAGCCCCTCACGTTCATGTAGAAGATCTGGTAACTTGCCAGCAGCTCATTCAGTCGCTCGGCCAGCTGAGTGGATTTCTCGGAGTCCAGTCCAATTCGATTCGTGTGCATCATTAGCCTCCTCGCTGCCTTGAATGTGTTCTCAAGCCTAGTACATTCTACGCATGACTATCAAAAGTCGTTCTCTATTGCAGCGATTAACCCTTTCTATAATGCGCCCCGCACTTCTATAAATAAAAACTATCGAGCTTTTAGCTTTAATTTATTTCAAACATTCACACTTTAGTATTAGCATGTAAGAGTTCCACATGACCCACTCACAAATGGAGATAGACTGTAATGGGTATCGTTAATACCGAGATCAAACCGTTTCAGGCAACAGCGTTCAAACAGGGTGAATTCGTAGACATCACCGAAGCCGACGTTAAAGGCAAGTGGGCTGTATTTTTCTTCTACCCGGCTGACTTCACTTTCGTTTGCCCGACCGAACTGGGCGACGTAGCGGACAAATACGAAGAGCTGCAGAAGCTGGGCGTTGAAGTGTTCTCCGTGTCTACTGACACTCACTTCACTCACAAAGCTTGGCACGATGCTTCCGAAACCATCGGCAAGATCAACTACTACATGGTTGGTGACCAGACCGGTAACATCACCAACAACTTCGGCGTAATGCGCGAAGGTATGGGTCTGGCTGACCGTGCTACTTTCCTGATCGATCCGGAAGGTATCATCCAGGCTGTTGAAATCACTGCTGAAGGTATCGGCCGTGACGCTGACGACCTGCTGCGCAAGGTTAAAGCGGCTCAGTACGTAGCTTCTCACCCGGGTGAAGTTTGCCCGGCGAAGTGGAAAGAAGGCGAAGCAACTCTGGCTCCGTCTCTGGACCTGGTCGGCAAAATCTAAGCCTGACTACCGGTCTCCCACCGACCGCCTTGGTCGGTGGGCTCTCCCCTCCCCTTGCTCCACCGAAAAACCTGAATCCCAATTTCCTATCACAGGACACGAACCATGTTGGATGCCAACCTGAAACAGCAATTGGACGCCTACCTGCAGAACATCGTGACGCCGATCGAACTGCTCGTGTCCAGTGATGACAGCCCTAAGGCAAAAGAGATCGAAGAGCTGGCAGGCGAAATCGCCTCGCTCAACGACAAGATCAGCAACACAACCGGCGATAACCGCCGCACGCCAAGCCTGGCCATTGCCAAGGCCGGCGAAGCGCCCCGCGTCCATTTCGCTGGTGTGCCCATGGGCCACGAGTTCACCTCGCTGGTACTGGCACTGCTGCAGGCCGGTGGCCACCCGTCCAAGGCTGATGCCGAGCTACAGGAGCAGATCCGTAATCTGCCGGGCAAATACGACTTCGAAACCTACATCTCGCTGTCCTGCCAGAACTGCCCGGACGTGGTGCAGGCGCTGAACCTGATGGCGACGCTCAACCCGAACATCACCCATACAATGATCGACGGCGCCCTGTTCCAGCAGGAAGTGGACGAACGCCAGATCATGGCGGTGCCTTCCGTATACATGAATGGCGAGCATTTCGGCCAGGGCCGCATGACACTGGAAGAGATCGTCAACAAGCTGGATACCGGTGCCGCCGAGAAGAAAGCCGCTGCGCTGAACGAGAAAGAGCCCTACGAAGTACTGGTTGTAGGCGGTGGCCCGGCCGGAGCATCCGCTGCGATCTACGCTGCACGCAAAGGTATACGTACAGGTGTGGTCGCTGAGCGTTTCGGTGGTCAGGTAATGGATACGGTCGGCATCGAGAACTTCATCTCCGTGCCCTACACCGAAGGCCCCAAACTGGTGGCCAGCCTGGAGCAGCACGTCAAGGAGTACGAAGTTGACGTGATCACCGAGCAGGCCGCGACCAAGCTGAAAAAAGGCGAGCTGATTGAAGTTGAGCTGGCCAGTGGCGCAACCCTGAAAAGCCGCAGTGTGATTCTGGCCACCGGTGCGCGCTGGCGTGAAATGAACGTACCGGGTGAACAGGAATATCGTGGCAAGGGTGTAGCCTACTGCCCGCACTGTGATGGCCCGCTGTTCAAGGGCAAGAGCGTCGCCGTGATCGGTGGCGGCAACTCCGGTATCGAAGCCGCCATCGACCTGGCGGGTATCGTCAAGGACGTGACCGTACTGGAATTCGCTGACACCCTGCGCGCCGATGATGTACTTGTGAAAAAAGCAGAATCTCTGCCCAACATCACCATCATCAAACAGGCGATGACCACCGAGGTATTGGGTGACGACAACAAGGTTGTCGGCCTGAAATACAAGGACCGCAACACCGATGAAACCCACGTACTGGACGTAGCCGGTATCTTCGTTCAGATCGGCTTGATTCCGAACAGCGAATGGTTGAAAGACAGCCTGGAACTGAGTGAGCGTGGCGAAATTGTCATTGATAGCCACGGCTCCACCTCCATGCCGGGCGTATTTGCAGCGGGCGATGTCACCACTACGCCGTACAAGCAGATCGTCATTTCCATGGGCTCGGGCGCAACCGCCGCACTGGGTGCCTTTGACTACATGATCCGCAACTAAAGGCTCTGGCGCCATCAAAAAAGCCGCTTCTCATGAAGCGGCTTTTTTGGTTACCGAGGTCTGCATGCGCCTGGCCAGCACAAGCTTGTCGATTTGATCTCTCACTGCTTCAGGGTCACGCACAAAACGCCATTCAAGGCTGTTATTGCCACGCCCTCTTAACGTCAGGCTGCCCCAACCCAGAAGTCGTCCTGCGAGGCTCCGCTCAAGGGTGACACCGTCCACACTCAGCAGGTACAGATCTTCGCGGTGTTTGCCCAAAAGGCCATGGTTAAGGGTAAGGCGCAGGTTGGTCACCTCATACCGGGTGCTGAACTCCCTCACCAACCGGTGCAATGCATCCAGTGCAAACAGCAGTGCAACCAGACCCAAAGCGATGGCTATCCAGCTAGCCGGAATACCCGCACCTTCCCACAGAAAGCGAGTCGCCAGCTTCCGGTATTCTTCCACCAGCCACCAGCTATCCCAGAAAGGCGGGTTTGCCAGCGCACGTGCGGACAAATAGATAAATACAAGCGTCACAACCAGGTCCAGCGCGCCACGCGTCAGGGCCAGGCAGGAACGTTTAACCGATAATAACGTTTTCTCGTTGGGCAGCATCACGGATCCTTGTCAGCCTTGAATTCTTCCGGCGCAATTCTAGCCCGAATCAGCTTAATAAAACCCTACCCTGACAAATATTCGACTCCCGTCCACAGTCGGAGCTTCATGCGAGAAGCTCTGGATGCATATGAAAGTACAGAACTAATAGGGAAAGGCTTACCCCAGCGCGGCGTCCAGTACCAGCATGGCGGCAAAACCTCCCATAAGTCCGAGCGTGGCCGGGGTTTGATGCCCGTTACGATGGGTTTCAGGAATCACTTCATGCGAGACAACAAAGATCATGGCCCCGGCAGCAAGACCCAGCCCGACCGGATAGGCCAAAGGCATGCCGCCGGAAATCCCGATTCCGACAAAAGCCCCCAGCAGCTCCATCAATCCGGTGCCAGAGGCCACAGCCGCTGCCATAACCGGGCTCAACATGGCCGCACGTAATGCCAGCGCCACCGCCAACCCCTCGGGTACATTCTGAAACAGAATCGCGGCCGTCAGCGGTACGCCAACACTCATATCGTTGTCGGCAAAACTGACCCCGATCGCCATGCCCTCCGGCAGGTTATGCAGTGCAATAGCCAGGAAGAACAACCAGACACGGCCGATACGCTCACAACCGGGGCCACATGGGCCTTCGTTGTCATGCTCGTGGGGCGTGAATCGATCCAGCCCCAGCATCAGCAGCACACCTAACCCCATGCCGGTAATCACGACCGCAACCGGCAGCAAGGGTATTTCAATCAGTGCTTCAGCGGCTTCGATACCGGGCAGAATCAGGGAAAAGGTACTGGCAGCCAGCATCATGCCCGCAGCAAACCCGAGCATGGTGTCCTGGGTACGCGCCTTGATATTCCCCAGCATCAACGCAAGAAAGGCGCCCACGGCTGTCGAGACGAAACCGCCAACACCACCGAGCATGGCATTTTGCAGACGCTCTCCACCCCCGTTCTGTACAGCGACAATACTGTTCTGCACAAGCAGCAGCAAAACAACAACCAGTGCGACCGACATGCCGATGGCGGCAAAACGGTGTCGGATAAGTTCACGCTTGAGTGCCGCACGAAAGCTGTCATTCAGCGCCTGAGCCTGCTCCATGAGAGGATCTCCAATCAATCATCGAATGACTAGAGACTAAGCTCCTTGAGAATCCAGGTCCAATGAACCCGACCTATTCAGGTTATAGGTCCGCTCAATACAACGCCGCTTCAAGCACTGAACAACTGAGCTTTACGCTCACGCTTGGCGCAGTACATCCGCTTATCGGCAATATCCAGTAGCTGCTCCGGCTCAACGCCGTCACCAGGAATAACCGCCGTACCGATACTGGCGCTCAGTTGGTACGACTCGCCCTCGAAAAGAAATGGAGGCTGATTGACGGCATCAATGCGTGCAGCCGCTGACTCAACACTTTCCGGACTTTCCAGCGTCGCCAGGACAACGCCAAACTCATCCCCGCCAAGACGTGCAGCGGTATCAATATCACGGGTTGCCTTGACAAGGCGGTGGGCAAACTCGAGGATTACCGCATCCCCCACCCGGTGGCCATAATTGTCATTGATCTGCTTGAGCCCATCCATATCAATCATCAACACCCCTGCCACCTTTTTATCCCGGTCAGTCAATGCCACGGCATTGCGCAACCTGTCCATAAACAGCGCACGGTTTGCCAGGCCGGTCATATCATCATGGGTTGCCTTGATGAACAGGTCATCACCACTGTATTTCACAGAGAAATACATGGCAGCAGCAATCACATCTGACAACATACTCAGCAAAACGACATCGCGCTTCTGGAATTTGTCCGGTTGGGCAGAAAGGGCTTTGAGTGCACCAATGGCAATGCCTCGGTGCTTGAGAGGGATAATGATCATCGACCTCAATCCCACTCGGTGGCAGGCATCAAGATCTACACGGGTATCAGTTTCGACATCCTTACACAGCAGACTTTTGCCACGGCGCACACACAGACCGGTGAGGCTCTGGTCGATTTTCAGCCTTAACCCCAATTGAGGTCGAGCAATACCGGCAGCCGCACGATAGACCATGTCCTCACGCTCCGCCAATTCAATAGCAGCACCATCAGCATCGATCAGTGATAGCGTCTGTTCGACGATGAACTGCATGGCCCCACCCAAATCCAGCCCCAGCTTGGCAAGCTCACTTTGGATACGGATTACCTGCAGCAGCTGTCTGCGCGTAGGCATGATCCAGTCCTGAGTTGACTACCGGGGGCCAATAAAGGCGAAGGCAAAGCAATAGACTTCCCCCTCAATCATAATAGTCGCTGAAAGTGAACGATGCCATTTCAGGAAACGAACAGAGAGAGAACGGCCAGGCTACCCCGCAAAAAATGGGCAACCTGACGCGGGGTCAATCCACCATACGCGGGTCTACAGCCGCCAATTCAGCGGGCATTTTGTAGTGCTGGTGGCGATTGAGTCGTTTTTCCAACAAACGGAAGGAGCCGATCATCACGGCGGCAATCAGCAGATAGAGCACGCCGGCCGCGGCAAAGATTTCCAGCGGTGTATAGGTACGCGCAATAATCGTACGGGCAGCGCCGGTAATATCCAGCAAGGTAATCGTGGATGCCAGGGAGCTGCTTTTGAGCATCAGAATCAGCTCATTGCCGTAAGCAGGCAGCACGATACCGAAGGCACGGGGCAGCACAATGCGGCGAATCTTGAGCACACGGCTCATACCAAAAGCATCGGCCGCTTCCAGTTCGCCCTTGGGGATTGCCTGGATGGCGCCGCGAATCAGCTCGGCGGAGTAGGCTGCAGTATTCAGAGTGAAGGCAATAATTGCGCACCAGTAAGGCTCGCGCAGAATCGGCCAGAGTACCGATTCACGAATCACTTCAAACTGCGACGCACCATAGTAGATCAGGAAGATCTGCACCAGCAGCGGTGTGCCACGGAAAAAGAAGATGTAGCCAAAGGGCAAGGCACGTAGCCAGGGGTTGTGCGATGCACGCATCAGCGCCAGCGGTACTGCCAGCAACAGCCCCAACAGGCCGGAGAAAAACACCAGCTCCAGCGTCAACCAGACACCGTCGATCAGGCGCGGGAAGTACTCAATGATGACATTCCAGTCCCAGTTCATGCAGCAGCCCTCCGTGAGGCCGGATCAGCGCGACGCTCAAGCCAGGTGGTCATCAGTGTGGAAATGACGGTCAGTCCCAGGTAGATCACAGCTGCCGCCATGTAGAAGGTAAACGGCTGCTTGGTCGAGCCGGTTGCGACATAGGCCTGACGCATGAGGTCGTTCAAACCGACCACCGATACCAGCGCAGTGTCTTTCAACAATACCTGGAACAGGTTTCCCAGCCCCGGCAGCGCCAAACGCCATACCTGCGGCAGAATAATTCGGAAGAAGGTTTTCAGTGGTGTCATGCCCAGCGCTTGTGCGGACTCCCACTGCCCTTTGGCTATGGCCTGAATGGCGGCTCGAAACACCTCGGTGGAATAGGCACCAAACGCGATCGACAGGGCTGCAACACCCGCAGCAAAAGCGCTGATCTCGATGTATTCGGTATAGCCAAACTGCTCGGCAATGGCCATCAGAACCATGGAGCCACCGAAATAGATCGTCAGGACCAGCAACAGCTCGGGGATACCACGAATAAAGGTGGTATAGGCGGTTGCCAGCGCGCGAGCCGGCCAGAAACGGGACAGTTTAGCTGATGCACCAAGCAGGCCGAATATCAGGCCGAATACCAGGCTGGTCAACGCCAGTTTGACCGTCACCCAGGCGCCGGACAGCAGCAGGTCACCAAAACCAAGTAAATCCATTGAACAGAGTATCCGCTAGCGGAGCCGACCGGGGCCGGCTCCAGTGTGGTATCAGTAGATGGAGAACGGGAAGTAACGGGCGTTAATCTTCTCGTAGGTGCCATTTTCAACGATCGCCTTGATGGCCGCATTGAACTTCTCTTTCAGCGGGTCACCCTTGCGGATCGCGATGGCGATTTCGTCATCGATATCGATATCTTCGCCCTTGAAATCAAACCCCTTGCCATCCTCAGAGCGCAACCAGTCGTAGGCAGGGAACTTGTCAGACAGCAACGCATCCAGACGGCCGTTGGCCAGGTCCAAATAGGCGTTGTCCTGAGTGTCGTACAGCTTGATATCAACCACGTCAGCCAGGTTGTCTTCCAGATACTGGCCGGCAATGGTGGCACGCTGAGCACCAACGGTCAGACCTTTCAGGCCGGCTTCGCTGGTATCCAGTTCCTTGCCTTCAGCAGCAACGAAAGCCAGTACATTGGAGTAGTAGCGATCGGTAAACTCGACCACGCGCTGACGCTCTTCCGTCACGGACATGGAGGCGATGATGGCGTCATATTTGCGCCCCATCAAACCGGGGATGATACCGTCCCAGTCCTGCGCCACGATTTCGCAGTCAGCCTTCATTTCAGCGCAGAGTGCCTTGGCAATTTCAACATCAAAACCGGCCAGTTCACCCTGTTCGTTAATCAGGTTGAATGGCGCATAGGCACCCTCGGTAGCGATACGGATTTTATCGCCAGCCAGTGCAGCTGTGCTTGTTACGGTAGTAACGGCTGCCAGAGCCACTGCAGAGATCAGTTTGTTTATTTTCATAGAGTATTCACCGATTCAGTTGTATTGAGATTGACCCTTCTTCCCAGCAAAATTCAGACCATCAGGAATGACTTGCCATGAAGTCCCGTACGCGTTGTGAGCGCGGGCGGTCAAACACTTCCTCCGGGGTACCGGATTCTTCAATCTGTCCCTGATGCAGGAATACCACCTGACTGGATACCTCACGGGCAAAACGCATTTCGTGGGTCACAATCAACATGGTTCGGCCTTCCTCGGCCAACGAACGCATCACCGCCAACACCTCATTAACCAACTCAGGGTCGAGGGCGGAAGTAGGCTCGTCGAACAACAGGACTTGCGGATCCATCGCCAGTGCGCGAGCAATGGCAACACGCTGCTGCTGACCACCGGACAGGTTGGCCGGATAGGCATCCGCCTTGCTCAGCAGCCCGACCCGCTCCAGCAGCTCTTTGGCCCGGCTGACCGCCTGGTCGCGGGGCTGCTTCAGCACCTGGGTCGGTGCTTCGATGATATTTTCCAGAATGGACTTGTGCGGCCAGAGGTTGAAGCCCTGGAATACGAAACCGACCTGGGCGCGCATCCGCTCAAGCTGGCGACGGTTGCTGGCTTGAAGGTCGCCATCCTTGCCCGCTGTCAGTGCCAACTCTTCACCAGCAAGACGAATCTGCCCCTGACTGGGGCGTTCCAGCAGGTTGATACAACGCAAAAGCGTACTCTTGCCGGAGCCACTGGAACCCAGTATCGAGATCACCTCACCGTCACTGGCGCTGAGTGAAACGCCTTTCAGTACTTCCAGCGAGCCGTAGGACTTGTGAATATCGATCAGTTCTAGTGCGGTCTTCTTTTCGCTCATGGGCAACCCGGTAGGCCATAGGACCTTTGGTCAAATTAAACGGCGGATAGTACTACTTTTGCTGTAAAGCGTCATCTTTTGGCCTCATATTCCAGAAATGTGTCGATTAACGTTTTCTTATGACCTGGCCAAGGCTTCCAGCTCGGCCCCTGTCAAACGGTAAACGGTCCAGCCGTCCATTGGTTTGGCACCCAGCGACTGATAAAAGCCGATGGCAGGCTCATTCCAGTCCAGAACCGACCATTCAAAGCGTCCACAACCCTTGGCGACGGCAATACCCGCCAGGTGCTTGAGCAGTGCCTTGCCCGCTCCGACCTTGCGATATGCCGGCGACACATACAGATCCTCAAGATACATGCCGTTTCGGCCCAGCCAGGTCGAGTAATTGTAAAAGTACACGGCAAAGCCCACCGGCTCACCTGCCACCTCACAAATGACCGCTTCAACAGTGGACTCAGGTCCAAAGATGCTGGCTTGAATATCAGCTTCCGTCGCGACTACCGCCTCCGGCTCTTTCTCATAGGCGGCCAACTCCTGAACGAACCTGAGGATAAGACTGGCATCGTCTGTAGTCGCATTTCTAATTTCAACCGGGTGCATTTCTTTCTCCTTCTATGCTTAGGCCGATAAAACTGGATGTGCGGGCACAAAAAAGCCGGCCCTGTTTTGGCCGGCTATTGTACGTTGCCATGGACTGCATGCCAGTACCCTGTCCTTCTGGCCCGATTTGGTACCGGCGACTCACCCCTCCCCTTTGGCCAACAGCCAAAGCTGGCGACGGTCAACGGTATCAATCTGCTCCTCAGGCAGGTAGCGACGGGCATATTCCAGATACACTTCAGACTCAAGGAACAGCTTGAATACGGCCCGATCCAGATGCCCGTCCCGCGCCATAAAAGCCAGAATCCGCAGCGATTCGGAAAGAGTCTTGGCTTTCTTGTAAGGCCGGTCTGCAGCGGTGAGTGCCTCAAACACGTCAGCCAATGCCATGATACGCTCGGGAATACTGAGTTCGCCGGCGTGAAGCCGACGCGGATAGCCTTGGCCATCAACACGCTCATGGTGGTTACCGGCAATTTCCGGCATGCGACGCAGATGACGCGGCAGCGGCAGGCTTGTCAGCATGCGAATGGTTTGCACAATGTGATTATTGATGCTGAAGCGCTCTTCAGGTGTAAGCGTGCCGTAGCGCTGGGTCAGGTTATAGATTTCGCCCAGATTTTGCTGATGCTCCGGCAACTCCATATCAAAGCCCCAGACATTGTCAGGGTTGCCAGCTTCAACCGGTGGGCGGCGGCCATTCCATGACACCAGATGCTCAGGGCGATCCGACAGTAAAGGTTCGGTAACCGGCAGCTCGCCTTCCGGGGGCATACGATCCAGCTCGATTTCGGCAAGCCCCAAGCGTTTGTCGAAGTTGCGCTCCCAGGTCCGTTGCGCAATACGATGAACGTCGGCCAAATCCTCATCAGTCACTGATTCAGCCCCCAGGTTGAGCCGCGCCACCCGCTCGAAGTCAGCCTGCAGACTCGCCTGCTCCTGCAGTAACCGCTCGTATAAACCGGCTTCGTTCTCCTGCGCCAGTAGCCCCTTCAAATAGCGAATTTCGGCATCACGCCAAAGCACTTCAAAGCGCGTCCGCACCTCATGAATACGGTTGTACAGAGCATCCAATTTAACACTCTTGTCCAGCACGTACTCTGGCGTGGTTATCTTGCCGCAGTCATGCAGCCAGGCCGCCAGATGAAACTCATAACGCTGCTCTTCGCTCATCTGGAAGCGTTCAAACTCACCGTCACTGCTTTTGCATGCCTCATCCACCATCATCTGTGCCAGTTCGGGCACACGTTCACAATGACCGCTGGTATGGGGCGATTTGGCATCAATCGCATCGGCGAGCAAATGCACGATGGCATCCAGCAACCGTTTTTGGGCTTCAATCAGCTGGCGGGTTTCAATCGCCGTTGCCGCCGATCCTGACAGTTCATCGACAAAATTGGCCAAGGCTTGCTGTGCCTTGGGGTCAGTATCGGTAATGCGCAGCACCATAAAGCCAGCCGGCTCAATCTCACGACCCTTCAAGGGCGTGACCAGCCAGTGCCCCTGACCATCCGGCAAGGCTTTTTCCAGCTGCGCGCCAAGCATCTTGCTGTTGTTGCTGTCGCCCTTGACCGTACGCGGCAGGCGTGTGGACTCCTCTTTCCGTCCACTGGCCAGTGTCAGCGTTGAGGTCTCGGGGTCCAGCAGATAGATCGAGCTTTCTTCAGCCTCGATACTGGCCTTTAGGTGTTCAGCCACACCCGGCAGCATGCGTTCAAGGTGCTGCTCACGAGCAAGTGTATGGCTGATGGCCTGGAAGTGACGAATCGCATTCGCCATTCCTCCCAGCACTTCATTGAGCTGGTTAACTTCACGCACACCAGAAGGCTTAATACCCGAGCGGCTGAAATCGAAACGCGCCAGCTCACGCACCCAACTCGACAGTCGATCAAGTGGCCGGGTCAGACGATAAGCCATGGCTGCACCGATAAACAGCGCCAGCAGAGTGATTGAAAGCGCCCAGTATACATAGGCCTGACGCCGGTCCCTGATCCCGGCCAGGAGTTCACTGGCGGGAACGGCCATCAGTAGCTCAAGTGAAGCGCCCTGCATAGCTAACAAAGGTTGTCGCGAACCGAACCACTGCTCTTCGCCTTCGTTAAATTGCACCATGCGGCCACCCAGTTTGGAGACGGCTCTCATCTTTTCGAGTGCGGGTACGCCCAGCTCCCCCAGATTGGCCAGACGCACATCCTTGCCCTGCTGAATCAGCATGGCATTCAGATCCGGCCAGGCCACCACCGTGCCCGTGGGGTCAACAACTACCAGCCGGTGTGCACCTTTGGGCTTAAGCGCAGCCAACTCGCGCGAAATTTCTTCCACCGACGCATCAATGCCAACGACCCCACCACTGGCTGATTGCCGAGACAGGGTTACCCCCACTTCACGGGTGGTAAAAAACAGATAAGGCGATGTCAGTACGGGCTTTGACTTCCCCTGGGCTTCCTTGTACCAGGGCCTGAGGGTTGGATCAAAGCTATAGTCGGGGACCTCTCGCCTTTCCACCAGCGCCATTTTGCTGTCAAAAAACAGCCAGTAACGCTCAACACGATCGGTATCGATATGGTCGACACTTTGCACCATCCACATTGCCTGTTCAGGTGCATTCAATAATTGGCGCACGCGATCAGACTTAAGCTGACGCAGGAGCACAAAATCCTTGTCAGGATAGCCCGCATAGATGGCACTGGTAACAGGGTTGGATTGGAGAACCTGTACCAGTAATGGCAAGCGTTCGAGCCGCTGTTCAAGCGAGCGGGCTTCAAGAAGAGTGTCGTGGACCAGCAGCTGGATACTGTTTTGCACTGGTGCCAACAGGCTCAGATTGGCACTGTCCAACCGCCCGGCAAGGTGTTCAGAAGAGGATTCGGCCGCTTCCAGCAACAGGTCCCGCTGGTCGATATACGCCCGCGTGATGAGAATGGCACTTAGCAGCAGTGTGATGCCCACGATCACCGTGACCATCACCCATTGCAACGGGAAACCGCGTCTGGAAAGCGCCATTTCAAATCCTCTATGAGTGGCAACCAACATCCATGAGGATGAAGTATAGATCAGTCCATAGGCATCAGTTACCGATCATAATAGCGACCCATCGCGTCGATGGGCTTTGTTCCAGCGCAATTTTAACGATCATGGTGAGCGGAATAGACAGGAACATGCCCGCCGGCCCAAACATCCAGCCCCACACCATCAAGGAGAGGAATACCACCAGAGGCGACAACCCCAGCCCTGTGCCCATATAGCGTGGTTCCAGTACATTCCCCATGAGTAAGTTGACAGCAATATAGCCGGCCGCCACCAGCGCTGCATCGGGCAAACCCAGTTGAACAATGGACAGCAGCACCGCCGGCACCGCGGCAATGATCGAACCCACATTGGGAATGAAGTTCATCAGCGCAGCCACCAGCCCCCACAGAGGCGCAAAGTCCACGCCCAGGAACCACAACCAGGTGGTAATCAGAAAACCGGTCGCAATACTGATCGTGGTTTTGATCACCAGATATTTGTTCACCTTACGCACGAAATCATCCGCTTGCTCCAGTGAATGCTCAGCACTGGGCAACGCCTTGTGCAGCTTATCCCCCAGCAGGGTTGCTTCCATGAGCAGGAAGATCACGACAAATACGATCAACATCAGATCCGTCAGCAACCCACCCAGGTTGGTCAGAGCATTGCCTGCCAGACGCATCAAGGAGCCCGGATTAAAGTGATTGAGAAACTGCTCGCGGGTAACAGGCAGCCCAAGACGCTCAAAGAAAGGCAGGAGTTTAACCGCCTCTTCCTGAAGCCGGGCCTGGTAGGTGGGTAGCCTGAGAGTAAAGGTGTCTATCGCCGAGCCGACAAACAGCACCAGTACCCAGCTGAAAATCATCAGCGTAAACACCAGCAGCAGGATCGCCAACCAGGGCGGCACCTTGTGAGAGGTCATCCAGGCCAGCGGCGGGGCACAGATAATGGCGATGAAAATGGCCAGCAGCATGGGCACGACAATCGCTTCAGCCACCTTCAAGGCGCCCAAAACAATCATCAATGCTGCCAGCCCCAGCAGCCATTTAAACCCTGAGGAAAAACTCGCTCCGTTGAAATCCGACATAGGTGACGGCTCCTGTGATCGCAGACCCGGTTCAGGCCTCTTCCTTGAAATGAACTTCCAGCGTTGCTTTTTGCTCAGCGGTCAGGATCTGGGCGCAACCATTGGCAAAATCATAGCGCACCATGTAGGCCTTGCCCCGGGCACCCAGCTTTCCGTCCTGCCAAGCCTCCTGCAGCACCGTGAAAGAACTGTTACCAATTTTGCAGATGAACGTGCGAATCTCGACATCACGGCCATAAAACAGCTCGCCAACAAAGTCGACTTCGATACGCGCCATGATCAACTCCCACTTTTTAGTGTCGAGATCCGGCGTAAAAATTCGAAACAGGTCATTGCGCGCGCCCTCAAACCACTGTGGCAGACGGGTATTATTGATATGGCCCAGCCCGTCAGTGTCGTAAAAAGCGGGTGTCAGGGTTTGCGAGAACATCGTGGTAACTTCCTTTCACTCATATTTGCGCCCAGTATATCAGTGCAGACAGGATTCCCGTCCAGCTTCCACCCGCTCAGGTGCCCGCTTCCTACAACGCTGGCACCTTGAAACGCGTATCCTGGTATTGCATGACAACGGCGCGTGGAATGATGGAAATAACCCTCAACCCCGGGCGAACAAAGTCCTGCTCCCGCATGACTCTCCCCTCATACTTCACCAGACGTGAAGCGGGATCTTCTGCGTAAATATGTACCGAGAATCTCAGCCCCTGCAGCTCCCGTTGCTGCGAAGCCGGTAGTTGACGCAGATATGGCAGTCCCTCGAACGGGTCTGTGCTTATCGACCGGGCTTCCCCCACTGGCTCTTCCACCGGGGCGAACTCGGTCGTGACAGCTGGCGTTTGCTGAGGCGTCAGGTTCCGGTTTTGCCCCCTGGTCGCATCAGCAGAATCGGCCGCAGGCGCTCCTAGCTCAATCCTTACCCCCTTGAACGCCGACACCTTGTCTGTGGCAGAAACACCCTGTGGGGGGGCCGCCGCTGCGACAGGCGGGTCAGTATCAGTTCGATCACCTGCTTTGGTTATTGCCTGCTTCGCATTTTGCCCCTGCCATAACCAGACGCCCAACAACAGCAGGATCAGCACCAGCAGTACGCGACCGAACGTCTTTCCTGACACGGCTTGTGCCGGTTCGGCTGGCACAGCATCAGGTGAGCCACCTCTGTCAGCCTGGCGTTCCGACCGCTGCCGGGTTGAAGCTTTTAGTGCATCGTGGATATAGGACATCTCAGCGGTCCTCACTTCAGCCACTCAAACGCGGCAACTCGGGCTGCAGCAGGCTATTTAGTCGAATCAACGTGAGGGGCCCGGCAATGCCATCCACTGCCAACCCCTGTTGCTGCTGAAAATGTTTGACCTGTAAATAAAGCTGGGCATCGTAGTTCAGCTTTCTATCGGCCTTTTCTCCCCGCTGTTGCGCCAGCTGACGGTTCAACCAGTCGACACCCGCCCCTTGGCTTCCTGGCCATAACGGCCCCGGGTATTCGGGAGGCTGACGCCAAAGCAACGTGAACTGCCCGCCCCACAGCTCCTTCAAGCGTGATACGGGTATCTTGTGGACCTGAGCATTGACAATAACCTCAGCCCACCCTGCTTCCAGCTGGACCAGAAGTGCTTCGTAGTCCTGTTCCTCTGCCTTCAAAGTAATCACTGCAGGACGGTCCAACTGCATGAGCTGTAGCATGGTGCCTTGCATCGACAAACATCCCAGCCCGTGCCGGGCGGCATAGTCACACACGACAGGGTCCTGACGCGGGTCATATTCCAGCTGCCAAATTGAGAACAACTCCATATAGGCCAGTACCCGGGCCAGATCTACATCCTCTGGAACCGGCCATTCAGCATGACTGATTGGCTGCCCATTGGCGAGCGCCGCATTCGCATTGGACACCTGTGTTGTCTCAAGGCCATTGCCGACATCCATGCCCACACCGGAGTCACTGGACACCGCAACATTTTCCAGGCCGGTATCACCTTTTTCCCAGGGGAAAAGCTGCTGACGCAGCACGACAAGGTCTGCCTCGCCAAGCACTGGTGCCTGCTGCTCTTTCACAAACGCCTGCCAACTCAGGTACTCGGGCACTTTCAGCTGCCCACTGAATACTATGGATAACCCCAGCCCGGTACCCCAGCCAAGCAGTCCCAACAAAATGACCAGTGACACCCAAAACAGCATGGAGCGCCGAGGCTGCATACAGGCCCCGCTTTCCTCTCCCAAAACCTCCCTTGCCGCTTTTTGCAGGGTTTTAACCGTGACCTCATTACCGGTTTGAACATAGGTTCCCAGCAAGGCACGGTCACATATTTGATTGATAACCCTGGGCAGACCTGAAGAAAGGCGATAGAGGCAGTCGATGGTGGCGGCGGGGAAAACCGGACGACTGAGACCGGCTACATGCAAGCGATGTTCGATGTAACGTTTCAGATCCGGCTCTGACAAGGGTCCAAGGTGGTATCGGGCACTGACACGCTGGGACAGTTGGCGCAGATCATCACGAGCCAACCGAGTCAGCAGTTCCGGCTGGCCCAGCAGAACAACACGCAGCAACTTGGCTTCACTGGTTTCCAGGTTAGTGAGCAGGCGAACCTGCTCCAGAGCCTCAAACGAAAGCTGCTGTCCCTCATCGATGATGAGCAGGGTGTTGCGCCCCTGTGCATGCTGCTGCAAGAGAAAGTCATAGATCAAGCTGCACAATTGTTTCATGGAGGGTGCAGAGCTCGCCCCTGTCTCTATGCGCAACTCTTCACAAATTGCTTCCAACAGCTCTCGTGGCTCCAGTTGCGGATTCAGAATCAGAGCAAAGTCGGTTGTGTCAGGCAGGTGTTCAATCAAGTGTCGGGAAAGAGTGGTTTTGCCGGTACCGACCTCGCCGGTCAGAAGGATAAAACTGCCATCAGCGGTAATACCGTAAAGCAGGTGTGCCAGTGCCTCTTCGTGCTGCTCACTCATATAGAGATAGCGCGGGTTGGGCGCAATGGAGAATGGGGGCTCCTGTAAACCAAAATAATCACAATACATGACACATCACCTTTCTTGTGCCAGTTTCAGTTAACTATAGCTCCCGCCTGTCATAATTGTGGGCCACTAAGGCTTAAAAGAATTCATTGGAGATGAAAAACAAGCATCATTAATGATAATTTATTGAGTAATATTTCAGTGCTTATTCAATAAACAGACTACACTTTTAATATACAGTGCCCCCGCCCTTCCCGGTTGTTCAGCCGCGAGGTTAATAAAATGAACACCTTAGGAGCCTTGGGAGCTAAACCTTCCGATACTGGCCGCTCAGCAATTTATGTTGATTTATGCAGCGCCAGCAATATGACATTTGATACTGAACACTTCCAGGGATGGTCCTTTCACTCAGTCAACAGTCTGGAGGCAGCGGAAGAGCAGCTGAAAGCCTCACCCTACATGGTCGGCATTACCTGCTTTGACTGGTCAGAGCTCAGCAATAAAAATGCCCTGGTTCAGTTCTTTCAACAACACCATGAAATTGCCTGGATTGCGTTGATCAAGCCCGAGCAGCTCACCGACGTGGATCTGCGCCGACTGCTGTTTGAGAACTTCTACGACTATTGCTCACTGCCGCTGGACGGCAATAAGGAGCACCTCTCGGTCATCATGGGACACGCCTATGGGTTGTACCACTTGCAGCACCTTGAGCAGGTTTCTCAGGAAGCCGACAACCAGTTTCAGATGGTCGGCTCAAGTTCTCAGATGCTCAGTATTTTCAATCTCATACGCAAGACAGCGCAAACGGATGCCGCTGTTCTGATCATGGGTGAGAGCGGAACGGGCAAGGAACTGATTGCCCGGGCCATTCATCAGCGCTCAAGCCGCAAGCAAGCCCCTTTCATCGCCGTAAACTGCGGCGCTCTGCCGGAGAGCCTGATTCAGTCGGAGTTGTTCGGCTTTGAAAAAGGAGCCTTCACAGGTGCGAACCAACGCCGCCTTGGACGCATTGAAGCGGCCCAGGGAGGCTCGCTGTTTCTGGATGAAATCGGTGATTTGGCCAATAACCTTCAGGCACACCTGCTGCGCTTCCTGCAGGAAGGTACAATTGAGCGGCTTGGCTCCAACACCCCACTGGAAATTGATGCCCGTGTGATTGCCGCAACCAATACAGATCTGGACGCAGCAGTGAGGGACGGCAGCTTTCGAGAAGACCTGTTCTACCGACTCAGTGTGCTGCAGATTCGCGTCCCCCCTTTAAGGGAACGAGGCGAGGACAAGGAGTTACTGGCCCGGTTCTTTTTCCACAAGTTTGCCAGTGATCACGGCGGCCACCTCAAAGGCTTTACTCAAGAGGCTATAGAGGCAATTAATCGATACACTTGGCCCGGCAATGTGCGCGAGATGATTAACCGTATCCGCCGCAGCATGATCATGAGTGACAACCACCTGATCACCCCACAGGACCTTAACCTTGAAGCCTTCGCCAGCCACACCTCTGCCAGCGACTGTATGAAAACCCTCGACGAAGCACGTGCCGAGGCGGAAAAAGTGGTGATCGCCCATACCCTGGCGCAATGTCAGAACAACGTGTCCAAAGCGGCAAAGGCACTGGATGTTTCCCGCGTAACCCTCTATCGCATGATCGAAAAGCACCATTTGCACACCAAAGCCGCCCATCATTGAGCAGCCGGCCACCTCTGGCCGCTGTTCATGGCGCGTTACATCCGCAGGCCATTACCGCCCCTCCAACAGGCTAGCAGTGTCACAAGCAATTGAACGTAAAGATATACGGATAAGTTGGCCTGAATCCTGCTGAACTCTCCGGGAGAGAGGGCTTTCCTATGAGACATCTACGCAAGGCATTTTCAACACACCGCTTGATTCGGTCCCAACCGGAGACCAACTCTGCCGATACGCCCCCTTCCGCCAACTCTGCAACCGACCGGGACACCTATGACGCGCCGACCGCCGCGTCTTTAGGTGATACACACTGGCAACGAAAACGGCCCTGGCATGCTGGTGGGAGTAGTCCTGAAAGCCGTTTTGAAAGGCTTATTGCCTTATGGGATGAAACCGAAGAAACATATAGCAAAAAAGTCTAAAAATCCCTCCCCGCCGCTAATTCCTAAAATGTGTAAACCATGGTTTACAACATGTTTATACACTGTCTCTAAAAGACTAACACTTTGTATTTTATTATCGAAAAACCTCCTGAAGCTTTCATTTAATTAACACCTCAAATATAGGAGCTGTTAAATAAATGAAACACTCGATAATTACCTATCAAATATTTAACACAGCTTCAAAAAAGTGTCACCTATACATTTTCCACCTGCCTGATATTATCGCCACCAATTAATTTTGATCAGATTTTAAACACATTTAGCTCATACCGAGTATTTGAAACTGAACACTTGTTCATAATTCGTGTTCAGACCTGTTGCACAACTTGATCAGACGAAGAGTCTGTTAAGCCGCCACTACAAATACTTCGCTTGAGCATTACAGATTTGAGATCCTCTCCCGAAAAGGCACGACTGGAACAGTCACGCAAAGCCATGGGAGAGTCATCCTGGATGACTCTGGCCCGGCTACCGAAGGAGAATACTCACTGAGCCGAGACAGTGCCTGCTCGCATGAGGATCTTGCTGAACTTGATGATTCAGGAGACGAGCATGCTGCAGCAAAGACCTTCCGCGAAACCCTGCCTACTGGCACTGAGCATTCTGGCCACAACCCTGGCCCCCACGGTTCATGCGGCACCAGCTGCGTCCGCTCATGCCCAGACCAACCTGCCGCAGCAAGCCCGCGCTCAATCACAGAACCTGGTAGCCCTGCAAAAACGCTGGAGCAATGAAGGCCAGGTTAATGCGCTACTGTTGGGCAAACTGGTTCAGGAAGCTGACACTCGCCGTGAGACACTGCGTAGCTTGATGCAGCAGCACCCTGAAATCGTTCTGCAGTTAGCTATTCCTGCGCAAAAGCAGATGGCCATGCCTGAGCAGGTCATTGAAAAACTTGAGCAGCGCCTCAGCCTGCAGGGCCAGCTGGAGGTATTTTATGAGGACAAGGAAGACGGTGGCCATCAACTCAAGCACTACCTGAAAACGCCCTTCGGCGAGCGTTTTGAACTGCATTTTGCCGGTAAACCCGGCCAGCTCAAACACGGCCAGGAAGTAGAGCTGGACGGGGTTCTCGTTGCCGGTGACGCCGAGAGTGCAACGGATGGTGATGTGGCACTGGAACCTGGTATGTTGATGCTGGCTGCTGATGGTGGCAGTACTGGCGGCAGCAACGGTGGCACTGCCGCCGACAGCGCGACCTTCGGTGCTCAATCCACACTGGTGATCAACGTCAATTTCAGCGACGACCGATCCGAGCCCTGGACACCGGAGCAGGCACGCAGCACCGTTTTCGACCAGGCCAGCGACTTTATCTACGAGAACTCCTTCGGCCAAACCTGGCTCACCGGCGATGTTACTCCCTGGCTCAACCTGCCGATCAATGGCGCCAGCTGCGATACTACCAGCATCGTCAATGCCGCGATGGACGCTGCCGCCAGCGCCGGGTATGACACCAGCCAGTACAACCGTTTGATCTTCGCCATGCCCAGCACTTCAACCTGCGGCTTTTCGGGCGTGGGATCCGTCGGTGGTACCAACTCTACCATGATCATCAATGGCTCCATGTACTGGTTCACTGTTGCCCACGAAATGGGGCACAACCTGGGCCTGTATCACTCCCATGCGTTGGAGTGTGGCACTGACGTGCTGGGCAGTAACTGCTCCAGTGACGAATACGGTGATGGTGTGGATATCATGGGCCGAGTAAGCGGTCACTTCACTACATTCCAGAAAGAACGCTTGGGTTGGCTCGATAGCCGACATATCCAGACCGTAACCAGCAGCGGCCTGCATGAACTGGAACCCTACGCAGGCCTGCCGGGCAATGCGCCCAAGGCACTGAAAATTGCCAAAGGCACCGATGCCGCTTCCGGTGAGCCGGAGTGGTTCTATGTCGAATACCGTCAAGCTAACGGTTACGACTCTATTTTTGCCAGCAATGCCAATGTACAAAATGGCGTTGTCGTTCACACCGGGATCAGCAACAAAGGCAACAGCAGCTACATGCTGGATATGACGCCCGGCAGCAAGTCTTCCAGCTATACCGACACGCGTGACCCGGCGTTGGAAGTTGGCCAACAGTTCACCGACCCCGATTCAGGCGTCACTCTGGCTACTGAATGGGTGGATGGCACCCTGGCTCAGGTCAACGTTCAACTGGATGGCAGCCCAATCAGTTGCACCCCGGTGCAGCCGACTCTGGACATCACCCCGGGAACTACCGTCTGGACTCAATCAGGTGCTACCCATAGCTATACCCTGACGCTGACCAACCATGACAGTTCAGCCTGCGCCAGCAGTCAGTATTCACTTGCAACCCAGGCCCCCAGTGGCTGGAGCAGCCAGCTTGGTAACACCTCTTTAAACCTGGCGCCGGGTGAAACACAAAGCCTGAGCTGGAGCCTTACCACGGCTGAGAGTGCAACCGATGGTTATTACACCCTGACAGCCAGCGCCACCTCTGGCAGCGTACAGGCGCAGGACCAGGCAACTGTTGTCATCGACAACCCCGTTGCTAACACGGCACCGGTTGCACTGGGTGATTCTGCCAGCACAGCATTTGAAACCCCCGTCACCATTGATGTCTTGGCCAACGACAGTGATGTCGATGGCGACAGCCTGAGTGTCACCTCAGTGAACGCACTGAACGGCACGGCGCAAATCAACGGCGATAACAGCATTACCTTTACGCCAGCCCAGGGGTTCAGTGGCCTGACCAGCTTCAGCTATAGCATCAGTGATGGTCAGGGCGGCAACGACAGTGCCAATTTGAGCATTCAGGTTGAGGCTGCACCTGAGCCCGAACCGGTACCGAATGAAGCTCCGGTAGCGGTCAATGACAGTGCCAGCACCGAATTTGAAACAGCTGTGACCTTTTCTGTTCTTGGTAATGACTATGACCCTGAAGGCGGCAACCTGAGTATCACCGCAGCCGATGCAGCAACCGGCAATGTCCGCATCAATGCCGATGGAACCCTGACGTTTACCCCGGCAACCGGCTTCAGTGGCCAGACCAGCCTGAACTACACCGTGCAAGACCCTGAGGGTGCCAGCGCAACCGCGACTGTCATCATTACCGTTGCAGAGCCGACCAGTGTCAACGAAGCACCAGTGGCTATCGCCGACAGCGTTACCCTGAGTAGCAAACAGAGTGTACAGATTGCGGTGCTTGCCAACGATTACGACCCAGAGGGCAGTACGATTGAAGTCAGTGCATTTACCCAAGGTAATAAAGGCAGTGTCCGTCTGAACTCGGATGGCACCCTGACCTACACCCCAGCCAAGTCGTTCAAACGTGATGACAGTTTCAGCTACACCATCAGTGACGGTGACAAGGCTGCAACAACAACCGTCAGCATCGTCTTGAGCAGTGACTCCAGCAGCGACGGTAGCACTGGTAGCCCGGGCAATGGCAAGGGTAAAAACAAGTAAGCCTTGATATACAAAAAGCCGCGGCGGGTTTCCCCCACCGCGGCTTTTTTATGCTCCGATCAGGTTCGGAGATCAGGCTCTGTTACGGACAGAGCAGGTTATTGTTGTAACTATCCAGAATGCCGGCCAGCGTATTGGCTTCTTGTGCCACTGTAGCATTAGGCCCTTTGGCTTTCTTCAGATAGTCACCGGTACCATCAAAGCCGATGCTTACCAGCAGCGCTTCAGCGGCCAGTTTGGCATCCATCAGTGCCGGGCAAGTACCCGCACCTGCTTCAATGTTAAGCTGAACAGCCATCAGCTGAGCCGCCATACCGTAGGCTGCATCACCGGCTTTCTTACGACCGTCACCGACTTCAGCAGGGTTGGCAACATCCCGTTTATCCAGGATATCCACGCCCACGGCACAGTCTTCGATCAGCATTTCCGGATGCAGTGCTACCGGCAGGAATTCATCCAGAACATCATAGTATTCCGGATCGGTCAGCCAGCGGTCATACTGGTTGCCCTTGCCGTCACAGCTGGTCCAGTTTTTCCAGAAACCGATGGTGCGGGCATTACCCCCTGGAGGCGGTGTGTTGTCCACATTGAAGCTTTCGGTTTCTGCCACACTCAGTGTGAAGTTGGCACATTCACCGATGTAGTCTTCGCCTACGCTCAGTGAGTACCAGATCAACGGGCCATCATTACTGCTGCCGGTTACCAGCCAGCCAGGCTGAACATCCAGCTCACAGAAGGCGTAGTCGCCCGGAAGCAGCTTCGCCATGCCCTCGACATCGACACAGAGATCCGGGTTCACACCCACTTCACAGCTGAAGCTGGCATAGCCGGTCACCGGATCGGTGGTGGCGCTTGCGACAACGGTGCTGCCACTGCGGATCTGGAAGTCAAAGGCCGGGTAGACACCATTCGGCGCAACTCCAGAGACCGTTTTCAGTACATCGGCCATACCGCGTTTGGTATTTTCGAAGGTACAGGTCACGGTTTCACCCGGTTGCAGGCTGATGCTGCTCGGATCACTGCCATCACTACAGTAGGCATCGGTGAGGTCCCAACCATTCGGTACGCTTTCAGAGACTGAATAGCCACCCGGTACCAGCGGAGCTGACATGTGCGGTGTGGTTTCATCGGCCAGTGAGAACGGATCAGCGTAGTCCGGGTTGAAATCGAACAACTGCGGATCCTGTGCCGGATCGGTCACCTTATCAACGATGATGTAACCGCGTTTGGTGTTCTCAAACGTACAGGTTACGGTTTCACCTGCTTGCAGGCTGATGCTGCTCGGGTCGCTGCCATCACTACAGTAGGCATCGGTCAGATCCCAGCCTTCCGGTACATCCTCAGACACTGAATAGCCTCCCGGAACCAGTGCTCCCGACATGTGCGGGTCGGTTTCATCGGCCAGTGAGAACGGGTCATCATAGTCCGGCAGGAAGTCGAACAGCTGCGGATCCTGTGCCGGATCGGTCACCTTATCAACGATGATGTAACCACGCTTGGTGTTCTCAAACGTACAGGTTACGGTTTCACCTGCTTGCAGGCTAATGCTGTCCGGGTCGCTGCCATCACTACAGTAGGCATCGGTCAGATCCCAGCCTTCCGGTACATTCTCAAACACTGAATAGACACCGGCATTCAGAGGTCCTGACACGTGCGGGTCGGTTTCATCAGCCAGTGAGAACGGGGCAGCGTAGTCCGGCAGGAAGTCGAACAGCTGCGGATCCTGTGCCGGGTCGGTCACCTTATCGACGATGATGAAGCTGTGGCGGGTGTTCTCGAAGAAACACTCGACCGTTTCAGCGTTATCGATGCTGACACTGATGGAAGCGGTGTCAAAGTCAACCGAGGTTTCACCGAAGATTGCGGTATCATCTTCACAGCGCAAGCCTGTCAGATCCCAGCCCGAAGGCACGATCTCGTTCAGGTTGTAGATACCTTCTTCAAGGCTCAGGAAGGTTGCCTGAGGTCCAGTGGTATCAACACCTTCAGACAGTGTCGCAATGCTGAACGGCGGCAGGCTGTCATCACCACTGACATAGTCAAAGCTGCCTATATCACCGATAGTGGTTTTGTAGATGATCAGGTTACCCGGCGCTGCCAGCTTGGTATTGGTGAACGTACATTCAACCGTTTCACCCGCCGCCAGCTCGATATTGGCGGTAAAGCCACCTGTGGTGCTGTCGCCACTGGGGTCATTACAGCTGATATCGGTCAGGCTGAACAGGCTCAGCACCGGATCCACCTCGCTGACATCATAGCTGCCCGGGGACAGATCAAGGAAGGTATGGGATACGCTGTCACCCGACAGGGCTGCTGGCCCGAAGCTCCAGGATTCAGCATCCAGCAAGGCATCCAGACTGCCGACGTTGCTGTCGAAGTCAAAGTTACCGGCCAGATTCAGCGCGTTGTTGCCTTCCACCACCTTCGTGATGATAAGAGCAGCCAGGCGAGTGTTCTCGAAGGTACAGAAGAACTCGTAGTCTGCACTTTCCGGCAGGTTGACCGTAAAGGTACAGAAGCCGCCTTCGAGGTTATTGGTTTCGCCATCGCTGACGCCTGTCAGTTCCCAACCATCGCGTGGCTGTTCGGTAATGGTGTATACACCTTCGAACAGATCCACCGGGAAGACGGCATCACCCGCTTCATTGGAGACTGCAAGTACACCACCGTCCAGTCCAGGACCAGTCAGCAGGAACTCGAAGCCTGCCGGACTTTCGCTTTCAGGTACAGTGACCTTGACTGCCTTGGCGCTGGCGGGTTCTGCTTCGTTGACGAAGTAGACATCACCACCACAAATCGGCAACAGGATACTGGCCTGCTGTTCGTCGTCCAGCACGAAACCATCACTGCCGCTCACTTCCACGACACGGTAGGTTTCATTCGGATCGAGGTTACCCAGGGTTACCTGGTTATTGAGCTCACCCGGGCCGAAGCCGATTTCCACATTGTCAGCGACCAGCTCGTCTTCACCTTCCATTACCTTGTAGACATCGAAGTAGAAGCTGGCGCTTTCGCCCTCATCCAGTTCAAGGTCGATGGATTTATGAATGGTCAGCTCAACCAGCGGATAATCCGCAAAGGTTACGCTAGCATTTTTCTGGGCGGTATAGCCATTGGACGCCAGCAGAGTTGCGGTATCCGGCAGCTCACCATTGCTGTCGCGCGGCTCGTCCAGATAGATGGTTTTGACGAATTCGACATAGCCATTACCACTTTGCTGCGAGGACTCCCAGGTCACCGGACCTGCGGTCATGCTGCCAAGTGTGTAGCCATCCGTGAAGCCGCCACTGCCATCAACCGAGTCAACCGAGAACATGTAGCCAAGACCGGTGATAGGCCCTTCCACATCGGTAATAACGGCGGTGGCATCCACCTCGTTACCACTGGGCTGAACATCAGCGGAGGCGGTCGCCTGGGTTTGACCCGGCACCTCGATTTCGCCAATTTTATAGGTGGCCGTCGCAACGTCATTCAGACCGAATACGGCTTCATCCACGTTCGGGATGGTATGGGTCAGGATCTTGACGGTTTCCCCTGCCGGTACCAGCACATCATTTTCTGATGCTGTATCCAGCAGCACTTCACCACCGCCCAGATTACCGTAGATCATGTCATCAATACTGACATGCACATCCAGGTGAGCCGGGTTGGTTGCGTAAATGTTCGTCACGACAGTGACCATGCCGGCTTCGCCCGGCAAACGCTCCCATTCAATGCGAATGGTGGTTTCTTCGGTCATCGGGTCATCACGCTCACAGCTGTTCTGGAATGACAGATCCGACGGAGTCGCCTCTTTTGTCAGGTTCCAGATGTACACAGTATCCTGCTGTGCGTTCATATCCTTATCCAATTCCTGCGGCAGGATATCGGCTACCGGCAGCTGAATACGTTTCTGACCGATGTTGGAGTTTTCAAAGTCCTCATTCCACAGGTTGGACTGCAGTGAGGAGCCACTGAACTCGCTGGCCCCCAGAGACAGGCGCTGTGCATAGTCGTAAACACAGGTTTCGTCTGCCGCCATGGTGGCTTCGATACGACGATAAATGGTTTCATGCGCACCACCGGCACCATCACCAGGTGGCGTGATACTTACGGGGCCGGATACAACCGCGTTACAGCTACCATCCGAAAGGGATGCATTCAATGTCAGTGCAGTGATGTCATCCCACCCGGTGGTGCTGGTGCTGTTGGGGGTGTAGTCCCCGGCGACGATGAAGTCGAACGTTTGAGCGCCGTTACCATTGTGAAGTGTCACTCGGTGCGGCACATAGTCCAACTCGTTCCATTGTTTACCCAGGTTACCGGTTACATAGCCCTCATCGGTACAGGTAAAGGTTGTTTGATCATAAGTTGCGCCGGTTTCCAGACGACAACCTTCCAAGGTAAAACCGATCTGCACCGGAAAAGCCGCTTGAGCACCCCAGGACATCAGCAGTGTCATTACTGCCAAGGGCAACCATAGCCACCTGCGCCAGGCATCGGTTTCAATTAGCTGGGACCACATGTCCCACCTCCTTCGGCTTGAGGCTTACGTTTTTAACCCCTTGCCGATTTGTTCCATCTCCTCGGTGTGTTCGGTGGCTGGCCAAGACTCCGGCGTACCTCTTTATGTGTGTAACCTTCAGCCCCCAACTGCTGTCCTGCTGATTGGCAGGAACTGCCAGCACACATCGACTTGATGAAGATAAGAGATTTGAGGCCAGGCCTCCCCCCTTACTGACCGGGCAGTGAGGTTCATTCCCTGCACAGCACGATCTGTTCTATCGCCAAAGCCGCTTGGTGTGCTGGTTAATACAAGGAACGTGCCAGAAAATTAACCTATTGATATATAAGGAATATTTCTTTTAAAGGCAGGTAGTAGTGATGTGGAATATACGGTCTTTTTGACAGATGAACTTCCACAAAATGGCTAACTCATTGAAAAAATTAAGCTTTTACCAATGTTCCTCAGCTGTAAGCGTGAAGTTACAAGGTTCCAGAAATAAAACAGGCCCGGGGTTACCGGGCCTTAGCTGAAAAACAAGGCTATTCGGACTGATCAAGCGCCCTTGGTGCCAAATCCAGTCCACGCAGTTTGTTCTGGTACTCCCGGGTGACCTGACGAGCATCTGCAGTATCCGTAACCGCCGTTGGTGTAATCATCACCACCAGTTCCGTGCGGCTTACACTCTTGCCTCGACTGCCAAACGCCCAGCCGACCAATGGAACATGGCGCAGATAGGGCGCGCCTTCACCACCATTGGTCTTGTTTTCCTTGATTAACCCGCCCAGCACCAGTGTTTCGCCGCTTTGCACGGCGACACTGGTATTAATTCTGCGTTGAATGATGGTGGGCGAATCAATATTGGAGCTGGTGGTTTCACCCGCGACATCATTCACCTCCTGAGTGATATCAAGTACCACCATGCCTCCGGAGTTTACGCGTGGGGTCACTTCCAGCAACACCCCGGTATCCCGATACTGAATGGTGCTGGTGGTATTGAGATCATCACTGGCCGTATTGGTAGTCGCGGAAGTACGGATAGGTACCTGATCACCAACACGAATTTCGGCCGTATGGTTATCCAGTACCATTAGCGAAGGTGAGGAGACAACATTCAGGCGAGAGTCCGAGGCCAGTATATCCAGCAGGGCTCGGGTTTCGCCGGATTTGAACACCTCGAAACTGGCACTGCCCAACAACTCTGAAGCACTCGGAAAGGAACCACTGCCAATGGTACCCACCCCTTGGCTGCTGCCATGGCTCGTTTTGAAGAACCAGTTCAGCCCATAGCGCAACTCATCTTCCAGCGTGACCTCCACAATCGTGGCTTCAACCAGCACTTGTAACGGCAGCACATCCAGCTTTTCAATTGCTCGGAACACCTTGTCGTAATCGGTCGGTGACGCCATGATCAACAAGGCATTATTTTCGGCATCAGCAATAATCTCCACTTCGCCTACATCCAGACTGGCCGGTGAAGCGCCCGACGATGCTGGCCTGACGCCCGGGGCTTCCTGCTCATCCCCTGAGTCAGAGGCTGGAGCGGGACTCAGCGGCTGCGATTGCCGGCTGCGGCGTTGCCCTTCGAACAGCTCGCTCAACATTTCACCAAGTCTTTCCGCACGTCCGTTTTGCACGTAATAGACATACATGCCCATGCCCTGGGCCCCTTCCGTTCTATCCAGACGACGAATCCAGGCGGCGGCATCCGACAGGTACTTTTTCTGTGGCGTAATAACCAGCAAGGCGTTCAAACGCTCAATGGGCAAGAAGTTCACCACACCAGCCAAGGGACCTTCTGCAGCATCGCCGAAAATCACATCCATCTCTGTCATCAGCTGCTCAGGATCGACCGACTGCAACCGAAACAGCCCCACCGACATCCCTTTCAACTGGTCGACATCAAATACCCGAATTGTCTCTTTCAGGTTAATCAGCTCCGCCTGGGTACCGGCCAGGGTGAGCATGTTGCGGCGAACATCCGCTTCCAGAATCCCCTGTTGAGGTTTCATCGGCTCCAGGATTTTGAGCATCTCCTGCGCGCCGATGTACTGCAGGGGCACAACCAGCATCTGATAGCCTCTATCAGCACTCAGGTTGGCTTTCAGGCTCACCGTACCGCCGTTGATACTGTCAATTGGCACCACTTCGTAAAAGTCCTGCTGATCCACCAGAGCAGCACCGTTGATTTGCAGCAGATGTTCCAGCGTCGGTATCAGCGCATCTCGGCTGATCGGACGCACCGTCTGCATATTGGCTACCCCGCGAACACGGTCATCCAGGATGTAGTTGACCCTCAGGATATCCCCCAGAATGGTTTTGACGATTTCGCCGATTTCGGCATCCTGGAAATTAAAGGTGATATCGCCGCTGACAGGCGCGACCTCGGAGCCTTCACTCAGGTCCACAAAATTGCCTGTACCGGTGTAATACTCCGCCGGAGGAGGTTGCTCAGGTGCCGTGGGGGACGCTTCACTGCTGAAACGGCCTTTATCCACGGTACTCGTTTGGACACCGCGCTGCTCCCGGATACGGCTGGCTACCGGGCGATCAGCCGCCGGGTCGCGCGCTTCATACCAGGGGCTATCAAGGGCATTGGGGTTACGTGTTTCATCCAGTGCGCAGGCACTTAGCCCCAGTATAAGAACCATCAAGAAAACCGGTTTAACACTATAGAAAGCGCGCCGGGGCTCTCTACCCATGAATCGACTACTCATTTGGCACCTCCCTGGGATCAGCTGAGTCCTGTGCAGTGGTTGCACTATCGGTATCTGTCCCGGAGTCTGTTGATTGGGGCGAGTCGCTGATCAAGGGGGCTGTATTTCGCGGCTCAAGCAGTTGAAGACGCACTTCATTGTCACCTGCAACCAGCACCACGCTGGTGTCATCTATTTCGCTCAGTACCCAGGCGTCATCCAGCGGCATACCGGTTTGCAATTGCCGATGCAGTACACCGTTACGTTGGCGAAACAGAGCGGTCATTTGTTCGCCCGTCAGGATCACGGCGGTTAGCTTCCATTGCTCCCGTAGCTCTCGTGCAGAGCTAACGGGCTGGTCGGCACTGGTGTCCTGCGACGGTGAGCGTGTTTCTGAAAACAGAGGCCGCTCAAGTATGCTGTCAAAGTCGGTTTTCGGGGGCAGCAGTGGCAGGCTCAGGGACAGGCCTGTGCCAGCCCCTTCAAGGCCATGTTCGTCGGCCCACACCAGGCCTGGCCTGCCTGCGCAGCACAATACGATTAACACCAGGGTCAAGGCTTTCACGGTTGCACCTCCTGGCCGGTATAACCGGTAAGATTCATGCGCAGGTCGAGATGATCTATACGCCCATTATTTCGGGATGCACGGGTATTGGCTGCCGCTCGTCGTGGATTGGCCAGGAGCGTAAGGTTATCGATAAACAACAGCGGCTGCCCCGACTCCAGCGTGTAGAGCAGATCCACCACCTCCCCCAGATCGCCGCGCAGATGTGCCTGGATGACAACCGTCTGTAACCCTTGCTCGGCGGGTTCGTTAATAATCTGAGTACTGACCACCTGTACCCCGCTGCTGCTGGCTCGTCCATGCAATAATTGTTGCAGGCTGGCAGCCGCCAGAGCCGAAGTACTTTCCTGCAGATACCAGGCTTCTGAGGGCACCTGCTGTTGCAAGGTTTCCAGCCGCTCCCGTTGCCCTGGCAAGGAATCAACCAGCCGTTCATAGACATCCCGGCGTTGCTCCAGCATGTCGATTTCATCGGCCACACTGAACCAGTGGATCCACAGCGGTAGCAACGCGACCCGGATAATCAGCAGGGTCAGAATGATCAACAAGCCAATGGCGAGCCAACGGCTTCGGCCCGGTGTAAGCGCCATCATGGTGCCTCCTCCCGCTCTATTTCTGCCTTCAGGCTAAATCGTTCCTTGCGCGAACGGGGGTTGATCGTGATCGGTGAGGTAAAACTGACATCACGCAAGAGCTCTGATGATTCCAGCGAACTGATTAAGGCTGAGGCATTGGACGATTCCCCCTGCACCTGCAGCTCCCGCCCCTTCAACTCCAACCGGTTAACCCAGGTGTTATCCGGCACCTGACGTGTCAGTTCATCGAGCAGCATTAGTACCGAGGGCTGTTGCTGTCGACGCTGAACCACAAAGCGCGCACTGCGCTCAAGCGCATCGGCTTCGCTGCGAACCTGCTCTGCCAGCTGGGCATCCTGCTGTAAGGGTGTGACCTGTTCTCGCAATCGCTGCAGGTGAAGCTGCTGCAGGTAGAAAAGGCCAGCAACGGTTGCCAGCACCAGGCATAGCAGCGCCAGCCTTCCTGCATAGCGGCGTTTGCGTGATGAAACGACCGAGGATTCCGGCATCAAATTAAGCTGATGCCGGAGCGATATATCATTCGCCAGCCTCTCCGGCACTATCCAGGCAGGCACCAGAGCACAGGTTTCCAGAGCATCAACCAGGCGTTGGCGCTGTTCATTGGGCATAACGAACAGCTCAACCTCAAGCGAACGGGCTGCTCGATCCCGGCCAAGCACTCGATAGCCAAAACTGGCCTGCTCCGGGGTAAAGGGGGTATGCCTGTCCAACTCGTATCCCAGTACAGTTGCCAGCCGCGGCTCGGTTGCAGCCGGCAACTGGATGACCTTGTGCAGTAACCCGGAATCCGGCAGTGTCACCAGCAAGCGCGTGTGCTGCCTGTCCTGTGACTGCCAGGTCGCTAATGTCGGGTCTTGGGTGATCTGGTCCAGGGCTATGCTTTGCGGTTGGCCCGCCACATCCACTTCCACCGCATTACCGGTGAACCTCAAGCGCCGTTCACGCCCTTGCAGGCGTTGACGCAAGCGAGCCGGTATCAGCTGCTCCAGCTCTCCGGCCCACCAGCGCCAGAAGCCCTTCATCGATTGAACAAGGTTGATGCCCGCCACCGGGCCGGAATGAGCCTTCATAGCCCCGCCTCCTGTTCGCTGAACACCTGTCTGGGAGGGGGCAGTGCGACTTCAGACTCCAATTCCAGCCGCGCACCACGGCGCTGCAAACGGACGGCTTTAAGAGCACGAGACCGGGCACCCAGCCGTGCTTCGGTATAGACAAGATAATGTACGCCCGTACGTCCGTTACCCACATAGGGCGCAGCATCAAAAGGCAGCTCCGGTACCGGCAGGCCATCGGCCCAGGCCTCTCGACGCTGTTCAATATAGGCTTCAACCACACCGGTGCTGGCGTTGGGCAACGCCATCAAAACGTCAAAGGGGGCCACTTGCGGATTAATGGTTCGGCTGCGTGTAACCAGTGTCAGGCTCGGCGACAAGCCTTGGAAGACAGGCTCTTCCATACCCAGCACCTGCCGCAGTTCTACCAGAGTCTGGAACGGTCGGTTGGCAGGCCCTTCTACACGACCTGCCGCCAGGTAATCATCCACCTCAGCACCATTCAGGCGCACCAGGTCATCGGGGTCCCGCCAGTCCTCTATGGCCGCAACCAGTGCCGCTCGCTGGCGACTATCGTTCATCAATGACGCCAGCAGCGCATCCAGCAGTTCTGTCGGGGCGCTGTTCAGATCGACTTTGCCGCTTTCATCAAACAACGCAGTTTTGATCTGCACACCGCCCAGCACCAGCTCACGCACATCACCATCGGCTAGCCAGCCACCACCGCCCGGCAACTGAATATGCCAAAGCGCCCAGCCAAGTCCGGCATCAGCCGCCATGGCTGCACGCACACCCTCTTCAGCATTGAGTGCCTGGCGACTGAAGCTGCGCCCTCCAACCGCAAGGCTGGTCGCTATCAGGCTAAGCAGAACCAGCACCCAGAGCACTATCACCAGGATGACACCGGCCTGAGAAGGGTTAAAAAGCCTGTCGACGCGTATCATATAGATACTCCTGCAGCCCCACCGCCAGCACAGGCCAGGCTTCGGCTGCCATTTCAGACTCAAACTCTATGTGCACCTCAACCAACCGGGGCAATACACTTTGCTCCACCCAGTCAGGCTGCTCGGCCAACCATCGATCCTGCTGCCCCCAGTAGACCAGCCGTACACTTGCATCCGAAAGCGGCAACAACTGATATTCACTCAACACCACCGGTTCAGACAGATCAGTGACACCCGGCTCGAACAGCCCGACCCAATCGACCGCCTCGCCGCTGGCAAAAGGTCGGGCCTGTAACATCAAGGCCGCAGGCTGATCGCTGGAAGCAGGTGCCTGGTAAAGGCGATACCAATTCGCCCCCGTTCTGCTGTTTGAACGAGAGGCCGGAGCAACAAAAATCAACTGGTCTACTTCCCCCTTGAACGCCAGTTGTACACGCCCCTCCTGATCACGTACACGGCGGTTCTGCGCCTGGCTGATCAAACGCCGCAGCACCTGCTGTAACTGGTAATGCTCGGCAACCTGTTGTTGACGCTGTTCGGCCGCCTCCCATATGCGCGAGGTGATACGCAGCCCACCGAATACCAGCAACATGACCAGTCCCATCAACACCAACGTGATGAGCAACTCCAGCAGGGTGAAGCCTCGCACTGTCCGCTTCATAATGACCGCCCCAACCGCAACGTACTGAGCACCAGGTGCTGCTGCTCGGCCCAATAAACGTGTAGATCAATTTGATAGGGAGTGACACGCAGTCTTTCAGCATCAGGTACCTGCTCTGCCGCTTGCAGAGGAAAAACATCCAGTTCCCAGCGATAACCAGGTATGGTCAGGTCGCCACGCAGCTGCCCCGGTTCAAGTTCGGCATTTGCCAGCACTCGATCCAGCTGGGATTGCGCCAGCATCAGCGCCAGCTGACGCTCACTGACCCGGTGAGTGCCTTCCAGCACCTGCGCATTAATGCGCAGGATCACACCCAGAACAGCTGCCAACACCACAAATGCGACCAGCACTTCCAGCAAGGTAAAGCCGGCGCTCAGTTGGCGAAACCTAGTCATGGATTCTCACCCTCCCGGTCAGTGCATCGACCTGAATCCGGTACTGTCTGGCAGCTTCGCCCTGTAACAGCAATATCCCGCCATTGCTGCTGCCATCGGCAAAGAACATCAACGCCTGGCTCTCAGAAACAGGGGTCATCAACACCGGCAGCTGGCCCGCATTGAGTTCCACCAGAACCTGATCAGGCCACTCCAGTGACAGTCGCGGGGTCACAAAGCGACGCTGCTCCGGCTCAAACCGCAAGACACGCACATCGGCGCGACTGACCGCTTCACTGCGCAGCTCCCGCAAGAGTGCAGTGGTGTGACGCGCAAACGCTTTCAGCTCACTGCCAGGCATCACCTGACTAACGTTGGGAGCAACCATGGTCAGCATCAGCGACGCAATCATCAGTACAACCAGCAGTTCCAGCAGTGTGAACCCCGGTTGCCGGGAGTTATTCCCAACTGACCACATCACGGTTCTCTCCCTCCCCCCCTGTACTGGCATCAGCGCCCAACGAATAAAGGTCGTAATCGCCATGCGTACCGGGGTATTCATAGACGTACTCATTACCCCAGGGATCCAGGCGCACCAGTTTCTTCTTCAGGTAAGGGCCATTCCAGTTGCTGACACCGGAAGGCTTCTTGATCAACGCCTCCAGGCCTTCGTCGTTGCTCGGGTAACGCCCCACTTCCAGCCGGTACAAATCCAGTGCAGCCCCCAGCTCCGATATTTGCAGAGCGGCAGTCTGGCTTTTGGAACTGCCAACATGCCGCAGCACCTGAGGACCGACCAGGCTGGCCAACAGCCCGAGAATCACCAGTACAACGAGCAGCTCAAGCAGAGTGAAGCCCTTGTGTTCTGGCCGATAAACGGCAATTTTCGGCTTCATGGTGTCTCCTTGCCTTACAAAGGCAATTGATTGATCGACATGATCGCCACCAGAATCGACATAATGATGCCGGCAATCAGCACGCCGAGTCCGACAATCAGAATGGGTTCCAGTAGCGTTAACAGACGCTGCAGCAATGTGCTCACCTGACGGTCGTAACGCTCCGCCACCTTGAGCAATGCCAAATCCAGCTGGCCGGTTTCTTCACCGACCTGAATCATCTGCATCGCCATTACCGGGAAACAACCGGACTGTTGCAGTTGATCCGCCAACCGTCGCCCGGCCTTGACGTCTTCGGTCACTTCCTCAATCACCGTGACAAACGCGGCGTTGGTCAGCGTACCTCTTGCCAGCTGAAGTGCCGGCACCAGTGCAACTCCGCCTTTGAGCAAAGTGCCCAGACTGCGGCAAAACCGAGCGGTTTCAACGCCCTGCAGCAGCTCTCCCAATAGTGGCCAACGCAACAGGGCGGAATCCCAACTCAGGCGCAACTCCGGTCGCTGCAGCTGACGTCGCAGCCCAAGCCATAGCAAAACCAGGATAAGCAGGAACCAGGGACCAAAGTCCCTCACCCATTCAGCGCTGGTAACCACCACCCGTGTCGATAGCGGAAGGGCTTCCCCCATATCGGCAAACAGCTGCTCAAATTGGGGAATGACATAAACCATGATGATGGTGAGCGAGAACAGTGCGACGACAAACAGAATGGCGGGGTAGATCAGTGCCGAGGTCAGCTGCTCCCGCAGTGCTCGATTGCGCTCAAGATAGTTGGCCGCGTCGCTCAACCCCTCAGCCAGGCTGCCCGCACTTTCGGCCGCCTGAATCATGCTGATATAGAAAGGAGAAAAGAGGCCACCCTGCTGCCGCAAAGCTACAGACAGGGACTGACCACGCTGCACACTGTCTTGAATGCGCTTGAGAACCGCTTTTTGTTCTTCATCCCCGGTGGCGTTGCCCATGATGTGCAAGGCACGATCAAGTGAAATACCGGCACGCATCAGTTCTGCCAACTCTTGTGAGAACTGCTGAACCCGTTGCAAACGGTTGCGGGGACCACGCAGGCCGCTCAAGCCGATGTTTGCCCGGGCCTGATCAACCTGAACGGGTATCAACCCGCTCTGCTGCAACTGGCGAACCACCGCTTCGCTACTGCTGGCATCCAACTCGCCCTTACGTTCTTCTCCGCTGGGGGTCAGTGCAAAATATACATAGGTCGCCATAGCTCAGTCCTCCTGCGTAACACGCAGCACCTCGTCCATGTTGGTCAGCCCGGCCAGCGCCTTGCGGCAACCATCTTCATACATGCTGACCATACCGGCCTGACGGGCGGCTTGCTGGATACGCCCGGAATCGGCATGGTCCAGAATCAGGCGACGAATGTTGTCATCCACCGGCAGCAATTCGTGAATCACCAGGCGCCCTTTAAAACCGGCCCCGCCACAGTGTTCACAGCCCGGGGCATGCCAGAGCTTTGCCCTGTTTTCATCGGGCAGACCCAACTCACGAATCAGTTCCGGCAAGGGTGTATAAGCCTGGCGGCACTCAGGACAAAGACGTCGCACCAGCCGCTGGGCCAATACCGCATGCAGGGTTGAGGTCAGCAGGTAGTCTTCGACTCCCATTTCCAGTAATCGTGTTACGCTGGTTGCCGCATCGTTGGTGTGCAAGGTAGAGAGCACAAGATGCCCTGTCAGAGCCGACTGGACACAGATACGCGCCGTTTCCAGGTCACGCATTTCACCCACCATAATCACATCAGGGTCCTGGCGCACAATGGATCGCAACGCATTGGCGAAACTGAGCCCGATGCTGCTTTTCACCTGAATCTGGTTGATGCCCGGCAACTGGTACTCCACCGGATCCTCCACCGTAATCAGCTTGCGCACCTGAGTATTGAGCTGGCGCAGCGCGGTATACAAGGTGGTGGTTTTACCGCTGCCGGTTGGCCCCGTCACCAGAATCATCCCGTGTGGAATCGCCAACAAACGGTCCAGCTGTTCCCGGCAGGTGTCGGTAAATCCAAGACTGGCAAAATCAAAACTGATGCTGTCACGATTGAGTAGACGCAGTACCACGCTCTCCCCAAACATGGTGGGAACGGTTGAGACACGAATATCCAGCTCCTTGCCCTGCACCCTGATCTCGATACGGCCGTCCTGAGGCAGACGGCGCTCGGCAATATTGAGCCGTGCCATGATTTTCAAACGTGAGATCACCGCTGACGACAGCTGCACCGGCGGTGCTTCCTCTTCGCTGAGCACACCGTCAATGCGATAGCGTACTTTCAACTGGTTTTCGAAGGGTTCAATGTGGATATCAGAAGCCCTGGCATCCACGGCGCGCTGAATAATGAGGTTCACCAGACGAATAACCGGCGCGCCACTGGCCATGTCCATAAGGGCTTCGACACTTTCCTCCTGATCTTCCGCCGCATTGACGTCTGCCAGGATATCGCCCATCTGGCTTTGGCCTTCGCCATGAAGCTGATCCAGCACCTGTACAATCTCAGAGCCTACAGCCACCTCGACGGCAACCTGCTTCTGTATCGCCATTTCAACGGCATTGATCAGGTAGGTGTTGAACGGGTCTGCCATCGCCAGTGATTGCGAGCTGTCATCAGCAGCAAGCAGCATGAGCTGGTTTTCACGCATGAAACGCAGAGAAAGGTTGGAACCTGTTTCACAACGGCTTACAAGCTCTTCAGGTGTCAGCAGGGGGGACTCCAATGCATCCGCCAGAGCCGTTGCCATATCACGCTCGGACACTAGGCCAAGACGCACCAGCAGGCCGGGCCAGGATTCGGGCTCGTTTCGGCCCGCACGCATCCTCGAGACCCGTTCCAGGTCAGGCTCGGAGAGCAGTCCACGACGGACCAGCTCGGAAAGAAAGGCCTCCTCAGGATCCAGTGGCTGGGAAGGTGAAAGCTCACTCATTTCATCCCTCCTCGCCTGCAGGAACAGGCTCAGGGCATGAAGAAAGTACCAACTTGCCTTGTACAGTACACCACTGCCGTGTTGATCTGGGGGCCGGAATCAGACACGCCGACTACCCTATAACTGTAGTCGGAAATAGAGTTTCCATAGCATCCGAACTGTATATTTTTTAAACGCCCCATAAACTCCGAGAAAATGTAAACCCAACTTTACAGCTGCTTCTCAAGTGCGTGTCCAAGCACTGAACGGCGCTGGATTTCTAACCACCCTCCGGGTGAACGCTATAGATTCAGTCGTATATGACCAATTGATACCAGCGGATCTAGAAATCACTGCATCACATGCCGCCGACAACAGCAGTGTGATGTTCCAGGTGAAGAAAGAGTTGAGCCCGAGCATTGCGCTCTGGGCTGAAACCGGCCAGTACGACAACAGCGACGACAACATCGCACTGGGTGTTAACCTGAAGTTCTAAAGCATCGCAAACGGAGGGTGCCGCCTCTCCCCTTCAGGCGGCACCTTTTCAACCCTGGCGGTACAGCATTTCCGGCAGGAACAGCGCAATCTGAGCAACGAAAACAATCATCGCCAGACGTACGATGTCCGCACACCAGAACGGTGTGACTCCCTTGAAAATAGTCCCTGTTTTGACATCGCGCAGCACCGCACTGAGTACAAATACGTTCATACCCACTGGCGGTGTGATCAAACTGATCTCGGTCACGACTACGACGACTATACCGAACCACACCAGATCAAAGCCCAGGCTCGCTACCAGCGGGTAGAACACCGGCACGGTCAGCAGCATCATCGACAGGCTCTCGAACACCATGCCCAGCACGATGTAGATCGCCAGAATCGCCAGGATCACCACGATCGGCGCCACGTCCATGGCGGTGACCATCTCCAGCAGCATATCCGGCAGACCGGCACGGTTGATGAAGTCGGAGAAGATCAGGGCACCGATTACCACTGCAAACAGCATGGCCGAGGTACGGGCGGTATCCGCCAGCGTCTCGAACAGGTTGCGCAGGGTCATGCGGCCACGGAACAGGGTAATCAGGAAGGCACCGCCGGCACCGATACCCGCCGCTTCGGTCGGGGTGAAGATACCCAGGTAGATACCGCCCATGACGATGGTAAACAGCAGCAGCACACCCCAAACCCCTTTCATGGTTTGCAGGCGTTCCGGCCATTCAGTCTTCTCGCCAGCCGGGCCCGCGCTCGGATCACGCCAGACCACGTAACGAACCGCCACCAGGTACAGGATGATGCCCAGGATGCCCGGAATGAAGCCCGCCGCGAACAGTTCACGGATGGAGGATTCGGTCAGCAGGCCGTAGATCACCAGGATGACGCTGGGCGGAATCAGGATACCCAGAGTACCACCGGCGGCGATGGACGCCGTGGCCAGAGAGTCGGCATAGCCGTACTTGCGCATCGGCGGCATGGCCACTTTGGACATGGTCGCAGAGGTCGCCAGGCTGGAGCCACAGATGGCAGAGAAACCGCCACAGGCGACAACGGTTGCCATGGACAGGCCGCCCTTGCGGTGGCCCAGAAAGGCGTTGGAGACGGCGTACAGCTCATGGGACAGGCCGGAGCGCGTCACCAGGTTGCCCATGAGGATAAACAGCGGAATCACCGACAGGCTGTATTCCTGTACGGTGTCGATCACGCGGTTGGAGGCCATCGACAACGGCCCCGTCCAGCGGAAGCTGTCCAAGTTGTCGAAGCCCAGACCACTGAGAATGGCAAAGCCGAAGAAACCGACGATACCCATGGCGAATGCGATCGGCATTCGCACCACAATGATCAGAAACAGGAGAGCGGCAAAGCCGATCAGAATAACGGACATAAGGAGATACCGCCTCGGTTAGTCTTTACTCTGGAACAGGATGCGGTAGACACCATAGGTGATCATACCCGCCGCTGTAGCCCAGCTCATGATCGCGATGTACTGCACGATGTATCCTGTGGGCATCGCCAGAAACTCGGTCACCACGCCACGACGAATGGAGCGTTCACCCAGTTCGAAGATGCGCAGCGCCAGGAAGTACAGCGAGGTGGACATCACCAGCGCGGCAAACAGCGACAGCGCCTTGACGACCTTGGAGCCCAGGAATCGGTCCAGCAGATCAACCACGATATGACCGCCGCGCCAGGTGATCACCGGCATGGCCGCAAATACCATCACCGCCAGACCGATCTCGGTCAGCTCGGTGCCGCCATGCAGCGGACTGTTGAAGAGGTAACGCCCAACCACGTCGACACAGGTCAACGCCATCAGGGTAAACAGCACTAATGAAGATACAGCCTCGAGAAAAAAGGCCAGCCACTTGGCCGGCCCCTTCTCGTCATAATGTTCATTAAGCCAGGCGGCAAATGACATGCTCACTCCTGAATATTGGCAATGACATCTTGGTTGGATTCATAACCACGTGCAATTTCACGCAGCTCTTTCAGAGCCTCACGGGCGTCCACATCAAGATCCGACACGCTTTCAATCCAGGCTTCATCGATCCCTTCAGCCAGCGCCTTATACTCCTGCGCCAAAGGATCGTTTACGCCAACTGTATTGATACGCACGCCGCTCTCTCGTGCCAGTTTCAAACCGGCCACATCGGATTGGTCCTGCGCCCAACCGCCCAGAGCAGACAGTCGCTCACCGGATACCGCCCTGATTGCCTCAGCATCTTTCGGGTCCAGATCAGCCATGAAGTCCGGATTAATGAAGAATGAGAAACTGCCCAGGTACATGCCGCCCGGCAACTGGGTACTGTCGGTAATCACTTCGTTCAAGCGCAAATTCTTGACGTCACAAACCGGCAGAAAAACACCGTCAATCACGCCCTGCTGCAGCATCTCGTAAACCTTGGGGGCCGGTGCGGATACCGGTACCAGGCCGGCACGCTCACCAATAACAGACTGGACGCCGCCACCGACTCGAATCTTTTTGCCCTCAAGCTCGGACAGCGTGTTTACTGGAAACGTGCTGTGAATCTGTCCCGGACCATGAGTTACCAGCGCCACCAACTCCAGCCCCTCAAACTCATAAGTGTCCTTGAAATACTTATTGTGCACACGCCAATGGGCCACAGACGCGGCTTCACCGGATACACCCAGCAAGGGCTGCTCCACAATCTGGGTCAGGCGGAAACGGCCCGGTACATAACCGTGATAGCCCCAGCTGGCATCGGCAACGCCATCCTCGACCAGGTTGAACATGGTTTTGGGGTGTCCCATGTTGTACTCGACGGCGAGGGTTACGCGGTTATCGGTGGCTTCCTCGATCCACTTTTTCCAGGTCGGCAGTACCACTTCATTGACCGGGTGCGTCGGCGGCATCCAGCTGGCAAAACGCATTACGGTCTGACTCCATGCGGAGGCAGAAAACACAGTACCGGCAGCGGCCAGCGCAAGAGCAGCGACATTCATCTTTTTCATGGGGATAGTCCTGTATTGTTATGTTTATGTATTTGTTTTGTCTGTTGTTTGTTCTCAGTAACGGGGTATATACAAAGGGCCGGCACTAGCCGACCCTTTGGGGTTTATTGACGCTTGAGAAGATCCAGTGCCACATCGACAATCATGTCTTCCTGACCGCCTACCATGCGGCGCTTGCCCAGCTCGACCAGAATATCGACGGTCTTGAGACCGTATTTTTCGGCCGCCACTTCGGAGTGACGCAGGAAGCTGGAGTAGACACCGGCATAGCCCAGCGCCAGGGTTTCGCGGTCAACGCGCACCGGGCGGTCCTGCAGCGGGCGTACAATGTCGTCGGCAGCATCCATCAGGGCATATAGATCGGTCCCGTGCTCCCAGCCCATTTTGTCGAAGGCGGCGATGCACACTTCCAGCGGTGCGTTACCGGCACCCGCCCCCTGGCCGGCCAGGGAAGCATCCACTCGGTCACAGCCCTCTTCCACCGCCACAATGGAGTTGGCCACACCCAGTGCCAGGTTGTGGTGCGCATGAATACCGGTCTGGGTCGCCGGGTCCAGCACATCTTTCACTGCGCGGAAACGGTCGCGGATATCCTGCATACCCATGGCTCCACCAGAGTCCACCACGTAGATGCAGGTAGCACCGTAGCTCTCCATCAGCCTGGCCTGCTCGGCCAGTCCCTGCGGTGTCTGCATGTGGCTCATCATCAGGAAGCCGACGGTATCCATGCCCAGCTTGCGGGCATGTTCGATATGCTGACGGGACACGTCAGCCTCTGTACAGTGAGTGGCGACACGCACGATGCGTGCGCCGGCGCTGTAGGCATTTTCCAGGTCGTGCACAGTGCCGATGCCGGGCAGCAGCAGCGTAGCGATCTGCGCATGTTCAACCACTTCCGCTACCGCTTCGATCCATTCCAGATCGGTATGGGCACCGAAGCCGTAGTTGAAGCTGGAGCCCTGCAGGCCGTCACCATGGGACACTTCAATGGAGTCCACTCTAGCCTTGTCCAGAGCGCGGGCGATGTCCTGTACGTTCTTGATCGAGTACTGGTGGCGCACCGCATGGCTGCCATCACGCAGCGTCACGTCAGAGATGTAGAGTTTCTTGCCGGGGTTAAATGTCATCTTGTTCGTCCTCAGTAAACCAGTGACTTGGCGATGCGCTCGGCGGTACCCAGCGCGGCAGAGGTCATGATGTCGAGGTTGCCGGCGTAGGCCGGGAGGTAATGGGCCGCACCTTCCACTTCGAGGAAGACCGAGGTTTTCAGGCCGCTGAAATGGCCATGGCCCGGAATATTGATCGGTTGCTCTTCGGGGATCTCGTCGAACTGGACCTTCTGTTTCAGGCGGTAACCCGGTACGTAACTCTGTACCGCAGCAGCCATCTCCTCGATGGACGCTTCCACTTGGGCCTGATCGGCCTTCTCGGACAGCACGTAGACGGTGTCGCGCATCAACAGTGGCGGCTCAGCGGGATTCAGGATGATCACCGCCTTGCCCTTGCTGGCACCACCGACCACTTCGATCGCCTTGGTGGTGGTTTCAGTAAACTCGTCGATATTGGCACGAGTGCCCGGGCCGGCGGACTTGCTGGAGATCGACGCCACGATCTCGGCATAGTGCACCTTGGCCACGCGTGATACGGCCGCCACCATTGGAATGGTTGCCTGACCACCGCAGGTCACCATGTTCACGTTGCCCTCGTTGAGGTGCTGCTCCAGATTAACGACTGGTACACAGTAGGGACCGATCGCCGCCGGTGTCAGATCGATAAATTTGAGCCCCTCTTTTTTACCGCGCAAGAACACTTCGTTATGCATGTGCGCCTTGGCCGAAGTCGCATCAAAAATGATGTCGATCTCCTCAAAAACGGGCATTTGCGCCAGGCCTTCAACACCTTCATGAGTGGTTGCAACGCCCATCCTGGCCGCGCGGGCCAGTCCGTCCGAATTGGCGTCGATCCCAACCATGGCGCCCATTTCCAGGCCGTCGCTGTTGCGCATGATTTTGATCATCAGGTCGGTACCGATGTTGCCGGAACCGATGATGGCTACTTTGGTCTTTTTCATTCTGACTCCTACAGAGAGAGGTTCAGGCGCTTGCCTGCGCAAACTCGACGGCAACCAGGCCAATACCGCTGATTTCAGTGTCGAAACGGTCTCCCGGTGCACATTCCACCATTGGGCCGAGGGCACCGCTGAGCACCAGATCACCGGCTTTCAAAGGCGTGCCCAAACAACTCAGGGTCCGCGCCAGCCAAAGGGCCGCGTTGAGCGGGTTACCAAGACATTCGGCACCGCTGCCGGTGGATACGATCTCGCCATTGCGCGTCATGCGCATCTCGGCGCCACGCAGGTCCACGCCATCCAGGCGACGGGCCGGCGTGCCCAGTACGAAACAGCCGCTGGACGCGTTGTCCGCCACCGTATCGACAAAACGGATATCCCAGTTCTGGATACGGCTGCCGACGATCTCCAGCGCCGGCACAACCCAGCCGATCGCCTGCATCAACTCGGTATGGGTACAGTCCCGCTGCGGAAGATCACGTTCCATGATGAAAGCAATCTCGGCCTCAACCTTTGGCTGCATCACCAGGTCAGCGGGAATGATGTCGTTGTCTCCGAAGCTCATATCCGCAAACAGGGTGCCGAAGTCCGGCCTATCTACGCCCAGTTGGGTCTGCACACGGGGGTTGGTCAGGCCGATCTTTCGGCCCACGATACGTCGGCCCTGGGCAACAGCATGTTCGGTATTGATCTGCTGGATGTGGTAGGCTGACTCGGCGTCCTGAGGGTCAAGCCGATCGCGAATCGGAGCGGTCGCTTCGTGCTGCGCTTCAGCCCTGCGCAAGCGCTCGGCCATTTCGTATAACTGTTGTTCGTTTACCATGTGATTCCATACCCTGGCACTACGCCGCAGTACTGCGACGGGGCCGTTTCGGATTGCTAAAAACAGACGACTCGGAGCGCTAACGGATGTGGATATCCGGACCAAGTCCGATATCACATTGAGCAGGTGTGAACAGATTAATATCCGGAATCAGGGTAACGGATAAAACAGCCATATATTGTCGGACCCTTTTACGGTTTTTTATGCTATTAAAATCCCGTGCTGAAAAAATCTTTAAAAAGGCACGACTTTTTAATCCATCGAATATCATCTGTGGACTCCGTGAAGGCATGTTTTTATTATGTGCAGGAGTATAGGAACAGCCCATCAGCGGCAGCAACAGAAATCGAGCCCGAGGTGCACTATGTGCACAACAACTCACAAGGAGTCAGCCATGTCGGAGCAGGACAAAATCCCGGGACAGGGTGAGTACAAGCTGGTTCAAGGCCTGATCCGTGGCCTGTCGCTGCTGCACGCTCTCAACCGTTGTGATGGCGGCGCCCGCATCACCGAGCTGTCGCAACAGACCGGCCTGCATCGCACCACCGTACGCCGTTTGCTGGAGACTCTGCAGCACGAGGGCTATGTTCGCCGCAGTGAGTCGGATGACAGCTACCTGTTGACGCTGAAGGTACGCGAACTCAGCGAAGGCTTTCGTGATGAACAGTGGGTTTCCCAGTTTGCGGCTCCCCTGCTGGGGCAGCTGTTACAGGAAGTGGTCTGGCCCACCGATATATCGACGCTGGATGTGGATGCCATGGTGATCCGCGAAACCACTCACCGTTTCAGCCGCCTCTCTTTCCACCGCTCCATGGTCGGTCGCCGCCTGCCAATGCTGCTGACCGCTGCGGGCCGTGCCTATATCGCCAACTGCCCCGATCAGGAACGGGAGCAGATCCTCCAGCTGCTGGCCAGCCGAGATGATAGCCAGGCAAAGCTGGCTCAAGACCCCCAGTATGTCGAAAAGCTGGTTCGCAAGACGCGCCAGGATGGCTACGGCTCCAACTACCGTGACTGGGGTGAAGAGGGTCGCATCGCCGCCATCGCCTTGCCGATTCGCTATGAAGATCGGGTACTGGGTTGCCTGAACCTGGTCTATATCGCCGATGCCATGACCATTGAGGAAGCGGCGCGCCGCTATCTGGACGCCATGCAGTCGGTGGTAACACGCATCGAGCATAGCCTGTCGCCCAGGATCCGCTAAGCCCTTTACAACAGTTATCCACACCCGCCGTGCACTATGTGCACCTCGGATCTTTTTTTGCTTGATGTTATTTCCTCGCCTGTCCAGAATCCATCCTAAATAAATCGCAAGGTTAAATTAAATAGATTTTACCTTGAGGGTTTTATTCCGGTCGAATATTTACGACCGCTGCTCAAAACGGCATTTATTAATTCCGACAATAAACCGGGAGCCGGCATATTCATGCTTCCCGCTCCTGCAATCATATAAAAAGAAGGTAGAGATATGAGCATCATGCTTAAATGCCTGTCGCATACGCCCCTGCGTGGTCGTAATGACCCTGGTGCAGATGTTGTTGCCGAAGTGGATGCGGTTCTGGCTGCGGCACGCGCAGAAGTCGAAGCATTCGATCCCGAACTGGTGCTGCTGTTTGCCCCCGATCACTACAACGGCCTCTTCTACGACTTGATGCCTCCGTTCGTTGTCGCCACGACTGCCGAGTCGGTCGGTGACTACGGCACTCTACCCGGCCCCCTGTCAGTCGACGCTGAACTGGCGCTGGAGCTGACCAAACACCTGATGGACAGCGACCTGGATGTATCCCTTTCGCACCGCCTGCAGGTTGACCATGGCTGTACACAAACTCTGGAAGAGATGACCGGCAGCCTGACCCGTTATCCGGTGATCCCGATCATTATCAACTCGGTGGCGCCTCCTTTCGTACCCTACCGCCGTATCCGCAAACTGGGAGAGGCCGTTGGCCAGTTCCTGGCCGGATTGAACAAGCGCGTATTGATCCTTGGTACCGGAGGCCTGTCTCACGAACCTCCGGTTCCCCTGCTGGCCGATTCACCGCAAGAAGTACAGGAGTTCCTGATCTGCGGCCGCAACCCGACACCGGAAGGTCGTGCGGCGCGCGAAGCCCGCACCATTGCCGCTGGCAAGATCTACGGCTCCGAGCTCTGCCAGCAGACGCCGCTCAACGCTGTTTGGGACGAAGCCTTTATCGAACTGCTGCAGAGCGGCGAGCTTGAACAGGTGGATGACTTCGACATCCAGCAGATATCAACCGAAGCCGGACGCTCGACCCACGAAGTACGTACCTGGGTTGCTGCCTTTGCCGCCTTGGCAGCAAGCGGTCCCTACCAGGCACGCAAGGATTATTACCGACCCATCAATGAATGGATTGCGGGCTACGGCGTGGTCAGCGCCACTCCCGCCTGAGCTGACCACAGCTAACAATAAAACGAATCATCTGGAGAGACCGATATGAACGCTATCGTTACCCCAATCCCGACCGAAGAAGAGATCGTACAACGCGCCCGCGACATGATCCCGATGCTGCGCGAACGTGCCGATGCCTGTGAAAAGGCTCGCATGGTACCCAAAGAGACCATTAAAGCCTTCCAGGAAGCCGGCTTCTTCAAAATCCTGCAGCCCAAGCGCTGGGGCGGCTACGAGATGCATCCCAATGTCCTCAACCGCGTGCTGATCGAGCTGGCCCGTGGCTGCCCGTCAAGTTCATGGAACGTGATGGTACTGGGCGTACACCCGTTCGAAGTAGGCCTGCTGCCGGAACAGGTGGGGGATGAGCTTTGGGGCGAGGACAACACCCGCCTGGTGTCCTCCTCCTACGCACCTTTCGGTACCGTGGATGTTGTTGAAGGCGGCTACCAACTGAACGGTGAGTGGCTGACTTCCAGCGGCTGCGACCATGCCGAAGGTGGCACCTTCCTCGGTGGTCGCGTGCAGGAAAACGGCGAAATGGTATTCCGCTCTTTCTGGGTTCAGCGTGACCAGATTGAAGAAATCATCGATGACTGGCACGTGGTCGGCCTGGCCGGTACCGGCAGCAAGAAGCTGGTGATCAAGGATGTCTTTGTTCCGGCTTACCGTAGTCACGTGATTGGGGCCTACGACCAGGAGTCCCACGGCCACGTCGAAAACCTGTACAAGGTACCCTTCTTCTTCGTGTTCTATGCGGCCGTTTCCTCAGTGCTGATCGGTATGGCCCGTGGCATGTCGGATCTCTACGTTGAGCATATGGTACCGCGCCAGAACCTTAACCAGGCCGTAGGTGCTGCGGTGAATGACCCGTTCATCAAATACCGCCTGGGCGAAGCAGAAGCCAAAATCACGGCTGCCGAAGCACGCGTACTGAGCAATACCAATGAAGCCTGGAGCTACGCTTCCCGAGGCGAACTGGTGCCGACCGATGTTCGTGTGCGTCACTTTGCCACCAACCAGTTCACCGGCGGTGACTGCTTCGATGCGGCTCACATGATCTTCAAAAAGACCTCCACCCGTGGCGTATGGCTGAACAACCCGATGCAGCGCCAGATGCGCGACATTCTGGTGGGCGCTAACCATATCACCCAGAACCAGGACAACATCGGCGATCTGCTGGGTGGCCAGTTGCTGGGCAACCCGCTGCCCCAGCCGAATCCTTTTGGCGTTAAGGGATAAGCCAAACCCGTTTGGCTTTAAGGCATAAGCCGAACCCATTTGGCGTCAAAACCTGGGCTACACGGCCTTCTGTCCAAGGCATAAGGCCTCGCCCATTTAATTAGAGAGACGATCATGAATCAGCACATCAACCAGATGCTCGACTGGACACCCAACGCCGAGCTCAGTGAAAAGCCAATGGTCAGTGCCGACGAACACCGTAACGGCATGCGTCATTTCGCCATGGGCGTCAGCACCATTACCAGTGGCGACGACAAGGCACGGGCCGGTCTGACCGCCACCGCCGTCTGCTCCGTGACCGCCGATCCGCCTCGCCTTGTCGTATTTGTCAACAAGGGCGTCTACGCCAGCGAGCTTATCCTTAAAAGCGGAGCACTGTGTGTCAACGTGCTGGCGGGTGATCAGGAAGATGTTGCCAAGGCATTCGCAGGCATGATCAAGGATGTACAGGGCGAGTCACGTTTTGAATTTGGTACCTGGGATAACCTGACTACCGGTGCTCCAGTACTGCAGGACGCATTGGCAAATTTTGATTGCCGCGTCGTGAAAGTGTTTGACGAAAGCACTCACCATGCCTTCCTCTGCGAAGTGCTGGCAACCCGCGAGCGCCAGGATGGCGAAGCGCTGATCTACCTGAATGGCGGCTTCAGGCAAATTCCCCAGTAAGTGACACTACCGAACTTCTCACCCCGGCACGTGTCGGGGTTATGTGTTTTAGCAGGAGTACAACATGAGCATTAACCTGACTGAAGCGGATACCAGCCGCTTTATCGACATCGAGCTGGACGGCCAGCCGGTCAAACTGCATTACAACGACTGCGGTGAAGGCCGTGAAACCGTCGTCATGTTGCACGGCTCCGGCCCTGGCGCAAGCGGCTGGGCCAACTTCAACCGGAATATCGAACCCCTGGTCACCGCCGGGTACCGTGTCATCCTGCTCGACTGCCCGGGCTGGAGCAAAAGCGACTCCATCGTCTGTACCGGTTCACGTTCCGACCTGAACGCTCGTGCTCTGAAAGCCGTAGTCGATGCTCTGGACCTTGAACAGATCCATATCCTGGGCAACTCCATGGGTGGTCACAGTGCTGTAGCCTTTACACTGGAAAACCCGGAACGTGTCGGCAAGCTGGTACTGATGGGTGGCGGCACCGGTGGTGCCAGTCTGTTTACACCGATGCCGGCGGAAGGAATCAAGCTGCTGCAGAAGCTCTACCGTGAGCCGACCATTGAGAACCTGAAGCAGATGATGTCGGTCTTCGTATTCGATACCAGCGATCTGACCGAAGAACTGTTTCAGACCCGTTTGGACAACATGCTCAAGCGTCGCGACCACCTCGAAAATTTCGTCAAGAGCCTGGAAGCCAACCCAAGACAGTTCCCGGACTTCAGCCCACGCCTGCCCGAGATCAAACAGGATACCCTGGTGATTTGGGGCCGTCAGGACCACTTCGTACCCATGGATACCGGCCTGCGCCTGGTAGCGGGGATTCCCAACTCCCAACTGCATATCTTCAACCAGTGCGGCCACTGGGCGCAGTGGGAACATGCAGACCGCTTCAATCGTATGGTGCTGGACTTCCTGCAGCACTAAGAGAGAGTTCGTTTTGTGTCGGCCACTGCCTAATGGCGGTGGCCTGCCTATCAATGCTTCGGGTAACTAACGTTAAGCAACGCCAACTGAAAATCAGCTTATGATAGTGCAAAAAAAAACCTACAAGACGTTAATTACTATAATCTTTACCCACGATTATAATCATCCAACGCAGCCTTCCTGGCCACTTTGTAATCAATAACCGGCGCTGGCCGGCCATACCTCTGCCCGGCGCCGGGCTTATGCCGCTCTTTCGGCTCCAGCTGTCGTAGCTCGGGCAGCCACTCGGCAAGGAACTCGCCATTGGGGTCGAACTTCTCGCTCTGCAGCTGTGGATTGAAGATACGGAAGTAAGGGGCTGCGTCGGCTCCAACTGAAGCACTCCATGCCCAACCGCCAAGATTGGAGGCAAAGTCCCCATCAATCAGCCTGGACATGAAGTAGGCTTCCCCTTCACGCCAATCGATGCGCAACAGCTTGGTCAGAAAACTGGCCACGATCATGCGGAGCCGGTTGTGCATCCAGCCAGTCTCATTCAGCTGCTTCATGGCTGCATCGACGATAGGAAAGCCGGTTTCGCCTGCCTTCCAGGCTTCGAGGTGTTGCTTGTTATCCAGCCAGCTAATGCGCTCAGCCACTTCAGGGCGGAAAGGCTCATAACGGCTTTGGCCCGGGAAGCTGGCCAGCAGGTGGCGGTAGAACTCTCTCCAGACAAGTTCATTCAGCCAGGTACTGCTCTGCCAGGCTTCACCCTGATATGCCGCTTTAAGTGCAGCCAGGCACTGGCGTGCTGAAAGGGAGCCGATGGTAAGCGCAGGCGAAAGGCCAGAGGTGCCATGCCGTGAGGGGAAGTCTCTCAGGCGCTGGTAGTCTGGCTCCTGTTCATGGATAAATCTGTTGAGGTGCTGCAGAAGGCTGGTGTCATCGACTGGGTAGGTGAAGGACTTGTTGGCTGATCCTAGTTGCAGGCTTAGGGGGTAAGCTTTTTCGCGCGCGGAGCGCGCTCCCACAACCTCTTCATGCGGGAGGCCAGTCTCTGGCCGAACAGCCTTATCCGCAAACGGAGACGGCAAAGGCTCATGATCCATCTGCAACAGGCGCTTCATCCAGGCCTTGCTGAAGGGGGTAAACACCTTGAACGGCGTGCCACCACCGGTGACGACTTGTCCTGGCGGTACGACCAGATCACCGTGATACCCCAGAGCTTCTATACCCACGGCATTCAGTGCCTTGCAGACTGCACGATCACGATTTTGCTCGTTGAGTGGGTACTCATAGTTAAAGCGTAGCGCACTGGCACTCAGCTCTCGTGCAAGCTCCAATAGCGCATTCGGGCAGTCAGAAAAGCGATCAAGCTCCAGTCGCTGCAGTTTAACGCCTGCCTGGTTAAGCTGCTCTTCCAGCCAGTCAAGGCGTGCATGCCAGTGTGCGATACGTGCTTCAGATTCGTTGTGCTCAGCCCACTGGCCCGGTGTCATACACACTACAGCGGTAACAGGTTCTTCAGTGGCACGGGCGTAGTAAAGCGCCGGATTATCAATCAGGCGCAGGTCGTTGCGAAACCAGACCAGTTGCATTCAGATGTAGTTCCTCAGGCCCAATTCATACGGGTGTGGGTTCAGGTAGGTCTGTGAGCGGATGTAGTCAGACCCATGTCGCTTCACGTAGTGCTTGAGCAGTGTCAGGGGCACAACCAGGTGCACCTGCTCCAGACGATACTGTTCGATAGAGTCGATCATTTCCTGCTTGATATCGCTATCGATCTCTTTTTTCAGGTAGCCCAGCATGTGCAGCAACACATTGGTGTGGGTTTTACGGGTCGCCTTATGCGCCATATGGTGCATGAAGCGCTCAATGTAGTGCTGTTTGACTTCATCGAGTGGCTTGTCATGAGCATCAGCCAGGTAGCGTCCAAGCTCGCGATAGCCTTCATAATGGTGCGCCATCAGCAGGTATTTCTGCCGGCTATGGAACTGCAAAATATCGTGGTAGCTGGCATCCTTCTCAACCGATGTTTTCCAGTCATCGTAGGCAAACACCCTGGCGATGAAGTTTTCACGCAGCACAGCATCGTTCATGCGCGCTTCTTCTTCCAACGGCAACACCGGGTTGGCTTCTCGCAAGGCCCGTACAAACACACCCTGGTCTGCATGGTGCGGAATGCCGTTAGGATGGTAAACCTTGACTCGCTCCATGCCGCAACTGGGGGAGCCCTTCATCAGAATGAACCCACGCAGATGTTCATGCTTGCGTGCGAAGTCAGTGCCCACTCGCAGTAGATCGTCTGTTACATCAAGCTCAGGCGTTTTGGTTCCTCGGGCTTCCGGATGCTCACCTTCAAGCCCGACCAGCCGAATCGGATCGCGTGGAATGCCCAAGCCAATCGCCACCTCAGGGCAGAAGGTCTCGAAACTGAAGCAGTCATCCAGCACGCCCAGGCAGTATCGGGAGCGTTTGTGTCCACCGTTGTAACGCACCTGCTGACCAGTCAGGCAGGCGCTGATGCCAACCGGAATTTTCTGTGCGGGCAAGGTTGATTCCATGCGAAATCCTTACAAACCGATAAACGGCTGAACCAGGCGGCCAAAGAGGCCGGTGAATTTGAGCGGCGCATCAGTGGCAATGAGACAGATACAGTCTTCGTCTGTGTCGACCAGAGGCTGATGTTCCATCTCACCATCCAGATCGGCCACATCACCACGGCGAAAGCGCCCGACTTCATCATTATAGGAGCCGCTCAGGATAAGGGTCAGCTCATTGCCTGTATGGGTATGGTGAGGTACAGAGACCCCGGGCGAAATGCGTAACAGACGGGTTGCTCCCGGGCCATCAAGATCAAGGTCTACCTGGCGCACGCCGTAGCCGATCCGTTTCCAAGGCAACTCATCAATGTCACAACCAACCAGTTCCGCCAGCGGTGCCGGCAGCTGACCTCCTGCTGACGCAGACTGCCTGGATACAGGATTCGCCAGTTCCTGTTCCGGCTCATCGAGGCGTGCCAGCAAATCATTCAATGCACCCTCGCCAAGTGATACCGGCTCAATATCGTCGAGCAGGACACCACCCACGGCATTGGTTGCATCTACACGTTCACGACAATGCTCGCACCAGTGCAAATGGCAGGCAACCAGCAATGCCATGCCCTGTGGCAGGCTGCCGGCTGAGTAGGCCATCAGGGTTGCGTCGTCAAAGTGATGGCTTATATTCACGCGTCTTCTCCCCAGTGAGCTTTGAGCTTACTGAATGCCAATCTGAGTCTTGATTTAACACTGCCAAGCGGAATGCCGAGTTGTTCGGCAATCTCGGAATGGCTTTTGCCTTCGTAATAGGACAGATGCAGAACCTGTGCCTGGCCTTCGGGCAGGGTGGCAATCGCCTCCTGCATACGTTCTTCTATCACCGAATGCTCACCCATATCGCGATGGTCCGGGTCGGGCTCCTCTTCCGGCAGCTCGTAGAACTGCACCTTGTCACGGCGCATACGGTCAATGCTCTGGTTACGCGCCAGCGTAAAAATCCAGGTACTGGCGCTCGCCTTACTGCGGTTAAACAGGTGTGCCTTGCGCCACACCAGCAGCATTGCCTCCTGCATTACCTCTTCAGCCGTGGCATCTACCATGCCCAGCCTCAACAGGTACGCTTTAACGCGAGGTGCAAAATAACCAAATAGCCTGGCGAACTCGGTTTTGTCCCGTGTCTCAGCAAGACGGGTTAGACAGGCGCTCCATTCGTCACGCACCTGCTTTCTCCTCTCTTCTGATGTCATGCTTTGCGGGGTGATAGCGGCAGCATTCACATCGCCTCCTCCGGCATCGTCTTTCTGCATCTATTCTCCATACGCATCATTGTTGGCCAATGGATCATTCAGATTACATTTATCCGGGCGGTATTGGATACACTCTGTCGTTGACTGCCCCATCTTACGAAGGGGATTCCCAATTCACCGAGAACCAGACACGGAGACTTGCTCCATGCCACTTACACTCTCTCCAAGGGCTAACACCGCCAGCCCGGCGGCTTTAATGTTGATCGCTGCGTTTTGGTCACGGTCATGGTGCGCACCGCATTCGGGGCAGCTCCATTTCCTGACCGACAATGGCAGTGACGACAAGGTGTGTCCGCAACCCGAACACCGTTTCGAGCTTGGGAACCACTGGTCAATGGCGACCAGCGAGCGCCCGGCCCAATCGGCTTTATACGCCAACTGGCGCACGAATTCGCCCCAGCCGGCATCGGCAATGGCTTTGCTTAGTGAAGGGTTACAGATCATGTTTTTCACTTTCAGGGATTCAACACAGATCACTTGGTTCTCGTTAATCAATCTGCGGGACAACTTGTGCAAGTTGTCCTGTCGGCAATCGGAGATTTTGGCGTGAAGTTTCGCCACCTTCTGCCGGGCCTTGGCGCGGTTGGCCGAGCCGAGCATTTTCTTGCTCAGTCGACGCTGCGCCTTGGCCAGTCTAGCGGCGTATTTCACGGTATGACGGGGATTGCCGACCCGCTCACCCTTGTCGGTGATAAACAGGTCTTTCAGGCCCAGATCAATGCCGGTCATATTAGATGTGACCGGCAACTTGCTGGGTTCAAACTCGCACAAGCAGCTCACAAAGTAGCGACCCGCCGTGTCTTTGGAAATAGTCACAGTACTGGGTTCGCTGGGCAGTTCGCGGCTCCACCGAATATCCAACGGGGTTTTGCTTTTGGCCAGAAACAGCTTGCCGTCCCGGTACTTAAAGGCCGAACGGGTGAATTCCGCCGACTAGCGGTGCCGTTTGCTTTTGAATTTCGGGTACTGGGCGCGGCCTTCAAAGAAGTTTTTAAAGGCGGTTTGCTGATGACGCAGGCACTGCTGCAACGGCACCGAGCTGACTTCGCTCAAAAACGCCAACTCGGGATCTTTCTTCATCCGCGACAACTGCGCATTGGCTTCAACGTAGCCGACTTTGAGTTGCTGCTGATAGAAAACATCGGTGCGCCAACGAAGGACCGAGTTGTAGACCAAACGCACGCAGCCAAACGTCCGGGACAGAATTTGCTCCTGCTCAGACGTTGGGTAAAAGCGGTATTTGTAGGCACGCTTAGTCATATCTCACAAAATAAAACCATTAATGTAAGATAGCAAGCAATCAGAGGAGAGTCGCGGGAACAGGGGCATCCTACGAACGCCATGCTACCCCTCCCCAGCCTAGAAGCGCGTGGTATCTCGCGCATGAGAGATGATCTGTATTCGCCTTTCCCTGCGTAAGGCTCGCAAAAGGACATGACGAGCGACCCAGCATGAATGTACACGCCCTCAAACCACTGAAGATTGCCGTGATCGGCTCAGGCATTGCCGGATTGTCGGCGGCCTGGCTGCTCAATAAACAGCACAATGTCACCCTGTTTGAAAAAGATGACCGCCCCGGTGGTCACGCCAATACGGTAGATGTACCCAGCGCCGACGGCCCCATCGCAGTTGATACCGGCTTTATAGTCTACAACCCGGTGAATTACCCCAATCTGGTCAAGTTCTTTGACGAGCTGGGTATCAGAAGTCATGACACTGATATGTCCTTCGGCGTCTCCATTAATCAGGGTCAGCTGGAATACAGTGGTTGTGGCCTGCAAGGGTTGTTTGCTCAGAAGCGTAACCTGTTGCGCCCTGGTTACTGGAAAATGCTGGCTGACCTGTTGCGCTTTTATCGCGAAGCGCCTGATATGATGCAGGACCCGGCCACGCAGTCCATGACTCTGGGGCAGTTACTGGAAAAGGGTGGCTATGGCAAAGCCTTCATTCATCAGCACCTGATTCCCATGGGTGCCGCTATCTGGTCAACGCCTGCCGACCAGATGCTTGATTACCCGGCGCTGACCTTCCTGCGCTTTTGCCAGAACCATGGCCTGGTTCAACTCAAGGATCGTCCTCAGTGGCGCACCGTGACCGGTGGTAGCCGTGAATACGTTCAGACGATCTGTAAGGAGTTGGGAGCAGGTGTACGCCTGAACAGCCGTATTCACAAGATTCATCGGTTAAACGGCAAGCCGGTGGTGGAATTCCTGCATGGCGCCAGCGAAGCCTTCGACCATGTTGTATTGGCATGCCATGCCGACCAGGCGCTGGAGTTGTTGAGCAGCCCCACCGCTGAAGAACAGCGCCTGCTTAGCTGTTTCCCCTATCAGCGCAACCGTGCCTTGCTCCATACAGATGAACGCCTGATGCCGGCACGCCGTGCAGCCTGGGCCAGCTGGAATTACCTTACGGATAGCAGTCAGGCCTCCGGCTCACCGGAAGATATTTCCGTCACCTACTGGATGAACCGTTTACAGGACCTGCCTGAACAGCATCCGCTGTTCGTGACACTGAACCCGACCACGGAGCCCCGTGAAGGCAAGATTCTGCGCAGCTTTCTGTATGACCACCCGGTATTCAATCTGGACTCTATCGCCGCACAGGAGCAGCTCTGGTCACTGCAAGGCCGGCAGAATACCTGGTTCTGCGGTGCCTATTTCGGCTATGGCTTCCATGAAGACGGCCTGCAATCCGGACTGGCCGTTGCCGAGCAACTTGGCGGTAAGCTGCGACCCTGGACGCTGGAGAACCCCAACAATCGCATCCATGTCAGCATGCCCGTTAAGCCGCGCGACCTCTGGATACCGGAGGCTGTGGCATGATCAGCTCATGTCTCTATGCCGGTCAGGTGATGCACCACCGCTTTAAGCCTGCGAGACACCGCTTTATTTATCAGGTCTTTTCCATGCTGCTCGACCTGGAGGAGCTGGACACCATCAATAAGCGGCTCAAGCTGTTCTCGTTGAACCGCTTCAACCTGTTTTCCTTCCATGAACGTGATCACGGTGATGGCAGCTCGCGCCCGCTGGTGAATCAGGTTCGAGACGCACTGCGGAGTCAGGGGCTGAACCTGGGACAGGGCAAAGTAAAACTGCTGTGTTACCCGCGCCTGCTGGGGTATGTATTTAACCCGCTGAGTGTCTTTTACTGCTATGACGAACAGGGTCAGCTCGGTGCCATCCTGTATGAGGTCAGTAACACCTTCAACCAGAAGCATCGTTACCTCATCCCGGTCAATCAGCCTGATGACAGCATCATTCGTCAAAGCTGCCCCAAGGCCTTCTATGTTTCACCCTTTATCGGCATGGAAGCACGTTACCACTTCCGCATGCAGCAACCCGGTAAACAGGTTGCTGTCTGCATCCGCGAAACCGATAAAGATGGCGCACTCCTGCACGCCAGCTTCACCGGCAAGCAGCGCCCACTGAGCGACAGCAGCCTGCTGAAAACCTTTGCCCGTTATCCATTGATGACACTGAAAGTGATTGCCGGCATCCACTGGGAAGCATTGCACATCTGGCGCAAGAAGATCCCCCTGCAGCCACGCCCTGCACCACCTGCCAGCAGTATCACCTTGGTCACCAACCAGAGGGAAGAGTCCCATGAAACCATCTGAGTACCGCAGTCTGAATCAGGCCGACCTGTTACCCAACGCTGGCTGGCTCAACCGCTGGTGTCTGGACACCCTGCTCAAGCACCTGCCCAAACTGAATTACGGCCAGTTGAATCTGCAGTTGCCATCAGGTCAGCAGTTACAGTTTGGCCAACAACGTGAGGGAGAGCCTCGCGTCGAGATACGCATCAATCGTTATCGCGCGCTGCGGCGTGTATTGCGCGGTGGTGCCATAGGCTGGTCTGAAAGTTACATGGACGGTGACTGGGACTGCCCTGACCTGGTATCCCTGATGCGCTGGGGCCTTGGCAATGAAGAGCAGCTCAGCAACTTGAGTAAGGGTCGCTGGTGGCTGCGTGCACTCAACCGGCTGCGTCACCTGCGCCGCGCTAACACACGACAGGGATCCAGGCGCAACATTGCCTATCACTACGACCTGGGCAATGACTTCTACTCGCTCTGGCTCGACTCCAGCATGACCTATTCGGCTGCCCTTTACCCGGACGACTCCCCACGCCAGGGCGTTCAGGCCTTACACCGGGCTCAGCTCAACAAATATCGACGCATCTGTGAAATGCTGCAGCTACAACCCGGCCAACAGGTTCTGGAGATCGGCTGTGGTTGGGGCGGCTTTGCACTGGTTGCCGCCAGCGAGTTCGGTGCCCATGTACACGGTGTCACCCTGTCGACTGAGCAGCTGCAGTTCGCCCGCGAACGCATACATCGCGCCGGGCTGAACGAGCAGTGCCGTTTCACACTCACCGACTACCGTGACCTGAGCGAAGAGTACGATCACATCGTCTCCATCGAGATGTTTGAAGCGGTCGGTGAAGAGCATTGGCCGGTCTACTTCGAGCAAGTGAAACACTGCCTGAAGCCCGGCGGCAAGGCTGTGCTCCAGGTGATCAGTATCGAGGAGGCACGCTTCGAGAGCTACCGCAACAGTGCCGACTTTATCCAGACCTACATCTTCCCTGGCGGTATGCTGCCAAGCCCCGAACGCCTACGTGAGCAAGTAAGCAACGCCGGCCTTGAGCTGGAGCATGAGCAGACCTTTGGTCTCGATTACGCCGATACCCTGCGCGAGTGGCGACACAGCTTTATCGAACAGTGGCCCCGCATTCAGGCACAGGGCTTTGATGAGCGCTTCCGACGCATGTGGCTTTACTATCTGGCCTATTGCGAAGGCGGTTTCCGTCAGGGCAGCATCGATGTAGGCCTGTACCAGCTGACCCGATGAGCGCCCTGACACGGCAACAACTACTCAGCTATGCCCTGCCGGCGCTGCCGCTGGCGATTCCTACCGTTGGCCTCTATATACTGCTTCCCACCTGGTATGTGGAGCAGTGGGGGATATCACTTGGGCTGGTGGCAGTGCTGTTGATGCTGGCCCGCCTGAGTGACCTGGTCAGTGACCCGTTTATCGGTCATTGGCTGGATAGAGGCTCTCCAAGCCGATACCGCCAGTTTATTCTGCTGGGCGGCATCCTGTGCATCCCCGGCCTCTGGCTACTGGTATTGCCCTTGCAGGGTCTGGCAGCAACCAGCCTGCTATTGGGCTCTGTTGTCCTCTATTTGGGCTGGACACTGGTACAGGTGCCTTATCTTAGCTGGCTGGCCGCACTCAGTGGCGATTCCCACCAGCGCGCAAGAGCCGCCAGCTGGCGAGAAGGACTCACCCTGGCCGGCCTGCTGATATCAGCTGTCATGCCTGCGCTTGGACTGATGACAGGCCTTGAGACCGGCAGCGTATTGCTGGTCATGGCCCTGCTAACGCTGGTCCTCGGAGGCCTGTCACTGTCCTGGTTACTGCGCTCGACACCCTTGCCCGCGGTTGATGACACTCAGCCTGTGGCTATTCGTCTTTTCAGCCTGATGCGCAACCGCCCTGCACGCATGTTACTGGGCAGTTGGTTCTTCAACGGCGTAGGCAACGGTATCCCGGCCGTGCTGTTTCCACTTTTCATCACCACCACACTGGCTGGCACTGAATCGGATAGGGGCCTCTTGATTCTGATCTACTTTGGCGCGGCAGTGCTGTCTTTGCCGGTCTGGCTGGCATTAAGCCGCCACTTCGACAAAGTGGATCTATGGCGTACAGCCATGACCCTTTCCATTCTTGCCTTTCTGCCCGCCACCCTGCTCGGTGCTGGCGACCTGCTGCTGTTTATCCCGATCTGCATTTTGACCGGACTGATGCTGGGCGCAGATCTGGCGCTGCCGCATGCCATGCAGGCCGAGGTCTGTGACTGGGACCATTTCCGCTTCCGGCGCCAGCAACGCGGGCTCCTGTTTGCCTGCTGGAATGCGGCCAACAAACTGGCGCTGGCACTGGCCGCCCTGCTGGGCTTCGGCTTGCTGCAACTGGCCCAATGGCTGCTGACAGACGATCAGTCGGCGCAGTCTCTGGCGCTGATCTACGCAGGCCTCCCGTGCGTATTCAAGGCCATAGCGGTAGTACGCCTGCGTAACTACCCCTTGCGTCAGGCTCGCTCTGCCATGCTGCACAGGCGCCTGCAACAGATTGATGGAGTCCCCCATGTGGATTAAACGCCTGCTTTTTACCCTAACTCTCTTTTCACTGATGACAGGGTGCTCACCCATGAACAATACCCCCACCACCCAGCTTGGCCCCTCACTGAAAATTGAGGAGTATTTCGACGGCAAGGTGTACGCCTGGGGGATTTTCGAAGACCGCTTCGGTACCCTGAGACGCCAATTTCGCGTCGAGATAGATGGAAACTGGGATGGTCAAAAGTTGGTACTGGATGAGAAGTTTCTGTACGCCGATGGCGAGGAGGATCGCCGCGTCTGGACCATTACGCCCGACGGCAATGGCCGCTACATCGGTAAGGCCGGTGATATTATCGGTCAGGCCGAGGGCGTCAGCTCAGGCAACAGTTTGAACTGGCGTTACCAGATGGCGCTCAAGGTTGGGGATGGCAGCTGGAAAGTCAGCTTCAACGACTGGATGTACCTGCAGCCCGGCGACGTAATGGTCAACCGAGCCAAGGTCAGCAAGTGGGGCTTCACACTGGGGACTGTCACCCTGTTCTTTATCGGTGAAGAATCGTTCAAACAACCGCCCTTCACTCTCTGAGCCAGATACGAGATCGCCCCGCACACCTACAGGCTGCTGGTCACCTCAGTCAACAGGCGATCAATGCCACGCACCACATCCATGCTGGCACTTTCCATATGCCCCAGGTGTTTCAGCATCTGGGCGTAATCTCCGGTTTGGCCCGCAGCCAGCGCCGCTTTACCGGCATCATGCACCTGGCGGTGTGGTGCTTCAAGTGCCCTGAAGCTGCTCAAGTGACTATATTTTTCAGCACCATAGCCCTGGTAGTACCAGTTACCCAAACGGCACTCGGTGTGGCCGTTTGCGCCCTGGGCAAAGTCATTCTGTTCAATCAGGCTATAGACGCGGTTCTTCCAGACAGCGTGGTCCAGCTTCACCGTATCCAGAAAGGATGAGGTTGTCGCCATGTTGATCACACGCTGCATGTGGTTGGAACGCTCTATGACATCCCCTACTACGGAATCGATCTGCGTGGACGACGCCGATACTTCCACCGCACTCTCATGGTTGGCATTCACGATACCTTTGATCGCCCCGGTCTGCTCCAGCACCTTGGTGATGAGAGCTTCAATTTCATCACTGGCTGCATGAGCCTTGCTGGCCAGGTTACGGACTTCATCGGCCACAACGGCAAAACCACGTCCGGCTTCACCGGCACGCGCCGCTTCAATCGCCGCATTCAAGGCCAGCAGGTTGGTCTGGTCCGAGATTTCCTTGATCCCCACCACCAGATGACTGATCGATGCCGCCGTGTGGTCCAGAACCTCGGTGGCCTCCATGCTGGACTGGGCGTGATGGTTTATCTGCTCGGCGCGGTGACTCAAACGGGACACGGCTTCACGCGTATCATCAAACACAGAATCCAGGTGTGCTAACGACTTGCGCTCTTCGATCAGCTGTTCAGCATTGCCGGCCAGGCCTTCACGAATCGAGTTGAGCATATCATTGCCACTTAGCTGATAGGCCAGTACTCGTGCCTCATTGTCACCCTTGTACTGTAACGACTGCAGCTGGGCATCTTTTTCCGCCACCAGCTCTTTCAAGCCTGAAATCTGCTGCTGATAGTCTTCATGTACGGCGGCCAGTTGCTGACGCAGCTGTTCCACTTCCTGATTGGCTTGCTTGCTGAAAAACATCCTGAGTTCCACTTCCGGCCGCGGTGAGGGTATTCACCGAGATAAACACTTGTTCGGTACAGAATACTATGCCGCTTAAAAGACTGTCACCAAGCAGTAGCAAAAATTGACCAAAAGTGTGACATTGGTCTGGGTGAAGTCAGGACTGGCTGGAAATGCGGTCACGAATACGCCTGAGCCAGCACCCGATAAAAGGCAGCTGCAGGTAGATGGGGGCACTGTCCCAATAGTCCAGGTGTTCCTTAACGTGCCCTTCGTTATCGAACGTAATACGGGAACAACCTTCTACCTGTAACAGCCCAATAAAAGGCAGCTCAGTGCTGAAGTACCAGCCCAGCCATCCTGTACCACTGTGCTCATGCCAGACAATATCCTTCACTTCAAAGCGCGGGCGCCCGGCACGTGCAAACATGTCCTGAAGCAGGTGCCTTAAGGCATCGGGGCCATGAATATCATTGAAAGGATCACGAAAGTGCACCTGCTCACTGACCAACGTACAGAGCTGATCAACTGTCTCCGGCGTCAGCTCGGCAAAAGTATGGGCATAGGTTTCAAGCAAGGCCTGACTCAAAAGCCGGTCCCCCTCTTCACCAAACGGAAATACAGCCTGTCTGGCAGACACGCCAGCAAGGACATGAAAGCGGCAAACAACCGAGGGAAACGGATCTCAAAACGACTGGACCTGAGCCCCTTTATCAGTGCATGGGCGGCCTCTTCCGGCTCTATTAACTGAGGCATTGCAAAAGGGTTCCTGTCGGTCAGCGGCGTTTTGACAAAGCCGGGATTGATCACTTGTAAGCGGACGCCCGACCCGGCCAGTTCTACCTGCAGGGCTTCACAAGCGTTAATCAGCGCGGCCTTACTGCCACCATAGGCCGCTGCTGTAGGCAGGCCGCGGTAGCCTGCCAGCGAGGCGGTGCAGGCGACCTGGCCTGAACCTCGCTCACGCATGCGCGGCAATATCGTTTCCAGGCCCGCCATCACTGCAAAATAATTAATCTCCATCAGAGCACGGCAGTTGTCCAGATTCAATTCATCCAATGACATGGGAATATGGTTACCGGCATTGAGAACCACCAGGTCGGGTAACGTCCACTCTTCCTGTATCTCCTCTAGTGCACGCTGATAAGCCCCGGGCTCTGTCACATCCATGGCCAGCGGCCAGATGCGTCCCTCATAGCCCCTCGACCGCGCCTCCTCGGCAACCTCATCAAGCGGCTTTTGTCGGCGCCCGCTGATGACAACGTCACAGCCAAAGGATGACAAAAGCAATGCCGTTGAACGGCCAATGCCGGTGCCCGCACCGGTAATCCAGGCCAGGCGCCAGGGTAAGGTTTCGCGGCTCATAAGTCCCCTCCAGCATGCGCGTACAACTCAGGTTCCATCCATATACGCACCCGGCTGCCATCGCGGGCACTGAATTCCATGCCCAGCCAGCGCCCTCGCTGGTCGTACCAGCTCAGTGTATCACCCAGCTCACCTCCCAAACGGTAGCGGCTGGCCTCCACCCGGTGTGAACCAATTGTGACTGCCTCAGCAGCTTCCAGAGTTACGTCTAGTTTGCTCACCGAACCGGTCAGCGTATTGATCAACGCATCTTGTTGCACCACGCCCGGGTGCCAGTGATTGGAAGTCAGGAGTTGATCGCCCAAATATTCGTCGCCCTGTTCCGCGTTGTCGCGGTAGAGGCCATCCTCCTTGCGTGAAAACCGATACTCCGTTTGCTTGCCATCATCATCAATCTGCACCTGCATTCGCTCAAGTCGCTTATTACCTTGCCAGTACTCCCGGGCCCGATAGTTAAACTCGTAGTCGAACAGGGCCAGATATCTGAAGCCCAGCTGCATTTCAACATCGACCTGCAGGCCTTCCTGCTGCCAGGGCGCAAAACGTATCTGGTAGGTGCCTATCGGCTTGCCCTTGCGCTCAACAGTGTACACAGCCTCCTGACCGTAGAGGCTGAGCGGCTCTATGGCATTTACCGGCAGCGGCAGCGCCAGTACCAACAACATCACGGCCAAAAACAGATTGCGCATAAAAAAACCCTCCAGATCCACTACGCAACCAAGGGCGCAGTGGTTCAGGAGGGTTTCAGTTACCTGGGCTGTTGATCAGGTTTTGAAGCGTGACACCAGATTGCTCAGATGGCGCTCCAGCTCAGTCATGTTGCTGGCAGTACCGGAGAGCTCTTCAGCATTGCGGGTGGCCTTGTCGGCAATATCGGCTATCTGCTGCACACTTTTGCTGATCTCGTCCGCCACCGCGGTCTGCTCCTCGGCTGCACTGGCGATCTGGGTATTCATCTCGGTTATAGTGCTTACCGAATGAGTAATCTGCTGCAAAGATCCGCGCGCGTCGTCGGCGCGGTCGATGGTGTCGCTGCTCTGTGTCTGTGACGTTTCCATCTCTCGTACGGCCTGCTGTGCGCCTGACTGCAGGCCTTCAATCATGCGCTGAATCTCGTCCGTGCTTTGCTGGGTTCGGGTTGCAAGCGTACGTACCTCATCCGCCACAACGGAAAAACCACGCCCCTGTTCACCGGCTCGAGCCGCTTCGATCGCCGCATTGAGCGCCAGCAGGTTGGTTTGCTCAGCAATATCGCGGATCACATTGGCCACAGAGCCAATCTGGTTAACATCGGCATCCAGAGACCCGATCACATCGGCAGAACGGTTCACGTTTTCAGCCAGGCGGTTGATGGAATCGATGGTCTGCTCCACGACCCCCTGGCCGTTGAGCGACTCATTGTCCGCCTCACGTGCCGCTTCTGCCGCCTGGGCTGCGCTACCGGCCACCTGCTGTACGGCTGCCGCCATTTCATGCACGGCGGCAGCCGCCTGGGAGGTTTCCTCTTTCTGAACATGGGCATCCTGATGCGTCAGCATGACGACCGAGCGCATGGATTCGGTGGACTGCCCCAAGGATTCAATGCCGTGCTTCACTTCCTGCACCAGCTGCTGGATTTTTTCCACAAACTCGTTGAAGCCGCTGGCCACATCGCCCACTTCATCACGGGTTTCAACCGGCAGGCGGTGCGTCAGATTCCCTTCACCCTGGGAAATATCCTTTAGCGCAGCAGCTGTTTGCTGCAGCGGGCGCACCATGCGCTGTGCCAGCCAGGAACTCAAGGCCGCTACAGCCCCCAGCAAAACCAGAGCCGACAGCCCTATCAGACCCAGGGTAGCGTTGATGGCTTCGCCGATTTCGACCTCGGCCTCGGCCACAGCCGCTTCAATATCATCAATGTAGAAGCCGGTACCGATGATCCAGTTCCAGCTGCCCGGCATGGTGGCGGTATAGCTCAATTTGGGTGATGCTTCGCGGGCACCCGGCTTGGCCCAGGCATACTCCACATAGCCGCTGCCATCGCGGGCCGCCTTGATCATTTCACGGATAAACGCAAAACCATTGGCATCTTTAACATCCAGCGTGGTTTTGCCGATTTGCGCAGCACTGGCGCCATGCACAATGGTGACGCCGTCAACGTTGTAACCAAAGAAATAGCCATCAGAGCCATATTCCATTGCATTCAAAAGTGTCACGGCCTGTTCCTGGCGCGCAGCCAGATCGCCGGAGCTCTGCTGCAAAGGTTTCACCGCACTCATTGCCTGTTGCACGTAGTTTCTCAACTCATCGCGCTTGGCCTGCATCATATCGGTACGGATGCGGTCGATCTCGATATCGCCCATCGCCTGCATTTCGCTGCGCACGACCAGCATGATGGTTGCCACCACCAACACCAAAGGAACCAACGACAGCAACAGCAGCTTGGTTCTGAGTTTAAATCCGAACATGGGGGCCTTTTACCTTGAAACTGTTTTTTGACTTGAATCAACACATTGTACCTAAAAAGCAACACGCTTAACACGTTAATAATTAATAGGTTAAATAATACAATCCCTCCTTCGTACTCTTTTTCAGCAGCGAGGCAAGCTGTCATCCGCAATGGTCGGTGCCAGCGGACGCGCACAAAAAAACCCTCCGATCCCGAGAGACCGAAGGGTTCGTTTACTACCTCTGGCGCGATCAGGTCTTGAAACGCGATACCAGCTGGTTGAGGTGCTGTTCCAGTTCGCTCATGCTGGTTGCCGTGCCTGCCAGCTCTTCCGCATTCTGCGTAGCCTGGTCCGCAATATCGGCAATTTGCTGAACGCTCTTGCTGATCTCGTCAGCCACCGCGGTCTGTTCTTCCGCTGCACTGGCGATCTGGGTATTCATTTCGGTGATGGTACTGACCGAGTGCGTAATCTGCTGCAAAGACCCGCGCGCATCATCGGCACGTTCAATGGTTTCACGGCTCTGGCTTTGTGAGCTCTCCATCTCACGCACCGCCTTCTGGGCACCGGACTGAAGCCCTTCAATCATGCGCTGAATTTCATCCGTGCTCTGCTGAGTACGGTTGGCCAGCGTACGTACCTCATCGGCCACCACCGAGAAGCCTCGGCCCTGTTCACCGGCGCGAGCCGCTTCGATCGCCGCATTGAGTGCCAACAGGTTGGTCTGTTCGGCAATCTCACGAATCACGTTTACCACGGTGCCAATCTGGTCCACATCGGTATCCAGCGAACCAACAACCTCGGCAGAGCGGTTAACGTCATCCACCAGGCGGTTGATGGAATCGATGGTCTGTTCAACCACGCCCTGGCCGTTTACGGATTCGCTATCGGCTTCACGGGCCGCTTCAGCCGCCTGGGCAGCACTACCGGCCACCTGCTGAACCGCAGCCGCCATTTCATGAATTGCGGCCGCAGCCTGGGATGTTTCACCTTTCTGGGTATGGGCATCCTGGTGGGCTCGAGTTACGACACTGCGCATGGATTCCGTCGATTGTCCCAGCGACTGAATACCCCGCTGAACTTCCACGATCAATTGCTGGATTTTTTCCACAAACTGGTTGAAGTTGTCTGCAACATCACCCACTTCATCACGTGTTTCAACCGGCAGACGCTGGGTCAGATCACCATCGCCCTCGGAGATATCCTTGAGTGCGTCAGCGGTCTGTTTGAGTGGGCGTACAATACGCTGAGACAGCCAGACACAGACCGCTGCAACAACCACAATCAAGCCCAGGGAAGAGATCGCAATCAGCACTAGCGTACTGTTCATGCTGGCCTTGAGCTCGACCTCCTTCTCAGCCACCTTGGCATCGATATCATCGATATAAAAACCGGTACCCACCATCCAGTTAAATTCAGGCAGCATCATGGCGTAGCTCAGCTTCGGAGCTTCGCCTCCACCGGGCTTGGCCCAGACATATTCCACATAGCCATCACCGCTTGTCGCAGCATCAATGAGCGCAGTAATAATTCTGACCCCGTTAGGGTCCGTCGCACCGCTCATATCTGTGCCATTCAGTTTAGGATTGGCCCCATGTGCGATATTAATTCCTTGCGGGGTGTACGCAAAAATGTAGCCATCAGGGCCAAACTTCATCGCATTCAAAATCGCGGCAGCTCGCGCCTTGCGTTCATCATCGGATAGACCCGGCGCCTTCAGTGCCGGGGTTAGCGCTGTGATGGATTGCTCCACGTAGTTCTTTAGCTCGAGCTGTTTGGCGGCCATCATGTCCTGACGAATTTTTTGGACTTCCTCGTCCCCCATTGCCAGCATTTCGGAACGAACTATCAACATGACTGACGTCACCACTATGAGCAGAGGCACAAGTGACAACAGCAGCAGCTTGGGGGTTAGTCTAAGTCCGGACATCTGAGTACCTTTCTTACAGTAAGGAGAGTCTTTCGATTATAGCCAACACTTGTGGGGTTTTTAATATTAGCAGGCGCTTTAATACGCTTGTTTCAATCGATTGGGCGACGTTGGCAAGAACCGCTCTCATTACCAATGGAAATTGGGTGCAGCTTCAGCAGTTGAATGGTGAGAGCAGGTGAGGTAAATGCGTATCAGTGGAATAGTAATTTAGAAACAGACAACACAGGAATGGAAGATTCGCTCGCGGAGCGAGCTCCCACAACATCAAGGTGAGAGCGCGCTTCACGGTGGGGGATGGTTAGAACATGTGCAGGCCGCCGTTGATGGAGAAGTCGGCGCCAGTGATATAGGAAGATTCATCTTCCGCCAGGAAGGTTACGATACGTCCGATCTCATCCGGCTCGCCCAAACGACCGACCGGAATCGACTTGGCGATTTTTTCCAGAACCGAGTCATCGATCTTGGCAACCATCGGGGTCAGTACATAGCCCGGTGATACAGTGTTAACAGTAACACCCTTGGCTGCCACTTCCTGCGCCAGTGCCTTGGTGAAACCATGGATACCGGCTTTGGCAGCCGAGTAGTTGGTCTGGCCGAACTGGCCTTTCTGAGCATTAACAGAGGAAATGTTAATGATGCGACCGAAACCGCCTTCAATCATCGGGTTGATGACCATGCGGGTCATGTGGAACATGGAATCCAGGTTGGCGGTGAGCACTTCATCCCACTGCTCCCAGCTCATTTTCTTGAATTGACCGTCACGGGTAATACCCGCGTTGTTTACCAGTACATCAATATTCTGGCCCGTCAGCTCCTTGACGGTGGCGATGCAGGCTTCACAGGATTCAGCGTTGGTTACATCACCGTAGGCTACGTCAATTTCGTACCCTGCTTCACGCTGTTTTTCCTGCCAGGCCTTGGCCTTGTCATGATTGCCGCCACTGTTATAGCCGGCAACTACATGAAAACCGGCATCAACCAGTTTGCGACAGATAGCTTCACCCAGGCCACCGGTACCACCGGTCACCAATGCGACTCGTTTGCTCATATCTTGCATCCCTTTACACGTTCTAATTGTCAGCTCCACTCAGATGAGTGCAGCCGTCTAGCGATGTACAAAGTGCTTATTATGATGTCGTTACCAATGTAACTTCTTCGAGCATAGCCCATTAAGGATTTCAGTAGTATTACTTAGATATACCTGAGATAGCCATACCCTTTATCAGGATATTTTGACTTTTTTCTGCGACAACTTATTTAGATACCCACGAATCCAGACGCTTGCCATCAGTGCGGTCAGTGCATTGGCGATCACGAGCGCGATAAACATGCCTTTAAGGTCGTACAAGTAGTTGCCCAGCCAGGCAAGGGGGACATAGAGAATGAACAGCCGGAACAGGCTGATGCGCATGGCGCGCATCGGTTGATGCAGCGCATTGAAGGAAGAGGCACTAAGGAAGGTTGTGGCCTGAAAACCAAAGCCCGCAGGCACGATGACCAGCCACAGCTGCAGCCAGTGCGCCACGTTTTCGTCGTCGCTGAACAGGCGTGAAACCGGCCCGGAAATTGCCACCAGCAGGGCAAAAATCACCAGCTGCCAAACCAGTGCAAAACGCACCGCGCCACGATAGGCCGCCCCAACCCGCTCCAGCTTTTGCGCGCCCAGATTCTGACTTATGAAGGGTGGCAGTGTCATGGACAGCGCCAGACACACCAGCAACGACAACGACTCGATACGCGCACCGGCGCCAAACGCGGCCACCGCTTCGGCGCCATGTACCGCGACCATCGCCGTCAGAATGCCGTTCGCCAATGGCGTCATCATATTGGACAGAGCAGCCGGCAGGCTGATCGATAGAACCTTGCGCCAGTTATCCAGCAATCGCCCCAATTGAGGTCGCTGCAGCATCAACATGCCCTTGCGGTGATACAACAGGTGCAACGCGATCAAGGTGGTCGTCGCCCAGGCGATAACACTGGCAATCGCCGCGCCCTGAATGCCCAGAGCCGGTACCGGCCCCCAGCCAAAAATCAGCAAGGGATCCAGCAGGATGTTTAACAAGGAGGAGATCAGCATGATGGTCGCCGACAGGCGCGTATCCCCTGATGCCCGGAAGGTGCTGTTACACACCATATTCAGCACCAGAAAGACGGAGCCGGCGAACCAGATCTGCATATAGGCATCTATCAGGGGCATCAACTCGGGGGCCGCGCCCATTAACCGGAATACCGGATCTGTCAGAAATTGTCCGGCAACACCGACCACCGCCATCAACAACACCGTCAACAGCAGGTTATCCGTTGCCAGACGTGCCGCCCCTTCGGTACTGCCACTGCCGATCAGGCGCGCCAGGGTAGCCGAAGTACCAATCCCCAACCCGATCGCCAGGCTCACCACCGAGAAAGACACGGGAAAGGTAAACGCCAGCGCCGCCATGGGCTCCGTGCCCAGCTGTGCCACAAACCAGATATCCGCCAGGTTGAACAGCATCAGGCTGACAATCCCCAGCATCATCGGGATTGTCATACGCACCAGAGTCGGGCGGACGGGGGCATTAAGCAGGTCGGGCCGACGGGACATGAAGCTCCTAAAAGGCGATTATATAGACTGACAGAAAGGCACAAGAGTGTAACAGAAAAGTACCAACCGGAACGGGCCGGACACTGTATTCCTGTCGAACACAAAGTTGCGACTTGAAATACCGGACCGGCACCCACATGATGTGTAATACACATTACAAACACTATGGAGCGTCCGATGCCAACCCTGTTCGATTCCCTGCAGGCCGGTGCCCTGCAACTGCGTAACCGTATCGTTATGGCCCCGCTGACCCGCTGCCGTGCCGAAGCCAACCGAGTGCCGGGCGACCTGATGGTGGAGTACTATCGCCAACGCGCCAACGCCGGCCTGATCATCTCCGAAGCCACATCTATCATGCCCATGGCGGTGGGTTATCCGGATACACCGGGAATCTGGTCAGACGCTCAGGTTGAAGGCTGGAAGAAGGTGACCGATGCGGTCCATGCCGAAGGGGGTCTGATCGTTCTGCAGCTCTGGCATGTAGGCCGAATCTCCCATCCCAGCTACCTGGATGGCGAAACACCGGTCGCGCCCAGTGCCATCAGACCGGATGGACATGTCAGCCTGATACGCCCGAAAACACCCTATGTCACGCCACGTGCGCTGGAGACCGACGAGATTCCCGCCATCGTCGAGGCCTATCGCAAGGGTGCCGAGAATGCCAAAGCCGCCGGCTTTGACGGTGTCGAAATCCACGGGGCCAACGGCTACCTGCTGGAGCAGTTCTTGCTGGACGGTACTAATACACGTACGGACCAGTACGGCGGCTCACTGGAAAACCGTGCCCGCCTGATGCTGGATGTGACCGATGCCGTAGTATCGGTCTGGGGCGCTGACCGAGTTGGCATGCACCTGTCGCCCCGTGCCGATTCACACTACGTCAGCTGCAGCAATCGCGAAGAAACCTATGGTTATGTTGCCGAAGAGCTTGGCAAGCGCGGACTGGCCTTCATCTGTACCCGCGAGCATGTTGCCGAAGACAGCATCAGCCCTATGCTTAAAGAGAAGTTTGGCGGCGTCTATATCGCCAACGAAGCTTTCACGGCCGAGTCTTCACAGGCCTATGTGGAAGAAGGCAAGGCAGACGCCGTAGCCTTTGGCAAACCCTACATTGCCAACCCGGACCTGGCGCTGCGCATTGAGAAAGGTGCGGATTGGAACGAACAGGACCCCAGCACTTTTTATGCCTCCTCCCCCGAGGGTTACACTGATTATCCGACCATGGACTAATGCAAAAAGCCCCTGCCTTCAGCCATGAGGACAGGGGCCTGACATCCTGCGGTTAGTTAATCGCTGATAGTCGACCTTCAGGCCGCAAAACCCATCAATTTTTCCAACCACCCGGCATAGCCCAACAAAGCATCATCGTCCTGACGACGCCCCACCAGCTGGACACCCAGCGGCAAGCCCTGCTCATCTTTCATCCCTGGTACATTGATGACAGGCAGCCCCATCGCCTGCCAGGGACGACTCATATGCGGGGCTCCCGTTTTACCCTGCCCTTCAGGGGCTGCTCCCGGTGCAGCAGGGGCCAGAATCACATCGGCATCCGGGTGGAGCTGCCACAGCGACTCGGCTGTCGCATCGGCAATTGTCAGCGAACGCAAATAGGCCTCCCGGCTCAGGTTCAGCCCGCTTTCAATCAGCTCACTCAACGGTTCGCTCAGCTGCTCAGGATTAGCCGACTCGATGGCCAGGTTACGTGCCACTTCATAGGACATGATCGACTGATGATGCGACACCATCTCGTCCAGACGAACAGCCTCGTCCAGTTCAACGACCTCAACCCCCTCCTCTCGCAAGCGCTCTACAAGACCAGTGAGCGCTACCTGCATGGCGGAATCAGTCTCGCCAATCCGTTCGCCCATTGCCAGCAGAACTCGCTTGGGCCGTGCTACGGGAGCCGCTGCCAGCAGGTTGCTGTCACGTAACAGCAGTGAACGCATCAGCACCACATCTTCCACATTGCGCGCCATCAGCCCCAGTGAATCCAGTGACTGCGCCAGGGGCTGCACGCCCCGCAACGAAAAGGTACCGCGAGTGCCGACATAACCGATCGCACCACAGTAGGCAGCAGGACGAATCACCGACGCTGCCGTTTGAGACCCCAGGGAAACCGGTACCATGGCATCTGCTACTGCTGCTGCCGAACCGCTGGACGAACCGCCCGGCGTTCGGGACAGATCACGGGGGTTGGCTGTTTTACCCGGTTTGAAATAGGCAAACTCGGTGGTGACAGTTTTGCCCAGTACAATTCCCCCGGCCTGACGAATCAATGCCACACAACTGGCATCATCCACCGGCTGACGCCCCTGATGGATCGGCGATCCCATCTCCGTGGGCATATCAGCGGTATCAATGATGTCCTTAATCCCCACCGGCAGCCCCTTGAGTGGGCTTTGCTCATAAAACGCCTGGTTGCTGCGATAAAGCCGCAGATACTGCTCCCGTGTCAGGTTGTACTGCCAGGCTCCAACCTGAGATTCGCGCGCTTCGATCCGGTCATAGCAGGCGGCAATGATCTCCGGCGCTGTGCATTCATGGCTCTCAATCGCCTGCAAGGCCTGCTTGAGGCCCATCGTGTTTAACGGATTAAGCTCGTTCATATCTAGTGTGTCCCATAAGCAAATTATTCAATTCGTTTTCCCGCCAGGGTCAGTCCAGCATCCAAAGCGCCAACGATGGAAACAACGCAACCAGCACTAGCGTCAGCAATTGCAAGGCAACAAAAGGCATGGCGCCCTTATAGATTTCGGCCATGCTGATCTCTTGCGTGGCATTACGCAGATAAAACAGCGCCATCCCCACGGGAGGCGTCAGGAAGGAGGTTTGCAAGCAAAGTGCCATCAGGATCGCAACCCACACAGGCTCAAAACCAAACCCGGTCAGAATCGGCATCACCAGAGGTGCAATGATGAGTACAATTTCCATCCAATCGAGGAAAAAGCCCAGCAGAAAAACCACCAGAATAACCAGCGCCAGCACACCCTCAGGGCTGAAGGGCAAGGCATAGAGTGCATTTTCGATCACCTCATCTCCGCCATATCCACGTAACACCACGGAGAAGCAGGAAGCCCCAAAAATCAGTGCATACAGGAAGGCAACGGTTCGCCCTGTTTGATAACAAACCTGACGCAGGTCCAGCCAGCTCAGTCGTCTGGAAGCCCAGGCCAAAAAAGTCGCCCCCGCAGCCCCTATGCCGGACGCTTCAGTCGGTGACGCGATCCCCGCCAGAATAGACCCAAGTACGGCAATCACCAGTATCAGGGGTGCCAACAAGGCCCCTGCCATTTCTCGCAGTAAAGTCCAGACATTTGCAGACTGCTCCGTCCTCTCAAGAGCGGGCATGTCGTTTGGGCGCAGCACCGCATATCCCAGCAGAAACACCACAAAGCAGCAGGCCAGCAGCAGCCCGGGTAAAATCGCGCCCATGAACAGATCACCCACGGGTATCCGTAACTGATCACCCATCACCACCAGCATGATCGATGGCGGCACCAGAATCCCCAGGCAGCCCGTCGCCCCGACGGTCCCGGCACTGATCCAGCGGGCATATCCTGACTGCACCATGGTGGGCAGAGCAATGGTTGCCAACAACACCACTGATGCACCGATGATGCCGGTAGAAGCGGCCAGCACCACACCGATCAGTACCACCGCAATCGCCAGTCCGCCGGGCGCAGGCCCCAGAACTCGGCGCATGGCCAAAATCAACCGCTCGGCGATACCCGAACGATCCAGCATATAGCCCATGAAGATAAACATGGACATGGGTATCAGCGAGTAACTCGACAAAGTGTTGAAGATACGGTTGGAGACAAACCCGATCATGCGCAAGTCAGCGACTTCAGCAATTTCCAGTGGCTCAATAAGGGTTCCCAGCGCCGCGAAAAGCACACCCACCCCGCCTAGCACAAAGGCAACTGGAAAACCTGAAAACAGGACCAGCATGAAGGCGCCAAAGAGGAGAAAGACAAAGAGTACATCCATGACAGCGATCCTATTGAGGGCGACCGAAACGGCGAGATAGACAACTGAGCATCAACGCCACACCCTGCAGCATCAGCAGTGTCATGCCTGCAGCCATGATGCCCTTGATGACATAACGCCCCGGCAGCCCCGAGGGCATCGGGGAGCCTTCCTTCAGCTCCCAGGAATAGGCCACCAGTTTCCAGGCGTGCCAGGTCACCAATCCGGTAAAGGGCAGGAATAACACCAATACACCCAGCAGGTTGACCCAATCCTTCCCGGCGGGTCGCATTCGGTTGTAGAGCAGATCAACACGCACGTGCTCGTCCGTCTGCAGTACAAAGGCAAGACAGCACATCACCACGGTGGCGTTGAGATGCCACTGCAGTTCCTCCAGCTCAATCAGACCGATGTTAAAGACGTAACGCAGAATGACATTCACCAGAATGGTCAATATCAGCAACGGCAGAATCAGCGACCCGGTTTTCCCCACCCAAATGGACAGGCACTCAATCCAGGCGGCAATACGGTACATGGGCATGGCGAACCTCCCCCTGACCTGCGAGGCAGGCAGACCTGCCCCGCAGTATTTTAATCAGCTTTGTGGGTACTCCAAAGAGAGGTTTGGTCTCGATACGCCTGCAGTGAATCCCAGACACGCTTGAAGTCGGCATCATCTGCAGCCTGCTCCGCCATTACTTCGTCGGTTGCCTTGCGGAATACCGTCATCACCTCATCAGGGAAGCTGCGAATCTCGGTACCTGCTTCCTTGAATTTGGCAATCGCTTCGGCATTTGGCACCGTCGTCGATGTGATCGACCAGATGTGAGTTTCACGGCAGGTATCTTCAATCAACCCGCGCTGCGCATCATCCATGGCATCCCATTTGCGCTTGTTGATGATCAATTCGTTGATCGCCGCCGGCTGGTGCCAACCCGGCAAATAGTAATACTTGGCGACCTTTTCAAACCCCATGGCCGCGTCGATGGCCGGCATGGAGAACTCGGTGCCATCAATTACGCCACGCTCGAGATTGGGATAAATGTCGCCACCACTGAGCAGTACCACCGAAGCCCCGGCTTTTTTCATCACTTCACCGGCCAGACCTGCAAAGCGGATTTTTTTGCCTTGGAGGTCTTCAGGTGTGTTGATCTCGAAGGTGTACCAGCCACCAGCCTCGGAATCCATCAACCCGCAGGGCACCGGTACAACACCCTGCTTGGCGTAGATCTCGCGCCAGATCTCAAGTCCACCGCCGTTATAGAGCCAGCCCAGGTAATCCAAAGCATCCGGCCCGAACGGTACGCCACCAAAAAGCTGTACCGCCGGGAAACGACCTGCCACGTAGAGGGGCGAGGTATAACCGGCATCGAGGCTGCCCTGTTGCACGGCGTCGAAGATCTGCAGAGGCGGCACCAGCTTGCCCGCCGAATAGAGTTTCACCTTGAGGCTACCGGCACCTGTGGCGTTGATGCGCTCGGCAAAATGCGCTGCATTCTGGCCACTGGCCGGCAGCGTCAGCGGCCAGGCACTCTGAACATCCATGGAGACTTTTCCGGCCTGCGCACCACCGGCCCAGACCGCGGCAGCTACCGCTACACTCAGTACACGCATTTTCATATCCCTTCTCCCTTTCCTTGAGTTAACCGGCGAAGCTCTGCTGCAACAGCTTCAGGCTCTCTTTCAGCGCCTGCTGCTGTTCACTGCTGAGGCAGGCAACCGTCTTCTGCTCATGCTCAACCGCCTTGTCCAGCAGTTGCGCAGCCAGTTGCTGGCCCTTGTCGGTCAAACCAAACCCTGCGTCACTCACCTGCAGCAGGCCTTTTTCCTGCAACCATTCGCCGGTATCGGCCAATTCTTTCAGCGGCTGGGACACGAAGGGGCTGATCTGTTCGAGTGTCATGGTCTGGCCATCTGACAGCAGTGTCAGCACCCGCCACTCTTCGGCAGTAACGCCGAAGTGGCTCAACTGCGGGTAAAAGTCTGCGGCATAGGCATTCAGGGTCTGGCGCAGTTGATACAGCAGATAGTCCCCGAGCAGACCTCGGGCCTGCAATGACTCGGCTGGTGACTGGGTCGCCGGATGGGATTCCGGCACAGCGTAGCGACCGTTGTGGAATACCAGCGACCCGACATTGTCCTCGTAGTGGTACTCCGTCACTTGTCCCACGATGATGAAGTGGTCGCCGCCCTCGTAGACTTCCCAGGTGTTGCAGGCAAACCAGGCCGCCGTATCCGGCAGCAGTGGCGCGCCATTGGCACAATCTCGGGTGTTCACACCGGCGAACTTGTCCTCGCCACGGCGGGCGAAGTTGTTGGACAACTCTACCTGGTCGTTGCGCAGCACGTTAATGGCGAAGCCCTTGCCCTTGGTGAACGCTTCCAGACTGTAGGCACCCTTATCGATGCTCCAGAGCACCAGCGCCGGATCAATCGACAGGGTGTTAAAACTGCTGGCGGTCATGCCGATGGGGTTGCCGTCTGCATCACGAGTCGTAATAACGGTAACGCCGGTGGGGAACTTGCCCAGGGCACGGCGAAAATCTTTGGGATCAAATGACATGGGTACCTCCGGCATCAGGTCAGTGCAGTCAGGAAACGCTCGTTGAGCTGGCGGTCGTGATAGAAGATCGCCTTGCCCAGCTTGTCCGCATCCCAGGTGATGGGCTCATGGTCCGGGTAGAAATAATCACCACCACAGAACACTTCGTTGCGGTTACCGGACGGGTCAAAGAAGTAGATCGTCTGGCCGTGGGTGATGCCATGACGCGTGGGGCCGATATCGATTGAGGTATCGGTCATGGAGATCAGGTCACCGGCTCGCAGCACGTCCTCCCAGGTTTCCAGGAAGAAGGAGGCATGGTGGAATTTGCCCGGCTCGGGATGATCGATAAAGGCAATGTCGTGAGCTTTCATGCTCGTTGTGAGGAACTGCGCCACTCGCTTGCCATCCGGTGTCATCACCTGCTCACAGAGGTCAAAGCCCAGTACATCGCGGAACAGCGCATAGGTCTCATCCAGATTCGGACCGTACAGCAGGCAGTGGTCAAAGCGCTGGGCCTTCATGCCCTTGAGATCACGCGGCCAGGCTTCCGGGTTGTGGTTGCCCACACCATAGCGACCGGTCTGCTCCTTGGTGGCAAACAGCTCGAAGCTGTGGCCGGTGGGGGCCTGGAAACGGATGCGGCGGCCACAGCCTTTCAGTTCACCGGCCGGCACTTCTTCAACCTCGACACCATAAGCCACCAGCTCATGCTGCAGCAGATCCAACACCTCTTCACTGAGGCATTTGAAGCTCATGAAGTCCATGCCCGGCTGGTCCGCTTCACGCAGCACCACGGAGAACTTGTCCACTTCGGTCCAGGCCTTGAGATAGACGCGGCCGTCGGCATCACGATCGGTTTCGATCAGCCCCATCAGGTCCACGTAATGGTTAATCGCTTCATCCAGATCCAGCACGCGAATCTGAACATGTCCGGGACGCATTACACCTTTTTTCATTGGGTTACCTCGTCGTTATTCTTATAGGTTGTTTGCACATGTAGCAGCTAAAAACGGGTCTGATCCGGCAGCCCTGAGGCTGCCGCTTCAGATTAAAAATGCCTCACTATCCCACTGCGTTAGGCAGCATCAGGGACAAGGACGGGATGGTGATAATCAGCACCAGGCGCACGATGTCCGCCATCCAGAACGGCGTTACACCGCGGAAAATGGTCGACAGTTTCACGTCCGGAATCACCCCGCGCAGGACAAACACGTTCATGCCAACCGGCGGCGTGATCAGGCTGATTTCGGTCACAACCACCACCAGAATGCCGAACCAGATCAGGTCAAAGCCCATGGCCTCTACCATCGGGTAGAACACCGGTACGGTGAGCAGGATCATCGACATGCTTTCCAGCACACAGCCCAGCAGCAGGTATACGGCAACCAGAATCAGAATCACCATGAAGGGGCTGAAACCGGACTCCAGCACCCAATCTTTCAACGTCATCGGCATCCCGGTGAGGTTGATGAAGTTGGAGAAGATCACGGCACCAATGACCAGGAAGAACAGCATCGCAGTGGTGCGTGCCGCTCCGGTCAAAGAGCGTTTGAACATGGTCACGCTCAGCTTGCCGCTGAACAGAGCAATCAGGAATGCTCCCGAAGCACCGATGCCTGCAGCCTCGGTGGGTGTGAAGATACCGGCATAGATGCCGCCCATTACGATGATGAAAATGAGGTTGATACCCCAAACACCCTTCATCGAAATCAGGCGCTCTTTCCAGGTGGAACGTTTACCGGCCGGCCCGCTTTCGGGCTTGATACGAACGGTAAACACCACCGCCAGCATGTAGAGGATGACGCCGATCAAACCGGGCAACAGACCGGCAATAAACAGTTTGCCAATATCGCTTTCGGTCATCAGGCCGTAAATAACCAGAATTACGCTGGGCGGAATCAGAATGCCAAGAGTGCCGCCTGCAGCAATAGCGCCGGTCGCAAGACTATCGGAGTACTTGTACTCTCGCATGGATGGCATCGCCACCTTGGACATGGTCGCAGCGGTCGCCATGGAACTGCCACATACCGCTGAAAAGGCACCGCAGGACACGACAGTGGCCAGCGCCAGACCACCTTTGAAGTGACCCAGAAAGGCATTGGCAGCGCGATACAGTTCTTTGGACATCCCCGATTCGGTGATCAGGTTCCCCATCAGCAGGAACAATGGCACCACCGACAGGCCATAGGCCAGGCCGGTATCAAAGGCGGTGGATGCGATCATATTCAGCGCCGTATCCCAGCCGCGCGGGTTGCCATAGGTCACCTGCTGCACCAGAGCAAAGCCGACTACACCGACAATACCCATGGCGATCCCCAACGGGACGCGGGCCAAAATCAGCACCATAAGTGCTGCAAAGCCGATAAGACTTGCCTCCATTACCGCTCTCCTCTCGAAGTCTTGCCGGGTAGGTCAGTCAGCAGTTTCAATGCTGTTGCCAGCGCCGCTGCAGATGTCGTAATCGCCATCAGGAACGCAAGCCAGGCGTAGGGAATCTGCAATACCGCCGTTGTATCTTCATAACGGAGCACCTTGAAGGCATGCTCCCAAAGCATCCAGGCGAAGATGCTGAAGGCCAGAACATTGATCAAACCGATCAACCAGTACTGGACCACCTTGGTGCGCGAGCCGAGTCGAGAATCGAGAATATCCACAGCAATATGGCCACCCTCCGCTGTTATCAGCGGCAATCCCAGAAAGATTACCGCTGCCAACATCAACTCCGTCACTTCAAACGCCCCGGTGACCGGTGCCGAGAAAAGGTAGCGTCCCAACACGTCGACCAGCGTCAGCGCCATCATCAAAAACATGACAATGGCAGCTGTTCCACTGAGGACTGTTTTGACGACCGCCTCGACACGTGACAGCCAACCTGAGTCTTGTGTACGTGTTGCGTTCATCATTAACCTCAGCGAGTCTGAGCTACGTCCAGCTGCTGGCTCTGAGTCCGGAAGGCTTCAAGTGCCGCCTTGCCATCCACACCCAGCTGCTCAGCGGTTTTCAGCCACTCAGCTTCCATCGGAGCACTGGCGTTGCGGATCTCAGTCAGGAAAGCTTCGTTAGCGGTAACGACTTCGTTACCATTCGCCTTAATCGCTTCCAGCCCCTTGGCATCCTGGGTATCCCACATTTCACCGGCCAGGCGCGCAAAGGCTTCACCGGATACAGACTCGATTGCCTGCTGATCTTCTTCTGACAGGTCAGCAAAGCGATCGCGGTTCATCACCAGGAAGAAACTGAAGTTGTACAGGCCGCCCGGCACCAGGGTAGTGTGGGTGGTTTTGTCCTGAATCTTGAATGCTGGCACGGATTCCAGCGGGAACAGGGTGCCGTCAGCGACGCCACTGGAGACCAGTTCGTAGGTGCTGGAGGAGGGTTTTTGCAGGGTCACGGCACCCAGCTCGGTGGCAATGTCATTCATGATGCCGCCACCTACGCGCAGCTTCAGGCCTTCCAGGTCGCTGGCGGCATTCACGGTGCGCTTGCTGTTATGGATATGACCGGGGCCATGGGTAAACAGACCCAGCAGTTTCACATCCTTATGTTCGCCGGCCGGCTTCAGATAGTCGTTGTAGACATTCCAGTAGGCCACGGAGGTGCCCACGGCACTGTCGCCACCAAAGGGAAATTCAACCATCTTGTAGAGTTTGAAACGGCCCGGCGTATAGCCGTGTGCGCTATAGGTGATGTCGGCCTGACCCTCACGGGCGATATCGTAATGCACCTTGGGATGACCCAGCGCAGAAGGCAGCATGATGATTTTCACGCGGCCATCGGTGGCTTCTTCAACGTTCTTGATCCAGGGCTTCATCACATCCTTGACCAGAGGGTGTCCGGTCGGTAACCAGGACGACATGGTCAGGCGCGTTTCAGCGCTGGCGGTAGTGGCTAGAAGTGCAACTGTTGCAGTGGCTGCAACACGGAGAATCGTTTTCATTTTTATGGTCTCCCGATTGGGTTTTTATTCCGGTCTAAAGCCGGTTTTACACCCTGGCCACAAGCGCCAGGGCGTCAGGTCTTTACATCAGATATCCACCACCAGACGGCTGCTCTTGGCACGCGAGCAACAGAGTGCGATCTGGTCGTTGTCTTCTTTCTCCTCGTCAGTCAGGAAGTGATCACGATGATCCGGTATGCCTTCGCTGACATCGCAGATACAGGTACCGCACACGCCCTCTTCACAGGACATCTGGACCTTCACACCCGCAGCCTTAAGGGCTGCAGCGATGCTCTCGTTGGGGCCAACCTGCACGGTGACATCGCTGCTTTCGGCATAGACCTCAAACGCCTCGCCACTGATGTCGACTTCGGCATTGAAGTATTCAAAATGGATCTGCTTTTCCGGCAGGCCTGCAGCCTTGCCCTGCTCGATCACCAAATCCATGAAACCACTGGGGCCACAGACATAGAGGTGCGTGCCCGGGCGTGCGGCTGCCAGCGCTTTCGGATCGATGCGACTGGCTTCACCGGCATCGTCAAAGTGCAGCGTCAGGCTGTCGCCAAACTCGCGCTCCAGTTCTTCCAGAAATGCGGCCTTGCTCTGGCTGCGGCTGCAGTAGTGCAGCTCGAACGACTTGCCGGCCGCTTTGAGGGCATAGGCCATGGCGATCATCGGCGTAATACCGATACCGCCGCCGATCAGCAGGCTGTGTTCGGCATCCATGGCCAGCGGAAAGTGGTTGCGCGGCGCACTGATCTGAACCTCGGCACCTGCTTTCAGTTCGGCGTGGATCTGGCGCGAACCGCCACGGGAATCCGGATCGTTGAGGATGCCCAGACGGTAGGACGTTGCGCCAGGCGCATTGCTCAGCGAGTACTGGCGAATCAGCTCGGGGCCAACCACCACATCAATATGAGCACCGGCTTCAAATGCCGGCAGCGCACTGCCATCGGCAGCCGCCAGCTCAAACACCGCAATGTCGTCGGTGTGGTCGTCACGACGGGTCACCGTCGCCTGGATAAGTGTGTTATCGATATTCGTGGTCATAGTCTTTGCCTCAGCGCATGAACAAGCCGCCGTTGATGTCCCAGGTGGTGCCCGTCGCAAAGGCCGCTTCCGGCTTTGCCAGTTGCACCACCATGTCGCCGATAAAACCGGCATCGCCCAGCTGGCCGACGGGGATGGCGCCCAGCAGAGTGGGCAGGCGCTCTTCCGGCACCAGCGCTTTCACCATGGGGGAGTCGACAGGGCCCGGCGCGATGGCATTGACGGTAACCCCCTGTGCAGCAAGCTCCTTGGCAAACACTTTGGTCAGCGTCAGGATGCCGCCCTTGGAAGCGGCATAATGCGCACCGGTAGAGGTACCGCCGTTCTGGCCAGCCAGAGAGGACATGTTGATAATGCGGCCATACCCCTGGTCCGCCATGTAGCGGCCCATCACCTGACAGCCCACAAAGGTGCCGCCCAGGTTGATGTTGACGATGTCGTTGAATTCATCGGCCGAGATCTCCATCACCGGGGTCGCACGGGTCACGGCAGCATTGTTCACCAACACATGCAGGGCACCCCAGCGCTCCAGCACCTGCGCCAGCGCGGCTTCAAAGTCGGCCTGTTTGGCCACATTCAGACGCACCGCCATAGCGGTTTCGCCGCTGCCATCCAGCGCTGTTGCAGCCTGCTGCGCGGCATCCAGATTGATATCGCTGAGCACCACACGGTAGCCGGCGTCATGCAGACGCGCGGCAATGTGGTAGCCCAGGCCCTGAGCGGCACCGGTGACCAGCGCCACCTGAGACTGTGCAGATGTGGACATGGGCGACCTCCTCAGAAGATGAAGCTGACAGTGCGCAGGAAGCTGTCGGCGTGCATCAGCCGAACTACTTTACGGGCCAGGCGGAAGCCATCTGCCGAAGGCTGCAGCTGGTATTCCACATCTGCCGGATAGGTCACCAGCTTGCCGTGGCGCATTTCGTTCAGGGTCATGGCGCAGCGGGCAATAACCAGATCGTCACCGGCTTCCAGCACACGTACACGGGAGATCATGCGCACGGTGTTGCCGGTGGCGTTGGCAGATACGGACTCACCGTCTTCCAGACGGGCCACACGCATGCGGCGCATGTCGGCATCGTCCAGTGCCAGGTTGAGGGTGTCTTCGTAGTTGTCATCGGCGGCAAACTCGGCTGGCACGATATACAGGCCATCGTCGCTCCACAGCTGCAGCCATTCCTGGTAGCCCTTGTGGTCCAGAAGGTCAGCTTCCTGCCAGATGAAAGCGGTAACGTCATTCAGTACTTGGGTGTTAACAGTCATGATTACTTCTCCTCGCCCGCAGCCATCATTTTCTGGTACTGACGGTAGGCACCGCGCATGCCCGTTTCGGAGCAAACCGCGCCAGCCACATTGCCGTCTTTGGATTCGTGCAGGTTGTTCAGGCCACGGTTGACCAGAATCCAGCCGTCCTGACCGGACTGGGCACCCTTGTGCACACGCTCCCAGGCTTCGCCGTCATCAGGCGTACCGAAGCCCATCGGGCCCTGGAAGTGCTCATGCAGACGCATGCGCTTGCGGTTGAACGGTGCCGGAGCCCCTTCGCCGCCCAGCGCCACGTGCTGGATCTCGGTCTCGCCAACGCTGACCGGACGCAGGACACGGAAGAACGCCATGGAGCAGGACACGTTCGGGAACAGGTTGAGGTTAAAGCCGGTGCCATGTGCTGCGCGGACCAGTTTTTTCACTTCGTCTTCGGACTTGCCTTCGGCGCGCAGCTCTTCGGCCAGCTTTTCGAAGCGCGCAGGGATTGGCTGGTCCAGGTCCTCTTCCAGATCCACCAGTTCAGGGATCATTACCATCACGCTATGGCCGTTACCCAGATCTTCAACAAAGCCATCGCCGTGCAGGAAGTCGAAAATATCGGCGGTAGCATCATCCAGCGAGGTCACGAAGGACTTGTGGATAATCGGGAAGTGGTAGGCGTCGGTGGTGTTTTCCAGCTGGATTTTCCAGTTACCCGGGAAGTTGAAGCGGTGCTCGCCCAGCACTTTCAGCGGGTAGCCACCGCCCTGCTTCATGAACAGATCGATCCACTTTTTGGCGCCGCCCAGGAAGTCTTCCAGCGATTCAATATCATCACGGTAGGTGGCGAACACCAGGCCCTGGTAGGTTTCCACGCGCAGGCTTTCCAGCGGGAAGTCCTTCTTGTCGAATACACCTTCGTACTCCTCCGGCTTGGGCAGTGCACGCAGGGCGCCGTCCAGACCATAGCCCCAGCCATGATAGGGGCAGGTAAAGCTCTTGGTTTTACCCTTGCGGCCTTCACAGACGGTGGCACCACGGTGACGGCAGCGATTCTGCAGCACATGCAGGTTCATCTTGCGATCACGGCTCAGGATGACCGGCTGACGGCCGATCCAGGCGGTCTTGTAGCAGCCGGCCTCAGGCACTTCGCTTTCGTGACCCACATAAACCCAGGTGTTGTTGAACACCTTATCCAGCTCTTCCTCGAAGATTTCCGGATCAGAGTAGAGGGCCTTGTGTACACGCCCCTCTTCTACCATTTCAGCCGCTTTCAGGCTGACGTTCTGCATTTCGATCAGTTCACTCATGGTCTTGCTCTCTTTATTCATGACCGGCTGGCTCTGCTTGCCCGCCATGTCTCTTATTCTTCTTCGGGTACCGGCAGCGGCTGCGGGTTGTCCCAGGGGGTCTGTACCGGACGGTTGAAACGGCTGGTGGTACAGAAATGGGCGATCTTCCAGCGCCCGCCTTCCTGGCGGAATTCCACGTTCAGCAGCGCACTGCTGAGCTGGGAGCGGCCATCGGCAAAGGTGGCGGTTTGCAGCAACACCCAGGTGCCTTCGGCTTCTAATTCGCTGCGCACATCAACCTTTTCCGAGGTCAGAAAGTGCACGTTGAGGGCGAAATGCGCCGGCGGCTGGGTGTACTTGTCGAACATGGCGCGAATCGCCTCACGCCCTTCGCGACGGCCAAAGGTGGCGGCGTAGCGCTTGCCCTTGCCTTCCCAGATGGCGTCTTCGGTGAACAGCGCCATCAGCGGGTCAAGATCGAAGCCTTCATTGAGGTAGTCACACAGCTGCATGTAATCATGCAGGCAGGCACTCACCTCTTTGGCAGCCTCAAGGGCATGCACGCGCTGACGCAGCTGGTCCAGTTCGTTCATCACCTTGGCCTCAGGCACGCTGAACGATCAGTTCACGGCCGATACGCGCTTCTACCTTGGCGTAGCGCCACAGTTTGTAAGGACCGGAACCCACTTCAGTAGAGCGGAACAGGTTGCAGCAGGCGCACACGGTGTCGTAATCCTTCACATCCGCCAGCAAGTAAGTAGTCCAGGGGTAGCCATTGGACGGACCGACCATGCTCTGGTCGTCATCCATGTTGCCGATCACTTCAACCCCTTCCATATCGTGGATGCCATTCCACATCTCACCGAATGCAGCCCAGACATCGAGTTGCTCATCACGGGGGGCATCCATGAAGTTCTGGTTGATGCCCATGCAGAAAAGGACGCGCAAAGGTTTGTTATCACTCATGGTGTGTCTCCTGGATCTGATTCAGTTAGAGGTAGCCCGGCAGCGGGTCATGGCCAAAGAACATGGCGCCGGCATTTTTCAAGGTGATCGCACCCATGAAGGCGTGCTGAGTCGCCATCATGGAGTCGCGCAAGATGCGTGACAGCGGATGGTCGTTGTAGGTGCTGGTCATGCCCGCAACCTGATAGGCGGTGCGGATCGCATCGGCACATTCGTGTGCCAGGTTTGTCGTGGCCAGGCGCACCAGATTGATCTGGTCGCGGCCGGGTTTGCCACCGTCCTGAATACTGTTCCAGGCATCTTCGGTAGCTTCGTAGAAGAAGGCGCGGGAGGCACGAACCTTGGCCTCAGCCTTGGCAATTTCAATCTGGACGTACTCGCGTTCACCCAGGTTTGGCGCACCGGTCACGGATTTGCGCCCAGCCGCCATACCCTGCACCACATCCAGAGCCTCGCGGGCCAGGCCAGCAGTGGTCACGGACAGTACCTGTGCAGCAAAGGCCAGGGAGGGGTAGCGGAAAAAGTCGGACTCGATGCTGGGTTTGCCGCCGCGGACGAAGGTCCACTCTTCCGGCACAAACACCTCTTCCACAACCAGATCGTGGGAGCCGGTACCGACCATGCCGATCACATCCCAGTTGGGCTCAATACGCACTTGATCAGCGGGCATCACGGCCATGCGCGGCAGGGGCTGGTCGTCATCGGGCATGATGCCAACACCGATCAGGGAAGCCCCCATGCAGCCACTGCCGAATTTCCAGGTACCGTTGACAATGAAGCCACCATCAACCTTGCGGGCGGGCTGGGTCGGGAAGATACCGCCGGCAAACACCACATCGGGCGTCTCGGACCAGACCTTGTCGACGGTAGCTGCCGGCAGGGCCGCCAGATAAGCGGGGTTCATGCCGAAGCTGGCAACCCAACCTGCGGAGCCATCCGCTGCTGCCATCGCCTCGACCATCTGCAGGAATTCCACCGGGCTGCGCTCATCACCGCCCAGCGCCTTGGGGACCATCGCCCGGTACACACCGATGTCCTTGAAGGATTCGATGATATCCCGGGAGATATATTTCTGGTCTTCAAACTCCTGTCGGCGCGTACGCACCTCGTCCAGCAGGGCGTCGAATACGGTCTCTCCGCCCCAGAGAGATTTGTCGATCTGATAACCAGGCATGTCGCTCGGCTCCATCTTGTTGTCTTTATTGTTTTGGGCGCTGAGTGGAAGCGCCTCTGACCTTTCGCACAGCATTTGCTTTGCTTTTCAGGCCTGCTGCGGCAGTAAAGCTTGCCTCATACGCTGGAAAAAGAATTTCACTTATCACTTGAATCGTCAACTAAATATTTAGCAAATTTTCCATGATCCATATCAGATGGAGCCGATCTTTGTGACGCTGAAATGAATTTAAAAAATCACACAAAAATCATATAAAGTGCTCATAAAATTAAGAAAAAGCCATAAATATCCGCTAAAACACAACACAAAACTAGTACCAGAAGTGCAGTAACACATGGATGTAAAGCCCATTTTTGACATCAAAACATCCCATTTTCGTATACAAAAACAGCATCCAAAATGGTGCAAAAAACCATAAAACGCACCAAAAAATTCCACCGAAAGCCGTTTGGATATATACTTTCCAGATCAACTATATTGTTAGAACCTGCCAGCACCTTCGCCGGAGTGCCTTGTTGCAATGAGCCAGAAACGTAAAGCCGACATGTACGACCCCTTGAGCGATGACTTCAAACGCCAGGAGTTCCCGTTCTATTGGGTAGCCCAATTGAATGCCCTCTACAGCCAGGAGATGGAGCGGCTGCTGAAAAAGGTCGACATGGATATTCCGCGCTGGCGTATCACCATGATTCTGCTCGAGCATTCGGAGCTGAGTATTTCCGAAATCGCTGATCACGCCGTGGCCAAGCTGCCAACCACCACCAAGATTCTCTATCGCATGCGGGATGATGGGCTGGTGCTGCTCAAAACCTCCCCTGAAGACGGGCGGGTGACGCTGGTGTCCCTGACGGACAAGGGGCTGGAACAGCTGGAAGAAGTACGTGAATCGGTCAGTCTGCTGTTTCGCAAAAGCTTCAAGGGGCTAACCTCGGCCCAGATTCACCGCACCAATGTGCTGCTGGCCAAGCTGTACGACAACCTTTCCCAGGTATCGGACTAACCCCCGGAACGAAAAAGCCCCGGTCAAAACCGGGGCAAAGAGGGGTGATGAAAAAGCGCCGGATCAGCGGCCGGACGCACGCATGTTCTGCACGCTGAACTTGTCCACCGGGCTACGCTCTGGATCGACAATACCCTTGAACTGGCCGGTGGTGCAGTGATCAGCCTGGATGTCGATCATGGTGAAGGAGTCATCGATAGAGACACCGGTGCCCTTGTTCACCGGCAGGTGGTGGTCCGGATGGGACTGGCCGATGGTCCAGCTCTTCCACATGTCCCCCTTACGGTCGTAGGTAATATTGCGCGGAATGATGAAGGTCTGCGCATCCATATAGTGCTGACGCTTGCTGATCGGGTGGTTAGGATCTACCGGCTCGGATTCAACCACATACACCTTACGCAGCTGCCAGGTGATCTCCGGGAAACAGCCGCCCTTGCCGCCAAAGGCAACCACCTGATAGCCATCATCATCCTGATGTGTTTCCGTATCCAGCTCCATGTCGTTGTGGTTATACATCGGCATCAACAGATGCTTGGTACCCTTATAGGTCCACTTCATGTCGGAGATGCGGCCGTTATAGCCTTCGAAGTCTTCGATCATGACATCGGTGCCCAGAAAAGCATCAGTGGTCTGACCGGATGAAAGACGGCGCACCCTGCGCTGGAAGCCCAGGTAGAGGTAGGCGTTATCCACCTTGGTGTCATCCTCGAAGCGGTGGATCAGAAGCTGGGTATTCTTCACATCGAACGGCTCCAGCACCTGCACATAGATGCCACGGAACAGCTCGGACGGGTTCGGCGTAATTGCCGGATAGGGCTCCTGAGACGTACGGTGGGTAAAGTTCAGGAAGTGGAAGTTCATCTTAATGGTCCGTTCCTTGTTACCGGACTCCATATCGCGCATGGTCCAGTAGAACGGCATGATGGCGGCCGAGTCACCCCAGTTGTAGCCATACTTGTAGTTCCAGGCCAGCTTCTCCCCTGCCCTCGGATCATCCATGGATGGTTCCGCCGGGAAAGGGCGACCGGCAATGGTGTCGGAGATTTCACCGTGCTCGGCGCCCAATTCGACATCCGCGGAGTACTTGCGGGTTGCTTCGATATAGCTCGGGTGCAAGGCGAAGTCGGTTGTTTCACCCACCTTGATCTCGGTATCACCGTTCTTCACGAACATGTACATGGCGGGGTCCAGCACATCCTTGAACTGCTCCACATTGCCCTGGTTGATCACCATGCCGGCTTTCAGCCCGGTAAACTCAGGTGTGCCCTTGGCATAAGGAAAGAAGGATTCCTGAATAATCTCTTCTGATACCTCGGCCGCCTGGGCACCGGTCGCCAGCGTGAGCGCAATGGCAGCGGACAACAGTGTTTTCTTCAACATGACAGTTTTCCTTATTATTTCTCTTATTCGAAACGGGATTATCAGAAGCTGTAACGAACGGTGAACTGGAGTTCGTCTTCATCGTTAGCCACGCCGATCGGGCCATTGGTAAAGCGAGCCAGGGGTTCATACTGAGGCGTTGAATCGCCAAAGGCACCGGCCACACCCCAGGGGAAACGCTCGTTGCCGCCGGTCTTGAAGTTCAGACCCAGGTTGAACATCCAGTGGTTATCCGGCGTCCAGGAGATGCTGGGCGCATAGACGGTGGATTCAGCCGCGAAGTCGTGCGCCACAATCAGCTGCGGACTCAAACGGTTGTTCTTGTAGAAGCCCTTGAACAGCACGGTGGCGATCCAGTTGTCTTCGTCGTTAGGCATATCCACTTCATGTTCGAGGATGTGTTCACCGAACAGCTGGGTGGAGAGCAGGAAGGCACTGCGTGTGCCCAGTTCGGGGATGATGATGTTCTTGTCGAAACCGATCACGTAACGCAGCATGTCGGTTTCCTTGTGACCGTTAAGGTCACGCGGCATCTCTTCACCTTCGGTGTAGGCCATCTCCAGACGCCAGACCGCATCCATGTTCATGGAGTAGTAATCGATGGAGCCGCCCAGCAGGTTCACCCGCGGGAATTTGATATCAAACACACCATCCACCGCTGGCACACCGGCACCCGGAGCCAGTTCACGGAAGTGCAGTGAAGGCAGCTGTTGGCGATAGGTCAGCGCGTTCAAAGAGAAAGTCGCATCACCGTAAACCCCTTCCCACTTAACCCCCAGCTGGGTGTTGGCCAGGCTCCAGTCCGGGTCTTCCACATCATGAATAATCGGTACCGGCTGGCTGTAGGGCCCATTGGGAATCAGCTGCAGATTGGCTGACGAGGAGAAGAAGCAGCCCGCATCCAGAATGCGGTAGGACTGACCACAGGTGCCCAGGTTATTGGGACGGAACTTGTCGAAGTTCCACACCAGCGACAGGTTGGAGTCATCAAATACCTTGTTGGGCCCCATGCGCCATTCGGCCGTCAACATCCACTGAGGGATGCGGATATCTTCCAGCTCGTCGTAGATGTTGTGACGTGAGTAATCCACCGGGTTGATCACATCCAGCACGCGGAACAGATCGGTCTTGCCCCACACCACCTGCTGTTTGCCCAGGCGGAAGCTGAGCACATCGCCATTATCAAGCTGCTTGTCGGCGCTCAGGTAAAGCTCGCGGATAAAGTCGAGGCGGTCGTTAAACTCAGGAAAACGGGCATCGTTTTCGTCATGATCCATGTACCCGTCCAGGTTGTTACACAGGGTCGGATCATTATCACAGGGGAAGGACACACCGGGGGTCAGCACTGCTGTGGAGGTGTCCTGGCCATGCCAGTTCTGACCCAGGTAATCATGCCCGGCATCCTTGCCGAACTCGTCATCGTTCAGGTCGTAGACGCCATCATAGGTGCCACGCAGTACACCGTTGAGCTGCAGTGTACGGAAAGTATCGGATTTGAACTTGGTCTCGAACTCCGCCTGCCCGGTGTTACGGAACTTGGAAATTCCTACCCCATCACGGTAGTAGGTGGCGTTCTCGACGTAGCCCGCCCAGGTTGTGTCGGCAGCCGCTGCGGGTAAGGCGATGCCGGTACCCAGTGCAGCAGCAACGCCCAGTGCGAGATGATTGAATGTCGTTGTTATTGTTTTCGACATGGATCTGGCCTCTTATGGTTTAAGCCTTGGTTGTCATGACAAGGGAAGACTCGGCTTCCGGTTCTTTTTCGGGTTCTTTATCAACAGCGCCCAGCCCTGCTGGGTAGCCAGTCGATGCTTCGGCATCGGCGTGAATCACACCGTCCTCATCGGCATAGGCCGCACAGATAAACTTGGGTTTGAACACCAGCACCCAGCTGGGTACCAGCAACATGGCAGCAGCGCCGTTGAGCACAACCATGACGATCAACAGCAGTGCTGCTTCTGCCTGGAAGCGCAGGTCGGACAGCACCACCCACATGACGATGCCGGCGATCAGGGTGATGGCGGTAAAGCTGACCGCCAGGCCGGTAGTGCGAATGGCGCGGCGCACCGACGCATGCAGATCTCCCAGCACCACCATTTCCGAACGGATGCGGTCCATCATGTAGATTGAGTAGTCGATACCGATGCCCACACCTACAGCGATGATCGGCACGGTGTTGGAGTTGATGCCCATACCGCTCAGGCCCATGTAGGCGTAAGTCAACGTGGTGGCGAACAGCATGGCGCCGAACATCATGGTTCCGGCCATAAGGGAGGTGTAGAAGAAGGTGACCATGAAGAAGATCAACAGGAACACCAGCGGCAGCACCCAGAGATTGGTTTCGAACGCCGCTTCGTTCTGTGAGGCGATAACACCGATGGTCCCTCCGGCCAGACGGATGGTTAGCCCTTCCACCTTGCCCTCGTTCTCGGCGATCCACTGTTTTGCGGTATGAATCGCGCGGCGAATGGTTTCGCCCTGATGGTCCTTGTAGTAAAACACCAGGTTGGCCACACGTTCGTCGCTGTCGATGAACTCCTTGAGCGCACCCGGAATCGGGTTGGACATCATGTAGGTGAACATCAGACCACCAGCATAGAGCGGATCATCCGGAATCTGCGCCCAGCGCGGGTCGTTATTGTGCAGCAGACGGTTCACCTGCTTCACCAGATCGGGAATACCCTTGGCACCACCGACACCGGGATCAAGCAGCATGTGACGTTCCAGATCGGCCAGCGCTTTAAGCACTTCCGGTCGTTTGATACCGCCCTTCTCGTCTGTTTCAGCGACGATGTACATCTCCTCGGAGCCCGGGAAGCTGTCATTGATCGCCTTGGAGGACAGGTTGTAATCATGGTCCTGATACAGGATCGGTGATCCCGGCTCAGACTCGCCAATCACCACATGGGAGGAAAAATAGAAACCGCCGCAAAGCAGCAGCGCCGCAATACCCAGCGCCTTCTTCGCTGCTTTCTCACCACTGATCAAATCAGCGCAGACATAGCCCACATTCCGGAACAGGTTGTGTTTGATGGTGGTGTTCTTCGGCTTGGGCAGCACCGACAACAGCAAGGGCACGGCCAACAGCACGGTAATGATGATGCTCAGCGCCCAGATGGAGGCGTAGTGCGCCAGCTTGGTGTTAAGCGGGATGGAACCGATGGCGATCAGCAGCAGACCAATGGCATCGGACACCACCCCCAGACTGCCGGGACGGAACAGGCTCTCGAAGGTCAGCCGTGCCGCCTGGTGATGGTCATCATGGGTATTCAGCTCCAGATAGTAGCGCTCCACCAACTGGATACCGTGGGACATGGCGCGCGCCGAGATCAGGAAGGGGATCACCAGGCTCAACGGGTCCAGGTTGTAGCCGAACATCGAAATGATGCCGATGCCCCAGATCGAGGAGACGATCACGCCCGCCAGCGGAATGAAGATGCCGTAGGCCTTGCGGAAATAGAACACCAGCAGGGACAACATGATCAGCGCGGTGAACAGAAAGATCTCGATGATCTGATCCAGATACTGGTAGGCCCAGCCCACCAGCATCGGCTGGCCGGTCACATGGATTTTCACACCATCAGCAGCTTCCAGTTCACGCATCTGCTGGATATGTTCATAGGTCGCCGCATAATCCAGCTTGCCTTCAATCAGCTGCGCCTTGACCAGCGCCATGTGCAGATCAGGACTGACCAGAGGCCCCAGCACGCGTGGATCTGCGCCTACATCCTTGCGCAGCTGATCCAGCTGAGTGGCGCTAAGGTCAGTATGCTCAGGGTTGTAGTAAGGCTCGGAGTTGACGTTGCCTTCAGGCGTCAGCCACACCTTGCGCGAGTTGCGGTGAGTCACACTGGTGACCAGGTTATGGTCCACCCCAGGTAGAGAGTCCACCGACTGGGTGATGCGGTGAATCCGCGCCAGCGCTTCGTTATCGAAGATGTCGTGTTCGGTGAACTCGACCCCTACGATGATCACATTGGCACCACCGAACGACTCTTTAATATCGTTATGCAGCTCGATGTAGGGATGCGTCTGCGGCAGCAGGTCGGCAAAATCCGAGTACATCTTCACGCCGGGGATCTGGGCCGCAAACCAGATCGTCGCCAGCAGGATCAGGGACAGGATGATTTTGGGATAGTTGAACAGCTTTTGGTCGACGCTGTGCAACCAGTGCGTGGCCTTGTGGGCACTGGCAGATCGTTTATCCATGATAGAACCGTCGTGTTGTTATTATTGGATCGGCAGCGACATCAGCGTGCCGTTGCCTCCGGCAATCAGCAGCTCGCCACTGGCCTGCTCGGCTGCAGAGCGCAGCCAGACCGGCAATGCCGGCACGTCCACTTGCTCCCAGCGCTCGTCACTGCGGGACAGCACCGTGCCGTTCTCGCCAAGCGCAAAAAGCCCGGCCGAGGTATCGGCGATGCCATACAGAGGTGCCGCCACTGGCGTGCGCTCGGACTGCCAGCTCTGCCCCCCGTCGAGGGTCTGCAGAATCATGCCGTCCAGCCCGACAACCCAGCCCTGTTCACGGGAACGGAAATGGGCCGCCTGGGGATAAAAGTCGTTGGGGATATAGTCGAGGGGCTGCCAGTTTTGACCGCCGTCATCCGTGCGCACCACCAGACCAAACTCGCCGGTGGCGAAGGCTGTCTGCTGATCCAGAAACTGGATCGATGTCAGCATGGCGTCTTCGTTGAGACTGGTTTCGCTCCAGTTGGCACCACCATCACGGCTGACCATCAGAGTGGAAAAACTGCCAACAGCCCAGTAGCTGCCATCCGGTGCGCAGGTGGCATCGAGCAGGTTTTCCGGTGTGGGCAGTTCAGACTTGCGCCAGTTCTGCGCGGCGGCATCACTTATCCACAACTGACGTTCAAAACTCAGCGCGATCAGCGAGCCATCCGGGCAGGCATCCACATCAATCAAGTTGGGTGCGCCATCCAGGGCCTGCCGTTTCCATTCTGTGTCATCATCTGGACGAGTCAGAACCAGACCTGCATTGCCCACGGCAACCTGCACTTGATCGGTCACGGCCAGCGCCAGAATCTGATCGGTTCTACGTATGGGGTTTTCCAGTTCCTGCTCGACACCTGACAGGTTCAGCGGGGCTTCGCAGGCACTGAGGAGTAAGGCACATCCGCCCAGAGCCAAAGCCCGAGACAGGCGAAGAGGCATATGAGCGGCATTCGTTCGGGACAGGCACGCGTGCGTGCGGCTGCCGTTGAGGTCTACTGCTTGTGGTTTCATCATTTGTTGTTCTTCTGGATGAATGGGCACGTATATTCGGCTTCATGCAGATAGAGCAACGGTTGTGCCAGAATTGATCTGGCGTGTTTTGCTGACTATTTAAATCTTATTAAACAAACAGTTAGCGTGAAAAACAGAAAATCCAGCGATCGAACGATAGCGATACACCTGCGCAGATCATTAAACCGGATTGATCAAATCATCAAAGTCTTCATGGGTATTTGCGCAAATCATTAAGACCGGTTGTAACAAGCTGATGTCTGGTCTGATGCGGGTGCTGAGAGTGGCCTGGCCCCTTTTTGAGAATGGATGTCATTTGAGCACCTTGAATAGGTTTGGAAGCTTTCTTCTCTGAGTGAGTGTATTTCGCGCGCGGAGCGCGCTCCCACATTAGAGGTGAATGGCATGGAGCCTTGTTAAAACTGTGGGAGCCCTCTCTGAGGGCGAAGATTTTGTTGGCACTCAGGCAATACACACAGCGCACAACCCGCCACGCTGCACGTCTGTAGAAACCTGCAAACCAAGCATCAGTTATTTGCTTATTACATATTAGTCTTTACAGAACATTGATCCATAGCGGAAAAGAATTAGGATTGCCATCCTTCATTGGGCGCGTTCTGTTCCAGACCTCCGCCCGCCGTAGTACCCAAGAGAAAACCTGATGAACAAAGTTGAAAACCTGAGCGGGTTTCTGCTGCTCGTTTTGATTTTAAGTGCCGGCAGCCTGGCACTGGAAGCTGATATTTTTTTCCGTCTATTGATTGGACTTGGCCTGGGATATGCCCTGACCCGTGCCGCGCTGGGTTTTGCCGGCAGCGTGAACCGTGCCTATCGTGCCGGTTCCACCAAGCTGATGCGTGGCTTGATGCTGATGTTTACCGCCACGGCCATCGCGACCACCGCTTTTCTCTACAACCAGAACCCGAAAGATCTGAACCTCTGGGTCAACCCGATCAATGCCGGACTGGTTGTGGGCGGTTTGCTGTTCGGCTTTGGCATGTCCTTCGCCAGCTGCTGTGCATCCGGGGTACTGACCTACTTTTCCAGTAACCTTACCCGCCCGGCGTTGATCCTGACCTGTTTCGGTGCCGGTGTATTCCTGGGCTTTCCACTGCAGGCAACCCAGCCCTGGATCACCGATACACTGGTATCCACCCAGACCTATGCCAATCAGGGCGTATACCTGCCGGACCTGTTTCCGCAGGACCCGATGAAAGGCTATTTCGGCGCGATTGTACTGACAGCCTTTTTTGCCGCTGTGGTCAGCTGGCTGGCCCATCGCTATGAACAGCGCCGCCGTCGCAACGATACCTATATCGGAGTTGCCGCCGAGCAGGCACAGGAACAACAGCCGGCTGCCAACCTGGGACAGCACCCCTTTTTCAGCCGTGAAACCTATGAAGCACTGTTCGTTTCACGCTGGTCCATGACCACCGGCATCGCGGTGATCGTAGTGCTGTTCACCCTGCTGATGGGCGTCACCGGTGCCGGCTGGGGCGCTTCATCCCCGTTCGGTTTCTGGTTCGGCCGCCTGCTAATCGCCTTGGGTGCTGATCCGGCAGCTATTGCCGAATTTACCCACCGCCCGGTTGAGGTGTTCACCATGCCGTTCTTCAGTCACCCGGTGAACGTGCAGAATATCGGCATCATGCTGGGCGCCGTGGTATCACTGCTGCTGGCCGGTCGCTGCTTCAGTGGCATGTCGAAGATGCGCCTGGGCCTGAAGGAAGCGGTACTGCTGATTATTGCCGGTCTGGCCATGGGCCTGGGTACCCGTTTCGCCAATGGCTGTAATGTGGGTGCGCTGTTTACTCCTATCGCCAACTTCTCTCTGTCCGGCTGGATCTTTCTTGTGTTTATGGTTGCTGGTGGTGTCATTGGCAATGTGACAGGTAAGCGTTTGCAGTCCTGAGGTGTGAATAGATGTGGGAGGGGTTTCTGAGAGGGAGGCTTTTCGTCCGCGGAGCGTGCTTATATGGATCCGCCCGGGTTGCAAGCCTTTGACCAGTAGATAGAGATTGCATGCTTATATCCGGCCTGTCATCGGGGCGTATCCACCCCTGGCCATTATGAGATATGCACTTGCTGTCCTGATCTCCCACTCGGCTTCTATGAGCCATGCGCGCTCAAAGGCTTCAGCAAGTCGATCTTATCTGTGGTGTCCTAAGGCTCTGCGCAACTCTGGTGATGAGTACCTGTTACATTACTGAGTATTAATATGGCTGACGCTCATGCCCGGTAACACTCTTCCCGTGTCATGAGCGCCCAGACAATGCGGGCCAGCTTGTTGGCCAGCGCGACGATGATTGTATTGGGATGTTTCCCTTTCATCCCGTGAAGCCATCGGGCCAACCGCGAGTCGTCAGTGTGTATCAAGGCGCGATAGGCCGCACGAGCACCATGCACGAGCTGCTTGCGCACGTGGACGTTTCCCTGCTTGCTAATGCCCAGCAGGCGCTCTTTGCCACCACTGGCATGCTGCCGGGGCACCAGGCCCAAGTAGGCACTGAAGTGCCGCGCTGACTTGAAGTGACCGGCATCGCCCGCGTGACTGTACAGCAGAGTGGCATTCACTGGGCCGATACCTGGAATGCTTTGCAGGCGTGTACAGACTGGGTTGTCTCGTGCGATCTGTTTCAGCTCGCGGTCATAGTGAGCAATGCGCTGTTCACGCTCAAGCCATTGATCTCGCAGATCATGAATCAGTTGGCGGCCTCGGTGGCTCAACTCAGCGTCGGCATCTTCTAAAACGCGTGGAACAGCCTCCAGGATGGCTCGATGTCCTTGGGCAATAACGACCCCCATTTCCAGCAAGATACCCCTCAGCTCATTGCCAATGGCCGTGCGCTCTTTAACCAGCCGTTCACGTACTCGGTGTAGTGCCTGGATGTCGAGCTGGTCGACCGATTTGGGTGCCACTGAAGGCATCGCCGGTCGGGCGGCGGCTTCGGCGATCGCGGCAGCGTCACGCTGATCATTTTTATGCACCTGAACGAAGGGTTTTACGTACCGGGGATGAATAATCTTCACCTGATGCCCGAGCGCACTGATAGCACGTGCCCAGTAATGAGCACCGCCACAGGCTTCAATGGCAACCAGGCTTTTCGGTTGGCGCGCCAAAAAGGGCAGGAGCGCATGCCGTTTCAGTTGTTTTGCAAAGCGGGTATGCCCCTGTTGATCATTGCCTTGAAGTTGGAAAACATGCTTGGCCAGATCAATTCCGATGATGCTAGTCTTATTCATGAGATGGATCCTCTTGCCTGGATGCCGAACCTTGATTGGTCTGCAAACTCAATCATGGCACGGGGTGGGCGGATCCATCTCATTTCCCACATTACATGCAAGGGTTTTAGTCTGGCTTGGAGTTTTGCTGAGGCTGTGGGAGCCCTCTCTGAGGGCGAAGGCTTTTCGCGCGCGGAGCGAGCTCCCACAATATTTCAACCTCACATGATACTTTTGGCTCAGGTAAGTGCGGTCAGGAAGCGCTCATTGAGCTGGCGGTCATGGTAGAAGATCGCCTTGCCCAGTTTATCGGCATCCCAGGTGACCGGTTCATGGTCCGGGTAATGGTAATCACCACCGCAGAACACTTCGGTGCGGTTTCCTGAAGGATCGAAGAAGTAGATGGTCTTGCCATGAGTCAGACCATGGCGGGTCGGGCCGATGTCGATGGAGGTATCGGTCATGGAGATCAGGTCCGCGGCGCGCAGTACGTCTTCCCAGGTTTCCAGGAAGAAGGAGGCGTGGTGAAACTTGCCCGGCTCGGGGTGATCGATGAACGCCACGTCATGCGCTTTCATGCTGGCGGTGAGGAACTGTGCTACACGTTTGCCATCCGGGGTAACCACCTGCTCGGCCAGGTCAAAACCCAGCACATCGCGGAACAGATCCAGTGTTTTGTCCAAATCGACACCATAGAGCAGGCAGTGGTCGAAACGGGTCGCCTTGATGCCCTGCAGGCCACGCGGCCAGGCTTCCGGGTTTCGGTTGCCCACGCCCCATTTGCCGGTTTGCTGCTTGGTGGCATAAAGCTCAAAATCATGGCCACTGGGAGCGGTAAAGCGCAGACGACGACCGCAATCCTTCAGCTCACCTTCGGGGATTACATCCACGGCACAGCCAAAGGCCTTCAGATCTTCGTGCAGGCTATCCAGCACGTTTTCGTCCAGACACTTGAAGCCCATGAAGTCCATACCGGCCTGATCGGCCTCGCGCAGGACCACCGAGAACTTGTCCACCTCAGTCCAGCCCTTCAAATACACACGCCCCTGGTCGTCACGATCAACTTCAATCAGACCCAGCAGCTCGACGTAGTGTTTCAGGGCTTCATCCATATCCAGCACACGAATCTGGACATGGCCGGGACGCATTACACCTTTTTTCATGCTCTTCACCTTTTATTGTTCTAATCGCAGTCAGGCTGATCCTGGGGTTGGCAGTGGGTGCCAATCTCGGGTGGATCAGGCTCAATTACCAGGTCACTGCGGGCAAATACCCGACAGGCCAGTACCGTGCCTTCGTCTTCCTGTTGTGGCGAAATCCAGGCACGGCTCATGCGTTTACTGAAATACTCACCCTGTACAATGCGGATGCGGCATTTACCGCAGCCGCCACCGCGACAACCAACGGAAATCAGCTGCTGCCCGGCTCGCTCCATCGCCACCAGCACACTGAGATCCGAACTGGCCGGAAACCCTTGGGGCTGGTCGTTAACGGCGATGTAATGAACTGTCGGCACCTCCGTATCGGGGTGCGCTTGATTATTGTTATTCATGACGCGACCTCTGTTACGGCCCGAATCACGGGCCTCGGCTCTGTCACGATCATCGGATGTTCCGACACCGCTCGCCAGCGGTTGAGGTGGGAACATGTAATCCCGAAAGCGGGTGTTGCCACCGGGCCTATCCGTTCCCCACCACTCGATCCTGCTTGCTGTTTGAACCTAGATTCGCTTGAACAGTGCAGAGCGGGTCTGCTCTTCGGCGCCGTCGGCAGCGGTCAGGAAGCGTTCCATGTGAATGTCTCGCTCAAACAACCGCCCCTGCATCAGCGCCGTGATGGCCGCATCAATCATCGGTGGCGGCCCGCACAGGTAGGCTTTGTGGCCACTGAAGTGGTTGTCGAAATACTTGATCGCCGCTTCATGCACGAACCCTTTAAAGCCCGTCCAGTTTTCGTCTTCCTGAGGCTCGTTCAGGGCCGGGATGTAGTGGAAGTTGGCATGTTGCTGATCCAGCGCTTCAAACAGCTCGTGGTTGTAGAGCTCGGCCACATTGCGCGCGCCCTGGAACAGGTAGATCTCACGCTTGTCGCCCTCTTCCAGCATATCGAGGATCATCGACTGGGGGCTGGACAGCCCCGAGCCACCGGCAATGAAGATCGCGCCCTGTTCGTCGGACTTGCGTACGAAGAACTGACCGTAGGGACCGGACACATCAAGGGTGTCGCCCACCTGAAGGCTCTCGTGCAACCAGGTGGTACCTGCGCCGTTGGCCACCAACCGCACATGCAGCTCCAGCGCACGGCTATCGGACGGTTTGTTGGCGATGGAGAAGGCACGCGTGCCCTCGACACCGGGAATGCGCAGGTTGACGTACTGCCCGGCCTGGAACTCCATGTCATCATCCAGCGCAAAGGTTATGCCCTTGATGGTCGGCGACAGATCGACGATATCGGTCACGGTCCCGACAAAGTCGCGCACCGGATAACCGGCAAAGTCCGGGTCCACATCGATATCGGCTTCGATCACCAGATCGGATTCCGGCATGGCACAGCACGCCAGTACCTTGCCTTCGTCACGTTCCATATCCATCAGCGCAAAGGGCGAGGCATTGCCCAGGTCCACATCACCTTCGACCACCTGGCATTTGCAGGTGGCACAGGTGCCATGGCCACAGGCAAACGGCAGCCAGACGCCCTGACGCAGGGCCGCATCCAGAATGGTTTGCCCTTCTTCCACCTCAATCACATCACCGGTGGGTTCTACGGTCACTTCGTAACTCATAACGGCTCTCCTCAACTCACCTCAGACGCCGGCGTCCTGGTACCCCTTCAGGTTCGGGGTCTGGAAACGCAACAGGGATTTATGGCCGACGCCCTGGTCTTTCAGGGCGACATCCAGCTGCGGCGTGAACGGCTCTCCGTCCAGCAGCCAGGTGGCCTGATCCCAATCGATACGGTCCCATTCCGGGTGCAGTGAGAACCCTTCCGGCATTACCTCTTCCAGCAGGGTACGAAAGGGCGTTTCCGGCGGCAGCGGGTAGGCAAAGGCGGCACAGAACATCAGATGATGATCCCAGCCCACATAGACGATCTGGTTGCCGTGGAAATTCTCGACACGGTCTTTAATGTCGCCGGTGTAGTCCGGCGTAATGGCTTGTACTGGCATTATTTTTATCCTCAGATCCGGGGCCAACCAGCCGTCAGCCCCTCTCTTGAATTGTTCAGAGTGTCAGGTGAAAACCGCGAGGTTTAAGCAACCCCTTTCCACTTCTTCCAACGCTCTTCGTCCGGCGAACCCTTGATGTCCATGTTGTCCACGCCAACATTCATCTGGTAGTAGTCGCGCAGGATGTCTTCGACACCCGGACCACCACAGTTGCCCTGGAAGATCTGATGCACCGGCAGCCAGGACTGGACGAACTTCTCCGGCTCATCGTCGAAGATGTCCTTACAGCCATCGGAGCAGAAGTGATAGCGGTCGCCCTTGTAGATGGAATCGCGGTAGCTGATCTGGGTCGGGTCATCCATTTCGGTGAACAGCATCGGGATCTGGCAGGTGGTACACAGCTGCGGCAGCGCCTTGGTGTAGAAACGCTCGCCCTTGGCTTCCATCTCCTTGGCCAGTTCCCAGCGCGGACGGTAGTACTTGTCGAAGGTGTCCGGGTACTTCTCGCTCAGCCAGTCCAGTTCTTCATCGGTCGGAATCCAGGTGTGGAAGCCGGCGGCATGGCCGTGGGTGTAGAAAGTCCACCAGGCCTGATGCGACACGTGCTCTTTTTCCTTCTCGATGATGTCGGCGTATTTCGGCATGCGGATGCCGTAACGCGCCAGGTCCTTGAACAGGGCACCGCCAGCCTCCTCGAAGTAGACTTCCCAGGCCTCCTTCCAGCTCATCACCTTGTTGGGCAACATGTAGTCCATCATCATCGAGACGATGGTGAGCAGACGGGTGCCGCGCCAGAACCACTTGTCGATCCATTTCTGCACGATCGGCACGTTATCTTCATGCTGCTCGAGCAGGAACTTGATCACTTCCAGACCCAGGGTCATGTGACGCGCTTCATCGGACTGGGCGGAAAAGCCGAAGGTCACGGTCGCCATGTCACCGTTGTAGGCCGCGCCGGACATGAACGGCACGAACAGCAGGTTGGTCAACACGTATTCGAAGCTGAAGCCGATCGCCACCATGAACTCGAACGGACCCGCCGCACGGGCATCGTTGAAGAAGGACTTGGGCACAGACAGGTACCAGACACGGTCGTGCATGTGCGACCAGTCCTGCAGACCATCGAAGAACTTGTTGTAGTGGCTCATGGCGTGAACCTGCGTCTGCACGTGACGCAGCTCGTCAATCGACTGCATCTGGCAAGCGACACGAGCACCAACTCCGCCAAACTGACGACCTGTGTGGGCAAAGCCCTGGAACGCCTGATATTCAAGCGGCGACACGCCAGTGAGGAAGATCTTCAGTGCATTGACGTAGCGCGGATCGGAGATATTCAACTGGCCATTGTTCTGGGCGAAAGCATCGAAAATCGCATAGAGCTTGCGCTCTTTCTCGGCCTGATATTTCCAATAGGCGTCCATGGTCAGACGGAAAGGATCTTCCCACTTGGACCAGTCGGTGATCTTGATCCCTTCGAACTCTTCGAACGGGAATGCCTTGTTGCGATCCTGATAGGAGAACTCCCAGTCCAGGTCACGGGTCAACAAGCGGTATTTGTCTTTGATGTTGAGTTTCTTGGCTGCCATCGGGTTCACCTTATTGTTATTCGTTCCAGGTCAGCGTCAGCTGATCGTCGTCTTCGTCCACGTTGCCACCGAGGGTGATCAGGTTGATGTGCAGCTCCTGCACATCCCAGTCGCGGCCCATTTTTTCTTCAACGGTTTCGCGTTTTACGGCGAGGAAATTTTCCGCTTCGATACGGATCATCGCGGGCATGTGGATAACGGTCGCTTCGCTGTTGTCTTCTTCGATCGCTTCAACGATATAGCGGGACTCGTCGTTATCCTGCAGGGCGATATACACTTTGGACATGAGGCTGATTCCTTGTTGTTGGCTGCGCTGATTACTTGATACCGGCCTTGGCGACACGCTTGTCCAGCGAGGCCAGTGCTTCGCCAAGGGCATCAGCCCCCAACATCGCGTCGGCCAGAGGTGCCAATGCTTCGGCGGCCTTGCCACGCCACTTCTCGATCCACTGCGCCAGCAGCGCCTTGTTCTCTTCGGATTCAGCCACGGCGGTTTTCAGCACCGCATCAATCCAGCGCGTCGCATCCTTGTTCCACAGCTGCATGAACTCGGTCAGCATGCCGATATCCTGAGCGCCGGCATCACAGAGCTTCTGATCGAACTGGCGGTACACCAGGTCGGTGATCAGTGCATCCATCACCAGGTTCTGCGCCAACATCACCTCGAACCAGTCTTCGGTGACCAGAGTTTCTTCGCACAGGGCACGCAGCCCTTGCCAGATGTCCGCGTCCAGCCACTGCTGCTTGGCCTCGGCCAGGGCATCGCCGCTGTTGCCATCCAGAATCAGACCGACACGGGACAGGTACTGCGCCATACCCAGTCGATCCATGCCGTTGAACAGCAGCGCCTGGGTAATCGCGGTACCGAAGCCGTAGGCTGCGCCGTACATGTTGTTCAGGTTGGCGGTGTGTTCCAGATGGCGCAGCGGTACCAGGAAGCGAATCACCTCAGCACGAGCTTCATCGCTGAGGAAGCGTGCCAGATCGCGCTTTTCGAAGAAGGCGTAATTGCTCTCGGCCACTTCCTGCATCTTGGCGCGCTGCTGCACGTAGGCACCGTAGTAGAACTGGCGCGGATCCTTGAACGCGTACCAGTCGCTCATCACGATGGCGGTCCGGCGCGGGTCGTTCAGCTCCAGCTCGGGCTGCCACAGCGGGCGGTAGTGGAAGTTGGTCTCGGACTGGAGGTCATAGGTCGCCTCCTGATAGCGGGTCGCCGGCTTGTCACCGAAACGACGCTCCACGTTGGCGTAGGTATTGCGGACCGGTTCCATCGTGGCGGTTTTGATTTCAATACTCATCGATCTATTCCCAGGCTGCGATTGTTGTTATTCGGAAGCGCGGCTGTGGTTGTGCGACATCAGCGTCTCTTCGCCGTAACGCCACTTTTCCATCTCGGCATCAACGGCTTGGGTCTGCGCGTCGGTCATGGGCACCACATCGTTACTGGCGCAGAAAGCCTCGAAGGCTCCTTGAGGCATCACCAGCTCGACAAACAGGGAGGGGTCACCAATGGCAAAATCGAATTCGACAAAGCGGGCATCCGGTTCACTGCGGACACGGATGTATTTGGTCAAACGATCAAAACTCTGCCGTTTGGGCAGGTCATCGTTGCTGTTGTGCAGTTTGAGTTTTGTCATTGTTATCCTCTGCTCATCAACGCATGTTCACCCTGCACTGGAGCAACGGGCGTGCCAAAGCGGAATTAAAACGACAGAAATGCACAGAAAATTAAACATAACCCATTGATTTATAATTATTAAAAATAATTATTTTGCATCTGATACCCCGCGTTCAGGGAGTAAACCCGACATAGGGAGGTTCTGCCGAAGCTGATCAAATGGTGAAAAATCTGCGGGATTTGTTGATCAAATGATGAGAATGTTGATTTTTTAATCAGCACCAGATCATTAGACTTTAGTCTCATATATTAGACTTTCACTTCCAAACTGAAGCCAAATGCTCCAACAATAAAAAAGACACACTGTGCAAAAAACGATCAAAAATTGATCGACATAACAACTCACAAAAACGGCCGGTATAAAAACAACTATGGCTAACACGCAGACACTCGAGTTTCCGGGCAGCAGCGACCTGTTGTCTCAGATACGCTTTGAGAGCGACCAGGGGAAGGTCTGGCTCAATGAACAACGCATGCTGCTAATCCACTCCAGCGTCATGGGACTGCTGCGCAAGGAGCTGATAGAGACCCTCGGTATCGAGCGCGCCAAGGGTTTTCTGATGCGCTTTGGTTACCATTCGGGATGGAAGGATGCCGAGCTGGTGGACAAGATTCGACCGGACATGTCGAAGGAGGATGCCTTCTTCGTCGGGCCTCAGCTGCACTGCATCAAAGGGATGGTCAACGTAAAACCCGTTTCTCTGGATTTGGACGTTAATAGCGGCAAATTCGATGCAGAATTCAACTGGTTCGACTCATACGAGGCCGATGTGCACATGCAGGATTTTGGCCCTGCCGACGAGCCTATCTGCTGGACGCTGATCGGCTATGCCAGCGGCTATACCACCTACTTTATGGGTCGTAATATCATCTTCAAGGAGACCGAATGTGCCGGTATGGGCCATGACCATTGCCACATTCATGGGCGCCCTGCCGATGAGTGGGAAGACCAGGCCGAGCTGGAACGTTACCTGTTGCCCGACCCCATCGCGGATGAACTCTTTGGCCTGCAGAGCGAACTCAGTGAGCTGCGTGACAACTTCCGCAGCAGCGACCAGAGTGACGACCTGCTGTTCAATTCCGTAGGGCAGTCCGGCGCCTTCAAGAACGTCTGCCAGATGATTCGCCGTGCCTCCACCAGTCCCGTCACCGTTTTGCTGCAAGGCGAAACCGGTGTCGGTAAAGAGGTGGTTGCCAAGGGGCTGCACCAAAGCTCAGATCGCGCCGACAAGCCCTTTGTGGCGGTCAACTGTGCCTGTATCCCGCCCGACCTTATCGAAGCTGAGCTTTTCGGTGTGGAAAAAGGCGCCTTTACCGGCGCCACCCAGTCCCGCGAGGGCAAGTTTGAACGCGCCCACGGTGGCACGATTTTCCTGGATGAGGTGGTCGAACTGTCCCCTCGGGCTCAGGCCAGCCTGCTGCGCGTACTGCAGGAGAGTGAAATGGAACGCGTCGGTGACACCCGAACCCGTCGCATCGATGTGCGCGTGGTGGCTGCGGCCAACGAGGATCTGGAACAGGCCGTCAGCGACGGCAAGTTCCGCGCTGATCTCTTCTTCCGCCTGAATGTCTATCCGGTGCATATCCCGCCCTTGCGCGAGCGAACCGAAGACATTCCCCTGCTGGTCAATCACTTCCTGAAGAAGTACCACACGCTCTATAACAAGCAAACCTTGAGCGTGTCCGACAAGGCGATGCAGGCGCTGATGCACTACAAGTGGCCCGGAAATATCCGCGAACTGGAGAACATGATCGAGCGGGGCGTCATCCTCACGGACAACAACCACACCATCGATCTGGATGCGTTTTTCCCGTCATTGTCCGAACCCACCCACCCGTTGAACAGCATCAACCGCCAGGGGGTACTGGCGCAGGAAATTGCCAACCGCTCACCCAACACCAGCCTGTCCCAGGCCGACCTCTGTGAGCAGCTGCTCAATGACGAATTCAGCCTTGAAGAGATGGAGGAGCAGTTGATTCGCAGCGCTATGGACCGTGCTGAGGGTAACGTATCCCAGGCAGCACGTATGCTGGGCATGACACGGCCGCAGCTGGCCTATCGACTGAAGAAGCTGGAGACCGCCTGAAACAAAAAACGTCAGCCCTGTTCCCAGGGCTGACGAGCGTCGAACGGAGGAAGGTGAAGATCAGAAAGGAATGATGGTCTTGATCCAGAAGGCATCACCTTCAGGACGGTTCTCCACCGCCATCTCTTTCTGGTATTTCAGTGAAAGGAAGAAGCCTTTGCCATTGTCGTACTTGATGGACGGACCAATGGCGAATGCCTGCCCCTCATTACCGATATCAACACCATTCACTTCATCCCCGGTGGTCTGCTTGTAGGCATAGCCGCCCACACCCACGACCCAGTTGGAGCTGACGCCATAGCCAACGGAATAGTCAAAGTGCAGTTCCTGACCGGACTGGTAATCCGTATCGCTGTTCTCGAAGTTGTAGTCGTACATCAGCTTGATGTCGGCATTCCAGCCGGTCGGGTTAACCCAGGATGCCGCATAGGCCGCTTGTACGCCCCAGTAGTTACGGCCGATATTGGCCATATCCTTGGCGTCATACTCACCCACCGGCACAAACACATCCATCCCCACTACCGAGTGGAAGTTGGGGCTGTGGTGGTAGGCCAGTGCGAAGGCGGTCAGGTCCAGATCACCAATACCCCGGTTACTGTCACTCATGCCGTTAACCGACACATCCATATCTACTAACGGCAGGAGTGCAGCGTGGAACAGCTGGCCACCCAGCAGGGTCGTATCCGTCACCCATACCAGACGCGGGGCCACCACATTGGCACGCAGGCGGAAATCGATCGGCAGGCTGTCACCGGCATCATCCATCAGATCATCGGCCGCATAGCGATTGGCATAGATCAGCGGATACACACCGGGAGGCGGCAGCGCACCCATCAGGTAGTTTTCGGCGCCCATAGGATAGTTGGAGCCGCCCCCTTCGGTTGCCTGAGCTTCAGTGGTCAGGGTTAACGCCAGAGCCATGGCCAGTGCCAGGCTGGATTTGTTCATTGTTTTCATCATGCACAGAGTCCTGTTCAGGTCTTGTTCGCAATCGCGATCCGGATGCAGTGACCGGTTCAGCTTTCCAGTTGGGCAAAAGCACCCCGGTAAAACAGCAGTGGCTCGCCGGGTGCTGTATTCAGTGCATCAACCCGTCCGACAATAAGCAGGTGGTCACCCAGCACACGAGTAAACTCGACCGTGCATTCCAGCTGTGCCTGAGCACCATCCAGCAGTGGCACCTGCCGACTGTTCAGGCTGAAATCCACACCTTCATACTTGTCGTCCAGCGGGCGTGCAAACTGCATGGCCAGGGCTTCCTGCTCACGCTGCAATACATTGATGGCAAAGGGCTTGCCCTCTTCAAACGCATCCAGGCTCGGCGACTTGAGCGCCAGGCTCCAGAGCACCAGGGGCGGCTCCAAAGACAAGGATGAAAAGGAGTTCGCGGTGATGCCGACAGCGTCCTTTCCGGTGCCCGGCGCGGTCACAACCGTGACGCCAGTGGCGAACAAGCCCAGCGCATCGCGCAATTCACGCGGGTCAATTGCGGGGGCCAGATTGGCTGCGGCCGTACTGCTGTCGGCAGCAACATTGGCGGTGGTTACACTGGTCATATCAGGCCGCTCCCTGCTGCATGTGCGATTTGATCAGATCCTGACAGGCCGCCTCGTCCAGCCACCAGGGCATGTAATCCGGCGGGTTATCAAAGCCGTTGGCAATCTGTGCAGCCAGTGACGGAGACTGCTGCGCAGCGCCCAGCAATTCCAGGATGTGCGGCGGCGGTGGCAGCAGCATGCTGTTGGTCCAGTCCACAACCTGAGAGGCATAGTCCCAGTAGGTTTCAAAGGTCTGCTGCATCCACTCTTCGGTGAACGGCTGATCGCCACGGGCAATGATTTCCTGCAGGTAGATGCGGCTGCACTTGGCACCGTTGTTGGAGCCCTGGCCGGTAATCGGATCGTTCACCACCAGTGCATCGGCAATGCCCATCACCTTGCGGCCTGACGGCAGGGTCGCCACCGGCTTGCGTACCGTCGGCGGGAAACGGCCGGCCAGAACACCACCGTCATCGGTCAGCTCAACGTTCTTGCAACGCTCCGCTTCCCAGGGGGCGTAGGTGTTAATGATTTCCAGGCTACGCTGCAGATGTTCCTGCGGTGTGGTGACATCGCCCCAGCAATCCATGGGGCCACCCGGAATACCTTCAAACACCATGATTTCACAGGGGCCACTCAGCGTCAGCGCCGGGAAGACAAAGTACTCGCCCACGCCCGGAATCAGGTTAAAGGCCACCCGTGAATAGGGCTCTTTCGGCGTCATGCCGTGTACATAGGTCAGCGCCAGAGCACGCTGCGGCTTGTCGAAACGGGAGCGTTCATCGTCACGTTCAAACATGCGCACGATCTCGCCCTTGCCTGCTGCTACCAGCACCAGCTCATAGGACGCGGCCAGTTCTTCCAGCTCGGCAATACCCACATCACAGATTTTCAGCTCACCGCCCAGACGCTCGAACTCATCCATCCAGACCGGCATTTTGACGCGCTGATCCACCGACTGTGCCTTGTTATCCAGAGGGGCTGCCCAGTCGATCAGCTTCTCACCCGCTTTCTCCGGATTGGGGACAGTGACGCCGATGCCTTCCACCGGCGGGCAATCATGTTCCCAGAAATTCAGCCCCAGATCCCGTTCTGACTGCAGTGCCTGATCAAACATGCACTGGCTGGACATCACTTTGCCCGCACGAATCTGCTCACCGGTACGGTTGGACAGAATAGTGACGTCATAACCGGCCTTGAGCAGGCCGATGCCGGTTTGCAGGCCTGACTGGCCCGCGCCTACGATTGCGATTTTACGAGTCATTGAGATTCACCTTTATTGTTCTTGGAGTGACCGGGACAGGTCCCGGTCATGTTGGGTTACTCGGCCAGCTTGGGAATTGCCGGCTCTTGCTGCTCGGGGCCAAGCGCCGAATAGCCGCCATCGACGGCATAGTCGGCACCGGTGACAAAACTGGCGCGAGGCGAACAGAGGAAGAGCACCACTTCGGCAACTTCTTCAGGCCCGCCCAGACGGCCCAGCATGTGGAAAGGCGCGGCGACATGGTCGGCCTTGGCACGATCACCACCGCTGACCTCATCGATCACACGGGACCAGGTCCAGCCCGGTGATACGGAATTGACGCGGATACCCTCCTCGGCGAAATCCAGTGCCATGCTGCGTGTCAGGTGCTTCAGAGCCGCCTTGCTGGCCGGGTAGATCCAGCGACCGGTCTGGGCAGCCTGTGCAGAGATGCTGGTGAAGTTGACGATGGCTGCGCCCTCTTCCTGTGCCAGCAAGGGGCGTACCCTGCGGGCAGCCATCACGGCACTGACCACGTTGATATCCAGTGCCTTGAGCCAGTCACTACGGTCAGAGTCGGCACCTTCATCCAGGTAACTGCACGCCAGGTTGATCAGGTAATGCAGGCCACCAAAATGCTCGGCGGTTTTGGCCACTGCGGCCTCCAACTGGCTGTCATTGGTGATGTCGGTCTCGATGAACAGCGCAGACGCACCCAACTTATCCGCCAGACTGGCACCCGCCTCCACATCGATATCGAGAATGGCAACCTTGGCACCATTGCTGACAAAGGCCTGGGCAACGGCGGCGCCGATCAGGGTTGCACCACCGGTAATCAAAGCCACGCGATTGTTGAATTCGCTCATGATCCCGCTCCTCAGTCCTTATTTGCGCTGCTGGGCCAGGTCGGCATCAGCTTGTTGGAGGGCAGGGTTTCATCAAGCAGCTTGGCCGCAGTTTCGCGCCCGGCTACCGGCAGGCCGGTGGGATCAAGGATGCCCAGCTGAACCAGTACCGACGCCTGATCCCAGTAGATGTGTTCGTGATACAGCTTGTCACCGCGGAATTTGACTACAGCAACCAGAGGAATCTCGACATACTTGCCGGTCGGCTCGATACCCGGCACCAGCCAGTCGATCTCGCGATCATGGGTGAAGCAGAACAGCAGTTCATCAACGATCTGGGTATCGCCGATGGTGCGTGAAATCGGTACCAGGGAAGTATCAGCAGGATTGGAATCGACAAAGTGATGCTTGTAGAAACGGTACAGGTCCTTGTAACCCACACCACCGGTCAGGGTGGGAATGTGGTTGACGTAAGGCTCCGCCACCATGGTGGCCATGGTGTCGTCCACATTACGGGTATCGAATTCGTATTCGCAATGCTTGTCCCACAGGTGGGACAGGTTGTAGTGCGGTCCAATCGCCTTGCGCAGAACCGCAACGGAGCGCTCATGGGCGATCAGGGCTGAAGGTTTGTGGTAATGCTCTGAGCCCGGACGGGCAAAGGCGTGGTCAACACCCGGGTAGGTGTAGAGTTCCACGTTGTCACGGGATTCCAGCGCGGCATAAATATCGTTACGCGCTGCCGCCGGACAGTACTTGTCCTGCTCGGCAAAGTGCAGTACCAGACGACCACGGATGTTGTCGGCTTCATCCAGGTGGTTTTCCATGCCCATGCCGTAGTAGCCGATGGCTGCATCCACATCACAACGGCAGGCAGCCAGGTAGGCCATGCGGGCGCCGAGGCAGAAGCCGAGTACGCCAGTGCCACCGGTACACTCCTTAAGGCCTTTAAGAGCCGAAACGGCTGCATCGATATCTTCCACCCCCTTATCCTGGTCAAAACCCTGAAAGAAACCGAAGGCCTTCTGCCAGGAGGCTTCGTCATAGCCCAGCTCAACACCGGGTTCCTGACGCCAGAACAGATCGGGTACAACCACGACATACCCTTCTTCAGCGTAGTAATCCGCGATTTGGCGCATGGTGTCATTTACACCAAAAATCTCCTGCAAAAGCACCAGGCCTGGTCCCTCTCCCGCTGCAGGTAATGCCAAGTAGCCGGAAAAAACTCCGTTTCCATCTTTTGCGTTTATCTGAATCTGCGTTCCCATTATCTGACTCCGCTCTATTTATTATCAATACAACTTCATCCTATTTAAATGTGTTGAATTAGAGCGAGCCGTTTTTCGCAGCCAATATCCACAGAGCGCAAAAATGTTATTTTTTTATCCACCAAGTGAAAAATCGTGTTTATACTGTCATCACCCTTAAATAAAGCTCGACGCAATAAAGAGCACTAACACTAAAAGGGAAGTAGCCAATGCCAACAAAACTTTTTATTCCTCCAGTGCTGGGGACTGCAATGCTGGATCAGCCGGATAAGGAAGTGTTCAATTCATCCGACCCGGATGAGGTCTGCAGCAAGGTCGGTCAGGCCTTCAAACCTCACCGTTTTACACCGGTTCAGTACAGTGCACAGACCTGTTCGCGCCTGCACCAGTTCTCTATGGGGGAGGTATCCATGCATCGCCTGAAGTATGGCGGCCGTGCGGATGTGGACCCGGAATGCCTGGAAGACTTTTACTTGATACAGATGCCCATGGACGGCTCTGCCGAGATTCTGTGCGGCGAAAAGCAAGTGATTACTCACCGGAAAAAGGGCGTAATACTGAGCCCGGACCAGCAATTGAAGATGCGCTATGAAGACTGTGATCAGCTGATGCTGAGAATAGACCGGCAGGAACTGGAACAGATATGCAGCCGACACCTGGGCCACAGGCTGCGGCAACCGCTCGAATTCGCCCCCGAGTTCGACTGGCAACGCTCCTCAAGCTGGTTACACACGCTCGAATACCTGACTCAACTGCAACGCAACTCGCCGGAAAGCCTCAATCAACGTCTCATATCCCACCAATTGGTCGAGCTCGTGATCAATACCCTGCTAACCCAACAACCCAGCAATTACTCCACTGAACTCAACGCACCCCAGGCACGCCTTGCTCCCCGCCATGTACGCCGTGTTGAGGAATATATCGAAGCCCATGCCGAAGAGACCTTATCGCCATCCAGACTCGCTGAAATAGCGGGCGTCAGCGTGCGCACCCTGCATGCCGGATTCAAGGATTTCAGGCAGATGAGCCCCATGGAGTTCCTGCGTAACGTACGCATGCAGCGTGTTCATAACGCCTTGATGCAGCAGGATAATGTGCATTCGGTTACCGAAACCGCCATGCGATGGGGGTTCAGTCACATGGGCCGCTTCAGCCAGGAATATCAGAGAATCTTTGGCGAAAAGCCAAGCGAAACCCGACGCAGGGCACAGACCTGACAGCCTGCCTCCTGCATCGGGCACCCTCTTAAATACCCGCTACAGCAGCACCAACACCAGTTCAGGCACCCCACTCAGTAGCACCAGCGTCGCCAGTGTTGCCAGCAGGAAAGGCAGTAGTGAGCGGAAGATTTGCATGGGCGGAATCCCGGTCATGGATGAACCAATAAACAGCCCTGCACCCACCGGCGGTGTCAGCAACCCTGTCACCAGCGTCAAACACACCACTACTCCGAACTGATAGGCCGATATATCGAATTGCTGCTGCGCAATGGGCAGCAGGATGGGTACTACCAGGATCAGCGCGGCGATGCCATCAATCACCATTCCAACCAGAATCAGTACCCCGACCACCATCAGCATGAATACGAATGGATCCGAGGTCTGCTGGGCAATCCAGGCTGCTGCCGCCTGCGGAATCTGCTCATATACCACAACCCAGCCGAACACGCCGGCTGCAGAGATCAGCATGATCACCATGCCCGCATTCAGGGCCGTACGGCGCAGGATCTCCGGCAGATGTGAGAACTTAAGATCCTTGTAGACGTACTTGCCGATCAGCAATGCCGCCAGAGATGCCAGGGCTGCAGACTCGGTTGGCGTCGCCAGACCGGTCAGAATACCGCCGATAATCACTATCGGAATCAAGCCGGCCGGCATACCCATCAGCAGGTATTCACGGCGCTTGGCGCGGTCCGGCCACTCCCCTTTCGGGTACTCCTGCACCAGGCCAATCAACGCAATCACGATGAAAAACAGCAGCGACATGAGCAGACCAGGCACAATACCGGCGATGAACATCTCGGCAATGGGCACCTGCGCCAACACCCCGAAAAGCACGAACAACATGGACGGTGGAATGATGGGCGACAGCAGACCACCGGCTGAGGTGATAGCCGCCGCGTATGAGGCCGAGTAACCCTCTTTCTCCATGGCAGGCACCATGGCACGGGACATGATTGCGATTTGTGAAGCCGCCGAGCCCATGATCGCCGCCATCATCATATTGGCGACCAGGTTGATATATGCCAGCCCACCGCGGAAGCCGCCCACCAGAATACGCGCCAGGTTGATCAGGCGGCTGGTAAGCCCGCCCTCGTTCATCAACTCACCGGCCAACATAAACAGCGGAATAGCCAGAAGACCGTAGCTTTCAATCGCACCAAACAGCTGCTGAGGGTAGGATTCAAACAGTACGGAATTGCCAGAAGTCGCAATATACCAGAGCGCCGTTAACGCCAGCACAAGTGCTATTGGCACACCGATAAACAATAGAATGAAAAATATGGCAAACGTCATTCCATAGCCCCCTTATAAAATACTGCTTTCTTAAGACTGCCCAGCATATTATTGAGGGCATGCAGGCTGAGCGAAATGGAAAATATAGGCAGTATTAGCCAGGGCCATATTTTCTTAATACCTATCGTATTGGTTTTTTCCGAATACAGAAAATTGAATGTTTCGCCCTGAAACTCTTTTATATCAAAACCAACACCGGCAAAGGTCACCGGGTCCAGCCAGCGCCAGCACAAGACCAGCACAGCAACCGCAAAGGTCAGAATCATTAGGTCGGATAACAGCTGCATCCAGGCCTGGGTGCGCTTGCCCAGAAGGTCGACCAGCAACGTTACCGCTACAACCTGACGGCGCTTGAGCGCCACCGATGTCGCCAGGAATGTAGTCCAGACCATGGCGTAGATGGCCAGCTCATCCACCCAGTAAATTGCCATGCCCAGGGAACGGCTAACAATGTTCAGCAAGATCAGCAAGGTGACTGCCGCCGCCATAACGGCCGCCAGTCCCATCTCAATGCGGACCAGCCGATCAGATATGAAATTCAACATCAGGTGTCCTCGCCCCACAGGCACAAGGGCCTGCGGGGTAATGGCTCAGAGGATCAGCTGCCCTTGATCTCGGCAACCGCTTTTCTCAGTTTGGGCAGAGACGGTGCCTTTTCGGACCAGATTCCTTCCCACTCTGCGATAGCGTCAGCAAAGTCTTCCCTGGTTGCTTCATGAATGGTGATATCCAGCCCACGCAGTTCCTCTTCCTGCTTCTTCTCCAGAGCCTGGAAGTGATCGATGACCCCATCCAGCTGCGCACGCATGCTGGTCTGCAGCAGTTTGCGGTCTTCCTTGCTGAGGTCTTTCCAGACGCGACCGGACACCACACCCACCATCGGGAACATCATATGGTTGGAGATCAGCATCTTGTCGGAACGATCATAGAATTTGAAAATCAGGATGGAGTCGAAGTCCATATCGATGGCGTCGATCTGACCGTTTGCCAGTGCATCGTATACGGCCGGCAGCGGCATCGGGGTCGGTGCGGCGCCGGTGGCCTTGTAGAAGTCACGGATCGGCTCGAACGGGGTAATACGCAGTTTCTTGCCTTCCAGGTCGGCCGGACCTTCCAGAGTATCGCGGCTCATCACCTGACGCAGGCCGGCCATGCCGTAACCCACACCAACCAGGCCAGCTTCAGACGGCAGCTGATCCAGAAGGTCGGTCGCGGCTTCAGATTTCAGCAGAGCGGCCGCCTGATCAATGTTATCGACCAGGTAAGGCGCGTACAGCGCACCAAAATCGGGCACACGGTTGGAGATTTCAGCAACGGTCAGGAAAGCCATATCCAGCGCACCGGTCTGCAGCTGCTGCACCATCTGCGCTTCATTACCCAGCTGCTGAGACGGGAAGACAGCAATGCTGTGCTCACCACCGGACTTCTGCTTCACATCTTCGGCAAAGGCTTCGGCAGCCTGAGTCCAGCGATGCGGGGGTGGTGTAATCAGGCCAAGGCGGAAATCCCGTGCCTGAGCCGGTACGGTCATCATCAGGGCCAGGCCGCCCGCCATTACGGACGTCATTAAGCGTTTCATCGACATGTCTAACTCCATTCTCTCTATTGTAATTTTTTAGCCACCGCCCCGAGCAAACGACAGGTGCTCACCGGGACGCTGGGATATGGGCCCTGGGTTACCGATCAGATGCTGTACCGTCAGCGGTACCAAGCAAAGGCCATGCCACCCAAGCCCACATTCGTAAACGAAATCAGGTCAAGGCGGTCAGAAAGCGCTCGTTGAGCTGGCGATCATGGTAAAAGATGGCCTTGCCCAATTTATCGGCATCCCAGGTGATTGGCTCATGATCCGGGTAGAAGTAGTCACCACCACAGAAAACTTCGTTGCGGTTCCCTGACGGGTCAAAGAAATATATCGTTTGACCGTGCGTAATGCCATGCCGCGTAGGGCCTATATCGATCGACGTGTCCGTCATCGAAATCAGGTCACCGGCACGCAGCACGTCTTCCCAGGTTTCCAGAAAAAATGAGGCGTGGTGAAATTTGCCCGGCTCGGGGTGATCAATGAAGGCGATATCGTGCGCCTTCATGCTGGTGGTCAGGAACTGCGCCACACGTTTGCCATCCGGCGTCATCACCTGTTCGCAGATATCGAAGCCCAGCACGTCACGGAACAGATCCAGCGTTTTATCCAGGTCAGGTCCGTACAGCAGGCAGTGATCAAAGCGTTGCGCCTTCATGCCCTTGAGGTCACGAGGCCAGGCTTCCGGGTTGTGATTACCGATGCCGTAGCGACCGGTCTGCTCTTTATCGGCATAAAGCTCAAAAGCATGCCCGGTGGGTGCCTGAAAGCGGATACGGCGACCACAGCCTTCAAGCTCCCCGGCTGCAACCTGCTCCACTTCGCAGCCGTGCTCGACCAGCTCACCGTGGAGCTGTTCCAGAGTCGCTTCGTTGAGTACCTTGAAACCCATGAAGTCCATACCGGGCTGGTCAGCTTCGCGCAGGACGACCGAGAAGCGGTCGACTTCCGTCCAGCCCTTGAGGTAGACGCGGCCTTGAGCGTCGCGGCCGACCTCAATCAGACCCATCAGGTCACGGTAGTGAAGCAGTGCTTCGTCGATATCCAGAACACGAATCTGAACGTGTCCCGGGCGCATTACACCTTTTTTCATTGTGCTGATCTCTTTGTTGTTATTGTGTTGGGTTACTGCTCAGCTGTTGTTGACTCAGCTGGCAGAAAACTTTTCAAAGTAGATACTGGCATTTTCCATCTGGCGCTGATCGAGCCAGTTTTTAACCGCCTCTACCATCGGCGGCGGGCCGCAAAGATAGGCATCCACCTCACCGGCATTGAAATGCTGCTCTTCAAACAGGTCGGTCACTACACCTTCAGGACCCTGCCAGCTTTCATCAGGCTGCATCACGATGCTGTGGTAAGTGAAACCGGGAATCGCCTGCTGATAGCGGTCCAGGCGTTGCAGCTCGCAGAGGTCTTCCGGCTTGGTGACGCCGTAGAACAGGTTGACCGGCTGATCGATACGGCTCGGATCGGACTCCATCTGGTCCAGCATACCCAGAAATGCCGCCAGGCCGGTGCCGCCAGCGACCAGAATCAGCGGACGTTTAACCTGCTGCAGATAAAAGGCCCCCAGAGGTGCCTTGAGACGAATGCTGTCACCGGACTGGGCACGATCACGCAGGTAATTGCTCATGACCCCGTCCGGCAACAAACGAATCAGCAGTTGCAGCTGGTTGTTTTCGTTTGGCTGACAGGCGAAGGAATAGGAGCGCCACTCGTCGGTGCCGGGTACCTGCACATGGGCATACTGTCCTGGCAGGAAGTCCAGCTGCCCTTCACGACCACTGGCATCCAGATGCAAAGTTGCCGCGGAGTCGGACAGAACTTCGACCCGGGTTACCACCGCCTCAACCTCTTCCGGCCCGGCACTGGTACAGAGGGAAGAATCAAAGTCGAAACGAACGGCACAGTCACTTTCGACGCGCATCTGGCAGGCCAGAATGCCGCCCTTCTCCAGATCGTCTTCGCTCAGCGCATCTTCGTCGACATATTCAAGATCATACTGACCGGACTGGCAGGTGCCCTTACAGGAGGCACAAACACCTTCGCGACAATCCACCGGCAGCGTGAGGCCGTGGCGCAGAGCCGCGTCCATCAGGACTTCACCCGGATTAATGCCGATGAAGTGGGTGCGTCCATCGCTGAAGTTCAGTGCTACCTTATGCATACTACTCACCATTGCTCACTCGTAAACGAGCACCCGAAGGTGCTCAGACGTGGTAGAAATCCAGCACATGGCGGATCTTGTCGTTCAGCACGATGGCGCGCTTGCTCATGATCTTCCAGCTGTCACCCTCTTCCCGCAGGAGGTACTCGGCCCAGCCGAAAAAGCATTCAGCTTCACCAAAACGGAAGAAGTGCGTGGCCCAGTTGGCTTTCACCTGCCACAGACCATCATCCTGCTGTTCCGCCTGAACGTTATCGATCAGGTGCATGGTGCGCGGCATGGGCGTGCAGGCGGCACTTTTGCCGGTGCGGATGCGGAATACACGGTCTTCAAGGCCGGCACGAGTCGGGTAATAGATCAGCGACATCTCGCGCTTGGGGTTGGTGGTATACACATGCTCGCTGTCCCATTGCGGGATATGGAACATGGACTCAGGGTCAAACATGTCGAGATATTCATCCCACTGCTGACGGTCGCAGTACTCGGACGCACGGTACAGAAACTGTTCGATGCTCTGGATAGTGTTGCTCATGGTTTAACCCTCCTTCTTCGCTTTGGCTGCCAGACCTTCCAGCAGGTAGCGCTGCCAGGTGGAGTGCTGGTTTACATACAGGCCTTCCTGGGTAAATTCGGTACCGGTAATCACCGGCTCGATATCCAGCGCCCGGGTGTTGGCGGTGGGGCCGTACGACCAGTTTTCGCAGCCGCGGGAGATGTCATTCCAGCGCTCGGCACGTCCTTCAAAGCCTTTCTGGGCTTCACGGAATTCCACCAGATCATCCGGGGTACCCATACCGGATACGTTGAAGAAGTCTTCAAACTGGCGGATACGGTTTTCACGGTCGGCGTCAGATTCGCCCTTCACGCCCAGGCAGAAGCTGTGCACTTCGGTCTTGTTCCAGGCCACCGGTCGTACTACACGCAACTGGGAGCTGATCTGGTCCATGAAGAACAGGCTGGGATAGATATTCAGATTGCGCAGACGGTGCATCATCCACTCGGCACGCTCCTGGCCATACTCTTCAATCAGACGCGGCATAACGGAGGCATAGCCCGGGCGTACTTCCGGGTTCGGCATGTCACTGAACAGAATGGTGTGCCCATTCTTGAAGGCAAACCAGCCATCATCCGTTTCCTTGTCACCGGCGCCCAACTTGCTGTAGTCCAGTGTTTTGCTGCCGCCACCTTCCTTGGCCGCATCCTGCTGTTGACGATGCTGCACGGTGGCTACGTAGTTATAGTGGACGGTGCTGACGTGATAGCCATCGAGACCGTTTTCGTTCTGCAGCTTCCAGTTGCCATCAAAGGTATAGGAGGAGGAGCCCGGCAGGACCTCCAGCTCGCCTGTGGGTGACTGGGCTGCCATCATGTCAAACGCGATTTTGGCGTCGCCCAGAAACTCTTCCAGTGACTGGGTGCACTCGGTGTTCAGGTTGATGAACACAAAGCCCTTATAGCTGCTGACCAGCGCCTTGCGCAGGCCACGAGTTGATTTGTCGAAGTCAGCCGGATACTCATCAGGTGCCTTCACCTTCACCAGCTTGCCATCGGTCTTGTAGCACCAGGCATGGAAGGGGCAGGTAAAGGTGGACTGGTTACCCTTGCACACACGGGTCAGGGTTGCGCCACGGTGCTGACAGGCATTCAGCAGTGCATTGATCTCACCCTTGGCATCGCGGGTAATAATCATCGGCTGGCGGCCCGCCTGCATGGTGAAGAAATCATGCTTGTTGGCGATCTGACTTTCGTGACAGGCGTAGATCCAGGTGTTCTCGAAAATCAATTCCATTTCGAGATCGAACAATTCAGGGTCGGTAAAGACTTCACGGGCAACCTTGAACGTCTTCTCTTCTGGGCGGAAGTTGAGGGCGTCCTCAACTTGCTGACGCCAGGCTTCGAGGGGCTTATTATTCAGGCTCATTTCAGGTCTCCATTGGGTGGCATCCAGGCCGTTCGACCGGCTGCTCTCTTGGTTACACCCATAAAACCAAAGCTTGATCCCTGTCAGCTATCCGCTTTTTTTTGATTTGCTATCCGCTTTTTCACTGATCGAAATCATTTCAGCCGCATGACAACAAGTAATTGACATATGACGTCAGTCAGGCTAATTTCGAGAAGCCCCCTTGACCAATAGCTGGCTAATCATGAATAAAACCAATAATTAAAAAGTGATCACATGATGATACACACCGATATCCAGAACGAAGGGTCACCCCCTAACAAGTTAATGGCAGACACTCATAATACCCGCGATGCCATATCCTGGATGTCCAATATATGTGGGCCACATGACCTGACGGTTGAAGATGCAAAAAAAATGCATTTCAGACATGTCGGTAATATCCTTAACTCAACCTCTACCGCCATCGGCTATATTGAATACGGCACTGATGTAACCGTAAATGTCGAAGATCTGAGTAACAGTTACAGTATCAGTTTACCCCTGAGCGGCTATCAGGAGCTGAGCTACAAGGACGGCAACGTACAGTCCAATATCACCAGCGGTGTCATCATCTCCCCGGCCGAACCCTACGAGCTGAATATCAGCGGCAACTGTCGTAAAACCCTGGTCCGTATTTCCCGCCAGGCCATGGAAGTTGGCCTCGAGTCACTGACCGGCAAAAAAACTGATAAGCCACTGATATTTCAAGCAAATATGGATGCATCAGTGGGCTCATCCAGCGCCTGGTGGCGCACCGTCAGGTATATCGAAAGTGAGCTTTCAAACACCGATAGCCTGTACAACAGCCCCGCGTTCATACGGGATATAGAACAGGCACTTATCAAAGGCCTGCTGACATCCCAGCCTCACAACTACTCTGAGGATGTAAAGCGGGCGCTCAATAACAACCTGCCCTCCTACCTTGTCAAAACAATCGATTACCTGCGTGAAAATGCCAAAAATGAAATTCACATGGATGATGTTGAATGGATTTCAGGCGTTTCTAAAAACAAGCTCTATTCCGACTTTAAACGCTATATTGGCGTCCCACCGACAGCCTATTTAAAGCGCATCCGGATGGAGGGCGTTCGCGGCGATATTATTAAATCCCTAGGGGCGGACAGCATTTCAACCCTGGCATTTAATTGGGGCTTCACTCATTTAGGCCGTTTTTCCACCGAGTATAAGAAAATATTCGGTGAAACGCCTTCTGACACCTTGAATAAAGCCAAGTTAAATATCTAACTGCCTGTTTTCACCTCTTTATATGCGCGTATTCAGTGCATAATAAAAAGCCCCGCCTTAAAGCGGGGCAAAGAGACTACAACAATGGGTAGAAACACAACTTAAGGGATAAGGGGGGCTGTGAACTTATATAGCCTCCCTGGGCTAACGCCCCAGCTTTTTGGCGGACTGGCCGCCAATGCCAAAGTGTTGCTTGGGCATCTCATCAATCAGCACACGCACGTTGGCTTCAGGGGCATCCAATGAACGTGCAATGGCCTGGGTTACTTCCTCAATCAGGCGCTCTTTCTGTTCATCACTGCGACCTTCCATAATATGGATCTGTGCAATGGGCATGGCATGCCTCCTTAGCAGTCATTCAAGCAGGTTTTCAAAGCCGCTGAGCCTGCTTTAACCAGATCTCAGCGGCACGGTCATTTCGCCCTGTATCAGACGAACTTGCCGCTCAGCGTACCCAGGCCCTGGTAACGCACGGTGAAGGCATCACCCTTGTTCACCTGTACCGCAGCCGTGATGGCACCGATCATGATAAAGGAGCCTGCCGGCAAGCTTTCACCGCGCTCGCCCAGCATGTTGGCCAGCATGGCCACAGAGGCAGCCGGGTGACCCAGTACCGCAGCGCCAGCACCGGTCTGTACTACTTCACCGTTGATCTCCATGACCACACCGATGTTTTTCAGGTCGAGGTCAGCAACATCAGCCATCTGGCCGCCGGTGACAAAGCGGGTGGATGATGAGTTATCGGCGATTACACTCTTGAGGTCAAACTTGAAGTCCTTGTAACGAGAGTCGATCACTTCAACGGCCGGCATGACAAAGTCGGTGGCACGCAGTACATCACCGATATGAACACCCGGGCCTTTCAGTTCGTCTTTCAGCACGAACGCCAGCTCGGCTTCGATCTTCGGGTGGATCAGCTCATCATGCTTGATATCACCACCTTCAGGTACGCTGAAGTAGTCGGCCAGGAAGCCGTAGCAGGGCTGCTCAACCCCCATCTGTGCCATTTTGGCCCAGGAGGTCAGACCCATCTTCATACCGACGATCTTGTGACCGCGTTCTTCCTTGCGGCGACGGATCTCCCACTGGATGTCGAAGGCATCCTTGTAGGTCATCTGCGGGAAATCGTCGGTGATCTTGGTGATCTCGTACGCTTCCAGCTCGGCGTTTTCGCAGTGGATTGCCAGCTCTTCAATCTGGGATTGGGTCAGCTTGTTTTCGTATGCTTCAGCCATTAGATCAGCCCCTTTTCTTTCGCCATGGTCAGTGCCAGGTCTTCAATCATGTCTTCCTGACCACCCACAGTACCGCGGCGACCAAGCTCTACCAGAATGTCACGGGCCTGAATGCCGTACTTCTTCTCCGCACGCTGGGCAAACAGCAGGAAGGAGGAGTAAACACCGGCGTAGCCCAGCGTCAGTGCATCACGGTCAACGCGGATCGGCTGATCCATAATCGGGAAGACGCGGTCTTCGGCCACATCCATGATCTTGTACAGATCGATACCGGTCTCGACGCCCATGCGATCCAGTACGGCGCAAAACACTTCCAGCGGCGTGTTACCGGCGCCAGCACCCAGGCCTGCAACCGAGCCATCGATGCGCGACGCACCCGCTTCAATGGCCGCCAGGGAGTTGGCGATGGCCATGCCCATGTTGTGGTGGCCGTGGAAACCGATCTCGACGCTGCTGGGCAGCTCAGCACGCAGCAGGCCGATCTTGGCGGTCACTTCGTCCGGCAGCATGTAGCCGGCAGAGTCGGTGGCGTAGATGCAGTTGGCACCGTAGTTGACCATCAATTTGGCCTGTTCCAGGATTTTCTCCGGGCTGACCATGTGGGCCATCATCAGGAAGCCAACGGTGTCCATTTCCATTTTGGCGGCCATGCCGATGTGCTGCTCGGATACGTCAGCTTCGGTGCAGTGAGTGGCCACACGGATGGTGGATACGCCGCAGTCTTTCGCCATTTTCAAGTGATCGACGGTACCGATACCCGGTAACAGCAGCGCGGAGACCTTGGCGTTTTTCATTTTCGGCACGACGGCGTTGAGGTATTCCTCATCACTATGGGCCGGGAAGCCGTAGTTCACGGATGCACCGCCCAGACCGTCACCGTGAGTGACTTCGATCAGCGGCATACCCGCTTCGTCCATACCGGTTGCGATGTTGACCATCTCGTCCAGGCTGATCTGGTGACGCTTGGCATGCATGCCGTCACGCAGAGACATATCGTGCAGCGTGACTTTCTTACCGTTCAGGTTCATATCGTAATCCTCCGTTAGCCACGCTCAGGCAGGGTGATGGCGCCGTTAGCCGCTTCTTCAGCGAACATTTCGGCCGTGCGCAGACCGGCTGCGGTCATGATGTCCAGGTTGCCGGCGTATTTGGGCAGGAAATCACCCAGGCCTTCTACTTCCATGAAGCAGGATACGCGGTTGCCGTCGAACACCGGACCGTTGACCAGGCGATAACCCGGTACGTATTTCTGCACTTCCTTCACCATGGCATGCACGGATTCGGTGATAGCGGCCTGATCCGGCTCGCCTTCTGTCAGGCAGTGGATGGTGTCACGCATGATCAACGGCGGCTCGGCCGGGTTGATGATGATGATCGCCTTGCCCTGCTTGGCACCGCCAACCTTCTCAACCGCGCCTGCTGTAGTACGGGTGAATTCATCGATGTTCTGACGTGTGCCCGGACCGACGGAGCGAGACGATACAGTCGCAATAATTTCGCCGTACTCAACCGGCTGTACGCGGGAGACAGCGGCGACCATCGGGATCGTCGCCTGGCCACCACAGGTCACCATGTTTACGTTCATTTCCAGGTTCTTGGCATGATCAGCCAGGTTCACCGGCGGTACGCAGTAAGGACCGATGGCAGCAGGCGTCAGGTCGACCATGATCACGCCCAGCTCGTTCAGTTTACGGCTGTTCTCGGCGTGTACGTAGGCTGAAGTTGCATCGAAGGCCACGCGGATGTCGTCTTCGATCACGTGCGGAAGCAGGCCGTCTACACCGGTGGCGCAGGTCTTGATGCCCATCTCTTCAGCACGCTTGAGGCCTTCGGAGGTCGGATCGATACCCACCATCCAGACCGGCTCGATCCACTCGGAACGTTTCATCTTCATCAGCAGGTCGGTGCCGATGTTACCCGGGCCGATGATGGCCGCTTTAAGCTTCTTGGACATAGTGTGTTCCACTTATTCTTGTTTGAAGCCTTCGCCACGGAGCGGGCTCCCACACTTTTAACCACAGATCACGTTTACTTGTGGGAGTGCGCCCCGCGCACGAAGGCTCAATTCAAACTCAATTAATCAGACAAAACGGACAGACGCGCTGCCGATGCCACCGATGCTCACGCTCATGAAGTCGCCGGCCTGTACCGGTTCCAGCGGCACCAGAGAACCGGACAGAATTACTTCACCGGCTTTCAGCGGGATACCGAACTCACCCAGGGTATTGGCCAGCCAGGTAACGCAGTTCACCGGGCTGCCCAGCGCCGCGGCGCCAGCGCCGGTGCTGATGATGGAACCGTTCTTCTCGACCACCATGCCGCAGGTCGCCAGATCGACCTTGCGCGGATCAACGGCACGGTCACCCAGTACGAACAGACCGCAGGAGGCGTTGTCTGCCACGGTGTCCTGGATTTTGATCTGCCAGTTCTCGACACGGGAATCGACCACTTCGAAACACGGCAGCACGCAATCGGTGGCGGCCAGTACGTCAGCAGCAGTAATACCCGGGCCCATCAGATCCTTTTTCAGGATGAAGGCTATCTCGCCTTCGGCTTTAGGCTGCATCAGACGCTCGGAGATCGGCATCTCTTCGCCCTGGCTGAACGCCATCTTGTCGGTGAGGTAACCGAAGTCCGGCTGACCCACGCCGAGCATGTTCTGCACCGCCTTGGAGGTCAGGCCGATCTTCTTGCCGATGATCTTTTCACCGGCTTCAATGCGACGCTCCAACATGCGCAGGGAAATGTTGTAGGCATCTTCGATGGTGATATCGCTGAAACGCTCGGTCAGCGGACGTACCGGCGTACGTTCCAGCATCGCCGTGTACAGCTCATCACCACATTGTTGAATCAGTTGCTTGTCCATCGTCTGTCCTCAGAGCTTGATGCAGATATTCTTGGTTTCGGTGTAGAACTCGAGGCCGTGTACACCGCCCTCGCGGCCGATACCGGACTGCTTGGCACCACCGAAGGAGGTGCGCAGATCACGCAGGAACCAGGAGTTCACCCAGGCCAGACCCACTTCCATCTGCTCAGCCACACGCACGGCACGGGCAGAGTTTTCAGTCCAGATGGCACACGCCAGGCCGTAGTCGGTGTCGTTGGCCAGCTCGATCACTTCTTCCTCGGTGTCGAACGGACGGATGTGGCAGCAGGGGCCAAAGATCTCTTCGCGAATGACGCGGGCATCGTCGGACAGACCAGTCCAGATAGTCGGCTCGATCCAGGCACCGTCGTTCAGCTCGGCGCCCATATCCGGGATACCGCCACCAATCTCAACGGTCGCGCCCTCTTCACGGGCCAGGTCGTAGTAGTACTTGACCTTCTCGCGGTGCTCGAGGCTGACCAGCGGACCGAAATTGGCTTCCTTGTCTTCAGGACGGCCCAGCTTCAGCTTGGCCACTTCTTCCTTCATGCGGGACAGGAATTTCTCGAAGATCGGACGTTCGACGTAAACGCGCTCGGTGCCCAGGCAGACCTGGCCACAGTTCACAAACGCGGAACGCATGGTGCCCTCAACCGCTTTCTCGATATCGCAATCAGCAAAAACAATGCCCGGATTCTTGCCGCCACACTCCATGGAGATGTTGCGCAGACCTACAGACGCGGCTCGCATGATCGCTTCGCCGGTACGGGTTTCACCGGTGAAGGTGATGGCTGCCACATCCTTGTGAGTCGTCAGGAACTCACCTGCCGAGTTCGGACCAAAACCGTGTACCACGTTGAATACACCCGCCGGTACGCCACACTCGTTCATCACCTCGCCCAGCAGCGTGGTAGTCGCCGGCGTTTCCTCAGACGGTTTGACCACTACGGTGTTACCACAAGCCAGTGCCGGGCCGACCTTGAAGGTCATCAGCAGCAGCGGCAGGTTCCACGGGGAGATAACGGCGATCACGCCTTTCGGAGTGCGGTGACCCACGTTCAGGGCACCCTTGCCATCCGGCGTATCCATGCGGAAACCTTCGGTCGGGTGGTTGGCCAGCGTCTCGGAGAATGCTTTGAAGTTGGCTGCGCCACGGGGAATATCGATATGGCTGGCAATGGAGCGCGGCTTGCCGGTATCGAGGCACTCGGCTTCCAGGAACTCGTCGAAGCGCTCGTTGATGCGGTCTGCGACCTTGTTCAGCAGCTCGGTACGCTGGGCCTGGGTCAGCTTGCCCCAAGGACCTTTCAGCGCCGCCTTGGCCGCGCGTACGGCAGCGTCCACTTCTGCTTCGCCGGCTTCGTGCACAGGACCGATCAGGCTGTTATCGACCGGGCAACGGTTTTCGAAGGTCTTGCCGCTGGCAGAGGCCACATACTCGCCGTTGATAAAATGCTTGAACTCTTTCATGGCTCACCTTATCAATTTCGGCCAATCGCAATTTCGGGCCGATCATTTATTGTTGGGTCACACTGCAACAGTCCCTGTCATGAGGGCTGCCAGCCAGGTTGAAATCCAGTATAGCGTTGCAAAAACGGGATAGAACCCGCAAAAACGGGGGCTGGAAATTCCATTTACGGGAATGATGGCAGGTTAATGAGCTTATTAATGGTCAACGCATGTAATGTCGGGTTTTATGCCCTTACATCCACTGCCCCGACTCAAATTTCGGTGCCTAAAACGAAAAAACCCGGGGAAGGGGACCCGGGTTCTCTCGTTTACGTTGATGCAGTCATTAGAACTTGTACATCGCCATCAGTTCCAACTGCTGACCCGCCGGACGCGTACCATGCGTCGCCAGGTTCTGATCACGCCACTCGATACCGAAATCCAGTCCCGGCAGGTAGGAGTAGATCAGGTTCACATGGCTCACTTTCAGCGTATCTTCAGCGCCAGCAGAGGTCTCATCCGCTTCAACCTGGGAGTAACGGATACCACCCGTCAGCTTGTCATTGAAGCGATGGGAAATACCCGCCACCAGACCGGTTGTCTTGATCAGCTCACCCTGAGCGTTGGCATCCACTGCCGGGCGCAGGCTCGGGTGCCAGGCACCGCCGTAACCAAAGCCGGAATACACGCCCTGTCCTTCACCGACATAGCCGTTCAGGTGCAGCGCCGTGGCGCCCAGAGAGTATTTGCCGGCATAAATAATTGCGGCACCGAATTCCGAGTCTTCGCTGCTGTTGGTCACATTGCTTTTCGCCACATCACGACCGGCCAGGGCAATACTGGCACCATGACCACCTTCAAAGCGCTTGGTGTAGTTGACGACAAAATCCGGGTAATCGGCGTCTTCGTTCACAGGATCCTGCAGTGTCAGGCGCACATCGCCCATTTGATAATGCATTACCAGATCCGGGCGAACCACCCCGCCATTACCGGCCGCGTTGCCTTTACCCGCATTGAAGAAGTCCAGATAAGGAACATCGAAAGGTGCATATACCAGGAACTGACCGTTCCAGGTTTGGCCCAGCGTCAGGTTATCAACCTTCAAATAGGCATGACGCAGGCGCCAGTCATAGGTTGAGTCCGTTGCATTGCCGCCGTAGAAATCCCCTTCCACGAGGCCCATGATTTTGTGTCCATTCACATCCCGCTTGGCACTGAAATTAATACGTGACTGGCGGGCAGTACCATCAAAATCACCGTCGCCATTATCCGGGTTGCTAAAGCGGCCTTCGGCTTTAATGTAACCACCGACACTGAACTGAGTGCCGTTGAACTCGCCAAGGTCCAGAGCGTGCGCAGTAGTAGAGATTCCCGCCGCCATGACAGCAAGGGCCAAACCGTTCTTAAGTGACATACAGTCAATCCTTATTTTTATAATGTGGATAGCAGTACAGCTGCTACGGGTTGTTGGGCCGTGTATGCAAGGCTCTGAAAAATCAAAGCATCTTGCTTAACACAGCCGTAATCTAAACATGAAAATTAGTTGAAATGTCATATATTAATGGCGGTTTGAGTTTCCATTTTTGGTACTAAAAACCAACATTTTTTGGTTCAAATCCGCCGTCACAGGGAGCATCAGCGTTCGCCAGAATTAACCGACAACCCGCTACCTGTGGCTTCTCCACCCTTTCCGCTCTGGTATCGAATTAACCCAACGCGCAGGGCGTAGACCGCTGTTCCCAGAACAACACCCCAGAAGGCAGCGCCGATACCCCAGAGGCTGACACCCGATGCTGTTGCCATGAAGGTAATCAGCGATGCATCCAGGTGCTCTCTGTCATTCAGAGCTGCATTGAGGCTATTGCTGATTGCACCCAGCAACGCCAGCCCGGCAATAATCGCGATCATCTCGGAGGGAAAACTGGTGAAAAAAAGCACGATACTGCCAGCAAAAATGCCGCCAATGAGGTAGAAAAGACCGTTAGCGACACCGGCCATATACCGCTTTTCCGGGTCTTCATGGGCATCTGAGCTGGTACAGATCGAAGCCGTAATCGCTGCGATCACCGTGGTGATACCGCCAAAGAATGCGGTCGGAATGGAGACCAGCGACAGCAAGCTGATGATCGGGCGCGAAGAGAAGGCATAGCCCGAGGCTTTGAGGATGGCGAAGCCCGGCAGGAATTGCCCGGTCAAACTGACAATGACCAGCGGCAATGCAAGCCCCAGGGTGGAGCTCCATGTCCACTCTGGCACGATCCATTGAGGCGATGCCAGTTGCCACTCCAGTTGCTCCAAATGGGTATCCATCAGAGTTAACGACAACACCAGACCGAGCAGGACCATCAACACCAGAAAGTAGGCTCTACTGATAAACTTGAACAGCACCAGCCCCAGGATCATCAGGGCTGTTACCAGCGGGGCTGATTCCAGTGAACGGAAAGCGCCGAGCCCGAAATCAAACAAAATGCCCGCCATCATGGCCGAGGCAACACCACCTGGAATCAAGTGCACTACCCGGTCGAAGAGGCCTGTGATACCGATCAGAAAAATGATCACGGCCGCAGTGATATAAGCCGATACCGCTTCATTGATCGACAGCCCGGGAAACAGAGTCACCAGTAATACCGTGCCAGGGGCCGACCAGGCCGTGATCACCGGAATACGGAACCAGACACTGAGTACAATGCCGGTGACGGCTGCGCCAATGGAGATCGCCCAGACCCAGGAGGTCATCATTTCCGTCGAAATACCGGCACTCTGTGCGGCCTGAAAGAAAATGGCCAAGGGGCCCGAGTAGGACACCAGTACTGCCATAAGTCCGGCAATCAACGTCGAGATGGAAAGATCCTTCAACATGAGGCCTCCTTATGCCAGCTCGGCAATCCCTTTCACTTCCAGAAAGTAACCAGGCGCGCCACACAGAGAGGCGGCGCCGATGGCCGTCCAGGCGGGGAAACAGCCCTTCATGTAACGATCACGCACCTGCATGTATAGCGGTAGGTCGCGCATATCGGTGTGATAGCTGGTGACCTCGACCAGATCGGCAAAGCTGCCTCCGGCCTCATCCAATATGCGTTTCAGGTTCTCAAATACCTGCACAAACTGGGCTTCCTTTTCGGCCACCAGTTCACGCTGATCGTTGCGACCTATCTGTCCCGCGATATAGAGCCGTGTATCCACCAGTACTGCCGGCGCGTAGCCAATCTCATCACGGATGAATTCCATTCCTTCAGGCACGATTATTGTTTTTGTTGCCATGATTTTGTCCTCAGCATAGAAAGAAACCGCGATGGCATAAGGCGACCACCGGGCTGGGGGTTGCAGTACAAAACTGCTCAAACACTTAAACGTAAAAAGCAGGGCTCTGCCCTGCTTGCTGCTGTTGTGCTGGTTAGCCCTGATCACCGCCACCGACCGGCAGCACCGTGCCGGTAATATAGGAGGCTTCATCCGAGGCCAGAAACAGGATCGCACTGGCCTGTTCGTCCGGCTGGCTATAGCGTTTCATGAACGTGGAGTCGATGGTTTGATCGACGATAGTCTGGTACCAGGCCTTTTCCTGTTCGCTCATGGTCTCGGTATTGCGGGGTATACGACGCTCGCCAACATCGGTACCGCCCGGTGCCACAGCGTTCACGCGGATACCCTGCTGAGCATTTTCAAATGCCATGCAGACCGTCATCGCGTTAACACCGCCCTTGGCCGCGGCATAGGGCACACGGTTCAAGCCTCGGGTCGCGATGGATGAGACATTCACTATCACCCCACTTTGCTGCGCCTGCATGGGTTTGAGCACCGCATGACAACACCAGAGCGTCGGGAACAGGGAACGCCGCACCTCAGCTTCGATCTGGCCCTCTTCGTAGGCCTCATAGGGCTTCGCCCAAATCGTGCCGCCCACGTTGTTAACCAGAATATCGATACGACCAAAGTGTTCGATACAGGCATCCGCCACCCGGCAGCATTCGGGATACTTCTCCAGATCCGCCGTGACCACTTTGACTCGGCTTGCTCCTGCAGCTTCAGCTTCCTGGGCGATCTCGTAGACGATATCGGAGCGGTCAACCAGCAACAGAGAGGCCTTCTCGGCCGCCATTTGCAGCGCTACCGCACGGCCAATTCCCTGCGCAGCACCCGTCACGATCGCGACCTTGTTTTCAAAACGTTCGGTTCTCATGGCCTGTCCTTATTTGCTGGCAGCAAATTTTTCGTAGTGAAAACTGGCAGGCTGGATGTTCTTGTCCTGCATGAACGTGTTCACGGCTTCGACCATCGGTGGCGGGCCACAGAGATATATATCCACATCGCCATCGTTAACATGGCCCGGCTCAATGTGGTGGGTGACATAGCCCTTCTGCGGCCAATCACTTTCATCGGACGCGACACAGGCGGTATAGGTGAAGTTGTCGATCGCCGCTGCAAAGGCATCCAGCTTGTCCAGCTCGACCAGGTCGATATCGTTGGTCACGCCGTAGATCAGATGTATCGGGTAGTCACAGCCCTCTTGCTGGATTTTGTTCAGCATCGCCAGAAACGGTGCCAGCCCGGTACCACCGGCCAGCATCAAGACAGGGCGTTTGACCTCCCGCAGGTAAAAGCTGCCGAACGGCCCCCGCAGGACCAGCTCGTCACCCAGCTGTGCACTTTCAGCCATGTAGGTGCTCATCAAGCCGTCCGGCACCACGCGGATCAGGAAAGACACTGATTCATCGGCTTCGTTGATCATGGAGCTGAAGGAGTAGGCCCGTGATTGATCGCTGCCCGGCACCTGCACATTCACGTACTGCCCCGGCAGGAAGTGCATGGCTCGCACCTGATCGCTGGCCACGGTAAAGGAAAGCGTGGATTCGGACAGTCGATTAATTTCGGTTAGCTGGGCATGCACATCGGCCTGCTGGCTGCGTACGCAGACTTCGGAAGACGCGGGAACAGTCACTACACAATCCGATTCCGGCACCATGCAGCAGGTCAGCACAAACTGCTGTTCGGCCTCCTGGTCCGAAAGGGCATCATCAATGTAACCGTCCATTTCGTATTGGCCGGATTCACAGTGGCACTTACAGGTACCACAGGCACCATCGCGGCAATCAAGGGGTATATTGAGGCCGGAACGGTAGGCGGCATCTGCCAGGGTTTCCATCGGCATGGTTGTGACGAAACGGGTGACTCCGTCTTCAAAATTGAGAGCTACTTTATACATGCTGTGCTACCTCGGTCCCTTCATGCGAGGGGTGCCAGAGCACCCCGGGGACACTTGTTATTGGAAAGGGTCAGTCAGAGGTGGTAGATATCCACCACGTGATGGATGTAATCGTTTTTCAGGATGATCTTCTTGCGCTTGATCTTGAGACTGCCGTCATCCGCGCGGACCAGCGTTACAAAGGCGGTACCGAAATAGGTATCCACACTGTTGTAGCGCACGCTGTTGGTGAGCCAGCTGTAACGCACATCGGCATCACCTTCCGATGCAGTCAGCACTTCCAGATTGCTCAGCATGTGCTGGGTGCGCGGTTCCGGTAGTGAACTGGCACTGGAGCGATCAGTCTTGATGCGGAACACGCGATCTTCCAGACCATCACGGCGACCGTAATAGATCAGTGAAATCTCTGAATGGGGATCAACGGTCAGTTCGCCGTCTACATCCCAGCTGGGCACCCAGTACTCGGCATCCTTGTCGTAATGCTCCAGCCAGTTGTCGTAGTCCTTGTCATCCAGGCAACGCTGTTCTGAGTGCAGAAAATTACGGATTTCTTCATAGCTAATGGTCATGGCTTACTCTCCTTTCTCTGCCTGCTGTTTGCGTGCCACGTCAGACAGCACTTTCTGCCAGTAATGGTGCTGGACGATGTACAAGCCTTCGTCTTCCACTTTCTCGCCGCTCATCACCGGGAACAGGTTGAGCTTTTTGGCGTCCTCGTCCTGGCCTTCAATCCAGTGCTCGGCACCGCGGCACATGTCATTCCAGGGCAGCTTGATCCCCTTGAAGCCTTCCTGGCAGGCACGGAACTCTTCCAGGTCATCGGGCGTCGCCATACCGGATGCGTTGAAGAAATCTTCGTACTGGCGGATACGGTGGGCACGCGCCTCGGCACTTTCCCCCTTGGGAGCGATGCAGTAGATGGTGACTTCGGTTTTATCCACAGCGATGGGGCGGAAGTGACGAATCTGCGAGCTGAACTGGTCCATCAGGAATACGTTCGGGTACAGACAGAGGTTACGCAGGTTACCAATCATCCAGTCGGCACGGTCTTCACCGTACTCGGCTACCAGTTCATCACGGCGCTCAAACAAGGGACGGTTTTCCGGGTTCGGCCAGCGCATCCACAGCAGAATGTGACCATGTTCAAAGGCGTAGAAACCGCCCTTCTGCTTGTTCCAGGTGGAGGCATCCATCGCCTTAACATCATCCATCGACATACCGGCCTTACGGCGAGCCGTGGTGGCAACGTAGTTCCAGTGCGTGGCCGATACGTGGTAACCGTCAGCGCCGTTTTCGGCCTGCAGCTTCCAGTTGGCGTTGTACACATAGGTAGAGGAGCCGCGCACTACTTCCAGACCTTCCGGCGACTGATCCACGATCATGTCGATAATCTTGGCCGCTTCGCCCAGGTGTTCGGTCAACGGTTTCACATCATCATTCAGAGAGCCGAACAGGAAGCCGCGGTAGTTCTCCATGCGTACCTTTTTCAGGTTATGGGAACCATCACAGTTGAAGGAGTCCGGGTAGCCGGCATCGTTGGGATCCTTGACCTTCACCAACTTGCCGGAGTTGTTGAAACTCCAGCCGTGGAACGGGCAGGTGAAGACAGCTTTGTTGTCTTTCTTCTTACGGCAGAGCACAGCACCGCGATGGCTGCAGGCGTTGATGAAGCAGTTAAGCTCATCGTCCTTGTTGCGGGTAATAACCACCGGCTGGCGACCGATGTAGGTCGTGAAGTAGTCATTCTTGTTCGCAACCTGGCTTTCGTGTGCCAGATAGATCCAGTTACCTTCGAAGATGTGTTCCATCTCCAGCTCGAACAGCTCAGGATCGGTAAACATGTCACGACGACCGCGGTAAAGACCCTGCTCTTTATCCACTTCCATCATGCCGCCCACTTTGGCGATCAGATTATCTTGCATTGCGATGCCCTCCTTATTGTTTGATTCCAGAGTAGAGGGCAGCAGCAAGGCTCACTATCCAGCTTTTGCCATTCTTTATCCCATATGTGCAGAGGGTGTATTTGAAGTGATAGATGGGTATTTCGCGCACGGAATGCGCTCCCACAGGAAGATGTTTTGCTGGCACAAAGTTGTGGGAGCTCCTCTGCGAGCGAAGGGGTTTCAGGTACCAACTTCAATAGCAAGAACATATTTTCGCGCACAGATTGCACTCCCACAGAAGAGCCCTGCTGATACAAGGGAGCCTTCCTGGCAAACGATTGTGGGAGCCCGCTCCGCGGGCGAGAGATCTCAGGCACCCACTGCAATTGCCAGAGCACACCGGCTACCAAACAAAAAACGCCGTCATATGACGGCGCAAAGGTTTCGACTACGGACAAGGCAGTCGAGTGCAGCACAACAATAATCAGGTCAGTGCGGTCAGGAAACGCTCGTTAAGCTGGCGGTCATGGTAAAAGATCGCCTTGCCCAGCTTGTCCGCATCCCAGGTGATGGGCTCATGGTCCGGGTAGAAGTAATCGCCGCCGCAGAAGACTTCGTTGCGGTTACCGGACGGGTCAAAGAAGTAGATTGTCTGGCCGTGGGTGATACCGTGACGGGTCGGGCCAATATCGATGGAGGTATCGGTCATGGAGATCAAGTCACCGGCGCGCAGCACGTCCTCCCAGGTTTCCAGGAAGAAGGAGGCATGGTGGAATTTGCCCGGCTCGGGATGATCGATAAAGGCAATGTCGTGGGCTTTCATGCTCGTTGTGAGGAACTGCGCCACCCGCTTGCCGTCCGGCGTCATCACCTGCTCACAGAGGTCAAAGCCCAGTACATCGCGGAACAGCGCATAGGTCTCATCCAGGTTCGGACCGTACAGAAGGCAGTGGTCAAAGCGCTGGGCCTTCATGCCCTTGAGGTCGCGCGGCCAGGCTTCAGGGTTGTGATTACCAACGCCGTAACGGCCTGTCTGTTCCTTGGTGGCAAACAGCTCGAAGCTGTGGCCGGTTGGCGCCTGGAAACGGATGCGACGGCCACAGCCTTTCAATTCGTCAGCCGGCACTTGCTCAACACTGACACCATAGCCAATCAATCCGCTCTGCAACTCATCCAGCACTTCATCACTGAGAACCTTGAAGCTCATGAAATCCATACCCGGTTCATCGGCTTCGCACAGTACCACGGAGAACTTGTCCACTTCGGTCCAGGCTTTCAGATAGACCCGCCCCTCAGTATCACGATCAGTTTCGATCAGGCCCATCAGGTCCACGTAGTGCTTCAGTGCTTCCTCCAGATCCAGTACGCGAATCTGAACATGTCCGGGACGCATTACACCCTTTTTCATAGCCACCTCTTCTTGTTTTAGGCCCGGCAACGGTCCGTCTACCGGTAATAGACCGACTATTACAGCGCCTGAAGCCAAGTTAAATCCGGTGGGTGCAAGCTTTATCCCCAGAGTGCAGATGAAGAGGTTGCAGTTTTTGGACACAGGTCTGCACCTGCTGGCTATTGGTGCAGGGCCGGGTTCTTTCTAATCAACAGACCATAAAAATAACGAACCCGAAGAGAGGTCCAACATGTTCAATTCCAACATGATGCGCAATGCTGTGGTGGCTGCCATGGCGACTCTGACACTCAGTTCCCCCGTGCTGGCCAATGAGCAACCCATCAAGGTGGGCATGATGCTGCCCTTCAGTGGTGTATACGGGGCTCTGGGCGATGCGACCCGTAACGGTTTGAAAATGGCATTACGCGAGCAGGCTTCGCAGTTGCATGGCCGCAAGCTGGAATTCATTGAAATCGACACCGAGGCTCGTCCTGAACGTGCGCCGGAGATCGCGTCCTCGCTACTGAGTAACAGCGAAGCCGACTTCATCATCGGACCGGTTCATTCTGGTGTCGCCATGGGCATGTTGAAAGTGCTGCGCGGAAAAGACACCGTCATGATTGTCCCCAACGCCGGCGCAGGCCCCGTCACCGGCCCTCTGTGCTCACCCAATGTGTTTCGCACCTCGTTCTCCTCCTGGCAACCCTCCTATCCAATGGGCAACGTGGCGCTGGAAAAAGGCTACAAGAAAGTCGTGACCATGAGCTGGAACTATGGCATGGGCAAGGAAAGCCTGGACGCCTTTGAGGAGTCCTTCACCGCCGGGGGTGGTGAAATCGTGAAAAAGATCTTGGTGCCCTTCCCGAAAACAGAGTTTCAGGCCTACCTGTCCGAGATTGCGTCCATCAATCCTGATGCGGTCTTCGTGTTCTTCGCCGGCGGTGGGGCCGTCAAATTCGTCAAGGATTACGACGCGCTGGGCCTGAAGGGCAAAATTCCGCTGCTGGGCTCAGGCTTCCTGACCGAAGGGACACTGGAAGCTCAGGGACCGGCGGCAGAAGGTGTGCTAACGACCCTGCACTACGCCGATACGCTGGATAATGAGCTGAATACCCGCTTCCGCACATCCTACAAGGCCGAGTTCGGCAAGGCCTCGGATATCTATGCCGTACAGGGCTATGACACCGGCTTGATGATCGCCTCAGCCGTGAACCAGCTGGGCGGCGACATTTCCGACCAGCAGGCACTGATCAAAGCGCTGGGCGAAACCACCGTCAAGAGCCCTCGCGGGGACTTCACGTTTTCCAAAGCCCACAACCCGGTGCAGAACATTTATTTGCGTACCGTCGAAAACGGTGAAAACAAGGTTATCAAGGTGGCTGCACCCGCACTGGCCGACCCGGCCCGAGGCTGCAAGCTCTGAGCCATGGACGGGCAGACATATGCCTGCCCGTCTGCTTTCAACACACTGATTTCCGGGTTCTATCATGACCACTTCCCTGTTTCTCGTGCAGCTGATCAACGGCCTGCAATACGGCCTGCTGCTGTTCCTGATCGCTTCTGGCCTGACGCTTGTCTTCGGCGTCATGGGTATCCTCAACCTGGCACATGGCTCCATGTATATGGTCGGTGCCTATCTGGTCTGGTATTTCGTCGAACATACCGGCAGCTTCGGCCTCAGTGCCCTGATCGCTGCCATTATCGCTCTGCTGATCGGCATTGTGATGGAACGCACGTTAATCCGGCAGCTATATCGACGCAATCACCTGGACCAGGTGCTGCTCACCATCGGCATGATTTTCGTGTTTAACGCGCTGCAGGGGCTTCTATGGGGCAACGATCCGCTGGGCGTCGCCGTGCCTGCTGCCTTGTCCAGCGCTATCCCGGTGACCGATGTTCTGGAATATCCGGTCTATCGCATTTTCGTCGCCCTGTTCTGCGTCGGCATTGCGGCTCTGATGTACTTCATGATCAACAAGACCCGTCTGGGCATGCTGATCCGCGCCGGTGAATCCAACCGGGAGATGGTCGAGTGTCTCGGCATCGATATTCGCAAGCTGTACACCATCGTGTTTGCCATCGGCGTCATGCTGGCGGCCATCGCGGGTGTCGCAGCGGCGCCCATGTCTTCAATTGTACCGGGCATGGGTGAGCACATTCTGATCACCTGTTTTGTGGTGGTCGTCATTGGTGGCATGGGCTCCATCAAGGGCGCTTTCATTGCCGCCCTGCTGGTCGGGCTGGTTGATACCTTTGCCTCGGTTCTGGTGCCACAGCTGTCGAGCATGATGATCTACATCCTCATGGCCTTCATCCTGCTGATCAAGCCTCAGGGTTTGTTCTCATCCTGATTCGGAGTTAATGCCATGCTTTTCAATAAACGAACCGAACGCATCTTTTTCTGGGTGTTTTTTCCGCTGGCACTACTGATGCCGCTGTTTCTGGCCGATAACACCTTTTTCGTCAGCAAGCTCACCAGCATCATGATCTTTGCCCTCTTCGTCATGTCGCTGGATTATCTGGTCGGTCGCTGCGGCCTGATCACCCTGGGACATGCCATGTTTTATGGTCTGGGGGGCTACCTTTTCTGGATGATTGCGCCTGAATACGAGGCGGTGAATTTCTGGGTCTACACCTTTTATATCTGCATGATCGCGGCCGCTGTCGCGCTGGTGATCGGCTTTCTGGTACTGCGCACCAGCGGTATCTACATGATCATGATCACTCTGGCCTTTGCACAGATGGCGTTCTATTTCTTCTCCGATTCCATCGAGTTTGGTGGTACGGATGGTCTGTTCATTTACGTCAAACCGGAGACCAGTATTTTCGGGCTCAGCTTCTTTGACCTGGATAACCCGACCCACTTCTACTACCTGTGCCTGTTGTCACTGTTCAACACGCTGGTGTTCTTCCGCATTCTGATCCGCTCACGTTTTGGCCGAGTTGTGGATGCCATCCATGAAAACCCGGGCCGCACCACTGCACTGGGATACAACATTTTCCTGTTCCGTCTGTTGAGCTACGTGATCGCCTCGGCACTGGGTGCCTATGCCGGTTATCTGTTCACCCTGCAGTATGGTTTCGTCAATCCATCGATGCTGGCCTGGACCACTTCCGGTTCGGCGCTGGTGATGTCGATCCTTGGTGGCATGGGTTCCATCTATGGCGCAATTCTCGGCACCTTTGTGTACGAAGGGTTGCACTATGTACTGGAACACCTGACCGAGCACTGGATGCTGTTTATGGGTGCCCTGATCATTGCCATGGTGATGGTGTTCAAAAACGGTATTGCCGGCTCCATGGAGAAACTGCTGGAGAAACGCACATGAATACCCAAGTATCACTGGACCTAAAGGTCATGCTGGAAACTCAGGGCCTGTGCAAGTACTGGGGCGGTCTCAAGGCACTGGACGATATATCCCTGCAGTTTTTCGACAAGCAATTGCATGGCATTGTCGGCCCCAACGGCGCGGGCAAAAGTACCCTGCTGAACCTGCTCTGCGGCCACTACAAGCCCACACGCGGCAGCATCGTGCACAAGGATGAAGCGATCGAAGCCATCAAGCCCTATGCCTTTGCCCGTCGCGGCATCGGACGCAGCTTCCAGAAAACCAATATCTATCCGGGCGCAACCTGTCTGGAAAACTGCTGTGTGGCGGTTCAGCGCCGCATGGGGGGCAGCTTCAATATTCTGCGCTCGCGTTACACCCAGAAAGTGTTGGACGAGATCGCCACTGAAGCGCTGGAAAAAGTCGGGCTGGGTGCGCGACGAGACGTCGTGGCATCCCAGATCAGTTATGGCGAACAGCGCCAGCTGGAGATCGCGATGGTTCTGGCCACCTCGCCCGAAGTCCTGCTGCTGGACGAACCCATGGCCGGCATGGGCCACGAAGAGTCTCAACTGATCATCGAGCTGCTAAAAAAATTGCGCCGGGAATACTGCATCGTGCTGGTAGAGCACGACATGGATGCGGTGTTCGAGCTGTCCGACCAGCTCACCGTAATGGTCGACGGTCAGCATCTGACCACCGGCACCGTGGAGCAGGTACGTGACGATGCACGGGTGAAAGAGGCCTATCTGGGTCAAGGCGACGAGGTATTCTGACAATGACGAAACTACTGGACGTAAAAGGCCTGCACACCTACTACGATGAGAGCCATATCCTGCACGGGGTCAGCTTCAGTATCGAACCCGGCCAGGCGGTGAGCCTGATGGGGCGCAACGGCATGGGTAAAACCACCACACTGAAATCGATTCTGGGGCTGGTGCCGCCTCGCAGTGGGCATGTAGTCTTTCAGGGGGACGAGATTACCGGCCTGCCCACCTGGCAGCGGATGCGCAAGGATATCGCCTACGTGCCCGAAGGGCGTGGCATGTTCCACAACCTGACAGTGAAGGAACACCTGGAGATGGCCGCCAGAGCCAACCAGAAGGGCGAACAGAACTGGACCTGTGAGCGTGTATTGGAAACCTTTCCTCGCCTGCAGGAGCGGTTGAGTAACCTTGGTACTCAACTCTCCGGCGGTGAGCAGCAGATGCTGGCCATTGGCCGGGCACTGGTCACCAACCCCGAGCTATTAATATTGGACGAAGCGACCGAAGGGCTCGCGCCCCTAATCCGCAAGGAGATCTGGGACGTAATCCGTACCATCAAGGAAAGCGGTATCTCCACTCTGATCGTGGACAAAAATATCCAGGTGCTGAAAGAGCTCTGCGATCAACACATCGTGCTGGTAAAAGGACAGGTGGTGTTCAGCGCCGGCTCCAGTCAGTTGATGCAAAGCCTGGAGGAGGTTGAGTCCTACCTGGGCGTGTAATCATTCTGAGAGCCAGCAAGCCGTGATTGCATTGGTTGGGGGTTGTGCCATCCATTGGTAGAATCCCTGACTGATTAAGTTGTAAATGGATGCCAACAGATGCCCGACCAGACAGACAAAACAATGGAGGCCCAACGCCAGGGAATCGGGTCTTTAGAGATCGGGTTGCGAATTCTGGACACGCTGGCTGAATCCCCCCGCCCCATGACGCTCAAACAGCTGTCTGACGTGCTGGAACTGTCACCCAGTCGATTGCACAAATACATGGTCAGCCTGATACGCACGGGGTACATCGGCCAGGAAAACGGCGGTGGCTATATCCTCGGCAAATCCAGTCTGACACTGGGCGTCGCCGCACTAAGCCGGATTGATCCAATACAGTCGGCTTTTGCTGCTGTGGAAGAACTCAACCGCAGCAGCGATAAGACGGTTTCCATTACCGTGTGGAATGGACATGCCCCGCTGGTTATCAAGTGGCTGGATGCCAGCCAACCCGTGGCAGTCAATGTACGCCTTGGCATGGAGCTGTCGCCTTTCTATTCGGTTTCGGGCCGAATCTTTCTTGCACACCTGCCCAGCACCAGACGAAATCAGATCGTGGATGCCTTTTATGGCAACCCGCCTGCACTGCCGCGCTACAACGGGCAAACACTGGAAAAGCCCGCGTTCCTGTCTCATCTTGAGCAGGTCAAACAGGATAACCTTTGTTGCTTCTACGGCGACTTTTTGCCCGATATCAACGTGGTTGGCAGCGCCATACATGATATCAACGGCAACATCTCATCCGTGATCAGCTTGATGGGCATTAACGGCGATACCGATGTACGCCCCGGCAGTCGCTACAGTGAAATGGTTCAGGAGTGCGCGCGCAATGTGACTGAAGAGATCTGTGGTCGGCGCAGCCAGTCGGTAGTTGACGTCAGCTGACGACCAATACCGACCGACCCATACCGGATGGCAGAATCAACGCTGACGCAGTGTTTCCGAGGGAAGCTCACCAAACAATTTGCGGTAGTCGGATGAAAAGCGCCCCAGGTGCGTGAATCCATAGTCCAGAGCGATTTCCGTCACGTTGCGGATAGCCGGATTATTCTTTAGCTCATCGCGTAAGCTTTTCAGCTTGGACTGTTTGATGAACAGCTTCGGCGTCAGATTGAAGTATTTTGCAAACAGGTTGTAGACGGTACGCACACTGACATTGCCGGCCTGAGCCAGAGTTTCCACACTCAGATCATCACGAATATGCGCTTCGATATAGGCCAGCAGCAGAGAGAAGCTGCGGTCATGTATATTCAGCTCTCCGCCTTCTCCTGCATTGCTATCAAATTGTTGCAGAAGTTTGCGGATCAGGATATCCCGATAAGGCAGCTGCAGATGGCTCAAATCCAGCTCGGTTTCATTGGCCTCCAATAACAGCGCATCCAACAGGCGCATGAAACCCAGGGATTGTTGCAGCTCGATCACACGACGCTCAAAGCGCACGCCTGCTCTGGGCACCCGCCCGGCCTGCTCCAGACAGGCCTCCCGTACCAGCTCTTCGGGTACCTTGACGATCACTTTCTCGCAATCATCCGAGTAGGTCAGATCCATCTTTTCACCCGGATTCATCATCAATGCCTGGCCGCGAGTCAACTTCATGCGCTGATCAGAAAAATGCCAGCGACACTCCCCTTGGGTAACGACCTGAAAATGATAAATACTCTGAAGATCGGGGCAGCGTACCTGGACATCATCACCATAACTGATCGATGACAGACCGATACCGGCAAAATCGCGATAGTGCAGTCGGGAAGCCGGTCGACGGCTCTTGTGAAGGTTATTGAACTCCAACCGGTGATGCCCTACGTGAAGGTTAACGTAGTCGGACACCTCAAGCGGATGCGCCTGGTCGAAAACCACGGCGTTGCTGAGCACATTGGTAAACATAGCCGTACCGTTTTTTTGTAATTATTGTTAACGGATTCATTATAGATAAACCTAAATTGAGTGCAATGGTTGTTTCATGATCACATATCAAGCCGCATACTCAACTCTCAGAAAGTATGAAACTCTGTACAGAGAAGGGGATTCCATACAGAGTTTCATCCTGCGGTGCTCTTAGAACTCTTTGCTGTAGCTCAGATAGAAACGGTTAACGTCCTTTCGCTCCAGCCCTGCAGGCCCAACGACTGACTCAGCTCGCTTAACACCATCAACTTCACCCTCTGCACGGTGAATATCAGCATACCAACTGACATTGAGTCCCTTCAGTGCACCCTGGAAGTCATAGCTGACATAACTCACCAGCTCTTTACGACTGAAATCATCGTATCCTGCCGCGTCATAGGAACCGATGCCCTGTACGACCCAGAAGAGCCCCGGAACACCCATCTGACTGAAATCTGTCGCAACGCCAATCCGGATCATCTTTTCATTCTCAAGGCCATTGAACGACCAGTTGTTACCACTGGTGTTCCAGGTGCCATGATCACTGGAGAAGAGTACTCGGTTGAAATCCCCCCCTTTCACGGTGAGATAGTTTAGAGACAGAGTGTATGGGCCATGCTGATAGTCAATGCCAGCATCATAGAAATCAACATCCAGGTCTCCTGCCGGGGCATAGCCTCCCAAACCACCGCTCTCGAACAGATGACCGGCGTCCTGCTGATTACCATAAATGAAGCTCATCTGGAGACTGCTTTCCTGAGACAGCGGCATGCTGTATTGGGCCTTGAGTAAACGCTCACGCAGGTAGTCTTTAGCCTCCAACTCCATGGCATCGACTGAAAGCCCATTATCGAAGCGATACTGGGCACCGTAGTAGCTGACATACTCGATCTCTTCGCCCAGGAAGTTCTCCAGTGAATCGCCCCAGTTATCGTTATTTCGCGGGCTATGCTTATCAAATTGTGTGTAATACAGAGTCAGTTTTTCGGTATCCACAGACAAATCGAAACCAACCGTTGTAGACGGCAAAATTCGTGAGTTGGAATCGTCATACAGCAAGGAGGAGCGGCGTTTCTTACCTGCTCCAGCTGTCAATGCAAAGGTATCACCCGGGTAGCGTAACGACAGGTACGCGGTTTGTGTCGATGCCATCGAATCAGGGTTTGTAATGTCAGCGGAGTTTGACGGCAAGTTGGAAACATCTGTCACGTCTGAACCGATGGAAAGCTGATCAGCGACTGCGAAACCATAATCAAACTTAATCCAATCATTGATATAACCCGTGCTGTAATCCAGCAAAGCCGCGTGAACCCATTCATTACGTGTTGACCCGCCATCAATACTGCCATAGCTATTCGGGTCTTCATTCCAGTAATAGTTTTTATAGGTAAGTCTTAAGACATCATTATCGAGCAATACCGACGCATTAGCGTTGAATGAAGCACCAAGCCCAACAGCAATAACCAGCGGGATTATTTTATTCTTCATGTATTCTTATTCTCTTTATATTTTTTTGCCCAAAAATTCAAAACCAATTTATTGGGACTGAACGTTATTTTATGGCGGGGTCTATCCCGCAATTTCAGGCAGCACCAAGCCTTTACCGCTGCCCGCAGGCAGCAGATTTTTCAAGTGGAGTTTTCTGATTTAAGCCGTGCTCAGTTGCTCAGAGCACCTCACTGTGGGGGCTCAGAAAGTCTATTAATCGAGAGCACCTATGGCGTGAAGAAAGACTGCCAGGATGCCCACAGGTACGATATAGCGGATCAGGAAACGCCAGATGCGATAGCCCCAGCCATCCCCTACTTCTTCATGCGTCGCAGCTCGCGTCATAATCCAGCCGGTGAAAATGGCCATGGCCAAACCACTCAGTGGCATGATCCAGCCGCTGGTCAGGTAATCCAGCGTATCGAAGAAGGTTTTGCCGAACAGGGTATAGTTCTGCCAGATGTTGAAAGAAAACACGGAGCCCAGGCTCAGCACCCAAATGCCTGCAGACGTTAATACACCCGCTTTAAGGCGACTCATACCACGCTTTTCAGTCATCCAGGATACAGCCGGTTCCAGCAGGGAGATAGCTGATGTCAGCGCTGCAAAGGAGAGCATCACAAAGAAAAGCACACCCACTATCTGCCCGAACGGCATTTGGCCAAAGGCCAGCGGCAGCGTTACAAATATCAAACCAGGACCTGCACCCGGCTCCAGGCCATTGGCGAACACAATCGGAAAGATGGCCAAACCGGCAATCAAAGCGACTACTGTGTCCAGCACACCCACGGTCATGACGGTTTTGCCCAGTGATACATCTTTGGACAGGTAAGAGCCATAGGTCATCATGCCGCCACCCGCAAGACTCAGCGAGAAGAATGCATGACCAAGCGCGATCAGAACACTGGTTCCGGTAAGCTTGCTGAAGTCAGGGTTGAACATGAACTCAACGCCCTGTCCGAAATAGCCGGTTGAGACCGAATAGCCGACAAGAATCAGCAGGATGACGAACAGCCCCGGCATCATGATACTGACCGCTTTTTCCAGTCCCTGTTTAACGCCTTTGATGATGATGGTCGCAGTAATGGCAAGCACGATTGTGCCCCATACCGTCGACGCAACGGGATCACCGACGAGCCCGCCAAAGAGGCCTCCGATGTCGTCGCTGGTAGCACCATTAAAGGCGCCTGATCCCGCAGTGAAGATATAGGAAACGGCCCAGCCCGCCACTACAAGGTAGAAGCTCAACAGAACAAAACCGGTGATAACACCCGCCCACCCTAATAGCTTCCATCGCGAGCTGACACCGGCTTCCTGCGCCAGGACCTCCATCGAGCCTGCAGGGTTGCGTCCTCCTCTGCGACCAATCAGTATCTCCGCCATTAAAAGGGGAATGCCGATTATCGCTATGCAACCAAGGTACAGCAGGACGAAAGCCCCACCGCCGTTCTCGCCGGTGATATAGGGAAACTTCCAGATGTTGCCTAGACCTACAGCTGAACCTGTCGCTGCAAGGATAAACATGAGTCGACTAGACCAAAGACCGCGCTTCCCCGTAGCCGCTGCAGATGCGCCCCCCTCAAAACAGGCAGTATCAGCCGATAAGCTTTTATTGCTCATGATTAAACACTCCAATTTATAATTATTTTCTAGACGTTCATTTGTGTTTTATTTTCTTAGCGATCAATAGCCGAACTCTATTTAATCACTCATCCATAAGCATTTATTAGAAAATACAGAAGACTATCTAAAAAAATCAGGATCAAGTAACTGCTGTCAGTTTCTTGAATTCCGGACGATCCCACTCCTCCTGTTCCATAATTTCCACAAGGGCATCAATACAATCCCAAAGATCCACATATCGCAGATAAAGCGGGGTAAAACCAAAACGAAGAATATTGGGCGCCCGGAAGTCGCCGATCACATTACGTGCAATCAGTGCCTGCATGATGGCGAAACCCTGCTCATGAATGAGTGAGACCTGACTACCGCGAATGGACGCCTCTTTTGAGGACGCGATTTCAAAGCCAAAGCCGCTCAGTCGCTGCTCGACCAGTTTGATAAACAGATCGCCCATCTGCAGCGACTTTTCTCGGACTCGGTTCATACTGGCGGACAGCATGATATCGACGCCCACTTCCAGCAGGCTGGCACCGATTACCGGAGTGGTACCGCAAAGAGTGCGTTTGATCCCCGGTGCAGGCTCATAGTCATCTCGCATGGCAAAGGAGTTGGCATGTCCAAACCAGCCGCTTAATGGCTGCTCAAGCTGTTCCTGATGTCGTTTGGCAACGAACAGAAAGCCCGGTGCACCTGGTCCGCCATTCAGGTATTTGTAGCCACAACCAATAGCCAGATCGACACCGGCTTCGTTCAACTGAACCGGAACAGCGCCGGCACTGTGGCTCAGATCCCAGAGTACGAGCGCCCCCTTGTCATGAGCGCGCTGAGTGATGGCAGCCATATCGAACATGTCACCACTCTTGTAGTGCACATGCGTCAACACCACCAGAGCTGTGTCTTCATCGATGGCATCGAGAATGTCGTTTCGATTAACCGTACTCAGGCGAACCTGTCCCTGCTTAAACTTCTCCAGTCCCTGCAAAATATACAAATCTGTCGGGAAGTTGCCGGGCTCGGACAATATTTTGCTCCGCCCTGGACGCATCCTTACCGCAGCAGCCGCAAGCTTGAACAAGTTTACGGAGGTGGAATCGGCTACCACCACTTCGCCAGCATCAGCCCCTATAAGGCCCGCGATCTTGTCGCCAACCCGATTTGGCAGATTGATCCAGTCAGCTGTATTCCAGCTTCGAATCAAACCTCGGCCCCATTCTTCATGAACAACCTCTTGCATCCGGTCCTTGGCAGCCTTGGGCAATACCCCCAAGGAGTTGCCATTCATGTAGATGAGACCTTCTTCAAGGTCGAATTGCTGTCGGTATTCAGCAAGTTCATCCAGACGGTCAAAGTCAGCGCATTGCTCGCGAGTGAATGAATTCATGGGTGGATACTCCTCAATAATGCACGCACAGGCGATGCATCCATGTTGTACAGTTTTAAAGGGGGGGCGATGAGTTCGTATGACCCGGTGGGAACAATATCCAACACCAGGCCTTCCAGGATGGCCATGCCATGGCGCTTAACAGCTTGATGTGCGCTCATGGCCTTGGAGGTTTCAGGGTCTAATGAAGGACTGTCGACCCCAATCAGCCGAGCACCCCGCGATGCCAGCAGATCGATGGTTGCTGCATCAATAGCAGTGAAGTCACTGACCCAACGGTCATGCGGAAAAGTCGTCATGGTCCGCAGCAGTACACGCTCGGCACGCTGAGGTAGCTGGTCGATAACATGTTCCGGGCGCACTAAACCTTTGGCGTCCGTAACATCAATCAGGACACAGAGACCAATGTATGTTTCCAGATCCACTTCAGCGATGGATTTCCCGGCAGCATCGTAATGCAGAGGGGCATCAGCATGAGTGCCGGTATGTGTGGATAACTCAAGCGCACCTACGTTAACCGGGCAATTCTCGTTCAGTTCCCAATGTTGCTCTGAACGGTATTCCGTATCACCTGGCCAGACCGGTATACCCTTACGCAGGGTTTGAGAAATGTCCCAAATTCGACTCATGACAGGGCCCTCAAATCGAACTTCTCACTGACCACAGCTCAGGGAAAAACTGTAGGTCGAGTGCTTTGACCAGATACTTCACACCAGCAGTGCCACCGGTACCTTTCCTGTAACCGATGATGCGCTCAACCGTTTTCATGTGGCTGAAACGCCAGCGCTGGAAGTTGAACTCCATATCAACCAGCTTCTCAGCCAGTTCATACAGATCCCAATGTTCTGCGGTGTTGTGATATATATCAGACCATGCTGCTTCGACATGAGAACTGGCCGTGTAAGGCTGGCGCCAGTCACGTTCAAGGTGGCTGCTCGGAATATCAAAGCCGCGACAACTCAGCAGCTGCAACGTCAGGTCATAGAGGCTGGGCGCATTGAGGACAGACTGAAGATGCTCGTAGTGATGAGGGTGAGCACGGTGTGCCTCGACCATGCCGGCGTGTTTATTGCCCAGCAGGAACTCGAGTTCACGGTATTGATAGGATTGAAAACCGGAACTCTGCCCAAGGCTGTCACGAAAGCTTGAGTAGTCCGCCGGAGTCATGGTGACCAGCACATCCCAGGCCTGCACCAGTTGTTCCTGAATACGTGCGGCACGGGTGAGCATTTTGAAAGCCGGTCGCAGATTGTCGTCCTTGATATGACGCGCTGCGCCGTAGGCCTCGTGAAGGCAGAGCTTCATCCACAGCTCCGACACCTGATGAATAACGATAAAGAGCATTTCGTCATGCTCTTTCGAAGCCGGTTTCTGACACTTAAGCAGAGCCTCAAGGTCCAGGTACTGGCCATAGCTCATATCCTGGTCCCAATGGATGCTTTCATCATCAAGACTGACCTGCTTCTTCTCAGCCTCCCAAAATGGGCAACCGCTACTCATAACTGCATTCCTGTTTTTATTTATTAGACAAACACAGTTTACAAACATGATTTCTTATGTAAATTTCATAAAATCACCATAAATTATTAAAATTTTGCATAGTTATGAGCGCTCGTATTAGTACACGGCACCTGCAGATGATTCTGTCGATTGCAACCACAGGCAGCGTTTCCGAAGCAGCCAACCAGATAGGGCTGAGCCAGTCAGCCCTAAGTCACCGCATCCGTGAAGCAGAGCGCCTGCTCAATACAGAAATTTTCTACCGCAAGAACAAACGCCTGATACCAACCAGCGCAGGCAAACGCCTGCTGCAATCGGCGAAGGTCATTTTGGGTGAGCTTGAACGAGCTGAAATCGACATCAATAAGCTATCGATGGGCATTAAACATGTGGTGAGAATCGGTAACGAGGCCTACGGCAATTATCAGTGGCTGCCTCGCTTCCTGAGTGACTTCCTATCAGAGCACCCCAGCATCAGCGTGGAAATTATCCCGGATGTATCTCTGGACCCCTACACCGCCTTGCGTAACGGTACTATCGACCTTTCGATCGTCTCCGGTATTCTGACCCACAGCGGCTTTCGAGCCTTGCCGTTACTGCATGATGAGATGGTTGTAGTGATGCCGCAGAGTCATGCGATGGCAGACAGGGAGTGGTTAGGTCCAGACGAGATTGCCGAAAGTCCTTACATCACTTATCACACCAACCCGGGCCCGGGACGAGAGTATGAGCAGCTTTTCAGTCGCTACCAGATACTACCTCCACGCGTAATACGTGCGGGTGTTACCGAGGCCGTCGTTGAGTTTGTCAGAGCCGGTGCAGGCATTTCAATTATGCCCACCTGGGCGGTACAGCCCTATCTGCAGCAAGGTGGGTTGAGTACCGCCAAAGCAACTCAGGAAGGGCTTTTCATCGACTGGAATGTTCTTGTTCGCAATGACGAACCCGAAGATTCACCAGCTTCTCTGCTCGCTGAAGCCATCACAAGCACAGATTTGGATTGAGCTTTACAACCAAACTAAACCGAACCCTTAGACTTTCGCCTGCGCCACCTTATCCATTACAAATTCAATCAACGCGCGGGTTTTCACGGGCAGGTTTTCACGATGGGGGTAGAGCATATGCATGGTGCGGCCCTCCATGGACCAATCCGGCAACAGCTGTACCAGCTCACCGCTTTCCAGCTCTTGTGACACCACATAACGCGGCATGCAGCAGGCACCCAGGTTCTGTTTCACGGCATCGACAGCGAAGCGGATTTCATCGGTACGCAGGTGAGCATGGGGCGTAAAGGTAACGGCGTGCCCGTCCGGGTCCTGAAAGCGCCAGAAGGCAGAGCGCTTGAGCACGACCAGTGGCAGCTCGGCCAGTTCTTCCGGTCGCTGCGGTTGTGGATAACGCTGTATCAGTTCAGGAGTTGCCACCACCACCATTTCGGTTTCCATCAGAGGGCGCGATATCCAGTCATTCAAGGTCACCTTGCCCAGGCGGAAAGCGATATCGATGCTGTTCTTGACCAGGTCCACGTTCTGGTTGCTGAGGAACATCTCTACGCTTACCCGTGGATTGATCTCCATGAATTCAAACACCCAGGGTTTGACATAGTGGTGCCCCAGCGTGAGGGGCGCCGTAATCTTGATATCGCCGGACAGAGACGACAGCTCCGAGTTAACATCCTCGGAGCGCATTTCAAGTTCGGTCATTACCGGAGACAGGCTGTTGAAAAACCGCTGGCCGGACTCGGTCAGGCCAAATTTTTTGGAGCTTCGATGCACCAGCTTGTAGCCCAGCTGTTGCTCAAACGCCTGCAGACGACGTGACAGCGTCGAGGTGGGTATATCCAGATAGCGGGCTGCAGAGACCAGACTGCCCTTTTCAACCACTTTGATGAAATAGTAAAGATCCTGATAGTTCATATTATTATTCTCAAAAATGAAATCTTGCCTTCCCGCATATCCAGTAGATAAATATCCACACCGGCCTATATTGAACAACCATAACACAGCAAATATCGGGCGCTATCCAGTTTTTACTCCGATTTATGCATTTCTGCCTGCTTCAACTTCAGGGCCTTCATGATGCCAGAAACAGAATCTACACGGTCGAACGAGTCCAGTGTTACGGTGGTTATATCCCGCCGGGTGATCAAGGGGCAGGAAGCGCACTTTGAGCAACTGAGCAGTGAAATGACGCACCGCGCGTCTCGCTACCCGGGTTACCTGGGCGCTGATCTGTTTCGCCCGGCCAGTGCCAACGACCCCGAATATCGCATCATCTTCAAGTTTTCAGATCAGGAATCACTGGCTGCCTGGCAGGCCTCCGGCGAGCGTGCGGAGATGCTGGAACAGATCGAGCCTCTGCTGGTCAGCCCCAGTGAAATCGAAACCCTGTCCGGCATCGTCAATTGGTTCACATTGCCAGGCCACAACCCGGTCAAACCGCCTGCCAAGGCCAAAATGACATTTGTCAGCTGGCTGGCTCTCTACCCGACCGTGACGCTGATTTTTTACCTGTTCGGCGACCTGTTGGCACAAGTACCGCTGTTGCTGCGCACGCTGCTGGTCACGGCTGTGGTCATGGTCGTCATGTCCTATGTACTGATGCCTCGATTTACACGCTGGTTTGCCTTTTGGCTTTTCCCCAAACATGAACAGAATGAACGCTAAGACAGCGCTCTAATTCAGGATCCCCCCATGACGTTGAAACTGACCGTTGTCGACCAGTCCCCCGTGCAGGGTTTGCCCACCAATACTTCACCGGTGGCCATCAGTGTTGACCTGGCCAAATCCTGTGATCGCCTTGGCTATCATCGCTACTGGCTGGCCGAACACCACAACAGCGTAAACTTTGCAGGCCCCTGCCCCGAGATTTTGATCGGGCATATTGCCAGTCAAACGCAGCGTATTCGTGTCGGCAGTGGTGGTGTCATGCTCACGCATTACAGCCCTTACAAGGTTGCTGAACAGTTCAGCATGCTGGAAACCTTATATCCCGGGCGGATCGATCTGGGCATCGGCCGTGCTCCGGGTGGTGATGCACTGGCCTCCCACGCCCTGGCGTATCCGGCCCAGCCCGGACATGAGGACTATGCCGAGCAGTCCTGGCTGCTGCAGCAACTGCTCCACGGCCGCTTGCCAGAGGATCACCCCTATAAAGATCTGCAGGTTATGCCCGGTGAGCCGGCAATTCCACAGACCTGGATGCTTGGCTCCAGCGGTGGCAGCGCAGGCCTTGCCGGCCAGGTCGGCATGAAAATGTGTCTGGCCCTGTTCATCAGCCCTGAGCCAGCACCGCCCAGTGTTATTACCGAATACAAACGGGCCTGGGCAGAAGCAGGTCACGAAGGACAGCCGGAAGCCAGTATCGCGGTTGCTGCCCTCTGCGCCGACAGCCGTGAGGAAGCCGAGTATCTGGCTGCCCCGGCGGTCTACTGGAAGGTCAAAGCTTTCCGCCAGGGCATTCGTGAAGTGGTTAAGCACCCGGATGAAGCCTGGCGCCTCCGGGATCAGCTTTCCCCTTCGGATCAGGCTTTTTTTGATGCTGTACTCAATTCGATGGTACTGGGCTCGGCGGATGAATGTGCCGAACAGATCAGCCGGGTGGCAGACCAATATCGCAGTGATGAGGTGGGTATCGTCACCGTCACACACGATTACAAGGACCGTCTGGGCAGTTATGAAAGGCTGGCACAAAGGATGCTATGATCGGCGCTTTTGCACGGCGCGGTAACTCCAGTGAACCTGATCCTGCTCTACACTTCCGACTTTATCAGTCCTCATCTTGTGCGCCTGACTGACCGCCGCTTTCATCACATGCGTAGCGTTCACCAGGCGCAGGTGGGAGAACGGTTCAAGGTCGGCGTTCTGGATGGTCTGGTTGGTCAAGGAGAAGTCTGTGCATTGACCGATACCTATATAGAGTTGCAAGTTCAGCTGGATCAAGCGCCGCCCAAACCCTTGCCCCTGCACCTGATCATGGCGCTGCCGCGCCCGAAAATGCTGAAGCGCACGCTGGAAACTGCCGCCACTCTCGGCGTGAAAGACCTCTGGCTGATCAACTCATACCGTGTCGACAAGAGCTACTGGTCCACGCCGATTCTGAAAGCGGACAAGACCCGTGAGCACCTGCTGCTGGGACTGGAGCAGGCCGGTGATACCCGCATGCCTCGGGTGCACCTGCGCAAGCGCTTCAAACCCTTTGTCGAAGATGAGCTGCCGGCCCTGGCCCGCAACACCCGAGCACTGGTTGCCCACCCCTATGACGCCGAGCCTTGCCCCAGCCCCGAGGCCAGCCCAACCACACTCGCCATTGGCCCTGAAGGCGGCTTTATTGCCTACGAGGTCGAAAAGCTGCAAGAAGCTGGCCTGGAGAGCATTCACCTGGGCCGACGCATCTTGCGCGTTGAAACCGCCGTCCCCGTGTTGCTGTCTCGGCTCTTCCCGCTCTAAGCCTGACCCAGAGCAAGGTATATCTGGAACACTGGTCTATATAATTCATTGCCATAGTTCGAAAACAAGAATCAAACGCAATAGCATTGACATAAGAACCAAAACTAATAACAATTCGCATTAAGTTTTTAAGATAACTTTCCGGGAGGACAGCCCGGTATATGGAGACAACGATGACCGCAAAAAAAGCATTACTGGCTGGCTTGGCTCTTTCAACCTTTGGCAGCGTTGCTCAGGCCGCTGATGAAGTGAACATTTACTCCTATCGTCAGGAGTTCCTGATCAAACCGCTGCTGGAAGCTTTCACCGCGGAAACAGGCATCAAGGCCAACGTTATCTTCTCCAAAAAAGGACTTCTGGAGCGTTTGGAACATGAAGGCGCCAACTCACCGGCAGACGTTCTGCTGACCTCTGATGTAGGCCCACTGTACGATGCTGTTCAGCGCGACCTGGTTGCCCCCATCGATAGCGATATCGTCGACGCTAACGTTCCCGCTCACTACCGCTCCAAGGACGACAAATGGGTAGGCCTGACTGCACGCTCACGCATCATCTACGCGTCCAAGGACCGTGTTGAAGAGGGCGAGATCCAAACCTATGAAGACCTGGCAGATCCGAAATGGAAAAACCGCATCTGCACCCGTAGCGGCAAGCATTCCTATAACCTTTCTCTGATCGGCTCTATCATCGAACATAATGGTGAAGAGCAGGCCGAGCAGTGGCTGAGCGCTGTAAAAAACAACCTGGCTCGTCGCCCTCAGGGTAACGACCGCGCCCAGGTGAAAGCCGTCAAGGAAGGTCAGTGCGACCTGGCATTGGGTAACACCTACTACTACGGCAAAATGCTGACCAACACCAAAGAGCCGGAACAGGTCGAGTGGGCCAAGTCCGTCAACCTGGTATTCCCAAACCAGGATGACCGTGGTGCGCACATGAGCATCTCCGGTGCCGCGCTGGCCAAGAATGCACCGCATCCGGATGCGGCCATCAAGCTGATCGAATTCCTGACCAGCGAAAAAGCACAGAAGATGTACGCTGAGGTGAACTACGAGTTCCCGGTCCGTCCTGGCATCGAGTGGTCCGACCTGCTGAAAGAACACATGGGCGAATTCAAGGCTGACGACGTCAACCTGGGCGATGTGGTTAAACACCGCGCAGATGCATCTCGCCTGGTCGACAAGGTCGGCTTCGACAACTGATTTGTTGTTGAATAATCGACAGGTGCACACTGAAACGGTAGTCTTCCCGGCTACCGTTTTTGTGCGTATTACCAAACGATGAACGACATTACCGCCACCGCTGCACCACCGCTGATCGATACCCGCAAGCCCCGCCGCCTGATGCCGGGCTGGTATTCCATCGCCTGGGGCAGTGCCATTCTGGTAATGTTGCCGGTGCTGGCCGTGTTCTGGCTGGCCCTGTTCCCAACCGAAAATATCTGGCCGCACCTGGTCGACACCATTCTCCCGGTCTACATCAAGACCACCCTGCTCTTACTGGCCGGTGTCGGTTGCCTCTCGGTCATGATTGGCGTGGGCACTGCCTGGCTGGTCACCATGTGCAATTTCCCCGGCAGGCGTATTTTCGAGTGGGCGCTGTTACTGCCCTTTGCCATGCCGGCCTACCTGATTGCCTATCTGTACACCGACCTGCTGGAATATGCCGGTCCGCTGCAAACCCTGCTGCGAGACCTGTTCGGCTGGCAAACCGCCCGTGAATACTGGTTCCCTGAAATTCGCAGCCTGGGGGGCGCCATCCTGATGCTGACCCTGGTGCTCTATCCCTATGTTTACCTGCTGTCTCGCGCCAGCTTTCTGGAACAGTCCATGAGCATCCGCGATGCCAGCCGTATTTTTGGCTGCTCGCCACTACAAAGTTTCTACCGCGTGTCCCTGCCCATTGCGCGCCCGGCCATTGCCGTGGGTCTATCACTGGTATCCATGGAAACCCTGAATGACTTTGGTACCGTGGATTACTTTGCTGTCAAAAGCCTGTCAGCCGGCATTTACGATGCCTGGCTGAATATGGGTAACCTGGGGGCTGCAGCGCAGATTGCCACCCTGATGATGGTATTTGTCATTCTGCTGATCACGCTGGAGCGGATAGCGCGCGCGCGCCAGCGCCAGTTCACCAACGCCGACCGTTTTGGCAGTATCGACCGCTACAGCCTGCCCCCAATGAAAGCCGGCCTCGCCACACTGGCCTGTACGCTGCCTGTTCTATTCGGCTTCCTGGTACCCTTTTTGGTGCTGGGCAGCTATGCCATTCGTCGACTGGATCAACTGGGCGAAGCCGATTTTCTGGCGCACGCCAGCCACAGCTTTACCTTGTCCGCGACGGCCGCCCTGCTGACCGTAACAGTGGCCATCATTCTGGCGTACAGCAAACGCCTCTACCCGGCCAAGCGTTCACTGACCCTGGCCGCCCGCTTCAGCAGCCTGGGCTATGCCCTGCCCGGCGCGGTACTGGCCATTGGCGTGATTATCCCGCTGGCCGCCTTCGATAACAGTGTCGACGCTTTCATGCGTGAGCATTTCGGTTTCGGCACCGGCCTGCTGCTCAGCGGAACACCTTTTGCCATCGTGTTCGCCTACTGCGTGCGCTTCCTTGCGGTCTCCACCGGCAGTGTGGATTCCTCACTGGCCAAGGTAACTCCCAGCATGGATATGGCCTCCCGCTCACTGGGCCTCAACCCGCTGCAGACACTGCGCCGCGTTCATCTGCCCCTGATACGGGGTGGACTCTTGACCGCCGTTCTGGTGGTCTTTGTGGATGCCATGAAGGAACTGCCGGCCACACTGATCCTGCGTCCGTTCAACTACGATACCCTGGCTACTTATGTGTACCAGTATGCGTCTGACGAGATGCTGGAAACCAGTGCTTTGGCAGCCATGCTGATTGTGCTGGTGGGGATTGTTCCGGTGATACTGCTGAGCCGCTCTATTACTTCGACTCGACAGGGCCGGTAGGGTTTAGAGCCGGGTTCGTTTGGGCTGGGTATTCGCGCGCGGAGCGCGCTTATATGGATCCGCCCGGGTTGCAAGCCTTTGACCAGTAGATAGAGATTGCATGCTTATATCCGGCCTGTCATCGGGGCGTATCCACCCCTGGCCATTATGAGATATGCACTTGCTGTCCTGATCTCCCACTCGGCTTCTATGAGCCATGCGCGCTCAAAGGCTTCAGCAAGTCGATCTTATCTGTGGTGTCCTAAGGCTCTGCGCAACTCTGGTGATGAGTACCTGTTACATTACTGAGTATTAATATGGCTGACGCTCATGCCCGGTAACACTCTTCCCGTGTCATGAGCGCCCAGACAATGCGGGCCAGCTTGTTGGCCAGCGCGACGATGATTGTATTGGGATGTTTCCCTTTCATCCCGTGAAGCCATCGGGCCAACCGCGAGTCGTCAGTGTGTATCAAGGCGCGATAGGCCGCACGAGCACCATGCACGAGCTGCTTGCGCACGTGGACGTTTCCCTGCTTGCTAATGCCCAGCAGGCGCTCTTTGCCACCACTGGCATGCTGCCGGGGCACCAGGCCCAAGTAGGCACTGAAGTGCCGCGCTGACTTGAAGTGACCGGCATCGCCCGCGTGACTGTACAGCAGAGTGGCATTCACTGGGCCGATACCTGGAATGCTTTGCAGGCGTGTACAGACTGGGTTGTCTCGTGCGATCTGTTTCAGCTCGCGGTCATAGTGAGCAATGCGCTGTTCACGCTCAAGCCATTGATCTCGCAGATCATGAATCAGTTGGCGGCCTCGGTGGCTCAACTCAGCGTCGGCATCTTCTAAAACGCGTGGAACAGCCTCCAGGATGGCTCGATGTCCTTGGGCAATAACGACCCCCATTTCCAGCAAGATACCCCTCAGCTCATTGCCAATGGCCGTGCGCTCTTTAACCAGCCGTTCACGTACTCGGTGTAGTGCCTGGATGTCGAGCTGGTCGACCGATTTGGGTGCCACTGAAGGCATCGCCGGTCGGGCGGCGGCTTCGGCGATCGCGGCAGCGTCACGCTGATCATTTTTATGCACCTGAACGAAGGGTTTTACGTACCGGGGATGAATAATCTTCACCTGATGCCCGAGCGCACTGATAGCACGTGCCCAGTAATGAGCACCGCCACAGGCTTCAATGGCAACCAGGCTTTTCGGTTGGCGCGCCAAAAAGGGCAGGAGCGCATGCCGTTTCAGTTGTTTTGCAAAGCGGGTATGCCCCTGTTGATCATTGCCTTGAAGTTGGAAAACATGCTTGGCCAGATCAATTCCGATGATGCTAGTCTTATTCATGAGATGGATCCTCTTGCCTGGATGCCGAACCTTGATTGGTCTGCAAACTCAATCATGGCACGGGGTGGGCGGATCCATCTCATTTCCCACACTATGCGGGCTTTCCTAAATAGAGAACTGGTGTGCCATATTAAGCCTTTGCGTGCGGAGCACGCGCCCACAGGTAATTCCCACTCTGTGATCCCACAGCAGCATAATGCCCACCCTGTAACGGTAACTGTGGAATCTGTGGGAGGCCGCTCCGCGGCCGAATGATTCAAGCGCCTGACAACCTCTCAACGCTTAATCGCGACGTAAACACCCTCAAGACGCATACATACCTGCTCTTTGCAAAGCACTTCAACCACAAGTTCCAGTTTGCCTTTGCCACGGGCTTCAACACGCTCTGCCAGCGCATCAGCGGCTGACAACTCCGGTAGGGTTACGCGGGTCGCAAAATCGGAGGTCACCGGCTTGAGATACTGCAAATGGCTGTCGGCAATTACCACGTCGCACTCCAGCTCACGCTCTTTCAAACAAAGCGTGGTCAGACACCAGCCCGCCACAGTTGCGATGGCCGCCTGGGAGCCGCCAAAACCGGTTCCCTTGTCATTTACATTGGGCGCCAGCGGCGTGGGGACTGTCAGTGTTTGCCCATCCCAATCCAGTTGATCAATGCCCAGATGCTCCAGCAAGGGAATCTGGGTTTTGAGCCATTTCAGAAAGTCCTGGGTATTGGTTTGCATGGCAGTCCTTATTTACTTGAGCGTTGTGACACCCATTGGGCACTACAGCTTTTCGCGCGCGGAGCGTGCTCCTACAAGCTTTCATACACACCCATTATGTCGGGCTATGCTATCAATGTGGGATTATTCGCGCACAGAGTGCTCTCCCACAACGGTATTACTGACCTGCAAAGACTAAGTGTGGGAAATGAGATGGATCCGCCCACCCCGTGCCATGATTGAGTTTGCAGACCAATCAAGGTTCGGCATCCAGGCAAGAGGATCCATCTCATGAATAAGACTAGCATCATCGGAATTGATCTGGCCAAGCATGTTTTCCAACTTCAAGGCAATGATCAACAGGGGCATACCCGCTTTGCAAAACAACTGAAACGGCATGCGCTCCTGCCCTTTTTGGCGCGCCAACCGAAAAGCCTGGTTGCCATTGAAGCCTGTGGCGGTGCTCATTACTGGGCACGTGCTATCAGTGCGCTCGGGCATCAGGTGAAGATTATTCATCCCCGGTACGTAAAACCCTTCGTTCAGGTGCATAAAAATGATCAGCGTGACGCTGCCGCGATCGCCGAAGCCGCCGCCCGACCGGCGATGCCTTCAGTGGCACCCAAATCGGTCGACCAGCTCGACATCCAGGCACTACACCGAGTACGTGAACGGCTGGTTAAAGAGCGCACGGCCATTGGCAATGAGCTGAGGGGCATCTTGCTGGAAATGGGGGTCGTTATTGCCCAAGGACATCGAGCCATCCTGGAGGCTGTTCCACGCGTTTTAGAAGATGCCGACGCTGAGTTGAGCCACCGAGGCCGCCAACTGATTCATGATCTGCGAGATCAATGGCTTGAGCGTGAACAGCGCATTGCTCACTATGACCGCGAGCTGAAACAGATCGCACGAGACAACCCAGTCTGTACACGCCTGCAAAGCATTCCAGGTATCGGCCCAGTGAATGCCACTCTGCTGTACAGTCACGCGGGCGATGCCGGTCACTTCAAGTCAGCGCGGCACTTCAGTGCCTACTTGGGCCTGGTGCCCCGGCAGCATGCCAGTGGTGGCAAAGAGCGCCTGCTGGGCATTAGCAAGCAGGGAAACGTCCACGTGCGCAAGCAGCTCGTGCATGGTGCTCGTGCGGCCTATCGCGCCTTGATACACACTGACGACTCGCGGTTGGCCCGATGGCTTCACGGGATGAAAGGGAAACATCCCAATACAATCATCGTCGCGCTGGCCAACAAGCTGGCCCGCATTGTCTGGGCGCTCATGACACGGGAAGAGTGTTACCGGGCATGAGCGTCAGCCATATTAATACTCAGTAATGTAACAGGTACTCATCACCAGAGTTGCGCAGAGCCTTAGGACACCACAGATAAGATCGACTTGCTGAAGCCTTTGAGCGCGCATGGCTCATAGAAGCCGAGTGGGAGATCAGGACAGCAAGTGCATATCTCATAATGGCCAGGGGTGGATACGCCCCGATGACAGGCCGGATATAAGCATGCAATCTCTATCTACTGGTCAAAGGCTTGCAACCCGGGCGGATCCATATAAGCGCACTCCGTGCGCGAATGATGAGCTAATTAAAGCTTAACCACCCCAGCGGCTGACAAACTCGTCCACATCCAGCTTGGGGGCGTCCTTGTCACGGCCCGGCTGCCCCAGGTAGATATAGCCGACAATGCTTTCACCTTCGCTCAGTCCCAGGCCCTTTTCCACATGGGCGTTATAGGCCATATCACCGGTGCGCCACATGGCCCCCAAACCCTGTGCGTAAGCGGCCTGAGTAATCGCATGCGCGGCACAGCCGGCAGAGATCAGTTGCTCGCTGTGAGGCACTTTGGGATGCTCACGGGTGACCGCAATCACGGTGATGATCATCGGGGCACGGAGTGGCATGTTCTGGCACTTTTCCAAGCGTGCAGCTGAAGCTTCAGGGTCATCCGCACGTGCGGCATCGGCATACAGCTGCCCCATGCGTTTAAGCCCTTCACCTTCAGTGACCAGGAAGCGCCAGGGGCGCAGCGCACCATGATCCGGTGAGCGCAGCGCCGCTTTGAACAGGTTGTCCAGCTGTTCCTGTGTCGGGGCCGGCCCTTCCAGTTTGGGGCATGAAACGCGGTTGATCAGGACATCGAGTGCCTGCATGTGTCTCTCCTGTAGACTTACTGGCGTGAAAGGCGCATATTCCGGGGCGTGTCATTGATGCTGGAGCGGTAAGGGTTGATGTCCAAACCACCACGGCGCACATAACGGGCATAGACACTGAGTTTTTGCGGTCGGCAACGCTGCCAGATATCCATGAAAATGTTCTCCACACACTGTTCGTGGAAGTCACCATGTTCACGGTATGAAATCAGATACGCCAACAGGCCCTTGTGATCGATCTGCGGTCCCTTGTAGCGGATTTGTATACTGGCCCAGTCCGGTTGTCCGGTTACCGGACAGTTGGACTTGAGCAGGTGACTGACCAGCGTCTCATCCTGCACCTGCCCCCCTGAGGTCAGCAACTGCGGCGCCGGGGTATAGTGTTCAACCTGCAGCGGCAACTCATCCAGGCACAGGCCCTTGAGCTGCTGCACCTCTACCGGCGCATTGAGGGACGTCAGAATCACCTCCACCGGCGCGCCAGCAGCCGCACTCAGGTCTTCCTGCATGCGCGTGCGCACCTCAGCTTCATTGCTGAAACGGCTCAGGTTATAGGAGTTCAAATACAGCTTGAATGACTTGGACTCGATAATATTCGGCGAGCTGGCCGGAATACGAAACTCGGCCAGACGCACCACCGGTTTGCCACCCTGATCAAGCCAGGACACCTCATAGGCGTTCCAGATATCCAGGCCACGGAACGGCAGCGACGAACGTGTAACGCCCTTGGCCTGCCAGTTCAGATCACGCGCAATGGGATACAGAAGCTTGGGGTCGTATTCGTTGACGTAGGCGGTCTCCTGCCCCAGCGGCGATGCCTTGACTTGATGATGTTCGCTCATTATTCACGAATCCCCTTGCCGGTGTTGAGCAGATGCATGGCATAGCCCCCCAGCAATACGATAAAACCGATAATCATGGCAAAAGCGAAACCGATATTGATATCGCTGACACCCAGGATACCGTAACGGAAACTGTTCACCATGTAGAGTATAGGATTGAGCTGGGATACGCCCTGCCAGAACCCGGGCAGCAACTGAATGCTGTAGAAGACACCGCCCAAATAGGTCAACGGGGTCAGGATGAAGGTCGGCACGATGGCAATATCATCGAAGGTTTTGGCATACACCGCGTTGATAAAGCCGCCCAGCGCAAACAGAATCGCCGTCAGCAACACGACCGCAATGGTCACAAACAGGTGATGGATCTGCAGGTCGGTGAAGAACAGCGACAACAGGGTCACGATAAAGCCGACACCCAGGCCACGCGAAGCACCGCCGATGACATACCCCGCCAGGATCACCCAGTTGGGTACCGGCGAGACCAGCAGCTCTTCGATGTTGCGCTGGAACTTGGTGCCGAAGAAAGATGACACCACATTGCCGTAGGAATTGGTGATTACGGACATCATGATTAGACCCGGCACGATGTATTCCATGTAATCAAACCCGCCCATGTCACCGATACGCGAGCCGATCAGATTACCGAAGATGATGAAGTAGAGCGTCATGGTGATGGCCGGCGGCAGCAGGGTCTGCACCCAAATACGCGTAAAGCGGCGGATTTCCTTGACAACGATGGTGACGAAAGCGGTCCAGAGCAACCGGGTGTTCATGCGCGCTCCTGTTTCAGGTTCTTGTCGACCAGGGATACAAACAACTCTTCCAGACGGTTGGCCTTGTTACGCATGCTGGTCACTTGCATGCCCTGCTCCGCCAGGAATTTGAACAGCTCATTCAGGCCCTGGGACTTGGGTACATCCACTTCCAGGGTATGCGCATCTCGCGGGCGAATGACGTAGCCGTTTAACTCGGGCAGCTCGGTAAAGTCGTCTTTCAAATCCAGAATGAAGGTTTCGGTATCCAGCTTCTGCAACAGCGCCTTCATGCTGGTGTCCTGGATAATGCTGCCGTGGTCAATGATGGCGATATTGCGGCACAGGCTCTCGGCCTCTTCCAGGTAATGGGTGGTCAGAATGATGGTGGTGCCCGCCGCATTGATCTCGGTAAGGAAATCCCACATGGATCGGCGCAGCTCGATATCTACCCCAGCGGTAGGCTCATCCAGAATCAGCAGCTTGGGCTCATGTACCAGCGCGCGCGCAATCATCAGGCGTCGTTTCATGCCGCCGGACAGCATGCGGGCACGCTCGTTGCGCTTGTCCCACAGGCCCAGCTTGCGCAGGTAGGTTTCAGCGCGCTCGGTCGCCTGCTTGCGGGGAATGCCGTAGTAACCCGCCTGAGTCACGACGATATCCAGTACCTTTTCAAACGGGTTGAAGTTGAACTCCTGAGGCACCACGCCCAGGCACTGTTTCGCCTGAGCCAGCTGGGTATCCAGGTCATACCCGAACACTTGTACCTTGCCCGAGGTCTTGTTCACCAGCGATGAGACGATGCCCAGCGTGGTGGATTTGCCCGCCCCGTTTGGCCCCAGCAACGCGAAGAAATCGCCCTGCTGAACATCCAGAGTGATGCCTTTGAGGGCCTCGAAACTGTTGCCATAAACCTTGCGCAGGTCCTGTATCGATAGCGCTGTCGTCATGTCCTGCCTATGCGTTTGTCTGCGTTTCTATATATTAGGAGAAGCTTGTTGATGAGGTCGGAACTTGAAAATTCAACCCAAGCCCTCCATTGTACCCCTTCCAGCGCCTCGCTTCCTGCCCCGGCGCACCCGAACCAAGCTGTTACCACTGGAGCCCTGCGTGACCAATTCCCATGCCTTTCACCTCAATCTGCTGAAAATTGCCTACAACAACCTCACGCAACAGGCCGACTTCAAGGATGACCAGGTTGAGAGTGTCAATATTGAGTTTCTGAATCAGTTTGCCAGCCTGGTTGAGGCCTATGACCACCACCAGCCAGGCGCTTACGACCAGGGACAGGATCTGCTCGTACGCATGGTGCGCAGTTATCCCCAATACGTTCACCTGGTGGCACGCGATCTTTTTTGGTTATTCGGCGGTGAGTGCCTGCACTTTATGAGCGATGATGAGATTGGCCAGTTCCAGCAGCTGGATGAAGCCCTGTCAGAAGCAGAAGCCCAGCAACATGAAGTGGACTACCTGCAGCTGCGGCAGGCGGTATTGGATCCCGGTTCTGATACCAGACACTAACCGGTTAGCGGATGCAGCGAGCAGCTTTTCACACCTGCTCGCTCTTCGTAGATCAGTTGCCTGCGCTCAACTCATCATACAGCGCCACAAACGCCTGGGTCAGCTTGTGCTGAGGCGCCAGATGAATCAGCGGTTTGGCCTCGTTGTGGGACTCTTTCATTTTCACCGAAGCCGGCAAGCGTGTTGCCAACACCGGCAGATCTTCGGCTTCAAGGCCCGCCACAATCTTCTGCGGCAGTGAGGCACGCGGCTGGAACTGGTTCACCACGATGCCTTCGATCTGCAAGTCCGCGTTATGATCTTCCCGCGTTTCCCCAACATTGTTGAGCAGGCTGTAAAGTGCCTGACGGGCAAACTCATCACAGTCGAATGGAATCAGGCAGCGTTCTGCCGCGACCAGTGCCGATAGCGTGAAGAAGTTGAACGCCGGCGGAGTGTCGATGTAGATCACATCGAAATCCTCCTTGAGCTCAACCACGGCATCGCGCAGCTTGTAGATCTTGTGCTTGCTTTCCAGCTTGGACTGGAGGTCACCCAGATCGGGATGTGACGGCAGAATCGACAGATTCTCGAACGGTGTCGCATGCACAAACGAGTGCGGCGGTAGAGGCTTGAGCTGGAAGCTCAGGGCCTGCTCAAAAAAGCCGTATACATCAGACTCGGGGTTGTTGGCATCATCCCCCAGCAGGTAATGGGTCGAGTTGCACTGGGGGTCCAGGTCGATCACCAGTGTCTTCGCCCCCCGACTGGCCTCAATGGCCGCCAGATTAACGGCGATGCTCGATTTACCCACACCGCCTTTCTGATTGAATACCACTCTGCGCATGATACAGAACTCCGCAAATATCCTTATCCCTGGGACAGAAGGTCGCGCAGGTCAATAATGGCCGCGTTGGCGCGGGAAATGTAGGACGCCATCACCAGTGAATGGTTGGCCAGGAAACCGAACTCGGTACCGTTCAGAATCATCGGGCTCCACACGGTGGACTGGGTTGCTTCCAGCTCACGAATAATCTGGCGCAGGCTGGCACGGGCATTCTTCTTGTCCAGTGCTTCGCCAAAGTCCTGCTCAACCGCCTCCAGCAAATGGATCAATGCCCAGGCGGTACCACGCGCCTCATAGAAGACGTTATCAATTTCCAGCCAGGGCGTTTTCACTTCCATCTCGCCTTCGGCCGCCGTCGACTGACGCCCGGCGCTGTCACCGGCCAGGTCCGTATTGATGCGACGCTGGCCAACACTGGCGCTCAAGCGCTGGGACAGGCTGCCCAGACGGGTGGACACGTCGCCCAGCCAGTCGCGCAGGTTATCGGCACGGGCATAGAACTGTGCATCCGGCTGACTGGTATCACCCAGTCGATCGCGGTAGTCACGCAGCAGTTTGAGAGCCTTGCGGTATTCGCGCTCGGAAGACGGCAGGATCCAGTTGCGATGGTCGAAGTGCAGAAGTGGTTCGGCCTTGGCCAAAGCCGGGTCTTCAGTTGACTGTGACTGGGAGCGGCTGAAGCTTTTGCGCATGGCACGGCTCATGTCGCGGGCCTGAACCAGCACACCGAACTCCCAGGCAGGCATATTGTCCAGCCAGAGCCCCGGCGGAAACATGTCATTACTGAGGTAACCGCCTGGCTTGTCCAGCAGCGTCTCGGTCATGTGAATCAGTGTACCTGCGGTGTGTGTGCCTGTGACCGGTTTGCCATCGGTCTGGAGCTCCGCCTGATTACGGACATCGAAGCCATCCGGGGTGCTGCTCCAGAACATCCCCAAGACCAGCGCCACCAGCAGCCATGCCAGAATTGCACCCAGCCCCCACTGCAAAAAACGGGCTGAACAGCAGCGGTCCCAAATACTGAGCCAGATACGTTCCAAACGCTCCACACTTAACTCCTTGCTTTATGTAGCCTGACCGTCGCTAAAACTGCGGTCGGAATGTTGCATTGCACTATGGCGAAATTCCGCATTCCGGTCAATCAACCGTTTGAGTCGAGAGACACGAATAACGACCGCTATCCGCTGATATAAGCCTAACTTCGGCAAACTCGCTGCTATCAGGCGTTTTTTAATCTGGCGCCATAGACAGCCTTTCCACTTTGATGCACACTACCGACCTTAGTTTATAACCCCTGGCTGTCACGATTTTCGCGGAGTACCGGCATGGCCCATATTCTGGTTTTGAACGGTCCCAATCTGAACCTGCTCGGCACGCGCGAGCCCGGTATCTACGGGACCCTGACCCTGCGTCAGATAGAAACCATGATTCAGGATCAGGCTGCTGCACTGGGACACTCCGTCGAGTGCTTTCAAAGTAACGCCGAATTTGAATTGATTGAACGCATCCACCAGGCTCCATCTCTGGACACCGCGTTCATCATCATCAACCCGGCGGCCTTCACACATACCAGTGTGGCCATCCGCGACGCTTTGCTGGGGGTAGGTTTACCCTTTATTGAAGTTCACCTGTCCAATGTGCATGCCCGTGAACCCTTCCGTCAGCATTCCTATCTGTCCGACAAGGCCGAGGGTGTGATCTGTGGTCTGGGTCCGGCCGGCTACCGGTTTGCGCTGGAAGCCGTTCATGAGCGGCTCAGTGCCGCGGCAACATAATATGACAGTTTTAATCCTAAACACCTGAATCAGAGAAGCCGTCTTAGTATGGATATTCGCAAAGTCAAAAAGCTGATCGAGCTGCTGGAAGAATCCAACATCAACGAAATCGAGATCAAGGAAGGCGAAGAGTCTGTCCGCATCAGCCGCGGTGGTAGCGTGGTAGCAGCGGCGCCCGCTCCGGCTCAGATGATGGCTCCGGCAGCGGCACCTGCTCCGGCTGCAGCACCGGCTCCGGCCGCAGCTGAAGCACCGGCTGAAGCGGCTCCGACAGGTCATGCGGTTTGCTCTCCGATGGTCGGCACCTTCTACCGTGCACCCTCTCCCACCTCTGCCGCGTTCGTTGAAGTGGGCCAGAGCGTCAAGGCTGGCGACGTGATCTGCATCGTTGAAGCGATGAAGATGATGAACCAGATCGAAGCCGACAAGTCCGGTGTTATCGAGAGCATCCTGGTCGAAGATGGCCAGCCGGTCGAGTTCGACCAGCCGCTGATCACCATCGCCTGATAGCAGACCAAGGATACTCACTATGCTGGACAAAGTGCTGATTGCAAACCGGGGCGAGATCGCATTGCGAATCCTCCGTGCGTGCAAGGAGCTGGGCATCAAGACCGTGGCCGTGCACTCCGCTGCCGACCGCGACCTGATGCATGTCCGCCTGGCTGATCAGGCGGTCTGCATCGGACCTGCTCCTTCTCCGCAAAGCTACCTCAACATCCCGGCGCTAATCAGTGCCGCGGAAGTAACCGACTCTGTCGGTATCCATCCGGGTTATGGCTTTCTGGCAGAAAATGCGGATTTTGCCGAACAGGTTGAGCGTTCCGGCTTTACCTTTATCGGCCCGCGCGCCGACACCATCCGCCTGATGGGTGACAAGGTTTCAGCCATCGAGGCCATGAAGAAGGCTGGCGTCCCCACCGTACCCGGTTCTGACGGCCCGCTGCCGGATGATAATGAAACCATCTACAAGGTTGCCCGTCGCATCGGTTACCCGGTGATCATCAAGGCGGCTGCCGGTGGTGGTGGTCGCGGCATGCGTGTGGTTCATACCGAAGCACACCTGTCCAACGCGGTTCAGGTGACCAAGTCCGAAGCCAAGGCGGCGTTCGGTGATGCCACCGTGTACATGGAAAAATTCCTCGAGAAGCCTCGCCACGTCGAAGTGCAGGTACTGGCTGACGGCCAGGGCAACGCCATCCATCTGTACGACCGCGACTGCTCCATGCAGCGTCGTCACCAGAAGGTGGTGGAAGAAGCACCGGCCCCGATGATCGACGAAGACGCCCGTGCGCGCGTACTCAAGTCCTGTGTCGATGCCTGCATCGAGATCGGCTATCGCGGTGCCGGTACCTTCGAATTCCTGTACGAGAACGGCGAGTTCTTCTTTATCGAGATGAACACCCGTGTCCAGGTTGAGCATCCAGTCACCGAAATGGTGACCGGTGTGGATATCGTTAAAGAACAGCTGCGCATCGCCTCCGGCCTGCCGCTGTCCTACAAGCAGGAAGATATCAAGCTACGTGGTCACTCCATCGAGTGCCGCCTGAACGCGGAAGACCCGAAAACCTTCATGCCAAGCCCGGGTAAGGTTACCCACTTCCACGCGGCTGGCGGCAACGGCGTTCGTGTCGACTCGCACCTCTACAGTGGCTACAGCGTACCGCCGCACTACGATTCCCTGATCGCCAAGCTGATCACCTTCGCCGATGATCGTGAAACAGCCCTGGCCCGCATGCAGAGTGCACTGGACGAGACCCTGATTGAAGGGATCAAGACCAATATCCCTCTGCATCAGGATATCGTGCGCGATACCAACTTTGCCCAGGGTGGCGTGAATATCCACTACCTGGAAAAGAAACTGGGTCTCTGACCTGCCATGGCAGCCCGAGTCCGGGCTGCCATTCTTCCCTCTCTCCCTGAATACCGCTTTGACGACTCCCGCCTTGCCTTGCCCTGCATCAGTATCCTGGGGTTTACCCGTCGCGGATTTAGGACATAATGACAGCACTCATAGACCGGAGTAACAGCATGCCCTGGCTGCAGATCAAAGTTTCCATCCATCCCGAGCAGGCCGAGACCTATGAAGACCTGCTTCTGGCTGCCGGATGTGGCGCCGTCACCTATCAGGACGCGGCCGACCAGCCTATTTTCGAACCCGATCTTGGGACTACCCCTCTGTGGAACACCACCGTTGTCACCGGTCTGTTTGATGCCGAGCACGACCTGCAGGAAACCCTGCAACTGCTGCAACAGGCCCAGCAACAGATGGACACACCGGAGGGTGCTTCTCAGCCCGAGTTCAAGGCCGAGATTCTGGAAGACAAGGACTGGGAACGCGAATGGATGGATCACTACCACCCCATGCAGTTTGGCAAGCGCCTCTGGGTATGCCCGAGCTGGCGTGAAGTACCGGACCCTGAAGCAGTCAACCTGATGCTGGACCCGGGACTTGCCTTTGGCACCGGTACGCATCCCACTACCGCCCTGTGCCTGGAATGGCTGGACGGTGAACACCTGGATGGCCAACAGATTGTCGACTACGGCTGTGGCAGTGGCATCCTGGGGATTGCGGCTCTGCTGCTGGGTGCCAATCATGTACAGGCAGTGGATATCGATACCCAGGCCCTGACGGCAACGTTGGATAACCTGAAGCGAAACGGCTTGGAAGCCTCCCAGCTGGATACCTACCTGCCGCCGGATGCTCCCCTGATCAAAGCCGATACCCTGGTGGCCAATATCCTGGCCGGCCCGCTGGCGGAACTGGCTCCCACTCTGGCCGAGCGTGTCCGCCCAGGCGGTAAAGTCTTGCTCTCTGGCCTGTTATCCCAGCAGGCAGATGAGCTAACATCTGTATATTCACGCTGGTTTGAAATGGACCCGCCCGCGGAACGTGAAGGCTGGATTCGCCTGAGCGGTACCCGTCGACAAGAGGACTGACGTCTTGGTCGTCACACGTTGCCCCAACTGCCATGCCCGGTTTCGCGTCAGCGACGGTCAGCTGAAGCTGGCCGCCGGGCAAGTTCGTTGTGGCGCCTGCCTGCTGGTGTTCGATGCCCAGCAGCACCGTGTACGACCCGCGCCGACTCGCAAAGCCGAGGCTGCAACACCAGTCTCGGCAGCACCTGAACCGACACAGCCCTCCAACGCCGGCACCGAAACAGCAAAACCCCGGTCCGAGACCGCTACACCTCAAACACCTGCAGCTGAGAGCACAGCACCGCAGCAGCCTGCCGTCGAGACAAGCGTCGCACGCAGGGCTGAACCTGAAGCGGCAAAACAGGCTGAGCTTTTTCAGGCAGTGCCCGACACAGCGCACGAGGCCACACACAACGACACCGCAAACCGCCCGGACACACTCGATGGCTTTCGCACCGAAGCACTCCACCTGGGACATCCGGCCGATAATGACCCCAACCCTGTCCGCACCACCGGCTGGCTGCTGCTCTGCCTGCTGGCCATATTGGGGCTGGCTGCTCAGCTGATCTGGTTTGAACGTGCCCAGCTGGCACGCTACTCGGAACTGGGCAGTGTCTATGCACTCTTGTGTGATCGGGTCGACTGCTCGCTGGAGCGCCCCGCACTCGCGTTCATCGAAAATCATGGCCTGATCCTGCAGCCACACCCGCAATACCGCGACGCACTCAATGCCACTATCCTGCTGGAAAACCGGGCACCCTTTGAACAGCCCTGGCCGGCCTTGAGCCTTCGCTTTACAGACCTCAAGGGCCGATTGGTGGCACAACGGACCTTCCAGCCTGACGAATACCTGGATGCCGAAACCCTGGACCCGAAACAGATGCCACCGGGCCAGTCCATGCAGATCAATCTCGAACTGGCCGCCCCTGGACGCCGCGGCACCAGCTATGAGCTGGAGCTTGTCGCTCCCCTCTGACGCTTTTACAGGTCAATTTTTCATCAGAAACGGTTGGCCACCGAGGTCCGAAAGAGTATCATTGCCCACCTTCCGAAAGTTAAACCCTGGTTTGCTGCAGCAATGCGGCAGACACGTGTTTCTTTTACCTTTTTGACGGGATGCGGCATGTTCAGAATCGGCCCATACAACATAGATAGTCGGGTGATTCTGGCCCCAATGGCCGGTGTAACCGACCGCCCTTTCCGGCAGCTTTGCCGTGAAATGGGAGCTGGGCTGGTGGTGTCCGAAATGGTCACGGCCGACAAGCGCCTCTGGCATACCCGCAAATCCAGTTTCCGTCTTGATCACCGTGGTGAAGCCGAACCCCGCTCCATCCAGATCGCCGGTGGCGATCCGGAGATGCTGGCAGAAGCCGCACGGCTCAACGTGGAAAACGGCGCCCAGATTATCGACATCAATATGGGTTGTCCTGCCAAAAAGGTCTGCAATAAAGCGGCCGGATCCGCCCTGCTGCGCGACGAAACTCTGGTTGAAGAGATTCTGCACGCAGTCGTGGGAGCTGTAGAAGTTCCGGTCACGCTTAAAATCCGCACCGGCTGGTGTCCGGATTCACGCAATGGCGTGCGTATTGCCAAAATGGCTCAGTCTGCGGGGATCGCTGCTTTGGCGGTTCATGGACGCACCCGCGCTGACAAATACCAGGGACAGGCCGAATACGACACCATCGCACGCATCCGTGACGCCATCAGCATTCCTCTGTTTGCCAACGGCGATATCGACTCGCCCGAGAAGGCTTCTCAGGTATTGGCACATACCGGCGCTGACGCCGTGATGATCGGCCGCGCGGCCCAGGGACGCCCCTGGCTGCTCGGACAGATTGACCAGTACCTGCGCAACGGTGAACTGCGCCCGGATCCGACACCCGACGAACAGCATCGCATTTTGCGTCAGCACCTGGACGCCTTGCATCAGTTCTACGGTGAATACCTGGGCGTACGTATCGCGCGTAAACATCTGGGCTGGTATCTGCAAAGCTGCGGCAACGACCAGGACTTTCGGCAACGCTTTAATCAACTTGAAACAGCATCAGATCAGCTCGCCGCCGTCGACCAGTATTTTGCTCAACGGCGAAACGCAGCCTGATCCCTGGATTGGGTACAGAAGTACAGTGGAAACCAAAGACGTGAAAGAGACAAACAACAGCGCAAACGCACAGATTCCGCAGCAGACTCTGCGTGACACCGTGCACCAGTCACTGACCAGCTACTTCAAGCAGCTGGACGGTCAGCCTGTTACCGATGTCTATCAGATGGTGCTGTCCGAAATTGAGGCCCCGCTGTTTGAAAGCGTAATGGCCTATACCAAGGATAACCAGACCAAGGCGTCTGAAGTCCTGGGCCTGAACCGCGGCACTCTGCGCAAGAAACTCAAGCAGTACGGCCTGCTGTAAGCATTCATTTGTAACGGGAACCTAAGCATGTCTGAACAGAACAGCACCCCTGTCCGTCGCGCCCTCATCAGCGTATCGGACAAAACCGGCATCGTCGAATTCGCTCAGGCGCTGAGTGCACAAGGCGTCGAAATCCTGTCCACCGGCGGCACCTACAAGCTGCTGTGCGACAACAACATCCCGGCGGTTGAAGTCTCCGAGTACACCGGCTTCCCGGAGATGATGGATGGTCGCGTCAAAACACTGCACCCGAAAGTACACGGCGGCATTCTGGGCCGTCGCGGTACCGACGACGCTATCATGGGTGAGCACGGTATCCAGCCGATCGACATGGTTGTCGTGAACCTTTACCCGTTCGCGGCGACCATCGCCCGCCCGGATTGCGACCTGCCGATGGCGATCGAGAACATTGATATCGGTGGTCCGACCATGGTGCGTTCTGCGGCCAAAAACCATAAAGATGTTGCTATCGTCGTTAATGCTTCCGACTACGACAACATCATCGCCGAGCTCAAAAGCACCGGCGGCCTGGTTCACAAAACCCGTTTTGACCTGGCGGTTAAAGCATTCGAGCACACGGCTGCATACGATGGCATGATCGCCAACTATCTGGGCGCGATTGTTGAAGGAGATGAAGAGGTTCCGGCCGACTTCCCGCGCACTTTCAATACCCAGTTCGTCAAGGCGCAGGACATGCGTTACGGTGAAAACCCGCACCAGCGTGCTGCCTTCTATGTAGAAGCTACCCCGGGGGAAGCCAGTGTTTCCACCGCTCGCCAGCTGCAGGGCAAGGCGCTGTCCTACAACAACGTAGCCGACACCGACGCTGCACTGGAGTGCGTCAAGCCGTTCCAGGAGCCGGCCTGTGTCATCGTCAAGCACGCCAACCCCTGTGGCGTTGCCGTAGGCAGCGATATTCTGGAAGCCTACAACCGCGCTTTCCAGACTGACCCGACCTCTGCGTTTGGCGGCATCATCGCCTTCAACCGCGAACTGGATGCCAAGACTGCCCAGGCAATCGTTGAGCGTCAGTTCGTTGAAGTGATCATCGCCCCGACCGTGTCTCAGGAAGCCTCTGACATCGTGGCGGCCAAGCCGAACGTACGTCTGCTGGAATGTGGCCAGTGGGATAAAGAGCGCAAGCACAGCTTCGACTACAAGCGTGTTAACGGCGGTCTGCTGGTGCAGGACCAGGACCTGGGCATGATCGATGCGTCCCAGCTGAAGATCGTGACTCAGCGCCAGCCCACTGAACAGGAAATCCGCGATCTGCTGTTCTGCTGGGAAGTGGCCAAGTACGTTAAATCCAACGCTATCGTTTACGCTAAAGATGGCCAGACCATCGGTATCGGCGCTGGCCAGATGAGCCGTGTGTACTCCGCCAAGATCGCCGGCATCAAGGCCGCTGACGAAGGTCTGGAAGTACCGGGATCCGTCATGGCATCCGATGCTTTCTTCCCGTTCCGTGACGGTATTGACGCTGCGGCTGAAGCCGGTATCACTGCTGTAATCCAGCCGGGCGGCTCCATGCGTGACCAGGAAGTGATCGACGCCGCCGACGAGCACGGTCTGGCGATGGTCTTCACCGGCATGCGCCATTTCCGCCACTAAGCGCGTCACTTACAGAAGGATACTGAACATGAATATTCTGGTTATCGGTTCCGGCGGTCGTGAGCACGCTCTGGCCTGGGCTGCCGCTCAGGACGAAGCTGTTGCGCGTGTATTCGTGGCGCCGGGCAATGCAGGTACGGCTACCGAGCCCAAACTGGAAAACGTCGCTATCGATGTCATGGACATCGATGCACTGGTCGCTTTCGCCCGTGACAACAGTGTTGCGCTGACCATCGTTGGTCCTGAAGCACCGCTGGTTGCTGGCGTCGTCGATCGCTTCCGTGAAGCGGGTCTGGCCATCTTCGGCCCGACTGCGGGTGCGGCTCAGCTGGAAGGCTCCAAAGCCTTCACTAAGGATTTCCTGGCACGCCAGCAGATCCCGACCGCTGAGTATCAGAACTTCACCGAGATAGAACCGGCTCTTGCGTATGTGCGTAAGAAAGGTGCGCCAATCGTGGTCAAGGCCGACGGCCTGGCCGCCGGTAAGGGCGTAATCGTTGCGATGACGCTGGAAGAGGCTGAAGACGCCATCCGCGACATGCTGGCAGGCAACGCCTTTGGTGATGCAGGCAGCCGCGTGGTGATCGAGGAGTTCCTCGACGGTGAAGAAGCCTCCTACATCGTAATGGTCGACGGCGACAATGTGCTGCCGATGGCCACCAGCCAGGACCACAAACGTGTTGGTAATGGCGATACCGGCCTCAACACCGGCGGCATGGGTGCCTACTCGCCCGCTCCGGTTGTGACTGCCGAGATCGACCAGCGCGTGATGGACGAAGTGATCATGCCGACCGTTAACGGCATGAAAGCCGAAGGCAACGAGTACACCGGCTTCCTGTACGCCGGCCTGATGATCATGGCTGACGGCACACCAAAAGTGATCGAGTACAACTGCCGCTTCGGTGATCCGGAAACTCAGCCGATCATGCTGCGTCTGAAATCCTCTCTGGTTGCTCTTTGCCAGGCCGCTCTGGAAAAGAAACTGGACCAGACAAGTGCCGAGTGGGATGAGCGCAAGTCTGTCGGCGTTGTCATGGCCGCTGGCGGCTACCCGGGCGATTACGCCAAGGGTGACGTGATCAGCCTGCCTGCAACCTGCCCGGAAGGTACCAAGGTTTTCCACGCCGGTACCAAACTGGATGACCAGGGCCAGGTCGTGACTGCAGGTGGTCGAGTGCTTTGCGTGACCGCACTGGGCAACAGCGTGACCGAAGCTCAGCAGCGCGCTTACGAGCTGCTGAAAGAGGTTAGCTGGAAAGACGCCTACTTCCGTACTGACATCGCTTATCGCGCTATCGCACGCGAAAACGCATAACAGGCTGTCAAAAATCTATCTGCGTTGCCGAAGGCTGTGTTAAAAACAGGCTCAAAATGCTCATTTAGTTAACTAAACTGCGCTTTTTCGCCTGTTTTTGCCTTGCTTCGGCGGCCTCGATAACGGTTTTTCAACAACCTGTGCGCCCGTCGAGTGTTAAAACAGCCGCCTGCGGGCGGCTGTTTGCGTTCTTGAGGTTTTGAACATGTTGCTAGAAGTCTGGATCGCCCTGCTGGGCACTGCCGTACTGATCAGCCTTTCCCCCGGTGCCGGAGCCGCTACCGCCATGAGCGCCGGTTTAACCTATGGTATCCGGGGCGCCAGCTGGACAACGCTGGGATTGATGGCCGGATACGGTATTCAGATTATTGTGGTCTCCATTGGCCTGGGCAGCCTGATTGCCACCTCACCGGAGCTGTTTCAGGTGATCAAATGGGTGGGGGTTGGCTATCTTCTGTGGCTGGGTATCCAATTCTGGCGTCAGCGCCACAATGCCGATATTGAGTCCCACGTTTCCGCTCCCGGCCCTACCCGCTTCTGGCAGGCAACGCTGATCAACATCACCAACCCCAAGGGTCTGGTTTTTCTAGTGGCACTGATTCCCCAGTTCATCGATCCGGAGCTGCCACAACAGCCTCAGTTACTGCTCATCAGTGCTACACTCCTGATCATCGACCTGAGTGTCATGACCGGCTACAGTGGTCTGGCCGCAACCCTCAGGCACCGTTTTGCCGACCCGGCAGCCATGCAGGTACAGCAACGCGTAGCAGGCACTGCCCTGATCGCGGCAGCACTGGTATTGTCGGTGGCCACGCTTTAACAGCTGTCTGTTAAACAAGGAGCGTTATGCATCTCTGGCGGTTTATACAGATCGGTTTGCTGTTGCTGCTGGTCGGCTGCAGCCGCCAGCCCAGCATCCCCGAGTCTTCGGCAGAGCAAGCTTACTGTTTGCGCTCTGGTGAAGGTCAGCTGTATGACTGCAACGCCCCGGCGCTGACCCTGGCCGAAGTACGTGACCCTTTGGCGCCCGGCGAAACCATCTCCGATGAGGAGTTAATGACGCTTTTGGCAGAGGTTCGCCGCTGGCTGGCCCGACGTCGACTCCAGCTTCAGGGCGAACCGATTCCGCCCGAACTCCAGCTCCGTGAACAAAACCGTCCTCCTGCTTTGCCACCCACCCTGGCAGCACCCGACCAGCCACTCTGGCCACGCGTCATGGAAAGCATTTCCCGGCCTTCCTTGCAGCGCAACATTCCCTGATACCCTCCGACAGTTTTCCCAGCTCACCGACTGATGACCAGCCTTTTGTGCACCTGCACGAAGAGCGTTTTTGCTCGATAAATCTTTGATCTTGAAACTGTACTTTGGTCAGCCCTGTGCTATCCAGAATGTATGGCATGAGGTCCAAAAGACCTGTCGATGCCCCTCACAATTCGTTTCCCATTTCGCTCAAGCACGGAGGACCCCGTCATGTTGAAGCAGATGGAAAACGCCGGCCTGACCGACCTGCATTTCGGCCTGGACCCGGCTAGCGGTTTGAAAGCAATCATCGCTATTCACTCTACCGCACGCGGTGCCGCCATCGGCGGTTGTCGATTTATCCACTACGCCCGAGAGCAGGATGCCGTAACCGATGCCCTCCGCCTGGCCCGCGGCATGAGTTACAAGGCAGCGCTGGCCGGACTTCCTCATGGTGGTGGCAAAACCGTGATCATCAAACCCGAGGGTGACTTTGATCGCAAGGCACTGATGCAGGCCTTCGGCCGCTTCGTTGACCAGCTGGGCGGGCGCTATATCACCGCCATGGACAGCGGCACCGAAGTGAGCGATATGGACACCATTGCCACAACCACCAACTTTGTCAGCTGCACCAGCGCCAGCGGTGACCCCGCGCCTCACACGGCGCTCGGCATCTTCGCCGGTATCCAGGCCGCTGCACGTCACAAGCTTCAGCGTGATTCTATTGCCGGCCTTAGCGTCGCCATCCAGGGTCTGGGCCATGTCGGCCATGCTGTCGCCCAACACCTGCATAAAGCCGGTGCGCACCTGCTGGTAGCGGATATCGATTCGGCACGGGTACGCCAGTGTGTGGAAGAGTTCGGAGCCGAAGCGGTCAGCCCGGATTCCATTTACGGCGTGCAGGCCGATATTTTCAGCCCCTGTGGGCTGGGCGCCATTCTGAACCCGGACAGCATCGCAAAACTGCAATGCAGCATCGTGGCGGGCAGTGCCAACAACCAGCTGGCCAGTGACGAGGACGGCAATCGCCTGCATGAGCGGGGCATTCTGTACGTGCCGGATTATGTCATTAATGCCGGCGGCCTGATTCATGTCGCCATGCACAGAACCGGTGCCAGTGCAGCGGAACGCGATGCCAAAATTCTCGAAATAGGCGCCACGCTTGAGCACCTGTTTACCGAGGCCGAGCGTCGTGACATGCCTGTACATCACGTTGCCGACCTGCACGCGGAACAGATGCTGGCAGATGCCGGCCACCCGCAACCTGCCGACAAGGAGCGCCACCATGCATGACATCAGCTATCAGGGCGAGATCCGCTTTACCCGCTACCTGGATGCCGAAGGCAAGCCGGTCGGCGATATGCCGGACTGGGGATGCGGTGACAGCCCCTGGGTCGATTACTATCAGCAGATGGTGCTGGCACGCCAGTTCGACACCAAGGCCATCAGCCTGCAACGCACCGGCCAGCTGGGCACCTATGCATCCCTGCTCGGCGCCGAGGCGCTGGATGTGGTCAGCGCCAAATTGATGCAGGCAGAGGATGTGCTGGTGCCCTATTACCGCAACCATGCCATGCAGATGATCCGGGGCATGCCCATTTCACAGCTGTTTCTGTACTGGGGCGGTGATGAACGCGGCAGTGCCGCAGCGGAAATGCGCCGGGACCTGCCCAACGCCGTGCCCATCGCTACCCAGTGCCTGCACGCCTGTGGTGTAGCCACCGCTCTGAAGTTACGTGGTCAGCATCAGGCGGTACTCACCATGATTGGTGATGGTGGCACCTCCAAGGGTGATTTTCTGGAAGCGATTAACGTGGCCGGCGCCTGGCAGCTGCCGGTCGTCTTCATCATCAATAACAACCAGTGGGCCATTTCGGTTCCTCGCAGCAAGCAATGTATCGCCCCAACGCTGGCGCAGAAAGCCCTGGGTGCCGGTATTCGCGGCGAGCAGGTCGATGGTAATGACGCTGTCGCCTTGCACGAAGTGATTGGCCAGGCACTGGAGCGTGCCCGTGCCGGCAAGGGTCCGACACTGGTAGAAGCCCTGAGCTATCGCCTGTCCGACCATACCACCGCCGATGATGCCACCCGCTACCGCCCTGCCGAGGAGCTGAAGGAAGCCTGGAAGCGTGAACCCGTTGCCCGTTTGCGCAACTGGCTGCATCAACAGGGATTCTGGGATGAAGCCCGCGAACAGGCCTGGCAGGCAGAGACCAAGCAGCTTATCGAGACAGCCGTGGAAGCCTATCAGGCCATGCCGCCGCAAAGCGTGGATGAACTGTACAACCACCTTTATGCCGAGTGCCCACCGGGGCTGGCTGAGCAGCGCGAGCAAACCCGCCTGAAACAGGCACGCATGCAACAGGGAGGGCAGGACCATGAGTAACGATGCCATCACCTTGCTGGAAGCCGTAAACCTGGCAATGGCCCGCGCCATGGAAGATGACCCGGATGTGGTGCTGTTGGGTGAGGATATCGGCACCAACGGCGGTGTATTTCGTGCCACCGCAGGGCTCAAGGACCGCTTTGGCGAACGCCGAGTCATAGACACCCCGCTGGCCGAAACCATGATTGCCGGCCTGGCTGTGGGTATGGCCACTCAGGGCATACGGCCCGTAGCTGAGATCCAGTTCATGGGGTTCATCTTCCCCGCGTTTGAACATCTGGTCGCCCACGCTGCACGCATGCGACACCGCACCCGCAGTCGTCTCAGCTGCCCGATGGTACTGCGTGCCCCCTTCGGCGGCGGTATCCACGCCCCCGAACATCACTCGGAGAGCACCGAGGCACTGCTCGCCCATATCCCCGGGTTGCGAGTGGTGGTGCCCTCATCACCGGCGCGGGCCTACGGCCTGCTGCTGGCTGCCATACGCAGTGATGATCCGGTTATTTTCCTGGAACCCAAGCGGATTTACCGCGCCAGCAAAACACTGATTGAGGATAACGGTGAAGCCCTGCCGCTGGACAGCTGCTTCACCCTGCGCGAAGGCACGGATATAACCCTGATCAGCTGGGGCGCCATGGTCAGTGAAACCCTGGCTGCAGCCGATGCGCTGGCCGAAGAGGGCATCAGCTGTGAAGTGATTGATGTGGCCTGCCTGAACCCCATGGATCATGCCACGCTATTGGCGTCCGTGAGTAAAACCGGTCGCTGTGTCATTGTGCACGAAGCACCTCATCATGGCGGCCTCGGCGCCGAAATCGCCGCCACCCTCAGCGAGCAGATCCTGACCCGACTTCAGGCGCCACCGCGTCGCGTCACCGGTCATGACACCGTGATGCCCTACTACCGCAACGAAATGCTTTATCTGCCGGACACCGATGACATCATCATCGCGGTCCGCGAGACAATGGAGTATGCCGGATGAAATATTTCAAATTGCCCGATCTGGGCGAAGGCCTGCCCGAGGCTGAAATTGTCGAATGGCATGTACAGGAAGGCGACAGCGTCGACGTGGACCAGTTGCTCGTTTCCATGGAAACCGCCAAGGCTATTGTTGAAGTGCCCTCGCCACAGGCGGGTGTCATCGCCCACCTGTTCGGTGCACCCGGCGATACCATTCATACCGGGGAGCCTCTGGTCGAATTCGACAGTGACGAAGACGGTGATACCGGCACGGTGGTGGGCGAACTGAAACAGCAGCGTGACAGCAGTAGCCAGCGGGAGGAGTTTATTGTCGGCGCCGCCGCCAGCAGCCGGGAAGCACTGGCTGTGCAGGGAACACCCGCCATGCGTGCGCTGGCAAAACGCCTGGGCGTCAATCTGGACAGCCTGAGCGGATCGGGGCCCGGTGGTCGGGTAACCACCGACGATGTGGAGCGTGCTGCCAGTCTGGACCGCTCCTTTGGCGCCGCGGAACCGCTCAAGGGGGTGCGCAAGCAGATGGCGCGCACCATGGCTCAGTCACACGCCGAAGTGGTCCCGGTAACCCTGTGCGAGGACGCTGATATCAATCATTGGCCCAAGGGTACGGATATCACCATGCGACTGGTTGAGGCAATTGCCGCGGCCTGCAAGGCGGTGCCGGACCTGAACGCCTGGTTCGACGGTCAGGGACTGTCACGCCGACTGCATGATCGCATTGACCTCGGTGTTGCCGTCGATACCGAGCAGGGTCTGTTTGTGCCGGTATTGAGGAATATCGGTGAGCGCAGCAGCGAGGACCTGCGCGACGGCCTTGACCGCTTGCGTGCAGACGTTAAAGCGCGCTCAATCCCGCCCGCAGAGATGCAGGGGGCCACTTTGACCCTGTCCAACTTCGGCACATTGGCAGGCCGCTATGCCAGCCCCGTTGTGGTTCCGCCTCAGGTTGCCATCGTCGGCGCCGGTGTTATCCGGTCACAACCGATGGTTATTGGAGACAAAATAGAACCCCGTAAAGTGATGCCTTTGTCTCTCACCTTCGACCATCGTGCCGCCACCGGCGGCGAGGCCGCGCGGTTTATGCGCGCCTTGATGGATGCCTTATCGAGCTGAACTCAATCCTGTAATTGAACGTATTCTGTTACAGCGGTCATATTTATTAGAGCATGGTAATTAGACTTTTTTACTGTGCTCTATTTCCTTGACTATCGCCAATCTGGACTACACTGAATTTAACCGTTAACGCCAACCACTGGTCTATAAGCGGTTGAAATTTCAGTGGCTAGCGCAATGAGCAGGAAGGTGAGCATGAGTATCTTTGATCACTACAAGGCACGTTATTCAGCGACGCAGCATGAAGAAATGAGCCTGCAGGAGTATCTAAGCCTGTGCAAGGAGGACCCCAAAGTATACGCCAGTGCGGCTGAACGCATGCTCGACGCCATCGGTGAACCCGAGGTGGTTGACACGGCTCTGGACCCGCGTCTGAGTCGTATTTTTTCCAACAAGGTCATCAAACGTTATCCAGCCTTCAGTGAATTCTATGGCATGGAAGAGGCGATCGAGAATATTGTCTCCTACTTCCGTCATGCCGCTCAGGGTCTGGAAGAGAAGAAACAGATTCTGTATCTGCTGGGTCCGGTCGGGGGTGGTAAATCCTCCCTGGCTGAACGACTCAAGCACCTGATGGAGCATATTCCCTTTTATGCCATCAAAGGCTCTCCCGTATTTGAATCCCCGCTCGGGCTGTTTAACCCGGAAGAAGACGCCGAGATTCTGGAGCAGGAATATGGTATCCCGCGTCGCAACCTGCGTGGCATCATGTCGCCCTGGGCGGTTAAGCGCCTGCATGAGTACGGCGGTGACATTACCCAGTTCCGCGTGGTGAAACTCTACCCCTCCATTCTGGACCAGGTGGGTATCGCCAAAACCGAGCCGGGTGATGAGAACAACCAGGATATCTCCAGCCTGGTGGGTAAGGTGGATATCCGTAAGCTGGAAGAATATCCACAGCACGACCCTGACGCCTACAGTTTCTCCGGCGCACTTTGCCGCGCCAACCAGGGCCTGATGGAATTCGTGGAGATGTTCAAGGCGCCCATCAAGGTGTTGCACCCTCTGTTGACGGCGACTCAGGAAGGCAACTACAACAGCACCGAGGGCATGGGTGCCATTCCCTACGACGGCATCCTGCTGGCCCACTCCAACGAATCCGAGTGGCAGAGCTTCAAGAACAACAAGACCAACGAAGCCTTCATTGACCGCGTCTATATCGTCAAGGTGCCCTACTGCACCCGCGTCACTGAAGAGGTGCACATCTACGAAAAACTGCTGGAAAACAGCTCCCTGAGCGATTCCCCCTGCGCACCGGACACACTGCTGATGCTGGCTCAGTTCACTGTATTGTCCCGCATGCAGGACCCGGAAAACTCCAGCATCTACTCGAAAATGCGCATCTATGATGGCGAGAACCTGAAAGATACCGACCCGCGCGCCAAGTCGCTGCAGGAGTACAAGGACGCCGCGGGTGTTAACGAAGGCATGGATGGCCTGTCCACCCGTTTCGCCTTCAAGATTTTGTCCAAGGTGTTCAACTTTGACCCCACCGAGGTCGCGGCCAACCCGGTTCATCTGATGTATGTACTGGAACGTGAAATCAGTCAGCAGCAATTCCAGACCGAGATCCAGGAACGCTACCTGGGCCACCTGAAAGAGTACATTGCACCCAAATACATCGACTTCCTCGGCAAGGAAATTCAGACAGCCTACCTGGAGTCCTATTCCGAGTACGGCCAGAACATTTTCGACCGTTATGTCACCTATGCCGACTTCTGGATTCAGGATCAGGAATATCGCGATCCGGAAACCGGCGACATTCTGGATCGTCAGTCCATCAACGAGGAGCTGGAAAAAATCGAAAAACCGGCCGGCATCAGCAACCCGAAGGATTTCCGCCACGAAATCGTCAACTTCGTCCTGCGTGCCCGTGCCAGCAATAATGGCAAAAACCCGGCCTGGAACAGCTACGAGAAGATGCGTTCCGTGATCGAGAAGAAAATGTTCGCCAACACCGAAGATCTGTTGCCGGTTATTTCCTTCAACCCGAAAGCATCCTCCGACGATCAGAAGAAACATGGCGAGTTTGTTAAGCGGATGATCGAACGTGGCTACACCGAGAAGCAGGTACGCCTGCTGTCTGAATGGTATATCCGCGTGCGCAAATCGCAGTAACCCCGTCGTCAGGGAGCCGTAACCTGAAGGACCTGAATCGCGGTGACCCACACCGGTCACCGCTGTGGGAGCCGATACATGAGTTATATTATCGACCGCCGGGAAAACGCGAAAAAGAAAAGCACGGTCAACCGCCAGCGTTTCCTGCGCCGCTACAAGCAGCACATCAAACGCGCCGTGGAAGATGCCATCCATGACCGCTCGATCACCGATGTGGACCAGGGTGGTCAGGTCACCATTCCCAAACGCGATATCTCCGAGCCGATCTTTCACCATGGTGAAGGCGGCATCCGGCACAAGATCTTCCCGGGTAACAAGGAGTTCGTGGAAGGGGATGAGTTTCGTCGCCCGGAAGGCGGCGGTGGAGGTGGTGGCGGCCAGGGCAAGGCCAGCAACCAGGGTGAAGGCGAGGATGAGTTCACCTTCAACATCAGTCAGGACGAGTTCCTGGACTTCATGTTTGAAGATCTGGAATTGCCCTGGATGGTGCGCAAACAGCTCAAGGATGCGACCTCATTTGAAACCCGCCGAGCCGGCTTCACCAGCAGCGGCTCGCCGGAAAAGCTACACATTGTTCGCTCTCTGCGTGCGGCGCATGCCCGCCGCATCGCCCTGACCGACAAGGAGACCCGTCAGCAGATTCGAGCTTTGCGCAAGGAGCTCTGGGGACTGGAAGAAGCCACGCCCTCTCCCGAGCGCAACGCAAAGATCACGGCCCTGCGTGAGCAGATCAAAAAGATGGAAAAAGGCTCCAGCAAGCTGCCTTTCCTGGATGATTTTGACCTGCGCTACACTAACCTGGTCCGCGTCCCTATTCCGTCCAGCAAGGCCGTGATGTTCTGTGTCATGGACGTATCCGGCTCCATGACCCAAAGCATCAAGGATATGGCGAAACGCTTCTTCATTCTGCTTTATCTGTTTCTGAACCGTAACTACAAGCAGATCGAGGTAGTGTTCGTACGCCACCATACCCATGCCAAGGAAGTGGACGAACAGGAATTTTTCTATTCCCGTGAGACCGGCGGCACCATCGTGTCCAGCGCCCTGGCGCTGACGGCCGATATCATTGATGCACGCTACCCACCGCAAGACTGGAACATCTATATTGCCCAGGCTTCGGATGGCGACAACTGGGATGGCGACTCGGCCACCTGCAGCAAGATTCTGACCGAGCGGGTACTGCCCAAAACCCAGTACTACGCCTACGTAGAGATCACCAACGGTCCTCACCAGAATCTCTGGCACGAGTATGAGCAGGTCCGCGAGGCCTTCCATGAACGCTTTGCCATGCAACAGATCACCGATGCGAACGAGATCTACCCGGTCTTCCGCCGCCTGTTTGAAAAACGTACGGAGGGTGCCCATGAGTCCGCGTAAAAAGAAACGGGAACCCATCTCCACCGGTTCCGACTGGACCTTTCCGCTGATTGAAGCCTACGACCGGGAAATTGCCCGCGTAGCTGCCGAATACGGACTGGATACCTACCCCAACCAGATTGAAGTAATCACGTCCGAACAAATGATGGATGCGTACTCCTCGGTAGGCATGCCGCTCAACTACAACCACTGGTCGTTTGGTAAACAGTTCGTCGAGACCGAGCAGAACTACTCCCGTGGCCGTATGGGGCTGGCCTACGAGATCGTCATCAACTCCAACCCCTGTATCGCCTATTTGATGGAAGAGAACACCATCACCATGCAGGCGCTGGTCATCGCCCATGCCTGCTACGGACATAACTCATTCTTCAAGGGCAACTACCTGTTCCGTACCTGGACCGATGCCAGCGCCATCATTGACTACCTGTTGTTTGCCAAAAATTACATTCGCGAGTGCGAAGAGAAGCATGGCGTTGAGGAGGTCGAAAAACTGCTCGACTCCTGCCATACCCTGATGAACTACGGCGTAAACCGCTACAAGCGTCCACGCCCCTTAACCGCTGCCGAGGAACGCGAACGCCAGCGTTCCCGAGAGGAATATATCCAGCGTCACCTCAATGACCTATGGAACACCACCATTCCTAAAAAGAGCGATAGTGACTCCAATCAGGAGCCTCACTTTCCGCCCGACCCGGAAGAGAATATCCTCTATTTCATCGAAAAGAATGCACCACTTCTCGAGCCCTGGCAGCGTGAAGTGATCCGTATTGTGCGCAAGGTCGCCCAGTATTTTTATCCACAGAAACAGACCCAGGTAATGAACGAGGGCTGGGCCTGTTTCTGGCACTACACCCTGCTGCATAAACTCTATGAGGAAGGGCTGGTCACCGATGGCTTCATGATGGAGTTCCTCCATTCCCACTCAAGCGTGGTGTATCAGCCGCCGTTCGACAGTCCCTACTTCAACGGCATAAATCCTTACACTCTGGGCTACAACATGATGCAGGATATACGCCGCATCTGTGAGAACCCGGAGCCGGAAGACCGCGAATGGTTCCCGGATATTGCCGGCAGTGACTGGCTGGAAACCCTGGACCATGCGATGCGCAACTACAAGGATGAAAGCTTCATCCTGCAGTTTTTGTCGCCACGACTGATGCGTGAACTCAAATTGTTTTCGATCATGGATGACAGCAGCCACCCCACCCTCAAGGTGGATGCCATCCACAATGAAACCGGTTACCGCAAGCTGCGCGAGTCGCTCTCTGCCCAGTACAACCTGGGCAATCGCGAACCCAATATCCAGGTCTATAACGTCAATGTGCGCGGAGACCGCTCACTGACCCTGCGCCATTACATGCATAACGGACAGCCACTGGGCGAGAGCACCGATGAGGTACTCAAGCACCTGCACCGGCTCTGGGGCTTTGATGTCTATCTGGAATCCGTGACACCTGATGGTGAAGTTACCAACCGCTTTTCCTGCCCACCCAAGGAGGTGGTTGAGGTGGCCTGAATCAGGCCGCTATACTGACGCCATCACTTCTGGAGACGAGTACAGGTTATGGATTGTTTGTTCTGCAAGATCATTAACAAGGAAATTCCGGCTGAGGTTGTCTATGAGGACGACCAGGTGCTGGCGTTCAAGGACATCAACCCTCAGGCGCCCTTTCACTGCCTGATCATCCCGCGCAAGCATATCGCTACCCTGAACGATATTGCCGATGACGAACGTGAACTGGTCGGCCACATGATCCAGGCCGCCGGCGTTATCGCCAAGCAGCAAGGCTTCGAAGAAGACGGCTACCGCACCGTATTCAACTGCAACACACACGGCGGACAGACCGTTTACCACATTCACCTGCACCTGCTCGGCGGCAAACCCCTGGGCTGGCCGCCCTATCAGGAAACCCTGAAAACTCCCGTCTAACCCTCATAACCGGCGGCTTCCCGGAGGAGCCGCTGGTTTGGGCAACTTTGTCGCCCGTCAACATCTACAACACTCCCGACGATTTTATGTTGCACTGCGTCATAATGCGTTCATTATGGAAGACTAGCCTTGTCTAAAGATTCGTGGAGGGAACGCTCATGCCCAGCATCACAGACTTGCCCAATAGCCCGGTAACCACTGAAACCCCGCCCATGCATGACCAGCTCGAATTTTTCATCGAGCAGGCCAGACAGGCCGGTCCTATCCGAACCGCAGTAGTGCACCCTGTTGATCACAACAGCCTGCTTGGCGCTATTGAAGCCGCCGAACAGGGTCTGATTGAACCGCTGCTGGTTGGCCCGGAAAGCAAGATCCGCGCGGCCGCCGAAGTGGAAGGCGTGGACCTGACTCCCTATCAAATCATCACCACCGAGCACAGCCATATGGCAGCCGAACGCGCCTGCGACCTGATTCGTCAGGCCGAGGCCGAAGCCCTGATGAAAGGCAGCCTGGGCACTTCCGAGCTACTGAGTGCTGTGGTGCACAAGACCAAGGGCATCCGCACCGAACGTCGCCTGAGCCACGTATTCGTGTTCGATGTGCCCAACTACCACAAGCCGCTGGTGATTACCGATGCAGCCATCAACGTAGTACCGGACCTGCTGACAAAACGTGATATCGTCCAGAACGCCATCGACTTTTGCCAGTCACTGGGCAACAGCCAGCCCAAGGTCGCCATTCTGGCGGCAGTGGAAAAGGTAAAGCCCAATATGCAGAGCACCATCGATGCGGCGGCACTGTGCAAGATGGCAGACCGCGAGCAGATCAAGGGCGGTATTCTCGACGGCCCGCTCGCATTTGATAACGCCATCTCCCTGCAGGCAGCCATCGACAAACATATCAAGTCGCCGGTTTCCGGTGATGCGGACATTCTGCTGGCCCCGGATCTTGAAGCGGCCAACATGATTGCCAAACAGCTGATCTATCTGGCCGATGCCAAATCTGCAGGCCTCGCAGTAGGGGCTCGGGTACCGATCATCCTGACCAGCCGTGCCGAAGGAACACTCGGCCGTCTGGCATCCTGTGCCCTGGCCTCGCACATGGTTAAACACAACAAGGGAGTCAGCAGCTGATGGATACCATTTTGACCGTCAATGGCGGCTCCTCCAGCCTGAAGTGCGGCCTCTATGCGGTTACCAACACGGACCTCCAGTGCCTGTTTCACCTCAAGGTGGAAAACCTGCTGGGCGATACCACCCTGTTCAAGGTACGTGACGAACAAAACCGCGTGCTGGACTCCCATGAGCTGGCCTGTCAGGACGTTGCGCTGGACGAACGTCACCAGCGTGCGCTGAAGGAAGTCTTGCAATGGGTAGATGAACACCTGCCGGAGTCTCACCTGATCGCAACCGGCCACCGTGTTGTACATGGCGGCGACCTGTTCAGCGCGCCGGTGCTGCTGGATGATGACAAGCTGAGCCAACTGCATCAGTTCATTCCCCTGGCGCCCCTGCACCAGCCCTACAACCTGAAGCTGGTAGAGGCCTGCCGCTCACTGGCACCCGAGCTGCCGATCGTGGCCTGCTTCGACACCATGTTTCATTCCCGACAACCCCGCATTGAGCGTCTCTACGCCCTGCCGCGCAACCTCGTGGACAAGGGTGTTCATCGCTATGGATTTCATGGTCTATCGTACGAATACCTGCAGCGCCAGCTGAGCCTGGCCGGTGCCGGTAACCTGAAGACCGTCGCCTGCCACCTGGGTGCCGGCGCCAGCATGTGTGCCATCGCCGAGGGCCAGTCCATCGCCTCCAGCATGGGCTTCACCGCTGTGGAAGGTCTGCCCATGGGCAGCCGTACCGGCAACCTGGACCCCGGGGTGCTGCTGTACCTGATGCGTGAAGAAAACATGGATGTGGATGCGCTGGAAAAGCTGATCTACAAGGAGAGTGGCTGGCTGGGGATTTCCACCATCAGCTCGGATATGAAAACCCTGCACCAGGCAGATGATCCCAAGGCAGAAGAAGCGATCGACATGTTCTGCTACCGTGTGGCACTGGAGATGGGGCGACTGACCGCCGCACTGGAAGGTGTAGAACAGGTCGTGTTCTCGGGAGGTGTCGGAGAGAATGACGCCGATGTTCGTGCCCGTGTATTGAAACGCTGCGGTTGGTTGGGCATCAAGTTGGATGAAGAAGCCAACCAGCGCAACAGCGGTATTATCAGCGCGGCCGACTCAGCAGTAACCGTTCGTGTAATGCCCACCAACGAAGAGCTGATGATCGCCACCCATGTGGATGAACTGCTGCACTGATTCCCGTCTGTGGAACATGACAGGCCGGCACTGCCCGGCCTGTTCTGTTTTCAGCCTTGGGCAGCCTTGAGCTGACGCTGACGCACCATCTCGAACAGGCATACCCCTGTCGCCACGGAAACATTCAGACTGCTGACCTCTCCTGCCATGGGGATACTGATCAGCTGATCACAGTTTTCCCGTGTCAGACGACGCATGCCCTTGCCTTCGGCTCCCATCACCAGCGCCTGCGGTCCTGTCAGATCGACCTGATACAGGCTGCCATCGGCTTCACCAGCCGTACCGGTAATCCAGATACCGCGCTCCTGCAGTGATTGCAGTGTGCGCGCCAGATTGGTCACCTGTACATAGGGCACCACTTCAGCCGCGCCACAGGCCACTTTGGCCACGGTTGCATTCAGCGGAGCCGACTTGTCCTTGGTTGCAATAACGACGGTCGCACCAGCAGCATCGGCTGTACGCAGGCACGCGCCCAGATTGTGCGGATCGGTAACGCCATCCAGCACCAGAATCAGGGGGGCGTCACCGGCAAAGTCCAGCAGCGGCACCAGCGCCTTTTCATTCAATGCCTTGAGCGGCTCGCACTCGGCAATCACGCCCTGATGACGGCCACCACCAGCGCGCTGATCCAATTGCTGACGCGGCTCTTCAATCACCTTGATCCCCTGAGCCTCGGCCTTGTCCAGAACGGACTGCAGGCGCTCGTCGCCACGCCCCTGCTGTACCAGCAGGCGACGGACACGGCCGGGGTTACGGTTAAGCAGGCTGGTCACGGCGTGCAGACCAAAGATGTCGGTTTGGCTCATGGGGCTCCAGGGAGTTTCAGGTAAGTAGCTGCGATGAATATTCGATAGCGCACTATTATGCGACAAAATGACGAAAAATGCCGCTCGGCACAGCACCCAACCCCAGTAATGAGCATAAAAAAACCGAGGTGCCTTGCAACACCTCGGTTCTCGTCATGTCTGCAGCAGGTCAGGCCTGCAACCGGATATCAGCCTTCCAGACCGGCAAATACCTTGTCGCGGATGTCGTCAACGCTGCCCACACCCTCAACGTATACGTATGCCGGTGCCTTGGCTTTGCCGCGCTCGTTCCAGCCACGGTAGTAGGTGATCAGCGGCGCAGTCTGGTCGTGATAAACCTTCAGACGCTGGCGTACGGTATCTTCCTGGTCATCTTCACGCTGAACCAGCTCATCACCGGTCACATCATCCTTGCCTTCTTCTTTCGGCGGATTGAAGACTACGTGGTAGGTACGACCAGACGCCGGGTGTACACGACGACCGCTCATGCGCTTGATGATCTCTTCGTCGGCAACATCGATTTCGACAACAGCGTCGATATCCACACCCGCGTCCTTCAGTGCATCAGCCTGAGGAATGGTGCGCGGGAAACCGTCGAACAGGAAGCCGTTGGCGCAATCCGCTTCAGCGATACGCTCTTTTACCAGGCCGATGATGATGTCATCGGACACCAGACCACCTGCATCCATCACTTCCTTGGCCTGTTTGCCCAGCGGAGTGCCCGCTTTCACAGCCGCACGCAGCATGTCACCGGTAGAAATCTGGGGAATGCCATACTTCTCGGTAATGTACTGAGCCTGAGTGCCCTTACCCGCGCCGGGTGCTCCAAGCAGAATAATGCGCATCTGGTTGTCTCCTGAAAGTTATAGTAATCGGTAAAACGCAGCCGGGCAGACGCTCGTCTACCCAACGAAATTCTTCAATTCGGGATGCCTCAGGCTACTGGCCTGGCCCCTTGGTCGACAATTCGACATTAGACCTAGCAACCCTGTTTTCAGCGGCTGCCCTGCGGGTCTTACAACTAAACGACTGGACCAAAGCGTTTCCGACGCGCCCTCCCAGGGTAACTGGAAGGCCGCTTTGCGTGCCTTCTCGTCAGCTGTTACAGCATTGACGACGCCCTGGAAACGTCTTGGCTGAGTGGTCAGACTGTCGACAAAGGCATCGAGGTTACGCAAACCCCGATGCCTATTCAACCCCCTTCTAAACGATGCTTGTCCTAGCCGGTATTTCGCATGCCTGCGGATACACCGGCCATGGTCACCATCAGGGCCTGTTCCAGGCGCTGATCAGGCTGATTGCGATCCCGGAACAACAACTCCGCCTGGAGCACGTGCAACGGATCAATATAGGGGTTTCGCACCTCGATGGACTGTCGAATCACCGGATTATTGGCCAGCAGTCGCTGTTCCTGCTTGAGGTGGCAGACCTGCTCAACCGCTTCTTTCAACCGAGCCCTCAGGCTCGAGCCAAGCGCATGCAGCTCCGGTGAAACAAGGCGGTGCTCATAATAAGCCGAGATGTTCACATCGCTTTTCGCCAGTACCATTTCCAGCATATCGATCCAGGACTGGAAAAACGGCCATTCGGTATACATCTGGCGCAATGACTCAAGCTTGCCATCATCGATGGCCGTCTTGAGCGCCATGCCAGAGCCCAACCAGGCCGGCAGCATCAGCCGGGTCTGCGTCCAGGCAAAGATCCAGGGAATCGCCCTCAGGCTTTCCACGCCGCCATCGACCTTACGCTTGGCCGGGCGTGAGCCCAGCGGCAACTTGGCCAGCTCCTGCTCCGGTGTAAGTGCGCGGAAATAAGGAACGAATTGAGGCTCTTCACGCACCAGAGAGCGATACACGGTCATCCCGCAATCGGCCATCGAGTCCATCACCTGACGCCACTCAGGCTCAGGTGCTGGGCCCGGGCTCAGCGTAGCCTTGAGAACAGCGGCGGTGTACAGCGTCAGGTTACGCACGGCGATTTCGGGGATGCCGAACTTGAAGCGGATCATCTCGCCCTGCTCGGTCACCCTCAGGCTGCCGGCCACCGAGCCCGGCGGCTGAGCCAGAATCGCGGTATGGCTGGGGCCACCACCGCGGCCTACTGTACCGCCACGGCCATGGAACAGAGTCAGGCGAATGTTCTCACGCTGGCACAATTCGGTCAGTGCTTCCTGGGCACGGTACTGGCCCCAGGCAGCGGCCAGCTGGCCCGCATCCTTGGAAGAGTCGGAATAACCGATCATCACTTCCTGATGGCCATCGATATAGTCTCGATACCAGTCGATCGCCAGCAGGTCGGCAATACAGCCCGGCCCGTTATCCAGATCTTCCAGCGTCTCGAACAGGGGGGCGACGCGCATATTATGCTCAACGCCCACTTCCTGCAGCAGCAGGTTCACGGCCAAGACATCGGAAGGCTTGCCGGCCATGGAGATCACATAGGAGCCCAGACTGTGCTCAGGGTTGGCCGCGATCACGCGACATGTATTGATCACCTCTTTCACATCATCTGACGGCTGCCAGTTATGCGGCAACAGCGGTCGGCGCGAGCGCAGCTCCTTGAGCAGGAAGGCCTGTTTGTCTGCCTCACTCCAGTCTGAGTAACAGCCCAGCTGATAGAAGTCGGTCAGGGCATCAAAGACTTCGGCATGGCGCTCGGCATTCTGGCGCACATCCAGCTTGACCAGTGTCAGGCCAAAGCAGGCCAGACGGCGCAGCAGATCTTCCAGACCACCGGCAGCAATACAGCCCATGCCGCACTCCACCAGCGAACGGTGGCACAGCTGTAGCGGCCGGCGAATCTCGTCCAGATCCGTAATCCATTCATCCGGGTCTGCACTCTCCCCCTTGAGGTAACGCTCGATCCCCCGGCGGGTGGTCAGTAAGCGCTCACGCAACCAGCCCAGCACTTCGCGATAGGGTTCGGGGTGGTTGTCGGTGAGCTGGCGAAGCTCGCTGTTAGCTTCATGCATCGACAGCTCCGCCCGCAACTGGTCCACATCACGGGCATAGAGGTCAGCGGCCATCCAGCGCGCCAGCAGCAGCACTTCCGATGTCACTTCCGCGGTCACATTGGGGTTGCCATCCCGGTCGCCGCCCATCCAGGAGGAAAAACGGATGGGGCTGACGTCCAGCGGCAGCGCCACCCCCAGTGTCTGCTGCAGGCGCTCATCCAACAGATGCAGGAAACGGGGAATGGCGCTCCAGAGGGAGTTTTCAATCACAGCAAAGCCCCACTTGGCCTCTTCAATGGGCGTGGGGCGGTGTTGACGAATTTCGTTGGTATGCCAGATCTGGCTGATCAGCTGATCCAGCCGCTCCTGTACGGATTCGCCGCGGTCCTGCTGCTTGAGGGCTTCGGCAACGGCGTCATATTTCTGAATCAGGGTACGGCGGTTAACTTCGGTGGGGTGGGCGGTCAGTACCAGGTCGATATTCATCTGGCGCAGACATTCCAGCACCTGGTCGGCAGAGGCTTCGCCCTGCGCCAGCTCCGAGAACACCTGCTCGATCAGGCATTCATCCTCGTCGCCTTCCAGATAACGGCGGACCCGGTGATGCTCCTCGGCGATATTGGCCAGATTAAGGAACTGGCTGAAGGCACGTGCCATGGGCAGGACTTCATCTTCTCCAAGGCCATCCAGCGCCTGGCGTAACTGGTCCTGACTGGTATTTTCCGTCAGCCGGGCAGCCTTGGCGCAGTGTCGAATCGACTCAACCCGCTCCAGAAATTCCGGGCCAAGATGGGCTTCCATGGTCCGTCCCAGGCTTTCGCCTAGCATACGAACATCATCACGCAGTGCTTCATGCAGGTCGCTCATGCCACCTCCTCCGTTCAGGCTCATACCCTGATGCTACCCCATTCGGGCAGAACACATACATAGTCAAAGGTATGATTCTGCAGGGCTGGAGTGACAGAGAAACGACAGCATTACGACCCGCAAGGGTTGATTGGGGAGCTAGAGCCCCTTTGCCTTGGCTTCATCCCACCAGTGATCGAGAGTGTCCAGGCTGAGCTGTTCCCAGTCCTGATCGCCGGCCTTAACCTGCTGTTCAACATAATTGAAGCGTCGTTCGAACTTGGCGTTGGTGTTGCGCAGGGCCTGTTCGGGGTCGGCCTTGAGGTGGCGCGCCAGGTTCACCTGTGCAAACAGCAGATCACCAAGCTCTTCACGGGCATGGGCTTCATCGCCCTGCTCCAGTGCTTCACGCAGCTCGCCAATTTCTTCTTCAATCTTGTCCAGAACACCGGAGACATCCGGCCAGTCAAAACCGACACGGGCCGCACGCTTCTGCAATTTGGCCGCCCGGCTTAGCCCCGGCAGACTGACCGGCACATCAGCCAGTACGCCTTGCTGTGCCTTGGCATCACGCTCCTGCTGCTTGATCGCTTCCCAGTTGGCATTCACGGTTTCAACCGCCACCGTCTGGCTGTCGCTGCCATCCAGCTGACCGTTGGGAAACACGTGAGGATGGCGGCGGACCAGCTTGCTTACCAGCTGATCGATGATCTGTGGCAGGTCAAACCAGCCCTGCTCATCGGCCAGACGGGCATAGAACACCACCTGGAACAGCAGGTCCCCCAGCTCATCCTTCAGGTGCTGCCAGTCTTCTCGCTCGATACAATCCGCCACTTCGTAGGCTTCTTCCAGCGTGTGCGGCACGATACTGGCAAATGTCTGCTGCAGATCCCAGGGGCAGCCAGACTCCGGATCTCGCAGCGCATTCATCAGGCGGATCAGGTCATCCAGGCTGTGCATTACTGCCCTCCACTACGTTCACGGTGAACATCCAGCACATTCGGCACCTGGTTGATCTTGTCCATCAGACGGCCCAGACGCTCAAGGCGCGGGATCTCAACCGTTAGTGTCAGGCGCGCCATATTGTTCTTGCGGTCGGTGAGGGTGTTGGCAGCAAGGATGTTCATCTTCTCGTTGCTCAGCACCAGCATGACGTCACGCAGCAGGCCCGGACGGTCGAACGCTTCGATGATCATATCCACCGGATAGGTCTGCTCGTCCTCTTCGCCCCAGTCCACGGTAATGACACGGTCAGGCTCGTGTTCACGCAGGTTCATCAGGTTGAGGCAGTCTTCATGGTGAATGGAGATGCCCCGCCCCTGGGTGATATAGCCCATGATCGGATCGCCCGGCACCGGCTTGCAGCAGGTTGCCAGCGTCGTCATCAGGTTACCGATGCCCTGAATATTGATGCCGCTGCCGCCACTGCGGGGCTCCTTGCCAGCACTGGGTTGCTGCGCAGGCAGGCCCAGATCCATCTGGGACTCCGGTCGCTGCGGTTCCACCTGGTCCTGTGCCGCATGAATTATCTGGGACAGGCGTACATCACCCGCCCCCAGTGCCGCGCAGACATCTTCCGCGGTTTTGTAGTTAATCGCTTCGGCGATGCGGTCCAAACTGATCGCCTGAGGGTCCAGCGCCAGACGGCGAAATTCGCGCATGATGATGTCGCGACCGGCTTCGGCATTCTGTTCCTTGGCCTGCTGCTTGAACCAGTGTGCCACCTTGGCGCGAGCGCGGGAGGTGGTCACGAAGCCGAAGTTGGCGTTGAGCCAGTCACGGCGCGGGGACTCTTCCTTGGAGGTGAGAATCTCGACCTGGTCACCGGTTTGCAGCGGTTTGTTCAGCGGAATGATACGGCCGTTGATCTTGGCACCACGGCAACGGTGGCCCACTTCGGTATGCACACGGTAGGCAAAGTCCACTGCCGTCGCGCCTTGGGGCAGATCGATAACATGACCATCCGGCGTGAACACATACAGGCGGTCCTGCACCACGTCGCCACGAAGCATGTCACCCAGCGCTTCGGTATCGCCCAGGTCATCATGCCACTCCAGTACCTGGCGCAACCAAGCGATCTTCTCTTCATAGCCGTCGGCGCGTGACTGGGTATCCGTGCCCTTGTACAGGTGGTGCGCACATACACCCAGTTCGGCCTCTTCATGCATGGAGAAGGTACGAATCTGGATCTCCAGCACCTTGCCTTCAGGGCCAAATACGGCGGTATGCAGGGAACGGTAACCGTTGGGCTTGGGCGATGCGATGTAATCATCGAACTCGTGCGGAATATTGCGCCAGAGCCCGTGCACGATGCCCAGTACGGTGTAGCAGTCACGGATTTCAGGTACCAGAATGCGCACGGCGCGCACATCGTAGACCTGGTTGAAATCGATGCTCTTGCGCTGCATTTTGCGCCAGATGCTGTAGATATGCTTGGCACGCCCCATCACTTCGCCATCGATATGGGCGTCGTCCAGGCGTTCGCGTAGCAACTCAACAACCTGGTTGATAAACAGCTGACGGTCCAGACGTTTTTCGTCCAGTAAACGGGCAATATGCTTGTAATCGTTGGGCTTGAGGTAACGGAAGGAAAGGTCTTCCAGCTCCCACTTGATGTGACCGATGCCCAGACGATGCGCCAGCGGCGCGTAGATATCGAACACCTCGCGTGCGACCAGGTAGCGTTTCTTGCGATCGCTGTTCTTGACGCCTCGAATGGCACAGGTGCGCTCGGCGATCTTGATCAGGGCCACACGGACGTCATCGATCATCGCCACCAGCATCTTGCGCACATTATCAATCTGCGCGGTGCTGGCACCGAGAACACTGTCTTCACTGCGGGGATTTTTGCGGCTGCCGATGGCGGCCATTTGCAGGACACCATCGATCAAACCGGCGATGGTGGCACCGAAGCGCTCCTGCACCTGCTGCAGGCTGAGCTTGCGCTCACGTACGGAACGGTAGAGAACAGCGGCAACCAGCGTTTCCTGGTCCTGTTGCAGCTCGGCCAGTATCTGGGCCATCTCAAGCCCGGTACGGAAACTGCCTACGGTATTCTGTGCCCAGTCGTCATCACACTCAGCGACTGCAGCCCTGGCTTCCTTGGCCAGTACACACGCTTCACGCAGCTGGTTGATATCGGTGACCTCGACCTGCTGCTGCAAACGCAGCAGCCAGAGATCCAGATCCACTGTGCCATCTTCACGAATAGGATGGTCTTCTCGAACCTTCACCATGGCGTCAAGCCACTCCTGTCTTGTCTCCGGCAACGATGTGCGTCACTGCAAGACCGTGAAACCACCGGCAAGTCACGGTCATCGGTTTCGGGATGGGCACACATTCTAGTCGCTTGAGCCTTGAAGTGCGAGCAAAAGCCCGCTAACTCAGGGTTCAGCTGTTGAAGACACCGGTCGACAGGTAGCGATCACCACGGTCACAAATGATGCAGACAATGGTCGCATTCTCGACCTGCTGTGCCAGTTCCAGCGCACCTGCGACGGCGCCACCGGAAGAAACGCCACAGAAGATGCCCTCTTTGCGCGCCAGATCACGCATGCAGTTTTCGGCCGCGGCCTGGTCAATATCAATGACCTGATCCACACGGCTGCGCTCGAAGATTTTCGGCAAATAGGCTTCCGGCCAACGTCGAATACCCGGGATCTGGGATCCTTCACGGGGCTGCAGGCCAACAATCTGGACGTCCGTATTCTGCTCCTTGAGGTAACGGGAAGTCCCCATGATGGTACCGGTAGTCCCCATGGAGCTGACAAAGTGGGTGACAGTACCCTGTGTCTGCTGCCAGATTTCCGGGCCGGTGCCGGTGTAATGGGCTTCAGGGTTATCCAGGTTGGAGAACTGGTCCAGCACCTTGCCTTCACCGGCAGCTTGCATTTCCAGAGCCAAATCACGCGCCCGTTCCATCCCCTCGGCCTGAGTAACTTCAATCAGCTCGGCACCATAGGCGGTCATGGCGGCCTTGCGCTCGGCACTCATGTTATCCGGCATGATCAGCTTCATGCGATAGCCCTTGATCGCTGCAGCCATGGCCAGTGCAATACCGGTATTACCGGAAGTTGCTTCAATCAGGCAATCACCCGGCTCGATATCACCACGGGCTTCCGCCAGGTTGATCATGCTCAATGCCGGACGGTCCTTGACGGAGCCCGCCGGGTTATTGCCCTCCAGCTTACACAGAATGGTATTGCCATTCGGTACCTCGATACGCTGCAGGCGCACCAGGGGAGTATGACCGACATAATCTGCGATAGTGGGGTAGTCTATGGACATGACAGCTCCGGGAGAGGATAACGCTATAAAAAAGAAAATATTTATTCCTGATAAATATAGTCGGAATAATACCAGCCTGCCTGACGGCAGACAATCTCAGCGCTGTTCGGCGATCACAAAGGCGCTGACGTAATCACGCTCATCCGTGTAACTCAAATGCCAGTGGGAAATGCCCTGACGCTCGGCAATCACCTGGGCGCCAGCCGATACCCGAAGCACAGGGCGGCCGTTGCCATCATGACCGATTTCCAGATGCTGCCAGCTGACTCCCCGGCCGATCCCTGTGCCAAGCGCCTTGGCTGCAGCTTCCTTAGCGGCAAAACGCTTGGCCAGAAATCGGGCCGGGTCAGCGGAAGTGGCAAAGCGCGACCGCTCGGCTGGCGTGAGTATGCGCTCACTTAACCGAGGGGTTCGCGCCAGTGCCGCCTGCATGCGCTCGATCTGCAGCAGGTCGGTGCCAATCCCGATGATCACGAACGCAGCTCGTCCCGCTTGCCCTGCACACGCTGCTGAACGGCAAACAACAGGTCGCGCATTTCGCGCACAGCTTCTTTCAGGCCAACCAGTACGGCACGGGCAATCACGCCATGGCCGATATTCAGCTCGTTGATCTCGGGGATCTCGGCGACAGGCTCGACATTATGGTAGTGCAAACCATGGCCCGCATTGACGACCAGCCCCTGCTGCCAGGCGTGTCGAGAGGCCAGTTTCAGACGCTCCAGCTCTTCATTACGGGCCACCAGGGTTTCCGCATCAGCATAGTTGCCGGTGTGCAGTTCAATCACCGGCGCGCCACAACGGACAGCGGCATCAATCTGGGCCGGCTCCGGATCAATAAACAGCGATACTTCACAGCCGGCATTGGCCAGACGCTCGCAGGCGCGATGAATAGCGGCTTCCTGGCCAACCACATCCAGGCCACCTTCGGTGGTGAGCTCTTCACGCTTCTCCGGTACCAGGCACACATGCGCAGGACGAACTCGCTCAGCCAGCTGCAACATCTCTTCGGTCACGGCCATCTCAAGATTCATGCGTGTCTGTAATGTCTGCGCCAGCACTTCAATGTCACGGTCCTGGATATGACGGCGGTCTTCACGCAGGTGCACAGTTATACCGTCAGCGCCGGCTTCTTCCGCCAGCGATGCCGCCTGTACAGGATCTGGATAACGCGTACCCCGCGCCTGACGCAGGGTCGCAATATGGTCAATGTTGATGCCCAACAGCAGGCGATCCGGATCAGTCATCCCTAGTTCCTTTACGTTTCATAAACAGTTCTCGGCTACGCAGTGGCTTTTCGCCCAAAAGGGGCGCCAGGCGAAGCCGCATCAATTGTTTGGCAGTGCGTCGCACACCCGGGTCATCATACTGGTCCCGCTCAATGGCCAAAAGATGCTCGCCCGGCCAGCCAGCAACCGTCGGCGCCAGCCTTACCAGCCCTTGCTCTTCGGACCAACCGTAATGCCCCTGTGGCAACAGACCGCTGCAGTCCAGCGCAAACCCCAGCTGCTCCAGCAACTGGCGCTCGAAGGTACGCAGAGCACCTTCGATATCCTGCGCCAGTTTCAATTCATTCAAAGCGTAGCGGAAATAGACAAACAGACGGGGGTGCGGGTCATGTGGACGTAACAGACGCTGCAGTAATTCGTTCAGATAGAGGCCGCAAAGCAGTGGCCGCCCCTGCAGCATGCAGCTGGTTTCACTGGCCTCGGCAGAACGCAGGTTTTTCAACTCAGCGCGCCCTTGCCAGCTTACCTGGAGCGACTGAAAAGGCTGTAGCAGCGCCCGCAAGCGTGAACCGGGCTTGCGAGCACCTCGGGCAACGACGCTGACCAGCCCATGCTCAAGCGTGAACAGGTCGACCAGCAGGCTGGTTTCACGATAGGGACGCGTGTGCAGCACATAGGCGGCTGCCGCATCGACCCGTTGATCCATTATTCATGCCTGTAGCCAAGGCTCTGCAGTGCGCGTTCATTATCGGACCAGCCACGCTTCACCTTGACCCAAAGGTTGAGCATCACCTTGGTATCAAACATGCGCTCCATATCAAGGCGGGCATCGCGGCCAATCGTTTTCAAGACCTCACCCTTATCCCCGATCACGATACGCTTCTGGCCTTCACGCTCCACCAGAATCAATGCACTGATATTGAGGATACGGCCATCATGATTGAACTGTTCGATCTCAACGGTAGTGCCATAGGGCACTTCATCACCGAGGTTACGCATCAGTTTTTCACGAATGAGTTCTGCGGCTACAAAGCGCGAACTGCGGTCCGTGATCTGGTCTTCCGGGAACAGGTGTACGCCTTCAGGGATGCGCGATTCCACTTCACTCTGCAGACGCTCAACGTTGTGCCCTTTCTCTGCCGAGATGGGCAAGATGGCATCAAAGTGGCGTTTGCTGGCCAGCAGGTCCAGCTGCGGTAACAAGGCATCCTTGTCTTTCAGCTGATCAACCTTGTTGACGGCCAACAGCACCGGACAGCGAACATGCTGCAGCTTATCCAGTACAATCTGGTCTTCATCGGTCCAAGCGGTGCGGTCCACTATGAAGACGACCAGATCCACATGACGCAGCGCCTCGGAGGCCGTCTGGTTCATGAACCGGTTCAGCGCCTTGCCCTTGTCGTCCTTATGCAGGCCTGGGGTATCCACGTACACAACCTGCAGATCATCTTCAGTGTAAATGCCGAGGATCTGATGGCGCGTCGTCTGCGGCTTGCGCGAGGTAATACTCAGCTTCTGCCCCAGAATTCGATTGAGCAAGGTTGATTTGCCCACATTGGGTCGACCAACGATGGCGACATAGCCGCAACGCATACCCGTCTCGCTCATGCTCCGCTCTCCTGACCCAAATGTTTCAATGCCTGAGACGCTGCCTGCTGCTCAGCCTGTCGACGACTGCTGCCCTTACCCTCAGTTGCCTGATCCAGCAGAGCAACCTGACAGCGGATATGAAAAGTCTGGTCATGGGGCTCACCTTCAACAGAGATGAGCTCGTACTGCGGCAGACTGCTGCGACGTGACTGCAGGAACTCCTGCAGGCGTGTTTTCGAGTCTTTCAGCGAAACCTTGAGATCAAGCTGCTGCAGATGCTTGTCAAACCACTGCAGGATAAAGGCACGTGCGGCCTCTACCCCCTGATCCAGGTAGACCGCACCGATGATGGCTTCCACACTGTCGGCCAGGATGGAATCACGGCGATAGCCGCCGCTCTTGAGTTCGCCACTGCCCAGACGCAAATAATCGCCCAACTGCATTTCACGGGCGATTTTGGCCAGGGTTTCCCCTTTGACTACGCGCGAACGAAGGCGGCTCATCTGCCCTTCACGGGCATCGGGGAAGCGCTCATAGAGCGCATCGGCCACAACAAAACTCAAAATGGCATCGCCGAGAAACTCCAGTCGCTCGTTGTTGCGCTTGCCACAACTGCGGTGGGTAAGCGCCAACTCGAACAGGGCTTCATCGGAACAGGGGTTGCCCAGCTTACGGGCCAGTTCAGCAGCAGGTTTAATCAAGGTTTTACAGCTTCGTAGTGTTCTTCAAATTTGACCATCGCGTCGACGTTGTAAAACATCGGTACGCGCTCTTCGTATTTCAAGTCGAAGTAAAGTACCCCTTCTTCCAGACGGATATCCAGAGAATCTCGGTTGGGTAGCTTCACCTGGTTGATCAGGAAACGCTTGTCCAGCCCGGTACGGATATCACGGATACTGCCGGACATCTCGTCAGGGTCTTCGACCATGTTGCTGATGATTGAATCGATGGTGGCGTGGTCCTTGTATGGCGTGAACAGCTTGAAACCGACGGAAAAGAAAATCCCGGCCACGATCAGACCGATCAGGGTCGATAATAAAGACGCACCACGCTGGAATTGAGCCACACCTGTGTTCATCGCAATCATCCTCTAGTTGATTTGACGTACTTCACTGAAGTCCGGGAGGGAGAAGAAGCCTTCCCAGTGCATCCATACCGCAGAAGCCTTGCCGACCAGCAGTGCCTCAGGAACAAAGCCCCAGTAGCGACTATCCTTGCTGTTATCCCGGTTATCACCCAGTACAAAGTAATGCCCCTCAGGCACTTCCCAGGTACCGTCAATCACCGGCCGGTAAACGTCGCGGAAAATCCTGTGCTTTTTACCATCCAACTGTTCATTCAGCAGCAGCTGGGTCGGGCGTGCCGGCGGCAACTTGGCCAGCAGCTCCTGCTGCTGAGGTTCACCATTCACATACAGCACTTTGTCTTTATAGGTGATCACGTCACCCGGCACACCAACAACACGCTTAATGTAGTTGATACTGGTGTCTTCAGGATAGCGAAACACGATGACATCGCCACGCTCGGGGTCATTGTTTGACACGATTTTGGTATTCAGTACCGGCAGTCGCAGGCCATAGTGATACTTGTTGACGACAATGAAGTCACCTACCTTCAACGTCGGCAACATGGACTCCGATGGAATCTGAAAAGGCTCATACAGGAACGAGCGCAGAATCAGGACCACAAAGAGAACCGGGAACATGGAACGCGCAGTATCAGCCCAGCCAGGCTGTTGCAACAGCGTATCACGTTCTTTCCCTTCCAGCGCCCGCCCGGCAGTAGCTTCCGCCTGGCTGAGTGCCTGAGACCGCTTGGGCGCAAACACAAGCTTGTCGATCAGCCAGAGTACACCTGCCAGTGCGGTGACCAGCACCAGTACCAAAGAAAAATCGAAGTTCATGTATCCGCCTTAGCTGTCTACCTTGAGAACCGCCAGGAAGGCATCCTGCGGAATTTCAACGCGGCCGACCTGCTTCATTCGTTTCTTGCCTTCTTTCTGCTTGGCCAGCAGTTTTTTCTTACGGCTGACGTCACCACCGTAACACTTGGCGGTTACGTTTTTGCGCAGCGCCTTGACGGTGGTACGGGCAATCACCTTGCCACCCAGTGCAGCCTGGATCGCCACGTCAAACATCTGGCGCGGAATCAGCTCTTTCATCTTTTCACACAGCTGACGGCCACGGTATTCGGCATTGTCACGGTGCAGGATGACAGCCAGCGCATCTACGCGCTCACCGTTGATCAGAATATCCATGCGTACCAGTTTGGCGGCTTCAAAGCGCTGGAAGTTGTATTCCAGTGATGCATAGCCGCGGCTCACTGATTTCAGACGGTCGAAGAAGTCCAGCACCACCTCGGCCATGGGCAGTTCGTAGGTGACCTGTACCTGCTTGCCGACAAAGTGCATATTCTTCTGTACGCCGCGCTTCTCGACACACAAACCGATAACCTGACCCAGATACTCTTCCGGTACCAGGATATTGGCCAGCACGATAGGCTCGCGCATCTCGCGGATAGAGCCGGGATCCGGTAGCTTTGAAGGGCTGTCGATGTAGATCACATCACCGTTATTCTGCTCGATTTCGTATACCACCGTCGGCGCGGTGGTGACCAGATCCATGTCGTATTCACGCTCGAGACGTTCCTGGATGATCTCCATGTGGAGCATACCGAGGAAGCCACAGCGGAAACCGAAGCCCAGTGCATCGGAGCTTTCCGGTTCGTAGAACAGGGAGGCATCGTTCAGCGTCAGTTTTTCCAGCGCATCACGGAAGTCTTCGTAGTCATCGGCACTGACCGGGAACAGACCGGCATAAACCTGCGGCTGCACCTTCTGGAAACCAGGCAGGCTTTCGACCTCTTCCGGATTCTTGGCCGGCACTAGGGTGTCACCTACCGGAGCACCGTGGATATCCTTGATACCCGCCACAACAAAACCAACCTCGCCCGCCTTGAGCACGCCGGTTTCCTTGCGTTTGGGGGTAAAGATACCCACAGAATCCACCTGGTGGGACTGGCCGGTGGACTTGATGACGATCTTGTCTTTCTTGTTCAGCGTCCCCTGCTTAACGCGCACCAGGGAGACAACGCCAAGGTAGTTGTCGAACCAGGAGTCGATGATCAGGGCCTGCAGCGGCGCATCCACATCACCTTCCGGCGGCGGAATCACACGCACCAACGCTTCCAGTACATCATCTATACCCAGGCCGGTTTTGGCTGAGCAGGCGATGGCGTCAGTAGCATCGATGCCGATCACTTCTTCGATCTCCTGACGCACACGATCCGGGTCGGCCTGCGGCAGGTCCATCTTGTTCAGGATCGGCAGCACTTCCAGGCTCTGTTCAATCGCGGTGTAGCAGTTGGCAACCGACTGAGCTTCCACACCCTGGGCCGCGTCCACGACCAGTAGCGCACCTTCACAGGCGTAAAGGGAACGTGATACCTCATACGAAAAGTCCACATGCCCCGGGGTATCGATGAAGTTCAGCTGATACACCTTGCCGTCTTTGGCGTGGTAATCGAGGGTAACGCTCTGCGCCTTGATCGTGATACCACGCTCACGTTCAAGTTCCATGGAGTCGAGTACCTGAGCCGCCATCTCACGGTCACTGAGCCCGCCGCAGGTCTGTATGAGGCGGTCGGACAATGTGGATTTGCCATGGTCAATATGGGCGATGATCGAGAAATTGCGAATATGATCCAGGTTACTCACGATAGGCTTACCCGACTCCAGGTCAATTAGGGTTGCAGAAAAGAGCGCAGTGTACCCTAAGACCCCTTGCAGGTCATCAGAGCACAACTGGCCGCAATGAAATGAGGGGGCCAATGCCCCCTCAGTCAGCACATCACTTCAATTTCAGTGCGATAAACAGCGGACTTCCGCGACGCACGATGCGCATGGGGACCGAGCGCCCCTCCGGCAAGTCAGCCACCAGGCGACTGAACTGTTCAATCGTCTCGACCTGCTGACCGTTGAGCATGGTGATGACATCGCCACGGACCAGGCCGGCACGCGCGCCTGCGCCTTCACGAACCTGTTCAACAATCACGCCGGAACGCAGGTTCCATTTGTCGCTCAGCTCTTTGGGCAGAGGTGCCACGGTCAGCCCCAGGCGGTTACTGTCGGCCGGCTGCTGAGTATGCGTTTCAGCGAGGCTATCTTCATCCGGCAAACGACCGATGGTGACATCCAGAGTTTCGCGACGGCCATTACGCATGATCTCGACTTCCGCACTTTCTCCCGGCTTGATGCGGCCTACCAGCGGCGGCAGGTCGGAGGAAAGCTCTACGTCCTGACCATTGAACGACAGAATAACGTCACCTTCGCGCAGACCGGAGGCGCCAGCCGGGCTGTCAGCCATCACCTTGGCCACCAATGCACCGGCAGGCTTGGGCAGGCCAAAGGACTCGGCCAGATCACGGTTAACTTCCTGAATGATGACACCCAGCCAACCGCGCTCGACAAAGCCACGCCCTTTCAGCTGTTCCGCCACATTCATGGCCACGTCGATGGGGATGGCAAAAGAGAGCCCCATAAAACCACCAGAGCGGGTATAGATCTGCGAGTTGATGCCGACCACTTCACCATCAAGATTGAACAGCGGACCACCGGAGTTACCGGGGTTGATCGCGACATCCGTCTGAATAAAGGGCACATAGGTTTCGTTGGCCAGCGCACGCTCAGTGGCACTGACAATACCCGCGGTTACGCTGTGGTCAAAACCGAACGGAGAACCGATAGCCAGAACCCATTCGCCTACCTTGAGATCGGCAGAGCGACCCAGTTCAAGCACCGGCAGATCATCGGCCTCAATCTTCAGCAGTGCCACATCGGTACGCTCGTCGGAACCGATAACTTCAGCTTCCAGCTCGCGGCGGTCATTGAGACGCACCATCACCTGGTCCGCATCCTTGATCACATGGTGATTGGTCAGGATGTAGCCGTCATCGGAAATAATAAAGCCGGAGCCCAACGACTGGGGAGCTTCACGCCGACGTTCACGAAACTGGGGCAATTCACGAAAGAAGTGACGAAAGATTTCGGGAATCTGCTCACCGTTGGGGCCCTGAAACTGCCCAAACGGGGAAGCCTGCTCCACTTCGTCCCTGTTTTGTACCGTACTGATATTCACAACGCCGGGAGAGGCCTTCTCAACCAGGCGGGTAAAGTCGGGCAAAGCTGCCGCATTCACCAGCGGCGACAAAAGCACAACGAGCATGACACTCAAACAGATCTTGATACTTCTCATCGGTTTTGACCCTCAAGTTTCAAGGATTTTAAGCAACACAGGTTGATAATCAGATTTGACACTTTTGCTGTTGGCGTAGCGCCTGACGGCCCAGAAACCGGCCAGCATGGCACCCAGTGCAGCCACAACCTGAGCCGGTTCATTCCAGCCAAGGGTACTGGCTGCAATGGCTGCCAGAATCAGGCAAAGCAACGGAATGCAGTAGAGCAGAAAGGAGGCTTTCATCAGGCTGCCTTCTTGCAGCCCGATAACCACCTGAGCGCCGACAGGAACACTGAGGCCCTCAGGGTTCATCACGGCGACTTCGACCATCTTGTCCTTGCGCCACTGTGAGAGCACGCCCTGAGAGCAGTTTGAACGGCTTGAGCATTGCGCACAGGCACTGTTGCGCTCTGCTGCAACGCGCACGCCCTCGGGGCCCGCTGCCGTCACAGTGACAATTTCTTCAATCACCGGTTACGCTCGGGCTGAACAGCGCTGGCAATACGGTCCGCAATCATCAACGGCACATCACCAACGACCGTCACAAAATGGTCTCCGCGGCGCTTACCGACTGCGATATAGCCGTTTTCCTGGGCAACACCTTCCGGCATGCTCTGATGGCCCAGCTCTTCAACACTGACGGAGAAGGCGTCGCGACCATTGGCAAATACCATCACCTCACCATGGGGCAGCAGTTCGTGACGCACGATGGAATAGCCTTTCGGTAGCCAACGAGTTGTCCACTGGGGCGTTTTCTGGCTGCTCAGCAAGTGCTGGTGCTGATCGATATATTTGGTTAGCCCATCGGACAGGCGAATGACATCGGCTGACTCATAGGACTGAGACGGAACGGCACTGCCCAAACGGGTGCGCATCAGGTCAGACGTTGTATTTTGTCCCGGCAGGTAAAACTGTGGCGACTCGGATGCGCCATCATCAAAGTTGCCCGCCCCCAGTATTACGGCTGCAGTCACGGAAGCCGCAACAGCCATGCTGGTGACCGAACGCCACCACTGAGGCGCACGTCGCTTGCGCTCAGGCGCTCGAGCCGGTTCAGCCTGTTGCGTTGGCTTCTCGGCCTCGTAAGCGGGCTCTGACTCCAGCGCAGCCATCACGCGTGTGCTCAGATCCAGCTCCAGACCACCCTGCTGCTCGCCCTTGAGGCAGGTTCGAGCCATATGATACCGGCGCCACTGCTGTTGCAGCTCCGGCGACTCACTGGTTGTGTCCACCAGCCGTCTCAGTTCAAAGTCACTGACTTCACCGTCCAGCAGTGCCGAAAGCGATTCTTTGGCCTTATGCATAACTCATCCCCAAGTCTCTGCTCATGCAGTCTTAATCTAACGTTCCAGCAAGGGTGCGATCTCTTTGTCGATCGCCTCACGTGCTCGGAAAATCCTGGATCGCACCGTACCCACGGGGCAGTCCATAACATTGGCTATATCTTCGTAGCTCATGCCTTCGAACTCACGTAGCGTCAGGGCTACGCGCAGGTCCTCCGGCAAACGATTGAGTGTGTCACGCACAACACGTTCCATCTCTTCCCGATACAGGCTGTTTTCGGGCGTATCCAGATCACGCAGCTGCGAATCTGCCCCCAGGTACTGGGCATCATCTACATCCACGTCAACATCAGGAGGGCGACGCCCTCGCGACACCAGATGGTTCTTGGCCGTATTGATCGCAATGCGGTACAACCACGTATAAAAGGCACTGTCACCACGAAAACCCGGCAGCGCTCGGTAGGCTTTGATAAAAGCTTCCTGAGCAATATCCATGGCCTCATGCGAGTCGTAGACATAGCGCCCAATCAAACCGATGATCTTGTGCTGATATTGTTTTACCAGCAGATCAAATGCCCTTTTGTCGCCTGCCTGTACCCTTTCCACTAATCGTTTATCAATAGCTGCCTGACTTTCGTTAGACACTCGGTATCCTTAATAAGTCGCTGCGACCTGCAACCGATGACATATCGGCTGCTCTTCAATTCGATGCAGTATGTAATGCCAACCTAACGCATTTCAACCTCGTGTCCAAAGCAGGCGTGCACTGCGTATGAACCTGAATAGAGAATGAAGTTCCCGTTTTTTGGTTTTATTGACTGAATTCAGCACGCATAATACTCGTACCCAGAGCATGGAACCTGAACATGAACACACAAGGCACATCCTCAGACTTCGACGTACTGGTCATTGGCAGCGGTGCCGCTGGCCTGAGTCTGGCATTGAACCTCCCCCAGCACCTGGATATTGCCGTCCTCAGCAAGGCGGACTACTCCAGCGGTTCAACCTGGATGGCCCAAGGCGGGATTGCCGCAGTGCTGGACGAAACAGACAAGGCTGAAGACCATATCCGCGACACTCTGGTGGCCGGTGCAGACCTCAGCCGCCCGGAGGCGGTGCAGCAGATTGTCGAGGCGGGGCCTGAGAGCATTCGCTGGCTGATTGATATGGGCGTGCCCTTTACCCGTGAAGGTGATAATTACCACCTGACCAAGGAGGGAGGGCACTCTCACCGCCGCATTATACATGCGGCCGATGCTACGGGACGCGCGGTGCATGAAACCCTGCTGCAGCGAGCGCAGGAGCGTAGCAATATCCAACTGTACGACCAGCACATCGCCATTGACCTGATTACACGCCGCAAGCTGAAGCTGCCTCACAACCGCTGCGTGGGTGCCTATGTGCTGAACAATCACACCGGTCACGTAGAAGCTTTCCGTGCCTGCAGCGTGGTACTTGCCACCGGTGGTGCCGCCAAAGCCTACCTCTACACAAGTAATAGCGACGGCTCAACCGGCGACGGCATTGCCATGGCCTGGCGTGCGGGCTGCCGAGTCGCCAATATGGAATTCAACCAATTCCACCCCACCTGTCTATACCACCCTCAGGCGAAGTCGTTTCTTATCAGTGAAGCGGTCCGGGGTGAAGGTGGGCGTCTACTGCTGCCCGATGGCAGCCGTTTCATGTCACGCTTTGATGAGCGTGCCGAGCTTGCACCACGCGATATTGTTGCCCGCGCCATCGACCATGAAATGAAGCGCCTGGGCTGCGACTCCGTATATCTGGACATCTCGCACAGGGATGCCGATTTTATCAAATCCCATTTCCCGACCATCTACCAGCGTTGCCTGGAGCTTGGTATCGACATGACACGTGATCCCATCCCGGTCGTACCGGCGGCACACTATACCTGTGGAGGTGTCATGACCGACAAAAACGGCCTGACCGACCTGGAAGGCCTCTATGCAATCGGCGAGACGGGCTTCACCGGCCTGCACGGGGCAAACCGGTTGGCATCCAATTCGCTACTGGAGTGCATAGTACTGGGCTGCAATGCCTCCAGTCGTATTGCCAAGGAGCTGGAAAGCACCGATTACCCACTTCCGCCGATACCACACTGGGATGAGTCTCTGGTAACCGACTCGGATGAAGACGTTATTATTTCGCATAACTGGGACGAGCTGCGCCGCTTCATGTGGGATTACGTCGGCATCGTTCGCACAACCAAACGACTTCAGCGCGCCCAGCACCGTATTGAGCTGCTGCTGCAGGAAATTGCCGAGTACTACAGTAACTACCGTGTCAGCTCGGATCTGATCGAACTGCGCAACCTGGCCACGGTGGCAGAGCTGATCATCCGCAGTGCCATCTGTCGCAAGGAAAGCCGTGGCCTGCACTATACGCTGGACTACCCGAAACTGGCACAGGAGCGAATGGACACCATTCTTACACCGTCGAACTATCTTTGGCAGGATGCGGTTCGAGAGGAGCAGCCCAGGTAATCGCCACATGCAAGCGCCTGCGGTCGTCATTACTCAAACGGTCGGGTGTTATCACCAGTCGCGTGGGGCAGTAACGGTCACTGCGCTGTATTGACAGAATCTGCACCACGCCCGGCAAGGAACAGCTCTGGTGCAGATGGTCTACCTCAACCCAATCCCCTTCTGCCGTTTTCACACTCAGCCGTCGATGCTCTACATCCCAGTACAATGTTTCAATGCGCTCAGAGGCCGGAATGAAGATATCACGCCATAGCAGAAAACCCAGCAACAGGCTGTAGGCGATCCAGGCAAGCCAGATAGCCTCTGTGCCTATATTCAGCTGGACCAAGCCGATAGAGCCGAGAGCATAGGTAAACACATACAAAAACAGCAGCCTGGGGCTGCTGTTCAGTTTAATTCTAATCGGGCTGAACGCGTTCAAGAATCAAGTCCACCATCCGCTGTAGATCGGGATCTTCTGATTTACCCCTCTGCATGAACCAGACAAACAAATCCTGATCTTCACAGTCCAGCAAGCGCACAAAGCGATCCTGATCATCCTCTGCCAGATCCCTGAATGCCTGCTCCATAAAAGGAACCAGCAACACATCCAGCTCCAGCATACCGCGCCGGCATTGCCAGGTCAGTCGACGCACATCATCTTCTGTATACATCTATTCATCCCAATGCGTTAACAACAGAGGCGAATACTACCGTTTGTACCTAGTATCCACCATCCCCAGACACTCAGACTTTGATGCAAGCCGTATAACGCAAAAACCCCGATCTCATCGAGACCGGGGTTTTCACTTAATTAAATGCTTGGCGATGACCTACTCTCACATGGGGAAGCCCCACACTACCATCGGCGATGACGCGTTTCACTGCTGAGTTCGGTATGGGATCAGGTGGTTCCACGGCTCTATGGTCGCCAAGCAAAACTGGAACAAACTGGATCTGAAATTCTTTCGACTGTCTGTTTTGTCGCTACAAGCGCTCAACCGGTGCTCTTGCGAGCCGATAATCTTTAACGTCTAACCATTCATCCAAACGCCTTGGGCGTTATATGGTCAAGCCTCACGAGCCATTAGTACAGGTTAGCTCAATGCCTTACAGCACTTACACACCCTGCCTATCAACGTCCTGGTCTCGGACGGCTCTACAGGGACCTCAAGGGTCCAGTGAGATCTCATCTTGAAGGGGGCTTCCCGCTTAGATGCTTTCAGCGGTTATCCCGTCCGAACGTAGCTACCCGGCAATGCCACTGGCGTGACAACCGGAACACCAGAGGTTCGTTCACTCCGGTCCTCTCGTACTAGGAGCAACTCTTCTCAAATCTCAAACGCCCACGGCAGATAGGGACCGAACTGTCTCACGACGTTCTAAACCCAGCTCGCGTACCACTTTAAATGGCGAACAGCCATACCCTTGGGACCGGCTTCAGCCCCAGGATGTGATGAGCCGACATCGAGGTGCCAAACACCGCCGTCGATGTGAACTCTTGGGCGGTATCAGCCTGTTATCCCCGGAGTACCTTTTATCCGTTGAGCGATGGCCCTTCCATACAGAACCACCGGATCACTAGAACCTACTTTCGTACCTGCTCGACGTGTCTGTCTCGCAGTCAAGCACCCTTCTACTCTTGCGCTCATTGGCTGATTTCCGACCAGCCTGAGGGTACCTTCGTGCTCCTCCGTTACACTTTGGGAGGAGACCGCCCCAGTCAAACTACCCACCACACAATGTCCTCGATCCCGATCAGGGACCTGAGTTAGAACCTCAACAGTACCAGGCTGGTATTTCAAGGACGGCTCCACACTGGCTAGCGCCAATGCTTCAAAGCCTCCCAGCTATCCTACACAAATAATGTCAAAGTCCACTGTGAAGCTATAGTAAAGGTTCACGGGGTCTTTCCGTCTAGCCGCGGGGACGCTGCATCTTCACAGCGAGTTCAATTTCACTGAGTCTCGGGTGGAGACAGTGTGGCCATCGTTACGCCATTCGTGCAGGTCGGAACTTACCCGACAAGGAATTTCGCTACCTTAGGACCGTTATAGTTACGGCCGCCGTTTACCGGGGCTTCGATCAAGAGCTTCGCCGAAGCTAACCCCATCAATTAACCTTCCGGCACCGGGCAGGCGTCACACCCTATACGTCCACTTTCGTGTTTGCAGAGTGCTGTGTTTTTAATAAACAGTCGCAGCCACCTGGTATCTTCGACCGACATCAGCTTAGGACGTAAAGTCCATCACCAACATCGGCGTGCCTTCTCCCGAAGTTACGGCACCATTTTGCCTAGTTCCTTCACCCGAGTTCTCTCAAGCGCCTTGGTATTCTCAACCTGACCACCTGTGTCGGTTTGGGGTACGGTCACACATAACCTGAAGCTTAGAGGATTTTCCTGGAAGCATGGCATCAACCACTTCACTCCATAAAGGAGCTCGTCATCAGGTCTCAGTCTTAAGAAGCCGGATTTGCCTAACTTCTCAACCTACACCCTTAAACACGGACAACCAACGCCGTGCTGGCCTAGCCTTCTCCGTCCCCCCGTCGCAGTTATGCGCGGTACAGGAATATTAACCTGTCTCCCATCGACTACGCTTTTCAGCCTCGCCTTAGGGGCCGACTCACCCTACCCTGATTAGCATTGGATAGGAACCCTTGGTCTTCCGGCGAGGGGGTTTTTCACCCCCTTTATCGTTACTCATGTCAGCATTCGCACTTCTGATACCTCCACGGTGCCTCCCGGCTTCCGCTTCAACGGCTTACAGAACGCTCCTCTACCATGCCCTAAGGCATCCGCAGCTTCGGTGTCTAGTTTGAGCCCCGTTATATCTTCCGCGCAGGCCGACTCGACTAGTGAGCTATTACGCTTTCTTTAAAGGATGGCTGCTTCTAAGCCAACCTCCTAGCTGTCTGAGCCTTCCCACATCGTTTCCCACTTAACTAGAACTTTGGGACCTTAGCTGGCGGTCTGGGTTGTTTCCCTTTCCACGACGGACGTTAGCACCCGCCGTGTGTCTCCCATGATTGCACTCTTGGGTATTCGGAGTTTGCATCGGGTTGGTAAGTCGGGATGACCCCCTAGCCGAAACAGTGCTCTACCCCCCAAGGTGAGACATGAGGCGCTACCTAAATAGCTTTCGAGGAGAACCAGCTATCTCCGGGCTTGATTAGCCTTTCACTCCGATCCACAGGTCATCCGCTGGCTTTTCAACGACAGTCGGTTCGGTCCTCCAATTGATGTTACTCAATCTTCAACCTGCCCATGGATAGATCGCCCGGTTTCGGGTCTACTCCCAGCGACTAAACGCCCTATTAAGACTCGGTTTCCCTACGCCTCCCCTAAACGGTTAAGCTTGCCACTGAAAGTAAGTCGCTGACCCATTATACAAAAGGTACGCAGTCACCGTCCGAAAACGGCTCCCACTGCTTGTACGTACACGGTTTCAGGGTCTATTTCACTCCCCTCACAGGGGTTCTTTTCGCCTTTCCCTCACGGTACTGGTTCACTATCGGTCAGTCAGGAGTATTTAGCCTTGGAGGATGGTCCCCCCATATTCAGACAGAATATCACGTGTTCCGTCCTACTCGATTTCACTGCGTATAGGTTTTCGTGTACGGGGCTATCACCCACTATGGCCACACTTTCCAGAGTGTTCCACTAACCACAACACAGCTTAAGGGCTGGTCCCCGTTCGCTCGCCGCTACTAAGGGAATCTCAATTGATTTCTTTTCCTCCGGGTACTTAGATGTTTCAGTTCCCCGGGTTCGCCTCTCAAAGCCTATGTATTCAGCTAAGAGATACCCGCAAGCGGGTGGGTTTCCCCATTCGGAAATGTTCGGATCAAAGCTCGTTTACCAGCTCCCCGAACCTTATCGCAGGTTACAACGTCCTTCATCGCCTCTGACTGCCAAGGCATCCACCGTGCACGCTTATTCACTTGACCATATAACCCGAAGGCGTCTGGCAAATGAATGGTTCGTAACGATTATCGCCGGTTGGCGCTTGTATCAAACAATACAAGACAATCTTTCAGATCCAATTTGTTAAAGAGCGTTTAAAGCGTTGAAGCTTTAAAAGATGGACTCAAAAACTTCACATCAAGTGTGAAGTGAGTGCATGTTTTAAAACTTTCTTGACCATTCCAGGCATTTGAGGAATGGTGGAGCTATGCGGGATCGAACCGCAGACCTCCTGCGTGCAAAGCAGGCGCTCTCCCAGCTGAGCTATAGCCCCATAAGGGTTGTCGCGTTGTCATTTTGTGTCAATCAAGGCCAATCCCGAGGCCGCATAGTCTGCTAAGCAACGAAGGATTTAACGCTGAGTGGCGCAAAATTGGTAGGCCTGAGTGGATTTGAACCACCGACCTCACCCTTATCAGGGGTGCGCTCTAACCAACTGAGCTACAAGCCTACATATTCGGCATCTGCCGATTACGCTCTCTTTAACTTTCGATCAGGTAATATGTGTGAACGCTTGCCAGAACTTCGCAATCGTTTAAGGAGGTGATCCAGCCCCAGGTTCCCCTAGGGCTACCTTGTTACGACTTCACCCCAGTCATGAATCACACCGTGGTAACCGTCCTCCCGAAGGTTAGACTAGCTACTTCTGGTGCAACCCACTCCCATGGTGTGACGGGCGGTGTGTACAAGGCCCGGGAACGTATTCACCGCGACATTCTGATTCGCGATTACTAGCGATTCCGACTTCACGCAGTCGAGTTGCAGACTGCGATCCGGACTACGACCGGTTTTCTGAGATTTGCTTACCCTCGCGAGTTCGCGGCCCTCTGTACCGGCCATTGTAGCACGTGTGTAGCCCTACTCGTAAGGGCCATGATGACTTGACGTCATCCCCACCTTCCTCCGGTTTGTCACCGGCAGTCTCCTTAGAGTTCCCACCCGAAGTGCTGGCAAATAAGGATAGGGGTTGCGCTCGTTACGGGACTTAACCCAACATTTCACAACACGAGCTGACGACAGCCATGCAGCACCTGTCACTGCGTTCCCGAAGGCACCAAGCTATCTCTAGCAAGTTCGCAGGATGTCAAGAGTAGGTAAGGTTCTTCGCGTTGCTTCGAATTAAACCACATGCTCCACCGCTTGTGCGGGCCCCCGTCAATTCATTTGAGTTTTAACCTTGCGGCCGTACTCCCCAGGCGGTCAACTTATCGCGTTAGCTGCGCCACTAAAGGATCAAGTCCCCCAACGGCTAGTTGACATCGTTTACGGCGTGGACTACCAGGGTATCTAATCCTGTTTGCTACCCACGCTTTCGCACCTCAGTGTCAGTATCGGTCCAGGCAGTCGCCTTCGCCACTGGTGTTCCTTCCGATCTCTACGCATTTCACCGCTACACCGGAAATTCCACTACCCTCTACCGTACTCTAGTCTGGCAGTATCAGGTGCAGTTCCCAGGTTGAGCCCGGGGCTTTCACATCTGACTGACCAAACCACCTACGTGCGCTTTACGCCCAGTAATTCCGATTAACGCTTGCACCCTCCGTATTACCGCGGCTGCTGGCACGGAGTTAGCCGGTGCTTCTTCTGATGTTAACGTCACAGTATGCGGGTATTAACCACACACCTTTCCTCACATCTGAAAGTGCTTTACAACCCGAAGGCCTTCTTCACACACGCGGCATGGCTGGATCAGGGTTGCCCCCATTGTCCAATATTCCCCACTGCTGCCTCCCGTAGGAGTCTGGGCCGTGTCTCAGTCCCAGTGTGGCTGATCATCCTCTCAGACCAGCTACGGATCATCGCCTTGGTGAGCTTTTACCTCACCAACAAGCTAATCCGACGCGGGCTCATCTGATAGCGTAAGGTCCGAAGATCCCCTACTTTCCCCCGAAGGGCGTATGCGGTATTAGCAGTCGTTTCCAACTGTTGTCCCCCACTACCAGGCAGATTCCCACGCGTTACTCACCCGTCCGCCGCTCGTCAGCAACTAGCAAGCTAGTTCTGTTACCGCTCGACTTGCATGTGTTAGGCCTGCCGCCAGCGTTCAATCTGAGCCATGATCAAACTCTTCAGTTCAAATCTTTGTGAGTCATATTAAGAGGGAGGAATGATCCCTCAGACTCGGCTCAAGGTATTACACAACGCTAAATGAATATTCAGTTAGGTTGCTTGCCTTGATTAAGCTTTGTGTGCTCAATCCTGACAAGCGCCCACACATATTACCTGATCAATTTGTTAAAGAGCGGGCTTGAGCAACCTGCCGTGTGGCAGAACATGTTGTCTCAAGCGAGGCGCGTATCTTACCGCATCCTCATTCGGTGTCAACCGTTTTTTTCGTTTTTTGTTTCAGTGCCGAAGCACTCAAACAACGAAGCGGTTAAAACCAAGGAGGCAAATTCTACATCAGAAATCTAAGTGATTTCAAGAGCTTATCTCCTTCTCTCCCGAGCCGTTCAGTGTTGCGTGAACCCCGTCGTCTCAAGCGAGGAGGCGAATTCTACAGACATGAGATGGGGCGTCAACTGTTTTGTGTAAAATAATTTCAAAAAGGTGAAACGGCTTTAAAACACTAAACAAACGCCCCACTGAAACGGTCTCAGCCTGTGCATATAGATAGAGTAGAACAGGAACGACAACGGGCACCCAAGGGTGCCCGTTGTGATTGTTACTTGCCGCGTGCCTTTTTCTTGGCTCTGTGCTTCAAGTCCTTGACGTGCTGACGGCTACGTTCTTTCTTCGCCAGCTGACGTGGTGTCAGGGTGTTCTTCTTACCGGCAAAGGGGTTATCACTGGTACGGAACTCAAACCGGATCGGCGTACCTTTTATCTTCAGGTATTTGATGAAACGGTTTTCCAGGTAACGCTTATAGGAGCCGGGCAATGCGTTGGTCTGGTTACCATGTACCACGATAATCGGCGGATTGGATCCGCCCTGGTGCGCATAACGCAGCTTAATACGACGGTTATTCACCGCTGGCGGCTGATGGTCGGCCACCACATCTTCCAGCAGTTTAGTCAACTGGTTGGTTGACCACTTGGCCATTGCACAGTCGTAGGCCTCATTAATGGAGTCATAGAGATTCCCTACCCCGGTACCGTGCAGTGCTGAGATGAAGTGGAAGCGTGCAAAACCGGCAAATTCAAGACGACGTTCGACCTGTGTTTTCACATGCTCGCGATCTTCCGCCGTCATGCCATCCCATTTATTAAGGGTGACTACCAGGGCTCGACCGGAGTCAATGACAAAACCTAGCATGCTCAGGTCCTGCTCGGTGACCCCTTCACGCGCATCAATAACGCTGACAACAACATTGGCATCCTTTATCGCCTGCAGCGTCTTTACAATGGAAAACTTCTCCACTGCTTCCTTGATATTCTTGCGCCGGCGGACACCCGCCGTATCAATCAGGGTGTAATCCTGGCCATCACGCTCATAAGGAATATAGATGCTGTCACGGGTGGTTCCGGCCTGGTCGTACACAACAACACGGTCTTCACCCAGCATGCGGTTGACCAAGGTGGACTTGCCGACATTGGGGCGACCAACAATAGCGATGCGGATGCTGTCATCGTGCTCCTGCTCGCCTTCCGCCTCTTCATCTTCTTCAACGATAAACGGCGCCAGGACTTCATCCATCAACATGGTGACATTACGGCCATGGGAAGCGGCAATCGGTACCGGTTGACCAATACCGAGGGCATAGAAGTCCGCCATGGCCACATCAGGATCGATGCCATCGGTCTTGTTCACGACCAGCCAGCACTCTTTTTCCTGACGACGCAGATGGTTGGCAATCATCTCATCCGCCGGGTTCAGGCCGGCACGACCGTCTACCAGGAACAGAACGATGTTGGCTTCATCAATCGCCTGCAGCGACTGCTCCGCCATACGCTGATCGATGCCGTCTTCATCCCCAGAGATACCACCCGTATCGATGACGATATAGTCACAGTTGCCAAGACGGCCCTCACCGTACTTACGATCTCGAGTCAGCCCCGGCAGGTCAGCGACCAGCGCATCACGCGAGCGGGTCAGACGATTAAAAAGGGTCGATTTACCCACATTGGGACGACCTACCAAAGCAATTACGGGCAGCATAATGTTTTACCTGAAAACAACACGGCGGCACCCTGCCAATGCAGAGGCCGCCGGAAATTAATAAAGATCACGGTTATTGTAGTTTCAGCGCAACCAGACGGCCATCATTACTCAACGCGTAGAGCACATCGTCCCGTACCAGCAGATCGCCCTGCAGTCCGGAGGAGTCTACACGGTAACGTGCCGTCAAATGGCCATCCACCTGTGACAGAGCATGCAGATAGCCTTCGCTGTCACCAACCAGAATTGAGTTACCCATTGCTACAGGCGAAGTCAGGCCACGGTGCAGCAGATCATCCTGCTGCCAGACACTGGCATTGCTGCGCGCATCAAACGCCTGAACGCTGCTGTTATCGGTAACGGCGTAAATGTTGCCAAAGCCTCCGGCCACGCCACGGTAGCTGGATAGGTCACGCGCCCAGACAATCTGGCCGTTGCCCGGACTGATTGCGGCAAGACGGCCCTGGTAAGAGGCTGTGTATACCAGGCGGTTATAGACCAGTGGCTGGGCATCGATATCAACGATACGCTCCAGTTCAGAACGACCTTCCGCCAGTGAGATGCGCTGCTCCCATACCTGACGACCATTGGCGTTATCCACCGCAACCATTTTGCCATTGGCAAATGCCGCCAGTGTCAGGTCAGCCGCCACAATCGGGGCACTGGTTCCGCGCAGACTCAGGCGCGGAATCTGGCTGTCGTAGCTCCAGCGCTTTTCCCCCGTATCCACATCCAGTGCAACCAGCTTGCCATCCAGCTGCTGTACCACCACCAGCTCCGCATTCATCTGCGGCTGGGCAGTCACTTCTGAACCCGCCTGGAAACGCCAGCGCTCGCTACCATCGTCTGCTGAAAGCGCAATCACTTCACCTTCCAGCGTACTGAACAACACCAGACCGTTGCCGGCACCTACGCCACCAATCACATCGGTATCCAGTTCCTGACGCCAGATCACCTCACCGCTATCAACGTCCGCTGCGACCAGATCACCTTCGGCGCTGGTAGCGAAGATACGCCCATCTGAAATCGAAGGACGGAACTGATGATAAAGCTCACCCAGATCTCCACCGACATCGACACTCCAGAGCTCGACCAGACTCTGCTCGGCTTCAAACTCGACCAACGGCGACGGTGCGTCGACCGGTGTTTCCGAACTGAACATGCCACATCCGGACAAGGCAATACTGATCCCTGTCACCAGCGCCAGACGCTTGAGTCCCGGTTTCATGAGCTAGCTCCCACCAGATCATCACGTTTCATTTTCAACAGCGGACGCAGCTGTTCACCACCCGCTGCTTCCAGTGCCGCTTCATAGGCTGCAAACGCCTGCTCATTCTGACCCTGAGACTTGAGCACGTCGCCCAGCAATTCCTGACGCTCGGCTTCAAAGGTGCCGGCATCAAGAGACTTCAGCAACGTAACCGCCGCCTGCTCTTCAGACTGTTGCAGCAGCAGTGCAGCCTTGCGCAGGGTTGCAACGCGCGAGATGTCATCAGTCTCATCGGCAGCCGCAATTGCCCAGTCCAGTTCAGTGCTCGCCTGAGCATAGTCTTCCTGGCGAACCGCAGCAGCCGCAAGCGCGAGCGCAGCAAAACGTGCATAGGCGGTTCCCTCATGCTCCTGCTTCAGCTGCTCGGCCAAATGCTTCGCCGTGGCGTACTGGCTGTCATCGGCCTGTACACTGGCAAGCTGAACTGCTTCAGACAGGTTCTGGTACAACACGGATGCAGCTGCGGCCTGCTGCTCCTGACGTGTCTGCCATGCCTGCCAGCCCACTACCAGCGCAATAGCCGCGGCAACACCCAGCACCAGTGACTTGCCATTTTCGTTCCACCAGTTTTTGAGTGCGTTGATCTGTTCTTCTTCCGTTCGCAGTTCTGCCACGATTAACTCCTAACTCTTGAAATGGGACGCACCCGATCAGGCAAAGATGCGGGTCAACTCTGCAACCAGCTGCTCTGGTGACAGGTCGTACGCAGTCTCTTCATCATGCCACAGGGAAAGCAAGGCACCCTTGTCCGCATCTGACCGCAGCAAGGCAATCACCGGCGCACCGGTCTGCTTGGCCTTGTTGGCGATATTCTTCAGCCCGGCACAGTGAACACGCACACGCAAACCGGGAACTTCGCGACGCAGGCGCTCGGCCAGCAGCATGACATCAGACTGAATTCCCTTGTGTTCAGCTGCAAGATAAAGGTCAAACGTCTGACGTACAGTTGCCGGCACAACCTCGAGGGTTTCCAACAACAGAATCAGGCGCTCAATACCCATGGCGAAACCAACCGCCGGCGTAGGCTTGCCACCCAGCTGCTTGACCAGACCGTCATAACGACCGCCGGCGCATACCGTACCCTGAGCACCCAGTTTATCGGTAACCCATTCGAATACAGTCTTGCAGTAGTAATCCAGACCGCGCACCAGATAAGGGTTCACCTCATAACGGATACCGGCCGCATCCAGCACGGCGCACAACTGTTCAAAATCCTGACGGGATTCTTCATCCAGGTACTCGCTCAGAACCGGCGCATTTTCCAGAATTTCACGGGTCTGTTCGTTTTTGCTGTCGAGAATACGTAATGGATTACTTTCCAGTCGACGCTGACTGTCTTCATCCAGTTTATCGAAGTGCTGGTTCAGATAAGCAACCAGCGCATCCTTGTACTCGGCACGGGCCTGGTTGCTGCCCAGTGAGTTCAACTGCAGAACAACCGCATCACTCATGCCCAGCTCACGCCAGAGCGCTGCTGAAATAAGGATCAGCTCGGCATCGATATCAGGCCCCGCCATACCGAAGGCCTCAACACCCACCTGATGAAACTGGCGGTAACGGCCTTTCTGCGGTTTTTCATAACGGAACATGGGGCCCTGGTACCAGAGACGCTGGGCCTGGTTGTAAAGCATGCCATGCTCTTCACCTGCACGTACGCAGCAGGCTGTACCCTCTGGGCGCAAGGTCAGGCTTTCACCATTACGATCGTCGAAGGTATACATCTCCTTTTCAACGATATCCGTTACTTCGCCGATTGAACGCTTGAACAGATCGGTTTGCTCAACGATCGGCATGCGAATTTCGGAGTAGCCATAGCCACCGAGAACAGTCTTGACCTTGTTTTCCAGGTACTGCCAGACCGGTGTTTGATCCGGCAGGATGTCATTCATACCGCGAATGGCTTTAATCTTGCTCAAAACGTGTTGTTCCTGTTAACTGAAATACGAATATTCTTACAGCGGGAGTGACAGGCGAGCGACGCCTTCACGAGAACGCGCGGCCAGATCAATAGTGCGACCCGCATAGCTGAATTCTTCTACTGCGCTGACACGACCAACCACAACGGCCAGCGGCTCTTCACCCTCAAGCTCCAGTGTGGTACCCGCCTTGGCGACTCCTGAGTAAAGCGAGCGGCCATTTGAAGCCTTGATATCCAGCCAGCAATCATCCACCAGAGAAATCACCAAACCCTGGGACGCTTCTGACTCCACAATAGCCTGTACCGGATTCTCAACATCACCCGCAGCAGTTTCCTCGTTAGCTGCCTCTGCTCTGGCTGTATCCACTTCAGGCTCTAAAGCAGCCTGCTCAGAAGAGCCTGCAGCTGTATCAGTCATACCCTCTGTGGACTCATCATCCTGATTCGACAGCGTATCGGTTGTATCTGTACCGGAAGCCTCCGGCACCAGAGGCTCAACTTCCGGCAGTGGCGCTTCCTCTTCATCAACTGAAGGCAGCACCAGCGTATTGCCATCTGTCGTTTCAACAGACACTGGCTCGTCCAGAGACGACAAACCGGCATTATCATTAACGCCATACTGTGCCTGCCACCACCAGACAAATACCGCAATCAGCGCGAGCAAAAACAGCCAGCTACCGATCTTGAGTACCGGGTGGCCCTGACGACGACCGGGCACCATCGACACGGTACCAATTGCTTTGACGTCAGCAGACGTTGTCTGTTGCCCTGTTGCCTGGTTGTAGGCATCCACAAACGGCTTCGGGTCCAGCTTCAGGTAATTGGCATAGGCACGGATATACCCGCGAGTAAAAACCGGATCCTTGAGTCGGTCGATATCTGAAGCTTCAATTGCTGCTACAGTCGCCGCATGCAGGTGCAGCTGGTTACAAACCTGATCAATACTGATGCCATGACGTTCACGCGCTTCCCTGAGCTGTTCACCAGGAAATGCCAGCGGAGTCGTGACGGTCGGGTCAAGCTCACTCACTGTGTACTCTCCTCATAACGTCGGTATTCCGCCGAGTTAGGATAGGTGTTTTTTAGAATGAGGGCGTAGGTCGATGCCTTGGAGGTGTTGCGTTCGACGCGGGCCAGCTGAATACCCAGCCAAAGGCTGGCAGCGGTATGATCGGTACGACGCTGTTCGACCAGCATCAGGAAGCGATTGAAACGACGGGAGGCCGAAGCGACATCACCCTTTTCCATTTCCAACAGCCCCAGCCGGACCAGTGAAAGCGGACGATTGCCGTTTACAGCCAGCGCACGGCTGTAGGCTTCTTCTGCATCAGCCTGGCGGCCAGTCAACTCATTGCAGCGGCCAAGGTTTTCCAGTGCCCAGTCCCTGCGTGGATAAAAGGCATCCTCGCTGGCCATCGCAAACTGCTGACAGGCCTCTTCATGGCGCTGCTGCGAAAACAAAAAAGTACCAAAATTATTGTGAATACGAGCCGATTCCGGGGCAGCATCAAGCGCCAGACGGAAATAACGCTCGGCCAACTCATATTCCTGTTCAGACTGGAACGCCAACGCCAGCGCACTCAGCGCCGGCGCATAATCATCATCAAGCTCCAGCGCACGCTGCAGTGAAAGCTTGGCGTTAACCGTGTTACCGGCCTGCAGGTACTGGACCCCCAGACTGGTATAGGCTTCCAGGGTCTCTTCGGTACTACGCCCCGCTGCCGTATTGGCAGTGTTTGAGGCGCAACCGGACAACAGCACCGCCGTTGCAAGCAGTACAACCAAACCGGACCCTTTCACACATCCCCCTTATACCTGTGACATCTTCCCTTGAGCAGGCTCTTCTTGTACCACAGGAATGTATTTTTGGCTACGGCGGGTGCGGTCCTCTACCTGCCCAACCAGCTGGCCACAGGCCGCATCTACATCATCACCGCGGGTACGTCGTACCGTGGTAATAATGGACGCACGCACCAGGATATCCTTGAAACGCTGAATAGCCTGTTCACTGGGACGGCGATAACCCGAGTTCGGGAAAGGGTTGAACGGAATCAGGTTCAGCTTGCAGGGCAGCTGTTTCAGCAGTTTCGCCAGCTCGCGGGCATGTTCCGGCTGATCATTTACACCATCAATCAGTGTGTATTCGACAGTCGCCGCACGCTTGTCCGGAAGGCTTTCAAGATAGCGGTTACTGGCCGCAATCAGCTCTTCAATCGGGTAGCGCTTGTTGATGGGTACCAGCTGGTCGCGCAGCTCATTATTGGGCGCGTGCAATGAAATCGCCAGTGACACATCACTGACCTGGCTCAATTTATCCAGGGCCGGAACAACACCGGCTGTACTCAGGGTCACACGGCGCTTGGACAAACCATAGGCGTTGTCATCCATCATCAACTGAGTGGCATCAACAACGTTTTCAAAATTCATCAAGGGCTCGCCCATGCCCATCATCACCACATTGGTGACATGACGCTTGGACGGCTCAAAGGGGCCACAGGAGCGGATGGCAACACGCAGCTGGGCAATAATCTCTGCCGCCGACAGGTTACGGTTGAAGCCTTGTTTGCCGGTAGAGCAAAAACTGCAGTCAAGTGAACAGCCTACCTGGGAAGACACACACAGGGTGCGGCGGTCACCATCAGGTATCAACACCATCTCGATCGCCGAGCCGCCATCCATGCGGATAACCCACTTGCGGGTACCATCACGGGAGGTCTTGTCGAGCAGAATTTCAGGCTCACGGATTTCCGCAACCTCAGCCAGTTTGGCGCGCATGGCCTTACTGATGTTGGTCATCTCATCGAAGCTGGAAGCGCCCTGCTGATGCAGCCACTTGAGCACCTGGGTGGCACGGAATTTCTTCTCACCCTGCTGTTCAAAAAAGGCTATCAATTTTGCAGGCGACAGCCCCAGGAGGTTGATCTTGGTAGCGGAGTCGGACATGTCGAGTTCACTCATGTTACGGGTTAGGCCGCCCCGCGGGGCGGCCCGGGACGGCAATCAGGCGCCGAAGAAGTAAGCGATTTCACGCTCAGCAGAGGCAGGAGAGTCAGAGCCGTGTACAGCATTCGCATCGATGGACTCAGCGAAGTCACGACGGATAGTGCCTTCAGCAGCTTCCTGCGGGTTAGTTGCACCCATCAGGTCACGGTTCTGAGCGATAGCGTTTTCACCTTCCAGAACCTGTACAACAACAGGACCAGAGGTCATGAAAGCAACCAGATCAGCAAAGAAAGGACGTTCTTTGTGCTCAGCGTAGAAGCCTTCAGCGTCAGCCTGGCTCAGCTGCTTCATCTGCATTTCAACAATTTTCAGGCCGGCTTTTTCAAAACGGGATTCGATTTCACCGATCACGTTTTTGGCAACAGCGTCAGGCTTGATGATGGAAAGAGTGCGTTCAACTGCCATGATTTAATACCCCAATCTATAGTACATAGGTCAATAAAGCGCAGCATTATACGCAAACCGTCCTGCACTGAACAGCCGGCAACCAGCAATGAAAAAGCCCGCTGGGCGGGCTTTTTCGCAGGACTCAGTCGGCCTCGTCGATCCAGGCCATCTGAATGGCCTCCAGAATCTTCTCGCCGCAGTGGTCCGGATCGTCATCGAACTCTTCCAGCTCCATTACCTTGGTGTACAGGTCTGGAAAGCTGATCTTGAGCGGGTCCTGCTCAGGGTAGGTGTCCGCCAGTTCAATTGCGATGTCGTTTACATCGACCCATTTCAAGCCCATGTCATCACTCCTCAGTGATTTTCCGATACCTGGTTGATGGTGTACTTGGGTATTTCCACCACCAGGTCTTCATCCCCGACCAGTGCCTGACAGCTCAAACGCGACTCGGGCTCGAGGCCCCAGGCTTTATCGAGCATGTCATCTTCCAGCTCGTCGGCTTCGTTCAAGGAATCATAGCCCTCACGCACCACCACGTGACAGGTAGTGCAGGCACAGGACTTCTCGCACGCGTGCTCGATCTCGACACCGTGCTGCAGAGCGACATCACAGATGGATACCCCTGCTTCCGCCTCGATCACCTTACCCTCAGGGCACAGCTCTTCATGCGGCAGAAAGATAACTTGAGGCATCAGTGTGTCTCCTTTTCAATTTCATCAATGGCATGACCCGACAACGCCTGGGAGATGCTCTGGTCCATACGGCGCGAAGCAAAGAAATCGCTGGCCTTGGCCAACTCTTCGATACCCGCTTCAATCTGCCGGTAATCAGCCTGCTCAAGCAATGCTGCCAGCTTGGCAATCGCCTGTTCCAGGTGAGTGACCTCATCGGCACTCAGCAGGTCACCATCCGAGGCCATGGCCCCGCGCAAGGCGGCAATAATACGTTCAGCTTCAACCTGCTGCTCACGCAGGTTACGCGCTTCCAGATCATCTTCCGCATGGCTGTATGATTCTTTCAGCATGCGGGCGATTTCGTCATCGCTCAAACCATAGGACGGTTTGACCTGAATGCTGCTGACAGCCCCTGTGGACAACTCTTCTGCCGACACGCTTAACAGGCCATCTGCATCGACCTGGAAGGTCACACGGATCTTGGCAGCGCCTGCTGCCATCGGCGGGATATCACGCAGGACAAATCGCGCCAAAGAACGGCAATCCTGAACCAGTTCACGCTCGCCCTGGACAGCATGGATCGCCATGGCTGTCTGGCCATCCTGGTAGGTGGTAAATTCCTGTGCACGCGCCACCGGAATGGCCGTATTACGGTGGATAATCTTTTCCACCAGGCCACCCATGGTTTCCAGCCCCAGAGACAGAGGGATCACGTCCAGCAACAGCATGTCGCTGTCCGGCTTGTTGCCCACCAGCACATCAGCCTGTAATGCCGCACCAATAGCTACAACCCGGTCCGGGTCGATATCGATATGCGGCTGGCGACCAAAGAACTCACCGACGGCTTCACGAACACTCGGCACTCGGGTGGAACCGCCAACCATGACAACTTCGACCACTTCATCAACGTCAACGCCGGCATCCTTGAGGGTGCGACGACAGGTACGCAACGTACGTTTGACCAGCGGATCGATAAGCGCGTCAAACTGCTCGCGTGTCACTTCAACATTGAAGCTGCGGCCATCAAGCTCAATGGACTCAACCACCGAGTCGCTGGCACTCAACCCTTCCTTGATACGCCGAGCCATCGCCGTCAGTGAACGCGCGGAGGAGGCATTCAGGGCGTCGCCCAGACCCGACGCCTGCAGCAACTGCTCTGCCAGCAGGCGGTCAAAGTCATCGCCCCCCAGCGCGGTATCGCCGCCGGTGGAAAGCACTTCGAACACGCCCTTATTGAGGCGAAGAATCGAAATATCAAAGGTACCACCACCCAGATCATAAACAGCGATGACGCCTTCGTCCTGCTGATCCAGGCCGTAGGCCACCGCAGCGGCCGTCGGTTCATTCAACAGACGCAACACTTTGAGACCTGCCAACTGGGCAGCATCCTTGGTTGCCTGGCGCTGAGCATCATCAAAGTAGGCAGGAACAGTAATGACCACGCCTTCCAGCTCACCGCCAAGGGAGTCAACAGCGCGCGTCTTCAGTGCACCCAGAATATCGGCCGACACCTCCACCGGGCTCTTGTCTCCGGCAGCCGTCTGCAGATAAGGCATGCCAGACTCGGAAGCGGTCAAGCGATACGGCAGCGTTTCACCCAGGCCTTTAACATCTTCAGCACCACGCCCCATGAGGCGTTTAACGGAACTGATAGTGTTGTAGGGGTCCTGGATGGCTTCTGACTGAGCCTCGGCACCCACGGCGCTGGCTCCAGCAGATGTGTAATGCACCACGGATGGCAGCAGATGACTGCCCTGCGCATCCGGCAGGGTAACCGCTTCGCTGCTGCGCACAGTGGCTACCAGCGAGTTAGTCGTCCCCAGGTCGATCCCCACCGCCAGTTTGCGGGCATGGGGCTCCGGACTCTGTCCGGGTTCAGCTATTTGCAGCAGTGCCATATAAATTCCGTTAGTCGTCGAACAGTCTGTCTTCCAGCGCTTCCACTTCAGACTGCAGCTTCACCATAAATTGCATTTTGCGGACCGCCTGCTCTGCCTGCTCCAGCGCGGCATCAGCCCAGGCCTGGGCAAATTCAGCCTGCAGCTGCTTCAGAGCCTTGGTAACCTGCTGGTCCAGCGCTTCAAGCTCGGCTTCGGGATCAGCGTGATCGGCAGCCTCGGCAACGCGCTCGCGCAACTCCATCTGCTCCATTAAAAACATGGGGTCCAGCTGGGAGCGAGAATCGGACAGGGTATCGATCCCCTTCAGGGAAAGCAGGTATTGGGCGCGCTTGAGGGGGGACTTGAGCGTCGCCAGCGCTTCATTCAGATAGGTGCTGTACTGCACGGCCAGACGCTGTTCGCGGTCGGACTGATGCGAATGGCGGTCCGGGTGCAGCTGTTGCTGCAGTGAGCGGTAACGCTCGGACAGCTGGGACTGGTCAACATCAAAGCCAACCGGCAGCCCCAGGAATTCAAAATAATTGCGTGTAATATCCATACCGACCTCATTCACCCGAACGGGTCAGACGTTGAAGCTCTCACCACAGCCACATTCGCTGCGGACATTCGGGTTGTTGAACTGAAACCCTTCGTTAAGCCCTTCACGCACAAAATCCAGCTCGGTCCCGTCCAGGTAAGCCAGACTCTTGGGGTCGATCACAACTTTCACGCCCCCAAATTCGAAGATCTCGTCTTCCGGCTCGCTCTGGTCAACGAACTCGAGTACGTAGGCCATACCCGAGCAACCAGATGTTCTCACCCCGAGACGAATACCTTCACCGTGGCCACGCGATTCCAGATAACGTGATACGTGATCGATCGCAGCCTGTGTCATGCTTATTGCCATAGAAACCCCATTCACGGGGAGCCAGGCTCCCCGTTGCGGTATATTACTTATCCTGCTTCTTACGGTAGTCGTCCACTGCGGCCTTGATGGCATCTTCAGCCAGTACCGAGCAGTGAATTTTCACCGGCGGCAGCGCCAGTTCTTCAGCGATAGTCGCGTTTTTCAACTCGCTCGCCTGATCCAGCGTCATACCCTTGACCCATTCAGTCACCAGGGAGCTGGATGCGATGGCAGAACCGCAGCCGTAGGTTTTGAAGCGCGCATCTTCGATGACACCCTCATCATTAACCTTGATCTGCAGGCGCATGACATCACCACAGGCGGGCGCACCCACCATACCGGTGCCGACATGCGGGTCTTCCGCGTCCATCTTACCGACGTTACGCGGGTTTTCGTAATGATCAATTACCTGTTCACTGTAAGCCATGACTAGTCTCCAATTATTCTACTTGCGGACCTTAGTGGTGGACCCACTCGACCTTGGTCAGGTCCACGCCGTCTTTAAACATGTCCCACAGAGGTGACAACTCACGCAGTTTCTCCACTGCGGTGCGTACCTGTGCGACGGCGTAATCCACCTCTTCTTCGGTGGTAAAACGGCCCAGCGAAAAACGAATCGAGCTGTGCGCCAGCTCATCGTTCAAGCCCAGTGCACGCAGCACATAGGACGGTTCCAGGCTTGCAGATGTACAAGCGGAACCGGAAGACACCGCCAGATCCTTGATGGACATCAGCAGCGATTCACCTTCAACGAAGGCAAAGCTGATGTTCAGAACGCCCGGCACATACTGTTCGGTAGAACCGTTAATGTGCACCTCTTCCATATCCTTGACGCCATTCCACAGACGCTGACGCAAGGTTTCCAGGCGTGCCTGCTCGGCTTCCATATCTTCAGTTGCAATACGGAAAGCCTCACCCATACCCACGATCTGGTGGGTCGGCAGTGTACCCGAGCGCATACCACGCTCATGACCGCCACCATGGATCAACGCTTCCAGACGTACACGCGGCTTGCGGCGTACGTAGAGAGCACCGACACCCTTGGGGCCATAAATCTTGTGTGCACAGACCGACATGAGATCAACTTTCATTTCTTTCAGGTCGATCGGCAGCTTACCTACGCTCTGCGCCGCATCCACATGGAACAGAACACCCTTGGCACGGGTGATTTCACCGATGGCGGCAATATCAGTAACGGTGCCGATTTCGTTGTTCACGTGCATCAGCGATACCAGAATGGTGTCGTCGCGCAGCACTTCAGAAACCTGGTGCGGCGCGATGATGCCATCGCTGTTCGGCTCAAGGTAGGTTACCTCGAAACCTTCACGCTCCAGCTGGCGGCAGGGATCCAGAACGGCCTTATGCTCGATCTTGGATGTAATAATGTGCTTGCCTTTCTTGCTGTAGAAACGCGCCACACCCTTGATCGCCAGGTTGTCGGACTCGGTCGCGCCGGATGTCCAGACAATTTCACGCGGGTCAGCGCCCAGCGTATCGGCCACCTGACGGCGGGCATTCTCCACCGCCTCTTCGGCCTTCCAGCCGAACAGGTGAGAACGAGATGCCGGGTTACCGAAGTTGCCATCCAGAGTCAGGCAAGCGGTCATTTTCTCTGCCACACGCGGGTCAACCGGCGTGGTAGCGGCATAATCAAGATAGATCGGCAGTTTCATCGTGTCTCTCCAAAAACTCTCACACAGCTGCTTTGTTACGCGCTGGTTGTTTGGTGCTGCTGGCAATCAGTTGATCGACCTGGCGCTGCTGACGGTCCGCAACCTGTTGTACGTCGCGACGCGCCACCAGATCAGCCAGGCTGATGCTACTCAAAAAACCGTGAATCTGGTCACTCAGGTCACACCAAAGGTGGTGGGTCAGACAGACTTCCCCGCCCTGGCAACCGCCATTATGCTGACATCCCGTCGCATCGACAGACTCGTTGACCGCATCAATGACCTCGGCCACATTGATCTGCCCCTGCTCGCGCTTGAGCTGATAACCCCCGCCGGGGCCTCGCACACTGCGCACCAACTCATTGCGGCGCAGCTTGGCAAAAAGCTGCTCCAGGTAAGAGAGTGAAATCCCCTGCCGCTCGGAAATGTCGGCCAGACTAATCGGACCCTTGCCTTCATGCAGGGCCAAGTCCAGCATCGCGGTCACAGCGTAGCGACCCTTGGTGGTCAATCGCATAACAATCCTCGTATTCACGCTTTACAGCATGAGGTCATTATGCAATTCCCCAGTAAACCAGTCAACTATTAACCCGAGTATTTTAGTCGGTCTTTTCCTTAACCTGTTCGCCCGGCGCTTCCGTATCGGATTGCCCCGGCATGCCACTGCAATCATCTACAGCCGCTTCAAAATCCTCACTTTTCAGCTCCGGCAGCTGCTCATCACAGTACTCGGGCTTAAGCTCACACAGCGCCTTACCCATGCCATCAACCTTGTGATCCATCGCCTGCATATGATCCAGCAGGCAGCGAATGGCATGCGCCACCGGGTCAGACACCTCTTTGGTTACAGCATAGGCATCAAAGCCGACCTTATCGGCCATCTGACGTCGCTTGAGTTCTTCCGGGCTTTCCTCTTCCGGCTGGCGCTTGATGATACGCCCCGGAATACCAACCACCGTGGCATCCTCGGGCACATCCCGGGTAACCACAGCATTGGAACCAACGCGGGCACCTGCACCTATGTTGATCGGCCCCAACACCTTGGCGCCGGCACCACAGACCACATTATTGCCCAGAGTCGGATGGCGCTTGCCCTTGTTCCAGCTGGTTCCACCCAGGGTAACGCCGTGATACAGGGTGACATCATCACCAATTTCGGCCGTTTCACCGATCACAACGCCCATACCGTGGTCGATGAAAAAGCGTCGACCAATGGTAGCGCCCGGATGAATCTCAATCCCGGTCAGCCAGCGCCCCAGGTTGGACACCATACGGGCCAGCCATTTGAAGTTACGGCGCCAGAGGGCATTGGCCACGCGGTGCGACCAGATGGCATGCAGCCCCGGATAGGCCGTCAGTACTTCAAAAGCATTGCGGGCAGCCGGGTCGCGGTGAAATACCGAACGTATGTCTTCTTTCATTTGCTCAATCATCGCCCTCTCCTCGCTGCGGCTGCGCGACCTGTTTCTCCATGGCGGTCAAAATACCCCTGAGCACATTCACTTCTACCTTATCCGGCACTGCTCGCTGCAACAGCCGGCGCAGACGCGGCATCAGCTGGCGTGGATTATCAGGATCGAGGAAATCAATCTTCACCAGCGTACGCTCCAGATGCTCGAACATCAGCTCCAGCTCTCGCTGAGGGGCCAGCTCAATATCCCAGTCAGTACCCCACTGCGGGCGCGCCGCCTGCTCTTCTGCCACTTCAGCCATACGCAGTTCGTAGGTAATGACCTGCACCGCAGCGGCAATATTCAGCGAGCTGAACGTTTCAACCGCAGGAATATGCACGTGGTGGTGGCAACGCTGCAATTCTTCATTGGTCAAACCACGGTCTTCGCGCCCGAACAGAATCGCCACTCGCGCCTTGCCCTTGAGGGGTGCTGCAATCGCCGCCAGCTCACGCGGGTTAACCAGCGGCCAGGGGATATGCCGCTCACGCGCACTGGTGCCGAATACCAGTTCGCAGTCGGCAAGCGCTTCATCGAGGTTATCCACAACCTGCGCCTGCTCCAACACGTCGGTCGCACCCGAGGCACGCGCATCAGCATCCGGATGGGGAAAACACTTGGGGCTCACCAAACAGAGATCATTCAGCCCCATGTTCTTCATGGCACGTGCCACGCCACCAATATTACCCGGATGGGTTGTGTTCACCAGTACAATGCGAATGTGATCAGACATCTCAGATACGCCGCTAAAAGGCGGGTATTCTAACAGATCATTGACGAGTTGAAGACCACCTGTTCAGCGCAGCACCGTACTAAGCTACAATATGACTTTGCCAACTCTGAAACTGGACACCAACACTGATGCAACCAATGGTTAATATTGCCCTGCGAGCTGCCCGCACCGCAGGTGAACAGGTCTCTCGCGCTTTGGAACGCCTTGATTTGATCAAATCCGAACAGGCCGATGTGGCCAAGTTCATCAGTGACCTCTGCCAGCAGGCAGAAGGCACCATCGTGACTCAGATCCAGAAGGCTTACCCGCATCACAGCCTGATCGGCGAATACAGCGGCCACCACGCCCCGATCGGTGAAGGCCCCGGTGAATGCGAATGGCACGTCAGCCCGATTGACAGCCTGACCAACTTCTCCAACGCCCTGCCGATGTTTGCCCTCAGCATCACCGGTTTTGTTAACGGCCGCGCCGAACACTGCGTGGTTCTTAACCCCATGTTCGGCGAAGAGTTCACCGCCAGCCGCGGCAAGGGTGCCCAGCTGAACGGCAAACGCCTGCGCGTGAGCAACCGTACCAGCCTTGAAGGCGCCATCATTGGCACCGGTTATCATGCCCGCAGCAGCGACAAGCCCTGGATCGAATCCCACACCCGCATGATGCAGGAAATCATGCAGGTTGGCGCGACCCTGCATAACAGCGGCTCCCCGGTATTGAGCCTGGCCTACACAGCAGCGGGTCGCCTGGACGGCTTTTACCAGATCGGCCTCAACAGCACCGAGCTCTCAGCCGGCCTGCTGCTGATCCGTGAAGCCGGCGGCCTGGTATCCGACTTCTCCGGTGGCAACCAGTACAACGAGCGCGGCAATCTGATCACCAGTAACGCCAAACTACTCAAGGCCCTGCTGCGCACGCTGCACCCTGCTACAGCTGAAGGCCTGCGTTAATCACTTCCGTTTCGGCCTGCTCTGCAGGCCGGGCATAAAAAAACCGCATCGAATGATGCGGTTTTTTTGTATCCAGCGCTCCGGAATCAGACGCTCATCGGATCACGCAGTACAATCGTTTCGTTACGATCCGGACCGGTCGAGATGATATCAATCGGCGCTTCAATCAGCTCTTCCAGACGCGTGATGTAAGCGCGCGCATTGGCCGGCAGCTCATCGATGGACTTAACACCCACCGTTGAATCAGTCCAGCCAGCCACCTCTTCGTAGATCGGCTTGATGACTTCGTAGTCTTCACTGCCGCTCAGAGAGCTGACCGGATTACCGTTTTCATCCTGGTAGCCAACACAGATATTGATCTGCTCAAGGCCATCCAGTACATCCAGCTTGGTCAGGCAGATGCCGGAGACAGAGTTGATCTGGATCGCATGCTTGAGTGCTACGGCATCGAACCAGCCACAACGACGCGCACGACCTGTAGTCGCACCGAACTCATGACCACGCTCGGCCAGACGCTGACCCACATCACAATGCAGTTCGGTCGGGAAAGGACCGCCACCCACTCGCGTGGTGTATGCCTTGGTGATACCCAGAATGTAGTCCAGGTAGAGCGGACCGAAACCACTGCCGGTGGATGTACCACCCGCCGTTGTGTTGGAGGAGGTTACGAACGGGTAAGTACCGTGGTCAATATCCAGCAGAGAACCCTGGGCACCTTCAAACATGATGCTTGCACCCTGCTTGCGCAGTTCGTGCAGCTTGGCCGTCACGTCAGTGATCATCGGCACCAGTGTCTTGGCCATTTCCATGCAGCTGTCATAGGTCTGCTGGAAGTCGATGGCGTCGACTTTGTAGTAGTTCTGCAGCATGAAGTTATGATATTCCAGCACATCCTTCAGCTTGGCTGCAAAACGCTCGGGGTCCGCCATATCACCCAGGCGCAGACCACGGCGTGCAACCTTGTCTTCATAGGCAGGACCGATGCCGCGACCGGTTGTACCGATCTTGGCATTACCGCGCGCCAGTTCACGCGCCTGGTCCAGAGCAACATGGCTCGCCAGGATCAGCGGACAGGCCGGGCTCAGCTTGAGGCGGTCACGAACCGGGACACCCTTCTCTTCCAGCTCGGCAATTTCTTTCAGCAGCGCGTCCGGGGACAGCACCACACCATTACCGATCAGGCACAGAACATTCTGACGCAGAATGCCGGAGGGAATCAGGTGCAGAACAGTCTTCTCACCATCAATGACCAGCGTATGGCCTGCGTTATGGCCACCCTGGAAGCGGACCACGGCGGCAACCTGCTCGGTCAGCAGATCAACGATCTTACCCTTGCCTTCATCACCCCATTGGGTGCCCAGAACAACGACGTTTTTACCCATTGCTGTCTCGAATACTCTTAAAGTTCAAAAAAAACGCTTAGAGGTCTTTGACGACCCAGGCACCAGCTTCGGCAACCAAATGCCGGCCAGCCTGCCCGCTAGAAATCGTTTCACCGTCGAGCTGCTGTACAACACGCTCGCCTGCACTGCGCAACGCAGCGATAGCCGCCTGAAGCCCTTCAGCATCACCTGCAGGTGCAAAAATTACCGATTCGGACGGCAATTCCAGGCACCCGGCCAGATCCAACAGGGTTTTCAGATCAGCACTGAAGCCTGTTGCCGGGCGCGCACGCCCGAAATCTTCACCGATATTGTCATAGCGACCGCCCTTGGCCAGCGCCTGACCATATTCAGGGGTATAAGCCGCAAACACCACACCGGTGTGGTAGTGATAGCCACGCAGTTCGCTGAGGTCAAAATAGGCCTCAACCTCCGGATAGCGAGCCTTAACACGTGCTGCCAGACCACCCAGATAGCGAATCGCTTCAGCCAAGGCCGCATCGTGACCAAACAGCTGCCCTGCACGCTCAAGCACGGCCTCAGAGCCGTTCAGACGCGGCAGCTCTCGCAGCCATTCACGCGTTTGCTCGGAACCACTGTTAATACCTGCAACGAAGCGGTCAACCTCAGGCAGCGCCTTGCGTTGCAGCATGTCTTGATAATCGGCCTGTTGCTCAGCTGTGAGCTGGCACAACTCCATCAAACGACTGAAAATACCCACATGACCCAGGTCGAGGCTGATCGTAGCCTCCAGACCCACTTCGCGCAGGGTTTCCAGCATCATGCTGATGACCTCGACATCACTGTCGGAACCGGCATGGCCATATAGCTCGGCACCCAACTGCAGCGGGTTACGCGATGCCAGCATATTGGCAGGATGTGTGTGCAGAACTGAACCGCAGTAACACAGGCGGCTGGGGCCTTCTGTGCGCAGACGGTGAGCATCAATACGCGCCACCTGAGGCGTCATATCGGCACGCACACCCAGGGTATGCCCGCTAACCTGATCAGTTACCTTGAAGGTATTCAGGTCAAGATCATGACCTACACCCGTCAGCAGGGATTCGAGATGCTCCGCGATAGGCGGCATCACCAGCTCGTAACCCCAGCGATGGTAAAGGTCCAGGACCTTCCGGCGCATTAATTCAACCTGCCGTGCCTGTGGCGGCAGCAGCTCCATAATTCCGTCGGGCAGCAACCAGCGATCTGCCAATGCCATGCGTTACTCCGCTGTCATGTGGTCTGTAATTCACAAAAAAACCGGGCGCAGACCCGGTTAATTAATCCTATCACGAAATCGGGTGCCATAGGCACCCGATTTGAGCAGTACTCTGTTCGACTATTGTGGAACGCTCATGCCCTGAGAGCTGTTCAGGTAACGGAAGAACTCGCTATCCGGATCCAGAACAAACAGGTCGCCACCACTGGCAAAGGACTCACGATAGGCCTTAAGACTACGGTAGAACGCGTAGAACTCAGGGTCCTGCTGGAAGGCCTCAGAGTAGATAGCCGCTGCCTGCGCATCACCCTCACCACGAATGGTTTCGGCTTCACGGAAGGCATCTGCCAGGATAACGGTACGCTGACGATCCGCATCCGCACGGATACCTTCAGCAAGCTCCTTACCACGTGCACGCAGCTCACGTGCCAAACGCAGACGCTCGGTACGCATACGCTCGTACACTGAAGAAGAGACTTCCTGCGGCAGGTCGATACGCTTCACACGCACATCGATGACTTCGATACCCAACTCTGACTGCGCCAGATCGCTCAAGGCGCGGATAACATCACCCATCACCTCTTCACGCGCACCGGATACCACCTCGGTCAGCGTACGCTCACCAAACTGGTTACGCAGGCTGGTTTCGATACGTGAGGACAGCAGGTCGGCCGCACGGAACTCATCACCCGATGTGGCGGTGTAGTACTTCTCGACATTGTCGATACGCCACTTGATGAAAGAGTCCACGATCAAACGCTTCTTCTCCAGCGTCAGGAACGCCTGGGGGCGCGCGTCCAGGGTCATGGTTCGACCTTCGAACTTGCGCACGGTGTTCACAAACGGAATCTTGAAGTGCAGACCCGGCTGGATATCCGCTTCCACAACCTCACCGAAGCGCAGCTTGATGGCACGCTCTGTTTCCTTGACGATATAGACAGATTTGGAGCCGATCATCACTACCAGCAGCAGCGCGATCAGTCCGAACATTGAAGTAGGTTTCATTAGCGTCCCTCCCTCAGACCAGAAGTGGACTGCGTGCGCTTGCGTGTTTCTTCCAGGACCTGATCGGTAATCTGGCGCACGGTTTCGTCATCCAGGCGAATGTTGCGGTTGGCCGTATTGCTGCCACCTGTCAGCGGCTGCTGAGATGTCAGGCGATCCAGAGGCAGGTACATCATGTTGTTGCCGCCTTCCACATCAACCATCACCTTGCCGGTACGACCCATCACATCCTGCATGGTGTCAATGTACAGACGCTCACGAGTAACCTGAGGAGCCTTCTGGTACTCGCCCAGAAGCGCCTTGAAACGGCTGGCTTCACCCGTTGCCTTGGCAACCACTTCTTCCCGGTATGCGTTGGACTCTTCCAGCAGACGCTGCGCACGACCACGGGCCTCAGGCACGATGCCGTTGGCATAGGCCTCGGCTTCGTTCTTGGCACGCTGCTCGTCCTCACGCGCCTTGATCACATCATCGAATGCATCCTGCACCTGTCGCGGTGCCTGAGCATTCTTGATGTTGACCTTGGAGATCGTCAGACCAGTGGTGTAGTTGTCCATGTAGCTCTGCAAACGTGCCTGCACCTGCAGTGCGAGCGTATCACGCCCTTCTGTCAGGATACCGTGCATGTCAGAGGTACCGACCACATGACGCAGGGCAGACTCGGAAGACTGCGCAAGACTGTCACTGGGGTCACGCACCTTGAGCGTGAACTGTGCCGGATCAGACACCACGTACTGCACGGTCATGTCCACATCTACGATGTTTTCATCGGCCGTCAGCATCAGAGAGCGATGGTCATAGGTACGCAGACGTGTGGTATTCACCTTCTGCACTTCATCGATCAGCGGCGGGTTCCACTGCAGGCCGGGCTGTACCGTGTCATGGTACTTACCCAGACGCAGAACGATACCACGCTCCTGCTGGTCAACTGTGTAGAAGCCCATACCGGCCCAGAACAGTGCAGCCAGGACGATCAGCACGACAAAAAAGCCGCTGCTGCCACCCTTGCCACCACCGCCGCCGAAGCCGCCGCGCTTCTTGCCGCCACCGAAGATGCCGCCAAGGCGGTCCTGCAGCTTGCGCATTGCCTCGTCTAGATCGGGCGGTCCCTGATCGTTGCCACCGCCACGTTTGCCGCGGTTGCTACCGCCGCTCCAGGGGTCATGGTTATCACCATTCCCGCCGGGCTCATTCCAGGCCATAGTGTTCTCCGTATTAAACCGCTGAGTTACCTGTTATTGATGCTGCGATTATGACCGCAACGGTCCCGTTAATCGACCGCCTGCGGCACGTATTGTTCCTGTTTCAACCCCAGACGACTCAAAAGCCGCTTGAAATCCTTCATTTGCAGACGCACTTCCAGCTGAATATGCCCCTGCTCGTCCACCGCTTCTTTTACTACACCACCTTGAGCATAGAGCTGAGCACGGAAGTTGCCATCTGCCGGTGTCAGATCCAACACCTCATGGAACATTTCCTCGCCCAATCGCTCGCTGATGGCTTCAAGCAGCAGATCAATGCCTTCACCGCTGACAGCCGACACCCAAACACGCCAAGGCACTCCGTCCTCATCGCGATCGATGCGCGGCTCGGCATCTTCAAGCTGGTCGATCTTGTTGTATACCTGCAATACGGGAACTTCGGCTGCGCCGATCTCTTCCAGCACCGCATCAACCTGCTCAATATGCTCTCGACGCTCCTCATCGTAGCAATCGATGACATGCAGCAAAAGGCTTGCATCCGTGGTTTCCTGAAGGGTTGCACGGAAGGCTTCGACCAGTTTGTGCGGCAGGTGACGGATAAAACCAACGGTATCGGCCAGAATCGCCTGCCCCACGTCAGCCAGCTCAATCTTGCGCAGGGTGGGATCCAGGGTGGCAAACAGCTGGTCAGCCGCATAAACCTCGGATGTGGTCATGCGGTTGAACAACGTCGATTTGCCCGCGTTGGTATACCCCACCAGTGAAACCGCGGGGATCTCGGCACGCTGACGGGCGCGTCGCCCCTGGTCGCGCTGCTTGCGGACTTTCTCAAGACGCTTGAGGATCGCCTTGATGCGTGCGCGCAGCAGGCGTCGGTCGGTTTCCAGCTGGGTTTCACCCGGACCACGCAGACCGATACCACCCTTCTGTCGTTCAAGGTGGGTCCAGCCACGGACCAGGCGGGTCGACATGTGTTCAAGCTGGGCCAATTCCACCTGCAGCTTACCCTCATGGGTACGTGCGCGCTGAGCAAAAATATCCAGTATCAAACCCGTACGGTCCAATACCCGACACTTGAGTTCACGCTCCAGGTTGCGCTCCTGACCCGGGCTCAGGGCATGGTTGAAGATAACCAGCTCGGCCTCGTGCATTCGCACCAGGTCCACCAGCTCATCAACCTTGCCTTTACCCAAAAAAAACTTGGGGCTGGGGTCGGCACGCGACCCGGTCAGAAATTCGACTGGATCGGCGCCGGCGGAGAGGGCTAACTCTTCGAGTTCTCGGGGGTTTTCGCGATCTTCTTCACTGGAAAAATCGATATGGACGAGGATCGCGCGCTCGCCCGATTCGGGACGCTCAAAAAACAATTAATACCTCATTCAGCAGGCTTGTCGTCGGCCACCGGCAGTTTCACCGGGCGCGCAGGCACTACTGTTGAAATGGCATGCTTGTACACCATCTGACTGACAGTGTTCTTCAGCAGGATCACGAACTGATCAAAGGATTCGATCTGGCCCTGCAGCTTGATACCGTTCACCAAAAAGATGGATACAGGTATACGCTCCTTGCGCAGGACGTTCAGGTAAGGGTCTTGTAGAGACTGCCCTTTTGACATTGCAAACTCCTTCCAGAATGGAAATCAATTTATAAGTGTAGTTGTATGTATACGGTTATGCCGACTCGGCGTCATGCACCTGCATGATGCAAACAGAGTTTGCGCGCGATCATACCCGAATTCATTATATAACGGCAGGGTCGACCAGTTTCAAGGCGCGCACCAGCAAATTACTGTCTCCGGTTGGCAACCAGTTAACCCCATCCCAACCTCGCAACCAGGTTAACTGGCGTTTTGCCAACTGCCGGGTTGCCACAATCCCTTTCTGACGCATGGTTTCACGATCATATTCACCGGCAAACCAGGACCACATCTGGCGATAGCCGACGCAGCGAATCGAGGGCATGCCGGCATGCAGATCACCCCGCTGCCACAGCGCCCTTACTTCATCCTCAAACCCGGCCTTCAACATGAGATCAAAACGCAGCTCTATACGCTCATGCAAGACAGCGCGATCATCCGGTGCCAGGGCAATGGGAATAATCTCGAACGGCAGTTCAACCTCATCCTGTTCACGCCAGTGGTCACTGATGGGACGACCGGTCAGTTCAAACACTTCCAGCGCACGCTGCAAGCGCTGCGCATCATTCGGCTTCAAGCGCTCGGCGCCTTCAGGGTCAACCTGAGCCAGCCGCGCATGAATCGCGGGCCAGCCCTTTTCAGCCGCTTCCGCTTCAATACGCTGACGCAGCTCCGGGTCAGCTTCCGGCAGTTTGGCCAGCCCCTGCTTAAGAGCGTTGAAATACAACATGGTTCCGCCAACCAGTACCGGAATGTGATCAGCGGCCTGAATATCGTCAATTGCAGCCAGAGCATCCTCCCGAAACTGGGCAGCCGAATAGGCTTCAGCAGGATCAAGAAAATCCACCAGGCGGTGCGGATAGGCCGCCAATTCTTCTGCAGAAGGCTTGGCCGTGCCTATATCCATCTCCTTGAATACCATCGCCGAGTCCACACTGATCAATTCACAGGGCAGTCGGTCGCACAGCTGCATGGCCAGGTCGGTCTTGCCCGAGGCCGTCGGCCCCATCACAAAGATCACCTTCGGCTTTTGCCCCTTGCTTGTCAGCATTATTGCCCTCGTAAAAACAGTTTATCCAGCTGACCCAGGTTGAGCTGGGTCCAGGTGGGTCGGCCATGGTTACATTGACCGCTACGCTCGGTTTGCTCCATATCTCGCAGCAGGCCATTCATTTCAGGCACGGTCAGCTGTCGGTTGGCCCGAACTGCACCATGGCAGGCCATTGTCGCCAGCAGCTCGTTAAGGTGTGCTTCAATGCGATCACTGGTACCGAATTGCAGCATATCACCCAGCACATCTCGCACCAGTTGTTCCACATTGGCTTTTGCCAGCGCCACCGGTACTTCCCGGATCACCAACGATTCTTCCGCCATGCGCTCCAGCCGGAACCCGAGGCGGTGGAACTCCTGCGGCAGCTCCTCGGCAATATCCGCTTCGCGGGCACTGACCGAGAGATTAACCGGCACCAGCAATGGCTGGCTGCGAATTCGATCCTGTTCAAAGGACTGCTTCATGCGTTCGTAGACGATACGCTCGTGGGCTGCATGCATATCGACCAGCACCAGCCCCTCTGTATTCTGCGCCAGGATGTAGATCCCGTGCAGCTGTGCCAGCGCATAACCAAGCGGCGGAGCCTCCCCTTCCTGCTCCGTCGGCATGGCAAAAGCCCCCACAGCCGGCATGGCGGAAGATGGCGCCGTCCCGGAAGGCTGATGCAGGGCGCCATAGGCCCGAATCTGGTCATTTACCTGGGATGCAGTATCCGGAGCATTACCTGTTCCGCGCTGACCAGCACCATAATCAAACCCCATGGGGCGCTGGCGCAGGGATGAGAGATCCGCTCTCGCCTGCGGTGGCTGCAAAGCCTCCTGCGCCATACCTGTATCAGCACCAGCGGGCTCAGCCTGAGCCGGCGCCTGATCCTGAGGGCGGAGGTCGGCAATCACACGGAACAGGGTGCGGAAAATAAAGTCATGCACCAGACGGCTTTCGCGGAAGCGGACCTCGTGCTTGGTCGGGTGAACGTTTACATCCACCAGCGCCGGGTCCAGCTCCAGATAGAGCACATAGGCCGGATGACGGCCATGGAAGAGCACATCCTGATAGGCCTGACGCACCGCATGGGTGACGACCTTGTCACGGATCACGCGCCCGTTTACAAAGAAATACTGCTGATCCGGCAAGGAACGGGAAAACGTCGGCAGCCCCATCCAGCCCCAAAGCCTCAGCCCCGAAGCCTCGGCGACCACATCCAGCGCTACGGACTGCTCGACAAACGCCTTGCCCAACAACTGCCCCAGGCGCTGCTCACGGGCGATCTCGGTATCCGCCGGACGCAGCTGATGCACTACCTTGGCGTTATGGCGCAAACCAAAGCCTACATCATAGCGGCTCAGCGCCAGCCGCTTTACCACTTCTTCAAGATGACGAAACTCGGTTTTCTCCGTCTTCAGGAACTTGCGCCGTGCCGGTGTATTGAAGAAGAGATCACGCATCTCCACCGTTGTGCCAGCCGGATGAGCCGCCGGCACCACTTCAGTGGACATGTCACGCCCCTGGGCCGACACGGACCAGGCCGCATCCTGGGTTGAGGTACGTGATGTCAGCGTAAAGCGGGACACGGAGCTGATACTGGCCAGGGCCTCACCGCGAAACCCCAGACTGCCCACCGCCTCAAGATCCTCCAGCTGGAGAATTTTGGAAGTAGCATGGCGACTCAACGCCAGCGGCAGGTCGTCTTTTTCGATACCTGAACCATTATCACGCAGACGGATCAGCTTGACGCCGCCCTGCTCGATATCCAGCTCGATCCGATCCGCACCCGAATCGAGGCTGTTCTCAAGCAACTCCTTGACCACTGATGCGGGACGTTCAACAACTTCGCCCGCCGCAATCTGGTTAGCCAGTTGCGGCGACAGCAGGTGAATTGCAGCCATAAAATCCTGATTAAACGTTAGCCTGCGGGGATGCGCAGCACCTGACCGACTCGAATGCGGTCATTGCTGAGTTTGTTGGCCCGACGCAACTGCTTGAGAGAGACACCGTTACGCTGGGCAATGACGGACAGGGTATCACCGGACACAACCTTATACAGCCGCGGCCCGGCATCACGCTTACCATTCTGCTTCTGCCAGGCGATATAGGTTGCAGCCGGCGGCTTGCTCCAGAAGTGGTCGGTAATACCGCGAAAGATCGCTTCTGCCATCTGCTTCTGGTAGGACGAGGTTTTCAGCTTGCGCGCCTCGCCCGGGTTGGAAATAAACCCGGTCTCCACCAGAATCGAGGGAATATCGGGCGATTTGAGTACCACAAAGCCGGCCTGCTCTACGTGTTTCTTGTGCATGCGGGCGAAGCTTGCCATATTGCCGTGGATGCGGGACGCCACCTGATGACTGTCCTTGCGACTGGCATTCATCGACATATCCAAGAGAACACTGGCCAGCACATCGTCCTTGTCATCCAGGCTTAAACTGCCCACACCACCGATCAAGTCGGTACTGTTTTCCCGGCGCGCCAGCCAACGGCCCATTTCGGAGGTTGCGCCCCGGCCCGACAGCACCCACACGGATGCGCCACGGGCCCGGGCATCCTTGAAGGCGTCCGCATGGATGGAAACAAACAGGTCAGCGTTACTTTTGCGTGCTTTACTGGTACGACCGCGCAAACTGATGTAGTAATCCCCGGTACGGGTCAAGACAGCACGATAACCCTTTTTGGCATCGACCATCGATTTGAGCTTGCGGGCAATGGCCATAACCACATCTTTTTCCCGCACACCGCCCGGTCCTATGGCCCCAGGGTCTTCGCCACCATGACCGGCATCGATCATGACAACAATGTCCCGCTTGCCGCCTTCGCCCGGCACAGGCACCACGGTTTTGGTGACCGTAGCCTTGGCCTGCATTGCCAGATCGACCACCAGACGATGGCCGTACTGATCATTGGGAGCCAGGTCAAAGCTCTTGGGACGTACCTTATCCTTGAGGTCCAATACAACCCTGAGACCTTCATCACGATGGCTGTAGCGAATGTCGCCGATAGGGCTTTTCTCCAGCCCCAGACCCTTCAACGAGGCCTTCAGCCGGGTGTCATCGATATCGATAACCACGCGATCCGGACCATTGAGGGTGAACAGCTTGTGCTCCACCGGGCCACTCAAATCAAACACCAGCCGAGTATTGTCCGGCGCCAGCCAGGCACGCACATTGCGCACCTCCTGGCCTGCCAGGCTCAACACCGGCACGCAGAGCAGCATCAATACTGTGAAAGCACGCAGCAGTTTAGTCATCACCCGCCAATTCAGTCGTTGTATTACTAAGGTTATCGACCATGGCATGTCCTTTTTGAGTGACCGGCGTCAATAACAACGACCGACCGGTGCCCGACAGTTCGATCTGAATCTCCAGATCCGGGCTCGGCAACACACCAGCCCCCTTGTCGGGCCACTCAATCAGACATAGCGCATGTTCAGTAAAATAATCGCGAATGCCCAGATACTCCAGCTCTTCCGGATCGGACAGACGGTAAAGGTCGAAGTGGAATACCGGGCCGGACGGGGTGTCATAGGGTTCGACCAGCGTATAGGTAGGACTTTTAACCGAACCTGTATGACCACAACCACGCAGCACACCTCGACTCAGGGTTGTTTTCCCCATGCCCAGATCACCACGCAGAAAAATCACACCGCCTTCGGTAACACTGGCCGCCAGTGCGGCACCAAACGCCGCCATGGCCTGCTCATCAGCGAGCACCTGTTTCATTCAGACTACCCTTTCGTCATCCAATCCCGTTAAGAACCCGTCGCACTCGCGCGACCAGATCGGTCGCCAGCAAGCCCCTTTCCCCCTGCTCTGCTGCACAGAGATCGGCGGCATTGGCATGGGCAAACACCCCCGCTCGTGCGGCATCGACCGTACTCAGGCGCTGTGCCCGCAAGGCACCTATGATACCGGAGAGCACATCCCCCATGCCACCACAGGCCATTCCCGGGTTACCGGCACTGCAAAGATGCACCATATCGCCGTCAAAGGTGAGGCTGCCGGCCCCCTTGAGCACTACGGTGCCACCGAGCATGGCCTGAAGCTCACGTACAGCCGCAAAACGGTCAGCCTGAACATCCTCGGTCTGGCAGCCCAGCAAACGCGCCGCCTCCCCGGGGTGAGGCGTCAACACCCAGTCATGCTTGCCGGCATGGCTCCCCAGACGCGTGCGCAGCAGGTTGAGCGCATCTGCATCCAGTACCAGCGGCAGTCCAGTATTCAATGCCTGCTGTAACAACTGGTCTGCCCAGGCACTTTGCCCAAGCCCTGGTCCCACCACCAGCACATCGGGTTTCTGCAGCAGCGGCTGCACATCCTGCCCCGAGTTGACCCCGGCCGCCATCACCTCCGGCGCACGGGTCAGGGCAGCAGCCACATGCTCAGGACGCGTTGCCAGTGATACCAGCCCCGCACCACTACGGGCAGCCGCCTCGGCCGCCATCAGGGCCGCACCGCCCATGCCATAGTCACCACCGATAATCATGACATGACCGAACAGCCCCTTGTGCGAGGAGCGCTTGCGTGGCGGCAGCAGCGTTGCCAGATCATCACGATCAGTACGAAAGGCACTCATGGGCACCTCTTCGTACACTTCCTCTGGCACCATCAAGGCATCAAACAGCAGCTCGCCACAGTGATCAACGCCCTCATGGGTCATCAGCCCCTGCTTGAGACCGATAAACGTCACCGTGCGCTCGGCCTTAACCGCAACGCCCAACACCTGCCCGGTATCACTGCACAGGCCTGAGGGAATATCCACAGCCATGACAGGCCGCGGGCTGCGATTGAACTGGCGAATCAGCTTGGCACAGTCACCGCGCACAGGGCCGTTCAGCCCCGTACCCAGCAGCGCATCAACCAGAACCTCACCTGTCAGCTCCTGCTCAGGCTGCCAGCGCTCCAGCTCAACACCAACAGCCTCGGCCCATTGCCAGGCCGCCAGGGCCTCTCCCTGCAGACGAGCAGCATAATCGTCCTGTACCACCAGCACCTGCACTTCCAAGCCCTGCTGGCGAGCCAGCCCGGCTATGATCAGACCGTCACCGCCGTTATTGCCTGCACCACAGGCAACCGTGAGCCTTTTCACATGCGGCCAGCGGCTTTGCAGTTCCACAAATGCCGCATGCCCGGCACGCTGCATCAGGCGAAAGCCAGGTACGCCAAACTGCTCTATTGCGGTGCGATCAAGCGCACGGCATTGCTCTGCCGTGTATAATGCAGCGGGTAGATCGGCTCTGCTCGTCATGGCTTTCTCCTTTGTTATCAGTTCATTATAGAAGATGGACTGGCCAATACACATCCGGTTCCCGAGACTTTCAACAGCCGGACATCTAACCCCTCTGGACACTATGCCCGAATTCAGTGCAACACAACTGGAGCAACTAAAAGCCGAGCTGAAGCAGGAGGCTCTGCGACTTGGCTTTGCCGATTGTGCCGTCACCCTGCCCGATGCCAGTGCGGAAGCCGAACACCTGCTGCACTGGCTGGAGCAGGGCTACCAGGGCAGCATGGATTACCTTAACCAGAATATCGACAAACGCCTGGACCCGACACTGCTGGTTCCCGGCACCCAGCGCATCATCATGCTGCGCATGAACTGCCTGCCAGAAGGCGCACCGGTTACGGGCGTGTTGCGCAATCCTGATAAGGCTTACATCGCGCGCTATACCCTGGGGCGCGACTATCACAAGACCATGCGCAAGCGCCTCAAGCAGCTGGGACAATGGCTGGAGAAACAGCTGGGCGACAGGGAAGTACGCTTCCGTCCTTTCGTGGACAGCGCACCGGTACTGGAACGACCGCTGGCGCGGAATGCAGGTCTTGGCTGGATCGGCAAGCACACCCTGCTGCTCAATCGCAGTGCAGGCTCCTGGTTCCTGCTGGGAGAGCTGTTTATCGATCTGCCGCTGCCGATCGACCCACCCGAAACCGAATCACACTGTGGCCGCTGCAGCGCCTGTATCGATATTTGCCCAACCAAAGCCTTTCCCGAGCCGGGCGTGCTTGATGCGCGCCGCTGTATTTCCTACCTGACCATTGAGAGCAAGGCTGCGATTCCGCCGGAGCTGCGCCCCCTGATGGGCAATCGCATTTTCGGCTGTGATGACTGTCAGCTGATCTGCCCCTGGAACCGCTTTGCCAAACGTAGCGATGAAACGGATTTCCAGCCCCGCCATGGCCTTGAGCAGGCCGATCTGCTGGAGCTGTTTCGATGGGATGAGCCGACCTTCCTGAAGCGAACCGAAGGGTCGGCGATTCGCCGTACCGGCTATGAAGGTTGGCAGCGTAACCTGGCCGTCGCATTGGGAAACAGCCGAGGTGGCAAAGCGATCATCGACGCTCTGCGCGCCAGGCGCACTGACGCCAGTGAATTGGTAAGGGAGCATATCGACTGGGCACTGGCACAACTGGCTGAAAGACAGAGGGCCAGTTGTGACAAGGAGCCGTCTGCAGCCCTGCCCATACTGGCCCATCCCGGCGCACGTCGCCTGCCGGAGTAAATCAGAGGCGGAAGAAGTGGCGGCGGTAGTGGCGCAGCTCCTCAATGGACTCACGTATATCATCAAGTGCCAAGTGCGTACCCTGCTTGCGGAAACCATCCATCACCTCAGGCTTCCAGCGCTTGGCCAGCTCCTTGATGCTACTCACATCCAGGTTGCGGTAGTGGAAAAAGGCTTCCAGTTCCGGCATGTAGCGCCAGAGGAAACGGCGGTCCTGACCAATGCTGTTGCCACACATGGGTGACACACCCTTCTCACTGTGCTGACGCAGGAACGCCAGCATCTGCTGTTCTGCTTCAGTTTCAGAGATTTTGCTGGCACGGACCCGATCCGTCAGACCGGACTGACCGTGCTGTCGCGTACACCATTCACCCATGTGCGACAGCACTGTATCGGCCTGATGTACCGCAATGACCGGGCCTTCAGCAATCAGATTAAGATCGCTGTCCGTTACAATGGCCGCCATTTCGATAATCCGGTCTGTATCCGGGTTGAGACCTGTCATTTCGAGATCGACCCAGATCAGGTTGTCCTTGATCGCCATCCACGCTTCTCCGTCGGCAAAACTGTCAATTTGGTTCGGTTTGGAATACCTTAGCACGTCAACTACCCCAGCAGTGAATGAGCAAAGCCTCCGGAATGGGAAAACGCAAGGTAAATCGACGCCAGGCCTGGCGCATCAACAAAATTCAGCAGGAGCGGGCCGCCCGCGCCGAAAAACGTGACGCCCTTATCGAGGACCAGCTTGAAGGCAGCGACCTGGGGCCCGAACAACAGGGTCTGATCATTTCTCATTTCGGCCGCCAGGTAGATGTCGAAGTACTGGAAGGCGAACAGCGCGGTGAAATCCAGCGCTGCCATATGCGAACGCATTTGGGCCAACTGGTCACCGGTGACCGCGTCATCTGGCGCCGCTCGCCCGACAGCGGCGTAGTCGTAGCGGCACTGGATCGCCACAGCGAACTGCTGCGCCCCAACAACCAGGGTGAACTCAAGCCGGTCGCTGCCAACATCGATTACATTGTCATCGTGATCGCGGTTGAGCCCTATGCCCATGCCAACCTGATCGACCGCTATCTGGTCGCAGCCGAGGCCAGTGGCATTGAGCCTGTCCTGCTCTTGAACAAGGCCGACCTGCTCAACGACGACAATCGTGAACGCCTGGAGCCCCTGCTGTCACAGTACCAGGAGCTGGGCTATCGTACCCTGACCGCCTCCACCTCCAGCAGCCACGGACTTGATGAACTCAAGGCGATGCTGGCCGGCCATATCAGTGTCTTTGTGGGCCAGTCCGGTGTCGGCAAGTCCTCGTTGATCAACAGCCTGCTGCCCGGCGCCGATCTCAAAACAGGCGCCCTGTCCGAGCAGAGCCGCAAGGGCCGCCATACCACCACGACCGCACGCCTGTTCCACTTCCCCGACGGGGGCGACCTGATCGACTCGCCCGGAATCCGCGAATTTGCGCTCTGGCACATGACTGAAGAGCAGGTGCTGCACGGCTTCCGTGAATTGGCCGAACTCCAGGGTCATTGCCGTTTCCGTGACTGCCGTCATGATCAGGAGCCGGGTTGCGCCTTCCTGTCTGCACTGGAAGATGGCAGCATCAGTGAACAGCGTTTCGCCAGTTTCCAACAGATTCTGAATTCCATGCAGGACAGTCGTTAACGAATGAGCAGCACACCCTCGGACCCGGTACAACAACCCGCTGATGCCAGCGCCGACCTGTTTGGCCTGGAATCTTGGGCTGATTATCTGGAACCCCGGTCTCTTCCGGTCAGGGTCAGTGTACAGGCGCGCCTGCGCCGCTTGCTCAATAACGACAATACGACTCTGCAACAACTGACCCAACTGGTACGCCAGGACCCGGTCTTGTGCCTGCACGTCACGCGTCTGGCTCAGCAGAAACACCGAGCCAAGGGCTCGACCGTTACCGGCATCGAGCATGCGGTTGGCTCCCTGGGACTGGAGCCACTGGAGCAACTGTGCCGTCAGCTGGAAACCCTCAAGGTCAACCCGACCAGCGTGCAGCAGAAAATGTACTTCCGCGCCATTGCCGACAGCCAGCACGCCTCCCTGCAGGCCGCTGAACTGTGCCGTCAGCGCGGCCTCCCCTTTGTAGAAGAGGTACGTCTGGCCGCCCTGCTGTACGGCTTTGTGCACTGGATGCTCTGGTTGCATGCGCCGCTACACAAGCACCTGTATCAGAAACGTGTACTGGAAGATGGCATTGATGTTGTCCTCGCCGAGCAGGATCTGTTTGGCTGTACCGCACAGGAGTTGGGCGCCGAGCTGGCACAGCGCTGGGACCTGCCGGAACTGACCTGTGAAGCCCTGGATCACGGCACCTCCCCCAGCCATCATGATCTGAACCAGCTGCACCGACGTGCCGTCAAGGACCCGCGTCTGGGCCAACTGGAACAGCGCGAGATCAACCAGCTGGCACAGCAGCGTTTCTTCCCGGTCAAACTGGGTAACTGGCTGGCCCTCACCACTACGCGTGGCTGGCACAGCAAAAAGGCGGCGCGCCTGTTCGATGTGATGGCCGACTACCTGAGCAGTGATGCCAACCAGATACTGGGGCAGCTACACACCAACTGCGCTGAAGCTTCGCGCCAGTTTCATGTACCCGGTACCCTGAGCCCAGCTACCGAGATGCTTTTTATTCCTTCATCACCCCAACACCTGGGCGTGCTGAGCGAAAAAGAGATTGCCCGCCTGGCCAAAACAGCGCCCAGACCGGTCAAACCCAAGCCGCCCAAGCCTGAGCAGGATCAAGTCGACAAACCGGCACCTCCGGTCACAGAACACCTGCACCCGCATATCTACCAACAGGTGCTGGAACGCTTTCAGAAAGGTTTTGACGGCTACACCAAACCAGCCCATATTCTGCAGGCCCTGATTCAGGGACTACATCAGGGCCTCGGCCTGGCCCGACTCAACCTGATGGTAATCAAGGGCACCCGGGCAGAAAGCCTGCGTAATTTGGGGCTGCCCAAAGGGCACCCGATGGCGGAGCTTAACCTCAGCCTTGAGGTCCCCAGCCTGTTCAAACGCCTGAGTGAAAAGCCAGCCGGCATCTGGCTGGACACGCAAAAGCGCAGCACCCTGGCCCCCATGCTGCCGGAGAGTTTTACCACGGCACTGGGCGACCACGACTGCCTGCTGATGTCCGTTTTTCGGGACGACAAACCGTTGGCGCTGATCTATGCGGACGATCTGCCGACACATGCGACGCTGTCGGAGTTTCAGTATGAGCAGTTCCGCCAGCTCTGTGCCGCCGCGACGCTGCGCCTGAAACACCTGCCGGGATAACTTTGCCTCAGGCGCCCGCTCAGATAAGATCATGCCAAACTTTGAAACGGAACCCGCCATGCTGCCACTGGTCATTTCGGCTGCCGAACTGCAGTCCCATTTGAACGCCGACAACCTGCTGATACTGGATCTGTCCAGTGCTGATACCTACGCTGCCGGTCATGTTCCGGGGGCTGTGCACATGGGTGCAACACGCCTGCTGCGCGGCGAAGGCCCTGTCCCCAACCTCATTCCGACACCCGAACAGTTGAGCCAGCTGTTCTCTGAGTTGGGTTTGACCGCTGATACTCAGGTCGTAGCCTACGATGACCAGAAAGGCCCCTGGGCAGGGCGTCTGGCCTGGACCCTACACTGCATCGGTCACCGCAGTGTCAGCGTGCTAGACGGCCAGCTGGCAGCCTGGCAAGCCGCAGGCCTCCCTCTTGAGCATCAGGCCCGCCAGGCAACCGCCTCGAATTTTACAGCCCGGATGCAAATACCCTTGCGCCTGGATGCTCAACAGGTACTGGTGGGCATCAACGAGGGCAAATTACAGGTCTGGGATGCACGTACAGCGGCCGAATCTACGGGCGAGAAAGTGGTCAATGCCCAGCACGGAGGGCACATTCCCGGAGCACGTCACCTGGAATGGACCGACCTGCTGCAGGATGGCGATATTCCCCTGCTGAAGCCACAGGATGAAATCCTGCAGCTATTGAATGCACGTGGGCTAAATCCTGACCAGGCCATGGTGACGCACTGCCAGACCCACCGCCGCTCGGGCCTGACCTGGCTGGCAGGTACCTGGGCAGGCTGCAAACACCTGACCTGCTATGACGGCTCCTGGTTTGAATGGGGCAACCGCCCCGATCTGCCCGTAGAAGCCGGCTGATTCAACTGATAAAGCGAGTAACATCTTGAAAGACGCCCTGTTTATTCTGCTGCAGCACTTGCTGCCTCAACACCTGCTGTCGCGACTGGTTGGACGCCTGGCCGAATGCCGCACGACCTGGATCAAGAACCTGTTTATCAACTGGTTCCGAAAGCGCTACCGCGTCGATATGAGCCAGGCTCAGGAGCCCAACCCTGAAGCCTATGAACACTTCAACGCCTTCTTCACCCGTGCGCTCAAGCCCGACGCCCGACCGCTGGACAGCGAAATCGACGCCATACTCTCACCCGCCGATGGCGCCATCAGCCAGCTCGGTCCCATTGAACATGGCCGTATTTTCCAGGCCAAGGGACGCAGTTACGGGCTCAGCACCCTGCTGGGCGGCAGCCCAGAACGCGCTGCTCCCTTCATCAACGGCAGTTTTGCCACCGTGTACCTGTCTCCCCGGGATTATCACCGTGTGCACATGCCGGTCACGGGCACCCTACGCGAAACCATCTATGTACCGGGTGATCTGTATTCAGTGAATCAGGTGACGGCCGCAGGTGTGGATAACCTGTTTGCCCGCAACGAGCGTCTGGTCGCCATTTTTGATACCGAATACGGCCCCATGGCCATGGTGCTGGTCGGCGCCATGATTGTGGCCGGTATTGAAACGGTCTGGAATGGTCAGGTCGCACCCGCCAGCAAACGCCCTGTCATCCTAGATCGCAACTTCGAACAAACGCCTGTCACGCTGGAAAAGGGTGCGGAAATGGGCCGCTTCAAATTGGGTTCAACCGTTATTCTGTTATTCGGCGCCGATGCTGTCAGCTGGCAAGAGTCCCTTACGGCAGGCAGCAGCGTTACCATGGGGCGCACGCTCGGACGCGCCAACACCCCGGAATAACCCTTTTAAGTACGGGCTGATCAGCCCCCGCTTCTGGTTTACACTGAGAGCATCAGTGGCAAAGGAGATCACGCAGTTATGCATGCAAGCTGGCAACAATGGCTTAACCGCCCCGGTGTGGAAATGAGCACAGATCTGGTAACGGCAGTTCCGGCCAGTGACAGCCCCAACCGAAGTGTCGCATTGACCGATTACAGCATCATTAGCATTACCGGCCCCGATGCACATAAATTCCTGCAGGGTCAGCTCAGCTGTGACCTTGCCGGGGTTGACCGTGAAGGCCAGCTACCGGGCGCCCACTGCAACATCAAGGGCCATATGCACAGCCTGTATGAAGTAATTGCCGCCGGTGAAGAGCGTTACTGGCTGCGTATTCGTACTGATATGGCTGAGGACGCACTTGCCCTGCTGAAAAAATACATCATTTTTTCCAAGGCAGAAGCAGAGCTGGAAGCCGAGCTTTTGGGTATCGGCCTGATCGGGCCTGACAGCCAGCGCTTGAGCCAGACACACACACCGCAGACAGGCGCCTGCTGCAGCCTGAGCCAAGACTTGAGTGAGATCTGGCTACCGGCTGACCAGCTGGAAGCCACCTTGGACGCCCTGCAGTCAGAAGCGCCACTGGCCACTCGCAACGACTGGGAGCTGGCAGGCGTCGAAGCCGCTATTCCCGAGTTGTTCCCGGCCACCCGCGAAGCTTTTATCCCGCAGATGGTGAACCTGCAGGTATTTGAAGGGGTCAGCTTCACCAAGGGCTGCTACACCGGCCAGGAGATCGTCACCCGCCTGCAGCATCGTGGTCAGCTCAAACGACCCATGTATCTGGCCAAAGTTGAATCCAGCCAGCCTGTTCTGCCCGGCACCGAACTGGTCAGCGAAGCCAAGCCCAGCGTAGGCAAAATTGTGCGTGCAGCCAAAGCCGGAGACAACCTCTACCGCGTCCTGGCAGTTATCATCAAGGACCAGGCTGAACAGCAGTCCATTCATCTGGAGTCCACCGAGGGCCCCTGCCTGAAACTGTCTCAGCTTCCCTACGAACTTGACCCTCGCCTATTCGAAAGCAAGCGCTAAGGGGGTAAACTCAAAAAGCCGGCAATGCCGGCTTTTTAGTAGGCATAGCGTCAAGCTACCTAGTCTGACTCTACAGCTTCCGGCAACTGCCAATTGATCGCTTCGCGTCCCTGTTCCTGCAACCACTGGTTAGCCTGGCTGAAATGGCGACAGCCGAAGAAGCCGCGGTGTGCCGACAGAGGGGAAGGATGCGGTGATTTCAGCACCAAGTGACGGCTCTGGTCGATACGCGCCCCCTTCTTCTGTGCATAACTGCCCCAGAGCATGAATACCACGTGTTCACACTGTTCGTTGACCAGCTGAATAACACGATCAGTGAACTGCTCCCAGCCCTTGCCCTGATGCGCATTGGCGTTGCTTTGCTCCACTGTCAGCACGGCATTGAGGAGGAGCACGCCCTGCTGCGCCCAGCTTTCCAGAAAGCCATGACTGGCGGGGGGAATGCCCAGATCAGCATTCAGTTCCTTGTAGATATTCACCAGTGACGGCGGTACGCGCACGCCCGGTTTTACCGAGAAACAGAGACCATGTGCCTGCCCCGGCTGGTGGTAAGGGTCTTGCCCGATAATCACCACTTTCACCCGGTCCAGCGGCGTTGCCTCCAGGGCATGAAACCAGTTGGAAGAGTGCGGAAAGATCACCTTGTGCGCGTCTTTCTCGGCCTGCAGAAATGCCTTGAGTGACTGCATGTAGGGCTGATCAAATTCAGGCTGCAACCAGGGTTGCCAGCTGGGTGCCTTATCCAGTGCCATTGGCTTCTCTCCGATATATTGCATAGCAAAAGGGCCACGTTAAGTGGCCCTTGTGGATAACTCCGATTGACGAGTCGCGATCAGCCGCGCGGGCGCATGGCCGGGAACAGCAGGACATCACGAATCGACGGTGAGTCGGTGAACAGCATCACCAGACGGTCGATACCGATACCTTCACCGGCCGTCGGCGGCAGGCCATATTCCAGTGCCTGTACGTAGTCGTCGTCGAAGTGCATGGCTTCATCATCACCGGCATCCTTCTCTTCCACCTGCTTGCGGAAGCGCTCAGCCTGATCTTCAGCGTCATTCAGCTCCGAGAAGCCGTTGGCCAGCTCACGACCTCCCACGAAGAACTCGAAGCGGTCGGTCACATGCGGGTTATGATCGCTGCGACGCGCCAGCGGGCTGACTTCTGTCGGGTATTCAGTGATGAAGGTCGGCTGCTGCAGGCGGTGTTCAACGGTCTTCTCGAAGATCTCGATCTGTACCTTGCCCAGACCCCAGCCGTCCTTAACGTCGATATCCATGCGCTGGGCGATCTGACGCGCAGCGGTTTCATCGGCCAGGGCTTCAGCAGTGATATCCGGGTTATAGTGCAGGATGGAGTCGAACACGCTCATGCGGGTAAACGGCTTGCCCATGTCGTATTCAAAGGTTTCCAGCACTTCGCCCTCTTCGTTGCGAACGGTGTTGGTCACCAGCGTGGTACCCAACACGTCTTCAGCGACAGTGCGCAGCATGTCTTCGGTCAGGTCCATCAGGTCCTTGTAATCCGCATAGGCCTGGTAGAACTCGATCATGGTGAATTCCGGGTTATGACGGGTCGAGAGCCCTTCATTACGGAAGTTGCGGTTAATCTCGAAGACGCGCTCGAAGCCACCCACGACCAGACGCTTCAGGTACAGCTCCGGCGCGATACGCAGGTACATGTCCAGGTTCAGCGCGTTGTGATGCGTCACGAACGGGCGTGCGGTTGCGCCACCGGGGATCGGATGCAGCATCGGCGTTTCCGCTTCGATGAAACGACGGTCGATCAGGTACTTGCGGATACCGGCCACGATTTTGGAGCGCATCTCGAACACCTTACGTGACTGATCGTTCATGATCAGGTCAACGTAACGCTGACGGTAACGCATCTCCATGTCCTGCAGCCCCTTGAACTTGTCCGGCAGCGGACGCAGGCTCTTGGTCAGCATTTCAAACTCGGCCATGTCGACGTAAAGGTCACCCTTGCCGGATTTATGCAGCACACCGCTGACACCGATGATGTCGCCCAGATCCACAGATTTGGCGAACGGGCGCGCAGGCTTGTTCACGTACAGCTGAATGCGGCCACTCATATCCTGCAGCACCATGAAAGCACCACGGTTGAGCATCACGCGACCGGCAACGGATACACGGATTCCGGCTTCTTCCAGCTCTTCCTTGGTTTTCTCGCCATGGGCCTGCTGCAAGTCTTCCGCGTAGCTGTCACGGCGGAAGGTATTGGGGAAGGCATTCCCGTCCTGACGCAGAGCGGCGAGCTTCTCGCGGCGCTCGGCAATCAGGCGGTTTTCATCTTGCTGAACTGTGTTGTCTGACATCGGGGTTACCTTAAAACAAATACTTACAGGCCGGCCTTGAGGCTGGCTTCGATAAACTGGTCGAGATCGCCATCCAGAACGCGATCACAGTTGGACGTCTGCACGTTGGTACGCAGGTCCTTGATGCGCTGGTCATCCAGCACGTAGGAGCGGATCTGGCTGCCCCAGCCGATATCGGCCTTGGTGTCTTCCACTTCCTGAGCGGCTTCACGACGCTTGAGCATTTCCATTTCGTACAACTTCGCGCGCAGCTGCTTCATACAGGTGTCGCGGTTCTGGTGCTGCGAACGGGCCGCCTGGCTCTGTACCACGATGCCGGAAGGCTCGTGGGTGATACGCACGGCAGACTCGGTACGGTTAACGTGCTGACCACCGGCACCGGAGGCGCGGTATACGTCGACACGCAGATCGGCCGGATTGATTTCGATGTCAACGTTGTCATCAATCTCCGGTGACACGAAGACGGAAGAGAATGACGTGTGACGACGGCCACCGGAGTCGAACGGTGATTTACGTACCAGACGGTGGACACCGGTCTCGGTCCGCAGCCAGCCAAAGGCGTACTCGCCCTCAAAACGGATGGTAGCGGATTTGATACCGGCCACTTCACCCGCAGAGACTTCCAGCAGCTCTGTCTTGAAGCCCTTGCTTTCGCCCCAGCGCAGGTACATGCGCAGCATCATGTCAGCCCAGTCCTGGGCTTCGGTGCCACCTGAGCCGGCCTGGATATCCAGGAAGGCATTGTTGGCGTCGGCTTCACCGGAGAACATGCGACGGAATTCCAGCTGCTCCAGCATGGTACGCAGACGCTCTACGTCAGCCTCCACTTCAGCAACGGTGTCTTCGTCATCTTCTTCGACAGCCATGTCCAGCAGGTCGCCCGCATCGCTGATACCGGTTTCCAGCTCGTCGATGGTCTTGACCACATTCTCAAGTCCGGAGCGTTCCTTACCCAGCTGCTGGGCATTGTCCGGATCATTCCAGACATTGGGATCTTCCAGCTCGCGCTCCACCTCTTCCAGGCGCTCACGCTTGCCGTCGTAATCCAGGTAGGTGCGCAGCGCCAGGGTACGCTCGCTGAACTCTTTCAGACTGTTGAGAATCGGGTTGATTTCCATCGTGGTACTTGGACACTCGTTGGCTATAAAAAAGAGGAGTATCTTAACTGATCAGGCGCCTTGTTTGAATGATTGTCCCGCTCTGAGCACTCGACTTGTCAACCTCAGGGGTTAAAATGCGGCCCTATATCAGGAGATACTCATGAACAGGATGCCCGCGCTGCTTTTATTCCCTCTGCTGTTGGCTACTCCCCGGGCCCAAGCCTCCACTCTGGAAACGACACAACTGCTGGACCTGACCGGCAGCACCTATGGTTACCTGGCCTTGATGATCTTCCTGCTCGGGTATATCTGCGTTGTACTGGAAGAGCGCCTGGAATTGCGTAAATCCAAACCGGTGATTGTGGCGGCCGGTCTGATCTGGATTCTGGTTGCTCTGGCCTACCAACAGTCCGATGAGCCTTATGCTGCCGGGATCGAACTGCGCCGATACATTCTCGACTATGCGGAACTATTCCTGTTTCTGCTCGCCGCCATGACTTTCGTGAATATGCTGGAAGAGCGTCGTGTGTTCGTAGCCCTGCGTACCTGGCTGGTCACTCGCGCATTCACCCTTCGGCAAATCTACTGGGTCACCGGCACACTGACCTTTTTGCTCTCACCCATTGCCGACAATCTTTCAACAGCATTGCTGATGGGGGCCGTTGTGCTGGCAGTTGGTCACCATCACCTGCATTTCATTTCGGTTGGCTGTATCAATGTAGTTGTAGCAGCCAACGCCGGTGGCGCGTTCAGCCCGTTCGGCGACATTACGACCCTGATGGTGTGGCAACAGGGCAACGTACGCTTTGTCGAATTTGTTCAACTGTTCCTGCCCTCCCTGGTGAACTGGCTAATCCCGGCACTGATCATGTCCAGCGTGATTGAAAGCGCCCGTCCTGGTGGGGAGCGGCGCCGCCAGCGCATGAAGAAAGGCGGGGTCACCATTATGATTTTGTTCCTGGCCACCATCACCCTGTCCATATTGGTTCACAGCCTGCTGCACCTGCCACCGGTTCTGGGCATGATGACCGGACTGGGCGTCCTCAAGATCTATGGCTATTTTCTCAGCCTGCACGACCCGATCTACCGAGAACAGGGCCATATCACCCATCACCATGCCGAGAACAGCAGCCGCCACAGCATGTTGCGCGGTGATCACACCGGCGTCGTGCGCCGCTTCGATATTTTCAAGGTAGTGGAACGCGAGTCCTGGGATACGCTGATGTTCTTTTACGGTGTTGTACTCTGTGTCGGTGGACTGGCAACGCTGGGCTACCTGACGCACCTGTCTGAACTGCTGTACGGCAGCATGGGAACCAATGTAGCCAACAGCCTGATCGGCCTGCTCTCGGCACTGGTCGATAATATTCCCATCATGTTTGCCGTATTGAATATGGACCCGGGCATGAGTCTGGAACAGTGGCTACTGGCAACCCTGGCCGTTGGCACTGGCGGCTCACTGTTATCCATTGGCTCCGCCGCGGGCGTTGCCCTGATGGGGCAAGCCAAGGGAACCTATACCTTTTTGAGCCATCTCAAGTGGAGCTGGGCCATATTATTGGGCTACAGCGCCAGCATCTTCTGCCACATCTGGTTAAATGGAACTTAAGCAACGGAACATACGCATGACACAACAACCCGATTCAACCCTTTCAACCCGTGTCTGGGACCCCTATGTCCGGATTTTTCACTGGCTGCTGGCCGCCAGTATCCTGTTTGCCTGGTGGAGCGGTGAACAGGGCGGCAACTGGATGAGCTGGCATATGTACGCCGGCTATACCGTTCTCACCCTGGTACTCTTCCGCCTGATGTGGGGCTTCGCCGGTACGCATTACGCGCGCTTTGCCGAGTTTATCCGCAGCCCCGAACATACGGTTGACTATGGTCTCAAGGCTGTGCGCCGAGAAGAGCCCCACTATGCAGGTCACAACCCGCTGGGCGGCTGGATGGTCGTGGCTTTATTGCTGCTGAGCGCGGCCCAGGCCGGTACCGGCCTGTTCGCCAACGATGAAATCTTTACCGAAGGCCCGCTGGTTCACCTCGTCAGCTACGACCTGAGTGTGGAGATCACGCGCTGGCACAAGATGATCTTTGATGGCCTGCTGATCGCTATCGGGCTGCATCTGCTGGGCGTTGTCTGGCACCAGCGAGTCCGCGGTGAAAAGCTGATTCAGGGCATGTTACACGGCCGCAAGCCGCTACCTGCCGGCACAACAGAAGCGGGCAAGACCCCTTGGGTACGCGGCCTGGTACTGGCCGCTATCGCTGCTGCAGCGATCTGGAGCCTGCTCAACCTGACCTGAGGCCACAAAAAAGGGCGCCACCCGGCGCCCTCTGCAAACATTCGAGGCTGAAAGTATCAGTCCTTGAAGTTGTCGTGGCAGCCCTTGCAGGTTTTGCCCACTTCACCAAAAGCCGGGCGAATCTGGTCCATATCACCGGTCTTGGCAGCGGTAGCCAGTGCAGCGGTTTTCTCCATCAGCATATTGGAGCCGCCTTCAAACTTGTCCCAGTTGTCGGCAATGGCCGGCAGCGCATCAGTATCACCGCTATAGGAGCCCTCAACAAAACCTTCCCATGGCAGATGGCTCAGCTGAGAAACGATCTCGGCTCGACGAGTAAAGTCATCAGCGTCGTAATCCATCTTGCCTTTTACCATCGCACCCATGGTGCCGAAATGCCATTTGATTGCCTGGAATACGCCCTGACGGTAGTCAATCGCATCCTCCGGTTTCACGGCAACTGCGACCGTGCTTGCCATGGCCAGTGCACCGGCCAGTCCCATTGCTGCAATTTTTTTCATGACAGTGTCCCTTGTAATGGTTTGAGAACGCCAATATTAGGCAAAACTAATCTACAAATTCAATCGTTACTGAGCCTTTAAGGGCGAAAATACCCTGCATCGGTATAATATCCTAACGACCCAAGATCCTCAGTCACCTGTTCGGACAAAAAGTTCAATGCCTTTATTGCTGCGCCTGATGTTGCCCTTTGCCCTGGGGTACTGGCTGTCTTATGTATTCCGTGTCATCAATGCGGTTGTTGCCCCCGATATCATGGCCAGCCTGCAACTGGATGCCGCCACACTGGGGCTGGTGTCCAGCGCATATTTTCTGACGTTTGCTGCTTGCCAGCTCCCCCTTGGCATCCTGCTGGACCGCTACCAGACGCGCACCATTGCCAGCATACTGCTGTGCGTCGCCGCCGCCGGCAGCTTGATTTTCGGTCTGGCTGAATCCACTACAATGCTGTGGATCGGGCGCGGCCTTATCGGTATCGGGGTGTCGGCCTGCCTGATGGCGGCCTTCAAAACCTACACCCTCTGGCTGAAACCTGAACAACTGCCCATGACCAACGGATTGCAGCTGATGTTCGGGGGACTGGGCGCCCTGTCGGCAACAGTGCCTGTGGAGTGGGCACTGGCACTGACCGACTGGCGCACCCTGTTTATAGGGCTCGCCGGCCTGTGTATTGCGGTCGCGCTACTAACCCGTCAACTGGTCCCGGCCAGCCAACTTCAGCGCTCATCACAGACATTTGCCCAAGACCTGCGTCAGGTACTACAGGTCATTCGCACCCCTGCCTTCTATCAGCGGGCACCCGCCAGCATGTTGTCACAGGCGCTGTTTGTAGCCGTACAATCATTATGGGCCGGAGAATGGTTACGCCAGGTCAATGGGCTTTCCGCCACAGACAGTGCCGACATGCTGATGCTGTCAGCCGCCAGTATGGCTGCCGGCTTTTTGTTGCTGGGCAGCCTTGCCAGCCAGCTGGCCAGATTCGGCATTACAGTCATGCAGGTGAGTTATTGCGGGATGCTGGTCTTTCTGGGGTCGCTGCTCTGGATTCAGCTACAGCCCGATCAGGCGCCCTGGGCTGCCTGGGTGCTGTTCGGCTGCTTTGGCACCTCCGGCACGCTGATGTTTGCCGGCTTGAGCCAGGCATTTCCAGCCGCACTCAGCGGCCGCATCAGTACCAGCCTGAATTTGGGGATTTTTCTGGCCGCTTTCCTGTTGCAGTGGGGAATGGGTGCGCTGGCGGGGTTTTGGCAGGCAGATACCAATGGTCACTACCCGCCTGAAGCCTACCGCTTTGCATTGGCCGCAGGAACAGCTGTGCAAGCTCTGGGCCTGTGCTGGTTCCTGCTGTGCCGCTACCGTCAGTCCAGCAAGACTGCCAGCACCTGAGGCACCCACTGTTGCAGGCGGGCTTCGGTTTCACTGCGTTGACAATCTTCGTCCAGGGCCAGACCTACAAAATGGCTGCCATCGGCAGTCAGTGCCTTGGACGCTTCGAAGTCATAGCCCTCAACCGGCCAGGGCACCAGCACTTCGCCACCGGCTGCCAGCACCTGGTCATTAACGGCACCCATGGCATCCAGAAACCATTCGCCGTACCCCAACTGATCACCCAGCCCGAACAGCGCCACTTTCTTGCCACTGAAATCAATACCGCAGAACACCTGCCAGTATTCATCCCAGTCTTCCTGCAGCTCACCAAAGTCCCAGGTCGGGATGCCGATAATCAGGGCATTGTATTCCTGCATGGCAGCTACGCCCTGAGCCGCAATGTCATGCAGCTGAACCTGCTCGGCCGCAAGGTTTTCTATCTGCTGCGCAACGCTTTCCGTATTACCAGTGGTGCTCGCGTAAAACAGCCCTATTTTGCCCGGCATGGGGTTTCCTCTTCCGACAAACAAAAAGCAGCCACCTGGGCTGCTTTTCGATCATGAACATCAGGTGTGTACTTTACTTTTTGCCGGTCATTGCCTCAACCGACTCCTGGGTCAGCTGCTGCATTGCCTGCTGGGCAGCAGTCAATGCCTTGAGGTTCTGTTCGTTGGCTGCTCGAAGCGTCTGTTCCAGCTCTTTGGCGTAAGCCTGCTGCAGCTCGAGCAAGTCGTTGGGGGTCTTGCACTTCTGCAGTTCGCTGGTCTGCTGCATGGTCGCATCGATGCAGGCCTTGGTGCACTCCATCTGCTGACGGGTCAGTTCTTCCAGCATTTTGGTCTGAATGTTGACCAACTCACGGAAGGGTCCCATCGATTCAGTCATCTGCTTGGTCATGTCCTGGAACATTGTCTAGCCCCCTTGGCTGTTGTTATTCATGCTCTCAATTAACCATTGTAGGCTAAAAGCCGCAAGCGGATTTCGTTAAACTAAAGCCTAAGAGTGGTTGTTAACTGCTCTGGATCTGTCAGAACTGAAATTAGAGGTTTTCATCATGCGCATGCTGCACACCATGTACCGGGTTGCCGACCTGGAAAAATCGCTGGCGTTTTATACCGATGTATTGGGTATGCGCCTGCTGCGCCGCAAGGATTATCCGGAAGGCAAGTTCACCCTGGCCTTCGTGGGCTACGGGGATGAAAACGAGAACACCGTGCTGGAGCTGACCCACAACTGGGATTCCGGTGAGTATGATCTGGGCAACGGCTATGGCCATATTGCCATCGAGGTGGACGATGTCTACCAGGCCTGTGACGACATCAAGGCCCGTGGTGGTGAAGTTGTTCGTGAAGCCGGACCTATGAAAAACAGCAACTCGGGCACCATTCTGGCCTTTGTCAAAGACCCGGACGGTTACATGATCGAGCTGCTCAGCCCCAACCGCAAGGACTGAGCAACTCCCCGGTTCCGAATATCAGACCCGGAACCGGGCCGACATATCCTGCAGACTGCTGGCCAGACGCGACAGCTCATGACTGGCTTCTTCCGCCTGGGTTGCGCCCGTTGCGGACTCCTGAGCCCCATCATTGATCGCCACCAGCGAACGGTTAATCTCCTCCGCTACACTGCTCTGCTCTTCAGACGCACTGGCAATCTGGGTATTGAGATCACTGATACGACGAACGGCTTCGGCAATTTCCAGCAAGGCAACACCTGCCTCTTCCGCCTGGGAACCGGTTTTCACCGCCTGCTCCTGACTGACCTGCATGGCCACAACCGTGTTGGAGGTCCCGCCCTGCAAACGGCCAATTACCTGCTGGATTTCGGCGGTTGATTCCTGAGTTCGCTGGGCCAGCGAGCGCACCTCATCAGCGACCACGGCAAAACCACGCCCCTGCTCACCCGCACGCGCCGCTTCAATCGCCGCATTCAATGCCAGCAGGTTGGTTTGCTCGGCGATGCCGTTGATCACATCAATAACACTGCCAATGGCTTCGCTGTCCTTTTCAACAATGGCCACTTCCTCTGCCACGCGGCTTACCTGACCGACCAGATCACCGGTGGCCGCAACCGCCTGATTGACGACCTGGCCACCGCGCTCAGAGGCATCCAGGGTATTCTTGGCTTCCAGATCTGCATTTTCGGCACTGCCGGCCACATCACGCACCGTGGCAACCATTTCATTCATGGCAGCTGCCACCTGCTCAACCTCAGCACGCTGACGGTTGATGATCTGGCTGGAGTGACTGCTGATGCTGCTCATCTCCTCCGCTGCAGCGGCCAACTGTGAGGTGGCATTGGAGATCTCGCCCACCAGCAACTGCATCTGGTTCAGCATGTGGTTGAAACCGCCGGCAATCTGCGCCAGCTCATGCTTGCCTTCGATATTGGCACGCACACGCAGGTCAGAGTGATCCGCTACCTGTGACATACACTGCTGAAGCTCATTCAGCGGTCGCCGAATGGACAGATAAATGCGCCAACCCAGAAGCCCCAACAGGATAATGGTGACAGATGAGGCTATCAGCTGCAGGTTGTGCTGGCGGGCATTAATACGAGCCATCTCCGCAATCATGTTATCGGCTTCCGAAAGCTGCAGGCTGACCAGTTCACCAATCTTGTCGCCAATCGGATCAATAGAGGCGTACAGCGGACCATTGAAAGCATACATCTCGCCACTGGACAGACCCGACATAGCCGACAAGGCATTGATCAGGTCATCCACGGCCTTGTCGGCCGGTATAAACAGTTGCTGTGCTTCCTTGACCAGCCGTGCCTCTTCCTCAGTCAACTTTGTTGCGGTGTAACTGTCCCAGTTCTGTTTGATATCGATTTTGGCCTGGCGTACCCCCGCAAGGGCGTCTTCGGCACTGACCATGGCATGGTCGACCTTGTTGACGGCGTCAATCACACTAACGGCATAGAGGTCGGCCACCTTCTTCAGTTTTTCCAGCGGAACTATACGATCCCTGTATAGGCTATCAGCGCTTTGGTTGGCCTTATCCAAAGCCATCATCGCCGTCACGACGACCAACAGTAAAACTACCAAGGGCAGCACTGATCCCAGAATGAGCTTGTTGCGAATAGTCATTCGATTCAGCATGGTTTTGTTCCCGTACAGGCGGATCGAAGCATCCGGCACCGGATGCGTTGGGGGGGCATTTTAGGGTACAATGAAAAACATTAGAATCACCTTATACGTTAGGGTGATCCTGTATAGGGGTTAGGGGCTTGTTTATTATGGCCCTCCCTGAACCAGCAGTACAACATTTGTTTCTATCTTAATACGTTTTCTCGGCGGAAGCCGTTCTCGACGACTTCCTGAACGCATCAAATCTGATGATGAAGGCATGGCTTCAATGAACAAATCTGCACTACTTGCAGCGGCCGGGCTGCTGTTTTCCCTGCACACCACTACCGCTGCCGCAGCCAGCACCGATGCTGCACAGCGCGCTATCGACAATGGCGACTACTCCCAGGCGCGCTCTGAACTGGAATCACTGGTGAAATCCCAGGACCCGGCCGCCATGAACCTGATGGGTCAGCTGTATGAGAACGGCTGGGGCGTCGATAAGGACCTGGAACAGGCACAGCGCCTGTATGAACAAGGTGCTCGCCAAGGCCACCTGGAGAGCGTAAACAGCCTGCGCGCCCTGAAAAACCGTGCCTACAAAATCGAATTCGACAAACTGATGCCGCTGGCCGAGAACGGTGATGGCGACGCACAGAACCGCATCGGTGAAATGTTCGAATTCGGTTACGGCGTTGAACGTGACAGCGACAAGGCCATTGAATGGTACCGTAAGGCGGCTGATCAGAATGTGGTAGCTGCCTGGCACAATATCGGCCGCTGTTACAATTTTGGCACCGGCGTGGAACAGGACTACGCGGAAGCAGAAACCTGGTACCGCAAAGCCGCCGAGAAAGGCCACATGGAAGCCATGTTCTTTATGGGAACCCTCTATTCAAATGCCCATGGTCAGGACGAGAGCGTCGATACAGATGTGGCAGCTTACGCCTGGATGCACAACGCAGCCCTGCTGGGTAACACCACCGCAGCCACCATCGAAACGCGCCTCAAGCTGAAGCTGAATGCCGACCAGATGCAGGCGGCTGAATCTCTGGCAGAGCGTTACAAACAGGAATATGTAGACCCCTTCAAGCAGTGAAAAACTGCGCCCTGAAATCTCAGAGCATATAACCAAAACATATAACTGGTTCGATTATATTCTTGGATGCGCATATTAGCAGGCGTTAAAATGCGCATCCTTTAACCAGTTTTATGGCGATACCTCATGCCTGCTTCCACGCTTACAGCCACTCCCTCTTCACCGCTTGCTCGACAGCCTCTGGCGCTGTCGGTAGCCGCTGCCTCCCTGGCCGCATTTTTCATCTACCTGATGGACAGCTATAGCACGCACAATGGACTGGTCATGCTGCTGGGTGCTGCGTTGGGTATCAGCCTGTACCATGCCTCCTTTGGTTTCACGACAGCCTGGCGCACGCTGGTAACCACGGGGCGAGGGCGCGCCGTACGTGCCCAGATGCTGATGCTTGCCATTGCGGTCTGCCTGTTTTTCCCGGCTCTGGCGGCCGGTGAACTCTTTGGTCAACAGGTGTTTGGCTTTGTCCGCCCTCTGAGCGTCTCCGTTGTTTTTGGTGCCTTTATCTTCGGCATTGGCATGCAGATCGCCAATGGCTGCGCCTCGGGTAACCTCTACCATGCCGGTGGAGGGCAGATTCGTGCCATACCCAGTATGATCGGCTTTGCCGCAGGTGCGCTCTGGGCCACCCGTGACTATGAATGGTGGACAACGCAGCCGTCACTGGCGCCGGTAGACCTCATTGGCAGCCTGGGTGTGGTGCCCGCCATCGCCCTGAACCTGCTGGTATTTGCCGCCATTGCCCAGCTCACTCGTGTGATCGAAAAGCGCAAGTTCGGCAGTGTTGAAGCCGATGACGCCGGCAAAGACCAGCCCCTGAGCAAGCGTCTGCTGAGCGGCCCCTGGCCGTTTATCTGGGGCGCTATCGCACTGGCAGTCATCAATTTTGCCACCCTGGCACTGATCGGCCGCCCCTGGGCTGTGGCTCTGGCCTACCCGCTCTGGGGTGCCAAAGCCGCCGAAGCACTTAATCTGGGACTGGATGTGGACTTCTGGGGTTACTGGATGATGCCCGGTCGCGATACTGCCTTGATGGGTGGCTTACTTGAGGACAGCGCCAGCCTGATGAACATCGGTGTCATCTTTGGCGCCGTGGTAGCCGCCGCTCTGGCTGGCCGTTTGTCCCTGAGCTGGAAGATGCCCGTCATGCAGTGGCTGGCCACCATCATTGGCGGCCTGATGCTGGGCTATGGCGCCACCATTGCCTTTGGCTGCAACATCGGCGCCTTCTTCGGTGGCATCGCCTCCGGCAGCCTGCACGGCTGGCTCTGGCTGGTAGCAGCCTTTGCCGGCAGCTTCGTCGGCACCTGGCTGCGCCCGCTGTTCCGCCTGCCCCGCACCTGATTCTCGCCATCCCTGCTGTCCGGGCCTTAGCCCGGCCAGCGCAAGGTGCTACAATCCGGCTCCAACATCCATCCCTACCGGATCGAGGAATCGACAGCATGCAGCGCCCGTTCAAACAGGACTTCACCAACACCACGCCCGCGTCTTTTATCAAGCGCTTGATGGCCATGGTCTACGATTGCCTGTTGATCGTGGCCTTGTGGATGGTCATCGCCGCTATCAGCGTCGCGCTGAACGATGGTGAAGCAATCAGCCTCGAAACCAGCCCGACCTTCGCTGTCGCCCTGTTCAACTCGGCCCTGTTCTGCGCCACCTTCCTCTTCTTCGGCTTTTTCTGGACCCGTAACGGTCAGACCCTGGGCATGCTGGCCTGGCGCCTGCGCGTACAGAGCCTCACGGGTGATCGCATCACCTGGACCCAGGCCCTGCTCCGCTTCATGCTGGCCATCCCCTCGGTGGGATTCTTCGGAATCGGTTTTTTGTGGATGCTGTTGACGGACGAGCGCCTGAGCCTGCACGACCGCTGGTCCGGCAGCTGTATGGTTCAGCTGCCGAAACCGGAGAGGGCAAAGAAGGAGCAGAAAGGGAAGCCAGCGAAAGGCAAGAAAGCCGGCAAATAAGGGTTCTAACAGGTTGTTGAAAAGCGTCATCGAGGCCGCCGAGGCTAGGGGCAAAAACAGGCGAAAAAGCGCAGTTTAGTGGACTAAATGAGCATTTTGAGACTGTTTTTAACGCTGCATTCGGCAACGCAGATAGATTTTCGACAACCTGTTAAAGCAGCGGTCAACCGGCCCGCCGCAACAGCCAAACACCGGCCAGGCCACAGATCAGAATCGGCACCGATGCCGCTATAAACGGCGGAAAACCGAATACAGTACTGGCTGGCCCCAGCAGGTCCTGGGCAAACTTGAAGATCAGGCCAAATATCACCCCGGCGATAATGCGCTGACCCACGGTGACACTGCGCAAGGGCCCGAAAATGAAGGACACCCCGATCAGCACCAGCGCCAGAATGGCGAAGGGTTGTAGTACCTTGCCCCAGAACGCCAACAGATAGCTGTCTGCCTTTACGCCCTGCTCCTGCAGATACTGCGAGTAGGACCAGAGCCCACTGATCGACAGATCCACCGGGTCGACCACAATCACCGACAACAGCTCCGGCGTCAGGCCGCTTTCCCAGCTTTCAATGGGCAGCGTTTCAGCCTGCGTACCCGCATCGGTAAAACGGGTCAGGCGCACATCCTGCAGCTGCCACTGTTCGTTTTCAAACCAGCCCATGCGGGCGAAACTGGATGACTCCAGCTGATTATCCTCACTGAAGCGATAGCGCGTTACGCCGTGGACGACGCCACCCGGCTCCACCGCGTTGATATGAATAAACAGCGGGCCTTCCCGGTGCCAGATACCGTACTTGGAGCTGAGAGCCCCGCCACCGGACTGTGCCAGGGCACGGAAGCTCTGGGCCTTCTGCTCGGCATAAGGGGCCACATACTGCCCCAGCACTAGTGCCAGCGCCGCCAGCAGCATCACGGGTTTGAACACCGCCAGCAGAATACGCGCTGTGGAGAAGCCCGCCGCACGCATAACGGTCAATTCGCTGTGACTGGCCAGCACACCCAGACCGATCAGGCACCCCACCAGGCTACTCAGGGGAATGTATTCATAGAGTCGACGCGGTACCGTCAGCCCCAGAAACTGGAGCACGTCGGTAAAGCTATAGTAGTCATCCACATCTTCCAGCTGATCCAGTAGGGCCGAAACCAGATCCAGACCGACCACGATCAGCAGCACTGCGAGAATGGCGCCGAGAATGTGGTGGCCGATATACATATCCAGTCGCATCATCATCACGCCTCCTTCCTGCGCAGTCGTGGCAGTGACGGCAGGCGGTTACGCACCCGCATCCAGAAATGCTCTGCCAGAATCAGGTTGGCGGCAAACAGCAGGAAGCCACCATGAATCACCCACAGCAGCCATACCGACTGCTCGCCCTCTTCCACCGCCGAACGGGTACTGGTCAGCAGCGACAGATACAGCAGGTACACCACAATCGATGGAATCAGCTTGGCAAAGCGTCCCTGCCGAGGGTTGGTCTTGCTCATGGGCACCGCAATCAGGGTGACAATGAACGCCAGTACCGGCAGGGACAGGCGCCAGTGCAGACGAGCCTGATGGGAGGGATCTTCCGCCTGCATCAGAGTCGGGGTGGAGAGTGCATCCAGCTCCGTAATCTCGGTTACCAGCTCCGCTTCCGGCAGACGGATGCCGTAGCGATCATAGCCGGTGCGACTGTAATCCGACAGCCCGGGCTCACCGTCATAGCGATAACCGTCTTCCAGTACCAGAAAACGGCCATCGTAGTTGGCAATATCCTGGCGCTGGGCACGACTGGCCATGAGCACCACCGGCTGGCCGTTTTCATCACGCTGGGCAATAAATACGTCACGCAGCTCGTCGGCTTCGGCATCATAGGATTCGGCATAGGTCACCTGACGCCCGCGGGTCTGCGACAGGAAACGGCCCGGCGTGAGCATTTCCAGCTCACTACGGGACTCCTGCACCTGCAGAATAGCCTCCGTTTTGGCTGCCCCCATGGGTGCGACCCAGAGCGACAACAGGGCCACCAGCCCCGCCACCAGCGATGCCGGCCCCAAGGTATAGAGCACCAGACGTCGTTGGCTGATGCCGCAGGCCCTTAATACAACCATCTCGCTGTCGAGATACAGGCGCCCCAGTGCCAGCAGGATGCCAAGAAACAGGCCCAGCGGCAGCAGCAATTCCAGAAAGCCCGGTATACGCCAGAACATGACAAGAAATACAAAGCTGGCGTCCAGCTTGCCCGTCGCCGCCTCCGCCAGATACTTGATCAGGCGAGCACTGCTGATAATCAGCAGCAGAACCGCAGTAACCGCGGTAGTTGAGACCAGCACCTCACGGGCCAGATATCGGAAGATGATCAAAACAGATTCCCTTTCGCCGCCATGGTTTCCAATCGGAGAAATGGTTTATAGTGCGCGGTACAAATCGTGATAGGACGCGCCCGATCGTGACCTCACCACTGCCATCAGTGGCTGGTCGACCTTGAATCGGCGCATTATCGCGCAATCAGTTTGCAATGTCTTGGTCTTGTACGGAGTCGTCATGGATTTTGAGATTATTAACGGCAGTGTTACCGCACTGGAAACCGAATGCCTCGTAGTAGCTCTGGAAGCCGAGGGTACGCTTTGCCCCTCTGCCGCTGCCGTCGACCAGGCCGCCAACGGCTATCTGACCGAGCTGGTCAATAGCGGCGACATCTCCGGCAAGGCCGGTGAGCAGCTGATGCTGTTCAAGGTACCGGGTGTGAAAGCACGCCGAGTGCTGCTGGTCGGCCTGGGCACTGCCAAGGAGCGCAAGGACCGCCACTACCGCAAAATGCTCAAGGGCATCACCGCCAGCCTGAAGAAGTCCGGCATCAGCTCAGTAACTTTCGCCTTCGACGGCTGCGCCAGCTACCGCGACGATGTGTACCGCGCTACCCGCCAGCTGGTGGAATGGGTCTCTGCCGAGTTCTATCAGTATGATGAAACCAAGAGCAAAAAGTCTGACCCGATCAAGCTGGAGAATATTCAGATTCTGCTGAGCGAAGATGACACCGAGCTGGGCGAAGGCGCCCTGCTGGATGGTGTCGCCATCGCCAATGGCGTCAGCACCGCCCGTGAACTGGGTAACCTGCCGGGCAACATCTGCACCCCGACCTACCTGGCTGAACGCGCCGAAGCACTGGCGGAAGAATTTGACGACATCCACACCAAGATTCTCGACGAAGATGCAATGGCCGAGCTGGGCATGAACTGTCTGCTGGCCGTGGGCCGTGGCAGCGCCCAGCCCTCACGCCTGATCGTGATGGAATACAACGGTGGTGAAACCGGCGAAAAACCGCATGTACTGGTCGGCAAGGGCATCACCTTCGATACCGGTGGCATCAGCCTCAAGCCGGGCGCAGGCATGGACGAAATGAAATTCGACATGTGCGGCGCTGCCAGCGTATTCGGTGCCATGGAAGCCGTGGCCGAAATGCAGCTGCCGCTGAATGTAGTCGGTGTGGTTGCCGCCGCCGAGAACATGCCGGGCAGCCAGGCCACCAAGCCTGGCGACGTGGTCACTACCATGTCCGGCCAGACCGTGGAAATCCTCAATACCGACGCCGAAGGACGTCTGGTGCTGTGTGATGCCCTGACCTATGCCGGTCGTAACTACGAGCCGGAAACCATGGTGGATATCGCCACCCTTACCGGCGCCTGTATCATCGCCCTGGGTCACCATGCCACCGGCATCCTGTCCAACGACAAGGAACTGGCCGGCGCGCTGATGGATTCCGGTGACTATGCCTCCGACCGTGGCTGGCCGCTGCCGCTGTGGGACGAGTTCCAGGAACAGCTGGACTCCAACTTTGCCGATATTGCCAACATTGGGGGTCGTCCGGCCGGCACCATTACCGCTGCCTGCTTCCTGTCCCGCTTCACCGAAGAGTACCGCTGGGCGCATCTGGATATTGCCGGCGTTGCCTGGAACAGCAGTGGCAAGGAAAAAGGGGCAACCGGTCGCTGCGTTCCGCTGCTGAGCCAGTACCTGCTGGACCTGGCCGAGCAGGTCGAAGTGGACGAGCACGACCACACGCACGAGGCCTGATTTGTCCCGCGCCGACTACTACATCCTGCCAGACAGCGACCCGGACAGCCGGGCCGCTTTTCTGTGCCGGCTGTGTGACAAGATCCTGGGGCTTGGCCTCAGGGTCTTCATCAGTACCGAGCACGAAAGCGATGCTCGCCGCCTCGACCAGCAACTCTGGAGTGCAAGGCCCGACAGCTTTGTGCCCCATGTCCTGCTGGGCAACACCCCGGAATCGCCCATCGAAATCGGCTGGGGCGAGCAGCTGCCCGAGCACCGCCAGGTGTTCGTCAACCTGTCTGCCAAACTGCCGGATGCCGCCTTCGATTTCGAGCGTATCGTGGAAATTGTGGTTCAGACCCCCGAGGTGCTGGCCGCCACCCGCGACAACTATGCCCGCTGCCGTGATCGCGGCATTGAGCTGCATCGCACGGATATGCGCCAGCGCGGTTGAGCCTTATCAACTCAGCGACCAGCGCACTCTCCTATACTGCATCGGTAGAGCAAGGAGCGAAGCCGCATGAAGACGCTGTTCACAAGCCTGCTGGTTCTGGCCCTGGTGGCCGCAGCCCTCTTTTTCCTCAACCGTCCCGACCCCGTCCGTGTCCGACTGACCGAGCTGTCGCCCGGCCCGGTGGAGCAGATTGCCGCCAACAGTCGTGCCGGCACCATTAAAGCCTGCCGCCGCTCACGCCTGTCCATGCCCCAGGGCGGACGGGTCGATGAGCTGCTGGTACAGGAAGGCGACCGGGTAAAAGCCGGTGAAGCCCTGTTGACACTCTGGAGTGATGATCTCAAAGCACGGGTCGAAGAGGTGACCGCCACCCTCAAGGCACGGGAGATCCAGGCCAGAGGCGCCTGCAATACCGCCGCACTGGCGCAGCGTGAAGCACAGCGAGCCGAACGCCTGGCGCGGGACAGACTGGCCTCGGAAGAGATGCTGGATCAACGCCAGACCGAAGCCCGCCGAACCGCACTGGCCTGCGACGAGGCTCGTGCGATGAGTGAACAGGCCCGCGCCACTCTGAAGCTGCATCAGGTATTACTGGAAGACCGCATACTCAAGGCACCCTTCGCAGGCGTGGCCGCCGAGATCAACGGTGAAGTCGGCGAATACGTCACCCCATCGCCCCCCGGCGTGCCGACTCCCCCGGCCGTGGACCTGATTGATGACAGCTGTCTCTATGTACGCGCCCCCATCGATGAGGTGGAAGCGGCCCGTCTTCAGGTGGGACAACCCGTTCGCATCACCCTGGATGCCTTCCGTGGCCGCAGCTTCGAGGGCGAATTGCAACGTATCGCCCCCTTTGTATCCGAGCTGGAAAAGCAGGCCCGTACCGTAGACGTGGATGTGCGTTTTACCCCGCCGCCTGAAGATGCGCATTTGCTGGTCGGTTACAGTGCCGATATCGAAGTGATTATCGAACGCCGTGATGGCGTGCTGCGCGCCCCCACCGAAACCCTGCTGCAGGGCAACCGGGTACTGAAGTACAATGAAGCGGACGGCACCCTGGAATTCGTCGAAGTCGAGACCGGACTGGGGAACTGGACCTGGACCGAGATTATATCCGGCCTTGAGGCCGGTGATCGCATTTTGCAATCCCTGGATGCCGAAGGGGCCGAAGCCGGTGCACGGGTGGTACCGGCGTCATGATCCGACTGCAGCAGCTGTGCAAACGCTACCAGCTGGGCGATGAGCCGGTGCAGGCGCTGGATCATGTGGACCTGAGCATCAACGCCGGTGAGTACCTCTCCGTCATGGGACCTTCCGGCTCCGGCAAGTCTACCCTGCTCAACATGCTGGGCCTGCTGGACCAGCCCGACAGTGGAAAGTACTGGCTCGATGAGCTGGAAATGACCGCACTGTCGGAAGAAGGCCGGGCTGCGGAACGTAACCGCCGTATCGGTTTCGTGTTTCAGGCCTATCATCTGATCGACCGCCTGAGCGCACGGGAAAATATCGAACTGCCGCTGTTACTCAACGGTACGGCACCTTCAGAGCGCCGCCCCCGAGTGAATGAACTGCTGCAGCGGTTGGGACTGGAGCGTCATGCAGAGCACCTGCCGCACCAGCTCTCAGGGGGCCAGCGCCAACGCGTTGCCATCGCCCGCGCGGTGATCCGCAAACCTCAGCTCCTGCTGGCCGATGAACCCACCGGCAACCTGGACAGCCACTCCGGCAATGACGTCATCGAACTGCTGGAAGAGCTCAACACCGAAGGGATAACCCTCATTATGGTCACCCACGATGCCGCTATGGGTCGACGCGCCCGACGTCGCCTGTGGATGCAGGATGGTCAGCTTTTGAAGGACGAGCAGGATGCGCACGCTTGACCTGCTTCACTTCAACGGCCGCCTGCTGACTGGGCAGTGGTTCCGTACCCTGATGACCCTGCTGGCCACCGCAGTGGGCGTGGCCGCCGTACTTTTACTCACCGGTATGGGCGAAGGTGCCCGCCGTTTTGTCCTGAATGAATTCAACCTGCTGGGCAACGACGTGTTGATCATTTTACCCGGCCGCAAGGAAACCAGCGGCGGCCTGCCTCCCTTGACCGGTGAAGGCACCCGCGACCTGACGTTGGGCGACGCAGAAGCCTTGTTGAAACTGCCGGGTGTACAGGCGGTGGCACCCCTGATTGTGGGGCTGACCGAAGTGGAGGCACAGGGCCGCAACCGGGAACTGATGGTGGTCGGTACCAGTGCCGAGCTGTTCCGCATGCGCCAGCTCATTACTGAGCAAGGCCGCGTGCTGCCTGACATGCCTCTGGATCGAGCCGAGTCGATCTGTGTTATCGGCCCCGAAGTCCGTACCAGCCTGTTTGACCAGCAGCCGGTGTTGGGTCGCTGGCTCAGAACCGGCGACCGTCGCTGTCGTGTTATCGGCGTGCTGGAATCACGCGGCGTGTCACTGGGCACCGACCTGAGCGATAGCGTGCTGATTCCCGTGGCCAGCGCCCAGCAACTGTTCAATACCCAGGGCCTGTTTCGCCTCTTTGTTCAGGTGCAACATCTGGAGCTGATCGACAGCATCAAGCCTTCGATTCTAGATCTGATCCAGGCCCGGCATCAAGGCGAGCGCGACATCACGCTGATTACTCAGGACAGTCTGCTGGGTGTATTTGACGAGATACTGCAACTGTTGACGCTGGCCGTCGGGGCCATTGCCGCCATTAGCCTGGTGGTGGCCGGCATTCTGATCATGAACATCACCCTGATCAGCGTCAGCCAGCGGACGGCCGAAATTGGCCTGCTCAAGGCGCTGGGCGCCAGTGAGCGTCAGGTCCACCGGTTGTTCCTCAGTGAAGCCCTTATGATGACCCTGCTCGGAGCCGCCATCGGTATGGCTATCGGTTATGGGCTGCTCTGGACCGGCCATTGGTTGTGGCCGCAATTTCCGGTGTCGGTGCCCGTTTGGGCACTGGTCGGCGCCCTGTTATTGGCCATTGGTGTGGCGCTGATTTTTGCCTGGCTGCCGGCACGCAAGGCCGCACGGCTGCCACCGGTTCTGGCGTTGAAAGGACTCACTCATGCGCAGCGCTGATTATCTGCGCCTCACTCTGCGCACACTCAAGGCCAGCCGCATGCGCTCCAGCCTAACCGTACTGGGCATCGCCATCGGCATCTGCGCCGTTGTATTGCTGACCACACTGGGCGAAGGGCTGCGCCTCTATGTACTGGAAAACTTCTCCCAGTTCGGCAGCCGTATCATCGCTATCAACCCCGGCAAATCACAGACCGGCGGCACCGGCGGTTTGTTGGCCAGCACCCGCCCCTTACTGGTATCCGATGCAGACAGCCTGCGTAGCCTGCCCTACGTGGAATATGTGGTGCCTGTGGTGCAGGGCAGCGGTGCCATCGAATTCGGCCGTCGCGTGCGCTACACCGATATCATCGGTACCGGCAATGAAATGGCCAGCGCCTGGCGCTTTGAAGTCGCTCGTGGCCGCTTTCTCCCGGACAGCCGTGGAGGTTATCCACAGCCTTGGGCTGTACTGGGGCACAAGGTCAAACAGGAACTGTTTGGCGAACAGACGGCACTGGGGCAATTCATCCGGGTCGGTGGCGAGCGCTACCGTGTCGTCGGCATTATGGCTGCCAAGGGTCAGATGCTGGGCTTTGACCTGGACGACATTGTCTATATCCCCGTGGAGCGTGCGCTGAGCCTGTTCAACCGCACCGGCCTGATGGAAATCGATGTCACCTATCGCCCCGGTATCAGTGCCGATGCCATGGCACAGCAAGTCAGCCAACGCCTGATCGCGCGCCACGGTGGTGAAGACTTTTCACTGATCACTCAGGACGAAATGCTCAAAAGCCTGGATCGTATTCTTGCCGTGCTGACACTGGCTATTGGCGGATTAGGCGGGATCTCGCTGGTTGTGGGTGCCATCGGCATCATCACCATCATGGTCACCAGCGTGCAGGAACGGCGTGCAGAGATCGGGTTAATGCGCGCGCTGGGCGCCACTCAACGCCAGATCATGTGGCTGTTTCTGGGCGAAGCCACCCTGTTGGCGCTGGTTGGCGGCGTCGTGGGCATACTGGTCAGCGGCCTGGCCTTGGGCGGGATGGCACTCTCATTGCCCACCCTGCCGATTCAGCTGGATCCGTTCTATCTATTATTGGCATTGATGTTGTCGGCTCTGGTCGGTCTGGTATCCGGCGTGCTGCCGGCGCGACGTGCCGCAAGGCTTAATCCGGTGTTGGCGTTGCAGAGCGAGTAGAGGTGTCTTGCCCGGAAGGTTGCTCCGCTTCCCAGAGCAGAAAGGCATCAATATCCCTGGCTATCGACTGAAATGTCCAGGCAAGCAGGGCCGCATCGTCCAGATAACCTGCCAAGGGCAGCCAGTCGAGCACCAGGTCGACCGGCATGACGAAATAGGCCACCGAGGCAATCAGTAATCCCATGGATGACCAGGGAATTTCCTGATACTCCCCCTTGGCATAGGCCTTGATCAGTCGAAAACCCGCCTGCAGCTGGTCCCAAACCTCTTTCAGCTTACCGCGTTTTCCCTGCGCCTTTTTCTGCGCATTTTGAAGCAGCGAACCGAGTTTTTCGGGGTCAGTTTTATACTCATCCGCTTTGCGTCGGGATTGCCGGTACGCATCGCTTCGTTTTACATCTTCCGGATCGTCGGGATGCGGGATCCTGGCCATCACTCCCCCCTTACGGCTGCCCTCTACAGGTGTAGACAGCAGCCTTTGCTTCGGTCGTCAGAGTTAAAACCGCTTCTGGTAACGGTGGCAGTACGGCACCTTGCCGGTGCGCACGTAATAGTCCTGATGGAACTCTTCCGCACGCCAGAACTGCGCCATCGGCAATACACGGGTCACCACATCCAGCCCCTGATTTTCCAGCAGCGCAATCAGCTTTTCACTGACTCCCCGCTCTTCATCATTATGGACAAAGATGGCGGAGCCATACTGTGGCCCCAGGTCCGGGCCCTGGCCGTCTTCCTGGGTCGGATCGTGAATCTCGAAGAACAGTTTGGCCAGTGTTTCGAAATCCACCTGGGACGGATCGTAAAGTACTTCCACCGCTTCCAGATGGCCGGTCTGTTTACTGCACACCTGTTCGTAGCTCGGGTTATCCACATGCCCCCCCATGTAACCGGAGACCACGGAAATCACACCCGGCTGTTGCTGCATCAGGTGCTCGACACCCCAGAAGCAGCCGCCGGCAAAATAGGCGGTTTGCAGGCTGCCGCCCTGCTGCTGGGCCAATTCTTCAGCACTGATAAAATCCATGGAGATGGAGTTGACGCAGTGACGCACATTTTTGCGGGTCAGCATTTCACCTTCGAACACATGGCCCAGGTGGCCATCACAGTTGGCGCAGAGGATTTCAATACGGCGGCCATCGGCATCAACCTCGCGGCGAACCGCGCCTTCTATCTCATCATCAAAGCTGGGCCAGCCACAATGGGAGGGAAACTTGTCTTCCGAGCGGTACAGGTGAGCCCCACACTGCTTGCAGGCATAGACACCAGTCTCGAAGTGTTCATTGTACTTGCCGGTAAAAGGCCGTTCGGTGCCTTTCTGCAGAATGACGTACTGCTCTTCCGGGGTCAGTGTCTTGTTACTCATCGGGTACCTCTACATCATTGTTCGGTGTGCAGGCTTTACGCCGGTGCTCAGGGCTGGGAAACTGAAGTCTTGGCTGTGGCCGCCTCCAGCAACCAGCGGCGAATTTCATCGCTCTGTCGGGCCATCAGACCAGAATAGGTTGTCACTACCTCAGACAACGCCTCCCCCGGTACAGGTTCCCTGAAATCCATTCGGCGTTCAGCCAGCACTTCGCGGCTGTCCATTTGTACCAGTTGCAGGTAACCGCGGATCACCACCTCCGCTTGTCCCCCCCGATATTCGGTCTGAAAGGCATCCAGCCGGCTCACCAGCTCGTAGCGGGCCTGAACGCGGACATCCTCACTGCTGACACGGGCAAAACGGCTATCCCGCTGCAGTGCATCCAGCAGGTAATCGCGCCAGAGATTGGGAATCATGGCACTCCAGCGGGCATCGGCATAGACGCTCACCGGTTCGCCTTCCGGCACCACCAGAATATGACGACCATTGAGCAGGTCTTGAGACTGGGGGCGCAGAACACGCAGTCCGGTCAACTCAGGCCCCTGCTCCTCAACTGCCGGAGCAGGGCTTAGCTGCCAGATCTGCACTGGTTCGGACTCAGGCAGCAGACTACAACCTGAAGACAGTGCCAGTACAGACAGCAAAGCGGCAGATATCAGGGCTTTCATCAACAGAATCCTCAGGGTGTAAATTCACGGGTGGGGGGCTGACCGGTCAGGTAGCCGGCCGGATCGTCTTCCAGGCGCGAGAGTATGCGGTTCAGAGTACTCAGGCTACGCTGCATCTCCTGCACCATCGGCCCGATTTCACTGACACCCTGCAGGCCCTTGTCCAAAGCACCGCCATTGCGGCTCAATAGCTGATCCAGCTGCTCACCGGTACTGGCCAGCGCCTGCATGGCACGCTGCCCTTCCGCCAGCATAGGGCCGCCCTGACGTGTCAGCATTTCATCCGCGTGGCTCAACAGGGTCTGGGCACCGCGCATCACCGCCTGAGCCTCACGCGCCGCCTGGGTCAATTCATCCAGGGTTTCACCCACACCGGTGCGAGACTCGGCCAGTTCGCCCGTTACCTGCTCCAGGTTGTGGATGATACGGCCGATACGATCGATGTTTTCCTTCGACATCAGCTCCGCACCCCGTTCAACCAGCGCATTGACGTTACTGAACAGCGTTTCACTGTTACCCAGCAGCGTGCCGATTGCCGAGGGTTCGGCCAGAATGACCGGCATGCCATCGGCCATCTGGTCGATGGGAGGAGCCTGGGAGTTATCCGTGGTCAACAGAATATTGGCGGCACCGGTGATGTTGGCGATGGCCAGACGGGCCTGAGTCGCCTGGTTAATCGGTGTGGCGGCACTGACTTCAACATCAGCCAACACGCGGCGCGGGTTCTTGGGATCCAGCTGCAGCTGACGTACTTCGCCCACACGTAGACCGTTGTACTGCACCAGGCTCCCCACCACCAGACCGGTGACGGCTTCCTCGAACACCACCCGATAGGCATGAGTTTCCTGCTGTTTGCCCGATTTTACCAGCCAGACCCCGAACGCCAGGGCGGCCAACAAACCGACCAGGGTAAACAACCCGATAATGACATGATGTGCACGTGTTTCCATATCAGCTCTCCTGCACTGCCTGATAGGCAGCACGGCCACGCGGGCCGTTGAAATAATCCCGAATCCAGGGATCGTCGTATTGAGCAACTTTGGCCGGCTCATCAGCCACCAGAACACGCTTTTGTGACAGCACGGCGATGCGGTCACAGGCGGTCCAGAGCGAGTCCAGGTCGTGGGTTACCATGAATACGGTCAGGCCCAATGCATTCCTCAAGGTCAGTATCAACTGATCAAAGGCGGCCGCACCGATAGGATCAAGCCCTGCCGTAGGCTCATCCAGGAACACCACATCCGGGTCCAGTGCCAGCGCGCGCGCCAGCGAAGCACGTTTAACCATGCCCCCGGACAGAGAAGCAGGGTAGAGGTCACCCGCATGCGGTGCCAGACCTGACAGCGCCAGTTTGACCTCGGCCAGTTCCTCGGCATCCTTGCGGGACAGGCCCGCATGCTCGACCAGCGGCAGGGCGACATTTTCCCGTACCGTCAGTGAGCTGAACAGGGCGCCCCCCTGAAACAAAACGCCCAACCTCTGCTCAAGCCGAGAGCGTTCGGCTGCCGGCAATGCCAGCAGGTTCTGGCCGAATAGCGTTACCTCACCGGCCACAGGCCGATTCAGGCCAACGATGGAGCGCAACAATACCGATTTACCGGTACCCGAGCCGCCGACAACACCGAGGATTTCACCCCGGTACAGATCCAGATCAAGATTTTCATGGACCGAATTGCGACCAAAACGGTTACACAGGCCGCGCACTTCAATGATGCTTTTTCGACTCACCAGTCCATCTCCATGCAGAACATTGCTGCCAGGGCATCCAGCAGGATGACCATAAAGATAGACTGCACCACGCTGGAGGTGGTGTGCCGACCCACGGACTCGGCACTGCCACTGACCTTGAAACCCTCCAGACAACCGATGGTCGCCACCACGAAGGCGAACATGGGCGCCTTGGCCAAACCAACCAGGTAGTGCCTGAGTTCCACATCGGCCAGAATGCCAAGATATTGATCCAACGGAATTCCAAGCGATACGAGGGATACCAGCGCACCACCCGTCAGGCCCGCAATAATGGCGACAAAGGTAAGTAACGGCAGGGTCAGCATCAGCGCCAGCACCCGGGGGATGACCAGCAACTCGATAGGGTTCAGACCCAGGGTACGCAGCGCATCCAGCTCCTCATTGGCCTTCATGGAACCGATCTGGGCAGTAAAGGCACTGGCGGTTCGGCCTGCCAGCAGGATTGCGGTCAGCAGCACACCAAATTCACGCAGGAAGGAGTAGGCCACCAGGTTAACGGTGTAGATTTCGGCCCCGAATTCGCTGAGGACCGTCGCGCCCAGGAAGGCAACCACAGCCCCCACCAGAAAGGTCAGCAAGGCAACGATTGGCACCGCATTAAAACCGGTTTGATGAATTTGGTTCACTAGTGCCGTCATGCGCCAACGGGCCGGACGGAACATAATTCCCAGTGTTGCCTGTAGAACCAGACCGATAAAGCCGCTCTGCAACCACCACTTTTGCCCCAGGCTCTGGGTGTTACGCCCCAGAAACTCAAGCATCTGGGTAATACGACCGGGCTCCGGCGGGGGTTCTGGCTGTGGCCGCCCCATCGCCTTGACCAGTGTTTCCAGTAGCGCCCGGCGCTCCGGTGTCAGGTTTTGCTGCTGTACCAGCTTCCCCAGCCGCTCAACGCCCAGCCACTTGCCCAACAGGGTGGCACCGGCCGTATCCAGCTCGGTTATCGCTTCCAGCGATATATCCGCATCAGGCGCTGGCGTGGCTGCCAAAAGGCGCTTCAATACGCCGTGTTGAGCCAGCGTCCAGCTGCCGCTCAGCTGCAGTCCTGAACCTGTGTCTTCCAGTAACGGCGCTGACGATTTAACACCCTCGTTCATTGTGTCTCCCACTTCCTCAGGGGGTCATTGTCGCCTCAGCTTTGCAGTGCTGCAAGCGGCTTCCAGCCCTGTCATCGTCCATGCCCAGACTGTATAATGTCCGGTTTTCGACCGAGTTGCCGGCGCCCCGTACCACAGCGTATGCAGCGAGCGCCCGCGGCAGCCACCCGAGCGGCCACAAGATCAGAGATACGGACCCCAATGGATAAGACCTACCAGCCACACGAGATCGAGAAATCCTGGTATCAGACCTGGGAAGAGAAAGGTTACTTTGCCCCCTCCGGTGAAGGCGACGCCTACAGCATCATGATCCCGCCGCCCAACGTCACCGGCAGCCTGCACATGGGCCACGCGTTCCAGCACACCATCATGGATGCGCTGACCCGCTACCGCCGCATGCAGGGCCGCAACACCCTGTGGCAGGTCGGTACCGACCACGCCGGTATCGCTACCCAGATGGTAGTAGAGCGCAAGCTGGCTGCGGAGCAGGAACTGACCCGCCACGACCTGGGCCGTGACGCCTTCATCGAAAAGATCTGGGAGTGGAAGGAAGAATCCGGCGGTACCATCACGCGCCAGATGCGCCGTCTGGGTAACTCCGTGGACTGGCCCACCGAGCGTTTCACCATGGACTCCGGTTTCTACCGTGCTGTCCAGGAAGTGTTCATCCGCCTCTACGACGACAAGCTGATCTACCGTGGCAAGCGCCTGGTCAACTGGGACCCGAAACTGCACACCGCCATCTCCGATCTGGAAGTGGAGAACCGCGAAGTCAAAGGCAAGATGTGGTACCTGCGTTACCCGCTGGCCGATGGTGTCAAAACGGCTGCCGGTGAAGACCACATCGTGGTCGGTACTACCCGTCCGGAAACCCTGCTGGGCGACACCGGTGTGGCGGTGAATCCGGAAGACGAGCGCTATCAGAGCCTGATCGGCAAGTTTGTCGAGCTGCCGCTGGTTGGCCGTCGTATCCCCATCGTTGCCGACGAACACGCCGACATGGAGAAAGGCACCGGTTGTGTGAAGATCACCCCGGCGCACGACTTCAACGATAACGAAGTCGGCAAGCGCTGTGGCCTGCCGATGATCAACGTGCTGACGCTGGACGGCCATATCCGTAAGGAAGCCCAGACGTTCAACACTGATGGCAGCGACAACAGCGAAATCGATCCGAGCCTGCCGGAAGCCTACCAGGGTCTGGAGCGCTTCGCGGCGCGTAAGGCTGTCGTGGCTGATATGGAAGCCGCCGGCCTGCTGGTGAAGATCGAAGAAAACAACATGACCGTGCCCTACGGCGACCGTGGCGGCGTAGTCATCGAGCCGATGCTGACCGACCAGTGGTTCTGCGATGCCAAGACTCTGGCCAAGCCGGCGATCGAAGCGGTTGAAAACGGCGATATCAAGTTCGTGCCCAAGCAGTACGAAAACATGTACTACGCCTGGATGCGTGACATTCAGGACTGGTGTATCTCCCGTCAGCTGTGGTGGGGTCACCGTATCCCGGCCTTCTACGACAACGAAGGCAATGTCTACGTGGCTGCCGATAAAGAAGCCGCACGCCAGAAGTACAACCTGGATCCGGAACTGGAACTGCGCCAGGACGACGACGTACTCGACACCTGGTTCAGCTCCGCGCTCTGGACTTTCGGCACCCTGGGCTGGCCGGAAGACACCGAGCGCCTGAAGACCTTCCACCCGACCGATACCCTGGTTACCGGCTTCGACATCATCTTCTTCTGGGTGGCGCGCATGATCATGATGACCATGCACTTCATGAAGGATGAAGATGGCAAACCGCAGGTACCCTTCAAAAACGTCTACGTCACCGGTCTGATCCGAGACGAGAACGGTGACAAGATGTCCAAGTCCAAGGGCAACGTGCTCGACCCGCTGGACATGATCGACGGCATCAGCCTGGAAGACCTTCTCGAGAAACGCACCGGCAACATGATGCAGCCGCAGCTGGCCGAAAAGATCGGCAAGCGCACCGAGAAACAGTTCCCGGAAGGCATCGCCGCCCACGGCACCGACGCCCTGCGTTTCACCCTGACGGCGCTGGCCTCTACCGGTCGCGACATCAACTGGGACATGAAGCGTCTGGAAGGTTACCGCAACTTCTGTAACAAGATCTGGAACGCCGCCCGCTACGTGCAGATGAACACCGAAGGTGAAGACTGCGGCCAGAACGGTGGAGATGTTGAGCTGTCCACTGCGGACCGCTGGATCATCAGTGCCCTGCAGCGCACCGAAACCACCGTTACCAAACACCTGGACGAATACCGCTTCGATCTGGCGGCTCAGACCCTGTACGACTTCATCTGGAACCAGTACTGCGACTGGTACCTGGAGCTGTCCAAGCCGGTACTCTGGGACGAGAACGCCTCTGCTGAAGCTTTGCGTGGTACCCGCCGTACTCTGGTGCGCGTACTGGAAGCGATCCTGCGCCTGACCCATCCTTTGATGCCGTTTATCACCGAAGAGATCTGGCAGTCCATCAAGGAACTGGCCGGTGTCGAGGGTGAAACCCTGATGCTGATGCCCTACCCGGTTGCGGACGAAGCCAAAGTCGATACTCAGGCCGAAAACGATATCGAATGGCTCAAGGGCGTGATCACCGGTGTGCGTAACATCCGTGGCGAGATGAAGATCCCGCCGTCGCGTGATCTGGACGTGCTGTTCCAGCATGGCAGCGCCGACGACAAGGCGCGTCTTGAAGCCAACGCCAACTTCCTCAAGAAGCTCGCCAAGCTGAGCAGCCTGACCTGGTTGGAAGCGGACGATGAAGCGCCGATGGCCGCCACTCAGCTGGTTGGCAAGATGGAAGTACTGGTGCCCATGGCCGGCCTGATCGACAAGGACGCCGAGCTGTCCCGTCTGCAGAAAGAGCTGGATCGCCTGACCAGCGAGATCAAGCGCGTCGAAGGCAAGCTGTCCAACGCTAAATTTGTCGCCAATGCACCTGAAGCAGTTGTCGCCAAGGAGAAAGAGAAGATCGCTGACTCCCAGGCCGCTTACGACAAGCTCAAGGAGCAATACGCCAAGATCGAAGCGCTCTAATCCTTTCCGGATTGACGCTCAGCTCCACCAAGGGTCGGCATTTGCCGGCCCTTCTTTTTGGCCTCGACTTTCCTCTGCCGAATTTTGAACGATACTTAGAGATCGCAGGTCGAACCTGTGGGACCTAACTGAATAATAAGGGGGAAAGTTTATGCCAACATGGATCCTGGTTGCTGATGCCGCCAAGGCACGCATCTTTCAACACGACGGCCCCAAAGACCCAGCCGAGGAAATTCACACCCTTGTTCACCCCGAGGCACGCATGCACAACGGCGACCTGGTCAGCGACAGTCCAGGTGCTCAAGCCAACGGCGGCTCCGGCAGCCATGGCATGGAGGAAAAAGCCTCGCCCCGGGAAGCAGAGGATCAACGCTTTGCCAAGGAGGTGATCGACCAGGTTCGGCACGCTCTGAATGACAACCGGATTCGCCAGTTTTATATGGCTGCTCCACCCCACTTCCTGGGCTTGCTGCGCAATGCCATGGACGACCGCGTATCCAAGGCACTGGCCGGCGACCTGGCCAAAAACCTGTCCAAGGCAACCGGCGAAGAAGCCAAAGCCGCCTTCAGACCCAAATTGACCTGACACCCAGCTCCTGAGCCAGTCCTTTCAACGCCGCCATTCGGCCAGAGGACTGGCCTCCCACACCCAACCCAGGCCCCTCACATTGTGGGAGCGCGCTCCGCGCGCGAATAGCCCCTTCAAACACATACCTCTCTGGTTCATCATGGCTCTGAACGAGTTACCAAAGAGCCGCGTACCCAAGCCATATGAACAGACGAACCCGCACACTGCTTCTGCTGCCTGTACTGGCCCTCTGCCTCTTCCTTGCCTGGCTTTGGTATAACCTGCTGAGCCCCTGGGGGTACAAAATGCCCGCCGGACTGCCTGCAGTTATCCCCACTGAAGAGTATCGAGTGTTTGTGTATGGCACGCTCACACAAGGTTGGGTCCGGTGGCTGGTTACCGGTGAACAGATTGATACCCGGCCGGCTCAGTTGAAGGGCTACTATCGTGACGGCCTGAACCTGGTGCCGCAGGCCGGGGCACGTACGCCAGGCCAGCTAATGGTCGTGACAGGGGAAAACCTGATTGATCTGGATCGCTATGAACGGCTGGGTATTCGTTATGAACGCACTGAAATGACACTGGCCGACGGGCAAAGTGCCTGGGTGTACACTCGGCTTCCGATGGTGCTTGAAACACGCTGATATCTCGGTGCTCAGAGGCCATTTGGCCAAGAGGACCAAGAAAAGTGACAGCAGGCAAGCGTTCATGCCCAAGCAGCTTGTGCCGATTCGTTTTTCATCCTCGTTTCCACCTGGCAACCCTCCATGGCCCTGCAATAGATGCGTGATTCCTGCTAATCACAGGTTCACCAGGCTTTTAAATCTGGCTGCACTATTTTTGTTGACGAACCGCAACATTGACTATCTTATAAGCAGAATCTGGACATTTCCGACATCGGAAGCCTGTACAAGGACGGCTCTATACAAACCTGCTGAGCGCACCTGCAATGAAAATAAAACGAAAATTGATGCTCGCTTTCGTGGTCACAACTCTGGTACCCAGCGTACTGCTATCCACCTACAGTATTATTCAGGAGCGCAAAGCTGCTGAAGCGCGCTTTGTCGAACTGAGTGAACAAAAACTCGGTGCAGTCGATGACTCTTTCACCAGTTTTTTCGAGGACATCAGGAAGGATATCAGTAACCTCGCACTCTCCCCGCTCCTTGGCCAGGTTGATGAGCGTATAACCAGCTACAAGGATGGGCCAGAGATGATGATGCGGCCATCACAAGCAGGCGGTTTGGAAACAGATATCTACAACAAGCTCGCACTCTTTGGTGAAACCCATCCCGGGTTTAACTATGTGTACATCGGTACTGCACAGGGCGGTATTGTCCAGTGGCCTGAAGGCAAGATTTCGGCCGGCTATGACCCCCGTACACGCCCCTGGTACAAGGGAGCCATGTCAACGCCCGGCAAGGTCGATGTGCAAAACGCCTACTACTGGGCCGGTGATGACGTGACACTGGTTCCAGTAGCGCGTACGGTCGAAAATGAGAGCGGCCAGATCGTGGGTGTGATGTCGGCAGATGTCTCCCTCTCCTCCCTTACCGATATGGCACAGGAAGTAAAACTTGGAGAACAGGGCTACCTGATACTGGTTGAGGACACGGGCACAGTACTGGTGGATGCTGCACAGCCTGATCACAACTTCAAAAACATTCGGGAACTTCAGGGGGACGCCTACCGGCAGTTCCAACAGACTGACTCTGGTTTGATGCGCGTCAGCATAGACGGTGTTGATTACAGTGCCCGGATTCTCACCTCTCAATCGCTTGGCTGGAAGATGATCGCGCTGATGCCCCGTCATGAAATTCTGGCACCGGCGCAAGCCCTGATGTGGACGACCCTGGGCATTACCTGTCTAGTGCTAGTACTGGTTTGTGCCCTCGCCTTTTGGCTGTCAGGCATGTTGGTCAAACCGGTCCTGCTGGTGAGCAACGGCCTGAAAGAGATCGCCCAGGGTGAAGGCGACCTGACCCGCCGGCTGCCGGTTGTCAGCCGTGATGAAGCCGGGGAACTGGCGACCTGGTTCAACCATTTTCTAGACTCTCTGCAAGCACTGGTCAGCCAGGTCAATCGCAGTGCTGAGGAAATTGCTCAGGTATCGTCCCTGGCACAGAACAGTGTGCGCGAAGTTGACCGCGCCAGTGAAAACCAGGTGCGGGAAGTTGAAACCATGGTGGCTGCCGTAAATGAGATGTCGGCAACTGCGAACGAAGTCGCCAGCAGTTGCGCACGTACGGCAGATGCCGCGGAAGCCGGTCAGGAGGCCAGCGAGGAAGGTAAACGCGTCATGTCCGAGACTGAACAGGGCGTGCGTGAACTGGGGGATCAAGTCGCCACCTCGGTTACCCATATTCACGAGCTGGAGCAGGAAACGGCCCAGATCAATAACATTCTTGAAGTGATTCGGGGGATCGCCGAGCAAACCAACCTGTTGGCGTTAAACGCAGCTATCGAAGCAGCGCGTGCAGGTGAATCGGGACGAGGCTTTGCCGTAGTGGCTGATGAGGTACGATCTCTGGCCCAGCGAACTCAGGTCTCCACAGAGGAGATCGGCTCACTGGTTGGTCGTTTGAACCAGCGCACAACACAGGTCGTCAACACCATGGCAGCAAGCCAGACACAGTCCTCAAAAGCGGTGCAGCTTTCAGCCCAGGCGCATGAGGCGTTTGAAAGTATCAAGCTGTCAGTGGATCAGATCACTGACATGGCCACCCAGATCGCAAGTGCCGCCGAAGAGCAGCACCAGGTATCCGAAAGCATTAACGTCAACATTGAAGCCATTCATGGCGCTGCCCAGGAAGTAAACCGGGTTTCTTCTGATGTGGCCGACCACTCAACCCGTCAGGCCGATCTTGCAGCGCAACTCAGTGAACTGATGCAACGTTTCAAAGTCTGACAGGCATACAACGACAAACCGGGCTGGCTCTTTGATCGACCAGGGCCAGCTTGGTAGCTGTCAGGACACCAGTTTCAGCCCGACCAGTGAGCATAATAACAATGCCAGAAACAGCAGACGCAGCCCACCGGCAGGATCACCAAACCAGAGGATGCCCACCAGCACCGTGCCCACCGCACCGATTCCGGTCCAGATGGCATAGGCGGTGCCCAGTGGAATACTCGCCATGGCCCGCGTCAGCAGAAAAAAGCTGCATGCCCCCAGGAATACAAACATCAACGAAGGCCACAACTTACTGAGACCTTCGGACTGCTTCAACGCCACTGCAAAACCGACTTCAAACAGGCCGGCCATAATCAAATATACCCACGACATACAACTATCTTTCCAGAAAGACACTTTGGCGTGATATTATCTTCCCGGAAAGATAAACACAAGAAGGAGTCAAGCATGCCCCGTGAACGCATCAGCTTCACCGAACTGTTCGACAGCTCCAAACAGCACTGGCCAGAGTCTACCGAGGGTGTCAGCTCCATTGCCCCCGCAATTTACCGACTGCACGAACACCTGAGCACTCTGGCAGACGGCTTATTCAAGCAGTACTCACTACAGGGCGCCGAGTTTGAGACCCTCTGTGCCCTACGCAACAGCCCCGAACCCTACCGGATTTCTCCAACAGAGCTTTACCGCAAACTGCTGGTTAGCTCTGGGGGGATGACCAAAATCCTGGTTCGGCTGGAAGATAAGGGGCTGATTGAGCGCCCGGCCAACCCTGAAGACGCACGCAGCCGGCTGGTTGGGCTGACGGACAAGGGAAAAGTACTGATCGAAGAAGTTACGGCACAATTACTGCAACAGGAAGCTGTCTTGATTGAAAAAGCCGTACAGTCAGACCAGCTGGAGCAGCTGTTGATGCAATGGCTGGAAAACCTGGAGGATGCGCATAAGGCATAACGTCCAGCGTTTAGTTGCCAACTGGATACCTGGGGGCAAGCCTTTCGTCTTGCCTACTCATTCATGCATCAAGGCCCACCAGTGCCTCAGCACCGGGTTATCGTTATCACGGCGCCAAATGCCATTAACCTGAGTCTCATCGCTGAAATCATCCAGCGCTCGCCAAACGATGCCCTGCCGCCTCATCAACGAATTCCCCTCCGGGAAAAGGCTTAACAAATCACTGGCAGCCACCACCCCCATAACACTGGCCACATCATCGGCTTCATATTCAACACGAATATCCAGGTTATGCTGGCCACAGGCATCCAGAAAGCGGTCATACACATTGACCCACTTTTCCCGTTTGCCAAACACAAATCCGTAAGGTGCCAAATCCGCCAGCAGTAAGCTGGATTTGGCACTGAGTGGATGCCCTTCAGCCATAACCAACAATAAGGGCTCGCGGTGGCATAACTCCATTCTCAGCTCACTGTTACGGGTGCTGCCGGTGAAGAAACCGATATCCAGTTCCCGTGCCAATAAGGCTTCTTCTTGCACACTGATCGGCAACAGGTTCAGGTCAATGCGAACGCGCGGGAAGCGGGCGCGAAACCGGCTTAACATGCCGGGCAGAAAGGTTTCCATGGCCACTCCTCCGTAGCCCAACTTCAGATGGCCGGTGATACCCTGGCCAATCTCCTGGCCTACCTGCATGGCCCGCTTTTGCTGTTTCAGCAGTTGCTCGGCCTCGACCAGAAACGCCTGACCAGCCACTGTCAGGCTGACCGAGCGGGTCGTCCGGTCAAACAGGCGCGTTCCCACCTTTTCCTCTACCCTGCTAATGATACGGCTCAGAGTGGCAGCCGATATATTCATCCGGTCTGCCGTGTCCTGAAAGTGCAGTTGGTGCGCCAAGGCAATAAAGGCTTCGAAATCGCGCAGGTTCAGCATTGTTTCACCTGATACAAAAATAGAGGAAATATCCGTCATTAATTATCAAAAAACGGATTGCTAAGGTGAGGTCGTTACTCAGAGTGACACGCATATAACAACAAGAATCCCGCGAGGCGCAATGATGCTGTATCTCACAGAAGCTTTTATTCGCCTTGTGACAGAGGTGAAACCATGCCGAAAAAAATGACACGCACCCTGCTGTCGACCGCTGTTCTGGCGGCCCTGCCCCTGTTTGCCGATGCCGGCGAAATCACCATCAAACGTGATACCTGGGGCGTACCTCATGTCTATGCTGAAACAACACACGATCTTTTCTACGGCTATGGCTATGCCGTGGCGCAAGACCGCCTGTATCAGATGGAAATCGCCAAACGCTCAACCCAGGGGCGTATGGCGGAAGTATTGGGGGCGGACTATGTCGAGTACGACAAGAAAATTCGTCGCAACTACGACCCGACCTCCATCCAGCGCCAGATCGATGCGTTGAGTACCGATGATCGCGCCATTCTGGATGGCTATGCCGCCGGCATGAACGCCTGGATCGAGCAGGTTCTGTCTAAACAGGATAGCCTGCTGGCCAAGCAGTTCCACGATAATGACTTCGTCCCCGAAACCTGGACAGCCTTCGATGTAGCAATGATTTTTGTCGGCTCCATGGGCAACCGCTTTGGTGATTACAACACCGAAATTGAGAACCAGCAGTTGCTGGATGCACTGATCAAAGAGCATGGTGAAACCGATGGCTGGGCCATCTTCAACCAGCTCAATCCGTTGAATGATCCCAGTGCACCCACCACCATACCCAAGGGCGACTGGTCAGGCACCTTTGATAAGCGCCATGTAGAACTGGCCCAGCGCCCATCCATTTCAGACAAAACTGAAGCTGATATTGCCCGACTGGCAATCGGTCAGGATGGCGGGGTGCTGAACCTGCCACGGGCTGAGGCTCAACACTATAACACCCGGCAATTCCGCGACTTCGGCCTCACCGGTGTGGCCGGATATCCCCAGACCTCCAATATGATTGTGGTCGGCAGACAGAAAGCCAAGGGTGCCAACAGCATCCTGCTGAACGGTCCCCAGTTTGGCTGGTACAACCCGGCCTACACCTATTCCATCGGCCTGCATGGTGCCGGGTTTGATCTGGTGGGTAACACACCTTTCGCCTACCCCGGCATTCTGTTCGGCAACAACGCCGATATCGCCTGGGGCAGTACCTGGGGCGCGGGCGATGTGGTGGATATCTACCGCGAAACGCTGAACCCGGAAAACCCGAATGAGTACCTGTTTGAAGGTCGCTACCGGCCAATGGAAGTGCGCACCGAAACCATTCAGGTAAAAGGTGCCGATCCGGTCGAGCTGAAGGTATACAAAACCGTGCACGGTCTGTTGATCAGCCGGGACGATGCCCAGAACCTTGCCTACGCCAAGAAACGTGCCTGGCAGGGTCGTGAAGTTGAAACGCTGATGGCCTGGACCCGCCAGGGACAGGCAAGCAATCATGCAGACTGGTTGAAACAGGCGGCTCGCAGCGCCTTCAACATCAATTTCTACTACGCCGACCAACAGGGCAACATCGGTTATGCCTTCACCGGCAAGTACCCTGAGCGTAAACCAGGCCATGATAACCGCCTGCCAGCTTCCGGCGAAGGCGATCAGGAATGGCTGGGCATCAAGCCGTTCGAACGCAACCCTCAGGTATATAACCCCAGCTCCGGTTACATTGCCAACTGGAACAACAAGCCGGCTGACGACTTCATCGCCCCGGACATGTTCTGGTACTCCTGGAGCGAAGCGGATCGCGTGGATACCATGCGTGCCATCATGGGTTCAAAGGACAAGTTCACGGCTGAAGATATTAAGCAGATGATGGAGGATGTCTCCTATGCCGACGTCAATGCACGCTATTTCATTCCCTTCCTGGATCAGGCGACTCGCACACTGAGCACCGATGACGAACGTCGCAAGGCGGTTCAGTTGCTGTTGGACTGGGCCATGACCAGTCATGACAAGGATCGGGACGGTTTCTACGACGAAGCGGCTACCACGCTGTTTCAGGCCTGGTTACCCGAGATGCTGGCCGTGACCTTCAAGGACGATATTCCAGGCAGTTTCTTCAACTGGTATGCCTCCGCCGGTTATCCCTCTCCCGAGTCACCGCTGCGTTCCAGCGTGAATATCCAGCCGGGCACCAAGGCTCTTTTGCAGGCCCTGCGAGGCGAGGATGCAGGCGTTGAGCAGAGATACGATTTCCTCAATGGCCGCTCAGCCAATGAACTGCTCCTGTCCAGTCTGGACAACGCGCTGAAGAAAGTTAAACAGAAGCATGGTGATGACCCGGCCAACTGGAAGCTGCCGGTCGTGCCCATGCGCTTCTTCACCAACAACTTTCTGGGCATGCCTCAGGCAGGTAAGGGCGAGGAGAAACAAACGCATATCGCCATGAACCGTGGCACCGAAAACAACCTGGTGGTATTCAACGGTCAGCAGGTGCAAACCCATGAAGTGGTAGCACCGGGACAAAGCGGTTTTATCGCGCCAGATGGTACGCCTTCGCCGCACTATGATGACCAGTTGAAGCTGTATGCAGACTTTGACTACAAGCAGACTTGGCTGGCACCGGAGCAGGTGGATGCCAATACACAGTCAGTAACACGCCTGAATACCGATCACTGACCTCAGAAGCCCGTCACTTGACGGGCTTTTTCATGCGCGGATCACGTCTTCCAGCGGACGTCGCGGTGAAGCTGTCAGCGTTTCTTCCGGGTAGCCCATGCGCATCAGCATTTGCGGATGCCCCTGGCTATCAAAGAGCGCCTGTAGTTCGGGCCTTAACGCCTGAACCTGTATCGGCTGATTCAGGTAAGACGCCTGCAGGCCTTCACGTTGCGCTTCCAGTAGTAGCCGCTGCAGGGCCTGTCCGGCTCTGACCCAGGCATCGCGACTGTCTTCACGGGTAGAGAGCAGTAACAGAAGCGGCGATTCCGAAGCCAGGAGGTCATCCTGAGAGGCCACACTTTTGCCCATATCGAAACGACGGACAACACCTCGCACCAGCGGAGCCACCAGCCCCGGCACAGCCAGGCCATCCCCTTTGCGACTGCCATGCAACCACTCGGCCAGCTCCTTGCGCCAGTCTTCGTTTTGCCACTGGCGGTTATCTCCCTCGCGCACCAGATCAATGACCGCATCCCGGCGCTTTTCATCCACCGGAGTCAGGCCGGCCCCTTCCAGTTTGGCTACTTCGCCCAGGCGGCTCAGAACGTCTTCCGTGGGTTGGCGCTTCTGGAAACGATTGCGGTAGGTTCGCCGCAGTAGAAGTGCATCAAACAGCGGGCTCAGGTCACAGGACAACTCATCTTCATCCAGCTCAAAACGTGCCAGATAATCAGGCTGTTCAGGATCAGGAAACATTTGGATGTTATAGCTCCACCCCGCATGCGTTGCGGCAACCCTGAGGTTAAACAGGGCACAACCACAGCTCATCAGAAGCTCTCGCCCCTCTGGGTCATTGACCTGAAGCGCTCGCGACGGATCTGCATGCAGCTGTACTGCGCGGTCTTCAATGTGGAACAACCAGGGCTGGGTATTATGGCTGGAAGGTGCCAGTACCGCGTGCTGTACCAGGCTTCTCAGGGTGTCCTGATCGGGAAGCATCTCCATTCTGCAAGCTCCGATGTGGTTGTAGAGGCTTGAGTGTATGCCAAGCGAAGCCGAACGTCAGCCTGTGACTGATATCTGACGACTTGAGCGGTGGCAGTCTTTAACCGGCGATCGGCGCGAAGCGGGCCGATGTCAAGCGTGCCAAATCATCCGGTGCCAGCTCAATTTCCAGCCCGCGCCGCCCGGCGCTGACATGCATGCTTTTGAGTTGCTGGGCACTGGCATCGATAAATGTCGCCAGGCGCTTTTTCTGCCCCAGGGGGCTGACGCCTCCCATCACGTATCCGGTGGCGCGCTCCACATCTGCAGGATCTGCCATGGCCGCTTTTTTGGCGCCGGCAGCCTTGGCCATCTGTTTGAGATTCAATTTACCACTGACCGGCACGATACCGACTGCCAGGGTTTTACCATCCAGGCTTACCACCAGTGTTTTGAACACCTCTGCCGGGGAAAGTCCCAGTTTTTCAGCCGCTTCCGTGCCGTAAGATTCGCTGGATGCATCATGCTGATATTCGTGTACCTGATGCTGAACCCTGGCCTTGCGCGCCGTATTGATCGCTGGCGTCATCGCCCTGATCTCCCTTTTGTACTTGGCTCTGATGAGCCCACTCTACTCTAATGAGCGCGTTGCAAAAGCGCCTAGTGTACACGCTCAGAGTCGTCAAGGGAGGGCTCAGGCGTGCCGACACCATGAACGCAGTAGCGGTTTTTACCCTGCCCCTTGGCCTGATACATGGCCTGATCCGCATGCCGGAGAAGTGTTTCAGGGTCGTCCCCGTCATCGGGATAAAGCGCCAAACCGATACTGGCCGAAACCTGACGGTTTTGGCCGCTGACGGTAATCGGCTCGGCAATGGCCGCCAGCACCCGGTCCAGTACCGGCAAACAGGCGCTGGCCGAGCGGGTATCGCTTAGAATCAGCACGAACTCATCACCGCCCAAACGGGAGACAGTATCCACCTCACGCAATACCCACTGTAACCGCTGAGCGATTACTTTCAGGATACTGTCACCGGCATCATGGCCCAGTTCGTCATTGATGGGCTTGAAGCCATCAAGATCCATATAGCAAATGGCAAAGCCGGAGCCGTTTCGATGTGACAGCGCCTGTTCACGCTGCATGCGCTCCGCCAGCAGAGTACGGTTGGGCAGGCCGGTCAAGCTGTCATAATGCGCCAACAGCTCCAGTTTCTGTTGCTGTTCCTTCAGCTGGGTAATATCACGTGTCACCGACAACACCGATACGATCTGCCCGGAGTTATCCCGCAAGGGCGCCACATGTGTGTCCAGCCAACGGACGCGGCCATGATGCCCCGTAATGGTAAATTCAAGTGCGCCCGAGTCACCCTGTTGTAGCGCACGGGTATTCAGCGCCTCAAAAGCCTCTCGGAAAGGCTCATCCACAAACTCCATCAGGCCAATCTGGTTGATTTGCTCAATACTTTCCACTTCCAGGATGCTGAGCCCTGCCTGGTTCATCTGCAGCAGCTGCCCTTCAGGGGAGACAACTTTCACACACTCAGGCTCGGTATCAATGATGGTCTGCAACCAGGCCTCTCGTGCTGCCAAGGCTTCGCGGTTCTGATTAAGGGTAATGACAGAGCCTATCCAGCGCGCCAGCAGGCGCATGAATTCGCGATCCCCTTCATCAAATACACGCTCATACTGAGCAGGACTGGAGAAGTTGACCGTACCATACAGCTCCTTACCCACATGTACCGGTGCGCCCAAATAGGTTTCCAGGCCGAAGTTTTCATAACTGGGGTGGTCACTGTGGCTGGAGTGCCCCATGTTTTCAGTTACAAAGACATCGCCGGATTTGAGCGTAATATCGCAGTAGGTATCCGCCAGAGGAAACTCCTGCCCATCCGAGAGGCTATCCGGCGGCGCTACCTGTGCCAAAACCGTGTAAGAATCACCTTCGACCCGGCTGACAATGGCAAATTCAAGGCCGTAGTAACGACTGCCGATTCCCAGAGCTTCACGGAGCTGCTCCTGTAAGGACAGGTGAGTCAAGGCCGCTACTTCATTCAGTGCCGCAAGACCATCCCGCTGGCGTCGGGCGCGGGCCTCAAGTGCCTTGCGATCACTGATATCCCTGGCCGAGGTAAAGCAGAGCCATTCGCCGTTAAACTCATGCGCCCTGGCCGTGATCTCGACCGGGACCAGAGAGCCGTCACGTCGGCTGTGCTCGGTTTCAAAGGAGGAAATCGGCCCGGCTTTACTGCGCTCAACAACTTCCTGAACCTGCACCCGGGAAAAGTGCGGATCGATATCCGGAATGCTCATTCCCTGAAGCTCGGATTGGGTATATCCCAGGGTTTCACAGGCCAGACGGTTGGCATAACGAATACGGGTCTGGTCATCCACCAACATGTGCATATCACTGGCGTTATCACTGAAGAATTTGAACTTGAACAGGGCCTGCTCGACCTGCTTGCGTGCCGTGATATCTTCGACCAGCGCTATCCCGCCCGTGATACGGCCCTTGGCATCAAGCACCGGGGCACACTTGAGCGAGATCCAGATAGCCACACCACTGTAAGACGTGCTGTAAGAGCCTTCATAGCTGGATGTTTCACCTCTCAAGGCCTTTTCCATGGTGGGGATAACACGGGAATCCCTCAGCGTATGACAGTCCAGCCCCTGCAAGTGTTCTTCAGGTGCATGAATGATTTCAGCGAAACGGACGTTAAAAAATGTGACGATCAAGTTGGCGTCATAATTCAAGATGCCAGAAGGCGAATTGCTCAGCAGCAGGCGGTAGCGTGCCTCGCTCTGCTGCAGTGCCCGCCGGCTTTCCACCAGCTCGCCAATCAAAATGGTGATCAGCATCGGGATAACCGTTGCCGACATCATGTAACCCCAGAGCATCGCCAGGCTGAAGTGCACATCATTGGACTGGAAGGGGCCTATGCCCTGAGAGGTCGCCCACACGGCCTGAATCGAGAGCAGCAGAGCAGCTGTAGACGCAACGGCAATCCCCCCTCGTATGGCCAACCAGGCCAGCAGCAGAAAGGGCAGATACAACACTGGATGGTACAGAGCCGCGTTATTTACCGGCCCGTTGAAGATCAGAACACCGGAGATGATCAGCAGGGAAAATGCCAGCCCCAACTCCAGCAGGCGCTGCGGCTGCAGTGATCGTTTCAACCGGGCCCAGTTGAATGTCAGCAGGGGCACACCGCAGACCAGAACGCCCATGGCATCACCCAACCACCAGACGGCCCAGGCTGCCGCGACCTCCGGGTCAGGAATAACGCCTGCGAACCAAAGCTGAAACACACCGTTGGATGCGGTCAGTGCCATGCCGCCAAAGACTGCACAACTCAGGAACAATAGCAGGTCTCGGCGCCGCTTGAGGTCGATATTAAAATGGAAACGCTGCAACAGGCTGACTGCCAGCAAAGGCCCCAGCGTATTGCCAACGGCAATGCCCAGTGCCAGCCCGGGAGAGCTGCCGATCCACAGGTTTACAACAAACGCCCCAGCCCCCAATGCGGGCCAAAGCGACATACCCCAGCGTAACAGAGCGGCAACCGCTATACCGGTGGGAGCCCAGATCAACGTGATATGGCTATCGATAAAGGGTACCGACAGACCAATGATGCCGGCCACAAAGTAGGCCAGTGCGAGAATGAAACAGCGGACAATCCATTTCCTGCTGAAGTAAGCAGAAACCGTCATGGGCAGTATACCAAGACTTTTTCCTACATCTTGCAGCGGTAGCCCGCTGGATTCAACTAAACAGGCTCCTTCCTTGGTCGCATATTGGATACCCAATAAGCGGCAGCCTGGTTAACCACCAAAAAGAGAACGACGACCCGCTGAACGTTTGGGCTTGGCCGGCTTGTCAGCGGAAGTATCAACCGCGTTGGTGGTTGGCTTGCTGGTTTTCCTGGCAGAGGGTTTGGTCCCCTTGCGTTTGCCGGTCACAGCCTGAGCACCGCTTTCAACCAGCTGCCCGTTTTCCAGTGTCGGTACAGGCTGTACCTGCAGTGACTTGCCGATCAGATCCGAAATGCCTTTCAGGAAACGGCGCTCCTCAGGGGCCACCAATGACACAGCCCAACCCTTCAGCCCCGCACGACCGGTGCGTCCAATGCGGTGCACATAGGCTTCGGGCTGATTGGGGAGGTCATAATTCACCACCTGTGGCAGCGCTTCGATATCCAGCCCTCGTGCCGCCACATCGGTTGCCACCAGCACGGAAGCTTCGCCCTGGGTAAAAGCCTCCAGTGCGGCCAGACGGTCACGCTGATGCCGGTCGCCATGAATGGCCACAGCACTGACACCTTCTTGTTGCAACTCTTCAGCCACCTGGTCTGCGCGCCGCTTGGTTCGGGTAAACACCAGCGTCTGCTGCCAGTTGCCGCCACGAATCAAATACAGAAGCACATCGGTTTTATCGGCATTGGTGACCGCATAAGCGCTCTGTTTGACCTGCTGGCTGGCGGTATTCCGGCGAGCCACCTGAATCCGCTCAGGCTGTTGCAACAGGGCTTCAGCCAGGGCTTCCACCGAGCCATTGAGCGTTGCGGAAAACAGCAGGGTCTGCTTCTGCTCAGGCATGTAACCGAGCAGTTGACGGATATCGTTGATAAAGCCCAGATCGAGCATGCGGTCCGCTTCATCCAGCACCAGTATTTCCAACTGTGCAAGCGACAGCTTTTTCTGCTTGAGCATGTCCAGCAGACGCCCCGGTGTCGCCACCAGAATATCGGCGCCTCGCTTCATCTTGCGGATCTGGTTATCAAAACGGACACCGCCGAAAATGGAGATCACCCGCATGCCCAGCAATTGGCCATAGGCCAAGCCATTATCGCCGACCTGCACGGCCAGTTCTCGGGTCGGGACCAGCACCAATCCACGAATATGATGATACTCACCCTCAACCGGCGTGCGGCTCAGGCGCTGGATCATCGGCAGGGTAAATGCGGCGGTTTTGCCGGTGCCGGTTTGAGCTTCGGCAACCAAGTCCCTGCCCTCCAGTACTTTTGGAATCGCCTGTGCCTGAATCGGCGTCGGTGTCTTATACCCCAGCTCTTCCAGCGTATGCATGAGTTCCGGGCAAAGGTTGAGATCGGCGAAAGTGGTCACGTGGCTGGCTCGGCTTAAAAACCGACATTATCGCACGCCAAACCGGCTGGCCCAACTGACACGCCAGCAAACAGGGCGAGATATGTAGAGAAACAGGCCCGGATTTTTCCGGGCCTGCAAAAAGTCGATATGACTGGGGATGCTGGCTTATTCCTTGACCATATCGCGGTCATAGCTGAGTCGCTTGGCCGCATCCAGCGTCAGCATCTGCATGAATGCCTTGGTTTCATAGTCGTTGCCCACCGGCGCGCCACTCCCGCTGCCACTGCCAAACACATTGGTCGGCACCTTACGCTTGGCATAAGCCTCGGCCCACAACTGCTGAATCTTGATCTCGGCTTCCAGCTTCTGAGCCAGCGCGTTATCCGCCTCCAGAATCACCTGCTTCTGGTAAGCTTCCGCATCCGCCAGGGTACGCTGGGTCTCGGCTTCAATACGGGCTTTTTCCAGATTGATTTCGGCGGTTTCACGCTGAATTTCCGCTTCTGCTTTCAGCTTTTCAGCACGGGTGATCGCCAGCTGTTTCTCGGTTTGCGCCTCAGTGGTTTTCTGGATCTGATCCACCTTTGCCTTGGCCTGACGTTCAGCGACTTCACGCTCACCACGGGCGATGGCCAGCAGGCGTTGCTCTTCTTCCTGGACACGCTGTTCGCGGGCAATGGCACGGTCGGCGGAAGCCTTCTGCTTCAGCTGCATGCGCTCAATGAATTTCTGGTTCGGTTTGATATCCGTTACCAGGGCCGATACCACGGTAATGCCGTAATCCGTGAAACGCTGCTGTTTACGACGCGGCTGACCAGTGGCATCCAGCACCTTCTGCACCACAAAGATGGTCTTGTCGTCTTCGCCGTATTCTTCCTGGTCGGTGCCCAGCGCAATATTGGCAGAACCAATCGCGGAGCGCCCGGACTTGACGTTGACCTCTTCACGTTTCACCAGATAGATACCACTGCGCATCTGGTTTTCAAATTCAGAGTTGAACTCGGTACGCCCGCCGGCGTAGTACTCTTCCGCCGTCATCAACGAGGCATTCGCCTGCAGGGTTTCCTTGAACACCGGCAACAGTGCAGTCCTTAGCAGGTTCTCCGGCGAGCGGTATTCATGGGCCAGTTTCAGGAAGGATTCTTCATCAGAGGGAATGGAGAAACGGACGGTAGCCTGGGCATGAGCATCCACCTGATCAAGGAACATGATGCTCAGGGGCGGCAGACTGGCAGAAGCGTTGTTGGCATCCTTTTCCGAGGTAATGGCATCCTGGCTGGAGCCTGAGACCGCCTGGACCGTCATTGCGCGCTTCCAGGAATTGTAACGACCGAAGGGATAGAACTTGTAACCGACCTCGGTCACCACAGCTTCGTTACCGGTCACCGTTCGCACGTGATAAATGTAACCGGGTTCGGCATAGAAAAAGGATTGCGAGAGTACATAGCCGATAATCAGGGCCAGGACGGCGCCGACCGCCACCTTGACCTTGTTGAACGAGGGGAATTTAACTGTCGGTTTTTCATCCATGCTTGCATGATTCCTTGTCGTGGGAGCAGCGGGTTGTGAGAAGAATCCGCTTCCGGGTCAACAGCGCGCCCAGAAAAAGATCCGTCATTCAAAACCAGAGTATTGGGGTATAGCGATAACCAGGGGAGTACGGGTGCCGTTACTGGCTCAACAAGCCAGCCATCAGGCGCAAGAGGATGAGACACCTATCCTGTTCCTTATGGGAGGGATACCCGGTTCCATGGGTTACAAGGGCGTAAGTCTGCAATGCCGCTGCGACCTTGGCAAGTCAGCATTTGGCTACAGATTGAAAGCAAAAAGCCCGACGTTCCTTGGACACATCGGGCTAAGCTTCAATCGCCAATCAATTCAGGCCGCAATCAGGCGTCCTGCGAGCGCAGGTAGTCTTCGTAGTTGCCGTGGAAGTCGACGATACCGGTGGGTGTCAGCTCAATAATGCGGGTCGCCAGCGAGGAGACGAACTCACGGTCATGGCTGACAAACAGCAGTGTGCCCGGATAGTTTTCCAGCGCCATGTTGAGCGACTCAATCGACTCCATATCCAGGTGGTTGGTGGGCTCGTCCAGCAGCATGATATTCGGCTTCTGCAGAATCATCTTGCCAAACAGCATGCGGCCCTGCTCACCACCGGAGATCACTTTCACTGACTTATCGATCTCCTTCTGGGAGAACAGCATGCGACCCAACGTACCGCGGATCACCTGCTCATCATCACCCTCCTTGCCCCACTGGCTCATCCAGTCGTAGAGGTTCTTGTCTTCCTCAAACTCGTGGGCATGGTCCTGGGCGTAGTAGCCGATTTCGCTGTTTTCAGACCACTTCACCTCACCGGCATTGGGTTCCAGATCCCCTACCAGGCATTTCAGCAGGGTGGATTTACCGATACCGTTGGGGCCGATAATCGCAATGCGCTCCCCCACGTTGACCTGCAGGTTCAGACCGGAAAACAGCTCTTCGTCAAATGACTTGGCCAGCCCTTCCACTTCCAGCGCAATACGGTGCAGCTTTTTCGCCTGCTCAAAGCGGATGAACGGGTTCTGTCGGCTGGAGGGTTTGATCTCATCCAACTGGATTTTATCGATCTGCTTCAGACGCGACGTGGCCTGACGGGACTTGGACGCATTGGCCGAGAAGCGGCTCACAAACGCCTTGAGGTCGGCGATCTGGGCTTTTTTCTTGGCGTTGTCGGCCTGCATGCGCTCACGTGCCTGGGTCGATGCCAGCATGTAATCATCGTAGGTGCCCGGATAGACCTTCAGCGTACCGTAGTCGATATCCGCCATGTGGGTGCAGACACTGTTCAGGAAGTGACGGTCATGCGAGATGATGATCATGGTGCAGTTACGCTGGTTGAGTACGCCTTCCAGCCAACGGATGGTATTGATATCCAGGTTGTTGGTCGGCTCGTCCAGCAGCAGGATATCCGGATCGGAAAACAGTGCCTGCGCCAGCAGCACACGCAGTTTCCAGCCCGGCGCCACTTCACTCATCAAACCGAAATGCTGCTCCACCGGGATTTCCAGACCCAACAGCAGTTCACCGGCACGGGACTCGGCGGTGTAACCGTCCATCTCGGCAAATTCAGCTTCCAGTTCACCGGCGCGAATACCGTCTTCTTCGGTCATTTCTGCCTTGGCATAGATGGCATCACGTTCGGACTTCACGGCCCAAAGCTCTTCGTGCCCCATGATCACGGTATCCACCACCGTGTATTCCTCGTAGGCAAACTGGTCCTGACGCAGCTTACCCAGGCGCTCGTTCGGGTCCTTGGATACGGTGCCGAACGATGGCTCCAGGTCACCACCGAGGATTTTCATGAAGGTGGACTTGCCGCAGCCGTTGGCACCGATAAGGCCGTAACGGTTGCCGTCACCGAATTTGACGGAAATGTTCTCAAACAGTGGCTTGGCACCAAACTGCATGGTGATATTGGCTGTGGTCAGCAATGGAGTGATCTCGCTTGTCTGGAAAAGAAATGAAAGCCCAAACAGTAAAGCCGGAAGCGAAGGCGGGGCAATCTGGATAGCTTAGAGGGTGTTTGTTTCAGGTGATGAATTATGCCACAAAACGACGTGAATTTCAGTGCCGGGCAGCGTCAGAATGCTGCTTGCTGATAGCACCACAACTGTGGCAACGAATGCCGTCCTGCACCCGAAACAGCGGGAAATCGATAGCAAGAAACATCAAGAACGCCCAGCGTCGGCCAATCTGATAATATTCCGTATCCCGGCTGCCACACACTGGACATGCCGGCCGATCTTCTCCTTCCAGCTCAACCAGAGGCGTTTCTCGATCATCCTGCAAAATACGCTGCGCCCGCATTACATCCTCTTGCGCCACCTGCAGGCGGACACCACCGAGGGCATCGGAGTACAGCCACTGCATGTTGATGGTTTGCTCGTCGGCAATAAATGCATCGATACCTTCGCTGTCCAGCAATGCACGCGCAATCTGGGCTTCGTAGAGATAGGTATAGCGGGCAATGGTCACTAACATGATACCGGCCTCTCAACTGCTTCCTTGTTAATCATGCCCGCTATACGACGCATGTCAAAATCCCCGGCATTGATCTGGCACAGCCCTCCAACCTTGCGATACCACCGACCTGTGCCACGCTTCAATCAGGTTACCAACGTCGAACACTCAAATACGGAGACTCGACATGAACATGTCCAAACTTCCACCTTATGTAATTGCGACGATGACCGCTGCATTACTCTCCGCCCCCCTCAGTGCCCAAAACCACATGATGCACTCAGGCCCAAACAATATGCCTGGCCAGGGAATGGGGCCCGGCATGATGCAAGGTTACGGACCGATGATGGGATACGGAATGCCCGGCCACATGATGGGGTACGGTGGCTATGGCATGGCCGGTCCCATGATGGGAAGCGGAATGGGCATGGGAATGATGCATGGCGGCCATATGATGGGCAACATGGAGATGATGCCCTGCCCCATGATGGGCGGCATGCAATATGGCAGCGGCCCCGGGCTGCAGCTGAGCAGTGAGCAGCAACAGAAAATGCAACAGATACGAGAAAAGCTCTGGCAACAGCAGCAAGAGCACATGCAGCAAATGTGGGGTCGGCAGCAATCCATGCATAAGCTCTGGCAGGATGGCAAACCCGACAGCGAACAAATTTTGGACGCCCACCGTGACATGCAAAAACAGCAACATGAGATGCTGAAACAGCGTCTTGAAATGCAGGAAGAGATGCAAAAAGTGCTGACTGAAGAGCAGCGCCAGCAAATGTGGCAGATGCACCAGCGGATGTATCAGGGCGGCCAGTAACCACCGCCCCGGTAGTGCTTTTATTGGTTGGTCTGGTGCCTGCGCCGATGCAGGGCATGCACCTGATCAACCAGTTCGGGTACCGGCCCCTCGACCGGTACTCCTGGCGCTATTTCACGTATCGACAGCGTGCTGACCGGCGGCTGAGACAGCCCCATCTCCCTCAACCAGCGCGACAATTGGCGTGATGAACTGGCGTAAACAATGCGACCCAGACCAACCCAGGCGTGGGCCGCTGCGCACATGGGACAGTGCTCACCCGAGGTATACACCGTGGCCTCCCGACGCTGTTCGGGCGTGAGGTTTTCAGCAGCCCACCGCGCCAGTTCAAACTCGGGGTGACGTGTATTATCGCCGGTGGCCACAATGCGGTTGCGGTCCTCGGCCAGCACCTTTCCCTCTGCACTGACCAGTACCGAGCCGAAGGGCTCATCACCCGACTTCAAAGCCTCCTCAGCCAACTCAATTGCCCGACGCAGATGCTGCAAATCCGACTCAGACCACATATAACCTCCTGTTTCCAGAGTATTTAAAAGCTCAGACAGGTCTCAGCCTAGCAGCTTGACCGGCGCTTCACGACTTTGGTTTGCCACAGCCAGGTTAACTGCTAACCTCTGCTATCCCAAGTCTAGCCCTGCTCTGAAGAGACAATCGAATGTCGGACATATTTACGCTGGAAAGCCGTGACCCCGAGCACTACCGTCAGGCCACACGCAAAAGCAATATGATCATCATGCTGACCTTTGCCCTGGTGGCAATGGCGTTGGCCACTCTAAGCGTCAGGGTATTCGGCAGCCCGGAAGGCGGTAATTTTGTCTGGAACCTGGGGGGCGTACTGGCAGGTGTCCTGGTGACCACCGCCATATTCAAACTCTACTACTGGCATCAGCCATGGATGGATGAGGCCAAATACGGCTGGCAGCTCAAACGCAGCCTGATGAGCGTGACCAACATCCTGCATGAGGTGAAGGCCGGAGTTGAACGTGACAACCCCACCGCCATGCGTGTCATGCGCTTTTATCATCAGGGTCTGGAACAGATGTACCGGCTGGAGAACAACCAGAGCGAGCTGCATGATCTCCAGCAGGAGAGCGCAAGTCACCGTGACAAGATGCTGGCACAGGGCCTGGAAGCTGATCAGCCATCACTGGACCCGCGCTGGATCGAGCAGCTCAAGCCGGCCAAAAAGTCCAAACGCTGATCACACCAGACGACCGGCCTGGTAGTCCTCGATCGCCTGCTCCACCTCGGCCATGGTGTTCATCACAAAAGGACCATACTGGGCGACAGGCTCGGCAATGGGCTGGGCCGCCAGCAGCAAAATCTTTGCGCCTTCAGTACCGGCCGTGAAATGAAGCTGATCACCACTGCCCAGCTCTGCGGCTTCATTCAGGTTTAACGGCTGGCCTCCCAACTGAGCCTCACCCTCGAAAAGGTAGGCAAAGCCGGCTCGCTCATCTGCCAGAGGCAGGCGCAATTCGGCACCGGCCGGCAATCGCAGGTCCAGCATTAAGGGATTACGGCTGATGCCTTTTACTGCACCCTGTAGCGGCTCACCGTGAATCTCAATCTCGCCGGCGATAAGCTTGATCCTTGCGCCCGTGACAGCATCTTCGTATTGGGGAATCTCATCAGCATTGAAATCACGGTAACGCGCGGGCGTCATCTTTTCCGCTGCAGGCAGGTTGACCCAAAGCTGGAAACCGCGCATCAGCCCCTCTTCCTGTTCCGGCATCTCTTCGTGAATCACGCCACGCCCGGCTGTCATCCACTGCACACCACCACTTTCCAGCACGGCTTCATTCCCCAGATGGTCACGGTGGCGCATGCGCCCATCCAGCATATAGGTAACGGTTTCAAAACCGCGGTGCGGGTGGGCCGGGAAGCCGGCAATGTAATCATCCGGATTATCCGAGAAGAAATTATCCAGCATCAAAAAGGGATCGATGCGGTGATGCGCCGAGCGTCCCAGACTGCGCAGCAAACGCACACCGGCGCCATCGCGGCTTTCTCGGGCAGGGATACGGCGGTTAATTGTGCGATCGGACATGTCTGGCCTCCTCTAAGCTTATTGCCGTGTTGATCAGATATGCCAGTATTGTGAGATCGATTCTCTTGATGATGAACGGGAAAAAGTGGCGGATTATGATCGGATAAAACGATCAATCTGTATCAAGGGCCGACTTTGCCCCGCATGGATTTGATATTGCCGCGCTGCTTTTTCTTATCCAGACGCTTGCGCTGCGAACTGCGTGTCGGTTTGGTGGGGCGGCGTTTCTTTTCCACTTTGACCGCATTGCGGATCAGTTCGACCAGACGCATCAAAGCATCTTCACGGTTCTGTTCCTGGGTACGGTATTGCTGCGCCTTGATGACGATGATGCCATCACTGGATATGCGGCTGTCACTCAGCCCCAGCAGGCGCTCCTTGTAGAAGGCCGGCAGGGAGGAGGCCTGGATATCAAACCTCAGGTGGATAGCACTGGATACCTTGTTAACGTTCTGCCCACCCGCGCCCTGAGCACGGATGGCATTGAGTTCAATTTCATGTTCAGGCAGGTCAACTGCATTGGATATTTTGGGCACGTTAGTCTCAACGGTTGGCCAGTGCCAGCGACACCTGCGCCTGAATGGGTGCCTCCGGCTCCTGGGCGGTGATCAGGGTAAGAACCAGACTGCGCTGGGCATGCTCGGTTGCCCACTGCCAGGATAAACGGCCGGACGGGCCGCTTAACGGATATTCCAGCTGGTCATCTGCCAGCATACTGGGCTGAAGCGGAGCCGGTGCCTGCTCGGCCATACGTGCAAACCAGCGTCGGTTGGCCGCCGCATCACCGGCGCGCGCCATGACCCGGCATTCCTGGTCGCCTTCAGGCAGCGCCATCACAAAAAAGCCGAACTGCCCTTTGAAAGGAATCGGCCAGGCATCGCCCGGTTTGTTATGCAAAAAGGCCCTCGCCTGTTCAGGTGGCAGTTTGGGCAGCTCCTGCTGCTCCAGCTGGGCTCTCAGGGTTCCATAGTTTTCCAGGTGTTTCACACAAAAGGACAGATAGATCTTTTGCAGGAAACCGGCATTTTCATCGGCCACGGAAACGGCAGGGAACAGCAGGCAACTCAGCAGCAGGCCAAGCAGGGATGTCTGTTTCATCAATCAGGTCCTCGTCATTCGGCTCCCAGTCTGAACGCAGATCAACAGACTGACAAGTGGACTGGCAATTCTGCCAGCCTTGTCTAAGCTGCGATGAACATAATAATAAACCTGCATTGAATAAGGATATCGGCAGATATTCTGGATCAAGGCGCTACTCATACTGGCCCTGCTGGGCGGTGGTTCTCTGCTGGCCTGGGCCCTCACCGACAAGGCACTGCACCTCACTTCGGGGCAGGAGTTCTGTGGCAGCTGTCACAGCATGAAGCCCATGCAAGCCTCCTTTCTGCGCGACCCACATGGCGGACGCTCCACCACCGGCATACAGGCCGAGTGTACCGATTGCCACCTGCCCCATGACAGCACCGTCAATTACCTCTGGATGAAAGCCCGCAATGGTGCCTGGGATGTCTGGAAGGAGTTTGTGCTGGGCGCCGAGGATGTGGATTGGCATGCCAAGCGGGCCCGTGCGAACGAATTCGTCTATGACTCGGGCTGCTTGAAGTGCCACAACAACCTGCAACAGGGCTCGGAACTGGATAATGCTCAGTTCGTTGCCCACAAACCCTACTTTCTCGGCACCATCGATAAAACCTGTATCGACTGCCACCGCGTGGGTCATACCGACCTGGAACGCAACCTGCCCTCTTCCCCTCTTGCGGCTACCGACGGATAAGGAGAACCCCGATGAACCTCCGATTGCCCCTGCTTTTGAGTTGCCTGCTGACCCTGCTGATCCCGTCGCTCGGTGTATCGGCTACCAGTGAAGGCATCGAAATCAACCCGGAAGTACGCTCCCTGGCCTTCAGCCGCAGCCTGACCGAGCTGGACAAGCAGTGCGTCAGCTGCCACCAGGAGGAACACCCCGGCGTAGTCGCAGACTGGAAAAACAGCCGCCACAGTCATGTTGGCGTCGGCTGTAATGACTGCCATGCGGCCAGCAAGGGGGAACCGGATGCCCAGCTGCACAACCAGGAAGGTTTGCAGAATGTGTATATTTCTCCGCTGGTGTCGCCGGGTACCTGTGGCCGTTGCCACGCTCAGGAACAGGCCGAGTTCAACCATAGTGGCCACTTCCGTGCCTACCGCCAGATTATCCCCAAGGACAGCCTGCACGCGCTGGTCAAATTCCACGAAGGGCGTGACAACCCGGAACTGGGCAACGCACCGGGCGAAACCGGCTGCATGCAGTGCCACGGCACCGAAATCAAACTGCTGGAGGGTGGTAAGCCGGATCCCAGCACCTGGCCCAACTCCGGCATGGGTAATATCTACCCGGACGGTTCCACCGGCAACTGCGGTGCCTGCCATACCCGCCACCGCTTCTCCATTGCCGAAGCGCGCAAGCCCCAGGCCTGTGCCAGCTGCCACCTGGGACCGGACCACCCGGATATTGAGGTGTTCGAAAACAGCAAGCACGGCCAGGTGTTTGCCGCCGAAGGCCATGAGTGGAACTGGGATGCGCCGGCAGATGCCTGGGAGCCTGGCGACTACCGTGCTCCCACCTGTGCCACTTGCCACATGAGTGGCGTTGGCGAGCTGGCGCCAACACACAATATCAGCCAGCGTCTGTACTGGAACCTCTGGGCCAAGCGTTCGGAAGTGCGTAACTCCACCGATGTTCTCAGCCCATTACTGGGCAACGGCCCCCAGGGCCGTGAGGAAATGAAAGCCGTATGCGGCTCCTGCCACGGCGACTCCCATACCGAAGGCTTTTTCACCCAGGGTGATAAGGCGGTTAAACTCTACAACGTGGAATATTACGACCCGGCCAAGAAGATGCTGGATGAGCTGGAAGCCAAGGGCCTGTTGAAGGAAAATCCCTGGACCGATGAATTCCAGATCACCTTCTATCACCTCTGGCATCACGAGGGCCGCCGCGCCCGTCACGGCGCTATGATGGCCGGACCGGACTATGCCCACTGGCACGGGTTCTTTGAACTGCAGCAGTCCCTGTACAAACTGCAGGCTATCCACCGCAAGCGCCTGGAAACAGGTGAGATCGAAGACTGAAGACGATGAAAGCAGACCGGCCATTTGGCCGGTCTGCTTAACCCTTGGCTCAAAAGGGACGTAATGACATTAATGGCGCGTGCCGGACACGGACTGCATCAGTGTTTCCACGTCTTCTGCCGTTGTGGTTTCAAAGTTGTGCCAATCAAGATAGTAGGTGCTGAGATCAGGGTTGGGGTTATAGCCTTCCCAGTCGGTACCCGGTTCATGCAATTCTATATGCATGGGCGAAATGCTGAGTACACGCTGCTCCTCATCCCAAAGCACATTCTGCAGATCATAGAGCGCGTTCATGATAATGAAGTGCTTGCGATAAAGCGCCAGAGAGCCTTCTGCATGCAAGTCCTCGAACAGGTGTTGATGCTCGAGCTGCTGCATCAGGTAGTACTCACTTACGCCTTCCGGATGTTGTCTGATTTCACTCAGGACCTGTGGCAGTACCGGATTCACCATGATTCCCCCTGAGGCTTTGCTTTGGTAAAGGGGCCTGCCTAAAGTATAGTCAGCAGCATATGGACTGCCACCTGGGTGGCACTGGGACGGAGAATCTGAATGGATGCCCTTTGGCTGTTACTGCTGGCGTTTCCGCTGTTTCTGCTGCTTGGCTCAATATTGGGCATACGCGCCTGGTTGAATACGCATCAATTGCGCCAGGAGATACAGCACCTGCACAACCGTTTGGCCCACTATGAAAACCAGGGGGTCGGGCAGACTGCGGCCCGCCCACAGCAGGCCGAACCACCACCGCAAAGCGCAGAGACTACCCCTCCCCCAGAGCCCGAAGATTCTGCCGAACCTGACACAGTCTACGCAGCAGCCTCACCTGCGCCCGAGCCTGCCACCACCTGGGGGCCAACGGCCAACACCTCCACCTCTCCCGATACCAGCCAAGCCAGTGAGGGTTCCACCAAGCCTGTAGTGGATACAACGCCGGCACAGCCCGGGTTCCTTGATCGGCTTCAGGTCAGTATTCGCGAGCACTGGATGACCTGGTTGGGCGGCCTTTGCGTGGGTCTTGCCGGTGTCTTTATGGTGCGTTATTCCATAGAGCAGGGCCTGCTGGGGCCCGAAGCACGGGTTATTCTGTCCCTGCTGGTGGGCGCAGGCCTGCACGTACTGGCCGAGAGGTTACGACGACGCCAGGGCCAGAACAACGTATTCGCCGCGCTGGCTGGCGGTGCCAGTATCATCCTCTACTCAGCCCTTTTCGCGGCCTTCAAACTATTGCCGGGTATCGCGCCAGGTCTGCTGTTCCTTGCCATGGCACTGGTCTCTTTTGCCACCCTGGTGCTCGCACTGAGGCACGGCCCCATATTGGCCGCGCTGGGCATGCTGGGTGGATACCTGGTACCCATTCTGGTCAACACCGGCAGCGGCAATATCGAGCTGGCGTTGGTCTATATCGGCATTCTGACTCTGGCGTCTCTCTGGTTACTCGGATATGTGCAGCGCCGCTGGCTCTGGCTCGGCGTGATTGGCGGCAGCCTGTTCTGGTGGCTACTGAGCCTGGGTGCCAGCCCGGCAGACGGCGTTCGCTCGGCCTACCTGCTGGCACTGGCATATCTGTTCCTGGCCGTGCCCGGTTATGACTGGCTGCTGACTAAAACCGAAGCCCCAACAGCCAATTGGCTGAACCGTCTCAAGGGAGTACGTGAGTCGGTCCACTGGCCAGTCATTCCGACGCTGGGTCTGATCACGCTGGCGCAAGGCTATACTCTGGCGACGGAAGGAGTCCCTCAGGCAGCCTACCCGACTCTGCTGTTGCTGCCGGCACTGCTTCTGCTGGTGGCCAGCCGCCGACCACTGCTGAACCCTTTACCCGCGTTAATGTTGATCGCCACAGCACTGGCCGTGGTCATGCCCATGCTGACTTATATGGGTGATCAACTGATGTTCACCCCGCCTGATGCCGATACTCAGGCAGCACTGGTGTCCCGCTTTGTCATGCTGACGCTGCTGTACACGGCCGCAGCGGCCTGGCTGCTGCAGCGTCGTATCGAACACCCGGGCTTCTGGGTTACGCTGGGCTGTTTTACTCCGTTGCTGATGCTGGCGATGGGGTACTACCTGTTTACCGCGTTCAGTGCTGACTGGGCCTGGGGTGGTGCTGCACTGATCCTGGGCTTGAGTTACCTGGCACTGGCACGGCTGGCGCTGGAGCGCGGCGGCAATGACCTGATCAAAACAGTCTTGTTCAGTGGCGCGCATCTGGGCCTGTCACTGGCCGCTGTAATCTGGTTCACCGATGCCACGCTCACTCTCGCCCTGGCGCTGCAACTGGTCAGTCTGTCGCTGCTGCAACAGCGTTTCCAGCTAAGCCTGTTGCCCTGGGTGATTCGACTGTTACTGGCGGTGGTGGTCTGCCGTTTGACCTTTAACCCCTGGCTGCTCAGCTACGATATGGGTACGCACTGGTCGCTCTGGACCTACGGCGGCGCTACTGCCTGTGCCTTTGCAGGTGCCTGGATTCTGCGCAGCGACGACAAAATGACGGCCTGGCTGCAAGGGGCCGGTGCTCATCTGCTGGTGCTGACGCTGGCAGCAGAAGTACGTTACTGGCTGTATGACGGCGATATTTTCCGCCAGCAGTACGGCTTTATCGAAGCCAGCCTGAACACTCTGATCTGGGGTACGGCCGGCTGTGTCTACCTCTGGCGCGCAACGCTCAGCCGTCATCTGAAACGTTTCTACCAGATCATCGCCAGCCTTCACCTGCTGGCGGCCGCCGCCAACCATGTGCTGATCGTATTGTTGCGGGAAAATCCGATGTGGAGCAGTTCGCCGCTGAGCGATACCCCCATTTGGAACCTGCTGCTGCTCAGCTATGGCTTGCCCTGCCTGCTGTTGCTGGTGCTCTGGCGACAGTTGCCGCATGCGCTGGGACGCTGGATGGCACTGGCATCCGGGCTGAGCCTGCTGCTGTTTGTATCACTGGAGATTCGCCATCTCTGGCAGGGCGGCAGTGTCAATCTGGCCAACCCGACGTCGGATGGCGAGTTGTACACCTATTCAATCGTCTGGTTGCTGCTGGCCTCGGCGGCCATGATCCTGGGTAACTGGCTGCAGCGGCGCAACCTGTATAGAGGCGGCATGGCACTGCTGCTGGTCGTGGTCGCCAAGCTGTTCCTGGTGGACATGTCAGACCTGACCGGCCTCTGGCGCGTCGCTTCCTTCATGGGACTGGGGCTGGCCCTGCTGGCACTGGCCTGGCTGCATCAGCGCTTTACACCAACGCCCTCCGCAACCGGGGACCCGACGGCCACTCAGTGAGTGGCCGTGTCGGTGGTTTTGGCCTGACCAGACAGGCGTCGTGCCAGGCGGCGCAGATCTTCCAGCAGCATGAAATTCACCGGCACCATAATCAGCGTTACCAGCGTTGCGAAGATAATGCCAAAGCCCAGCGAAACCGCCATGGGAATCAGGAACTGCGCCTGTACCGCCTTTTCGAACAGCAGTGGCATAAGGCCGATAAAGGTGGTCAACGAGGTGAGCATGACCGGACGGAAACGGGCCACCCCCGCCACCAGTACCGCCTGCAGGGTCGCCTCGTAATGTGAGTGCTCACCTGCTTCCTGAATCTCCTGACGGCGCCGGTTGGTGAAGTCCACCAACACCAGGCTGTCGTTCACGACCACACCGATCAGGGCCATCAAGCCCAGCAGGCTCATGATGGTGAGATCCATCCCCATGATCCAGTGGCCAATGATGGCACCGATGGCACCAAAGGGAATTACCGACATCACGATCAGCGGCTGCAGGTATGAGCGGAACGGAATCGCCAGCAAGCTGTAGATGGCAAAGAAGACAAAGCCCAGACCGATCGCCAATGAGGTGAAGGATTCACGCTGTTCACGCGCCTCCCCTTCCAGGCTGTAGGACGAGCCAGGATACTGCCGCACCAGCTCCGTAAGGAACTCGCTCAGATCCCGGTTCAGCACCGTGGTATTGGTGCTTTCCTTGTCCATATCCGCTACCACACTGACCGTGCGCTGCTGATCCACCCGGTAGATCGCCGAGGGGCTCTGCCCCGGTACCAGCCGTGCTACCGAGTCCAGCGGCACCTGACCGGTGGAGGTGGAGATCAAGACATCGCGCAAGCCGGCAATGGCCTGGCGCTCCTCAAGCGGCAGGCGCACCATCACGCGCACATCATCACGGCCACGCTGTACGCGCTGCACCTCAATGCCGAAGAATTTCTGTCGCACCTGACGGATGATGTCACTGCGCGTCAGCCCCAGCAGGTGTGCCTGCTCGGTCAACTCCAGCTGCAACTCTTCCTTGCCGTCAGACAGGTTATCGGCAATGTCGTACAGCGTCGGATAGGTAGCCAGCCGTTCTTTCACCTGATCCGCCATGGCTTCCAGGTCCTGGATGCGCGTCGAACGCAGCTGGATATCCACCGGATCACCACCACGGCCAATCTCGGCGCGGAAGGCAACGGTTTCTGCACCCGGGATCGGTCCGATCAGCTGGCGCCACTCACTGACGATCTGGCGCGTGCTGATCTCCACCTCACGCTCTTCCGAAGGCACCAGCTCAAAACGCACTCGGCCCACTTCGGCACTGCCGCCGGAGCCGGTGGTGGAATAGATATTCATGATCACGCTTTCACCAGTGGCCGGATCACGGTAATCATCCTGCAGCTCACGAGCCGCTTCCACCATGCGAAAGATGTGACGGTCGGTCACTTCAAAGGGTGTACCACTGGGCATAGTCAGCGTTACACGTGCGGTATCACCCTGCACGCGCGGGAAAAACACAAAGCGGGTCCAGCCGGATGTCACCATCGACATGATCAGCATGAACACGCCGATAAACAGCGCCAGCGTGGTCAAACGGTTGCGCAGCGCCACCCCCAGCAAGGGCTTGTAGTAACGCACGATCAGTCGTTCAAACCCATCGGCAAAGCCTTGCTGCAGTTTGGCCAGCCGCCCCTGGCTTTCGACATTTTCATGGCGCAGCTTCAGGTGCTTGAGGTGGGCCGGCAGCACGAACTTGGACTCGATCAGCGAGAACAGCAGCACCGGGATGACCACCACCGGAATCTGGGCAAAGAAGGCGCCACGATGGCCTTCGATAAACGCGATGGGCAGGAATGCGGCAATGGTGGTCAGCACACCGAAGGTCACCGGCACCGCCACTTCCTGGGTACCTCGAATCGCCGCCTGAAGACCCGACTCGGCGCCGCGTAGATGACTGTAGATATTCTCACCGGTGACAATGGCGTCATCCACCACGATCCCCAGTACCAGAATAAATCCGAACAGGGACAGCACGTTCAGGGTGACACCGAATACCGGCATCAACAGGAAGGCACCCATAAAGCTGACCGGAATGCCAATGAACACCCAAAAGGCGATAGAAGGACGCAGGAACAGGGTCAGCAGCAGCAAGACCAGCACCCCGCCCTGAATGGCATTGGTGGTCAGTGTATTGATACGGCTTTTGACGATTTCGGAATCATCGTCCCAGTAGCCCAGATGCAGGCCTTCCGGCAGCAGGGGCTGCTGCTCGGCAATATAGTTTTTAACTGCATCCGCCACCGCGATGGCACTCTGGTTGCCCACGCGATAGACCTCAATCATCGCCGCCGGCTGTCCGTTAAAACGGGTTCTCAGGGCCGTTTCTTCAAAGCCATCGCTGACGCTGGCCAGATCCCCGAGGCGCAGCAGGCTGCCATCGGGATGGGTTTTGATGATGACGTTTTCAAACTCGTCACGGCTGTAGGCCTGGCCCTTGGAGCGAATCAGGATATCGCCACCATCGGTGCGAATGTTACCGGCGGACAGATCCAGCGAGCTGGAGGATATACGCTCGGCCACCTGCGCCAGGGTCAGGTCATAGGCACGCAACTGATCCTGGGAGATCTCGACACCGATCTCATAGCTGCGCACGCCATCCAGCTCGGCCTGGGTTACGCCATCCAGTTGAAGAATGTCATCGCGTACCTGCTCGGCATAACTGCGCAGTTCATGCTCACTCAGATCACCCGCCACGGACACCGTGATCACATCACGCTTGAACGTGGCCAGCGCAATCACCGGCTCTTCGGCTTCGGCGGGGAAGGTACCGATTTCGTCGACCCGGGATTTCACATCCGCCAGCAACTCACGCGGATCATAGCCCTTATCCACTTCAATGGTGACAGTGGTCCCGCCCTCCACCGAACGGCTACGAATCTCTTCCACACCCTCCAGGTCACTGACCGATTCCTCTACTCGGGTCGCCAGGCTCAGCTCGGCATCTTCGGGGGTAGCACCGCGCAGGCTGATGCGCACACTGATTGAATCCGGCTCAAAGCTGGGGAAAATTTCCAGCGGAATATTGAGTTTAAGTGACATCAAGCCAGCAAAGAGAATGCTGACCATCAGCAGGTTGGCGGCCACATGGTTGCGGGCAAACCAGGCGATCATGAGCGGTCTCCATCAGCCTGACCCGCAGTAGGCTTGGCGACCCTGGCGGACTCACCCTGCACCCTGACTGGTGTACCCGATACCACCTGACCCAACGAGGTCAGTACCAGCCGGTCGCCTGTTTTGAGGCCCTTGTCGATCAAGGCCTGGGTGTCATCCTGCCAGGCCACTTCAATTTCGCGGCGCTGCAGCACGCCCTCTTCCACCACATAGACATAACTGCCCTGGTAGATCGCCTTGTTGGGAATCACGATGGCGTCTTCAACCTGCACCCCTTCAATGGCGGCCGTGACATATTGCCCCACCTTGAGCGGGATGCGGTCCACCGCTTTTTCGCCGTATGGGTCTTCAATCTGTGCCAGCACATGCAGCTGACGACTGTCTTCATCGATGGCACCTTCGGTCTGTACCACCTTGCCCTGCCAGGTTTCGGGTCGGATCAGGTCAGAGTGAATCGCCACACTGGGCTGAACCGGCGTAGCCCCTTTGACGCGGTATTCTTCGGGTAGCTCCAGATAGCCCAGATCACGGTTTTGCAGGGGCAGGCGCACCTGCAGAACATCAACTGCGTAGATACTGCCCAGGGTTGTTCCGCTTGAGACGATCTGCCCCAGGTCGACGGATTTTTCCAGCACACGACCGGCATAAGGGGCGCGAATATGGGTGCGCTCCAGATTCAGTCGAGCCTGTTTGACCGCCGCTTCAGCCGACGCCAGCGTCGCCTGCGCAGCACTCAACTGGGGTTTGCGCAGCACCAGCGGAGGCGCTTCACCGGCATTACCCAGCCGTTTCCAGTCAGCAGCTGCCTGGGCACTGCGTGCCACCTCTTCCGCCAGTGCCTGACGCGCACTCATCAAGGTGGCTTCAGCCTGGGCCAGATCCGCTTCGTAATCACGGTCATCCAGTCGAATCAGCTCTTCACCCGCTTCAAAGAAGCCGCCGGCTCGGAAATCCGGGTTGAGCCAGACCACCTCACCTGAAACCTGTGGCAGCAGCGTGCTCTGTGTTCGAGGCTCTACGCGTCCGTAACTGCGCACCTGAATATGAAAACTGTCCATTTCAATCGGCAGCACCTCAACACTGATACGCTTGGGCTCGGGCGGAGCGCCACGCTGGGCCTGGGGCGGATTCTGGGTAATCTGCCAGCTGGCAAAGCCTAGCAGGCCAATAACGAAAAACGGCAGTAGGCGTTTGATCATGGGGTGTCCGGCTCCGGTTCAGCAGTCGTGTCGGCACTGAAGCGTCCGCCCAGTGCGCGATAGAGTTCGATACGGTTGTGCAGCAGCTGCAGGCGCAGACTGATGACATTGGTCTGGGCATCCAGCGATCGCCGCTGGGCCTCGAGTACCGTGGTAAAACTTTCCAGACCCTTGCGGTACTGCTCGAATGCCAGCGCCTCGGCATTGAGTGCATTCTGCTCAGCCTTGAGATACAGCTGATAACGGTTGTGCAGACTGCGCCGCTCAGACAGGGCATTTTCAACTTCGGTCAGTGCCGCATATACCGCTTCCAGCCAGAGCTGTTCCTGCTCTGCCCGGTTAGCCAGTGCCTGAGCCTGCACGGCCTCCTTGCGGCCAGCATCGAACAGGGTTTGGGTCAGTGATGCCCCCAGGCTCCAGGCCAGGTTTCCGGTGCGTAGCAGGTCACTCAGCGCATCACTGCTGCCGCCCTCGGCAGCACTCAGGGTCAGGCTGGGAAAACGGTCGCGATGGGCGGCTGCCAGAGCAGCGTCACCCGCCAACAAACGCAGCCAAGCCTGCTGCAGATCGGGCCGGCGACGCAGCACATCCGCCGGCATACCGGCCGGCACGTCGGAATCCAACAGCGGCAAAGAACCACTGCTGCTCAATGCGGCGGCGGGATAACGACCCAGTGTTTGCTCCAGTTCACGCTGCAGCTCACTGAGTATCTGGCGCTGCTGCTCCAGCCGCGCCGCTTCCGAATTGACGTTGTTCCTCGCCAGATACAGATCCAGCGCCTCATTCAAGCCCTGACGGTAACCGGATTCGATGATATCCAGGCTCTGTTCCAGGGTGTCATGGCGGCGGGTATAAAGTTCGAGCAGCAGCCGCGCTTCCTGGATTTCAAACCAGGTGCGGCTCACATCAGCCACAAGCTCTTCGCGCTGCTCTTCCAGCGCCGCTTCTGCCGCTGCGTAGGTAAAGGCAGCCTGCTGGGTGCGCGCGTCCATTTCGCCCCAGATATCAGGGGTCCAGCTCAGGTTCAGGCTCAGGGAGTCGGCGCGATCCGTGTTTTCCTGCCGCCGCGCACCCAGTTCCAGCGACAGTTGCGGATAGGCATCGGCGCCAGTGGCGAGCCATTGCTGACGAGCCGCAATCAGGCTCTGGCGTGCGGCTGCCAGCCCCGGGTTATTGTTCATTGCTTCTTCAACCAGGCCTTCAAGGGCGGGATCTTGCAGAGTGTTGAGCCAACCGGGACTGGCGCTGCCAATATCGGCTTCAGCCTGCCAGCTGTCCTGAATGTCAGGTGCGGGTGGCTGTAATGAAGGTGGGGTACTGCAGGCACTCAAAAGTGCCACAAGCGGCAACATCAAATAGACGCGCACATCTACTCCCTGATCTGGTTGAAAAGAACTCGGCCCTGTGAGCGCTAATAGTAGAGAATTGTTCCCGCAATCTCAGCGCCTTTTACATTTCTTTACGACCGCTGATCAGACCGTTGCGCATTGCGCAGGAATTCATAGGCGCGCCGCACCTCAATAAAGACCTCGCTGTCGCCGCCCTTGTCCGGGTGACATTGGGCAGCCAGGTGCCGATAACGGCTGCGCACCATTTCGGCCGAAGCGCCCGCTTCCAGGCCCAGCGTTTCATACGCGCGTTGACGCACATCCGGATCGGCACACTGCATGGCAAAGCCTTTCATCAGACGACGTACATCTTCGGCGCTGGTCTGCTCCAGCTGCTGCCAGTCCAGGTAGTAGGCACGCAGCTTGCTTTCCTGATCCGGCAGATCCGCACTTTGTTCAGCGATGGGCACAGGATCGGTATAAAGACGCACGCTCAAAGGCGATATTTCCAGGCGCAGCCCCTCTTCATACCACAACCGCGATTGCAGACTGTAGAGGCCATGCATGATCATGAAATGCTTTTGAAACAGGCGCAGCTGGTAGTCGTCTGCCAGTTCGGCAAAGGCCGGATGGGTTTCCAGTCCCTTCATCAGGGAAAATTCACTGATCCCCTCAGGGGCACCGCGCAGCAGGTCCAGCAGCTCGGGTATCAGGGGGTTGGGGCTTATGGCGTCAGTCATCTGCTCTCCGCTGTGGCATTTTCCTGTCATGCCTCCCTCCCCTCTGGCAGAATGAGGCTCAGGTTCACTGCAGGACAGACGATCATGTTGCTACGCTTTCTTATCCTCCTGATCCTGGCACCGCTTGTCCACGCCAGCGACTGGAAAAACCTGATCGACCAGGCCCCGGAAGGCAGTCAGGTCGCATTGGTGGTGGAGCCGCTCAGGGCCAGCGCACCCTTGCAGATACACTACCGGGACGATCGCTTTTTACCGCCCGCCAGTACCCTCAAACTGTTTACGGCCAGTGCCGCTGAACTGTCATTGGGACCGGACTATCGCTTTACCACCGGGTTATGGAGTCGAGGTCAGCAAAAAGGTGGCCAATGGCATGGTGACTGGCTGCTGGAGTTCACCGGCGCGCCAGACCTGACACGTCGCCAACTGGCTGACCTGCTGGACAACCTTCGCCAACGCAAGATCCGCGAGATCAAGGGCGACCTGCTGCTCGATACCAGCCACTTCAGCGGCTATGATCGCGCCATCGGCTGGCCCTGGAATAACCTGGGCGTCTGTTACAGCGCACCGGCAGCAGCCCTGACCCTGGAAGGAAACTGCGTCGCCGCCAGCCTGACCAGCCGAGGCGACAATCGTCCGGCCCGCTTTTTTGTCCCCGCTCATCAGCCGGTTGAGGTCACCTCGGATGTAGAGGCGGTACCGCCCGCGCAGATGCGGGAATCACTGTGTAGCCTGGAAGCCCGCCTTGGCCCCGGAAACCGTTACCACCTAAGCGGCTGCATCAATAGCAAGCGTGAAGTGCTGCCGCTCAACTTTGCCGTCAACGATCCCTTTGCCTACGGCAGGGCCGTGGTTCAGCAGGAACTGACCCGTCTTGGCATCGTACTGCGCGGTGATATCAAATTTGGCCAACGTGACCCACAGTGGCAACTGGTGGCTGAAGTCCGCTCGGCACCTCTGGGCGAGTTGCTGGCGACCATGTTGCAGGACTCGAACAACCTCATTGCCGACCTGACGTTCAAAAATCTGGGTGCACTGGGTGGACAGGCAGGCAGCTTTGCCCTGGGCGAACGCAAGCTGAAGCAGATACTGATTGAGCAAACCGGTATCGACCTGACGCTGGCCCGTATGGAAGACGGCTCAGGCCTGTCCCGCGACAACCTGGTACAGGCACGCCAGTTGGCTCAACTGTTACGCTGGCTGGCCGAACATCCGCAAATGATCAGTCACAGCGCACTACCGGTCAGTGGACAGAACGGTACCCTCAAGTACCGGCGCAGCACCCGCAAGCCACCTTTAGCGGGGGCTATCCAGGCCAAAAGCGGCACCGTGAACGGCACACGGAATCTGGCAGGCTATATGGATACGGCATCGGGCGAGCGTTACGTCTTCGTACTCATGATCAGCGGCCTCAGCCTGCCGGAAAGAATGCCTCGGCCGACACCGCTCACAGTTTTCGAGCGCTCTTTACTGGAGTGGATACACGCCAACGGCTAGACGCTGTCATCCAGTCGTTTGATTGTGGCTTCACCATGCAGCAGTTCGGCGGCCTCAGCCTCGAACTGCTCGCACCGATTCAGGTCCAGAGAACAGGCCAGCTGCACCTGCTCGGCAAACTGCTGGTCACGTATGCTGACGTCAAAGCGGTTCAACAGCCCTTCCACTGTCCCGGTCAGCCCATAGCCATAGGTTAATTGGTATTGCGCCTGGGGTTCACAGTGCTGCATCTCGGTTTCGGCCAACACGGCACGCACCGACTGGGAATAGGCCCGCACCAGCCCGCCGGTCCCCAGCTTGGTGCCGCCAAAGAAGCGAGTCACCACCACGCAGGCCTGCCCCACATCGGCCCCTGTCAGAACAGCCAGCATGGGGCGCCCGGCGGTACCTGAGGGTTCGCCATCATCGCTGCTACCCAGGCCAGTCAAGGCATGAGGCTCGGCGGCCACAAAGGCCCAGCAGTGGTGGTTGGCGCCCGGAAAGCGCTGTCGCTGTAGCTCAATGAATGCCTTGGCATCCGCCTCGGACTGGACCGGTTTCAGGCTGGCAATAAAACGGCTTTTCTTGATTTCGATCTCGGCCTCGGCCTCGGCCAAGGGGATCTGGTAGCTTTGAGGGCGGGACACAGCAACTCCAGCGGATGAATTCACCGGGATATGGTATCAGAGTCGCTGGCGGGGAGTAGAAACAAAAACCCCCGCATTCAGCGGGGGCTTCCAGACAGACCTGCAGAGCTTATTTGCCGTGCTTGTGCGCGTCTTCAGACATCAACTTGCGCACCTTGATAAAGCCCCAGATCATCGCAGCTGCCATACCGGCAACACCCAGCAGGCTGGGCCAGAGAGTACCAAAGCTGTAAGCATCGATCCCGAACATAGCAATCACCTTTATCGCTTGCATCTAATGTTAGGGTCAGATTACTCCCATAAAGACTGGGGACTATTGACTTGGCTCAACAGATTTTGTTCATTTTTTAAACACTCCATCATAGCCCTATTCCAGCTTGATTCTCGTCAATTTCTGAGCCATATCTGAGTATGTCAACTCAATACAAGGAACTCATCCATGTACCAGCGCAAACAGTGGACTGCGGAGCAATTGAGCAAGATGAATGAGGAAAGCTTCCTGGTCGAAATGCTCGACATGTTCCAGTACTCACCCTCCAATGCAGACGCAAGCTCCACCACCCAGATGCAAAGCAAACTCGATGCTGTCGAGGCCGCTCTGAAAGCCCGCCTGGAAGCCACCCGCGAAAACTGATCCTTTTTGATTCTTCCTTCGGCAGACAGGTTCTGTCTGCCCTGTTCCCCCGTTTTTTCTCTGCTTGACCATCACGCCTGATGACAGCCATAGCCATCGGATCGGGCGTGCCCTGATCAACCTTCTTCAGTCTGAAGCTGGTTGATAACAGCAGACGGCTTCCTGGCTGTAACTGTACTCCGCACGCTCCTCCGCGCGCTCTATTCCCACTTTTCCTTGTTTTGCTCAAATTCGGCTTCAATATTTCTTAATTCTTTATTGACTAATCATAATTTAATAAAGACCAATCAATATTTATTAAATACATATCAAAAACATATTTAAATAACCAAACAATCTAACCAGATTAAAAATAAAAGACCATGTAAATCATAGACTTAGGGGAATTTCCTTTCATATCTACAAGAGCTGAACTTGAGTATAAAAAATCCTTTTATTTCAAAGAGATACGAATCATAAAGTGAGGCTGTTTATTTGCCATTAATCATAACTGTAAATATAATGATCAATGTCGATTAAAGATTAATCAAAAAAGAAATAAGACAATGCAAGAGAAGGAAATCAAGTTGTTATTCAAGGCGGGAGTGTTTGAATCCTGTCAGGCGATTCCGATCTCGATGTCACGCGGCTGGACATTGAAATTCATCACTCGGGATCAGGATGTGGTGACGCTGAACCTGCAGCGCTCCAAACATGAACGTGAGTTCAAAAGCCTGGATGGCGCATCAGCCGTGGCACGTCGAATTGGTTTCGACTGGTTGAATGTGCAGATCGGTGAATTGCAGTGGCGGGAAAAGGTGTCCCGAACCGGAGGCTAACCGGTTCGGGTTGGTTTTAAGCATCGGAGTGATTCAGCGGTTGGAGTCAGCCAAACCGGCCAGCTCCTGCTGGGTTGCAGCACGCACGGCCACAACCTCAACATCGAACACCAGGGTCTGGCCGGCAAAGGGATGGTTGGTATCCACACGAACTTCGCGTGTATCCAGCGCAACCACTTTGCCCAAACGCACTTCGCCCTGTTCGTCTTCGATCTGGCAGAACAGGCCGATTTTAAGGCCCGGCATGCCGGCGAAAGCTTCTCGATCCAGTTCGAGTACCTTGCTTTCATCCCGTTCGCCATAGCCCAGCTCAGGCGGCACTTCCTGACGGAAGGTGTCGCCCGCAGCTCGCCCTTCCAATGCCTGTTCAAGACCTGGCACGATTTGGCGGTGGCCGTGGATGTAAGTCAGCGGTTCGGCATCACGGGAGCCGTCCAGTACTTCACCATCCGCGCCTTCAAGGGCGTAATGAAAGCTGACATGGGTGTCGCGGGTAATGTTCACAGCGGGTCCTCAGGGTTGCAGGCGTTCCAGACGCCATTGATCGGCGGCCAGAGTATAGCGGAAACGGTCGTGCAAACGGTTTTCACGGCCTTGCCAGAACTCGAAATGCTCCGGCACCAGGCAGTAACCACCCCAGGTTTCCGGACAGGGCACGACCTGACCGGCATATTCATCGTCCAGTTTGGCGACTCGCTGCTCCAGGGTAATACGGTGATCGATGGGCTGTGTCTGATCAGACACGGCGGCACTGAGCTGGCTGCCACGCGGGCGCTGGTGGAAATAGGTTTCGCCGTCAGCAAAGGGCAGCTGCTCAACCCGACCACGGATACGTACCTGACGCTCCAGACCACGCCAGTAGAACAGTAACTCGGCCTTGGGGTTCTGCGCCAGCTGCTGCCCCTTTTCACTGCGGAAATCGGTGAACCAGCAGAAGCCGCGTTCGTCATAGCGCTTGAGCAGTACGATACGTGCACTAGGCCAGCCCTCGGCATCAGCGGTGGCTAATGTCATTGAGGTGGCGTCATCCGGGTGTGCGGTCAGCGCGGCCTGCATCCAGTCTTCAAACTGCAGCATAGGGTCTGCCTGCATCTGCTCTCGATGCAACCCTGCTGCAACATATTCCCGGCGCAGGGCACTGATTTCAGAGGATTCACTCATCGCTATCTCCAGTCGTTTGCTACAGGCCAATACTATAAAGCATGGCTTGGGGGTTATACTGCCCCTGATCACGGGTGAGGCATTTTCACCGATTTTACGGCAGTGGAGAACAGGACGATGACATTGAAGCCGATACGCACCGCCTTGCTGCTGGTTCTGAGTGCCAGCTTGCTGCTCGGCGGTTGTACCACCACCGGCAAGCCTCGCCCGTTTCAACTCAAGAATCTGGCCAAGTCGGAGATCGACATGGTCACCGATCTGCATATCGAAACCGTCAACCAGCTGGCACGCGAACTGACCATCAAGCTGTACAAGCGTAACCCCCGTGAGCTGGCCAAGGTGCCCGGCATGACGGTATCCCGCCGCCTGGAGTTGCTGTTGGGGTCGCCGCGTCCCATTCGCCACGCCGAGTTGAATAACCGGTACGCGGAGAAGGCGATCCCGTTGGCCTTTGACCCGAGCTTCAAGGGTGACCGGGTATTCGCGCTGATGATCGGTATTACCGGTATGCTGCATGCGTCCTACAACTACCGCGATGAGTTCTACATGCTGAACGAGATCGACCAGCAGAAGCTGTACAACTCGGCACGCAACTTGGAAGCCGTGGCCTGGCGCCTGAACACCTATCGCCAGCCCGACGGTACGCCTTTTCTGCTCAGCAACAGTCCGGCCAACCTGAGCTTTGAGCGCCTGCTCGGCAAGCTGATTGCGCACCAGGACATGATGGCGCGCATCGTCTCGGACTCCACCAACCGCGCCATTAACACGGTGGTGCATGGCATCGCGTCAACCACACTGCTGCCGATCTGAGACCCTCGCCCTCTCTAGTCAGCAATCCCTCAGGGGTTTGAGTACGCGGATATCGGCTATCTTGTGATTCTCGTTGAGGAACAGGGTGACATCCGCCTGCTCCGGCATCTGCTCCAGCATGGCACGTGTCAGACGCTCATAGTGCTGAATAAAGCGCTGAATTTCGTCCTCGTTCATGATGCGCAGGTGATCGGTGGGCTGTTGGGTGTCGTAGATATAGCGTACCCGCTCCGCCAGTTTCTTCTCCTGCAGAGAACGCCACTCATAGACTGCATCCATACTCGGTACACAAAGCATCAGCAGCACATCCAGACGCTCGAACAGCGCCTTGTAAGGCCCTTTCAACTGCTCGTTCACGTAGGTACGCCAGACGGCGTCTGTATCTTCGTCACGTTCCAGCACGTTAACCGGGTCAGCCAGCTCCGCTTCAGATTGTGGCTGGGCACCGACACACCAGCCCTCGAACACGATCAGATCTGCACCACCGACCCACTCCTGCCAGACAGAGTCGGGACAACGGTCATCAATGGATTTGTCGAACACCGGGATCTTGGTGATGCGATCAGGATCGTCGGCACAGAGGCTGTCGATGATCTCGACTCCCAGTTCAACGTCATGGGTGCCGGGTACACCACGGGTTACCAACAGAGGGTGCACCGACTCCGCCAACAGTTCACGGTCCGCGCGGGTCTTGTACAGATCATCAATGGAAAACCCCACTACGCGCAGGCCGAAGCCTTCACCCAGAATGACTTCCAGCAGGTTGAACAGGGTCGATTTGCCGGCGCCCTGGGCACCATTGATACCCAGCACCAGCGGCCCTTCCTGACGCCGTTGTCGTGCCAGAATCCAGGCGGCCAGCGGCACGTAGATCTCTTCAAACATCTCTTTCAGGCCGATATCCACCTTGAGCGATTCCAGCGTGGCTGCAAACGCCTGCTCCACTGCACTGACCGCATGGCGGCGCTCCTCGTCGGAAAGGCAGAGCTGATTGCGGGGCCAACGTGTCAGTAGGCTCATGGGGTCTCCTTGCATGATCGACCTGTGGATAAGGGCACAGAGTCTACACCAGTTGCAATCTCGGGTGATATCCGCAGTAATGGCATTCGGTGCTGTGGATAACCCCCAGTGATTGCCATACCATAGATCCAAATTCCGCCGGGTTCCGTAAGCGGCGGTCTCTTCTGTACGCGACACTACTCATCGACACCAAGGATGCCTCATGCGTGACTCTGTCGGGACGTACTCTCTGTTCAAGCGTCTGTTGCCGTTACTGATTCTGGCCATCGCCGGTCTGATCACCTTTGCGCTGGTCAAAACCCGTGAGCAACCCCAGGCTCAAGAAGCCCAGATCAAACGCTGGAACGTCACCGCCACCGAACTGAACAGTATTTCAGCGGCCCCCGAACTGACGCTCTACGGCCAGTTTGAGCCCCCCCAGACCACGCGCCTGAGCAGTGCCCTCAACGCCGATGTCAGCCGTATCCTCGCGTCCGAGGGTGAGCAACAGCCTCGAGGCAGCCTGTTGCTGGAACTGGATGCACGTGAGGTTGAACTCCAATTGCGCCAGCGCAAGGCCGAACTGGCGGCCATCAACGCTCGTATCAACGCAGAGCAGGTGCGTTATGAGCACGACCGCAGTTCACTTAAGCTGGAACAGGATGTGCAGAGGCTGAATCAGGACCGTGTCGATCGCGCCGAGAGCCTGCAACAGCGTAACCTGCTCAGCCAGGAGCAACTGGATACCAGCCGCCAGACCCTGCGCCAGCAGGCGCTGGCTATCGAAGCACGACGCCAGTCCATCGCCGATCATCCCAACCGGCTAGCCCAACTGGAAGCCGAGCGTGAGCGTACCCAAAGCCAGATTGAACTGGCTGAGCTGGACCTGGAGCGCACCCGCATTCAGGCCCCATTCAATGCCCGCATCCTCGGTATCGAAACCGCGGTCGGCAACCGCGTACGCCCGGGGGATGCCTTGATTACACTCTACGACCTGGACCGTATTCAGCTCAGAGCACAGGTGCCTGACCACTGGCGCGAGCGCCTGGGGCAAGCCCTTGAGCAGGGACCTTTGCAGGCACGTGCCGAACTGGCCGGAGAGACAGTGTCGCTGGAAATGCAACGCCTGGCGGCCCGCATCAACCCCGGCCAGGCCGGCGTGGATGCCCTGTTCAGCTTGCCACCACAAGGCCAGCTACCATTGCCGGGACAAACCCTCAGTATCCGCTTGCAGCTACCGAAACAGGACGCGCTGTTCGCCCTGCCGCCGGAAGCCCTGTACGGCACCAACCGCGTATACCGTCTGGATGAGAATGAGCGCCTGCAAGCCGTGAGGGTAGAGCTGGCTGGTCAGCGCCAACTGCCTGATGGCCAGCAACAGGTGCTGGTCAGTGCCGATGCCCTGAGCAGCGGTGACAGGATCATTACCACGCAGCTGCCCAATGCCATCGGCGGGCTGCCGGTACAGGTGGTGGAATAAGCATGCACGGATTCATCGCCCTTTTTGCCAGCCACCGTGTCGCCGCCAACCTGCTGATGCTGCTGTTATTGCTCAGTGGCCTGTACGGTTTACGCCAGCTCAACACCCAGTTCTTTCCCACCTTTGATATCGACATTGTCACGGTGGAAGTGGTCTGGAGCGGCGCCAGCGCCGAGGATGTGGAGCGTTCTATTCTGCTGCCGGTGGAGCAGGAGCTGCGCTCGGTCAACGGTGTGGATACGCTCTATGCCACCGCCAATCAGGGGCGTGCGGCCTTTCGCGTAGAGCTGGAAGAAGGCACGGATGTGGATTACGCCCTCACTGAAGTGCGCCAGAAGGTCGATGCCATTCGCGCCGATCTGCCCAGCGACAGCGAAGAGCCGCTGATCCAGAAGGTCATCAATTACGAAGGCATCTCCGACGTTATTCTCACCTCGGATCAAGCCTCGCTGGATGAGCTGCGTCCGCTGGCCTATCAGCTGGAACAGGAGCTGCTGGACCGTGGTGTGCGCAAGATCGATTTCATCGGCCTGCCGGAGCAGGAGATCGCCATCCAGGTGCCGCCCGAGCAACTGCAGCAGCTGGGCCTGACCCTGGAACAGATCGCCGCCCGTATCCGTGAACACAGCCGGGATCTACCCGCCGGCACCGCCGCCCGCGGTGAAGGCGCGCGCCAGATCCGCAGCCTGGGCCAGGAGCGTGACAGCGAAGGCTTCCGCCAACTGCCATTGCTTACCGATGCTCAGGGGCGACTGGTTCGTGTGGGTGATGTCGCTCAGGTGGAGCAACGCCCGCGCGACCGTTCCGTGCTGCTGTCCTGGCAGGGTCAGCCTGCCGTACTGATGCAACTGAAACGCACGGAAGCAGACGACACTCTGGAAGCGGCTGCGATCCTTGATACCTGGCTCGCCGATACCCGGCCCACCCTGCCGCAGGGTGTCGAGCTGGTGGCCTTCAATGAAAGCTGGCAACTGGTGCGCGACCGTATCCAGCTGCTGGTGAAAAACGGCATCAGCGGCCTGATTCTGGTGATTCTGGTGCTGTTCCTGTTCCTCAATGCCCGCGTCGCCTTCTGGGTCTGTGTCGGTATTCCGGTTTCATTCATGACGGCTTTGGCAGTGCTCTGGGGTATTGGCGGCTCCATCAACATGATGTCCCTGTTCGCCTTCATCATGGCCCTGGGGATCATCGTGGATGATGCCATCGTGGTGGGCGAGGATACCCTGACCCATGTGCAAAAAGGCGAACCGGGCCTGCAAGCGGCCATCGGTGGCGCCAAGCGCATGGCTGCGCCAGTAATCGCCTCTTCGCTCACCACCATTGCTGCCTTTTTGCCGCTGTTGATGGTGGGTGGCATTATCGGCAGCATCCTGATCGACATTCCTACGGTAGTCATCTGCGTCATTCTGGCGTCGCTGCTGGAGTGCCTGCTGATTCTGCCCGGTCACCTGAGCCACAGCCTGCGCAGTATCCAGGATCTGCGCCCATCCAAACTGCGCCTGCGACTGGACGCGGGCTTCCACCATTTCCGTGAACACCAGTTCCGCCGCTTTATCACCCTGGCCCTGCATCACCGTGGCGCTACCCTCGCCTTGGCCCTGGGGTTGCTGGTGGTCGGATTTGGCCTGATCGCCGGTGGCCGCCTGTCGTTTACCTTTTTCCCCAGCGTGGATACCAACACCCTCACCGCCAACGTCAAGTTTGTGGCCGGTACCGACCGTATCCACGTGGATCGTTTTCTGGCGCATCTGGACAGTACGCTGGGCAATACGGATGAGGCGCTGGGTGGTGACCTGGTCAAGGTTCGGCTGCGCGAATCCGGCATGGCCAATTTCCCGCGCAGTTCAGCCACGGCTTTCACCGGCGATACCTACGGTTCGCTCTATGTGGAACTCAAGCCGGCCGATGATCGTGAGGTGACCAACCAGCAGCTGATCCGTCACTGGCGTGAACAGATCCAGCTGCCCGCCGGTATTGAGAAATTCAGCATCGATTTGGCGCAGGCCGGCCCGCCCGGCAAACCCATCGAGGTCAAACTGACCGGCCCCGACGTCAGCACGCTGAAGCAGGCGTCACTGGCACTGCAGGACCGTCTGTCCCGTTACTCGGGGCTGTCCAACGTGGACGACGATCTGCCCTGGGGCAGTACCCAGCTGATCTACAGCCTGACACCCTCGGCGCAGGCTGCCGGACTGACACTGAACGCGCTGGGCGGTCAGCTAAGATCCGCCTTTGATGGCCAGAAGGTACAGGCCTTTTACGAAGGACGGGACGAGATCGAAGTACGCGTGATGCTGCCTGACGCCGCCCGCGATCAGCTCAGCACTTTGGGCTCACTGCCGGTGGTGTTGCCGGATGGCCGCGTCACCCCGATTGGCAACGTTGTCAGCTTCGAGGCACGACCGGGTCTGGACAGCCTGCAACGTATCGATGGCCAGCTGGCCCTGAACGTGTCTGCCGATCTGGACGAGGCCGTGACCAACGCTGACGAAGTCATCGCCAAACTGCAGGAAGAGGTTATTCCTTCACTGACCAGCGAGTACGGTGTCGGCGCCAGTTTTGAAGGCAAGAACCGTGACCAGCGCGAAACCCTGGCCGATATGAAAGCCGGCCTGCTGCTGGCACTGGCCCTGATCTACATCATCCTGACCTGGGTGTTCGGCTCCTGGAGCTGGCCCGTGGTGGTCATGCTGGCCATTCCCCTGGGCCTCACCGGTGCCATCTACGGCCACCTGCTCAGCGGTCTGGACCTGACCGTGCTGTCCCTGTTCGGTCTCTTTGGCCTGTCCGGCATCGTCATCAACGACTCCATCGTTCTGGTCACCTTCTACAAGGGCTTGCGCGAACAGGGCATGGCGGTGCGTGAGGCGATCATCGAAGCGGCCTGCCAGCGCTTGCGTGCGGTGTTGCTGACATCGTTGACCACCATCGGCGGCCTGATGCCGATCCTGTTCGAAACCTCGCTGCAGGCACGCTTCCTCATTCCCATGGCCACCTCTATCGTGTTTGGTCTGGCCTACGGAACCCTGCTGATACTCGTGGTCATACCCGCTATGCTGAGTCTATTGGAAGAGAGCAAGACGCTGAAGTCCAAAGTGAAAAAAGTGCTGCCCTGATCGGGCAAGGAGATCACGAAATGGCCAATAACACCCGAGTCGAACACGATAGTCTGGGGGAAGTGGAAGTTCCCGAAGCGGCACTCTACGGTGCTCAAACCCAGCGCGCGGTGGACAATTTCCAGTTCAGCGAGTTGAAACTGCCGGATCATTTCATCGCCACCCTGGCGCGTATCAAGGCAGCCTGCGCCCAGGCCAATGCCGAGCTGGGCCTGCTGGAGAAGGAGCAGGCCGACGCCATTGTCGCCGCCGCCGACCGCATTATCGAAGGTGGCTATGCCGAGCATTTCCCGGTTGATGTGTTCCAGACCGGTTCCGGCACCAGCACCAACATGAACATGAACGAAGTGCTGGCCTCGCTGGTCAAGCATCACTCGGGCCTTGAGCTGCACCCCAACGACCACATCAACATGAGCCAGAGCTCCAACGATGTGATTCCCACCTGCATCCATGTCAGCAACCTGTTGATGCTGGAGAACCGCCTGCTGCCGGCACTGCGCCACCTGGTCGGGCGCCTTACCCGCAAACGCTATGAAGTGGCGGATGTGGTGAAAACCGGCCGTACCCATTTGATGGATGCCATGCCGATCCGCATGGATCAGGAGCTGGCCGCCTGGCAGCAGCAGATTGAAGATAACCTGACACGGCTGGAGAATATTCGCCCGCGCCTGACCCAACTGGCCCAGGGCGGCACTGCCGTCGGCACCGGCGTCAATGCGCCGCCCACCTTTGCCCGTCTGTTCTGCCGTTATCTCAGCACCCGCAGCGGCCTGACCGTCAAACCGGCCGCCAGCCATTTCAGTGCCCAGGCAACCCAGGACACGGCGCTGGAATTGTCCGGCCAGCTGAAAACCTGCGCTACCAGCCTGATGAAGATCGCCAACGATCTGCGCTGGATGAACTCCGGCCCGCTGGCAGGCTTGGGTGAGATCGCACTGCCCACGCTGCAGCCCGGCTCTTCAATCATGCCCGGCAAGGTCAATCCGGTGATCCCGGAAGCGGTGATGATGGCCGCAGCCCAGGTCAGCGGCAACGACACCAGCATCAGCATCTGCACTCAGCACGGCAACTTCCAGCTCAACACCATGCTGCCCCTGATTGCCTATAACCTGCTGCAGAGCCAGACGCTGGTCGCCAACTCCGCCGAACACCTGGCCGACAAGGCCATTCAGGGCTTCAGCATCAACAACGAACATATCGAGGCGACGCTTGCCCGCAACCCGGTGCTGGTGACGGCACTGAACCCGGTTCTGGGCTACGAACGCGCAGCGGCACTGGCCAAGCAGGCCTATGCCGAATGTCGCCCCATCATCGACGTGGTTGCTGAAGAAACCGACTTGAGCCGCGAGGAGCTGGAACAGCTGCTCAATCCCCGGCATCTCACTGGCGCCTGACAGGCGCCATCCGCTATACTTTCGCCCCCAAACGTGAGCGAAAAACCCTGCTTTTTTTGTGAGTAGCAGGGCCTGACAGGAAAAGCGCATGAACCCAGATCTCGACAGACTCCAGCCCTATCCGTTTGAAAAGCTGGCCGTGCTCAAAGCCGGCGTCCAGCCACCGACCAGCCTTGAGCACATTTCGCTCGGCATCGGTGAGCCCAAGCACCCGGCCCCGCCGTTCGTGCTGGAGGTAATGGCGGATAACCTCAACTGCCTGTCGAACTATCCCACCACCAAGGGAATGCCGGAACTGCGCCAGGCCATCGCCGGCTGGTGTGAGCGTCGCTTTGAGCTGGGTGCGGGCAATGTGGACCCGGACCGCAACGTGCTGCCGGTGAACGGTACCCGTGAAGCGATCTTCGCCTTCACACAGGCCGCCGTATCACGCAAGCCCGATGCGCTGGTGGTCGCGCCCAACCCCTTCTACCAGATCTATGAAGGCGCCGCCTATCTGGCCGGTGCCGAGCCACACTATCTGAACTGCCTGCCGGAAAACGGGTTTATTCCGGATTACGACGCCGTTCCGACCGATGTCTGGCAGCGCTGCCAGCTGCTGTTTGTCTGCTCACCGGGCAACCCCACTGGCGCCGTGCATGACATGGACACGCTGAAAAAGCTGATTGCGCTGGCGGATGAGCACAATTTCATCCTCTGCTCCGACGAGTGCTACTCCGAGCTGTACCCGGATGAGAACAACAAGCCGGCCGGTCTGCTGCAGGCCTGTGCTGAACTGGGCCGGAGCGATTACGCCCGCTGCATCGTGTTCCACAGCCTGTCCAAGCGCTCCAACCTGCCAGGCATGCGTTCCGGTTTCATCGCCGGTGATGCCAGCCTGCTGGAGCCCTTCCTGCTGTACCGCACCTACCACGGCTGCTCCATGCCGATTCAACACCAGCTGGCCTCTATCGCTGCTTGGAACGACGAAGCACACGTACTGGAGAACCGCAGCCAGTACCGCCACAAGTTCGAAGCCGTACTGCGCGTGCTGCAGCCGGTCATGGACGTGAAACAGTCCGATGCCAGCTTCTACCTCTGGGCGCCGACGCCCATCGCCGATGACGAGTTCGCCAAGGGGCTGTTCGAGCAGCAGAACCTGACTGTACTGCCGGGTCGCTACCTGTCCCGCGAAATCGACGGCGTGGTTCCAGGCGCTGGCTTTGTGCGCATGGCACTGGTCGCCACCGTGTCTGAATGTGTCGAAGCGGCCGAGCGAATCCGCCGCTACATTGAATCGCTGTAACGGGAGCCGGCATGACAACCATCTACGGTATCAGCAACTGCGATACGGTGCGCAAGGCGCGCAAATGGCTGGAAGCAGAAGCGGTTGAGTTCGAGTTTCATGATTTTCGCAAACAGGGCCTGAGTGCCGAGCAGGTTGCCCGCTGGTGCGCAGCCGCAGGTATCGACAAGGTTCTGAACAAGCGCGGCACCACCTGGCGCCAGCTGCCCGATGAGGTCAAGGCCACCACCGATGAAGCCGCACTGCAGGCGCTGCTGGTGGAGCAGCCCACGCTGATCAAGCGTCCGGTGCTGGAACTGGACGACGGCCGCATCGAGATCGGCTTCAAGACGGACAGCTATGCCGCCTTGTTCGGCAACTGAGCCGGGCCAACCAATACCGATTACTGAACACATTTTTACTTTTTGAAGAACGGAGTTAACAATGGCGAATTTCGCACTGGGTCTGGGTGTAGGCACCAAATCTTCCGCAGGTGACTGGCTGGAAGTCTATTACAACGCACCGCTGCTGAACGCAGACGATGCACTGGTTGCAGCCGTAGCCGAGAAAGTGGGTTACGAAGGCGGTAACCAGGCGATCGAACTGGACGCAGCCCAGCTGAAATCTCTGGAAGCGGCATTCCTGTCCGTCGATGCTGAAGCTCAGGCTGAAGTGGTGGAAATTCTGGAAGGCACTTCTCAGCCGGTTGTACTGTGCATTCTGGAAACCGATGCGGCACCGCAGACCACTGCCGAGGTGTATCTGAAGCTGTCCCTGCTGTCCAACCGTCTGGTTCAGCCGCACGGTCTGGACCTGAGCGGCATGTTCCCGCTGCTGCCGAACGTGGCCTGGACCAATGAAGGCGCCGTGGCACTGGAAGACCTGCCGCGTCGTCAGCTGTCTGCCCGCGCCCAGGGCCGCGTGCTGGACGTTCAGTCTGTAGACAAGTTCCCGAAAATGGCCAACTACGCGGTTCCGGCCGGTATCCGCATCGGTGATGCGGCCCGTATCCGTCTGGGCGCGCACGTAGGTGAAGGCACTACTGTCATGCACGAAGGCTTCATCAACTTCAACGCCGGTACACTGGGCGTGAGCATGGTTGAAGGCCGCATCTCTGCCGGCGTTGTCGTGGGTAACGGCTCCGATGTTGGCGGTGGCGCTTCTACCATGGGCACCCTGTCCGGTGGCAACAACGTAGTGATCTCCGTGGGTGAAAACTGCCTGCTGGGTGCCAACGCCGGTCTGGGCCTGCCGCTGGGCGATCGCTGCACCATCGAAGCCGGTCTGTACGTAACGGGCGGCTCCAAGGTCACCCTGCTGGACGACCAGAACAACTCGGTTGGCGTCATCAAGGCCGCTGAGCTGGCCGGCAAGCCGGACCTGCTGTTCCGTCGTAACTCCCAGAACGGTCGTATCGAGGTGAAAACCAACAAGAGCGCGATCGAACTGAACGCTGAGCTGCACTCGCACAACTAAGCAGCGACCTCAGCGTACCTGACCCCGCACGCCGGCCTGGCCTGCGGGGTTTTCACCTTTTGCCAAGCAGGATACCCGTCATGACACAGCTCTCGCCCACTCTTGAACTGGCCAAGGACCTGATCAGCCGCCCTTCGGTCACCCCGGAAGATGCCGGCTGCCAGGAACTGATGATCAGCCGCCTTGAAGCTCTGGGCTTCAAGATTGAACGCCTGCCGTTCGAAGAAGTGACCAACTTCTGGGCCCGTCGTGGCGACAGCGGTCCGGTATTCTGCTTTGCCGGCCACACCGATGTGGTGCCATCCGGCCCCGAAGCACACTGGGATCATCCGCCCTTCGAGCCGGTTATTGAAGAGGGCTACCTTTGCGGCCGTGGTGCCGCCGACATGAAAGGCAGCCTGGCCGCATTTGTAACGGCTGTAGAACGCTTTATCGAGCACCACCCTGACCATGAAGGCTCCATCGCATTGCTGATCACCAGCGACGAAGAAGGCCCCTTCGTGAACGGGACCACCCGCGTCATCGACCACCTGGAAGCCCGCAACGAGAAGATCGACTGGTGCATCGTCGGCGAACCCTCCAGCACCAACAAGCTGGGCGATATCATCAAGAACGGACGTCGTGGTTCCCTCAGCGGCAGCCTCAAGGTACGCGGCATTCAGGGTCATGTGGCCTATCCGCACCTGGTGCGCAACCCGATTCATGAAGCGGCGCCGGCACTGGCCGAACTGGCAGCGACCACCTGGGACGAGGGCAACGATTTCTTCCCGCCGACCAGTTTCCAGATTTCCAACATCGACGCCGGTACCGGTGCCACCAACGTGGTTCCGGGTGAAGTGGATGTGGCCTTCAACTTCCGCTTCTCCACCGAAGTGACGGCGGACGAACTCAAGACCCGCGTGCGCGATATTCTCGATAAGCACAACCTGGAGTGGGATATCGACTGGATTCTGTCCGGCAACCCCTTCCTGACCCCTGCCGGCGACCTGGTTGATGCCAGCCGTGAAGCGATCCAGGCGATCATGGGTTACGAAACCGAACTGTCCACCTCCGGCGGCACCTCTGACGGGCGTTTTATCGCGCCTACCGGTGCACAGGTGGTGGAACTGGGGCCGTGCAACGCCACCATCCACAAGATCAACGAGCGCGTGCGTGCCCAGGATCTGGATGACCTTTCGTCCCTGTACGAAAACATCCTGGCCCGCCTGCTGGTTGCCAAGGCATGAGCGAGCCTGCACTGGCCTGCCCGGTCTGCCGTGAGGCACTGGTACTGGATGACAAGCGGCTGAGCTGTGCCAACGGGCATAGCTTCGACCGCGCCCGTCAGGGCTACTGGAACCTGCTGTTGCCGCAGAAAAAGCGCAGCAAGGCTCCGGGCGATAATGCCGAAATGGTGCAAGCCCGACAGCGTTTTCTGGAAGCCGGCTACTACACGCCGCTGGCGGAGCGCATCGGGCAGCTGCTGCAGTCCGAACTCACCCCCGACGAGCAGACACAGTTGCTGGACCTGGGCTGCGGCGAAGGCTGGTATACCGACCGCCTGGCACGCCAGCTGGGCTGCTGTACCACCGGGCTGGATATCTCCAAGGACGCGATCAAAACCGCCTGCAAGCGCAATAAAGACGTGCACTGGCTGGTAGCGACCGGCGCCGATATCCCGCTGGCCGAAGCTTCCGTCGATGCCGCCACACTGGTATTCAGCCGCCTGATGCCGGAACCCACTGCACGCGTACTCAAACCCGGCGGGCTATTGCTGGTCGTGATTCCCGGCCCTAATCATCTGCTGGAACTGCGCCGTCTTATCTATACCGACGTGCGTGCGACATCCGGTTATGACCCCGCGGCGTTACTGACAGAGCAGTTCGAGCCCGTTTCCTGCGAATCACTCAGTTTCGACTTCACCCTGAACACTGCTCAGGCGATACAGGACCTGCTGGCCATGACGCCGCACGGTCAACGCCTCAAGCCCGAGGCCCGCACTCGCCTCAACCAGTGTGAGCAACTGCAGGAACAGGCCGACTTTACCCTGTACCTGTTCCACAAACGATGAACTGGCAGCGCCTCAAAGCCAGATTGCGCCGCCAGGCAGAAGACGGCCGCGCCAACCTGCGCAATCTGATGAGCGGCGCCTTTCTGTTCTTTATAGGCCTGGGCGCCATCATGATGGCCCAGTACAGCCTGCCGAGTGGCCTCAAGGCTGAAATGCTGGCGCTTGCAGGCTTGATCCTGCTGAGCCTCGGCAGCATACTCGCCCTGTATGGCTATCTGAGCCTCAGCCTGCTGCGAATTTGGCATTTTCTGGACGACGATGATGAGCGACGAGACAACACGCCACCCCGACATTGAGATTTACATCAAAAGCCGCTCACTGGAGCAAATCCTGGCCTGGCTGGAGCAACTCAGCGAATCCCTGCAGGAAGTCCAAACCAGCGGCACCACCCACCACCTGTCCTGCACCATCAAGGGCCAGATCATTCCGGTAATGATCCATGAGCGCGCCTTGGGCAAGGCCTGGACCAGCCTCTGGTTCCGCTCCGACGCCACTCCCTGGGAACGTGACCTGGATTGCGCCGAAGCCGCTGCCAAGGGACTGGACACGCAGGTGCGTTGTATCGTATCCGGCTGGGAAGACGGAGATGATCCCGACGAATGGTGGCGCATCGAAAACGGCAACACCGAAAAAATCACCTGGCGTACCGAATAAGGCCGATTGCACAGGAAAGCCGCCATGACGCTCGAATCTCCCCCGCTACACGCGCTATTACTCGACGGTCAGGGCGGCGCCACCAGCCTGACACCGGATCAGCTGGATACCTGGCAGCCTGATCAGGGTCTGCTGTGGCTGCACCTGGATTACACCGACACAGCCTCCCGACAGTGGCTGGAGCAGCAGAGCAAGCTGTCGGAACTGGCCATCGAATCCCTGCTGGCGGAAAACACTCGCCCCCGTGCAGCCCTGCTGGGCGAACACCTGCTGCTGGCCCTGCGTGGCGTCAACACCAACCCGGGCGCAGACCCCGAGGACATGGTCTCCATTCGCCTGTGCATCTCCTCCAACTGCATAATCTCCACCCGTAAACGTCGCCTGCTCTCGGTAATCAAGCTGGTAGAACAGCTGCATGCCGGTCAGGGCCCCTGCACCAGTGCCGATCTGATCGTGCAGCTCAATGAAGGGCTGGTGGAGCGCATGGGGCTGACCGTGGAAGCACTGGATGATGAGCTTTCGGAACTGGAATTGAACCTGCTGACCGACGCAGACAGTGAAATGCGCCACAGCGTGCGCAACCTGCGCCGTCAGTGCATCAGCCTGCGTCGCTACTACTCACCTCAGCGTGATGCGTTCAACCAGCTGCAGGGCGAGCGCCTGGACTGGCTGAGTACCGATCACCGCCTGGCCCTGCGGGAGATCAGCGACCGCCTGCTGCGCCACATTGAAGACCTGGATATGCTGCGCGAGCGTGCCGCCATGGCACAGGAAGAGCTGGCCAGCCAACAAAGCGAGCAGCTCAACCAGCGCATGTACGTACTGTCGATCATCTCCGCCATCTTCTTGCCGCTGGGCTTTCTTACCGGCCTGCTGGGCATCAACGTTGGCGGTATTCCCGGTGCCGACAACGACAACGCCTTCCTCATGTTTCTAGTCAGCCTGAGCCTGATGGTGGGCGGGTTATTCTGGCTGTTCCGCCGCTGGCGCTGGCTCTGAAGGCTTCATTTTCTGCTGCAGTACCACTGCACCCACAATCAGTGCCAGCCCCACAAAGGTGGCAGGCACTATGGGCTCATTCAGGAACAGCCGGATAAACACCAGCGACAGAAAAGGTGACAGGAAAATCAGGTTCGAGATACGGCTGACATGCGTCGCCGCCCGCATCGCCCCCAGCCAAAGCAGGAAGGTTACCCCCATCTCGAACAGCCCTACATAAGCCGCCCCCAGCAGCCCCTGCAGAGACGGCACCACCAGCTCACCCTGCCAGGCCATCAATGCCCATACCATGGGTGTACCCAGCAGAAAACAGAGCAACAACGTCACCGCCGGCGCTCCTTCTGCGCGGGTGTTGAGAATCCAGTACAGCGCCCAGATCAGGGTACTGCCCAGTGCCAGTGCCACTCCGGGCAAGCTATCGAATTCCAGCGCCAGCAGGTTGCCGCGAGTGGCAATCACCAGCGCGCCCAGATACCCCAACAGCATGGCAATGATATCGATTCGATGCAGTTTCTGCTTCAGCAAGGGCACAGCCAGCAATGCCAGCGTCAGTGCCCAGGTATAGTTGAGCGCCTGAGCCTGCTGTGCGGGCAGCAGATCATAGGCACGGAACAGCACCAGATAGTACAGAAAGGGATTCAGCGCACCCATCGCCAGATAGTAGCCGGGACGTCGACGCAGCTGTTGCAGCAGCTCACCCCAGCGGTGCTGCCAGCTGACCGCCACGGCCAGTACCAGGGTCGAAAACAGGCCGGACCAGCCCAGCAACTGCAGTGGACTGAGGGTCTGCAAAGAGAGTTTAAATGCCGTGGCCACCGTGGACCAAAGCAGAACTGCGCTCAGACCTAGCAGCATGGCGCGTGACTGGGATTTCTCCGACATCCGAACAACCTCAGGTGGGGGACAAAACGCGCTAGGAAAACATATTTGCGGCCCTGTGTCAGGCCTCTACATGGATAGAGCTGCGCGCCTGCTCGATTTCGCCCGCCAGGTTGCTGGCTGCATACAGAGCAACCTGCTCGAATCGGTCGGATCTCAGTGCCTGAGCACGTGGCGTACGGGCCTGTACTTCCAGGCGGGACACCTGAAACGCGTAGTCGCCCGGATTGGGGTCATTGATGGAATGATTGAGTCGGTCAACCACCTGAGGGGTGTGCAACTCGGTGGGATCAGGGTAGCTAAGGCCGGGAGCTGTGGGCAGCTCAAAACCCTCACCCGCGGGTGCAGCCGCCTTCTGCGGCTGGTAAATCTCCTGATTCGAGGCGATGAGACTGAGCAGAAAGGCGAATTGGGCACCATTGGGCGACTGCACTGCCTGTGGCAGTGAGGCCGTATAGGTCTCAATTCGATTTTGAATTTGCTCTGTTTGCATCATCCCTCCGTAGTGACTGGTATTATCGGCAAACAGCTGTAATCCTTTACTTTTTTCTTACGGAGACCTACCGATGGGACGCTGGCGCCCCCCTCAGGCGAAGAGTTCGCCTTATATCACCCAGGAAGGCTACAACGAGCTCACAAAGGAGCTGAAATACCTGTGGAAGGAAAAACGCCCGGAAGTCACTCAAGCCGTTAAGGAAGCCGCCGCTCAAGGCGACCGCTCGGAGAATGCCGAATATATCTATGGCAAGAAGCAGTTGCGTGAAATCGACCGACGCGTGCGTTACCTGTCCAAGCGACTGGAACACATCAAGGTGGTCGATCGTGCGCCGGATGATCAGAGCCGCGTCTTTTTCGGTGCCTGGGTCACGCTGGTGGACGAAGAGGACCAGGAGCGCCGCTATCGCATCGTCGGTGCAGACGAAATAGACCCTGCCAAGGGTTACATCAGCATAGATGCACCGCTGTCACGGCAGCTGTTGAAAAAACAGGTGGGCGATGAAGTGGTCATTGAGCGTCCCGAGCAGGACGAGCTCTGGCTGGAAGTGCTGGCCATCGAATACTGATGGTCGGCGCAAACACCAGACAGCAACGCAGGCATCAGGTCGTAAAGACAGTGCTAAAAACAGTGAGAAACGACATTAAAAGCCGGAAGAAAACAAAAGAAGTAAAACAAGGAAGAAAACCGGAAATGGTGGGTCGTATAGGACTCGAACCTATGACCAATTGGTTAAAAGCCAACTGCTCTACCAACTGAGCTAACGACCCTCCGGTTGCGAAGAGAAGAGTGGTGGGTCGTATAGGACTCGAACCTATGACCAATTGGTTAAAAGCCAACTGCTCTACCAACTGAGCTAACGACCCGCTCTTTATGCTCTACGCATCGATCAAGCCAGACAGGCTAGATCTTCATGATTTGGCTCCTCGAGCTGGACTCGAACCAGCGACCAATAGATTAACAGTCTACTGCTCTACCAACTGAGCTATCGAGGAACTGCTCAAATCATCATCCTAAATGGCGGAGGGGCAGGGATTCGAACCCTGGGAGCCTCTCGACTCGTCGGTTTTCAAGACCGGTGCTTTCGACCACTCAGCCACCCCTCCAAAGGATGGGCGCAGATTTTATAGAGTTCAGATTTTCTGTCAACACCCTTTGTAAAAAAAACCACATAATTATCTGAAATGGTTAAATTTTTACCTGCTGTTCACCCAATTCGGACAAGGGGCGCGGTGCCGAGAACAGATAGCCCTGCAGTTCGTCACAACCACGCTCGCTGAGGAAGTCCGCTTGCGCACGGGTCTCGACCCCTTCAGCCACCACCTGCAGCCCCAGTGAGTGCGCCAGCACGATGATGGTTTCGACAATAACCCGATCATCGGCATCGGTTTCAATATCGCGCACGAAGGAGCGGTCTATCTTCAGATAATCGATGGGCAGACGCTTGAGATACTCCAGAGAGGAGTAGCCGGTGCCAAAGTCGTCCACCGCGACCTCAACACCCAGCGCCTGCACGGCCGACAGCTGCTCGGCAGCAGTAGCAAAGTTTTCCACCAGTGCACCTTCGGTCACCTCGATACACAGCTGCTCAGGACGCAGGTTGTTGGTCTCGATAGTTTGCTTCAGGCTCTCGGCCCAGTTGCCTCCCTGGAACTGTCGCGGCGACAGGTTGATGGCGATCTGCTTGCCCGAAAGCTTCGGGTCCTTCAGGTCGGCCACAACCTGCTGCAACAGCCAGTCAGTCATCAGCTCCAGTGCATCACTGGTTTCTGCCAAGGGTATAAACTCCGCCGGTGACACCGCACCCAGCTCAGCACTTTGCCAACGCATCAAGGCTTCATACCCGGTGACCGCACCATCCGGCTTCTGCTTCGGCTGGTACACCAGACTGAATTCCTGACGCTCCAGCGCTTTGGGCAACTCGGCTTTAACCTTCATTGCCCGCTGATTGCGTTCGTTGATCTGCGGATCAAAGAACGCAAAGCGGCCACGTCCCAGCTCCTTGGCAAAGTACATGGCGGCATCAGCATGTCCCAGCAGAATATCCGCCCCGTGACCATCACGGGGATAACTAACCACACCAATACTACAGCCTATGCGCACTTCACGATCGTCAATGAAAAACGGTTTTTTAAGTGCCTGCAGGGCTTTTTCAGCCACAGCGGAAAGCTCACTGTCGCGTTTCACCTGAGGCAGTAGCAGGGTGAATTCATCACCTCCAAGGCGGAAGGCCCGGTCGCTGTCACGGATACAGCTGCGCAAACGGTTGGCCACTTCACAGAGGAGCTGATCACCTACCGCATGCCCCAGTGAGTCATTCACTTCCTTGAACAGATCAAGATCGATAAACAGAAGGCCGAACGGCTCTCCGTAGCGCTCGCCACGGTGAACTGCCTCGCTCAAAACACGCTGAAATTCGGTTCGGTTGAACAGCCCGGTCAGGGAGTCATGGTATGCCAGGCGGTGCAGGTCCTGTTCGGCCTGCTTCTCGTGAGTGATATCCTGGAAAATACCGAAATAGCCATCTAGGCCTCCCGAACGGTCATAGATGGCACTGACTGAAAGACGTACCGGGTACAGGCTGCCATCTGCACGTCGGTTTTCCATCTCGCCAGTCCAGTTACCCTGCTGTTCGAGCGCCTGCCAGAAACGGTGGTAGAAGACCGGGTCCTGTCGCCCCGAGTTCTGGATATTCGGTGACTCCCCTATCAACTGGTCACGGTTATAGCCGCTCATCCTGACCAGAGACTGGTTCACATCGACAATGCGGTTATCCGCATCGGTGATCATGATCCCTTCACTGGTGTGCTCGAACACGCGACGGGCAATTCGCGCCAGGTTTTCGTTACGCTCCTGCTCGGTTACATCCGTTGCCACCGTAGCCACGGCATAGCAATGCCCCTGCTCATCCACCAGAGGAAACTTGACCATAAACCAGCGGTGTAATTCATCATTGACCGGAAACTCCGTCTGGAATTGCACCGGGGTCCCCTGCTCCAGCACCTGCTGATCGCGTTCCGAAATAAAGCGGGCATAAGGCTCTTCCAGAAGATCGAACACCGTATCACCGGAGGCATCGGGCTGCCCCAGCACTTGCACAAAACGCTCATTAACCAGCCGATACACCCCTTCGCGGTCCTTGATATACACCATCGAAGGGATGTGCTTGAGGATGTTCTCCATCTGCTTATTGAACGTCACAATCTGGGCACGGCTCTGCTCGAGCTGCTCCGCCAGCTGGTCCAGCACCTGGCCCACTTGTCCCAGCTCATCCGCGCCCTGCAGGCCTGTGCGCTGGCTGAAATCATCCTGTGCCAGCCCGTCCACCGCCTGCGTAATTTGCTGCAGCCGACGGGTAATGCTTCCCTCCAGCAGTCGCCATACCATAAAGGCGAACAACACAACCCCAAGCGTCAACGCAGCAAAAATCATATCCAGCTTGTAGGTCACAGGACGTAACACTTGCTGGACATCCAGCTCCATAATGATCAGGCCCTGACGATCCCGCAGGCTGTTGTCAGGGTCAGGGTAACGAAAGGCTGATAAACCATACAGAGTGTTTTCACCTTCCAGCTGCCTCACATACAAGGGTTCAATCTCTTCACGGGCGCGTGGAAGCAAGCTCGGATCCAAATGCAGGGCCAGTTCAGCTACCGACTTGCCAACATGAGCCAGCCGACTGGACGAAATCACATTGCTGTCAGCATCAATAATCAGCAGATGCTTAACCTGGTTACGTGCGCTGGTCACCGCCACCTCACGCTTCAGGCCGGCCAGGTCTCCCCGGCTCAGCATGTATTCGGTCGTACCCTGAATGCGGTTCAGGGTCGATCTCAGGCTCTCCTCCATGTTGTCGTAGAGGATGCCTGTGACCATTGGCTTGAGTACCCCCAGCGCCATGATCAGCAGCAACAGCGCTAACAGAATGATGGCGCCAGGCAGCAGGCGCCTTAGCGGGATTTGATTAATCCTGTTCATGCGTCGGGGTACCCGCCATACACTACGTCTTTCAGGTCCGGGATATCATCAATCAGATCATCCCTGAGCATGGTTTCGGCCAGGCGCTCGACCTGCCGCTGCAAGGGAGAAGGATTCCCGTCAAATAACTCCAGGCTCGCCTTCTGATCAGGCAGCATTAGCCCCTGCAGACTATGCTTCACTTCCACCGGCGTGACTTTCAAACGTTCAGACATTATACGAGCGCTGGCGTCGGGATTATCGTCAATAAATGCCAGCACCTCATGCCAGGCTCTGATCAGCTGGCGAATCGTATCCTTGCGCTCAGCGAGCGTCCGTTCACGTACCACCAATACATCGACAATTTCGCCAGGTATTTGAGTGGAATCAAACAGTTGAACCGACTGGTCCTCGCCAATCTGTTGTGGCACCGGATCAAAGGTGACAACCGCATCCACCTGTCCGGCTCTGAACGCCTCGGCATGCTCATTTACCTCGAGGTGGGCCACGTCGATATCATCGAGCGACATGGCATTGAGCTCCAGCGCACGTGACAGCATGTAGGCACCCAGCGCAGTTGCTTCGACACCCACCCGTTTGCCTTTCAATTCTTCAAAGGAGGTAATACCCGGCTGCGCCAGAATAACGTCAGCGCCCATGGAGATATTGGTGACCTGCACAATGACCGGCCTGAGCCCCAGCACCCTCAGGTTAATCACTTCATCCAGTGTCAGAGCTGCTGCGTCAATGGCGCCATTGCGAAAGGCACGCATCACCTCACTGGCCGATAACAGCTCAACCAGCGCCACGTCATCACTGCTCAATATGCCCTGTTCTCGGGCCACATAGAGTGGCTCATACCCGGGCCAAAGGTTGGTTCCCAATTTAATGGGCTTGGATGGTGTTAACAGAAAGGACGCAGCCAGTAAGGCTCCTGCTAACAGCATCAGGGTTAGCACGACAAGGCGAGATCGAATATGCATCCGGCAACTCCATTCGGACAATATCCCCAGTTTAACGCAAGCGACGCAGTGCATCACCCAAGTCTCTGAACGACCCGTTAACAGACACTGTCAGGTACTACCGCGCGAATTCCGCTCACAGTTTTACTCACAAAATCCAGAAGTAGCACGAATTGTTGAAAACATTCTTTTTTTGCTCACACTTTCTGTGCAAAACCTTTAGGATAAGTTTTGGAAAGCTCACAAAGCGACAATATAACCCTTTGTTTTGAAACAACTTTAAAAAACAGTATATTTATTGAGCGGTGCCGGTATAGTTGTCCTCAAGCAGAAATTGTCAACCCCGAAGAGACGGTTATTTAATAACCAAACCAACTGAAATCACAATAATCAAGAGTTTGTATTCACAGGGCAGAAAAATTTTGTGCTCAGTATACAAAGCCTGTGAATAACCGCTTTTACCACCTCAGGGAAGGCGCCGCGCCATCCACCAGGCGTCTGACCAATAGGGGTTGGTGAGGCGTGAAATCATCACACCGCGACTGGTTGAAGCATGCATGAATTCGCTGTTGCCAAGGTAAATTCCGGCATGACGCTGTTTGAAACCGGTTTTGAAAAACACCAAATCACCCGGCTGGAGCTCATGCCTTGGCACGCGTCCCCCCAAGCGAGACTGGTCAGCCGTGGAACGAGGCAACTGTCGCTGATCAGCCTGCAGATAGACCTGCTGAATAAAACCAGAGCAATCAACACCGCTGCGAGAGACACCGCCGAAACGGTAGGGTGTACCAGCCCATTCGGCATAATGCCCCAGTAAGGACTGACGAACCGGATGATCAAAGGCGATGCTTGCCGGTTGGGAAGGTTGGTTACTACACCCCCCAAGCACAAGGCTTAGCAGCAGAAGCACAATAAGCGGTCGCAGGGCCATAACAAGCTCCCAGGGTTGGCCGAGTTCCAGCTGACAGCCAGCGACCGTCAGAGCTCAGAACCATCATCATAACGCCACAAGCATATGGCGTCAGTTCCCCAGCGTTCAGGCCAGGGGGTTATTCACCCTGAAACAGATGACCGAAGCCGAGCTGGGCCAGCTGAAGAAAAGCCTTTTCTCGCAGCGGCGGGGATAAAAGAAACCCCTGCACCTGGTCACAGCCCATACGCCGCAACATGTCCATCTGCTCAACCTGATCGACCCCTTCGGCCACGGTCTTGCATTCAAAATGGCGCGCCATATCGATCACGGTCTCAACCAGTCGCTGGTCCTGGGAGCTGAGATGTAACTCACGGATAAACGCGCGATCAATCTTCAGCACCGAGACCGGCAGGCTTTTCAAGTAGGACAGAGATGAGTAGCCCGTACCAAAGTCATCAATGGCAACACCTACACCGGCGTCGGCCAGGGTTTCCAACTGCGCTCTTGCCAGCTCGACGTCATCCATCAGGCCGGACTCCGTGACTTCTACCTCAACCATGGCAGGTGGCAGCTGCAAAGCCGATATCTGCTCGATCAGCCGCTCCGCAAAGGTGGGTTGCATCAGCTGAACACTGGACACATTGAACGCCAGGGTAAAGTCGTTATCGACCTTGCCTGCGCGATACCAGGCATCGACATGTTGCAGAGCCTGCTGCTGAACCCAGTCCCCGATGGCAATAATGTCGCCCCCGGCTTCGGCCAGGGGGATGAAATGTACGGGCGAGACCTGCCCAAGCTGTTTATTGTGCCAGCGCAACAGAGCCTCGGCACCACTCAGACGGCCACTGTTAATATCAATTTTGGGCTGAAACACCAGCTGGAATTCATCCGCCGCGAGGGCGTCAGCCAACTCATCCTGCATGATTTGACGCTGTCGCAACTGCTGCTCAAGCTCCGCATCATAGCGCTGCCAATGGCCTGACTCCTGCGGCAAAGCCAGCGCCGACATGCGAATGAGTTGCTCTGCATCACAACGATCATCACTGATGCTAACGCCTATACGCACCCCAAGTTTCAATTGCACGCCACCGGCCTGCACAGGTTCATGGAACAATCCCAGCAGACTATCCAGATTACGCTCGCCTTCCGCTTCACCGGGCCATTGCGGCATGATCAAAAGCCATTCGTGACTGTTCCATACGCCCGCAATAAGCGCCCCAGGCCGGGACTGCTCCCGCAGACGCTGCGCCAAGGCCTGCGCCAGCTGATCAGCAACTCCATAGCCGTGCAGACGTGCACTGCTTTCCAACCCTTCCAAAGCCAGGAACAGGACAGCAACGGGTCCTGAGTGATGCAAATGTCGCTGCAGAATTTCCAGCAAGGCACGGCGGTTTGGCAGCCGGGTCACCGGATCTTCACGTGCCTGACGGTGCAATTCGGCGGTACGCTGAGCCACCAATTGCTCCATCAGGTCTGCTTTCTCGCTGTGTTCACGTAACAACAGTCGCTGCTGCAACGTATTGGTCATGCGCTGCAGTACTTCAGTCTGGTCGAATGGCTTGGTAATAAAATCCTGTGCTCCCAGTGACAGCGCCTGGTAGCGGGTTTGTTCATCAATCTGTGCGGTAAGGAAAATCACTGCCGGCATCCGCTCTCCCAAACGGGTCTGCAGACGCTGCATTAGCTCGAGACCATCCATCCCCGGCATGCGGATATCCAGCAGCACCAGGTCCGGGCAACGTTGATGAATGCGAGACTCGGCCGCAAAGGGGCTGGTTACACCTTCCAGCTGCTGGTATCCGGCATCTTCAAGAAGATTCTCCAGCAGCTCAACATTAACCGCGTTGTCGTCAACAATCAGGATGTCGGCACCCAGATGTGCGCTCATGAATCCTCTCCCTGATCGAGTATCTGTGCCACCCTGTCCATGAACAGCATCAGATCCAGTGGTTTGGTCAGATAATCCACAAAACCGGCCTCGCGCGCCTTGCGAATATCACGCGTTGACGCCGAAGCCGACACCGCCAGCACGGGCACCTGCATCGTCAGCGGGTTCCCCTTTAGAAGTTGCTGCGCCTGAAAACCGCTCATACCTGGCAGGTCGATATCCATCAGAATCAGGTCCGGCGGCTCCGAACAAGCCAGCTCTATGCCCTCTTCAGCACTGTTGACACACACCAGATCACAACTTTCCAGCTCTTCGAACAGGTCTATCATCAGGCGCTGATTGGCAGGATTATCTTCGATATACAATACTTGCTGCTCAGGCAATGGCAGGTTGGCACTTGGTGCTTCAGCCTCGTCGCTCGGCTCGGATACAGCCGCCCTATTCTCCAGGGGCAGTTCAAACCAGAACTCACTGCCTTCACCTTCAACGCTATCGACGCCAATCTCACCCTGCATCAGATGCACCAGTTTACGGGTCAGCGCCAGCCCCACGCCCGAGCCCTCAATCATGCCATTGTCGGCATCCAGCCGGTTAAAAGGCTGAAACAGCTCTGACATGCGCTGTGCCGGAATACCCTTGCCCGTATCCTTTACGGTTACCTTTATGCGAGTACCTTCAAGGACATTACAGAACAACTCCACCCGCCCCTGGGGACGATTGTACTTGATTGCATTACTGATGAGGTTTATCAGCACCTGCTGCAGACGCGTGTAATCAGCCCGGATACGATGACGGCAGGTTTCGGATTGTAGCCACTTGAGCTTTATTCCCGCTTCGCTCGCCAGCGGGCTGAGAGTTTCCACCGCTTCCTGAATCACATCACCCAGGCACACAGGCTCAATGGATACCTGCATTTTACCTGCTTCGATACGGGCCAGATCCAGCACTTCGTTTATCAGGCTCAGAAGATGGCGCCCACTGCGGATAATCTGCTCCGTTTGGCGGTGCTGCCGATCGGTCAGCGGTGTGCGGCTGTTTTGCAGCAACTGGGCAAATCCGAGAATGGAGTTCAGCGGCGTACGCAGCTCGTGACTCATGGAAGAAAGAAATTCGGTTTTGGCCTGGCTGGCGCGCTCGGCACGCTCGTGCTCTGTTTTCAGCGCCTCGTTCAACCGCTGCTGCTCATTCATCTGCCGATACAGATTGATCAACAGGGCACAGGTTGAAGTAAAAGGCTCCAGCCATTGTACCAACTCGGGGTCATAGTCCTCATTGGCATTGGCGATGGCATACATGCCGATTACCTGACCATGGTCCAGTATCGGCACCCCCAGATAGCGGTACAGCGTGGGATGTCCCGGCGGCAAGCCACCACCCCGTGGATCCTGCTCCATGGCATTGCTCAACACAACTTCCCCGCCGGCAAACACTCGTCCCAGCATGCTATTGGGGTTGGTCAGGCGCATATCGCCACTGACCAGCTTGCGCATCAGTTCCCTCGAGTCCTCACTCCAGGACAGATCGGTAATGGCGTGCAGTGTGAGCGCCGGCTGCTCGCTATCACTGACAACCTCACCGATCAGGGCGTACTCACTACCGGTCAATTCACGCAGGGCTTCTTTAAGGAACTCCCAGAGTGTATTGCCCGTAACCAGTGCCTTGTAATCGGTCAACCCGGTATGCAGGACTTCAAGCAGCGCACGCTGGCGCTCCTGGGATTGACGCACTGCATGCACATCCGAAAGATCGGAGAGAATACCGATAAACTCACGACTGTCCGGCCCCTGGCCATCGGTCTTTACCTCGCTGACAGCAAGGTGAACAGGAATGGTATGACCGTCACGGTGTAACGCCTCCACCTCTCGCCCGGTACCGATAACCCTCGCATCTCCGGTGCGCTGATAGGCCTGCAGGTAGCCATCATGATGCTGACTCCAGCGGTCAGGCATCAGCATTTTAACGTTGCGACCAATCAGTTCTGATTCCTGATATCCCAGCATCTCCTGAACAAAACGGTTCGCAGCCAGCATACGGCCACGACCATCGATACGAACGACCCCCGCTGCGGCTCCTTGAATGATCGCCTTGTAGCGTGCTTCACCGGCGCCGGCAAAGCTCTGCTCATTGGGCTGTTGTCGGCAGGCAAACAACTCCAGCAACTGCTCCGCCTGAAGCGCCAGTTGCTGCAATTGCTGTAATTGACGTTCATCGAACTGACGGACGCGGCGATCCAGCAACGTCAGAGCACCTACAGCCTGCTGCTTGTAATGCAGCGGCACGGCGGCATGGAATTTAAGCCCCTGCTCTTCAACCAGCGATGATCTAATACCCGGGACCTGTGTCAGGTTCGGGGCCTGCTGCAAGGCGTCCCGCTCAAGCGCATTCTCGCAAGGCAGCTGGTCTTTCTGCCACTGTCTTGCTTCAAGCCCATACGCAGCCTTGCACCACTGATACTCTGCGTCGATCAATGAAACAAGGACAATGGGGACATCAAACAGCGCTGCCGCAAGCTCTGCCAGGCTGTCAAAAGCAGGATCAGGATCTGTGCCCCACAGGCCAAGTGCATCCAGAGCCAACAAGCGCTCAGCTTTTGTATTTGACGATTTGGGTGTTTGAATCATGGCAAGGAGCACCGGGCAAATGGGATATAGACGCCATAGTCAGACAATCTGGTTAATATCGCAATCAACAATCGGTATACGTCCACTGCCCGGGCTTCGATCAAGCTCAAAGTTATCCACGCTTTTTGTGGACAACCCCCTGAACAACCTCCGTACAGCACTGCTGAAGCGATATGCGGCGGGACTTGGCAGCCAGCGATCATTTCGCATCCTCAAGCGCCGCTTAATTTGCTAGGATTCGCAGTCTAATGTCCATGCGAGATTTCAACGTGTTTGCAGAACTGATGCTACATGAACGCCTGCTCAAGGCGATCGATAAACTGGGGTTCACCCAGCCGACTCCGGTACAGCTGGAAACCCTGCCCGAAGCCCTGGCCGGACATGACCTGATCGTCGGTGCCGAGACAGGCAGTGGCAAGACACTGGCGTTCGTAGCGCCGATGCTGCAACACTTTCTGGATACCCCCTCGCCCAATACGGGTGCCCGTGGCCTGATCCTGACGCCAACACGAGAACTGGCGGAACAGGTCTGCCAGTCGGTGAAGGATCTCGCCGCCTTTACCCGCGTCAACGTCATGACCGTCTGCGGCGGCACCGGCTTCAAGGAGCAGGCTGCAGAAATGCGCAAGAATCCGGAAGTGCTGGTAGCCACGCCCGGCCGTCTGGCCGAGCACCTGGAGCGACAGACACTGGATCTGGATGATCTGGAATATCTGGTACTGGACGAAGCCGACCGCATGCTGGACATGGGTTTCCGTGACGAGGTGATGGCCATTGTTGATATCTGCCGCCCTCAACGCCAGTCCATGGTCTTTTCCGCCACACTGACCCACCGCGGCGTGCGGGAGCTGCTGCCGCAGGTACTCAATGACCCTAAAGAGCTTCTGCTTCACACGCCTCAGGATGCCCAGGCATCCATTCGCCAGCAAATCATTCTGGCGGATGACGACAAGCACAAGGAACGCCTGATGGAGTGGCTGCTGGCCAACGAGCAGTACGACAAGGCGATCATCTTTACCAATACACGCGACAAGGCGCAGTGGCTGGCCAAAAGCCTGCAGCGCCAGAACCGCCGCTCCGGTGTATTGCATGGCGAAATGACCCAGGATGAGCGCAAGCATGTCATGGGACTGATGCGCAGCGGCAAAATCAATGTTCTGGTGGCAACGGACGTGGCGGCACGCGGCCTGGATATTGAAGGCCTGGACCTGGTCATCAACTTTGATATGGCCCGCAAGGGTGACGAGCATGTTCACCGAGTGGGCCGTACCGGTCGCCAATCACGCGAAGGCCTGGCGGTCTGCCTGATTTCACACACCGAGTGGAATCTGATGTCCAGCATCGAACGGTACCTCAAGCTCCAGTTTGAGCGGCGCACACTGAAAGGACTGGAAGGCAGCTACAAGGGGCCCAAGAAGGTGAAAGCCTCTGGCAAGGCCACCGGTACCAAGAAAAAGAAAACTGACGCCAAAGGCGCCAAGAAGAGCAGCGGCAAGGTGCGCGAACGCGACCGCAAACAGGTCGGCAAGCGTCGGGGCAGTAGCAGCGCCAGCCCGGCGCCCAAAGGCCCCAGTCTGGGCGATGGCTCCATGCCGATGATGAAACGCAAGCCAAAACCGGACAGCGAATAAACGCATTCGCTTCCAGTAAAACGACGGGCCTTCGGGCCCGTTTTTTGTGCCCGAAACACCCTATCAGTTGTGCCCCTTTAGACCGTTTAAACCGAATATTTAGAAAGGCATGGGTTGCGCATAATGCAACTCAGTTTCCACAAACCCGCAACAATGTCTACAATTTATTCACAAAACTAGACTAAAGAACTACAGCTAGTTAAAGTCCTGCTCGTAAAATACGCCTGCATAACCTGCAATACGGCCAATCTTTATACCCTGCGCAAAACTGCGAACCCAGGCCATAAATATAATTGTCAACAATCTGGCGTGAGAGTCCCTATGTCTGATCACTCAAGAATCCTCTGCCCTGTCCTGCAACAACGCATTATGAGCGCCGAACAGGCTGCCGAGCTGATTCCGGCAGGCGCCAATGTAGGCATGAGCGGTTTCACCGGTGCCGGCTACCCCAAAGCCGTCCCGGGCGCTCTGGCGCAACGCATTCGACAGCTGAACAGTCAGCCCAATGCCAAGCCGTTTCGTATCAATGTGTGGACAGGGGCCTCCACGGCGCCCGAGCTGGATGGTGTGCTGGCCGAGGTTGATGGCATCGAGATGCGCCTGCCGTTCCAGAGCGACCCCATCTGCCGCAACCGTATCAATGATGGCACCATGGATTATGTTGATTACCACCTTTCCGAGGTGTCCCAGTACGCCTGGTCCGGCTTCCTCGGCAAGATGGATATCGCCCTGATCGAAGTGGCCGGCATCCGTGAAGACGGCAGCCTGATTCCTTCTTCATCCATCGGTAACAACAAAACCTGGATTGAGCAGGCAGACAAGATCATTCTGGAGGTCAACTCCAGGCAGAATGCCAAGCTGGAAGGCATGCACGACGTGTACTACGGTACCGCGCTACCGCCGAACCGCAAGCCGATCATGCTGACCGACCCGGCTGACCGCATCGGTGAGCAGTACCTGGCCTGCCCACCGGAGAAAGTGATCGCCGTGGTGGAAACCGCCGCGCCGGACCGCAACTCGCCCTTCAAACCCAGCGATGAGGTTTCAAAAAAGATCGCCGGGCATATCCTCGAGTTCTTCAACAAGGAGATCGAGCTGGGCCGCCTGCCGAAAGAGCTGCTGCCGATCCAGTCTGGCGTGGGCAACATCCCCAACGCGGTGCTGGAAGGCCTGGATGCCGGCCCTTACAAGAACCTGACCGCGTTCACCGAAGTGATTCAGGACGGCATGCTGAAGATGCTCAAGTCCGGCACCCTGAAGGTTGCATCCGCGACAGCCTTCTCGCTGAGTCCGGACGGCATTCAGGAGTTCGATGACAACATCGACTTTTATCGGGACAAGATCATTCTGCGCCAGCAGGACATCTCCAACCACCCTGAGCTGGCCCGTCGTCTGGGCGTGATCACCATGAACGGTCTGATCGAATGCGACCTGTACGGCAACGTGAACTCCACCCACATCATGGGTACGCGTATGATGAACGGCATCGGCGGCTCCGGCGACTTTGCCCGTAACGGCTATCTGTCGATCTTTGTCTCGCCCTCCACAGCGAAGGATGGAGCTATCTCGGCGATCGTGCCGATGGTTTCCCACGTCGATCATACCGAGCACGACGTCAAGATCATCGTCACCGAGCAGGGTCTGGCCGACCTGCGCGGACTGTCACCGCGTCAGCGCGCCCATGAAATCATTAACAACTGTGCCCATCCGGACTTCCGCCCTGCACTGATCGACTACTACGAACGTGCATTGCACTCGGGTCGCGGCATGCACACCCCGCATCTGCTCGAAGAAGCGCTGAGCTGGCACCAGCGCTATGAACAAAGCGGACAGATGTAGATCATGCTCTAAGCCTTTTGGGCGTCCCTGGAGGCGCCCTTTTTTATGCTGCTGCAAACCCTGCCATTTCTGTTAGTCTCATTGATAGGGAAGCAGGCAGCAGGAGGCACTGGTGACTCAAGAACCTCTGTTTTTAGTGTTGGTAGCATTGGCGCTGGGCATGCTGATCGGTCTTCAGCGTGGCTGGCATGAACGTCACACCCGCGCTGGTGGTCGCATCGGTGGAATACGTACCTTTGGTCTGCTGGCCCTCAGCGGTGCCATGGCAGCTCTGCTGGCCGAACCACTGGGACCGGGCATTACCATCGGTATCGGTATTGCGGCCGCCCTGTTGTTGGGACTGGCGCACTGGCTCGACTCCCGCGATGATCAGGACTTCGGCATCACCACGGTCGTCGCTGGGATCGTGACTTACCTGTTAGGTGCCATGACCGTACTGACCGACCTCAGTCTGCCTGTGGCCATCGCGGTCCTCACTACAATAGTGCTGCATTTCAAGCAGGCTCTGCATCGTGCCCTGGAGCACCTGAGCGATCATGAGATCCGCGGCATTCTGCAACTGGCGCTTATTTCCGCTGTCTTGCTGCCGGTACTGCCCAATGCAACCTACGGCCCCTGGGATGCGCTTAACCCCTATGAGATCTGGCTTCTCGTTGTCCTGATTGCCGGCATCAGCTTGGCCGCCTACTTTGCCATGCGCCTGGCCGGTCCGGACAAGGGTGTGATTATCACCAGCCTGCTGGGCGGGCTGGCATCCAGCACCGCATTGACTCTAAGCCTGGCCCGCATGACCAGCCGCCTGCCGCTGCCACGTCTGTTGGCCTGCGGCATTCTGCTGGCAGCCACCATCATGTATCCGCGTATTTTGCTGGAAGTGGCGGTGGTCAATGCCGCCCTGCTGGACGCCCTCTGGTTGCCTATGGGTGCCATGGCACTGGGCTGTGCTGCCGGGGCTATCTGGCTGTGGCGCACCCGTGAGCCCTTCGGCAACCTGGACACCTCCCAGCTTATCACCGAGCCCTTCCAGCTGGTGCCGGCCCTGCAGTTCGGCTTTCTGCTGGCACTGATCATGTTGATATCCCATGGCATCAAGGCACATATGGGCGAGCAGGGGTTATGGCTGGTCGCGATTGTCGCCGGCCTAACCGATGTGGATGCGATCACCCTGACCCTGGCCCGTATGGCACGTGACACCATCAGCCAGGAGACCGCCGTCACCGGTATCACTCTGGCAGCAATTACCAATACCCTGGTCAAGGGCGGCCTGGCCTTCTTTGCCGGCCACTGGGCGCTCTGTAAACGGCTCTGGCCGGGGTTGGTGCTGGCCGTCGCGCTGGCTTTGCTAACCTTATTCCTGACCTGAGCGGGAGGATATGGACATGACAACACTGCTAAGCCCCGAACACCTGCGTCACGCCTGTGACCTGAGTGAACTGGGCATAGATTCATCGGCTGATATCACACCGGATTACTCCGCGCTGGGACAGGAACGGGCAGTGGATGCCATCCAGTTCGCCATCGGCATGGACCATTGCGGCTACAACCTGTTTGTCAGTGGCTCAACCGGGCTTGGCAAGCGTGAACTGGTCTCGCGCATAATAAGCGCCGAAGCCGCCAGCGGCGAGGTCCCCTCGGATTACTGCTATATCCACAACTTCGACAACCCCAGCCAGCCACGCGCACTCATTTTGCCGCGTGGTACCGGGCAGCAACTGCATGAAGACCTGCGCCGTCTGATCGAAGTACTTCTACTGCGCATTCCCGCCCAGTTCAAAAGCGAGGAGTACCGCAACCAGCTGCAGGCGCTTAATGACGAGTTTCAGCACCTGGAAGAAGCCGGCTTCAAGGCACTGGGCAAGACCGCCCGAGAATCCGGCATTACCCTGATGCGCACTCCCGGTGGCTACACCCTTGGGCCGATAAAAGATGGCAAGCTGATGACCCCGGACCAGTTCAGCGAGCTGCCCGAAGACGAGCAAAACCGAATCAAAGAAAAGCTGGAAAGCCTCAATGAGGAGTTGACCGAGCTGATTCATGAAGTGCCCCGCCTGCACCAGCAACACCAGGCACGCATTCGCGATCTGGAGCAGGAAACCACCCGCGGTGTCATCGACCCGGCCCTCAACAACCTGCGTCAGAAATATGGCGAACACAGCGCCACCTTCCATTTTCTCGATGCCCTGCACCAGGACCTGATCGAAAATGTGGACGACTTTTTCCCCAGCGAAGAGGAGGAACGCGCCCCGCTGCACAAGCGCGCACGCTCCGCCAAGTTTCGTCGCTACCAGATCAATGTGCTGGTTGGGCACCATGAAACCGACGGTGCACCGGTGGTTCATGAAGATATCCCCAGTTATCAGAACCTGGTCGGACGGGTGGAATACGAAGCCCACTTCGGCACCCTGAGCACGGACTTCAGTCTGATTCAGCCCGGCGCCCTGCATCGCGCCAATGGCGGTTACCTCATCGTTGATGCACAGAAACTGCTCAGCTACCCCTTCGCCTGGGAAGGCCTCAAACGCGCCCTTCGCAACCGCGAGGTGCGATTGGATTCACTGGAGAAAATCTATGGTGTCAGCGGCACCCGTGCCCTGGACCCGGAGCCCGTGCAGCTGGACACCCGCGTTATTCTGATTGGCGACCGGCGCCTCTACTACCTGCTAAAACAGTACGATCCCGAGTTCACCTCCCTGTTCAAGGTCTATTCCGATTTTGCCGAGGGCTTTGATCGAATCCGCGATAATCTGAGCGCCTACTTGGGACTGATCAGCATGCTGGTGCGTGAGGAAGGGCTGACCCACTTTGATCGCTCCGGATTGGAAGCCCTGATCGAGTACAGCTCCAGACGCATGGACGACAGCGAAAAACTGTCACTGCACCGTGGTCAGCTGATCGACCTGCTGCGTGAGTCCAGCTTCTGGGCCCTGCGCCAGGGAGACTCACTGGCCAATCGAGCCCATGTGGAAAAGGCGATTGCCCAACAACGCTATCGCAGCAGCCAGCTGTCCGAACTGATGCAGGAGCAGATCGAACGCGGCCTGCAAATGGTCGACACCCAGGGCAAGGAGGTCGGGCGCGCCAATGGCCTGTCGGTATTCCAGCTGGGCGACCAGCGTTTTGGCAAGCCAAGCCGGATCTCGGCCACCGCCCGCATCGGCAATGGCCGCATGCTCGATATCGAACGCGAAACCAAGCTTGGCGGGGCCATTCACACCAAGGGCGTCATGATTCTGGGCGCCTGTATCGGGGCTCGCTATGCCCGCAACCGTCCTCTGTCTCTGAATGCGAGCCTGGTATTTGAACAATCCTATGGACCGGTGGACGGAGACAGCGCCTCCGCTATCGAGTTCTGCACACTGATATCAGCCATCGCCCAGCTACCGATCAAGCAAAGCCTGGCCGTTACCGGCTCCATCAACCAGCAAGGCGATATCCAGGCCATAGGCGGCGTTAACGAGAAAATCGAAGGCTTTTTCGAGCTCTGCCAAAGCCGAGGGCTGGATGGTGAACACGGCGTGGTCATTCCTGCAGCCAATATCCCGCACCTGATTTTGAATGAGGCGGTGGTGAACGCCTGTCGGGAAGGCCTCTTCCAGATCCATGCTGTTGCGACGCTGGATGAGCTGATCGAGTTGCTGTTTGAGCGCCCTGCCGGCAAGGCGGATGCCGGCGGTCGCTATGCGCCAAGCACCGTGAACGGGCTGGTACAGCAGCAACTGGCGGATTGGTCGGAGCTTGCGCAAAAGCATGCTGGCGGCAAGGACTGATACCCATACTCTGGACCTGCGGGGGTTGAAGTGTCGTTCTGTCGTCCCAAGGTCATCAGAGTAGGCTACTCTGAATTTTCTGCGTACAACTCAGGAGAGGCTCGACATGAGGCTAGTGGACACAACGCACACCCTGACCGTGGGCAACCAGGACTACCGTATCAGCAGCCTGCGCAAGGCCGCTGAGCAGCTGGGGTCGGTTGATCGCCTGCCGCGCTCACTCAAGGTTCTGCTGGAAAACCTGCTCCGCCGTCACGACAGCGACGCGGTGCAACCGGAAGACTTGCAGGCCCTGGTGGACTGGCAACATCAGGGCGGACGCTCGGATCGCGAAATTGCCTATCAACCCGCTCGCGTGCTGATGCAGGATTTTACCGGTGTCCCCGGTGTCGCCGACCTGGCCGCCATGCGCGATGCGGTCAGCGAACTGGGTGAAGATCCGCAGAAGGTTAACCCGCTATCCCCTGTCGACCTCGTGATCGACCACTCGGTGATGGTGGACCACTTCGCCAGCCCCGATGCCTTTCGCGATAACGTGCAGATCGAAATGGAACGCAACGGCGAGCGCTATGCCTTCCTGCGCTGGGGCCAGAAAGCCTTCGACAACTTCCGCGTGGTACCGCCCGGTACCGGAATCTGCCACCAGGTGAACCTGGAGTACCTGGGCAAAAGCGTATGGACTCAGGAGATTGACGGCGAAAACTGGGCCTATCCCGATACGCTGGTGGGTACCGACTCCCACACCACCATGATCAATGCACTGGGCATTCTGGGCTGGGGTGTGGGCGGCATCGAGGCGGAAGCGGCCATGCTGGGTCAGCCCGTCTCCATGCTGATTCCTGAGGTGGTGGGCTTCAAGTTGAGCGGCGCCCTGCGTGAGGGCATCACCGCCACCGACCTCGTACTTACCGTTACCGAAATGCTGCGCCAGCATGGCGTGGTGGGCAAGTTTGTCGAGTTCTATGGCGATGGCCTGGCCCAGCTGCCACTGGCCGACCGCGCTACCCTGTCTAACATGGCACCCGAGTATGGCGCCACCTGTGGTTTCTTCCCGGTGGATGAAGAGACCCTGAAATATCTGCGCCTGTCCGGGCGTGACGAGCAACAGGTCGCGCTGGTCGAAGCCTACTGCAAGGAACAGGGGCTCTGGCGCGAGCCCGGCGACGAGCCGGTATTTACCAGCACACTGGAACTGGATCTGGGCAGCGTCGAAGCCTCGCTGGCAGGCCCCAAACGCCCGCAGGACAGGGTTACGCTGAGCGATCTCAAGTCCCGCTTCGATGAGCTTATGGCGCTCAGCCTGACGCCGGCCCCCGGCAGCGCCGAAGGCAAGCTGGAAGCCGAAGGCGGCCAGCCGGTGAACGACACACCGGTAACGGCTGAGGTTGAACTGGATGGACAGCGCTTCACCCTGGATCAGGGTGCCGTGGTCATTGCCGCCATCACCTCCTGTACCAACACCTCCAACCCGGGCGTGATGCTGGCCGCTGGCCTGCTGGCACAGAAAGCCGTCGAGAAAGGCCTGCAACGCAAGCCCTGGGTGAAAACTTCGCTGGCACCGGGCTCCAAAGTAGTCACCGAATACCTCAAGGCAGCAGGACTGGATAAGCCACTGGATGCGCTGGGCTTCAACCTGGTCGGCTATGGCTGCACAACCTGCATCGGTAACTCCGGTCCTCTGCCCGATCCGATCGAGCAAGCCATTCGCGAGCGTGATCTGACAGTGGCCTCAGTGCTATCCGGTAACCGCAACTTTGAGGGCCGCGTGCACCCGGCCGTGAAAACCAACTGGCTGGCCTCGCCGCCGCTGGTCGTCGCCTTTGCTCTGGCCGGGCGAGTGGATATCGATCTGTCGCAGGCCCCCTTGGGCGAAGATGCCAACGGTCAACCGGTCTACCTTAAGGACCTCTGGCCCAGCCAGGCCGAGATTGCTGACGCTCTGGAGCAGGTCAACACCGACATGTTCCGCCGAGAATACGGTGCCGTCTTTGATGGCGATGCGGACTGGCAGGCAATCGACATGGCTACCGGCAACACCTATGACTGGCCCACATCCACGTATATTCAACAGCCACCGTTCTTCACTGGCATGTCTCCGCAGCCGGAACCGGTCGAAGATATCGACAAGGCACGCGTACTGGCCCTGCTGGGTGACTCGGTCACCACGGACCATATATCCCCCGCTGGCGCGATCAAGGCGGATAGTCCTGCCGGTCGTTACCTGCAGGATCAGGGCGTTACTCCGGAGAATTTCAACTCCTATGGTTCCCGGCGTGGCAGCCATGAGGTGATGATGCGCGGCACCTTCGCCAATATCCGTATCCGCAACGAGATGCTGGAAAACGTGGAAGGCGGAGAAACGCGCCACTACCCCAGTGGCGATCAGCTCGCCATCTATGATGCCGCCATGCGCTATCAGGATGAAGGCCGCCCGCTGGTCGTCATTGCCGGGCGCGAATATGGCACCGGCTCGTCACGTGACTGGGCTGCCAAGGGCACCCGTTTGCTGGGCGTACGCGCCGTCATTGCAGAGTCCTTTGAGCGTATCCACCGCTCCAACCTGCTGGGCATGGGTGTGCTGCCTCTGGAGTTTATCGACACGGATCGCAAGGCGCTGGGTCTGACCGGTGAAGAAGAGATCAGCCTCAAGGGGCTGGCGGAGTTGAGCCCACGTCAGGAGCTGAAACTGGAGATAGGTTATCCGGATGGTCGCACGGAGCAGGTGGATGTTCGCTGCCGGATCGATACCGGCAACGAACTGGCCTACTTCCAACACGGCGGTATTCTGCACTATGTTCTGCGCCGTATGATCGGCAAGGCCTGATGGCTCTTGCCTCGGCTCAGGCGACCCTTGCCTGAGCCCACGCGGGCACCGGTATCAGGCCGCAGCCTGCTGCCGGTCGCCCAGCCAGCCACGAATGGCATCAAGTCCATCCATAACCGGTGCAGCAATAGCCTCCAGGTCTTCAAGCGGGGCATTCAGTGCCGCCGCGCCATCAAAGTTCACATAGGACAGGCGTGCCACCAGCTCATCGGCCGGCATACCAAATGCCGTACCCGGCAACAGTGCCACCCCGGCTTCTTCCAGCAAACGCTCGCACAGCTGATCGGAAGTGTGGATGCCACGCTGTGCCAGCAGCTCACGCCAGTCGGCAAAGTCCGGGAACAGGTAGAATCCGCCCTCAGGTGCGGCCGTCGCCACACCCGCATTGTTGAGTCGTTCTGCAGCACGGTTGCCGATATGACTCAACACACGGCGCTCGCCCTCAACATAGGCCTCTACCTCGGGACCAAAGTGATAGGCCACTTCTGCCGCATGCTGAACAGGAGATGCCACACAGGACCAGGTTTCAGACGCCACCCCCAACAGCCTCGGCATCAGGTTACCGGCCAGGGCTTCAGGCACATGCATGACACCCAGACGCCAGCCACCGGCACCACACCATTTTGACAGACCACCGGTCACCAGAGTGCCCTCCGGGTAGTAACGCGCCAGGGAGCGATGCTGTCCCTGATGATGCAACATGCCGTAGATCTCGTCACTGATCACCAGTACCTGATGGCGGCGCATCACCTTGGCCAGTGCCTCCAGCTGGGCCTCGCTATACGTCGTGCCGCTGGGGTTACCCGGATAGTTCAATACCAGAATGAGCGGGCGCTGCGGCTGTTCGCGCTGAGCACAGAAAACATCCAGCTGTTCCGCTGTCAGTCGCCACTCGGTCTCTGCGGAGGTTTGCAGACGATGAACACTGTGACCTGCCAGACGCGCCTGAGGCTCATAGGACACCCAGCTGGGCGACACCAGCAGCACTTCAGCTTCAGTGAACGCCGCCATCACAGCGTAGATCAGCAGCTTGCTGCCGGGGCCAACGAGTACCCGCTCGGGTTGCCAGTCAACGCCATCAGCACGGCGGTGAAACGCAGCAGCTGCTTCTCGCAATGGGCGCCAGCCCTGTACCGGCATATAGGCTTTCTCGCCGGCATGCTCGGCCAATACGGCGGTTACCGAAGCCGGCACCGGGAAAGGTGACTGACCGAAACCGAAGCGGAACACACGGCGGGCCTGTTCCAGAGAGTCGGAGCGTTCATTGATCAGTAGGGTTTCCGAATGGTTGATCGGACGTAAGAATTCATCGATAGACATGTTTTGGGTCCTGATTGGAAGTGGCTACAGCCCTGCAATGCAACTGGCTATGGGGGTAACTATCGCCGCTATAAAAATCTTTTCAATCAAGACATATAAAATGAAAAGCAATTTTCAAAATATCCGATACACTTACTCAGAGAAGAAATAAAAACCATTTAATTCAGTTAGTTGCAAAAACCCGCTTCAAAGCGATTGAAAACAATGGAAATGATCTTATGTCCACGCCGGTGAGCTTCCCCCCCAAATCCCTGTCGCAACTGCGCAAGCTGCCATCACTGCTCAAGCGTGGTGAGCTGAGCCTGCCCATGGGCAAACGCCTGCTGGTGGCGCTCTGTCTGATGCTGGATGATCCTCAACTGGTCGCCACTCACACCATTACCGAGCTGGCTGAAGCGACCGGTGTCAGCCCTGCCTCGCTGACCCGGCTGGCCAAGCTGCTGGGGTTTACCGGCTTCGTCCAGTTCCAGGCGCTGTTTCGCCATGCTGTCAGCGAACCGGGGCGCTATTACAGTGAACAGGCCTCGGCCCTGGTTAGCAGCGATCAGAACAGCAGCCTGAGCTCACGTATCAACAGTCACTGCCAACGCCAGACCGAAAACCTGTTACGTACGGCTGAACATCTGAATGAGGCTGAGTTGAATAAGGCGGCACGACTGCTGGTGAAGGCTAAACGCGTACGCATCGCCGGCCGGCGCCAGTCCTATGGCCTGGCTACCATGTTCAACTACATGCTGGGGCTGATTCGCGGCGGTGTTGGCGTCGTTGGTGCTGCTGGCGAGGGCCAGGCACAGACGTTAGCCGAGCTGGATTCACGTGATCTGTTGGTAATGTTTGGTTCTGAGCCATATAGCCGTGACTCGGTGACGCTGGCGCAGCTTGCCTGCGAGCTGAAGCTGCCACTGCTGGCACTCACTGATAGCTATCACTCGCCACTGGCGCAGCTGGCCGATGCCAGTCTGCTTACACAGAACGCAAGCCCGCTCTATACCAACAGCATGGTCGCCACGGTCTTCATGATGGAAACCCTGCTGCTGCATACGGCACGGCAGCTGGGGGACAAGGCCGTGGCCCAGTTGAGTCGTCGCGAAGAGTTGATAAACCGCTTGAACGACGAATTTTAATGCAGGTTGGGATCGTGTGAGGTGGACATCAGTTTCTGCTGACCACTGGGTGTGGTTTCGCCATCAATGAGGTAGCAGTTGCGACCGGCCTCTTTAGCGGCATAGAGTGCCGCATCCGCCCGGTGCAGTGCGGTTTCAGGGTCTGAACTCTGCGCCAGACAGGCACCGATACTGAAGGTCATGCATATTTTGGCGCCATTTGGGCTTTCCAGCACCTGACTGCGAATAACTCTGAGCAACCGCTCGCAGATGGACCTGATCATGAGCGGCTCGGCATCGCGCAGGATAATGAGAAACTCGTCCCCACCCCAGCGGGCGGCGGCATCGTACTCACGCAGGACTGAGCGAAGTACCTGAGACACCAGCACCAGCGCGTCATCACCCACGGCATGACCGTAGATGTCGTTGATCTCCTTGAAGTAGTCCAGGTCGATCCAGATGATACCTAAAGCACGGGCCTCACGTTCACAGCGCTTTAGTTCCTCCAGAATTTTCTGGTCCATACCACGCCGGTTCAACAGTCCGGTGAGGGCATCGGTTTGACTCAAGCGGTTCAGAGCCTCGGTCCGCTCCTGAACCTTGAACTCAAGATTGGCCCGGGCCTCAAATACCTCCCGGCTCATCAGTTCAAACTCGCGCACCAGCCGCCCGACCTCACCTGAGGCATGAATATTAAGCGGCTCACCACGATATTCACCACGGCGAATAGAGCGAATGGCACGATCCAGTGCTGACAGCGGCTCCACAACCCAGCGCCCCAGTACCAGCTGGAACAGCAATATGGTAATCAGCAAGCAGATGGAGAACACCAGCAGGATGGTATTGAACAGGCTCATCGGCAGCAGCTGCTCAAGGTCCATCAGGGTGATTTCGTACCAGCCGACCTCGGGCAGGTATGCCATCCCCGCCAGATAACGCTTGCCGTCGATCTCGACAAACCGGCTCATCACCTGCTGGGGTGAATCTTCCAGCTGGGTCATGACTTCACGCAGGCGCGCCTGATCACGGCTGTTGACCATTTTCCCCAGGTGGTTGCCCTCTTCGGCCCCCTTGGTGTAGCTGGCAAAGTCGATCATGCTCTGGTCACGGTACAGCTGGATCGCGCCATCATGATTGACGAACATGGTAGTGATGCCCTCTTCACCACTGTCGACGAAATCATTGAGAAACCCGCTCAAATTAATACCCGTACCAGCCACGCCCAGGCTCTCGCCATCCGGGCCGCGCAACATGATATCAATCCACAGTTTGGTCACCCCGAGATGGATATCCGGGTTGACGTTGATGACCAGGTCACGGTCCTGTTTGAGGAATTCGTAGAACCAGCGATCACCAGGTTCACGCCGGTTGAGAATATAACGCAGCTGATCAGAGCCAAACTCGTTTTCAGCGTTGTTGTAGTAGTAATGGCCATTGCCTGCTACGGCGAGGAAGTAGTTGCCGTTGCGGAACGCCTGACGGTAGCGTTCCAATTCTCTAAGCCCCTGATATTCAAGAACTATATCATCAGGGGTTTGCAGCCACTCCAGCACCACTGGAGAGCTGGCCAGCTGCCGAGCGAGCACAATTTCACGCAGCAGCGGTTGCAGTACACGCTCCTTGTCGTACAGCACTTGCTTTTCTACGTAGCGTTGCGCCCATTCGGTAATAATGCGCTCGGCCAGGGTCTGTACCGCTACCCAAACTGCTGAAGCCGATGCCAATATCAATAACAACGCCAGAAAGCTCAGTCTGGCCTTCAGGTTCAACGGAACCCCCTGTTGAATCTATCCCACTGAAAACGTCAGTGTGTTCCGAATAACAATCTACTATAGAACATGTTCATCTGGCTGCGTAGCCTGACAACCCATAAATTGTGGCTTTAACGGGTTGAAATATCCCCGATTAACCCCCAGATTTCCATCGGGTTTTATATTTCTATTGCCAGCACCCGGTCTTCGTCGGCTCGCTGTGCCGACCACTCCCTTTGTCCGGGTGCCCAGACAAAAGGAGGTAATATGCCAGCCAAGGATCTCTATCCGTCCCGAACCAGCGCTCAGCCGGTCATTCTGGACCGTCAGGATCCTGTTATTCACGGTACCGATTTCAGTGCAGCGCCCATCAGTGAGGAGCTGCTGAACCAGTACGACGAAAAGGGTTTTCTGCTTCTGCCCGAAATTTTCAGCCGTGCTGAGGTAAGCCGCTTCCTCAACGAGCTCCAGCAGATGCAACAAAACCAGACGCTGCTTGACTCTGAACGCGCCATTACAGAACCGGGAAGTGGTGCGCTGCGCTCGGTTTTCCAGATCCATCAATACAATGCCCTGTTCAGCCAGGTCGCCGCCGACCCGAGGGTTGCGGACATAGCCCGCTTTATTCTGGACGATGATCTTTACATTCATCAGTCACGCCTGAACTTCAAGCCCGGTTTTAATGGCCGCGAGTTCTACTGGCACTCGGATTTTGAAACCTGGCACGTAGAGGATGGAATGCCCCGCATGCGCGCACTCAGCGCCTCTATCCTGCTCACCGATAACAGTGACTTCAATGGCTCCCTCATGGTGATGCCGGGATCACATCGCCAGTATGTCAGCTGCGTAGGCGAAACCCCTGAGGGGTATTACCGCCACTCGCTGCAGCAGCAAACCGTGGGTACGCCCGACAACCACAGCCTTGCCAGCCTGCACAAGGAATACGGCCTGGAGTCCACGGCGGCACCTGCCGGTTCAGTACTGCTGTTTGACTGCAACCTGATGCACGGCTCCAACGGCAACATTACCCCCATGCCACGCAGTAACCTGTTCTTTGTCTACAACGCGGTCAGTAACCGCTGTGTTGCCCCTTTCTGTAACCAGCCGCCGCGGCCGGAGTTTCTCGCCACGCGGGAGACATTTTCCATACTGCCCCCGCACAACACTGCCCGGGAACGCAAAGTCGGCTGATCCATTCCAGGCAGGGTATGCCCCTGCCTGCTCAAGGGCGCCACAGATCCAGTGAATCAACGTAGTTGGCTCGTTCCCAGGCGGACGGGTTCGCCGCATTGGCATGGCTGACACTGCCCCTGAGCTGATCCAGAGACGCGTACTCATGCTGCTCCAGCCACTCGCTCATGCCCCGTTTCATCTGCTGCATCACTTCGGGGCCCTGCTGCATCAGCACACTGGCCAGCTGTGCCACCTCGGCACCCACCAGCTGGGTTCGGATCACATCTTCAGCGCTGTGAACACCACCGGTAATCGCCACATCCAGCGCCACCTGGGCTTTGACTATCGCTGTCCAGCGCAGACGTTCGTTCAACTCCGAGGGCGTCGACAATTGAAGCTGCGGCCTGATTTCCAGAGCGTCCAGATCAAGTGTCGGCTCCAGAAAACGATTGAACAACACCACGGCATCGGCGCCCCGGTGTTTCAGTTGCGCCACCATGTGTACCGGACTGGAAAACCGGGAAGACAGCTTCACCGCCAATGGCAGGTCAGGCACCGCCGCGCGCACGCCATCGAGAATATCCAGATAGCGCTGCTCAACGGCTGTCCCGCTTTCGGTCACCGATGCCGCAATATGGAATATATTCAATTCCAATGCATCGGCGCCGGCTTCAGCCAGTTGCACGGCATACTCAGCCCAGCCGCGCGGACTGACGCCGTTGAGACTGGCGATCACGGGAATCTGCAGGCGCTCCTTCATGCCCTTTAGCCGTTCCAGATAATGCTCTTCGGCGGTTTTGAATGCATCGGGCACGGGCAAAAAGTCATCCGCTTCGAAATGGCCAATTTCCTGTTCGTAGAGAAACCGGTGCAGCAACTCGTGATCGCGGGTGCACTCCTCTTCAAACAGGCTATGCATGACGATGGCTGCTGCCCCCGCATCTTCCAGTTCACAGGCACCCGCCGGGGTTGCGGTGAGCGGTGACGCCGAAGGCACCAGCGGGCTATCCAGCGCCAGCCCCAGATACTCTGTTTGCAATGATTTAGTCATCCTGTCCCTCCTCGGCACCCGCCGGTATTTCTCCGCTCTCCCAGCTCAGGCCTGCCAGCTGTTCATATCGATGATAACGCTCGCTGACCTCACGCTGGGCCTGCTCCAGGAAGGCTTTGGCGGCAGCCGGGTTGGCGCGGGCCAGCATGCTGAAACGAGCCTCGGTACGGGCAAACGCCTGGTAGGGAATGGAAGGAGGTTTGGAATCCAGCTTCAGCGGATTTTGTCCCTGCTCTGCACGGCGCGGGTCATATCGCAGCAACGGCCAGTGGCCGGATTCAACCGCCAGACGTTGATGCTCATGGTTATCGGACAGGTCAAAGCCATGTGCAATACAGGGCGAGTAAGCGATGATCAGAGAGGGCCCATCCCAGCTCTCGGCCTCCTGGAAGGCGTGCAAGGTCTGTACATCCTTGGCAGCATAGGCCACATGCGCCACATACACATGTTCGTAATCCATGGCGATGCGCGCCAGATCTTTCTTCGCCACCGGCTTACCGCCTGCCGAGAACTTGGCTACAGCACCTCGCGGCGTAGCCTTGGAGGTCTGGCCACCGGTGTTGGAGTACACCTCCGTATCCAGTACCAGGATATTCACATTACGTCCTGAGGCCAGCACGTGGTCCAGCCCGCCGTAACCGATGTCATAGGCCCAGCCATCACCGCCAACGATCCAGACGCTGTGACGGCACAGCTTGTCTGCCAGCCGTCCCAACTCGTGCGCACGCGGGTCATCCAGACATTCCAGACGCCCGCGCAGGCGTGCGACTCGCTCACGCTGCGCCTGCACACCCGCCTCATCACTTTCATCCGCCTGCTTGATTGCCGCCACCAGCTCAGCATCCAGTTGCTCGCTCAGGGCGTCCAGCAACTCGAATGCATATTCGGTCTGCTTATCCAGCGCCGCCCGCATGCCCAGGCCGAACTCGGCGTTATCCTCAAACAGGGAGTTGTTCCAGGCCGGGCCACGGCCTTCAGCGTTGTGGGTCCAGGGCGTCGTCGGCAGGTTACCGCCGTAGATGGAGGAACAGCCGGTGGAATTGGCAACCAGCATGCGATCGCCAAACAGCTGACTCAACAACCGGATATAGGGTGTTTCACCACAGCCGGAACAGGCGCCGCTGAACTCGAACAGTGGCTGCATCAGCATCGAGCCCTTGAGCGTATTCACCTTCAGTTCGGTGCGATCAAACTCCGGCAGCTGGCTGAAGAAGTCCCAGTTTTCCCGCTCCCGCTGGGCGATTTCCTCTTTGGGCACCATATTCAGCGCCTTGCGGCTCTGGTTGGATTTGTCGTGAATCGGACATATCTCCACGCAGAGCGTACAGCCTGTGCAATCATCGGGGGATATCTGGTAACTGATCAGGGTGTTGTCAGGAAAGTCCTTCTTGCCTTTGATCGGCACCGCCTTGAAGCCTTCCGGTGCCCGTTGCATCTGCTCCGCATCGAACGCCTTGGAGCGTATCACCGAGTGCGGACACACAAAGACGCACTTGCCACAGTGCGTGCACAGATCCTCTTCCCATTGGGGCAATTCCCGCGCCAGATCACGCTTCTCATAAGCAGCTGTGCCCACCGGCCAGGTGCCATCGGTGGGCACACGGCTGACGGGCACCTGGTTACCGCGACCTGCGATCAGCTCTGCGGTGACCCGTTTAACGAAGGGGCTGGCATCCCCCGGATCTACTTCATGCAGGGGTATGAGACTGTCAGTCTGCTGAGGAACCTTAAACTCAATCAGGTGGGTCAGGGCATTATCTATGGCAGCCAGATTCATATCCGCAATGCGCCGGCTGCGCCGGCCGTAGCTTGACTCCACCGCGGCCTTGATCTGAGCGATCGCTTCTTCGTGAGGCAAAATATCCGTGAGGGCGAAAAAGGCCGTTTGCATGATGGTATTGATGCGCTTGCCCAGCCCTGCGTCAGCTGCAACCTGGTAAGCATCCAGCAGCCAGACCTTAAGCGACTTGTCGATCATTGCCTGCTGCACGGGCGCCGGCAAACTTTGCCAGAAGGCATCCCCGCTGAGGTGGGTGTTGATCAGAACGGTTGCCCCCTGAGCGGCCTTGTCCAGCATCGGATAACGCTGCAGAAATTGCGGCTGATGGCAGCCGACAAAGTCCGCCTCACCGTCCTGGATTTCGTAACTGGAGCGAATGGGCTCGGGGCCAAAACGCAGATGCGATACGGTGACAGCCCCTGACTTCTTCGAGTCATAGACAAAGTGCCCCTGGGCATAACGCGCTTCGCCGGCGCCAATGATTTTGATGCTGTTCTTGTTAGCCGATACCGTCCCATCAGCCCCCAGGCCATAAAACACCGCCTGGGTTTGCCGGGCTGCAGCCTGGGTGCGGAAATGGTCATCCCAGCGCAGGCTCAACCGCGTCACGTCATCATCAATGCCGACCGTGAAAGTGCGTGCACTGCCCGGCCGCTGCAGATGATCAAACACGGCCTTCACCATCCCCGGCGTGAACTCCTTCGAGGACAAGCCGAAACGGCCGCCCAGCACGCGCGGCAATCCCTCGCCCGGCCAGCGCCCTTCGCTGCAGGCCTCAAAGACAGCCGTGGCAATGTCCTTGAACAGGGGTTCGCCATCAGCGCCTGGCTCTTTGGTACGGTCCAGTACCGCCAGAGCCTTAACCGTTTTCGGCAACGCCGCCAGCAGGGTTTCTGCCGCAAAGGGACGGAACAAATGCACGTTCAACACCCCGACCCGCGCACCCTCGGCATTAAGGTGATCAACCGTTTCCTGAACACAGAGTGCAGCAGAGCCCATCACCAGAATGACACGCTCGGCATCCTCTGCCCCCTGGTAGTCATAGAGGCGGTACTGCCGGCCTGTGACGGCAGCAAAACGGTTCATGGCGTTCTGCATGATCACCGGAAAGGCGTCATAGTAGGGGTTAACCGCTTCACGGGACTGGAAAAACAGATCCGGGTTTTGTGAAGTACCGCGTACCACAGGATGCACCGGCGACAATCCTCGGTCACGATTGATTTTCAGCAGGGTGGGATCAATCAGCTGTTGCAGCTGCTCGGTTGTCAGCACCTCCACTCGACTGATCTCATGACTGGTGCGAAAGCCGTCAAAGAAATGCAGCACCGGCACCCGCCCTTCCAGCGTCGCCATCTCGGCAATACAGGCCAGGTCCATCACTTCCTGCGCATTGCTGGAGGCCAGCATCGCAAAACCGGTCGAGCGCGCTGCCATCACATCGCTGTGATCGCAGAAAATGGAAAGTGCATGGGTTGCCACCGAGCGCGCCGCCACATGGAAGACCGTGGGCGTCAGCTCACCGGCAATCTTGAACATGTTGGGGATCTTCAGCAGCAGCCCCTGTGAGGCTGTGAAGGTGGTGGTTTTGGCACCGGCCTGCAAGGCACCATGAACGGCACCGGCAGCACCCGCTTCACTTTGCAGTTCGATAACCTGGGGAACAGTGCCCCAGAGGTTGGGTTGCCGACGGTTGCTCCAGCTGTCGGCAAGCTCGCCCATCACCGAAGCCGGGGTGATGGGATAAATGGCAATGACATCATTGAGCTGGTGGGCGACGCGGGCGGCGGCCTCGTTGCCGTCCATCATCCGTATCTCAGGCCTGACCATGCTCACCTCCTATTGCAGCAGGGTTTTGCATCAGTATGGCAAAGATACCCGGGTACGGAGTTGATCTGTGCCAACCCCCTTACCCGGCACCCGCCAATGACTATTGGCGAGTGTTTTCGGCGATTATCAGGCGACCTCACCACGGCCAAACAGGTTATCCACCAGTTCACGGAAGCTGGTGGCCTGAAGGTTGATTTCCACCGGCACCTGAAGTTTGCGCGCGATTTCGCTGGCGGAGATGATGCCGCAGATCTCTTCGTTATCCGGGTTGACCACCAGCATGTGCTGACTGCCCTCGTTCTGCAGGGTTTTCAACAGGTCGCCGATACTGCCCTGCTGCAATACGGCCAGCGGCACACCGCGCAGCTTGTCACGCGGGATCATCACATCCTTGATGCTCAGGTCCTCACGCTTGAGCCCCAGGCTGGTAGCCTGGCTCAGTACCTTGCGGCTTTCCAGGTCGATGACCGTCAGGATGCCACGGAAGTGGTCACTGCTGTCGGTGACAATCACCGAACGCACGTGAACCTTGCGCATGGCCTGGGTAGCATCGTTGACGCTTTCATTGAGGCTCATGGTCAGGGGGCGGACATGGCGGAAGTCGGTCATGACCGTTTCGGCCGGTGAATTGAGATCAATGCCTTCGGCACTCTCACTGCCGGACAGGCTTTTGAAGGTCTCAAGGCTAACGGTTTTGAGTTCGTGATACTTGTGCATGGTAATACTCCACACGCCCGCAGGCGCGAATGATGGCTACAGCAAATGTTCTGAAATGTTTCAAACAGTCAGACCAGTGCCGGCGGTGCCCGCGCCTGTGGAGTGGAGTAAGCAGAATCGGGAGAGAAAAGCGGCAGCCATGCCGTCGCCAGCACACGCTGTTTTTGCTGTTCGACAGCCAGAGCGGCGTGCTTGGTGCAGTCAGGTGGATCCTGGGAAACATCGGATTGTCCCAGGTCGCAGGACAGGTGGCTGGATACGAAGGAAGTGGTGACTTCAGCCTGTGCCGGCGCGACCGTCCAGAGCAGCGCCCAGGCCAACAGGCAGGTCAGTACCAGCTGCAAGGCATAGTTCTCCGCCTGCTGCTCAAGATGCAGCCGCTGGCGCAGATATGTGATAAAGCCTGAATGCACTGCCGGAACCTCGTTGCGCTGAGTGAGCGCTCTGATTCTCAGCATAGACCTTATCGGGTCGAGATTAAAGGGAACCGGAAATCACTTGCCCACGATAGACTCTGAGCGTTTTCGAGCGCGGCGCCGCTTCTGCGGGCTCAGTCTCGGGAGCAGGCTGCGGTTGCGCCTCAAGCTGTTTCGGCTGGGGACGGTAACCGATGCCTTGCAACAGCCGCTGCGACTGATCCGGCAACAGTGTATCAGCCAGCGGATAAACCAACTCCGGGGTAAAGGAAAAACGCAGGGTCTTCAGATGCATCAATGCGGACAGCGCATCGGCATTGCTCGTCCCCGCATAGGCAAGTCCCAGCAGTTGCCCCTTGAACAGCACAATCTGGGCGGCGTGGTTGTCGTCTGTCGCCACAAACAGCGTCCCGGTGGTACCCGCATCCAGGCGGGTAAAGAGTGCCTTTTTCAGGGCGTCAAAACCTGCAGAGCCAGTTTCCATAGCGGCCTCCATTGATCCGTCTTGGGGTTCCTTATGGCTTTCCACCACAACCTTGCAATAAACGAACCAACACAGGCCAAAACCGCTCCACTGCAATTTACCTGCCGCAACCACCTGCAGCAGGCACTACAATGGTGCAGCCCTACCCAAGCTGGGGCGCATCGAACTCTTCCGGCTCATCCGTGTAAACACAGACGTTCCAATCTTCAGCGAGGCCATCATCAGCCTGGCAATAACGCTCAAAGAAGTCGACGATCTCCTTGCGCTGGCAATGTGCTTCAAAGCTCTCCATGTCGCTCCAGATCTCCTGGAACACGATCGGGAAGCTGGTGCCCTCGGCAAAGGGGCTGCTGATATGGCGGGTCACGGTGTACTGCACACAGCCATCTTCACGGTGGGCATTGGGTTCCAGTGACTGGAGGACGCGGAAAAGTTCGCGCTCTTTGCCGGGCTTGGGTTTGAACTGGGCAGTGCAATAGACCAGAGAGGACATAGGGGCTCCTTGTTAAAGAGGGTTAAAACCCGGGGGTTATTGCTCGAACGCCTGATCCAGGCGAGCGATATAGGGATGAATCATCTGCTTGTCAGCGGCAGGCACCTGGGCGATCGCTTTGGCCATGGTAATGGCCTGCTGCATTTGCACTCGCATTTCTGGGCTCAGCATCTGCAACATGGCCGGATCCAGGCTGGCACCGGACTGAGCCAACGCCAGTATTTCCGGGCTTTCCGCTTCCACTTTGACAGCGCCATAGGCCAGTACGATGCGGTCACCGGTTTGTGCCCAGTTACCGGCACTGGTGAAACCACTGGCGGTCACGATACGGCCCAGCTCGGCATGGGCATCAGGCGCCTGTTGTTCCAGTGCACGAACCCCGCGTTGATGCGGGTCGAAATGTTCGGTACCCGGCATGATTTCACGCTTGAGGAAGTCGCCCTGCCCCTTGGCTTCCAGCTGTTCCGCCAACGCTCTGACCTGTGGCAAAGTCTCCAGATAGGCTTCAATGGCTGTTGTGCTCAGGCCGGCCGCCTGCAGCGGGCTGGCCAGCATCCAAAGCAGGACAAGTGAGTACTTGAGGGTACGCATGAGGGGGCTCCAGGGAGTTTCATTGATCTGGGAGTCTAACAGATGCCTATTTTACTCGCTCAGGCATCTACGCAGTGCCATATTAACTGTGTAATATTCACTGGACGTTAACAAAAATCATAATAATCAGCGCACCCCGTGTTGCTGAGCTCAGCTTAACCCATGAGGGGGACTGTATGACGAAGAAAGCTACCTTCGGCAAGACTCTGGTTGCAGCCGGTACTTTGATGGCCGCTATCACCGCGGCACATGCAGATACATTGAAGATCGGCATTGCCGGTCCCGTAACGGGCCCGGTAGCCCAGTATGGTGACATGCAGAAAATCGGTGCCATGATGGCCATCGATAAGATCAACGAAGCCGGCGGCGTAAACGGCATGACTCTGGAAGGTGTTATTTACGATGATGCCTGTGACCCCAAACAGGCAGTGGCTGTCGCCAACCGTATCGTCAATGACGATATCCGCCATGTCATTGGTCACCTGTGCTCCAGCTCCACCGAGCCGGCCTCTGACATCTACGAAGAAGAAGGCGTGATGATGATCACCGCCGCTTCCACTTCTCCAAGCATCACCGAGAAAGGCTATGAGCTGATCTTCCGTACCATCGGTCTCGACAGCCTGCAGGGCACTCTGGCCGCTGACTACATCAAGGACAAGATCAAGCCGCAGCGCCTGGCCGTTATCCATGACAAGCAGCAGTACGGTGAAGGCCTCGCCACCACGGTGAAAGAGATCCTGGGCGATGCCGGTATCGAATCCGTGATGTTTGAAGGTGTGACGCCGGGTGACAAGGACTTCTCGGCCCTGATCGCCAAACTCAAGCGTAACAACATCGACTTCGTCTATTACGGTGGCTACCACCCGGAGCTGGGCCTGATCCTGCGTCAGTCTCGCGAAAAGGGCTTCGATGCTGCCTTCATGGGACCTGAGGGTGTCGTAAACTCCGACCTGGCGGCCATCGCTGGCGATGCCATGGAAGGTGTTCTGGCAACCGCACCGAAGAGCTTTGACCAGAGCCCGGAAAACGCCGCCCTGGTAGAAGCTTTCAAAGCGCGTAATGAAGACCCGTCCGGCCCGTTCGTATTCCCGGCCTACTCTGCCATCCAGGTGATGACCGAGGCGATGGATGCAACCGGTAAAACCGATCCGTTCGAACTGGCTGAGTACCTGCGTGCCAACCGTTTCAACACCACCATCGGTGAAATCGGTTTCGATGCCAAAGGCGACCTGACCGAACCGACGTTCGAGATCTACACCCTCCACGCTGACGGCAGCAAAACTCCTGTCAGCAAGTAAACACTGCATCCAAAGGGCCCTCCCCACAAGGGAGGGCCCTCTGTTTGAGGGCGAGTGATGACTGAAACAAGTCTCTATGTACTTCAACAGCTGATCAACGGACTGACCATCGGCTCTACTTACGCCTTGATCGCCATCGGCTACACGATGGTGTATGGCATTATCGGCATGATCAACTTCGCCCACGGCGAGGTGTACATGATCGGTACCTATACCGCATTCATTACCATCATTGGCTTGCTGACGATGGGTGTCGGCTCGCTGCCGATTATCCTGCTACTGGCCCTGATGACCGCGGTCATAATTTCGTCGACCTATGGTTACGCCATCGAGCGCGTCGCATACCGGCCGTTACGTGGTGGCCCCCGTCTGATTCCGCTGATTACTGCTATCGGCATGTCCATCTTCCTGCAGAACTATATCCGTCTGGCCCAGGGTTCCCGTGACCTGGCCATGCCGGCGCTGATCAGCGGCGGTATCGAGTTCGGTGATCCTGCAGTATTTGAAGTTAGCATTTCCTGGATGCAGCTGATTATCTGGGTTGTGACCTTTATTTCCATGACGGCGCTGGCGCTGTTCATCTCCCGTTCCCGCCTGGGGCGTGCCTGCCGCGCCTGTGCTCAGGACCGGGGCATGACCAACCTGCTGGGCATCGACACCAACCGTATTATCGCCCTGACTTTCATTATCGGTGCGGCATTGGCGGCTGTGGCCGGCCTGCTGCTGGGTCTGTATTACGGCACCATCAACCCCTATATCGGCTTTATGGCCGGCCTCAAAGCCTTCACCGCTGCGGTGCTGGGCGGCATCGGCTCGATTCCCGGCGCCATGCTGGGTGGCTTGATTCTGGGGGTAACCGAAGCATTAACGGCTGCGTTCTTCCCGTCCGAGTACAAGGACGTGGTGGCGTTCAGCCTGCTGGTTCTGATTCTGTTGTTCCGCCCGACCGGTCTGCTTGGCAAGCCGGAAGTGGAGAAGGTGTAAAAGGAGTCGATGATGCAACGTGCACTCTTTCCCGCGCTGTTTGCCGCGGGCGTAACCTTCCTGCTGACCTGTCTGGTGATTGGTGTTCGCCTGGAACAGGAAGGACCGACGCTGACCGTGGTCGGCGCCGATGCCAGTACCTGGGGCTGGATCGCCTTTGCGGTGGTTGTGGTCTTTTTATTCCAGCTGTTCCAGGGGCCGATCAGTCGCCTCAAGCAGCGCATACCTTCGGCTGATGCCACCGGCCTGCTGCCAAGTGAACAGATGCGCAACCGGCTCAAGCCCTGGCTGTTTTCGCTGATCATTGTGGGTCTGTTTGTGTGGCCGTTCATGGTGTCGCGTGGCGCGGTCGACCTGGCTACGCTCACGCTGATCTATGTAATGCTCGGTCTGGGCCTGAATATCGTGGTGGGCTTTGCCGGCCTGCTCGACCTTGGCTATGTGGCCTTTTATGCCGTGGGGGCCTATACCTACGCGCTGCTATCGGAATACTTCGGTCTTTCGTTCTGGGCCTGCCTGCCGATTGCCGGGCTTTTAGCCGCGACCTTCGGCTGCATACTGGGCTTCCCGGTACTGCGTCTGCGCGGTGATTATCTGGCAATTGTGACGCTGGGCTTCGGCGAGATCATCCGTATCCTGCTCAACAACTGGACCAGCGTCACCGGCGGCCCCAACGGCATTGGCGGTATCGACAAGCCGAGCCTGTTCGGGCTGGAATTCAGCCGTCGCGCCAGTGAAGACAGCCAGACCTTCCATGAGTTTTTCGGCATCGACTATGACAGCAGCCATAAGGTGATCTTCCTCTACCTGGTGGCCGTTTTGTTGGTGCTGTTGACCATCTATGTGATCAACCGGGTTCAGCGCATGCCGATCGGCCGCGCCTGGGAAGCCCTGCGTGAAGATGACATCGCCTGCCGTTCACTGGGGCTCAACCCCACGATCATCAAGCTGTCAGCCTTCACCATGGGCGCCTCCTTTGCCGGTTTTGCGGGCTGTTTCTTCGCCGCACGTCAGGGCTTTATCAGCCCCGAGTCTTTCACCTTCATCGAGTCGGCCATCATTCTGGCCATCGTGGTGCTGGGTGGTATGGGCTCGCAGTTCGGTGTCATTCTGGCGGCCATCGCCATGACTATCCTGCCGGAGCTGGCCCGTGAGTTTCAGGAGTACCGCATGCTGATGTTCGGCGGCGTAATGGTCCTGATGATGCTGTGGCGCCCGCAGGGTCTGCTGCCGATGAAACGTCCCCACCTGGAGCTGAAAACCTCATGAGCGAGAATCTGCTAGACGTCTCGGGTCTGATGATGCGCTTCGGCGGGCTGCTGGCGGTGGATAACGTCAGCCTGCAGGTAAAGCCACGTCAGATCCATTCCGTAATCGGCCCCAACGGGGCCGGTAAAACCACCGTGTTCAACTGCATCAGTGGCTTCTACAAACCCACGGGCGGTGACGTACGCTATCGCGGCAAGGCTATTCAGGGGATGAGCAGTAACCATATTTCCCTGCAGGGTCTGGTACGTACCTTCCAGCACGTGCGCCTGTTTTCCACAATGACGGTGATCGAAAACCTGCTGGTGGCACAACACCGCCACCTCAACACCAACTATTTCGCTGGTCTGTTGAAAACACCGTCCTACCGTCGCCGTGAACGTGAGGCGATGGATCGGGCCGAGCACTGGCTGCGTCAGGTCAACCTGCTTGAATTCGCCAACCGTGAAGCCGGCAACCTTTCCTACGGCCAGCAGCGCCGTCTGGAGATTGCCCGTTGCATGGTGACCGAACCGGGCCTTTTGATGCTGGACGAGCCAGCGGCCGGGCTTAACCCCAAGGAAACATCGGAGCTGGACCAGCTGATCATGCGTTTGCGTGATGAGCAGGACATCTCCGTCCTTTTGATCGAGCACGACATGGGACTGGTGATGGGGATATCCGATCACATCACCGTGATCAACCAGGGCGCCCCGCTGGCCGACGGCACCCCGGCAGAGATCCGTGAAAACCCCGACGTGATCAAAGCCTACCTGGGGGAAAGCTGATGCTACGACTGGATAACGTTTCAACCTTCTACGGCAAGATTCAGGCGCTGCATAACGTCTCGCTGGAAGTGAACCAGGGTGAGATCCTCACCCTGATCGGTGCCAATGGCGCGGGCAAGACCACCCTGATGATGACCATCTGCGGTGATCCCCGTGCCCATGGTGGCCATATCGAGTTCGACGGCCAGCAGATCCAGCACCTGAACACCTCCGACATCATGCGTCAGGGACTAGCGGTCGTTCCGGAAGGACGCCGTATTTTCTCGGCCATGACGGTGGAAGAGAACCTGTTCATGGGCAGCTTCTTCCGCAGCAAGGAGGAGTCCGAGGAACAGCTGGAGCACGTACTGGAGCTGTTCCCTCGCCTGAAGGAGCGCTACAGCCAGCGCGGCGGCACCATGTCCGGTGGTGAACAGCAGATGCTGGCTATCGGCCGTGCACTGATGAGCAAGCCTCGCCTGTTGCTGCTGGACGAGCCGTCACTGGGTCTGGCGCCCATCATCATCCAGCAGATTTTCGAAATCATCGAAAAACTGCGCGAGGAAGGTGTCACCATCTTCCTGGTTGAGCAGAATGCGCACCAGGCACTGAAGATTGCCGACCGCGGCTATGTGCTGGAAAACGGCCGTATCGTCATGAGTGGCACGGGCGAAGCCCTGCTCAATGATGATAGCGTGCGTAAAGCCTACCTCGGCGGTTGATGGTTGTAGACGGAAGGGCCCCCACATGCACCTGCTGGTCATCTCACTGCTGGCACTCTTTGCCAGCCTTTCGCTACTGATTGTCGGCAACTCCTTCCTGATTACCCTGCTGGGCCTGCGCTTCAGCACTCTGGGGATCGAGCCCTCCACCATCGGTATGGTGATGGTGTGCTACTCCGCCGGCTTTGTGCTGGGATCCCTCTATGCCGACCGCGTCGTCAGACGGGTCGGCCATATTCGCGCCTTTGCCGTGTTCGCTGCTGTTGCGGCAATGGCCGCCCTGATCTACCCCATGACCTACAATATCTGGCACTGGGGCATTCTGCGTGGCCTTGGCGGCATCAGTATTGCCGCCCTGTTTGTCACCATCGAGAGCTGGTTCAGCGCGGTCGCGACCAACGCCAACCGCTCCAAGATATTTGCCATCTACCAGATCGCAGCCTATTTGGCCGCCGCCAGTGGCCAGCTGTTGGTTGGTCTTGGCAACCCGATCCACTATGCGCTGTTTTCACTGTCGGCGCTGTTTATCGTGGCCGGTATTATCCCCCTGTCGCTGTCGCGCATGCACTCGCCGGAGATCCACGAAAGCACCCAGCGCATGTCGCTGCTGACACTGGCACGCAAGGCCCCGGTAGGCGTCAGCGCTGCCTTTACCAGTGGTATATTCCTCGGTTCCTTCTATGCTCTGGTTCCTCTGTTTGCCAGCCAAACCGGGCTCAACAACAATCAGATTTCCTACTACATGTTCGGTGCCATTCTGACCGCCATGCTGTTGGCCTGGCCCATAGGCTGGATATGTGACCGTTTCCATCGTAGCTCGGTACTGATGATCGTCGGCGTTCTGGCGGCCGCAGCCAGCCTGGGCAACACCTTCTTTGTGCAGCAGGAGTTCGTCCCCAGGCTGGTGCTGCTCTGCCTTTGCATGGGGCTGGCGTCCACGGTATATTCCATGGCAGTAGCGATCACCAATGACATGATGGACAGCTCTCAAATCATGTCTGCCAGCGCCGGTCTGCTGCTCAGCTACGGCCTGGGCAGCGTGGCCGGCCCACTGCTCAGCTCCTCGGTGATGGAAGTCTTTGGCCCGGCAGCCCTGTTCCAGCTGCAGGCTCTGGTGTTGGCCGCACTGGCCGGCTTTACCCTGTACCGGCGTCAGCGTGTGGCCCCCTTGCCCGTGGAAGCCCAGGAGCACTTCATCCCGGCCATACCGGATACGCATGTCATTCCGGATATTGATCCGCGTAATGATGCCTTTGTTGACACCCCCCTGACCGACCTCTTTCCGCCTCAGGATGACGTTCCCGAGCCCGGTAATGAAAGTGAGCTGATGCCGGAACAGGCGAGCAAATCCAGGGTTGAGCCCGGTAATGAGGGCGAGTTGATGCCGACGACCGATCCTGAGACCGTTCATACCACTTCGGTCCCGGCAGACGGCTCCGAGCAGGGGACCATTGACCCGGCAGCACCTGCCGAGCAGGCACCTTCAGATCCGGATCAGTCAGACCGTTCTGCGATCCCCCCCAAAGGTAATTGAACCCGTTCGGCAGCGACAAACTCGCCGCTGCCATTATCGGCCCCCCCCGCTACAAAGTCCCAGCGACAGAGGAGCAGTGTCTTGTCCTGGCTATCGGACTCGATCAGGTTGAAGGAGTTGGGTTTGCCATCGCGAGTACGACGCGAAATGGCCGTCCCCGCCTGCAGAGTCCAGGCCTGCTCCGGCAAGTCGGGATAACGCTGGCAGAGCGGAGCAAAGAACGGGTAATGAATATGCCCGGCCAGATACAGCTGCATGCCCGCCTCGCTCCATCGCTGCATGGCCGCATGTGCGCCGCCGGCTATATTCTGTTCATCCGATGCCAGCACGGCATCCACCGGATGGTGTCCCACCACCAGCTTTAATGTTGCCGAACTGGCTTGCAGCTGCCGCGCTACCTGATCGACCGAGCGGGAATCAAAATAGCCATCCACATGGCGTCTGGGATCGGTCGTATTCACCCCGGCTACCAGTACTTCGGGCGTTTCAAATACCGGCTCCAGCTGCCAGCCAAACACGCGTCTAAAGCCGGCATAGGGCGCACGAAACCGATGCCAGACGTTAAACAGCGGCAGATCATGATTGCCCGGTACCGCCAGCACCTGTGCAGGCGCCAGCCGCTTTATCAACTGTCTGCAGGCATCAAACTCATGACGCCGGGCCCGTTGGGTCAGGTCACCGCTGAGTAGCACCAGGCCAGGTTCTATTTCAGCGCAGGCCGCCAACAACGCTTCCAGAACAGCGGGCGTCTCGGTGCCGAAATGCAGGTCGGAGAGTTGAACTATACGCACCTATCCTCCCCGGATTCAGTCTCCGCCGGCACCAGGCAGCGGTAGGCATTCGGCTGCATGGAAAATTTGAGTGGGGTCGACAAGCGGTGCAGCTCACCATCAATGGCCAGCGTCACCTTTTGCCGCCGCGTCGACACCTGCAGGCCTCTGGTAATAAAGTAATCCAGCTTTTCCAGTTTGTGCAGCTGTCCCCTGATACTGGCCCAGAGATAACTCAGCAGGGACAGCAAGGAGTCAGAGCGCATGACAAACACCAGCATGCCACCCTGACGTATCCGGTCGATTTCAGGCAGATCAAAGTTGCCCAGCTGGTTGGGGCTGACACTGGCCAACAGCATGGGCGCGGTTTCGGTATGGCGAGCACCATCATGCGCCAACACCAGACGCCGACCCCGCGCCCGCGTGAGAAATACCCAAACCCCACTCAGCAACGAAACCAGGCGGTTACGGCCGGTAATGGCACTGACCTGTTCACGTGCGGCAATAATCTTGGGATATACGCCCAGGCTGGCACTGACACAAAAGGGGTAGCCATTCACGCTGGCCAGGGGGAATTCTCGCTCAGCACCTTGCAAGAGCACTTCAATGGCGGCCTCGGTTTGCTCGGGAATCTGGCGGTCCCGAGCAAAGAAATTGAAGGTACCACGGGGAATCACGCCCAGCGTGACAGGCTGTTTCATCAGCACTTTCAGGGCTGCATTCAGGGTACCGTCACCACCGGCCACCACCAACACGGCTCCTGTCTCGGCGCAAATTTTGGCCAGTTTCAGCAGCTGTGGCTCCAGTCCGTATTTGCTGTGCTTGAGCATTACCAGCTGGTCCAGCTGCTGCTCGGGTATGCGTGTGCGTAATTCGGCTTTTAGCGCTTCGTCCGCCTGGTCACCCGCGCCGGGGTTAATGGCGACGAGAAAATGTCGTGTATACTGATCCTTGTGCATTTCCCTCTTCCTCAGCGGAACCCGAACACAGGTCTCGGGTCACAGAGCAGATACAAGGCAAGGAGACCCCCACATGTTTCGTTCACGCTCAGGTTACCTGACCTCAATGCTGGCGGCTACGGTTATGCTGTCCGGTTGCTCATCCCTGGATAACCTGATGGATAGCACACCCGCAGCCGATATCACCGTGTCCGGCGAGGCTCTCTATCGTGAGCGCATCATGCTCCCGCCCAACAGCATTCTGGAAGTGCGCCTTGAGGACGTTTCACTCGCGGATGCACCTGCCGAACTGCTGGCACAGAGCCGCAGTGAGAACCCGGGCACGCCACCCTATACGTTTAAATTCAGCCTGGATGATGACCAGTTCCAGCCGGGGCACCGTTACAACCTGCGCGCCAGCATTCGTCAGGGCGAGCAACTGATTTTCACCACCGACACTGCCTACCCTGTCAATCCTGAACAACTACAGCCCTATCAGCTGATCATGAAAAAAGTGGCTCGTGCGCCTCAACAACAGCAGACGCCGAATGCCAGCCTGGTCAACACCTACTGGAAACTGGTACGCCTGGGTAACATGCCGGTTGCAGCCACCCCGGAGCAACGCGAAGCCCACCTGATTTTCAAGAACAATCAGCGTTTGCAGGGTTTCTCCGGTTGTAACCAATTTATGGGCCAATACACCCAGAAGGCAAACCGCCTTGAACTGGGGCCAGTCGCAGGCACCCTGCGTGCCTGTGTACCGGCTGCCGCCTATGAACAGTCATTCCTGCAACTGCTGCAGGGCGAGCTGAGCTGGTCAGTTCAGGGCGATCTGCTGATTCTGAAAAATACCGAAAGCGGTGAAGAAGCCCGTTTCAAGGCTGTTTATTTGCAGTAAACAGCTCTTCCGATATATCACTGCGGGAGCAGCCAGGGATGGCGCGCCAGCACGACTCGAGTACAAAACGTGGGTGAGACGCTCTTGAGTGAGGTGTGAGTCGGCTGGCACATAAAGCCGACAGCGGCATGCTTGCCGCCGTCGGAGAGGGTTGGATGTTGAGCTTTTTTACATATTGGGCGCTTCACATATTGGGATAGTTAGGGCCGCCCATGCCTTCCGGTGTCACCCAGGTGATGTTCTGCGCCGGGTCCTTGATGTCACAGGTCTTACAGTGCAGGCAGTTCTGGCCGTTGATCTGGAACCGCTTGCCCGCCTCATCTTCCACGATTTCATACACCCCCGCCGGGCAGTAACGCTGCGCCGGCTCTGCAAACAGCTTCAGATTCTGTTTGAGTGGGATATCTGCATCGGCCAGCTTCAGATGACAGGGCTGATCCTCTTCGTGGTTGGTGTTGGACAGGAACACTGACGACAGCTTGTCGAAGCTCAGCTCGCCATCCGGCTTGGGATACTTGATCGGCTCATAATGGTCCGCCGGTGCCAGCTGGGCATGATCCGGGTGGTTGTCATGCAGGGTTACCGGAATACGACCGCCGAACCAGTTCTGGTCGATGTAGTTGAAGGCACCGCCGGCCAGCTGACCGAACTTGTGCATGGCCGGACCGAAGTTGCGTGAGCGGTACAGCTCGTCGTACAGCCAGGAACCCTTATAGAGTTCATTGAAGCGCTCCAGTTCCTTGCCACCTTCGTCGCCATTGCTGAGCGCTTCGAACAACGCCTCAGCCGCCAGCATGCCCGACTTCATGGCGGTGTGGGTGCCCTTGATCTTGCTGAAGTTCAGCGTACCGGCATCACAGCCCAGCAGCAGACCGCCCGGGAAGGTCATCTTCGGCAACGAGTTGTAACCGCCCTTGGTAATGGCACGGGCGCCATAGGACACACGCTTGCCGCCCTTAAGATGACGCGACAGTACCGGGTGATGCTTGAGGCGCTGGAATTCGTCGAACGGGCTCAGGTGCGGGTTCTTGTAGTTCAGGTCGATGATCAGACCGACCACCACCTGATTATTATCGGTGTGGTAGAGGAAGAAGCCACCACTGGTTTCCTTGTCCAGCGGCCAGCCGGAACCGTGCACCACCAGACCCGGCTGGTGCTGTTCCGCCGGGATATCCCAGAGCTCCTTGATGCCCAAGCCGTAATGCTGAGCATCAGCGCCCTTGTACAGATTAAACTGGTTGATCAGCTGCTTGCCCAGATGGCCGCGGCAGCCTTCAGAGAAGATGGTGTACTTGGCATGCAGTTCCATCCCCGGCATGTAATTGGGGCCTTGCTCGCCTTCGGCGGTGACACCCATATCGCCGGTAGCGATGCCTTTGACACTACCATCCTCGTTGAACAGCACTTCGGAGGCAGCAAAACCGGGAAAGACTTCAACGCCCAGCGCTTCCGCCTGCTCCGCCAGCCAGCGGCACAGGTTACCCAGGCTGACAATGTAGTTGCCCTGGTTGTGCATGGTTTTGGGCACGAACGCGTTGGGCACCTTGGTACTCTGTTTGGGATCCTTGAGCAGATAGACTTCGTCTTCGGTCACCGCCGTATTCAGCGGTGCGCCCTGCTCTTTCCAGTCCGGGAACAGCTCATCCAGGGCAAGGGTTTCAACCACCGCGCCGGACAGAATATGGGCGCCGACTTCAGAGCCCTTTTCGACCACACAGACGGTCAGTTCCTGTTCGCTTTCCTGTGCCTGCTGCATCAGGCGGCAGGCGGTGGACAGACCCGCTGGGCCGGCCCCGACGATGACGACGTCGAATTCCATCGATTCGCGCATGACTTACTCCTAAAGGGCGTACGCCTCCAAGCGCCTGAGGCTGCGCTCGGTTTTTTTACACATAGGGTTGGGAAAAAAATGCCCTGTGCTTGGCTCAAGGACAGGGCATGGATCGGATCAACAGGACGTCAAGCCCTTACAGCTTGGACTCAAGCTCCGGTACCGCCTCGAACAGGTCGGCCACCAGGCTGTAATCCGCGACCTGGAAGATCGGCGCTTCTTCATCCTTGTTGATCGCAACGATCACCTTGGAATCTTTCATACCGGCCAGGTGCTGGATGGCACCGGAGATGCCCACAGCAATGTAGAGCTCAGGCGCCACGATCTTGCCGGTCTGCCCCACCTGCATGTCGTTGGGTACAAAGCCGGCATCGACCGCGGCACGGGAGGCACCCACAGCAGCACCCAACTTGTCGGCCAGTTTTTCCAGAATGGCGAAGTTTTCGCCGTTACCCATACCGCGACCACCAGATACCACCACCTTGGCGGAGGTCAGTTCAGGACGGTCAGACTGAGCCACTTCTTCACCTACAAAGGCAGATATACCTGCGTCGTGAACGGCTGCAACGGCTTCTACGCTGGCGCTGCCACCAGTTTCAGCGGCCGCATCAAAAGCGGTACCGCGCACGGTGATCACCTTGATCGGGTCCAGCGACTCGACGGTGGCAATGGCGTTACCGGCGTAGATCGGACGCTGGAAGGTGTTGTCGGATTCGACCGCGGTGATATCGGACAACTGAGCCACGTCCAGCAGTGCCGCAACACGTGGCATCACGTTCTTGCCGGTGGTGGTCGCCGGTGCAATTACGTGGCTGTAGTCCTTACCAAGTTCGGCTACCAGTTTAGACAGGTTTTCCGCCAGCTGATGCGCGTAGGCAGTATTATCCGCTACCAGCACCTTGCTGACGCCGGCCACCTGAGCGGCCGCTTCAGCAGCCGCACCGCAGCCTTCGCCGGCGACCAGCAGGTGCAGCTCACCGCCGACCTGAGAAGCCGCGGTGACGGCGTTCAGTGTGGCACCCTTCAGGGTGCTGTTGTCATGTTCTGCAATTACCAGAATAGCCATCAGATCACCCCCTTACAGTACTTTGGCTTCGTTTTTCAGTTTGTCGACCAGCTCATCCACGCTGCTGACGCGGATGCCTGCCTGGCGCTCGGCCGGCGGCGTCACTTTCAGCACGCGGGTGTGCGCCTTGAGCTCAACGCCCAGATCAGCCGGGGTCTTAACATCCAGCGGTTTCTTCTTCGCTTTCATGATGTTCGGCAGCGAGGCATAGCGCGGCTCGTTCAGGCGCAGGTCGGTGGTGACGATGGCTGGCAGGTTCAGCGCAACGGTCTGCAAACCGCCGTCGACTTCGCGGGTTACGTTGACCTTGTCGCCTTCAACCTTCACTTCAGAGGCGAAAGTACCCTGCGGCATATCCAGCAGCGCGCCCAGCATCTGGCCGGTCTGGTTGTTGTCGGAATCGATGGACTGTTTGCCCAGAATCACCAGCTGCGGCTGCTCGTCGGCAACCACTTTGGCCAGCAGCTTGGCAACGCCCAGAGATTCCGGCATTTCGTCGGTTTCGATCTGGATACCACGGTCAGCGCCCAGTGCCAGCGCAGTGCGGATCTGCTCCTGACAGGCCTTGGGACCAATGGACACAACTACGACTTCAGACACGGTGCCCGCTTCTTTCAGGCGTACGGCTTCTTCTACCGCGATTTCACAGAAGGGGTTCAGGGCCATTTTGACGTTGGCCAGATCCACATCGGTGTTGTCCGACTTGACGCGTACCTTGACGTTGTAGTCTATGACGCGCTTAACAGCGACAAGTGCTTTCATGCTCTACCTCACTCAGACCTCGGGCCATCACACCGGCCCGGGATTGTCTTTCTTGTTATTGAGCCTGCCGCAGCAACGGCAGTCTCGGGTCAGGCAACCGGACGGGACATCCCCATCCGGCCATACCTCAGGGGAATCAGAACTGATCTTCGCTCAGTGCCATGATGCTGGCACTGCCCTTGCGAATGGTGTCCAGGCTCGCCTTGGTGCGCGGCAGCAGGTGCTCGGAGTAGAACTGCGCCGTTACCAGCTTGCCTTTCAGGTACTCGGGATCACCGTTACCGGCATCCAGCAGCGCCTGGGCACGCAGGGCCGATTTGCCCATCAGCCAGCCACCGCACAGGAAGCCGAACAGCATCATGAAGTGAACGCTGACGGCGCCCGCAGCAGCCGGATCCTGCTCGGCATTTTCCAGCAACCAGGTGCGCGCTTCCTGACCGGCGTCCAGTGCTTCGCGCAGTGCCTTGCCCTGCTCGGCAAAGGCGGCTTCACCTTCCAGTGCAACGACGGTTTCTTCGATCTCTGCCAGCAGGTCGGCCAGCGCTTCGCCCTTGTTCAGCAGCGTTTTACGGCCAACCAGGTCAAGCGCCTGGATACCGGTGGTGCCTTCATAGATGGTCAGAATACGGGCATCACGGTAGTGCTGCGCAGATCCGGTTTCCTCAATAAAGCCCATGCCGCCGTTGACCTGGGTACCCAGATAGGTCAGCTCCTGTGCCAGCTCGGTGATCCAGCCTTTTACGATGGGGGTCAGCAACTCCAGGCGCGCCTGCTCTTTACGCTGCGCGGCTTCATCAGTGGCACGAGCGGCACGGTCAACCGCCGCACCGCCCACCAGCGCCAGCGCACGCATGGCTTCGGTACCGGATTTCATCTGCATCAGCATGCGACGCACATCCGGGAATTTGATGATGGAGAAACGGCTACCATCTTTCTTGGTACCCTGCAGACGATCCTTGGCGTATTCCAGCGCCTGCTGGTAGGAACGCTCGGCAATGGCCACACCCTGCAGACCTACCGCCTGACGGGCGCAGTTCATCATGGTGAACATGTAAGCCAGGCCCTTGTGCGCCTCGCCCACCAGATAACCAACCGCGCCTTCGTTGTCGCCGTAGCTCATGACACAGGTCGGGCTGGCGTGGATACCCAGCTTGTGCTCAACAGATACACAATGGGCATCGTTCCGGGCACCCGGATTACCGTTTTCATCCAGCAGGAACTTGGGCACAACAAACAGGGAGATACCCTTAACACCCGCCGGTGCATCCGGCAGACGCGCCAGCACCAGGTGGATGGTGTTGTCGGTCATCTGGTGGTCGCCCCAGGTGATGAAGATCTTCTGACCGGTGATCAGGTAGTGATCGCCGTTCGGCACAGCTTTGGTCTTGATCGCCGCCAGATCGGTACCCGCATCCGGCTCGGTCAGGTTCATGGTGCCGGTCCACTCGCCGGAGATCATTTTCGGCAGGTAGGTCTGTTTCAGCTCGTCGCTGCCGTGGTGGGCGATGGCTTCAACCGCGCCCTGCGTCAGCAGCGGGCACAGCGCGAATGCCATGTTGGCAGACTGCCAGATTTCGTTAACAGCAGTGCCCAGCACGTTCGGCAGGCCCTGGCCTTCGTAGGCTTCGTCAGCGATCAGAGAGTTCCAGCCGCCTTCGGCGAACTGCTGGTAGGCATCCTTGAAACCCGCCGTTTCTTCAACGCCTTTCTCGGTCAATTTGACGCCCTGGGTATCGCCGATCACGTTCAGCGGAGACAGAACGCCGGTACCGAACTTGCCCGCTTCGGTCAGAATGACAGAGGCCAGTTCAGAGTTGATATCGTCAAAGCCGTTTTCGGCGCACAGGGCGTCGAAGCCCACCACTTCATTGAGGGCAAATTCAGCATCGGTAAGAGGGTGTTTGTATTCGCTCATGTTCTTCTGCTCCCGGCTTGCAGATGCTTATCTGCAAGCCTGTCTTGTTATGGCCGACCCGCCTGCCTCGGCTGGCGGGGGGCTGATGTCATCAATAGTAGGTACGGCCTTCCGCCAAACGCGCCTTGAAGCCTTCGGTCAGCTGATACAGCGGGCCATTGGCCTGGTGTGCTTCGGCACGACGGACAAACTCTTCAAGGCCCAGGGTGTCGATGTAGCGCAGCGCACCGCCGCGGAAGCGCGGGAAGCCAAGCCCCAGAATCAGGCCCATATCCGCTTCGGCCGAGGTATCGACGATGCCATCTTCCAGGCAAAGTGCGGCCTCCATGCACATCGGAATCATCATGCGATCGATGATGTCCTGATCGGTCAGCTCAACCCTGGCCTTGATGCGGGCATCGATCAGCTCCTGAGCCACCGCAGAGGCTTTCTTGAAGCGACGGCCATTTTCGTCTTTACCGTACTCGTAGAAGCCCTTGCCGTTTTTCTGACCCAGGTGCTGAGCATCCAGCAGCGCCTCGGCAACCACATCGGCGTCATGCCCCATACGGCCCGGGAAGCCTTCCTGCATCACGTGGTCGGCATGCACCAAAGTGTCGATGCCGACCACATCGGCCAAGTACGCCGGGCCCATCGGCCAGCCGAAACCTTCCATTACGCGGTCGATACGCTCGAAGTCCACGCCATCCACCAACAGACGGTTGAAAGCGTTGAAGTACGGGAACAGAATTCGGTTCACCAAGAAGCCCGGGCAGTCGTTAACAACGATGGGAGTTTTACCCATGGCTGCAGCATAGGCGACGGTGCGCGCGATGGTTGCGTCACTGGTCTGGCTGCCACGAATCACTTCCACCAGCGGCATCAGGTGTACCGGGTTGAAGAAGTGCATACCGCAGAACTGATCCGGACGTGACACGCTCTTGGCCAGCTGATCGATAGAGATGGTAGAGGTGTTGGACGTCAGTACAGCATTGGCCGGTACCGCTTTTTCCACATCGGCCAGTACCGCTGCTTTCACGTTCGGATTCTCAACCACTGCTTCAACGACGATATCCACAGTATCGAAGCCGGTGTACTCCAGTGTCGGCTCAATGGCACTCAGGACTTTTTCCTTGCCTGCCTCATCCAGACGTCCTTTTTCGATCTGCTTGTTGAGCAGGCCGGTAGCGGTATTGATACCCAGATCCAGGGCTTCGTCCCGGATATCCTTCATCAGGATCGGCGTGCCGGTAGAAGCGGACTGATAGGCAACACCGCCGCCCATGATGCCGGCACCCAACACCGCGCTTTTCTTCACCGGCGCTGCCTGTTTGGTCCAGCCACGTGCTTTCCTCTTCAGCAGCTGATCGTTCATGAACAGGCCGATCAGGCTGGCAGCCGCATCGGTTTTTGCCAGCGCAACAAACGCATCCACTTCGGCTTTCAGGGCATCGTCAAACGGCAGGGTCGCATGCGTGCTGACCAGCTTCAGAATCTGCAGCGGAGCCGGGTAGTTCGGGTCCAGCTTCTTCGCCATCTGCTCGGCAGCGGCTTCAACTTCAGCACCGTTTTCCAGTGCCTGCTGCTTGCGCTGACGATTGGCCAGATGATCCACCTCGCCATTCACCGCAGACTGCAGCAGGTTCAGTGCTTCGGTGCGCAACTCGGCCGCGTCGACAACGCGATCAACCGCACCCAGTTCCAGCGCAGCTTTGGCTTTCTGTGGCTTCCCGGACAGCATCCATTGCGTGGCGCTGGCCGTATCGATCAGACGGCTCAAACGTACAGTGCCACCCCAGCCCGGGCAGATACCCAAGCCAACTTCCGGCAAGCCCACACGGGCATCGCTGGCCAGCACGCGGAAATCGGTGCTCAGGGCCAGTTCAAAACCACCGCCCAGCGCCATGCCATTGATGGCGGCAACGGTCGGGAACGGCAGTGCTTCAAGGCGGGAGAAAAGGTCGTGAGTCTGAGCAATACGCTGGTGCAGTTCAGCATCCGCGAGGGAGAACATGCCCAGGAATTCCGTAATATCCGCGCCGACGACAAATGCCGGCTTGGCACTGGAAATCAGCAGACCGGTTACGGAGTTCTGTTCAGACAGCAGCTTGACGACATCGCCCAGCTCATTGAGGGTCAGGGCATTCAGTTTGTTAACCGATTCACCCTGCAGATCCAGTACCAGCTCAACCATGCCGGATTCAAGTGTTTTAAGGCTTACAGCCTGGCCGTTGTACATTGTTGCGTTCCTCAGTCATGTCTGCAGCGAAAAAAGATGGGCCATTGCTGGCCCAGTTAAAGGCACTTCCTGGCTTCGGTGCAGACAATCCAAAATCTTTCAAGTGTAGGGGAGTTAAAAAGAGACCTTCCCTGGTCAAATAGAGCAGACATCTGGTGTTACTCCCCAAAGGTGTTCAATCGTTCCGATCAAACACGCTCAAACAGTGCGGCAATACCCTGGCCACCGCCGATACACAGGCTGACCATGGCGTAGCGGCCATTGACTCGTTCCAGTTCGTACAGCGCCTTCACCGTGATCACCGCACCGGTCGCGCCGATCGGGTGCCCCAGAGAGATACCGCTACCGTTCGGGTTTACACGCTCACGCGGCAGGTCCAGCTGCTGGCAGACCGCCAGTGCCTGAGAGGCAAAGGCTTCGTTCACTTCGTACACATCGATATCGCGCGCGCTCAGGCTGTTGCGCTCCAGGATCTCCTGAATCGCCGGTACCGGACCGATCCCCATGACCTTCGGATCAACGCCAACCACGGAGTAATCCACCAGACGCGCCATGGCTTTCACGCCCTGGGCTTCAGCCGCTTCACGGTTCATCATCACAATGGCCGCCGCCGCGTCGTTCATGCCGGAAGCGTTGCCTGCCGTCACGGAACCGTCTTTCTTGAATACCGGCTTCAGTTTGCCCAGATCGTCCTGAGTGCAGTCGAAACGGACATGCTCATCAGTATCGAAGGCAACCGGCCCTTTGCGGCCCTTGATTTCGATCGGCAGGATCTGGTCCTTGAAGTAGCCCTGCTCAATCGCATTCTGGGCACGGTTGTGGCTCAGGGTGGCCAGTTCATCCTGCTGCTCGCGAGAGATGCCATACTTCTCGGCAACGTTCTCGGCAGTCACACCCATGTGGACCTGGTTGAACGGGCAGTGCAGCGCACCCACAACCGGATCAACCATGACACCGTCACCCATGCGCTGACCGAAACGGGCGGCCGGCAGCTGATAAGGCGCGCGGCTCATGGACTCGGCGCCACCCGCGATAACGGCTTCGGAGATACCCAGTTCCACCTGCTGTGCAGCGGTCAGAATCGCCTGCAGGCCACTGCCACACAGACGGTTAACACCCATGGCCGGGGTTGACTCGGGTACACCGGCATTCACCGCTGCCACGCGGGCCAGGTAAGCATCACGGGGTTCGGTCGGCAGGACATTACCGAATACACTCTGACCAACCTTTTCAGGAGCAATACCGGCACGCTTGATCGCTTCGTCGGTTACCATGGAAGCCAGTACGTGGGGAGCGTGACCTTTCAGGCTGCCACCGTAGCCACCAATTGCTGTGCGAACACCACTGACGACAACCACTTCACGTTTCTGCATCGGTTTTCTCCTTTCCAGGCGCTATGGCCAGATTCGGTACCCGTTGTTGTTTTGGTATGAGCATATCGGGCTGCTGATTCAGCCCTGTGCTCCGGTGAATCTAGTTTCGGTTCAGGGGCCTTTTTCAACAATGACAATTCCAGCCTGATAATTAACTTTTTCGGACATGGGTTTTACAATGGACGTCACGCCTGCCCCCGGCATGCGACTAAAGGCATACAACAAGAGTCATCCCATGAGCATTGAGCATCACTCCATCTCGTCCCATTACGCACGCAGTATTCTGGCCTCGGCTGGCCGTCTGGAGATGGATCAGGAACAGCTGATGGAAGAGGCAGGGCTTAACCGGGTAATTCTGGAAAGTGAACAGCTGAGGATTACACCTAACCAGTTTGCCCGCCTGATGCGGGCATTCTGGCAGGCCAGTGACGATGAGTTTCTGGGCATGGGCAGCCAGCCGTCACGCCATGGGGTGTTTACGCTGATGTCCAAGCAGGCGGTACACTGTCAGAACCTGAGAGCGGTATATCATCACATCAGCCATTTCTATAATCTGCTGGCAGACGCGCTGACTCTCAACCTGAGTATTGAGGGTGATGAAGTCCGCTTCTCCATGCGCTTGACCAAACCGGAACTGGACCCCTCGCACTCTCTGTGCGAGTTCCTGATGCTGATCTGGCACCGCTTCCCCAGCTGGCTGATCGGACAGCGCATCCCGCTGAGGGCGATCCATCTCGCCCACCCAGCGCCTGATCACAAGAGGGAGTACCGGTTACTGTTTCCCTGCCCGGCCTATTTTGACCAGCCGGAGACCTGCCTGGTGTTTGATGCCGACATACTGAGCGCGCCGGTTGTGCAGACGCCCAAGTCCCTGCGCGCCTACCTGCGCCGAGTGCCCCTGGACTGGTTCATGCGCCAGGCCTACTATCCAGCCTATACACGGCGGGTACTGGATCACCTGGAACAAGAAGATGGGTTGCTCCACACCAGCATGGAGAGCATTGCCGATGACTTGCATGTGACCACCCGCACATTGAGACGCAAACTGACGGAGGAAGGCACGACGTTTCAGGAATTGAAGGACGGTGTGCGGCGTGATACCGCCATTCACTTTTTAAGCCGGCCCTCACTGCCGATCTCTGAAATCTCGCGCAAGCTGGGATTTTCAGAGCCGGCGGCTTTCACACGGGCCTTCAAGCAGTGGACTGGCGTCACACCCAAGGCGTTCCGCCAGCACTGATCGCCGCATCAGATATAGAACAGAGGCGGCGTTATGACTTGCCGCCAAAGAGTGCAGCCAGGGTGCGCGAGGCTTCTTCAGAGACCAGGTGCTGCATGAACAACTCCACTTCCGCCGGAATCACCTGCTCCAGCGGCTGCCCCACATTGGCCTTGAGCATCGCCTTGGCCTGCAACAATGCCAAAGGCGGCTTGGCGGCCAGACGTTTGGCCATATCGGTACTGGTGGCCAGCAGCTGATCCGGTGCAACCGCCTTGTTCACGATGCCGTACCCTTCTGCTGCATCTGCATCAAAGGCATCACAGGCCAGCAGCAGTTCCGCAGCCTTGCGATGGCCGACCAGCTGAGGGATTACAACGCTACTGCCACCTTCGGGTACCAGCCCCAGATCGACAAAGGGCATGCGGAACATGGAACCTTTGGCGGCATAGACAAAATCACAGTGCAACAACAGGGTTACGCCGATCCCCACGGCAATGCCGTTCACCGCAACCACAACCGGCTTGCGCTGGGCATTCAGCTGCAACAGAAAATCCAGCGCCGGCGTTTTGGTATTACCGGCACGGCTTGCTTCGACAAAATCGGCAATATCATTACCGGCACAGAAACTGTCGCCACTGCCGGTGAGATGAATAACCGCCACCTCGGGGTTTTCGTCAGCCGCTACCAGCTCATCGCACAGCGTCTGATACATGGCCAGTGTCAGGGCATTTTTTTTATCGGCACGGTTAATGCTCAGATAGAGCACTCCCTCTTCAATACGGCTGAGAATCGCGTCACTCATACTTCAACCTCCTTTATTATTGCAATTATCGGTTTCGGTTATTCATTTTAAATCATTTTGACGACGTCAAGTTTAAGGCTAAAAGATATTATTCAGGCTGCCCTGCTACCTCACATCAAACCAGTATCATTATCTCAACGGGTAAGAAAGATACCGCTTATCCCGTTTCTTCTGGGTGAATGCCTACTGAGCGGAACATTTTTATGGACAAATCAATAACATCATCAAGTTGTTTGCTATCCACATAGATGCCATCCAGCAGCAGTCGTGACAAGCCATGAAGAGTACTCCAGGTAACTTGAGCGAAACGCAGCGGATCAATATCACTCCCGATTAATCCACGTTGTTGCCATTGGGAAACCCTGTCCACATGCTTACGAAAACATCCATGGGCCTGAGTCTTAAGTTCATTAGTAGGCTGCCCTGACTTCCAAACATCATGGCCAAACATCAGGTTGTAGGTTTCGGGATATGACTGAGCAAAATTAAGGTAAAAACGGACAAAACAGCTCAGCCAATCTTCTTTCGCGCGGTCATCATCCAAGGCTTCACGCAATGCGCGTTCATAGGATCTAAACCCGTCTTCAGCAATAGCCGATAACAAGTCATGTTTATCTTTAAAATGATGGTAAGGCGCTGTTCGAGATACACCAACGCGATCAGCAAGCTTGCGCATGCTCAAGGCATCCACGCCACCTTCAGCAATTAACTGTGTAGCCGCTTCAAGCAAACTGCTTCGCAAATCACCGTGGTGATATGAGGTCTTTGTTTGATTCATCATGACAGTCTAAACAAAATCTAGACAGCGTCAAGCCAGCCTGCAGACACCTCTCATTCAGGCAAATACAGACGAAAGCATCAATCATGAGCAACTTCAGTCAATGAGAGAAGTAGCACCCAGAATCTGTCGAATGAAGAAACTACCTTTAGAGATCGGTTCTGATACTGCCCAGCACTTTCAGCCCGTTTTCGGCATCCTGTGCCACCACAACGACTTCACCCGAAGCGGGATACACCCCGGTTAGCGCCGTAATGTTGACCTGATGGGTCACCAACACCAGAGGCTCATCCATATCCCGCTGAGATAGCCAGCGCTTCAGTGCCTCGGTGCGTGGCTCTTTTTGCTCATAATTACGGAAGAAAGAGTTCAGTGCTGGCAGCGGCGTTACCGCCCCCAACCCCAGCAGTTCGGCCGTATCCCGGCAGCGAAACCATTCGCTGGTAAACACCTGAGCGCTTTCTATGCCGTTTTCACGGAACAGCGCGCCAATACGTTGTGCCTGCTGCCGGCCCTGCTTGGAAAGATTGCGCTGGGTTTCACGGCGTCCCAAAGTAAAGTTGGCCGGATCACCCGTGCCCGGAGCGAGTGCGTGCCTCATCAGAGCAAAATGTTTGGGCGAGCGCAGCGCATCCCAGAGTGCTTTTTCTTCGTTATTGGCGTCAGCAGCAACCAGATGCTGAGCTGTAAATAGTGATGCAAGTAACCCCAACACAGACAAGAAGCCTTTCATTATCTCTCCTCCTCACTAACGGCATGCCAAGAATACAGATCACACGCGAGGCTTTCCCGAGTGGGCGAACGCGTATTTTAGGCACGCAGTATCGATCTGAAACCTGACAAACCCAAAACAGCTTACCCACACGTACGAAGATATAACCGGGATCGATTGTTACCTCGGTTAACTGATCACTCAGCCTCGGCTGCAGACCCTTCACAAAAAAATCCAAAAAAATTTTATTTTGGCTGTAAGGAATCCTGTCTTACCTCGACTGATGATCAGGAAGCACAACAAAACGGTACAGGACAACGTCCTGGCCGACACGGACACATATAACCAACGATAAGGTGATCACAATGTCTAACCATACCAAACCGACCATTGCTGCCGTAGGTACTGCTTTTCTGCTGGGCCTGGGTGCGACATCAAGCGCTACTGCCGCCGAGAATCCTTTCGCTGCTCAGCCTCTCAGCAGCGGCTATGCTGAACTGGCCGAAGCCAAGTGCGGTGAAGCCAAATGTGGTGAAGATAAAGCTGAACGTGAAGGCAAATGCGGTGAGGCCAAATGCGGCGAAGACAAAGCCAAGGCTGATCGCGAAGGCAAATGTGGTGAAGCCAAGTGCGGCGAAGATAAAAAGCCTAAAGCCGATGGCGAAGGCAAATGTGGTGAAGCCAAATGCGGTGGTAACTCTTAAGCCAGCCTAGTCACCGGTTCCTACGGGAGCCGGTGAACACTCAACAGGAGGCTCCATGCGTGAACTTACTCCCTCGCTATTACAGGGCACCGGCCTTGGCCTGAGACGTGCCATGCTGAAAGAACTGCCGGATGCAGACCTCAGTGATGTCAGCTTCTTTGAGGTCGCACCGGAAAACTGGATGCAGATGGGAGGCCGTCTGGGCCGCCAGTTTCGTGCCCTGACCGAACAGCATACGTTCAGTGCTCATGGCCTTTCCCTCTCCCTGGGTGGTCCCGAGCCGCTGGATATGGCGTTTGTCGATCAGGTGGGTCGCTTTCTCGATCAGCATGGCATTCTGCTGTACAGCGAACACCTGAGCAGCTGCAGCGACCATGCCCATCTGTACGACCTGATGCCGATCCCCTTTACCGAAGAGGCCGTGCAGCATGTGGCCGCGCGTATTCGCCAGGTGCAGGATCGCTTGCAGCGCCGCATCGCCATCGAAAACGTCAGTTATTACACCCCGCTCGCCACCGAGTTGAGCGAAGCCGAATTTACCCGCGCCGTGCTGGAGGAAGCCGACTGCGACCTGCTGCTCGACGTGAACAATATCTACGTGAACAGTGTGAACCATCGCTACGATGCAGAAGCCTTCATGCGCAGTCTGCCCACCGAGCGCGTGGTTTGTCTGCATGTGGCCGGACATTACCAGGAAGCCGAAGACCTGTTGATCGATACCCATGGTGCGCCCATTATCGATCCGGTCTGGTCGTTGCTGGAAAAAACCTATGCCCGTGTGGGTCCGGTTGCCACCTTGCTGGAGCGCGACTTCAACCTGCCTCCGTTGCATGAGTTGATGGAAGAGGTGCGCCAGATTCGTCATTACCAGCAACAGGGAGCTGAATATCATGACCGCCTCAGTGCCTGAAGCCGACTTTGTGCAACGCCAGCGGCGTTTTGCTGACCAGATTCGCAACCCCGATCAGCGTGTACCCGAGGGTATCGAAGCGCGACGCATGCAGGTCTATGTGGACCTGTTCTTCAGCAATATTTCAGGCTTTCTGGAAGGGGCGTTTCCGATCTACCGCGGCCTGTGCAGCGATGATTTCTGGGCTGCAGAAGTTCGTCGTTTCATGCAGGAATACAGTTCCCAGAGCCCCTTGTTTCGCGACCTGGCCCAGGCCTACCGCGACTATGTCGAACACAGCCGTGCCCCCCAGCCCGAAGACCCGCCTTTCCTGCAGGAGTTACTGCACTATGAATGGGTGGAACTGGTACTGGATATTGCCGAAGACGATCCCTTTACAGGTGTGTCGACCGCCTCGGTAACGGCCGAGCAGTTGCTGCAGGAACACCCGCTGGTTTCACCGCTGGCCTGGTCGCTCAGTTACCAGTGGCCCGTGCATCAGATCTGCGCCGACTATCAGCCAGACACGCCACCGGACCAACCCACCTGGCTGCTGGTGTACCGAAACCGTGCCGATAGCGTCGAATTTATGGAGTTGAACGCGGTCAGTGCTCATCTGTTATGGAACCTGAATCAACACCCTGAACTCAGCGGCCAGGACATATTGCAGCAGATGGCCGACGAACTGCCCCAGCTGCCTGCCGATACCGTTTTCCAGGGCGGTTTGGATCTGATGCAGCAGTTTGTCAGTCGGGACATCATTTTCGCCACGGCCCCCTGTGAGGAGACAGGATCATGAACCGCTTAACAACTGCCTACCGCCCCTTCCAGGGCGCCTTGCAGCATCTGCAGTGGGGCGACGGTATTGCGCCCCTGCTGCTGCGACTCTATCTCGCGCCCATCATGATGCAGGCCGGCTGGAACAAGCTCAGCCACTTCGAAGACACCGCCGCCTGGTTCGGCAACCCGGACTGGGGACTGGGATTGCCCTTCCCCGAGCTGATGGCCGCACTGGCCGCAGGTACCGAGTTCTTTGGCGGTATTCTACTTCTGATCGGTTTTGCCGTGCGCTGGGTCAGCATTCCGCTGATGATCACCATGCTGGTCGCGGCCCTCACTGTGCACTGGGATAACGGCTGGCTCGCCATTGCCGACACCTCCAGCTGGCTCGCCAATGACCGGGTAATGGAATCAGCCGAACGCCTGCAGCGTGCCCGTTCGATTCTGCAGGAATATGGCAACTATGACTGGCTCACCGGTCGCGGCAGCGTGGTCATTCTCAATAACGGTATCGAGTTTGCGGCTACCTACTTTGTCATGCTGCTGAGCCTGTTTTTCACCGGTGGCGGGCGTTTCACCAGTGTGGATTACTGGCTGGCCCGCCGCACCGGACTGGGTGTCGCAGACAAATCAGAGTGACATCGGTAACCGACCGGCCAACCCAAGCAACCAAAGCACCAGGTTGACGGTGATGAAGGACAGGCCGGTCGCTACCACCAGTGCCGGCGCACAGAGCGCGGCCTGCCCATAACGTTCGCCCAGCAGGGAGATCACACTGGCCATGGGCATGGCCGCCATCAGAATCGCTATGGTCTGCATGGCGGGGTCAAAGCCGGGCAGTACCCAAACCGCCAATGCGACCGCCGCCGGATGCAGCAGCAACTTGAAGACGGTCATCTGGCCGATATCGGCCATGCGCCCTTTCACGGAGCTGCTCACCAGGCTGCCACCAATTACGAACAGGGCCACAGCAGCCGCCGAACGGCCCAGCATGCCAACTGCCTGATCCAGAGCATCCGGCAAACGAACTTCCAGCCCCGCCACCAAAAGGCCGGCCAGAATCGCCAGCACCAACGGGTTGGTCAGGGTACGTTTGAACAGTTCCAGCGCACGTTTGCCTGCTCCACCCTGACCACTGCACAGCTCGGCCAGCACCAGCCCCAGCGGAATCAGAATCAGCAGATCCACCAGCATGGTCAGTGCAACCGCGACCGCCGCCGCAGAGCCGAACAGTTCACCCGCCACCGCCAGACCGATGAAGGCACTATTGGCCAACGTTGCGCCCAGCCCCTGAAATGCGGACTCCCAGCAACTGGCCTTGCGCAGTTTGGCACTGAGTGTAAATGCCGCCAGCAGCAGCACCACCGAGCCCAGGGCATAGGCGCGGATATAATCCAGGTTCAACGATTCCTCCACCGGACGGGATGCCATTGACTGAAACAGCAGCGCCGGCAACGCCAGCTTGATCACGTAGCTGCCAAGAGACGGCAAGGCCGATTCGCTGACCCAACCGGCACGGACAGCAAAATAGCCGATCGCGATCAGCATAAAGATTGGCAAAGTCAGGAGAAAAAGTTGAAACATCGCACCTCCGAGGGCATTTAATTAACATATTAACTATATGCGACATTGTGCAGCTTTTACGCGCGTGGCTAAAACGATTAATTCTCAGCCAACAGGTGTATTTTTTTCATGGTTGACCGCGCGGGGGAGGATGGTGGATGATGAATGCCGATCAATAAGGACTCCAAGCATGCAGCCCAGCAACTATCCATGCCATCTACCACGACGAAAATCTGTCGTCGGCGTACCGCCGAAGATGCGCCCTTGTGCGAAGCTGCCCAGCCCTGATCTGTTCTGAATTAAATTGACTCATGGCCGCAGCAGTTGCTGCGGTTTTTGTCGTTGCAGCTGCGGTCGACTGACACGGAGTGGTTATGTCGGTACCTGTTTCCTATCTCGCGGTGGTGTTGATCTGGTCCACCACACCCTTAACCATTGCCTGGAGCAGCGAATCCGTTGATCCAGTCGTGGCGGCCGGCCTGCGTATGGCGATCGCCGCTCTGCTGGGTCTGGTCCTGCTGGCTGTTTTGCGTGAACCCCTGCCGCTGAACCGCCGTGCGCAAAAAACCTATGCCTGTGCCGCTATTGGCGTGTTCGGAGCCATGTGCTGTGCTTACCTGGCCTCGCGCTACGTGCCTTCGGGCCTGATCTCCATCATGTTCGGCCTAGCGCCGATCCTGTCGGCCGTGCTGGGGCAATGGCTGTTGGATGAAGCGCGTTTCCGTGCCTATCGCTGGGTCGCCTGCTTCCTCGCCTTTGCCGGCCTGGGGGTTATTTTTACCGACGATGTGGCGCTGGGGCCGGAAAGTCTGCCCGGCCTGTTGCTGTTGTTGCTGGCGGTGACCCTGTTCAGCCTCAGTGCGGTTCTAGTCAAGCGCTGTAACGGTCAGCTCAACCCGCTGGCTCATACCGTCGGTTCCCTGCTCTGGTCACTGCCGGGGTTTGTGTTGGTCGGCCTGTTTACGGGCACGGACAGCCTGGCCATTGAGGTGGGCAGCCGCTCCTTCTGGTCGATTCTCTACCTGGCCACCTTCGGCTCGCTGCTGGGCTTTGTCTGCTACTTCCATGTGTTACGCCATCTGCCGCCAAGCACGGTCGCCCTGGTGACACTGATTACACCGGTCTTCGCCCTGATGCTGGGCCACCTGCTCAATGACGAACCGCTTACCGCCGGGCTTTGGCAGGGTTGTCTGCTGGTCGTCGCTGGGCTTGGGTTGTTCTTCTGGGGACACCGACTGCAACCGGCGCGGAGCCCCGTACACTGAATCAGTACGTGCCAGCGCCCCGGCGCTGGCACGTCTATTCCAGGCTGCATCGCCATTCCAGTAAATGAGTCTTTTTTGCAGTAAAATACGCTTTCTTCTCACCGCAGCCGGAGACCCCGCTTGAACCTCTACCTGCAAACCCTCGGCTATACTGCCAATATCGTTGCCCCGATCTTCTTCATCCTGTTTCTGGGCTATCTGCTACGTCGCCTGCGTCTGATTGACGAGGCCTTTGTCGCCACCGGCTCCAAGCTGGTGTTTGTGATTACCCTGCCGGCGCTGGTGTTCATGTCCATCGCCCGCATGGACTTTCATGCCGTATTTAATCCCGAGCAGATGGGCTTTGTGCTGGTGGGCATTCTGGTCTCCTTTGGCCTGATCTGGTGGGCCGCCGCACGCTGGATCAAGGCACCGGAAGATCTGGGCGTGTTTATCCAGGGCTCGTTTCGCAGTAACTACGGCATCATCGGCCTGGCGGTCAGTTTCAACCTGTTCGGCGATACCGGACTGGCCCAGGCATCGCTGCTGCTGGCACTGGTGATTCCCATGTTTAACGTGCTGTCGATTCTCTGCCTCAGCGTGCCCATGCAGCGCGGCGAAAGCATGAAGCTCAGCAGCACCCTGCTGGAAGTACTGAAAAACCCGCTGATTCTGGCGGTGATATTTGCCCTGCCGGTATCCTGGTTCGGTATCCAGTTGCCACAGGTAGTTGCCAAAACCGGAACCTATTTCGCCAACCTCACCCTGCCTCTGGCGCTTTTGACCATCGGCGCTTCGCTGAACCTGAAAAGCCTGCACGACACCTCGGCACAGGCCTTCTGGGCCACGGCGCTCAAACTAGTGATTATTCCGCTGGTACTGACACTGGGCGCCTGGCTCTATGGCTTCGGCGGTCAGGATCTGGCGATTCTGATGGTACTGTTCGGCTGCCCGACTGCAGCGGCCAGCTTTGTCATGGCCAAGGCGATGGGCGGCAATGCACAACTGGCGGCCAATATTGTACTGACCACCACACTGGGCTCGGTACTGACCCTCAGTGGTGGCATCTACCTGTTGCGCCTGCTGGGCGTTATTTGATTAAGGAGGTCTGATGCTGAAGTCACTGTTCAACTCACCGCAGCAGCGTTTGATCAAGGCGATTCAGGCTGGCGATGTAGACAAGCTTGCCCGCCTGCTGGCCAAAGTGGAGGTCGACAGCATTTATGAGACAGACGCGGACGGCTGCCATGCTTTGGAACATGCTCTCAAGGCGGAGGAACCAAGGCTTCTGCAGCTGCTGCTGCAGAAATGTCAGGCTCCTCTGCCTGCGGCCAGCTGTGGCTCACCCTTAACAGTACTGGCCCTTCAGCAAACCAAAAGCCTTGCACAGCTGAGCGCTCTGCTCCAGGCCGGCGAAGATGCCAACCTGAGTCATCAAGGACAGCCCTTGCTGCATCACTGTGCCGAGCATTGTCCATCCACCAGCCTGATGGTGCATATCAGCCGGCTTCTGGAATACGGTGCCGACCTGGATTCGCGGGATGAGGCCGGGCGGGCACTGTTGGAAAAGCTGATTCCACTGAGCGACCAGGCCCTGCTGCAGTTTCTGATTCAATCGGGCGCCGAGTGTGAGGATGCCTGGCTGGAGCAACTGGAAGACGAGGCGTTGGCGCTCCAGCTCAGGCGAGTCAAGGAAGATATTCGCATCCGTAAAATGATGCTGGGCGGCTGATCAGGCCGCCGAGATAACGCCCAATCGGGGCAACTCAATCGCCGGGCAGCGGTCCATGACCACTTCCAGCCCGGCCGCTTCCGCGCGCTCTGCAGCCACTTCATTGATGACACCCAGCTGCAGCCACACGGCACGAGCACCAATCTCGATTGCTTCATCCACCACGTAGCCGGCATCTACCGAGTTGCGGAAAATATCCACCATATCCACAGGCCCTTCGATATCCGCCAGTTTGGCAACCACGGTCTGGCCCATTAGCTCCTGACCGGCCAAAGCCGGGTTAACCGGAATGACTTCATAACCGGACTCGATCAGGAAGGACATCACCTGATAGCTGGCACGGTGAGACTTGGCACTGGCTCCCACCAGGGCGATACGCTGAGTACGTTCCAGCAATGACTTGATCTGATTATCCTGCATGCCGGTGTTCTCCTCTGCAGATGGGACATTCGGGGTCGGGACGCAGCTTGAGGCTGCGCCATTGCATTCGTTGGCCATCCAGCAACAGCAGACGACCGGTCAGGGGTTCGCCCACCCTGGCCAAGAGTTTAAGTGCTTCCATCGCCTGCATACTGCCGATGATACCCACCAGCGGCGGGAATACACCTGACTCGCTGCAGGTCAGCGCTTCATCATCGCCAGTGCGGTACAGGCATTGATAACAGGGCGATTCGGGGTCACGCGGATCATAGACACTGATCTGGCCATCAAAGCGGATGGCGGCGCCGGATACCATAGGGGTACCGGTGGCAAAGCAGGCCTTGTTCAGCGCAAAGCGGGTGGCAAAGTTGTCACTGCAATCCAGCACTAGGTCCACATCGGCTACTTGCTGCTGCAAAGCCTCGCCCTGCAGGCGTTCTGCACGTGTAACAACCTTGACGCCCGGGTTAATGGCGTGGAGGCTGGCAGCGGCGGACTCTACCTTGGCCTGCCCACAGGCCTCTTCGCTATGGATAATCTGACGCTGCAGATTACTGGCTTCGACTTCGTCATCATCCACCAGCACCAGCTCACCGACGCCGGCCGCCGCCAGATACGCGGCAACCGGTCCTCCCAGGCCACCAAGGCCCAGAATCAACACACGCGCCTGACGCCAGGCTTCCTGACCGGCAATGTCCACTTCCGGCAGCATGATGCTGCGGCTGTAGCGCATCAGTTCCTGATCATTCATCATCTTTATTATTTCTCCTGCCAGCGCCCCTGGGTTACGCGCTCATTGCCTCCCAGATCACGTACCGTTTCCACCTCGGCATAGCCCAGACGCGTCAGGCACTGGCGGACGGCATCGCCCTGATCATAGCCGTGTTCAAACAGCAGCCAGCCACCGTTACACAGGTGGCGGGTAGCCTGTTCGGCAATCTGGCGAATATCAGCCATGCCTTCTTCTTCGGCAATCAGGGCGCTAAGAGGTTCAAAACGGACATCACCCTGCTGCAAGTGCGGATCTTCAGGGTTGATATAGGGCGGGTTACTGACCAGCATGTCGTAGCGCCCGGTCAAAGGCTCACACCAGTTCCCCTGCAGCACCTCAACATTATTCAATTGATTCAGCTCTGCATTGGTGCGAGCCAGTGCCACGGCGCCGGGGTGGAAATCGGTGGCCTGTAACTGCCACGCGGGCCGCTCACTGGCCAGCGCCAGTGCGATGGCACCGGTGCCTGTGCCCAGGTCGGCTACACGTGCAGATTGATTCGGCAACAGACTCAGCGCCTGTTCCACCAGACATTCGGTGTCCGGTCGCGGGATCAGCGTATCGGTGCTGACCTTGAGCCTGAGGGTCCAGAAATCACGATAGCCCAGCAGATGGGCCACCGGCTCACCCTGCAGGCGACGCGCCAGCAGCTGATCGAACTGTTCCTGCTGTTCCTGGCTTAGCGTCTTATCGGGCCAGGTAAACAGCCAACTGCGCGGCTTATCGAGTACCTCACACAGCAGCAGCTCCACATCCACGCGAGGGCTGTCACTGACATTTACCAGCAGCTCGGCCTTTGCCAGCGCATCGGCCACACAAACATCAGTCATTGGACAGACTGCTGAGCTGCTCGGCCTGATATTCGTTGCGCAGCGGCTGAATCACCTGATCCAGATCACCGGCGATCACTTCATTGAGGCGATAGATGGTCAGGTTGATGCGGTGATCGGTCAAGCGCCCCTGCGGGAAGTTGTAGGTACGGATACGCTCGGAGCGGTCACCAGAGCCTACCAGGCTTTTACGCGCACTGGCCTGTTCCGCCTGCTGCTTGTCGATCTCGGCCTGCTGCAGACGCGATGCCAGCAACGCCATCGCCTTGGCGCGGTTCTTGTGTTGCGAGCGCTCTTCCTGACATTCCACCACCAGCCCGGTGGGCAAGTGCGTAATACGGATCGCGGAGTCGGTCTTGTTGACGTGCTGCCCACCGGCACCGGAAGCGCGGTAGGTATCCACACGCAGATCGGCCTTGTTGATTTCTACCTCGGCCGACTCGTCCATCTCCGGCATTACCGCAACGGTGCAGGCAGAGGTATGGATACGACCCTGGGACTCGGTCTCCGGCACACGCTGAACGCGGTGGGCGCCAGACTCGAACTTTAGCTGGGCATAGACATCTTCACCGGCGACCCGGCTGATGATCTCCTTGTAACCGCCGTGCTCACCTTCGTTGGCGCTGATCACTTCAACGCGCCAGCCCTTCTGCTCGGCGTAACGGGAGTACATGCGGAACAGGTCTCCGGAGAAGATAGCCGCCTCGTCACCGCCCGTGCCGGCACGAATTTCCAGGAACACACTGCGATGATCGTTCGGGTCGCGCGGCAACAGCAGGATCTGCAGCTCGGCTTCCAGCGCTTCGATCTGCTCACGCGCCGCATCGATCTCTTCCTGCGCCATCGCCTTCATATCGGGATCATCGTCTTCCAGCATCAACTGGGCCGACTCAAGATCCTCTCCGGCCTGGCGCCAGGCATTAAAGGCCTTGGTCACCTCTTCCAGATCGGAATACTCACGCGAGTAGTCGCGGAAGCGGGTTTGATCCGCGATCACCTCGGGTTCGCTCAGCAGCGCCGCCAGTTCTTCATGGCGATCGCACAGCGCCTCCAGCTTGGTGATGATGGATGCTTTCATGACAGGTTCACTCCTGTGGCAGGACGATCAGTCGCGGTTGTCGGGTCCGTCCAGCTGATACAGTTCCTGTACCAGCTGCAGCAGATCGGAGCGGCCGTCGGACGACGCCTTGCGCAATTGTACGGTAGGTTGGTGCAGCAGCTTGTTGGTCAGGCCGTGGGCCAGACGTTGCAGCACCTCTTCTGCGTCCTTGCCGTTCCTGAGTTGTTTGCGGGACTTCTCCAGCTCCTGCTGCGCCACGGCAATGGCCTGCTCACGCAACAATCGGAGTGTTCCTACCGCATCCAGCTCACGCAGCTGACGCATGTATTCATGGGCACCGGTTTCGATGATGCCTTCCGCCTCCAGTGCGGCGCTCTGGCGCTCGCGCTGGTTTTCCTCGATCACCTCACGCAGGTCATCCACGGTATAGAGGTAGACATCATCCAGCTCGCCCACCTGGGGTTCGATATCGCGCGGAACAGCAATATCGACCATAAAGATGGGGCGATGCTTGCGCTTTTTCAGCGCCGCTTCCACCGCCCCCTTGCCCAGAATCGGCAACTGGCTGGCGGTGGATGCAATCAGAATATCGGTATTGGGCAGTTCATCCGGGATCTGGCTCAGTTCGATGGCACGGCCATCAAACTCTTCGGCCACGGCCAGTGCACGTGCCAGGGTACGGTTGGCAACGGTGATGTTCTGTACACCTGCCCGTTTGAGATGGCGGGCAACCAGCTCCACGGTTTCACCGGCACCGATCAACAACGCACGGCTGCTGCTGATATCGGCAAAGATATGCTGGGCCAAGCTAACGGCGGCGTAGGCTACGGAAACGGGGTTTTGACCAATTGCGGTCTGGCTGCGGACCTGCTTGGCCACGTTAAAGGTGGTGCGGAACAGGCGACCCAGTTCAACACTGGCCAGTCCTTCTTCCTGTGCCACGGAATAGGCGGACTTGAGCTGCCCCAGAATCTGCGGCTCACCCAATACAAGCGAGTCCAGGCCACTGGCGACACGCATCATATGACGCACGGCTTCCTCGTTCCAATAGGCATAGGAACAGTTCTGCAGCTCGTCCACGTCCAGACCATGGTACTGGCCCAGCCACTCCAGCAGCGCGCGCGTGCCCTCAAGCTCTGTTGAACAGTAGAGCTCGGTACGGTTACACGTCGACAGAATCGCCACTTCGGAGAGATCGGCCCGGCACTTGGCTTCTTGCAGTGCCTCGCCCAACGCCTCCGGCGCAAACGCCACCCGTTCCCGGACCTCGACAGAGGCCGTCTTGTGATTGATACCTAACGCCAGCAGAGCCATATAAGGTTCGCGTCACCCCGTTACAGACAAGCGCGACATGATACACCTTTGCCGCCTCGGGATTAACCCATCTGCGCTTCCTTACCGTACACTGATCAATAGACCTTTGTTCAGCCTGGGCTCGTCAGCCCCATGACAAGCTCCGGCCCTCTACTCTATAGTGGGGCTTACCCCCCTCGGCAGGAATGGAACCGTGTATATACTGAGGACTCTTCCCAAGCTGATCAGCGTTACAGCCCTGTTGCTGATATCCGGATGTGCCCAACAAAGCCTTACCCAGGCCCCGGAGTCGGTCTCTACTCGGCCGTTCGAGGTATCTCCCCAGGTGCCCGGAGAGCTCAATGCCGACAGTCTTTACGACCTGCTCAGCGCTGAATTGGCGGGCAAACAGGGCCGCTTCGACGAAGCGCTGGAAGCCTATCTGCGCCAGGCCGAGGCCACCCGGGACGCAGCCGTTGCCGAACGCGCCACACGCATCGCTCAATTCCTGCGTGACCCCAAACGGGTGCTGGCAGCCAGCACCCTCTGGAGCCGCTATGCGCCTGACGCACTGGAGCCTCTGCACATTCAGGCCAATATCCTGCTGCACGAAGGTCGCTTTGAAGAAGCAGCTCCCTTGCTGGAAAAGGTGCTGCAACAGGGTGGCGATGAAGCATTAACCCTGATCACGACTCAGGCTGACCATATGTCGCCGGAAGTGGCCGGTCAGTATTACCAGCTGCTCACCCGCATCAGCGGTGACGACCCTGAACGCCTGGATTATCTGCTCACCCGCGTTCTCCTGCTGCAACGCCTGCAGCAGCCGGACGCGGCAGCGGTTCTGCTCGACCAGGGCTTACAGGTAGAACCGACCCAGGCCGAACTGGTACTGCAGCGGGCGGAACTCTATCGTCGACAGGATCAGCCGGAAAAAGGGCTGGCACTGGTACAAAAGGCGATGCAGGACAACCCCAACCATTCCCGACTGGCTGCTGTACAAGCCCAACTGTTGCTACTCTCTGGTCGAACAGAAGAAGCCTGGACTGCAATCCAGCAGGTAGTAGAGCAGGAAGGGGTAGACCCTCAGCTGGAGTACTATTTCGCGCTACTGCTGCTGGAGAATGATCTCCCCGAATACAGCCAGAGGCTGTTGCAGCAGTTGCTGGAAAAACAGCCTGACAACCTGCAGCCACACTTTTATCTGGGCGTAATCGCTCAGGAGCAGGGCCACCGTCAACAGGCTCTGGACCACTTCCTGCTGGTTGAAGACGGCCCCAACGCCGTGCAGGCATTCAGCCGCGCCCTGTCACTCTATGACCAGCCACATCAGGTAGCCGAGGTTGAGCTGCTGGTGGAAGACCACGTCGCCCGGCACCCGCAGCGCCGCGAAACCCTGACCATCCTTTATGCAGAGTGGTTGCAACGTCAGGATCTCATCGATACCGCACGGGAAATTCTGACCGACGCCATCGACAGCCTTCCGCCCAGTGCCGACCTGCTGTACACCCGCGCCATGATTGCCACACCGGATCAGAGCGAATCCATGCTGGCCGATCTGCGCAAGGCTTATTCCCTTGAACCGGACAGCGCCATGATCCAGAACGCACTGGGTTATACCCTGACGCTGTATGCCCCCGATCAGATCGAACGAGCGCATCAATTGATCAGTCTGGCACTGGAACAGGAACCCTCCGACCCCGCCATTCTCGACTCCATGGGCTGGGTATTGCACAAACTGGGACGCAACCGCGAAGCACTGAACTTTCTCCAGCGTGCTTTCGACACCTACCCGGACCCGGAGGTGCGCAGCCATCTGGTACAGGTACTCTGGGCACTGGGCGAACAAGATACTGCTCGGAAAATGCTGCAGGAAGGTCTGGAACAAACACCTGACAACCTTCACCTGCAGGAGGCTGTCGACGCTCTGGATGAACAACCATGAAGCGTCTGCTTGCCCTGACACTTAGCCTTGCACTGGCCGGCTGCAGCCAGTTCGCCCGGCAACCGGCTCCGCCGCAAGGATTCAACCCGGCCAGTGCTGCACAATTACACAGCTGGCAGGCCGAAGGCCGGATCGGTATCCGTATGGCCAGCGAGAGCCACAGTGCCAACCTGGACTGGTGGCAGCAGCAGGACGAATACCGCATTGCCCTCACCGGCCCTCTGGGCCAGGGTGGCCTGCGCATCGAAGGCGACAATACGGGCGTCAGCCTGCGCCAGTCCGGTGATGACCAGGTTTATCGCGCCAGCAGCCCCGAAGCGCTGATGCAGAAACTGCTGGGCTGGCACCTGCCCCTGTCACAGGCTCGTTTCTGGATTCGCGGCCTTACCGACCCCAAATTCCCCTCTACGCCTCTGGCCGCCCCTGCTATCGGTTTCACTCAGGCCGGCTGGCGCGTAGAATATATGCGTTTTTCCGTTCAAGCAGGACAGACACTGCCTGAGAAGCTACGCTTGCAACATGAGGATCTGCGCCTTACCGTAATCCTCAGTCGCTGGGAAACTTGAAGTGGTCCCGATTTACAACCGACAGAATTTCGCGACGCAGGGGTTGATTTCTACAAAAGGTTTGTAGAGAATATGCGCCTTCTTAGCGTGGTTCGCACCACAGGAGACGACTGGGGTATCGCCAAGCGGTAAGGCACTGGATTCTGATTCCAGCATGCGCAGGTTCGAATCCTGCTACCCCAGCCAATTACCATGACTGACTTCCTCTCTTCTTCATCAAATTCCGACGCAATCGAGAAGGTAATCGCCGTGTCTAAAATGATGGTCTTCACCGGCAATGCAAACCCGGAGCTGGCTCAGAAAGTTGTCGAACGCCTCGATATCCCAATGGGCAAAGCACATGTAGGCCGTTTCAGCGATGGCGAAGTCAGTGTAGAAATTCAGGAAAACGTCCGCGGTAAGGACGTTTTCATTATCCAGTCCACCTGCGCCCCAACCAACGATAACCTGATGGAGCTGATCGTTTTCGCTGACGCCATGCGTCGCGCATCAGCTACCCGTATCACCGCGGTTATCCCCTACTTTGGTTACGCCCGCCAGGATCGCCGTCCGCGTTCTGCCCGTGTACCCATTAGTGCCAAGGTTGTAGCCAGCATGATCTCCAGCGTCGGCATCGACCGTGTCCTCACCGTCGACCTGCACGCTGACCAGATCCAGGGCTTCTTCGACATCCCCGTTGATAACGTATACGGCTCACCAATCCTGCTCGACGACATCGTCGACCAGCAATACGACGACGTCATCGTAGTATCCCCGGATGTGGGCGGCGTTGTACGTGCCCGTGCCGTTGCCAAGCAGCTGGACTGCGACCTGGCCATCATCGACAAGCGTCGTGAGCGCGCCAACGAAGCTCAGGTGATGAACCTGATCGGTGACGTTACCGGTCGTACCTGCATCCTGGTCGACGACATGTGCGACACCGCAGGTACCCTGTGCAAGGCCGCCAAGGCACTGAAAGACAAGGGCGCTGCGCGCGTCGTGTCGTACGTGACCCACCCGGTACTGTCCGGCCCGGCCATCAATAACATCATCGCCTCTGAGCTGGACGAAATGGTCGTATCCGACACCATTCCGCTGTCCGAGCAGGCGCAGAAGTGTGACAAGATCCGTCAGCTGTCCTTGTCACCCCTGTTGGCAGAAGCGGTACGCCGCGTCTGCAACGAAGAATCCATTAGTGCAATGTTCCGATAAGGAACAGGCGCTGACCCACGGGCTCAACCCCGTGTAACTGTCCGGCTCCTCTGGAGCCACCACATACCGCATGCATCTGGTCGCGGAGGCATGCGGTTTAAATATATAAGGTGTATTAAACATGGCAATTTTTACTGTAAACGCTGTTGACCGTAACGATCAGGGGAAGGGTGCGAGCCGCCGCCTGCGTCGTGAAGGTCTGGTTCCGGGCATCATCTACGGTTCTTCCGAGCCGAAAGCAGTTTCCGTTATCGCACGTGAACTGTACCGCATGCTGCTGGAAGACGGCTTCTACTCTTCTATCCTGACTCTGAACCTGGAAGGTAAAGAAGAGAAGGTCATCATCAAGGACCTGCAGCGTCACCCGTCCAAGCCGGTTGTTCTGCACGCTGACTTCCAGCGCATCGATGACAACCAGAAGATCAAACTGCAGGTGCCGCTGGCATTCGTGAACTTCGAAAAATCTGCTGCCTCCAAGGCTGCTGCCAAGTTCGCTCAGGAAGCTTCTACTGTTGAAATCCTGTGCCTGCCGAAAGATCTGCCGGAAGTTCTGGAAGTTGATCTGTCCAAGATCGAACTGGGTCAGATTGCTCACTTGTCCGACATCACTCTGCCGGAAGGTGTTGAGATCGTTGCCCTGCGTCGCGGCGAAGACCACGACCAGAGCGTTGGCTACTGCTACGCTCCGCGTGGCGCCAAAGCCGGCAAGTAAGCTTAGGCGACAGGCACTGGCATGAAAGACCGGATTCAACTGATCGTCGGTCTCGGCAACCCCGGGAACGAATACAGCAAAACCCGTCACAATGCCGGTGCCGAGCTGGTGGAGCAGCTTGCTGCCCACCAGCACTCCCCCCTGCAACCGGAGAAGAAATTCTTCGGCCTCTACGGCAAGGTCTTGATCGACCACCGCCCCGTCCATCTGCTGATCCCGACAACGTTCATGAATCGCAGTGGTCAGGCCGTGGCAGCACTTGCCAATTTCTACAAGATTCCCACCAGTGACATACTGGTCGTGCATGATGAGCTGGATATCCCACCGGGAACAGCGCGCCTTAAACAGGGCGGCGGTCACGGCGGTCATAACGGCTTGCGCGATATCATCAGTAAACTGGGGAACGACAAGAATTTCTACCGCTTGCGTGTTGGCATCGGCCATCCTGGCAGCGCCGCTCAGGTGTCAGGTTTTGTCCTGAGCAAGGCCCCGGTGTCCGAACGTGACAAAACGCAAGCGGCGATTGATGAAGCACTGAGATACCTGCCCCTCGCCATTCATGGTGACTGGGCCAAGGCGATGAATCAGTTGCACAGCTTCAACGGCTAACTTCAACTACAGGATCTAAGCATGGGTTTCAAATGCGGTATTGTCGGCCTGCCCAACGTCGGCAAATCTACGCTCTTCAATGCCCTGACCAAAGCGGGCATCGACGCCGAGAACTTCCCTTTCTGCACCATTGAGCCGAACGCCGGTATTGTTCCCATGCCGGATCCGCGCCTCAATGCGCTGTCCGAGATCGTCAAGCCCGAGAAGGTGATCCCGACGACCATGGAGTTTGTCGATATCGCCGGTCTGGTCGCTGGTGCATCCAAGGGTGAAGGCCTGGGTAACAAGTTCCTGGCCAATATCCGTGAAACCGATGCCATCGCCCACGTAGTTCGCTGCTTCGAAGATGACAACGTTATCCACGTGGCTAACCGAATCCACCCGCTGGAAGATATCGAAACCATCAACCTGGAGCTGGCATTGGCAGACCTTGAGTCCTGCGAAAAGCAGCTGCAGCGCGTGCAGCGCACAGCCAAAGGTGGTGATAAAGAAGCCATCGCCACCAAGGCGCTGCTGGAAAAACTGATCCCGCATCTGGAAGAAGGCCAGCCGGTCCGCTCTCTGGCGCTGGACGAGGCCGAGCTGAAACTGGTGCCGACCCTACACCTGCTGACCACCAAGCCGACCATGTACATCGCCAACGTCTCTGAAGACGGCTTTGAAGACAACCCGTACCTGGATCAGGTAAAGGAACTGGCGGCAACCGAGAATGCTGAAGTCGTAGCCATCTGCAACAAGCTGGAATCCGAGATTTCCGAGCTGGAAGACGATGAAAAAATCGAATTCCTGCAGGATATGGGTATGGAAGAGCCGGGCCTGGACCGCGTGATTCGTGCCGGTTACAGCCTTCTGGGCCTGCAGACCTACTTCACCGCCGGTGTTAAGGAAGTTCGTGCCTGGACGGTCCGCATCGGTGCTACCGCGCCTCAGGCGGCTGGTGTTATCCACACCGACTTCGAGAAAGGCTTCATCCGTGCCGAAGTGATCAGCTACGATGATTTCATCGAGCACAAGGGTGAACAGGGTGCCAAGGATGCCGGTCGCTGGCGTCTGGAAGGCAAGGAATACATCGTCAAAGACGGTGATGTGGTCCACTTCCGCTTCAACGTATAAGCACGACGCCTGACACCGACTCCGGTGCCAGGCCCCGTCATGGCAGGCAATATCGCTTTTCGCCTGCCATGGCCAGGCTTCTGGACTAGAAGCGTACACTCATCTGAATATACCCCTCCTGTACCTCACTCTCGTCTGAATGCTCGCCCCGGTAGCCGAAGCTGATATCGGCATTCTCTGATATCGGTACGACAAGCCCTGCATCCATCACGACGGTATTTTCGGCAATCGGCGTTCCTTTAACACTGAAACGGCTGTCACCTCCCAGGAAGCGGTGCTGACTGACCGTATCGATATCATTAAAGGCATGGCGCCAACTGATAGAGCCCTGCACACGAACCGGCAAAGGATCCGCACCCAGCTCAGCACCACCGCGCACACCGACACTGGCAAAACCGGTATTCGACTCCGTGCGTTCCACCGCCAGAGCCGCCGAGCCACCAGATTCCGTGAACCTATCATTACGCTGGTTCAGCCAGGACAGGCCCACAAACGGCTGTACCCAGCCATGATCAGACTCGAAACGATAGCCGGTTTCGGCAAAGGCTTGCCAGCTACTGGCGTCGTATTCGGCCCTCAGTGTCTGGCCCAGCGCATGGCGTTGCGTTTGCAACTGGTGCTGCCCAAACGTAGTCCCCAGACTTAGGTGCCAGTTGTTACCCCAGTGTCGTGAGGCATAGACGCCCAGATACAGACTATCCACTTCCGCAGAAGATGATCGCGCAGCAAGGTCCATATCGCTGTCCTGGTAACCACCCAGTACCCCTAGGCGCCAGCCATTTTGCAGGTAGCCATCCGCGCCCAGCAACAGGCCGCGGCTTTGGCTATCTAAACGGGATATGCCGGTACCCCCCTCTTGCTCGCTATCGCTGTAGAGCATATCGAACCAGAGCCCGGTAACTGCTTGCTGTGGTGTGGATTGCAGCCGCTCCAGTGCAGCCAGACGAATGCCGTCGCTCTGTGTCGCCAACTGGGCGCGGGCACTGGCATGCAGCTCACCCGACAGCGCATTCAACGCCGCCCTTGCCTGAGCTTCACTCATATTCAGAATCTGGTCATAGAGTGGATGCCCTGCCGCCAACCTGAAAGCGCTATCACCGGTGCGACACTGGTTGCCGGGCATGCCATCGAGACAGAAGCTCTGGATGGGCTCGGGCTCGGGCTCGGGCTCGGGCTCGGGTTCCGGTTCCGGTTCCGGTTCCGGTTCAGGTTCCGGTTCAGGTTCCGGTTCAGGTTCCGGTTCAGGCTCGGGTTCAGGCTCGGGTTCAGGCTCGGGTTCAGGCTCGGGTTCAGGCTCGGGTTCAGGCTCGGGTTCAGGCTCGGGCTCGGGCTCAGGCTCGGGCTCAGGCTCGGGCTCAGGCTCAGGCTCAGGCTCAGGCTCAGGCTCAGGCTCGGGCTCGGGCTCGGGCTCAGGCTCGGGCTCAGGTTCCGGTTCTGGCGCGCTGATAAGACGGCTGGTCAGGTAGTAACCATCACTATCGTGGCTGGTACTGAAATCCAGGTAGGCATAGTCGTCACTCAGGATTTGAGTACCATTTACCATCATATCCCCTGCGGCGCGGACAATTGCATAGGTACTGCCATCAGCATAGGTGGAGCCATTATCACTGCCGTTCTCGGGCGTCACATGCAGCAGGGCGCCATCGTCAATGGTAGCGTTACCACCCACCTCGACCAAGTCGTTGTGCGTACCCGCCGTTGTACCGCCGCTGATCAGTTCAACCAGATAAGTTGCTCCGCTAGCTAGACTCCAGTCACCTGTCACATTCAGGGTGCCAATGGAGTTACCTGGCGAAAGGCTACCACTATTGACTTCAACATCACTCAAGGAGCCACTGCCACCCAGAGTGCCGCCACCAACCACTATACGGGAATTAATAATAGAGCCATTAACCAGCACAGCACCATCGGAAATAGTAGTGTCGCCCGAGTAGGTGTTGGTGCCGGTCAGAATGGTAGTACCGACACCACGCTGATTCACCACGATATTCCCGGCGATGGGTATGCTGAAGGTGATATCGTCGGTTTGGTTGAAATTGAGCGTGCCGCTGCCAGCAGTCCCCGTGACCAGTTCGCTGGCCGTCACCTGCCCGGCGGTATCGCTCAGGTCCACCTTTCCTATATTCAGGGTTCCGGTGGATTCATACCCAAGAATAAGGTTGCCCTGATTATTCCAAGCGCCCCCACCTGTTACTGTTACTGTTCCATCCCCTGTCGGAAAGTAGCCCAAGCGACCATTGCGGCTGCTGACCGTCGCACCATTTTGAATGTTCAGGGTTCCCCTGCCCCAGCCTCCGACGTAGAGGTCATCGGAGCTATTCCACTCGGAACCGGCGTCGGTTACCGTCACGTTGCCCGTGCCCAGACTACCCCGGCCGACGTAAGCAACGGTGTTGCTCACTTGGGCCCCATCACCGATCTTGAGTTCACCGTCTCCCTCAACTCCGATGTAAAGCCAGCCCTGGTTATGCCAGTGGCTATTTTCGCCGGACACAAACACGTGGCCAACGGCCCCATCCTGGTGAGCGACAAGCCCCTCCTGATTGCTGACGGTTGCCCCGCCCAGAACCTGCAGGCTTCCTTCACCCTCAGACCCCAACCGCAGATCCCCCGAGCTGACCCAGGCGGACCCCGGACCGGTAACGGTGACTCTCCCCTCCTCGTCACTGGCATAGCCAACACGGCCTTCAGCATTGCTGGACAGGCGACCACCATCCCTGATGCTCATGGTACCCTGCCGGACGGAAGCAAGGCTGCCCAGAGAGCTGTCTCCGGTCAACACCAACTCCCCCAGGTCTGTCTTGGCAAAGCCTCCAGACCCTGTCAGATCGTTGGCCAGGGTCACACTGTAACTCGCGCCAGCTGAGGTTCCATCCCCGACCCGAAGGGTGGTGTCTGCGGCCACAAATTCAAGTGAATCACCCTCTAGCCGGTACCCATCCGCAGCAAACTGCAGACCGGCACCCGCGTTCAGAGTCACCTGACCATCACTGTTGTCCACGATCACCCTGCCACTGTCACCAGAGAACACCAGAAGTCCTGCGAGGTCGTATACACCTGCCGTCGCCCCCACAGGGTCGGTCCAGTTGGCACGGTTCAGCTCCCAGACTCCATCTCCACCCTCAACAGAACCGGTGGCGCTTAAGGCCGAGCCGTTCCAGAAGGTGAGTGCGGAAACAGAGGGAGAAGACACCAGCACATTTACCTGTCCCGATGTGCTGGTCTGCACCTCAACATCATCGGAGATGTACCCCCGGGGGCTTGCGCCAACCTCAAGCCCGTTATCCGTGAGCGCTCCACCGTAATTGATCAACCTGTACAAGCCCGGGCCAAAACCGCCCGCATCCGCCACGTCAAGCGTGCCATCCAATGTCAGGTCGCCGCTGACGTCAATCAGGTCGCTATCAACCCCCGCCGTTCCTGAAGGATCCCCCAGCTCAAAGCTCAATGCAGAGTTTGGAGCCAGGAACAGGTTACCGGCTATCGTCAAATGGCCGGGTGAACTCCCTGGAGTCAGAGTGCCGCCATCCTGAATCTCGGTGTTACCAACGGTACCCGACCCGCCAAGATGACTGCCATTATTTATCTGGATGTTAGAGTTACCCAGCGACCCTTCAACGAGCAAGGTGCCGTCATTGACCGTGGTATTCCCGGTAACAGTATTATTGCCACTGAGCGTCAGGGAGCCTCCCCCCTCTTTCGTCAGTGTGCCCGTTCCGCTGATCATGCCATCGAAACTGGAGTCATCTGACCGGTTGAATACCAGTGAGCTGTTATTGACCACAGTGCCCGCGAGACTTCCCGATGTACCCCCATTACCAATTTGCAGCGTACCCGATGACACCGTCGTGCCACCGTTGTAGCTGTTGTTCCCGGTCAGGGTCGTGGTGCCGCTGCCGCGCTGGTTGAGCTCAAGGTTGCCGGCAATAGGAGCGGATAGCTGAGCCGTGTTTGTCTGGTTAAAGTTAATGGTACCGCTGCCGCTGCCCGTCGCGATGCTGGTTGCAACAAGCTCGCCGGCGGTTCCCGCTCCGTCGTAGCTGCCAATGTTGAGGGTACCAGTGCCTTCATTACCGATAAGAAGGTTTCCCTGCATCTCCCAGAGACCACCTCCGGTCAGGGTGGCAACGCCTTCACCACTGGCGTAGTAACCAAGGCTGCCATGACGGCTATAAACTTCACTGCCACCACTGACATTGAGAGTGGCGGTTCCTCCCAACCCCAAGTGCAGATCGTCTGAGTTTACCCAACTGGAGCCATTGAGCAGGTTAACCGTGCCCTGACTCCCTGTCTGGACGCCAACGCGACCAATGACATTGCTGATTTCAGAAGCGCCGTCAGCGGTGACAGTGCCATTGCCCCCATCGCCAATAAACATATTGGCTGAGTTCGTCCAACTGGCCCCTTGGTCCAGATTGACAATACCCACTTCGCCACGCCCAACGAAAGTATTGGTAGTGACAACTTGAGCACCATCCTGGACACTAAAAGTACCCGACGTACCCTCCACTACATTTCCAATATATAGCCCGTCATTAGACGGGCTACCAGGGCTGCCACCCGCCGTCAACACGGAAAACGGACCAGACAGGTTAACAACTCCTGAGCCACTATGATCAGGATCAGGTCCTGACACTCTCTGCCCAGCTCCCACAATACCGATGCGACCGATATTGACTTTCCCACCGTTTGAGATATTCAGGACACCCGAGCCCCGGAGGCCCACATAGAGATTTCCGTCTAGATTCCAGGTAGAAGCCCCTTCCACATTGACAGTGCCAGTACCACCGGCCCGCTCTCCAAGGGCGACGGTTCCCACGCTATTAAGGACACCACCATTACGAAGATGAATCACTCCGCTTCCGGCACTTCCGATGACCATCCAACTCAACACATCCCAGATAGAGCCTGCTCCGGAGACAGTCGCAGAACCATCAACGCCAGCCCCAGTCCCTAACGTTGTATAGTCGCTGGTAACCTTTCCCCCATCCAGTATGTCCAGGGTTGCATCGCTCTGTCGGCCGATATGGAACGAATCCCCTGGGACATCCCAGATTGGAGATACGGAGCTAACGGGGCTGTACGTCCACGCACCATTAAAAACCCCACTTTCCAAATTCCCTGTGGATTCAACACTCTGGGCAAGTGCGGACATTGGGGATACTGCCAGGGCCAGTGCAATTATCCGCCGCAGGAATGGGCTAAGTGACAAAAAAACTGTCGAACGAGCACCGCGACCGCCAGACGACCGGCCCCGTGCTTTCGAGGTTTCCGCAGCTACCTGCCACAGACCAAGACTGGCGTTGTAACGTAGTCGGAAAGTGAAATTCATGGTTACGGCTCCATGTAACTGCTTAATGCAAAACTGGCTCGAATGTTAATCCGCGATTATCGTCAAACGACTGTTGGCCCACTATCGGATATCCGCAAACAACTCCTGCCTTGAGAGTTAACCCGGGCGTTGCGCGAGGGTTTCCGACGGCCCCTGCCCAAACAGGCGTTTATACTCACGGGAAACTCACCCAGGTGAACACAGCCCCAGCGCATGACCAATACGCCCGAACTAGAAGCGCACACTCATCTGAATATACCCTTCCTGCACATCACTCTCGTCTGAGTGCTCACCCCGGTAGCCGAAGCTGATATCAGTATTTTCCGATACCGGTACAACCAGCCCCGCATCCAGTACAACCGTATTTTCGGCAATCGGCGCGCCCTTGATCGTAAAGCGGCTGTCACCACCCAGGAAGCGGTGCTCACTGACCGTATCAATATCCTCAACTGCATGGCGCCAGCTGATAGAGCCCTGCACACGAACCGGTAAAGGATCCGCGCCCAGCTCAGCACCACCGCGCACACCGACACTGGCAAAACCGGTACTCGACTCCGTGCGTTCCACCGCCAGAGCCGCCGAGCCACCAGATTCCGTGAACCTATCATTACGCTGGTTCAGCCAGGACAGGCCCACAAACGGCTGTACCCAGCCATGATCAGACTCGAAGCGATAGCCGCTTTCGGCAAAGGCTTGCCAGCTACTGGCGTCGTAATCGGCTTTCAGTGTCTGGCCCAGCGCATGGCGTTGCGTTTGCAACTGGTGCTGCCCGAACGTAGCCCCTAAGCCCAGGTGCCAGTTGTTGTCCCAGTGACGAGAGGCATAAACACCCAGATACAGACTATCCACTTCCGCAGAGGATGAGCGCGCAGCAAGGTCCATATTACTGTCCTGATAGCCACCCAGTACCCCAAGGCGCCAGCCGTTTTGCAGTTGGCCATCAGCGCCCAGTAACAGGCCCCGGCTTTGGCTATCCAATGTCGCGATGCCACTCTTGCCATTCAGTTCAGCGTCGCCGTACAACATGTCGAACCATAGACCACTGCTCTCATCCCTGGGGGCATACTGCAGCCGTTCCAGTGCCGCCAGGCGAATACCGTCGCTCTGGGTCGCCAGCTGGGCGCGGACACTGGCATGCAGCTCACCCGACAACGCATTCAACGCCGCCCTTGCCTGAGCTTCACTCATATTCAGAACCTGATCATATATAGGATGCCCCGCTGCCAGTCTGAAGGCGCTATCACCAGTACGACACTGGTTGCCGGACATGCCATCGAGACAGAAGCTCTGAATGGGTTCCGGCTCAGGTTCTGGCTCAGGTTCTGGCTCAGGTTCTGGTTCTGGCTCAGGTTCCGGTTCTGGCTCAGGCTCAGGTTCCGGTTCAGGCTCGGGTTCAGGTTCAGGCTCAGGTTCCGGCTCAGGCTCAGGTTCTGGCTCCGGTTCCGGCTCGGGTTCCGGTTCCGGCTCCGGCTCTGGTGGCGGCGTGATGACCCGCAGATCACTGATCAGGTAATAGGCATTGCCGTCATCGTCGGTACGGAAATCCAGGTAGGCGTAGTCATCGGTCACGGTCTGCTGGCCGTTGACGGTCAAACCGCTACCTGTCTGAACCACGGTATAGATGGCACCATCGGAATAGCCTGTGCGCCCTGTATCCGTTCCATTCTCTGGTGTCACATGGAACAGGGCTCCATCAGCAATGGTGGCAGTACCGGCCACATCCACCAGGTCATTATGGGTGCCGGCGGTGGTGCCGCCACCGATCAGTTCCACCTCGTAGGTAGCCCCAGCCCCCAGGGTCCAGTCGCCGCCAACCGTGAGCGTGCCGATGGAGTTACCCGGAGTGATAGTACCGCTGTTGACGGTGACGTTACCCACCGACCCGCTGCCACCGAGGGTACCGCCGTTGACGTTGATCGATGAACGTTCGATAGAGCCATTAACCAGCAGAGTGCCATCTGAAATGGTGGTATCGCCGGTGTAATAGTGTGTGCCGGTCAGGATGGTTGTGCCGCTACCACGCTGATGAACGCTACCCGAACCGCGACTCTCTCTCGTATCAGCCGCCAGAGTCAGGGTATTGGTCTGGTTGAAATTGATAATACCCATACCACCCCCATCATCCGAACCGACTACAATAGTATCGGCTCCAAGTGACCCAGCAGTACTTGCGACAGACAAATCGTACCCGCCAAAATTGAGCACCCCTGTACCGTCGTCCCCCGACAGGTATAGACCCCCTTCTCCAACCGATACATTGCCGCCATTTTCCAGTGTCAACGAACCACTGCCACGTAGCCCAACCCACAGACTATCGGCATTCAGCGAAGACCCAGGACCACTGACCCTTACCGCAGAGTCAGAACTAACACGTAACTCGTGGGCGACGTCCACAACACCTTCGTCATGAATTCTCAGGATGCCAGAACCGCCGCTATTCATATCGATGCGACCATCAACCTGCCAATGGGCACCGGTACCGCCAATATCGACCTCACCCGCGCCTGCTTGCCCAATGGTGGCTTGCGCACTAGCGACAAGACTTCCCGGCCCAATTTCCAGAGTGCCCGTCTGTCCTGCAGTATCACCCACGGTCATCACTGCAGCGCCATGGCTGATGCTGCCGCCATCGCGCACGGCCAGGGTGCCGTTGGAGATGGTGGTGCCGCCGGTGTAGGTGTTGGCTCCAGTAACAACCAGGGTACCGGAGCCATTTTTGCTCAGGGATACCGGCGTGGTGCTTTCTCCCAAAATGCCGCTAAAGGCTGCACTGTCTGCGCTCTCCACGGTAAACGTAAAACCGGGGAAGTGATCCGGAAAGGCCAGGTCATCACTGAAGGTAGCGCCATCGGCAAGGGTAATGCCGGTACGGTAACTGTCAGCCGCCAGGTCGTTGCCATCCCCGCCCGTGGTAGAAAGCACAGAAAACAGTTCACCGTCACTGCCGAGGCTGCCTGTACCCGGAGTAAAGCTGCCAGCGATGGGATCTGCCCCATCATTATCGATCAGGGTGTGCTGGCTATGGATTGGCAGGCTGTCTAGAGCATCCAGGGCAATGATGTCGATGATCACACCATCGTTCAGGGTCACCCCACCGGCCACCGCCAAAGTGTCCGAGGCCCCACTACTGTCCACCTCGAATTGCAAGGTAGAGCCGGTGTTAGCCGTCACATCGCCGGTGCTGAGCGTACCGATGGAGTTGCCGGGGGCCAGGGTTCCGTCAGTATTGACTGTCGTAACCCCCGTCAACAAGCCATTGCCACCCAACGTACCGCCGTTGACGTTGACTGATGAATATTGGATAGAGCCATTGACCAGCAGGGTACCATCGGAAATGGTGGTGTCGCCGGTGTAGGTGTTGGTGCCGGTCAGGATAGTGGTGCCAGTGCCACGCTGGTTGACGCTGGACGTTCCACCGCCCTGTACGATATCGGCCGCCAGGTTCAGGGCATCGGTCTGGTTGAAATTGATGGTGCCCGTACCTCCACTAGAAATAGGGTCGATTTCGAGACGGTCAGCGCCGAGCACGCCCGCAGTGGTCGGATCAGCAAGGTCGTAGGCGCCGAAATTCAGGGTGCCATGCCCATTGACTTGGGCGCCTACATAAACCGTTCCAGTGCCCTCGTCAACTGAAACCGTGCCTCCATTCGCCAGGGTCAGGGTGCCGTTTCCAGGGTCCCCCACGGCCAGTCGCCACGCCCTGAGCTCCGCCCCGGCGCCATCCACGGTTACCCGACCAGTTACACCCGGGTTAGTGCCCACGTAAAGCACGCTGGCAACCTCTACCTCACCACCATCGTGGAGTTCCAGGGTGCCCTCGCTACGGACTCCAACGTAAAGTTGTTCTGTCAATTGCCACAGCGCGCCGCTGCCACCGACGCGAGCCACCCCGGTACCGCCTAAGCCGACAGAGGACCGGTGACTCGTCACAGAGCTGCCCGCCCCGATCTCAAGGGTGCCGGTCTGGCTGGCGGTATCGCCCACACTCATCTGCACAGCGCCATGGCTGATGCTGCCGCCATCCTGGACTGACAGGGTGCCGTTGGAGATGCGGGTCTCGCCGGTGTAGGTATTGGTGCCGGTCAGGGTCAGGGTGCCGGTGCCCTGTTTGGATACGGTGCCACTGCCGCTGATAGCACCGGCGAAGGTCGAGTCATCAGCACGGTTGAACACCAGCGAACTGTTGTTGATCACATTGCCCGCAATAGACCCGGAGGTGCCGCCGTTGCCGATCTGAAGCGCACCGCCATTGATGGTGGTGCCGCCGGTGTAGGTGTTGGCACCGGTCAGGGTCAGGGTGCCGGTGCCGGTTTTAATGAGACTGCCGGGAAAGGATGAGTCATCTTCTCTTATTACCCCGGAGAAGAGGGTGTCGGTATTCAAGGCACCGACTTCCAGGCTTTTCTCGTCATCTATCATCACCTGGCCACTACCTTCAAGACTTCCTATGGCACCAGACTCACGCAACATGAGTTCGCCATGGACGATATGTCGGGATGCGGCGCTAAGAGTGTTCGACGTGCGCCAAACATTCGCCAAAACCCCGCCACTTGCAATGGTAGTGTCGCCGGTATAAAGCCCGCCATCATTGGCGGCCAGATGAACGGCCACACCCTCTGAAACCGTGAGCCCCCCCGCTCCCGATATACCGCTCTTAAAAAAGACATTTTTGTTCGATGTTGGACCACTGGAAGCTACCCTAAGGGTGCTGTCGAGCACTACCTCGGGGTTAATATCTACATCAAACCAAGCATCCAAAGGTGATGACACATCAATTGTCGCGTCGGCCCCGTCAAAAGTGAGCTTGTCTGCGGCACTAGCGGCATCGACGACAATAACTGGGAAAATCGGGTTCGAGGTGGAGAAGCTCAGCCTGTTCACGGTGAGATCACCAAGATCGTGGGTCGTCGCGAAAGTCGGGTCTGCAGTATTGTCAAAATTCAGCTGCAGGTCCGTCGCGGGAACCGGTGCCGAGCCGTCCGCCCAGTTGCCATCAACCGACCAGTTCCCGGAAGGCGCCGTAAAGGTTTCCTCCACCGCCCCGGCGGGCGATGCCCCCAGCAGCAGGCCGCTGAGCAGGACCGAAGCTTTGGTTTTACCCTTACTGCGGCTGATCTCGGCAACCGCCATCCAGATCTGAAGCGCCTGATTCCAGACAACACGATAGGCGTGATTCATGAGTACCTCCCTGTAAACGCTTGATGGCCCGATGGCTGGCTCGAGTTTTAATACTGGATTATCGTCAAACAAGTGTTGGCCAACTATCGGAATTCCGCAAAGCAAGGTTGTCCCTTAGGCTTAATCCGGGCGTTGCGCGAGGGTTTCGGATGGCCGCTGCCCGAACAAGCGCTTGTACTCTTGGGAAAACTCACCCAGATGCACAAAGCCCCAGCGCATGGCGATCTGGGTCACGGTTGTGTGAGCTGGCTGAGCGAGTAAAAGGTCGGTACGTACCCGATTGAGCCTCAGGGTACGCAGGTAGGCGACGGGCGTGAGCTGCATGGCACTGCGAAAGGCATATTGCAGCGTGCGCTCCGACACTTCAGTCGTCGCGCAGATATCGGTGAGGGTAGGCACCTGCCCTGTTTGCAGGCAGGCACCCATGTATTCCCGCGCGGTCGAGACCAGCCGCTGGGCTCGCCAGCCGGCACGGACGCTGCGGCAGACACCGGTATCAATCGCGGTAGCCTGGCTGAGTGCGATGACAACACTGTCCCTCAGCAGCCGGGCGCAGTTGTCTGACTGCATCAGCCTTGCCGGGCTGCTGTGGTGAATGAGTGCGTTGAAATCGGCCATAAGCCTGGCCGTATGTCGACTATGGAAAGCCTGGGGAGCAGCCGGGTGCTTTGCCCCTTCATGCTGGTTAAGTATCTGCGCGCCCCTCAGTAACCAGTCCTGATCAAGGCAGAGGTAGAAGGTTTCGCTTTCCGGCATCACCCGGATATCCAGCTCCGCATCCTTGGGCAAAAAATAGAGCCAGGAGTCCATCGGGTTTAAAAACTGGGAGAAGCGCATCCCGGGAAAGACTGTTTTCGCGATGGAAATTGCACAGAGGTTACCCTGGGTAACGCCGCTTTTGTGGACGGCCTGATTCTGGCGCTCATGCACCAAGTGCATGTCGTCCAGTGTCAGTGTTGAACACTCACCCTCGTAGGGCCCTCCGCTTAATTGGTGCATTTCCAGATCAAGCCAGGGCTGGGCAGCCGCCTGCAACGAGGCATCGCTCAATGAGAAATGTGTTTGCTTCCAATCCATGTGCATCGGTTAACGATGCATTCGAATGATATGCACTTCAAGTATTCTGTTTTATGATTTTCGCGCATTTTTATGCGTTTTGAACACTCGATCAGTTCTGGTAGCGTAAAAAAGGACTGTGTGGTCTTGCCCCCAACTGACTCAGCCTTTGGCCTGCCATGAATAAAAACAAAAATGATTTTGAACACCTGAACAGCGATAGCCGTGCCCTTTGGGACTTTGAGGCTCAGGACTTTCCACTGCCGGATGGCGGCGGCATGGGGCGTCTGCAACGCTTTGATTTCAATGATGTGCTGCGGCTTTATCGGTCCGAATTCCGGGTCCAGCGCGACTGTGTGATCGATACCAGCGCAGGCGAATCCGAACTGCCCAACCTGCTCTGCAGCGTGCTCCTGTTAAGCGGCGAAATGCTGCTGGAAACCCCGGATGGCAAACAATACGAGATCACGCCTCAGTCCGGCATCGTCTACCGCGTGCGTGATAACGGCACCCGTTTTCTTATGAAAGGCGGCCAGACGCTTCGACATATAGGCGTGGCCGGTAAAATATCCGGCCTTCACAAGCAGCTAGGCGAGACACTGCCCGGCGCCCTCGCCTGCTTTTCCTCATTTCCCGAGTCTGGCGTTGTCAGCCGTGAAGTGCCGGTCAACACCCGCTTGCGCAGTCTGTTAGCTAATGTGTTTGCACCCGGCACCTGCGCATCCGACCCGCTGCAGGAAATTGCGCTGGAAGGGGTGTCCATGTCTATTCTGGCAGAGCTGGCTCGAGCCATACGGGCCGGCGATACGGAGTGCGAAGACAGAGCCTCACTTTGGGGGGAGCAGATTTTCAGTAACCTGACGACCTACATCCGCAGCAACCTGGACGCGCCCCTCAAGGCAGATGATATATGCCAACGCTTCGGCATTACCCGGCGCCAGCTTAGCCAACTGTTTCAGGTATCAGCACAGTGCTCTCCCAGAGAGTTCCTGCGCCGTGAACGACTTGAGCACGCACGGTCGCTGATCGAACAGGAAGGGGCTCCGGTCAAGATGGTTGCAAATGCAGTGGGCTACAGCCATGTCAGCAACTTTTCCAAGGCCTATCGTGATTATTTTGGCGAAACGCCAGGGCAAACACTGCGGCTGAGCACCATCGATACGAGCGCTGATGAGTAGCTGGCAGATACCATTGGCAGAACCTGTTGTGCCATCTGATACGGCAATCGATCCCCTGTTTGTGCCCGATTATGACCACCCCTCATTTTTTTAAACTTCTTTGCTTTCAGGGTGTTGACAGCATTTCAAAAACAGGGAATAATTCGCGGCCTTGAAAGCAGTTGGCAATATAGCTCAGTTGGTTAGAGCATCGCATTCATAATGCGAGGGTCGCAGGTTCGAGTCCCGCTATTGCCACCACTTTCAAATGCTGGGGTATCGCCAAGCGGTAAGGCAACGGGTTTTGATCCCGTCATGCGCAGGTTCGAATCCTGCTACCCCAGCCACTTATGCGTGGCAATATAGCTCAGTTGGTTAGAGCATCGCATTCATAATGCGAGGGTCGCAGGTTCGAGTCCCGCTATTGCCACCATTTTACATTGCAGGGGTATCGCCAAGCGGTAAGGCACTGGATTCTGATTCCAGCATGCGCAGGTTCGAATCCTGCTACCCCTGCCATCCTCCTAGTAGTTCTTGTATATTCTCCTTCACTCCATGTTTAAGCTAAGATGAACGAACACGCGTTCAGATAGCCCCCGGAGTGTGCATGACCAGTTCAACCGATCAAATCCTATCCGCACTTTCCAAGCATCCCACCCACCGGGATAACGATGCGAGCAGTCGCAATATCAACATCCTGTTTGCACAGTGCGACGGCGCCGCTATGGAACTGCTGCTGAGCAATTTGCGCAACACGGATTTTGCACCTCGTGGCCTTGCCATAGAGAACCTGGAAGCCCTGCAGCAGGCCTTTGAGAGGCGCACTTGGGATTTATTGGTCTTCACCTGGAAAAACGATTACAGGCCAGCCCTGAGCCCTGAGAGCGCTTTAGACTGGATCAAACTGCAAGAACGTGACCTGCCGGTCATCGTCCTGGCCCCCCAGCCGCAGGTTATGGCGCCTAATGAACTGCATGACCTGGGGGTAGCCGCCCTGGTACCCGAATCGGACCATCACTGGGTCATCCATGAAATAGAGCGCCAATATCTGCAACTGTGCCAACGCCGCGAGCTGCGCACAACACTTGCGGAGCTGAAACAGCTCCGTGAGCGCAACCAGTATCTGGTGCAACACTCCAACAGTGCCATCTGCTACCTGCATGAAGGCCGGATTGTATACAGCAACAACAGCTTTGCTCGCCTGCTCGGATACACCGATCATGCTCACCTGTCCAACCGACAGCTGCATTCTTTCGTTGTTGGTAACCAACAGGATCGCCTGACCCATTGCCTGCGCCAGGCAGAAAACGGAGCCGACGATCGCAAGCCTCAAACGCTCACCTTTACACGCCCGGACAAGACATATTTCGAAGGCATGCTCAGCCTGTCACCCGTGATATTTGAGGGCAAAATGTGCCACGCGGTGGAAATCAGTGAACCCGAATGCGAGGAAGAAGCCTTCCGCAGTCTGGACCCAATGACGGGCCTGCAGAATGAGCATGCCTGTATGCAGGCGCTTGAAGCCGCATGCATGCGGGCTCTGCGCGGGGGCCAGGACCGTAGCCTGCTGCTGTTGCGGCTGGACCACCTGAAGATTATTCGTGCCGAGGTAGGTACCGATGGCGAAGCGTTAATACTGCGTGCGATTGCACACATTCTGACGCAAAAAGTGAGCCCGGCACACTTGCTGGGCCACCTGGATGATGACAGCTTCATGGTCCTGATGCACAACGCTGACCCTGACAAGGCAATCAGCCTGGGCCAGGGGCTATGCCACGCGATTCGCAATCACATATGTGACGTTGATCAGGTATCTATTCATACGACGGTGTCGGTGGGCATCGCCATGATCAACGACAGCACACCCGACCCGGCCACTCTGCTTGATCATGCACGCAAGGCCGCCGCCAGCCTCCACCAGGGCAATCGCCCCGGCAACGGAGTACAGCTGTATAATCCCGAGCAAGGCCATTTGACGCAGCTGGACGGGCGCATGAACAAGCGCCTGGCGAATGCCCTGAAACGTGACCGTTTCCGCCTGCTGTATCAGCCCGTAGTCCCCCTGCGCATGGCACATCCATCCGCCTATTACGAAGTGCTGCTGCGGCTGGTCAGCGACAGCAACAAGGCGATCTCGCCCAATGCGTTTATTATTCAGACCATTGAGCCCGAGATTCTCCGGGAGCTGGACCGCTGGGTGATCGAGCACGCACTCCAGGCTCTACAGTCACCGGAATGCAAAGCGCAGAACGTATCCCTCTTTATCAACCTGTCAGGGCCATCGATTCGCTGTAACAAGTTGCCGGAATGGCTGGCACTGAAGCTGACGGAAACGTCGATCAGCCCGTCTCAGTTGATTTTCCAGCTCAGTGAAAGTGATGCCGCCGTGGATCTGATGTCCGCACGGCGCTTTGTGGGTGCCATGTTGCAACTGAACTGCCGCACCTGCCTGAAACACTTCGGCAGTTCGCCCAATTCAAACCATGTCCGTCAGGAGTTGCGCACCAACTTCGTCAAGCTCGACGGTTCCTACATGCGTGATCTGCAGAGTGACAGCCTGGATATGGAAACACTGGGCACCCTGGTCGAGCCTCTGCTGCATCAGAAACGGACACTGATAGCGCCTCAGGTGGAAAACACTCAGGTGATTCCGCAGCTATACGGTGCCGGCATTCATCTGATTCAGGGGCATTACCTGCAGCCACCGCGTGAGAATATGGATTACGACTTCTTTGGCGAGGCCGACCAGGGCAGCTAACCTGGCCGGCCATAGGGCAGGAGAGGCTAGATCAGCGTTTCGCTGTCGCGATCGCGGAAACCGATCAGATAGAGAATGCCGTCCAGCCCCAGCGTGCTGATGGCCTGCTTGGCACTCTGGCGCACCAGCGGCTTAGCTCGAAAGGCAATCCCCAGACCGGCAATGGAGAGCATAGGCAGGTCATTGGCGCCATCACCGACGGCAATGGTCTGCTCCAGACGTACACCTTCACGCTCGGCAATCTCACGCAACAGCTGAGCCTTGCGCTCACCGTTGACGATCTGACCGGTCACTTCACCGGTCACCTTGCCATCCTTGATATCCAGCTCATTGGCATGGACATAGTCAAAGCCCAGCTTGTCCTGCAGGTAACGCCCAAAGTAGGTGAAACCACCAGACAGAATGGCGGTTTTGAACCCCATCGCCTTGAGGTGAGACACCAGCTCGGCCACACCTTCGGTCAGCGGCAGGCGCTCGGCAATCTGCTCCAGTACCGAAGCGTCCAGCCCTTTCAGCAGTGCCACACGGCGACGGAAGCTTTCGTCGAAATCGATCTCGCCACGCATGGCTGCTTCGGTGATTTCAATCACCTGATCACCGACACCGGCTTCCTTAGCCAGCTCATCAATGACCTCGGCTTCAATCAGCGTCGAGTCCATATCGAACACCACCAGGCGGCGGTTACGACGATAGATATCATCCTTCTGGAAGGCGATATCAACACCCAGATCACTGGCCGCCTTAAGGAACTCTTCACGTAAAGCTGCCGCATCCGCCGGCAGGCCACGTACCGAGAACTCAACACAGGCACGCGTCTTGTTACAGGCTTCCTGCTGCAGAGAGATACGACCGGACAAACGACTGATGTTGTCGATATTCAGACCGTGATCCGCCGCAATGGTGGTGACACGGGCGATATGCTCGGCACTGATCTGACGCGACAACAGCGTGATGATATGACGGGATTTACCCTGCCCCGCCACCCAATGTTCGTAGGCTTCACTTTCCACCGGCTCAAAGCGCGCCTGCATTTTCATCTCGTGCGCCTTGAACAGCAGATCCCGCAGCAATGGCGAAGACTCCAATTCTTCAGGCACCTGAATCAACACCCCGAGTGACAGGGTGTTGTGGATAACGGCCTGGCCGATATCGAGGACGTTGATGTTATAGCGAGCAAGAATTCCGGTGATTGCAGACGTAACCCCGGGACGATCATCGCCGGAGACTGTCAGCAGGATGATTTCGTTCATCGAACCCTTCCGTTTGATAAAGCACCGCTGGCATCACCAGCACTAGACTGCAATTATATCAGACAGGCCAATGGCCCGTATGCCTGAGCCCAACCAGAAATGGACTTTACCTGTGCCCGAAGAAAGCCTTATTACGCTACCCGATTTGCCCATCTGGGCGGTGCTCAGCCTGATTTTACTGGTTGCCGCCGCCGAGTCTCTGGCCTTCATCGGCCTGGTCTTGCCTGGCGTGGCGCTGTTGTTTGCCCTGGCTTTTGCCGCTGGCTCCACTGGCATGGACCTGGGCACCTGCCTGGCGATGGCACTGGCCGGCGCCCTGCTGGGGGATGGCATCAGCTTCTGGCTGGGCAAACACAGCACTGATCGCATCCGTAATCTGGGCCTGGTCAAACGCCATCCATCCTGGCTGGAGCAGGGAGAGCGCTTTTTTGCTCGCTGGGGCGGCCTCAGCATTTTACTGGGGCGCTTTATCGGACCGCTTCGGCCCGTAATTCCCTTTGTTGCCGGCAGCTGTCAGATGCCAACACCTCGATTTATGCTGTACAACCTGCTGTCGGCGCTGGGCTGGGCACCTGCCTATCTACTGCCCGGTTATTTTACCGGCCGTGGCCTTCAGTCCATGCCGCCCGCACTGGAGCCCCTGCTCTGGCTTTTGGCCTGCCTGGTCATGGTCCTGCTGGTATGGCAGCAAATTCACCATCGCCTGCACCCCGATACTCTGTTCTCACGCCGCCTGGCGCAGTGGCTGCCAGGTCCCTGGCCACCTGCACCGCTGGTGATGCTGACCGGCACCGCCAGCCTGCTGCTGCTGATCAGCACCCTGGCGCCAAGCCCGTCAGGACTGGCTCTGAACCAGGCTCTACTGCCCACACTGAACGAGTTGGGCACGCTACTGCCCAGAACAGTGTTGGCCGTAACCCTGCTGGGTGATCTGGAGCTGGCGCTGACGCTCGCTCTGGCCACCAGCCTGTTTGGCGCCCTGTGGTTGCGCCAGCCCCAAGCCTGGGGCGTATTGTTGGGAACACTTGCGGTGGTGGGGCTGAATGTTTTGCTGAAGCATCTGTTTGCCATTGACCGGCCGGAGCAGGCAGCCCTGACCACTTTCAGCTTTCCCAGTGGTCATGCGTCTGCTGCCGCCGCGTGGCTGGGGTTGACCAGTGCCTGGTGGGCACATAATCGGCCCCACGCAGTACGGCACAACTGTTACCTGGTGGCGGCACCACTGATTCTGTTGATCGGGCTGTCGCGCTGTCTTTTGGGGGTTCATTGGCCACTGGATGTGGTGGCGGGTATTGCGGAGGGGCTGGCGGTCGCAGCCATGTATCGGATCTGGCTGTACCGCCACCCAGCAAGAGCTTTGGCCCCCCTAGGCTGGCTGGGAGCACTGCTTATACTCGCGTTGGCATATATCGCCTGGCAGCTGGGGCCAGCGGCCGAGACCTACCGGATCAGTTGAACCGACAGACACCCGGCCAGCCAGGAGTGTGCATCAGGCCTTCTTGCGACGGGCCTTGGGTGGATGCTTGGGTTTACGGGCCTTCTTGGGCTTATGCTTGGGCGCTTCGCTCTTGTCACCGCTCTTGTCACCATGACCGGCACCCTTGGCACGCCCTTCAGGCTTTTTTCCGCGTTGACCTCCGCGCGACCGTGATTTGGGCTTGCCGCGCCCATCACCTACCTGCCCCTTGGCCAGTTTTTCGCGCTGGCTCAGCTTCTTTTTCGGTTTGCCCTGATCCGGCTCGCCGACCAGTTCGAAGTCGATCTTGCGCTCATCCAGATCGACACGTACGACCTTAACATCAACACGGTCACCCAGTTTGAACACGCGTCGAGTGCGATCACCGACCAGGCGCTGCTTGGCCGCTTCGAAGTGATAATAGTCACTGGGCAGAGCTGTGATGTGGATAAGTCCTTCCACATACAGGTCTTCCAGCTCAACGAAGACACCAAAACCTGTAACAGCAGCCACAACACCCGGATAGTCTTCGCCGATCTGGTCCTGCATGTACTCACATTTGAGCCAGGAGACCACATCACGGGTGGCATCGTCGGCACGACGCTCGGTCATGGAGCAATGCTCACCCAGCACCAGCATCTGCTCATTGCTGTACGGATACTTGAAGGCGCTGTTGGCCTCGAACTTCTTCGGTCGCTCGACGCCCTTCACCTTGGCCTCACCGTGAATGGCACCACGGATGGCACGGTGAACCAGAAGATCCGGGTAGCGACGGATAGGCGACGTGAAATGAGCATAGGCGTTATAGGCCAAGCCAAAGTGTCCGAGATTTTCAGGACTGTAAACCGCTTGCTGCATGGATCTCAGCATCATCGTCTGGATAATATGGCGATCCGGACGTCCGTCGATCGCTTCAGCCAGCTTTAGGTAATCCTTGGGTTCAGGCGTTTCGCCACCCGGCAGGTTCAGCCCCAGCTCACCGAGGAAGGCACGCAGGTTTTCCAGCTTCTGCGCCTTGGGCCCTTCATGGATACGGTACAGCGCCGGCTTGCCATATTTGGCCAGGAAACGTGCCGTGGCTACGTTGGCAATCAGCATGCACTCCTCAATGATCTTGTGCGCATCATTACGATGTACCGGCACAATTTCATCGATCTTGCGCACCTGGTCGAAGACGATGCGGGTTTCCACCGTATCGAAGTCGATGGCGCCACGTTCGTCACGGGCCTTGCGCAGTGATTTGTACAGATTGTGCAGCTGGTCGATATGCTTGACCACATGTGCATATTCCTGGCGCAAGGGTGCACAGCTCTCGTTTTCCTGATCCAGCATGGCGCCAACCTTGGTGTAGGTCAGACGCGCCTTGGAGTTGATCACGGCTTCGTAGAACTTGTAACCGGACAGCTTGCCGGCGCGGCTAACCGTCATCTCGCACACCATGGCCAGACGATCGACCTTGGGGTTCAGTGAACACAGGCCGTTGGACAGCAGCTCCGGCAGCATGGGCACCACGAACTCGGGGAAGTAGACCGAGTTACCGCGCTTGACCGCTTCCTGGTCCAGCGCCGAATCCGGGCGAACATAGTAGGATACATCCGCAATGGCGACCCAGAGGCGCCAGCCACCGAAGGTCTTCTTCTCGCAGTACACCGCGTCATCGAAGTCCTTGGCGTCTTCACCATCAATAGTGACGAACGGCAGATCACGCAGATCCACACGGTTCTGCTTGTCCTCTTCGCGTACTTCCGGTGTCAGCTCACCGATTTCCTGGTGTACATCTTCCGGGAATTCGTCAGGAATTTCGTAATTGTGGATGGCAACCTGGATTTCCATACCCGGCGCCATGCGGTCGCCCAGTACTTCAATCACACGCGCACGCGCCGGCTGCTTGCGGTTCGGGTGCTGGATAATCTCCGCCACCACCAGCTGGCCGTCTTCATACTCAAGACCCGTGGTCGGGTCAGGAATGATCATCACCTGGTTGGTGATACGCTGGTTCTCACAGATCAGGCTACCGAAGCCACCATGACCATCAAAGCGCCCCACAAGCTTGGTGGTGCTGCGTTCCAGCACTTCGACAATTTTGCCTTCACGTCGCCCACGACTGTCCATGCCGATTGGCTGGACAAGAGCGCGATCGCCATCAAACACTTCGCGCATGTTACGCGGGCTGAGGAAGAGATCATCGCCACCGGCATCCGGCTTGAGGAAACCAAAGCCGTCACGGTGACCGATAACACGGCCGGAAATCAGATCCATCTTGCGGATCAGGCCATACTCATTTTTACGGTTGGAGATCAGCTGGCCATCACGGCACATGGCGATCAGGCGGCGACGCACGCCCTCGATGCCGTCTTCATCTTCGATGCCGAGTTCACGGCAGAGTGCAGGGTGACCAATCGGTGCACCCCATTTTTCGAGAAAGTTGAGCAGGAAGTCGCGGCTCGGGACCGGCTGCGAATATTTTTCAGCTTCCAGCTGAGCATTGGGATCTTTCTCTTGCCAATTCTTAGTCATTCATATTCCATTTTTGTCTGTAACCGCGCGCCTTTTTGGCTTATGCATTTCAGAATAGCTGCTACAGATGTAAAAAATAAAGCCGGCAGAAGCCGGCTTTGTAAGATCAGGGTAGTTCTTCGCCTTCCTCACCTTCTTCCTTTTGCGGCGGCAGCAGATCTTCACGCGTGACATTCATCATCAACAACGCGTTGGCCGCCACATAGATCGAGGAGTAGGTACCGATCAACACACCCACCAGCAGCGCCATGGCAAAGCCATGGATCATTTCGCCACCGAAGTAGAACAGGGCCACCAACACCAGCAATGTGGTGATGGAGGTCATCAATGTACGGCTCAGGGTTTGACTCAACGAGGTGTTCATCACCTCAGTGGAGTCGCCCTTACGCAGTACGCGGAAATTTTCACGGATACGGTCATACACCACGATGGTATCGTTCAGGGAGTAACCGATCACCGCCAGTACGGCCGCCAGTACCGTCAGATCGAACTCCACCTGCAGCAGGGAGAAGAAGCCCAGTACCACGATTACGTCGTGTACCAGCGCAACCACCGCTCCGATGGAGAACTTGAACTGGAAGCGGAAGGCCAGGTAAATCATGATCATGAACAATGCCAACAGCATGCCCAGACCGCCCTGCTCGCGCAGCTCCTCACCCACCTGAGAACCGACAAACTCGTTACGGCGCAGTTCCAGGTTCTGGCCGGAACCCGTTTCCAGCGCTTCCAGCACCTTGTCGCCCAATTTGGGATCGTGGTCGGCCTGCAGGCGGATCAGCACATCACGCGGCGAACCAAAGGTCTGCACCGTGACATCTTCAAAGCCTGCGGTCTGCAAACTGGAGCGCACCTGCTCCAGATCTGCTGCCTGCTCGTAACCAATTTCAACCAGACTGCCGCCAGTAAAGTCGAGGCCGAACTTGAGGCCATTAACGGCCAGAGAGCCGATCGAAACCAGCATCAGGATCAGGGAGAACGCCAGCGCCAGCTTGCGAACACCCATGAAGTTGTAAATTTTACCTGTAGCCATGGGTATCTCCTCAGATCATCACTTTTTTCAGCGTGCGACCGCCATACACCAGATTAACCAGTGCACGGGTAACCAGCAGCGCGGTGAACATGGAGGTCAGGATGCCGACAGACAGGGTTACGGCAAACCCCTTGACCGGGCCTGTGCCCATAGCGAACAGGATTACTGCAGCAATCAGCGTTGTAACGTTGGCATCGAGGATGGTAGTGAACGCGCGAGCAAAACCACTGTGGATAGCCGATTGGACCGGCTGACCGTTTTTAAGTTCCTCTTTGATACGTTCAAATATCAAAACGTTGGCATCCACCGCCATACCCACGGTAAGCACGATACCGGCGATACCCGGCAAGGTCAGTGTTGCCGACATCAGCGACATCACCGCCACCAGCAACACCAGGTTCAAGGTCAGTGCCACGTTGGCCAACAGACCGAACACCTTGTAGTACACCAGCATGAACACCAGCACCAGCGCGAAGCCGATCTTGACCGACAGGGTACCCAGTTCGATGTTTTCAGCGCCCAGGCTCGGGCCAACCGTACGCTCTTCTACGAAGTAGATTGGCGCCGCCAAGGCACCGGCACGCAGCAGCAGCGCCAGCTCGGAGGATTCCTGGGCGCTATCCAGACCGGTGATACGGAAGGAGTTGCCCAAGGTGCTCTGAATGGTTGCCAGCGAGATGATGCCTTTCTCGGTGTACGGAATACGCTTCTCGACACGCTCGCCATCGATGGTCTGCACCAGCATGCGCTGTTTGTGCTCAACAAACAGTACCGCCATGCGACGCTGGATGGCGTTACGGGTCACACGGCTCATCATCTGACCGCCCTTGGCGTCCAGCGTAATGGATACTTGGGGCATGCCGTTTTCATCAAAGGCTGCCTGAGCGTTGGACACGCTGGAACCAGTGATGATTACGTCTTTTTCCAGGTTAGCGGTGCGTTCCGGTGTATCACGGAAGCCGTACATCTCGGTTGTGGCACGGCTCGCATCCGGCCCGGCTTCAAGGCGGAACTCCAGGTTGGCCGTTTTACCGATAATACGCTTGGCAGCGGCAGCATCCTGCACGCCCGGCAGCTGCACCACGATACGGTTACGACCCTGACGCTGAACCAGCGGCTCGGCTACACCCAGCTCGTTGACGCGGTTACGCAGCGTGGTCAGGTTCTGCTTGATCGCATAGTCTTCAATTTCACGGATGGTCTGCTCGGTCAGGTTGACGTACAACCAGGCGTCGCCGTCCACGTCCTGGCTGTCGACCAGAAACTCCTGATAGGTGCGCAGCAGCAGGCTGGACGCGGCATCACGGGCTTCGGCATCAACAAAGCGGATCGCCAGACGGCCATCATCCAGGTGATCAACCACACGGTAACGCAGTTTTTCTTCACGCAGTTTGGTCTTGATCTCGCTGACATAGACATCCAGACGCTGACCTACAGCTTGCGCCATATCCACTTCCAGCAGGAAGTGAACGCCGCCACGCAGGTCGAGGCCCAATTTCATCGGGCCTGCCCCCAGACTGCTGAGCCAGTCAGGGGTCGTCGGTGCCAGGTTCAGCGCTACCACATAGTCGCTACCCAGCTGATCCGCGATCGCTTCCTTGGCGGCCAACTGAGCATCGGACGTGCCCAGGCGCACCAGAGCACCCCCGTCTTCCTGCAAGGCTACGTCCTTGGTTTCAACACCAGACGCCTGCAAGGCGGATTCAATTTGCGTCAGGGTATTGGCATTCACCTCGGTGGTACGAGTGCTGGATACCTGGACAGCGAAATCATCGGGATAGAGGTTGGGGGCTGCGTAGATACCGGCAATCACCAGTACCAGCAGGATCATCAGGTTTTTCCACAGGGGGTAGCGGTTGAGCATCGTGCTCGGTCCTCACCAAAAACAAAAGCGCCACCTGAACAGTGGCGCTGGATCACTCAGACGGGAGATCAGATACTTTTGATCGTTCCCTTCGGCAGTTCGGCTGCCACATGGGCTTTCTGGAACTTCAGCTCGGTACCTTCAGACACTTCCAGTACCACATAGTCGTCGTTCAGACGCACAACCTTACCGATGATGCCGCCAGCGGTGATCACTTCATCACCCTTGGCCAGGTTAGCCAGCAGGTTTTTGTGCTCTTTGGCGCGCTTGGCCTGGGGGCGCCACATGAAGAAGTAGAAAATCAGACCGAAACCGACCAGGAACAGGATGTTGAACATACCCGGATCCATTGCGCCCGCGGCAGGGGCATCAGCGGCCAGCGCCGGAGAGATGAAAAAGCTCATTCAGGTTGTACTCCCGATTACAGTGAAAAGTATTCGCTTCACGCCGTCAGCGGTGGGGTTTCCTGTCCCCGCTGACGATAGAATTCGTCTACAAAGTCGCTCAATTTACCCTGTTCAATAGCGTTGCGCAAACCAGCCATTAGCTCCTGATAGTAGTGCAGGTTGTGGATGGTATTAAGGTGTGCGCCCAGGATTTCGCGGCACTTGTCCAGATGGTGCAGATAGGCACGACTGAAGTTCTGACAGGTATAACAGCTGCAGGTTTCATCCACAGGTGCGGTATTCGTTTTATTGGACGAATTACGGATCTTGACGATGCCGTTGCGGGTAAACAGGAAACCGTTACGCGCGTTACGGGTCGGCATCACACAGTCAAACATATCCACACCGCGGCGGACGCCTTCAACCAGATCTTCCGGCTTACCTACACCCATCAGGTAACGCGGCTTGTCTTCAGGCATTTTCCACGCCAGATGATCCAGCACACGCTTCATGTCTTCCTTGGGCTCACCCACGGACAGGCCGCCGATGGCATAACCATCGAAGCCGATCTCGGTCAGGCCTTCCAGAGACTCGTCACGCAGGTCTTCATACATACCGCCCTGGATGATGCCGAACAGCGCTGAAGGGCTGTCGCCATGGGCATCCTTGGAACGCTGTGCCCAGCGCATGGACAGGCGCATGGAATCAGCGGCTTCCTTGTGGGTCGCAGGATAAGGCGTACATTCGTCGAAGATCATGACAATGTCTGAGCCCAGTTCGCGCTGAACCTGCATGGAGCTTTCTGGCGTCATTAGTACCTTGTCACCGTTCACCGGTGACTGGAAGGTCACGCCCTGCTCGCTGATCTTGCGCATCTTGCCCAGGCTGAACACCTGGAAGCCGCCGGAATCGGTTAAGATCGGCCCCTTCCACTGCATGAAATCATGCAGATCGCCGTGCTGCTGCACGATTTCGGTACCGGGGCGGAGCATCAGATGGAAGGTGTTGCCGAGGATAATCTGAGCGCCCGTGGCTTCGATATCACGCGGCGTCATGCCCTTCACCGTGCCGTAGGTACCGACCGGCATGAACGCCGGAGTTTCTACCACACCACGAGGGAAGGTCAGACGACCACGACGAGCCTTGCCTTCAGTGGTCGTGGTTTCGAACTTCATGAAACATTCTTTTCTCACGCTGACTCCTCGTCCGTCGCCTCGCGACGGGTCAAAAACATGGCATCGCCATAACTGAAGAAACGGTAACGCTCGGCCACGGCCTCGGCATAGGCATCCATCATCGCCTTATGACCGGAGAAGGCGCTGACCAGCATCAGCAGGGTCGATTCGGGCAGGTGGAAGTTGGTAATCAAGGCTTCCACGGTGCGGTAGCGATAGCCGGGGTAGATGAAAATATCCGTATCGCCGTAGAACGGCTCGATTTCGCCTGACTGGCTCGCGGTCTCCAGGCAACGCACGCTGGTGGTCCCAACGGCAATAACACGGTTACCGCGCGCCTGCGCTGCTTTCACCGCCGCACAGGCCTCTTCAGAGACTTCAATATATTCAGCATGCATGTGATGCTCATGGATATTATCCACTTTCACCGGTTGGAAGGTTCCGGCGCCCACATGCAGGGTCACAAACGCCTGCTCCACGCCCATCGCCTTGAGCTGTTCCAGCAGCGGCTCGTCGAAATGCAGACCGGCTGTCGGCGCAGCCACGGCACCGGGCTTGCGGTTATAGACCGTCTGATAGCGCTCACGGTCCGACAGCTGATCTTCACGATTCATATACGGCGGCAGCGGCATATGACCATGTTCTTCCAGCGCACTGACCAGATGCCCCTCAAGGTTAGTAAAGCGCACCTCGAACAGATTCTGCTGGCGGCCTACCACCTCGGCTTCAAGCCCCCCTTCCAGCGTCAATGCAGTGCCCGGTTTAGGAGCACGGCTGGAACGGATATGCGCCAGCGCTTCGCTGTCAGACGTCACGCGCTCAATCAGCATCTCGATTTTGCCGCCACTGGCCTTATGGCCAAACAAGCGGGCCGGGATCACACGGGTGTCATTGAACACCAGCAGATCGCCGGGTTGCAGCATGGAGGGCAGATCGGAAAATTGACGGTGGGTACGTTCGCCCGTATTGCCGTCAACGCACAGCAGCCTGCTGGCGCTGCGTTGCTCCAGAGGGTAGCGCGCAATCAGCTCCTCCGGGAGCTCGAAGTAGAAATCTTTTACCTGCATGAATTCAAACTGGAAGCCTGTTGGAAAGCGCCGATTCTACCTGAATGGAAGGTTTTTTTCAGTCCTGATTGACGAACGAGTAAAGACAAATATAATATGCGCCTTCACTTGCACGGAGCCACTGATCATCAGGCCCCGTCAGATAGTGCCAGCGTGGTGAAATTGGTAGACACAGGGGATTCAAAATCCCCCGCCTTAACGGGTGTGCCGGTTCGAGTCCGGCCGCTGGTACCACTACTTTCCAAGTATATTCAGTAAGTTACAGAGCAAGCCAAGTCAGCACTTAAGCGGCTGATTCCTCATCTTTGCTCGAAGTATCCACAAAGTGTCCACATTGATTCAGCGGGTTCAGTCTGACGATATCGTCATCTGTATGAACTAATTGCCGAGTGTTTCTGCAGCCTTTGCTGACGCATCACTGAATCGTACTTTTGTAACGCTCTTTCCAAGGCACGGAAACAGACATTACTGCTATCTCAGTGACTATTCTCCGTCATCTCAAATAGCACAGGCTTTTCCAGACTGCTGTCACCGATTACACACCCGTTCAGCCCTCAACTCCGCAGAACAAGCCCATTTCTACTACCCTTAAACTGATGATTTTGACCAGCCACTTTCAAGCCGGCGGTCATACTGCATTTTTCGTGATATCGAGCAGCTAAAATCCAGTGTATTTGCCTGGGAGTTATGCCAATATCCGGCGTTTTCCAGGCTTCATTGATAGCAGTGAGAACTGTATGGAATGTATGAAGGAAAGCTCCCCTGTTGCAACCAGGGAGCACAGGCTACACACCGCTGGCTGGCGGGAATGGGTCTCCCTTCCCGAGCTGGGAATTTTCCGCATCAAGGCGAAGATGGACACCGGCGCACGCACGTCTTGTATCCACGCATTCGAGGTAAAACCCTTTGAAAAGGACGGCGCTCAGTGGGTGCGTTTTAGTGTTCACCCTGAGCAGAACAATGTTGAACATGTGGTCACCTGCGAAGCCGAGGTGGCTGATTTCCGTGCCGTAACCGACTCCGGTGGCCATCGCGAAATGCGCTATGTGATCAGGACCCAGATTGAGTTCAAAGGCATGCGCTGGCCGGCAGAGTTTACGCTGACCAACCGCGACACCATGAAGTTCCGCATGCTGGTGGGCAGAACCACCATGAACGGACGTCTGGTGATTGATCCATCCCTTTCCTATCAGCTTTCAATCGAAGCAGAGGCTCTATGAAAATCGGTATTTTGTCGCGCAACTCGTCGCTCTACTCCACACGCCGACTGATTGAGGCTTGCAAAGAACGCGAGCACGAGGTCAAGGTGATCGACGCGTTGCGTTGCTACATGAACATCAACTCGGAAAAGCCTTCTATCCACTTCAAGGGTGAGGACCTGGTCGGCTTTGACGCCATCATTCCACGCATTGGTGCTTCGGTTACCTTTTATGGCTGTGCGGTGCTGCGTCAGTTTGAAATGATGGGGGTCTACCCCGTCAACGAATCCGTTGCCATCACCCGCTCCCGCGACAAGCTGCGCTCACTGCAGTTGTTGTCACGCAAAGGCATCGGCATGCCGGTAACCGGCTTCGCCAGCAAACCTGACGATGTAAAAGACCTGCTGGACATGGTGGGCGGCTCCCCCGTGGTGATAAAACTGCTGGAGGGTACCCAGGGCATTGGTGTGGTACTGGCAGAAACCCGCAAGGCGGCCGAAAGCGTGATTGAAGCCTTTATGGGGCTTAAGGCCGACATTATGGTTCAGGAATACATCAAGGAAGCCGGCGGCGCTGACATTCGCTGTTTCGTCATCGGTGACCGTGTCATCGCAGCCATGAAACGCCAGGGGGCAGAGGGCGAATTCCGTTCCAACCTTCACCGGGGCGGCCACGCATCTCTGGTACGCATAACGCCACAGGAACGCAAAACGGCGATTGACGCCGCCAAAGCAATGGGGCTGGGTGTCGCGGGTGTGGACCTGCTGAGATCTTCGCGCGGCCCTCTGGTGATGGAGGTGAACTCCTCACCCGGGCTGGAAGGGATCGAGAACGCGACCGGCAAGGATATCGCCGGCATGATCGTTCAGCATATTGAGAAAAGCGCCAAGCCCTGGAAAACGCGCACACGCGGCAAGGGTTAAGCCAGACAGTAAAAATGCCCTCGCGACACTGCCGGGAGGGCATTTTATCGGTTTGCAATTGTTAGCGTTCAGCCACTGATGCGTCCTCCGCCTGATACTGGCGCGCCGCCTTGCGGAAGGCTTCCAGTGCCTCGGCAGCATCAACATTCATATCGCTGACGCTTTCCACCCATTTCCGGTCGAAGCCGGAGGTCAGCTGCTGAAACTCCTGCGTCATGGGCGCTTCCTCAGCCACTTCTCTGATAGTGACTTCATACTTCAACGCTTCGGCAATGCCGTTCTTGTCGGACTGATCCCAGGCCTTACCGGCCAGAGCCGATAACTTCGCCCCGGACACCTTCATGACCGCTTCCCGATCTTCAGGGCTGAGACTGTCGAGAAAGTCTTCGTTGGCCACTATGGCAAAGCTGCCCATGTATAGACCACCCGGCATCAGAGTCAGGTGCGGGGCGACCTCAGCCAGACGGAAATCCTTCTCGCTGGCGGCCGGCATGAAGACCCCATCGACAATGCCCTGCTGCATCAACTCATAAACCTTGGGGCCCGGTGCGGATACCGGCGACACGCCCAACAGCTCACCCAGGTCCTGTTGAATACCGCCGCCCAGGCGAATTTTTTTGCCCTCCAGGTCTGACAGCTTATTAATGGGTTGCTTGGAGAATATCTGACCCGGGCCATGCGTAAACAGTCCCATCAGCGCCACGCCTTCATGCTCCGCGGCCTTGGCAAAATACTGTTGATACACATCCCAGTAAGCGGCCGATGCGGCTTCAGCATTCACACCGGCGTTGGGCAGTTCCACCATTTTGGTCAGGCGAAAGCGACCCGGTACATAGCCATGAAAGCTCCAGGCCGCATCAGCAACACCATCCTCCACCAGATTGAAGTAGGAACTTTGCTCACCCAGGGCATATTCCAGCTTCATTTTGACGCGGCCTTCGGTGGCCTCTTCAATCCACTTGCCCCAGGTGGGCAGGACGACACTGTTTTGCACATGTCCCGGCGGGCCTGCGGTAGCCACATGCATGATAATGGGTTCGTCGGCCTTGGCATTGAAACTGGCCGCAAACGAGAGGGCCACCAGGGTGGCTTTGACAGAGTATCGATTCAGCATAGGTGTACCTTTTTATTGTTGTCTTGGCGGTATCAGCATCTGTTAGCAGATGCACTCGGTCAGGGGCCGGGAGAGGTCCCTAGCCTGTTCGGGGTTCAGCCGTGCACGGCTGGCAATGAGTTTTTTGGCCTGCAGGAAGTCGGCCGGCCGGTTGATGGAATCGCAGGCGATCAACTGCCCGTCCTGTAGATAAAGCCAGCTGCAGTCAGCCTCGCTGCCGCGCTGGATCACCTGCGTATAGCCCGTATTCAAACCGGCAATCTGCAGACGCCGATCAAACTGGCTGGACCAGAACCAGGGCACTTCGGGGGCTGGCGTATCGGCGTTCAACAAGGCGCTGGCCAGCATGGCAGCCTGGCTGGTGCAGTTTTGCACCGACTCCAGACGTAACCAGCGTTGGTAATGGGGATGGTATTGGCGCGCACAGTCGCCCAGTGCATAGATCGCTGCATCACTGGTCTGGCAACTGGCATCAATCAGAATGCCGTTATCGCACCGGAGGCCTGCCGCAAGCGCCAGCTGCTCGGCCGGCTCCACACCGATGCCGATCACCACATGATCGGTGGGCAGGCATTCCCCACTCTCCAGACGAACACCGGTAACTTGGCCATCACCCAGAAACTCGGCAACCTGGGTTTCAGTGCGGATACCCACACCCTGATCTTCATGCAAAGTGTGGAAGTAGCCTGCCACTTCCGGTGCTACCACACGCCCCAGAATGCGTTCGCCACGTTCAAGCAGATCCACTTCAAGGCCCAATTTGCGCGCTGCGCTGGCAATCTCCAGACCAATGTAGCCACCACCAATCACGCTCAGGTGCTGACCCGGCTCGAAACTTTCCTGTAACCGGCGCGCATCGTTCAAGGTTTTAAGATAATGGATACCCTCCAGCTGGCAGCCCGGTACGTCCAGTTGCCGAGGGTTGGCGCCGGTGGCCAGTACCAGCTGGTCATAGGGCAGCTGCTGACCGTCCTGCAAACGTACACAACGGCGGGTGCGATCAATTTCCTCTACCCGGCTGCTCAGGTGCACCTGCACTCCCAGCTTGTCGTAGATTGCTGCGGGCAATAATGGCAGCTGGGCTTCACCCACTTCTCCGAACAGGTAATCCTTGGATAGCAGTGGTCGGTTATAGGGCAGGACCGACTCTTCGGTAATCAGGGCAATCTCGCCGTCAAAACCGCGCTTATGCAAGGTGCGAATCAGTTGGGCAGCGGCATGACCACCACCCACAATCACCAACTTCTGCATGGCCCGACTCCTCTTCTGTTCAACATTCAGCAGGCACAATGGTGAGGGACATGCCGCTCATTTCCGGCGCCAGTCGCAGCTGGCAACTCAGACGTGAGCCGGTGGTGCGTTCGTTCAGAGCTTCCAGCAGAATCTGTTCATCCATGCCCGGCTCACCCAGGCCAGCCTGCCAGGGTTCGTCGACCACAATGTGGCAGGTACCACAGGCAGCACAGCCTCCACAGATGCCTTCAACGCCGGAACTTTCATCGCGCAGCAGCTCCATAAGGGTGCCACCTGGTTCGCCGCTCAGGGTTTGAGTCTCACCCAGGTCGTCTGTTACATGGATTTCAATGCTCATGATGTTTTCTCCAACGAATGCTCAGGCTGAGGCAGCGGTCGGTTTGACGCTGAACGGTTTTTTCTTGGCTTCGCGGACGACCGCTTCATCTTCCGCACGGCGTTTCAGGTAGCGCCGCATGGCCACGCTGGCGGCATCGGCGCTGAGCGAGATTTCGAAGAAGTCATCATCCTCGTGGCGCGATGCTAGCAACTCTTCCTGCGCCTCCAGGCCTACCACATCCTCATCAAAGGCGGCCATCAGCTGCTCATGCATAAAGTCAGTGACGTCGTTTTCCTCCAGCGCAAAGTTGCGACCGTGCACGACGAAGTAATGTGTTGAAGTACCCGTCTCCGGGGTCGGAATGTGTGCAGTTTTGATGCGCTGGTCCGGGCGCTCGGACTCATCCAGCGAGATGTCATAGAACTGGGCGTGCACGATATGCAAAGCCGGCGAGACAAAGTCGGAGGTGGTAATGCGAGCCGCATCCTTGCCTTCCAGGCCAGTCGGCTTTGCCCAGACCGGGGGCAGGCGTGTCGGCACTACATAGCGCTTTAGCAAGAAACGGCCGTCGCCAATATCGGTATCGAACTCGGCCTTGGCATAATCCGGTGTCCCGAACGTTTTGGCATGCAGAAAGCTCAGGTGAGTCAGGTCGAGCAGATTCTCATGCAGATAGACGTAGCTGGCCTTGAGCGGCATGTAATCCTCTGAGGTTACCCAGCCCTCTTCCAGCATCGGCATGGCCGGAATCTTGCTGATATCTGCCTCTTCAGGCTCACCCATCCAGATCCAGACCACCGGCCCCTGTTGATGCAGTGGATAACTGCGAATGGAGATACCCGCGCAGCTGCACTGCGAAGGCACTTCGACACACTGGCCGTTTTCGTCATAGCGCAGACCGTGGTAGCCACAGACTACGGTGTCGCCTTCCAGGGCACTGCGAGATAGCGGGAAAGAACGGTGGCCGCAACGGTTATCCAGTGCCACCGGGGTGCCGTCTTCCTTGCGGAACAACACCAGCTGACGATCCAGCACCGTGCGCGCCATCAGCTCACGGTCGATTTCACGACTGAGAGCGACGACGTACCATTCGTTGTAGATAAAGGGCGTATTGCGACCTGCCATGCTGCGGCCGGCAACCTGTGCGGCACGCTGAACTCGTGTCAGTGACATGAGGCTCTCCTGATTCTTGTTGTTGATTAGCCTGTATGCACACGCTAATCCAGAGCCCCTGGCCAGGCACTCACAAGATCTTGTGAGGCTCGATAAATACGCAGTCGCGTGCAATACTGCTTTGATCGGTCCACGTCGCATTGCCATCGGCGACTGCATAACAATAAAGAGACCTGCGAGGCCGTCAGATGAACCCAACGCTCGACCAATGGCCACTCGACCATCTCATTTCGAGTATCGGACAACGCCGCTTTGATCAGGTGTTGAGCCACAGCATGCACCGACTTACCGGCGCCGATCACTGTATTCTGGTGTCCTACCCGGCCTACACCCAGCATCCCTATACCCTGTTCACCACCGGTGCCATCCAGTCCGGGCTGGCACAGGAATGCCGGCGTCTGTACGACGAAGTGCTGTACCAGCGCGATCCCAACCTGCCTCGTCTGCAGGCCGGAAAGCCCGTGAGCGCTCCCCAGATTCAAGCCCTTCAAGTGGAAGAGCTGAGCGATCCCGAGTACCGTCATCAACTGATGGACCGCTGCGGCATTCGTGAGAAGCTGGCCTTCATGGGGCAAAGCAACGGCCAGCCGTTCTGCCTCAATCTCTACAAACTGCACGACTCTTCATCACGTACTCTGGATGCCAGCCAGCTGGAAGCGGGTGGCACTCTGCTGGCATCGGTACTGGAGCGACACATCACCTTTGCCGGACAGCAGCAGGTACGCTTTGACCTGCCCTGGGTGCTGGCACGCCTGCAAGGTGCCTGTGGAGAGCTGCTGACTGCGCGAGAACTGGCTGTAGGCGCCCGGATCGTACTGGGCTACAACTCGGAAGCGATTGCGCTGGACCTGGGCATCAAGATGAATACCGTGCTGACCCACCGCAAAAACCTGTATGAAAAAGTGGGTATTGGCACTCAGAATCAGCTGTTTGCACTGGTTGTGGAAGGACGCCTGCCCTTTTAGTTCTTTAGTAGGAGGGCTCAATTTTGTACCAAGAGAGATCAAGAACCTTCAAGACGATTTGACGACCTGAATCTAGATTACGCCTTATCAATAAATATAAGATTCAGGTTGCTGTATGAAGATCATGATCTATTCTGACGCCTCGGATGCCCAACTGTTTGCCCGAGTAGAATCTGACTTCCGTGTCCCTGTTGAACGGCTGACAGAGGACGACTTTTCTCCTCAGGCAATCAAGGCCAACACTGCCCTTCTCGACAGCAAGCACAATCTGCTTGTTATTATCACCCAGCGCAAATACGCCTGTATTATGGACTGGGTGCTCAAACTGCGTGCCGAAACCGATATCCCTATTCTTTTGGCCTCTGATCAGCTCAACAGTGCTGATGAATATATTGTTCGTAATGCCGGCGTGGATGATTTTCACGGTAGCACTCAGTATGACAGCATGCTGTGCGTTAAAATACGCTCAGCCAAACGCTGGATTGAACGTTTAAAACAAAAAAATGTTGCTTATAATAGCGAATGGACGCTCAATAAGCAGGCACTTAAAATCGTTTCGCCCAGCCAGGATGCCCGCCGTATTAGCCACAATGAATGCAAGTTGCTTGATTTGCTATTGCAAAAGAAAGGTGAAGTGATAACACGCAGTGAAATTTCACAGCATGTATTTCGCCGTGAGTGGGACCCAACCGATAAATCGATCGATATGCTGATTTGCAAGGTGCGTGGGCGGTTCCGAGATCACACTGAAGAACAGTTTCCCGCCATTGAAACCGTGCGTGGTGTTGGCTATATGCTCAGAGCGAGCTGAGACGTTTGATTTCGGTGGGAGTCATGCCGGTTTCGCGTTTCACATGCCGAGTCATATGGCTTTGGTCAGTGAAGCCGCACTGACTGGCAATGGACGACAGTGTCAGGCCTGATTTATGGGTATTCCTGATCAAGTCTACCGCCACTTTCACACGTCGCTGAATAATATAGCGATGTGGCGGGATGCCCATATCGCGCTTGAAGATGCGAGCAAAGTGGTGCGGGCTGCAGTGACAGATCTGCGCCAGCGCATCCAGCGAGATAGATTTATTCAGGTTTGCATCTATATATTCAGCCACCATTTTATAGCGACGATTGGACAGACCAGCCTCGCTCTCTTGAATATCCTGCTTATTACTGTAATGCTGCAGCAGATGGGCGAAAAGAGCTTTTTCCAGGCTCTCGGTATAGGTGGTACCATGATAGAAATTCTGTTTCAGCTCCGCATGTAATAACGAGGTTAGTCCTTTCAAAACCTCATCCTGCCGATTAAAAAACAGCTCCATCTCGACACCATTTGCATCCACATCCGCTTCCTGCTCCAAAAACAGCGCCAACTCGGATGCTGGCATAATAAAGTGTACGCAGGTCGAGTCCGGCTCTTCAATTAACCAGGTGTTATCACTTAACGCTGGTACAAAGGCAAAATCGAAGGGTTTCCACACCCCTTTATTGACCTCATCCGCGCACTTGTAGACCACCTCGCACTCAGGCGGGCTGCTGTTCAGAATAAGCACATGATGATCCATACCGGGAAGACTCAGGTCCACTTCCGGCAGGGGTTCATACTCTTCAATTATAAGCTTAGAACGCTGATCTTCATGATTGGACCGAGTCGGCGTAAAGGGCAACAAAGCCAGTTTTTCTTTTGGGGAGATGATTTTTTTAGACATAGCGGCCTTGTTTTTTTATCTTCCAGTCTAACGAACATGTCCCGGATGACAAATGTAACAAGATGTTACAAGATGTTATAGGCCTGTTACAAAACACTGATCATGCATTAATTTAAACAAAGTGTCTCCAATTTTATGCTGCTCCGGTCAACATACTGGAGCAACAGCATGATCAACTATAAGAAGACAATCCTCTCAAGTGCTATTTTGTTGGGCAGCCTGTCAGTGGCTCAGCAGGCGATGGCGATCGCCGAAACCGTTCACCCGCGCGACTACATTCCGGCTCCGGCTGGTACCAACCTGTCTGTGACCTACCTGGATCACCGCAGTGCGGACAACATGAATGTCGACGGTGACACCGTTTCCAAAAACGCGGGCTTTGAAGCCAACGCAATGATTCAGCGTTTTATCCACTTCACCGAGTTCATGGGCATGCCAGCCGATCCCCAGGTCATCATCCCGGTCGTTGATCTGGACGTAGGTATCGCGGGTCAGGAAAGCCAGGGTGTCGGTGACATCTTCTTCGGCTCTACTTTCTGGCCGCTGGCTGATGCAGAGAACAAACAATGGTTCGGTATTACTCCCTTCATCTACATGCCGACCGGTGAATACAACTCTGACAAGGGCGTTAACCTGGGTGCCAACCGCTGGAGCTACGTGCTTCAGGCCGGTTACACCAAAGGTCTGACCGACGGCCTGTTCTTCGAAGTGGTCGGTGAAGTCGAATGGTACGGCGACAACGATGACTACGTTGGCGGCACCACCCTGTCCAAGGACGAAACCTACCGCTTCAATACTATGCTCTCCTACGATGTCGGCCCGGGCCGCTATGTCTGGGGCCGCTACACCAAACAGGTCGGCGGTGAAGAGTCTGTCAGCGGCGCTGCGCAGGATAATGAGATGGACACCGACACCATGAGCCTGGGTTACAGCCACTGGGTCGGCCAGGACTTCCAGCTGCAGGCTGAATACACCCGCGACCTTGAAGTTGAAAACGGCTTCGAGACCGACGGCGTGACCCTGCGTCTGGTAGTACCCTTCTAAGGAGAGCAACATGCGCCGTTTAAATTCTGTTTTGTCGACGCTGCCCCTGCTGGCAGCGCTGGCAGCAGCACCGCTGTCCTCAGCGGTTGCTGCAGCCGTAACAGCTGAACGCCTGAACCAGGCCGCTGAAGACACAAGCAACTGGATGAGCCATGGCCGTGACTACGGCGAACAACGCTACAGCCCACTGGATCAGATCAACAGTGACAACATCGATAAGCTGGGCCTGAGCTGGTATCACGAGTTTGAGTCGACACGTGGTCTTGAAGCGACCCCCCTGGTAATTGATGGTGTACTTTACACGACCGGAAACTGGAACCTGGTCTACGCCTTCAACGCCGAAACCGGCGAGCTGCTGTGGAGCTTTGACCCCGAAATCGATCGCGGCATCGGCATCAAGCTGTGCTGTGATGCCGTCAACCGTGGTCTGGCCGCCTGGGGTGATAACCTCTACATGGGTACGCTGGACGGTCGTCTGATCGCACTGGATCAGAAGACGGGCAAACCGGCCTGGACAGTACAGACCACAGATCCGGACAAGTATTACTCCATCACCGGCGCGCCGCGTGTGGTAAAGGGTAAGGTCATGATCGGTAACGGTGGTGGCGAGTTTGGCGTGCGTGGATACTTCTCGGCCTACGACGCTGAAACCGGCAAGCAGCTGTGGCGTTTCTACACCGTACCGGACAACCCGGCCAACGAAACCGACCCGCTGATGAAAGAGATTTCATCTACCTGGAGTGGTGAATGGTGGAAACTGGGCGGTGGTGGTACTGCCTGGGACTCCATGGCCTATGATCCTGAACTGGACCTGCTGTACGTAGGCGTAGGTAATGGTTCTCCGTGGAACCGTGAAATTCGCAGTAACGGTGAAGGCGACAACCTGTTCCTGTCCTCCATAGTGGCTGTGCGCCCGGACACCGGTGAGTACGTCTGGCACTACCAGACCACACCGGGTGAAGAGTGGGATTACACCGCGACCCAGCACATGATTCTGGCTGACCTGGAGATAGACGGCGCTGTTCGCAAAGTGCTGATGCAGGCACCGAAGAACGGTAACTTCTACGTTCTGGACCGTGTAACAGGCAAGTTCATTTCTGCCAAAAACTACGTCAATGTGAACTGGATGACCGGCTTCGACGAAAATGGTCGCCCGCAAATCGTACCTGAAGCACGTTACGGTAGCACTGGTAAGCCCTGGATCGCAGCGCCCTCACCTTTCGGTGGCCACAACTGGCAGCCGATGAGCTTCAACCCGGAAACCGGACTGGTGTACTTCCCGACACGTGAAATGGGCTTCCCGTACGTGCCGGACACCAACTTTGATCCGGGCGCGAAGAAGGTCAACCTGGGTGCCGATCTGAATGCGGCCGCCATGCCACAGGACCCTGCCATCAAGTCTGCCATCAAGGCAGCGACCAAGGGCCGTTTGGTTGCCTGGGACCCGGTTGCACAGAAAGAAGCCTGGGGTGTGGATCAGCCCGTTCCCTGGAATGGCGGTACACTGAGCACCTCTGGCGACCTGGTGTTCCAGGGAGATGGCAAGGGTAACTTCAAGGCGTTCGACGCTCAGACCGGTGAAGAAAAATGGTCCTGGTTCGCCCAGACCGGCATCGTGGCAGCGCCTGTAAGCTACAGCGTCAATGGCAAGCAATATGTTGCCGTCATGGCAGGCTGGGGTGGTGCCGTACCGCTGGTGGTCGGTGGTGAGCTTCTGTCCGAATCTCTGGCAACCAAAACCAACCGTCTGCTGGTGTTTGGTCTGGATGGCAAGGCACAGCTGCCGGAGTTCAAGCAGGTCAGCAAACCGCTGACACCCCCACCAGCAACGGCTGATGCTGAAACCGTGCAATTCGGCCAGAAGCAGTACCAGACGTACTGCACTACCTGTCACGGTGACTCTGCCGTCAGCGGTGGTGTGATACCGGACCTGCGTTATGCATCGGACTGGACCTTCCAGAACTGGGAATCCATCGTGCTTGAAGGTCTCTATCGTAATAAAGGCATGGTGCCTTTCGGTGATGTGATCGAATCCAAAGATGCTCAGGCTATCAAAGCCTATGTCATCCACCGCGCTCATCAGTCGCTTGAAGAGCAGAAGAACAACAGCAAAGGAGAATGACCATGAAGTGGACCAAACCGGCTTACACCGATCTGCGCATCGGTTTTGAAGTCACCATGTACTTCGCCAACCGCTAACAATTATCCAGCGGCCCTTCGGGGCCGCTTTTGCGTTACAACAATAAACCTTTTTCTGCTCAAACTCCCTCTGCTTAGACTCTTGGGTAAAACAATGCTGATACAAATTCTTGGCTCCGCTGCGGGCGGCGGTTTTCCGCAGTGGAACTGCAACTGCGACAACTGCAAAGGCCTGCGCAACGGCACCCTCAACGCCAAGGCCCGTACCCAATCCTCCATCGCGGCCAGCCTCAACGGACGTGACTGGATCCTGTTTAACGCTTCACCGGATATCCGCGCTCAGCTGGAAAGCTTCGAGCCCCTGCAACCCAAGCAGGGCAAACGCGATACCGGCATTGCGGCGATTGTGTTGATGGACAGTCAGATCGACCACACCACCGGCCTGCTGATGCTGCGCGAAGGTTGCCCGCATCAGGTCTACTGCACCGATATGGTCAAGCAGGACCTGAGCACCGGTTTCCCGGTCTTCAACATGCTGGAGCACTGGAACGGTGGGCTGGCGTGGAACCAGATCCCCAGCACCGAGACCTACAACGAATTCACCATTCCCGAAGTACCGGGCATCACTCTGACGGCCGTGCCGCTGCGCTCCAGCGCACCGCCGTACTCGCCGCACCGTAACGACCCGCATCCGGGCGATAACATCGGCATGCTGCTGAAGGATGACGCCACCGGGCGTTCCCTGTTCTATGCACCGGGTCTGGGTCAGATCGAAGAACATCTGCGTCCGATTATGGAAGAGGCCGACTGCCTGCTGGTGGATGGCACCCTCTGGCGCGAAGACGAAATGATCCACGCCGGTGTTGGCGACAAACTGGGCGTGCATATGGGCCACCTGCCGCAGTCTGGCGAGAACGGCATGATCGCCTATCTGGATACCCTGAATAAGCCGCGCAAGGTGCTGATCCACATTAACAACACAAACCCGATCCTGATCGAAGACTCCCCCGAGCGGGGCGTTTTGTCCGAGCATGGCATCGAAGTGGCCTTTGACGGCATGAGCATCGAACTCTGAGGAGAGCATCATGAGCAACACCGAACCGATGAGCCGCAGTGAATTCGAACAGGCCCTGCGTGCCAAGGGCGATCTGTACCATATTCATCATCCGTACCACGTCGCCATGTATGCCGGTGAGTCCACGCCGGAGCAGATCCGTGGCTGGGTCGCCAACCGTTTTTACTATCAGGTGAATATCCCGCTCAAGGATGCCGCCATTCTGGCCAACTGCCCGCACCGCGACGTACGCCGTCAGTGGCTGCAGCGCATCATGGACCACGACGGCTATGACGGCGCCGTGGGTGGCATCGAAGCCTGGCTGCAGCTGGGTGAAGCGGTGGGCCTCACACGCGAAGAGATCCTGTCCCACGAGCATGTACTGCCGGGCGTACGTTTTGCCGTGGATACCTATGTGAACTTTGCTCGCCGCGCCACCTGGCAGGAAGCCGCCAGCTCTTCGCTGACCGAGCTGTTTGCACCGCACATCCACCAGTCCCGTCTGGACACCTGGCCCACGCACTATCCGTGGATAAAGGAAGAGGGTTACCAGTACTTCCGCAACCGCCTCACCGAAGCCCGCCGCGATGTGGAGCATGGTCTGCAGATCACCCTGGATCACTACACCACCCGTGCCGAGCAGGAGCGCATGCTGGAGATCCTCCAGTTCAAGCTGGATGTGCTTTGGAGTATGCTCGATGCCATGACCATGGCGTACGAACTGGAACGCCCGCCGTTCCATACCGTGACCCAGGAGAAGGTGTACCATCGAGGACTGTTCAATGACTAAACCGGCGCTGGACCAGACCCCGCAGCTGAACAGCATGTTCCGCTTCCAGTGGGAAGAGGCGCAGAACTGCCATGTGCTGCTGTACCCGGAAGGGATGATCAAACTGAACGACAGCGCCGGTGCCATCCTCAGTGAAGTGAATGGCGAGCAGGACTGTGCCGCCATCATTCAGGCACTGGAAGCCCGCTTCCCCGAGGCCGGCGAACTGGGGCCGGATGTGCTGGAGTTTCTGGCCGTCGCCCATGAGCAGAACTGGATCGGTTATGTCTGAGCTCAAGCCTGAACAAGCGTCTACACAACAGCAGAAGCCCCAGCACCAGAGCCAGCCGCTTTGGCTGCTGGCCGAGCTGACCTACAAGTGCCCGCTGCAGTGCCCCTACTGCAGCAACCCGCTGGATTTTGCCGCCCACGGCGAAGAACTGACCACCGATCAGTGGATCGAGGTGTTCCGTCAGGCACGCAAGATGGGCGCGGCGCAGCTGGGCTTCTCCGGTGGCGAGCCGCTGGTACGGCGGGATCTGGAGCAACTGATCGCCGAAGGGCGCAAGCTGGGTTACTACACCAACCTGATCACCTCCGGCATCGGTCTGAATGCTGACCGCATCGCCGCCTTCCGTGAATCGGGGCTGGACCATATCCAGATCAGCTTCCAGGCCTCGGACGAAACCGTGAACAACATGCTGGCCGGCTCCGACAAGGCGTTCCAGCAGAAGCTGAAAATGGCCCGCGAAGTCAAAGCCCAGGGTTATCCCATGGTGCTCAACTTCGTCACCCACAAGCACAACATCGACCGGATCGACCGCATCATCGAGCTGTGTGTGGAACTTGAAGCGGACTTTGTCGAACTGGCCACCTGCCAGTATTACGGCTGGGCCTACGAGAACAAGGAAGCCCTGCTGCCAACACAGGCACAGCTGGAACGGGCCGAGCGCATCACCAACGAATACCGTGACAAGCTCGCCTCTGAAGGCAACCCGATCAAGCTGATCTTCGTGACGCCGGATTATTACGAAGAACGGCCGAAGAAGTGCATGAACGGCTGGGGCGAAATCTTCCTCACCGTGACGCCGGATGGCACCGCCTTGCCATGCCACAGTGCCCGCATGCTGCCGATCGAGTTCCCCAACGTGAAAGACAATACGCTGCAGCATATCTGGCACGAGTCGTTCGGGTTTAACCACTTCCGCGGCGATGAATGGATGCAAGAACCCTGTCGCTCCTGCGATGAAAAGGAAAACGATCTGGGGGGCTGCCGCTGCCAGGCCTATATGCTGGCCGGTGACATGAACGCGGCAGACCCGGTATGCAGCAAGTCACCGCATCATCAGAAGATCCTTGACGCCCGTGCGGTGGCTGAGCAGACTGATGCAGATGCGCCCATCACCTTCCGAAACCACCGCAATTCCCGTGTCTTTGCCAAAGGCTGAACGCCTTTTTCGCCCGGTCAGGCCCTGTTGAAAAGTCGCTGAAACAGCGGCATTCTCAGGGGTCTACCGCCAAGAATCGGCCCCAGGCGAAAGGACTTACAAGATGAAGCCCATTATTCAGGAAGAAACCACCGGCTGTGGCATCGCTGCCTGTGCAGCGCTTGCCGGCGTCAGCTACAAGGAAGCCAAACAGCTTGCCGGCAATCTGGGTATCCGAGCCGCCGATAAGGCGCTCTGGTCCGATACCCAATATGTGCGCAGGCTGCTGGCGGCATTCGATATCTCAGCATCATCTTCAGAAACAGCCTTCACATCCTGGGATGCCCTGCCTGATCGAGCCCTGCTGGCGATCAAATGGCACCTGGAGCAAGACACTCCGTTCTGGCACTGGGTGGTATTCGTTAGAGAAAACGGCGTGGCCAGAGTACTGGACTCCAAACAGGCACTTAAATCCAATACCCGAAAGGATTTCGGCCGCATCAAGCCGAAGTGGTTTATCGAAGTCACCGGCCAGCCCGACCCGAAATACAAGGAATAAAAAAATGATCGCAGCCCAGGCGCGGGATATGGCCGCCTACAATCGCTGGATGAATGAACGGTTATTTGCCGCCTGTGGACAACTTACTGATGAACAGCTGAAACAGGATAGAGGCGCCTTTTTCAATTCTATCCACGGCACGCTGAACCACCTGCTGGTGGGCGATAAAATCTGGCTGGGCCGCTTCACGGATACGCCTTTCAGTATCACCGGCCTCGACCAGGAACTGCATGCCGACTTCAGCGCCCTGCTTGCAGACCGTGAAGCAACCGATCGCAGGATTACAGACTGGGCTAACACTTTAACGGACGAGTCCCTGCAGGGCACTTTGGAATATACCAGTGTGGTGAATCCTCAGCCACGTCGCTATGAAATGTGGCTGGCGGTGGCGCATTTCTTTAATCACCAGACCCATCATCGCGGCCAGCTCACTACCCTGCTGAGTCAGGCGGGACAGGATTGCGGCGTAACGGACCTTATTTGGCTGCCCGACGTAATTGAGCGCAACAGTCTGTAAATCATGGGGGCAAGAGCCTGCACATAACAATAGATTGTGGCAGCTTCTGATCATAAGGCAGGGGTCAAAGCGCTGAGCCATACAAAAGGGGAGCCTGCTACTAACGAGGCTCCCCTTTCTGATCATGTAGTTAACACATCAACCAGGCTTATTTCCGTTCTCCAATCGGCACCATGATGTGCGCATAGGGCGTCCCTTTCCACATCACATAGGGTCCACCCGCATCAGGGTCATCAGTGATGGAATCGGCAAGATTGCCGGGCACAATGATCATCAGGTGAGGGCCTTCCCTGATGAAGTCATCCGCATTCATATGATCGGCATGGTAGGGATCGGAGTTACTCACACCGCCTTTCTCACCATCCCCCTGCAACATGTACGAGAACCCCATTTGACTGGCTTCATAGGGCGCTTTGGTTCCTACGGCCTGCATCATTTCCATCCAGGCAGCATCGTTACACATGGGTGATCCATCATCAGGCATTGTTTCGGGTAAACACACCCAGCCATTGCTACCTTCTGCCAGCACTTCTCCTCTATACATGACGGTTGCATCTGCACTCACCATCGCGGGCGCTGCAGAGCGTGCAAGTTCAATCAGAACACCATGATCTTCGGCGTGTGCTGATACAGTGACTGCGGCCAGTCCTGCCATGACCAGCCATTTGCCTATCAACGTTTTCATTTTACTACCCTGCTTTTTATTTCTCGGGTACTACTGACCGCTTGCCAGCAAATTTTGGCAACTGACAAGTCGTGCTGATAAGTGTAGTTCAGGCCTACATGGCGGACTCTACAGGGCACTGAAAAGGGAATACGGGAGGATCCAGGGTATAAAGCTCGACAATTGAAGCCGACAGACATGCCACAAAGGGCAAAGTTTTAGTTCAATGCCAGCGCTGCCCGTTTATAAAGCCGACTGCGTTCAATTAAAAGGTGCTCAATACTGGCACGGGCCTGCTGCAGCATACCTTCCAGATCGCACTTTTGTTCGGTCACTCTCAGGCTTTGAGCATCCGCATAAAGACTCAGGGCGGCCAGCGTTTGCCCCTCATAACGGACCGGGACCGCTCGGGCAGCAATTACGAAGGGTTGGGCGAAGTTGTATTCCCAGGTATTGTCGATGCGAACATACAGGCCTTGCTGCTTTTCACGCTCCAGTGACGACAAGCAATCCTGATTCTCTGCTGCTGCCTGAACACAGATATCCTGCCGTTCTGCATACAATGCTCGTCCGGCAGCCGACACCAGAGGAGATGGTCTGGCACCAATCACGGTCCCCGCCGCTGTGCGAATATTGGACAGGCTGAAATTACTTTCGATAATTTCCGGAGTGCCGTTTCTGGATATGACAAAGTCAGATAGTAAACCGGTCTCCTGGTGCAACTGACGTAAGACTGGTGCTATATCCCGCGCCAGCAGGTAGAGGGGATCATAATTGTCACTGTCGACACTGAGCACGACATAGCGCTTGTCTCCCAACCGCCTGTACACAACTCCCAGAGTCTGCAGATCATCCATGATGCGTGTAATCGTGGGCTTGGGGTAGCCGGATAAAATGTGCAGAGTTTCGAGCCCCGCCGAATCCAGATCGGAGGTCGAAAGCAGCTCAATCAGTGCTTTGGCTTTTTCTGTCGCTTTGCCTGCCATCACCAGATGCTCTTTTAGACATTACCGCAGTATAGCACCTCGTATGTAACGGCATGTAACTGGTGGTTTTATAATGTAACGTTTTTATCCTTTTTGTTAATTAATTTTCTTGTTCCATATTATGGAACCATGCTTTGTTTACTCTGCCGAATTTTTCCATAGGATCGATATACGCCCCCTTGGATTCGACCCTAAAACTAAAAAGCAGACACATGAAGAAAAAAAATTATTTATATTGGGGCGCTCTGGCACTGGCGGCTCCGGTGCTTGCAAGCGCAAGCGATTTTATAGATCACTCCGAAACATCCATTCGGTATGCACAATATTACTGGGATGAAGATCCTGATAAAGGATTCGGCCCTACCCGTGATGAGTGGGTACATGCCATTCAAGCGACCTTCAAATCCGGCTACTTCGCTAACCGAGTCGGTCTGGACCTGAGTGCCGCTCTGGCCGGGGACCTGAACGTAGGCGGCGAGGCCAACAGCCTGACCAACTTGAGCCCGAACACCAGTATTCAGGACCCTCACGGAATCGGCAAACTGACTGAAGCCTACCTGCGCTTCCAGCCTTTGGGGGCAGACAATACGGGGCTTAAACTGGGTATCGGCAAGAAGGTCAGGTCTCGAACTCAGTATGCCGACAATACCACCCGTATCCTTCCAGCCAGCACTGTCGGTGCCGATCTGGATTACGCGTTCAAACACGGGTCGGTTTATTTCACTCAAATTGAAGGCTTTAGTCCAAGGAATACTTCAGCTTCATCCAACTCATTGGAAAACTTCAATGGTGATAAAATTGACCACCTTCGAATATTAGGCACCAATTTAAAGCTTCCTTTTAATATAAGCGCCAATTTGGAGCACGCCGAATCAAAAGATTATATAAAATCGTCTTTTGCCAGTCTTAGTAAATCCTTCACCCTCAATAATGACGCCAAAATCCAACTTCATTTCAAGTTCGGAAATCAACAGGATGCGGGTGATCTTTTTGAAACCACGGGTGCAGGCCCCTACACGGCAGAATCTGATCACGATGCAACCTTCTATGAACTGGGCGGCAAATACAGTCAGGGTCCCTATTACCTGGGTGCCCATGTTACCAAGACCCGTGGCGATGACTATGACCGTGTATTTTTTGCCGAAGACTATGGCCACTGGAGCAGTGCCGCCAAAAACTTCTACTGGTTCGGCCTTGAAGACGAGCAGATGCTCAAACTCAGCGGCGGTATGAGTTTTGCTGACCTTGGCATTCCTCAACTGCGTTGGGATGCGCACTATGCCTGGTCTGACGATGCAGCCGGGTTTAATGACTTTGAGCGCACCGAGCTGCAAAGCGTCCTGCAATACCGTTTCGATGGTGCGCTTAAAGGCCTCCACCTGGCCTGGCTTCATGTCGAGCATGATACTGAAGGTACGCCGGATGGCGTGCGCCGCACCTCCCTTCCCTTTACTCCTGCCGGCATCATTACGCATCACGCCGACCGGATTTACCTGAACTACACCGTGAAATTCTGATACGAGGTAATACCATGGCATCTTCCAGCACTCTTTCACGCCGGAGCCTGCTGAAGGTCGGCGGCGGTCTGGGGCTTCTCGCAGCCGCATCTCAGATCACCCCGGCCTGGGCCACAGGCAAGGGTAAAAAAATCAGCGTCAACTCTCCCGAACAGCTACTGTCTCTGTCGGCGGTCGATCTGTCGCAGGCCATTCGGGGCGGCAACGTCAGCTGTTCCGAGGTGATGACAGCCTACCTGGACCAGATCGAGACGTACAACCCCACCTATAACGCCATTGTATCGTTGCGTGACCGCGAGCAGTTGATGGATGAAGCCGTCCGTGCGGATACCGAGCTGCAACGGGGCCAGTATCGTGGCTGGATGCACGGTTTCCCCCATGCTGTTAAGGATCTGGCCGCCACCAAGGGGCTGAAAACATCACTTGGGTCACCCATTCTGAAAGACTGGGTTCCGGGTCATGACGCCATTTTTGTGGAACGCTTGCGCGAAGCGGGCGCCATCATTATAGGCAAAACCAATACCCCAGAATTCGGCCTGGGCTCTCAAACCTACAACACCGTCTTTGGCGTAACCCGCAATGCCTATAATCCGGACCTGTGTGCCGGTGGCAGCAGCGGCGGTGCCGCCGTGGCCATCGCCACGGGCATGGTCCCGGTAGCAGACGGCAGTGACATGATGGGTTCACTGCGCAACCCGGCAGCCTATAACAACATCATAGGCTTCCGCCCGTCTCAAGGATTAGTACCCTTTGGACCAACCAAGGAAGTGTTCTACCAGCAGCTGGGCTATGAAGGCACCATGGGCCGGACCGTGCAGGATACCGCCATGTTGCTGTCCACCATGGCCGGTTACGACTCACGTGTCCCCCTGTCACAGAAGTCCAACCCCACCTCCTTCGCTGGCAACCTGGACACCAATACCCAGGGCCTGAAAGTGGCCTGGCTGGGCGATTTCAACGGCTACCTGGCCACTGAGCCCGGTGTATTGGACGTGTGTGAGCAGGCGCTCAAGCACTTCAATACCATCGGCGGCACCGTGGAAGCGGTGGATATGAAGTACCCGATGGAAGAGGTCTGGCAGACCTGGCTCACGCTGAGGCACTTCCTTATCGCCGGGGTCGCCAGCGGCCTGTATGCCAAGGAAAGCAACCGTGCGCTGATGAAACCCGAAGCCATCTGGGAAGTCGAAGGAGGCATGAAGTTGTCAGCCATGGATGTGTACAAAGCGTCGAAGGCCCGCACCAGCTGGTACCACGCACTGGATAAACTCTTTGACACCTACGATGTGGTGGCGCTGCCGTCGGCGCAGCTGTTCCCGTTCTCCGCCGACACGCATTGGCCCAAGGAGATCAACGGCCGCACCATGGATACCTATCACCGCTGGATGGAAGTCGTGACTCCGGGCACGCTGAGCGGTTGCCCGGTGGCCAATGTGCCGGCCGGCTTCGACAGCCAGGGTCGCCCCATGGGTATTCAGCTGATCGGCCGAAACAAGGAAGACCTCAAAGTACTCAAAATCGCGCATGCCTATGAGCAAGCCGCAAAGCTGACACAAACCAATCCTACACTGGTCAAGTCATAACCGAAACTGAGAGGGCTCAGCCCCTCTCGTTCCCGATAGTTTAAAAAGGTAATCGCCATGCTCGCTGGTATCAGTATCTGGCAGCTGTTGATTGTATTTGCAATCATTATGCTGCTGTTTGGCACCCACAAACTGCGCTCGGCAGGTACGGACCTGGGCAGTGCCTTGAGTTCGTTTCGCAAAGCGGTCAATCACGACGAGTAACACTCGCGCAGGAACTGGCGCTCTCCCCTTCCGCCAGTTTCTGCTCTTAAGAGCCTTCTTTCGGGTCAGATAAATATAAAGTCGGTCTAAGTCAGCTCCATTTCTTCGGTTAGCAACATCGATCTGTGCCTCCACGGTTTCTTTGGGAGTCCCAACCAAGAACTCTCAAACCAGTATGCTAAAAGACGAGGAAAGGCTGATGCAGCATAGGGCTTGCCGCAATGAATAAAAAACGCCCCGCAGCAGGCGGGGCGTTGAGCGATGATTTTTGGGCAGCTGTTACTTGTTCAGCAACAGCTGGGTACCGGCACCGGTATTGGAAATCGGTGCAACGTAGTTGCGGTGAACTTCTTCCACATCACCCAGCATGCAGCCGCGCATGGCGATCCACATGTTCAGTTCTACGCCCTGAGCGCCTGCGATTTCGACCAGGTCGTCGATGCTGTATTGGGTCAGGGCTTCAGGATCGCTGACCAGTTTGTCCATGCATTCGATATCGAAGTCAGCATTGATGATACCGGCACGCTCACCGTCCAGCTGATGGGACAGGCCACCGGTACCGAACACGACAACCTTCTGGTCGCCTTCAAACGACTCGACCGCACGACCGATCGCCTGACCCAGTGCGAAGCAGCGTGAGGGCTTGGGCATGGGATGACGCTCGCAGTTGATGCACACCGGGATCACTTTCATGTGCTGGTAGTTGCGACCAGGGTACATGATCGACAGCGGCACGGTCAGACCATGATCCACCTTGATGTCCTGACACACGGTGGGGTCGAAGTCGTTTTCCACCAGTTCATTGATGATGTGCCAGGACAGCTCGGTTTCACCGGTCACCGGCGGAATAGTAGCAATACCCCAGCCCTCATCCGCATTTTCATACTGAGGTGCACAACCGATCGCGAAAGTCGGCTTCTTGTCGAGGAACATCTCCAGGCCGTGATCGTTGTAGAACACGATGGCGATATCCGGCTGTTCCTGGTTAAGCCACTCGCGAATGGGCGGGTAGCCGGCAAAGAAATCCTTCCAGTAAGGGGTGTCTTCAATGCCCTTATCCATGGCGATGCCGATCGCCGGAATGTGGGAGGTGGTGATTCCACCGATGATTTTAGCCATTGTTTTTACCCCTGCCCTGACTGTCTAGATAGGCCTGAAATTCTTCTGTGGTGCGGCCGGTTTGGATGCCGCCGACATCCTGCACGTTGAGACCGAGCACACCGGCAAACTTGGCCAGGTAGTAGATACTGCCGCCCTCGCGCTCCAGCGTCATGATGTCACGTTTAAGCACGGCTTCTTTCTGGACCTCGGTCAGTCCGAACTTGTCGCAATAGGCAGCTTCGTCCTGCTTGAACGCTTCACGACCTTCGGCGTTGTTGAACGAAAAGCACATTTTGTTCAGTGCATAGCCTTTGGTGGCCATGGCACCGTCAAAGAAGATGGTGCCCGGGATGTCGCGATGTTTGGAACTCATACTGAACCCTCCTCAGTTACGACCAGTAAAGTCGCATGGGGTTGTCGATCAGCAGCTTTTGCTGCAACTCGGCCGTGGGGGCGATCTGCGGGATAACATCCACCAGCTGACCATCATCCGGCGTATGGGATTTCATATTCGGGTGCGGCCAGTCGGTGCCCCAGAGCACACGGTCCGGGAAGGTTTCCACCAGTGTTTTGGCAAACGGCACCACATCGGAATAGTCCGGCGGGGTCTGGGTCAAACGCTCAGGGCAGGACACCTTGGTCCAGATTTTGTCGTTGTTTTTCATCAGGTCGATAAAGCGCTGAAAATCCGGGTGGTCTACGCCCTTGGTCACATCGGGACGGCCCATGTGATCAACCACAATCGTGGTGTTCAGCTCATTCAGGAAAGGCGTCAGCTCTTCCAGGTCCGGTGCTTCGAAGTACACTACAATATGCCAGCCCAGCGGCTTGATCTTCTCGGCAATAGACAGGAATATTTCCTTGGGTGTGGTATCCACCAGACGCTTAACGAAGTTGAAGCGCACGGCACGTACACCGGCGGCGTCCATCGCCTTGAGTTCGTCTTCGCTGATGGCCGGATCAACCACCGCCACACCGCGGGCCAACTCCCCTGCACTTTCCAGCGCATCGATCAGCGCGGCATTATCGGTGCCATGGCAGGAGGCCTGCACGATCACATTGCGAGAGAAACCCAGGTAGTCACGCAGTTCAAACAGTTTTTCCTTGGACGCATCACAGGGCGTGTACTTGCGTTTGGGGTGGTAGGGAAACTTGTCCGCCGGGCCAAACACGTGGCAATGGGCATCCACGGCACCCTCGGGCGCCTTGAACGCAGGCTTGCTCGGGTTGGCATGGAACGGAAGGTAATCAGGATCCATCATCTTGCTACACCTGGTTCTCAGTTAATTATTATGGGCAAACACGTCGCCATCAAACAGCTTGCGCGCCGTGCGCAGGATGGCGGCAGAAGTGACCTGGCCAGTGCTGTCCATGTCCAGAATCACGCTCATTTCGCCAATCGGGTGCTCCACCGACAGGATTTTACGGGCACCCTCTGGAATATCAGCCACCGCAGCGGCGGGTGAACCGGGCAGCACGGCAGCCGTGGCCACGCTCACTGCGCCCAGCACACCGATGGAGGCATGGCAGCGGTGCGGAATAAAGGTACGCGTAGAAAGGGCGCCGCCATTGGTCGCCTGGCTGACCATGCTCATTTTGGGGACCGATTTTCCGCTTACGTCACCCAGACTCATCATTGGACCGGCCTGCAGCCGAATCGACTCCAGCTTCTGGCGTAGAGCGGTATTGGCTTCCAATTCTTCGCGAGGCTCAGTACCGCTGATGCCCATATCCTCGGCGCGCATCACCACAACCGGCATACCGTTATCGATCAGCGTAACCTCAACACCGTCGATCACGTCGACTGCATTACCGGTCGGCAGCAAGGCACCGCAGCTGGAACCGGCGGTATCCTCGAAGGTAATGGGCAAGGCAGCGGAACTGCCCGGCACACCGTCGATACGGGCATCGCCTGAGTAACTCACCTGTGCGTTGGGCGTACTGACACGGGCACGGGCGATCTGACCGGTATTTTCCATGAAGATACGCACTTCAGTTTCGCCATCTGCTGCCTTAACCAGACCACGTTCAATAGCGAAGGGACCCACACCGGCGAGGATGTTGCCGCAGTTCTGCGCATCGGTGACGATGGCCTGATCCACGAATACCTGCAGGAACAGGTAATCCACATCGGCATCATCACGCTCGGACGCTTGCACCACCGCCACTTTGGAGGTGAGCGGGTCAGCACCGCCCATGCCATCAATCTGACGCGGGTCTGGCGAGCCCATCATGCCCAGCAGAAATGCATCGCGCTCGGCCGCATCAGAAGGCAGATCAGATGCGAGGAAGTATCCTCCCTTGGAGGTGCCACCCCGCATCCACATGCAGCGTATGCCCTTAGACATACTTCAGGCCCTTCTCTTTCAGGCGCGGGCGCATGTCGTAGATATCCAGACCCAGCTCGCCGTTGGCCATGCGCACGCGCTTGGACTCTTCAAGCGCCATACGCTTGCGCGCCAGATCCAGCACCTCGGCAGCCTTCTCGCGGCGTACAACGACAACACCGTCATCATCGGCCACGATCACATCACCGGGATGGATCAGCGCATCGGCACACACCATCGGTATATTCACCGAGCCCAGTGTCTCCTTGATAGTACCTTCGGCGAAGACCGCCTTGGACCAGACCGGGAAGTTCATCTGGCGCAGGTCGCGGGTATCACGCACGCCGCCATCGATGATCAGGCCAACAACGCCGCGGGACTGTGCCGAGGTTGCCAGCAGGTCACCGAAAAAACCATGAACCGAAGGTGATGTGGGCGCAAACACCATCATGTCGCCAGGCTTACATTGCTCGATGGCTACATGCATCATCCAGTTGTCACCGGCAGCACCGGAGATGGTCACGGCAGAACCGGCCACCGCCACATCCTGCTGGATCGGACGCATATAATGCGCCAGCAAACCGACACGGCCCTGAGCCTCATGAATGGTGGCCACGCCACATTCGGCCAGACCATCGATCACGCTCTGCTCGGCGCGTTCAATACTCTGTACGACAATATTCTCTCTCATGCTCGACTCCTTCCTCAGGCCGGAATTTGCAGGCGACTGAATACACGACGGCTGTTGTGCTCGAAGATCTCCTGCTTCTGCTCAGCAGTCAGGGCAGTATTGCCGTCGATATAACGCTTGGTGTCATCGAAGAAATGACCAGTCTCCGGGTCGACCCCGCGGACCGCGCCGATCATTTCGGAGGCGAACAGGATGTTCTTGGTGGGGACAATATCCAGCAACAGGTCGATACCGCGCTGATGGTACACACAGGTATCGAAGTAGATGTTGTTGAGTACGCGCTCTTCCAGCTCGAAGCCCTGGTCCAGCGCCATGCCACGGAAACGGCCCCAGTGATAGGGAACAGCACCACCGCCATGCGGGATAATGATTTTCAGCTCGGGGAAGTCCTTGAACACATCGGACATCATCAGCTGCTGGAAGCCGGTAGTGTCGGCGCCCAGGTAGTGCGAGCCGGTGGTGTGGAAACATTCGTTGCAGGCCGCACTCACGTGCACCATAGCCGGGATATCGTACTCGACCATCTTTTCATAGATCGGGTAGAAAGAACGGTCAGCCAAAGAGGAACCGTTCCAGTGACCGCCACTGGGGTCCGGGTTCAGGTTGATGCCGATAAAGCCCATCTGCTCAACGGTCCGCACGATTTCAGGTACAGACTTGGCCGGATCAACACCCGGCGACTGCGGCAGCTGCGCAACAGGGGCAAAGTTTTTCGGGAACAGATCGCAGACGCGGCGGATAAGATCGTTCTGATGTTCGGTCCAGAACTGGCTGGTATGCTCGTTGCCGATATGGTGACCCATCCAGCTCGCACGCGGCGAGAAGATGGTCAGGTCGGTGCCGCGTTCCTGCTGCAGGCGCAGCTGGTTATTTTCGATGGTTTCACGGATCTCATCATCACTGATGATGATCTGGCCTTTCTCACCGATGAAACCGGGGTCCTTGGCGACCGCTTCTTTTTGTTTTTCTCGGTACTCACCTACCTGCGGCGGCGTGGTGGTGTAGTGACCATGACAATCGATAATCATCTCAGACAACCTTCAATAGAATTGCTTTAACTGAATCGCACGACTGAATCACGTAAATGAACACAGCGTTTCCTGATGCCCCCTAGTATTGGCACTGAAATGGAGACTGGCCATTTCAATTTGACCGCAATACTATTGATTTTTGAGAACGACTCGTCGACAACTCAGCCTTTCCGGAGCCTCCATGCAGTTTTCAATGCCCAACCTGCGACACCTGCGCGTATTCATGGAAGTCGCCAAATACCGCAGTATCAGCAAGGCTGCGCCTCAGGTTTTTCTGTCTCAACCGGCTATTACCCAGGCGATAGGAAAACTGGAAGCTTTATTGGAAACGGACTTGTTCGAGCGCCACTCCAACGGCATGTTCCCGACGCCATCTGGAGAGGTCTGGCGCAACCGTGTGGGGCGTTGCATGGACTATCTGGAGCGAGGTATCCGTGCTGCCCTGAAGAGCAGCCAGGCGCAAACGGGCAGCCCGGCACAACTGCTGCCCCTGCTCACCACGACGCAACTGAGGGCGCTTATAGCCGTCACCGAGAGCCACAGCTTCAGTGTCGCCAGCCGTCACCTGGAGCTGTCACAGTCATCGCTGCACCGGGCCGGGCGAGAACTGGAAAGTCTGCTGGGTATCACATTATTCGAAAAGACTCGCAGCGGCATAGTACCCACCCGCGCCGCCGAGATTCTAGCCCGTGCGGCCAAGCTGGGCTTTTCCGAAATTGAACAGGGCTTTTACGAGATCAGCGCCCTGCAGTTCCGTGAGGTGGGCAAGATCGTCATGGGCAGCATGCCCCTGGCCCGTACCTCGATTCTCCCGGATGTAATCAACCGCTTCAGCGAAGCGCACCCGGATATTGGTCTCAGTGTGGTTGATGCTCCCTATGATGACCTGCTGTTCCACCTGCGCTCAGGCGATCTGGACCTGTTGATTGGTGCCCTGCGCTTTCCGCCGCCCGCCGACGACATCATCCAGGAAGAGCTGCTGTCACCACCACTGGCAATCGTGGCACGCAAGGACCATCCGCTGCGCAAGGCCAGCGCGCTCAGCCTGGATCAATTGGCCCAGAGCAGCTGGGTCGTGCCCCGAAGCGGCACGCCCACACGTGCATTTTTTGATACCCTGTTCAGTGACAGGGGCATTGCCACCCCAACCCGCCTCGTCGAAACCAGTTCACAAATACTTATTCGAGAACTGTTAAGAGGCAGTGACCGTTTGACCCTGATTTCCACCCATCAGGTGGAGCATGAATTACGTCAGGGCATCCTCAGTGTCATCCCCTTCTCCCTGAGCCACACACGCCGGCCTATCGGCATTACGGTACGTCGTGACTGGCAGCCCACACCGACACAAAGTCATTTTCTGGAGATGCTGAAAGAGGCCGCCTTGCGCTACTCCGACATCTAGCAAAACCACCCTGCTTTGCAAAAATTGAATACCTGAAGAGATTATTCAATTACTCAGTTGCCGAGGTCGGTGTTAGATTTCCTGTACTAATCTAACGTCTCGAGGCAGTCAGTCGCTGCCAGCGGACAACAGAATTTTTGCATTGAGTAGCAGGAGACAAGCTGATGAGACTCTGTGTTGCAGGCGCCAGCGGCGCTTTTGGCATGAAACATATGGACGCCATCGATGCGATCGACGGCGCGACCGTTACCTCGGTTGTGGGTACAAAAATCGACGTGATTCGTGAATTTGCCGAAGAGCGTGGCGTGCCGCACTACACCACCGATCTGGCGGAAGCCCTGGCCCGTGACGATGTGGATGGCGTGATTCTGGCCACCCCGACACAGATGCATGCCTCTCAGGCGATTCAGTGCCTGGAAGCCGGCAAGCATGTGATGGTCGAGATTCCCATGGCCGACAACATCGAAGACTCACGCAAGCTGGTCGAAGTCCAACAGAAAACCGGTCTGGTCGCCATGGCCGGCCATACCCGCCGCTTCAACCCCAGCCATCAGTGGATTCACAACAAGATCCAGGCCGGTGAACTGAAGATCCAACAGATGGATGTTCAGACCTATTTCTTCCGCCGCACCAACACCAACGCCAAGGGTCAGCCCCGTTCCTGGACCGACCACCTGCTGTGGCACCACGCCTGCCATACCGTGGACCTGTTCCAGTATCAGGCCGGTGAAGCCGCCACCAAGGTACAGGCACTGGAAGGCCCGCATCACCCGGATCTGGGCATCGCCATGGACATGAGCATCGGCATGAAAACCGGCAGCGGCGCACTCTGCACTCTGTCCCTGTCATTCAATAACGATGGTCCTTTCGGCACCTTCTTCCGTTACATCTGCGATAACGGTACCTACATCGCCCGTTACGACGATCTCTTTGACGGCAACGAGAACAAGATCGACCTGACCGGTGTTGCCGTGTCCAACAACGGTATCGAGCTGCAGGACCGTGAATTCATCGCTGCCATTCAGGAAGGCCGTGAACCTAACTCCAGCGTGGCCCAGTGTCTGCCGGCCATGGAAACCCTGCACCAGCTGGAACAGTGCCTGGAAGCGGACCGCTAAGCGGTTCGACTTTCCGAACCTGATTTTTACAACACAGGGATATTCATATGAGCAAGCTGCTGAGCCAAGACTTCAACCACCCCGGCATTGGATTGGGCTGTATGAACCTGTCCCATGCCTACGGAACGCCCGTTGCGGAAGCTGAAGGAGTTCGTGCCCTGCAGCAGGCATTCGACATGGGCTACCGTCACTTCGATACCGCCACGCTTTATGGTGGTGGCCGTAACGAGACGCTGGTCGGCAAGGCGTTGAAAGAGCAGCGCCAGTCCCTGTTTCTGGCCAGCAAGTGCGGCATGGGTATCGGCCAGGAAAGTGGCGTCAAGGAGATTGATGGCCGCCCGGAGACGCTCAAGGCTCAGTGTGAAGCCAGCCTGCGCCGTCTGCAGACCGACCATATCGACCTCTACTATTTGCATCGTCGCGACTTCAACACGCCCATCGAAGAGAGTGTGGGCGCTTTGGCGGAGCTGGTTAAGGAAGGCAAGATCGGCGCCATCGGACTGTCGGAAGTATCGGCCGAAACCCTGAAACGCGCCCAGTCCGTGCACCCGATTGCGGCACTCCAGACCGAGTACTCACTCTGGTCCCGTAACGCCGAGATTGCCGTACTGGATGCCTGCCGCGACAGCGGTACCGCCTTTGTTGCCTTCAGTCCGCTGGCCCGTGGTTACCTGACCAACACCCTGCAGGACGTGACGTCTCTGGTGGAAAAGGACATTCGCCGCAGCATGCCACGTTTCAATGAGGACAACTATCCACAGAACCTGCAGCTGCTGAACGGCTACGTCGCCATCGCCGAGGAAGCCGGTTGCTCACCCGCCCAGCTGGCGCTGGCCTGGCTCAAGGCCAAGGGCGATCACATTATCCCCATTCCGGGAACTCGCTCGGTCGAGCACATGCAGGAAAACCTGCTGGCCGACCAGGTCAGCCTGGACGGGGCACTGGTGGCGCGCCTGGATGCGCTTATTAACCAGACCACCGTGTATGGCCCGCGTTACAGCGCGGCCCAGCAGGCTGAAATCGATACCGAAGAGTTCGCCTGATAACAGGCGAACCGGCTCCACCCGTACACCGCTGCAACAACGCTCGATATAACAAGCACGCAATAAAGACAAAAAGAAACACAATAAAAACCGAGGCAACCACCCATGAAAAAGATGCTCAAGACCGCTGCGTTCTCGGCTGCTCTGGCTGCCACTGCAACCGTTATCGCACCCACCGCCATGGCGGCTGACTATACCCTGCGTTTTGCTCACTTCTTCCCGCCCGTTGCGGCCCCTCATAAAGAGGTGTTCGTTGCCTGGGCCGACAAGGTGAAAGCCGATTCCAACGGTCGCATTGAAGTAGAGCTCTACCCCTCCTCCACCCTGGCCAAACCACCGGCTCTGTATGATGCAGCCGCCAATGGCATCGCCGATATCAGCGCCACGGTGCAGGGTTATACTGCCAACCGTTTCCCACTGACCCAGATCGTGGAACTGCCCGGTATCGTGACCGATGCGCAGCAGGGCTCCTGTGTGATCCAGTCCCTGTACGATGAAGGCCTGGTTGCCGACGAGTACAAGGAAACCAAGCCGCTGTTCATGTTCACCCACGGTCAGGGTCACATTCACACCAAGGAAAAGCTGATCGAGCAGCCATCTGACCTGGCCGGTATGCGTATCCGTCGCCCCACTGCGGTGGTCGCCAAGATTCTGGAAGAGGTTGAAGCCCAACCAGTGGGCATGCCGGCACCCGAGTCTTACCAGTCCATGCAGCGTGGCGTAATTGATGGCGTCTCCCTGCCCTGGGAAGGTCAGAAATCCTTCCGCCTGAATGAACTGGCCACCAAACACACAGAAGTGGGTATCTATAGCCTGTCGTTTGTGGTCACCATGAACAAGCGTGTGTACAACTCCATGCCGGATGACCTGAAGAAGGTGATCGATGACAACTCGGGCCAGCTCTGGGCCGCTAACGCCGGCAAGGTGTTCGACCAACAGGATGCCGCAGGCCGAAAAGATGCTGTAGATGCCGGTCATGAGATCCTGACCATTGAAGGCGGTGTGGATAACCCGGCCTGGAAACCGGTCGTCGCCGCCGCAACCGAGAACTACCTCGCCGAACTGGAAAGCAAGGGACTTCCGGCACGCAAAGTGTATGCTCGAGCACTTGAACTGGCTAACAGCTGTCAGTAAGCCTGCGCCCTGGAGTCAAATATGAAACAGATCGCACACCTGATTGATGCCATCGCCTTCTGGATGATGCAGCTGAGTGGCGTTGTGATCGTGACAATGATGGTGACAGTCCTTCTGGACGTCACCACCCGCTTCCTGTTCGGGGTTACCGACGGTGGCATCGACCTTACCTTTATTGGTGGCATCGAAATCATCAAGTTCGGCCTATTGTTCACGATTCTGTATTCGCTTCCCTATTGTGTTGACCGTTCTCAGGTCGTGGTGGACCTGTTTACCGAACGACTCAGTGAACGCAAGAAAGCCTTTCTCGAAGGCATCTATTTTCTGGGCTACATGTTACTGGCGCTGGGTATGACCATCCGCTTCTTTGAAGCGGTCCATGCCGCCAACATGACCGGCGAGACCACTCAGGATCTGTTGATGCCCATGAGTTACATCTACGCGGCCACCGTTTTTGGCACCGCCATGCTGGGTATTCGCGCCCTGCTGACGGCACAACGACGCTTCTGCACTGCAATGGGGTTTAACACATGAGTTCTGCCATGATCGGTTTGACCTGCATCGCCTTGATGCTGGTCATGATGGCCCTGCGCGCACCCATCGCGCTGGCCATGGCTTCTGTTGGCTTTATCGGCTTTGCCTGGATTATCGCCTTTGATCCGGCCATGGCCATTCTGGAAGGAGGCCCCTTCGAGACCCTCTCCAACTACAGCTTCAGCCCCATTCCCATGTTCATCATGATGGGTGTGTTTGCCTCTCGGGCCAAGATGTCGGACCAGCTGTTCAGTGGCGCACGCTCCCTGTTCGGTGCCTGGCGCGGTGGTATTTCCCTGGCGGCGATTCTGTCCTGCGGCATATTCTCTGCCATCTCGGGCTCTTCAGTGGCGACTGCGGCCAGCATGTCGCGCGTAGCCCTGCCGGAAATGCGCAAGCATGGCTACGCTGACTCTCTCGCCACCGGCACTCTGGCTGCCGGCGGTACCCTAGGTATCATGATTCCGCCCTCCATTGCGCTGCTGCTGTATGCCCTGATCACCGAACAGTCGGTGGGTGACATGTTCATCGCCGGCCTGATTCCGGGCATTCTGGGCCTGGTGCTCTACTGTGTGACCATCAGTGTACTGGTCAAACTCAAGCCCGAACTGGCCACACCGGGTGAAGCGACTTCCCTGAAAGAAAAACTGCTGGGGCTCAAGGGTCTTGTCCCCTTCTCGGCAGTATTCGCCATCATCATTGGTGGTATCTACCTGGGTATTTTCACCCCGACCGAAGCCGCTGCCATCGGAGCCTTTGCCACGCTGGTAATGGCGGTCATTCGCGGGATGAACTTTGAAGGTTTTCGCAGCGCCATTCAGGAAACCCTCACCACTTCGGCAATGATCTTTTTCATGATTATAGGCGCAGAGATTTTTGGGTATTTCCTCAGTGTATCCCGAATCTCCTTCGAGCTCGTGAGCTTCGTAGACAGCCTGCAGCTTACACCGTTCATGATTCTGATCTGCGTACTGGTGCTATTCATGCTGCTCGGTTGCGTCATGGACAGTATCGCCATGCTGCTGCTGACCGTGCCCGTGGTTTACCCACTGGTGGAAGCCGCCGGCTTTGACCCCATCTGGTTCGGTATTGTCGCCGTGATTACGGTGGAACTGGGCTTGATCACACCACCGGTAGGCATGAACGTGTTTGTGATAAAGGCCTTTGCCAAGGACGTGTCCATCGGTTCCATTTACAAGGGGGTCATGCCCTTTGTGATTTCCGATCTGGTCCGTCTGGCCCTGCTGATCACTTTCCCGGCTCTGGCTCTGGGGCTACTCTAGTCCTCACCTGACTGGCCCCGGTCTCCGGGGTCAGTATTTGTTCACAGGAGGCACCCGGCATGCCCTCTACCACCCGAACAGACAGAGGTCATTGCCCATCAGAGGCAGGTATCTCAACCTATGCCCTCTACCGGGAAGCCCCTTCCCAGCAGGATCCCGAGTTTTTCCACATTGAGGATATCAAGTCCCGCGCCCGCCTGTTCAATTGGAATATTGGTATTCACCAACACCCGCGCATGTACCAGCTGGTGTATGTCAGCCATGGCCAGGTCAAGGCACACCTTGATGGTCAGGAGCATTGTCTGGAAGGGCCCTGCCTGTTTACCTTGCCGCCCTCGGTGCCCCATGGCTTTGAGTTCGAGCGCGATGTCACTCTCGGTTATGTCATTACCCTGTCTCAGCTGCTGCTCAGTGATGAACGGCTGAGCCGTAACTCGGCCGTCCATGATGAACTCATGCGCTCGGCACAGGTGATAAGGTTAAAGAACCACCCTGAAGACAGACAGTTTATCGACCAATCCATCAATCAGCTGCTGAACGAATACAACAACAATGAACCGGGCAAGCAGCAGCTGTTCGAGTGCCTGTTGTTCGCCATGCTGATCAAGCTGGGGCGTCACCTGCACGCCCACCATCGCCAGCGCCACGAGGGACATTACGATACCCGCTATCAGCAACTGAGCGAACTGATTGAGTTGCACTACCGTGAGCACCTGCCGTCCCAGTTCTATGCCGATGCCCTGTGTACCACTCCGATTGGCCTTAACCGGGCCTGCAAAGCCACGACCGGAAAAAGCCTGGGTGACCTGTTGCAGGACCGCCTGGCGCTGGAAGCCCAGCGCATGCTGATATACTCCTCGGCCCCGGTATCCCTGATCGCCTATGAGCTGGGCTTTGCCGACCCGGCCTATTTCGCCCGCTTCTTCAAACGGCGGGTGGGGACTACACCCAGTATCTTCCGGGAACACCGTGAACAGGCCTGACAGGTTAGTGTCATCACCGCGTCAGCGGCCTCTGGTACACACTGATACAACTGACACAAAAGGAGTTGCTGCATGCTGAGCGTGCTGTCCATTACCGCCCCCATTTTCATCCTGATTGGTCTGGGCTACCTGGCTGTCAAAAGCGGCATTATGCCCGCAGCTGCTGCCCCGGGCATGGGGCGTTTTGTACTCTATTTCAGCCTGCCGGCACTGATTTTCGGGACGCTGTCGCGCATGGAGTTCAGTGAGGTCATCGAGCCCAGCTATCTGCTGGTGTATGCCACCGCATCCCTGTTGGCACTGCTGATCGGCGTCACCCTGCACCGCAAACTGGTGGGCAATACGCTGCCGTTAAGCGGCGTAAAAGGCATGGGCATGGCCGTCTCCAACAGTGCCTTTATCGGCTATCCGGTGCTATTGCAGGTTTTTGGTGAGCCGCCCGCGCAGGCGTTTGCCATGTCATTGATGGTGGAGAATCTGCTGATCATTCCACTGGCACTGATCATTATCGAATCCGGTGGACGGGATGACGCCACCTCCAGACGCCAGCATTTCGCTGCCGTATTTGCCCGCGTGCTGAAGAATCCGCTGGTACTGGCCATCGGTGCCGGCATGCTGGTTTCACTACTTCAGCTGCCTATTCCCCAGGTCATCGACAAGACCCTCAGCATGCTGGCTCAGGCCTCGGCAGCGGTCGCGCTATTCAGTATCGGGGGGGTTCTGGTGGGTACTTCCATTCGAGGTAATGTCTCGGCTATTCCGGCAGTCGTAGCGGGCAAGTTGCTGCTGCATCCCTTGCTGGTGTTCCTGCTGCTGATGCTGGTACCGGGGATGGAACCGGACCTGAGGCTTTCCATGCTGCTGCTCGCCTCCATGCCCATGTTCAGCGTCTTCCCGATCATTGCCGGCAACTACGGTTTTGGCCAAACCAGCGCCAGCATTTTGATCATCACCACGCTGATGTCCTTCTTTACGCTGACACTGATGATTGGTTTGCTGACCTGAGGCGATCGATAAGGAAAGGGGTAACCGCCCTCGAATGAGGGCGGTGTGGAAAAATCAGGCCTGCGCCAATGCATACTGACGAGACTGCGCCGCCAGACGTATGTGCGCGTTAGCCTCACCATAGCGGTTATAGCCACCAGTACGCCGAAGCACTTCAAAGAACACCCCGTGGGTTTCCCGGGTGTAGAAGTGGAACAGCTCACCGCCCTCTTCGCTGCGATCATACAGCAGGTTGTGAGCTTTCAGTTTGGCCACAAACTCCGGCTCCAGAGCAAAACGCGCTTCGATATCGTCGTAGTAGTTGGCCGGAATCGGCAGCAGGTTCTCGGGCCCGGCACCGGCCGCTGCCTTGAAGATATCCTCGCATTCGAAGGCAACCTGCTGGAAGCCCGACCCCTTGGAACGCTGAATAAAGCGCTGCGGCGATGCCTCACGGGCGTCTGTCATGTTGATCGGAATACGCACCAGGCCGTTGGCGCTTTTAGCGGTGCGGCTGACCACCAGACCAAAGATGTCGGGCAGGTCCTGGCTGGGTTCAATATCAAAATCAAACAGGGATTTGTAGAAAAACGAGGCTGACAGGAAGTCGGTTTTGGCGACTGATTGCCCCATATGGTCAATGCGCTGCAGCCCCAACTGTTCCTGCTCAGCTTCAACCGGAACAAAGTCGATATCGAAGAAGCGGTAAGCGCCGTTACGCTCGACGAAATACACCAGGCTGTCACCCACGCCTCGAATCGCCGGTATATTCAACTCACCGGGGCCGGCCTGATGCTCAAAGCGCTGCAGGTGATAGCGGTCGGCACGGGCCAGGGTCGACTTGAGATCGCTGCTGGCGAAAGCAAGTGCACAGACGGACACTCCGTGACGCTGGAAGTGCTCATGTGCCTGACTCTCCGGCTCGCGGTTGAGGATCAGGTTGATGTCACCCTGACGCATGAGGCTGACGTTTTTCGAGCGATGGCGATGAGTTTCCCGAAAGCCCAGCTGGTTAAGCAGGCCGATCAGCTCTTCTCCCGTGTCGCCTTCAACGGCGAACTCCACGAATTCGATATCGGTGATTTCGCTGGCCTGCTCCGGCTCTTTCTGTGTCGCCTGCTCCTGCAGCCAGATCATCGAGCGCATGCCGTCAACCGCCTTCTCTTTCGCCGACGAAGAGCGGAACTCATCATTGAAGATTTCATGCGACAGGTAGTCGTCGAAGCCCTTTTCCTGCAGACAACGCACAAAATCCACCACCGGCAGATCACCCTGGCCGGGGAAGCAGCGGAAGTGACGGCTGTACTGGAGCACATCCATCTGCATGATCGGTGCATCGGCAATCTGTACCAGTGCAATCTTATCCACCGGGATTTCATCCCGGAGGCAATCCAGAGTATTACCGCGGGCAAACATGTGGAAGGTATCCAGATTGATCCCCAGATTGGGGTGGCCGGCACGTTTGACCAGATCCCAGGCATCCTCATAGTCGGCTATGAAGCGCCCCCAGGCCAGAGCCTCATACCCCAGTGTCAGCCCTTCCTGAGCCGCCATGTCCGCCAGTGCATGCAGATCGGCTGCACACTGGTCGCGGTCCCCGCTGGCATGAGGTGACACGTTACTGCACATCAGCAGGCGCGAGGTGCCCAGCTCATGAGCCAGGGTAAACTTGCGCTGCAGATAGCTGAATTTCTGACTGCGGTAGGGCTCAGGCATGCCTTCCATATCGCGGAATGGCTGCAAAGCGATGATCTCCAGCCCCAGCCCTTCAGCCATACGCCGAACATCGGCTAGCGAGCCTTCATATTGCAGCAGGTCATTTTCAAAGATTTCGACGCCCTGGAATCCGGCCGCCGCAGCAGCTTCCAGTTTGGCTGGCAAGGTGCCGGACAGGGTTACTGTCGCCAGTGCAGTTTTCATTGTTTGCTACCCCGATTGTGCAGATGCTCACCAGCCTGCCGTCCTTTGGTCAGCCGCTGGCATCTTGTTTTAATTATCTGACAAAACCAATAATACCCTATATTTTTATAAATCATAGGATGAAAATACATCGATTGCACTCAGACAAACAGCGGCACCCAGTAGCGCCTGCCTGGTGGCGGTATGTGGATAACTCAGTGTTGTGTACAGGGTGAAACAGCCCAAGCAGGCACGCGACAGACGACCACTCGCCAGAGCGGTCTGCATGTTCGAAATAGCGATAAATCAGCTACAGGAGAGGGAGCCAGCCTTGAACAGGCTTATACGGGGACTTGACTGCCCTTGCGGATATGGGCTTCCAGCGCTTCAACAGCGCCTTCGACATCGTCATTGACCAGACCGTCCAGCAGAGCACGATGTTCATCGGCGACTTCCTGACCACGGAAGGGGCGCTTCTTCAGCGCCAACAGCTGATAGCGCATGAACTGCTCCAACACGGAGGCGTGATAGCGGATTAGCTGGTTGGAGCCACAGTTGGATACAATCGCCATGTGAAAGTCACGGTCGACCCTTTCCCATTCGCTGACATTGACTGTCTCGTCTTCCATCATCAGCTTTTCCATGCAGCTGAGTCGGTAGTGAGCGCTGATGAGGTGTGCTTTCCATTCCACCGGATTGCCGGTATCAGCGTTGGCAAAGGACTTGCGCAGTCCCAGCGTTTCCAGCACCACACGCAGCTCGATCAACTCTTCCAGATCGGCAACGGATACCGGCTTAACCTTGAAGCCTTTCTGCTCTTCAACAACGACAAAGCCATCGGATACCAGGCGCATCAGGGTCTCGCGCAGAGTATTCACACTCACGCTGTAGCGTGACTTGAGCGCATTCAGCTTGAGCTTCTCACCCGGCATCAGGCTACCGCTCATGATGTCATTGCGTAACTGCTCGTACGCTGACTGCCCTACAAGTTTGCGATCAAGGTCGCTGTTCATACTCTGTCCTGCAAAATGAATGTCACCAACCGGCAGTATGTTACTACATCAGGCCCAGCGTCGCGCCACCTTTGCCGGAACAGCGCCATAGCTCATATAAAAAAGGGGTGTACCTGCCACCCCAAGCAACCAACATTGCAACCGATACACGTTGGCTTGAACACCGCAAAACCTCTACATCAGCCGAACAGCGCACTCTTGATATCAAAACGCGCCTTGAAAGGCTCCAGTACGCGTGCCGGATCAACCTTCATATCGGCAAAAATTTCGAACGCATCCAGCCCCTGGAAAAAGAACAGGTCGAACCCCGTGACCAGTTCAAGACCGGCCGCCTTGGCAGCCACCAGAAACGGCGTATCCAGCGGCGTGTAGACCGCATCGAAGGCCCAGTGCTGTCCCTGAATGTACTCGGCAGGCAGCGGAATGCCCGGCGTCTTGTAGTGACCAATCGGCGTACAGTTGATCAGCCCGTCTGCCTGCCGTGCCGCCTGCTCCAGTTTATCGTCGCTGACGGCAAGGGCCTTGATACCGGCTGCACAGAGCGCTGCGGCCAGGGATTCGGCCCCTTCATGGCTGAGGTCATACACCGCAATTTCCGTGGCGCCCAGCTCCAGCAATGCAAAGGCCACCGCCCGCCCGACACCTCCTGCGCCCAGCAGAAGCACTGAGCCGGCAGCCTTATCGCCCATGCGCGCCTGATAGCCACGGATGAAACCTGTGTAGTCGGTATTGCCGGCAAACAGCTGCTCGCCAAAGGCCAGCGTGTTGGTGGATCCTACCCGCTGCACCGCTTTATTCATCTCCTGTGCATGGCTGACGGCAATCTGTTTGTAGGGAAAGGTGACATTACAGCCACGGTAACCGGCCTGTTGCAGCTCCCGTAGTGTGTCAGCAAAGGCTTCAGGGCTGGCATCTTTGGGTTCATGCAGTGCATAGCTCACCTCCAGTCCATGCAACTCACCCAGCATGGTATGCAGGGCGGGCGCTCGGGATTGAGCAATGGACTGCCCGATCAGGCCAAGCTTCAACATGTTTGTGTCTCCATCATGCATGCGGCAGTCCCCTTACAGCCTGTAGCAGGGCTGTCCGCTTATTATTCTGTTGTGGGCCTGGCCTCTCGGATGTACGGAAAGACACTCACCCGGCCCATTTATAGGATATTTATAAAATCATCCTATAATTTTACACTCAATGACAACTGCTTTTTTTCAACCAATTCCGTGTCAGAGCTACATTTTTCCCGCAAAAAACCGCTTAAAATCGCAAAATTGCTGACAAAATTTGGACTTATGGCCTATTAGTAGTTAATTAGGCAAAGGAAAAACACGTAAAAGTATAGGATATTTTTCTTTTAACCCCATAATATTGACCTCACCCAATCCTGTTGCTAGCCTCCAACCTATCGATTCGGACAGTTGATCGACCCAAAACAACAATCAGCAGGCATACCTGCCCAACAAACAGAGATGGAACGAAGCATGAAAATTTCCACAACAAAAATAAAACTGGGACTTGCGGCTGCGGTCGCTGCTATCTCCTTCCAGGCACAGGCTGCCGATCTAACCCTCACCCTGGGCCATGTTGATCCTCAGGAATGGACCTCCTCCAAGAAAGGCGCTGCTGCTCAGGTGTTCAAAAACCTGGTCGAAGCCGAAAGTGGCGGTCGTATTGAGGTGAATGTTTACCCGGCCGGTCAGCTCGGCGGTGAAACCGAACTGCTGCAGTCCGCACAGGACGGAACACTGAGCATGGCCATGGTGTCCGGTGCCTTTTCAAAGCTTTGCGCGGAAGCTGCCGTACTGGAGATTCCCTACCTGTTCCCGTCTGCGCCTGTCGCCTGGGAAGTACTGGATGGTGAATTCGGCAAAAACCTGAGCCAGCACTGCCAGAGCAAAACCGGCCTGCGCACCCTGGCCTACGGTGAAACCGGTTTCCGCAACTTCACCAACTCCAAGCGCCCGATCAAAACTCCGGCCGACCTGGATGGTCTCAAAATTCGCGTGATGACTACGCCGCTGTACGTGGAAATGGTCAAAGCCATGGGCGGTGAGCCCACACCGATCGCCTGGCCTGAAGTGCCATCAGCGCTGACAACCGGCGTTGTTGATGGTCAGGAAAACCCGGTCGGCGTTATCTACAACGCCAAGTTCTATGAAATGCAGGACTACCTGACCCTGGACGGCCACGTGTACGGCACTGACTTCCTGGTCATCAACGATGACATCTATCAGGGCCTGTCCGATGCTGATCGCGCCATCGTGGACCGCGCCTCCAAGGTTGCCGGCACCGTAGGCCGTGCCATCCAGCAGTTCAACTCTGCCGAAGGCCTGTCCAAACTGGCAGCTGAAGGCATGGAGATCACCTCGCTGACGGCTGACCAGATGGCCCAGTTCCGTCAGGCCGCTCAGCCCGCCGTTATCGAATGGTTGAAAGGCGAGATCGACAGCAGCTGGATCGATAAAGCCCAGAACGCCGTCAAGGCCGCTGAATCCAACTAAACTTCCAGCCACAGGAAGTAATTAACAAAAACCGGGGATGGAACCCCATCCATTCCCGGTTTTTTGACGCCCTATTATGTGTTGGATAGTCCGATGAAACTTCTATATTCCAAGCTGCTGGCCTGGCTGACAGGGGGCTCTCTGTTCATCGTCTTTGCCGTAGTGCTGTGCAGCAGCCTGTCCCGCTACCTGCTTAACTACCCGATTCAATGGAGTGAAGAAGTTGCCCGCTACGCCATGATCTATGGCGCCATGTTCGGCACGATTCTGTGTTACCTGCAGGATTTGCATATCAAATTCGGCTTTCTGGAGCACAGCGTACCGCCCTTTGTGAAGCGCCTACTCCATTTGGCATCAGACCTGATTGCACTGGGAACCGGCATTATCGTGGCCTGGTCCGGCTATCAGTTTGTGCTCAAGCGCGGCGGTATCGATGCGCCCGGCACCGGACTCCCCATGAGCCTGTTCCAGTCCGCCATGATTGTCGCCGGCGTGGGCCTGGCCATTGCGGCACTGCTCAAGCTGCCCGACCACCTGCGCGCCAAGCAAGCACAGAGCGAAGAATGATATGACCGGTTTTCTGATTCTCCTGTTTCTGCTGCTGATCGGCAGCCCCATTGCGTTTGCCATTCTGTTGGCAGTCACTGGCTACCTGACCCAGACACCTTTTCCCATCAGCCTGATCAGTCAGCGTCTGTTCTCCGGTCTGGATTCCTTTGCCATCCTCGCGATTCCCCTGTTTGTGCTGGCCGGCGAGTTGATGAACGAGAGCGGTATCACCGGTCGTATCATCAAGTTTGCCAATGCCTGTGTCGGTCACATGAAGGCGGGCCTTGCTCAGGTCAACATCTGGGCCTCGGTGATCTTCGCCGGCCTGTCCGGTTCCGCTGTTGCCGACACCTCGGCACTGGGCCGTATCTTCATCCCCGAGATGGAAAAAGAGGGCTATCCGCGTGACTTCGCCGCAGCCCTGACCGCCGCTTCATCCGTGATCGGGCCCATGATTCCGCCCAGTATTCCGGTCATTATCTATGCCCTGATCACGTCGGGCGTGTCCGTGCCGGCGCTGTTCCTGGCCGGTGTAGTACCGGGGTTGCTGCTGGCCGTCGGCCTGTCCATCTATGTCCGTATCAAGGCTGCCCACTATGCGCCTCAGCATCCGCGCATGCCGTTCAAGCAACGTCTGATCGCACTCAAGGACGCCTGGATTCCGCTGTTCATGCCGATCTTCATTGTCGGCTCAATCCTCACCGGTATCGTGACACCGACAGAAGCGGCTGCACTGGCGGCAGGCTACGCCCTCTTTGCCGGCATGTTCATTCTGAAAAGCCTGCATCTGAACCAGCTGCCGAGCATTTTTGTGCGGGCCATGCGTGACTCCTCGGTGATTCTGATCATCATCGCGGTGATCTCCGTGGCCAACTGGCTGCTGACCTTCTCGCAGGTACCGCAGAAAGTCAGTGAGATCGTGCTGGAGCAGGTCTCGAGCCCCTGGATGTTCCTGCTGGCGGTAAACATGATTCTGCTGGTGATCGGGCTGTTCCTGGAAGGGATTGCCGCCATGCTGATTCTGCTGCCGATCCTGCACCCAATCGCCATGCAGCTGGGGCTGGACCCGGTTCATTTCGGCATTGTGGTGATTTTCAACCTGATGATAGGCTTGGTCACGCCGCCCATGGGGATATGTCTGTTCGTGTCGAACTCCATCGCCAATGTGGGGGTTGGTGCCATCTCCAGGAAGATCATGCCGCTGTTCCTGGTTGAACTGGCCGTTCTGGCAATTGTCACCTTCATCCCCGACACCGTAACCTTCCTGCCACGTCTGTTTGGTTATTAACTTGGAGATCGGATTTTGAGCAAGCTGATTTATGTGTTGAACGGCCCCAATCTGAACCTGCTGGGCAAGCGCCAGCCGGAAATTTATGGCCATGAAACCCTGGCCGATGTGCAGAAGCGCATGGAAGAAAAAGGGGATGCACTCGGATTGGAGATTGCGTTTTTCCAGAGCAATCACGAAGGAGAGCTGGTGGATATTATTCACCAGGCTCGTGAGCAGGCCGCCGGTATTGTGATCAACCCGGCCGCCTATAGTCACACCTCAGTGGCTATTCTGGATGCTCTCAACACCTTTGAAGGTCCGGTGGTAGAGGTGCATATCTCCAATATCCACAAGCGTGAAGCCTTCCGCCATCACTCCTATGTTTCCAGCCGTGCCGAAGGCGTGATTGCCGGTCTGGGTACGCTGGGCTACGTATTGGCACTGGACTATTTCGCGCAGTAAACAGAGCTTCCGAAAGCCCCACCTTCCAGGCCCCGTCGACAGGCAACTGTCACGGGGCCTTTTCTATTAGGACTGTTCCCTTTCCCACGTCCCTCAAGTGTTCAAAAAGTACCGGCAAGCGTTGCTTTATTCCATTCATCGTCTGACCACTATCCCCGATCATGAAGGCCATACGCGATTCATATTAACCAAGAATAAGAGAACGCCATGAAGACGATTCAGACTCAGGTTGCCATCATTGGTGCAGGCCCTTCCGGTCTGCTGTTGGGACAGCTGCTGGCACGCAAGGGTATCAGCAATATCATTCTGGAACGCGTGACCGGGGACTATGTGCTGGGCCGTATCCGCGCCGGTATTCTGGAGCAGGGTTTCGCCGACCTGGTGCGTGAAGCCGGTGTCGCCGAGCGCATGGATGCCGAAGGGCATGTCCACGAAGGCGTGGAGCTGGTGGTGGACGGCACGCGCACCCGCATCGATCTGAAAGAACTCACCGGCGGTGATGTGGTGGTGTGCTATGGACAGGTAGAGATCACGCGCGACCTGATGGAAGCACGTCAGGCAGCCGAACTGGATACCTATTACGAAGCTGCCCAGGTTCAGCCCCATGACGTCAAAAGCGATCAACCATTTGTCACTTTTGAGCACAACGGCGAAGAGTACCGTCTGGACTGCGACTTCATTGCCGGGTGTGACGGCTTCCATGGTGTATCCCGCCAGACCATCCCGGAAGATGTGCGTACCGAGTTTGAACGCGTCTACCCCTTCGGCTGGCTGGGCCTGCTGGCTGACACTCCGCCCTGCCACGATGAACTGATCTACGCCAAGAGCGAACGCGGCTTCGCCCTGGCCAGCCAGCGCTCGACTACACGCTCGCGTTATTACCTGCAGGTGCATCTGACCGACAAGGCTGAAGACTGGTCGGATGACGACTTCTGGAACGAGCTTAAGAAACGCTTGCCTGAAGAAATTGCGGCTAAACTGGTGACCGGTCCCAGTCTGGAAAAAAGCATCGCCCCACTGCGCTCCTTTGTCTGTGAGCCCATGCAGTACGGCAACCTGTTTCTGGTCGGCGATGCTGCACATATTGTCCCGCCCACCGGAGCCAAGGGGTTGAACCTGGCCGCGTCGGACGTGGCTACCCTGTACAAGATTCTGACCCGCGTGTACGAAACCGGTGATCATCGCTATATCGAGCAGTATTCCGAGATCGCCCTGCGCCGGGTTTGGAACGGTGAGCGCTTCAGCTGGTGGATGACCAATATGATGCACGACTTCGGCACCGAGGTGAGTAACAACGGGCTGGAAGGCCAGATGTTCGGCCGCTTCATGACCTCAGAAATCGATTACTACCTGAACTCAGAACACGGTCGCAAGGTGATCGCCGAGCAGTATGTGGGTCTGCCCTACGAAGAACTGAAAGAGTATTGAAGCTCTTCAGCTCCCGATATGAAAAGGCCGGATGCGAAATGCTCCGGCCTTTTTCGTAGTATCACACAGGAGTCTAATCAGGCGTCCAGCAGGACCCTGCTGAAGAAGTTGGCCACCCCGGCATAATCGTCCAGTGGCAATACTTCTGCTACATACTGATCGGGTCGCACGATCAGGACGCAGCCTTTCTCCCTGTCGATGCCGCGCATCTCATAAATGTTCATGCCACCACCCGATGACGACGGTCGGTTATCCACCGTGAACACCTTTTCATGGTCACGCAGCCCGTACTTGCCTTTCTCAGGCGTCAGCAGCGGATGCAGACTGCCGGTTTCAATAGTCTGATGATGCGACTGGAAAATCGCCCGCACATCGATCACCGCATCCTGCTCCGCATTCGCGGGCGTGTGCTTCCTCAGCGGTGAGCGCTCATCCCTGTCCAGAAACTCACAGAGTGCCTTCACGCCACAGTTATCTGACATGGGCTCGGTACTACCGGCAAAGGCGTAGAGACGATAGGCACCATCAGCCAGATGACAGTGTCCCAGTTGCACCGGTTTGGCATCCGCCAGGCGCACAACAGGGGCCGAATGGAAGCGCTTACCAACCGTAAAGCCCTTGGCCAACGCCTGATGCTGCCCTTCACCGACCATAATGGAAGGACGGTACTGGATGGAGACGCCGGCGGTGTATTCGCCAAACAGCTGAAAATAGCGCTGAAACTCTTCCGGATCGACACCGTCCGGGTTTTCGGCCGATCTGGGTTTGGCACTGAACATACGCGAGAACTCGCGATCAAAATCGATCAGTGCCTGGCCGTATTCACGACGCTCATCGGAGTAGGTTTTCAGAATTGACTCATCCGCACGACCGGTGAGCACATGCGCAAGCTTCCAGCCCAGGTTCCAGGTATCCATCACCGAGGTATTCAGCCCCTGTCCCGCTTTAGGGCTGTGGGTGTGGCAGGCATCCCCGGCCAGAAATACGCGAGCCGCGCGGGTATCGGTAGAGTCATCAAACGCAGTGGTAATGCGCTGACCTATCTCGTACACGCTCCACCAGGCCACCTCTTTTACATCGATACTGTAGGGCTGGAGGATACGGTTGGCGGCTGCGATCAGCACCTCGGGGGTCATCTGATCACGGGCCACACGCTCGCCTGCTTTCAGTTTGTCCAGCTCGATATAGATACGCACCATGTAACCGCCTTCACGCGGAATGATCAGCATATTGCCTTCATGACTGGAATGGATCAGCGATTTAAGACGAATATCCGGGAAGTCGGTGTTCAGTAGCACATCCATCACGCCCCAGGCCTGATTCAGTGCATCACCCACCAGCTCCTTGCCAATGGCCGTTCGGACATTGGAGCGAGCGCCATCACAGCCCACCACATAGTGGGCTTTGACGGTTTCAATCTCCTGCGAGTACTGGGAGTAGTTCACCAGCCGTTCGACTCGCGCCGTCACCGGGTAGTCCCCAGCATCGGGATTAACCTCCAGTTCCAGCAGTTTGCGCTGGTAATGGGGCTCCACCTTACCGGGGTTTTGACGCATCACATCCAGAAACATGTCGTGCACACGGGCCTGGTTGATGATCAGGTGCGGCATTTCCGACAGGTCATCGGCCACATCCTGCACCTTGCTGCTGCGTACAATATGGCCGGGCTGATCAACATCGGGTTTCCAGAACGCCGCTTCATTCACCTGATAGGCTTCCTGGATGATTTGATCAGCAAAGCCGTACGCCTGGAACATCTCCATCGTACGACAGGCGATGCCATCGGCCTGTCCAACCAATAGCCTGTCGTCCTTCTGATCAATAATGGCCACCTGGATACCGGCAAATTTGGTCAGCTGTGCCGCCAGATTCAACCCGGCCGGGCCACAGCCCACGATCAACACATCCACCTTTTCCGGCAAGGGACGCTTAATCGGCGGAGGAACAACTCGGTCCTGAGGGTCGGAAAAACGCGGGTCGCCTGGGTAGAAACCATCAACGTGAAACTGCATGGGATACTCTCCTCTCATTATTATGGGAAAGACTTTAAACAGTTTCAGATATCAGCAAAAATAGGTTTTTATACCCAGATAAAAAGAATTTGCATACATGAACCCCAACCTGTTGAAACAACTGGCGATTGTCGTGAAACAGGGGTCGATCAGTCGTGCCTCTGAGCACCTCTATGTGACCCAACCGACACTGACCCGCAGTATCAAGCAGCTGGAAGCGAAAGTGGGCGCTCCCTTACTCACCCGTTCCCGTTACGGCGTGGAACCCACCGAAATCGGTGCGCGGCTGGCCCGGATCGGTGAACGCATTCTGGCTGAATCCGATCATGGCGACGAAGTGATCCGGCAATGGCACAGTGGCTACCATCAGGAGTTCGTGATCGGGATCGACCCGCTCTGGGAGTTCGCGGCAGTAGAGGAGATGACCTCCGCACTTCTGCAGGAAAGCCGCTACGTGTTTCACCTGAGGACGGCATCTGCGGCCACCCAGATCCAGTTGCTGCAAGCGGGAAAGCTGGATTTCCTGATTTCTCATGCCCACCTGTCCGTATCCCAGGGGCGATTGAATCGTGACATCCTGTTCCGGGATCGCACCGGTGTATTTGCCGGCCGCAAGAACAAGCTTGTAAGTACTCACACACCGGTAGACGCCACCCAGTTGGCAGAACACAACTGGATGATTGCGGGCGCCAGCGCTGGCTTCCTCGATACTCAAGAGAACCTGACCGCCCCCCTGCCGGCACGCATGGCACTGACCGGCAGCATCCACTCGGTGCTGCACCTGCTGAATACCACCGACCTGTTGGTGCGCTTGCCGGCACGCCTGACCTTGATGACCGGCCGGGTATCACCGGAGCAACTGCTGCAAGTGGACGGCCAGCCCGGCCCCCGGCGTGACCTGGCACTCTGGTCCCGCATCGACCGAGAGGAACGGCCTGAAATGCTGAAAGTGCGCCACATTATCAGCGAGCTTATGCGCCAGCTGGATCGGGATAAACCCACCTACGGGCTTTCGCTTTAGGCTTGTGATCGGATATGGAACTGTCGTGAAATGGTAATGACTTGCAGCCAAGGCTGTGCGACGCTCTACGACTCGCTTGATCCTAACTGCTGATGTTCAAGGACAGACTTATGACGCATACACTCAGCGATTTCCCCCTGCAAACCTACGACAAGCTGCGCTTTGCCGATACCGACAGTCAGGGACACGTGAACAGTGCCGTATTTTCCACCTTTCTGGAAACGGGCCGTGCCGAGATGCTCTACGATGCCGAAGCCCCGCTGGTGGCCGAGGGTGCCGTCTATGTGATCGCCAAACTGGACCTGCAGTTACTGGGTGAGGTCCGCTGGCCCGGACGTGTGGATATCGGCACAGGCGTTTTGAAAATCGGCAACAGCTCAATGACACTGTATCAACAGCTGTATCAGAACGAGCAGTGCGTCGCCACGGCTGAGACAATCATCGTGCAGATGAACGAAACAACACGCAAATCCCAGCCGCTATCATCTCAAGCCAAAGAGGCCCTGAGCCGGTTCCTGTTGACTCAGGCTTGAGCAAACGGCTTACCGCACACTTGCCCAGCCATAAAAAAACGCCGACTCTCAAGGAGCCGGCGTTTTGTTTTTGAGCTCACGCCAACCAGGGCAGATTTAGCTCAGATCAAAGCGATCCGCATTCATCACCTTGGTCCAGGCCGCGACGAAGTCCTTCACGAACTTCTCCTTGTTGTCGTCCTGAGCGTAAACCTCAGCGTAGGCGCGCAGGATTGAGTTGGAACCGAACACGAGATCGGCACGGGTGGCTGTCCATTTAACGGCGCCACTGTTGCGTTCGACAATCTCGTAGCTGTTCTTGCCGGTCGGCTTCCAGCTGTACTGCATGTCGGTCAGATTGACAAAGAAGTCATTGCTCAGCACGCCTTCCTGATCAGTGAACACACCGTGTTTGCTGCCACCATGGTTGGTGCCCAGCACGCGCATACCACCGACCAGTACAGTCATTTCCGGTGCGGTGAGGCCCATCAACTGGGTACGGTCCAGCATCATCTCTTCCGGGCTGACCACATAGTCGCCTTTCACCCAGTTGCGGAAGCCATCATGCAGCGGCTCCAGGTACTGGAAGGAATCGGCATCGGTCATCTCGTCTGTGGCATCACCACGACCCGGTGCGAAAGGTACCTTGATGCTGACACCTGCATCCTGAGCGGCTTTCTCAACCGCTGCTGTACCGCCCAGTACAATCAGGTCGGCCATGCTGACCGGCTTGCTCAAACCAGACTGCACACCTTCAAGCGCCTTGAGGACCTTGGCCAGGCGGGCAGGTTCGTTACCTTCCCAGTCTTTCTGCGGTGCCAGGCGAATACGACCACCGTTGGCGCCGCCGCGGAAGTCGGAACCACGGAAGGTACGCGCGCTGTCCCAGGCGGTTGCAACCAGTTCGCCCACACTGAGGCCAGTGGCCAGAATCTTGCCCTTGATGTCCTCTACTTCAGCGTCCGTCAGGGTGTAGTCCACAGCTGGGATCGGGTCCTGCCAGATCAGGTCTTCACTGGGCACATCAGCACCCAGGTAACGGCTTTTCGGCCCCATGTCACGGTGGGTCAGCTTGAACCAGGCGCGGGCAAAGACATCATCGAAATACTCGGGATCCTTGTAGAAACGCTCGGAAATTTTGCGGTATTCCAGATCCATTTTCAGTGCCATATCGGCATCGGTCATCATCGGCATGCAGCGGATGGAGGGGTCTTCCACATCCACCGGCATATCCTCTTCCTTGATATCCACAGGCTTCCACTGGTTGGCGCCCGCCGGGCTCTTGGTCAGCTCCCACTCGTGGTTGAGCAGCATATCGAAGTAACCATAGTCCCACTTGGTCGGCTCGCTGGTCCAGGCACCTTCAACCCCGCTGGTCACGGTGTTGCGGCCGATACCACGCCCCACCTTGTTGTTCCAGCCAAGGCCCTGTTCTTCTACGTCAGCGCCTTCAGGCTCAGGCCCCAGATCATCGGCATTACCGTTACCGTGTGCCTTACCCACTGTATGGCCACCGGCCGTCAGGGCCACGGTCTCTTCATCATTCATCGCCATACGCTCAAAGGTGACACGCATGTCCTGAGCGGTTTTCAGCGGGTCAGGGTTACCATCCACACCTTCGGGGTTAACGTAGATCAGGCCCATCATCACGGCTGCCAACGGGTTTTCCAGATCACGTTCACCGGAATAACGCGAGCCCTCACTGCCGGTCGGCGCCAGCCACTCTTTCTCGGAGCCCCAGTAGGTGTCTTTTTCCGGGTGCCAGATATCGGGGCGACCACCGGCGAAGCCGAAGGTTTTGAAGCCCATTGACTCATAGGCCATGTTACCGGCCAGGATGATCAAATCGGCCCAGGAGAGTTTGTTGCCGTATTTCTTCTTGATCGGCCACAGCAGGCGGCGCGCCTTGTCGAGGTTGCCGTTGTCCGGCCAGCTGTTGAGCGGAGCAAAACGCTGGTTGCCTGTACCACCACCGCCGCGACCGTCGGCCACACGGTAGGAACCCGCAGCGTGCCAGGCCATACGAATCATCAAACCACCGTAGTGCCCCCAGTCGGCCGGCCACCAGTCCTGGCTATCAGTCATCAGCGCCTTGAGGTCGTTCTTGACCGCTTCCAGGTCGAGCTTCTTGAATTCTTTTGCGTAGTCGAAGTCTTCGCCCAGAGGGTTTGTCTTGGTGTCATGCTGGTGGAGGATGTCCAGGTTGAGCGTATTCGGCCACCATTCCATATTATCGTTACCGCTGGCGGTGTTGCCGCCATGCATGAAAGGGCATTTACCTGTGTTGTTCTGGCTCATTTCCATTTCCTCTGCTTGTTATCCAAAGACTCACAAACCGGTGTTCATAAGTGCCTGATTACTCAGGACACACCGCTCTCAACCTTGAGTTGGACCTGTTGTGTTTTGGTTAGCTTCAGACTAGACGCTGGCTGTGGATTAGCCAAAGTGACATTTCTAATGGCAACGATAGGCAAGACCTATCGGGATGAATGCAAATCCAGTCGGCACATACCGACGCAAAGTTACTGGAGAAAGAAAGGTGTTATCCGGAAGGATGTTCCTGCTCAACCCGATTTCGCCCCGCATGCTTGGCGTTGTAAAGCGCCTGATCAGCCCCTCGTAGCAATGAATCGGCTGTCAGCACCTGTGACAAATCCCGGTTACACACCAGACCAACGCTAATGGTGATCTGGATGTGCTCACCATTTTCGGTCCTGATCTCCAGCTCACGAACACGCTGCAGCAAGCGTTCAGCCAGATTCAAAGCATCATCTGACTCCGTGTTTGGCACAATCACGGTGAATTCCTCACCACCATATCGGCCGATGCTATCGACCTTACGCAGTTCGTGCTGCAATGCCTGAGCGACTTCAACCAACACCTTGTCACCCTGAGCATGGCCAAAACGATCATTGACCTGCTTGAAGTGGTCCAGGTCGATCATCATCAATGCCAGCGGGGAAACAAAACACTGTGCCCGTTCGACCTCCTGATCCAGACGACTCATCAATTCTCGGCGACTCAACACACCGGTCAGATAGTCAGTTTCTACCAGGGACCTCAGTCGTTGTTGCACCGATTCACTGCCTACCAGGCGCTGCCAGAAGCCGAAGGTCAGGCTGGCCAACACAGACGCACACACCACCAGAACCGCCCAAACCCAGAGATGCATTTTATCCACACGTTCAAGCATGCCGTTAACCAGAGGGTCCATGCGTTTGGCATCACGGCTGAAGCTGATACCCCCGCGCAGGTCCCCTATTTTGTACCCCATCTGTTCATGGCAAGGCAGGCAGCTGTGGACAATATTGAGCCCTGCCATATAGCGATAACGGCCTTCAAACAACTCCACCCGCTCCAACTCTCCGCTTTGCTCCATCCAGCTCAGGGCAGAGCGCTCCCATTCATCCGGTGCATTGGTGGGGTTAAGCGGTTTCAGGCTGGTAATGCGCAGGGCCACATCCTGGCCCTCAAGCTGCTCCGATATCTGCCGCGTCATGTAAGCAGGGTTGATACGCGTCAGCTGGCGCCCATGGTTATCAGTGATGTCTCTATCCGGCAGGTGTAAATAGGGGTTGGGATGAATATCAGAGGACACGGGAACATAGACGCCTTCCGTATCAGCATTCCAGTGACGTGCTGCCCGAATCAACTCGAACGCCGCACGCCCCTGGGCCTGGAACACGGACAACCCCGCCCCTTCGAGCGCATTCCGATTCACCAGCCAGGAAAAGCCGACGATAAGGCTGCACAGCAGCACGACGATAAGGTTGATCAGGAACAGCTGGCGCAGTTGCATCCATTTCCCACTCTTGAAGACTCCTTAAAGAATATAAGGGTTTGTTCAGGCTTCAAGCATCTGGCGATCTGTTTTTTTCCTGCAATTGTCTGTTGATCACTAAACAGACAATTGCTTCACATGTTAACTCTATGTATAATACTAAGGTCTAACACACATTTTGGGGAGTGTTGTTATGAATCAGAAGCACTACACCGGTCTTGCCAATGAAGATCGTCGTATCCACCAGGAACTGGTGGCCATGGGTTACACGGATGCCGAGGCATCTGAAAGCCAGGGTGCTGTTGCCAAGCTGGTCAACCAGCTGACTGATCTGCTGACGTGGATGCGTTGGAAAGGTGAAGTCGGTGTTTATGGTTGCCGTATTGGCGCACCGCGTCACGTCTGCAAGGCGTAACGCACGATCTTCACTTCATGGTGTTGATTCCTTATCTGTTGTTTGTTGTTTGATGCCCACAGGTTCTGCCTGTGGGCATTTTTTTCGTCTGATGGTTACCTGCCCCTGAAATCCACCTGCACCTCTCTCGCGTAGATCTCATGTCCATGTGTGTGGAGTATCCCTGTGTCCCATCCCCGTTTGAGGTTGATTCTGGGTGATCAACTAAGCCTGAATATAAGCAGCCTGAAAGATATCGATCCCGAGCAGGATCTGATTCTGATGTGTGAGCTGCACAGCGAAGCAACCTATGTTGCGCATCATAAGAAGAAGCTCGTTCTGGTGCTGGCAGCCATGCGGCACTTTGCCAAGACGCTGAAGGAAAAAGGCTATCGCGTCTGCTATCGACGCCTGGACGATACGGATCGAGATTCTGACTTTACCCGGGAAGTTGAGCATATTCTCAACACCTCCGGCTGCCGCCACTGTGTCATCACCAAACCTGGCGAATACAGATTGCTGCAACAGTTTCAGCAGTGGCAACAAAACTCTGATGCACATATTGAACTGCGCGAAGATGACCGTTTTCTGTCCTCAACAGACGATTTCAGAGACTGGGCCCAGGGCAGGCGTCAGCTGCGGATGGAGTACTTTTACCGCAACCTGCGCAAGCGCTACGGTATTCTGATGCATGAGGGCAAACCCGTGGGTGGGCAATGGAATTTCGACAGCTCCAACCGCAAGGCCATGCCCGCAGGCCTGACACCACCCGCCCCCGCCCGTTTTGAGCCTGACAGCATCACCCAAAACGTTATCGACCTGATTCAGACAGGCTTTCCCGACCACTTTGGAGAGCTGGATGACTTTCACTATGCCGTCACCCGCGCCCAGGCACTTGAGGTACTGGACCAGTTCATCCTTGAACGCCTGCCCCTGTTTGGTGACTACCAGGACGCCATGCGCCAGCAGGATCCCTGGTTGTTTCATTCCCATCTGAGTTTCTATATCAATCTGGGTTTACTGGACCCTCGTGAGGTGATCGAAGCGGCTGAAAAGGCTTATCAACAGGAAAAGGCGCCTCTTAACGCCGTTGAGGGGTTTATCCGCCAGATTCTGGGCTGGCGTGAGTATGTGCGTGGCCTCTATTGGCTACAGATGCCGGCATATAAAGAAGGCAACTACCTGAATGCCGACCGCCCCCTGCCCGGACTCTATTGGGGGCAAACCACCGCGATGAACTGCCTGCACCAATGTGTTGAGGATACCCGTCGCCATGCCTATGCCCATCATATCCAGCGGCTGATGGTGCTGGGTAACTTCGCCCTGCTGGTAGGGGCCAACCCCGCGGAGGTGAATGAGTGGTATCTGCTGGTCTATGCCGATGCCTATGAATGGGTGGAGCTGCCCAACGTGCAGGGCATGATCCTGTTTGCCGATGGTGGCCTGATGGCCAGCAAACCCTATGCAGCCAGCGGTGCCTATATCAACCGCATGTCGGACTATTGCCAACACTGCCGCTACGACGTGAAACAGAAAACGGGTGCCAAAGCCTGCCCTTTCAATTATCTGTACTGGGATTTTCTGGCACGTAACCGTGAACAGCTGGAACAGAATCCGCGCTTGGGGCTGGCCTACCGCAATCTGAACAAGATGTCAGACGATGCCAGGGAAGCCATCCAGGAAAGTGCGCGTATTTTTCTGCAGCAGCTGGACTGAATCAGCGAAGCAAGCTGCCCAGTGAACCGGGCGGCAGGGTATCAAGGGGTTGCTTACGGTACTTGAGCAATTGTGACTGGCGTAACTTTTCCGCCGGCTCCAGTGGTAGCCGGTCCGTGAGTCGCAGATAGCGGTCCACCATGCGGAAACGCTCGTCGCGCTTGCTGGCATTATCCCGCGCCGCTTCAAGGAAAAGCTGGGCCAGATTCAACAGTGCCGGCACATTGCCCGGATCATATTCGATAGCCAGGCCAAAATAGCGGATCGCCTGAGACAACTTGCCAGCCAGGTAGTGTTTAACGCCCAGACGGTTAACCTTGTCACTCATGGCATGGTCGCGACGCACACCACCCTTGGCTGCAGGCTCCTGAGTGGTTTCAGGCTCAAGCATGGGTACCTTGTCACCGGACAGCAGCAACTGCTCGCGATCCAGTTGCAGAGGCTGCTCAAGTGACTGGTTATGCTCATTGGCAACAGAGCGAAACTGCTGTGCCTGGGAAGCTTCTCCCAAGTCTTCACAGATCTTGGCTCGCAGCAGGTTGGAGCGCACCTTGAGCGTGTTATCCCTTGGGAAGGCAAATTCGGCGTTGTTCAGTACCGTGTCAAAGTCGTTACGCAGATCAATCTGACGACGGTTATCAGCATCCAGCATTTCCAGACGGCGAATATTCGCCAGACGCAGATAGGGTTCAGGAGAACGGTAGCAACTGCTGCGCCCCAACTGAATGGATTTGCGGTAGGCCCCTTCAGCCATATCCAGAACACGGGTTTGAGTCGCGACTCGCCCCAGCTCCATCTGGCGGGGAATCCCCAAGGGTGACTTGGACGTAGCTTGTTTCAGAATATCTCGCGCATCATCCAGGTCACCGTTTTTCTCATGCACCCTGGCCAGCAGGTCATAGGCCGAGATCAGCAACGGGAAGTTTTCGATCAGGCTACCCAACAGCTCTTTTGCTTCACTCAGCCGCTCCATAGCCGCCAAAGCTTCCGCCATCACCAGACCAATCTCCTTGTCCTGCGTCTGCCAGAACAGGGGTTCCAGCACCTCATAGGCTTCGTCGGGACGTTTCAACTGAATCAGCAGACTGGCTTTAAGGCGGCAGGCATAGTCGTAGTTACTGTCATGACGCGGGATATCGTCACAGGCGATAACGGCGCCTTCCAGGTCACCCACTTCGATGGACTGCTCTACCGGACGCAACACCTGCTTGCGCAGAACCAGCTGGTCAAGACGGCTTTTGAGTTCGTCGATGGTAAACGGTCGGGTCAACAGATCATCAGGACGGCTGTCGATGGCATGCAACACCACTTCCTGGGACGCATCACTGGTCATGAAGATCCAGCCGGCGGTAGGCCGGATATAGCCCCGGTAACGTGCCTCTTCGAGCAGTTGCATACCGGTCACCGAGTCGCTGCTGTTATGGCCCAGTAAGATAATGTCGTAGGAGGATTCCTGGATCAGCGTCAGCACCTTGTCGTTCACAGTGGTGGCAAGGAGATTTTTGACGCCCAGTTCACGCAGCATATAGTAGATGGTCGACCGCAGGTTACCGCTGCTATCGATCAGGAGTACGCTTTTATTAGAGTAATCGACTGTCCTGGACGCCACTGTGGCTGTTTACCTATTACCAAACGCTGGGAACCCTTCTCGGGCGGGGTTGGTAACAGTATACAGAGGGAGGTACGGGCGCAGAAGACTCGGGGAACACAAACAAAAAAACGCCGAGCATCGGGTGAGCATGCTCGGCATCAAAGACAGTTCTATGCTGTGGGTTCACTATAGAGAATCACCGGGTAGGCGTTTATGATGTCGATCAATTTTTGCGCTGCAACGAACTGACCCGCATCAATTAATACCAACGCCTAACACGCCTGCCTGCCGTTTTCCTCTAGAATGTCGACAATACGAGGAGAAGAATAAAGACAATGACTACGGCCCTGATTTCACACAAGGACTGCCAGCTGCATAACCTGGGTCCTGAACACCCGGACAGCCCCATTCGCCTGGCAGCAATTCACAAGGTGCTGGAACGTACTGGCCTGATTGACCAGCTGGACCAGATCACGGCGGTACCCGTTACCGAAGAACAGATCTCGCTGGCACACCATCAGCTGCACAGCAAGCGTCTGGATGCCCAGCAACCCGGCTCCGGCATTGTCTATACCGATGATGATACCGCCATGTGCCCTGACAGCATGAATGCTGCACGGCTTGCTGCCGGCGGCGTTATTCTGGCGGTTAACCGCGTGCTTGCCGGCAAGGCCGATAATGCCTTCTGTGCCGTGCGCCCACCCGGCCATCACGCCGAGTACAACCTCGCCATGGGGTTTTGCCTGTTCAACAATGTGGCCATTGGCGCTGCTCATGCACTGCAGCAGGCCGATATTCAACGTGTGGCCATCCTCGACTTTGATGTTCACCACTGCAACGGCACTGTGGATATCTTCAAGGACCGCCCCGAGGTACTGGTCTGCTCGACCTTCCAGCACCCTTATTACCCGGAGCGCTACCACCAGATCGACCGCCCCAACATCGTCAACTGCCCTATCGCAGCGCACACCGAGCCACATATTTTCCACCGCGCCGTGGAAGAACACTGGCTACCGGCACTGGATGCGCACAAACCGGACATGATTTTCATCTCCGCCGGTTTCGATGCGCATAAGGAAGACCCCATGGCCGACCTGAACCTGGATGAAGAGGACTACCGCCAGGTAACCAAGGTGATCAAGGCCGTGGCCGAGCGCCACTCACAGGGCCGCATCGTGTCCGTGCTGGAAGGAGGCTACAACCCGGTCGCACTGGCATTCAGTGTGCAGGCACACCTGGAAGTACTGGCCGGTTTCTGATCCGGCCTTTCTTTTCTTCTCGTTGCCGCCTGTAAACAGTCATAAAAAAACGGAGCCCTGGGGCTCCGTTTTTAGTTCAACTCTCTGTCGCTGTATCAGCCGACAAACTTGATCATCACACCTGCCGCAACCGCCGAGCCGATAACACCGGCCACGTTCGGACCCATGGCATGCATCAGCAGGAAGTTCTGCGGGTTGGCTTCAAGACCCAGCTTGTTGGAAACACGCGCGGCCATAGGCACTGCGGATACACCTGCTGAACCGATCAACGGGTTGATGGCGTTGCCGCCCTGCAGCTTGTTCAGGCCCTTGGCCATAAGTACACCACAGGCGGTACCGATACCGAAGGCAACAATACCCAGCACCAGAATACCCAGTGTCTGCACATCCAGGAATTTGTCAGCAGACAGCTTGGAGCCAACGGACAGACCCAGGAATATGGTGACGATGTTGATCAGTGCGTTCTGGGCGGTATCGCTCAGACGGTCCACAACACCACACTCACGCATCAGGTTACCGAAACAGAACATACCCAGCAGCGGTGCCGCATCCGGCAGCAGCATGGCTACCAGGATCAACAGCAGGATCGGGAACATGATCTTTTCGACCTTGGATACGTGACGCAGCTGGCTCATGCTGATCTTGCGCTCGGACTCGGTGGTCAGGGCACGCATGATCGGCGGCTGAATCAGCGGTACCAGCGCCATGTAGGAGTAAGCTGCCACAGCGATGGCACCCAGCAGGTGCGGAGACAGCAGGCTCGCCACATAGATCGCAGTCGGACCGTCAGCACCACCGATGATACCGATAGCCGCTGCGTCCTGAATGCTGAAGTCCAGAATGCCAAAGCTGCTCAATGCCACGGCACCCAGCACGGTAGCAAAGATACCGAACTGAGCGGCCGCGCCCAGGAACAGCGTCTTGGGATTAGCCAGCAGCGGACCGAAATCGGTCATGGCACCAACACCCATGAAGATGATCAGCGGAGCGGCACCAGAGGCTATGGCAACAGTATAGAAGTTGTACAGCATACCGTTGTTGTAGCCATTATCCTGCGCAACCAGACTGGCTGCAGCGTGGGTACTGGCATTGGAGTTGTGGTATGCATGCGCAAGCTCGTGCACGTCGGTGCTGTTGACACCCAGCACGCTGGCCAGGCCCTGCAGCACTTCCGGTTTGGCAAAGTGGATCGCATTTTCCACTGCCGACATCGCCAGACCCGCTTCCGGGATATTCGCCAGAATACCGCCGAAGCCGATCGGAACCAGCAGGAGCGGCTCAAAGTTCTTGCGGATAGCAAGAAAGAGCAGCACCAGACCAATAATCATCATGGTCAGCTGGCCGAAGGAGATATTGTATACCCCCGAGGCCAACCACAGATCGAGTAGCTTATCCATGCAGCTTTACCTTAGGCCAGGGTGACCAGAGAGTCACCGACCTGAACGGCATCACCCTCTTTCACGTCTACGGAGACCACAGTACCGGCGCGCGCGGCACGGACTTCAGTTTCCATCTTCATCGCTTCCAGGATGACCAGCACGTCGCCTTCCTGAACAGCCTGACCAGCAGCAACCTGAACCTTCCAGATATTACCGGCCAGCGGTGCACCCACAGGCTCACCAGAACCTGCTGCAGGTGCAGCTGCCGGAGCAGCGGCAGGCGCGGCAGCCGGAGCCGACTGAATGGAGGACACATCGCCGCCCTCAGTCACCTGAACCACATAGTTCTGGCCGTTAACGTTGATGGTGTAGACTTCCGGTCCATTGTTTTTCGGGGCTGCCATGGTTTTTGCGTCCTCAAGAGTCGGTACAGGTTCAAAGGCGTCAGGGTTACCGCGGTTTTCCAGGAATTTCAGGCCAATCTGCGGGAACAGTGCATAAGTGAGAACGTCGTCGATCTCATTGTCACCCTGTTCCAGCAGGATGCCTTTTTCACCGGCAATCTGCTTCAGTTCGGTGGTCAGTTTGTCGACCTCCGGCTGCAACTGATCGGCCGGACGGCAAGTCAGCGGTTCCTGACCATCCAGTACACGGGCCTGAAGCTCGGCATTGTAGGGCGCCGGTGCAGCACCGTATTCGCCTTTGAGAATACCCTGAACTTCTTTCGAAATGGTTTTGTAGCGCTCGCCCATCAGGACGTTAATAACTGCCTGAGTACCCACGATCTGGGACGTCGGTGTCACCAGCGGGATGTAACCCAGGTCTTCACGTACACGCGGGATCTCCGCCAGCACGTCATCAAACTTGTCGGCAGCGCCCTGCTCCTTGAGCTGGCTTTCCATGTTGGTCAGCATGCCACCCGGTACCTGAGCAACCAGGATACGGGAATCGGTGCCGCGCAGAGAGCCTTCAAACTTGGCGTACTTCTTACGCACTTCACGGAAGTAGGCTGCAATCTCTTCCAGCGCCAGCAGATCCAGACCGGTATCACGGTCGGTGCCCGCCAGAGCGGCAACCACGGACTCGGTCGCGGTGTGGCCGTAGGTCATGGACATGGAGGAGATGGCAGTGTCGACACGATCAACGCCGGCTTCAACGGCCTTGAGGATAGTCATGTCAGACAGGCCCGCTGTTGCATGAGCGTGGAACTGAACTTCCAGGCCGGTCTGCGCTTTCAGGCGGGAGATCAGGTCAAAAGCATTGTACGGCGTGAGAATACCGGACATGTCCTTGATGGCGATGGAGTCAGCGCCCAGATCTTCCAGACTCTTGGCGTAGTCGACCCATGTCTCGATCGTATGCACCGGACTGGTGGTGTAGGAGATAGTCCCCTGTGCATGCTTGCCGCAGTTTTTCACCGCCTTGATGGCACGGTCCAGGTTACGCGGATCGTTCATGGCATCAAAGATACGGAAAACATCAACGCCGTTGGTCGCAGCACGCTCAACAAACTTGTCGACAACATCGTCTGCATAGTGACGGTAGCCCAGCAGGTTCTGGCCACGTAGCAGCATCTGCTGTTTGGTGTTCGGCATTACGGCTTTCAATTCGCGGATGCGTGTCCAAGGGTCTTCGCCCAGGTAACGGATGCAGGAATCGAAGGTCGCGCCGCCCCAACTTTCCAGGGACCAGTAACCGATCTTGTCCAGTTTCTCGGCGATCGGAAGCATGTCATCGAGTCGCAGACGTGTCGCAAACAGAGACTGATGCGCGTCACGCAGTACGACGTCGGTGATGCCTAGCGGTTTTTTTACGTCGGACATGAGTTAGCCTTTATCTAGCAAAATGTTCTTGTTATTCAGCTGCGTTACTTGGAGCGGTACTTGTGTACCGCCGCTGTAATCGCGGCAACAATTTCATCGTTGTTGCTGGCTGCTCCACCGGCGGCTGCCGGCTGGGGACGAGGCTGGGGCGCCTTGGCGACCGGTTCTGGCAGAAACCGTGTGGCCAATCGCGACATAATGCCGGTTGCAAACACCAGCAACGTCAAGAAGACGAAGACGAAACCCATGCCGAAGGCCATTAGCGTAAGGCCTTCCGAGAACAGACTATCCATCTGTGGGTGCTCCTGTGTAGTTGAAACCCTTAAACCTGTCAGCGACTTTTGGCCGCACTCACCTCCTCTGGCATCAGAGATGAGTTACAGGCTGATGTTCTGACTCTGTGAGCAGGTTGGCTGATAGCTATCGACCTGACTCACATAATCGATCAAATCTATTCTAACGCAAACTCAGGGGGCCAATGCAAGATTGTCGACAATCTGTAATTTTTTTACAGAAACGGCCTCCATGGCTTCAACGTGCGACAATCCAACGCATACAGGTACTAGTAATGCCGATAATGGCAACAATAAGACATTAGCCTTTCGGCTAATTTACAAGGAAGGGAAACAAAAAAGCCACTCATTGAGTGGCTGGACGGAAAACTTTCACATTATTGAAACCCAATTCATGCAAATGCTGGGCATGCATCTGGGACATCACGCCCTTATCGCAGTACAGCAGGTACTCCCGCTCCTGCGGCAAGGCGGCAAAATCGGCTTCCAGCTGGTAGAAGGGAATCACGCGAACCTCGCAACCCGGCATATTCAGGGGCTTGCGCTCCTGCTCCCGCGGCGGACGAATATCCACCAACGTCTGGTTGTCAGCCACCCGCGTCATCGCTTCAATCTCAGAATTGATATTCTGATTTTCCACTATGTCATCAATGCGGATGACTTCTGTCTGCTCCAGCGCGCGCTCCAGCACTTCAAAATCGAAGTTGCTCTCTTCTTCTTCAACCCGTTCACGACGCGCGTGAGTGGTCGGCTTGTCAGAGATAACGCCGCAGAACTCCGGCATGGCGCTGGCAAACTCGAAAGCACCGATCTGGCGTGAGATTTCGATGATATCCGGCTTATCCATGGTAACCAGCGGACGCAATACCAGGTGGTCACAGCTTTCATCGATCAAACGCAGGTTGGGCAGTGTCTGACTGGACACCTGGGCCACGCTCTCGCCGGTCACCAGCGCATTCAGCTTCATACGGTCGGCCACCTTGTCGGCCGCTCGCATCATCATGCGCTTGAGCACCACACCCATATGCGAGTGATGAACTGACTGCAGAATTTCGCCAACCACTTCTTCAAAAGGCACGGTAATGAATTTTACGCGCGCGGAAGAACCATAACGGTTCCACAGGTATAGCGCGACCTGTTTTACCCCGATCTCATGGGCATGGCCGCCCAGGTTGAAAAACAGAAAGTGGGTCTTGCTGCCACGACGCATGGTCATATAGGACGCGACAACAGAGTCAAAGCCACCGGAGATCAGGGACAGTACATCTTCCTGTGTGCCCAGCGGGTAACCGCCGAGCCCCTGATGTATCGCGGTCACAACAAACAGCTTGTTGTCCTTCACTTCCAGGTCAACCCAAATTTCAGGGTTACGGACATCAACACCCGCTGCCTCTGTGTGCTGACGCAGGCCGCCACCGACGTAGCGCTCCAGCTCTACAGAGGTGAAGTCATGCTTGCCGCTGCGCTTGACGCGCACCTTGAAGGTTTTGCCCTTGAGGCGTTCAGCATAGGCCTCACGGGTCAATTCGAATGCGTTATCGAAGTCACCCAAGGGATACTCGCGCACTTCCAGGAAGCTCTGAATACCCGGCACGCATGCCATGGCTTCAATGATCTGCTCGCACAGTGCTTCGTTCTGACCCGGGTAACTCACCTCAACCTTGTCCCAGAACCCACTGACCTTGATATCGTCATCCAGACGCTTGAGCACGATCTGCAGATTACTTTGCAGGCGCTGAATAAGGCGACGGCGAACAGGACGACTTTTGATCGTGATTTCGGGAAACAGCTTAGCGATGAATTTCATGGTCGTTCCGGAAGATAGCGTTTAATTTAGGCATCCGGCCTGAGAGGAAAAGCTTAATTCAAGAGGGGATGGCGCGCCCGAGAGGATTCGAACCTCTGACCGCCTGGTTCGTAGCCAGGTACTCTATCCAGCTGAGCTACGGGCGCATACCGATGGGGAGAAAAGATGGCGCGCCCGAGAGGATTCGAACCTCTGACCGCCTGGTTCGTAGCCAGGTACTCTATCCAGCTGAGCTACGGGCGCACACATGTTTTCATGTCGTTGAAGTAGATGGCGCGCCCGAGAGGATTCGAACCTCTGACCGCCTGGTTCGTAGCCAGGTACTCTATCCAGCTGAGCTACGGGCGCACATCGTGATGGCGGTGAGTGAGGGATTCGAACCCTCGATACCTTGCGGTATACGCCCTTAGCAGGGGCGCGCCTTCAGCCACTCGGCCAACTCACCTCGTCAACAACGGCGCAAATAGTACAAGACTGATTTTAAAAAGAAAAGGGTTAATTGAAAAAAATTATTCCTGATCTTCGTCTTGCTGTTTTTCACGCTGGATGCGCTGGTAGATCTCTTCGCGATGAACAGATACATCCTTGGGCGCATTGACACCGATGCGGACTTGGTTGCCTTTAACACCGAGCACAGTGACGGTGACGTCATCACCGACCATCAGAGTTTCGCCGACACGGCGGGTTAGAATCAGCATTTGTGGCTCTCCTTAATTTGTCCTGGGGCGCTGAGTTCTCTTCATGAAAGCGGTCGCACTTTCTCCTAATCGTCCATTCGACCATACAGGTAGTACAGCGGCGACCCTCTCAAGCCGATCGTGGGGGCATGCGCGTAATGATAGAACACTTGCATACCCCCGTCATCCGGTACTGTCGTTATTCCCTGACTGTATCTGAATCGTCAAGATCAAACGCAGAATGCAGGCCGCGTACAGCCAGCTCCAGATATTTCTCGGCGATCACCACGGACACCTTGATCTCGGATGTCGAGATCATTTGGATATTGATATTCTCGGCGGCAAGCGCGTCGAACATCTTGCTGGCGACCCCGGCATGGGAACGCATTCCCACACCAACGATGGACACCTTGGCGATCTTATTGTTTCCGACTACTTCGCGAGCTCCCAGTTCCTGCTTGACCTGCTGCAAGACCTGCTCCGCTTTATCATAGTCGTTTCTATGCACAGTGAAAGTAAAGTCGGTGGTTTTGTCAGCCGCGATGTTCTGCACAATCATGTCGACTTCGATATTCGCCTGGCTGATCGGCCCCAGAATGCGGGAGGCCACACCGGGGATATCCGGCACGCCCTGCACGGTCAGTTTGGCTTCGTCACGGTTGAACGCAATACCCGAGATAACCGGTTTTTCCACAGCGGCATCATCCTCTATCGTAATCAGTGTGCCGGGGCCGTCCTCAAAACTGGACAGTACCCGCAGCGGGACCTTGTACTTGCCGGCAAACTCAACCGCCCGGATCTGCAACACCTTCGAACCCAGGCTGGCCATTTCCAGCATCTCTTCAAAGGTAATCTTTTCCAGTCGTCGAGCACCTTCAACCACACGTGGATCGGTGGTGTAGACGCCGTCCACATCAGTATAGATCTGACATTCATCAGCCTTGAGCGCCGCTGCCAGAGCCACACCGGTGGTATCCGAACCGCCACGCCCCAGGGTCGTGATATTGCCGTCTTCGTCGACACCCTGGAAGCCGGCCACGACAACAACGCGCCCTTGGTCCAGGTCAGCGCGCATACGGCTGGTTTCAATATCCTGTATACGTGCTTTGGTATGCACGCGATCAGTCAGAATACGGACCTGCGCGCCGGTGTAAGAGCTGGCATCCACCCCCCGTGCCTTGAGCGCCATGCTCAAGAGGGCAATAGTGACCTGCTCCCCGGTGGACACCAGGGTGTCCATCTCACGCGGATCGGGGCGTGACTGAATTTCATTGGCCAGGGCGATCAGCCGGTTGGTTTCTCCGCTCATGGCGGAGACAACCACAACCACATCATGTCCCTGTTCGCGAAAGCCTTTCACTTTCTCGGCAACCGCTTCGATTCGCTCTACCGAACCAACCGAAGTGCCACCAAACTTTTGCACATATAATGCCATTTCACAGCTTCCAATCGGCTGCCGACACCGAAGCAGTGCCGGCAGTGCCTGTTGTTACAGGCTTGCCGCTACCAGTTCGGGCACCGCACTCAGCGCAGCCGGCATGGCACCAACATCGGTACCGCCGCCCTGCGCCATGTCTGGACGCCCGCCCCCTTTGCCACCCAGACGCGAGGCCAGCTCGCGTACCAGATCGCCCGCCTTGACCTGACCGGTCAGATCCTTGGTGACGCCCGCCACCAGGCTGACCTTGTCATTCTGAGCGGTCATCAATACCACAATACCGCTGCCCAGCTTGTTCTTCAGCTGATCCAGCATGTCACGCAGTGCCTTGGGCTCAACGCCGTCCAACTGAGCAGCCAGAACCTTGATGCCGCCGACTTCCTGAACCTGACTCAGCAGATCACCGCTCTGGGCACTGGCCAGCTTGGCGGCCAGTCGTTCGATCTCTTTTTCCAGCTGGCGGCTGCGCTCGTTCAGGCCACGGACCTTATCAAGCGCCGTTTCACGATTGCCTTTCACCAGTGAAGCGATCTCGCTCAGAACCTGCTCACCGCTGTTGATCCACTGCAGTGCCTGCATGCCGGTCACCGCTTCGATACGACGCACGCCAGAAGCGATGCCGCTTTCGGCAACCACTTTAAGCAGACCGATATCACCGGTGCGCTTGGCGTGAGTACCACCACAGAGCTCAACGGAGAAGTCGCCACCCATGCTGAGTACACGCACTTCATCATCGTATTTCTCGCCAAACAGCGCCATGGCACCTTTTTCCTTGGCAGCATCCAGCTCCATCAACTCGGTTTCCACCGCCGAGTTGGCACGAATCTGATCGTTGACCATACGCTCAACCTGCGCAATCTCGTCGGCACTCATGGCTTCAAAGTGGGCAAAGTCGAAACGCAGACGTTCAGCATCAACCAGGGAGCCTTTCTGCTGTACATGGTCACCCAGGACCGTGCGCAGGGCTGCGTGCAGCAGGTGCGTGGCGGAATGGTTCAGTGCCGTGGCCTGGCGCTTGGCCATGTCCACTTCAGTGACCACCTGATCACCGATCTGCAGTACGCCTTCGCTCAGGCTGCCGTGGTGCAGGTGATGGCCGCTTTCCTTGGTGCAGTCGCTCACGTCGAACTGACCACGATCCCAGCGCAGCACACCCTGGTCACCCACCTGACCGCCGGACTCGGCATAGAAAGCGGTATTTTTCAGTACCACCACACCGTGTTCACCAGCGGACAGCTGCTGCACTTCTTCGCCTTCACGGAACAGAGCGATCACTTCAGAGCGATCTTCCAGGCTGTCATAGCCGTTAAATTCAGTGCTGCCGTCCAGTTTAATCTGCTCGTTGTAATCTACGCTGAACTGACCGGAGGCACGGGCACGCTGACGCTGGGCTTCCATGGCAGACTCAAAGCCGTCCATATCCAGGCTCAACTCATGCTCACGGGCCACATCGGCTGTCAGGTCGACAGGGAAACCATAGGTATCGTACAGACGGAATACGGTTTCACCCGGGATGGTTTTGCCATCCAGATCGGCTATCGCCTGCTCCAGCAGCTGCATGCCGTGGTCCAGCGTTTTGGCAAACTGCTGTTCTTCCTTCAGCAGGATACGCTCCACCTGCTCCTGCATCTTCGCCAGTTCAGGGTAAGCCTCGCCCATTTCTTTCACCAGGGGTGCAACCAGCTTGTGGAAGAACGGCTCTTTGGCACCCAGCTTGTTACCATGACGGATTGCACGACGCATGATGCGACGCAGTACATAGCCGCGACCTTCATTGGATGGCATGACGCCATCAGTAATCAGGAAGGAACAGGAACGGATGTGGTCAGCAATAACGCGCAGGGATTTGCTGTCGATGTTATCCAGCCCCAGCACGCCGGCAGTTGCTTTCAACAGGTTTTGAAACAGATCGATTTCATAGTTGCTGTGCACGCCCTGGAGCACAGCAGCGACACGTTCAAGACCCATACCGGTATCGATGCTCGGACGCGCCAGCGGCTCCATGTTGCCGTCAGCGGAACGGTTGTACTGCATGAATACCAGGTTCCAGATCTCGATGTAGCGATCGCCATCTTCATCCGGGCTGCCGGGAGGACCACCGGCTACGTCAGGACCATGGTCAAAGAAGATTTCGGTACAGGGACCACAAGGGCCGGTATCGCCCATGGCCCAGAAGTTGTCTTCGTCCAGTTTGGAGAAGCGCTCCGGGTTAATACCCATCTCTTCTTTCCAGATTTTTTCCGCTTCGTCATCGGTGTAATGCACCGTGACCCAGAGGCGCTCTTCCGGCAACCCCAGGCGCTTGGTCAGGAAATCCCAGGCAAATTTGATCGCTTCGCGCTTGAAGTAATCACCAAAGCTGAAGTTGCCCAGCATTTCAAAGAACGTGTGGTGACGCGCAGTATAGCCGACGTTCTCTAGGTCATTGTGCTTGCCACCGGCGCGCACGCAGCGCTGCGAGGTGGTGGCACGGCTGTAGGAACGCTTGTCTGACCCGAGGAAGACATCCTTGAACTGCACCATACCCGCGTTGGTGAACAACAGCGTCGGGTCGTTACCCGGAATCAGCGGGCTGGAGGCAACAATTTCATGCCCCTGCTGGTTAAAGAAGTCGAGAAATGCCTGGCGGATTTCCGCACTTGTCATGTATTTCATATCAGGTCCGTTGCGTCTGTACTGGTTGGCACGACTGTCCCGCATACCCCGGCTGGGCAGCGGCGATCTGTACGCAAAAAAATAGCTGGATAGTATATAACGCGGGTAAAAAATGTACGATAGTCTGGCATGGCGCGAAGACCGAGAATTCAGTCTTCAGCAGGGGTATTGATCGCTTTTTTGGCCTCGTCAAAGCCAAAGCCACGGTTAACCAGAAAGCGCATGCGGCGGGCATACTCCTTCGGTGTGTCCGGCGGCATTTCGCCAAAACGGCGGCGGCAGGCATCCAGTGCCTGTGCATAACTGTCGTCTTCCTGACTTTCCAGAGCCTGCTCCACAAGGTCTGAGTCGATCCCCTTGCGGCGCAGCTCCTGACGCACCCGCATGGCACCATAGCCAGCCCCCAGGCGACTGCGCGTGAACACTTCAGCAAAACGTTCATCGCTCTGGTAGCCCGCCTCCTGCAACCCATCCAGTGCACGCTCCAACAGCCCTGCTTCCTCTACACGGGGACTCAGTTTGCGCCATAACTCGGCGCGACTGTACTCTCGTCGCGCCAGCAGGTTGATCGCTGCGGCGCGCACATCTGCCTCGTTTTCCAGCGCTTTTGCCATTGTTCGTTTCTTGCACCCCTGTCTCTAATCGGCTGTTTTAATGTATATACAGGGACTTTACGCACTCCAGGAGCGAGATGAAACTCTTGCAACGACCTCAGTGATTCAACTAGTCCTGCCAAAACCACTTTTGCCCTTCCTCCAGTGCCTCGCTTCGCGTCAGCCCGATATCTTTCAATTGCTCTCGATTCAGGGTTAACAAGACCCTGCGTGTACGGTTTTGACGATAGCGTTGCAGCAAACGTTGCAGAGCGGTAACAGGGTTCATGGCGATTCTCCATCCCGGTTGAGTGAAGAAACAGCATACGAATCCAGAGAAATACAGTACAGATTCAGACATTTATGAATTAACATATACAGATTGATAAACAGGTATCTGTAATCCCTGAATTATTCATATCTGTACTGGTTTTTATAAGGATAGCGATGTGAAACTGTACGAAGCCCTGATCGAACACCTGCGCAGCCAAATCAACCAGGGTCTTTTCGCCCCTGGCGACCGTCTACCCTCAATTCGCAGCCTGACCAAAGAGCACAAGGTCAGCATTACCACCGTACAAGAGGCCTATCGACAGCTGGAGTTTCTGGGCCTGGTGGAGGCGCGACCTAAATCAGGCTATTTCGTCCGCGGTCAGTCACCCTCACACCCTCTTCCCACCACGGCACGCGCTGCGCGACGACCTCTGGAAATCTCTCAATGGGAAGGGATTCTGCAGATGCTGGGTGCCGATAAATCAGCGCCTGTATTTTCCCTGGGTCATGCCATGCCCGATCTGACCGGCGACACACTGAGCCCCCTGCTCAGGCTCTGGGCACGTATTGCCCGTCGCGGCGATTTAAGCTTGCTGGAGTACGACAGCCTGCGCGGCAATCTGGAACTGCGCCAGCAGGTGGCCCGACTTGCAGCCAATAGCGGCAGCCAGCTGAACGCTGACGATATCGTCATCACCACGGGCTGTCAGGAAGCCCTGTTCTGTGCACTTAAAGCCACCACAGAGCCCGGCGATGTGGTCGCTGTGGACTCCCCCTGCTTCTATGGCGCCATGCAGGCGATCAAGGCGAACGGGCTTAAGGTAATGGAAATTCCCACCCACCCCGAACAAGGGATCAGCCTGGAGGCGCTGGAACTGGCATTGGAGCAGTGGCCAATCAAGGCAATCCTGGTCACCCCTACCTGCAATAACCCACTGGGCTATACCGCCAGTGAGGCTCACAAAAAAGCCCTGTACCGGCTGGCACAAAGGTTCGACATCGCCATCATTGAAGACGATATTTATGGCGACCTGGCCTACACTTGGCCGCGACCCATCACCATCAAGTCACTGGATACCGATGACCGCGTACTACTTTGCAGCTCATTTTCCAAAACACTGGCGCCAGGCCTGCGCCTTGGCTGGATCGCCCCCGGACGTTTCCGTAGTGCAGTGGTACACAGTAAATTTGTCGCCACTGCAGCCTCGAGCACGTTGCCCCAACAGGCGGTAGCCGCTTTTATTGCTGAAGGTGGTTATGAACGCCACCTGCGCAAAATGCGGGGACAATATCAGCGTAACCGTGACAGGATGCTGCCATGGCTAGAGGCTCACTTCCCTGCCGGCACCCGTATTAGCCATCCCACCGGCGGTTATATTTTCTGGCTGGAAATGCCGGAAGAAATAGACTGCGTTGAATTGAACCGTCGCCTGGAGGGAGAACCCTACTGCATTGCACCTGGAGCTCTGTTTTCTGCCTCCGGCAAATACCGAAACTGTATGCGACTCAACTATGCAGAGGGCCTCACCGCTAAAACCGAGCAGGCATTATTGTCACTTCTGCAAACCCTGGCCTCATAGCAGACCGCTAACGCCAGCTGAAGACGACCAATGCTCAAGCCATAAACGCAAACAGGGGCACAAGGCCCCTGTTCGGTGTCATCTGTTCAAGAACGGATCAGAGATCGAGCTGACCTGCTTCTTCTGCCTGTTCCGGCTGTTCTTTAGGCTTGGGCACATTGAGCAGCTTGGCACGGATTTCACCTTCAATCTCATTGGCGATTTCCGGATGATCCTCAAGGTATTTGGCCGCATTAGCCTTGCCCTGACCGATCTTGTCACCCTTGTAGGCGTACCAGGCACCGGACTTGTCCACCAGCCCCTGCTGCACACCCAGATCCACCACTTCACCCATGTGGTAGATGCCCTGGCCGTACATGATCTGGAACTCGGCCTGACGGAACGGCGGCGATACCTTGTTCTTGACCACTTTGACACGGGTCTCGTTACCGACGACTTCGTCGCCCTGCTTCACGGCACCGGTACGGCGGATATCCAGACGCACAGAAGCATAGAACTTGAGCGCGTTACCACCGGTGGTTGTTTCCGGGTTACCGAACATCACACCGATCTTCATACGGATCTGGTTGATGAACACCAGCAGACAGTTGGACTGTTTGACGCTACCGGTCAGCTTACGCAGGGCCTGAGACATCAGACGCGCCTGCAAACCCACATGCGAGTCACCCATTTCACCTTCGATCTCGGCCTTGGGCACCAGTGCCGCTACGGAGTCGACGATGATGACATCAACTGCACCGGAGCGGGTCAGCATGTCGGTAATTTCCAGCGCCTGCTCACCGGTATCCGGCTGGGACACCAGCAAGGCATCCACATCCACACCCAGTTTCTCGGCGTAAACCGGATCCAGCGCGTGCTCGGCATCAACAAAAGCACATGTCTTGCCCTGTTTTTGTGCTTCGGCGATCACCTGCAGGGTCAGCGTGGTTTTACCGGAGGATTCCGGACCGTAGATCTCGACCACTCGACCAAAAGGCAGGCCGCCAATACCCAGGGCAATATCCAGACCCAGAGAACCGGTGGACACGGACGGAATCGCTTCACGGGGCTGGTCCCCCATGCGCATCACAGCGCCTTTGCCGAACTGGCGCTCGATTTGTGACAGGGCGGCATCAAGTGCTTTTTTTCTGTTTGCGTCCATCGGGAAACCTTTCATTAGCCGAGGGTTAAATACTGTATGTCTGAACAGTATTATTCCACAACCTGATCAGATTGCAACCATCCTGAGATTACTCCGGCAGATAGGCCATGATGCCTTCCAGCGCCTGCTCAACCGCCTGCTGACGAATGTCATCACGGTCACCGTTGAAGAAACTCAGACAACTCACGGTCGGGTGCCCTTCAATGGCCCAGGCCAGCCATACCGTCCCCACAGGCTTGTCCTCGGAGCCCCCATCCGGACCGGCAATGCCGCTGATGGCCACGGCAATATTGGCATCACTGTTGCGCAGTGCACCTTCCGCCATCTGCGCGACCACCGGCTCGCTCACTGCACCACTGTTTTCCAGGACCTCAAGATCCACACCCAGCATTTTCTGCTTGGCCGTATTGGAATAGGACACAAAGCCGCAATCGAACCAGCCCGAACTGCCCGGCACTGCCGTCACTGCCTGGGCCACCCAACCGCCGGTGCATGACTCCGCCGTTGCCATTTTCAGGCCCTTGTTCAACAGCGCCTGCCCTACTTTTTGTGCCAGGTTTTTCATCGTGTTACTCCCAAGCCGCGACTACGCAGGCTGCCGTGTTTAACGTACAATTCCCCCATTAAAACCCTGAGCCAAATCCGATTCAATCCCCGCAACAGGATGACAGCGTCAACTATGTCTTCAGCAAGCAAGAGCACCCAGCACACTCCCATGATGCAGCAGTACCTGCGCATCAAGGCACAGCATCCGGATCAACTGCTGTTCTACCGCATGGGGGATTTCTACGAGCTGTTCTATGACGATGCCAAGAAGGCCGCTGCGCTGCTGGATATTTCACTGACGGCACGGGGCAAGTCCGCTGGCGAGCCGATCCCCATGGCCGGTATTCCCTACCACTCTGCCGAAGGCTATATAGCCCGCATTGTAAAAGCCGGTGAGTCCGTGGTGATCTGTGAACAGGTTGGCGACCCGGCCACCAGCAAGGGGCCCGTGGCACGTGAAGTCGTGCGTATTGTTACCCCCGGTACGCTGAGTGATGAAGCCCTGCTGGATGAACATCAGGACAACCTGTTGATGGGCATTGCACGCCACCAGGATCAGTTTGGCCTGGCGATGATCGATATAAGTTCCGGACGCTTCAGCCTGTTCGAGGTAGATGGAGAAGACGCCCTGCTGGCCGAGCTGGAGCGCCTGCGCCCTGCCGAACTGCTATATCCGGATGATGCCGCGGTTCCCGAAGCGGTCAGCAAGCGCCCCGGAGCCCATGCACGCCCGCCCTGGGAGTTTGAAGACGATACCGCTCGCCGTCTGCTGTGCGACCAGTTCAAGACCCGCGACCTGAGCGGCTTTGGCTGCGACCACCTGAGCCTTGCGATCTGCGCGGCCGGTTGCCTGCTGCAGTATGCCCGCGATACGCAACGCAGCAACCTGCCGCATATTCGCCGCATTCAGGTCGAGCAGCATGATGAAGCCGTTATTCTGGATGCTTCCACGCGCCGCAACCTGGAGCTGGACGTCAACCTGTCCGGAGGCCGCAGCAACACCCTGGCCTCGGTACTGGATAAATGTGGCACCCCCATGGGCAGCCGTCTGCTGCGCCGCTGGCTACACCGCCCCCTGCGTGATCGCAGCACACTGGAAGCACGTCAGGACGCCATTCGCTGGCTGATGCGTCCGGACTGCAGTGACAATGTCGCCGAACAACTCAAGCCCATTGGCGATATGGAGCGCATCCTGTCCCGCGTTGCCCTGCGTTCAGCACGTCCGCGAGATCTGGAGCGCCTGCGCAATGCGCTGGCTACGCTTCCCGAGCTGCAGAATTCACTCAAGGCTACCGATGCCGCTCGCATCAAATCCCTGTCGCAGCAGATCACAACCTTCCCGACGGAAGCCGACCTGCTGGCACGCGCCATCATTGATGCCCCGCCCGTCGTGATCCGTGACGGCGGTGTGATCGCAGCAGGCTATGATGCCGAGCTGGACGAACTGCGCGGCCTGAGTGAAAACGCCGGTGAGTTCCTGCTGCAGCTGGAAGCCCGTGAACGTGCTCGCACCGACATTTCCACCCTCAAGGTAGGTTACAACCGCGTGCATGGCTATTACATCGAGGTCAGCAAGGCTCAGGCGGTCGACATGCCGGCCGAGTATATCCGCCGCCAGACGTTGAAAAATGCCGAGCGCTTCATCACCCCCGAACTGAAAGAGTTTGAAGACAAGGCCCTGAGTGCCAAGAGCAAGGCTCTGGCACGGGAAAAGCACCTGTACGACGAACTGCTGGAGCAGTTGGCCGAACAGCTTGCTCCCTTGCAGGAAAGTGCCGCAGGCCTGTCCGAGCTTGATGTACTCTGCAACCTGGCTGAGCGCGCCCTGGCACTGGATTACCAGCGCCCACAACTGGTGGACGAACGTTGCCTGCAGATTGAAGGCGGCCGTCACCCGGTAGTGGAAGCCGTGTTGGACACCCCTTTTGTGGCCAACGACCTGCGCCTTGACGAACAACGCCATATGCTGGTGATCACTGGCCCCAACATGGGGGGTAAATCCACCTATATGCGCCAGGCCGCACTGATCACATTGCTCGCGCATATCGGCAGCTATGTGCCTGCCCGGTCAGCCAATATCGGGATTGTGGACCGTATCTTCACCCGTATGGGATCCTCCGATGACCTGGCCGGTGGCCGCTCCACCTTCATGGTGGAGATGACCGAGACCGCCAACATTCTGCACAACGCCACGGATCGCAGCCTGGTCTTGATGGACGAGGTAGGCCGTGGCACCAGTACTTTCGACGGCCTGTCACTGGCCTGGTCCTGTGCCGAGTTTCTTGCCCGAGAAACTCAGGCATTCACCCTGTTCGCCACCCACTACTTTGAGCTGACCAGCCTGCCGGAACGGGAAAGCGGTGTGGTCAACGTGCACCTGACAGCGGTGGAGCACAACGACCATATCGTCTTCATGCATGAAGTGCAGGAAGGTCCCGCCAGCCAGAGTTATGGTCTTCAGGTTGCCCAGCTGGCCGGCATTCCAGACAACGTGATCCGCAATGCCCGCGACAAGCTGGTGATTCTGGAGCAGGACAGCCGCAGTCCGGCTGAGCACGTCACCCGTAACCCCGAACCTGTCGCGGCAACAGTCACGGAAGCCCCCATGCAGGGCGACATGTTTGTCAGCCAGCCCTCTCAGGTGGAACGTCAGCTGAAACAGCTGGATCTGGATGACCTCACGCCCCGACAGGCGCTGGAGCAACTGTACGCGCTGCGGGACATGATGTCCTGAGCAGCACTGGCCTGAGCCAACAAGCACACTATACTGCAGGCAGACCTGAGCCAAGGAGAGCTGCAAGATGACCTACATCGTCACTGAAAACTGTATTCGCTGTAAGTACACCGACTGTGTTGAGGTCTGCCCCGTGGACTGCTTCTACGAGGGGCCCAACTTTCTGGTGATTCACCCGGACGAGTGTATCGACTGCGGCCTCTGTGAGCCTGAATGTCCGGCTGAAGCCATATTGCATGAGGATGACCTGAGCCCTGAACAGGATCAGTTCTACAAGATTAATGCCGAGCTGGCAGAAGTCTGGCCCAATATCACCGAGCGCAAGCCGCCACTGGATGATGCTGAAGAGTGGAATGGCACTCCAGATAAGCTCAAGTATCTGGAGCGCTAACCGGCAGCGAGGAACGTATCTTCTATCAATAGCCGACGCTAATCGCCAGCCGGCTTGGTTGGCCCGCTGAACGCAAAATACCCGCTGAGTCCAGGTAAAGTGTATGTCTCAGCAACGACAGGTGTCTGGCCGCAGCGGGATGCCCCCTGCTGTCAATCACTCAGCGCTTCCTTCTTCACAAACCAGTGCTGCTGGGCCATGTTCAACAACATCAGATATACGCAGAAAGAGACAATAAACGTGACCGGTGCGGAAAAGAGTGACAAGGATGCATTGCCATAGTTCAGGATCAAAATCCCCAGGCCTGCGCCAAAGAACCAGGCAATCAAACCGCAAGGGTTAAACGACGGCACTTTCATCGGGTGACACTCGATATGGCCACCGAACATCTGGTCATATTTGGGTGAGAAAATGTGGGCCAGTGCAATAGCGACCCAAGCCACAACGAATATCCCCTGATAGGCCAACGCCTGAAGGATGAAGTGGAATACGTTGAGCAACATCAAAAGGTACACCACACAGCCAACCACCATGCTCCACACAAAGCGCGGCACCTTACCTAAACCAAAACGCTCAAAGAATGCCAGCATATTTTCGGATGCCAGGAAAAAGTTGGCCGTATTGATACGAGTTTGGCTGACCCATACAAACAGCAGCCCCCAGACTCCCATCAGCTTGAGAATGGCTAAAACCACAGAAACTTCGGTCACGCCACCTTCCGTAGGAATAGTCGCGGCCAAGAAAATACCGACAACACCGTTGATCATGAAGGTAAACAAGTAAAAAGGCATACCAAAATTTATATTTGCATGAAAAAGTGAATCATCTTCTTTACCAAAACGAGCATAATCCCAGGTGTACATCATCAGAATCCAAACACCCATAAAATAGGTGAAGCAGTTCCACCAGCCATTCTCGGGTTCCCCACCTTCAGGCCCCATATTCAGCCAGGCATCGCTATAACCAAATTCATGAATGGACATAACAACCGCAGCAATCAACCCAAGGATATAAAAGGGAAGCAGTATACCGTTTAATTTATCGAGCCAGTTTTGCACGCTGCCAAACACTAGAGTAACGCTGTATAGAACAACAATAAGGTAGGCCATCTCTATATTAAGGGATGGAAAATACGCCTGTATGGCGACGGCGATAACCGATCCTTCAAAGACGGAATAGTAAATTGCTGTCGCAAAGAAAATAAGCGTCGCAAGACTGGCTCCAGCCTTACCAAACAGAACCCTTGAAAAAAGGGCCACCGACAATCCTGTTTTAATGGCATACCGGGTAATAACCGCATTGATCAAACCATAGGTTATCACCGACAATGCCAGGCCAATCAGTGTATTAATTGTACCAAAATTCAGTGCCAATGTTGCTGACACCACCAACCAGAACATGGCACTGCAAATGGCCCACCAGGCCATACTCAATGAACCACGATTCATACGTTCTTCCTGAGGGACTGATAGTGCTTCAGATGTGTTGGTTTTTATGTTTCCAGCCATAACCTTTCTCTCTTATTGTTTTTAAGCACCCTACGATGGGATTGCTCCAGATTACGCAGACGAGAGAAAGGAAAATTGCCGCTCCGCGTATCAAGTTTTGCCAATGCCTGAATCATCGCACAGCATCCAGCAGTCACGGTTTGTCAGCTCATCCAGAAGGACCAGGCTTACCTGGCCCGGAGGTCATTTTCGCTTCCGAGCCTCCTTGGGTGTATAGCCGAAGCGGTTCTTGAATAGCCGGCAAAAGTGTGCCTGATCGTTGAAGCCCCAACGGTAAGCAATTTCAGCCAAGGTCTGGAAACCTTGGTCAGCAACAATATCATTCAATGCAGATTGAAGCCGCAGTTCACGTATCCATTGACTGACGGTCTGGCCAGACTCCTTGAATAGTTTATGCACATATCGGGTAGAAATATTACAAGCAGCGGCGATCATATCGGGCGAAAGATCGGATCGGCGAATATTCTCTCGAACAAAGCTCTCTATATTTCTAAGATGAGCATTGCGCAGACTCGCCTCATTACTCATTAACACACGGTCATCATTTTCCAGGCTATACGCCAGCAGTTCTATCAATTGGTTACTGATAATATCCTGGGCACCCGCATCCGTGTAGCTGGCCTGTTGCACCATATTGCGCATAAAGCCATAGAACAGGTTACCCAACCCTCGCCGCTTATCGAATTCCATATATAGAAAGCGTTCGGGGTCACGAAGCCGAGCCTTGAGCAACGACACGGGTACACGTACGACCCAGAGTGCATTTTCCTTTCCATAGCTAAATTCATAAGGTAAATCGCTACGTTCCAGAATAAAAGCACCCGGATGGCATACAACCGTATTATTTTCCTGGGAAAATTTCACCCGCTCATTCTCGGGCAGGGTAATCAAAAAAAAAGGTTCGGAATGATCAATGTGCTGCGACGTTCTCTTGTAGCAGGTCGCCGAACTTTCCAGCCGGGACACCTCTACCCGCCCCATATCCCATTGGCTCAGATGACCATGAAATTGACTGGGGTTACTGAAGTTCAACTCCAGCGGAAAGTAGGTATGACCAATAACATTTTTCCAATAATCCTGCCTTTCCCTTTGCGGAATTAGATGGGTACTGTAGCGCTTATGCATATGAACGCCTCTATTATTTTTTTATTAAGTTCATATTCTGATCTTTAATATTACCTTGTACAGGGTAAGACGAAAACCGGTAAATAAATAACTTGTACCGAAAAAAACACAAAGAAACAGCCAAGTTCCGCGAAACTTGGCTGTACAGACTGTTACCCCCTTTGCCTTAGTGACTCTGCTCGGCTTCCATCCGTGTCAGGCGGTAGCACTGGTTGGCTTCCAGCATCAGCTTCCAACCCGGGCGCACCACGATGTTGGTAGTCGGTTCTTCAACCACCGCTGGCCCTTTAATCTCGACGCCCATATCCAGGCGAGGACCAGAATAGACAGCGGTATCGGTCCAGTGACCTTCGCTATCGAACAGCGCCGGACGGTAACCCAGCAAGGCATCCTCGGCACGACCACCCGTGGCTTCCAGCGCCTGGAATTCCGGTCTGGCCACATTGCCTACCAGGGTCGATTCTATATTGACCAGTTCCACCGGGTTGTGCGGTTCGGAGTAGGTATACAGTTCTTCATGACGCTTGTGGAAGTCATCCAGAATGGCCGCCATTTTCTCACGGCAGATCTTGCCTGGGTGGATCTCAACGTTACATTCGTGGATCTGGCCAACATAACGCATCTCGACACTGCGACTATAACTGATATCGTCCGCCTTGAAGCCATCGGACATCAGGTGCTCGCTGCCCTGCTGCTCCAACTCCTCAAACTTGGCGTTCAGCGCATCCAGGTTGGCTTCGCCACCCAGACGCATCGGCTCGGAGGCCAAGTAGTTGTAGCGCACATCGGAGATGATCTGGCCGAAGGCACAGAACACGGAAGACACCTTGGGTACCAGCACCGTTGTGCTGCCGATCTCTTCAGCCAACGCGGTGATATGCATCCCGGCCGCACCACCGGCACACAATAGGGCGAAATCACGCGGGTCATAACCACGCTCGATCGATACCCGGCGAATACCGTTCACCATGTTCAGGTTGACGATGGTACTGATGCCATAGGCCGCTTTCTCGACACTAATGCCTAGAGGATCGGCCACATGCTCTTTCACTGCCTGGATCGCTGCGTCCCGATCCAGGTTGATCGTGCCACCCAGCACCGCTTCAGGATTCAGATAACCCAATACCAGGTTGGCATCAGTTACCGTCGGCCGCGTTCCCCCCTTGCCGTAGCAAACAGGACCCGGTGTCGCGCCGGCACTTTCCGGGCCCACCTGCAACATACCGTACTTGTCGACCTGACAGATGGAACCGCCACCCGCCCCCAGAGTTTCAACCTGAATCATCGGCACACCGATGCGGTAGCGCAGGAAGTCAATATTCTTGTTGAGGTTGGTCTGGCCATCCTTGGTCAGGGTGATATCAAACGAGGTACCTCCCATGTCCACGGTGATGACATCGTTGATGCCGAACGGCTGGCCGACGAACAGACCGGCCTGGGGCGCTGACGCCGGCCCCGAGTTGATCGCATTGACCGCACGCCCCTGCATCGCTTCCCCGATCGCCAAACCACCGTTGGACTGGAAGTAACGCACCGGATACTTGGCGCCCAAAGATTGGAAGTAGTCATCGATCTTTTGTACGTAGCGGCGCATGACCGGGCTCAGGTAGGCATTGACTACAGTGGTAGAGGTACGTGTGTACTCACGCACCTGGGGATAGACTTCGCTGCCGGTGCAGACGAAAACACCCGGCATCATCTCCTGCACGATCTCCTTGGCTCGCTTTTCATGTGCCGGGTTGCGTACCGCCCAGACGAAGGAGATGGCGACACTCTCGACCCCCTGCTCCTTGAAGTAGCGAACCGCTTCACGAATTTCCTCGTCGTCCATCGGCTGGTTGACATCACCAGTACCGATCACCCGCTCGTTGATTGGTCGACGCAGATGACGCGGTACGATCATATGGGCCGGTGGAAAGTCCGCTTCATAGCGGTAACCTTCCTCTTTATGTCCTAGGCGGATCTCCAGACTATCCTCGTGACCTGAGGTACACAGCAGGCCCACCTTGACTCCCTTCTTCTCTATCAGCGCGTTCAGCGCCACGGTGGTGCCGTTAATGCACAGATCACAATCCTGAATGATCTCCTCGACCGAACGTCCAACCGCTTCCGAAATCTGTGCCAGACCAGCCTTGATGGCGAGAGTGCCATCCTGGGGCGTGGACGGGCTCTTGAACACCCGCAGCTCACCGTTGTTTTCCGCCAGTACAAAGTCGGTAAAGGTGCCACCGGCATCGATACCCAAACGATATTTATTACGCATGATTCTGCTCCTTAATTGTTATTGTTATCGGCTTACTGCTGGCGCAGTGTTTCAGTGGCAGCCTGATCAACGCTCATCGCTTGTGGATCAATCACTACCCCGTACTCTTTAGCCGCCGCTTCGAGCGATACCAGCCCGTTGCGGAAGTCGTCCAGAACTGCTTCCGTTGCGCGACTCATGGGATTGCCGAAACCACCGCCACCCGGGTTAAAGTTAGTCACACGCTCACCGGGCTTGACGGTCAGAATGGTGTTGGCCTTGTGTACCTGCTCCTGCTCGCCCTTGACCACTAACTTGCCAAGCTTGGGCTCGATGATGCGATTCTCAGCACCGGCGGCGCCCATGGTCGGAATTTGTCGACCTTCACCAAAGGCCACCACCGTCATGTCGTGACCGATCGGCTCCACTTCCCAAGCCGTACCTGAGCCACCGCGGTACATGCCGGCACCGCCGCTGTCCTGGATCAGGCCGTAGCGATGGATAATGATCGGGTAGGAATACTCCAGCAGCTCGGTATCGCCCGAACTCAGAGCACCGAAACAACACAGCGGGCCACAGGCGTGCCAGCCGTCCATTACTTGGGTTGCCCCTGCACCCGAAATGATCGATGCCAGCACCATGGTTACGTACTGTTCACCGGTGCGCGGGTCGATACCGGCAATATTAACCCCGCTGGCATGCCCCCATGAGGCCGATACCCGCTCAGGTGCCGCCTGTTCCAGCGCCATGCGGACCGCATCGGTCAGAGTTTCCATCGGCGTAGTGGTACAGTTGACGTGCGGTGCCGGCTCCTCAGCGTTACACAAGGTTCCTTTTTGTCCCAGATCCACCGTTACACAGCGGTACAGACCTTCGTTATAGGGCGGCGGCAACTGGGCAAACATCATCAATCCCAGGTAGACCCCTGACATCGAGTTGCCTTCATAGGAGTTGATGAAGTAAGGCACCTGAGGCGGGCTTTGCACTTCGATATGCACTCGGTCGACCTTGATGCTGACCTTGGAGGTGATTTCCATAGCACCAAAACCATGGCCCGAATCTTCCAGCACTGCCGAACCGAAGTATTCACCGTCAGGTACCGCTTCGATTAAGGAGCGCATCTGACGATCCGCCATGTTCTTGAGTTCGGCGATACAGGCCTGTACCTGTTTTACCCCATACTTATCCAACAGAGCGATCAGGTTGCGCTCACCCACACGGCAGGCGCCATACTGAGCGTTCAAGTCGCCTTCCTGGTTGCGGCGCGCACGCATATTGGTCAACAGCAGGTTGATGACGTCTTCCCGACGCTGCCCCTTTTCCCAGAGTTTCACCGGCGGAATACGCAAGCCTTCGGCATAGATTTCAGTCGCCTCCGGGTTATAGCCTGCCGGCACCGGGCCGCCGATATCGGTCAGATGGCCCTTACAGACACTCCAGAAAACCAGATCTCCTTGGTAAAACACAGGCTTGTACATGCAACAGTCCAGAATATGACTGCCCTTGTAAACGGGGTCGTTATGGTAGATAACATCGCCTTCATGAATGTCGTCACCGAAATAGTCAGCAATTTCTTTCATGGCAGGGATCAGGGAACCCAGGTGGATGGGAATGTCCTGCCCCTGCAGGATCATCTCCGGTAAGTGGTCGAATAATGCGTTGCTGTAATCATGCGCCAGGTTGAATACACTGGAACGTCCGGTCTTTTCCAGTGTCAGCGTCATCTCTCGCTGCGCTGTTTCCAGCGCACCACGAACAACCGCAAGCGTGATCGGATCGACACTCGTAGACATGTTATACCCCTTATTGTTCTTCTATGGTTCTCGTCGGCTGCACCCGTGCAGCTCAGCTCAAACGGACTAAAACCAGTGTAAAGACCGCCAGAATTAAATATTGATGGCCGGGGATATAACTTTTGTATGTCAAGGAACAGACCAGGAGGAGAGCAGCAATATTCTTAGCGTTTTCGCCAGGCCAGGAGCCTGTTGCGGTAAAAGTAAGGTGTGCGTGGGCTGAGTTGTACTTGGAGACAGCAAAGCCCCCCTGCCAAGAATCGTCAGGGAGCTTTGATCAAGCGGGTGAATGGTTACAGGTTCACAGAATCCTGTAGAAGCCTATTGCAGCAGGTCTTCGCCGCTCAGACCATTCTTCTCCACGATTTCGCGCAGCTTGCGCAACGCCTCTACCTGGATTTGACGGACGCGTTCACGGGTCAGTCCGATCTCCTTGCCCACCTGCTCCAGCGTGCTCATTTCGTGGCCACGCAGACCAAAACGACGCGACAGCACATCGGCATGTTTTTCCGGTAGCATCTCGAGCCAACGGTTCAGGTTGCCGCTGATGTTATTGCTTTGCAGCAGGGTTTCAGGATCCGCCGCCTCGTGGTCGGCTATGGTTTCCAGCAGGGGTTTGTCTGCCCCCTGGCCTGCAGGCACATCCACAGAGCTGACACGTTCGTTAAGTCCCAGCATGCGTTCCACATTGGCCACCGGCTTGTCCACCAGGGCGGCAATCTCTTCCGCAGTGGGCTCATGATCCAACTTCTGCGCCAGCTCACGGGACGCACGCAGGTAGACATTGAGTTCCTTGACCACATGAATGGGCAGACGAATGGTGCGGGTCTGGTTCATGATGGCACGCTCAATGGTCTGGCGAATCCACCAGGTCGCGTAGGTTGAGAAGCGGAATCCCCGTTCAGGGTCGAATTTTTCCACCGCGCGAATCAGGCCGAGATTGCCTTCCTCAATCAGGTCGAGCAGGGTCAGCCCTCGATTGATGTAGCGGCGTGCAATTTTCACCACCAGACGCAGGTTACTTTCGATCATGCGCTTGCGGGAGGCTTCATCCCCCTTGAGCGCTCGGCGTGAGAAATACACCTCTTCCTCTGCTGTCAGCAGTGGGGAAAAGCCGATTTCATTGAGATATAACTGAGTGGCATCCAGCGAACGGGCGTTCACCAGATCCTTATGTGCCATGGAGCCACGCCCACGGCCGCTGTTCATGAATGCAGGCAGTTCTTCCGCTTCAGCGTCAGAGCCTGTGGCTTCAACCGTTTCCTCTTCATCATCACGCTCCAGTGCCTCGACATCCTGGTCGTAGTCACTGTCACCCACCGGAACCTTGGCCCCGTGTTCCTTATCCACGCTCACCATGTGTTACCCCCAGTTTGGACGATGGTCTGAGCCATCTATGTATGTTGTTATTATTGTGATCGTCAGCGCTTAGGCAGATAGCGCATAGGATTTACGGGATTACCATCCCGCCGGATCTCAAAATGCAGCATTGTGCGTGCTGCACCTGTACTACCTATTTCGGCTATTTTTTCGCCTGCTTTAACCTTATCACCCTCTCGTACAAAAATGCGACTGTTATGGGCATAGGCACTCAGGTACTGGTTGTCATGATTTAGAATAACCATATTCCCGTATCCAAGCAGGCCATTACCGGAATAGACCACCACTCCGGCGGCGGCTGCTTTCACGGCATCACCCTTTTTACCGATGATATCGATACCCTTGTTGGCCGGCTGACCACCGCCGAACCCGGAAAGGATTCTGCCTGGATGTGGCCATTGCCAGCGCACCGGGCCGGATGAGGCGGGTGCGGGCGCAGGCTTGGGTTTATTTGTGGTTTGGGGCTTACTGGCAGCCGGTGACTTGCTGCCACTGGAAGCGGTGGTTTTCGCGCTACTGCTGGAAGAGCTTGCGGTGCCACTACTGGAACGCTGACTGGACGGGGTCAGACGCAGACGCTGACCGGGGTAGATGTAGTCACGACTGCTGATCCCGTTCCAGCGGGCAACCTGACGGTAGTCGAGCCCATAGCGGAAAGCGATGGAATAAAGTGTATCGCCTTTCTGCACGCGATAACTGGCAGGCGCCGGTCCTTTACTGGCAGAACGGGCTCCCAGCGACTGGTCCGTGACAGGCGCATAGCCGGAGGAACAGCCCCCCAGCAGCACAATCAGCCATCCTGTCAATATCAGCCGCCAGGGCACTCGCGCCTCCTTAGCCCTGCTGCCGATCCATCAGCACACCCAGCAGGGCTCCCATGATCATAAGTGCCAGTGCTGGCAAAAACTGGGGGTCCAGCCCGGTCAATACCTCATAGCTGCTGGGCAGCAGATTATCCTGCATCAGCGGCACCTCCTCACCCTTGCCATTGATACTGTAGGCCAGGGTATATTTCCAGGGCCATACCTTGTTCAATGAGCCAAGCATGAACCCTCCCAGCAGAGCCAGTGTGGTCATGCGGTGATGGTGAAAAGCCCAGCTCAGCACCCGGGAAAAACTGAGCAGTCCCAGTACACAGCCCGCGCAGAATAGACCCAGAGTTCCCCACTGTAGTTCCTTTACTGCTTCAAGTACGGGTGCATACATGCCCATCAGCAGAAGAATAAAGCTGCCGGAAAGACCCGGCAAAATCATGGCACAAATCGCAATCATGCCGGCAAGGAAAGTCATCAGCGTCGTGGGCTCCAGCATGGCCGGCCCCCGTGAAGTAATGAAATAGGCCAGCATGCCCCCCAGCACAAAGGTGGACACCAGGTTGGTGCTCCAGCCACGAATATGGCGCAGCACGCTCCAGGTCGATGCCAGGATCAGGCCAAAGAAAAATGACCAGATCAAGATCGGGTGGTGCTCCAGCAGATATAGCGTCAGGTGAGCCACACTGACCAGGCTGAGAAGAATACCGGCCAGCACCGCCAGCAAGAAGCTGCCGTTCACATAGCGCCAGCAGGCCACCGGCCCCTGCGAAAACAGCAGGCGCAGGGCCTCGGTATTAAAGCTTTTCAGGGTGTCGATCAGCTCTTCATAAATGCCGGTAATAAAGGCTATGGTTCCGCCCGACACTCCGGGCACCGCATCGGCAATCCCCATCATCATGCCTTTGGCGGAGAGCACCAGATAATCGCGTTTGTTACGCACGCTTACTCCTGTCGTCAACGCACCGTGCCACTGAGCAGTGGCACAAAGCGTACTTTTTCCATCACTTCCGTTGTGTACTCGTCGTCCGCAGTACGCGTAATACGCTTCAGTGCCTGCTCTTCATCCCCGACCGGAATCACCAGGCAGCCACCTATTGCAAGCTGTGACAGCAGTTCCTGAGGCACTTCGCGCGGGGCCGCTGTCACCAGAATGCCGTCAAAGGGCGCCTTGTCAGGCCATCCCATTCCACCATCGGTGTGCCGCAGCATCACATTGTGCATCTTCAGGCGCTGCAGCCTCTTGCGAGCTTTTTCCTGCAGCGGGCGGATACGCTCAACACTGAACACTTGATCAACCAGCAAGCCAAGAATGGCCGTCTGATAGCCCGAGCCGGTCCCCACTTCCAGCACCTTGTTGCGCGGCCCACCTTCCAGAAGCAGCTCGGTCATACGGGCAACGATATAGGGCTGGGAAATGGTCTGGTTGTAGCTGATCGGCAGCGCCGTATCTTCATAGGCACGATGAGACAGCGCCTCATCAATAAAGATATGCCGCGGGGTATCGATGACTGCATTCAAAACCCGCTCATCCGCAACGCCCTGATCACGCAGACGTTGCACCAGGCGCTCACGGGTGCGCCTGGAGGTCATACCGATTCCCTGTAGATCGCGGTCGATCACATCAAATCCTCCAGCCATTCGCCCAGGTTATCCATGCCTGAATAATGGGTCATATCGATCTGCAGGGGCGTGACTGACACAAATCCGTTCTCGACAGCAAAGAAGTCAGTTCCCGGATCCGAATCGGCTGCCGCACCCGCGCCCGCAATCCAGTAGCGGGTACGGCCGCGAGGGTCTTCCATCGCCACAGGCGGATTAGCCCGGTGGCGGTGTCCCAGGCGAGTAACGTGAATACCCTTGATTTGGTCCAGCGGCAGGTCCGGTACATTGATATTGAGCACGGTCCGCGGTGCCACCACCAGTGATTCCAGACGCTTTACCAGCGTGGCGACAATCTCGGCACCGGTTTCGTAATGCTTGGGATGGAAACTGTGCATTGAGACCGCGATCGGCGGCAGGCGGCAATGACGCCCTTCGGTTGCAGCGGCAACAGTACCCGAATAGAGCACATCATCCCCCAGATTGGCACCTGCATTAATACCCGATACCACAATGTCGGGGCGGCGTTCGTCAGTGAACAGACCAGAGCTGCCAAGATGGACACAATCGGTCGGTGTACCGTTGATACCATAATAGCCACTGGAATGACGGTGCGCTTCCAAAGGGCGGTCTAGCGTGAGAGCGTTACTGGCACCACTGCGGTTGCGATCAGGTGCGACCACACAGGTTTCGGTATCCTGTGCCAGGCGTTCGGCCAGAGTTGCCAGGCCTGGCGCGTACACACCATCATCATTGGAAATCAAGGTCAGCATTTTTCCCGATTACTCCTGCTGAAAATTTGCGTTGCGCCACTGACAGAGTTCACGCAGAACACTGGTGGCAAAGGCGCCGGAGGGCAATTCAAACTCCAGTCGCCATTGCTGTTCCTGTTCTTGCTCGGCCTTGAGGCCAAGCGGTAGCAGACGCATGCTGCGCCGCTCCTGGTTCAGACCCAGGCCTTCCAGCCCATTACACAAGGTTTGCCAGGGCTCCAGCACTTGCTGTTCAAAGGCTGCGGCATCGTCACGCGTCATCAGCTCACCTCGCCCCCACATGGGTGCGGTGAGATGCACATCACCCGCGGCTAGACGCTCGGCCAGGTCACTGGCTTCGGGCTCCGCACGGAAACAGCTCTGCGAGCCGATCAACATCAACACATCGCCCGGCAGAATACGCTCCCAGTAACCCTGGCGAATACGCTCGCTGACTACCTGATTGAACAGCCAGGAACGCAGCGCGGAGATATAGAGTCCTTTCTTATGCCGCTGACGCTCTTTCAGGCGCCCTTCCAGCATGGCCAGACCCTTGTCGAGGTTACCGCCTTCAATGCCGAAACGCTGCTCGCCGAAATAGTTGGGCACACCGGCACGAATCCGTTCGACCCGCGCCGCAAACGCCTGCTCATCGGTGACATCACGCAGGCGCAGTACAAAACGGTTGCCCTCAAGGGCCCCCAGACGCAGTTTGCGACTGTGACGAACCGATTCCAATACTTCAATGGTGTCGCCCCCGAACAGGGACCAGGTGAGCGAACGGCCGATTGGGAGGCGCACACTGAACCACTGCTCGGTCACGGCATGGCGGTCCTTTTTGCCGGCATAGCCAACATCGCGCGGACTCACCTGACAGAAATTCGCCAGCTGACGGGCAACCCAATCGGTGTTTTCACCGGTTTTGCGAATATACAGGAAGACATGCTCGCCTTCCCCGTCCGGCGTGAACGGCAGGCGTTCAAACACCTGAAAGTCTTCGGGCTGGGAACGAAGCTGGGCCTGGGATGAGGGTTCGCCATACAGCCATTCAGTGGCGAGTGAAAAGTTCAACGTCGCGGGTTCTCCGGCTCGGGCTCAATGAGCTGAAAAAAGGTTTCCCCCTTGCGAACCATGCCCATCTCACTGCGGGCACGTTCTTCCAGGGCAGACAATCCCTGTTTGAGATCCTGTACTTCGGCTTCAAGGCGCTTGTTGCGCTCGGCCAGTTGCTGATTGATTTCCCGCTGTTCCAGAATTTTATCTTCCAGCTGCCACACCTGGCGCAGGTTGGCTTCTCCAAACCAGAGCCGGTACTGCAAACCAAGCAGCATCACCAGCAAAATCAACAACAACCAGCGATACACGCAGTTTCCTCTTGCTTGCACAGGGCCCAGGGTCAAAAATCAAAAAAGGGGGCCAAGAGCCCCCTTTTTATCATACTTTCAGGCTTCAGGCCTGACCTTTGATCTCTTTCAGCCCCTTGTATACCGCATCGGCACCGAGCTCTTCAGCAATGCGCAGCAAACGGTTGTACTTGGCTACACGGTCAGAACGGCACAGGGAGCCGGTCTTGATCTGGCCCGCTGCTGTACCCACTGCCAGATCAGCAATTGTGGTGTCTTCGGTTTCACCGGAGCGGTGAGAGATAACAACAGTGTAACCGGCATCCTTGGCCATCTTGATCGCATCCAGTGTTTCGGACAGAGAGCCGATCTGGTTGAACTTGATCAGGATGGAGTTACCGATGGACTTGTCGATACCTTCCTTCAGGATCTTGGTATTGGTCACGAACAGATCGTCACCGACCAGCTGTACCTTGTCACCGATCTTGCGGGTCAGGCTGGCCCAGCCGTCCCAGTCGGACTCATCCATACCGTCTTCGATAGAAACGATCGGATAGTTTTCGCACAGCTGCGCCAGGTAGTCACCGAAACCTTCAGCATCGAACACCTTGCCTTCACCGGCCAGGTCGTACTTGCCATCCTTGTAGAACTCGGAAGAGGCACAGTCCAGCGCCAGGGTCACATCAGTACCCAGCTTGTAGCCGGCATTGTCGATCGCTTCCTTGATCACAACCAGGGCTTCTTCGTTGGAACCCAGGTTCGGCGCGAAACCACCTTCGTCACCCACTGCAGTGTTCAGGCCGCGAGCCTTGAGTACAGATTTCAGGGCGTGGAAGATTTCGGCACCGCAACGCAGTGCATCACCGAAGTTGTCGAAGTTCACCGGCTGAACCATGAACTCCTGGATATCAACGTTGTTATCCGCGTGTTCACCACCGTTAAGGATGTTCATCATCGGCACCGGCATGGAGAACTGACCCGCAGTACCGTTGATATCGGCGATGTGCGCGTACAAGGGAATGCCTTTTTCGGTCGCAGCCGCTTTCGCCGCTGCCAGAGACACCGCCAGAATGGCGTTGGCACCCAGGTTGGATTTGTTTTCGGTACCGTCCAGCGCCAGCATCTTGTCATCCAGTGCACGCTGATCGGTTACGTCCATGCCGACCAGGGCTTCACGGATTGCACCGTTAATCGCAGCAACCGCTTTCTGAACACCCTTGCCCAGGTAACGGGACTTGTCACCGTCACGCAGTTCCAGCGCTTCGCGGGAACCGGTGGACGCACCTGAGGGTGCACAGGCAGAGCCCATGACACCAGAGGCCAGGATGACATCCGCTTCTACAGTCGGGTTACCACGGGAATCCAGAACTTCGCGTGCCTTGATATTCGCAATCTGAGCCATTGTATCTGTGTCTCCAGTTAACTCGTAAAAAGGTTACTGCTGCGCCTGACGTGCCAGCGCGGCCTTGATGAATCCGGTGAACAGGCCGTGCCCGTCGCGCGGGGTGGACGTAAATTCCGGGTGGAACTGACAGGCCACGAACCAGGGATGATCCGGCGCTTCCACCACTTCAACCAGCTCGCCATCCACGGAGCGACCGGTAATTTTCAGACCAGCCTCTTCCAACAGCGGCACGTAGTTGTTGTTCACCTCAAAACGGTGACGGTGACGCTCACGCACTTCAGTGCTGCCGTAAGCCTCAGCAACATTGGAGCCTTCAGCCAGGTGGCAGGTCTGTGCGCCCAGGCGCATGGTACCGCCCAGATCGGAGTTCTCGCCACGGACTTCCACTTCACCGGTGCGATCGGTCCACTCGGTGATCAGGCCGATGACCGGGTGTTTGGACTGCTGGTCAAACTCGGTAGAATTGGCACCCTCAAATCCGGCCACGTGGCGCGCGTATTCAATCACGGCAACCTGCATGCCCAGACAGATCCCCAGGTAGGGAACCTTGTTCTCACGGGCAAAGCGAACCGCTTCGATCTTGCCTTCAACACCACGCTCGCCAAAACCGCCCGGAACCAGAATGGCACTGAAACCATCCAGAATCTGGCTGCCTTCACGCTCAACACGCTCGGAGTCGATGTACTCGATCTTCACCTTCTTGCGCAGCGCAATGCCGGCATGGGAGATCGCTTCGATCAGCGACTTGTAGGCATCCAGCAGTTCCATGTACTTGCCGACCATGGCAATGGTCACTTCGCCTTCCGGATTCAGGAAAGCATCAGCCACACGGCTCCACTCGCTCAGATCTGCCGGTTTGCAGTTGATGCGGAAGCGCTCGGTCACAATCTCGTCCAGATGCTGTTCCCACAGCATGGCCGGGATGTTGTAGATGGTATCGGCGTCCGGCAGGGAGATAACCGCACGCTCATCCACGTTGGTGAACATGGCCACTTTCTTGCGTGAAGACTCGTCCAGCTCCTGCTCGGAACGGCATACCAGGATATCCGGCTGGATACCGATAGAACGCAGCTCTTTCACGGAGTGCTGGGTCGGTTTGGTCTTGGTTTCGCCGGCGGTGGCAATGTACGGCACCAGCGTCAGGTGCATGAACATGGCGCGGGACGCACCCACTTCCACCTTCAGCTGACGCACTGCTTCCAGGAACGGCAGGGATTCGATATCACCGACGGTGCCACCGATCTCGACCAGAGCGACATCTGCATCACCGGCACCCTCGATCACGCGACGCTTGATCTCGTTGGTGATGTGCGGAATCACCTGCACGGTGCCGCCCAAGTAGTCGCCGCGGCGCTCCTTGCTCAGCACGTGCTGGTACACACGTCCGGTGGTGAAGTTGTTGCGCTTGCTCATGGTGGTGCGGATGAAGCGCTCATAGTGGCCCAGGTCCAGGTCAGTTTCGGCACCATCATCGGTGACGAACACTTCGCCGTGCTGGAAGGGGCTCATGGTACCCGGATCCACGTTTATATACGGGTCCAGCTTGAGCATTGTTACTTTGAGGCCACGGGCCTCGAGAATAGCCGCCAGAGAAGCTGATGCGATGCCTTTGCCCAATGAGGACACAACACCGCCTGTGACGAAAATATAACGCGTCATGCGGAACCTGTCAGATCGAGATGTATGGGAGGAGAAAACGTACTCAAGATGGGGTTGCAGGATAGCAAAAAGCGCCCCTCAGGACAAACCAAAAGCGTGCCAATGAGGCACCAATCCCTTTTCAACCAGGCCTGGCTCACACAGGCAGATGCCGGGCACTGCCCGAATCTCTCCATCGGACCAGAGAATCGGCTGCAGCGGACGCAACCAGGGCGGCAAGCCAGACTCCTGCAGCAGTTGTTTCAGTGCTACCGAACCGCCCCGCCCAACAGGTCGCAAACGTTCACCGCACTGGCGGTAACGCAGCTCCAGCATTCGTCCCTCTGCCAGCCCTGCACTTTCACGATGCCAGCTTAGTCGGCCCGTCGGCAACTCCAGGTCCTGCCCCACCCTCACAGCCACAACCAAATCTGACGCGACAACCGGAAGCGGATCAGGCACAAAGTGCAATTCGTCGCGGTAGCGGCGCAGGTGGTACCCCGGGAAACGCTCTTCGGGGCTGGCATCAGATCGTGTGGATAACATTGAGCGCTGCAGATTCTGCAAGCGTTGACGGCTCAATCGGTGCCCTGTCTGCCGTACCACCCAGTGATGCAGCAGATTACGTTGGCGTGGTGAGGAGAGCTGGCATAATTGACTGAGACACAGACCGCCCGATGCTTGCCGGCAGTGCTGCAAGTCCTCCTCAGCGCGCTCCTGTAACAGCTGGTCGGCATCACTCATTAGCGCCGTTGTGTCCTGGCATCGCTGCAACAGGGATGGCCAGTGCTGCTTCAGGCGCGGCAGGATGTGCAGACGTAACCAGTTGCGATCATAGTGATCCTGCGCATTGGTCGGATCTTCAACCGGAGCAAGGCCGAGCTCTGCAGCAGCTGCTTCCAGTCGGGCTCGAGGCTGGCTCAAAAGGGGACGCAGCAAGCGCGCCTCTCCCAAAGCCCGCCCCGCCGGCATGGCAGCCAGACCGGCCACCCCTGAACCACGAAGCAGACGCAGTAGCAGAGTCTCCGCCTGATCATCGGCGTGTTGTGCCATCAACAGGCAGTCACCGGGTTGCAGCAATGCCTCGAAAGCCTGATACCGAGCTGAGCGCGCACTGGCTTCCGAGCTTGATGCCGGATTAACTGGCACGACCTGGATGGGAACGCCCAGCCGTTCACAATGATCACGACAGTGATCACGCCATTGGCGGGAGACTGCTTGCAGTTGATGATCAATATGTACTGCCAGCAAGGGCTGCGGCAGGTTCAGACGGGCACAGAGTTCAAGCAGAAGGGATGAATCGAGCCCACCGCTGAAAGCCAGAACCCAGCGGCGGACATCCGGTTCGGCGGCCAGTGCGGCAGCCAGAACCTCCAGCAGTTCAGGCAGCGTCGACGCTGCCCGCTCAGCCTTATTCTTCGAAGACACCGTAGGACATCAGGCGTTCGTAACGGCGCTCCAGCAGTTCGTCGGATTCGAACTCGCTGAGGCGGTCCAGCGTCTCAAGCAGATGCTTCTTCAGGTTGGCGGACATCAGTTCCAGATTACGATGCGCACCACCCAGCGGCTCGCTGACCACCTGATCAACCAGGCCCAGTTCGTGCAGACGGTCAGAGGTGATACCCATGGCCTTGGCGGCATCGGATGCACGCTCGGCACTTTTCCACAGGATAGACGCACAGCCTTCCGGCGAAATGACAGAGTAAGTACCGTACTGCAGCATCAGCAGTTCATCGCAGACACCAATCGCCAGTGCACCACCGGAGCCACCCTCACCGATAACAGTGGAGATGATCGGGGTGTTCAGCTGGGACATTTTGGCCAGGTTGAAGGCGATGGCTTCTGACTGACCACGTTCTTCAGCATCGATGCCCGGATAAGCACCAGGCGTATCGATAAAGGTCAGAACCGGCATTTTGAAGCGCTCGGCCATTTCCATCATGCGCAGCGCCTTGCGGTAACCTTCTGGACGCGGCATACCGAAGTTGCGACGTACCTTTTCCTTAACTTCGCGGCCTTTCTGGTGCCCGATTACCATCACCGGACGGCCGTCCAGACGCGCCAGACCACCCACGATCGCCTGATCATCGGCAAAGTGACGGTCACCGTGGATTTCATCGAAGTCATCAAAGATGTGCTTCACGTAATCCAGAGTGTAGGGACGCTGAGGGTGACGAGCGATCTGCGAAATCTGCCAGGCGGACAGGTCCTTGAAGATGGACTCGGTCAGGCTGCGGCTTTTTTCCTGCAGTTTTTCCAGTTCGTCGCCCAGATTAAGCCCCGCCGTGTCCTCGTTGACATGGCGCAGCTCACTGATTTTGGCTTCCAGCTCGGCAATCGGCTGTTCGAAATCCAGATAGTTAGGATTCATGCGTATCTGCTTCTATTCAGTAACTTGGGGCCCGGTAAACAGGGCACGGAATAATCAATCAATTCTAACGGCTGAGCGGTTTGATCTCCACCCTGTCAGTCATAACAAAGGCTGACGTTATCGTTGCCAAACTGAGACTTCAGCTGCAACAGGAGATCATCCCCGGGCTCTACGGCCCAGCTTTCATCCAGCCAGAGACGCGCTGCGGCGTCTTCACGCTGGTAGTTCAGCGCCACCGGCAACTTGAGCAATACGCTGCGATGAGCCTTGAGAGTATCGCCCAGCTGCTTCATCTGCTGGCGGCCCAGCTGGTTGCGATCACACAGGATTTCAACACAGCGTGCGGAACCGGTACGTACCTGCGCCATGCTCATCACCTTGCTGGCGCGCACCTTCAAGCCACCATTGTAGTCATCCTGGGCCACCTCGCCTTCCACCACCAGCACCGCATCCTTGTTGATAAGAGAGCGGGCGGCGTCGAAGACATCGCCAAACAGGGTAATTTCCATGCGTGCACTGCGATCATCCAGCGTCAGGAAGCAGAGGGTATCGCCCTTCTTGGTTTTCTTCAGGCGCATGTCGACCACCAGTCCCGCCATCTTCTGGGTGGCGCCACGGTTGGGCTGAAGCTCGACCAGCTTGCGACTCACCAGGCGTTTGAGTTCAGACTCATACTCATCAATGGGGTGACCGGTGACATAAAGTCCCAGGGTATCTTTCTCGCCCTGCAGGCGCTCCTTGTCAGTCCAGTCACGGGCCTTGCCGAACTCCGCATAGGGGTCTCCCGGGCTTTCCGCTTCCACTTCACCGAACATATCCATCATGCCGGCGTCCGCATTGCGCGCGCTCTGATCGGCCGCTTTCAGTGCCGAGGCTATCGCTTCCCAGAGCACGGCACGAGAGGGGCCGAGGCTGTCCAGCGCACCACAGCGCACCAGCGCTTCAAGTACACGCTTGTTGAGGCGACCGGCTCCCACTCGTTCGCAGAAGTCGAACAGATCCTTGAACGGACCGCCTTCCTTGCGTGCCGCCATGATCGCGCCCACGGGGCCTTCACCCACGCCCTTAACAGCCCCCAGACCATAGACCACCTCATCCGCATCATTGACGGTGAACATGTAGTCACTGTCATTGACGTTGGGCAGGCGCACGGTCAGGCCCATCTGGCGGCACTCTTCAATGAAGATCACCACCTTGTCGGTGTTCTGCATATCCGAGGACAGTACCGCTGCCATAAAGGCCGCCGGGTAATGCTGCTTCAGCCAAGCAGTCTGGTAGGAAACCAGTGCATAGGCTGCGGAGTGCGACTTGTTGAAGCCGTAGCCGGCGAATTTCTCTACCAGGTCAAATATGTTGCCGGCCAGATCCTTGTCGATACTCTGGTTGGCGCAGCCCTCGAGGAAGATGGCACGCTGCTTGGCCATTTCCTCGGGCTTTTTCTTACCCATGGCACGGCGCAGCATGTCCGCACCACCCAGGGTATAACCCGCCATCACCTGGGCAATCTGCATGACCTGTTCCTGATACAGGATGATGCCGTAGGTAGGCTCCAGTACCGGTTGCAGGCTGTCGAGCTGATAGTCCGGATGCGGCCAGGCCAGTGGCGCGCGACCGTGCTTACGGTTGATGAAGTCATCCACCATGCCCGACTGCAGCGGCCCCGGACGGAACAGGGCCACCAGCGCGATGATATCCTCGAAGCGGTTAGGCAAAAGGCGACGGATCAGGTCTTTCATGCCGCTGGATTCCAGCTGGAATACGGCGGTGGTCTGAGCGCTTTGCAATAGTTTGAAAGTAGCCGGATCTTCCAGATCGATGGATTCGATCTCAAGCGGCCCTTCGCCTTCCTTCTCGCGCTTGTGGTTAATCGTTTTCAGCGCCCAGTCGATGATGGTCAGGGTCCTCAGACCCAGGAAGTCGAACTTAACCAGCCCCGCTTCCTCAACATCGTTCTTGTCGAACTGGGTCACCAGGCCATGACCTTCTTCGTCACAATAGGTGGCGGCAAAGTCGGTCAGCTTGGTGGGTGCAATGACCACGCCCCCGGCGTGCTTGCCGACGTTACGTGTCACCCCCTCCAGCTTGTAGGCCATCTCCATGATTTCTTCGGCTTCTTCATTGCCGTTAACGAAATCACGCAGCGCATCTTCCTGCTCCCAGGCCTTGTTCAGGGTCATGCCCACTTCGAACGGAATCAGCTTGGACAGACGGTCCGCCAGACCGAAAGGCTTGCCCTGTACACGCGCCACGTCTCGTACCACTGCCTTGGCGGCCATGGTGCCATAGGTGATGATCTGGGATACAGCATCACGGCCATACTTGCGCGCCACGTAGTCGATCACCTGGTCACGGTTATCCATGCAGAAGTCGATATCGAAGTCAGGCATGGAGACACGTTCCGGGTTCAGGAAGCGCTCGAACAGCAGGTCGTATTCCAGCGGATCAAGATCGGTGATCTTGAGCACATAGGCCACCAGAGAGCCGGCACCCGAGCCTCGCCCCGGCCCCACCGGGATACCGTTTTCCTTACCCCACTTGATGAAGTCCATCACGATCAGGAAGTAACCGGGGAAGCCCATCTGGATAATGATATCCAGTTCAAACTCGAGGCGCTTCTCGTAGGGTTTGCGCTTTTCCTGATAGTCGGGATCGTTCTTGTCGAGCAGAAACTCAAGACGTTCTTCCAGTCCCTCCCAGGATACCTGACGGAAGAAGTCATCCATCAGCATGCCTTCCGGAACCGGGAAGCGCGGCAGATAGTAAGTACCCAGCTCTATCTCGATATTACAGCGACGGGCAATTTCGACCGTATTTTCCAGCGCGCTGGGAATATCACTGAACAGCTCGGCCATCTCTTCAGCGCTGCGGAAGTACTGCTGATCCGAGTAATTGCGCGGACGCTGCGGATCCTCCAGGGTGCGGCCAAGGTTGATACAGACGCGGGCCTCATGGGCCTCAAAGTCTTCCTGTTTGAGGAACATCACCTCATTGGTTGCCACCAGCGGACAGCCTTTACGGGCCGCCAGTTCCACGCTGGCATGCACCAGCGCCTCATCACCCGGACGGCCGGTGCGCTGAACCTCCAGATAGTAATTATCCGGGAACATCTCTTGCCACTCAGCCAGCAGAATCTCCGCCTGATCCGGGTTGCCCGACAACAGAGCACGGCCCACATCTCCCAAACGGCAACCGGACAGCGCAATCAGGCCATCCGCTTTCTCGGCAATCCATTCCTTACGCACCAGGGCTCGCTCGGGGACGATGTTCTGACCTTCGGCATAGGCGCGCGACACCAGCTCCATCAAATTGCGATAGCCCTGACCGTTGCGCACCATCAACGTGATACGGAACGGCTCGCCCTCGGGCTCTTCCGGGTTTTCAACCCAGAGGTCTACGCCGCACAAAGGCTTTACGCCGGCGCCCAGTGCCGCCTTGTAGAACTTGACCAGTGCAAACAGGTTGGTCTGGTCGGTAATCGCCACCGCTGGCATATTCTGCGCGGCAGCCGTACTGACCAAAGACTTGATGCGGACCAGGCCGTCAAAAAGGGAATACTCGGAATGGACACGCAGGTGTACAAATGCAGGTTCAGACATCAGATGACTGCTCCAGACGAAGTCGAACCGGACGGAAGCTGCGACGGTGCTCGGGCAAGGCCCCCAGCTGCTCCAGCGCTTCCAGATGTTGCGGGGTTGGATAGCCCTTGTGGCGATCAAAGCCGTACTCGGGATACTGCTGGTGCAACGCCAGCATCTGCCGGTCACGATCAACCTTGGCCAGAATCGAAGCCGCGCTGATTTCAGCGATTTTGGCATCTCCTTTCACAACGGGCTCTGATGGACAGGCCAGTGCAGGGCAGCGGTTGCCATCGATCAGGGCGTAGTCAGGCGCAATCGATAGCCCTTCCACTGCCCGCTGCATTGCCAGCATACTGGCGTGCAAAATATTGAGTTCATCAATCTCGGCTGGCGTTGCTGCTGCCACACACCAGGCCAGCGCTTTTTCCTTGATTTCGCCATACAGGCGTTCGCGCTTTTTCTCACTAAGTGCCTTGGAGTCTGCCAAGCCCTCAATCGGGTTGTCCGGATCAAGAATGACAGCCGCCGCCACCACATCTCCAATCAGGGGACCGCGCCCCACTTCGTCCACACCGGCCGTATGGCCTGCCGGACGAAAATCAAATTCAGCGCTCTGCACGGCGACTCTCCAACAATTCAATCACGGCATCCGCCGCTCGCTCGCTGGCATCCTGGCGCAGCTGTTCGCCAATGACGCCAAACACCCGGGCCAGACGCTTACGGTAAGGCTCGTCTTCCAGTGCACGCAACACCAGCGGCCCCAGCACTTCAGGCTCAACACCTTCCTGCAGTACTTCGGGCACCATCTCTTCTCCGGCCAGCACATTGGGCAAGGATACCCAACGGCTTTTAATCAAACGTGAATAGATACGATAGGTCAGGCTGGCCATGCGATAAGCAACGACCATGGGTTTCTGCAGCAAACAGGCTTCCAGCGTCGCCGTACCCGAGGCGATCAGGATGGCATCCGCAACCGCCATCACTTCACGGGAGCCTTGCAGGACCAACGACAGATTCAGGTCGTTAAAATCTTCATTGACCAGGTCTTGCAGCTGTTCAAAACGGTACTGGTTGGCCGCCGGCAGCACAAAGTGGAGTTCCGGACGTTGTGCCTGCAACCATCGTGCTGTTTCCAGAAACGGGCGAGCCAGGTATTTGATTTCACTGCCCCGGCTACCCGGCAGCAGCGCAACCATGGGGCGCTCATCTCCAGCTGGCGAGCAATAGCGCTTACGGGCCGCAGAGAAATCGATTGCAGCCGGTATCTCGTCAGCCAAGGGATGGCCCACGAACCTCAGGTTTTGCTGAGTCGGCTGGTAGATCTCTGCTTCAAACGGAAACAGCGACAGCAGCAGATCGGTACTCTGCTTGATCTTGTAGATGCGCTTGCGTTTCCATGCCCACACGGACGGACTGACATAGTGGACGGTGGGAATACCGGCAGCCTTGAGCTTGCGCTCCATACCCAGGGTAAAATCCGGCGCATCGATACCGATAAACAGATCGGGCGGGTTATCAATGAAGTAACGAACAAGACGGCGGCGTTCGCGCAGCAGTTCAGGTAGGCGGCCCAGTACTTCGACCAGCCCCATCACCGATAAGCGTTCCAGCGGATACAGCGGCTCACAGCCTTCCTTCAGCATCAACTCACCGGCGATGCCTTCGAAACGCACCTTTGGATAACGCTGTCGCAGGGCACGAATGAGGCCGGCACCGAGAATGTCACCCGATGCCTCACCTGCCACTATTCCGATTCGCAAAGGCCGCATCACAGCCTCAGCGGATGATGCCACGGGTCGATGCTTCCAGTGACTCGATCAATAGTCCGACTTCGGGACAGCCTGGCAGCAACTCATTGAGCCCGTCCAGCGCCTGTTCAACGGTCAGGCCCTTACGGTAGATCAGCTTGTAAGCCTGGCGCAGGGTGTTGAGCGCATCACGCTCAAAGCCACGGCGTTTCAACCCTTCCAGATTGATACCGTGCGGCTTGGCGCTATTGCCACTGGCCATCACATACGCCGGTACATCTTTGAGTACGACGGTACCGGCACCACACATCACATGTGCGCCGATGCGGCAGAACTGATGCACAGCGGTAAAGCCACCCAGGATGGCATGATCACCGACATGAACATGGCCTGCCAGCGCAGCGTTGTTGGCCAGAATGATGTTGCTGCCGACACGACAGTCATGGGCTACATGGGCGTATGCCATCAACAGGTTATTACTGCCGATACTGGTGAGGCCTTCATCCTGTACGGTGCCACGATGAATGGTGCAGCCTTCACGGATGACGTTATTGTCACCAATTTCCAGACGGGTCGGTTCGCCAGCGTATTTCTTGTCCTGACACTCTTCGCCGATGGTCGCAAACTGGAAAATGCGATTGCCTTCACCAATGCGAGTAGGTCCCTTGATCACAACATGAGATTCGATACGCGTACCGGCACCAATCTCGACGTCAGGACCAATCAGGCTCCAGGGGCCGATTTCGACGCCCTCGGCTATGCGCGCCGAGGGGTCAACAATTGCTTGCGGGTGAATCAATGTCACACCTTTCTATCTGCACAGAGGATGGTTGCACTGCTGACGGTGTCACCTTCCACACTGGCACGCACATCAAACTTCCAGATACCGCGACGCTCGGAAATCACCTTGGCTTCCAGCTTGAGCTGGTCACCCGGCACCACCGGACGCTTGAAGCGCAGGTTGTCTGCACCGACGAAGTAATAGATAGAGCCGTCTTCGGGGCCCTTGTTCATGGTCTTGAAGCCCAGCACGCCTGCGGCCTGAGCCATGGCTTCAACAATCAGAACACCCGGCATTACCGGATGATCGGGGAAATGGCCGTTAAAGAAAGGCTCGTTCACGGTCACGTTTTTGATTGCCGTGATTGACTCGCCCGGTTCCAGAGCCAAGACCCGGTCCACCAGCAAAAAAGGATAACGATGAGGCAGGTATTTCCGGATCTCTTTAACATCCATCATGTGTTTGGACCTTCAGTAGAATGCTGTTCTGTAGCCTGTTCCAATTTACGGACCCGGCGAGCCAGCTCATCCAGCTGTCGGAAACGCACAACATTGCGTTTCCACTGACGATGGGGCTCCATGCCGGTTCCGGATGAGTACACACCAGGCTGGGTAATGGATCGACTGACCAGGGACATGGCCGTCACATGCGTACCATCCGCAATCTGCAGGTGCCCGGTAATACCGGCATGACCTGCAATAGTGCAGCGCTCGCCAATTCTAGTGCTTCCGGCCACTGCGGTACAGCCCGCAATGGCGGTGTAACGCCCGACAACCACGTTATGGGCAATCAGCACCTGATCATCAAGCTTCACGCCGTCTTCGATTATAGTGTCGTCCAGAGCGCCACGATCGATGGTGGTACAGGCGCCAACCTCAACGTTATCACCAATGCGCACACCGCCCAGCTGGCAGATTTTCTCCCAGCCTTTTGCCGTCGGCGCAAATCCGAAACCGTCAGCGCCAATCACGGCACCGCTGTGGATAAGTGAGTGGCAGCCGATGCGGACATTGGGATACAGGGTAACCCGGGCTTCAAGGCGGGTGTTCTCGCCAATGTAACAGCCACGTCCCACCACTGAGCCGGCACCAATCACGGCCCCAGCCGCAATGACAGCCCCCCCTTCTACCACCGCCTGAGGCCCTACTTCTGCCAAGGGGTCAATCTGGGCACCTTCGGCAATAACGGCACTGGCATGAATGCCCGCCTGTACGTCCTCGCGCCAATCGAACAACTGACTGGCCTGGGCAAAGGCGAGATAGGGGTTTTCCACCAGAATGGCATCAACCGGACATTCATCTTTCAGCTCCGCTGTAATCAGAACGGCAGCTGCTTTGGTGTGCTTAAGCTGGTTCAGATAACGGGCATTGGCAAAGAACGACAGGGCATTGTTGCCGGCAGATTGCAGGGTGGCCAGTTGCGTGATCGGGGTATCGGGGTTGCCGGCAAGCGTGCCACCCAGACGGGTGGCCAGCTCGGCCAGCAGGAAGGTTTTATCGCCTGCCATGACTACTGCTTGTTCAGCAGTTCAATGACACGCGGGGTCAGGTCAGTGTCCTTGTTGGCATAGACCGTAGCCTGCTTGGACAGGATGAGGTCATAGCCTTCTGTATCCAGCAGTTCACGAATCGCTTTATCCAGACGCGGGCGCATTTCGGCGATGAACGCCTGCTCGCGCTGGCCACGCTGCTGCTGCATCGCCTGGCCACGACGCTGGTACTCGCCAAAGGCTTTCTGGAACTGCATGCGCATCTGCTTCAGATCTTCTTCAGAGGCCAGACCAGCATTTTTCTGCAGTTTGTCGCGCAGTTCACGCGCCTGCTTCTCCAATGCAACCAGCTGCTTTTCCTCGTCGGCAAACTCTGCCTTCAGCTCTTCACGAAACGACTTGGCCGCATTGGAATTGAGCAGTGCTTCTTCCACGCCCAGTACAGCGACCTTTTCGGCCATGGCCTGAGCACTGAACAGTACCACTACCAGTGCAGCAATTCGGGTTACGAGCTTCATACAATCTCCTTAAAAACCTTAAAACGTCTGGCCCAGCGCGAACTGGAACACTTCAGTATCATCACCGTCCTTGTCATTCAACGGCATACCCAAGGACATGGACAACGGGCCAATCGGGGTCAGCCAGCTGACACCCAGGCCTGCGGAATAACGCAGCTCGGACAGATCAATATCTTCAGAGCAGTTGGTCTGGCTGCTGTAGCAGTTGGTGGTATACACATTACCGGCATCCAGGAAAATCAGACTGCGCCAGGCACTCTTGTCACCCATGAACGGCATGGGGAAGATCAGCTCGGCCGCACCGGTCACCATCACGTTGCCACCAAAGGGATCCGAGTTGGAGTCCTGCGGGCCCAGGGAGTTGTTGGAGAAACCGCGTACCGTTTTCAAACCGCCGGCATAGAAGTTCTTGAAGAACGGGTAGGCGTTATCGCCAAAGCTGTCACCGTAACCCAGGCGGCCACGCAGGCTGAGTATCCAGGTCTCGTCATCATTGAGCGGGCGATACCACTTGTTGCGGTAGTTGGCGCGCATGTAGGCCAGATCACTGCCCGGCACCGCCAGTTCCATGGAGGCACTCTGCATATAGCCACGGGTCGGGAACAGGCCCTTGTTGAGGCGGTTATCACTCCAGCCTGCGGTCAACTTCCAGTTCATGAACTCCTCGCCTTCATCTTCGATGAATTCGAACACCTCATCTGCAGTTTCGTCGTAGGTGTTCAGGCGGATAAATTCGAAATCACCGCTGAAGCTAAGGCGCTGGTAATCATCAATCGGGTAACCGAAAGTAAGACCTACACCCGCCTCATCTGCGGTGTAGGAACTGATGTCGTCTTCTTCGTAGTCCTTTTCACGGTAGAACAGGTTGAAGCCGCGGCTGACTCCATCAACCGTGTGGTAAGGATCCAGATAATTGAAGCTGTACTCGGTGGTGGTGGAGCTGTTGGTAATATTGAAACCAACCTTGTTACCACTGCCGAGGAAGTTATCCTGCTGAACACCCAGGTCCAGAATCAGGCCATCGTTCTGGGAGAAACCCACACTGGCCGTGAACTGGCCGGACTGCTGCTCCTCAACCGAATATTCGAGATCTACCTGATCATCGGTACCGGGCACAGGACGGGTTTCCACGTTTACACTGCGGAAGTAACCGGTTTTATCCAGGCGACTCTTGGAACGTTCGATATCCTTGGTCGAGGCGACGCTGGCTTCCATCTGCTCCAGCTCACGGCGGATAACGTGGTCAGCGGTACGCGTATTGCCCTTGATGGCGATACGGCGCACATAGGTACGCTTGCCCGGCTCGATAAAGAAACGCACGGACACGGTGTTGTCGTCCTGAAGCTCGGGTACCGGGCTCACGTTGGCAAACATGTAACCTTCATCACCCAGCAGGCGCACCAGTTTTTCCTGACTGCGCGTCATTTTCTCGCGCGAGAAGACTTCGCCTGCGGCCAGAGTCACCGCACTGTCCAGCACATCCTGAGGCACAACCATTTCACCGGCAACGGCCACATCACGCACACGATATTGCTCCCCTTCGCTCACGGCGATGGAGATGTAGATATGCTTTTTGTCCGGGGTGATGGAGACTTGGGCGGAATCGATACTGAAATTGGCGTAGCCGTGATCAAAGTACCAGGAGCGCAGACGCTCGAGGTCACCGGTCATTTTTTCACGGGCATAGCGGCCGTCCTGGGTATAGAACGACCAGAAATCGGGTAGATCAAGGGTAAAGAGTTCTTTCAGCTCTTCATCACTGAATACCGTATTACCTACGATATTAATGTGCTGAATGCTGGACTCTTCGCCTTCGTTGATATTGATGTTCAGCTGAACGCGGTTGCCGGACAGCGGTTCCACTTCGGTGGAAATGTCAGCACCATAGCGACCCTGTGAGGTATACACACGCAGCAGATCCAGGCGGATCTGGTCCAGCGCGGCACGACGGAACACATCACCTTCCTGCAGGCCGGACTGTTCCAGCCCGCGCATCAGATCCTCTTCCTTGATGACATCGTTGCCTTCAAGGTTGATCAAGGCAACGGAAGGACGCTCCTTGAGCTTGAGCAGGAGCACATCGCCCTCGCGCTCAGCCTGAATGTCGGCAAAGTAGCCGGACTTGAACAACTGACGCAGCGCATCGGACAGCTGCTCGCGTTGCAACTGATCCCCGGCGCTGACCGGGAAGTTCCGGAACACAATCCCGGGCTCGACCCGTTGCAAGCCTTCAAGCTTGATATCACTGACTTCGAACAGCGGTGCCGCAGCTTGCGCCTGCGCCATCCATAGCATCGATACAAAAAACAGACCCAGCTTGCGATTCATGCTGTACTTCTTACTTTTATGGCTGACTGATAGGAAAACTGGCTTGCTTCAGAAAAGCCGGGCCAGATCATTGACGATGGCAAGTGCCATCAGGCTGAACAGCAATGCCATGCCAACTCTCAGCCCCAGCATCTGCACCTGCTCACTGACCGGGCGACCCCGAACCAATTCAACAACGTAATAAAGCAGGTGACCACCATCCAGCATCGGTATCGGCAGCAAGTTCAGCACACCGAGACTGACACTGAGATAGGCCAGAAAACTGACGAACGACTCCAGACCCGAGGCGGCCGAAGTCCCCGCCACTTTAGCAATGGTTATCGGACCGCTCAAGTTTTTTACCGAGATGACGCCCGCGATCATCTTGCCGATCGACTCCAGCGTCAGGGTGATCATCTGTCCGGTTTTTTCCACCCCGGCTACCAGTGCATCAACAGGGCCATAACTGAGGGTTCGCTGCATTTCCGGTGGGAACTCAAACGCGACCACACCGGCGCCGATGTAGCCTTGTACAGCACCGTCCTGTAACTGGCGACGAGCTGGCGTCAGCAGCAGGCTTTTTTCCTGCCCCTGACGTTCGATCAACACTTCCAGCTGACGCTCCGGGGACGCCTGGATGATTTTCACCAGTGCCACCCAGTCCTGCACCGGCTCACCATCAACCGACAGAATCCGGTCACCCGACTGCAGGCCAGCCGCGGTCGCAGCCCCGTCAGGCAACAACTGACCAATCACCGGAGGAATTTCAGGGCGCCAGGGCGTGATGCCAAGCGCGGTCAGTGGCGATTCACGCTCCAGGTCAACCTGCCATTGATCAATCGGCACCGTGTAACTGCGTGCCATACCACGGGCAGGCTCACCCACTGTCAGCTCAATGTTACCCGTCTCACCGACATGCGATGCCAGACGCAGGTTGATCTCATTCCAGGACTGCACCTCTCGCCCATCGACCGCCAGCACTTCCTGCTCGACAGGCACAGCCGCCCGTGCTGCTGGCGAGCCCGGTGTTATTTCACCGATCACCGGAACAACAACACTGATACCGGACAGAAACAGGAAAGCATAGGCCAGAACGGCAAAGATGAGATTGACCAGCGGCCCCGCCGCAACAATGGCGATGCGCTGATACACGGACTTGTTATTGAAGGCCTGGTCGCGCATTGACTCGGGCACATCGCCCTCACGCTCATCCAGCATGCGGACATAACCGCCCAACGGGATAGCGGCCACGGCATACTCGGTACCGTCACGCCCCTTGCGCATCCATAACGGACGCCCGAAACCGACAGAAAAACGCAGGACCTTTACGCCGCAACGCCGCGCCACCCAAAAGTGTCCCCATTCGTGAATGGTCACCAGAACACCCAGCGCGACCAGGGTCGCAAGCAACGTCTGCAACAAATCCATCAGTGTGTTACTAACCTCAAATCAGTGTCAGGCCGACTGCGAACACAGGTGCGGCAGCCGTCAAACTATCGATACGATCCAGAACGCCACCATGCCCCGGCAGCAGACGCCCGCTGTCTTTGATGCCGCGCTCACGCTTGAGCATGCTTTCCAGCAAGTCACCCAATACCGAGGCCAGGCCAGTCAGCAACGCCAATACGCACAGTTTGATTGCACTCGACAGCGGGAGTTCCAGCCAAACCGAGAAACCGATCCCGATCAGCACACAGGTCAGCAACCCACCCCAGAGACCTTCACGGGTTTTACCGGGGCTGACGGCAGGCAGCAGCTTGTTCCGCCCCATGCTTTTGCCAGCGGCATAGGCTCCCACATCGGCGCCCCACACCAGCATCAGCAACATCAACAGCATGGTCAAACCCGACTCACCGGCCCGCAGGTCCAACATGGCATACCAGGCAGGCACCAGCACCAGAAAGCCAAACAGCACGCGCTGTGGCATGCCGCTCCAGCTTGCGGTACGCGGATAAGCCAACACCAGCAACAGGGCGAAACACCAGAAAGCGACCGCCAGCCATACCGCCAGCCGCGCCAGCTCCGGAACGGCCAGCAGGCCCCACATCAGTCCGCCAAGAGCGGCCAGCAGAAGGGCGGTGCCCGGCACAGAGAGTCGACAGAGGTTGGCCCATTCCAGGCCGCCATATATGAAAACTGCCGCCAGAACCCAGATAAACCAGGTCTGCGGCAGTACGAACAGTGCCAATAGCGCGATGGGCGCCAGCACCAGTGCGGTCAAAATACGCTGTTTCAACACGGTTTATCGGCCTCCAGCTGCTCGCTGGTACGACCGAAACGGCGCTCCCGCGTCAAAAACGACTGCATCGCGGCAAACATTTCCTGTTTGCCGAACTCAGGCCAGAAGCAGTCAGTGAAGTAAAACTCGGTATACGCCATCTGCCAGATAAGGAAGTTGCTGATGCGCTGCTCGCCACCGGTACGGATACACAAATCCGGTGCCGGCAGGTCAGCCAACGCCATACAGCTACCCAGCAGCTCTTCATCAATCTGGTCCGGTGTCAGGTCACCATCCAGGCAGCGCTGAGCCAGATGCTGCGCAGCCTGAGTAATATCCCAGCGACCGCCATAATTGGCTGCAATATTGAGCGTAAGCCCCTTATTACCAGCCGTCAGAGCTTCGGCCTCATGGATCTTGGCCTGGAGGTCGGGACTGAAGCGAGTCACATCACCGATAATCCGCAGACGGATGTTATGCCGCGCCAGCTTGCGTACCTCATGGCTCAACGCACGCATAAACAGCTGCATCAAACCTTTTACCTCGAGCGCCGGACGCTTCCAGTTCTCACTACTGAAAGCGAACAGTGTCAGAGCATCAATACCCTGCTCCACACAGCACTCGATGACGGCACGAACACTGTCCACGCCCGCCTTGTGTCCCGCCAGGCCCGGCAGTCGTTGTGCCTTGGCCCAACGGTTGTTGCCATCCATGATGATGGAGATGTGACGGGGCATACTGCGCCCCGGCGGTATGGTCAATTGCTGTTCAGAAGCCATGCAATTCCGTAGCGGGGCACGCCCCGCCTGTCCGTTTAGATTTCCATCAGGTCCTTTTCTTTCAGCGCCAGCAGGCTGTCAGCCTCGGCCACGTACTTGTCGGTCAGTTTCTGGACCTGATCCTCGCCACGACGGCTGTCATCTTCAGAGATCTCTTTTTCTTTCAGGAGATCCTTGATGTCACCGTTGGCATCACGACGGATGTTACGGATTGCGACACGTGCGTTTTCAGCTTCGGTGCGTGCCTGACGGATGTAGCCCTTGCGGGTTTCTTCGGTCAGCGGCGGCATGGGAACACGAATCACATCACCGGCCGAGCTCGGGTTAAGACCCAGGTCAGACTTCATAATCGCCTTCTCGATGTCGCTGGCGACCTGCTTTTCCCAGGGAATGATGGTCAGGGTACGCGCGTCTTCAACCGACACATTGGCAACCTGCTGAATCGGCACATCAGAGCCATAGTAGGAAACAGTGATCGAATCCAGCAGACTCGGATGGGCACGCCCGGTACGAATCTTCTTGAATTGTTCTACCAGGGATTCGACACTTTTCTGCATGCGGCTTTCCGCATCACTTGTAATCTCATTAATCATCGTTTTCTCCAGCAGTCGAGCCGCTATCAATCAGTGTTCCTTCATCACCACCTACCACGAGATTAACCAGAGCACCGGGCTTGTTCATGTTGAACACACGCACCGGCATGTCATGGTCTCGCGTCAGGCAAATGGCCGTCATATCCATCACACCCAGCTGCTTTTCCAGCACTTCATCGAAGCTCAGGTGCGTGTAACGCGTCGCTTCAGGGTCTTTCATCGGGTCTGCCGTGTAGACACCATCCACTTTGGTGGCCTTGAGAACCGCATCCGCTTCAATCTCGATGCCGCGCAAACAGGCAGCAGAGTCTGTTGTGAAGAACGGATTACCGGTTCCCGCCGAAAAAATCACCACATCGCCCTGACTAAGATAACGCAGAGCGTTGCGGCGGTCATACTGATCAACCACCCCGCTCATCGGAATAGCTGACATGACACGCGTCGCAATATTACAGCGTTCCAGCGCATCACGCATGGCCAGGGCGTTCATAACTGTCGCCAGCATACCCATATGGTCGCCGGTCACTCGATCGAGGCCGGCCGCACTCAGCGCCGCACCACGGAAGAGGTTACCCCCGCCAATCACGATACCCACCTGGACCCCAATGCCCACAAGCTGCCCGATTTCGAGCGCCATACGGTTAAGCACCTTGGGATCGATGCCAAAATTTTCATCGCCCATCAAGGCTTCACCGCTCAATTTCAGCAGCAGACGCTTGTATCGGGAAGATTGTTTATCAGTGGCAGGCATGTTCAGTCTCCGCGCGGATGAAATGGCAAAAGTGTAGCAGGAAAGCGAACGGCCAGACGCGAGAGCGTCCGGCCGAAGGGAGGTTGCGAATTAGCCTTTCAGCTGTTCAGCAACTTCAGTAGCGAAGTCTTTTTCTTCAACTTCGATGCCTTCACCCACTTCTACGCGGATAAAGGATACAACCTCAGCACCAGCTTCCTTGACCATCTGGCCAACAGTCTGGTCCGGGTTTTTAACGAACGGCTGCTCAACCAGGCTGTTTTCAGCCAGGAACTTCTTGATACGACCGCCAGCCATTTTTTCTTTGATCTCATCCGGCTTACCTTCCATGTCAGGCTGGGCCATGATGATTTCTTTTTCGCGCTGCAGTTCTTCTTCCGGCATATCTTCCGGACGAGCAACACGCGGGTTAACAGCTGTAACGTGCATGGCAACGTCACGCGCTGCTTCAGCGTTACCGCCTTTCAGTGCAACCAGAGCAGCCAGACGGTTGTTGCTGTGAACGTACGCATCAACAACATCGCCTTCTACCAGCATGATGCGACGCACGCTGATGTTTTCGCCGATCTTCTGAACCAGTGCTTCACGCGCAGATTCCAGCTCGCCTTCCATCAGGGCAGCAACATCAGCCTGCTTGTCGGCGAACGCCTTTTCCAGAACAGTGTTAACAAAGTTCAGGAAGTTGTCGTCACGCGCAACGAAGTCAGTCTCGGAGTTAACTTCAACCGCCAGAGCGTAGGTGTTGTCGTCAGCCACTTTAACAGCTACAACGCCATCAGCAGCGGTACGGCCAGCCTTCTTGGCAGCCTTCATGCCAGACGCTTTACGCAGATCATCGATCGCTTTCTCGATGTCGCCTTCAGCTTCAACCAGTGCTTTTTTGCACTCCATCATGCCCAGGCCGGTACGCTCGCGCAGTTCCTTAACCATCTTCGCAGAGATATTTGCCATGTCGCATTCCTCTCTATAATTCGCTTGTATTAAATCCAAAAAAGGGGAGCCAGGGCTCCCCTTTCAATATCCAGTCACACTAGCGACTCAAGTTGTCAGGTCGATTACTGAGCAGCAGCTTCAGCGTCGACTTCAACAAATTCGCCTTTTTCGCCAGCGTTAGCAGACGCGCCTTCAGCACAGGCATCAGCAACGGACTTCGCGTAGATCTGGATCGCACGCAGAGCGTCGTCGTTACCCGGGATTACGTGGTCGATGCCATCCGGGTTGCTGTTGGTATCAACAACACCAATAACCGGGATACCCAGCTTGTTGGCTTCGTTGATAGCGATGCGCTCGTGTTCAACGTCGATGACGAACAGTGCGTCAGGCAGACCACCCATGTCCTTGATACCACCGATGGACAGCTCCAGCTTTTCCATTTCGCGGGTACGCATCAGGGCTTCTTTCTTGGTCAGCTTCTCGAAAGTACCGTCCTGAGCCTGGGTTTCCAGGTCACGCAGACGACGGATAGACTGACGGATAGTCTTGTAGTTGGTCAGCATACCACCCAACCAGCGGTGGTTAACGTAAGGCATGCCTGCACGAGAGGCTTCCTCTTTGATCACTTTGCTTGCAGCACGCTTGGTGCCGACAAACAGGATCTTGTTCTTGTTGCTGGCCATACCCTGGATTACGTCCAGCGCGTTGTTCAGCGCCGGCAGAGTGTGCTCCAGGTTGATGATATGGATCTTGTTACGCGCGCCGAAGATGAATTTGGACATTTTCGGGTTCCAGTAACGAGTCTGGTGACCGAAGTGTACACCTGCCTTCAGCAGGTCGCGCATAGATACTTTTGCCATTGTGGTAAATCCTCTGACGGGTTATAACCTCCACATATCCCATCGCCCCACCGCAAAGCGGCACCCAGAACGGATGTGTCGATATGTGTGTGTTTTGTTGATTAAATTCAGAAATGCCGGAGCACCTCTTTCGGGAGCGCGATTTATAGCATAGACGACTCTGTATTTGAAGTACTCTTTGGCGCTATGCCCGGGCTTTGGGTACAATATTGGCCAATATCAAAAGGGCGGCTCAAGTTACAGCTGCGCACCCCCTTCTCTGCCAACACGCGAGACGTTATGACTATCAAAATCAAGACCCCCGAAGAGATCGAAAAAATGCGAGTCGCAGGCCGTCTGGCTGCCGAGGTTCTGGAAATGATCGAACCGCACGTAAAACCGGGTGTCACGACCAACGAGCTGAACCAGATCTGCCATGACTATATAGTCAACGAACAGAAAGCCATTCCGGCACCGCTTAACTACCACGGCTTCCCCAAGTCCATCTGCACCTCAATCAACCAGGTGGTCTGCCACGGCATCCCCAACGACAAAAAAATGAAGAGTGGCGATATCATCAACATCGATATCACCGTCATCAAGGATGGCTACCACGGCGACACCAGCAAGATGTTCTACGTCGGCGATGTTGCTCCACACGCCCAGCGCCTGTGCGAAGTGACACGCGAGTGCATGCTGAAAGGTATCGAACTGGTTAAACCGGGTGCTCGCCTGGGCGATATCGGTGAAGTGATTCAGAAGTACGCCGAAAGCATGCATTATTCTGTGGTACGTGAATACTGCGGCCACGGTATCGGCAGCGAATTCCACGAAGACCCTCAGGTACTGCATTACGGCAAGGCTGGCACCGGTGAAGAACTCAAGGAAGGCATGATTTTCACCATTGAGCCGATGATCAACGCCGGCAAGCGTCAGGTAAAACTGAACAAGCGTGACGGCTGGACCGTGGAAACATCGGACCGCCGCCTGTCAGCCCAGTGGGAGCACACGGTTCTGGTCACCGCTGACGGCTACGAGATCCTGACTCTGCGTAACGAAGAAAAATCCGCCTGATTTATACGAGTATCTGCCATGACCCTTCCTGCTCACTCCCTTGCAGCTATCCCCGAAATGTTCGATCCAGCCCAGCTGGAGCTTCAGCTCAAGTCCGGTGAGCAGCCGGTCATCAAAATACTCAAGCAGGCACTCAAGGACTCCCAGGCGCGCCTGGACGAAGCCTTCAAGGCCGGCGAAGACATTCGCCGTCTTATCTATGGCCGCGCTTGGATTCTGGACTGTATCCTCAACCTGGCCTGGAATGAGTTCGACTGGCCAGCCGACAATCAGGCATCACTGGTTGCGGTGGGCGGTTATGGCCGCGGCGAACTGCACCCGTTTTCCGATGTAGATATCCTGCTGCTGTTCAACGAAGTTGATCCTCAGAACTGGCATGACAGCATCAGCGGTTTCCTGACACTGCTTTGGGACATCAACCTGGATCTGGGCTCCAGCGTACGTACCCTGAAAGAGTGCTACGACGAAGCCCGCAACGATATCACCATCGCCACCAATCTGATCGAGTCCCGCACCCTGGCCGGTGACCCTGAACTACAGGCCGAGATGTACGAACGCGTGACTTCTGAAGGCGCATGGACCGACAAGGAGTTCTTCAAGGCCAAGCTGGCCGAGCAGAAAGAGCGTCACGAAAAGACCAACAACACCGAGTACAACCTTGAGCCCAACCTTAAAACCTCCCCGGGGGGCCTGAGGGATATTCAGACCGTCGGCTGGGTCGCCAAACGACATTTCGGTGCAACCTATATTCGCGACCTGGTGGATCACGGTTTTGTGACCGAGTCCGAGCTGGATACCCTGAACAAGGGCGAACTCTACCTCTGGACCGTCCGCTACGCACTGCACATGCTGTGTGGCCGCCGCGAAGACCGCCTGCTGTTCGATCACCAGCGCACACTCGCGGCCTACTTCGGCTACGAAGACCAGGAAGGCTCATTGGCGGTCGAGCAGTTCATGAGCAAGTACTACCGCGTCGCCATGGCCATGTCCGAATTCAATGACATGCTGCTGCAGCATTTCGACGAAGCCATTCTGCGCGTGGATGATGAACAGAGCATTCGCCCTCTGAATAACCGTTTTCAGGTACGCAATGACTTCCTGGAAACCGTGTATGACAAGGTGTTTGAACACCACCCCTTTGCCATCATGGAGCTGTTCGTGCTGATGGCACAGCACCCGGAGATCAAGGGTGTGCGGGCCTCAACGATCCGCCTGGTACGGGATCATCGACACCTGATCGACGACGATTTCCGCAACGACATCCGTAACACCTCGCTGTTCATGGAGCTGCTGCGCTCACCGGAAGGTGTATCGACCGAGCTCAAACGCATGAACCGCTACGGTATTCTGGGCCGCTACCTGCCGGAGTTCGGCAAAATTGTCGGCCAGATGCAGCACGACCTCTTCCACATCTATACCGTGGACGCGCACACCCTGAAGGTCATTCAGAAGATGCGTCAGTTCCGTCATCGTGAGTACCGCGAGCAGTTCGCCATCGCCCACCGCATCGTCAACCAGTTGCCCAAAATCGAGCTGCTTTACATTGCCGGCTTGTACCACGATATCGCCAAGGGCCGCGGCGGTGACCATTCCGAGCTGGGTGCAGAGGACGTGATCAGCTTCTGTCGCCGCCACCACCTGGGCAAGTGGGATACACATCTGGTGTCCTGGCTGGTACGCAACCACTTGAAAATGTCGATGACCGCCCAGCGCCGTGATATTTCCGACCCTGAAGTCATTCACGACTTCGCCATGGATGTACGCGATCTGGTTCATCTGGATTACCTGTATGTGCTGACCGTGGCTGACATCAACGCCACCAACAACACGCTGTGGAACAACTGGCGCGCCACCCTGTTGCGCCAGCTCTACATGGATACCAAACGCGCTCTGCGCCGCGGACTGGAGAACCCGGTCAACAAGGAAGACCGTATCGAGCAGGTACAGCATGAAGCCATGCTGCTGCTGTCTCGCAAGGGCGTCCCTGAACAGGAAGTGCTGGATTACTGGAAACTTCTGGGCGATGACTACTTCCTGCGCGAAGATGCACACAACATCGCCTGGCACACCCGCGCCATCATCGAGCACGGCGACAACCCGCTGCCCCTGGTGCTGATTCGCAAGACATCTTACCGGGTGTTTGAGGGCGCTACCGAGATCTTCATTTACAGTGAGGATCTGCCGACCCTGTTTCCGGCCACCGTGGCCGCCATGGATCAACTCAACCTCAACATCCAGGATGCGCGCATCATCCTGACCGACCATGGCCGCACCCTGAACACCTACACGGTTCTTACTGACGATAACCAGCCACTGTCAGAGAACCCCGAGTATTTGGCCCATATCCAGCAGCATTTGACCGAAGAACTGGATGACCCCGAGGACTACCCGGACATCATCCAGCGCCGAGTGCCACGCCAGCTCAAACTGTTCACAACGCCGACGCGCATGACCATCAGCAATGACCCGGTCGTGCAGCAGACTGTTCTGGAGATTATAACCCCCGACCGCCCGGGCCTGCTGGCCCGCATTGGCCGCATCTTTGTCGAATTCGACATCTCGGTGCGCAAGGCAAAAATCTCCAGTATCGGCGAGCGCGTGGAAGACTTCTTCTTCATCACCGATAGCCAGAACCAGCCCATCAGCGACCCTGAACTGTGCCGGGAACTGCAACAGGCGATTTGCCAGCAACTGGATCAGCATGTGCATTGAATCAGCGCCAGCGTCGCTTTTTTGCTAAAGTTGCGCTGCCATTGACCGATAAGAGCCTAGGGCCTTAACGGGTTTGGCCGTCTCAGATGTCGAAAAGGAAAGTGTGGCTTATGAATAATCTATTGAAGTTTTCCATCGCCGCAGGCGCTGCCTTGCTGATCGGTGGCTGCGCACCACAAAATTATCACTCCAGCCCCTCATCCTATGCAGACTCACAGCTGAGCGACATTCAGGTAATCAATGTCACCGGCTATGGCGCGCCCAAAAGCACCTTCGACAACCTGGCTCAGCGTCGCTTAATGGCACTGCGCGCTTCTGAAGTTGACGCTTACCGCAAGATTGCAGAGCAGGTTGCCGGCCTGCAGATCATCGGCGATACACGCACCGATGACTTTATTGCCGATCGAGACCGCCTGCGTACCTATCTGAACAGCTTTGTTCAGGGCGCAACGATCACGGATCAGGAATTTGAAGCAGATGGCATGGCGATTACGACCATGTCCCTGAAAATCAGCCGCAGCGAAATGCGCCGAATGCTCGAGGAAGAACGCTACCGCAAAGCTCGCGGCGACAGCCTGCCCCAGGGCGGCGCCTACAGCCACCCCAATGCATTTGCACCTCGCTACTGATTCCAGCCCGGCTTTCGTGCCGGCAACAGGTATCAAGGTACTGGTATGCTGAAAACTCGCCATTGCTTGGCTCTGCTGCTCACACTCGGACTCGCTACGCAACCTGTTGTCGCTTCACAAAGCTACACTGTAAAACCCGGTGACAGCCTGTCCTCCATTGCCGCCAACAAGCTTGGCGCAGCCTCTCGTTGGCGCGAGGTGTGGGCACTCAACCCCAAGATTCGCCAACCGGAACAACTTTCGGTCGGTATGCGACTGCAAATCCCCGAAAACGGCGAGACAGTCTCTGCCAACACACACACAATGCCTGCCCCGGTCATGTCCCGCACGACCGCAGACGACAAAACCAGTGCAGCTCAGCTCATGGCTGAGGAGATGATTGCCAGCGGTCGAGTCGCCAAGGTTCAGGCTCGATTCCAGTTGCTGGATAACGACTCTAAGCCAATACAGGCATATGCGGTGCGCAACGAGCAGGACGGCGTCCATATTTATGCCAATAACCTGCAAGGGCAGCCACTGAGCTTAGGCCTTTTCGATGTATTTCAGCCCAGCCTTGAGCCTGCCACAATCCAGGCAATAGAACTCATTCATATCGGCCAGGCACGGGTAGCCACTGAACGCAATGGCATGGCGGGGTTTCGAATGGTTGCAAGCCAGACCCGGCCACAGGAAAACGCTGTATTACTGCCGCACCACCCGATTGACGGTCGTCTGAAGCCTTCTCATCCCGAACAGGATGCCAACGCACAGATAACTAAAGTGCTATACGAGCAACCCGAAGGCATCGTGCTGTTGCTGAATCAGGGAACAGCTCAAGGCCTGCAAAGCGGGCACTTGTTACGCCTGCATCAGCGAAACCCGGTGACGAACAGCTCAGGTGATACTCAAGAGTTCCCCGGCAAGGCTGCCGGCTGGGCCATGGTCGTCAACACCAGCACCAATGCCAGCTGGGCCCTGGTATTGAGCGCCCAGCGTGTACCTGCTGTTGGTGACCGCCTTCACTGAAGGCTGCGCCCATCACCCCAGATAAATGGCCTTGGTTCCCCCTGTTTAAAACGTGCACAGAGCAGTGCGCGCTCCAGCCTGTGACCTGAAGGCAGTCTTAAATTGCCTGTTTCGCCTTCAAAATAGCCCGCGACCCCTGCTCCCATGCGCGGCAAGGCACGGTACACCGAGCCAGCATCCATTCCCAAAGCAAAGAACACACTGGAAGACTCCGGCCCTTCTCGACGCCTCAAACGCCAAGGCATATCGCAAAATACAACTCCATTGAGGTCGGTATCCAATCGAGGATTCGGAGAGCCAGAATACACATGCGCACTGGCATATACCGACACATTGGATGCCTGATGATAGTCCAGCATGGGCTTAATGAGGCGCGCCTGTTGTGGCCTGGCAATCAACAGCACCGAGTCAATGTCCTGGCGCCGGCGCGGAAGAAAACTGGCCTCTTCACCGAGCAATGAGGTCAGCGCGTTGGCTCGCTGCTGGCTCGACCTGATACCCAGCCACTCTCCCAGCTGGAGTTTAAGAGTGGAAATATCCCCCCCGTAGCGAATTACGCCCAGCGTCTGAATAGACGCTAGACTCAACTGCTGCTGCAGCGAAAGCATTAAAGACACGACCCAGCTTTCCCGCGCAGGCGCGAGTACAAGCACGCGCTTCCGTCCTTCTTGCTGCATGAGTTGAACGAGCTGGTGCAGTTCCTGATCTGAGGCCAAGTCCAGCTGATAACCGTTGAAACGACCACCACCAGCGCGGTTCAAAGCCAACACAGGTGTCGCCAGAGTACGATCCAACCTTGTTGTCAGCTTCGACTTCAACGGGCCGAGCATTAGATCCAGTCCGTACTCCTGCCCCCTTCTAGCGATAAAGTCGTTTGGATCTGCCACTTCATTACTGTCAAACACCACCAGTTCGGGCACTGCAAACCCACGCTGCCGATCCCAGGACAATGCAGTCTGGATACCGTTGAGTACCTCCCGCCCCTGTGTTTCAAAAGGTCCACTCAGGGGAAGCAGCACTCCCATTCGCTTAACATTGTCAGGAACAGGCTGAAGGCCGGCAAGCCGGTCTGTGAGCCGATCAAGCCAGACAACTGCAGGATGATGAAACCATTCCTTCTGCCATTGAGCCAAACGCTCCGAGCGCCCATCACTGCCACCCAACCGGTAATTTCGAGCTAACTCAAACCAGCCTTGTTCAAAATAGTTGTTGCCAGCAGCCTGGCTCAACATGATCAACTCGGTTGTCGACAGAGACTGTACTTGACGCCAGATGTGTTCAAACTCAGTGCCCGTTACCTGGCCTGCCTGAGCATTAATAAGATTTCTAAGGCGCTGCTCATCAGATGAAGCCGAAGCCAAGCCTGAGCACAAGAGCAGGCTCATCCAGACTGACAACCACCAACCAAACCCTCTGGCAACATTCATTTCCATAGCTGTTACTACCGCGTCTTCCTCGCTACAATCAAACAAGCCCTGTTTTCCAACCGAGCCTGATCGCATGAACCAGCCCATCAAGGCCCTGCACTACTGCTTACTGTTCCTTTTATTGATGCTCCCGGGGTTCGCTGCCGCTGTTACCGTCGAAGCAACCGGACAAGCGCCCTATTCCGATACCGACCCGGGGTGGTCCAGACAACAAGCTCTGCAAAGGGCCATGGAACAAGCTTCCATGAGAGCCTCCTCATGGCTCAGCTCGACACGACAGGCCCGCGACGGCGTCTTGATCATTGACAACATTCGTCTGCGCAGTCAGGGCCAAGTAAACAATGTACGCGTGATCAATGAACAGGTCGATGCTGGCCAGATTAGCATTACCATCATCGCTGAAGTGGATATTGCCGAAGGCTGCAGCGACCACCAGGCTACACTTGGCTACAGCAAATCCCTGGCTGTGACCCATTTCCCGCTGCAACGCCCTCAGGATGCCAGTTACGGTTACCTGCAGGATATCCAACAGGGCCTTGCCACTCTGCTTTCCTATGAGCTGAGACGCAGCAGCACGTTCAATGCACTCGACGTGGGTGAGCTGAACATCATCGGCGATCCTCAGCGGGCGCCGGTCCGCATCCTGCCCGAAGGGACGCTGACCACCTTGCTGGATCGATCAGAGCAGCACAATGTTCAGTACCTGGTCAGCGGCGTGATCCGCAAAATGACTCCGCACCATGGCGCCGAGCCCCGCTCTCCCAATGTTCTGACTGATATCTACCGTCAGGTCGACTACTTTGATGAGGGCTATGCCAAGCGCGACCTGGTGCTTGAGCTTTTCATCCACGACGCATTTACCGGCGCCCTGCAGCATCAGCAGCGCTATCACCTGACCGCCGATTGGACTGCCGACATGCACACCAAGGTGGGATTTGGCACACCCGAGTTCTGGCAGCAGCCCTTCGGCAAACAGGTACGCGCCCTGATTCGTTCGCTCAGTAACGATATTCAGCTGCAACTGACCTGTGAACCATTCAGAGCCCGTATCACCCAGACACGTGACCGCCAGGTCTGGATTAATGCCGGTAGCCTGGACGGCCTGCAGACAGGCGACCGCCTCAGTGTATACCGTCGATTCACACATTACGGCCTCGATGGCGAGACACGCTCAGAGCTTGAAAATACCGGCTATAGCCTGACTCTGGAGACACTTCAGCCGCACTTGGGGCGCGGTCTGCTGGAATTACCGGCCGCCGGCATCAACATTCAACGCGACGATATTGTAATTGCGCATTAGGCCGCTTAGGCTTGCCCTTTTGTCCGATACGAAAGGAGCATTGATTCCATGCAGAGCGAACTCTTTAAGGAACTGGAAGGGAAAATTGAAGGATTGATCGAAGAGGTCGAACTGCTGCGACTTGAAGTCAGTGAGCTGCGGGAAAACAAGGCCTCTCTGGAACAGGAGCAGTCGCAAACTGAAGATCAGCTGAAACGCATGCTGGGCAAGTTTGACCGCCTGCAGGACAGCGCCAACCTGTGATGTCTTCGGGCACCCGCCTGCGCAGGTGCCCATCCTTGCAAGCCCCTCCGTCGATCAGGAACGGCTGCCACGTATTTTGATTTCTACCCGACGATTCTGCGCGCGCCCGGTTGCTGTTTCGTTACTGGCAATCGGATAGCGCTCTCCATAGCCACGTGCTTCCAGACGCAAACTGTTTACGCCCACCGAGTTCAGATAGCGTGCCACACTGTTGGCTCGACGTTCGGACAGCCCCTGATTGTATTCAAATGACCCAGTAGAATCGGTGAAGCCCTCCACTGCCACCTGCGTCTTTTCGAATTTCATCAGCACCTTACCCACCGAGTCCAGTACCGAGTAGAAACCAGGATCGACACGATCACTATCGGTAGCAAAGGTAATATTGCCCGGCATGATCAGCCGGATACTGTCGCCGACACGCTCAACCCGAACACCGGTGCCCTCCAGCTCCTGGCGCAGCAGCATCTCCTGCTGGTCCATGTAGTAACCGATACCACCGCCGACAGCACCACCAATTGCGGCACCAGCCAGTGCACCACGACCACGATTACTATCATTGGCTGCCGCACCAATCACTGCGCCAGCCAGTGCGCCGATTCCTGCACCTTTGGTGGCGTTGGCGGTTTTGGACTCCTGAGTATAAGGGTCCAGCGTAGTACAGCCTCCCAGCGTCATGGCGGCCACTGCCGTCGCAAGAATGAGCTTTTTCATGTTATCTCCTTGAATGCTTGAGCGCTCCGTTCTCGGGAGCTCTGCGCCCGACTATGTACCTTAGCTTAGCTGAACTGAGCGTTAAAAGCAGAGTTGATTTATGGTCCTGAAGACCGCCACAAAGCTGGCCAGTGATGACCTCAGGCGATAAAATGCGCTGTTATCCTTTACTGTCATCGCGTCACCACTCCGAGGAGTTTCTTTTGTCACAACTGCCTGTCATTGTCGGTTTTGGTGGTATCAGCCCTGCTGGTCGTACATCCTTTCATCAAGGCTACCGTCGCCTGGTTCTGGATCAGCTCGATTCGGCCAGCCGCCAGGAAACTCTGGTCGATCTGGCGACGCTGACCGGAACAGCCAGCCGTGACGATAGCGGCCGTTTCCTGCTGGGTGAAGCCCTGCTGGAAAAAGACGCTCTGGCCGCGGCCGTGGAGCAGCAGGTCTGCAACCAGACACTGATCCGACGCATCCATGCCGACTGGTTTGATGTTAATGCGGTACTGTTCAACCGCCCCGCGACCGCCAAGCCCGCCGATCAGGCCATCACATTCCGTTTACGCAATCGCCAGCTGCCGCAGGTGATCCCCTCCAATTGGCAGGTTCAGGACCTGGGTTCCGGCCAATCGGAAGTGACCATCGATGGTAATTGCGACCTGATTTTCCCGGATACCAAAACCGCGCTGGTACAAAGCGCCGGCATGCTGCCAACAGGGTTCGAACCGGGCAAACTGTACCAGTCCCGTAACCATCCACGTGGCCTGCAGATGGCTGTATACGCTGCATCCGATGCTCTGCGCTCGGTGGGCATCGATTACGATGAACTGGCCAACCGCTTGGCACCTGATCAGATTGGCGTGTTTGCCAGCAACTCGATCGGCCAGCTGGATGACCTGGGCTTTGGTGGCCTGACCAAATTCCCGGCACTGGGCAAACGCACCTCTTCCAAGCAGATGCCGCTGGGCTACGCGCAGATGCCGGCTGATTTCATCAATGCCTACCTGCTGGGCAATGTCGGCACCACCGGCGGTGCATTGGGCGCCTGCGCAACCTTCCTGTACAACTTGAAAAACGGTGTGGAAGCCATTCGCAGTGGCCAGTGTCAGCTGGTACTGGTCGGCGGCAGTGATGCTCCGGTTACCCCGGAAATCATTGAAGGCTTCCGAGCCATGGGTGCACTGGCGGAAGACAAACAGCTGATGGCACTGGACGACCTTGCCGAGCTGGCAGAGCAAAATTATCGTCAGGCCTGCCGTCCCTTCGGTCAGAACTGCGGTTTCACCATCGGTGAGTCCAGCCAGTTCCTGGTGTTGATGAGCGATACCCTGGCCCTGGAGCTGGGCGCCGATATTCATGGCGCAGTTGCTGATGTATTCGTTCATGCAGACGGCCACAAGAAATCGATCTCGGCACCAGGTGTCGGCAACTACATGACACTGGGCAAAGCCGCGTCTCTGGTCGGCGACCTGCTGGGTGAAGAATCCCTGCGCCAGCGCAGTTTCGTTCAGGCACATGGCACCAGCACCCCGCAGAACCGGGTGACGGAATCCCATGTCATCAATGAGACCGCCAAGGCATTTGATATTCCCGCCTGGACCACCAGCGCCGTTAAGGCTTACCTGGGCCACTCCCAGGGAACCGCCGGTGGTGACCAGCTGTTTGCCTCCTTGGGCGTGTGGAAACACGGTATCGTGCCCGGTCTGACTACAACTCCGGCGATCGCCGACGATGTGCACAGCTCCAACCTGAACCTGCCGCTACAACACCTGGAGGTGGGTACCGAAGGTATGGACTCGGTCCTGATCAATGCCAAGGGTTTTGGTGGCAACAATGCCAGCGCCGCGGTACTGGCACCGCATGTGGTCGAACAGATGCTGACGCGCCGTCATGGCGAAGCCGCCATGAACAGCTGGCGCCAGCGCCGTGAGCAGGTGCGCGAGCAGGCCGAGGCCTATAACCAGTCTGCCGTCAATGGTCTGGCACGCCCGATCTACCGTTACGATCACAATGTACTCACAGGTGAAGACCTGCAGATCAGTGCCGATGAGATCTGCCTGCCAGGCTACGCCAAGCCGATCTCGCTCAAGGTGAATAATCCCTACAAGGATTTTTGCTGATACCTAGTACAAAGGGGCCTGCTTGAGCCCCTTTGTTTTCTGCTACACTCGCACGCAATCCACTGATTAAACAGGATGTTGCCATGAAGCATTTGAGTCTGCTGGTCGCAATGGTTTTGCTGGGCGGCTGCATGAGTTTGGGCGGTACCAGAGACGAGTCCATCGGTGAGTTCTATTCACTGGATACCCGCGATTTTCGCCTGTGCAAGGGCACCAGCACACACTGCGTCAGCCTGATCACGGTTGTATCCATGCAGCATGAGCTGGGACCCATTGAGGATAAATTCGGACGTGCCGTTCGTGGCCCCAACTACCCGCTGGACCTGACCCGCATGCTGATCAGCCCGCCCAACGAGGCGTACACCAGTCAGCGTCTGGATGCAGAAGGCCGTTACCGCCGCCTGCCGGTCAACACCCAAACCAACACGGTTTGGTCACTGATGAAGTCAGGCTCCGAACAGATGTATCACTGAGGCAGCTGAAGTATCTGACGAGCGTTGGCGCAGGTTTGCTCGGCAACCTGCGCCAGGCTTACCCCTCTGAGTGACGCCAGCTGCTGTGCCACCTCTGCCACACGGGCCGGCTCGTTTCTTTCTCCCTGATAGCCAGCCAACGGCATATCCGGCGCATCGGTTTCCAACACTAACCAGTCCAGAGGAAGCTCTGCGGCCAAACGCTGTAACTTGCGTGCCCTGGAATGGGTAAAAGCCCCGCCAAACCCCAGCTTGAACCCCAGCTTTGCATATTCCCGCGCCTGTTGCTCACTGCCGGAAAATGCATGCACGATGCCACCTCTGGGCAACGGGCACTGGCGTAAGCGTTTCAGCACCTCGTCGTGGGCCTTAACCACATGCACCAAGACGGGCAGATTGTGCTCGCGAGCCAGTGTCAGTTGCTGTTCGAAAAGCGGCACCTGAATATTGGCTGGCGCTTGCCCCGGGCGAAAATCCAAACCTATTTCGCCGACGGCAACCGGCTGATGTGTATTCAGCATCTGCAGCAGCTGTTCAATGGCTGCAACAGGTTCATGGGTAAAACAGGGATGCAGCCCCAATGCCGAGAACAATGCAGGCGCACCCGCACACAAATCCAGCACGGACTGAAAGTTATCCACAGTCACCGACGGCACTACAATTTGTCCAACTCCCACAGAACGCGCACGCTCTATCACTGCAGCGCGGTCAACAGAAAAGTCCGGGAAGTCGAGATGGCAATGGGTATCGATCAGCATGGGGAAAGTATGGCACAGGCCTGAACGACCTGTGCCAGCGAGCAATCAGTGCTCACGCGTCGCGCGGAAGCGAACCTCCGGCCAGCGCTCTTCGGTCAAAGACAGATTTACACGGGTTGGTGCCAGATAAGTAAGCAAACCGGCACCGTCGTAGGCCAGGTTTTCGTAGGCTTTACGCTCGAAGTCACCCAGCATCTTGTTGTCATCGCACTCAACCCAGCGTGCGGTCTGCACACTGATCGGTTCATACAAACAATCAACCTTGTATTCGTCTTTAAGGCGGAACACCACCACATCGAACTGCAGCTGACCCACCGCACCCAGAATCAGGTCGTTGTTCTTTACCGGCTGGAACAGCTGCACCGCACCTTCCTCGGACAACTGTTGCAGACCTTTCTGCAACTGCTTCATCTTGAGCGGGTCCGTCGGTCGGACGCGGCGGAACATTTCCGGTGCAAAGTGCGGGATACCGGTAAACTTGAGTGCCTCGCCAGAGGTGAAGGTGTCACCGATCTGGATGGTGCCATGGTTATGCAGGCCAATAATATCGCCCGACCAGGCCTCTTCCACATTCTCACGGTCGCCGGCGATGAAGGTTACCGCATCCGCGATACGCACATCCTTGCCGATACGCACATGTTTCATTTTCATGCCGCGGGTGTAGGAACCCGAACAGATACGCATGAAGGCGATACGGTCGCGGTGTTTCGGGTCCATGTTTGCCTGGATCTTGAACACGAAACCGCTGAAGCCTTCTTCATCCGCTTTTACTTCACGGGTTTCCGTTGCGCGGGCCGGCGGTGCCGGCGCCCACTCGACAAACTCGTCCAGCATCTCTTTAACGCCGAAGTTACCCAGCGCGGTACCGAAGAATACCGGCGTCATTTTACCGGCCAGGTACGCATCCTGATCCCATTCATGACAGGCGCCCTTCACCAGTTCAATCTCTTCAACGTAGTCGTCGTACTCATCGTCCAGCAGTGCACGGGCTTCATCGGAGTCCAGCCCCTGGATCCGCTTGTCTTCCGGCAGCGCATGTCCCTGCCCTGGCGTAAACAGGTGAATGGTGTCGGTGTACAGGTTATACACGCCCTTGAACCACTTGCCGGAGCCGATCGGCCAGTTGATCGGAGACGCTTCGATTTTCAGTACTTCTTCGATCTCGTCCAACAGTTCGATGGGGTCGCGGATATCGCGGTCCAGTTTGTTGACGAAGGAAAAGATCGGCGTGTCGCGCAGACGACAGACATCCATCAGTTTGATGGTACGTTCCTCGACACCCTTGGCGCCATCTACCACCATCAGCGCCGAATCCACGGCGGTCAGAGTACGGTAGGTATCTTCCGAGAAGTCTTCGTGCCCCGGTGTATCCAGCAGGTTCACGGTACGGTCATTGTAGGGGAACTGCATCACGGATGAAGTGATGGAGATACCACGTTCCTGCTCCATGCTCATCCAGTCAGAGGTAGCATGACGGTCGCTGCCACGCCCCTTGACGGTACCGGCCACCTGAATCAGCTGACCGAGCAGCAACAACTTCTCGGTGATGGTGGTCTTACCGGCGTCAGGGTGAGAAATGATCGCAAAAGTGCGGCGGTTGGATACTTCCTGGGCTATGGACATGAATTAGGGTCTTATGCTCTGAACAGGGACAGGGGCACAAGCCCCCTGTGTGCGGTTAGTCGTGAATTAGGGCCTATTTTCGCCGATCAGCCCCGGTGAAACAACGCCCTTGCGGATATCTTTCATGCCGAAGCAGTGGCAGGGAGCGCCCGCTCGTCAGACTGCTCGACAAACGCAGGGATCTGCTCGGCACGCAGTGACCGACTATATAACCACCCCTGCACCGATATGCGGTCAGTACTCAGCACATAGGAGAGCTGCTGTGCGGTTTCGACCCCCTCGACAATTACCCCCAACTCAAGGGCTTCGGCAAAACTGAGAATGCCATTGAATACCTTGGATCCCTTATCGGTTTCCAGCGCATTCACAAAACTGCGGTCGATCTTGATGACATCAATCGGATACTGGCTCAAGTAACCCAGCGCAGAAAACCCGGTACCGAAGTCATCAATGTGCACCTGAACATCCAGCTCACGAATACGCTCAATGTGATGCCGTACCGTCTCCGGGCTGGCTGAGAGTGAGTCCTCAGTGATTTCGACCGCAATGCGGCCGTGACACTCGGTTAGGAGATTAATCAGCGTGTCGATGACGTCCGCGGAACTCAAACCTTCAGCCGAGATATTGATACTGACCGGAAACGCGTATCCCTGGTCGGCCCACTCATCAGCCTGACGGCAGGCTTCTGCTGCCACCCACAAGTCCAGTGTCTTGATAACCCCTCCCCTTTCCAGCTGCGGCAGGAACTGGGCTGGTGAAAGCAGGCGGCCATCAGAGCTTTCGGCCCGTACCAGAGCTTCAACCCCGGTTACCTGCCCTGTTATTGGGTCCACCTGTGGCTGGTATTCCAGCAGAAACTCATAATCGCCCAGCTCGCCCAAATCCCTCTGCAACTGAATTTTGCTCTGCCGCTCACGCAGACCATCGGTAACAGGGTCCTGAGACTGATATTGCGCCTCCTCGAACCGTCGCGAAAACAGGGTTTCGATGGAGCGCAAAACAGCCCCCTGCCCTTCAGCAAAGCGTGTTTCCAGTCCTCGAACAAAGGGGCAATACAGCAACATGCCAACCGCAAGGTTGGCAAACTGCAGCAGCACCGCGCCCGCATCGCCCCCCGTGGCCAAATAGGCATTCAATACAATGGGGCTATTGAAGGGTACATCCATAAAGGGTGCCTGCACCCAGCCGGCCTGTATTACCGTCAATCCAAGCAATACATTCACTGCCGGAACCAGCATAAAGGGAATCAACAAGCGCGGGTTGAAAATGATCGGCAGACCGAATAACAGCAGCTCGTTCACATTCATGAACGCAAACGGCAGGCTGGCCAGTGCCAATACGCGCAGGGCTTTAACCCGAGTGGTTACCAGCAGTGCCAACGCCAGTGAAAGAGTCGCTCCACTCCCGCCAATAAACACGAAAGCCCCGAGAAAGGAGGTATTCATTGGATACTCGAGGCCCGAGCCGCCGGCCATAACCGTGGTGTGATTCAGCATCAGCGCCTGATTCAGGCCTTCCAGCACCGGCAGGAGCGCGTGGTAGCCGTGCACACCGAAGAACCAGAGCAGGGAGTTCAAAATGCTGTATATCAGCCCCACTTCATAGGGCTCGTTGGCTGCATCCAGAAACAGGTAGTAATTGATCCACTTGGGGTCGGGTAATACCAGGATGACACCCAGCATCACGAGGATCACGGCAGCCGCTACCAGCATGCCTGGAATAATGAAATTCAGCGTATCCCTGACCTGGCTGCCGGCTCCCTCGGCACGTGTCAGTTGACACCACGACTGGCCATGCAGAATCGCCAAACCTCGGGTAGCCCAAATGGGAATCAGCAGTGCACTGAGCAGAAACAGCATGCGCGCAGCGCCATTGAATTGCTCCATCAACTGATCCACGCAGATAAGGTAGGCTACATTCAGGAACAACACCGGCAAGCGTGGCAAATGCAGCTGGATCGCAATCATGTAGGCGATGGAAGCGGTGACCAGGTAGGGAATGGCAACAGTGATACGTGAATGCAGTTCACTGAACACAGCTACCCGGCTTTGGTCAGCGCCAGCCATTTGCAGGCACACCGAAATAAGCAGAAGGGTTGCCGACAGAATCAGACAGGGTACAACCCCCAGCAACCCATCACGAATGGCTCTGAGCGTTGGCCTGCTCGAAAGCTGCTCGACGTTTTGATCCAGCGCCCGTATAGCACCTCTAATAGGTTTGACCGAATTCGGCATTAACCCAGCTCCCCGCACGTCAACACGGAAGAACCGCTTAAAGCCTGTTCATTAGCCAACATCAAGCGTACAACCATCAGGCGAAGGCCCCCTGGCAGCTTAGACACCTGCGCGTAAACTCCCTTGCAGCGCGCAATGAAAATTGAGTCGAGACATGCCCCTTGTCTCTGTTGAATGAGATTCATAGTGACACAGGTTAAACATTAGCCCAAACCGGACAAAAACTCTCAACAAATCCTGACGTTGGTTAACAACTTGCCGTCATCACGTGCCTATAATACAGCCATAACTATAAGCTTCACTTCGGTGTCATGCAGAGGCCAGACTTATGTCTATTCTGAATAAACTCGGGTTCAGAACCCGTGTCGCTCTACCCTTCGCACTCACCGCCATCGCACTGGTCCTGACGGGCCTGTTGAATGGCTATACCTCACGCCACCTGGTATCCGAAAGCCTCGTCATTACAGATGACTATTTGCCTGCGGTTAGTGCCATCCTCAACGGTGACCGGGACCTCTATCAGGCTCTGGTCGCTCAGAACGCTTATATCGATGCCCAATTTCAGCAGCAGAATGATACCGCTCAGCTGGACAGTTTCGATGAGAACCTGAATCAGGCCCGTGACCGATTCCTGTTATCCGTAAAGCTGTTGCCAGCCGGAGAGGTTGCCGGTGCTGAGCAGCGTTTCCAGCAAGACTTCAGCCGCTGGGAAGCATCAGCACGCAAGGCACTGCAGCTGGCTCAAAACGGCCAGCCCGGCGAGGCAATTGCTGTAGCCAAAACCGAGACGGCACCTCTTTTCAGTCGTCTGCGTGACCACTTTGACACTGTAGGCGCCCACCTTGAAGAGGAAACCCACGTACATGCCGATGCAGCAGCGGCTCAAAGTGATCGTGCCCTGTGGATCTCTACGCTCGTTACCCTGGTGGCCGTACTTATCAGTTTAGGGCTGTTTGTTATCTTCATGCGGCTTATTATTCAGTCCATCACTCGCCTGCGTGACCAGCTGGATAACATCGCCCAGGGTGAAGGAGACCTGACCCAGCGTATTCCGGTGGATTCAAATGACGACCTGGGTCAGCTCGCCAGCAGCTTTAACCAGGTTCTGAACAACCTGCAGCAAATGATTGCCAGTGTACAAAAACTGAGTACAGATCTGGGACAGGAGTCCAGCCACCTGGCCCGTGCATCCCATGAAAATGAAGAAGGCGTTAGCCGCCAGACGGATTCCATCGCCATGGTTGCCACCGCGATCAATGAGATGCACAGCGCCATTGAAGAGGTGGCCGGCAATGCAACCCGCGCATCTCAGCTTACTCAGGACGCCAATGATACCGGCACCCGTGGTGCCGATATTATCCATAAGTCCTCACAACAGGTGCGGCAGGTAGCGGATCAGGCCGCTCAGGCAGTAGAAGCCGTTCAGGTGCTGGCGAAGGATTCCGACAACATCTCCACCGTATTGGATGTAATCCGTGATATCGCTGATCAAACCAATCTGTTGGCACTGAACGCAGCAATTGAAGCGGCCCGAGCCGGTGAGCAGGGGCGTGGCTTTGCGGTTGTAGCGGACGAAGTCCGTACTTTGGCTCAACGCACCCAGGAATCCACCGAGAACATCCAGAAAATGATCACCGCCCTGCAATCCGGTGTAGGCAGCGTAGTAAACCTTATGGAAGTCGGCAGCCGCCAGGCCCGTGAAACTGAATCCCTTTCGGAACAGGCCGACGGCGAGCTGCAGTCTATTCTTCAGGGACTGGCCCACATCAGTGACGTCAACACCAGTGTGGCATCTGCCACTGAAGAACAAACCCAGGTGGTTGACGAGATCAACCGTAGCATAACCGAAGTGAATGACCTGGCAGCAGCCGGCGCACAACGCTCTCAGGAGATCGGCAGTATCAGCCAATCACTGGACCGCTATGCGCAGTCACTGCAACAACAGGTGGGCCGGTTCAAGGTGTAAAATCCTTCCGGGTTGCTAAGGCAAGGGCCAGGTACTGAAAAACTCTGGCCCTTGCTCCTAACGCCAAAGCTCCGAAATAGGCGTTTGTGGGTCAAAACGATTGGCAACTTGCGCCAACAGCAACTCACCGCAGGCGATGGCATCCGTCAGTGCATGGTGGGGTCTATAGAACGGCAGGTGATAACGTTCTCGGCTTTGCGCAAGTCGGATCGATACCGGCTTGCGGCCGATCAAGCGAGCCCAGAGACTGGGACGCTTGTTGCGATACAAGCGCGCTTCCAGCTCCATGGTATCGATGACCGGAAACTCGATTCCCTCACGAATACGGGCTTTGAGCGCCGCATTCAGAAAGGCACGCTCGATACCACGATGGTGCACCACCACCACCTTGCCCCTAAGCTGTTCCAGCAGCTCATCCAGAATACGAATCAGATCCGGCGCGGCTTCCACTTCGGAATGGGTAATACCATGTACCACCACCGATTCGCTGCTCAGGCGTGCACGTGGCTTGAGTACCCAGTGACGAGCTTCAGAGCTTTGTATACGGTAAATGCTCATCGGCACCAGGCCAATGCTGACAATGCCGCCCTGCTGGGGGTTCAGGCTAGTGGTTTCAAAGTCCAGTGCTACCAGGGGGACATCCGCCAAAGGCGTATCCGGGGCGACGACACCCGCAGCATAGTAGGCCTTCAGCGCCGGATAACCGGCATTCAGCGCCAACTCGGAAAACCGCTGCGTCCAGTCGGTGACATCCGGATCCTGTACCGCCATTGAGGGCTCGTTTTGCAGTTTTTCCTTGTTGAGATACAGCATCACCCCACCCGCCCCGGTTGATAGCGGTACTTCAGGAATTTCTGTGCATTGGACAGTATCTGGAACGCATCCTTGAGGTTCTTACGCTCAAAGTCCGACAGGTTTTCCGGTTCGATGTTGTTATCCGGCTCATTTCCTGCTTCCACATCCAGCGCCTGGTGACGAATGCGTACCATGGCGATCAACTCCAGCGCATCTCGCAGGTCAGGGCCCCGCCCGCGCGGCAACAGGTCGGAGTCGATGATGTCCCTCAGACGATCAAAGGTATTGTGCTCCCGCGAGCCTATCGCCAGGGCATGCACGCGTACCAGGTCGGCCAGAGGCGCTGTACCACGGCGTTTCATATTGATGGAGTTGCTGTGGCGACCGTCGGTCTCCATCACAAAGTCCTTGAAGAATCCCAGCGGCGGAGTGCGCTGTAGAGCGTTGCGCGCCATACAGGCCAGGAAACGCGGGTTCTTGCGCGCCTTGCGCAGAATCAGGTCATTGAGCATCACCGCCCAACGGGTTTCACCCCAGACCCCTTCAATATCAAAGAAGATGGAGCTGTTAAGCAGAAACTCGGGGGTCGGCTTTTCAATCCAGTCGGTAAAATACTGCTCCCAGACTTTGAGCGGCTGACGCCAGCGCGAGTTGGTGGCCATGATATCGCCGTTGCAGTAGGTATAACCGCAGGCATCCAGACCATCACAGACAAACTGCGCCAGTGCCTTGAAGTACTCATCATGCTGGTCAGGGTCATAGCGGTTATCCAGGATCATGGCGTTGTCCTGGTCGGTGACAATCAATTGCTCTTCACGCGCCATGGACCCCAGCGCCAGAAAACAGTAGGGAATCGGAGGAGGCCCCAGCTTTTCCTCGCCCAGCTCCAGCAGGCGCTGTTTGAAGCTGCGTCCGATCACTGACATGGCGGTGCCAATCATCTGCGAGTTGGCGTCTTCATTGACCATCCGCAGGAAGCAAGCACTCACATCACTCTTCAGAGCACTCAACTCCTCCAGGCTTTGGGCACGGAAGATGCTGCTGACTACAAAGAGGCTGTTCTGGGACTCATAACGGATAATATCCGAGATGGCGATCACGCCCAGCGGGCGCTGTTTTTTAAGCACCGGCAGGTGATGCACATTATGCCTGAGCATCAACAGCATGGCTTCGAATACAAACTGGCCATGCTCCACCGAGATCAACTCGGAAGTCATGATATCGCTGACAGGCGTATCAAAGCTCAGCCCGGGTGTGATCAGCCGGTTGCGCAGGTCACGGTCGGTGATAATCCCCACCACCGGCTCTTCTTCCATCTGCTCATCCAGCACCAGCACCGAGGACACTCCTTCCTCACTCATGCGAATGGCCGCTTCACGAACACTGGCACTGGGCGGCAGAGTGACTGCGTCCCGGCCTACCAGGGTTTCGACTTTGGCGGTCATCAGCTCATTGGCATCTTCCCGCCGCCGCGCCACCGCCTGCCTGAGGCGGGTACGGTCTTCCACCTCGACAATATCGGCAAAGGCTTCGTTGTTATCAAACAGGTCGTTAAAAACATCCTCCGGTATCAGATACACCAGAGTGTCTTCCAGCGCTTTGATGGGAAAGCGTACCCGTCCATGCCGCAGCAGCCCGAACTCGCCAAAAAAACCGCCTTCGCTGAGCCGATTGTAGAGGTCGCCATTGCGACGATAAACCTCCACCGCACCACTGCGAATGACGTACCAGTCACTGATTTCGTCGCCGAACTCCTTGATCTGGGTACCGGCCTTGAAATAGGCCACATCCACTTCGCCTGAGAGCTGCTCCAGCCGCTCTTCAGACAGAAGGTTAAATGGCTGATGACGGGCAAAAAACTCTGCAACTTCCAACTGTTCGGCATGCATGGCTACACACTCATATCGTCAAAACAAAAACAGGCGGAACGGCTAGGCCGCCCCGCCTGTTATTCGGTCAGTCGCGCTTAACCGCGCGGCTCAGAGGCCAGACCTTTCACCATGGAGAAGGCGGCCATCAACAGCACCAATGTAAACGGCAAGCCGGTGGACACCGCCATCGCCTGCAGAGCAGCCAGGCCGCCCCCCAGAATCAGAGCGATTGCCACCAGACCCTCAAAGGTACACCAGAACACACGCTGAGGTGTGGGCGCATCAACCTTACCACCCGCCGCAATCACGTCGATTACCAGCGAGCCGGAGTCAGACGAGGTCACGAAGAACACCACCACCAGCACAATGGCGATGAAGGAGGTGATCTGCGCAAGCGGCAGCGCGTCCAGCATGGTGAACAGCTGCAGCGGTAGCGCTGCTTCTTTCAGTGCGGTGTAGCCTTCAGTGAAGTACAGGTCGATCGCGGTACCGCCAAAGACACTCATCCACAGGACACAAGCAGTGGACGGTACGAGCAGTACGGCGATGATGAACTCACGCACACTGCGACCACGGGATACACGGGCGATAAACATGCCGACAAACGGGCTCCAGGAGATCCACCAGGCCCAATAGAAGGCGGTCCAGCCAGAGGCAAAGTTGCTATCCTCACGGCCTACCGGGTTGGACAGTGCCGGCAGGTTGGTGATGTATGCCCAAAGGCTCTCGAAGAAACCGGTCAGGATCAGCAGGGTCGGTCCAACCAGAATCACGAACAGCAGCAGCAGAACGGCCAGAATCATGTTGATTTCGGACAGGCGCTTAACCCCCGCATCCAGGCCTGCCAGCACGGATACCAGCGCGATGGCGGTGATACCGATAACCAGCAGGATCTGGGTAGTATCACCCAGCGGGATATCGAACAGGTAGTTCAGACCTGACGCGGCCTGAGATGCACCGAAGCCCAGGGATGTGGCCAAACCGAACAGGGTCGCCAGTACCGCCAGAATATCGATAATATGCCCCGGCCAGCCCCAGACACGCTCACCCAGCAGCGGGTAGAACACGGAGCGGATGGTCAGCGGTAAGCCCTTGTTGAAGGAGAACAGGGCCAGACCAAGCGCCATCACGGCATAGATCGCCCAGGGATGCAGCGCCCAATGGAAGATAGTGGCCGCCATACCCAGCTGACGGGCCGCATCCTGATCACCACCGGCAGCGCCCAGAGGCGCCCAGTCCGTTCGCAGACCGTTCTCACCCAGGCTGGTGCCACCAAAGGAACTCAGCGTATGTGACATGGGCTCTGATACGCCAAAGAACATCAGACCGATGCCCATACCTGCGGCAAACAGCATGGAAAACCAGCCCAGATAGCCATAATCCGGCTGGGCTTCAGTGCCGCCCAGGCGCACCCGGCCAAGCGGCGTAAAGATGAGCACAAAGCAGATAATAACGAAAATATTCGCAGCGCCTATGAAGAACCAGTCCAGGTTTCCGGTGAGCCAGTTGCGCAGCCCGGTAAACATGGGCTCGACCTGAGTCTGAAAGGCTAGCGTAAGGATTACGAACGCTACAACGGCAAGGCCGGAGATAGCGAATACGCGGTTGTGGATGTCGAGCCCGAACGGGCCCACGTTGACAACAATGTTATCCTGTCCGATCTGATAATCCGTATCGATAGGATTGACATCACCATCGGGGATCATAGGATCTTTATTGTCCGTCATTATGGACTTTCTCCCTCAGGTTATTCATTTATTCCAACTGTAGATTAGACGACTGAACCGTACTTTGCGTCGCCCTCTCATACAATAGTATCTAAAATCCGTCACTTACCTCGCAACCCTAGATTTATTAAGGTTGAATTGCGACCTTTGGTCGCACCCCCATTTCGTCGCTGCCGGGGTATACTTTTCAGCCTCTATCCAACCGGTAATGGAGTCCCCTGCTGAACGGTTTTCACTCTGCCCTGCTACAACTGACGTATGTACGCACGCTGGTTCTTTTTTTGCTCAGCTGCGCACTGCTGTTCGCTGTATACGGCCTCTACCTGCCCCTGAATGTCTGGCTGATAGGGTCCGCCCTGGCAGGACTTGCCATTCTCAACCTGGTGACCTTTGCCCGTCTGCATTCACCCTGGCCCGTTACCGAAATCGAGTTGTTCAGCCATTTCTGTGCCGACGCGGTCATTTTCGGTTTTCTGCTGTTCCAGACCGGCGGTGCTACCAACCCCTTCATTTTTCTGTTGCTGGTTCCCCTGCTCAGCGCCGCCGCAACGCTGTCACGGGGTTTTGTTGCCCTGATGGCGGTGATTGTCATCCTGCTCTACACCACGCTACTGCAGGTATACCAGCCCCTGCTGGCTCCCCAGGCCTCGCATCAGCACAGTGTGCTTAACCTGCTGGACCTTCATGTCACCGGCATGTGGATAAATTTTCTGTTCACAGTGGTACTGGTGACCTGGAGCATCAGTCAGATGCAGCAGTCCTTGAAGCAGCGTGAAAGCAACCTGCAACGGGAGCGGGAGAAACGCATCCAGGACCAGCAGTTGCTGGGGCTGGCAACCATGGCCGCAGGTACCGCCCACGAACTGGGCACTCCCCTGTCGACGCTACGCATAACACTAAGCGAGCTGGCCCACACGCATCCGAATGATGCAGAGCTACTCGAAGATGTTGCCTTGATGCAGGAGCAGGTGGAGCGCTGCAGCCAACGCCTGCAGCAATTGGCACATCAGGTGCGTGACGACCAGCCCCAGGCCGAGACGCTTGGCACACTGCTCACGCGCGTACTGGAAGAGTGGAGCCTGATGCGCCCCGAGGTCGAGTTCCAACTGGAGCCTCTCAATTCGCAACTGAAACAGGCCCGACTGCTGACTTCCGTGTCCCTGCAGCAGGCCCTGCTCAATCTGCTGAACAATGCTGCTGATGCCAGCCCTAAAGGAATCGAGATCAGTGTAGAGCGAGACACATCCGGTATCAGACTGCATATTCACGACCAGGGTCCCGGCCTGCCGCTGGAGCAGGCTGACCAACTGGGTAAACCCTTCGTGACGACCAAGGGACGCGGTCTGGGCATCGGCCTGTTTCTAACGGCGACTACCCTGTCACAACACCAGGGCGAGGTGCGCCTGTACAATCACCCGGCAGGCGGTACCCTGACCGAGGTGCTGCTGCCCCTGCTGGAAGAGGAATCAACAGATGGCTGAACACTTTCTGATTGTCGATGACGACCCTGCATTTACCCGCGTGCTGGCGCGCGCCATGACAAGGCGTGGTTTTATCACTCAGGTGGCACGTAATGTGGAGCAGGCACTGGAGATGGCCCAGCAGCAGGTACCAGACTATGCCAGCGTCGACTTAAAGATGGAGGGCCCTTCGGGTTTGGCTTTGATTCCACAACTAAGGGCACTCAACCCGAATATCCGTCTGTTGGTGCTGACCGGCTATGCCAGTATTGCCACCACCGTGGATGCCATCAAGGCCGGTGCCGACAACTACCTGCCCAAGCCAGCCGATGCCGATCAGATTCTGAAAGCCTTACAGGCAGAGCCGGACTCAGAACCCGGCGACTCGGATATCCCTGACACCCCTTTGTCGGTCAACCGGCTGGAATGGGAGCATATTCAGAAAGTGCTGCACGAGCACGAGGGTAATATTTCTGCCACAGCGCGGGCACTGGGCATGCATCGTCGCACCCTGCAACGCAAGCTGGCCAAGCACCCGGTCAGACGTTAGCCGCCAGCCTGAAAGGTTTATTGCTCGTCGATGTAGCGACGCGCATCGAAGGTGCGGATCCAGTCAGGATGAAACACCATCATGCCGGTCATAAGAATGCCGTTCAGCAGCCCTTCCGGAAACATGATCAGCGGCAGGAAGCGCACGTACTCCAGATAGATTTTCATCCAGGGGTAGACGCCGTCGACCCATAGCAGTAGGGCCATCACCATACCGCCTACGGCGGTGGCAACGCCCGCACCGAAGAACGCACAGAGAAACAGATACACAAAGAAATTGGGCGGCAGCTTGGCTTCTACCAGCCGTAACACGCCCAGACTGGCCAGCACCGGCACCACCACCGAACAGAGCACATTGACGCTCAGTGTGTCCCAGCTTTCCTGACCGATAATGGCCATACCCACCAACGCCAGACTGCCCGAAAGGATCGCCAGATCCCAGCCAAACATCAGCGTCAGCGTGGTCATACCCAGAAAATGGATACTGAGGCCCGGTGACAACCCGGCCCGCATGGTCCACATCAACATCAGCACCACGGTAGCCCCAAACAGCAAATGCTGCAGACGGCGTTCACCGGTTAAAACACCCCAGGGAGCGCGAATCAACGCCCATAGAATTACCAGGCTGGCCAGCAAGCCAGTGCCCCATAGCCAGCCAGTACTGATCAACCCCTGAGTCAGACTCATGCTTAATCCACGCTTCCTCGACACAAACTGAACAAGAGCGCATCCTCGCGCCCGATTTCGGCCGGATAGTAACCCGCCCGTCGCCCTGACAGCTGCCAGCCCTGCGCCTGATAGAGCGCCTGTGCGGGTGTATTGGACGACCGTACCTCCAGGTACAGCTGCACAGTGCCCGCCGCCAGTAAGGACTGCTCGGCATGTTGCAACAGGGCTGCGCCCAAGCCCTTTCGACGGGCTTCAGGTGCAACCGCAATGCGTAACAGCTCCGCTTCATCCAGCACCCGACTGAACAGGGCATAACCAACCAGCTTGCCCCCTTCCTGCAGCACCCAGGCATTGGCACCGCGCTGCTGTGCCGCCTTGAGCCACCAGCTGGACGAGAAAGGCTCACCCGGGAAACAGCGTTCATCCAGCTTGATCAACGCTTCTATATCGCTCTCAGCCAGCAGGTTCGGTTCTGCCGTCATGAGGCCATATTCCGGATTGGCTGAATATCCTGCCAGAGTTCAGCTTTACGTTCCGGCAGGCGCAGAAGTTCACTCAGGCTGATCGACGCCACACAGGTACGCCCGGACTGCGGCGCCAAGGCGCCTTGCTTGAACGGCTCGCCTGTTACCCAGTGCATGGCCGCATCACCCAACAACAGGATACGGCTGATATCCGGGCGAAACTCCAGCGTACGCTTGAGCTTGTGCTCCACGGCCAGCCTCGCTTCGGTCGGCCCCTGATCCAGCGTTTTACTGGCCAGCATGGGCCAGGGCAACATGGCGGGATCAGACAGTTCCTGCTCAGCCGTCAAGCCGAGGGCCGTGGTGATCCCCTGCAGCAGACGCTTGTGCTGGCGGCTGAAACCTTCGCGATGATGCGGTGGCAGGGAGTCGATGATCAACAAATCGCCCCGCACCAGATAGGCCAACTTGAAGTGCGGTGCAGGCTCCACCGGCTTTTGTGCCATTTGGGCAGCAGCATCCGCTGCAGGCGCTGGATCGGCACTGGCAGCCGGTGGCGGTGTTTGCGGTTTGGGCTGGGGTTTGGGCGCCGACTTGGTCGGGATATCGCCCAGCAATGCCTGAGTATCAATACCCGAGCCGCCACCGGGTTTTCGAGCCGGTGCAGCTCCCTGGGCGGGCCCTGACAATGAGGATTCAGCAGCACTGTCCTCATAATCGGCGAAATCCGCCGCTCCATCAGCCTGAGGATAGCGGAAGTCGGCAACCCAGTCTGCCGGCGCAGCAGCACCGGGCAGCGGCTGACGCGGCAACCAGCTGTCGATGCCGATTGCTTCCAGCCACTGGTGGCGCTGCTGCTCCTGAGCCTGTACCGACATCAATGCCTCTTAAACCTGAGGATGAGCTTTCTGGATGTTGGCATCCAGCATGTTCAGGGCATGAATGTAGGCCTTGGCCGACGCGATGATGATATCGGTATCAGCCCCCAGACCGTTGACGATACGACCGGCCTTCTCCAGACGCACAGTCACTTCACCCTGAGAGTCTGTACCGCTGGTAATGGCGTTCACCGAGTACAACTGCAGGTTGGCACCGGAGTTAGCCAGCTGTTCCAGCGCCTTGAAGGCGGCGTCCACAGGGCCACTGCCGGAGGATTCGACAGAGTGCTCGTCACCATCAACGGAAACGACCAGGCTGGCCACCGGCGTTTCGCCGGTCTGCGAGGTCACGTTGAGGCTGCTCAGTTTGAACTTCTCGTGGCCGGCGGATGCGCGAGCATCGCTGACCAGCGCCACCAGGTCGTCGTCAAAGATTTCACTCTTTTTGTCCGCCAGTTCCTTGAAGCGGGAAAACGCCGTATTGAGCTCGGCATCGGACGCAAAGCTGGTACCCAGCTCTTCCATACGGGTACGGAAGGCGTTACGGCCAGACAGCTTGCCCAGTACCATGCGGTTGGTGTTCCAGCCCACATCTTCAGCGGTCATGATTTCATAGGTTTCACGGTGCTTGAGCACGCCGTCCTGGTGGATACCGGACTCATGGGCAAAGGCGTTAGCCCCCACGATCGCCTTGTTCGGCTGTACAGGGAAGCCGGTCACACTGGAGACCAGACGCGACGCCGGCACGATCTGGGTGGTATCGATACCGGTGCTCAGACCCAGAATGTCTTCACGGGTGCGCAGCGCCATGACGATCTCTTCAAGAGACGCATTACCGGCACGTTCGCCCAGACCATTGATGGTACATTCCACCTGACGCGCACCGGCGCTGACCGCTGCCAGCGAGTTGGCCACGGCCAGGCCCAGATCATTGTGGCAATGCACGGAGAAGATCGCCTTGTCCGCATTGGGGATACGTTCAATCAGCTGCGCAATGGTGTTGCCATATTCCTGAGGTACCGCGTAGCCCACTGTATCCGGAATGTTGATGGTAGTGGCGCCAGCATCGATTACCTGTTCGATGATACGGCACATGAAGTCCAGCTCGGAGCGGCTGGCATCTTCCAGCGAGAACTCCACGTCGTCGATCAGGTTACGGGCACGCTTGACCGCACGCACGGCATTCTCGACCACCTGATCCGGCTCCATCTGCAGCTTGTACTGCATATGAATCGGCGAGGTAGCAATGAAGGTGTGAATACGACCGGAGTTGGCTCCGCGCAGGGCTTCACCGGCACGGTCGATATCCGCATCCAGGGCTCGGGACAGGGAGCAAACAGTGCTGTCCTTGATGGTATCGGCGATCGCTTTAACCGACTCGAAGTCACCGGGACTGGCGATGGCGAAACCGGCTTCGATTACGTCCACACGCAGTTTTTCCAACTGCTTGGCGATACGCAGTTTCTCGTCACGGGTCATGGATGCACCCGGGCTCTGTTCCCCATCACGCAAGGTGGTATCGAAAATAATTACGCGATCATCATTGCGGCTCATGCTCACTACTCCCGTCAGCTGCGGACGATGCCTGTCCGGCGAAATAAGGCCTGCCTTGAAAGAACCCATTGGAAGGCAGTTTCAGTTAGGCTTATTGTATCATCAAGCCGCTACGCCAAACACGCTATCGACGTTAAGGAGCAAGGACATGAATGCGACCCGCTTTGATGCACAGATCGACCGCCGCGCCACCTCCAGCCAGAAGTGGGAGAAGTACGCCGACAGCGAGATTCTGCCGATGTGGGTGGCCGATACCGACTTCATGGCGCCTCAGCCGGTGATCGATGCTCTGCACCAGCGCATTGACCATGGCGTGTTCGGCTACACCAACACACCCTCAGAGCTGAACCGGCTGGTCATTGAACGCATGCAGTCGCTGTATCACTGGCAGATTGAAACCAACGATCTGGTCTGGTTGCCCGGCCTTGTATGCGGGCTGAACCTGGCCTGCCGCGCCACCGGTGAAAGCGGCTCGGCCGTGATCAGCCCCTCTCCGGTGTATCCACCGTTCATGTCAGCGCCGCGCCTGTCCGACCGTAGCCTGATCAAGGTGCCACTGAAGCGCAACGAAGATGGCCGCACGCTGATCGATATCGAAGCTCTGGAGGCCGCAATCACGCCTGATACTCGGCTGATGTTGTTCTGCAACCCGCACAATCCGGGTGGCACCCTGTATCGCCGCGAGGAGCTGGAAGCCCTGGCCGAGGTCATCCTGCGTCATGACCTGATTATCTGCTCCGATGAAATCCACTGCGACCTGATTCTGGAGGAGGGTCTGACCCACACTCCTATCGCTTCGCTGGGGGATGAGATTGCCGCCCGTACCATTACGCTGATGGCACCGAGCAAGACCTACAATATTGCTGGCCTCGGCTGCTCCTTTGCCGTGATTCAGAACCCCGAGCTGCGCCAGCGTTTTCAACGCGTACGCAAGGGGATCGTTCCGGATGTGAACCTGCTCGGTTTTACCGCCGCGCTGGCGGCCTATCGCGACGGGGATGAATGGAACCGCGCTCAGCTTGATTACCTGCGCGGCAATCGCGACTATCTGGTGGAAGCGATTAACGCCCTGCCCGGCCTCAAGCTGGACCCGATTGAAGCCACCTACCTGGCCTGGATCGACGTGTCGGCCGCCTGTCTGGAAAACCCGCCGCATTTCTTTGAAAAAGCCGGCGTGGGCATGTCACCGGGGCGTGACTTTGGTGATGATCGTTTCATGCGCCTTAACTTCGGCTGCCCGAGAGCACTGCTGGAACAGGCCGTCGACCGGATGCGTCGCGCCCTGCTCAATGAACTGCCGGCCTGATGCCTGCCGGTTACAGTAGAAAAGGGGCCTGCTAACCAGGGCCCCACACTGGTTTCAGGAACGATTGGTCGCCAATACTCTTAGACTTTGCACCACCTCCGGGCTGAGCATGGCATCATTTTCGTTGGCAATCACCTCTGCGCGATTAAGTACAAAACTGCGCCCGGTGATGCGATTTTCGACGACGTCCTGCCCCTGCTGATTGGCCAGGCCGGTATAGGTTCCAACAAAGCGGGTGTCACGCAAGGAGACGGTTTCCAGGGAATCCCCCGGCTCAATCAACCCCTCATATTGCATCAGTGCCAGCCGCGCAGACGTACCGGTTCCTGTAGTACTGCGACAGATCACACCGGGGTGCACATAGGTTGCCGAGCGAGAGCGGTAAGTTGTATCGCTGAGCTGCAACACTGGCCCCATGAAATGGAGAAAGGGCAAGGGCCCAACGTTCCCGAGTGCATAGTGTTCAAACGCTGTCTCGGCGGTAATTGCTTCCACGATGGCATGGGCTGTATCAGCCAGCGCGCGCTCTTCGGAAGCCTCCAGAACAAAACCAAGCTCGGCCGCATCCACCAGCGCGTAGAAACCACCGCTATAAGCGATGCTGTAGGTGACAGGCCCAATGCCCGGCACCTCTATACTGGCCTTGTAGGTGTGGATATAACTGGGTAGCCCCTCACAGGTGATGGCTTCCACCACTCCATCCTGTATCCGGGCTTCGATCTGCACCAGTCCGGCCGGCGCTTCCAGGGTAAACGTCTGCACGCCTTCCTGTTTTTGAATCAGGCCACTTTCCAGCAGTGCTGTGGCTGTACAGATGGTGTTGGAACCCGAGTAGATGGGATAGCCCATTACCTCCATTATGATGTAGCCCCAGTCGGCATCAGGATGGCTGGCGGGGACGATCAGATCTACCGACATTTCAGGAATACCGTAGGGCTCCTCCAGCAACAAACGGCGCAAACCGTCGGCCTGATCACGCAGGAACTCCATCTGCTGACGTACACTGGTGCCCGGCAAGCGCATGATGCCACCGGTCACGATGCGGCTGACATCACCGCCGGCATGGGTATCCATGAGTTCCAGTTTTACCTGGTGCTGCATAACATCCTCCCGCTGCACGAGCAGCACCTGAGGCTAGAGGTGGACAGACCTGAGCCCTATCGCGTCAAGGCAAATGGCTTGCCATGCGTCTCCCACTGACTATCGGGCACAATGACTATCTTGCCCAGATAGTTGCTGCCACGGTGTACGAAATACTCTTCCGCTTCACGCAGGTGTGACAGGGGAAAGGCAGCATGCAACACCGGCTTCAAGGTGCCCTCGCGGATCCAGGCAATGAGCTGCTCAGCCTCTTCACGGGTGCCATGGGACACGCCAAAAATCTGCACCTGATAAAGATAGACCCGGGTCCACATGATTTCCGAGAGATTACCGCCGCTGGCCCCGGCGATGCTTAAGCGGGGGTAGGTGGAGCGATGTTTCATATCGAAAATCATGGTATCGATGAAGGCATCGGTCATTGCGCCGCCCACCAGATCCATCACCGCATCAATCGGCTTGCCACCCGTTACTGCTTTGACCTGCTCGGTGAACTGGCTCATGTCCGAGCGGTCCAGCACCGCTTCAGCCCCCAGCGCCAGCAAGGCACCGGCCTTGTCCTGCTGACTCAATGCATAGGGGATGGCGCCGATAATCCGGCACAATTGAATCAGGGCCGTGCCCACACCACCACTGGCACCACTAACCAGCACCCGCTCACCCGCCGCAACCCCGGCGACGGTGAGCATGTGGTAGGCCGTCTGATAGGAACACATCCCCATGGACGCCAGCTCGGCATCAGCCAGCTCTGCGTTATCAACCCGATGAAACTGATCAGACGGCAAGGCCACATATTCGGCAAAGCCGCCATCGGCACCGTGGCCGTAATAGTCCGGCGTCAGGTTGATATCACGTCGTTCGTCAGGATAGAGATTGAAATCCAGCAGGCCACGTTCGCCAATACGAGACTCGCTGACACCCTCGCCCACGGCCACAACACGCCCGACAATGTCAGCACCCTGAATACGGGGAAAAGTCAGCGTGGCTTCGCCGCCCATCTGGAAGGAGGTGACATCCCCTTTGTCCTTGGTGGGATAAAGCCCCTCTCGCGCCTTGCGGTCGGTATTGTTCTTTGCAGTCGCAGTCACCTGAACCAGCACGTCGCCCTGGCTCGGTTGAGGCACAGGCACCTCAGTGCTGTAGTGCAATTGATCCACGCCTCCATGCCCGAGCAATTGAACGGCGGCCATGGTTGCGGGCGTTTGGTTTTCTGATGTCACGCTGTCACTCCTTGCCAAATCGGGGCCAAGTCGAGTTGAACCCGGACTTTGTCACCCTTGCAAGCTAGTGGACAGATGGGACGCTGGCAAATCAAAAAGGCGTTTTACAGCCTCCCAGTGGCGCAAAAGAGCGTGCGATCAGGCCCGCTCGTGCATAAAGGACACCACCTGATCCAGGCTGTCCACGCCCAACGCCAGCATCACCAGCCGGTCGACGCCCAGTGCTACACCAGCGCACTCGGGCATACCTGCTTCCAGCGCTTCTACAAGCCGCTGCTCCAGCGGGCGCTGGGGCAGCCCCAGAGCGATCCTCTGCTGCTGGTCCGCCTCCAGACGGCGCGCCTGTTCGGAGGCATCGGTCAGTTCATGGTAGCCATTGGCCAGTTCGACACCGTCCACAAACAACTCAAAGCGGGCCGCTACCTGGCGCCCCTGCTCATCCTCGTGCACCTGCGCCAGCGCCGCCATGGAAGCCGGGTAGCTGTGGATAAAAACCGCACCGCTCAGTCGCGGCTCCAGCACATGAGACATCAGCAGGTTGAGCCAGGTATCGCGGTCATCATCCTCGAAGGGTGCATCCACATGCTCACGGCATACGGCCTGAAGTTGCGAAAGCGACGCCTGGTGCGGGTCCAGCCCAAGCTCACGCTCGAACAATTCAGCATAGCTCAGATACTGCACCGACAGGTGTGGCACAATCCTGGTGACCAGTGACGCCACTTCAGTCATCAGTTGGCGATCATCAAACCCCAGCCGGTACCACTCCAGCATGGTGAATTCCGGATTATGGCGCCGCCCGAACTCGCCGTTGCGAAACACCTTGGCCATGGAGTAGATATCGCCACTGCCGGCAGCCAGCAGGCGCTTGAGGGCGTACTCGGGAGAGGTTTGCAAGTACAGGCGTTCATCCTCGATGCCCGGCTGAAAACCGAAGCTGGCCTCCAAACTGTCCAGAAAAGGATCACTGACGGCGCATTTGGACAGCACAGGAGTTTCCACTTCCAACACATCCTGCTCAGCAAAGAAGGTACGAATCTGCGCCAGTACCCGAGCACGGGCACGCAGGTTTTCAATGGAGGCATTGGGACGCCAGAGATCTTGCTGCATGAAGGATCACCAGAGGAAAGAAACGGAAACCTGAAGCAAAAACGGCAGCCGAAGCTGCCGTAATATCTCAAACTCGAAAGAGTCTGTTGTCTTGCGACCTTATCAGCCGTTGGCGCGGCTCACATACTCGCCGGTACGGGTATCGATACGCAGGGTTTCACCCTGTTCGATAAACAGCGGTACACGAACGACGGCACCAGTGCTCAGAGTTGCCGGCTTGGAGCCGCCCTGTGCAGTATCGCCTTTCAGGCCGGGATCGGTTTCAGTGACTTCCAGCTCAACGAAGTTCGGCGGGGTAACACTGATCGGGTTGTCATTCCACAGAGTCACAACACACTTGTCCTGTTCCTTCAGCCACTTGTCAGCATCGGCAACAGCGTTCTTGTCAGCCGCTACCTGCTCGAAGGAGTTCGGGTCCATGAAGTGCCACATGTCACCATCGTTGTAGAGATACTCCATGTCGATATCCATGACATCGGCACTTTCGGCGGATTCGTTGGACTTGAAGGTACGCTCCCAGATACGGCCGGTCAGCAGGTTACGCAGACGCACACGGGTGAATGCCTGGCCTTTACCCGGCTTAACGAACTCCACGTCGACCATGGAGCAGGGGTCGCCGTCGATCATCACTTTCATGCCGTTTTTGAACTGGTTGCTGGAGTAGTTAGCCATAAATAGAAGGTTCCGCACTCAATAATTCGAAGGAGACCGCGCAGTGGGCGGTCAGAAAATTGACAGCCATTCTACTGCAAAGGAGAATGCTGGCAAATCCATCCCGCGCAACCAGCCCCGAGCACCCCGTTCCGATGAATCTGCTGCACCCTGCTGATACTGACTGGCAGACCGAACTGCGTCACCTGATCACTGACCCTGCCGAACTCTTGCAAGCACTGGAACTGCCGCCGGACCTGCTGGCTGGCGCACAGATGGCTGAGCGTGTATTTGAACTGCGTGTACCCCGTCCGTACCTGAGCCGCATCCGCAAGGGCGATCCCGAGGATCCGCTGCTGAAGCAGATACTGCCGCTGCAGCAGGAATTGCAGGAAGTGCCGGGCTTTGGCCCCGACCCTCTGGCCGAAGCCGCCGCCAGGCAAGCCAGCGGCGTCATTCACAAATACAAGGACCGGGTGTTGCTGGTGCTGTCCGGTGCCTGCGCCATCAACTGCCGCTACTGTTTCCGCCGCCACTTTCCCTATGGCGAAAACCAGCTGGGCGGTGCCGCCTGGCAGGACGCCCTGGACTATATCCGTCAACAGTCCAACGTCAGTGAAGTGATTTTCTCCGGCGGCGACCCTCTGGCCACACCCGATGTCCGCCTGGCCCGCATGCTGGCCGATCTGGAGCAGATTCCGCACCTGAAGCGCCTGCGCATTCATTCACGCCTGCCGCTGGTAATTCCACAACGCGTTACGTCTGAGCTGGTTGAGATGCTGGCCAGCAGCCGTCTCGCCAGCACGCTGGTACTGCATATCAACCACCCGCAGGAAGTGGATGATGCCGTTCGCAAGGCTCTGCGCCCCTTGCGCCAGGCTGGTGTTACGCTGCTCAACCAGGCTGTGCTGCTCAAAGACGTGAACGACAGCCTGAGTGTACAAAAAACACTCAGCGAATCCCTGTTCAGCGAGGGCATACTGCCCTATTATCTATTTGTCCTTGATGCAGTCGCCGGGGCCGCGCATTTTGATGTCAACGACGAAAGTGCCCGTCGTCTAGTGGGAAGCCTGCAGGCCGAACTGCCGGGCTATCTGGTGCCACGACTGGCGCGGGAAATCCCGGGCAAACCGTCCAAGACGCTACTGCTGCCGATCGCACCCGAGGGCTGAAGTCAGCTCAGGTTCAGCTTGTCGGAACCAGTCTGACGGTCCGAATTAACCCCAGATGTAACGGATCAGGAGCTCCATGAATACTCAGACCCCCTCTACACCGAACCTCCTAAAGCTGGGGGGGCTGTTCGCCGCCACCCTGCTGCTGGCAGCTTGTGCAAGTAAGCCCGAACCTGAACCCGTTGCCGAGAAACCCGTTGCACCGCCGAAACCGAAACCGGTTCTGCTGATCAGCTCCCATGGTCCGCAGGACAACAGCGCCGCCCAGATCAACTTTACCAACGGTACCGGCAAAACCCTGCAATACGTGATGTTCAAAACCACCGCCTTCACCGGTGAGGGCGACCTGGTGCCGTCGAAGAAAAGCGGTCGCCGCAACGCCTGGTTACGCGTTGCCGGCCCCTTTGCACCCAATGAAGTGGTGGGCAACAAAGTCTGGCCAAAAGTATGGCAGCACCCCAACCTGAGCTGCTTCCGCATTGAGGGTGCCGAATTGATCTTTGCCGATCAGAGTGTGGAATATCACGGTGTGGAACGCATGGCGCTGCTGAATCAGAGCGCACTGCGCAACAAGGCCTGTGGCGGCGACGGTCTGAACACCGCCGCACAGTAAGGTTTATTTGCGGGGCGGTGTCATCGGAAAGGCGGTGATATTGCCCTTGGCATCACTGATCTTGGCCACGCCCTCGCGCTTCACCTCGTCAATGCGAATGATCGCCTGCATGGGCACGTAGCAGGTATTCACGTCGGCAAACTCCTGTTTCAGCTTGTCTTCGCTGGGGTCCACCAGCAACTCCGAGCGGTTGCCAAAGACAAAGTCTTCCAGCTGAATAAAGCCCCACATGTCGCTCTGATACACGTGGCGCACATAGACCTCGTACACCTTGTCCTGATTCACGAAACTGACGCGATACAAACGCTCGTCACTCGCCATGGCTTAACTCACTCTCAATAACTCTGTTGCAGCGGATATGGGGGCGCTTGAGCAGAAAACAAGACTGGGCATTTTTTAACCAGTTTCTGGCCTAAGCTGCAGTGCTTGGGTATAATTTTGCACCTTTTGAATTCCGCACCCTTTTCAAACCTCCTCAGTACACAGGTGATTCATGGCGAAAAAGCTGTTTATCAAGACACATGGTTGTCAGATGAACGAATACGACTCCTCCCGCATGGCGGATCTGCTGGGCGAAAGCCACGCACTGGAGTTGACGGATAATCCGGATGACGCGGATGTCCTGCTGCTGAACACCTGCTCCATCCGCGAAAAGGCCCAGGAGAAGGTGTTTCATCAACTGGGCCGCTGGCGCAAGCTGAAGGAAGACAAACCGGATCTGATGATCGGGGTCGGCGGCTGCGTTGCGTCTCAGGAAGGCGAAGCCATCCGTGACCGTGCACCCTATGTGGACATGATCTTCGGCCCGCAGACGCTGCACCGTTTGCCGGAGATGATCTCCGAAAGCCAAAACGGCGGTGTCGGCATCGTCGATGTCAGCTTCCCCGAAATCGAAAAATTCGACCACCTGCCCGCCCCCAAGGTGGAAGGCGCGGAAGCCTTCGTGTCCGTGATGGAAGGCTGCAGCAAGTACTGCACCTTCTGCGTGGTCCCCTATACCCGAGGCGAGGAAGTCAGCCGTCCGCTGGACGATGTTCTGGCCGAGTGCGTTGAGCTGGCCGAACAGGGTGTACGCGAAGTGAATCTGCTGGGCCAGAACGTGAATGCCTACCGTGGTGCTACCCATGATGGTGACCTTGCCGACCTGGCCGAACTGATCCGTTGTGTTGCTGCCATCGACGGCATCGACCGTATCCGCTTCACCACCTCGCACCCGGTAGAGTTCAGCGACAGTCTGATCGACGTTTACGCCGAAGTGCCGGAGCTGGTCAGCCACCTGCACCTGCCGGTCCAGAGCGGCTCCGACCGTATTCTGATGGCGATGAAACGTGGTCACACCGCGCTGGAGTACAAGTCCAAGCTGCGCCGCATCAAGAAACTGCGCCCGGATATCAGCTTCTCTTCCGACTTCATCATCGGCTTCCCCAACGAGACCGCTGCCGATTTCGAAGCCACCATGAACCTGATCGCCGATATCGGTTTCGATGCCTCATTCAGCTTTATCTACAGCCGTCGCCCGGGCACGCCCGCCGCTGACTTGCCGGATAACGTGGATGAAGAAACCAAGAAGCAGCGCCTGAAGATCCTGCAGGATCGCATCACTGCTCAGGCGTTCCAGATCAGCCGCCGCATGGTCGGCACCACCCAGCGCATTCTGGTCAACGGCTATTCCAAGAAAGACCCGGGCCAGCTGTCCGGTCGCACCGAGAATAACCGTGTCGTCAACTTCCGCTGCGATAATCCGGATCTGATCGGTCACTTTGCCGATGTCCGTATTGAGCAGGCCTATGCCAACTCACTGCTTGGCGAACTGATCAGTTCCGAACTTGACGCCTGATTGCCCTTAGGAGAGTTTTTTTGACCGCACAACAATCCACCACGATTTTGCTGGAACCCAACAACCCGACCGCACTGATCAATCTCTGCGGTCAGTTTGACGCCCACCTCAAGCTGCTTGAGGAGCGCACTGGCGTGGAGATCCGCAACCGTGGTAACCGTTTCCAGCTGGTCGGACCCGAGGCTGCAACCCGCGCCATGGGCCGTCTGCTGGAACAACTGTACCAACAGGCTCTCAAGGGAGAGGAACTCACCCCTGAAGCCCTTCACCTGCTGCTGCAGGATTCAGGTATCGAGCAGCCGCCCAAGCGCAAGGACAAGGCCCAAGGCGAAGACGAGAAACGCTTTGGCATCCGTACCCGCAAGCTGCTGATCAAGCCGCGTCCCGGCAAGCAGCAGGATTATGTGCACCAGATCCGCACTCACGACATCAACTTCGGCATTGGTCCGGCCGGTACCGGCAAGACCTATCTGGCCGTTGCCTGTGCCGTAGAAGCGCTGGAGCGCGAAGAGGTCAGCCGTATCCTGCTGGTACGCCCGGCCGTCGAAGCCGGCGAAAAACTGGGCTTTCTGCCTGGCGATCTGAGCCAGAAGGTCGACCCTTACCTGCGCCCGCTGTACGACGCCCTCTACGAAATGATGGGCTTCGAGCGAGTCGCCAAGCTGATCGAGCGTAACGTGATCGAAGTCGCCCCCTTGGCCTACATGCGTGGTCGTACCTTGAACGGTTCCTTCGTCATTCTGGATGAAAGCCAGAACACCACGCGCGAACAGATGAAGATGTTCCTGACCCGTATCGGCTTTGGTTCCACCGCCGTGATCACGGGCGACAAGACCCAGATCGACCTGCCCAAGGGCGTCAAATCCGGCCTCCTGCACGCCATGGAAGTGCTCGACGGCGTCAAGGAGATCGGCTTTACCTACTTCGGCTCCAAGGACGTAGTGCGCCATCCTCTGGTACAGCACATCGTCGAAGCCTACGAGCGTCATGAAGAGGCACAGCCGGACGGAGACGCACGATGAGCATTGCCGTAGACGTTCAATACGCCATCGATGCTGCCGGTCTGCCTGCGCAAAACGATTTCAGCCGCTGGGTTGAAACCGTGCTCAAGGATCGCAAGGTCGAGGGTGAAGTCTGCATCCGCATCGTCGATGCCGAAGAGAGTCAGAGCCTCAATGCCGAGTACCGTGGCAAGGACAAGCCCACCAATGTGCTGTCCTTTCCGTTCGAGGTGCCGCCGGGCATTCCCGTCACGCTGCTGGGCGATCTGGTGATCTGCGCCGAGGTTGTGGCGACTGAGGCTGATGAACAAGAAAAAGCCCTGTTCGATCATTGGGCACACATGGTGGTACACGGGACCTTGCATCTACTCGGATTCGATCATATAAATGACGACGACGCCGAGGAAATGGAGGCTTTGGAACGTACTCTCCTGGCTCGGTTGAATATAGCCGATCCCTATTCCGTTTAGAGGACAGATATGAGCGAAGACCGATCGGGCGGCACGTCCAAGGGCTGGCTTGAGAAACTGACACAAGCCTTCTCTGACGAACCCCGCAGTCTTGAGGACGTCCGCGAGATCCTGTATCAGGCCAGCGACTCCGGCATTCTGGATAATGATGCCCACGGCATCATTGAAGGTGCCATGCAGGTTACCGAGATGCAGGTGCGCGACGTCATGATTCCACGCTCGCAGATGACCATGGTGCAGGTCAACCAGACCCCCCGGGAGTTCCTGCCGGTCATCATCTCCAGCGCCCACTCCCGTTTTCCCGTATGCGGTGAAAACCCGGACGAAGTACTGGGCATTCTACTGGCCAAGGATCTGCTGCCCTACATGCTGGAAGGCACCCTGGACCAGTTTGATATCCGCCAGTGCCTGCGCAAGGCAACCTTCATTCCCGAGAGCAAACGCCTCAACGTACTGCTGAACGAGTTCCGCGGCACCCGTAACCATATGGCGATTGTGGTGGATGAATACGGCGGTGTGGCCGGTCTGATCACCATCGAAGACGTGCTGGAACAGATCGTCGGCGAGATCGAAGACGAACATGATGCCGACGATGATGACGGCAACATCCGCCCCTTCGATGACAACGGTTTTCTGGTTAAGGCGCTGACCCCGATCGAGGACTTCAACGCCTACTTCGATGTGGGCTTTTCCGATGAAGAGTTCGATACCATCGGTGGTATTGTGACTCAGCACTTCGGCCACCTGCCTGCCAAGGACGAACAGATCGACATCGACGGATTCAGTTTCAAGGTACTGGCCGCCGATAACCGTCGCCTTCGTCTGCTGCAGGTCACACGACGCTAAGCTTGTGAACGCGCACCCCCAACGCCGTTCGCCACTGGTGACGGCGCTACTGGCCTTGATCGGTGGTGCCAGCATCACTCTGTCACTGGCGCCCTTCAATCTCTGGCCACTGGCCCTGCTGGGGCCGGCACTGCTCTACCTGCTGCAGCGTCATCAGTCTGTGCGTCAGGCCGTCTGGAGCGGCTGGGCCTTCGGTCTGGGCTTCTGGGGCGCCGGGGTTTCCTGGGTTTACGTCAGCATCGACCGTTACGGTGGCGCACCGCCCTGGCTGGCGGGCACCCTGACCGTCCTGTTTGTAGCCGCGCTGGCACTGCTGTTTGCCGTGCAGGGCGCGCTCTTTGCCCGCATGGCGGCCAATGCCCGTCATCGCTGGCTGATGTTTATCCTCACCTGGCTTGGCTTTGAGTGGCTGCGCAGCTGGTTCCTGACCGGCTTCCCCTGGCTGTATCTGGGCTACGCCTGGCTGGATACGCCCTTTAAGAGCTGGGCGCCTGTGGGCGGGGTCTGGGCCCTGTCACTGCTGAGTCTGCTGCTATCCATGGGGTTGGCACGACTGCTGGCCGACCGCCATATCCCGACACTGATTCCAGGCGCCATTCTTGCGGCAGCCGCCTGGCTGTTACCGGCTCAGTGGACCCAACCGAAACCGGATGCTGGCCTGGATGTGGTGATGATTCAACCCAACATACCCCAGCTGGCAAAATGGCAGCCGGACCAACTGGATGGCATTCTGCAGCGCCAGATCAACATGAGCCTGAGCGTTACGGATGCGGACGTGATTGTATGGCCGGAAACCGCCATACCTGCCACGTTCAGCCGCGCCAGCCAACGCCTGACGCCCTTCCTGAACCTGCTGCAACAGGATGATATTGCCCTGATCAGCGGTTTTCCCTACGTCGAGGCTGACCCTGAACGCCCGCGAGGCGTGCGCTTCCACAACAGTCTGGGCATATTTGGCGCCGGTCAGGATATCTATCACAAGCAGCGACTGGTGCCCTTTGGCGAGTATGTGCCCTTTGAAGACCAGCTACGCGGCCTGATTACCTTCTTTGATCTGCCCATGTCCAGTTTTACCCTGCCCCGGCAGGATACCGACACCCTGAGCCTGGGCACCCGGAAAATTGCGCCCGCCATCTGTTACGAGATTGCCTATCCACAATTGGTAGCAGAACTTGGACGTGAGGCCGAAGTGATCCTGACTGTCTCCAACGATACCTGGTTCGGCCGCTCCATCGCGCCCGACCAGCACCTTCAGATTGCCCGCATGCGCGCGCTGGAAAATGGCCGCTGGGTCATTCGCGCGACCAATAACGGCCTGACCGCTTTTATCCGCCCGGATGGCAGTCTGGCAGCTCAGGCGCCGGTGGATGAGCAGGCTATCCTGCGCCACGAAGTGGACATGATGACGGGCCAGACGCCCTGGCAATATTTGGGTGTCTGGCCACTGGCGGGGCTGCTGACGCTGATGGGTTTATTCGCCGCTCGGCGACCAGGGTAGAGACACCCGTTCAAACACGACGGCAGAGCAGTTGCCACAGGGTTGAATCCGGTCGGTGGCGCGCAGCTGCTGGGTATGACCGCATTGCAGGCAACGCAGGGTACCCGGCGCACTTACTTCACCGGCCAGATACTGGTCTTCGGCATGGGCCAACTGCTCACGCAGCAGCTCATGTTGCACGCGGGTTTTGTCGGCCAGATCAAGCAGGCTCTGCTTCAGTTTCAATTCCAGGTAATCCAGATCGAAATGCAGCCAGGCCGCCAGGCCTTCGCCGGTTCCCTGCGCATAGTAGCCCAGCTGTTTGAGGTCACGACGCAGGTAAGCCTTGAGCAACTCGACCTCGTCCCGTGTCATCTCTTCAGCCGCCAGCTCGACCTCCGCTGCTTCCTCAATCTGCTGCTGAAGAAAGTCCCAGCTGACCTCACCGGCATTGTCCAGGCGTTTACGCAGCTGTTCCAACACCCGGTCATAGGCAGCCGGAGCCTTGGCAGAATGTTGCGGGGTTTGCGGATCTTGCTTAGTCATGGGCGAACTCCTGTTGGCACCGGCGACGGACACCCGCCGCCTTTGCCCTCAGTATATCGCTGATTTCAGGAAAGTAATGGGCCGAGATCAAACAGGCTTCAGCGAGCGCTGGCCACACCACGGCCTGCCGTATCGCGAATCCATACCTCGACACGACGGTTACGCTCACGCCCGGCGGGGGTTGCGTTCGACGCGACCGGTGCCAACGACCCCAGACCATGCACATCCGCCACGTTGATGCCACGTGACAGCAGCTGGTCACGCACCACTTCAGCGCGCTTGAGTGACAGGCGGCGGTTATGCTCGGCATTGCCGGTACTATCGGAAAAACCGATCAGGAAAGCACGCTGCCCCGGATGCTGCTCAAAGAAGCGGATCACACGCTGAAGGTCGCGCTGCGCCTTGTTGTCCAGATCAAAGGTACCGCTGTTGAAACGGAAGTTAAGGGAAAGGCGGCTGTCGCCCTGAACCAGCTCCAGATACTCCTTGGGCAACTCTTCACTCAGCACCGGCTGAATACGCTGAATGTTCTGTGAGATAAAGCCGGTCTTGCGCACTATCTCCTGCCCCTCTTCCGAGGTAACGAAGTTGATAAAGTCATGCGCAGGGCTGTTCAACGCCAGCGTCATCGGCTCATACATGTAGAGACGACGGGTCAGCGGGTAGTCTTCCGTGGAGATGGTGAAGGTGGTCGGGAACACCGGCAGCGCACCCGCCTCATCCGCCACCGCCAGCGCCTTGGCACGCAGCACATAGGGCAGACCAATAAACCCAATCGCACCCGGCTCCTGGCTGACACGGTCCGACAGTTCCATGCTGGACTCGTAGCGACGCGCCTTAGGTGACAGTTTCACGCCATGCTTTTTCAGCACCATGCTGCGAAAGGAGTCCCAGGTACCGGAGTTTTCGTCACGGCTGTAAATACTCACCGGCACATCGGCACCGCCCAGCTGCTTCCAGTTACTGATCTGTCCGGCAAAGAGTTTCGCCAGCTGTTCGGTATTCAGGCTGCTGATGGGGTTACGGGGATTGACGATAATCGCCAAGCCATCCATACCCACGATATGTTCGGTACGGACACTGCTCAGATCGCCATAGATCGGCGCCAGGCGCTCGACCTCCTTGCCCTTGATACGACGTGATGCCATGGCCAGGTCGGCTTCACGCGAATGCAGCCCCTTGAAGCCGGTGCTTGAGCCATGGGCCTTCAATTCGACACGCTGCAGCGCTTTCTCTCCCGGCAGCCGGAAGAGCACATCATGCTCCACTTCAGATTCCTGCTGCTCGACGCGAATATTGTCGGCGCCCTGTTGCAGCCAATAGGCTTTCAGCAAGGCCGGTGCCAGGGCTTCACCAATAGTATTGGAGCCATGCAGGCGGAACAGAGTATCCACATCCTGCTCAGACGAGGTCATGGCTGCTGCTGCCACCTGGGTCTCGACCGGCGCCTTGGGAGCAGGCGCTGACGGCGCCGGTGCTGTGCCAGACATCTCGGTACTCTGCACGCTGCTGCCCGGCTTGAGGCCGGCACTGGCAATCAGATCCGAGACGACGGAGTCACTGGTCAGTTCCACCACAGCCACGGCAAAAGCCAGCAGGATCAACACCAGAATACCGCCACTGAACAGGCCCGGTCCCTTGCGCCCTGTCTCCAGACTGTGCACCTGGCGCGCCTGTTGAGGTTCACGGGTTCGCGGCACCGTTGCTACCTGGCGGGTAATTTCCAGCGGATTGCCGGACAGCAGCTCCGGCAGGATCTGGCGAAAAGCCGGATTCAGCGCCTTGGCATTCGCTGCTTTCAGCAGACGACGGCGGTACTCTACGTCATCGATAAACCTGGGCATATCGATTTTGTCGGCGCCCTGACGTTCCAGTTCGTGCTTCAGCTGCCACAGCAGATCGAAGAGGGTGGTATTCACGTTCGGTCTTATCCCTGATCCGGTTTTTGCAGATTCCCGCCTTGGGGCAGGTCAGATGGGGCGGAAGGATAAAGACATCAGGTTGCAGTAAGATGACGCCCACTCAAGCACACTCTGGCTCTGTTGACAGCAGGGCGAATATTGTATGCTATGCGCCATTCGTCTTTTTTACGGCGTGGCCCCAACGGCCCTCCCGACAGCGGAGTCTGACGCCGACATCCCAGCTACCAAGAGTTGCAACCAACCACAATGAACGAACAATACAATCCCCAGGATATCGAACCCCAGGTACAGAAACATTGGGAAGAACAGGACAGCTTCAAGGCAGATGAAAGCGCCGCAGGCGAGCCCTTCTACTGCCTGTCCATGTTCCCCTACCCCAGCGGTCGACTACACATGGGGCACGTTCGTAACTACACCATCGGTGATGTGGTGTCGCGCTACCAGCGCATGAAAGGTCGCAACGTGCTGCAGCCCATGGGCTGGGATGCCTTTGGCCTGCCTGCTGAAAATGCAGCGATGAAAAACAACGTCCCGCCGGCCAAGTGGACCTACGAAAACATCGACTACATGCGCAACCAGCTCAAGCAGATGGGCTTTGGTTACGACTGGGATCGCGAACTGGCTACCTGCCACCCGGAATACTACCGCTGGGAGCAGTGGTTCTTTACCCGCCTGATGGAAAAAGGGCTGGTCTACAAAAAAGAAGCCGAGGTGAACTGGGACCCGGTCGACCAGACCGTTCTGGCCAACGAACAGGTCATCGACGGTCGCGGCTGGCGCTCCGGTGCGCTGGTTGAACGCAAGAAGATTCCCCAGTGGTTCCTCAAGATTACCGATTACGCTGACCAGCTGCTGGACGACCTGGATCAGCTGGATGGCTGGCCCGAGCAGGTCAAGACCATGCAGCGCAACTGGATCGGTCGCTCAGAAGGCGTCGAGCTGAACTTCCACGTTGACGGTTACGGCGAACTGGAAGTGTTCACCACCCGTCCGGACACCCTGATGGGCGTGACCTACGTAGCCGTGGCAGCGCAGCACCCGCTGGCACTGAAAGCCGCCGAGAACAACCCTGAACTGGCTGCCTTCATCGAAGAATGCCGTCACACCAAGGTGGCCGAGGCTGATCTCGCCACCATGGAAAAGAAAGGCATGGCGCTGGGTATCGAAGCGATTCACCCGCTGACCGGCGAAACTGTTCCGGTCTGGACCGCCAACTTCGTACTGATGGACTACGGTTCAGGCGCCGTCATGTCCGTACCGGGCCACGACCAGCGCGACTGGGAATTTGCCCGTAAATACGGCCTGCCGATCCAGCAGGTGATTGCCCCGACCAACCCGGACGTAGTGGTCGACCTGGAACAGGAAGCTTTCACCGAAAAAGGCACCCTGATCAACTCCGGCGCTTACGACGATCTGGAATTCGACGTTGCCTTCAAGGCGATCGCCAAGGCACTGGAAGAGAAAAACAAGGGTCGCACTACCATCAATTACCGCCTGCGTGACTGGGGTGTCTCCCGTCAGCGTTACTGGGGTGCGCCGATTCCGGTAATCAACTGCCAGAGCTGTGGTGCCGTTCCGGTACCGGAAGACCAGCTGCCGGTGGTACTGCCGACCGACGTGGAATTTGACGGTTCCGGCTCTCCGATCAAAAAAATGCGCGAGTTCATCGACACCACTTGCCCTAAATGTGGCGGTGCGGCTGAACGTGAAACCGATACTTTCGATACCTTCATGGAATCCAGCTGGTACTACGCGCGTTACGCCAGCATGAACCCGGACGCTATGCTGGATCCGAAACAGGCCAACCACTGGCTGCCGGTAGATCAGTACATCGGCGGTATCGAGCACGCGATTCTGCACCTGCTCTACTCCCGCTTCTTCCACAAGCTGATGCGTGACGAAGGCCTGGTAGATTCCGACGAGCCGTTCAAACGCCTGCTGTGCCAGGGCATGGTACTGGCCGACAGCTTCTACTACGAAGATGAGAAAGGCGGTCAGGTGTGGATCTCCCCGGCCGACGTCAACACCGAGAAGGACGACAAGGGCCGCGTGATTCGCGCCACCGACGCCGAAGGTCGTGAACTGAACCACGACGGCATGTCGAAGATGTCCAAGTCCAAGAACAACGGTATCGATCCTCAGGTAATGATCGACCGCTACGGCGCCGACACCGTGCGCCTGTTCATGATGTTCGCAGCTCCTCCGGAACAGTCTCTGGAATGGCTGGACTCCGGTGTTGAAGGTGCCCACCGCTTCATGCGTCGTCTGTGGAAACAGGTTCACGATCACCTGCAGAGCGGTGCCGACTGCCCCGCCCTGGATGCGGATGCACTGAACGACGAGCAGCGCGACCTGCGTCGCAAAGTCCATGAAACCATCGCCAAGGTCAGCGATGACATGGAGCGCCGTCAGACATTCAACACGGCTATCGCCGCGGTTATGGAACTGTCCAACGCCATCGGCCGTTTCGTCGATGTCAGCGATCAGGGCCGTGCCGTTACCCGCGAAGCACTTGAAGCCGCGATTCGTCTGCTGGCACCGATCGTGCCGCACATGACCCATCAGCTGTGGCGTGAACTGGACCACAGCGATGACTTGCTGCACAGCGCCTGGCCGCAGGTGGATGAAGCCGCTCTGACCCGTGCCAGCGTTGAGCTGGTGGTTCAGGTGAACGGTAAGGTCCGTGCCAAGATCAACGTACCCGCCGATGCCGACGAGGACGTAATCCTGCACACCGCACTGAGCACTGAAAATGTTCAGAAGCACATGGAAGGCAAGGCCATTCGCAAGAAGATCCTGGTGCCGAACAAGCTGCTGAACCTGGTTGTGGGTTAAGGAGAACTGCATGCACAAGCGCCTGACGCTACCCGTTGCTCTGCTGGGCCTGAGCCTGCTGCTGTCCGCCTGCGGTTTCCAGCTGCGCGGCCTGCAGGATGTACCGGAGCCTCTGCGCCAGGCGCAACTGGTGGTTGATTCCAAAACCAGCCAGCTGGAGCGCGAACTGCGCCGCACCTTCAGCATTAACGGCGTTCAGCTGGATGCCGGTGGGCGCTATCGCATCGAGCTGACGCGCGAGCGTCATACCCGACGCGCGGCAACTCTGACCGGTAACGCGGATGTGGCCGAGTACGAACTGCGCTCCGAAGCCTGGTTCCGGGTTCTGGATACCCAGGACGAAAACCGGGCTCTGATACCGGAGCAGCGCGTGATGATTGAACGAGTGTATTCCAACAACCCGGACAACATCACGGCCAGTGACTCCCAGGAGCACCTGATCCGTCAGCAGATGCAGCAGGAACTGGCGCAACAGATCTTGCGTCAGTACATCAGCATCCGGCCCGGCGCATGAAAACACGCGCCGACCAGCTGGATGTCCAGCTGAAACGGCTATCGTCACCGCCTCCGGTATTCATGGTGACCGGTGACGAGCCCCTGCAACATGCGGAAAGCTGTGACAGCATCCGCCGCTACCTGCGTGATGACGGTTTCACCGAACGCGAAGTCATGCATGTGGATGCCCAGTTCAGCTGGGAATCACTGCTGGAAAGCGCCAACGCCCTGTCGTTGTTTGCCGAACGTAAAATCATCGAAATACGCCTGGGCAGCCAGAAGCTGGACAAGAAAGCCAGCGGGCTGCTGCAGCGCTATCTGGATAACCCTGCCCCCGATAATGTGGTGCTGATTCTGGCCGATCGCCTGGATGCAGGCGCCAAGAAAAGCGCCTGGTTCAAACAGGTAGAAAAAGCCGGCGTGGTGGTCGAGATTTGGCCGATAGATGTGGACCAGTTGCCCGGCTGGGTGAATCAGCGTGCCAAGCGGTTGGGCCTGGAACTGACCGCAGACGCCGTTCAATTGCTTACCGGCCGTATCGAAGGCAACCTTCTGGCAGCACGGCAGGAACTGGACAAGCTCAGCCTGCTTTATGCCAACCAGACCATTGATGCTGAACAGGTCATCGAAGCAGTGGCCGACAGCTCCCGCTTTGATATCTTCGCCCTGTCTGATGCGGTGCTGCACCGCGACCCGGCCCGCTGTCAGAAGATCCTGCTGGTACTGCGACAGGAAGGGGTTGAAGCGACACTGGTACTCTGGGCACTCAGCCGCGAGATCCGCACCCTGCTGAACGTCCAGCGCGGCCTGGCCACCGGCGTCAATTACGACACGCTTTGTCAGCGCGAGAAAGTATGGGGCAAACGCAAGGCGCTGGTACGCAAGGCCAGTCAACAGACCCCGGCAAGCCAGCTGGAATCCCTGCTGGGCCTGTGTCAGGATGTGGATCAGGCGATCAAGGGACAACTCAAGACAGACCCCTGGCTACTGCTGTCGGTGCTGACGCTGGAGCTGTCCGGTTGCCAGCTGAACCTGCCACGCCCCATTCACGGATAGACACATGAACCTGCGCCCCCTGCTCATCGGCCTTGTTGTGACACCCTTGCTCAGCGGCTGCGGCGACACCCCGCCCGAGCGCATGAAAGCCGGTGATGAACTCTATGAGTATTACTGCCGCAATTGCCATGAAAACAAGGGCCTGGGACCTTACCTCGAGCAGTTCCCGGCAGGCCCCGATGCTCCCGCGACCTACGAAATCGTATTGATGATCAAGCACGGCTATGATTTGGGCCACAAGGGGATGCCGAGTTTCCCTCAACTGAGCGACGAGCAGGCCGACGCCGTGGCCGACTTTATCCACACGCGCCGCCCGCGCGCACCTCAAGCCAACTGATTCACACCAGCTGTTCGCGCACCTGATTGAGCAAGGCCTGCTCACGGCCGGATCGAATCAGCGCCTCCACTTCCGCCGACGGCAGTGGAATAGGGCTGATCAGTGCCTGCGCTGGCAGTTCATAGTCGGCCTCGGTAGAGGGCAGCAGACGATCACTGAGTACCACCAGCGGCAAACGCTGATGCTCCAGCAGAGCAACATTGACGCGTTGATGTTCGTCGCTTCGCACCAGCAGACTCTGCCCTTCACTGGTGACACCAATCAGTTCCGAGGTAATGCCGGCGCGGTGATCATGACTGGATAGGCGCGTCAAAATCAGCGCATGTGACATACGCAGGGGAGCATCCGCCATTAGACAGCTCCTGCGTAATCGAGCTGACGCCAGGCTTCATAGACAACAACGGCACAGGCATTGGACAGATTGAGACTGCGACTATCGGGCAGCATGGGCAAACGCAGACCGTCAAAGCGCGCCCTGACTTCAGGCGGCAAGCCACGGGTTTCCGGCCCGAACAGCAGCATATCACCGGTCTGAAAATCGGCATCGCTGTGGCTGCGTTGCGCCTTGGTGGTCAGCGCCCAGACCCGCTTGGGCTGGATGGCCTGCAAGCAGGCTTCCAGGTCCGCATGCCGGCAGACACTGGCCCACTCATGGTAATCCAGGCCGGCACGGCGCAGGCGCTTGTCATCCAGATCAAAGCCCAGCGGCTCGATCAAATGCAGGCGAAAGCCGGTGTTGGCACACAGGCGGATTATATTGCCGGTATTGGGCGGAATTTCAGGCTGATATAGCACCAGATCCAGCATCAGGGCCTCCATTGAATCGGCCCGCCATTATACCGGCCGTGACCTATTCGTCACCCTCATCTTCCGCCAGTGTCGCCGTATCCATCTGCAGCTCCTTGATCTTGCGGGTCAGGGTATTGCGCCCCCATCCCAGCAGCTGAGCCGCATCCCGGCGACGACCATGGGTCGCTTTAAGGGCGGCGCTGATCATGACCCGCTCGAACGCAGGAACCGCCTCGTTCAACAGCCCTTCGGCACCAAAGCTGATCTGCTGCTCGGCCCAGGCCTTGAGACTGTCTTGCCAGCTGCCGCTAACCGGTGCTGAAGGCTGAGACAACAACTCTGGCGGCAGATCAGACACCAATACTTCCCGGCCGGACGCCATCACGGTCAGCCAGCGACAGGTATTCTCCAGCTGACGTACGTTACCCTGCCAGGGCAGATCGCACATGAATGCCGCGGTTTCAGGCTTGAGTATCTTGGGCTCCACCGCCAACTCTTTAGCTGAACTTGCCAGAAAATGGCGCGCCAGCCGCGGAATATCCTCACGACGCTCGGCCAGGCGAGGAATATGGATACGAATCACGTTGAGGCGGTGAAACAGGTCCTCACGGAAACGCCCTTCCTGTACCAGCTGCTCCAGGTTCTGGTGAGTCGCGGCAATGATACGCACATCCACTCGCACCGGTGTATGGCCACCAACGCGGTAAAACTCGCCATCCGCCAATACACGCAGCAGACGTGTCTGGGTATCCGCCGGCATATCACCGATTTCGTCCAGAAACAGGGTACCGCCATCAGCCTGCTCAAAGCGACCGCGACGACTGGCCGCAGCACCGGTGAACGCGCCCTTTTCATGACCAAAGAGTTCAGACTCGATAAGGTCCTTGGGGATCGCCGCCATATTCAGCGGAATAAACGGATTCTGGGCACGGGGGCTGTGGCGGTGCAAGGCGTGCGCGACTAGCTCCTTACCGGTACCGGACTCACCATTGATCAATACGGTGATGTTGGAATGTGCCAAACGGCCTATGGCGCGAAACACCTCCTGCATGGCGGGAGCTTCACCGATGATCTCAGTGGCCCGCTCCGGTGTGGGTTCAGCGCGCTCCTGGCGCTGCTCACGCGCATGCTCTACCGCACGTTTGACCAGCGCCAGCGCTTCATCCACATCAAAGGGCTTGGGCAGGTACTCAAAGGCACCACCCTGATAAGAGGCAACGGCACTTTCCAGATCCGAGTGTGCCGTCATGATAATGATCGGCAGATCGGGATGCTCCTCATGCAACCTGTCCAGCAGCTGCAGGCCATCCATCCCTGGCATGCGTACGTCCGTAAGAACAGCATCCGGTACTTCATGGTCAAGCCGATCCAGCAAGCCATCAGCACGGTCGAAACTCTGGGTGTTCAATCCGGCCGATGTCAGTGCTTTATCCAGCACCCAGCGAATGGAACGGTCGTCATCGACGATCCAGACATTAGCAGCTTCAGTCATGACCTGACTCCAAGGGTATAAACAGGTTAAACCGGGTCTCGCCCGGTACCGAGGTGAACTCAATCAGGCCTCGGTGTTGATTAACAATGGACTGGGCGATGGAAAGCCCCAGCCCCGATCCCTGCGCACGACTGCTGACCATGGGATAAAACAGCGTATCGCTGAGCTCTTCCGGTATACCGGGGCCGTTATCGACGATTTCCAGGGCCAGCACCAGGCGGTGGCGTTCAGCGCCCAGAGTGACCTGACGCAACGCCCGGGTGCGCAGGGTAATACGCGGCTCGGGTGTCGCGGACTCCTCCATCGCCTGCATCGCATTGCGGATAATATTAAGAACCGCCTGGACCAGCTGGTCACGTGCGCCTTCAAACTCAGGAATACTCGGGTCGTAATCGCGCAGGATCTCGATGCGGCCATCGGTTTCGGCGTTGACCAGTCGGCAGACATGCTCCAGCACGGCATGAATGTTCAACTGTTCGATCACCGGCAGCTTGTGCGGTCCCAGCAAGCGGTCCACCAGGTGGCGCAGGCGGTCGGCTTCTTCAATGATGATCTGGGTATATTCGTGCAGCTCATCCCGGTCCAGCTCCCGGTCCAGCAGCTGTGCCGCCCCCCTGATCCCGCCCAGCGGGTTTTTGATCTCATGAGCCAGCCCGCGCACCAGCACACGGGCACTGGCATGACGTGCCAGCAGCTCTTCTTCGCGCTCGATACGAATCAGACGATCACGCGCCTGAATCTCCAGCAGAATACCGGCCTCGGGTACAGGGTTAACGCTGTAATCGACCGTCAGAATACGCCCGCTCTGGGTCACCAGACGCGCTTCGCGCTTGCTGTACGGGTGACCACTGGCCAACGACTGGCGCAACACAGCCAGCTCTTCTTCGCTGGACGACAGCCAGTCCTCAATGGGACGGTCCTTGAGCCGCCTGACAGAAGCTTCCAGCAGCATTTCCGCCGCCGGGTTCATGTACTGGATACACAGTTCATCATCCAGCACCAGAACGGCGCCGGTCAGATTTTCCAGGATCTGTTTATGCGTGTTTGCGTTCACCATAGGTATTCCAATCATGCCTCATAGCAGTGCAAGCAAGAAAAGCGCCAACTTTGCCACGAGCTCGATTACCGAAGCTTAAGGCCTTGAACCATCTGAGCCAAAACCCATATGCACCAATATAGTGCATAAAAGAAAATAAGGTTACTCACGCCCCAGGTTGGGGCAAAACGCAGAAACAAAAAAGGCTTCCCTGGGGAAGCCTTTTTCAATTCACAACTCTGGATTAAACAGAGTAGTACAGGTCGAATTCGACCGGGTGAGTGGTCATGTTGACCTTGGCTACTTCTTCACGCTTCAGCGCGATGTAAGCATCCAGCATGTCGTCGGTGAATACGCCACCCTGAGTCAGGAACTCACGGTCTTCTTCCAGGGCGTCCAGAGCTTCAGTCAGAGAGCTGACAACAGTCGGGATCTCTTTAGCTTCTTCAGCCGGCAGGTCGTACAGATCCTTGTCAGCCGGGTCGCCCGGGTGGATCTTGTTCTTGATGCCGTCGATACCAGCCATCAGCAGTGCTGCGAAGCACAGGTACGGGTTAGCTGCCGGGTCCGGGAAACGCGCTTCTACACGACGCGCTTTCGGGCTGGTGGTGTACGGAATACGCAGGGAAGCAGAACGGTTACGTGCAGAGTAAGCCAGCATTACCGGTGCTTCGAAGCCCGGTACCAGACGCTTGTAAGAGTTGGTAGACGGGTTGCACAGCGCGTTCAGAGCTTTAGCGTGCTTAACGATACCGCCGATGTAATACAGCGCGTATTCGCTCAGACCACCGTAGCCGTCGCCAGCGAAGATGTTCTGGCCATCTTTGCTCATGGACAGGTGAACGTGCATACCGGAACCGTTATCGCCAACCAGCGGCTTCGGCATGAAGGTCGCAGTCTTGCCGTATGCGTGAGCAACGTTGTGTACGCAGTACTTCAGGATCTGTACTTCGTCAGCCTTGTCTACCAGAGTGTTACCGCGCACACCGATTTCACACTGACCAGCAGTTGCCACTTCGTGGTGGTGAACTTCGATGGTCAGACCCATGGCTTCCATGGCATCACACATGGCGGCACGCAGATCGTGCAGGGAGTCGATCGGCGGAACCGGGAAGTAGCCGCCTTTAACGCGCGGACGGTGACCGGTGTTGCCACCTTCGATCTTGTGGTTGGACGCCCATGCAGCTTCTTCAGACTGGATGCTGTAACCGCAACCGCTGATGTCAGCGTGCCATTCAACACCGTCAAATACGAAGAATTCCGGCTCCGGGCCGAGCATGGCGGAATCGGCAATACCGGTAGACTTCAGGTACTCTTCTGCGCGCTTGGCAACGGAACGCGGATCACGCTCGTAACCCTGGCCGGTAGCCGGCTCAATGATGTCGCAACGTACGATAACTGTGGCATCTTCAGCGAAGGGGTCCAGTACAGAAGCGCTGTCGTCCGGCAGCAGAATCATGTCGGACTCTTCAATACCTTTCCAGCCAGCGATGGAGGAACCATCGAACATCTTGCCGTCTTCAAAGAACTCGTCACCCATGTCGCTTACCGGGATGGTAACGTGCTGTTCTTTGCCTTTAAAGTCGGTAAAGCGCATGTCGATCCACTTTGCGCCGCTTTCTTTGATCAGATTCAGAGTCTTCTCTGACATTTGGCTATCCCCACTCGTTATCAGTTTGCCTTGGCAAAACATCATTACATTAGGATCCGGAAAACCGGTTTGTGCTTGATAAAGCAAGGGATGTGCCAGTTTTTAATGCGAGCTAACTTGTTGATTTCCGGTAGCACGCACCGAAAGCAATCGCGACAAGGCACTACAATGGTGCATATATCACGCTTATTGCCCACATATGGTGCATGGCGCACCATTCAGTGGCAACACTCCCCTGAAGCGAGCCTATCATAGTGCAAAGCCCACAGGATTTCTCGGCCAACCTTGCTTCAACGCATACCGCATTCGGCGTATGCTGATGCAGCCCCCTATATATACAGGACCTCAAGGATCATGACTGCTCTCAAGACAGTGCGTGGCACCATCGCTCTGTTATGCTTCACCAGCCTGCTGGCCGGCAAGGTCGCTGCTGATGACGAATATGCCAAACGCTTCCCGGCCCAGTGGCTGGAAAAGGATGGTCATATCCGTCTGGATACCATCTGCTACAACTATCCACAGCAAAGCCACATGTACCCTTTATGCCGTTTGCAGGCCGTAAACCGGCTGGATGAGCGCTGCGAACGCTACCGCACCCGCTTGGCCAACACCGATGACCCCGCTCTTCAGGAGCACTTCGCCAAGTTGAGCGACAAGTACTGCACAGCCAGTGAAGCCTATCGAAAACTGATGACCCGAACAGGGTTTCTGCAATAATGATCACCAAATGATCGAATGTTTCACATCCCTTCCGTATAATGTCGCGCTTTACAACATCACAGGGTACTTCGCGTGATCGATAACCTACGTAATATTGCCATTATCGCCCACGTTGACCATGGTAAAACCACACTGGTCGACAAGCTGCTGCAACAGTCAGGAACACTGGGCCGCCGCGATGAGGGTGCCGAACGCATCATGGACTCCAATGATCAGGAGCGTGAGCGTGGCATTACCATCCTGGCCAAGAATACGGCCATCAAGTGGAACGACTACCGCATCAACATCGTCGACACTCCGGGACACGCCGACTTCGGTGGTGAAGTTGAACGCGTTCTGTCCATGGTCGATTCTGTACTGCTGCTGGTGGATGCGGTTGACGGCCCCATGCCGCAGACCCGCTTCGTAACTCAGAAAGCATTTGCCCGTGGCCTGCGCCCGATCGTTGTTATCAACAAGATCGACCGCCCGGGTGCGCGTCCTGACTGGGTCATGGATCAGGTCTTCGATCTGTTCGATAACCTGGGCGCGACTGACGAGCAGCTGGACTTCCCGATTGTGTATGCCTCTGCCCTGAACGGCATCGCCGGTGATGACCCCGAAGCCATGGCAGACGACATGACCCCGCTGTTCGAAGCGATCGTCAAGCACGTAGATGCTCCTCACGTCGACGTTGACGGCCCCTTCCAGATGCAGATCTCCGCACTGGACTACAACAGCTACACCGGTGTTATCGGTGTTGGCCGCGTATCTCGCGGCAGCGTCAAAACCAACACCCAGGTTAAAGTTATCGACAGCCACGCCAAAGTGCGTAACGGCCGTGTACTGAAAATCATGGGTTACCATGGTCTGGAGCGTGTTGAAGTTGATTCTGCCCAGGCGGGTGACATCATCTGCATCACCGGCCTGGACGAGCTGAACATTTCCGACACTCTGTGTGACCCGGATGTGATCGAAGCTCTGCCGGCCCTGTCTGTAGACGAACCGACCGTGTCCATGACCTTCCAGGTCAACGACTCTCCGTTCGCCGGTCAGGAAGGCAAGTTCATCACCAGCCGTAACATCAAGGACCGTCTGGATCGCGAACTGATCCACAACGTGGCCCTGCGTGTCGAGCCGGGTGATACACCGGAGAAATTCCGCGTATCCGGCCGTGGCGAGCTTCACCTGTCCGTACTGATCGAGTCCATGCGCCGTGAAGGCTTCGAGCTGGGTGTTTCCCGTCCGGAAGTTATCCAGAAAGAAGTGGATGGCGAAATCCACGAGCCGTACGAAGTTGTGATGATCGACGTTGAAGAAGATCACCAGGGTTCGGTTATCGAGGAACTGGGCAAGCGTAAGGCCGACATGACCAACATGGAAGTGGACGGCAAGGGTCGCGTACGTCTGACCTTCATGATGCCATCTCGCGGCCTGATCGGTTTCCGTAGCCAGTTCATGACCATGACCTCCGGTACCGGTATCATGACCTCCATCTTCGACCACTACGGTCCGGTCAAGCAGGGTGATGTGGTATCCCGTCACAACGGCGTACTGGTTTCCATGGTCAACGGCAAGGCGTTGGGCTATGCCCTGTTTACCCTGCAGGAACGTGGCCGTCTGTTCATCGACCCGAACATCGAAGTCTATGAAGGCATGGTGCTGGGTATCCACAGCCGTAACAACGACCTGGTGGTCAACCCGACCAAGGGCAAGCAGCTGACCAACGTACGTGCCTCCGGTACTGACGAAAACATCGTGCTGACCCCGCCGATCAAGTACTCTCTGGAACAGGCGCTGGACTTCATCGAAGACGATGAACTGGTGGAAGTAACACCGGAAAGCATCCGTATCCGCAAGAAACTGCTGAAAGAAAACGAGCGCAAGCGCGCCAACAAGAAGTAAGCATTCCCTTTGTGGACAAAAAAACCGATGGTACTGCCATCGGTTTTTTTATGTCCGCCGCCTCACTCTGATTTGGCTTCGGACCCTGACATCAAAGGTGCCGGGCGACCAATCCCAAACCCCTGCGCCAAGCTCACGCCCATCTCTTCCAGCAGGGGCAGCAGGCGTTCGGACTCAACAAATTCGGCAATCAACGGGATATTCAGGCTGACCGCAAACTGGCATATTGCCGCTACCAGCACGCGAGATGCTTCATCTTCATCGATCCGGCGGATCAGCGAGCCATCGATTTTGAGATAATCCGGCTCGATCTTGAGAATGCGGTCAAAATTGGAATAGCCGCTGCCGAAATCATCAATGGCGACTTTCACCCCCATCTGGCGGCAGCGACTGAGTACATCCACCACATCATCCTGATATTCGATGGAATCCGACTCCAGTACTTCAATCAGTACCCGTCCCTCCATGCCATAGGCATGCAGGGTGTCAAACAGGTACGCCATGGTTTGCTCATCCAGCAGATCCTGCTTGCTCATATTGATCGCCACCATTTCGTCACGATCCCGAAAGCTGGCCAGGCTTTGTTCAATCATGCTGCGTGTCAGCAGGGGATAAAGATGACTGCAGCGAATGGCCGGCAGAAACTGCCCCGGCAGATAGACCTCCCCGTCGCGCCCCACCAGACGTGCCAGCGCTTCATAGTGTTTTACACCACCGCTATGGATATCACGAATGGGTTGAAACCAGGGCTTCAGACGCCCTTCTGCCAGAGCCTGACCGGCTTCATTCAGCCAGTGCAGGTTACGTTCGTAATACTGATCAGGCGAGTCAGTCCCTGTGTAGGCCCGATAGGGCAGCCCCATAGCTGCAGCCTGCTTCATCGCCTGCTGGGTCCGGCTAAGCAGTGATTTGATCGAGTCGCAGCCACTGGCAACCCCCGCCCGTGCCGACACGGAAAAGCGGGCACTGGTGGTCTCATCTGCCGGCGCAAAGACCGCTACCAGCAACTGTCGCGCCTGGCTGATCAATGTATTCAGCTCGGCCACAGGGCTGACAACAAGAAACTCGTCCACTTCCAGATGATACAGCTGGGGCCCTTGAGGCAACTGTTCCTGCAAACGCTGCGCAATACGCTGTACCAGCTGATCGCCGGCTTCACGGCCAAACAGCATGTTGATGGCATGGAAGTTATTCAGATTCAGCAGAATACCGCCAACCGCAGGTAAGGCTTCAGCCTCATCCCGTGTCAGCCAGGCGGTATTGGGCAAGCCGGTCAATGGGTTGGTATAGAGCTGACGCTCCAGCTCTTCCGCCCGCAATCGTTGCAGACGCCGGTAGAAAAGGAACAGCAGATAGACCGGCAATAATGCAATCAGGCTCACGATTGCAGCCGTACCCAGGCTGTGCATAAACAGGTCACGCCGACCATCGACCTTAATATCCGCCGCCATGATGTAATAGGTATCATCAAAGCGCTTGGTGGGTACAAAGGCCGAGCGAAAAGAGCCCCATTCATTGCTGTATACCGGCGTGAACACCGGCTCCCGGTTACGATAGGCGGTGTAAAGCTCATCCGGCGCCGACTGGTAGGGGTTGTAGAAACGACTGGGGGTGCCCCGCTCCAGATCTTCCTCGGTTTCGTTACTGATCACGAAGTAGGCCTCGCCTTCGATCACATCCATCGAGTACACATATTCTACACCGGGCAGGTCATCCACCAGGCTATCCAGCGCCTCGACCAGCAAACGATAATGGTCCTGCCCTGGCGGGCTGGACTGGCGATAGGTGTCATGAAAATACTTGCCGACAATATGGCCACCGGCGCGGGCAGCGGTCAGCAGCATGGAGCGCGTAGTCGCCAACTGCTGAGCCTGGGAAGCATTGAAGCTGAGAACGGTAATAGCGGACGTGGCGAGGATATAAAGCGCGAACAGGGACAGGATAAGCCCTTTTTCAGTCAATGGAAGCTGGGGAAGCCGCCTGGACGTCCTGTCATACTGCATGCAATATCCTGTTGTGTAATGATTCCTGTCATAACGACCAGACCGAGCCGGCACGCAGTTGAGGGCGTTGCCGCTACAGCAGGTTAATCTCGATTCATGACCGGGTCATTGCACCTCACTGGGTAGCACCCAGTGCACCCGGGCCCCGCTCACAGAAGAGAAGTATAGGCCGGTATTTTGTGCGGTGCGAGTATGAATTACATCATACTGCCCTTGAGCCCGGCCTTAACTTCATGATCAGGGCGCGCTTACCTCCTGTTTTCCAGCGGTTCGCCTGCCGGTCTGCCAGCCCGCCATCAGTGACCCGGCCACGATTGCGGCGCTGGCCCACCAGATTTCGCTACTGGAACCCGCCAGCCCCGTCAGTACCAGTAACACTACCGAGATCAAGGGCGCGGCGTAGGCCAGCACACCCAGCAGCTGTAAGTCGCCCCGTTTGACGCCATGATCCCAGGTGAAAAAGGCGATCCCCACAGGCCCAAGCCCCAGACCAACAACTCCCAGCCATTGAGTGCCGGAATCCGGCCAGACGGTTTGCTCGAATTGCCAATGACAGAGCAGAGCCAACAGTGCAGTGACGCCGCAAAACCAGCCGGCGGCATCCGTGGGTACATGGCTGACCAGACGGCTGGCCACCGAGTAGGACGACCAGATCAATGCACAGGCCAGCGCCAGCAGGTAGCCATCCAGATACTGCCAGGCAAAATCGGTGTCTCCGCGCCCAACCAGGAGCCAGCAGCCCAGCAGCGCCAACAGGGCACCCGTTAGATGACGCAGATAAAAGTGATGCCCCGGCAACAGAGTCGAAAACAGCACAATCAACAGGGGCCAAAGGTAGGCCAACAGGCTGACCTCTACGGCCGGTGCCTGTGACATGGCGAGAAAATAACAGAAGTGATAACCGAAATAGCCGCCCACACCCAGCAGCCAGGCCAGTGGCGGCTGTCGCAGGTGTTTCAGGCCCAGATGCCCTTCACGCCACCATTTTCCACACATCAGCAGGAAAGCCAGCGAAAAGGTCATGGCAAGCAGCTGAAAAGGCGGGATACGTCCTTCGGTCAGACGGGTCAGTAGCGCCAGCGCGCCCCATAGCCAGATCGATACGGTGCCGATCAAGGTGGCACTCAAGGTTGCAGACATGCAGCGGGTCTCCATTGCCAAAGCCAGCAGTCTGCATGATTCGAGCAGATTAAAGGTGTGCGTTTCGGCGCTATGCCTGCTCGTTTCGGCGATAGTAGCTGGGGCTGACATCAAAACGCTGTCGAAAGCGATGGCTGAACGCCGACAGGCTGGTATACCCGACCGCATCACTGACCTGCTGCAGGCTCATATCGGTCTGTTGCAGCAGCGCCTGCGCCTTCTCCAGCCTCAGGCTGATCAGGTATTGCTGGGGCGACTGACCGGTCGCCTGACGAAAACGGGCACTGAACTGACGCACACTGAGACAGGCCAGCGCTGCCAGCTGCGGCAAGCTGACAGCCTCGGCAAAGTGCTGGCTCATCCACTCCCTGACAGACTCGATTCGCCGATCCACCACCGGCGACTCAACGCCCGCCATCAGCAACTCGGACAGTACTTGATCGCTGCCCGGTACGCTGGCCGTATGCCCGGACGCCAGCCAGCTCTGTAAAAAACCGATGTACTGGCGCAGCGGCTGCGACAGGGGCAGAAAAGGAGGCAATGCCTGCCAGACATCAGTGTTGGCCAGCGGCAAATCAGCGACCAGAAAGCGGTTATCCCCCCGGGCAGCAAACGCATGGCTTTCACCGGCAGCCACGACCGCCAGGTAACCATGACCGACCTGACCTTCACGGCTGCCGACCTGCATTTCCAGCGCCCCTTCACAGGGCAACACCAGTTGATGGTAGTGATCATGCTGGTGGGCATGGACTTCGCCGGGGTAACTGCGCATGTCCAGCTGAGCTTCATCAATGTTCATGGCCGGATTTTAGCACGCCTTCACGGGGTCGGTTCACCTGCCCAGACAGGGTCGATATACTGGCGGCTCACCCAAGCGTCAGGAGATCGGCATGCGTATCCTCTATCCGGAGATCGGCCACAACCACGAGTACTACCTTGAAGTCGGTCAGGGGCATACCCTGTACGTGGAGGAGAGTGGTAATCCGAACGGCATTCCGGTCCTGTTTGTGCATGGCGGCCCCGGTGGCGGCTGCGGCCCGGTGCACCGACGCTACTTTAACCCGGAGCGCTACCGCATCATCCTGTTTGATCAGCGCGGCTGTGGTCGCTCGACCCCACACGCCACTCTGGATGACAACACGACCAGCAACCTGGTCGCTGATATGGAGCGCATTCGCGAGTTCCTCAGTATCGAGCAATGGCTACTGTTTGGCGGCAGCTGGGGCTCAACCCTGAGCCTTGTCTATGCCGAGACACACCCCGCACGCACCCTGGGTCTGATCCTGCGCGGCATTTTCCTGTGCCGTGATCAAGATATTCAGTGGTTCTACCAGCAAGGTGCCAGCGCCCTGTTCCCGGACTACTGGCAGGACTACCTGGCACTGATCCCGACCGAGGAGCACGGCGACCTGCTGGGCGCCTATTATCAGCGCCTGACCTCCAATAACGAACTGGCACAGATGCAGGCGGCCAAGGCCTGGTCAATCTGGGAAGGCCGATGCTCGACCCTGACTCCCAACCCCAGCGTGGTCGATCATTTTGGTGACCCGCACTTTGCCCTGGCAATGGCGCGAATAGAGGCACATTACTTTATCCACAAGGCCTTTCTGGAGCCGGACCAGATTCTGCGTGACGCCGACAAGCTGACCGACATCCCGATCACCATCGTGCATGGCCGCTACGACATGGTGTGCCCGCTGGAGCAGGCCTGGGCTCTACAGCAGGCCGCGCCCCACGCGGAGCTGCACATTGTCCGTGAAGCCGGCCACTCGGCGCTGGAGCCGGGCATTATCGATAACCTGGTGCACGCCACCGACCGTTTCGTCGAAAGGAGCGCCTGAGAGTGAAAGGACTGATTCAACGGGTTCGTCATGCCAATGTCACTGTGGACGGCGAGATCACAGGAGCCATCGACAACGGTATCCTGCTGCTGCTGGGTGTGGAGAAAGAAGATGACGAGGCCAGCGCCGACAAGCTGCTGAAGAAGGTACTGAACTACCGCATTTTTGCCGATGCGGACGACAAGATGAACCTGAGCCTTACCGATACCGGCGGTGGCCTGCTGGTAGTCTCCCAGTTCACACTGGTCGCAGATACCCGCAAAGGGCTAAGGCCGAGTTTCTCATCCGGCGCCTCGCCTGCCGAGGGTGAACGCCTCTACAACTACTTCGTCGAACAGGCTCAGTCTCAGCATAATCCTGTCGCCACCGGCCGCTTTGGTGCGGATATGAAAGTGGAACTGCTCAACGACGGGCCCGTCACCTTCCTGCTGGAAGTCTGACCGGCCCGAAGAACAAGCCCGGCTGCGCCTCAGATCACGCAGCTGGGTTCCATCAGGTGATGGGTCACCTGGGTTTCCAGTTTGATGTTGGCATGCAGCGGGCAGCGTTCGCAGACAGCATCCAGAAACGCCTGCTTGTCCTCATCGCTCATATCCGCATCGATTTCGGCAGCCACCGAGATCTGTTTGAAGCCGGTCGGGTCATCACTGGATTTGCCCAGCAGACCTGCCGGGTTGTAGTCCCCTTCTACGCTGACCTTCATGCCGCGCAGGTCGATTTTCTGCTGCATGGCGGCGATACGGCCGATGGTGCAGATACAGCCGCCCAACGAAAACAGGAAGTACTCCAGCGGTGTCGGCCCCTTGTCAGTGCCCCGCGCCGCCTCCGGCTGGTCGATCTGCACCTGGTGGCCACGAATATTCGCACTTACCAGAAAGCCCTGCTCCATGGATGCTTGTACCGCAACACGCTTGTCCGCACTCATCTCGCTACCCTTACAATTAGTTAAGATATTACTAATATTATGAATTTGTGCACCGCATCGCAAGACATAAAAAAAGCGCCCTGAGGCGCTTTTCATTCCAGACAAGGGCGGATCAACCGACCTTTTCCCCTTTCGCCTGTAGATCGGCGTGGTAGGAGGAGCGTACCAGCGGGCCACTGGCCACATGACTGAAGCCCAGCTCACGCGCAATGCGCTCGTACTCGGCAAACTCGTCCGGAGTCACGTAGCGGTCCAGCGCCAGGTGGTCACGGCTAGGCTGCAGATACTGACCAATGGTAATCATGTCGACATCGTGCGCACGCAGGTCGCGCATGACTTCAATGATCTCTTCATTGGTTTCACCACAGCCCACCATCAGGCCAGACTTGGTGCGCACATTCGGCTGCAACGCCTTGTAGCGCTTGAGCAGATCCAGTGACCACTGGTAATCGGCACCGGGGCGAACCTTGCGGTACAGGCGCGGAACGGTTTCCAGGTTGTGGTTGAACACGTCCGGCGGGGTCTGATTCAGAATATCCAGCGCCACATCCATACGTCCACGGAAGTCCGGCACCAGCGTTTCAATCTGGATACTGGGGATGCGCTGACGCGTTTCACGGATGCAGTCGGCAAAGTGCTGGGCACCACCATCGCGCAGGTCATCACGGTCGACCGAGGTAATCACCACGTATTTCAGCTGCATGTCGGCAATGGCTTCTGCCAGTTCACGCGGCTCATCTTCCGACAGCGCATTGGGACGGCCATGGGCAACATCACAGAAGGGACAACGGCGGGTACAGATATCGCCCATAATCATGAACGTGGCGGTACCGTGGCTGAAACATTCCCCCAGGTTGGGGCAGCTGGCTTCTTCGCAAACAGAGGCCAGTTTATGCTTGCGCAGCTTCTCCTTGATCCGCTTAACTTCCGCATTTGATCCCATACGAACACGCAGCCAATCGGGCTTGCGCAGCATTTCGTCCTTTTCGGTCGGAATTACCTTGACCGGGATACGGGCAACCTTGTCAGCACCACGCAGCTTCACGCCCTGCTCGACTCGGCCTGCTTTCTTTTCGGAGGATTCAGCCATACTTAATCAGTTATCCCATGTATGTGTGCGTGTCAGTACAGTATACCCCAACTTCTTAACCAAGTGTTTTACTAGGTTATCGGGCACAGCGGCCAGATCAGCCTGGGGTGCCTGGGTACGAACCTGCGTCATTTGCAGGCCGGCATAGCCGCAGGGGTTGATGCGCAAAAAGGGCTCCAGGTCCATATCCAGGTTCAGCGCCAATCCATGGAAGGAGCAACCGCGACGAATGCGCAATCCCAGCGAGCAAATTTTCTGTTCGTTGACGTATACGCCCGGGGCATCAGGCTTGGGGTAGGCTTCTACGCCCAGGTCCGCCAGCAAAGCCACAATGGACTGCTCGATAATGTCGACCAGATCACGCACGCCCAACTTGCGTCGGCGCAGGTCCAGCATCAGATAGGCGATGAGCTGGCCCGGCCCGTGATAGGTCACCTGGCCACCCCGGTCCACTTGAACCACAGGGATATCGCCAGTGCTGAGCAGGTGTTCAGCCTTGCCTGCCTGCCCCTGGGTGAATACAGGCTCATGCTGTAGCAGCCAGATTTCGTCGGGTGTCGAGGCGTCACGGCTGGCCGTCAGGGCCTGCATTTTTTCCCACACCGATGCGTAGGGCTGCAGCCCCTCAGGTGTGCGAATAATCAGCTCTTCGGACACCGCCATTAAAGAACCATTTTCACACGACCCGTTGCTTTCAGATCCTGGTGCAGGTTATCCAGCTGCTCATGGCTGGTCGCCGTGATGCTCAGACGAACAGAGCTGTAATTGCCCTTGCCGCTTTCCTGTACCACCACCTGCTCGACATCCAGATCTGGTGCATGAATCTGCACAATCTCAACAACCAGACCTTTGAAGTCGTCATGGTTGTCACCAATGATCTTGAGGGTGTAATCGGGATGGGGGAATTCAATTTTGGGTGCTTGTGGTTCGCTACTCATTACTTCTCTCCGGTCATTAGCCGGTGTTGAAAACGTGTAAACAGGGCAAACATCTGTTGCCACAGTGGGCCTTTCTGACCATCGGCCACCGGAGTGCCGTCGATCTCGATCACCGGAATTACTCCTCGAGTGGAGCTGGAGACCCAGACTTCATCTGCATTGGCCAGCTCTTCCGGGCGGATATCCACTTCCTGAAAGGGGACACCGGCCTCGGCGGCCAGTTCAAGAATCAACTCGCGTGTGGTGCCGCCCAGAATTTCCGAGCTGCGCTTGGGTGTATAGATCACGCCCTGGCGCACCACAAACAGGTTACATGAGGTCCCTTCACTGAGCAGTCCATCGCGCACTAGCAGTGCTTCATCGGCACCGGCTTCACGGGCCTGCTGCAATACCAGAATATTGGGTAACAGCCCTGTGGACTTGATGTCACAGCGGTGCCAACGCAGGTCGGCCGATACAATGACAGTATAGCCTTTGACCTGATCCGCCCCCAGCGCGTAGATATCCTTGATCGGCGAGCAGCAGGCAAACACTGTCGGCGTCATACTCTGATCATAGGCATGGGTACGGCTGCCGGCGCTGCCACGGCTGATCTGTAGATAGACTGACAGATTACCGCCACCGTTACGCTCTACCAGACCGTCCAGAATACTGCGCCAGTCGTCATCAGCGGCAATACGTATGGCTCGCAGGCTGTAAGCCAGGCGATCCAGATGCTGTTGAAGACGGAAACCGACACCCTGATAGTAGGGGATCACTTCGTAGACGCTGTCCGCGAACAGAAAGCCACGGTCAAAGACCGATACCTGGGCTTCATTCGCAGGCAGATAACGACCATTGAGATAAACAATATCAGTATTCATAAGTGCAACTGCCCACATCCTGAGATGTGGGCAGCATATACCGATTTCAAGGGGAAAGTCGCGATCAGCTGATCAGACCGATGAAGAACAGCATGATGGCGTGCCAGATACGCTTGAACAGACTGCCTTCCTGTACCGGCTCCAGTGCCACCAGCGGTACGCTGGTAACGGTTTCGCCATCCAGGGTGACACGTACCTGACCCAACTCCTGTCCCTGCTCGACCGGCGCCTTGATCACCTTGTCCAACTCCAGGGAAGCTTCCAGCAGATCGGTTTTGCCACGCGGAACTGTCACTGCCAGATCCTGTGTCAGGCCCAGACGAACCTGGTCACGGGCACCGGCCCAGACCTTGGTGTCCTGCAAAACCTGACCCGCTTCATAAAGCTGGTGGGTACGGTAGTAACGGAAACCGTACGACAGCAGCTTCTGGCTCTCGCGGGCGCGAGCCTCTTCGCTGTCGGTGCCCATCACCACAGAGATCAAACGCATGCCATCACGCTTGGCAGAGGATACCAGGCAGTAGCCAGCCGCATCGGTGTGGCCGGTCTTGATACCGTCAACACTGTCATCACGCCACAGCAGCTTGTTGCGGTTGGGCTGACGAATGTTGTTGTAGGTAAAGTATTTCTGCGCGTAGATGGCGTAATGCTCAGGGAAACGCGTAATCAGGGCCTTGGCCAGCTTGGCCAGGTCTTCGGCTGATGAGTAGTGATCATCGGCCGGCAGGCCCGTGGCGTTAACAAAGTGCGAGTTTTCCATGCCCAACAGACGCGCATGCTGGTTCATCAGGTCGGCGAACGCACGCTCACTGCCGGCAATATGTTCAGCCAATGCCACTGAGGCATCGTTACCGGACTGGATGATGACTCCGCGCAGCAGGTCACCCACCTTCACCTGGGTACCCTCCTGGATAAACATGCGCGAACCGCCGGTACGCCAGGCCTTTTCGCTGACCAGCACCAGATCATCCTCGGCGATGTTCCCCTTACTGATCTCGTACTCAACGATGTAGCTGGTCATCATTTTGGTCAGACTGGCCGGCGGGAAACGTTCACCCTCGCGATCAGCCGCAATCAAATGGCCGGTATCAGCATCCATGACCAGATAGGCGCGGGCGGAAACCTGCGGCGGGGCCGGTATCAGAGCTGAAGCTGCCTGGGCAGTGGCTGCCACCAGCAGCGCGAGCATCAGGGCCAGGTACAGGAATGCGTTGGTAAGTGTCTGTCGTTGCGCCATAGTCGGTCAGTTACATCTTGGTTGAAGTGAAGGGTTTTGGGTGACGAAGTGCCTCTCGACACGTAGCAAAGCTAAACTCTACCCGCGCCATCAGGGCAAGTCCACCAGATGGGCACCGGGGTATCCCGCCTGTGACAACTGCTGCAGCAGCCAGTTCAATGTATGGCGGCCAGTCAGCGGGCTCAGCTGTACCCGGTGCAGAGTGCGGTCGCCGCGCTCCACCGGTACCACCATGGCCGGCTCCTCCAGTTGTGCACCCAGCTGAGCCGCCAAACGCTGTGCATTGGCCTCATTCGACAGAGCCGCTACCTGCAGGGTGCGGCCTGTGATGGCGGCACGCTCACTGGAGACGGGGCTGAGTTTTTCGGTAGCCAGCAGGCGCGCATCCGCGGCACTGCCCGGCGTAATCGCTTCGATTTCCACACGGGCGGTACCATGCTGCAGCACTCCCAGCCGGTAAGCCGCGGCGTAGGACAGGTCGATCAGTCGCTTGTCATGAAAGGGCCCGCGGTCATTGACCCGCACCACCACCTGGCGGTTGTTATCCAGATTGGTAACACGCACAAAGCTGGGCAGTGGCAGGGACTTGTGGGCCGCGCTCATCTGGTACATGTCGTAAATTTCGCCGTTGGAGGTGGTATGGCCGTGGAACTTCTTGCCATACCAGGAAGCAATGCCTCTCTCCCGGTAGCCCTCGGCGGTGGGCAACACGTAATAGCGCTTGCCCAGTACCTGGTAAGGGCTCTTGTTACCCCAGCGGCTGCGGGGTTCAGGCCGAGGCACCGCATCAGGTACCTTGGACAGGTCCACGGCCTGATCCGGGCCACGGTCCTGCTTGATGCTGTAACGACTGCTTTCCTTGGCAGCACAGCCCGACAGCAGCACCAGCACAGCCAGCAAAGGGAGAGAGAGCCGTTTCATGCCATCAGTTCTCCGTGGCGGCCTCACGGGCCTCCTTGATCGCCTGACTCAGCTCATAGACCGCCATGGCGTAGAGTCGGCTGTGGTTATAGCGGGTAATAACATAGAAGTTCTGCAACCCGAACCAGTAATGCTCACCGTCTTCCATTGTCAGCTCCATCAGTGTAGCTGGCTGATCCAGCGGCAGATCCTTGCGGGTGGCAATGCCACGCTCGGCCCATTCAGCAAGGCTCACTTCCGGCTTGAGGCCAGCATTGAACCAGCTTTCATCAGCAACCTTGTTCATCACCACATTGGAGCGCACCGGCTCACCGGGCTGCCAGCCATGGGCGTGGAAGTAGTTCGCCACGCTACCGATGGCATCGACCTTGTTGCTCCAGATGTTGCGTTTGCCATCACCGTCGAAATCCACGGCAAAGTCACGGAAGCTGGACGGAATAAACTGGCCGTAGCCCATGGCGCCGGCATAGGAGCCGATGGGACCAGTGGGGTCCAGCGACTCTTCACGGCTCATGCGCATGAATTCGATCAGCTGGCCACGGAAGAAGTCGGCGCGCTTGGGGTAATCGAAGCCCAGCGTCGCCAGCGCATCCAGTACACGGTAACGGCCCATGATACGGCCATAGCGGGTTTCCACTCCGATGATCGCGACAATGATTTCAGCCGGGACACCATAGGCTTCTTCTGCACGCGCCAGTGTCTCGGCCTGCTCGTTCCAGAATGCGACACCCTGACGAATGCGCTTGGGCTCGACAAAAATCTTGCGGTATTCGCCCCAGGTCAGACGACGTTCGGCCGGACGTGAGATCGCTTCCAGAATGGAGTTCTTGCGCTCGGCCTTGGCCAGCACCTTGCGGACCTCGGCAGCATCAAAGCCTTCGGCTTCAAGTGTACTGACCACTTCGTCTGCCAGCGGGTGCTCTTCATATCCACTGCCAGCCATGGCGCTGGTGGTGCCCGTCAGCAATGTACCGGCCAGCAGCCAGCTTCCCAGTGTGTTGCGCATTTTAATCTCCCTATCGGGTCAGCATCTGTCTGTGAGTGCGGATCGACATCAGAATGCCGAATCCTGCCATAAGTGTCACGATCGAGGTGCCGCCATAGCTGACCATTGGCAGAGGAACCCCCACCACCGGCAGCAAACCGGATACCATACCGATGTTAACGAATACGTAGACAAAGAAAGTCAGCGTAATACTCCCCGCCAACAGGCGAGAAAAACTGTCCTGTGCCTGGGCGGCAATAATCAGCCCACGAGCGATGATCATCAGATAGATCAGCAAAAGTACCAGCACACCAGTCATGCCCAGTTCTTCACCAATCACCGCAATAATAAAGTCGGTGTGGGATTCGGGCAGAAAATCGAGCTGGGACTGGGTTCCTTCCAGCCAGCCCTTGCCGGATAAACCGCCAGAGCCAATGGCCGTTTTCGACTGGATAATGTTCCAGCCCGCACCCAGAGGGTCACTTTCCGGGTCAAGGAATGTCAGTACACGCTGTTTCTGATAGTCCTTCATAATTGACCAGAGTGCCGGCAGGGCTGCCCCTGCCAATCCAATCGCCACGAAAATCCAGCGCCAGTACACGCCCGAGAGCAGAATAACAAACACACCTGACGCCGCGATTAACAGCGAGGTTCCCAGGTCAGGCTGTTTCATGATCAGTGCCGTGGGAATCGCCAGCAGCACCAGTGCCAGCACCAGGTGACGGAAGGTCGGCGGCAACTGATGTTTGGTAAGCCAGGCTGCTATCATCATCGGCAATACCAGCTTCATGATTTCCGATGGCTGGAAGCGGAATCCTGGCAGCTCAAGCCAACGCTGAGCCCCCTTGGCCCCGACCCCGATCAGCAACACGGCCACCAGCAATCCCACACCCGCGACATAGCCCCAGGGAGCCAAACGCCTGTAGGTCCTCGGCTGCAACTGCGCCAACACGATCAGCACAAAAAAGCCGGCCCCCATACGCACTGCCTGACGAACCACATAACCCATATCCTGACCCGAGGCACTGTAGAGCACGAACAGGCCAAAGCCGCACAGGGTCAGCAGCAATGCCAACAGCCAGGCATCCAGGTGGGTATAGGACCAGAGCCCGGACGGACGCTGCAGATGAACATTACTGCCTGGCATGGTGCGTTGAAAATCGCGCGGCACCATCACTTGTTCTCCAAATCGTTTTCGTAATCGCCCAACAGCCAGGCATCCAGCACCTCGCGGGCCACCGGCGCGGCCGCGCTGGAACCACCACCACCGCGCTCGCCGCCGTTTTCGACGATCACGGCCAACGCAATTTTGGGATTTTCCACCGGCGCAAAAGCAACAAAGAGGGCATGGTCACGATGCCGTTCGGCCAATGCCTCGGCGTCATACTCGGCATCCTGCGCGATTCCCACCACCTGCGCAGTACCGGTCTTGCCCGCAATGGTGTAAGGCGCTCCCGCCGCCGAGCGACGAGCCGTCCCTTTGGGACCGTGCATTACAGAAACCATTCCCTCAATAACCTGATCCCAGTGGTCCGGGTTCTTAAGCTTGATATTGGGCGGCTTTTCCTTGCGGTTCAGCATGGGTGCGTAAGGCCGGGGGTCATCGCCAGGTTGATCGATAAGTCCCTGCAGCATGCGTGGCTGCACCCAGCGCCCACGGTTGGCCATGACAGCGGTGGCTGTCGCCATTTGCAACGGGGTCATGACAAGAAAGCCCTGGCCTATACTGAGGTTGATCGAGTCACCGGGGTACCAGGGCAAACTACGGCTGCCCTGCTTCCACTCCTTGGAAGGCAGGAAATTGGCCAGGGCTTCAGGCTGGTCCAGACTGGTATCCTGACCAACACCAAATTTGCCCAGCATCTCGGACATGGGGTCGACACCCATCTGGTGGCCAGCCTCATAGAACCAGACGTCACAGGATTCAGCCAGCGCATCATTAAGGTCTACCCAGCCATGGCCCCAGCGTTTCCAGTCACGGTAACGACGACCATTGCGGTTGATCTGATAAAAGCCCGGATCCCACACCTTGTCCTCCGCAGTAAAAGTATTGGTTTCCAGTGCCGCCAGTGCAATGACCGGTTTGATGGTAGATGCGGGCGGATAGCTGCCGCGCAACGAACGGTTAAACAACGGAAGGTCCGGCGAGTTGCGCAAGGCATTGTAATTCTTACTCGAAATACCGGTTACGAACATGTTCGGGTCGTAGGTCGGCGTACTGACCAACGCCAGAATTTCACCGGTATTCGGATCCAGTGCCACCACCGAGGCACGCTGCTCCTTAAGCAGAGTTTCAATAAAGGTTTGCAGGCGTAGATCCAGGCTCAGCTGCAGGTCCTTGCCGGGCACGGGGTCCTGCCGCTCCAGTACTCGCAGCACCCGACCACGGGCATTGGTTTCTACTTTCTGGAAGCCCACCTGGCCGTGCAGGATATCTTCGTAGAATTTCTCTATGCCGAGCTTGCCGATGTAGTGGGTGGCGGCATAGTTTTTCTCATCGACACGACCCAACTCACGCTCGTTGATACGCCCCACATATCCCAGTGCATGTACCAGAGACGCCCCGTGTGGATAGTATCGAATCAGGTCAGCCTCAACCTGAACACCGGGGAGGCGATGATAATTGAGGGAAATGCGGGCAATTTCCTCTTCAGTCAGACGGAAACGCAGGGGCACGGTTTCGTAAGGACGCCGCCGCTGATTCAGGCGCTTCCGGAAACGTTCAATATCACGCGGGGTCAGCTCGATCAGTTCCCCCAGCCGAGCCAGCGTCTGATCCAGGTCTTTTACTTCCTCCTTCAGCAGGGTCACGCTGAAGTGAGGTCGGTTATCCGCCAACAAGGCGCCATTGCGGTCGTAAATCAGGCCACGTCGAGGCGCAACCGGCTGCAACTGCACCCGGTTTTCCTCGGAGATGGCGGCATAGCGATCATGCTCTATTACCTGCAGATAATAGATACGCCATACCAGCACCAGCATCATCAACACCACGATCACAAAGGCCAGGATGGACCTGTTGGTGAAGGTGATGTTTTCGCGGGTGTAATCTTTTAAACGCTCGAAGGGTGCCATGCCTGACGACTACTTGTGGTAGGGATGGCCCTGGAGAATGCTCCAGGCACGGTAGAGCTGTTCGGCCAGCACCACCCGCACCAGCGGATGAGGCAGTGTCAGCGCCGACAGGGACCACTTCTGGTCGGCCAGCGCCAGGCAGCGCGGGTCCAGACCATCAGGGCCACCCACCAGCAGACTGATATTGCGCCCATCCATGCGCCAGTTCTCAGCCTGTTCAGCCAGCTGCTCAGTGGACCAGGGTCGCCCTTTCACATCCAGCGCGACCACCCTGTCCCCCTTGCCAATAGCCGCCAGCATGGCATCACCCTCGCTGCGGATGGCGCGGGCCAGGTCGGCGTTCTTGCCTCGGTGTCCGGGGGCCAGCTCGATCAATTCCAGTTGAAAATCGGCGGGCAGACGGCGGGCATATTCTTCATACCCGGCCGTCACCCAATCCGGCATGCGGTTACCCACCGCCAGCAAACGGATACGCATGGGGTGCCGTTACTCCGCCGCCGCTTCGTCGTCGGCGTCAAATTTCCACAGGCGCTCCAGGTCATAGAAGCTGCGGGCATCCGGCATCATCACATGCACAACCATGTCGCCCAGGTCGACCAGAATCCAGTCACCTACGCCCTGACCTTCGGTACCTACCGGCAGCAGGCCGGCCGCTTTTACCTTTTCCAGCACTTCCTGCGCTACCGACATGACGTGCCGTTTGGACGTACCGCTGGCAATCACCATGTAATCCGTGACACTGGATTTGCCACGCACGTCCAGTTCCGTGATGTCACGTGCTTTCATATCTTCCAGTGCAGAGTGCACCACTTCACGCAGCTGTTCGATCTCCATTACGAGAAAGTACCTTTTTTAGTGATAACCATAGAGTGTGTTGTCTTGAATATAGTGCCATACCGGCTCCGGCATCAGATAACGCGGTGATTGCCCCTGGGCGATCAACTGCCTAATCTGGGTTGCCGAAATCCCCAAGGGGGTCAACTCCTGAATAAACACCCTGCCTGATGGCACCTTGAGCAGCTCGTCCACCGCCGGCGCCTGATGTCGCCCGGTGAAGTCCAGCAGCTCCGCATTGGCATCGCCACCGTCATAGCCTGGACGTGCCAGCACCAGGATATGGGCATAGTCCAGAAAGGACTGCCACTGATGCCAGCTGGGCAGGGTTTGATAGGCATCCATGCCCATCGTCATGATAATCGGACAGTCAGCTCCACGCTCCGCGCGCAACGCCTTCAGCGTCAGCAGGGAATAGGAGGGATCATCCGATTCAATTTCACGGGCATCCGCCGCCAGTGCCGGTTCGTCCTGCACAGCCAGCTGGACCATTTCCAGCCGCTGTTGCGGCGTGCAGCCCGGCTCATCCCGATGCACCGGTGCGCCTGAGGGAATCAGGCAGACCTGATCGACCCCAAGCCACTGTTTGAGTTCCAGCGCGGTACGCAGATGTCCGTTATGGACGGGGTCAAAGGTCCCGCCCATGAATACCAGAGGCTGCATTAAACGCGAACCTGTCCATCACCCAGCACGACATATTTCTGCGAGGTGAGACCCTCCAGACCCACAGGGCCGCGGGCATGGATCTTGTCGGTGGAGATACCGATCTCGGCACCCAAACCGTATTCGAAACCGTCGGCAAAACGGGTAGATGCATTGACCATCACCGAGCTGGAATCCACCTCACGCAGGAACGCCCGCGCCTTGGTGTAGTTCTCGGTAATAATGGCATCGGTGTGGTGCGAGCCATACCGGTTGATGTGCGCAATCGCCTCATCCATGCCGTCTACCAGCTTGACCGCCAGTACCGGCGCCAGATATTCCGTCGCCCAGTCCTCTTCAGTAGCCGCATTGATGTTGGGCAGAATTTCCAGTGTGCGCGTACAGCCACGCAGCTCGACACCCAGCTGAGCGAAATGATCCGCCAGTTCCGGCAGGGTTTCAGCAGCCACCGCCGAATCCACCAGCAGGGTTTCCATGGTGTTGCAGGTACCGTAGCGGTGTGTCTTGGCGTTGATGGCGATATTCAGCGCCTTGGTCTTGTCTGCCTCTGCATCGATATACACATGGCAGATGCCATCCAGATGTTTGATCACCGGGACACGGGCATCATTGGCGATACGTTCGATCAGCCCCTTGCCTCCGCGCGGTACGATAACGTCCACATAGTCCGGCATGGTGATCAACTGGCCCACGGCTTCGCGGTCAGTCGTGGCCACAACCTGGACCGCCGTCTGCGGCAGACCTGCGGCCTCAAGCCCCTGGCGGATGCAGGCAGCAATAGCCTGGTTGGAATGAATCGCCTCGGAGCCGCCACGCAGAATGGTGGCATTGCCGGACTTCAGACACAGGCTGGCCGCTTCACAGGTCACATTGGGACGCGACTCGTAAATGATGCCGATAACGCCCAGAGGCACACGCATCTTGCCCAGCTGGATTCCAGATGGTCGGTAGTTCATATCAGTGATGCCGCCAACCGGGTCCGGCAGCGCCGCAACCTGACGCAGGCCTTCTATCATGCCGTCAATACGCGCTGGGGTCAGTTCCAGGCGGTCGAGCATGGCTGCATCCAGGCCCTTTTCACGGCCGTTCTGCATATCTTTCTGGTTGGCATCAACCAGCGCCTCACGACTGGCATCAATGGCATCCGCCATGGCCAGCAGGGCACGGTTCTTGTCTCCGGTGTCAGCACGCGCGATTTCGCGGGACGCGGCGCGGGCCTGTTCACCCAGTTCGGTCATATATTCAGCTACATTCATCTTATATATCCGCGGCGATCACTTTAACGGCACAGTATAACCCGAGCAGGGGGCAAAGGTCTTTGCCTGAGGGCGCGGATCCACATGAATTTGCCGCCCTCTCTTCGGCGCCGGACACTGTGCCCTGCATCCGAATATTGCTATCATCGGGGCGACTATTCCGTCATCAGCCAGCCTCGGACCCAAACAGGATGGAGCCTAAGGACATCCCTCAGCAAAGTACCTCGACCCTGTCTCTGCGCGCCCTGCTCTCGGCAGCCCTGATTCTGCTGCTCAGCCTGGCGTTGAGCGGCACCTTTGAATACCTGCGCAGTCGAGACCATGCCGCCCAGCAGGCTTCGGAGCTGAGTCTGATGTTTGGCCGCAGCAGTGCCATTCTGATTCAGCCTCTGGTGCTGGCCGATGATCGTATCAGCCTGAACTACCTGTTCAATGAGCTGGCAGGTCAGCCGATGATCAATGGCCTGCGCCTGACCGCACCGGACCAGACCCTGATTGCCCTGGCTGGCCAGCCCCAGGGCCGCGGCCACACACTGGAACTGGCGCAGGGCGATGAGGTGATTGGCCAGCTCACTCTGTGGAGCAACGCCCAGCCCTTTACCGCCTCTCTTCACCAGCAGCTCTATGAAATAGCGCTTTTGTTGGCCGGCAGTCTGGGCATCACGGCCATTTTGATCGGTTTCAGCCTGAAACAGCGCACCCGACTGGATGCACCCGAAGCCCCCAGCTTTGGTGAGGTCGCACGTCAGGTTGTGAATCGCGACAGCATTCCCGAATTCGATTTCAACCAGCCACCGGAACAGGCCAGCAGCCCCGCGCCTGACAAGTCGCCATCAGGAAAAACCGAGACAAAAGCAGAGGATAAACCGGCACCGGCTAAGACAGCGCCGGCGCCCAAGCCTGCGTCCGATGATATTCCGGCACTGGATATTCCGCCGCGAACCACTGCACCGGAACCGCCCACCGTGCCTGAATCCCGGGTCGCCGAAGCACCTGAAAAGCCCCTGGCCGAAGCACCTCGAACAGCCGAAACACCGACTCGCCCTGCTGAAGCGGATTTTAAAACAGAGCCCAGCCTGTCCAGCACCTCAGATTCAGCGGTTCACTTCGAGCCTGAAGAGGAGGCGAAAGCCGAACCCGCACCTGAGCCGACACCTGAACCCGCGCCCTCTCCAGCAGCGACCAGCGGACGCCGCGAGCCGTCATTCGACACCGATGATCTGGTGTCCCTGCTGAAACCGGAACAGGCTGCAGAACGCATGCCCCGCTTCACCCCCAAACCGGTGGGCCACGTCGAAGATGATGACAGCGATGAAGCCATGGTGCCGGATATGGAACTGACCGAACTGGACAGTTCACCCAGGGAAACGCTGGACGAGCCTCAGGATGATTCGGACAATCCTCTGCTCCTCAGCGATGAAGAGCAGCTGGGACTCTATACTTTTGAGCAGGAACTGGAGATGCTGCTGACGCCCGAAGAGGCCGGTTACCTGTTCCTGATCGATACCCGCAGTGCCCATTCAGAGAACTTGGACGGCCCTGAACGGGAAGCCCTGCTGAAGAACTACCGCACGCTGGCCAACTCCGTGGCCCGTATCTACAGCGGTCGTTTGGAAGCACTCAAGGACGGTAACCTGCGTATCCTGTTTACCCAGTCAGACGACAAGGACAGTCACGGTGTTAACGCCATCTGTTGCGCCATGCTGTTCACCTACCTCTACCAGCATTACAACCAGCAGCAGATCCGTGCTTTCCAGCCGGTGATGAACCTGCACATGTCACTGGTACGCGGTGCACTGGACAAGGTCGAGCGCATGCAGGAGGAAGCCCACTTCCTCAGCCGCACGACGCAGAGCAATGCCCTGATCAGCCATACGGCCCTGACCGAAGCCCCCCTGCTGAAGGAATCCCTGTTAAGTCAGGCCGATATACGCCGTGAGGATGAAGACAAGGTATTGTTGCTGGCGGTCAATGAGTCCTACCAGAACCTGCTGGAGAAGCAGGCACGCCACTTGCTGACCAAGTTGGCAGAAAGGGGCAAGGCCGGCAACTGATCAGGTTACCGGCCTTGGGGGTCAGTCGCTGACGACTTCCAGGCTATCGACTCGCTGATAGCCCCTTGGCAGCTTGCTGCCACGGCGTCCGCGCTCACCACGGTAGCGCTCCAGCTCGCTGCCCTTGAGCTTCAGGTGCTGACGCCCGGCATTCACCACCAGCGTATCCTCCGGCCCCATCAGAGTGATGTGGCTCATCAGCTCCTCACCGGTAGCGGCACGAGCACTGGGGATATTGATAACCTTGTTGCCCTTGCCGCGCGCCAGCTCCGGCAATTCACTGACCGGGAACACCAGCAAACGGCCCTCACTGCTCACGGCCGCCAGCAGCGCTTCCGAATCCGGCACCAATACGGGCGGCAGCACCTTGGCGCCTTTCGGCAGCGTCAGTGCCGCCTTGCCGTTTTTGGTCTTGCTGGTGAGCTGATCAATGCGGGTGACAAAACCGTAACCGGCATCAGAGGCCAGCAACAGTGCATCCGCGTCGCGGCCGCACACCAGGCCATCCACAACCGCGCCCTTGGGCAGGCTGATATGGCCCGTCACAGGCTCGCCCTGTCCCCGTGCCGAGGGCAACTTGTGGGTTTCCAGCGTGTAGCTGCGTCCGGTAGAGTCGAGCAATATACAGGGCTGGTTCATGCGCCCGGGACTGGCCAGCTTGAAGCCGTCGCCGGATTTGTAACTCAAGCCTTCGGCATCGATATCATGGCCCTTGGCCGCACGCACCCAGCCCTGCTTGGACAGGACAACGGTGACAGGATCAGCACTGAGCAGATCCTTTTCGCTGAACGCCTGTGCCTCGGCACGTTCGGCCAGCGGCGAGCGACGCTCATCCCCGAACTCCTCGGCCGTGGATTCAATCTCTTCACGCACCAGGTTGCGCATCAGCTCATCGGAGCCCAGCGTCTCTTCCAGATACTTGCGCTCATCGTTGAGTTCATCCTGCTCACCGCGGATCTTGAACTCTTCCAGTTTGGCCAGATGACGCAGCTTCAGGTCGAGAATGGCATCCGCCTGAACATCGGTTAGCTCGAAGCGGCGCATCAACTCGTCTTTGGGCTTGTCCTCTTCACGAATGATCGCGATCACCTCATCTATATTGAGATAAGCCACCATCAGGCCTTCGAGGATATGCAGGCGATCCAACACCTTCTGCAGACGGTATTCAAGGCGACGGCGCACGATGCTGGTACGCCAGGTCAGCCACTCCACCAGAATCTGGCGCAAGTCTTTCACCTGAGGACGACCGTCAATGCCGATCATGTTCAGGTTAACGCGGTAGCTGCGTTCCAGATCCGTGGTAGCAAACAGGTGCGCCATCAGGGCATCCAAATCCTTGCCACGCTTGGGCACAATGACCAGACGGGTGGGGTTTTCATGATCGGATTCATCACGCAGATCGACCACCATCGGCAGCTTTTTCTGCTGCATCTGGCTGGCAATCTGTTCCAGCACCTTAGCACCGGACACCTGCGCCGGCAGCGCGGTAATAACGATTTCGCCCTCTTCCTTGCCCCAGATGGCCCGCATGCGGAAGCTTCCACGCCCCTTGCTGTAGATCTCGCGCAGGTCTTTGGCCGGGGTAATGATTTCGGCTTCGGTCGGCATGTCCGGCCCCGGAATCAGGTCACAGACATCCTCCAGCGTAGCCATCGGGTGGTCCAGCAAATGACAGCAGGCCTTGGCCACTTCGCGCAGGTTGTGTGGCGGAATGTCCGTTGCCATGCCCACGGCAATGCCGGTGCCGCCATTCAGGAGTACGTTGGGCAAACGTGCCGGCAGCACTTCGGGCTCATTGATGGTGCCATCAAAGTTGGGCACCCAGTTGACCGTGCCCTGTCCCAGTTCCTTCAGCAGCACTTCGGCATAGGGCGCCAGGCGTGACTCGGTATAACGCATGGCGGCAAAGGACTTGGGATCATCGGCCGACCCCCAGTTCCCCTGACCATCGATCAGCGGATAACGATAGCTGAACGACTGGGCCATCAGCACCATCGCCTCATAACAGGCGGAGTCACCATGGGGGTGGAATTTACCCAGCACATCGCCGACCGTACGCGCCGATTTTTTGTACTTGGCCGTTGCCTTGAGTCCCAGCTCAGACATGGCATAAACAATTCGACGCTGCACCGGCTTCATGCCATCCCCAAGGTGGGGCAAGGCACGGTCCAGAATGACGTACATCGAATAATCGAGATAGGCTTTTTCGGTAAAGTCTCTCAGCGACAGCTTTTCCGTCTCGCCGTCAAAGGTGGTTTCTACACTCATCAACTGATCCCTGCACAGATGTGCCCGCAGACTGGCGTGGCAAACAATTGTGATTAGTGCGGCAGTATGCCAGCTCAGTGAAAGGAGCGCATCTTGCACTCCGCCTCCTCTCTGGGGACTTGCATTTATCGCTAATGCGGATTATTCTCATTTGCATAAAGTGATCACCAATCAGGACCGGAAATCATGTTCGACAAATCAGCTCAAGCCAACAGCACCGCCCCATCCAACACCTGGGTTCGCAGTGATGAACTGGTACAACACCCGTCCGGGCTGATCATCATGCACAATGATGAGCTCTACCGCTTGCGCGTAACCCGCAAGGGCAAACTGATCCTGACCAAGTAACCCACCCAAACGATTGCGACTAGCCAGCATGTCCTGCCATGCCAGCCAAAGCACCACCCCGGCGCAGCCCAATTGCCGCGCAAGGAGAGCGACTGGTATGAATACTCTGTTTGATTACACCTCCCCCTTTGCCGAACTCCAGCACGCCTACACCAGTTTGGTCGATAGCGGACGCCGCCTGCGCCGGCGCGAACTGGCGGCCGAGTTGAACCTGACAGAAGCGGAGCTGACCGATGCCCAACTGGGGTGTAAACGCTTGCGCCTCAAAGACAACTTCCCACAGCTGGTTGAACAGTTACATCGCCTGGGCCCTATTCTCACGCTGACACGAAACGAGGCTGCCGTGCATGAGCGCAAGGGGCACTACCCTCACGCCCATATCCAACGCCCCGTGGGTCTGGTGATCGGCAATGATCGCAAGATCGATTTGCGCCTGCTGTTCAATCACTGGCACCAGGGTTTTGCTGTCGCCGAAGCGCTGGCGAGCGGCATGCGGTATAGCCTGCAGTTCTTCGACAAGTACGGCGTTGCGGTACAAAAGATATTTCTCCTGCCCGACACCCACTTTGAGGGCTATTTCCAGTTACTGGAGCAATTCCGTGCAGAAGATCAGACAACGCCGCTGGCCTTTGAGCCTCAGCAGCCTGCTGTTGCCGAGTTGGCTGATAGCCGGGTGGATGTTCGCGCACTGACCCGCCGCTGGTCGAGCCTCAGTAATGAACATCAGTTCTTTGGTCTGCTCAAGGAGCACGGTGTCTCACGCCAGCAGGCGTTTCGTCTGGTGGGCGCCCCCTGGGCCGAGCCTGTTGCCCTTGGCCGCATCAAGCCGTTGCTGGAGCAGGCTGCACGCGACGCGCTGCCGCTGATGTGCTTTGTCGGCAGCCGCGGCAATATCCAGATCCACTCAGGCCCTATCCACAGGGTCAAAATGGTCGGAAACTGGCTCAATGTGCTGGACCCCGAGTTCAACCTGCACCTGGATATGGAGCGCATCGCATCTGCCTGGCTGGTCCGCAAACCCTCTCGTGATGGCACCCTGACCTCGCTTGAACTCTATACCGACAACGGCAACAGCGCCGCCCAATTCCTTGGTGTACGTCAGCCGGGTAAACCCGAGTCCACTGCCTGGCGTCAATTGGCTGAATCCACCCTCAAACCGGAGCGAGCCTGCGCATGAAACTTCACTGGCCGTTAATCGTCTTTGCTGCCCTGCTGGCACTTATGCTGACTGACCATAGTCCCTCGCCGGCGGAGCGGCTGGCCAATGCCGACAACAGCACACTGGCAACGCTCAGCCAGGACCCTGCGAACCTGCCCCCGCCCCGAGGGGGCTTCCCATCCCGGATGGGTATGCTAGATTCAACCCAGGGGCTGTTGAAAACTGTCTGCACAGATAAACAGCCGTACGGGTGCGCTGTGCATAACTCAGCCTGATCAAGAGGCACATGGTGCGCCTCCGCCTCATGCCAAGGAGAGATCCATGTCTACCGATAATAACCGTTTGCTGCTGGAACTGGAGAAACATCGGCGTGATATCAATCGCGAGGTGATCAACCCACTGTTGCCCGAACTGGCACTGGCTGACCTCAAGCCGGTCCTTGCCATGGTCGCCCACGCCCGCGCCGACTACATCAAAACGCTGCTGTCGATTGCCGATGGCAGTGAGGGTGAAGCACCGGCCCCCGAGTCCATCAAGGAGCTGAAGCACCGCCGTGAAACCTTCCAGGAACTGGTCGATGCCGTTAACGCACTGGAAAGTGTCATCTCTCGCGACTATCTGGACGTTAAAAGCGGGCGGAGCCATTCGTGATCCGCTATCTGTGCTGCCTGATGGTTCTGTTACTGGGCCTGCAGGTGCAGGCCGAACCGCTGGAAGGCAAGCTCTGGAGCCTCAAGGAAGCACGCTTCCTGCCCGTTGCAACCCTGTTTGATCGGCTGCCTGCCGGTGGCTGGTTGCTGCTGGGTGAACAGCACGACCACCCGCAACATCATGCAATTCAGACACAATGGCTGCAGCAGCTGGCCAAGCGCAAGCAGTTGGGTGCCGTTGCACTGGAAATGGCCGATCAGACGCAGCAGGATGCCCTGGATGACGCCCTGGGCCGCGGCCAACAGGTATCACCGGACGAGCTTCAATGGCAGCAAGGGTGGGACTGGGATCTGTATGAATCCGTGGTGCGCACAGCGCTTGATCTTTCGCCCGCCGTGGTAGCCGCCGATCTGCCCCGCGATGCCCAGCGACGGGCCTATCGTGAGGGGGCTCCCGAGGGTGAACTGGAGACCGAGCACAGCGACTTCATGCGAGATCTCCTTTACGAAAGCCATTGTGGACAGATGCCCACGTCGGGGCTGGATGGCATGCGCCAGGTGCAACTGGCCCGCGACCAGGCCATGGCCGAACAGCTAAGGCGCTACTCGACACCGGAGCGCACCGGCGTGATGCTGACCGGTGGCATCCATGCCCGCAATGACCTGGGCATTCCACGCTGGCTGGATCGACCTCTGGTCAGTGTATTAATGGTGTCCATAGAAACGGACAAACCCAGTCCGCAAGACTATATTCCCGAGGGATTGAGCGGCTACACACCGGTGGACTATCTGTTGTTCACCCGCGCCACTCCCCAGCAGGATTACTGTGCCGGGCTGGCATCCCGACACTCAGCCTCCTCAGGGGCTGAGTGACAGCTTACCCTCACGCTCAACATTGACCGGCCAACTCATCCCACCGCTGTCGAGCTTCACTTCTACCCGGTAGTCCAACGCCTTCAGGCCCGGCGTACCCGCCAGCTCCTGCAGCAGACGCACGCTGCCGAACAATGCTGGCGTTGCTCCCACTTCCAGGGTGGTTTCTTCATAACCGGGAATGGCGGGCAGATTGTTGCTCACACCACTGAGCACGCGCTGGTTTTGCAGGTACAGATGATAACGAACCCCTTCCAGGGCCAGCGTCTGGCGGTTCGGGTTCAACACGCGCAGGCTGATCAGAAAACGCGGCACGGCGCCCTGGCTTTGCGGATCCAGTCGCACACCGATCACATCCACTGTGGGGGCTTCCTGTGTCGGCTGAATACCGGCACAGCCCGTCACCAGCAGCACCATTAACGCCATCACCATTGCACGCAGTTGTATTTGCACGTCCTACCTCCGAACTTGATATGCTTGCCATTGAAGGCGCGCTTGAATGAAGCTTAGCTGAACCCCGGCCATTGAGAGGGGTCTCACTGGCATCAATGTATTTTCAGCCCTGCACAGCTGGACCACCTCAAGGAGAACCCCATGCAATCTTTGGCCCTCGGCCCCTTCGCACTGTCAATGGATCACCTGCTGCTGTTGATCGCCCTGGTGATCGCCCTGTTTGCCGGCTGGGTCAGCAGTCGCAAAGGTGGCAAGAACCCGGAAAGTGCACTGTTTCTGATTGTACTGCTTGCAGCCCTGGGTGCACGTCTCGGCTTCGTAATGCGCTACAGTGAGGAGTATCTGGCCGACCCGGTGCAAATCATCGACATTCGTGACGGCGGCTTCTGGTGGATCAGCGGATTGGCGGCCGGTATTGCCACCACGCTGTTCTGTTTCTGGCGCCAGCCGGCGCTGCGGCGACCGCTCGGTATTGCCCTGCTCTGTGGCGGCATCACCTGGGGTACTACGGCGGTGCCGCTGTCTCATATCCAGCAGAACCAGCAGAGCCTGCCGGATATGGTGCTGATGTCGCAACAGGGGCAGGAGGTAAACCTGCAGGACTATGCCGGCAAGCCGGTGGTACTCAATGTCTGGGCGACCTGGTGTCCGCCCTGTGTGCGTGAAATGCCGGTGCTGCAGGATGCTCAGCAATCACATCCCGAGGTTCACTTCCTGTTCGCCAACCTGGGGGAAGATGCGGTCACCATCGATGCCTTTCTGATGGAGCTGGGCGTGGAGCTGGATAACGTCCTGCTTGACCAGCGCAATGCCATCGGCCAGCACTACGGTTCACGCGCACTGCCCACAACACTGTTCATTGATACCCAGGGCCAGCTGCAGGATTCACATTTGGGTGAACTCTCGGCAGCCAGCCTGAAGGACAAACTGGGTCGATTGTTACCGGATCAGCTGCCCCAGTAACGGACACGCCCGGTATCGATGTGGATAAAGTTGGAGCCGGTATACAGCCCCACGCCGCCGACCTTGGCCTCACAGGCAACCTTATGCAGGTGTGACAGTGAGGTGCCGGGCAAGCGGATATCCAGTGCCTTGCCCTGCATGTGCAGGCTTTTCTTGGCGACACCGCTGCTGGATGAGCGCAGCTGGGCATTGGTTTTGGGGGAACGGTAGCCTGAAATGATCTGGAAGGGGTTAGTGTTGCCGGTCTGCTGCTGCAGATGATGCAGCAGATCCAGCAGGCGCGGGTCGATGGGGTGCACTTCACCGGTGCGGAAATCACGCAGCAGATGATTGATATCTGCCAGGCTGCGCTGCAAGTAGCTGCCCTCTGACCAGTAAGTCGTATCCAGGCGTTCGCCGGTGTGCAAGTGGTCAAACTTCAGATGCCGCCCCTGCAGCGGACGAATATTGGCCCGCGCCACCGGCACCTGCATCACCGCAGCCGTTGCTGCGACTGTTCCGAGGATGCGGCGCCGCTGACGGCATTCAGGTTGAGCATCGGGATCTACTTGGAATCGGCGCGGGGTCAACAGCATCAGTCACCTCGGTTACAGCTGGAAGAATCAAAATTGTGCGAATTTTAACCAATACGCAACCAGCTGACTACTTTTTAATCACATTCCGTGCCAATTTCACCAATTCCGCCGCCGGTGCCTGAGGTATAGGACCCAGCACTTGCTGCAGCGCCTGATCACGGCCATACACATCCGGGTGATAATACGCCTTGCCTGTTTCATCTACCCAGGTCGTCAGGTAGACCAGGTACACAGGGATGGCTGCCGGCAATGACAGGTAACGCCGATCCGGTTGGCCCAACCCCTCGGCAACAGCCTCTTCACCCGCGAGCCTCTGTGCCAGCTCATCAATACGGTACACCCGGACACAGCCGGAACTGAATGCGCGCCGGGACTCATCGAACAGGTGCTGCTGCGGCGTATCGTGCAGAAAAATACTGTACGGATTGGGCATATCCATCCGCATGCGCCCCAGACTGTTGCCCGGCCCCGGGCGCTGTCGCAACAGGTAGTCGAAGTTACGCCTTGATAGACCGCTCCAGTCCACCTCTGATGAGGCCACCTCATGCCATTGACCGGTTTCACTGCGCTGAAGAACATCTATCTGTTTTCCAGTCAGGTACGTCTCATCAACCTGCTGTTTCGGCAGCAGGTCTTCCACCGCGATGCGAAAGGGCACCGTCCAATAGGGATTGAAGGTCAGGCGTCGGATGCTGGCCGCAAAAGATGGTGTCGGCCGCCGCGGCTGTCCGGTGATGACAGAGTGGCGCTGTACCGGCTGCCCCTGTTCGACCAGATCCAGGTTATACGCACCGGTCCTGACCAGCACATACTGGTTGCCCAGCTGCCGCGGCAGTGCCCGCCAACGAAACAGGTTGGCCCGGACCTGCTGCAGCCGGTCCGTTACCGAGCGCTGCATCGCAGCGCCTGTTTCCGGCCCCAGAATGCCATCGGGTTTGAGCCCGTTGCGCTGCTGGAACTCTCGCACGGCGGCGACCAGTTCCTCGTCATATGCCTCCGGACTATCCACCGCCGAAACCGGTGCCAGCCAGTGCTGCCAAATCAACCAGCGACGCAGCTGAGGCACGACCGGATGCCGCTGTCCCGGCCGAATCAACTGATCCGGCAGTGGCAACTCTGGCACATAGGCACTCTGTTGGCGTAACAGATCTCGATACAGGGTTTGCAGCCGCGCATACTCAGGTGCAAGGGGCAGCAAGGAACGGAGCAGCTGATCCACCGTTTCCCCCTGAGCCAGTCGCTGCGCCAACTGAGCCACATCCAGTTTGGCATGGTCAAAGTGCCATTGGGTATCACTGCTGCCAACCTGTGCGGGACCATTCAAGTCACGCGCCAGCTTGAGAAACTGCTGTGTCAGCCAGTATTCCCGCTCCGGGCCAATTCGGGCCAAATGGCCTGCTGACAGCTCATTTAACCCATACGTCTGGGGATCCAGCCCCTGCTCGTAGGACAGCATGACCCAGGCTTCAAGTTGCTGCTGTCGCTGCAGAAAAGGCTCGCCCTGCTCATCAAACCAGATGCGCTTCCCGCCCAGCGCCTGATAGAACGTCTGGAGGTCAGACTGGTCGACCGACTGCTCTGACAAGTGCGCGCTGCCAGGGGGCACGTTCCCCCCCTCTGTGCGTGCAACAGCCGGAGCCAATAGCCACAAGCACAGCAGCAGAGCGACCCTCATTTTTTGCCATCCAGCCATCATCGTTTCTACCCTTTGGCGCAACATCTTCACTATAGCCTGTTCTCGGATAATGCTATGCTCACCGCTAGTAACGGCGGGGTTTTCAAGGTCGTCGTCAATCTCCAACACAACCCGAAGCAAGGGAGTTTCTAATGAATAAATGGATAGGCGCGGGTGTGCTTGTAGCTGCCGCAGGGGCAGGACTGGCATGGCAGCAGGGATGGTTCGGCGCAGCCCCGGCGGGCAGCACGCAACTGACCGATTTTGTACCGGCTGACACCGTGCTGTACCTGGGCGGCCAAGCTGAGGCCAAACAGGTTGAACAACTTCGCCAGATGCCCTTGATGGCACAGTCACAGTTTCAGATGCAGCAGCTGCTCAGAGAGATGGACAACTGGGGTCGCGAAGAAACACCCCAGGCCCGCTTCGCCACAGAGCTGCTGCGTGACTTCCTGAGCAATGCCACCAACTATGGCATGTTCATGGATCATTTCGGGCTGGACCTGACCAAACCCCAGGCGATCTACATGGATGGCCTGATCCCGGTTGTGCGCTTTGGTGTCAAAAACGAAGAGACCTTCTGGCAAGTGTTCGAGCGCGCTTCCGAGAGCAGTGGCCTGCAGCCGCGTGAAGTCACGCTGGATGGCAGCACGGTCAAACTCTGGCGCCTCACCAAGGAAGACGACAAAGCACTGGAACTGGCCGTGAATGTGCGCGATGGCGTCGCGACCCTTTCTGCCTTCCACTTCCTCGACCAGGAAGCCGACCAGCTGCAGCGTCTGGCCATGACCGCACCGGAACAGTCACTGGCCGACAGCGGTGAGCTGGACAAGATGCAGAAAACCTACGGTTTCGACAACAGCATGCTGGCGTTGATCCATTTTGAACGCCTGGCACAGGGTATGCTCGACCCCAACAGCAACGATTTGGGACGGGACCTCAAGGCATTGATGGACGCCCAGGGCGAAACCCTGCCTACTGCCAACCTGGACGCTGCCTGCCGCAGCGACCTGACGTCACTGGTGGCCAATGTGCCGCGTCTGGTAGCCGGTAATACCCGTGTCGCCTCCGGCGATACCCTGGCGATCGACAGCCTGTCCGTACTGGAGCTGACCAACAAGGAGGTACTGACCTCACTGCAGGGTCTGCGTGGCCACCTGCCCGGTCACACCGCGGGCAGCGACTCGATCTTCAACATGGGCTTTGGCATCAATGTAGATAACCTGATTCCGACGGCCACCAGCCTGATGCAGCGCTTCCAGGGTTACCAGACCGATTGCGCCCAGTTGCAACAGGCTCAACAGCAACTGAGCAGCGCCAACCCGGCCATGATGGGCATGTTCACCGGTATGGTACAGGGCACCAAAGGTGCAGGCTTCTCACTGTATGACCTGGATATCGATCCAAATACACTGCAGCCGAACAACCTGGACTTCCTGTTCAGTGTGGCCACCGATAACCCCAACTCCCTGCTGGGCCTGCTGGCCATGTCGCCCATGGGCCGCCAGATCCAGATCCCGACCGACGGCAGCCTCACCGATGTGGACCTGTCCTTTGTCGCACCGGGCCTGAGCCTTAAAGCGGGCATGCAGGGACAGCACCTGGTCGCCTTCACCGGTGAACAGGCCAGCCGTGCCGCCGAAAGCCTGAAGGATGAAAGCCTGGATGCCAATGGACTGACCCGCTTTGGCGCGGACTACGGCCGTCTGGCAGATCTGGTCGACCGCATCCCGTCACAGTTCGCAGGCGAGCTGGAAACCGGCACCGCCAGCGGCTGTGTGGCCCAGGCACAGGTTGCCAACATGCTGCGTATGCAGGGTGCCAATCTGAACTACACACTGGACTTTGCCGAGCAGGGCCTGAGCACCAACATGGCGTTCAGCATTGACCCTCAGGCACTGGCCAGCGTGAATCCGGTCGGCAACTACCAGATCCTGGATCAGAGCTACGACTGCCAGGGCGGCGAGCCCATGGGCACTGAAGAGATCCGTGAAGACGGTACCGGTGAATACCGCTACAACGACGGTCAATGTGACCTCTATCGTAGCCAGTACACCTGGAGCCAGAACGGCAACCTGCTCAGCATGACCGCTCAGGAAAGCGTCAGCCGTGACAGCTGCGACCAGGAGTGGAACAACGACGAGCTGATCAGCAGCCAGTGCGTACTGGTGCCGATGGATGAAGGCTTCCGCTGCCTGTACAGCGATGATGAGAGCGAAAGCCTGTTCCACTACGTACCGCGTTCCTGATCACGAACGTTTCAGGGTGAAAACCAAAACGCCGGGCATTGCCCGGCGTTTTTCGTTTAGGAGAAGGGTGCGGAATCAGATCACTTCCGCCAGGTTACCCTTCTCTTCCAGCCAGCGCTTGCGATCACCGGAACGCTTCTTGGCCAGCAACATATCCATGATTTCCAGCGTATCGTCACCGGCATCCAGCGTCAGCTGAACCAGGCGGCGTGTATCCGGCGACATGGTGGTCTCACGCAGCTGCAGAGGATTCATCTCACCCAACCCCTTGAAGCGCTGCACACCCACCTTGGCATTCTTGCGCTCGGCCCGAATGCGCTCGACGATACCGTCTTTCTCGGCATCATCCAGGGCGTAATAGACCTCCTTGCCGAAGTCGATGCGATACAGCGGCGGCATGGCAACAAAGATATGCCCGGCTGCGACCAGCGGCTTGAAGTGGCGCACAAACAGCGCACACAGCAGGGTAGCGATATGCAGGCCGTCGGAGTCGGCATCGGCCAGAATGCAGATACGGTTGTACCTGAGCCCATCCAGCTTGTCCGAGCCGGGATCGACCCCGATAGCCACAGAGATATCATGAATTTCCTGCGACGCCAGTACCTCACCGGGGTCTACCTCCCAGGAGTTCAGGATCTTGCCGCGCAACGGCATGATTGCCTGAAATTCACGGTTACGTGCCTGTTTGGCAGAGCCGCCAGCGGAGTCACCTTCCACCAGGAAGAGTTCAGACTGACTGGCATCGGCACCGGAACAGTCGGCCAGTTTGCCGGGCAGCGCCGGCCCCTGAGTCACCTTCTTGCGTACGACCTTACGACCGGCACGCATGCGACGCTGGGCACTGGCAATCACCAGTTCAGCCAGCTTCTCACCCTCTTCCACATGACGGTTAAGCCAGAGCGAGAAGGCATCCTTCACGGCACCTGAGATAAAGGCGGCAATCTGGCGTGAGGACAGGCGCTCCTTAGTCTGGCCGGCAAACTGGGGGTCACGCATCTTGGCCGACAGGATGTAGCAGCAGCGGTCCCAGATATCATCCGGGCTCAGCTTGACGCCACGGGGCAGCAGGTTGCGGAACTCGCAGAACTCACGCATCGCTTCCAGCAGACCGGTACGCATGCCATTCACATGGGTACCGCCCTGTGCGGTAGGAATCAGGTTCACATAGCTTTCGGCAGTCACCTCACCACCATCGGCCAGCCACTGTACCGCCCACTCCACGGCATCTTCCTCACCCTGCAGACTGCCGGTGAAGGGTTCCGCCGGCAGAGTTTCATATACCTGGGTGGTGCCGCGCAGGTAGGCTTCGAGGCCATCTTCGTAGTACCACTCTTCCTGCTCTTTCTTGCCGCTGCTCAGGTCGGTAAAGATCACCTTCAAGCCCGGGCACAGCACGGCCTTGGCGCGCAGGTTGTGCTTCAGGCGAGTGGTATTGAACTTGGGCGTATCAAAGTACTTGGGGTCCGGCAGGAAGCGCAGGCTGGTGCCGGTATTGCGCTGGCCACAGGTGCCGGTAACCTCGAGCTCGGAGACCTTGTCACCGTCGGCAAAGCCGATACGGTACACCTTGCCACCACGCTTGATCTCCACGTTCAGCAGCTTGGACAGGGCGTTCACTACGGACACACCCACACCATGCAGACCGCCGGAGTAGTTATAGTTGTCGTTGTTGAACTTGCCGCCGGCATGCAGCTTGGTCAGGATCAGCTCGACCCCGCTGACACCCTCTTCAGGGTGAATATCCACCGGCATGCCACGGCCATTGTCGGCCACGCTCAGTGAACCGTCATCGTGCAGCGTCACTTCGATCTGGCTGGCATGACCTGCCAACGCCTCGTCGACCGAGTTATCGATCACTTCCTGAGCCAGGTGGTTGGGGCGATCCGTCTCGGTGTACATGCCCGGACGGCGGCGCACCGGATCCAGGCCACTGAGAACTTCTATCGCTTCGGCATTGTATTGCTTCGACATTGAATCTTCCTGTTCAGAGAGAGGCGACCGGCAAGGGCGTGGGTTCGGGCAGTTCCACTCTGCCCTCGGCAAAGGCCTGCACGGCCGGAATCAGCGCCTCGAACTGTTCAAATCCATGGCTGCCACCGGGCTGCACAAACTGATGACTGCCGGCAAACTTATCCACCGACTCACGGTAATCGATGGTGTCATCGGCAGTTTGCACCAGCAGCAGATAGCGGGACGGATCCTGCAGCTGTGGACAGTATATAGCCTTGAGCTGCTCCAAATGGGTCTCGGTAAGCTCGTAATTATCATCGGTGTAGAGGTTGGTATTGGTCCCCAACCACTCTTCCAGCAGCTCGTAAGGACGCACCGCCGGATTCACCAGCACCGCCCTCACACCGGGATTATGTTCCACCAGCCAGGTGTTGTAATACCCGCCCAGTGAACTGCCCACCAGTGTTACCGGACCATCCGCCTGATCGATTTCGGCCTGCAGCTGGGCCATGGCTTCCAGCGGCCAGTGCGACAGCGCCGGGACACGCAGTCGATCACCGCAGCCCTGCTTATCCATCACGGCCTGCATCAACCGAGCCTTGGCTGACTGAGGCGAGCTGTTAAAGCCATGTGCATAAATAATCAGGGGCTCAGCCATGCGTCATGCTCTCTTCGATTGTGGATAAACGAACAAGATGGGCATCAATGCGCCCATCATCCTGTAATTCATACCAGCGACAGCCGGGTGTGGACAACGGCGGCTGTGTTTCTACCTCAAGCCTGTCACTCCCGGCAGCAAACTGCACGACCGTGGACGGCGCCGACCAGAGCGGGCGACCCGCGCACTCCAATGCGTGCGCCTGATGCAGGTGACCACAGATCAAACCACGCACCTGGGGTGCGGCCGCCACCAGGGCTTCCAGCGCGTCGGGATTACCCAGCCGGGTTGCATCCTGCCAGGGCGTGCCTGTTGCTGTGGGGTTGTGGTGCAGTGCCAGCAGGACAAAACGGTCCTGCAGTTGTTGCAGCCTTGCCTGCAGCCAGTTCAGTTCTTCAGTCGCCAGATCACCGCTGCCACGCCCGTCCGGGTTGGACGTGCTGTTCAGCAGCAGGATAGTCCAGCCCCCCAGGTCGAGACGCTTCCCGCCCGGCATGCGACCAGCGTCTACCGCCGCCATGGCAGCAGTGTCGTCATGGTTGCCCGGTAGCCAGTGCAAACGGGAATGCAGCGGTGCAACCTGCTCCAGCAAACGTTGATAGGCATCCGGCCCGGCATGGTGCACCAGATCACCGGTCAGCAGAGTCAGGTCAAAACGGGGCATATGGCCCAGCTGCTGAACCAGTTGAGTCAGCGTCTGGTCAGCATCCCGGCCGTGATAAAGAGTGCCCGGCTGCGCCGGCAGGTGACAGTCGCTCAGTTGCAGAACGCGCTGACTCACTCGGCAAACACCTCTTCCAGCAGCTGGCCGTGGGCCAGGCAGTGGCTGAGCCATTCACCCAGGAACGCATTGAGCTGGGCCTTCTCATCGGGATAACGCATCTGCTGGTTGGGGTAGCTGTATACGCCAGACAACTGGCGGCGCTGGCGGGTGCAGATCACTTCCGCCACACGGGCATCATGGTAGAGCCGTACCACCAGTCGCGGAGACTCAAGCCAGACGGAAGCATTTTCATACTGCTGAGATACCACCACGCTGGTGGTGTAGGTAAAGCGCTCATCAATTTCCAGGCGCACACGCACGCGCTGGCCATCCAGCTCAACCAGAAATTCGCGCTGGTCACAGCTGTCCAGATCCGGCAGCAGTTTCAGCAGGCGCAGATAATTGGCTTCCCCCTGCGCCATCTGGCGCTTGAGGTCGGGTACATACTTACGTTTCATCGGACATCCGCATCTGTTGCAGCCGTCCATGGTTGAGTTCCAGCCACTGCAGGCCAATGATGGCTGCGGCGTTCATCAGCTTGTTATTACGCACCAGGGCAAAGGCATCGGTCGCACTGATCACATGCACGCGAATATCTTCGCCTTCGCTCTCCAGTCCATGCACGCCGCCTGCCCCTCGGGAATCCACCAACGCACAGACGAGTTCGATCCATTCATCACAGCCGCCCGGGCTGGGCAGATAGCCGGTGATGGGAAACACCTGCCCAAGGGCAACACCGGCTTCTTCAACGCTTTCGCGACGGGCCACATCGTCCGGGGTTTCACCCGGCTCGACAATGCCGGCGACCAGTTCCAGCAACCAGGGACTGCCTGCCTTGCCCAGAGCACCGGCACGGAACTGCTCCACCAGTATCACCGCATCGGCAACCGGGTCGTACATGAGTACGCAGACAGCATCGCCACGGTCCAGTATTTCACGCTGAATACGCACCCGGCCGCCTTCAAAGCGGGGATGGCTCAAGGTCAGTCGGTGCAAGCGGAAAAAGCCCTGATACAGCGGCTCATCCTGCTCCAGTCGGACATCGCGCTCGTCGAATATCGGCGCCCAGTTCTCAGACATTGGTGCTCTCGCGTCGCATTATGAAAACGCGACTATACCACTAGCGAAGCGCCGCTAAAAACCGAACCAGCTGCGAGGCGGAAGCATTGAGTATAGGCCGCGCTGGATACTTTGCTGCCAGCGGCCCGGCAGCGGGCGACGGATCTGTGCTCGACTGAGCCGGGCTCTGGGCTGCTGCTCGGGCCGCCCCAGCAGATAGCCTTGCCCCAACTCGATACCCAGGGTCTGCAAGGTGCGCATTTCGGCGACTTCTTCAATGCCCTCGGCCAGTACATGACAGCCCAGATTACGGCCAATACGGCTGATGGAGTGGACAAACTCCCGCTTCACCGGGTCCTGGTGCAAGCCGCGCACGAAATGCTGATCGATTTTGACGTATTCCGGTTGCAGCTCTGACCAGAGTTTCAGCCCTGAGTAGCCGGCACCCAGGTCATCAATGGCGATGCTGAAGCCCATATTGCGGTAGTGCTCAACAGCTGCTCGGGTGAGACCATGCTGATCAAACGGATGCTGCTCGGAGAGCTCGATGACGATCATCTCGATGGGAATGCCCAGCTGGCGCAGCAGATCGGCGGTAAAGCCATATTGATGGTCAGGTGAGCTGAGCAGGGAGGCGGTCACATTGAGAAACAGCTTGTGACCGGGCTCGAAATCGGCAAAGGCCTGCAGCGAGCACTTGCGGCTCAGCAGCTCCAGCTCCTGCTGGCGGCCCTGCTCGATGGCACAGCGAAACAGTTCCGACGGCATCTGCAGCGGACTGCCCTCAGGTCCACGTATCAGCGCTTCATGACCGATCAGCTCGCCCCTGCGCAGATCCATAATGGGCTGGAAGTGAGGGCGCAGCAGCTCACGCGACAGGATGCGTTCCAGCTCCTGTCGCTCAAGGTCCTGCCGTCGAGGAAACTGTTGTGTATAGGCTAACTGCATGCCCGCTTCCACCCTGTTGAATCGAGGGCAGAAGCCTATTGAAGTTTAATGACAGGGAAATGACATCAGGCCGCAGCCAGCGCTCGCAGATGCTGGATTTCATCCGCCCAGATCTCAGGCTCGATGGTTTCCAGAACCAGAGGGATGCCTTCAAAACGGCTGTCCTGCATGATGAACTCGAAGGGTGCCCAACCAATTTCACCCTGCCCCAGGCTGTGGTGACGATCGATACGGCTTTCCAGCGCGCCCTTGGAATCATTCAGGTGCATGCCCCTGAGATATTCAAAGCCGACAATGCGTTCAAACTCGGCAAAGGTATGGGCACAGGCCTCCGGCGTACGCAGGTCATAACCCGCCGCGAAGGTATGGCAAGTATCCAGACAGACGCCCACGCGGGACTTGTCTTCCACCTGATCGATGATCGCGGCCAGCTGCTCGAAACGGAAACCCAGATTGGAGCCCTGACCGGCGGTGTTCTCAATCACCGCGACCACGTTTTCCGTCTGCGCCAGCGCCAGATTGATCGACTCGGCAATAGTGCTAAGACAGGTGGTTTCATCCACCTTCTTCAGATGACTACCGGGGTGGAAGTTCAGCAGTTTCAGCCCCAGCTGTTCACAACGCTGCATCTCGTCCAGAAAGGCCGCACGGGATTTCGCCAGCGGCTCTTCTTCCGGGTGCCCCAGGTTAATCAGATAGCTGTCATGGGGCAGAATCTGGTCCGCACTGAAGCCCAGACGTTCACAGTTGGCCTTGAACGCCTTGATGCTCTTGCTGGTCAGCGGCTTGGCTTCCCAGCGGCGCTGATTCTTGGTGAACAGGGCAAAAGCATTGGCCCCGATTCTGGCAGCGTTCAGCGGCGCATTTTCAACACCACCGGCAGCACTGACATGGGCACCGATATAGTACATTTCGACGTTCCTTACAGCTTGCAGGCGCCACCCAGGCAATCATCAAAATCCATCGACGCCAGCTCTTCCTTCTCGGCATGATGCGCTTTCAGACGGGTCAGCAGATCGGATTCAACTGCATCCTGAGTGTCGCCGGCACGATCAAATACGTTCAGTAGTGCAGTCAGTTCATCCAGAGTCAGTTCATGCATGGAAATACTCCTCGGCCAGGGTCGGGCCGGTTAAATGGGCGATCAAAACAGGGCGCGTATCCTAGCCCAAGCCGCGGTCGAACAACACCCCGAAATCAGCCTTGGATATTAGTCCACACCGATCCAGTCCACCATCAGCTGCAAGGTGCGCTGGCCACGGAACTCGTTCACATCCAGCCGATAGACCAGGCGTACCCGCTGTACGGACTCATCCGGCCAGACCAGGGTATCCACATTGAAGGCGATCGCATCCAGCGCCAGGGTACCGCCTTCGGGCATAACCACCATTTTCAGGTGGCGCTGGCCGACGATACGCTGCTGCAGCAGGTGAAAGCGGCCTTCAAACAGCGGCTCGGGGAACTGATGCCCCCAGGGGCCTGCGTTGCGCAGCTCTTCCGCCAGTGTCATGCTGAATTCGGCTTCCGCCAGTTCACCATCGGTAAGAATGCGCTGGGTCAGGTCGGCAGCATCGAGTTGCCGCCGCACTTCGACATCAAAAGCCTCTCGGAAGGCCGGCAGGTCATCGGCTGCTATGGTCATGCCAGCCGCCATGGCATGGCCGCCGAATTTCTTCAGCAGGCCCGGGTGTTTGGCAGCCACGGCATCCAGGCCGTCACGGATATGAAAACCGTTGATGGAGCGGGCCGATCCCTTGATCTCGCCATCATCGCCGGGCGCAAAAGCGATCACCGGACGGTGCACACGCTCCTTGATACGGGAGGCAAGAATACCGATCACGCCCTGATGCCAGTACTCGTCATACAGGCAAAGGCCGAACGGCAGTTCCTGATCATTGAGGCTGAGCTGGCCCAGCAGTTCCAGTGCCTGGTGCTGCATCTCCTGCTCAATCCCACGACGTTCCTTGTTGAGATCGTCCAGCGAGCGCGCCATTTCCAGTGCGCGGTCATAGTCCTCTTCCAACAGACATTCAATGCCGATGGACATGTCTTCCAGGCGCCCGGCCGCATTCAGCCGTGGCGCGATGGCGAAGCCCAGATCACTGGCGACCAGACGGCTGCGGTTACGGCCGGAGACTTCAATCAGCGCCAGCAGGCCCGGTCGTGCCTGACCGGCACGGATGCGCTGCAGCCCCTGCCATACCAGCGCCCGGTTATTGCGCTCCAGTGGCACCACATCAGCAACCGTACCCAGCGCCACCAGGTCCAGCAGGCTGGCCAGATTGGGCGCCTTGCCGTTAAACCAGCCACGCTCATCCAGCGCACGACGCAGGGCGATCAGGACATAGAAGATCACGCCTACGCCACAGGTGGACTTGGCAATGAAGTCGCAACCGGGCTGGTTCGGGTTGACGATGGCACAGGCATCGGGCAATTCGGCGCCCGCCAGATGGTGGTCGGTGACAATGACATCGATACCCAGTGACTGGGCACGGGCCACACCTTCGATACTGGAGATGCCGTTATCTACCGTAATCACCAGATCCGGCTTGTTCTGTGCCGCCACATCGACTATTTCCGGGCTGAGCCCATAACCATATTCAAAGCGGTTGGGCACCAGATAGTCCACTTCGGCGGCACCCAGCATGCGCAGGCCCAGCAGACCCACCGAGGTACTGGTCGCGCCGTCACAATCGAAATCACCGACAATCAGGATCTTTTCCTGCTGTTCAAAGGCTTTGAGCAGACGCTCGACCGCTGCCGGCACCCCTTTCATCTGGCTATCAGGCAGAAGTTCCTGAAGGCGACGCCCCAACAGGGCCGGGTCATCAATGCCACGGGCGGCGTAGACTCGCGCCAGTACCGGGTCCAGTCCGGCCAAACCGGGATGGCTGGGGTCGACCTGAAACGGCCGCTGTTCAATGATCGGGTCAGACACACTCATGCACACAGATCCGCCAGAAGGGGCAAGGAAAGGAGAGCCGGGCCACGCAGGCCCGGTATACCTGCCCGGCAGAGCGCCGGAACAGGCCAGAGATCAGGCGTTGTGCCGATCAGTCGCGGTGCACGTGGCCCGCGATGAAGCCCTGGACCTTGGACAGGTCGTTAGCCAGCACTTCATAGCGCTCTTCACGCTCGAACAGATCCGCCATGTGCGTCGGCAGCTGCGGTGATTCCAGACCGGCCTTGACCACCGGTTCCGGGAATTTGACCGGATGCGCCGTCGCCAGGGTGATCATCGGCACGGACTTGTCACGCCAGCATTCACGCGCCGCCTTGACACCGATCGCCGTGTGCGGATCCAGCAGGTAACCGGTTTCCGCGTGTACCTCTTTGATCACGTCACAGGTGCTATCGTCGTTCACAGCATAGCTGTCGAACAGTTCACGTACCTTGTCCCACTGCGCCGGATCAAGCTGCACGGATTCGGTCTTGAAACGTGCCATCAGGTCGTTGATGGCCGCGCCGTCACGGTCGTAAACATCAAACAGCAGACGTTCAAAGTTGGAGCTGACCATGATATCCATGGACGGAGACAGGGTATGCACCAGGTCACCCTTGGACATGTCATTACCGCTGATGACGCGGTGCAGAATGTCGTTACGGTTGGTTGCCACCACCAGCTGCTGGATCGGCAGACCCATCTGCTTGGCCAGGTAACCGGCGAAGATATCACCGAAGTTACCGGTCGGAACCGAGAAGGATACCGGACGGTGCGGACCACCCACAGCCAGAGAGGCGGAGAAGTAGTAAACGATCTGGGCCATGATGCGCGCCCAGTTGATGGAGTTCACTGCGCCCAGCTTCATGCCCTTGAGGAAGTCCTGGTTGGCGAAGCTGTCCTTCACCATCTCCTGACAGTCGTCGAAGTTGCCTTCCAGCGCGATATTGAAGACATTGTCTTCCAGGATGCTGGTCATCTGGCGACGCTGTACTTCAGATACACGCTGGTAGGGGTGCAGTATAAAGATATCCAGGTGATCGGAGTGGCGGCAGCCTTCGATGGCTGCAGAACCGGTATCACCGGAGGTCGCGCCCATGATCACCAGACGCTCGCCACGCTCGGCCAGCACATGATCCATCAGACGGCCCAGCAGCTGCAGTGCAAAGTCCTTGAACGCCAGTGTCGGACCATGGAACAGCTCCAGCACCCATTCGTTGGTGCCCAGCTCTTTCAGCGGTGCCACAGCGCTGTGGTTAAACGCGGCGTAGGTCTCGTCAACCATGCGCTTGAGATCGGCGTCGCTGATACAGTCATCCACGAACGGCTTGATTACCTTGTACGCCAGCTCGGCATAGGACAGACCCGCCCAGGAGGCGATTTCGTCCTGGCTGAACTTGGGCAGTTCTTCCGGTACGTAGAGGCCACCGTCGCTGGCCAGACCGGCCAGCAGAACATCAGCAAACTTCAGTTTCGGTGCCTGACCGCGAGTAGAGATATAGTTCATGTTCTTCTTCCTAAATCAGCCTCAGTCCGCCAGCAGCTCGACACGGATACGGACGATTTCGCCCAGGATATCCGGCAGCGCTTCGATTTCGCGGATCGCTTCATTCATCATGCGCTCTTCCACACGCTGGGTCAGCATGATCACAGGCACCTGTGCTTCGGTGGTCTGCTTCTGGATGATCGCTTCGATGTTGATGCCCTTCTCGCCCAGGATGCGGGTCACGTGGGCCAGTACGCCCGGACGCTCAACCGCCTGCAGGCGCAGGTAGTAGGCGCTGGTGGTTTCTTCCACCGGCAGTACCGGCGCATCAGACAGCGCAGACGGCTGGAAGGCCAGGTGCGGTACACGGTTGTCACGGTCAGCCGTCAGCGTACGAACCACATCCACGACGTCAGCAACAACAGCGGAAGCCGTAGCCTCGGCACCAGCGCCCGGGCCGTAGTACATGGTCTGGCCCACCGCATCGCCGTCAGCCAGAATCGCGTTCATGACGCCATTCACATTGGCCAGCAGGACGTTTTTCGGAATCAGGGTCGGGTGTACACGCAGCTCGATACCCTTGTCGGTACGGCGGGTGATACCCAGGTGCTTGACGCGGTAGCCCAGCTCTTCAGCGTACTGGATATCCTGCGGGGTAATCTTGCTGATACCCTCGGTGTAGGCCTTGCTGAACTGCAGCGGGATACCGAATGCCAGAGATGACAGGATGGTCAGCTTGTGCGCGGCATCGATACCTTCAACGTCGAAGGTGGGATCGGCTTCAGCGTAACCCAGTGCCTGAGCTTCCTGCAGTACATCGGCAAACTCGCGGCCCTTCTCACGCATTTCAGTCATGATGAAGTTGCCGGTACCGTTGATGATGCCGGCCAGCCAGTTGATCTGGTTGGCAGACAGGCCTTCACGGATCGCCTTGATGATCGGGATACCGCCGGCAACGGAGGCTTCAAACGCCACCATGACGTTCTGTTCCTGCGCCGCTTCAAAGATCTCGTTACCGTGCACAGCGATCAGCGCCTTGTTGGCTGTCACTACGTGCTTGCCATTTTCGATGGCAGTCATCACCAGATCACGCGCAGTGTCGTAGCCGCCGATCAGCTCAATGACAATATCAATTTCCGGGTTCGTGGCAACCTCGAAGATATCTGCGGTAAGTTGCATACCGGTGGTATCGCAGTTCGGGTTTTCGCTACGCATCCCGATCTGTTCAATCACGATATGGCGTCCGGCACGGCGGGAAATTTCCTCCGCATTTCGTGTCAGAACATTGAACGTACCGCCACCGACGGTACCCAAGCCACAGATCCCTACTTTTACAGGTTTCAAGCCACACCTCGCAGAATGTTCGGTCAGAGAGTGTCACCGCCAGCCGGCGGTTAAAAAATGGGCTCCAGTATAGCGAAAAGGCGGGTCATGCACTACGCATGCCCGCCTCGGATACCGCCTGTTTCATGCTTAGTTGAGTTTAAGCGTCTGTTTCAGCCGTTCAGCCGGTACGTAACCCGGTAGCAGGCGACCATCTTCAAGTACCAACGCCGGTGTACCGGTGACACCCAGCTTCTGGCCAAGGGCAAATTGCTCCATGACCGGCGTTTCACAATTGTCCTCGTCCACGCTACCACCGGACTTGGCTTCATCCATACGCTCACGGCGCTCTTCGGCCGTACCGCACCAGATGCTGTTCATGGTGGTATAGGCGCGCGAGCCCTGACCGCCACGTGGGAACGCCAGATAATTCACCTGTACGCCCATCTCATTGAGGGCGGGGACTTCATCATGCAGTTTGCGGCAGTAAGGGCAGTCAACATCGGTAAACACATGGATGGTGGCTTTCACCTCGCCTTCCGGCTTATACACCACCTGATCGTCTTCGGAGAGCGCCTGCATGGCAGCAACGCGTTGCTCCGCACGTTTCTCTTCAGTCAGATTTACCAGGCCCTGTTCTTCTACCTTGTACAGTTGTCCGGCCAGCAGATACTGTCCCTGACCGTCGGAGTACAGGGTTTCGCCGCTATTCAGCGTTACCGCATACAGACCTGCCAGCGGTGCGGGCTCAATACTTTCAACCTTGAGGCGACTGTCCACCCGGTTCAGCTGCTGTTTGATCTTTTCTTCAGCGGTATCAACCGCCCAGGCGGTGCCGGTCATGGCCAGCATGAGCGCAGATGTCAGGGTAAGGGATCGCATGAATGCCTCTGTATTTCCGTATTGATTTGAAAGTTTGATTATACTCGCTCCAGATAGTTCCTAACCGCGCGGGTGATGTTCCCGATGCAGGCTCTGGAGACGATGATTGGCCACATGGGTATATATCTGAGTGGTCGAGAGGTCACTGTGGCCCAGCAACATCTGTACCACGCGCAAGTCAGCGCCATGATTGATCAGATGCGTAGCAAAGGCGTGGCGCAGCACATGGGGTGACAGGGGCTTGTCGATGCCGCTTTCCACCGCATAGCGTCGTATCCGGTACCAGAATGCCTGGCGCGTCATCATCTGGCCACGCTGACTCAAGAACAGCCCCTCTTCCCGGGTATTCTGAGCCAGCAACCCGCGTGACTGCTGCAGGTAACGCTCAAGCCAGTTCAGCGCCTCATCGCCGACCGGCACCAGTCGCTCCTTGTCCCCCTTGCCGACCACCCGAATGACGCCAAGGCGCTGATTAACCTGCTCCAGCTGCAACCCTACCAGCTCACTGATACGCAACCCTGAAGCGTACAGCACTTCCAGCATGGCGCGATCGCGCAAGCCCAGCACATCGCTGCAGTCAGGTGCAGCCAAAAGCCGTTCCACTTCTTCTTCACTGAGTGTTTTTGGCAGCGGGCGCGCCGGACGCGGGTTATCCAGATTCAACGTAGGGTCAACATCCAGATAGCGCTCACGCAACAGAAAACGATAGAAGCCGCGCAGGCAGGACAAGAGGCGCGAGGTCGAACTGCTTTTCAGCTGCTGCTCCAGGCGCCAGTGCAGATAGGATTGTAACTCGCTGCGGCCTGCCTGAAGCAGGCCCGTATTACGCGTATTGAGCCAGACAGCGTACTGCCAGAGATCGCGCTGGTAGGAGGCACGTGAATTATCACTGAGCCCCTTTTCCAGCCAAAGGCTGTTGAGCCAAAGCTCGACCAGTTGTTGATCAGCGGCAGCAGGGCGCTGACGGGTTTTACGCCCGTCAACGCTCAACGATAAACCTCAACCTGCTCGATACGTGAGAACTCCAGCGGATACTCGGCCCTACCCTGCGCCAAGCGCTGGGAAACGCGAATGCCATCACTGTCAACCGACACCAGCTGACCGGATACATCACGGCCAAAGTAGGTAAAGATACGCACCTGAGCTCCCAGGTGGTCCCCCAGTTGTTCCTTGGGCGTCAGCTTAAAGCCTCTCGCTTCAGGCTGCTGGCGGCGGGATGAACGCGAAGATACCGCTGCCGGCGCCGCTTCAGCCGGCGTCTCGGCACTGTCTGCAACGCTTTCGGCGTCTGTTGCTTCAACGTCGGCATCCGGTTCTTCAACGGTTTCGCTGGCACCATTCTCGCGCGCGATGGCCGCTGCATTACCGGCCTGGCTCACCTGAGTGATCAGCGCCATCCAGTCAACACCGTCCAGTGGCAGCTGCTTGCCATTCACTTCAACCGCCGGGTTGGCCTTCTGAATCAGATATACCGGATCCTGCGCCATCATCATTTCACCGGCACCGAAACCACCGATCGGGTTCAGTGACACCGTAAGGCGTCCGCCCTTGCCCTGCAGGTCCTGATACGCCTGGAACCAGCTGTCAGGAATTTCGATACCGTTGGAATCCAGCCAGGCACGATAAAGACGGAAATGCTCGGCACGGTATTCCGGAGCGGTGACACCGCTTTCACGGGCACAGAAGACAGCCAAACGAGAGTTATAGCCCTTATCGGTATAGTTCAGCTCAAATTTTTCCAGACGCGCAGTGCCGGTCGCCTGCATGGGGTTACGCAGTTGATCCGGGTCGGCGCTGAAACGCATATCAAACTTGAGCTCAGCCAGGCCATCGATATCGGCCAAGATGGAGAATTCCAGTTTGCGAGTCTGCTGGTCACCGCTGTAATGCAGATTCAGATCGGTCTCCAGCGAACGGTAGCCCATGCCGCGCAGAGCGTTCACATCCAGATGACGTACATCACCGCAGGCCAGTGCCGTGGGACTGACATGTAGAGGATTGGCTTCACGCTGCAGGTCTATCTGCTGCTGCATCGCCTTGAGGACACCGCTGTTCAGGCCCTGCTCCAGACGCTGAAAGTGTACATTCAGGGTTTCCGGCGGCTCATCTCCACCGGTAAGCCAGTACATGGGGCTACCGGGACGCACACGCACGGCATCAACCGTAATGGGCTCATAGGAGCCGGAAGGGGTCACTTCAAGCTTGTTTACACCCACAGTACCATCAGGGTGGGCATAGATGGCGCCATAACTGACCTGTGCAAAGGGTGCAGCAGCCTCCACCAGGTCGTCGATACTGGTTTTCACCTTGTACCAGTAGATTCCATAAGCAGCGCCTACCAGTAATACCAGCACCACAAGCAGAGTTCCAAGCCTGCGCATGCAACACCTCGTTCCATTCAGTTGCTAAAGGTTCAATTCTAGGTAGTGCTTATGTTAATTGCGAGGGGTAAGATCAAGAAAAACCGTAAACAGGGAGCAACAAAAAAGGCAGCCCTAAGGCTGCCTTTTTTTGCTTGGACACGAGAGGGCTCGTGCTTAGCCCAGCTTTTCCTTGATGCGCGCAGACTTACCGCTACGCTCACGCAGGTAGTACAGCTTAGCCTGGCGCACGTCACCGCGACGCTTGACTTCGATCTGTTCAACAGTCGGGCTGTAAGTCTGGAAAGTACGCTCAACGCCCACACCGTGGGAGATTTTGCGAACGGTGAAAGCAGAGTTCAGGCCGCGGTTACGCTTGCCCAGAACAACACCTTCAAACGCCTGCAGACGGCTACGAGAACCTTCCACAACACGTACCTGTACGACAACGGTATCGCCCGGTGCAAAAGCCGGGACTTCTTTGCTCATCTGTTCAGCTTCGATCTGCTGAATAATAGCGCTTTTGTTGCTCATTGCTTGCTCCTAAATTTTGCCCCCGCCGGCCCCTTGGGCCTGGCGGATATATTCGCTTAACAACGTCTGCTGTTCGGGGTTCAGCTCGATCTTTTCCAACATGTCCGGTCTACGCTCCCAGGTACGTCCCAACTGCTGCTGCAGGCGCCAGCGGCGGATATCCGCATGGTTGCCACTGAGCAGAACCGGCGGCACCGTTTGGCCATCCAGCTCTTCAGGGCGTGTGTAATGGGGACAATCCAGAAGCCCTTCAAAGAAGGAGTCTTCGATCGCCGAATCCTTGTGCCCCAGTACTCCCGGGACCATGCGAGACACGGCATCCACCATTACCATTGCCGGCAGCTCACCACCGCTGAGGACAAAGTCACCCAGTGACCACTCCTCATCCACTTCACTCTGCAGCAGGCGCTCATCAATACCTTCATAACGCCCGGCCACGAGTATCAGCTTGTCGCTGGCAGCCAGTTCACAGACTCCCACCTGGTCGAGTTTGCGTCCCTGAGGTGACAGATAAATCACCCGGGCGCCCTCGCCGGCAGCAGTCTTGGCAGCGTGAATTGCATCGCGCAGCGGCTGGACCTTCATCAGCATGCCGGGGCCACCGCCATAGGGGCGGTCATCCACGGTGCGATGGCGGTCATGGGTGAAATCGCGGGGATTCCAGCATTCCACACTGACCAGTCCGTTGCGCACTGCCCTTCCGGTGACGCCGTAGCGGGTAACCGCCTCGAGCATCTCCGGAAACAGGCTGACAATTCCGAACCACATGACTCAGAAATCGGGGTCCCAATCGACCCGCATACTTCCCGAGTTCAGATCTACTTCTTTCACCACCTGATCAGGCAGCCAGGGGATCAATCGCTGCTGGCGATCAATACTCTCGGCCGTACCCTTAACAACCAGCACGTCATTGGCGCCGGTTTCCATCAGATGACTCACCCGTCCCAGCAATACGCCGGATTCGGTGTATACCAACAGGTTTTCCAGCTGGCTCCAGTAATACTCACCGGTCTCCAGTTGCGGCAGCTCGGAAGCGGAAACCTTGATTTCGCGCCCATTCCAGAGACGTGCCTCTTCCGGAGTGTTTACACCGGCCAATTTGGCGATCAGACCTTTGCCATGGCGCTTGCCAGCTTCCAGTTTGACCGGCGTCAGACGCCCGTCGCACTCCACCTGCCATGAGCTGTAGTTCAGTATGTTCTCCATCGGGTCGGTGTAAGAGTAGACCTTGATCCACCCTTTGACGCCGTAAGGAGCGGTGAAACGACCCAGTACAACCAGATCATCGGCGTTTTCACTTGTTACTGACACGGCCTGAATCCGACCTTACTCTGCTGCTTTGCGTGCGTCTTTGAGCAGCTGAGCAACACGCTCAGAAGCCTGAGCACCTTTGCCAACCCAGTACTCAACACGTTCCAGGTTTACGCGCAGACGCTCTTCCTGACCACGAGCCAGCGGGTTGAAGAAACCAACACGCTCAATAAAGCGGCCGTCACGCGCATTACGCGAATCAGCTACTGTGATGTGATAGAAAGGACGCTTTTTAGCGCCACCGCGAGACAAACGAATAGTGACCATGCGCTGGACCCCTTTATTTCGCCGGATGGGTTTTGAGATCGCCCATCATTAGAATTCTCCGTTTCCCCAGCCGTACTGCCCAGGATAAACGAAGGCCAAATTAAACAGGGCGGCAATTCTACGGGAAAGCGCCGCCCTTGGAAAGCAAAAAGCTCAGTTTTTAAACACCCTTGAGGGCATTACATGCGCGGGAAACCGCCGCCTCCGCCCATGCCCGGCGGCATCATGCCTTTCATGCCACGCGCGAGCTTGGCCATGCCGGATTTGGAACCGAACTTCTTCATCATTTTTGCCATCTGCTTGTGCTGTTTCAGCAGACGGTTGACGTCCTGGATCTGGGTACCCGAGCCCATGGCAATACGGCGTTTGCGCGAGCCACTGATCACATCCGGGTGGCGGCGTTCATGCGGTGTCATCGAGTTGATGATGACACACATCTGCTGAATACCCTTCTCCGCCTGAGCCGTCTGTGCAGCCTGCGCCATCTGACCCATGCCCGGCAGTTTCTCCAGCATGGACATCATGCCGCCCATGTTCTGCATCTGCTGGATCTGCTCACGGAAGTCTTCCAGGTCAAAGCCCTTGCCCTTGGTAACCTTCTTGGCAAACTTCTCGGCCTTGTCCTTGTCGATCTTGTGCTCGGCTTCCTCGATCAGGGAGAGCACATCGCCCATGCCCAGAATACGGGAGGCAACACGGTCCGGATGGAAGGGCTCCAGGGCATCGGTCTTTTCACCCACACCCAGGAACTTGATTGGCTTGCCGGTAATGTGGCGCACGGACAGCGCGGCACCACCACGGGCATCACCATCGGTCTTGGTCAGGATGACACCGGTCAACGGCAGGACTTCGTTGAACGCCTTGGCCGTATTGGCCGCGTCCTGACCGGTCATGGAGTCGACCACGAACAGGGTTTCTACCGGCTTGACGGAGGCGTGCAGACGCTTGATCTCATCCATCATGTCGCCGTCGACGTGCAAACGGCCGGCGGTATCGAGAATCAAAACATCAAACGCCTTGATACGGGCATGCTGGATCGCCGCTTCGGCAATATCCACCGGGTCCTGATCAGCACTGGAGGGGAAGAACTCGACCCCTACTTCACCGGCAAGGGTTTCCAGCTGGCGAATCGCGGCCGGACGATAGACGTCCGCCGATACCACCAGCACCTTTTTCTTCTTACGCTCTTTAAGGTAGCGCGACAGCTTTGCAACAGAGGTGGTTTTACCCGCACCCTGCAGGCCGGCCATCATCAATACGGCAGGCGGCTGAGTCGCCAGGTCCAGCTCGGCATTCGCCTCGCCCATGACCTTGACCAGCTCTTCATTAACGATCTTGACGAACACCTGACCGGGGCTGAGGCTCTTGCTGACCTCCTGACCAACAGCACGTTCCTTCACGCTGTTGATGAATTCCTTGACCACCGGCAGCGCAACATCGGCTTCCAGCAGTGCCATCCGGACCTCACGCAGAGTGCCCTTGATGTTGTCTTCGGTCAGTTTCGCCTGACCGGTCACACTGCGCAGCGTATGCGTTAACCGTTCTGTCAGATTATCAAACATCGAATACCTCTATCTGGCCGCAGCTGCCGCCCCGACACCTGCCTTAAAACGCTTTGGCGACATATTATACAGGAGCCCCCGCCGGTGGGGCACCTCATATTTCCTCCTCCCCGCATTTGTGCCACACTTAGCCGCCATTAAGGAGGATAGGAATGCTGATCATTACGACGCTTGTCGCCGCTCTGTGTTATTCCCTAGCGACCTGGATGCAATGGCAACGCCTGTCCACCGGACCCAATGACGGCCGTGGCGCGACACTGCGCATGCTGGGCGCGGGTGCTTTTGTATTGCACGGATACTCAGTGTATCAGGTCCTGCACCAGCCGGGTGGCATCGACCTGGGCTTCTTCCCGGTCGGCTCGCTTATCGCCTGGGTTGTGGCCGGACTGGTTCTGATCAGCAGCCTGCGACAGAAACTCGACAACCTGTTTATTGGTGTTTTCCCGCTGGCCGCCGTGACCGCGCTGCTGTCCATTGCCGGCATTGAAGAGCCCCAGGCCAAGCCCTATGCCGGTGGTCTGATCGCCCATATCCTGCTATCCCTGCTGGCCTACAGCCTGTTTACCATCTCTGCAGTGCAGGCCATTCTCTTGTCGCGTCAGGAAAGTGCACTCAAGCACCATCATACCCGTGGCCTGGTCGCCTCCCTGCCCCCGCTGCAGATGATGGAACGCCTGTTGTTCGATACCCTCTGGGCCGGCTTCATTCTGCTCACCGCTTCGCTCATCTCCGGCGTGGTGTTTGTAGAGAATCTGTTTGCCCAGCACCTGGCGCACAAAACGGCACTCTCCATTATTGCCTGGGTGGTCTATGCCATTCTACTGGGCGGGCGCTATTTCCTGGGCTGGCGCGGCCGCACGGCCGTGCGCTGGACACTGGGCGGCTTTATTGTGCTGATGCTGGCGTTTTTCGGCTCCAAACTGGTGCTGGAATTGCTACTAAACACGCCTTGACACCCACGGGGCCTGACCAGAAAATGAACGCCCCGAATTAAGATAAGGTTTTGTCCCTTGGACGATGCGTCGATAGGCACACTGACGATCATTCTAGTTGTGCTGATTTTCTGTTCAGCTTTTTTCTCCAGCTCCGAAACCGGCATGATGTCGCTCAACCGTTACCGGTTGCGCCATCTGGTCAAAAGCGGGCACCGCTCCGCGCGCAAGGCCAACAGCCTGCTGGAGCGCCCTGACCGCCTTATCGGCCTGATCCTGATCGGCAATAACTTCGTCAACATCCTGGCATCCGCCATCGCCACCGTTATCGCGGTACGCCTCTGGGGTGACGCCGGCATCATGATCGCCACCGCCGGTCTGACGCTGGTAATCCTGATTTTTGCCGAAGTCTCACCCAAGACCATGGCGGCCCTGCACCCCGAGAAGATTGCCTTTCCGGCCTCCTATATCCTGCAGCCGATGCTGAAAATCGCATACCCGCTGGTATGGATCATCAACGGCATCACCAACGGTTTCCTGCGCCTGTTTGGCGTTAACGTCAACGATGCGGGCAATGAACACCTGAGTACCGAAGAGCTGCGCACCATCGTGCACGAAGCCGGCTCACTGCTGCCGCACCGCAACCAGTCGATGCTTCTGGGCGTGCTGGAATTGAACGAGGTCACCGTCAACGACATCATGATCCCGCGCAACGAGGTCGAGGGGATCGACCTGGATCTGGAGATGGACGAGATCCTCCAGTTGCTGTCCAAGACCCGCCACACCCGCCTGCCGGTGTACCGCGGCGACATCAACAACATTGTCGGCATCCTGCACATGCGCAACCTGGCGCAGCTGATCCAGCAGGGCAAGGTGACCAAGCCGGCCATCATGCAGGTGGTGCATGAAGCCTACTTCGTGCCGGAAAGCACACCGCTGCAGACCCAGTTGCTGAACTTCCAGAAGCACAGCCGCCGCATTGCAGTGGTTGTGGATGAATACGGTGATATCGAAGGCGTGGTAACGCTGGAAGATATTCTGGAAGAGATCGTTGGTGAGCTGTCCAACGAGAAGGATGACACCAACCAGGACATCCACCCGCAGGAAGATGGCAGCTACTTTATCGACGGCAGCGCCTATGTACGCGAAATCAACAAGGCGTTGAAGTGGCAACTGCCCACGGATGGCCCCAAGACATTGAACGGTCTGATTACAGAGATTCTGGAATCCATTCCCGATGCCAATGTCTGCCTTGAGGTAAACGGCTATCGTATGGAAACCCTGCAGATCTGTGACAACCTGGTCAAAACAGTGCGCGCCAGCAAGACGGCCAAGGCACGGGAAAACCTCTAACCGGTATACCTGGCGTTAGCAGGCTTCGCCCTGCTCTCGCCGCCTCACCAGCGCCCACACCGCCCGCTTTTCCTCATTACTCATGCGCCCCCAGTGGCTAATCTCCATGCCACTGCGGTGACAGGCAATACAGATATCGCCTTCCCCAAGAGCACAGACGCCAATGCAGGGACTGGGCACAGGACGGTTATCGGTGGTATCGGTCAAAGCTCGGCCTCCAGGTGTTCGGGGCGGGGTTTCATCGGAATATCGGCATCAAAGCCCACGTTCAGCAGCTCGGCCAGAATGTAGGCGGTCAGCCCCCAAACCACATCCCCCTGCCAACTCCAGGCCGGAACATAGCGGGTCTGGCCGGCGAAGTCGAGCCGATCCATGCGACGGTTTTCCGGCGCCAGCAGGAAGCTCAACGGCACACGCAGAATACGGTCAATTTCGCCGGGGTTGGCTTTCAGCGGCTGCTGCTCTGCCACAACCCCCACCCAGGGCATGACCTGAAGGTGATGCTTGGACACCACCTGCCCCAGTGAACCGATAATTTCCACATCACGGCTATGCAGATCCACTTCCTCGTGCGCTTCTCGCAGAGCCGTGGCCAACAGGTCAGCATCTTCGGGGTCACGTTTGCCGCCGGGGAAGGAAACTTCGCCACTGTGGGTCGACAAGGTAGCCGCTCTGAGCGTCAAGATCACTTCCGGGTCGGGGCGGTCCGTCAGGGCCACCAGGACGCCGGCTTCGCGGCCACGGGTTCTGAGGCGCCAGGGACGGTGATGGTGCAAACGCTTACGTAACTGATCCAGCATGCATACAACCAATGCGAAAAAGAGGCATTTATAATACCGCTGTAATCGAACTGTCGCGACCCCACGTAAAATGCCACAATTCACATTCCGCTTCGGCAAGCGACAATCAAGGGTTTGAAATGAAGTATTGCAGCCAGTGCAGCCATCCGGTCAGCGTAAAAGTCCCCGCGGGTGATAACCGGGAGCGCTATGTCTGCGACAACTGTGGCAGCATTCACTACCAGAATCCGCGCATCATCGCCGGCTGCCTGCCGGTGCACGGTAATCGTGTGCTGTTGTGCAAGCGGGCCATCGAGCCGCGTTACGGCTACTGGACGCTGCCCGCAGGCTTTATGGAAAACGGCGAGTCCACCGAGACAGCTGCCCTGCGCGAGACCCGCGAAGAAGCTCAGGCCGAGGTTGTGCTGCGCAAGCTGTATACGGTCACCTCGATTCTGCACGTGAACCAGGTGCAGATGATCTATCTGGCCGACCTGCCGGAAGAAAAGTATGGCATCAGTGAAGAAACCCTGGAAACACGCCTGTTCCGTGAAGACGAAATACCCTGGGATGAGCTGGCGTTCACCACGATCGGCAACGCCCTGCGGTACTACTTTGCTGACCGCGCCAAGGCCGAGCCCAGCTTCCCCCTGCGCCATCTGGAGATTGAGCCGGGCTACGCCGAGCTGTTACTGCAAACCTGATCTGATCAGGCCTGCACGTGGTACACCATCCCCTTGATATCAGCCAGATAACGCCGGTAATCCGGACTGTCGTGACGACTGTAGTTAAGGTTGCGGAACAGGCCTGCCAGCTTGACGAAATGCGCTCGCACATTTTCTTTTTCGGTCATCGCCGGCGGGTTATCCAGGCAGTCGATCAACAGACCAAAAAGCTCCTGCTGGCGACTGATGGGCGTTGATGCATCCACATCGTCAAAGGCATCCTGCTGCAGATAGACCTGGTCCAGACACTGGGACTTTTGCCAGATCAGGTAATCCTCCAGCGTAACCCCCTCTTCGCCCGTCACCTGCATCATCTGCTGCACCTGCTCGCCCTCGCGGATCAGGCTCAGCATGCGCTTCACCTGTGCCACCCACTGTGGCGACAGCTCATCGCTGTACCAGTTCTCCAACTGATCCAGATAGCGCGACCAGGAGATCAACGGATCCACGGCCGGATAGGCGCGCTTGTAGGCACGCTCCGCACTCAGGCCCAGGAAGGTTTTCACCGTACGCAGGGTCGACTGGGTCACCGGCTCCTCAAAGTTGCCACCGGCGGGCGACACCGTGCCGATCAGCGTCAGACTGCCCTGCTCGCGATCATTGGTCTGCACCAGACCGGCACGCTCATAGAGCGCACGCACCGCCGAGTCCAGATAGGCCGGAAAGGCCTCTTCACCCGGAATCTCTTCCAAACGGCCCGAGGTTTCACGCATGGCCTGGGCCCAGCGAGAAGTGGAGTCGGCAATCAACAGCACGTTATAGCCCATCTGGCGGTAGTATTCGCTGATGGTGATACCGGTATAGATGGAGGCTTCACGGGCCGCAACCGGCATGGACGAGGTGTTACAGATAATCACCGTGCGGTCCATCAGGGTGCCGCCACGCGGGTCCGGCATATTGGGGAACTCGGTAATGGTTTCCACCACCTCGCCGGCACGCTCGCCACAGGCCACGATGACCACGATATCCACATTGGAGTAGCGCGAAATCAGCCCCTGCAGCACGGTTTTACCGGCACCGAACGGCCCCGGAATACAGGCTGTGCCGCCCAGCGCAACCGGGAAGAAGGTGTCGATCAAGCGGATACTGGTCAGCATCGGCTGCTGTGGAAACAGGCGCTGGTTATAACCCTCTCGCAACAGGTCACGGTTGACCGGTACGCGCACCGGCCAGCGCTGCTGCATGCTGACCTCACGCTCGCTGCCATTGGCCAGACGCAGGCGCACCACGGGCGTTGAAACAGTGAAGCTGCCCTCCTGCACCCAGGTGACCTCGGCTTCCCCGCGCAAATTGAACGGCACCATGATCTTGTGACTGAAGCGGCTTTCGGGCACACGCCCCAGCAGGTCGCCTGCCTTGACCCTGGCCCCTACCTTCACGCTGGGCTGAAATGACCACTTCTGCTGCTGGTCAATGCCGTCTACTTCCAGGCCGCGCGGCAGGAAAAAACCATGCTGGCCGGCAATCACTTCCAGCGGATTCTGCAAGCCATCATAGACTTGTCCCAACAGGCCCGGCCCCAGCGATACCGACAGCATCTGGCCGGTTTGCTCAACGCCATCGCCAACGGATACTCCACGAGTAGTCTCGAATACCTGCACATCGGCTTCGCCATGACGTACACGCAGCACCTCGGCCTGCAGCTTTTCTAACCGCTCGCCATCACTGCGCTGCGGACAGATCAGCACCACCTCGTTCTTGGTAATGGGATAAAACTCGCCCTCGTCATCCTTCAGCATGCGGATACTGACGATGTCGTCATGGACACCTATTACCCGTGCACTGGGGGTCTGGTTCATGCTCATTAACCTGCCTCTGTCACAGCGTCGACCGGCTCATCCAGCTCCAGCCCGGAGAGGGCGCGGTCGACCAGTTGCGAAAAATGGGTCTGCGCGGCGTCACCCTGCCAACGCAAACGATATTCGGCCAGCGACCAGCGCAGCCGATAGGCCGCAATGGCCATCAGGGTAAAGGGGTGGCTTTGCTCCAACAGGCGCAACTTGCGCCATAGCCGTTCCAGAATCTGCTGTTCCAGCTCCAGGCACTGCCCCTGCTTGAGCTGGGCCAGGGATTCGATCAACCAGGGATAGCGACGCCCCAGGCCAAAGTCGGGTTGCTGCCAGTCACGTTTGATAATCCATACACGCCGACCATAGCCCTGAAAGCTACCACCTTCGGCCTGACCTGCCAGACGGTAGCGCTGCGCCGCAATCAGGCTGCGCCACTCAAGATTCTCTTCCAATACACGCCGCAAGGGCTTGTCCGGAATCGCCGCCAGCTCCTGTTGCCAGTGCAGTACTTCATCCCGGTCAGAGAAACCCTCGTCTCCACTGCGCTCACGCTGGAACAGGCGCAGCGCCCGCTCCAGTACTGCCCGGTCATCCTCGCTCAGCATGGTCAGACGCTGTTCCAGCTGCAGTACCGAAATCGGCAGCTCCTTCAACTGACTCATGGATGGCGGCAGGGCCGGCAAAGCCGGGACAAGGGTGTAGTACAGCGACACTAGCGAATCACCCCTTCCAGAATGGCACGGAAACGGGGCTGCAGGTGGCGCAACAGCAGCTCGGCCAGGGCACGGTCACTGAGATCGATTTCAGCATCCTCACCGTTACAGCGAATACAGATGCCACGCCCGTCATGCAGATCCAGCGTCACCCCGTCACGCAGCTGCACGTTCAGCTGCTCCTGAACGAACTGGCTCAGCTTGCCCTCACGATAGGCATGGGGGTTGCGGCGCAGCTCTTCCAGGCCCACCACACCGGCCGGCAACAGCACCTCAACTCTTGGCATGGCGCACAGGGACGCATCCTGACAGGCCTGCTGCACCACTTCCTGAATCACGTCGCGGATAAAGGTCTCGCTGTCCAGCTGTTCGCTGACCTGCATCCGCACCCGGTCGGCAAAGGTATGCGCCAGCTGTTCTCGTAGCTGCAACTGCATGTCCCGTGCTGCCATTTTCAGGGCATCCTCGCCGGCACGGCGCAGTCGCTCGGCGTCTTCACGGGCCTTGCGCCGCAGCTGCTCGGCTTCCTGCTGCGCCTGTTCGACCAGCCAGTTGGCACGGCGCTCGGCTTCTTCCACCAGCTCCGAGGCTTTTTGCTGCCCCTGCTCCACACCCTGCTCACGCAGTTGCTGAATCAGCTTTTCAACGCCGGATGCGGCCTGCTGTTGTTGCTCACTCATGGCGCCCCCTTAGCCCGGAATGCCGGCACTGATCACCAGAGCAAAGATGAAGGCGAATACGGCGAAGCCTTCAACGATGGCCGCCGGCGCCACCGACATACCGAAGATCTCCGGCTTGATTTTGGACACGTTAATCGCGCTGGCACAGCATTGCCCCTGGCGAATGGCACTGAACATCAGCGCCAGCCCTGCAAGAATCCCGATGGCGAACAGGCCGGGTGCGTTATCCAGAGTCACCGCCCGGTTCAACGAGAACATCACCACGATGCCGTAGATCGTCTGCGACGAGGGCATAGCGGCGATACCCACGTAGCGCCCATGTCCGGTTTCCGTTTCCAGCAAGGCGCCACAGGCTGCCTGCCCCGCCAGCGCACAGCCGATAATGCTGCCGATCGCGCCCAATGCCATGGGGCCGTAAAGCCCCGCCCATCCCAGTGCCAGTATCAGGTTATCCAAGGGTCGACCTCCCGCTTGGTGAACGGTTGAAAAGCGTAGCCTTCATCAGCAAGGCTCCAGTTATAGAACTCGATCAGGTTCAGACGCAGGCCGTGGATCACACCACTGACCACCGCCAGTACAAAGTTGAGCAGATGTCCGGCCAGCAGAATCAGTACCTCGAAGAACAGGCCAATACCGGGCACGGCAGCCGCCACATCGGTGGCCAGCTGGTTAAAGGTGACGGCCAGCGAAGCACTGGCAAGCCCCAGCGCGAACAGGCGCAGATAACTCAGCACATCGCCAAACATTTTCGACACACCGGTGAGGGCCAGCAGGCCATCTACCAGGCGCCAGGCGATGGACGATGCTCCCTGCATGGGACGCTCACTGGAGAACAGCAGAATCATCAACAAGCCCAGCCCCAGCAGCCCCCATTCCAGTCCCAGTTGCTGTCGCAGCCAGGCACTGAGACCCGCCACTATGACCAGCGTCCAGCCCAGGGGCGCCAGTGCCGTCAGCCGGTGCCGGGCACGCCAGGCAGTGATCAGGTTCGCCAAAATCAGGTGACTGGCGCCCATCACCACCGAAATGCGCATCATGCTGTCAAAGTCGTTCATATCCACCAGCTTCAGGGCCTCCAGGGGTCCCGGTGGTGGAGCACCAAAGTAGCTGCCCACCAGCACGCCCCAGCCCGCCGAGAACAGCGCCAGAGTAGCGCCCAATACACGCAGGCGGCAGCCGGTTTCGGAGCGCCCCATTCGGTTCCAGTAAAACAGCAAGACCAGCCCCAACAGCAGGGCATAACCGGCATCCGACAGGATCAGGGCAAAGAAGGCAGCAAAGGAGAAAAACACCACGCGGGAAGGATCCCAGGCCCGATAACCGGGCATCTGATAAAAACGCACCACCTCTTCACCGCCGGCCAGCTGGGCCGGGTTATCCAGCAGAGTTGGCGGCAGCTCGTCATCCGCTACCGCTTCCAGCAACAACACCAACCCTCCGGCGTCGGCAAAGGTCTGCAACTCGTCCGCTCGCGCAGCGGGCAGCCAGCCCTGCAGTGCAAAAATCTGGTCATCATCCAGGGTCTGGCGAGACACCCGCTCACGCTCGGCCATATCCTCGCTGCCCGCCATGGAGCGCTGCAGCAAATAAAGCCAGCGGGTATGGGCTTCACGCTCAGCCTTGAGCGTTTCGATTTCAATCTCGAGATCTTCCAGCTCACGCTTGAGCTGATTCAGCGGCACCGAGCCGGTATGGGTACGCCCCACCGGCATTTGATTGGTGCGCGGCTCTTCCTTTGCCATCACGGCCACGTAAGCGTGACGGTTATCCCGATGCACCAGCGACCAGGGCAACTCGGTGTGTTTCAGCTCGTGCATGCGGTAGTTGGGGACCAGATAGAACCAGAGCCGATAGCCCAACAACCCCTCATCACCGGGCAGCTCAAAGTTGCCCCAGGGTTCCAGATCACGAATACGCTTGCGCAGGAAGTCGAGACGTTCACTTAACTGCAGGTGCTGTTTGCGGTTATCCAGCACCTCTGCCACCACATCCGGCAAGCGGAAGTGGCGCTCGGCCGTCACCTGACGACGCTTTTGCGGACAACTGAGCAGGTAACGAATGGCCTGCTGCAACGCATCCGGCGCAACGCCTTGTGTACAACCGGCTTCAATATCGAAGGCAGGATCATCACGCAGGGGAATAATATGCATAAGCCCCAGCCCTTGCAGCCGGTCGAGCACCTGTTCCTTGTCGCCAGTCAGGCCGATGAGCGTCGCTTTCTGCAGTGTCTGGATACTCATTGGACGGCCATCCTTGCGCGCTTGCTCTTGGCAATCTTGGCGCGTACAACCCCGGCCCGTTCGGCATCCGAGAGGGCAATACGAATACGTCGTATATTGCGTTCTGTTTGCGGAATCAACACCTTATCGAACAGGTTGAGGCGCTGGGTGGTTTTCTGCAGCCCTCCTTCCAGGCGCTGCAGACGTACCTCCTGGTTACGCAATTCCAGCTTCAGTGCCATCACGCTTGCCAGGTGTTCCACCAGCACATCCACCCACTGTGGCAGGGCCAGACGGGAATATTCGGCACGGTCAATTTCGATGTGATCAATCACCGGCAACTCGATACCGACCAGATTTTCGGTGCGTTGCTCAACCCCCTTGAGCTTCACCAGATCACCCAGCGCCAGCGTGGTACCGGCCAGCATGGGCAGCTGAACCCGAACCTGTGCTTCGATATCCATGATCTGCTGCTGCACCTCAGCCAGGCGATGCTTTGCCTTGAGCCGCGCCGCTAGGATCTGTTTGCGCTTGAGATCCAGCGCCGGCACAAACTGGCGGAAGGATTTCAGCCGCTGCTGCTCATGGTTGAGCGTGCTTTTGTTCAGCGCCAGCTTCGCCATGGTGAATCACCCGGCCTGACGCTGAGGGAAGTATTTATCCACAAGCTGCTGTTTCATCAACAGCTCTTCCGGCTGGAAGCATTCGGAGAGCGTCTGCCAGCACAGATCCAGCGCCTCCTCCAACGGCAGTGACACGCCAATATCCATAAAACGATCACGGAAGAGTGCGCCGAACTGCAGCAGGCGCTCGTCATATTCGGTCAGATCAAAGGACATGGCCTGTTTCTGCTGGGCATCCCGTGCCTCGGCATAGAACCTGACCATGGTGTTCATGATCTGGCCATGATCCTCGCGCGTTACCTTGCCGATCACATGCTGTTTAAGCCGCGACAGGGAACCGAAGGGGTCCAGCACACCGTTATGCAGGTAGAATTGGCCCTCAGTGATATAGCCCGTGTTATCCGGCACCGGGTGGGTGACGTCATCACCCGGCATGGTAGTCACGGACAGGATGGTCACCGAGCCTGCCCCCTTGTAGTCACAGGCCTTTTCATAACGACGCGCCAGCTGGGAATAAAGATCACCGATGTAGCCACGGTTGGAGGGTACGTGCTCCATGGAGATCCCCACCTCCTTGAGCGCGTCCGCATAGGCGGTCATATCGGTGAGCAGCACCAGGACACGCTTGCCTTCCTCTACCGCAAAGCGTTCTGCCACTGCCAGTGCCATATCCGGCACCAGCAGGCCTTCCACCACCGGGTCTGAGCCCAGGTGAGCAAAAGTCACGGTACGGGCACTCACGCCGGCTTCTTCAAAGGCACGGCGGAAGAAGTGGTAGTCATCGAAGATCAAACCGATACCGCCAAACACCACCACATCGGCGTCGGCATTGGCACCAATCTGGGCCAGCAGGCGATTATAGGGCTCGCCGGCCACGGAGAAAATGGGGATCTTCTGGCTTTCGACCAGAGAGTTGAACACATCGATCATGGGCACGTTGGTGCGAATCATGCGCGATGCCAGAATACGGCGCACCGGATTCACCGTGGGACCATCGATATCGATACGCGCTTCTTCGCTAAGCGCCGGCCCGCCATCAATGGGGCGACCGGAACCGGAGAAGGCACGGCCCAGAATATTGGGAGAGAAGGTCACCTGCATGGGGTGGCCCAGAAAGCGTACGCCCGCTTTGGTGGAAAGCCCCTTGGTGCCGGAGAAAACCTGGAGCGACACGCTGTCGTCATCCAGCTGGATCACCTGCGCCATATAGGGCGGCTGATCCGGGTCGAGGATATTTTCGATCAGCGCCAGATCGCCAAAGCCAATGGCACTGACATCACCTTCCGCCGGTGAGGGTACGTGCACCCGCACAATATCGCCGACGATTTCGAGAATTCGAGAGTAACGCACCAGTAGCTGTGTCACAGCGACCTCCCTTTGCTGCCCGCTCGCCTAGAAATCGGCCAGCTTATAGACTTCGTAAGCGACTTCCTCGTAGGGGTGCGCCTGTTTCAAGGTGGCAACGGCCAGCCGAATCAGGTCATCACGGCACACCATCTCCACTTTCAGTTCAGCCACGTGTTCAAGACGGTTATGCTGCCCCAAATGCGGGTTGGCACCCTCCAGCGGGCGGAATTGCCCCGTGCCCAGAGTTTGCCAGCAGCATTGGTCATAATCGCCGATTTTACCCACACCCGCTTCAAACAACGCTGATTTGACGGGTTCGGCATCAGGTTCAGGTACGAAGAAACACAGCTTGTACATTCCGCCTCCATACGTTACCGCAACGCAATAACCATAGCCGTGAAGACAGGGAAGCAGCAAGCCTATTTATACTTTGCCGGCAGGAAGTGACAAAAACATTGCCGCAGCGCACAAATAAAAGAGCCCGCACAGAGGCGGGCAGAGGGAACAACAACAAGGTTGGGATTCAGTGTAGGCCGAGAACGTCCTGCATGTCGAATAAACCGGTCGATTTATCCTGCAGCCAACCGGCTGCACGCACCGCCCCCTTGGCAAAGGTCATGCGGCTGGACGCCTTGTGGGTAATCTCGATACGCTCGCCTTCTGTGGCAAACAGCACTGTATGATCACCCACTACATCACCGGCACGGATGGTTTCAAAACCGATCTGTTTGGCCGGACGCGCACCGGTAATGCCTTCACGGCCATACACGGCACATTCCTTCAAATCACGCCCCAGTGCATCGGCAACCACTTCACCCATGCGCAGTGCGGTACCTGAAGGTGCATCCACCTTATGGCGGTGATGCGCTTCAATTACTTCAATATCGTAGCCGCTGTCGTCGCCCAATGCCTTGGCCGCAATTTCCAGCAGCTTGAAGCAGAGGTTCACACCCACACTCATGTTGGGCGCAAACACGATGGCGGTTTTCTCGCCAGCCTGCTGCAACTCTTCTTTCTGACTGTCATTGAGACCGGTAGTTCCAATGACAACCTTTTTTCCGTGTGCAGCACAGAACGCCACATTCTGCATGGTGACTTCAGGCGCAGTGAAATCGATCAACAGATCGAAATCGTCAACCACGGCTTCAAGGCTACCCGCCAGGGCGACACCCAACTTGCCGACACCTGCCAGCTCACCGGCGTCAGCACCGATCAGGGAGCTGTCCGGTTCAACAATGGCTGCGCTCAGTGACACAGCATCGTTCTGCTGCAGTGCTTCAATAATGGTCTTGCCCATACGGCCGGCCGCGCCGGTCACCGCTACTCTGGTCATGCTGCTTTCCTGTATCCGTCTGCACATGCAGGCCCCGCAGGGCCTGCGATCAGGTCATATCTTCAAAGAACTTCTTCACGGAGTCAAAGAAGCCGTGCTTTTTCGGGCTGTGCTTGCTGTTGCCCTCTTCCGTGGTTTCGGCAAACTCACGCAGCAGCTCTTTCTGACGACTGTTCAGGTTGACCGGCGTTTCCACCGCCACTTTCACCATCAGGTCGCCAACGCTGCCACCGCGTACCGGGGTAATACCCTTGCCACGCAGACGGAACAACTTGCCGGACTGGGTTTCCGCCGGAATCTTCAGCTTGACGCGGCCATCCAGGGTGGGCACATCCAGCTCACCGCCCAGGGCGGCATCAACAAAGCTGATCGGCACTTCACAGTACAGATGCTTGCCATCGCGCTGGAAGATCGGATGTTCGCGCACATGCACCTGAACATATAGATCACCCGCCGGACCACCATGGGAGCCCGCTTCGCCTTCGCCTGCCAGGCGGATACGATCACCCGTATCAACACCGGCCGGAATCTTGACCTGCAGGGTTTTGGTCTTCTCGACACGACCCTGGCCATGACAGTCATCACAGGGATCGGAGATCACCTTGCCTTCGCCACGACAGGTCGGGCAGGTCTGTTGTACGGAGAAGAAACCCTGCTGCATGCGTACCTGGCCCATACCGCCACAGGTGTTACAGGTCTTGGCACTGGTACCCGGCTTGGCACCGCTGCCGTCACAAGTTTCACAGCCGACCAGAGTAGGGATTTCCAGTGTTTTCTCGCAGCCACGCACTGCTTCCTCGAGGCTCAGCTCCAGGTTGTAGCGCAGATCAGCGCCACGCTGAACGCTGGAACGACGACGGCCACCGCCGCCTCCGCCACCACCGAAGATGTCACCGAATACATCGCCGAAGATGTCGGAGAAGTTGCCTTCAAATCCACCACCGCCAAAGCCGCCGCCCTGGCCATCGACACCGGCATGACCGAACTGGTCATAGGCCGCTTTTTTCTGAGCATCAGACAGGACCTCGTAGGCCTCGCTGATCTCCTTGAATTTGTTTTCAGCCTCTTTGTCATCCGGATTACGATCCGGATGGTACTTCATCGCCAGGCGACGGTAGGCTTTTTTAATGTCCCGATCAGATGCATCACGGGGCACATCCAAAAGTTCGTAGTAGTCCTGCTTTGACATGATCCGAATCTGACTCGTCAGGGTTTGGCTCACTTGAGCCGGACATGACAACGCGGGCCGGGGCCCGCGTTGTCACACTGCAAGGATCGACAACCGCGAAGCTTACTTCTTGTCGTCCTTCACTTCTTCGAACTCGGCATCGACAACGTCGTCTGCTGCGTCCTTGGCACCGGCGTCAGCGTTAGCACCGCCAGCCGCTTCTTCAGCCTGGGCTGCTTCGGCGTACATTTTCTGGGCCACTGCAGACAGTGCTTCAGTCAGAGCTTCGGTCTTGCTCTCGATGGCATCCTTGTCGGTGCCCTTCAGCGCTTCTTCCAGCTCTTTGCTCGTTGCTTCGATCTTCTCTTTCTCTTCGTCGGTTGCCTTGTCACCGGCATCCTTCAGAGTTTTCTGAGCAGTGTGGATCATCGCGTCACCCTGGTTACGGGCAGCGGTCAGTTCCTCGAACTTCTTGTCTTCTTCTGCGTGCGCTTCGGCATCGCGAACCATCTGGTCGATCTCGTCATCGTTCAGACCGGAAGAGGCCTTGATTACGATGGACTGCTCTTTGCCAGTGGCCTTGTCTTTCGCAGACACGTTCAGGATACCGTTGGCATCGATGTCAAAGGTGACTTCGATCTGCGGCATGCCGCGCGGTGCCGGCGGAATGTCAGCCAGGTCGAAACGACCCAGAGACTTGTTGGAAGACGCCTGCTTACGCTCACCCTGAACCACGTGAATGGTTACCGCAGTCTGGTTGTCATCAGCGGTAGAGAACACCTGAGACTTCTTGGTCGGAATCGTGGTGTTCTTCTCGATCAGCGGTGTCGCAACGCCACCCATGGTTTCGATACCCAGCGTCAGCGGGGTTACGTCCAGCAGCAGTACGTCTTTAACATCACCGGACAGAACCGCACCCTGGATAGCGGCGCCGATAGCAACGGCCTCATCCGGGTTTACGTCTTTACGCGGTTCCTTGCCGAAGAAATCAGCAACTTTCTGCTGTACCAGCGGCATACGGGTCTGACCACCCACCAGGATCACTTCGTCGATCTCGGACGCGGATACGCCGGAATCCTGGATCGCGATGCGGCACGGCTCGATGGAGCGGATTACCAGCTCTTCTACCAGAGATTCCAGCTTGGAGCGGGTCAGTTTCACGTTCAGGTGCTTCGGACCGGTCGCATCAGCCGTGATGTACGGCAGGTTGACGTCGGTCGCCTGAGCGGAAGAAAGCTCGACTTTCGCTTTCTCACCCGCTTCTTTCAGACGCTGCAGCGCCAGCGGATCGTTGTGCAGGTCGATGCCGCTCTCTTTCTTGAATTCGTCGGCCAGGTAGTTGATTACCGCCAGGTCGAAGTCTTCACCACCCAGGAAGGTGTCACCGTTGGTGGCCAGTACTTCAAACTGGTGCTCACCGTCTACATCAGCGATTTCGATGATGGAGATATCGAAGGTACCACCACCCAGGTCGTATACGGCAACAGTCTTGTCACCCTTGGACTTGTCCATGCCGTACGCCAGCGCAGCTGCTGTCGGCTCGTTGATGATACGTTTCACTTCCAGACCGGCGATCTTGCCTGCGTCTTTGGTCGCCTGACGCTGAGAGTCGTTGAAGTAGGCCGGTACGGTGATAACCGCTTCGGTCACTTTCTCGCCCAGGTAGTCCTCGGCGGTTTTCTTCATCTTCTTCAGCACTTCAGCAGACACCTGCGGCGGTGCCATTTTCTGGCCCTTAACATCGACCCAAGCGTCGCCGTTGTCGGCCGCAGTGATCTTGTAAGGCACCATTTTGATGTCTTTCTGTACGACCTTGTCTTCAAAACGACGGCCGATCAGTCGCTTGATCGCGAACAGGGTGTTGTCCGGGTTAGTCACTGCCTGGCGCTTGGCCGGCTGACCTACCAGCGTTTCGCCATCATCTGTGTAGGCGATGATGGACGGGGTGGTGCGATCACCCTCGGCGTTTTCGATTACCTTGGTCTTGTCACCGTCCAGGATAGCTACACAAGAGTTGGTAGTACCCAGGTCAATACCGATAATTTTGCCCATGTTCTGCTCCGATATTGCTGTCGCCCCTCGGGGCGAGAATTCAAGTCTTAAAAATTTGGTTGCTACTTATATGGGTACGCGTTGAAGAAATTCAACGCCCCGATCAGCTTTTTGCGACCATTACCATCGCCGGGCGCATCAGGCGGCCATTCAGCAGGTAGCCTTTTTGCACCACGGTTACTACCGTGTTCGGCGCTACGCCTTCAGCCGGCACCATGGACATCGCCTGATGGTGTTCCGGGTTGAACGGCTGGCCTTCCGGGTTCACCTGTTCGACGTTAAACTTCTCCATGCTGGACAGAAACAGGTTCAGCGTCATTTCGACCCCTTCACGGATCGCCTGCAGCTGCTCACCTTCGCCCTGGCTCGCCTCAATGGCACGCTCCAGACTGTCGACAACAGGCAGGAGCTCGTTGGCGAACTTCTCCAGGCCAAACTTGTGGGCCTTTTCCACGTCCTGCTCGGCACGACGGCGGATGTTCTGAATCTCGGCCTGCGCGCGCGGCTGAAGCTCAGCCAGCTCCTTTTGCAGCGCATCAACTTCGGCACGGGACTCTTCCAACTGCTGCAGCACATCCGCTTGAGTATCATCCGCAGCCTGCGGCTCTGCCGCGCCTGCTTCAACCGCAGTGTCGACTGCGTCCTGAACCCCTTCCAGGGGCTCTTGGGTGTTCTGCTGCTCTTTCGCCATCAGGTCTCTCCAACTGAAATCTCGGGTTTCACCTCGTTGCTCATCTATATGGGGCTGCTTTGTTCGGCTTCAAGCGCTCAGCTGTATTTTTTCGCTCAAGGATTGCAGCAATGGCAAAAATGACTTATACAGTAAACACTGTATAAATAAACACTGTATATAAAAACACTAGAACCAACCCGTAGGTATTCGCCATGCTGACGCAGATTACGATCCGCAACTTCGCGATTGTCGATGCTCTGGAAGTGGAACTGGATAACGGAATGACCGTGATCAGCGGTGAAACCGGTGCCGGCAAGTCCATCATGCTGGATGCGCTTGGGCTGTGCCTGGGCAACCGTGCCGACAGCGACAGCCTGTACAAGGGCGCCGACCGTGCCGAACTCACCGCCTGCTTCGATATCCGCGAACTGGGCTCTGCCCTGCTCTGGCTGCAGGAACATGAGCTGGAATGCGATCCGCGCGAATGCCTCATGCGCCGCGTCATTACCCGAGAAGGGCGCAGCCGCAGCTATATCAACGGCCGGCCTGTACCACTTACCCTGATGCGGGAATTCGGCCAGTTTCTGGTGGATATACACGGCCAGCACGAGCACCAGCGCCTGCTGAAAAAGGATCACCACCGCGTGCTGCTGGATGCCTTTGGCGGCCAGGGCGAGCTGTCGGACCAGGTTCGTCGCCACTTTCACAAATGGCGCCGCCTGCACTCCGAATTCCGCGCCCTCACCGAAGTATCCGAAGAGCGCAACGCCCGCGTACAGCTGCTTAGCTATCAGGTTGAAGAGCTGGACCAGCTGGCCCTGCAGCCCGGTGAGCTGGAAGCTCTGGAGCAGGAACAGCAGCGCCTGGAGAATGCCGACGGCCTGCTTTCCAGCGGCCATCAACTGCTGCAACTGAGCAGCGAGGGCGATGACACGCACTGCCTGTCCATGCTGCACCATTGCCTGCAATTGCTGGGGCAACTGGATGCCCAGGATGAGCGCTTGCGCCAGGCCGACGAGATGCTCAACAGCGCCCTGATTCAGGTGGAAGAAGCCAGCCGCGAGGTACGTCACTTCATCGACGGCATCGAAATCAATCCCGAACGCCAGCAGGAAGTAGAAGAGCGCCTGTCGGCTATCTATGACGTGGCCCGCAAGCACCGCCTGCTGCCGGAAGAGCTGCCCGCTTTCCATCAATCATTGCAGCAGGAACTGGCCGGCCTCACCCAGAGTGATGAGGCGCTGGTCGAAATGGAAGCCGAGGTTGTAATCGCTCGCGACGAGTATCTGGGCAGCGCTGCCGAGCTGAGCCTGGCGCGCCAACAGGCGGCCGAAACGTTGGGCACACGCGTCGATGAGCAACTGCACGCGCTGGGCATGCCTGCTGCACACTTTACGGCCTGCCTGACGCCGCTGGATGAGGAGCGCTACAACGCCAACGGGCTGGAAGAAGTGGAATTCCTGATCAGCACCAATGAAGGTCAGCCGGCCCGTGCACTTGCCAAGGTTGCCTCCGGTGGCGAGCTGTCACGAATCAGCCTGGCGATCCAGGTCATCACCGCACAAAGCAGCAGCACACCCACACTGGTCTTCGACGAAGTGGATGTCGGCATCGGTGGCGGTATTGCTGAAGTGGTTGGCCGCATGCTGCACGCACTGGGCAAACGCGTACAGATCCTCTGCGTGACTCACCAGCCACAGGTCGCGGCGCAAGGCGATCAGCACCTGTTCGTCAGCAAAAATGGTAAAACAACCGGGAAACATACTCGCGTCAGTCGCTTGAGTGACAAGCAGCGAGTGGAAGAAGTGGCGCGCATGCTGGGCGGGGTTGATATTACCCGCACTACCCTCACACACGCGCGGGAGATGCTGTCGGCCTGATGCCGACAGTATCGGAATTCAGCGACTTACTTCTTGCCGCCTTCCTCACAGCCGCCCTTGCAGACGCCGTAGAGGTACAGAGTACGATCGGTGATGCTGAAGCCAAGCTCGTCAGCCACCTTGTCCAGAATCTCGGACACCTGCGGCTCGGTGAACTCGCGGACACGGCCGCATTTTACGCACACGACATGGTCATGGTGCTCTTCACGGGCCAATTCAAATACGGAATGACCGCCATCAAAGTGGTGACGTGACACCAGACCTGCTGCTTCAAACTGAGTCAGTACACGGTATACCGTGGCCAGACCCACATCCTCACCCTGCTCCATCAGGAGCTTGTAGATATCTTCAGCACTGAAGTGATCGCCCTCTCCGGCGCGCTCCAGTATCTGATAAATTTTTACCCGCGGCAGTGTGACCTTCAATCCGGCCTTCCGCAGTTCCTGATTTTCCAGTGCCATATTAGGCCTCAATCACTATGCTGTTCGGGATTTGCAATGTTAGACTCCATTATCTTTGTTTAGGCTGAAAAACGGAAGTCATTGTCCGATGCAAAAGGTTTTTATCAGCGCCATCCTTGCCGTTATTATTACCGGCTGTACCGAATTCCCCGGCGTGTACAAGATTGATATCCCTCAGGGTAACCTCGTCACTCAGGAAATGGTGGACCAGCTTCGCCCTGGCATGACCCCTGCGCAGGTACGGTACATCATGGGCACCCCTTTGGTGAATGATAGCTTCAGCGAAAATCGCTGGGACTACATCTACACCATCAAGGACGGGGACGACCAGCGCTACCGCGAGCGTCTCACGCTGTTCTTCCAGGACGGCAAGCTGCATCGCCTCACCGGTGATTTCCAGCCCAATCAGGGTCAGGACCAGCAGTAACCGCTACAACGGATGCCCGGCCCTGAGTGTCAGGCATCCTTCTCTGACTTTTCCTTCTGCTCGGCTTCTTTCTGCGCCTTCATTTTGGCTGCACGCTTGGCACGTACTTCTTTAGGATCAGCGATGAGCGGGCGGTAAAGTTCCACACGGTCGCCTTCCCGCAGCACGGTTTTGCCCGGATCCTTGATCGCCTTGCCAAAAATCCCCATCGGGATGCTGTCAGGGTCAATTTCAGGAAATACTTCGGCAATGCCAGAGCGAATCACGGCATCACGCGCCGTGCAATCTTCTTCCACCTGCACCGCAATGATCTTCTGTTCATGCGGCAGGGCGTACGCTACTTCAACCTGAATCATCTTTTCCCTCAACCGTAGACTTCATCTGCACGGGTGACAAAAGCATCAACCAGCGTCGTTGCAACCGAGCTGAACACCTTGGACATGGCCATGCCGGTCAGTTTGCCCTGGAACTCGAACTCCATGGTCAGCTCCACCTTGCAGGCCTCATCACTGAGCGGTGTAAACACCCAGATGCCGTGCAGGGAAGAGAAAGGCCCTTCAACCAGCGCAATATCCATCTGGCGCGGACGATCCAACTGGTTACGCGTGGTAAAGCTGTACTTTAAACCACCCTTGGCCAGATACAGCGTCGCCTCAAGCACCTGATCGGACTCGGCGACCACTTCGGTCGCCGAGCACCAGGGCAGGAATTGAGGGTACTGGCGCACATCGTTTACCAGGTCGAACATCTGCTCGGCCGTGTGTAACACCAGTGCGCTGCGTTTTACCTGCGTCATAACCTACCTATTTCAGCCAGCCTCAGCCCGCCAGCTTGTCATACAAATTGACCACAAAGATGATCATTACGGCAACGGGCGCAATGTAGCGGATAACGAACCACCAGGCCGCGTATACCTTGTTGCAGCCCAGCGCCAGCTCATCACGGGTCATGTTACTGGTCAGTACCCAGCCTGCATACAGCGCAATCAGTAAACCACTCAATGGCAGCATGATATTGGCCGTCAGGAAGTCGAGGAAGTCGAACACACTCAGGCTGAAGATCTTGATTTCTGCCCAGTGGTTGAACGACAGCAGGGATGCGATACCCATCAACCAGATGATGACACCCAGCACCAGAGCAGCCAGCGGACGACGCATGCCAAAGCGCTCTACAACCCAGGCCGTCGCCGGTTCAAGCAGGGAGATCGCAGACGTCCAGGCCGCCACACCGACCAGAGTAAAGAACAGGAAGCCGAATACCTGTCCACCCGGCATCTGACCAAAGGCCACCGGCAGGGTGATAAACATCAGGCCAGGGCCCGCAGCCGGGTCCATCTGGTTGGCAAAGACGATCGGGAATATACACAGGCCTGCTACCAGCGCGACCAGCGTATCCAGCACACCGATGGTGATAACAGTGGAACCGATGGAGTCTTTCTTACCCATGTAGGAACCGTAGGCCATGATAGCGCCCATGCCCAGCGACAGGGTAAAGAAGGAGTGACCCAGCGCAACCAGTACCGCATCCCAGGTCAGCGCTTCCGGCGAGAAGCTGAACAGGAAAGACCAGCCCTCGGCAAAACCGCCAGAGTTAACGGAATAGCCCAGCAGCACGATCAACAGCAGGAACAGTGCCGGCATCATCACCTTGGTGGCACGCTCCAGGCCCTTGTTAACGCCGCCAGCAACCACCGCGACCACCATCAATACGAACACGGTATGCCACATCAGCATCTGATCAGGGCTGGCCAGCAGATCGGTAAAACGCTGCCCGGCCTGTTCACTGCCGATATCAACCAGCTGCCCTGTTCCCATGCCCGCGATGTAGTGCAGCACCCAGCCAGCTACGACGGAATAGAAGGAAAAGATAATGTAGCCGGCAAGAACACCCAGCCAGCCGATCAGGCCCCAATGCTTGCTGCGGCCCGCTTCTGCCGCCGTTTCGCGTACCGCATTGATCGGACTCTGTCGGGCACGGCGGCCCACCAGAATCTCCGCCATCATGATCGGAATACCGACCAGCAGGATGCAGAACAGATAAACCAGAACGAAGGCGCCCCCGCCATTTTCACCGGTGATGTACGGGAACTTCCAGATGTTACCCAGTCCGACAGCCGACCCTGTCGCGGCGAGGATGAAGATCCATCGGTTCGCCCAGGAGCCGTGAATAGACTGCTTAGTTTCCATAGTGCTCTCAAGTCAGATTTTCGGAAACCAGCAATTGTTCATATTTACGACAGGGGTGACAACCTTATTCGCCGATTTAGCGCAACAGATCCATGCTATTTCGCTACACGGGCCGCTTTTCTTGCCTCGCGCCCCTCTATATAATCCGCGCATGGCAAAGAAAAAGAAGGCTCCGGGCGGAAACACCATCTGCCTGAACAAACGTGCTAAGCACGAATACACCATCGACACCCGCGTCGAGGCTGGCCTGTCCCTGCAGGGATGGGAAGTGAAAAGCCTGCGTGAAGGCCGCGGCCAGTTGGTGGACTCCTACGTCATTTTCAAAAACGGTGAAGCCTGGCTGGTGGGTGCACACATCACACCGCTGATCTCTGCGTCCACGCACTACGTGACAGACCCGCGTCGTGACCGCAAGCTGCTGCTCAACCGTCGCGAACTCGACAAACTCATTACGGCAGTGGAAGCCAAGGGTTACACCTGCGTTGCATTGGCACTGTACTGGAAGAAGGGTATGGTGAAGTGTGAAATCGCGCTGGTGAAAGGCAAGAAACTGCACGACAAGCGCGCAGACGAGAAAGAAAAAGACTGGAATCGTCAGAAGCAACGTGAACTTTCTGTTGCGGTTAGATGAACCTCCCCCCTTTCGTACTGTCTATTAAGTCGTTACAATAGCGCGTTCAAATCTGGGGGTGACTTGGCTTCGACGCCGATTACGAACCCTTAGGTGCATGCCGAGAACGTGATGATTCTCGTAAATCCCTCATCACACAGTTATAGTTGCAAACGACGATAACTACGCTCTAGCTGCATAAGCCAGCTAGCGCCGCACTTTAAGGTGTCTGTAACTTATTGATTTTGCGGTGTCATTCGAGACAGAATCGCCTGGATGCTTTGCTCTAAGCTGAACGGTTAAAACTAAAAGAGCTCGCCCATAACACCCTGGCTCTCGGGTCGTGACGGGTTAATTAAATAGAGATGCCTAAGCATGTAGATCTTGAGGCAGAGGATTGGCGGACGCGGGTTCGAAACCCGCCACCTCCACCAAATTTCTAACGTTAAAAGCCTGTTTTTACAGGCTTTTTTCGTTTTTAACGACCATCAAACCTTCCAAACTGTCTAAAAAGCTGCTGAACAGCTGTATGGCAATGTAAAACGACGCATGTCGATGAGTAGATCGAACGGCTGCATGTTCCTGGGTAACAGCGAAAAGCCATCAACATCGGGCCAGAAGAACGGTAGAATTTCGGCATAGTTTGAGTTATGGGGTACAACCAACAATGAGACCGATCGGAATCGACCTTTTTGCTGGCGCAGGCGGGCTTAGTCTGGGATTCGAACAAGCCGGATTCGATGTCGCTGCAGCCGTAGAGATCGATCCGGTGCATTGCGCCGTACACAAGTTCAACTTTCCCAACACGGCTGTTATACCGCATTCCGTCGAAGGCCTGAGTGCAGAGACGATTCGCCTGACTGCCGGTATCGGTTCTAAACAGGTCGATTGCGTTTTTGGCGGTGCTCCGTGTCAGGGGTTCTCGTTGATCGGTCAACGTGTACTGGACGACCCTCGTAACAAGCTGGTTCTCGAATTCGTTCGCATCGTTTCTGAGCTGAAAGCCCGCACTTTTGTATTTGAGAACGTTAAGGGGCTTACCGTCGGCAAGCACAAGGCGCTTTTGCACGAGCTGATTGAAGCTTTCGATAAAGCCGGCTATGAGGTTCGTACGCCCTGGCAGGTACTTAACGCCGGTCATTACGGTACGCCCCAGTTCCGCGAGCGACTGATTTTGTTCGGATGCCGTAAGGGCGAAAAATTACCGAGTTATCCCGAGCCGACTACTAAAATATCCGGTGCGAAAAAAGCGATGGCAGATCTACTGGCGGCTATGCCAGACGGACCGACCTGTGAAGATGCGCTTAACGATCTGCCCGATGCGGACCGTTTCCAGACCCTCTTGTCTTCTGATTCAGTCAGAACGAACAACTTCGGAAAGCCTTCAGAATACGCCTCTCAACTTCGGGTACTTTCAGACGATGGATGGCACTTCGGTTATCCGAGGCTTTGGACAGAAGGCGTGTTGACCTCAAGCGCGAGAACGGGACATAGCGACATCTCTAGACGCCGTTTTAAAGAAACCGGCCAGGGCGAGGTTGAGCCGATCAGTCGTTTCTTTAAGCTGCCCCCTTATGGAGTATCTAATACTCTGCGCGCAGGTACTGACGGTGCCCGAGGAGCATTTACCAGCCCCAGACCGATTCATTACCGTTACCCTCGCTGCATTACCGTGCGTGAAATGGCACGTCTGCATGGATTCCCAGACTGGTTCCGTTTACACGCAACCAAATGGCATGGAGCGCGGCAGGTCGGAAACTCTGTACCGCCTCCTCTTTCCCGAGCGATCGCAGGCGAAGTGATGAAAGCTCTCGGTGCTCAACCAACCCGGCCCGAAGTTGAAATAGACTTGGGCGACACCGGGCTGTTGAAACTGGATCTTTCCGGTGCGTCAGCTCACTTTGGGGTTAAAGCGCCCCCAAGCCGCCGTAATCAAAAGAGCGGCGCGAAAAAGCGTAAACAGGAAGATATCGAACGCGAACGCATGGAAGCTAAGGCAGCAAATGGCTAAGAACAAATCTGGGGCTTACAACCTGATCATCGATAAAATCTTTTTCGAGCATTATCAGGAGGGAGATACCGAATTCGAGTTTATTCGGAAAGAAATCGTTGAAGCAAAGGACCTACTAGCTCCAGAGTTGGACCTAAACCCTGGCGATGTGCCTTACAGCTTCCGATATAGGAAAGAGCTACCTCAGCAGATCAGGGATACTCAGCCAGAAGGCCTAGAGTGGATCATAGAAGGCGCCGGAAGAGCTAAATATCGATTTAAGTTGGTGAAGATCAATCGGATTACGCCAAACGCTAATCTGTTAGCTATCAACATACCAGATGCGACTCCTGAGCTGATCCGATCCTACGCTCTGGACGATGAGCAGGCTCTACTAGCAATCGTACGCTATAACAGGCTAATCGATACTTTCCTCGGCCTGACAACTTACAGCCTACAGAACCACCTTAGAACAACGGTTAAAGGCATCGGTCAGATAGAAATTGACGAGCTTTATATCGGCTTGGACAAACGTGGCTGCCACTATGTGATCCCTGTGCAAGCCAAAGGCGGCAATGACCAGATTGGCATCGTACAAACGACACAGGATATCCGTTTCGTAGAACAGCGCTTTGAAGGCATGATGTGCCGTGCGATTTCAGCACAATTTATGGCTGATAACGTTGTTGCCCTTTTCGAACTGACTCTGCAAGATGATGAAGTGAAGGTCGTAGAAGAGCGCCATTATCGACTGGTTCCTGGTAGCGAAATCGATCAAGCTGCTATCCGCGCTTACAGAGATTAATATCAGGTGTCGAAAAATTGTCGAAACAACTGATGTAAAAATCGGCTTTTTGCATGAGGCCGCTTTTTCGTTTACCGCGTTATCAATGAGTCAAAGAAGATTGAGGGACTACAACCGTAGTTAGCCCCCAAATTAAAAAGATAAATCCTGTTTTTACAGGCTCCAGGTTTTTAACGTTTCTGGCCCCAGCAGCTCCCCAAAAGTGTCGAACCAGTGTCGAATCACTTTCAGTTCTGACCCCAGGCACTGCCCACGCTAGCTTCCGGTCATTTCCTTTATACGCTTCTGCACAAGGTCAAACGTCACCTTCACGGGTCTGTCCGTCTCCCGGCGACCTTGAACATTTGTAGAGGCAAAGCGATTGCTTTGATCCATTCTCAGCCGCTTTTCAGTATTGGAGCGGCGATCAACTACTGACGCCCGCCGTTCAGGCCCTTCATAACGGGCAAACATGAATTGCTTCCACCAGTCCTCAGCTAGCGCAAAGGTAGCCACCAGTGGGCTCCGGGTAGTGCCTTCTTCATCTACCCAATAATAAACAAGACGCCCCTCAACCAAATCTTTAACCAGGTACATACCGACTCTCGATCTGACTTTTTAATTATGTGAGTACTTTAATTTTAGTGTGACATAAAATCAATATACGACATTTAAGACAAAGCATCCCTCTAATCCAATTTATCCCTTCTACAACTGACCATTCCAAACTTCACCGCAGCCCAACTCACTGATTTTGCTACTATAGATGCACCAGACTCCGCCTCCCCTAGCAACCACAGGACAGAATCGATGCAGCAGTTCAGCCCGCGAGCTCTTGAGTATTTAAATGCGGTGGAACGTTTTGGCACCATCCGCAAGGCAGCGGCGCGGTTGAATGTGGACCCGTCGGCGGTGAGCCGGCAGTTATCGCAGCTCGAGGATACGGTAGGGATGCCGGTGTGGGACCGGATGAATGCCAGCAACCCGATTACGCCCGCCGGAGCCGAGTTGCTGCGTTACTATAAACAGATGAAGGCCAGTGAGGCGGCGACGCTGTCGCGCCTGCATGACCTGATCGGGTTGCGTCGGGGTGAGGTTCGCATTGCGGTGGGTGAAGGCTTTATAAGTGACCTTATCTCTTCGTCGCTGCAAAGCTTTCTTACCGCCTATACCGGTATTCAGATCGGGGTGGAGATTGCCGGTGCCAAGGATGCGGTGCAGATGCTGGAAGATGACCAGATCGACTTTGCCATCGCCTATGCGCCAGCGCGGAACCCCAAACTGCACTGCCTGATCGAAAAGCATCACCCACTGGATTTGATCACCCCCTATGATCACCCGCTGGCCCAGGCCACCGAGCCGCTGACCTTTAATGACATTACGGATACACCGCTGGCACTGATCGACAGCTCCACCGGCATGGGTCGTCTTGTCAGCTTTGTGGAAGAGATCAGTCATGTTCGCCTGGAACCGCGGCTGAGAACGAACTCGGTGGCGGTGCTGAAGAACTTTGTCAGCTCCGGCATGGGCATCACTTTTATGCCCAAACTCACTGTCATTGATGAGGTACGCGCTGGCAAAATCCGCGTGGTACCTACCGCTCACTCCGCCCTGTCGCAGGCCCGCATTCGGGTGCTCTGTGTTGAGGGGCGTGAACTCACCCTGGCCGCTCAGGCCTTTCTGGACCACCTCAAGCAGTCAATGTCGTTTTTGATGGCAGACGCCGACGAGATCGACTGTTGACTTAAAAGCAACGGTATCAGTATTGCGATGTCAACATTGCAATATATAAGGTTGCTGGGTCTTCTCGACAATCGAATAAGGATGATAACGATATGAAAACATTTGGCTTTATGAAAAAGCTGGCCATGGGTGTCAGCATGGCAGCATTTGCCGGAGCCCTGCAGGCTCAGACAATTAACCTGAGTTACAACGGCGCACCAGATGCCGAGAAAAACGCCGTACACCTGTTCGCGACCAACCTGCAGCGACTGGTGGACGAGAAGACCGACGGCGAAGTCACTCTGAAGCTGTACCCCAACAGCATGCTGGGTGAAGAGCAGGAGCGCATGGAGCAGGTGATCAACACGCCGAGCCTGAACATCGCTTCTTTCGGTGGTATCTCCCCGCTGTTCCCGGAGATCTTTGTCAGCTCCATCCCGTTCATGTTCGATGATTTTGATACTGCGCGCGCATTCTTTGACCAGGGTGAATACTGGAAAGCCGCCCGTAAAGCCTTCTATGAAAGAACCGGCGCTCACCTGATGGCCGTGGTTGAAGAAGGCGGTTTCCTGGCATTCACCAACAACCAGAAGCCGATTCGCACCCCGGCGGATTTTGAAGGTCTGCGCTTCCGCGCCATGGATAAGAGCCAGGTTGCACTGTACGAAGCCTTTGGCGCATCCGGCACACCGATCCCCTGGACCGAAGTGTACCTGGCACTGCGTACCGGTGTAGCCGATGGTCAGATGAACCCGCCGATGTACATCATTCTGGGCAGCCTGCACGAAGTGCAGCAGTACCTGACTCTGGCCAACATCCAGTACTCGGACCAGTTCCTGGTTGCCAATGACGAACTGCTGTCCAGCCTGAGCGACGAACACCGCAAGGCGCTGCAAGAAGCCGCGGTTGAAGCCAACGCCATCAACCGTGAAGCGGTGCAGAATCAGGTTGAATCACGCATCCAGTTCCTGGCCGACAACGGCATGGAAGTGTACCGCCCGACCGCTGAGGATCTGCAGAAGTTCAAGGAAGCCGGTCAGCCGTCTTACCTGAAATGGCTGGAAGAGCAGTCCATCGATCAGAAGTGGATTGATATGGCCATGCGCGACGTTGAAGCGCTGAAGTAATCGAAAACCCAGGGTGCCCGTCCGGGCACCCTCGTGAGGCTCACCATGAATATTTCTCGAATTCGGTCAGGCCTGGTCTCGGGCCTGTGGACCCTTTCGACGCTAATGCTGTGCGGAAATGTCATCGTCCTCTTGTATGGAGTGTTTGCCCGCTACCTGGTGAACCACTCACCGTTCTGGATGGATGAACTCTCGCGCTACCTGATTATTGGCTGTGTCATGCTGGTGGCCGGGGTGGTTTATCTGAAAGACGACCATATGCGCGTCACCGTCTTGCAGGGTGTTTTGAAGGGCAAACCGCGCAAGGCACTGCAGGTGTATCACTGGATCATCATTACGGCCCTCAGCGCCTATGTCTGCTACAGCAGCGCCATGTATGCCCTGTCTGTCACCAAGTTCACCACCATGGGACTGGGCATCAGCAAGTCCATTCCGTTGATGGCAATCCCTATCGGTTTTGGCCTGCTGGCGGTGATCTCGTTATTGATGGGCCCGTTTTACCACGATAAGAATAAAGACTCGGAGCAACCCGTATGCTAATCGCCATTCTGGCCACGTTCGTTGTGAATGTGCTCCTTGGGCTGCCATTGTTTATCTGTTTGATGGTGTCGGCCATTGTCGGCTTTTTCTTTGTCGACCTGGGCCTGCTCAGCCGCATGCTGCCGCAGCAGATCTTCAGCGGCATTGATGTCTTCTCGCTGATGGCGATCCCCCTGTTCATTCTGGCCGGTAATCTGATGAACGGCGCGGGCCTGACCCAACAGCTGATCCGACTGGCCAACTCCATAGTCGGGCACCTGCGCGGCGGCCTGGGCTATGTGAATGTGGTCTCCAGCGTATTCTTCGCCGGTGTAAACGGCTCAGCTGTGGCCGACACCTCGGCGCTGGGTTCACTGTTGGTTCCGGCGATGAAGAAGGAAGGCTACGCCCCCAGCTATGCTGCTGGTCTGACGGCGGGCAGCTCGCTGATTGGCCCGATCATTCCGCCCAGCATTTTCATGATCCTGTACGCCTCTCTCACCAACACCTCGGTGGGTGATCTGTTCCTTGGTGGTGTGATTCCCGGCCTGGTTTTGGGTCTGGCCTTCATGCTGATGAACTGGCTCTATGCACGCAAGGCGAATATAGAAGCCCAGCATGACCGCCCAACCATCAAAAATGTGATGCTGTCCTTTGTTAAAGCGTCACCGGCACTGATTGCACCGTTCATCATTGTTGCCGGTATCGTGTTCGGTTTTGTCACACCGACCGAATCGGGCGCGCTGATTGTGGCTTATGCCTTCGCCGTGGGTTTCATCAGCCGCAACCTGACCCTGAAATCCGCCTGGAAAGCCCTGGCTGAAACGACCCTGCTCTCCAGCGCCATCTTCCTGATCATTGCCGCTTCTGCCGTTGTCAGCTGGTTGCTGGCCTATGCACAGGTACCGGAACACTTCGCCACGCTGTTACAGCCGTTTGCCGATAACCCGGTACTTATTCTGTTGATGCTCAGCCTGATCACCTTTGGTGTGGGCATGCTGATGGAAGAGGTGTCATCACTGATGCTGCTGACGCCGGTATTCCTGCCGGTCGCCCTGCACGCCGGTATCGACCCCGTGCACCTAGGTATCGTCATTACGATGAATATCACCATCGCATTGATCACCCCGCCCATGGGCGCCTGTGTGTTCGTCGCAGCAGCGGTGAGCAAGCTGGATATCACAGTGATGTTCAAGGCGATCTGGCCGTTTGTACTGGTTGCCATCGCGGTACTGCTGACCGTTATTTTCTTCCCGTCGCTGACGCTATTTATTCCGAGCCTGTTTCAATAAGACATGAACGATTTTTACAAAGACGTAATACCTGAGCGTGCCATGCCTGACTGGGAAACCTATCAGGCCACGCCCATTATCGAGTGCCAGGACGCACTGGTGCCGGTCAGCGTATCCAAACGGATTGCGGTTTATCCGGCCTACTACAAGATGAATGTGGCCAACTCGATTCCCGAGTGCCATGTGCGTTCACAGGTGTTTGAGCGTTTACTGCAGGCCGCCAGCCTGCTCCCTGAAGATATCCAGCTGGTAGTGCTGGACGGCTGGCGTCCGTTTTCGGTTCAGCAATACCTGTTCGATACGCTGGTTAACCTGATCCGCCATGCCAATGAAGGTATGACAGCGGAGGAAGTTGAACTGGAAGCACGTAACCTGGTATCGCCCCCCAGCACTGACCCGAGCGCGCCCAGCCCTCACCTGACAGGTGGTTCAGTGGACGTAACCCTGGCCGATATGGATGGACGTTTCCTGGATATGGGGACGCTGTTTGATGAGGCGAACCCGCTATCCTGGAGCTGTGCACTGGAACAGAAATCCTGCAATGCTGAGGAGCTTCAGGCACGGGATAACCGTCGTTTGCTGTTCAATGTCATGCGTCAGGCCGGATTTACCAACCTGCCAAGCGAATGGTGGCATTACGATTTCGGTAACCAGCTTTGGGCTTACAACTCAGGGGCTGACAACGCCATATACGGCGCCACCAGCCTGCCGGGGATCGAAAAGCTGTGGCAAAAACAGCTTAAAAGCCATCCGCAGCCCATCTGATTTCAGGTGATAAAACAAAAATGCCACGCCCCTATCAAGGCGTGGCATTTTTCGTTTCAGGCTCGGCCTGTCTTAGATCAGTACATCATCGGTACCGCCAGTGGTACCACCACCTGAAAGTACGATTTCTACGTGCTCTTCAGACTGCGCGAAAGCTTCAACAATCTCGCCGCGCGCCATACCGGAGGCCAGCTTGCCCATCCAGTGGCCTTTACCCTGAGAGTCGCTGGGGCGGTCCAGAGTGTTATTGTAAAGCGCTTCGATAAAGTCGTTGTCGGACGGATTCTCACCATAGAGTTCGACAAACTCGTCTGACTCCATGAAGAACTCAACGATATCGTCAAAGTCCGTATCGGAGCTGGCCAACTCACCCATCCAGTAGCCCAGGCCGGCATCATCCGGGGAGCGCTGGAACATGGCGTTATAGAGCAGTACCAACTCATCCTGATCACTCAGCCCATCGCTGTCGGAGTCGAGATCATCACCGTCTTCGCTGCTGTCATCATCTGCACTGTCGTCATCGGCGTCATCCTCGGAATCATCATCGCTGTCGTCATCCGAATCATCCGAATCATCCGAATCATCAACATCAACATCAACATCGTCGTCGTCGTCGTCGTCGTCGTCGTCGTCGTCGTCGTCGTCGTCGTCGTCGTCGTCGTCGTCGTCGTCGTCGTCGTCGTCGTCCAGATCGTCTTCTGCAGCTTCAGCTTCCTCAAGTTCATCAGGAAACTCTTCTTCGACGTTCTCCGCATGCTCGTCTGATTCTGAAAAAGCGATCAGCACTTCATGGCGCAGACTGCCTTCTTCCATGACTTTCAGCCAGTAGGCAACGCCCTCTTCATCCGGCTCACGCTTGAGAACATTCTCATACAGCAGGTGGATAAAATCTTCGCTGCTCAGATCTTCGCCATACTTCTCTTTGAACTCATCAGATTCCATAAATGAGATAGCGACGTCTTCAAAGGTCATTTCGCCCTTGGCCAGTTTGGAAGCCCAATAGCCAACACCTTTCGCATCGGACTCACGATCGAAAGTCGCGTGGTACAAGCGCACCAAACTGGAGAAAAACTTACCATTTGCCATGACACACCCTTGTTCAGCAAAGTTCAGGAACATACATAACCGCGCGCAGGTACAGACCTGTGAGCCGGTTCAGACTAAAACGCCTACAGACTGCGATGGCCAGGCTTAACCCCTGCTGAGCCATATGAAGGCGAACCCATATCCTTTGTGTCACCTACATTATAGTTGATGCAAGCCTGACAAAGGTCTGCACTTAGTGAACAATTGAGTAAACATGTGATCTGACTCCGTCGACAGACGCTATAGGTCTCTGGCAGGGTATACATACATTATTGCGGCATAAATTGTTACACTGTAACCGCTGCCAGACTTCATCAAACCGGCTTCAGCTCATTGGTCTGAGGTTTACTTTCATTTTGGCCTGTACCTGCGCAGGTCTCCTTGGTCAAACGCAATGAATTATCAGGACCTGGAAACCGCCTTCAAACTCTCGGCCCGTCTGCTTGAGTCCAGTAACTATCATGATCTGACACGATCATTGATTGAGCAATTGCAGACATTTGGTGGTGTGGAAGAGGTCTTCTCCTACGAAATTCTTGCGCGTCAGGACAAAAAGCCTGACGAGCCGGATATCCTGGTACGCCGCTTTCCCATGTCATTGGATGAGAACCACATCGATGACAACCATGAAATCATCCGCACCATCGCGTTTGAAGGGCAGCAGGGCGTCAGCTTTACCCACTTCGATAACGCCCCTCATATCCTGATCTATATCTGCGAGCACACCGTGCCCGAGCGGCTGGTGCTGATCAAGGGTGAAGTCTCACCCTATGATGCAGAGTTGATTCGCGGTCTGGCGCTGATCTATGAGCGTCAGGTGAAAATGTTCGATACCAAGGAGCGTGACCCGCTAACGCTGCTCAACAACCGCCAGACGCTGCCCATTACTCTGAACCAGGTCATGGACTTCTATCGGGGCCGTGAAGAAGAGCCGTTCAAATCCTGGGTCGCCGTGCTGGATATCGACCATTTCAAAAGCATCAACGACAACTTCGGCCACCTCTACGGCGATGAAGTCCTGATCCACTTTGCCAACTTGATGAAGCGCGAGTTTCGCTACTCAGATTTCCTGTTCCGCTACGGTGGAGAAGAGTTTCTGGTGATCATCAACCGCACGGACTCCACTGGCGTAGAAAAGGCACTGGAGCGTTTCCGGCAGTGTGTCGAGCAATATGAATTTCCCTCTGGACAAATTACCGTGAGCATTGGCTGTACACCCATCTCACCGGATCAGCCCATCAGCAATATCATTGAAATTGCTGACGAAGCCCTGTACACCTCCAAGTCTTCAGGACGCAACTGCCTCACCATGCAGACCGAGAGTAACAAAGCCACACCGGAAGAAAGTGAAGTCGAACTTTTCTAGCCCAGCCTTACGGAAAACTTGCATGTCGAACACAATCCTCATCACCGGCTGCTCCAGCGGTATTGGTCATTTCTGCGCTCTGGCTCTGCGGGCCGATGGCTATCGTGTGTTGGCAACAGCGCGCAGGCATGAGGATGTTCAACAGTTGCAGGCACTCGGCCTGGAAGCCACTCGACTGGATCTGGATTGCTCGGAATCGATTGCAGACGCCGTCAGCTGGGCATTGGAAAAAGCAAATGGCCGTCTGGATGCCCTGTTCAATAATGGGGCCTATGGCCAGCCCGGCGCCGTTGAAGACCTGAGCCGAGACGTGCTGCGCGCACAGTTTGAGACCAACCTGTTTGGTTGGGTGGAGCTGACCAATCACGTGATCCCGGTGATGCGTCAACAGGGCTCAGGCCGCATCATCATGAACTCCTCGGTACTGGGGCTGGCGGCCATGAAATACCGCGGTGCCTACAATGCGTCCAAATTTGCCCTCGAAGGCCTCACTGATACCTATCGTCAGGAGCTGGCCGGCAGCGGTATCGAAATGATGCTGATTGAGCCCGGCCCCATCACCAGTTCATTCCGGCAGCACGCGCTCAGTGCCTTCAAGCGCAATATCGACTATACCAACAGCGCCCACGCAGACATTTATGCTGGCGTTCTCAAGCGACTGGAAGGCACAGGCGAAGAAGGTTCGGCCTTTACCCTCGGACCTGAAGCGGTTTACAAGGCCCTGAAACACGCCCTGGAGAGCAAGCGTCCTCGCGCACGCTACTATGTCACTACTCCCACTTATATTCTGGGTTATTTGCGCCGAGTGCTGCCAACCCGCTGGCTCGACCGCATCCTGATTAGCGCAGCCGACAGTGAAAACAAGTAAGCCCTTGGATTGAGGTCTTAAAGGAATATTACGCCAGGACAACAAAGCACCTGTATACCGGTGCATTGATCCAATTCTGCCCCCTGTCTCGTAAAGACAACAGTAAAATCTCTTTCAGGTCATTGGCCTGATGCTACTTTCATTGCTACACCTGACGTCAGATGTAGCACCTAATCTGGATGTACCCATGTTTGCCAACAAAGCCCTCAAACAGGACCTTGCCGCCTGTCGCCAGCAATTATCCGAAGCTTCACAAGTACAGGATGCAATAAGTGGCACCATGGCGATGATTGAGTTCACTCCGGATGGGCATATCCTGAGCGCCAATGAGGTGTTTCTGGAGGCAACCGGGTATTCCAGTGCTGAGTTTGAGGGTCAGCACCACAGCTTGCTCTGCTCGTCTGACACCCGCCAGTCAGCTGAATACCGCTCCTTCTGGCATAAACTGGCGCAGGGCCAGAGCATGACCGGGCGCTTCAAGCGTGTGCACAAAAACGGACGTACACTGTGGCTCTCGGCCAGCTATATTCCGGTCAAGGATATGGATGCCGGAGGCAAGGTCACCAAGGTTGTGAAGCTGGCGAGGGATATCACCGAAACCGTGGAGGCAGAGCAGACCCATAAGAGTGTCATCAACGCCATTGATCGCTCCATGGCCACCATTGAGTTTGACCTTCAAGGGAATATTATTACCGCCAACAATAACTTCCTGGCGGCCACGGGCTATACCCTTAATGACATTCGTCACCAGCATCACCGTATGTTCTGTCCGGAAGAGTATGCCAATAGCACTGACTACCAGCGCTTCTGGGAGCGGTTGAATCAGGGAGAGTTTTTCGAAGGCCGCTTTCTTCGGGTTACCAAATATGGCCAGCCACTTTGGTTGCAAGCTACTTATAACCCGCTCTACAGTGCGGCTGGAGAACTCTATGGCGTATTGAAAATCGCCACTGACATCACCGCGCGCGTTTTGCAGCGCCAAGCCGAAGCTGAAGCGGCACAACTGGCCTATGACACCTCCATGGAAACTGAGCAAAGCGCGATTTCCGGCGAGCAGTCTGTTGAACAAACCATCAATATGGTGCGGCATATCGAGGCGCGACTGGGCAGTGTGACCGAACAGGTGTCCGCCCTGAATGCTCAGTCGGACGAAATAGGGCGTATTGTAGGCGTGATCCGAGAAGTTGCCGACCAGACCAACCTGTTGGCTTTGAATGCCGCTATTGAAGCCGCCCGGGCCGGTGAGCAGGGACGCGGATTTGCGGTTGTGGCCGATGAAGTCCGTAACCTGGCACGCCGAACCGGCGAGGCAACCGAACAGATCAACCAGGTTGTCGAGCAGAACCATACCATGGCCGCACAGGCCGTGGAGGAAACACGCGAGAGCCAACGTCTGGTTGAGGAAGGCGTGTCCATGGCCAATGCAGCCGGCGATATCATGCGAGATATTCGTGCAGAGGCACAGCGCGTGGTGGAAACCATCGGTCAAATCAAGCAACAGATAGATACCGACTAGCCCCAACTTGCCGCCGCTACTGGGTTCGGGCTAATCTTGCCCAGTCTGAATCCAGGATCGGGATCGAATGCATGCTTAGGAACCTGTTACTGTCACCGGCCTATTGGTGGCTCATACTCATCGGGGTTGTTTGCGCAGAAGGCGTTGCACTCTATTACCAGTACGTACTCGACTTCGGTCCCTGTGTGCTTTGCGTCCACATTCGCCTCTGGCTGTTTGCACTGGCCCTTGTTGCGGTCGTTGCACTGCTGGGATTCAGGTTCCGCTTTATTCAAAGCCTCTGTCACCCGCTGGCCTTTTTAGTTGCCATTGGCTTTGCCGAACGCAGCTGGCGTGTGCTGGCTGTAGAGCGGCTGTGGATTGAAAGCAGTTGCACGATGGAGTCCGGCCTTCCCACCTGGTTTACCCCGGAGCTCTGGTGGCCCTGGATGTTCGAAATCTGGGAAGCCTGTGGCTATACGCCCATGGTCGGCCCCTTCAGCATGGCTGAGTGGCTGTTCGGTGCCAGTTTTCCATTTGTGCTGCTGACACTGTTCGCGACCGGGCGGCATTTTGTCACACCACCGGCATCCAACTGACACCGTTTTGCAATGAATGGCGCTTAATAATAGTCCTGACCATTAAGAGGATAAAATTATGAGCGCCATTCAATTGACTGCACAGCTGAGACAACTGCTGGACCGTGGCTACTCCATCGACGACGTGCGCAACCTGGTTGCGGTGCCCCATGAAGTACTGGAACAGGCTATCCGTGAACACCGACTGCAGGAGCACAACCGTCGCCACGACCGTCTGCTACAGGGTCAGGCTGATTTCGCCATGCGCCTGGGTTCACGCGGCTGAGCCAGGCCAACACCCGCTTTTACATTAGGCAGGTACTTCCAGGTTAAGCATTTCGGCCCTGATCAAAACTCGACCATTTCGCTATTTACTTGGCGCTAAGGGCGATCCTAAAATCGCCGATAAGAGTATAATGGGTGAAAGCCTTACCAATAAAAGGAAACCTGCAATGAAAAAAACACTGATGATCGCAGCCGCTACTCTGATGCTGTCTCCGGTAGCCATGGCTGAGCGCACCGGTGAAGAGATCTACAACGCCAAGTGTTCTGTTTGCCACGCAGCCGGTATCGCTGGCGCTCCCAAGTTCGGTGACGCTGCTGCCTGGGCTCCGCGTGCTGAAAAAGGCATCGACGCTTTGCTGGCAACCGCTCTGACCGGCATCAACGCCATGCCGCCGAAAGGCACCTGCATGGATTGCTCTGACGCTGAGCTGAAGGCTTCTATCCAGTACATGCTGGATAACGCCAAGTAAGCAACGCTTACTGACCGCATAAAAAAACCGCCTGCTGGCGGTTTTTTTGATTCTGTAGTTCACATCAGGTTTAGAACAGGCTGGCCGGATCGATCGGCTCACCTTCGGTATCGCCGTCTGGACGCGACTGCAGCTTATCCAGTGCTTCCTGGGCATCACCTTTCTGAATCACGATTTCCACACGCCGGTTACGGGCACGCATCTGCGCACTGCTGTTGGGCGCAATAGCCTTGGTATCGGCATAGCCGGTAACACTGAAGCGGGATTGATCAATTCGACGGTCCGCAAACAGCTCATGAGCCACAGCCAGGGCACGGGCCGACGACAGATCCCAGTTGGACTCAAAGCGACCGCCGTTATAAGGAATGTTATCAGTGTGCCCTTCAATGGCCACCTTGCCGCCGATATCCAGCAGCAAGTCTCTGATTTTGGCGATCACGGGAATATAGGCAAACTTCAGTTCGGCGGAGCCGGAATCAAAAGAACCCCGCTCCTTCACACGGATGATGATGCGGGTGCCATCGGTTTCTACCTCGATGCTGCCCTCACCAATTTCCTGTGCCAACGCCTGGGCCACTGCAACCGCTTCCTGTTTGGCCTGCTCTTCCTGCTGGCGCTGAAGCTCCTGCATGCCCTGCAGCTGATCTTCAATCTGAGACTCACCCTCCTTGGAGCGCACATCCAGACTGTTCATGTCATTGTTGATGGTCATCTGCCGCACTTCATTCAGCGGCGTGGGCTCAGGCCGGCCGGGGCTGAATTCCTGGGCAATGATTGAGGTGCCCTTGGGAATATCTTCAACCTTGATCTGGTTCTGCACACCAAAGGCTTCACGCATGGAACCGGCCAGCTGCTTGAACTTGAGCACGTCCATTTCGGAGAAGGACAGCAGCAGTACGAAGAAGCACATCAACAGCGACATCAAGTCGGCAAAGGTCGCCATCCACAGAGGCGAACCTGCGGGTGGGCATTTACATTTCTGCTCTTCGTTGTCGTCACTCATGGCCGACTCCCTCAGCTTTCAGCAACGGCACGTTTGCCTTCGGGCAGGTAGTTGCGCAGCATCTGGTCAATCACACGCGGGTTCTGCCCAGCCTGGATTGCGAGCAGACCGTCGATGATCAGCGCCTGGTTAAGGGCTTCTTCATCACGGCGCACTTCCAGCTTGTCGGCCACCGGCAATGCAAACATGTTGGCGATCATGGCGCCATAGAGGGTTGTCAGCAGGGCGACCGCCATCGCCGGGCCGATAGATTTGGGGTCGGACATGTTGGACAGCATCTGTACCAGGCCCACCAGTGTCCCGATCATACCCATGGCGGGTGCCACATCGCCCATGGCGCGGAACACCTTGGTACCGAAGTCGTGACGATCGTAGGTGAGGGTCGCTTCCTTCTTGAGCAGCTGTTTGACTACTTCCGGGTCATGACCATCCACAAGTAACTGGATGCCCCGCTGCATGAAATTGGACGAGACTTCCTTCTCCTCCAGCGACAGCAGGCCACCCTTGCGCGCAGCATCGGCCAGATCAACCGTTTCGGCGATGATATCTTCCGGGTTTACCGACTTGAACATGAAGGCCTTGGCCATGACCTTGCCGGCGCCCAGGAACTGGGCCAGGGTGAATTTCATCAACACCACCAGCAGGGTGCCGCCGATGACGATCAACATGGAGGGCGGGTTTACAAAGATACCGATATCGCCGCCCAGCACCATGGCCGCTACGATGATACCGAACGCCCCAATCAAACCTACGAGGGTAGCCAGATCCACTGATCGCTCCTGAAAAGTATAAGACCTATTTCGACGGCAAGACTGCGCACTTTGCCACCGCTGATGATACCAGAATTAAACGCGCGTTCATCCTCCGGTAAGGCTTTTTGAGATTGCCGGATTGACCGCTATCATAGGGTTGGTTAACGTGAGCGCCCACCCGAGATGGCACATCAAGATGGCAGACCAATATGGCAGCTAAGCCCGCACCCGACTTTGAACACTCCCTGCAGCAGCTGGAAGGGCTGGTTGAACAGCTCGAGCAGGGCGACCTTCCCATTGAAGACGCGCTCAAGGCCTTTGAGCAAGGCGTCAAACTGACCCGCGAGTGTCAGACCATCTTGCAGCAGGCGGAACAGAAGGTTCAACTGTTAACTGAACAGGATGGCGAAATTCGCGCTACTGACTTCCACGACGATCAAGAGTAAGCCGCATGAGTATCCAACAGGTCCTGGCCGACTGCCGGTCCCGGGTAGAACAGCAACTGGACCAGTTGATCACGACTGAAAGCTCTCTGGAGCCGCGCCTGCAGCTGGCCATGCGCCACGGGCTGCTCAATGGCGGCAAGCGCCTGCGCCCGGCTCTGGTTTACCTGGGCTACCAGCTCTGCGCCGGGCAGCCCAGCTCAACCCTGGCCGAGCGTGCCGCCGTAGCCATCGAGTGTATCCACAGCTATTCGCTGGTGCATGATGACCTGCCGGCGATGGATGACGACGACCTGCGCCGCGGCCAGCCCACCTGCCATATCGCCTTCGACGAAGCCACCGCTATCCTGGCTGGTGATGCCCTGCAATGCCTTGCGTTTGAACACCTGAGCGCACCGATAGAAGGCGAAAGCCCTGCGCTGCAGTTACGCATGCTGGCGACATTGGCCCGTGCCAGTGGCGAACAGGGTATGGTTGCCGGTCAGGCATTCGACCTGTCACATGTGGATAAGCCCCTGACTCTGGAACAGCTCAAGGCGATGCATGCCTGCAAAACCGGTGCGCTTATTACGGTCGCCATCGAGCTGGGCGCTCTGGCAGCCGGCCCTGCCGGTGAAGACAAGCTGGAAGCACTGCGCCGTTATGGCGATTTGATCGGCCTGGCATTCCAGATTCAGGATGACCTGCTGGATATCGAGGGCGACACCGAAACGCTGGGCAAGCCCCAGGGGTCGGATCTGGCACAGAACAAACCGACCTACCCGGCTCTACTTGGACTGGAAGGTGCGCGCCAGCAACTGCAGCAACTGCATCAGAAAGCGGTCGACATTCTTGCCGCCTTTGGCCCCGCGGCCGATGATTTGATCGGACTGACCGATTACATCGTAAGCCGTGATCATTGATTATGTTGCATACCATCCCTGAACAGCGCCCCCAAACCCCTTTACTGGACCTGATTAATAACCCGGACCAGCTAAAGTCGCTTGCGCCTTCCCAATTACCGCAACTGGCGCGGGAGTTACGTGCGTTTCTGCTGTATTCCGTAGGCCAGACCGGCGGTCACTTTGGCGCCGGACTGGGGGTCGTGGAACTGACCATCGCCCTGCACTATCTGCTGCGTACACCGGACGAACAGCTGGTCTGGGATGTGGGTCACCAGACCTACCCGCACAAGATTCTGACAGGCCGTCGCGAGCAGATGCTCGGCATGCGCCAATCCGGTGGCCTGTCTCCCTTCCCCAAACGCAGCGAGAGCCGCTACGACAGTTTCGGCACCGGCCATTCCAGCACATCCATTTCCGCTGCACTGGGAATGGCACTGGCACAGCAGCTGCAGGGCAAGGAGCAACACACCGTTGCCGTGATCGGTGATGGCGCCATGACCGCAGGGATGGCGTTTGAAGCACTCAATCATGCGGCGCATACCGGTGCCAACCTCCTGGTTATTTTGAACGACAACGAGATGTCGATCTCCCGCAACGAGGGTGGTCTTGCGACACACCTCGCGCGCACGGTAAAACAGAAAATGGACGGCCCGGCCAGCGCAGACCTGTTCCAGGCGCTGGAATTCGGCTACAGCGGCCCGGTCGATGGGCACAACTTCAGTCTGCTGCTGCCGGCTCTGAAGCAGGCGCTGAACACGGCTGGCCCACAACTGCTGCACGTGGTAACCCGCAAGGGTAAAGGCTTTGCCCCCGCCGAAGCGGACCCTGTGGGCTACCATGCCCTGACCAAGATTGAACCGGTCAAGGCCGCCCCCGCGACACCCAAACGCCCCAAATACTGCAACGTATTCGGGCAATGGCTGTGCGACACCGCGGCTGTGGATAACCGCCTGGTGGGCATTACCCCCGCCATGCGCGAAGGCTCGGATCTGATTGCCTTCTCCGAGCAGTACCCTGAACGTTATTTTGACGTTGCTATCGCCGAGCAACATGCCGCCACACTGGCAGCCGGCTTTGCCTGCAGCGGCATGAAACCGGTGCTGGCGATCTATTCCACCTTTCTGCAACGTGCCTACGACCAGGTGGTACACGACATCGCCATCCAGGAACTGGATGTGCTGATCGCCATAGACCGCGCCGGTCTGGTGGGCGAAGACGGTGCCACCCACGCCGGCTGCTTCGATATCGCCTTCCTGCGCTGCCTGCCGGATATGCTGGTGATGACACCTGCCGACGAGCAGGAGTTAAGCGCCATGTTAACACTTGGCTACGAACATAACGGGCCTGCAGCCGTCCGTTACCCCCGAGGCAGTGCCGCCGAGGCACAGGCCGGTACCACCACGCCGCTGCAAGCCGGCAAGAGCCGCATCCTGCGTCAGGGCCAGAAAGTTGCCCTGCTTAATTTCGGTCCATTACTGGATACCGCACGCAAGGTTGCCGAAGCGAACGACTACACCCTTGTGGATATGCGCTTTGTAAAACCTCTGGATGCCGAGGCCATTTCCCAGCTGGCTGGCGATCATGAGCTGCTGGTGAGCATTGAGGATCATGCGGTACAGGGAGGGGCCGGGTCGGCCGTAGCGGAATATCTGCAGCAGGCAAGGTTGAACACCGACCTGCTCATGATGGGGATTCCGGATCGCTGGATCGCACACGCCAGCCGTGCAGAACAACTGGCCGAGTGCGGTTTGGATGCTGCCGGTATCGAAACCTCGATCCGACAGCAACTGGGATATTGCCCGTCTGGACTTTGAATAGCGTAAGCGAGGCAGCTGATGCAAGGCGAAAATGGCCGAAAAAGCGGAGTTTATACGTTATAAATGAGCATTTTGAGGCCATTTTCAACGCAGCAGCAGCAGCAACGTAGCTAGCTATTTATTCATCCTTGAAGTGGTGTTCGGTCATCATGTGCCCCAACTTACCCATCTTGGTCTGCAGGTAACCTTCGTTGTGGCTGTTCTTGCCCACCTGAAGCGGCACACGCTCAGCCACGTTGACGCCGTATTTTTCCAGAGCAGCAACCTTGCGGGGGTTATTGGTCATCAGCGTGACCGCCTTGATGCCCAAGTGCTCCAGCATGGGCTCGCACATGCTGTAATCACGCATGTCAGCGGCAAAACCCAGCTTTTCATTGGCTTCAACGGTATCGGCACCGCCATCCTGCAGGTGGTAGGCCTTGATCTTGTTGAGCAGACCAATGCCGCGCCCCTCCTGACGCAGGTACAGCAGCACACCGCGGCCTTCTTCCGCGATCCGCTTCAGGGCTTCCTGTAGCTGGAAACCACAGTCGCAACGCAGACTGAATAGCGCATCGCCGGTCAGACACTCGGAGTGAATGCGGGCCAACACGGGTTCATCCCCGGCGACTTCGCCAAACACCAGCGCCACATGTTCCTTGCCGGTAGCAGGATCCTCGAACCCCACCATGGTAAATACCCCCCAGGGGGTCGGCAGCCGTGAATCGGCTACATACTGTACTGACACCTTGGTCGTTTCCTCTGTCACTATTCGTTTACTGGGCGCGAGCCCGCGTTAATCTGCTCTCAGCACCCAAACAGTATCAGGCCCTGCAATACCAGTGCGGCAAAAACACCTGCCAGCACATCGTCCAGCATAATCCCCAGCCCGCCATGCACCCGGCGATCCACCGGCCGGATCGGCCAGGGTTTCCAGATATCAAACAGGCGAAACAGGATAAAGCCGAGCAGCGCCCAGATCCAGTCTACCGGTACGGCGATCATGGTGATCCAGTAGCCGACAAACTCATCCCAGACGATGCCACCGTGGTCATGCACTCCCAGATCGCGAGAGGTACGACCGCAAAGCCATATTCCGATCACAAATGCTGCCAATGTCAGCACTAAATAGATCGGCAGACTTGTCTGCGCCATCAGGTACCAAAGCGGCACAGCCGCCAGCGTACCGAAGGTGCCCGGCGCTTTGGGTGCAGCACCGCTGCCCAGTCCAAACGCCAGAAAATGAATCGGGTTGCGCCAGACCGACGCCGGAGCCCTGTTCATGACATCTCCTTGAAGTGATCATAGCCGGCGCTCAGGCCGGTCTGCAGCTGCCCCTGTGTATCCCGTACCCGGAGGCCCTGTGCCGCGGTAATACGTCCAACCGACGTCAGACGCACGCCCTGTTCAGCTGCGATCTGCAGACAGCGTTCCAGCGACTGTTCAGGGGCAACCAGACAGAGCTCAAAGTCTTCCCCTCCCGAAAGCGCCCAGTATTGCGCCTGCTCGGGAAAACGCTGACACAAGGCATCTGACAGCGGCAGGCACCCAAGTTCAACCTCGGCGCCGACATGGGAAGCCTGGAGCACATGGCCCAGATCGGCCAGCAGGCCATCAGAGATATCCAGCCCGGCATGCAGGTGGGGTCTTAACGCCCGTGCCAGGGCTACTCGTGGCTCAGGGCAGTAAAACCGCTGCTGTAGCCAGTCTGTGGTATCGGAGGGAGTATCAGGGTGCAGGAGGGTTTCCAGCCCGGCGCGGCTATCGCCCAGGGTGCCGGATACCAGAATGCGGTCGCCCGGTTGAGCACCTCGGCGCAACAGGGCCTGGCCGGTATCCACCCAGCCATGCACTTGCGCACTGAGCACAAGGTTTGGCCCTCGCGTGGTATCGCCGCCCACCAGAGCGATCCCCAGCTGATGACAACGTTCTGCCAAACGGGCAGCGAAGGGCTCCAGCCAGTCAGGATCGGCCTGAGGCAGGGTCAGCGCCAGCGTCAGCCAGGCAGGTGTGGCAGCCGCTGCGGCCAGATCACTGACCGCAGCGCCGAGCAGACGTTCAGCCAGGCGCTGCGGCGGCGTCTGCGGCAGAAAGTGGGTGCCCTCCACCAGGGTATCGATGGAGACAACCAGTTCCTGCCCGGATGGCACCTGCAGCACGGCACAGTCATCGCCAATTCCTTCGCGTACTCCGGGGCCGGACTCGGCACGGCGGAAGTACTGTCGAATCAGCTCAAACTCACCCACGGCGCTCTACCACCCTGCTCCGCAACAACAGCCTGTCGCCTTAGCCGTTATTACGGCGGGCACGGATCTCATCGGCACGGGCGCGCTGCGCCAGTTTGTCGAGAATGCCGTTGATGTACTTGTGACTTTCGGTGGCACCGAAAATCTTGGCCAACTCAACACTTTCGTTGATCGCCACGCGGTACGGCACCTGCAGTCGGTGCTTGAGTTCATAGGCACCGATGCGCAGTACGCTCAACTCGACCGGGTCCAGATCATCCAGCGGACGGTCCAGAAACGGACGAAACGCCTCGTCCAGATCACGACTGGAACCGATCACGCCGCGCAGCAGTTCGGAGAACAGCTGGGTGTCGGTGTTGCTCATATCGTTATCGACCCGGAACTGGGCATCGATCTCGGTCACACTCTGACCCGCCACAGACCACTGATACAGGGCCTGGAGGGCAAGACTGCGCGCATTGCGGCGCATTTCGGTCAGGTTCTTCTTGCCCGTGCGCGGAGTAGTGTCGCTCATGCCTTAGACCTCAAGCTGACGCAGCAGGCTGACCATTTCCAGCGCAGACAGCGCGGCTTCAGCCCCCTTGTTACCGGCTTTGGTGCCGGAGCGCTCGATCGCCTGTTCGATGGAGTTCACGGTCAGGATGCCGTTTGCCACCGGGATATCGTAGTCCATGGACACCTGAGCCACACCCTTGGAGCTCTCGGCAGAGACATACTCAAAGTGCGGTGTACCACCGCGGATGACGGCACCCAAGGTGATGATGGCATCATCCTGCTTCTGCTGAGCGATACGCTTGGTCGCCAGCGGAATTTCAAATGCACCCGGTACGCGGATGACACGGATGTTCTCTTCAGCAACACCGTGACGCTGCAGGGTGTCGATGGCGCCGTCCAGCAGGCTCTCAACCACGAACGAGTTGAAGCGGCCAACTACGATGGCATATTTACCGTTGGCGCTGACGAAGTCGCCTTCAAATACTTGTACTGTCATAACTTTTCCATCAATCCTCGTAGGGGATGTACTCTTCAATCTCCAGGTCAAAACCGGAGATGGCGTTAAATTTCATCGGTGAGCTGAGCAGGCGCATCTTGCGCACGCCCAGATCACGCAGAATCTGTGAACCGGTACCGACCGTCAGGTAGGCGCCCGAAGCACTGACATTCACTTTGGAGCGTTTGCGATCAGCATTAAGCAGGCTGTCGATCGCATCACCCAGGTCCACACGGCGGCCGGAGTCGAGCAGCAGCACCACGCCCTTGCCTTCATCCGCCACCCGCTTGAGCGCGCGACGCATGGTCCATTTCACTTCATCACCCGGACGTACGCCGACCACATCACGCAGTACTTCATTGCGTACGTGTACTCGGACCAGGGTTGAATCTTCAGGTGTCACATCACCCTGCATCAGCGCCAGGTGTGTGCAGCCCTGAATTTCGTCACGGTAGGTGACATAACGGAAATCACCGTATTCGGTCGGCAGGGTGCCTTCCTCGTCACGTTCGACGGTGTGTTCATTCATGGTGCGGTAGTGGATCAGGTCGGCAATGGTGCCGATCTTGATGCCATGCTTGGCCGCGAACTTTTCCAGATCGGGGCGACGCGCCATGCTGCCATCTTCATTGATGATCTCGACGATCACCGAGGCCGGCATGAAGCCTGCCATACGCGCGATATCGCAACCGGCTTCGGTGTGGCCGGCACGGCTCAATACGCCGCCGGGCTGCGCCATCAGCGGGAAAATGTGGCCCGGCTGGACAATATCTTCCGGCTTGGCGTCGGCCTTGACCGCTGCATGCACGGTCGCCGCGCGATCCGCCGCCGAAATACCGGTGGTCACACCCTTGGCCGCTTCAATGGACAGGGTAAAGTTGGTGGAGAATGCTGCACCGTTGCTCTGTACCATCAGCGGCAGGTTCAGCTGCTCACAACGCTCACGCGGCAGAGTCAGACACACCAGGCCACGGGCATGGGTGATCATGAAGTTAATGTCTTCCGGGCGCACACATTGCGCCGCGATGACCAGATCACCTTCGTTTTCACGGTCTTCGTCATCCATCAGGATGACCATCTTGCCCTGACGAATATCGTCGATCAGTTCTTCAGTGGTGTTCAGCTGCATAGTCCTCTCCCGTCGCCTCAGCGACGCATGAATCCGTGATTAGCCAGCAGCGCCAGCGTCACGCCGCCGGCATCGCCGTCGGCCTGTTCCTCGCACTGCACCGGCTGCATCAGTCGCTCCAGATAGCGGGCAATAATGTCCACTTCCAGATGCACCTGACGACCGGCGGTATAGCTGTCGATAATGGTTTCCTGTGCCGTATGCGGCACGATATTCAGTTCAAAGCAGTCACCATCCAGCGCGTTCACAGTCAGGCTTACGCCGTCTACCGTGATGGAGCCCTTGGCTGCCACGTAGCGCTGAATAGAAGCTGGCATGCGAATCTGCAGACGCACCGAACGGGCATCATCGTTGCGGGTAACAACGGTGCCCAGTGCATCCACATGACCGGTCACGATATGACCGCCGAAGCGGGTATCGGCACGCATCGCCTTTTCAAGGTTGACCTTCTCACCCACAGCCAGCGCTTCAAAGCGCGTATGGGCCAAGGTTTCCAGCGACACGTCGGCAATAAAGCCATCGCCCGGCAGTTCCACTGCAGTCAGACAAACACCGTTGGTGGCGATGCTGTCACCCAGTTTTACATCGCCCAGGTCCAGCGAACCGGTCCGCGCATAGAGGCGCATATCACCGCCGATCATGCGTACATCCGCAATCTCACCGACGGCTTCTATAATTCCGGTAAACATCAATTGTTCTCCTGACGACAGCTCAGGGTCAGACGCAAGTCATCACCCAGCTGACGCCGGTCCGTTAGCTGCAGCCGATACTGCTGCGCCATTTCATCCAATGGCAGCTCAAACAGGGGGCGTGCAGAACTGCCCAGCAGCGTTGGCGCCATATAGAGTACCAGCTCATCCACTAAACCTTCACTCAGTACCGAGCCTGCCAAAGTGGCACCACACTCTATCAGCAATTCGTTGCACTGGGCATGCTGCGCCAGCCAGCTCAGCAGGGCACTCAGATCGACCCGGCCATCAGCCCCCGGCAGCGACAACACCTGCGCACCCGAGGCACTCAGCGCAATGGCGCTGGGCTGGTTATCCGGCTGAGCCGTGGCCACCAGAGTACTGCCCGGCAAACTCAGCATGGCGGTGGAGGCCGGCAGGCGCAACTGGCTATCCAGCACCACCCGCAATGGCTGACGTTCAGCCGCGCGTTCGGCTTCAGCGTCAGGTAGCCCCAGCTGCGCCGCACGTACGGTCAGAGAGGCATTGTCCATTAGCACGGTATCCACTCCGGTCAGTACCGCAGAACTGCGCGCACGCAGACGCTGCACATCCGAGCGAGCGGCCGCGCCTGTGATCCATTGTGACTCACCGCTCTGCATGGCGGTACGCCCATCCAGACTAGACGCCAGTTTCAGGCGCACATAGGGACGCCCACGCTCCATGCGGCTGATGAAACCGGGGTTAAGTGCACGCGCCTGAGATTCCAGCAATCCGTGCGCAGTGTCGATGCCCACGTCCTGCAAACGTGCCAGACCGCGCCCCGCCACCAACGGGTTGGGATCCTGCATGGCTGCCACCACACGACCTACACCGGCTTTCACCAGTGCCTCGGCACAGGGCGGCGTCTTGCCGTGATGACTGCAGGGCTCAAGGGTGACATAAGCCGTGGCCCCCTGCGCCTGCTCCCCTGCCATGCGCAGTGCATGCACTTCAGCATGAGGCTCGCCGGCCTTGAGGTGCGCCCCTTCTCCGATCAGCTCGTCATCTTTAACGATGACACAGCCAACGCGGGGGTTCGGGTCGGTGGTATAGAGCCCCTGCTCTGCCAGTTGCAGGGCACGTGCCATCCAGCGGTGGTCATCGGCGGAAAAGGTATGAATCACGAGGTTTCTCCTTCACCGGCAGATGTGGAGAGACGCTCGATCTCTTCGCGGAATTCATTAATGTCCTGGAAACTGCGGTAGACGGAGGCAAACCGTACGTAAGCAACCTGGTCCAGCTTCTTCAGTTCCAGCATGACCGCTTCGCCCACTTCACGGGACGGCAGTTCACGCTCACCGGTGGCGCGCAGACGTTGCTTGATACGGGTAATGGCCGCTTCGATCTCTTCGATGCTGACCGGACGTTTCTCCAGCGCACGCTGAATACCGGCGCGGAGCTTGTCTTCGTCAAACGGTTGACGGGTACCGTCGGTTTTAATCACCCGCGGCATCAGCAGTTCAGCAGTTTCATAGGTGGTAAAACGCTCGTGGCAACTGATGCACTCACGTCGACGACGGATCTGTTGACCTTCGGCCACCAGACGGGAGTCGACAACTTTGGTTTCATGGGTGCCACAAAATGGACAGTGCATGCGTGCCTCAGCGTAAAGAGCGTTTCCCGAAGGAAGGGATGTGGGAGAAAAAAAGCCCCAGACAAAAAAAGGGCGGCCTCAGCCGCCCCGGCTATTCTACCGGCTTACTTGTAAACCGGAAAGCGTGCGCAGATATCCTTCACCTGCTCTTTAACACGCGCAATAGTCTCTTCGTTTTCGATATCGTCGAGGATATCGCAGATCCAGTTCGCCAGCTGCGCAACTTCTTCTTCCTTGAAGCCACGACGGGTTACAGCCGGTGTACCAATACGCAGACCAGAGGTCACGAACGGGGAACGCGGATCGTTCGGTACGGAGTTCTTGTTCACGGTGATGTTGGCACGGCCCAGGGCAGCGTCCGCATCCTTACCGGTGATGTCCTTGTTGATCAGGTCAACCAGGAACAGGTGGTCTTCAGTACCGCCGGACACGATGTTGATACCGCGATCCAGGAATACCTTGGCCATGGCCTGAGCGTTTTTCACGACCTGAGCCTGGTATTCTTTCCATTCCGGCTCCATCGCTTCTTTGAAGCACACCGCTTTAGCCGCGATCACGTGCATCAGCGGGCCGCCCTGAGATTCCGGGAATACCGCGAAGTTCAGCTTTTTCTGCAGATCTTCGTCAGCATTGGCGGACAGGATCAGACCACCACGCGGACCACCCAGTGTTTTGTGGGTAGTGGTGGTAACCACATCAGCGAAAGGCAGCGGAGTCGGGTATACGCCTGCTGCGACCAAACCGGCAATGTGTGCCATATCCACGAACAGGTAAGCGCCAACCTTGTCAGCAATTTCGCGGAAACGCGCCCAGTCAACGATCTGCGAGTAGGCAGAGAAGCCCGCTACGATCATCTTCGGCTTGTTCTCAACGGCCAGACGCTCAACTTCGTCGTAGTCGATCGCGCCGGTTTCAGCGTTCAGACCGTACTGAACCGCTTTGTAGATACGGCCGGAGAAGGAAACGGAAGCACCGTGAGTCAGGTGACCACCGTGCGCCAGGCTCATCCCCAGAACGGTATCGCCCGGCTGGCACAGGGCCATGTAAACGGCAGCGTTGGCCTGAGAACCGGAGTGCGGCTGAACGTTGGCGTACGTGGCGCCAAACAGTTCCTTGGCACGGTCAATGGCCAGGTCTTCAACCACGTCGACGTACTCACAGCCGCCGTAGTAACGCTTGTTCGGGTAGCCTTCAGCGTATTTGTTGGTCAGCACAGAACCCTGAGCTTCCATTACGCGCGGGCTGGTGTAGTTCTCGGAGGCGATCAGTTCGATGTGCTCTTCCTGACGCGTCGCCTCGGACTGCATTGCAGACCACAGGTCCGAATCATAACTGGCGATTGACATATCTTTGCTAAACATTGCTGTCCCCTGAAGTTGCAAAAGTAGCGGCAAAGTTGGCGCAGGTAGTGCGGACTGACCTGTAGCTGCCTTAAATGAGGCGCACATTATAGTCGAAAAAACGTACGGAAGGCACATGAAAAGGGATCAGTCTATTACGCGAAGGATTCATTTTGTGTAAGGGACTGATGTGATGGCGTTTCTTCAAGGTTTTTCGCCCACAGAGTGGGCTCCTACATATTTAAAGCCAGATCCCGAAACTCTGCCGGGATATGACCTGTGAGAGCTCGCTCCGCGAGCGAATCGAGACTTCGAGCACGGAGTGTGCGCCCACAATGAGTGCTGACATTCAGATCGCGGTCCCTCATGGGAGTCCAGTCCCTGGCCGAACAGCAGCCGCATCGAGCATCTGCCATTACACCAAGCCAAATGGCTTTCATCCGCGCGGGCAGGTAGAATCTGGCTGTTTTTCAACCCCAAGTTTACAGGCAAACTGATGGCTCAGTACGTTTATACGATGAACCGCGTGGGCAAGGTGGTACCGCCCAAGCGTGAAATCCTCAAGGATATCTCCCTGTCGTTCTTCCCCGGTGCCAAGATCGGTGTACTCGGTCTGAACGGTGCCGGTAAATCTACCCTGCTGCGCATCATGGCCGGTGTCGACACCGAATACACCGGTGAAGCGCGCCCCATGCCCAACATGAAAGTGGGCTACCTGCCGCAGGAGCCAGAGCTGGATGACAGCAAGACCGTACGGGAAGTGATCGAAGAAGCGGTCTCCGACGTCAAGGATGCACTGGCCGAGCTGGACCAGGTCTATGCCGCCTACGCCGATCCGGACGCTGATTTTGACGAACTGGCCAAGAAGCAGGGCGAACTGGAAAACCTGATTACAGCCAAAGATGGTCACAATCTGGACCAGGCGCTGGAACGTGCCGCTGACGCCATGCGTCTGCCGCCCTGGGATGCAGAGGTGAAGAATCTGTCCGGTGGTGAGCGCCGCCGTGTTGCCCTGTGCCGCCTGCTGCTGGATCATCCGGACATGCTGCTGCTGGACGAGCCGACCAACCACCTGGATGCCGAGTCCATCGCCTGGATCGAGCGCTTCCTGCAGGAATACACCGGTACCGTGGTAGCCATTACCCACGACCGCTACTTCCTCGACAACGCTGCCGGCTGGATTCTGGAACTGGACCGTGGCCACGGCATCCCCTGGGAAGGCAACTACTCCAGCTGGCTGGAGCAGAAAGAAGCGCGCCTGGAACAGGAAGCCAAATCTGAAGCCTCCCACCGCAAGGCGATGAAGTCCGAGCTGGAGTGGGTACGTCAGGGTGCCAAGGGTCGCCAGACCAAATCCAAGGCCCGTTTGAAGGCGTTCGAGGAGATGAACTCCCGTGAATTCCAGCAGCGCAACGAGACCCAGGAAATCTACATTCCGCCGGGTCCGCGTCTGGGCGACAAGGTCATCGAACTGCACGATGTCACCAAGTCCTACGGTGACAAGCTGCTGTTCGAAAACCTGAACCTCGCCATCCCGCCGGGTGCCATCGTCGGCATCATCGGCCCCAACGGCGCTGGTAAGTCTACCCTGTTCCGCATGCTCAGCGGCGAAGAACAGCCGGATTCCGGTGAGATCCAGATCGGTTCAACCGTGCAGCTGGCCTACGTCAACCAGTCACGCGAGCTGAACGGCGACAACACCGTATTCCAGGAAATTTCAGACGGTCAGGACATCATCACTGTCGGCAACTTCCAGACGCCGGCACGCGCCTACTGCGGCCGTTTCAACTTCAAGGGTTCCGACCAGCAGAAGTTCGTCAAGGACCTGTCCGGTGGTGAGCGCAACCGTCTGCACATGGCGAAGCTGCTGAAAGAAGGCGGCAACGTCCTGCTGCTCGATGAGCCGACAAACGATCTGGACATCGAAACCCTGCGCGCACTGGAAGAAGCCCTGTTGGCCTTCCCCGGATGTGCCGTGGTGATCTCGCATGACCGCTGGTTCCTCGACCGTATCTGTACTCACATTATTGCCTATGAAGGTGACTCCAACGTGGAGTTCTTCGAAGGCAACTACACCGAGTACGCCGAGGACTACAAGCGCCGCTTCGGCAAGGACCATCAGCCAGAACGTATCAAGTACCGCCGCATGAGCTGAAAACAAAAGCGCTGAAGACAAAAGAGCCGCCCAAGGGGCGGCTCTTTTAGTTCCAGGCGATGGAAACATCCGCCTCAGGCAGCTTCCTGCCAGGGCGCTATGCAGTAACGATCACGACCGCTGTCCTTGGCCTGGTAAAGCGCCTCATCGGCGCGCTGTAACAGACTGGAGCCCCCTTCCCCCTCCTGCAGCATCGAGATGCCGATACTGGTGGTAAAGCTGACTTCATCTCCCGTTGGCACCTTCAGACGCGATGCATGACAAGCCTGACGAATGGCATCTGCCACTTCGGTTACCTGCTCGGCTTTCATATTGGGCAGCACCATCAAAAATTCCTCGCCCCCAAAACGTCCAGCCAAGTCCACCTTGCGCTTGGCATGCTCACGCAGGATTTTGGCAAACTGCTTGAGCACGATATCCCCGGCCGCATGTCCGTACTGATCGTTGAAGCTTTTGAACTTGTCCAGATCAAACATCATCACCGTGAGCGGAGTCCCCTGTGCATGAGCCGCTTTGATATCCTCTTCCAGCTGTTCCATCACCTGGCGCCGGTTGGCCAGCCCGGTAAGCGGGTCACGCGTAGCCTGACGGTAGAGCACCAGCAACATGTTCAGCTGATTGATCGAAGCCCAACCGGCAATCGCCCCCAGAATCGCCAGCAACCAGAGATCATTCAGGCCACTGACACCGCCCCAGGCCCCCAGCCAAAGCTGAGTCACCAGTTCCACCAGCAGCACAAAACAGACGAAGCCTGCAATCTCAAACAGTGTAAGAGGAAAAATCGCCAGCATGGTGATAATCATGAACGGGAAAAAGGCGTACCCGGCCACCGTTGCGTGATAGCCGTGCTGCTCCAGAATCACCGTGCTGGCGGTCTGAAACAGGGTTAATACCAGTACCAGTGCCAACAGCCGTATCAGCGACACGTCCAGCCGGTAAGGGTGCGTATACCAAAGCCCCAACAACAGACAGCAGCCACTGCTGGCCAGGCGGGCATAAGCAATGGTGGTACTGGCTTCGGCCGGCAGCAACAGCCAGTCGATCAGGATCCATCCGCTTTGCAGCACCATTAACAACCAGGCGATCATTCTGACACGGGTGAACAAATGGTAGCTGCGTGTATGATTGAAATAGCGTGAGTGCCGACGTGCGGCTATCAGATCATTCATCACTTCCCACATGTGCTCTCCGGTGAATTTCTGCCCAAGCAGTCAAAGGTAGACTAGCATCAACACATGCGTATTGATCTGAAGCAGGCTGTTTCCACTATGCGACGAGTGTAATACTATCTTGAAGAGCCAGCCGAGGAACCAGGAGTGCAAGCGTGAATAACAACACCGAACGTCGACGCTTTACCCGCATCCCCTTCGATGCCGAGTGCGAACTGCACAGCCCCAAGGGCAGCGCGGTCGTCCAGCTGATCGATATATCCTTGCGCGGCGCACTGGTGGAATCGGAGCATGCGCTGCCGATTGACCAAGGAGACAGTGCACAACTGCACCTTTATCTGGCCAACGATATCCTGATCAATATCCCGTCCACGCTCACACACATCGAATCACCCTATTACGGCTTTACCGCCGAAGAGATGGATATCGACAGCATCACCCATCTGCGCCGGCTGGTTGAGTTGAACCTGGGTGACGAGAGTCTGCTGGAGCGCGAATTGGAACAGTTGATCGACGCGGATCAGTAAACCCGCTGTCAGATTGCATCCAGCGCTTCTGACAGGGTTTTAACCCCGACCACTTCCATGCCCGGCACTGGCTCACGGGGTACATTCGAAATCGGCACGATGGCGCGCTTGAAACCATGTTTCGACGCCTCACGAATGCGTTCCTGACCATTGGGCACCGGACGAATTTCACCGGAAAGGCCCACCTCACCGAACACCATCAACTCCTGCGACAGCGCCATATTGCGAAAGCTCGAGACCACCGCCAGCAGCAACGCCAGGTCGGCACTGGTTTCCAGCACCTTCACCCCGCCCACCACATTGACGAACACATCCTGATCGCCGGTCATCAGGCCGCCATGACGGTTCAACACCGCCAGCAGCATTGCCAAGCGGTTCTGCTCCAAACCGACTGCAACGCGACGCGGGTTGGACAGGTGCGACTCATCCACCAGTGCCTGAAGCTCAACCAACAATGGTCGAGTGCCCTCCCAGACCACCATCACCACACTGCCGGGACTGGGCTCACTGCCACGACTCAGAAAGATGGAGCTGGGGTTCTTCACCTCTTTAAGCCCATTTTCCAGCATGGCAAACACACCCAACTCATTCACCGCACCAAAGCGGTTTTTGTGGCTGCGCAGGGTGCGGAAACGGCTGTCGGACGACCCTTCCAGCTGCAGTGAACAGTCGATCATATGCTCCAGCACCTTGGGGCCAGCCAGTGAACCATCCTTGGTGACATGCCCCACCAGAAACAGCACCGTGCCGGTCTGCTTGGCAAAACGGGTCAGAAACGCCGCACTCTCACGCACCTGCGATACCGAACCGGGTGCTGACTGCACATCCGCCACATGCATCACCTGAATGGAGTCGATCACGATCACCTTGGGCTGCAGCTCATTCGCCAGGTCACAGATCGTTTCTACCGAGGTTTCCGACAACATCTGCAGCTGATCCGCCTTCAGCCCCAAACGCGACGCACGCATCGCCACCTGCTGCAGGGACTCCTCACCGGTGATATACAGCGCCGGCATTTCGGCCGCCAAATGACACATGGTTTGCAGCAGCAAGGTACTCTTACCCGCCCCAGGATGGCCACCGATCAGCACCGCAGACCCCGGCACCAGGCCGCCACCCAGCACCCGGTCCAACTCGGCACTGCCACTGGTAAAACGCGGCATTTCTTCCAGTGCCACCTCGCTGAGAGTGACCACTTTTTTATGCGCACCCGCGCCACCTGAACCGCCGGCGTAACCCTCAAAACGCGCGCTGCGCACGCCGCCAGCATCAGAGCCCAGACGAACTTCAGTGATCGTATTCCAGGCCCCACAGGCCGAACACTGCCCCTGCCACTTGCGGTAGTCGGCGCCGCAATCGTTACAGACAAAAGCAGTTTTGGTCTTGGCCATGGGGTGTCTCCGGGAAAATTAGGGTTTACACTGAGTGCCTGTTGCAGAATCCGATTGTATCAATGGCGGCACCCCCGGTCAGCCTCAGTCCTGGTGCACCGCCTTTCAAAACAGACAACAAGGAATAACGAATAATGAAACTGGAAACGCTCGCGCTGCACGCCGGTTACGAAACAGATCCGACCACCAACTCGGCTGCCGTCCCCATTTATCAAACCACCTCTTACACCTTTGATGATGCCCAGCACGGTGCCGACCTGTTTGATTTGAAGGTACCGGGTAACATCTATAGCCGCATTATGAACCCCACCAACGACGTGCTGGAAAAGCGTGTTGCTGCACTGGAAGGCGGCGTCGCGGCACTAGCCGTCGCGTCCGGCATGGCGGCCATCACCTATACCATTCAAACGCTGGCCGAAGCGGGTGATAACATCATCTCGACCAGCGAACTGTATGGCGGCACCTACAACCTTTTCGCCCACACGCTTCCGCGTCAGGGGCTGGAAGTCCGCTTCGTACAAAAAGATGACCTTGCTGGCCTGGAGAGCAAAATCGACGCTCGCACCAAAGCGATCTACTGTGAGTCTGTGGGTAACCCGTCCGGTGGTATTGCCGATATCGAAAAGCTGGCCGAAATAGCCCACCGCCATGGTGTGCCGCTGGTTGTGGATAACACTGTCCCCAGCCCGTCTCTGTGGCGTCCGATTGAACAGGGTGCCGACATTATCGTCACGGCGGCGACCAAGTACATTGGCGGCCATGGCACCACCATCGGCGGCGTGATTGTCGATTCCGGTAACTTCCCCTGGGCGGAAAACAAGGAGCGCTTCCCGCTGCTGAACGAGCCGGATGTGTCCTACCACGGCGTGGTCTACACAGAAGCCTTCGGCCCCGCCGCCTTTATTGGCCGCGCCCGTGTAGTACCGCTGCGCAACATGGGCGCAGCGCTGTCACCGATGAACGCCTTCATGCTACTGCAGGGATTGGAAACCCTTTCACTGCGCATGGAACGCATCTGTGAAAACACACAGAAAGTCGCCGAATACCTGGAAAACCACCCGGAAGTGGTATGGGTCAATTACGCCGGCCTGGAAAGCCACAAGGATTACGCACTGGCACAGAAGTACATGGGTGGCAAAGCCTCCGGCATCCTCAGCTTCGGTCTGAAATCCGGCCGTGAAGGCACACGCAAATTCTACGATGCACTGCAGATCTTCCTGCGCCTGGTAAACATCGGCGACTGCAAGTCACTGGCATCCATCCCTGCTGAAACCACACACCGTCAGCTCAACGACGAAGAGTTGAAGTCTGCGGGCGTATCACCGGAGATGGTGCGCCTGTCTATCGGTATTGAACATGTGGATGACTTGATTGCCGACCTGGAGCAGGCACTGGCAGAAAGCACTTCTTAACAGATTAATGCTTCTCTATGTGAACAGGGCTCAGATGAAGGGCCCTGTTCACAACAGTCACCTCGGCCTCTCAAAATGTCACTTATACTTTTCAAAAAGCATCAATCTGCCAATTGAAAGTTATATTGCATATGCGACATGAAACCATATTTCATGATTCATAATTCCGATTCTTCATTACCCATTTTTTATATCACGAGAGCATGAATCTAATTAAGCAACTCTCATATAAAACTGCCCCAACAACCGTCACCCAATAAATACAATAAAACCATACAATCAAATAGACTGATTTTATTATTGATCTCCTAAAGCGATCATGTGACTATTTTCGCCATCCGGACGGTGCTTCAGGAATGGATTATAAAGCGCTCTCCCAACCGAAAATGACGCTTTATAATTACAGTTTTTTAACACTAAGTAATATCTATCATGGAGGATATATGAAAAAAACCATCGCATGTGTGTGTCTTGCCGTACTGGCCACAGGTGTTCAGGCAGGTGTCAAAGAGAAAAAAGCACAGCGTTCTGCAGACGAGAAAATCAGCGCGGCAGCTGAAAGCATGAAATCTGCATGCGGTAACGCTCAGTTGGCCGTCAACGTTGACTGGAGTGCGGTTGATGCAGCTGCCGAGCAAAACGCTGACATCATTAAAGAGAAAGGCATGCGCCTGGATTGGGTTTATATCCAGCTGGGTGACCGTACCGCCTCTACCATGGAAGCGCTGAGCAAAATCTGTTCAGATGATGCAGACTATAAAGCCGCTATTGCTGACATCAGCAGTATCCAGGTACAGCCAAAACCCAAGTTTGATGACTACAAGTCGGCTTTCAGCCTGGATGGCAACACACTCAACGTTGAAAACGGCTGGTACATGACCCGTAATGCCAGCGACTTCCGTGCACGCCTGATTAACCTTTTCTAATCACCTGCACGCTTGAATGTCCGGTTGAAACAGGCCGCAGTTTTAAAAGCGCTTTCAGGTATCAGCCGGACAACATTCAAGAAACCGCGCTACCGCTGCGGTATCAGGCCGCTGGCGGTGGCGTAGCAGATACAGTTGGCGCCGGATGCTGAGTTCCGGTGCCAACACCTGCAACTCGCCACTCTGCAGTGACTGTTGAACTACATGTCGTGACAGACAGCTGACGCCTACCCCCGCCCTGACAGCATTATGAATCGCTTCAGAGCTGCCCAGCTCCAGCACTGGCTGTAACGCACCTAATGCCTCGAACAATTCCTGCTCCACCACACTGCGCGTACCCGACCCTCGCTCACGCATGATCCAGGGCAGTTCTTCCAACCGGAGGGACTCAAAACCGGCAGCCGCAACGATCACCATCTGATCCTGACGCCAGGGTGTCATGACCAGGTCAGGATGCAGCGCCCGCCCCTCGATCAAGCCAAGGTCCAGCTCGAACCGGAGCATTCGTTCGGCGATCTCATCGGTGTTGGCGATTTCTACACGCTCACACGGCAGAGCATGACCTGATGCTCCCAACAGACGCGGTAGCAGGTAGTTGCCAATTGTAGTGCTGGCTCCCACCTTCAACTGACTACTTCCCGTGGTGAATAGTGCTTCGGCATCCCGTGCCTGTACCAATAGTGCACGCGCCCTCGGCTGCAGGGCTCTGCCACTGGCGTTCAACACCAATCGCTTGCCGACACGATCAAACAGCTTTTGCCCCAGCCTTGATTCAAGTTCGCTCAATGCATTACTGGCAGCAGACTGGGATAGCGCAACGGCTTCTGCTGCACGGGTCGTGGAGCCGGTTTCAATCACCGCCAGAAAAACTTCCAATTGACGCAGGGACAGCATACACACCTCGAGCCGATTCAAATTTACCTAAAAAACTGGTAGATAATACCAAATCAATCTGTTTTAAACTTATAACTAATCGATTTAAAGTGCACACCTGTTCACGAGGAGGTGCACCATGCCATTACAGCAACGTTTCCAACCAGCCAACAGGCTTGCCCAGCTGCTGCCCGGCCTGATGCTGACATTTGGCCTGAGTCTTGGCGCCTTGCTGCTGGTCCAGCTTCCCCTGCCCGTTGTGGGCGTGGTCGGCCCACTGACGCTGGCGATGCTGCTGGCTATTCTGGCAGGTCATCTGATCGGTGAACGCATCGAAAAACGCAGTGAGGCCGGGCTCCAGTTCAGCCGGCATTACTTATTGCGCGCAGGCATTATTCTCTACGGCCTGCGTATCAGTTTTGCAGACCTGCAAAGTGCAGGCCTGAATGCGCTGCTGATTGACCTGGTGATTGTGGTCGGTATTCTGGCCACTGCTGCCTGGGTCGGTATTTGCTGGCTCAAGCTGGATGCACGCACCGCCGTATTAATTGGCGCCGGCAGTGCTATTTGTGGTGCGGCGGCAGTACTGGCGAGTGCTCCAACCATTCGTGCGCGCCAGCAGGCGGTACCTGTGGCCATCGCCACGGTTGTACTTTTTGGCAGTGCAGCCATGCTGCTGTACCCCTGGCTGTTCGCACAGGAGTGGGTGCAGGCCCTGTTTCACAACGGGGATACAGCTTTCGGACGCCTGGTTGGCGCCACCACTCATGAAGTCGCTCAGGTCACCGCAGTTGCCGCCGCTCTGCCCGCAGAAGCCGCTCACACGGCGGTTGTCACCAAACTGATGCGTGTCATGCTGTTGGTACCGGTTTTACTGGTCCTGAGCCACCTGTTCAACCGGGGACAAAGCGATAGCAATACACCGGCAAAACTGCCAGTTCCCTGGTTTGCATTGGTGTTTATGCTGCTGCCACTGGTCAACAGTCTGGATCTGTTACCGGAACAATTGCTGGCGCTGCTGCATCAGCTGGATCAGCTGTTTCTGGCCATGGCGATGGCGGCACTGGGGTTTGCCACCCGACTGAGCGCCATCCGTGCAGCGGGCTGGAAGCCCATGATACTAGGGGCCTTGCTGTTTGCTCTCCTGTTGGTCGGCGGAACAGGCATGACGCTTTTACTCAGCTAAACGCTCTTCCAGGACACAAAAAAGCCCCTCTCCTTACGGATGGGGCTCTTCAGTACCACACCATGGCTCTACTCTGGTTAAGCGTTGTTACGCGAAGACTCCACCCGGGCAATTGCCTGGTTCAGTTCACTCTCGGCGGAGGTGCCTGAATCCGCGCAGAATTCCAGATCTGTCAGGCGACCATTCTCAAGGCTGTACACCCAGCCATGCACACTAAGGTCCTGACCACGCTTCCAGGCATCCTGCACAATGGTGGTATTACAGACATTGTAAGCCTGCTGCACCGCATTCAGTTCGCACATCATATCTACCTGCGTCGGCGTATCCTGCCAGGGGCCCACCAGGTCACGGTGCTGGAAATAGACATCACGAATGTTACGCAGCCAGTTGTCGATGAGACCGTGGGGCTGTTCCTGCAAAGCGGCACGGACACCGCCACAACCATAATGACCAACTACCATCACATGCTTCACTTTGAGCACTTCCACTGCGTACTGCAGTACCGACAGACAGTTCATATCGGTGTGCACAACAATGTTGGAGACATTGCGGTGGACAAACAGCTCACCGGGCAGCAAGTCGACAATCTCATTGGCTGGCACACGGCTATCGGAACAGCCGATCCACAGATATTCCGGAGCCTGCTGGGACGCCAGGGTGGGGAAAAATTCCGGGTCCTGCTCATGGATACGATCAGACCAGCTACGGTTGTTGTCAAAGAGGTTCGACAGTTTCTTCATGGTTATTCATTCCCCAAATACAACTCAGGCAGCGATGGATCACACCGCTGCCTGGTAGATACTTTCAATCGATGCACAGATGTCAGGTTATTCGCGCACAGAGTGTGCTCCCACACATTTTGAACCACGGCACCTGTAAGTGTTTGGCCCAATCGCGCACGGAGTGCGCTCCCACAGTGAGCCTCACACACAATTTTCAGGTTTGTAACCTGCAACATCTGTGGGAGTTCGCTCCGCGAGCGAATACTCCCCACAGCAGCTCTGCCCCGAATTACCGGTGGTACTGAGCACTCAGTTCGTGCACCGCATCTACAAATACTTTAGCACTTTCCGGGTCGACAAACTGATGGATACCATGGCCCAAATTGAACACATGACCGTTGCCGGAACCGAACCGGGCCAGAATATCGGCCACTTCAGCACGGATACGTTCTGCCGGTGCGTAGAGCACGCTCGGGTCCATATTACCCTGCAGAGCCACACGGTCACCGACACGGCGGCGCGCATCATCAATGTTGGTCGTCCAGTCCAGGCCCAGGGCATCAGCACCTGCCTCGGCCATGACTTCCAGCCACTGACCACCATTCTTGGTGAACATGATGACCGGCACACGACGGCCGTCATATTCGCGAATCAGGCCGGACACGATCTGCTGCATGTACTTGAGCGAGAACTCCTGATACATCGGACCACTCAACGCGCCGCCCCAGGTATCGAAGATCTGAACGGCCTGAGCACCACTGCGGATCTGCTCGTTCAGGTAATGGGTGACCGACTGCGCCAGCTTGTCCAGCAGCGCATGCATCACCTCAGGCGTGGCGTACATCATCTTCTTAATGTGACGGAAATCCTTGCTGGAGCCCCCTTCAACCATGTAGGTCGCCAGGGTCCAGGGGCTGCCGGAGAAACCAATCAAGGGTACACGACCGGACAGCGCACCACGGATTTCACTGACCGCTGCCATAACGTAATCCAGATCGCTGGCCGCATCCGGAATCGGCAGTTCATCCACATCCTTTTCGGTGCGCACTACTTTTTCGAATTTCGGGCCTTCACCCTGTTCGAAATACAGCCCCAGCCCCATGGCATCAGGGATGGTCAGAATATCAGAGAACAGGATGGCGGCATCCAGATCGTAGCGCTCCAGCGGCTGCAAAGTCACTTCGCAGGCCAGTTCACGGTTTTTGCACAGACTCAGAAAATCACCCGCCTGGGCGCGTGTTGCGCGGTATTCCGGCAGGTAGCGTCCTGCCTGACGCATCATCCAGACCGGGGTCACATCCACCGGTTCACGCAGCAGCGCACGCAGAAAGCGATCGTTTTTCAGTTCAGCCATGTCGCCATCTTATCCTGTAGCTAAGTTTGAGATGGCGACATTGTAACCGCTAATGCATTCAATTGCTTTCTACAGGAGTACAGTCTGCACCTTGAACTGTATAATTACTGGGCTAAGGTTAACCCTAACAATGTTTAGCCGGTGATTTGTTCATCATGACACGCAGTACCAAAGTCCTCAGCTTGCCGACCCGCTCCGATAAGCACGATCATGCCCATCATCAGCTGGTGTTTGGTCTGGAAGGTGATACCGCATTCGAGCTGGTAGGTCGCAGCCGCGAGGTCCGCATCGGACATGGCTGTCTGGTGCCTTGCGCCACCGACCATATTTTCAGCGGCCTGGGCGACAACCGTATCGTCGTACTGGATCTGCCCACCGAAAGTCATGACCGTCTGCAGCAGGAAAAGATCGACCGGCTCTTCGACCAGGCCAGTTACTTTCAATGCCCGCCGGATCTTCAGTTACTACTACGCTCGCTCAGCCGGGAGCTTAGACACAACCCTGCTGATACCCTGTTACAGGAAGCCTGCAGCAACACCCTGCTCTGTGCACTGCAACGCCAATTTGACCAGAGCCGGACAGCACGCCCACAAGGCCGTTTAAACCTGGAGTTGCTCGACGACTACATTGACCTCCATATTGACCGCCGCCTGCCAGTGGAAGAGCTGGCCGGCCTCTTCTGCCTCGCCAGCAGCCAGTTCTATGCCCGCTTCCGTGACCAGACCGGCATAACACCCAACCAGTATGTCAGCGAACGTCGCCTTCAGGCTGTGCGTCAGGCGCTGATGCACGCCCCTGACCCTATTGCTCAGCTGGCGTCTCGTTTCGGTTTTTGTAACCAAAGCGCCCTGACTCGGGCCTTCCGTCAACGTTTCGACCTCTCTCCAGCGCAGTTCCGTCGCCAACGCAACGGTTACGCACCGGAAGATACTGCAAAAGATTCGGAGTAACTGACAAGACCGCTCCACAGTGGCTGTTATTAAATGCTGTTTCTGTGGGCAATTCAGCTCTGTGAATCGGCCATTACCAGCGCCAGCGCATGAAAAACGGGATCCTTTTTTCTGCCGCTGGTAATGGAGAAAACGCGCTCGCTTACTAAAACTGCAGTCGGCGGTATTGGTGCCTCGCTTGAGCTAGGCAGTTCTACCGTCTAACGTAAACATGGGGCGGAAGGGACTCTTCCGCGTCGTTGTCGACCTGTCTCAGCTTCTCTGATTCCACGCATGAGACAGGCGCACAATAAACACCCTTATAAGGGATTGCAGAGAGGCTTTTGCATGATTGAAAATAACTACGCGGTGTACGGCACCTTCATCGTATATCTGATAATGATGCTCGCCATCGGCGTCATTGCCTACCAACGCACATCCAGCTCCTCCGACTACTTCCTGGGCGGCCGCTCCCTCGGCCCTTGGCCCGCTGCCTTGTCAGCCGGTGCTTCCGACATGAGCGGCTGGCTGCTGCTCGGCCTTCCCGGTTACGCTTACGGCTCCGGCATGGAAGCGATCTGGCTGGCGGGTGGCCTGTTGCTGGGCACCTGGGCCAACTGGCGCTTCACTGCCAAGCGCCTGCGTACCTACAGCATTGAAGCCGGCGACGCCCTGACGCTGCCGGAATACTTTGCCAACCGCTTCCGCGATAATTCGCGCATGCTGCAGGTAATCTCTGCGTTCTTCATTCTGCTGTTCTTCCTGTTCTACACCAGCTCCGGCCTGGTTGCAGGCGGCAAGCTGTTTGAGACCGTATTCGGCCTTGAGTACACCACTGCACTGATTGTCGGCACCATCTGCATCGTCTCCTATACCCTCTTCGGTGGCTTCTTGGCCGTATCCTGGACCGACCTGGTACAGGGCCTGTTGATGGCCGCAGCACTGCTGATCGTTCCGATCGCAGCGATTCAGGCTGACGGTGGCTTCAGTGCCATGTGGAGCGCCATTGAAGCCAAGAACCCGGAACTGCTGACCATCTTCAATGACACCTCTGGTGAGCCGCTGACGTTCATCGCTATCGTATCCCTGGCGGCCTGGGGTCTGGGTTATTTCGGTCAGCCGCACATCCTGGCGCGTTTTGCTGCTTGCCGCAGCAACGAAGAGATCGGCACCGCACGCCGTATCGCCGTTGGCTGGAGCGGCCTGTCCATGGCCGGTGCCATGCTGGTCGGCCTGGCTGGTATGCTGTTTGTGGAAAACCAGATGGGCGGCGAACTGGGCGATGGTGAAACCATCTTTATGCTGCTGGTTAATGCCATCTTCCACCCGATCATTGCGGGTATCCTGTTGGCAGCGATCCTGGCCGCCATCATGAGTACGGCTGACTCCCAGTTGCTGGTATCTTCCTCTGCTCTGGCAGAAGACTTCTACAAGCAGCTGTTCCGCAAAGATGCGTCTCAGAAAGAGATCGTCATGGTTGGCCGTCTGGCAGTTATTGGCCTGTCACTCGTCGCCATGTTCCTGGCCTTTGACCCAGACAGCACCGTACTGGGGCTGGTGTCTTATGCCTGGGCCGGTTTCGGTGCGGCCTTTGGTCCAGCACTGCTGATCAGCCTGTACTGGAAACAGATGACACGTAATGGCGCGCTGGCCGGCATCATTGTCGGTGCGGTGACCGTGGTTATCTGGAAGCAGCTGTCCGGTGGCCTGTTCGACATGTACGAAATCGTACCGGGCATCATCTTCGCGACCATCGCCATTCTGGTTGTATCCAAAATGGGTGGTGAGCCTGACGCTGAAGTTCAGGCCCAGCATGACCGTATGCTGAGCAAGCTCTAAACGTCCCTCCAAGACCCGGCCCAGTGCCGGGTCTTCATTTTGTCTTCAAGCTGTAACCCCGCTTTAAAATCTCCATCGGATTATGGATGGCTATCCCAAGCCCCCAAACCCGAGGAGTGGTTACAATGGCAAACTACACGCTTCAGATTCTGCATGCAGCCGACATGGAAGGTGGTGGCGGCGATCTGCTCAACGCCCCCGCATTTGTCTCCATCGTTGACTACCTCGAAGATCAGGCCGAAAACTCCCTGTTTCTTTCCAGTGGCGACTTGATCCTGCCTGGACCCTATATGTCCGCCGCCGGTGACAGCAGCCTGCGCACCGCGATTCAACAAGCCAACGAAGCCATGCTGGGCCTGGAAGCGGGCACGCTGAGCAACCTGCGTGAAGGTGCTGGCCGTGTCGACCTGACGCTGGCTAACCTGTTGGAAGCCAGCGCCATCACGCTCGGTAACCATGAGTTCGACCAGGGCACCAACGCACTGGCCGACCTGATCGGCACCGATATCCGCTCCTCTGAACTGGACGGCGTTCGATGGCTGGGTGCTCAGTTCCCCTACCTGAGTGCTAACCTGGATTTCTCCGGCGACGACAGCCTGTCCGGCCTGTTTACCGACCAGATTCTGAACAACACCGCTTTCACGTCCACCATTGATGATCTCGACGCTGCCGCAGCTGCGCCCAAAATCGCTCCGGCCACAATCATTGAGGAGGGTGGCGAGCAGATCGGTATCGTTGCCGCCACTACCCAGATCCTGGAAAGCATCTCCAGCACCGGTGGTGTCCAGGTTGAAGGTACTGACAGCAATGACATGGCACTGCTGGCTCAGCAGCTGCAGGTCCACATTGATGAACTGCGTGACCAGGGCATCAACAAAATCGTACTGATGTCTCACCTGCAGCAGATCGCACTGGAAGAAGAACTGGCTGGCCTGCTGGACGGTGTGGATATCATCATGGCCGGTGGTTCCAACGCCCTGCTGGCCGATGCAGATGAAGAACTCTTCCCGGGTACTGGTCAGGAGCCTTACGACGCCTACCCGATCCTGACCAAGGATGCGTCCGACAATGATGTGGTCCTGATCAACACCGATGGCGGTTGGCGCTATGTCGGCCAGCTGACGGTTGAGTTTGATGAAGACGGCAATATCCTGACCGACTCCATCAACGATGACACCTCAACCATTTACACGTCCACAGATGCCACTGCAGCCGAGCTCTGGGGCAGCGAAGAAGCCGCCTATGCCGAAGGCAGCAAGGGTGACATTGCCCAGGACCTGGTCGACGCCGTTGCCGGCCTGGTCACTGAAAAAGATGGCATCACCTTTGGCAGCACCGATGTATACCTTCAGGGTGAACGTGCCTTTGTCCGTACCGAAGAAACCAACCTGGGCAATCTGACCGCCGACGCCAACCTCTGGTATGCCCGCCAGGTCGACGATGCTGTCATGGTATCGATCAAAAACGGTGGCGGTATTCGTGAACCGATCGGCACAACCTACGCGGTCGGCTCCGAAGGTGATTATGAACTGCGTCCACCTCAGGCCAACGAAGAAGCCGGCAAGGCCGAAGGTGAAGTATCCCAGCTGGATATAGAATCTTCACTGCGCTTCAACAACGATCTGAGCATCCTTACCCTGACCCGTGCCCAGTTGCTGGCCGTCATCGAGCACGCAGTTTCTGCTTCTGAGGCAAGCTCAACCCCGGGCCAGTTTGCCCAGGTTTCCGGCATTCAGTACAGCTTCGACTGGACACAGGAAGCCGGTGATCGCATCCAGAGCGCTGCCATTGTTGACGACAACGGTGACGTACAGGATGTACTGGTGGTAAATGGCGAGCTGGTGGGCGATATGAATGCCAGCATTAAGATCGTCACGCTCGGTTTCATGGCTGACGGTGGCGACGGCTACCCGTTCGGCGACTTCCTGGAGCTGGATGAAACCGCCGTCGACCGTATCGACCTCATGGATGCCGGTATGGATGCCGGTGCTGCAACCGAAGCTGATGCCGGTACCGAGCAGGATGCCTTCGCCGAGTACATGCTGAGCCAGTTTTCCGAGACCGCTTTTGCTCAGGTCGATACCGACAAGAGCGAAGACCAGCGCATTCAGAATCTGGCTTTCAAGGAAGATGAAATCCTGGCGGACAACACCGATGGTGTCGTGCGTCTGTACGACACTCTTTTCAATCGCGGCCCGGACCAGGCAGGCCTCAGCTTCTGGCATGGCCAACTGCAGCAGGGCAGCAGCCTGGAGCAGGTCGCAGCGTCATTCATGGCCTCTGACGAATATCAGCAGACACTGGGTGGCGATACCAGCAACGAAGAGCTGATTGAGCAGCTTTACCAGAATGCACTGGGACGTGAGGCAGAAGCCGCTGGCGTTGAGTACTGGACCGAGCAGCTTGAGCAGGGCCCCGCCGTAAACGTCATTCTGGGTATCTCTGAATCCCAGGAGCATATGAACGTACTGCTTTAAGCTTTTCAGGGCACAAAAAAACCGGTCAGTGCTTCTGGCCGGTTTTTATTTATCGGTAAGTACTGCTTACAAAAACAGCATATCGGCTACAGCCACATAGGTTTTTTGAACGTACTCATCTGACTGCGTCATCGCCACGAGCGCCTCTGACTGGGAATAACGCCCGGAGTCGAGTTCACCTACCCAGTAGTCAAAACCGGCCTGATCCGGTGCACGCTCGAAAACACCTTCGTACATGTGTGTAACGAACTCGGCATTGCTGACCACACCGTCATCATTGGCATCTGAAAGCCCTTTAAACTCTTTAGAGCCAACAAAGCCCGCAGCCATGGAGTTCAGATCCCGACGACCGGCCTCAATTTCGCCCAGCCACCAGTTATAGCCATCTTCATCCGGCAGGCGGCCCATGGCACCAGAATAGGCCCGATACAGCTGCGCCTCTTCCGCTTCAATAACGTCACCGTCCGCACGCTTGATCTGTGCATCCCAGAGTGCGCCATCATCGTCCCACAACTGCACATCATCGCTGTCCAGATAGTCGGCAAAAATAAAGTCGTTGTAGCCGATGGAACCCTCTGCCAGGCCTTTGTCATACACGGCTTTCCACTTACCGAACCAGCTGGTGCTTTCCATGCTGTCGATAAAGCTCTGAATATTGCTCGGGCTGGAGAAGTGGCTTTCCAGCGTGTATATCTCGGACTCATCAACCCCATCCAGGATATTCACACCGGTGGTCTGCAGGTAATCTGCCACCCAGTCGTATAGCTGATCGGCCAGCGCCCCGGTCACAGGTACATTGGCATCATCGATGTAGGACTGAATCAGGTTATCCGATCCCAGCAGGTCGTCATCCCAATCATCGTCCCAGTCATCCCAATTATCGAACAGCTCCATATATTCGGCATACCAGTCGGATGCCAATACGGCATTCCAGTAGGTATCGAAGTTGGCTGGGTCTGAGAAATAGCTGTTCAGACGCACGTCTTCAGCAGCTGTCATATCACCTGCCAGCTCAACGCCCACATGGTCGCGCGCATAATTCACAAACCAGTTATGCACCCGCTCTGCGAGTTCCCAGGAAATTCCATCGTACTCACCTACGAAGTCATTCCAAAAGGAATCATCATATCCAGACATATTTACAAAACTCCCTTGTACTCGATGGCTGAAATTTCGATACCGTCCTCGGTATCAAGCGCATTATTCTAGTGCAGGGAGGAGGGTAGGCAAGAGATTTGAGCAGATTATAAACAGCACTTAAACGGAGAGCGTGCTAACAACGAACGGGATATTTAAAGAATGGCAGCAAATAACCAGACGCACGGCAGAGCAACCAGAATACCCAGCACGTTGGCCGCCATGTCGATCCAGCAGAAGCCACTGCCCCAGTAATGGTCCCAGACCTCTTTGACCAGGCCTATCAGCAGTACTAGGAACGCGGCACCCCAGAGGTTCAGCCATAGAGCTGCCAGCAACAATAGTATAAAGCTGTACCCAAAGTGCTGACGCTTGTCCTCTTCGTGGTAGTGCTGAAGAAGCCGTTCCGAAATTTGACTAAGAGACTGCATCAGATTGCGCCAGAGATCAGATGGCGATAGATGCCAAGATAGCTTTCCGACATACGCTCGGCGGTGAACAGCGCCTGGAAGCGGGCATAGGACGCCTCTGCCATTTGCTCTCGACGTGCCGGATTTTCGTATAGCTCCAGCATTGCACTCGCCAAGGCATCGGCGCTGGCTGGAGGGATCACCAACCCTGTCTCATCCGCTTTATTCACAAAGCTGGTGCCCGTGCCTATTTCACAAGTAATCAATGGCAAGCGCATCATCTGCGCTTCCAGCAAGCTGATTCCAAAGGCTTCTGAACGCAAGTGTGAGGGGAATACAAAAGCACTGGCCAATGACAGCAGGGCAATCTTGTCCTCTTCGCTGACTTCGCCGGCAAAGTGGATATTTTCAGCACCTGCAGCCTGAGCTTTCAGCTCATCTGCCAATTGCCCACCACCGGCAATAACCACTGGCAAACCGGTTTTAATCGCCGCTTCAATCAGCCAGTGCAGGCCTTTGTAGTAGCGCAAAGCCCCCAAAAACAGGAAAAAACCTTCACCAAAGCGATCGCGGAAATGAGCCTGCCTCTCCGTGGACAGTGACGGATATAGCGACTCTGAAATGCCTAATGGCACCATACCGGGTTCATTCAGTTGACGCAGTGTCGCGCTGCTTTCCAGGTAGCCTGGAGATGTGGCCACGACTTTATCCACTGAGCGCAGGAAGCGAAGTGCCAGCGGTGAATAGAGCTTGCCGAACAGCCTCTGTCTCACCACATCGCTATGGTAGGTCACCAGTGCAGGCGGCATTTTACGCAGGCACCTGCCGGCCAAGTACAGCAGATCCTGAATCGGGAAAGGATAGTGAAAGTGCAGCAGGTCAGCCCAGTCCAGCAGCTGCTTGAACTGCTTTACATACGCAGGCCCGATCGGCATGGAAGCGAAATGAAACCACATCGGACAGAAGTATATTTCTGCCCCACAGTCCCAGCGTTCAACCCTGAACTCTGACTCTCGTGTAAAGACCAGCACCCTGTGCATGGCACCTGCTGGTGACGTACCGCGTGCGATGTTTTCAATAAAAACACCCACCCCCCCGATTTCTTCGGAGGGGGCGGATTTGTACAAATGAAGAATGTTCAAGCAAGTTAACCGGCAGTTCCTACAGCAGCGTACTTCACTGTGTGATTATCCAAAAGGGTGTTGATCTGCTGCAGGTCGCCATCTTCCAGCGATCCGCTCCAGCGCTTAAGCACCACGTAGCTCAACAGAAAACTGTACTGAGCCTCCAGTAAATCCCGTTCGGCACTGTACTGTTCACTGGCACGGTCGAGCACATCAACGGCGTTATTAATGCCGTAGGTAAAGCTTTTTTCTGCCGCTTCGCGCGCTTTGGTGGCTGACTGCAGAGCTACTTGGCTGGCTTGTACCTTTGCCAGCGCGGAGGAGGCATTCATGTAGGCCGTACGGACTTCCTTGAAGACCTGTCGGCGCGCCGACTCCAGTTCATGACGGGCCAGCATCATATTCTCATAGGCCGCATCACTACGTGCACTTGTAGAGCCACCCGAATAGATCGGAATACGAATGCTCAGTGCCGCAACACTGGATTCACTTGGTGACGAAGGTGCGTTTTCACTTCCGATGTTCGTCTTCTGGCTGGACAGTTGTAACTTCACAGAAGGCATGTGGCCACCAAAAGCTTCCTTACGCGCAGCTCTTTGAGCGTCAACTGCTGCTTGCTTAGACAAAATTAGAGGGTTAGCCTCGAGAGCCCGGTCACGCCAATATTCATAACTTTTAAGGTCAAAAGTATCTTGCAATTTAGGCTGAGCTACCAAGCGTTCAAGCTGCTCATACACAGGACGGCCAATCACCTCTGCAAGCGCTTCGCGACTGACCCAGATATTATTTCTTGCCTCTATCTCATCCGAACGTAACCTATCCAGACGAGCTTCAACTTCTAACTTGTCCGTAATAGGAGCCAGCTGACGCTCATAGAGTGAATTTATACGCTCCAGATTCCTCTCCACTGAGCGCTTTTCTGCCTGAATTAGCTCAAGATTATCTTGGGCACCTAAAACCGCAAAATAGCGCTGAATCAGATCAGACACAGCCCCCTGGATGTCATGCTCACCTTGCTCTGTATATTGGTTACTGAGTGCACGTGAACGCTGATAGCTTTGCCAAGTAGGCGAATCATAGATCACCTGCGACATAGACACAGAGTAACGTTCACCGTTGTAGTATGTCTCGTAAGCCCCGGACACATAGTTGGTCCGCGTAAGCCTACTATCTGCACTTACTTGTGGCAAAAGCCTACCCAAGGCTTCACGTTCCTGGTACTCCGCACGACGCGAGACTGCCTGAGCAGACAGAATACGTGGGTCCTGCTTTTGTGCCTGTTCGTACAGTGTCCAGAGATCAGACGGGTTCTCTTCTTCCGATGACACTTCCTCGGCTGCCGTTGGACCTGATAAAAGCAGAGCCAAAGAGCAACATCCGATTACTCGGGGGATCCTTCGCATTAGAATCAGTCCTCTATCAGTGAACGTGCGAATGCGTTGGTCGCGGGTTGAACCAGGTATTCCAGTAGAGTGCGCTCACCCGTGTTAATCAGCACTTCTGACGGCATACCAGGCACCAGCACCAAATTGGCTGCCTCCAGATTACTGCGACCTTCTTCGGTCAGTTCAACACGTGCCAGATAATACGGCATACCAGTCTCTTCATTGGTCAGACGGTCGGCTGAAATATGTTCAACCTGCCCTTCGATAACCGGTGTAGTCGCAGATTTGAACGCACTGAAGCGAATATCGGCCAACTTGCCAGCACTAACACGGTCAATATCGATTGGTGACACCTGGGCTTCAATTACCAAATCAGACGCTGCAGGGACGATATCAAGAATAGGCGCTCCCGACTTAACCACCCCTCCAACGGTATGAACCTTCATGCCCAGTACCATGCCTGCTTCAGGCGAGCGGATAACTGTGCGATTAACACGGTCAATTAGCGCCCGTTCCCGCTCCCTCAAGTCGAACAGGGTAGACTGCACTTCCGACAACTGGTTCACAACCTCAGTATGAAAGTCTTTCTTAAGCTGCAAAATACTTAGACGCGTTTCTCCTTGCTTCATTTTAGCCTGAGCAATAGTGGATCGATGGTCTGCCATATCGCCTTCCAGGCCCGAAACTTGACGCTCCAAATCTCGCAGCCTTTGCTTGTCAACAAAGCCGTCACTCAATAACTCACTAAGATCCTTGATCTCATCGTTATAGGAGAGCATTAACTCTTTTTTACTGCCTATAATTTCCTGCAAGCCACGGATTTGTTCTTCAATCTGGGTCATCCGCTGTTCAAGCACTTCTATTTCACCAAGGTGAGAGTTCATTCGTGCCTGGAACACCTGCCTCTCACTGAGAACAGCCTCATTCACACGAGGGTCACTTTCATCGAAGCTTTCAGGAAAATGGATGACATCACTCTGATCTCGTTCAGCTTTGAGCCGCGCTTCCAAAGCCAGAGCTGCTATCATCTGCCCACGGACAATGCCAAGCTCGGCTTGTGCTTGAGTATTATCCAGCACCAATAACACTTCACCAGCTTCAACCTGATCGCCATCACGCACATTAATCTGCTCGACAATACCACCCTCAAGGTGCTGAATTGTCTTGCGGTAGGTTTTAACAGTCACCACACCAGGCGCCAGTGCGGCACTGTCCAGAGGCGCAATAGCTGCCCAGGTTCCGAACATGCCGAATGTCACAAAAAGGATCAGTAGACCTATCAGCTTGGGCTTTTTATCCGAGACATCCAGCTCAAACTTGCCTTCACGAATGGCTTTTAGTGTTTCTTCACTCATCGATCAACTATCCTCAGGCCGGTTTAGCAGCAGGAGCCGCCGCGCGGGATGCCTTGTTCAATTCAGCCAGTACCTGGTCACGGGGGCCAAATATAGCCAGTGCCCCTTCTCGCATCACCATCAATTTCTGCACCTGAGAAAGAACACTGGCGCGGTGAGTAATGATAAATACGGTCGCACCGGTTTCTTTCAAGTTCTGAAGCGCTACAGCAAGCGCTGCTTCGCCCTGGTCATCCAGATTGGAATTAGGCTCATCGAGTACGACCAAACGTGGATTACCGTAGATTGCCCGAGCCAAACCAATACGCTGTCTCTGACCACCAGAAAGGGCCCCACCCGTAGCACCAATCACCGTGTCGTAGCCTTCGGGCAGGCGCAGGATCATGTCATGGACCCCTGCCATCTGTGCAGCCTTTACAACAGCCTTGGAGTCAACTTCACCAAAGCGAGCAATATTTTCACTAATGCTGCCTTCAAATAGCTCTATATCCTGCGGCAGGTAACCAATATGAGGCCCCAGTTCCTCGCGTTTCCAATTAAAGATATCAGCCCCATCAAGGCGCATTTTTCCACCCATCGTGGGCCAGATACCCAACAAAGCACGTGCCAATGTAGACTTGCCTGCGGCACTCGGGCCAATAATGCCCACCATCTCGCCAGCGTCTACGGTAAAAGTAACACCTTTTACAACAGGGGTTTTCGCTCCAGGAGGGGCTACCATGACATTTTCGGCCAATATATTTCCTTTCGGTGCAGGAAGGGACATCCTATCCGGTTCCTCTGACACTTTGCCCAGGATTTCATTCAACCGCTGGTATTGAGACCGAGCACTAACAAATTGCTTCCAAACCCCAATCATCTGATCAATTGGCCCCAGTGCCCGACCCAACAGAATGGAACCAGCAATCATAAGCCCTGGGGATATCTCCTGCTGAATTGCAAGATAAGCACCAAGCCCCAGCACTAATGACTGAACAATCAAACGAGTTGTTTTGGACATAGAAGTCAGTATGCCAGCACGGTCACTGGCAATACCTTGCAACGCAAGTACCTTGCGGTTTTTCTCCTGCCAACGGTCACGAATGCGCCCCAGCATCCCCATGGACTCGACTACTTCGGCATTCCGCAGATTTTTGTTGGTAAACTGAGTGGCTGCCATATTTTCCTTGTTTGCCTCAGCCAACATCTTGCTGGTAACTTTTTCGTTGATAATGGCCAAAGTCGCCAGAATAATCACACTGATGATGGCAACAATGCCAAACCAAGGGTGGAACATAAACATAATGGCTATGTAAATGGGCACCCACGGGGCATCAAAGAAGGCAAACAGGCCGTTGCCCGTTAGGAATTGCCTCAGCCCCGTCAAATCATTCAGAGGCTGGGCATTAGCATTCATGCCTCCTGAGTACAACGCCTGCCTGAAGCTGGCATCATATAGCCGGCTACCAAGCAGGGTATCAATGCGAGTACTCACCCTGACCATAATCCGGGAGCGAACCCACTCAAGTGCCCCCATGGTTGTCATCAGCAGCAACATGACAAGCGTCAACATCACCAAAGTTGGTACGCTGCCACTGGTTACTACTCGGTCGTACACCTGCAGCATGTAGAATGCAGGCACCAACATCAGCATATTGATAAACATACTGAACAGACCGACACTGAAGAAACTGGAGCGACAGGCGTGCAACACCGCCTCCAGGTCAGTGCGTTTTTTCTCCATGGGGTACTCCAAGTACTGTGAGACGAGAAACTGACTATATTGCAGCCGTCTATGGGGCCTGTTCAGAGAATTTCAATGCTCAGGCCCCGTTCATGCCGACAGCAGGTAAAATAGGCTCGGATACTAACACAGGACACCTGACCCAAACACCCCGCAGCAACCCCTCGACGGTAGACTCAAAAGGGTTCATGGCGGATAATGCGCGGTTAAGCCTCCACTCAGATTCTGGATAAAATATGTTCACACCGGTCATCATGGCTGGCGGCAGCGGCAGTCGTCTCTGGCCCCTGTCACGCCAAAGTTCCCCCAAGCAGTTTCTCGACCTTAACGGTTCTGGCACAACTCTTTTGCAAGAAACGTTGACTCGTCTGCAAGGACTTGAACATGCTGCCCCGGTCATAGTGAGCAATGACAAATACCGATTTCTGGTTGCTGAGCAGTTGCGTCAGGCAGAAATCGAGTCACTGGCGACCATTCTTGAACCCTGTTCACGCAACACGGCTCCCGCTATTGCCTTGGCAGCTTTGGGGCTTTTGCAGCACGGCGACGACACCATCATGCTGGTACTGGCAGCCGACCACGATTTCACTCGCCCCCAGGAATTACTCGAAGCAATTGAAAAGGGCCTGCCACTTGCTGAGCAGGGCAAGCTGGTTACCTTCGGTATCACCCCAACCCGCCCGGAAACCGGTTATGGCTATATCAAAACAGGTCCCACGCTGGCAGAAAGTGCCTTCAGCATCGACGAGTTTGCTGAAAAACCGGATCTGACTACAGCCGAGCGCTACTTGGAGGGTGGCAAACATCTCTGGAACAGCGGCATGTTCATGTTCCGCGCCTCCGTATACTTGCACGAACTGGAACGACATGACCCCGAGCTGCTGACCCACTGTAAGGCTGCCATGACCTCCTGCACCCAGGACCCGGACTTCGTGCGACCCAATGCCGACCTGTTCAGCCTGTGCCCGGATAACTCCATTGACTATGCCGTGATGGAGAAAACTGATAATGCCTGTGTTGTTGCCATGGATGCCGGCTGGAGCGATATCGGCAGCTGGCAATCCCTGTGGGAAGTCAGTGACCAGGACTCAAGCGGAAACGTTGCCCTGGGTGATGCCTACCTGCACGACACCCACAATTCATTGGTACATGCCCACCATCGCCACGTCGCCACCATCGGCCTGGACAACCATATCGTGGTGGAAACCAAGGATGCGGTTCTGGTTGCACACAAAGAGCAGTCACAGAAAGTTAAGGACATTGTTCAGCGCCTGAAGGCAGACAAACGCTCCGAGTACTCAGATCACACCCACGTCATTCGCCCCTGGGGGGATTTCGACACCATCGATGAAGGGCGCCACTATCAGGTCAAGCGCATCACGGTTCAGCCTGGCCAGCAGCTTTCCTTGCAGCTCCACTACCACCGTGCCGAACATTGGATCGTAGTATCGGGTACTGCGCATGTAGTCTGCGGTGAAGAAGAGAAAGTATTGACCGAAAACCAGTCCACTTATATCCCGGTTGGGGTTAAACATCGCCTCAGCAACCCTGGCAAAATCCCGTTGGAAGTGATCGAAGTCCAGTCCGGCCACTACCTCGGCGAAGACGACATCGTACGCTTCACGGATATCTACGGTCGTTGCCCGGACGAGGCATGAGGATCGCGGTTAACACCTATTCCCTGCAGCCCCAACCAACAGGCATAGGCCGCTATACCAGTGGCCTGTTACGGGAATTGCTTAAACGCTCGGATATCGATGATATCTGCGGCCTTAGCGCAGGCGGCCTGATTCCCCGTGCACAACTTTTGTCATTGCTCGACGCGATTGAACAGCCCGTCAAACCTCAGCAACGCTCATGGCGCAGCCGACTGGCCAAACTGCCCGGTGCCCATCGAGCCTGGCAGATGGTTAAGAACCATCAGGCGCGTCGTGCAAGCCGCAGTCTGGAGGGCTACTGCTATTGGGAGCCCAGCTTTGTGCTAATGCCCTTCAACGGCCCAAGCGTAGCCACTATTCACGACCTGTCGCATGTACATCATCCGGAATTCCACCCTGCGTACCGAGTCAAGGCGCTGAATCAGCAACTACCTCACACCTACGCTAACGCGACACGCTTGAATGCGGTTTCAGCCTTCACCCGTGAAATGTTGCAGCAGCAAGGCGTATCCGCACCTGTTGATATCGTATCCCCCGGAGTTGATAACAGCCTTTTCTCCGTAACAGACGAACAGCGCGCGAACTGCCGCCGGCAGCTCGGTCTGCCCGACCAGTATGTGCTTTCAGTCGCCACTCTTGAGCCTCGCAAGAATCTGGAGCGTGTCATCGCCGCATTCACGGCCCTGCCGGAGAGTATTCGCCAGCAGTTCCCGTTGGTACTGGCTGGTGCCCGTGGCTGGCACAGCGAGACAATTGAGGCCGCCATTACTCAACTGGCTGCAGAAGGACAAGCAGTTCGCTTGGGCTACGTGGACCAGGCTCATATCCCTGCGCTTTATGCCAACGCTAGCCTGAGCATCTACGTATCCCACTATGAAGGCTTTGGCATGCCGATCGCTGAATCCATGGCGACAGGCACAGCAGTGCTCACGGCAGACCGCACCTCCATGCCGGAGGTGGCGGGTGGACACGCCTTGCTGGCAAACCCCGAGTCTGTTGAATCCATCAGCCAGCAGCTGGAGCGACTGCTCATTGACGCTGACCTGCGAGATAGCCTTGCCAGCGCCGGACAAATACACGCCGACCGCTTTCGCTGGCAACTTTCCGCGCAACACCTTGTCGACAGCCTGACCTTGGCACAACAGGAGTATCGGCCATGACACCGGCCCTCATTATCAATTTTGCACGCCAGGACCTGAAAGATCGCTACGCCGGCTCCATGCTGGGCGGCCTTTGGTCGTTCATCATGCCGCTGATCAACATCCTGATCTTCGCCCTGATCTTTTCGCAGATCATGGGGGCACGTCTGGAGTCCTTTGGTGCCGAGTTTTCCAAGTACGGGTACAGTATCTATCTGATTTCCGGCATCCTGGCCTGGAATGCCTTTTCTGCGACGGTTGCGCGTGTTACCCACGTCTTTCACGACAAGCGCAACCTGATCGGCAAGGTGAGCATTCGGCTTGACTTGCTGCCCTTGTACATCCTGCTGTCCGAGACCTTTATATTTGCGGTTTCCTTTGCGTTTTTCACCGGATTCCTGCTGCTGATCGGCTTTCCGCTGTCCTCTTGGTGGCTGGCACTACCCGTGCTGTATCTGCTGCAGCAGCTGTTTGCCTACAGCCTTGGATTCCTACTGGCGGTATTCAGTGTTTTTATTCAGGACGTTAAGGAACTGACCAATGTCATTCTGCAGCTCTGGTTCTGGCTAACGCCGATTGTCTATGTGGTTAACATCGTGCCCCCCGGCATTCATCAGCTGCTGATGCTGAACCCCATGTACCACTTTATCGACGCCTGGCGCAGCATCATCATTGACCACCAGATGCCTGATCTCCTGCCACTGGGCGTGCTTTCAGCCTCTGGAGTGGCCATGCTGATCGCCGGGCTCTGGCTGATTCGAAAACTTGAACGCGACATCCGCGACTTTATCTAAGGCACCGCAATGATCGAAGTTCGCCAACTGAGCAAAAGCTTCCGCTTGTACCGCAAGCCGTCCGACCGGCTCAAGGAAGTTCTGTTGCGCCGCCAGTACCATCACCGCCACCAGGCACTGGACGCCATCAGCTTCAGCCTGCGCAATGGTGAAACCCTGGGAGTACTGGGGCAAAACGGTGCCGGCAAATCCACCCTGCTTAAACTGCTGACCGGCGTACTCATTCCAGACAGCGGCGAAATCGGGATTCAAGGGCGCATAACCGGCCTTCTGGAACTGGGCACCGGTTTTGATCACGCGCTGACCGGCCTCGATAACATCATGGCTAACGGCCTCCTCATCGGCATGACCCGAGAGGAAATTCTGGCCGCCCGTGATGAAATCATCAATTTCTCCGAACTTGGCGAGTATATCCACGAACCGGTTCGTACCTACTCGTCCGGGATGGTAATGCGCCTGGCCTTTTCCATCGCCATTCACGCCAACCCGGCCTGTTTTGTGGTCGATGAAGCCCTTTCCGTGGGCGACGGCCACTTCCAGCAGAAATGCATGCGTAAGATCCGAGCATTCAGGGACGCTGGCGGCAGTATCGTATTCGTGTCGCACGACCTCAATGCCGTGAAAATGCTATGCGACCGCGCATTGGTCCTGGATGGCGGCAAGATCGCCTATGAAGGCGACTCTGAAGAAGCGGTAAACTATTACAACCGCATCATGGCGCGCCTGGATGAGCAGGAAGCCGACCTGCAGGAAACCTCTCGCAGCAGCAACAGCTACGGCACTGGTGAAGCCCAAATCCAGTCTGCTGAGCTGATTGGCCATCGCTCGGGCTGCGATACCGTTGCAGCCGGGGAAGATGTGGATATCAAACTCGATATTCGCGCCTTCGAAGCCATTCCATCCCTGTCGGTTGGCTTTATGATCCGCGACCGCTTTGGTCAGGATATCTTTGGCACCAACAGCCATTTGCTGGGGCAAGACATTCAACTGAACGCAGGCGAAGACTGTGACCTTCAGTTCTCTCTGCCTATCAACCTGGCTCCCGGAAAGTACACCATTACCCTGGCTCTGCACTCGGAAGACAACCACCTGGAGCACTGCTACCACTGGTGTGATAACTTCATCCGCTTTGAAGTTGCGGGCAGCCACCTGCCCCTGTTCTCCGGTATTGTTGCGCTGCCGACTCGTTTACAACATGCTACCCGGCCCTCGCAAGGGACGCAGGAGGCCTCATGAACAACCAAACCACTGAGCAACTGCTCGACGCCATTCGTCGCGAAGCGGCCCAACTGGACATAAAAACTCAGCCCGAACCTCAACCTTTACCGGCTGAAGAATCGCCCAGCCAGATGAGCTTCGAGCAACGCCTGCGCCTGCCGTCAAAACCGGCATACCATTACCGCGAATTTCTGCAGTTCGACGATGAAGCGTTCGTACGCAATGCCTTCCTGTGCATTCTACAGCGTGAGCCGGACCCTGCCGGGTTACAAAGCTACCTCAACAAGCTGAACGACGGTATTGAGAAGCAGGGCATTCTGGCCGAGCTGTGTGGTTCGGAGGAAGCAAAACGCTACGGTGTGCGTATTCGCGGCCTCAAAGGTTACCGCATGATTGCTCGCCTGCGTCGCATCCGCACCCTGCGCCCAATTGCCCAGCGCCTGTTGGGTCTGTACCGCCGCATCTGCGAGCTGCCCAACACCGAAGAGATGAACCAGTACCGGGCCAATATCCTGCAGCAGCTCTCCTGGATGAGCCGGCAGTTACAAGCGTCGGAGCGAGTATCAGAGCTAAATCGACAACAGGTAGAGCAACTTAAGCAGCAGGCCGGTAAACTGGCCGAAAAAAATGCGCAACTTAATACCACGCTGTCCAAACAACTTGCCAACCTGAGCCACAAGATCGCCTACCAGCAGCAAGCATTGGCGACCCGGCCCTCAATCCCGGCCGAACCAAACAGCGCTAAAGCACCGGCCGCTGCCCCCTCCGTTGATGACAGCGACGTATCTGCTTTCTATGTAGCTTTTGAAGACGCCTGCCGCGGGACCCGTGAAGAGGTTCGCGACAAGATGGCCAAATGGCTCAACTACCTGCCCGCTATTGATGCAGGCAGTAAGCAAATTCTGGATATCGGCTGTGGCCGCGGGGAATGGCTGCAGCTACTTGGCGAAAATGGCTATGCCGCCACAGGACTGGATATCAACCCGGTCATGGTCAACAGTTGCACCGAGCAGGGCCTGACCGCTTCTCTGGACGACACCCTGGCATGGCTTCAGCGCCAGCCGGATGCCAGCCTTGCCGCCATCACGGCTTTCCATGTCATTGAACACGTGCCCTTCGAGCTACTGCTGCGCTGGACCAACGAAGCCCGCCGTGTGCTCCAGCCTGGTGGTGTTCTTATTATGGAAACACCGAACCCGGAGAACATTCTGGTCGGCAGCCACACCTTCTACCACGACCCGACACACCGCAACCCGATTACGCCAACACTGCTGGAGTTCCTGGCCGAATACTGCGGCTACGCCGATAGCGAACTGGTGCGCCTGCACCCCTACCCGGAAGAAGCCAAAGTCAGCGGCAACGACCCGCTCACCGAGCGTGTAAACGGCCACCTGTGTGGACCTCAGGATATCGCGCTGGTCGCTCGCGTACCGGAAGCGGAGGCGGCTGAATGAAGTTACTGGTCACCGCCTGCCAGGTGCCGTTCATGCATGGCGGCGCCGACTATCACATTGATGGTGTGACGGACGCCTTGCGCCGTGCTGGTCACCAGGTCGAGCAGGTACGCTTCCCGTTCAAGTTCAACCCGACCCGCTCCATCGAAGAACTGATGGCTCACTGCGAACAGCAGGATTTCAGCGAATTCAACGGCCTGCAAATCGACAAGGTTATCAGCCTGCAGTTTCCCGGCTACGGTGTTCGCCACCCCGATCATCGCGTGTGGGTGATGCACCAGCACCGAGCCGTGTATGAACTTTTTGATCAACAGCCGGATAAGCGCCAACTGGAAGCCTTCAAGCAACAGGTCACTGACTACGATACCCGGGTGCTTGCACGCGCTTCGCGTTTATTCGCCAACTCTGCCAATGTGGCCAGCCGCTTGCGCCAGTTCAATGGCCTTAACGCCCTGCCGCTGTACCATCCGCCGCACGGCGCCGAGCACTTCTACTGCGCCGACGATTGGGAATACATTTTCTATCCCAGCCGACTGGAAACACTTAAACGCCAGTCTCTGTTGATTGAAGCCGCACAATACCTGCGTTCTCCCGTACGAATTTTGCTCGGCGGCAGCGGGGGGCAGGAAGCCCAGTACCGCGCCCTGATCGAAAAACTCGGCGTGCAGGATCGAGTCCACCTGATCGGACGCTTCAGTGAAGCGGAAAAATATACGCTCTATGCCCGTTCACTGGGCGTATTTTTCGGCCCCTATGACGAGGATTACGGCTACATCACACTGGAGGCCATGCTATCGGGTAAGCCCGTGATCACGTGCACCGATTCCGGCGGCCCGCTGGAGTTCGTACGTGAGGGTGAAACCGGCTATGTCCGCGAGCCCGAGCCCGAACAGATTGCCGAGGCCATTGAGCGCCTCTATGCCGACAAGCAGGCTGCCGCCGCCATGGGCGCGGCCGGACGCGAAAGTTATTCACAGCACAACATCAGCTGGCAGCAGGTTGTTAACAGCCTGCTGACCGACAACTGAGCAGGACCAGGATGAAGATTGCACTGATTGCCCCCAGCCCCGTTCCCTTCACCATTGGCGGCGCCGAAAAGCTCTGGTGGGGAATGCTGGAGTACATCAATCAGCACACCGGACACGAAGCTGAGTTGATCAAGATCCCGTCGCCGGAACGCAGCTTTCCGGAACTGGTCCGCAGTTATGAAGCCTTCAGTCAGCTGGACCTGAGCCACTTCGACCGTGTTATCAGTACCAAGTATCCCGCGTGGATGGTCGACCATCCGGAGCACTACTGCTACCTGCAGCACAAACTGCGGGGGCTCTATGATACCTATCACTTCTGTGGCCAACCCGAGCAACTTGAACCTAAGCGCTACCCGGCACACTACCAACCGCTGATCCAGCTGTTGCAGCAAACACCCGAGCGCACACAGCTGCCAGAACTGTTCTCGCAGCTGAAAGCACTTGAGCAGCAGGAAGATTTTGGCCGCTACTGCGCATTCCCTGGGCCGCTCACACGAGCGGTCGTTCATCACCTGGATGCAATCGCACAGCGCCCCGGTGCCATTCGTCATTACGGCGCCATCTCGTATAATGTGGCCAACCGCCGAGACTACTTCCCGCAAGGTGCCGATGTTCAGGTTGTCCATCACCCCTCCGACCTCAAGGGAATTCGTGGCGGTGAATACAACTACATCTTTACTGTCAGCCGCCTTGATGGCCCCAAGCGCCTGGATTTACTGATTCAGGCATTCCGCCAGCTACCGGATCAGATCGAGCTGCGCATCGCGGGCAGCGGCCCTGAAGAGCAGAAACTCAAGGCACTTGCAGAAGGCGACGAACGTATCCGCTTCCTGGGTCGTATCACCGACAAGGAGATTGCCGATCAGTATGCCGACGCCCTCTTTGTGCCCTTTATGCCCTATGACGAGGACTTTGGCCTGATCACTATCGAGGCTATGAGCGCAGGCAAGGCCGTACTGACCACCACCGATGCCGGCGGCGTGAACGAATTTGTCGAAAATGGTATCAGCGGTTTCAGCGTTGCTCCCGAGGTAGACGCCCTGAAACAGGCCATGGCCCAACTGCTGGCCGATCACGAAGCCACCGCTCGCATGGGCGAACAGGCGCGTGACAAGGTTTCCCATATCAGCTGGGAAGCCACATTGGCCCCTCTGTTGGCTCCCGCGACCGAAACCGCCGAAACCGTTCACCCAACACCTCAGAAAACACGCAAGAAAGTTGTTGTGACATCCACGTTCCCCGCCTGGCCACCCCAGGGTGGAGGACAGAGCCGCCTGTACAACCTCTATGCCCAGCTGTCAGAGCATATGGATGTCAGCCTGGTCTGTACGGGTCCGGAAAAACGCCACCTGCGCTTACTTCCCGGTCTGGTTGAACATGTAGTGCCCGAGTCCCTGAGCCAGAAAGTGCATGCAAAAACCCTTCAGCATGGGCGCAAGGTTCCCTTGGGCGATATCGCCGCCATTGAAGGCATCCTCAAAAACAGCGCCTACATGAGCCTGATGGAAGATCAGGTGCGTGATGCCGATCTTGTAATTGCCTCCCATCCCTATCTGTATCAGGCGATCCGGGCAGTCTGGCAAGGGCCTATCGCCTATGATGCGCATAACGTTGAAGCGGATATGAAAGCAGCCGTTCTGGAAGGCCAGAAAGATCCCGCCCCGCTGCTGCAGAAAGTACGCGATACCGAATCAGCCTGTATTCGTGAAAGCGAATGGCTGGTCGCCTGCAGCCAGAACGATCTGGACCGTTTCGCAGCGCTGTATGGCACAATCGACTGCCCTACAGCCGTCGCAGGCAATGGTGTCGATCTGAAGCTGACACGCTATCACAGCGTTGAAGAACGGCGCGACAACCGGGTCAAGCTAGGGTTACCAGCAGACCAGGAAGCGCTACTATTCATGGGTAGCTGGCACGGCCCCAACCTGGAAGCGGCTCAGGTTGTTGTCGAACTTGCAAAGGAGCGGCCTCAGTACCAGTTTTGGCTAATGGGCAGCGTATGTAATCATCCGGATTACCAGAAGCTGCCTAATAATGTCACACCTTTGGGCATGTTACCGGAAGCCGAAAAACAGGTGGTGATGTCGGCAGCATCTGCTGCACTAAACCCCATGACATCCGGATCAGGAACCAACCTGAAAATGCTCGACTACGCAGCTTGGGGCCAGGATATTATCAGCACGCCTTTTGGTAACCGGGGTATAGACTTTGTTGATGGTGAAGAGATCGCTCTGGTAGAGCCCAACGCCTTTGCGCAAGCAATTGACGATTTGATCGCCCTGTCGGATGACCAACGTAACCTGAGAACTGAAGCCGCACACCAACGTGTTGAACGCTCCTTCGACTGGTCAGCCTGTGCTGAAAGTATGATTAAAATGGCACAGGGGTAAATGTTCAAGCATGACTTATGACATGCACAAAACTAAGCCAAACAAACAACTGTGTGCTTTTTGAGCTATACTTAAAGGCTGGTGAGTAGCGGCACTAGTGTTTTAGTTACTTATCCAGCTCAATGCATCCCCGCTGCAGCTTGCCCTTAACAGGGCAGTCAAATGCAGCCAGCTAGTCAAAACTTGAGGTTATAGATGCGCCCAAGACGTTATCATTTTTCCCTGCTGCTAATACTTCTGGTGGCTGGACTTGGCCTTAATGCACAGGCTGGCAATCTGCAGTCAGCAGGTATGGTCATTCTTGCGGCAGGTGAAAGCTGGCGTGTATCAGTGGATGGACGTGAGCGTGTAAACCGTAATGATGATGTATTTGCAGGGGACCACCTAGTCACTTCAGACGGTAGCGTAACCTTACGCATGCAAGACAATGCAATTGTCAGCCTGCAGCCTCACTCTGAAATGATCATACATGACTACCAGCCAGCATCCGCTGGTCAGGATGCGGCGATACGCTTCGAACTTAAACAAGGAAAGTTACGTACTCGCACAGGTAAAATAGGAGAAAGCGCACACCATCGCTATCGCCTTGACACCCCCTTCGCTGCCCTGGGAATTCGCGGTACGGATTACACTGTCAACCTGGATGGCTCAGAGCTGGGGGTTTTTGTTCACTCTGGCGCAATACGACTTTCCCCGTTTTCCTCTGAGCTTAACTGCATCTCAGGTGGTCTGGGCGCATGTAATACGCCAGAGTCAGCCGACTTGAGCGAAAGTGATAATGCCTGGTTAAGATTGCGTCAGGGCGACGGAATTGAACGCATCAGCGGAACACCTGAATTTATTTACACACAAACACCCTCTCAGGTATTCAGCAGCGGACTGTATGATGCTAATGGAAAACAGTTCCTGCCGATCATGACCCATGAGCAAGTCCTTGAGTTTGTTGAGCAAGATGACAATCTGCCCGATGAAGTTACCCCACCGGATAATGGAACTGACACCCCCTCATCCGATTTAGAAGGTTTACGGAATGCAGGCCTTCTTGATACGAGCGGGGATACTGATAATGACGGCCTAACCGACCAGTACGAACTTGATAATGATCTCAACCCCTGGCTGGCTGATACCGATGGAGACGGCCTTGAGGATGCGCAGGATTCCGATCCACGAACAGCCGGTAGTCACCGGTACTTCGTTGATAACCGATCGTATGCTTTCTCTGAAAGTGAGGTGCGTAACTACTTGCGATCAACTCGAATGCGAGTAGACGCTTACGACCCGGTTGAAAGTCATATCATTTACAACATGCAGCTGACGCTTCGCCAGTCACTTAAGCTAAACGGCTGGCTGGACCTGCAACACCGGCGTCTCTGGGGCAAAACTGGCTCTATCGAGACTCTTCTTGCCGCTCGCTACTGGCCTGAAGGCCTGTTGTGGGACGCATTACCCAACGGCTTATCCATGGTCGGGGCTGATGAATCTGCATGGCTAACGGAACTGCGAAACGACCAAGTTGAACTTTGGCAGCTAAGCCTTGACCGCCACGGCATTTGGTTTACTCCAGGTGATGCTCCCAGTGAACCGGGCACACAGAGCTTTTCAACCAGCTGGGTACAACCTCTTGGCAACCCAGCAGGGCACGCACGCACGGCCAGTTTAAGCGATTTCAAAGCTGACACCAGTGGGCGTTTCCAAATGCTTATTAGCACAGGGGGACGCAACTATACCTTACGGGGAGCGGTTGGGGATTCGGGTATTCTGTTTGCAGAAAACAGTTACCTCAGCCTGAAAGGTCACTGGCAAGGCAATAGCTTGGTTGTGCTCATTACCGAAAAGGACTCGTCTCAGCAGTGGATGTTCGGTCTGAATAACAACGGTGAAGATGATCGCCCTCTGCTCGCCCAGTGGCAACCACGAGAAAGCAACGGAGTTACTTGGGGGCACTGGGCAGACTTTGCCCAGTTGGACAGTGAGCAAATTGCCCTGCTATCCAGTCGCAGTTCCCAGATAGCATTTAACCGACATTATGCACTGGAAACACCAGGAACAGCCCAGCTGCCAACAAGCGGGCGCGCTCAATTCAACCTGCATGACTCATCAGCAGTTTATTCAGGGAAAGGCGGACTGCGTCCAGCCGAAGTCATTAACCCGATGCTACAAGTCGATTTTGATAAACAGCAGTTCGTCTCCAAATTTGATGTCAAAGCCCCAGGATTAGATAATCCAGTTTCTATTCAGGGCGCTGGTCAGTTTGACAAAAATGGCCTTATGCAAAGTGATGACACACTATCCAACGCTCACATGGAAGGCAGCTTTGGGTCCAATGGAGACAGCGCTTCTTTGTTATTTGAGCGCCAATTGGATGATGACTCCCACGTCAGCGGTATCACACACTGGGAGTGATGCGACGAGACGTGCAAAAAAAATGGCTGGCTCTGGCTGGACTCCAGAGCCTGATTCTCGCGTTTTTGCTGGCATTTCCTCAACAAGCACGCCAGTTTGAAGCAACATTTGAAGACTGGCGCATCCAGCTGCTGCAACCAGAGCTTCAGCACACTGACCCACGCATCGCGCTGATCGATATTGACGACCCCACGCTGGAACAAGAAGGTCGCTGGCCCTGGTCGAGGGAGCGTATCGCAACCCTCATTGAACAGTTGCTGGGCCACCAGCCTGCGCTGCTCGGTATCGACATCCTGTTTCCAGACCAAACTCAAGGAACCGCGGGTCTTGCTCACACACTTAACGACAGCCGTATAACCACTAGCCTGGTATGGGCCCCTTCTTCTGTCCCTCCCCGCGGGCGCTTGCCTCAGGCAGTCATTTGTTCGGATAATTGTACAAGCCTTCCCCGTATCGGAAGCTGGATTAACAACATCAAGATCCTAGAAGGCAGCGAGCAAGCCCATATAACACCTATTACAGATCCAGATGGAAAAGTGCGTCGCGTTTTCCCGCTCGTCTGTCACCAAAACACCTGTGTTGAAGCACTTGCCCTTAGCCTTATGAGGCAGCTGTTAGGCTCTAAGCCAGAATATGAGTTTACATCACAGCTCATAACCAGCGACAAGGCCCTGCAGCTCCCTCTTGAAACTGACAGCAGCTCCCGAATACCTTGGTACAGCCCTAGTGGCGCCATCCCGTGGGTAAGTGCAAAGGCCGTTTTAAACAACGAGCTACCCGAACATTTTTTACAAGGTCGTGTAATTATATTGGGCTCCAGCGCCGTTGGCCTTCATGACCGTATCAGCACCCCAATAGCTGCGGACTTTCCCGCCATGGAAGCGCATGCTTTACTCTTGCAAGGACTCATCGATCAGACCCCATGGGTTACAGCAAAGAACAGCTGGTTACTGAGCTCGACATTAGCACTAGTAGTATCCTTGATACTGTGCACCCTATTAATTAAACAGCACCCGTTATGGGCAGTCAGTACAGCCCTGATGACTAATGCAGCTTGGGTTGGATTTTTGCTGTGGCAACAGCAACAGGGACTATTTTGGCCTCACCTACCCCTATTGGTATCCAGTTTGGCCACGCTGATTTTATTAATCCCCTGGACAGCCCTTGACGCCATCCGAGCGCGTGAGATACTGCAGCACCAATTCAGCCACTTTGTTGCCCCACAGGTAATGAGCCGAATTCGTCGCCAACCAGATCGAGTTATTGGCGCAGAACCAGAGCACCGGCACATGAGTGTGTTATTTGCTGATTTGCGAAATTTCTCCGCTTATGCAGCAACGATTGATCCCGAGCACCTGGCAGAGGTACTTCAGATCATCATGGACAGGCTTACCAACATTATTCACCAGCACGGAGGCACGGTGGACAAATATATTGGCGATGCAGTGATGGCTTTTTGGGGTGCCCCCCTGGAAGATAAAGACCATGCGCGTCATGCCATTATTGCAGCTCAGGCCTTGTGCCATGAAATGAGCCTGATCAGCCTGGAACATGACCTTCCTTTGGAGTTAAGCGTAGGTGTTAATTCAGGCGACGTCGTTGTAGGAGAGTTTGGCTCCAGCCACCGACGTAGTTATACACTGATAGGTGCACCGGTGAATCTGGCAGCCCACCTCGAAGCCGCTACGCGTCAAACCGAATACCCAATTTTGGTCGGCGAGGGTACCCGCCGCCTGATCACCGACGGAGCCTGGCCTTCACCTCTTCATATCAGCCTGTCCAGTCATGCGGAACCTGTTTCAGTCTGGGGCATCACCCCTGAAACTCATGGCCTCACATGATAAAACATACACTTTGCCTAATACCCTTGCTGTTTTCCACTTGGGCACATGCACTTGAATGCTCCCCTGCAGTAAGTGAGTTCTGGTTAAAGCAAGCCCAACATGCTAACGCGAACGCTAATTGGGAAGCCGCGCGTGAGGCCATATCCAAATTAAGTGACTGCTATCCTCTCAGGGGCGATCTACGCATTGAAAGCCTGCGGCTGGCACTGCTGGACGGTGATAGGGAAAGCGCTTTACAACACCGTCAGTGGCTAGAGAGTCACAGTATTCCTCCTGCATTGGCGCACCTTGTTGATACCTGGCTGGCTGCTTCAAGTCCGGAACCAATTGTCAAAGCAGGCTCACGCCAGGAAGTGCGACTGACACTAACACGGGGATATGACAGCAATGCCAATGATGGTAGCCGACATGACAGCATCCTGGTCAACTTTAATGGCCTACCACTGGACTGGAACCTGGATACTGCCAGCCAGGCGCGTTCAAGTAGTTATTCCTCGCTCAACCTGAACTGGCAACACCTGAGCACACGCAACTGGCACCTGGGCGGAAGTCTACGCCGCTACGATCACCTGGAAGAAACCGAAGAACGTCTTTATGCACTATTAGGCCAACCTATTCCCTGCCCACAAAACCTGAATTGCCGTATTGATGCATCCATTAACGCCCAACGTCAGGAAGAGCAGCAGCGCGTCCAAACCCAGATTGGTTTTACCTTAAACGATCAAAAGCAGCGCTTGTCTGTCTATACCCGCCACAACTATGAACGCACAGCAGCCGACAGCCAAAGCCTGGGTATTCAGTGGCTCAAAAGCGTAGCACCCGGTGTCGTACTCTACTCAGGGCTTGAATATGATCACGCTCTGGAGCCGCGTGCAGGAGACGATCGCTATAGCATTCATGTTGGTACTCGAACACGCCCCTGGAAAAGCATTCCCTGGGAGCTGCAGCTGATGTATCTACGGGAGTTTGAAGAAAGTGCGTATTCACCGGCGTTTTGGGGCAGCGAGCGACGTGATCGCCGCTTAACACGTTTCAATACACATTATACCTGGCGCCTGAACCGGAACATCTCGTTCAAAGCCGGCGCAAGCTGGCGACATACTGACAGCCCTATTGAGCTCTATCAGCAAGATGGCTGGTCCTCCGAAATTACACTTATCGGCACGCTTTAAGCCTTGCACTCATCCTATTGTTTTATAGTAAGATTAGGGGTTCGGTGCAGACGGCCTCAACATGCATTTCTTTTGCCGCTGCGGTCCAATCAATTGGTAAAGGTGTGACGGCGGTCACATTAAATGGCCTTGGGGTCTGTTTGAATGCAGTCTGTTGCATTTGAGTAGACAGCCGCTGTCACTCCACTGTAACGCTTTGTGGGCAGAGTGCCCGCAAACGGCAGTGTGTATTGGCCACGCACTGTTGCACAAACAAAGCAGAGACGCTTTGTCATATATATGACCAAGTGGTTAACATCACTAATGGAGTAATACTACATGGCTACACAAGCAAGCCTGGACCAGGTCCAGTACGTATACATCGCTTTCTACGGCCGTCCTGCTGACGCTGCCGGTCAGGAATACTGGGCAGATCAGCTGGACGCTGCTAACGGCGACCTGAGCGCTATCATCGATGAATTCGCCTCCTCTGCAGAGTACGACTCTCAGTACGGCGACCTGTCCAACGAAGAACTGGTTCAGGCTCTGTACCAGCAGATTCTTGGCCGTGAAGCTGACGAAGATGGTCTGGCTTACTACGTAGGCGAACTGGAAAGCGGCGCTCGCACCCGTGGCGCAATCGCTCTGGACATCCTGAGCGGCCCGCTGAACAACCCTGAAGAAGCTGATCCGACCGATCTGGCTGTTCTGACTAACCGCAAAGAAGTTGCTGACGCTTTCACTGCTGCTGTTGAATCCTCTGACAAGGAATACGGCGAAGAGCAGCTGTCTGCTGCCAAAGCACTGCTGGCTGGTGTTGACGCTGATACTAACCCGGACACAGTTGACGTATTCGCAGTCGTAAGCGACTTCCCGGACGCTGGCGAAGGCCCGACCGAGCCGGTTGAAGGCGAAACTCAGTACCTGGCAGTAGACCAGGACATCCTGACCGGTACTGAAGGCGACGACACCTTCAACGCACGTGTTGCTCAGAACATGCTGGGCGCTCAGGTTAACACTCTGGGTTCTGGTGACGTTATCGACGGCGGTGAAGGCAACGACACCCTGATGGCTAAAGTCACTGCTGGCCTGTACGGCTTCAACAGCGACGACACCTCTTCTGCTCCGATCAACCCGGAAACCACCAGCGTTGAAACGATCCTGATCGAAGCAGCTGAAACTGATCTGCACGGCGCAGGCCAGAACACTCAGGTTGTTATCAATGCCAAAGATCTGCACGGCGTAGACGAAATCGGTTCTTACCGTTCTGACGCTGATCTGCTGGTCCAGAACATGACCACCAAAGACAACGATGGCAACATGACCAACTTGTCTGACATGACTGTTTCCATGGCTTACACCGGCAACGCCGACAGCCAGTGGGGCGAGTCTGACCTGACCGTTTACTTCGACCAGGACTACCTGGTACCGGAAGGCACGCGTACTAACCCGATCGTTGACTTCCTGGCAATGAACGAGGACAACTACGACGCCACTAACGGCGAACGTCCTCTGGACGGTGTATTCTTCCGCGAACTGAACTTCCGTCTGAACGGTGAAGAGTTCGACCTGACCGAATACCTGGGCGAAGACGCTGAAGGCACTGGTAGCGAAATCACTACTTACGCCGAGTTCCTGGCTGCCGTTCAGGAAGCCCTGATCCAGCTGAAAGCGGCTAACCCGGACAACGATGCCCTGCAGTCTGTTACTGCTGGCTTCGGTCGCGACTTCACCACGGACGTAAACCCGGACACTCTGGAACTGCGTGAAGGTGTTGCGATCCGTCTGACCGTTGACGGTCTGACCAACGGTGTTGAAAACGACCTGAGCGTAGAAGCAACTGACCTTGAAGTTGCACGTGCAGCAGGCGCTGACGTACCGAACAACAACCGTTACGAAATCGCTGATGATGAGCCGCCGGTTGAAGGTGAGCGTCTGAGCATCAACGTTGATCTGGAAAAAGTCGGCCTGGCCGGCGACGGTGGCGCTCTGGTCATCGGTAGCATGAACAAAGACGGCACCAACACTTGGGGCGCGGTTAACACTGTTGTTGACGGCACCACTTCTGGTATCGAAGAGTTCAACGTAACCGTTTACGGTAACGACACCAAGTCCAGCTCCCTGTCTGGCCTGCACTCTACCAACAACAACCTGCGTGTTGTAACAGTTGCAACTGACGAAAATCAGACTGGTTCTTACGCCAACCTGACTATCGGCAACTCCAACTCTCAGAGCGCTGGTGTTAAAGACGTTCAGACTTTCGACGCTTCTGCATTCAAAGGCGACCTGTCTCTGACTGCTGAACTGTCTGACGAAATCACTGCCAAGTACATGGATCTGCGTGACGAAAACCCGGATGCTCCGGCTGCCGACAACGTTGAATTCCAGTACACCGGTGGTGAAGGTAACGACTCTTTCGTTCTGGCGATTGATTCTGCCAATGTTGCCGATGCTGGCACTACTACTCGCGAAGACTTCGAACTGACCGTTGACGGCGGTGAAGGCAACGACTACATCGCTCTGGGCATCTTTGACGAAACCGGTAACCCGTCTATCAACGGTCTGGCTAGTGACCTGTCTGGTCTGGCTAACTGGTACGACAACAGCAGCATGAACGCCAACCTGACCCTGAACGGTGGTGCTGGCGACGACATCATCTGGACTCCGGGTGCTGGCAACGTTGTTATCAACGGCGGTGCTGATAACGATACCGTTTACGCTGACAACACTGGTGGCATGGCTGAGTGGGTATTCAACGCCAACAACACTGACACAACTGACTTGGAATCCAACGAAAACGATTCCTACCAGCTGTACGGTGCGTCTCTGACCGTTGACTTCAAAGGCTTTGAAGTCACTGTAGACCTGCAGGACGAAGACGGTGTTGTGACTGACCTGGAAATCAACCAGGCCATCAAAGAAGCGATCAACAGCGACGACGTTCTGAACAAGCTGCTGGAAGCAGAAGACGGCCCGGCCAACACTCTGGTTGTAACTTCTCTGATCGACGGCGACATGGATCTGGGCGACCTGACTGTAAGCCTGTCTGCTCCTGAGTCTCTGACTGCCGGTGAAGTTCAGCAGATCAGCAACCTGTGGGGCCTGACTGGTCAGACTGACGCTTCCCTGATCACTCTGATGGAAGGCGTTATCGCTGGCTTCGACACCAAGGGTGACTACGCAGAAACCTTCGGCAACACTGACGGTTCTGACAGCACCTTCACCAGCGACAACACCATCACTGGCGGTACTGGTGACGACGTCCTGGTTCTGGGCACTGGCGCACTGAGCAACGACACTGTTGTATACGAAGGCCTGGGTAACGGTACTGACACTATCGTTAACTTCAGCACTGACACTGATACCAACACCGTTGTTGTTGACAGCGTTGCTGCTGAAGAAGTTGTGACTATTACTTTCAGTGACATGGATGGTGCAGATCCGGCAAGCATTGACTTTGACGGCATCAACATTGACCTGGCTTTCTCTGCTGACGCTCAGGGCCTGATTCCGGCTGCCGATGTTGCTTACCAGTTCGAAACTCAGTACAACACTGCAGGCACGGGCAACTGGACTGCAGCATGGGACGACGAATCAGGAACTGTCACTCTGACAGCCAACACAACCGGCGACCAGACCGACCTGACTGCTGCTGACTTCACTATCAACGGTGCTACAGGTACTGTGACTGTTGACTCCATTGTTGACGGTACCGATGCCTTTGTAGCGGGTGCACAGGAAGTCTTCACTGTTGACTTCGCTGGCACTATCGCAACTGCTGACGGTGACTTCGCATTCGACGGCACAACTGTTAACTACACCACTGGTGACGGCGAAATCACGCTTGCCGACGCTGTAGCATCTGCTAGCTACGCGAACTGGACAGCTGTTGACAACGGCGACGGCACCGTTACCTTCACAGCTAATGCTGAAGGTGATGTACTGGCAGCTGACTCCATCGACATCTTCAATGCCGAAAATGGCGTAGAAGGCCTTGCAGTAGCGGCCGCTACTGATACAGAAGGTACTGACGATGTGGGTACTCAGACAACTACAGTTGTTGACGCAACTGAAGGTCTGGATTACCTGGACTTCAGCGACTACAACGCCACTGCCGTATACGTTGATGGTGTTCTGGTTGCAGGTACTGCGCCGAACGAAGAGTCTGACCTGTACGTCACTCTGACTGAAAACACTGACAACGCTGGTGAATACACCATGCGCGTTGTTGACTCCGGTGTTGACGGTCTGGCTGACACCACTGCTGGTGGTACTGCTGGTAACGACGACGCGATCGTCGGTGTTATCGGTGTTGCAGACTTCGGTGAAACTCAGCCGTTCGTAGCTGACAACTTCATCCTGTAAGCTGATTTATCAACACCAGCTTCGCTGGTGACCTGATACAGCTGAAACCCCGTACTCGAAAGAGTGCGGGGTTTTTTGTTAAAAAAATCTCGGAAAAATGCGAAACTGCCATCAGTATCAATTTTTGCCTGAGGACATATCCATGACACCCACAGAGCTCATAACCCGTGTCTATATTGGTTACTACAACCGTGTCCCGGACACCGAGGGCTTGGATTATTGGGTTTCCCTGTATCAATCAGGTACTTCACTAAGCACGATCGTAGGTTTTTTTGCCTCGGCCCCAGAAACAACCGACCTCTATGGCAATATCATTCAGGCGCAACGACAGTTGGATCGTGCCAGTATTGAATCCTTCGTCGATAGCATTTACCAAAACCTCTTCCGCCGCCCTGCCGAGCCTGGTGGGCTGGAGTACTGGACCAACAGACTAACCGGCACCAGTGACCAACCCCAGATCACTCTGGAATATGCCATTCTGGAAATCATGCAAGGCGCCAGTGGCGATGATCGCATTATCATGGCGAACAAGGTAGCCGCAGGCGTCCAAACGGTTGATTTCATGCGCAGCCAGACGCTGGAACTCCCTATCGAAACACTGCGCGCGGTAATGGATACAGTACGCGTAGATCCAGCCAGTATCGATGATGCCGTGAGCCTGGCCAACGCAACAACTCCAGGGCAGTTCCCTGAAAGCATTACCCTGCCAGGTATCCAGGAAGACCAACCTCTTGACCTGGATGCAGCCATTATTTTTGAACAACTGGGCATTGAAACGAGCGGATGGGTCCTAACCAATATCGACTTGCTCAGCAACGCACCTGGCGAAATCACCCAGAGTGAAGAGGGTGAATTCCAATTCACCCCCGACACAGACTGGTATGGCGATGTCGCCTTCGACGCCACCCTTACTCGTAACGGCGAAACAGAGACACTGCTCCTTAGCCTGACCATAAACCCGGTCAACGACGCGCCGGTGGCACGACACGATTTCACCGACACCCTGGCAAATCAAGTACTGAAATTTGAAGACACGCCGAACCTGCTGGCCAATGATGAAGACGCAGAGTCAACGCTTCTACGTATTGATACAGTCAATGGCAGCTCCGATTTAGTGGGCGCGCGGGCATTTGGCAATAACGGCGGCGCCTTTGTTATCAATGAAGATGGCAGCTTCGCCTTTGAGCCGATGGGAGACTTTAAAAACCTTGCAAATGGCCAGTCAATTGTCACCACCGTTACCTACCGGGTAACCGATGAAGCCGGCGAAACAGCAACCGCCTCTGTCTCGGTAACTGTGACAGGCACAGCCTCACCGGCCCCCACTCCCTCATCGCCTGACGAGCCAGGTGCCCCGCCTTCCTCCGATGATCAATCTCCGTCGAGCGGCGACAGCTATAATATCGATTTCAACTTTGATGCTGGCGCACAAAGCTATGCCCAGGTATTTGAAAGCGCCGCGACCCGACTTGAATCACTGATTACCCAAGGTCTGACTGAAGTCGAACACTCCGGCTCACTTATTGATGATATTTTAATCAACGCCTCCGTTGAGTACATTGACGGCGTAGGCGGAACACTGGGGTCAGCCGGGCCTGAGTACATTCGTACCGACTCAAGACTCCCTTACCTGGGTAGCATGACCTTCGATTCCAGTGATATGGCAGCGATGAATGCAGACGGCACACTTGGCGCTGTCATTATTCACGAGATGCTGCATGTACTGGGCTTTGGCACTCTATGGTCTGAGTTCAATCTGACCACTGGTGCTGATTATACTGGCAGCGCTGCTGTCCAGGCCTATCAGGCCCTAGCGGGTGATAACTCGCTGAATTCTATTTCTCTCACCACTGGCGTAGGGCCGGGCTCAGACTACTCTCATTGGGACGAAAACACCTTTGACAGTGAGCTGATGACCCCCTATATCGATTACGGTACAACCCCCATCAGCATCATGACCGTCGGCGCACTGGAAGATTTGGGGTACGCCGTTAACTACGCTGCCGCAGACAGCTATTCACTGCTGGGTTAAGCTCAAATTCAGGGTTATTTTTTACCAAAAACAGGCTACAAGAGATGGAACTCTTTAGCCTAGCCCGCTATTCTAGAGCTATCTGAATAGATCTGCCTGAGAGGCAATGCATGCCTCAGGAAGTACAGGCTTTTGCATTAACAGGGAGACAACATGAATTTTTTCAGCGCACGCCCGTTTAGTAGCATCAACCGCGAGCAAGAAGACGAACAAAACCTGGAGCAGGAAGGGCCTTTTTTGCCAGATGACCCCTTCTTTAACAATGACTCAGGCCCTTTCCTCCATCCTGTACCGCCGGCATTTGACAACTTCTTTGGCAACGACAAAGAAGAGTTCCCCAATGGCGGCAACAACTTCCTGAACTTCTTTGGGAATGCGGGCAATAATCCTGCAGCGCCCGAGCAAGCCCCTTCTGGTTTCTTTGGTAACCAGAACGAAACTACTGAGCCGGAACAAGACTTCTATAGTACTGTAGCGTCCTCGGGGTCGTACAGTGGCGCGGATGATAGCATCAGCGGATATCATTTTATCGATTTGGTGCCTGGACAGCAGTACACAATCACTGCTGTACGCGTAGAAGCAGATCTTGACCCAGGCATGTGGCTTTTCGAAGGTCACCGTAGCTTCCAAGACTTCATAGACAGCGGCACTCTCACTAATAACGATACCTCCTTCATCACCACTACGGTAGGCTATATAGATCAGGATGACGACACTGTTGCTCCCCCTATGCCCGGACCTTATCGTGACCCTCAGATTACATTTACTGCCCCGGAGTCAGGCATGGTAACAGCGGTGGTGACAGAAGTTGCCAGCGGTTCAGATGATGGCGGAGATGGTCGTTTTTCTTATACGCTGGAAATCACCCCGGATCCGCTTGGTGTTAGCGGCGTCACTGAAACCGATGGGCCCGAGCCTTTCTTTGGTAACGATACCGAAACGGGCGATGACGTTGAGACGATCGGAGTTCCAGGCTTCTTCGGCAACGACCTCTTTATTGCCTAATGTTTTCATCACACCTGCGCCCTACAGCGCAGGTGTTTTTATACCTACGTTAACCTCTCAGCTTTGTATCCCAAGCCAATGGCAATACTAGGCTGTTGAGTTAAACCAACACTCCCTCCCCAGCCTCCCACTTTTTGATACAATCCCCTAAAGCTCGGTAAGGCTCTAGACACGCCTGACCACCGATTCACCAGGGTGACCCCCAAGGATTTGGAGTAGTTACATTGGCCAAACTTGTGCCTATTAGCCCCTCGACGCTCAAAGACCATTACTGGAAGCCCGAAGCCGACCTTGGCTTCAGTCGAAAGTGGTCCAGCGTCCCCATTGTCGCGGCTGAAATTGAGCATGCCATGCCGGTTTTGCCCATTGCGTTCCGTCAGTTCAATGCCCCAAATACTGAGACGGCACCTGTATTTGAACTGGTCGGCGTGCTCTCCCCCTTGCCGGGGCGTAACCTGTTTATCAAGATGGATAACACTTGGCTGGCGGGGTATATCCCCTCACTCATCCGTATGTATCCTTTCCGCCCGGCTGTTAACCCCGCAAATGGTGAAACCATTCTCTGCCTTGACTCGGCAGCACTGTACGAGACGGAAGAGCCCGGCACTCAGCGTTTATTTGACACTGAAGGTAAAGCTGTCAAAGCACTCCAGCGTATCGCAGCAATCTCTGCAGAATTCACCAAGGCTCAGCAGAGTACCGCCCGTGCGGTTGCTTTGCTGCACGAGCATGGGCTTATCACCCCTTGGGAGCTTACAATTAAACAGGCTGATGGCTCATCGCGCGTAAACCGGGAGTTCTGCCACATTGATGCTGACGCCTTGAATAACCTTGATGCAGAGGCTCTACATACTCTCAACTCGGCCGGGGCGCTGCAGATAGCTTATGCCCAGCTACTATCTGAGCAGAGAGCTATGCACTTCAACCGACTGATTGAAATGCAGGATAAGGCAATGGCAGCAACACAAGCTGAGCCCACTGCCGAAAGTGTCGAAGCCATGTTCGGCAACCAGGACGACACCATTAAATTTTCGTTTTAACTGAACCCATTTTTTTAAGGAGCCTCACCCATGGCGGACGCACAGACCGTTACAATCAATAACAAGGAATATGCCGTTGAAAGCCTGAGCGAAAATGCTCGCGCTCTGGTCAACAACCTGCGAATTACCGACGATGAAATTCGCAGCCTGCAGCAGCGCCTGGCCATTACCCAGACCGCACGCACGGCTTACGCCAATGCTCTGATGGCTGAGCTGCCTAAAGACTAAGGCTAAAGCTAAGGACGAGTGTGGTTCTAGCTGAACTCCAGTCTCTGGCCGGTATACAGCTGCCACACTTGGCCACTTTGCAACGCTGCCGCCTGGGATGCAATCAACTGCTCATGACCAGGCTTCAGATGCGTTAAATACACCTGAGGACGATAACTCAGCAGAGCTAACCCCTTCGGCAAATCCCCCGGCGTCATATGACCGCTGCTCTTGGCAAGCGCATCAGATCCATCCGTGAATGAAATATCCACAATCAAGTGTTCTGGTTGCAAACGTTCTACCACTTGCCAGAAGGGCTTATGAAAGGTGCTGTCGCCACTGAATGCAAAAGAGTGCTGACCATCACTAAGGTAGTACCCCAAAGCCGGAGAGGGGTGCTCGGCAGGCAGCGCTTCAACACTATACCCGCCGATAACTAACTCATCGCCTTCCTCGATTCTATGCAGCTGAACAATAGGCTGCTGACCTGGCAAAACTGTAAAGTCAGGCCATACAACACCATTAAAGATATGGTCTTTTAGTGCCTTAAGAACTTCTTGTCTGGCATACACATGCACCGGTGCTTGGTGCTGATCGTAGATGGTTGCCAGCATGAGTGGCAATCCGAAAATATGGTCCAGGTGAGCATGCGTTATCAACACATGCCTGATGCACAGCATTTGTTGTGGCGTGAGCTGTTCAACCCCACTGCCGGCATCCACTAGCAGGCAGCGGTCGACGAGGAAGCTGGTTGTTTTTAGTCCACTCCCGATGCCGCCGCTACACCCCAGAATATCAATAATCACCCGCCAGCCATTGCTCCTTCATGCTTTTGCAAAGTCGTACCAGTAACCCTTAGCATAGCCTCTTCAAAGCCGGGATATAGGCGTCGGTTCCCGGTACCACTCAGGTGGTCACCATCAAAGAACAGAGGTTGGCCGTTTTCAGTATAAGCAGAGCAGCTATTATCACCACACAACGCCGGAAGTGGGTCCCATAGGAACACATTTTCATGATCGTCATCTAACCGCTGTAAAGACGACATAACAGGTGATCTCAAGGTTTCCATATACGCCCGCCCGACAGCAAGTTCTTCGCCGCAAACAGGGTTCATTCTATTGAACCAGTCAGAACACCGGTAGGGTGGGCCCTTCAGCACAGGCTTGGGCGCATCGATGAGCACCTTTAGTCCCATCTTTTCCAGTCGCCTGATGAGGTTACTGCTTTCAGTATAGGCCGCACCGAGTGTGTCCAGTGCCTCTTGGCTACTGCTGCGGGCCAGGACATGCTCAGGGTCATATACCGTCCACTGATCACTGAGCCTATAGGTTCTGAGTGAAGCGAAAAAGACGATGTCACCTGGTTCAGCTTGCTCTTCAAGCACGCTGACATAATGGTCTATGCGCCCTTCACAGCCTGCAAGATTATCCACAGGGTAGAGGATGTTACCGACAGCACAGTGCCCGGTTTCTAGCTTATGCACTCTTACGCCTTGCCTTTGCTCAAGCAGAGACAGCATGGTGCTGTAGGCACCTGTATGAGAGTTCCCGATAACAAAAAGTTGAGTATCAGTCAGGTTATTAGGCTTAACCGGCTCATGATCGGGATAAGCATAGGGATACCAAACCCAGGTATCAGCGGTCCGGCTAAGGGTAAGCTGTTCCCTCTCCTGAAAGATCTGCAAAGCGCCACCCCATATAAGCAGCGTCGCAACCCCGCCAGCCAATAGCCCTCTATATGCCGGCAATGCCAATATTTTAGCCTTGCGCACAGGACATTCAATAAAATGATATGACGCCGCAGCCATTATAAACGTTATCAAAACGGCACTCACTTGATTAATTGAGCTTTCCAGCCCTAGCGTCCATCGGAATAATGTAAATATTGGCCAGTGCCAGAGGTACAGTGAATAAGACAGCTTTCCTATGTAAACAAATGTGGAAGTCGACAGTATAGATACAGAAAATGCCCTATTTTCACTGTTCGCAATACCATGAATCGTGAAAACAGTACCCAATACAGGGAGCAAGGCCCATGGATATGGGAAGGCTTTCACATCCGACCAGACATATCCCAATGTAATTAGCGTCAAGCCCAATAAAATGAAAGCATTTGTGGCTCGAGCTGAAAGAGCTAACCGGTTGAATTTATCATGCAAAGAGAACAACAATACCCCAGCCGCCAGCTCCCAAAAACGTGAGGGCAGAAGATAGTATGCCCAGTCTGGTTTGTTGGTACCCATATAGTATGCGGCAAACAACGAAAGTACTGCTAACAGTGGGATGAGTGAAATAGATACAGCTCTAGCTGCGGTAAAATAAGATTTTGAAAATCTAAAATAAAGGTATGCCAAGAATGGAAAAATTAAATAAAACTGTTCTTCAACACCCAATGACCATGTATGGACGAATGGGTTAAATTCCGCGCGAGGAGAAAAGTAATTGTCTTGAAAAAGGACCAAGGCTATATTGCTTAGACCAAAAAAAGAATACAAACCAACTCGACTTGTAGTTGAGCTAAGCCAAGACGCCGGAATAAATAGGACTGTCAGTAATGACGTAACTAACAGGCATAATAAAAGCGCAGGCATAATCCTGCGTATACGGCGAGAATAGAACCCGGCCAAAAATGCCCCTAAGGTTTCACCAGTGTGACTTTTGAGAGATCGCGCGACAACATAGCCCGATATCACAAAAAAAACATCGACCCCTGCAAAACCACCAGGCAACCAGGTTGGGTTCAGGTGATAAATCATGACAGCTAAAACAGCTACGCTTCTTAGCCCATCAATAGCTGGCAAGTAATAGTTCAACGTTCTAGCTTGCATTTTACGATTTATCACCTTGTTATAAGAATTACCATTCTTACTAATTTTTAGTTAACTTAGTAATACAGGTCGAAAGTGATACTTTCACCTGTCATTTCAATCATATTCGTTTGGTTTTCCGGTGACTCAGAAAAGTCAGCCAGCACTCGATCCCAGGTTTTGTCAGGATTATTATCCAGCTGATCAATCCACCAATCAAAACCAGACTGGTCTGGTTCACGATCCAGCACATTGGTATAAAGTCGGTTCAAAAACTCGGCATTACTGGGTGCAGCGCCGTACAGCTCTCGAAACTCGGCAGAATCTATAAAGCGTGCCGAAACCTCAATCAGGTCCATTCCCTCATCCATTTGTCGAACCCAATAGCCAAGTCCGGAAGAGTCAGGAATGCGATCAAAAGCGGCTTTGTAGATTCGATAGGCCTGCCCTGCAATTCCATCTGAACCGGTATCCCAGGCAATGACACCATCGCTGAAAGCAAGACGTTCTATGCTTTCAAGGCTGTCGGTGCCGTCACGGTCCATATGCTGATCAGCAACCTCGAAGCCTCCATTTTCCATAACAGAAACTTCGTACTCGGAGCGTACGCCAGTGAACAGAGCCGTATCGGCACCCTCTCCACCAAGCAGGACGTCATCCCCAGCATAGCCTTCAAGATAATCCCCAGCCTCAGTTCCAAACAGAGTATCACTCCCACTCAAGAGCTGGCTCCAAGCCTCGACAGTTTCATACCCCCATTGGCCCTGCAGCTCGACTGTTGCCTGCCCGATAGCGGCACCATGATAAATATAATTACCATTTCCATCGATTTGACTGACGAGATAGTGTTCATTTCCAACCCAGGACTCTTCTATTGCATTAGCAGCATACAATGAGCCATAGTAATCAATCGTAAATTGACCTGTTGCCGAATAATAACCCGCTGGTGACTCAGCCTCTATCGAGTAGATCGCCCCTACGACCCCGGCATAGCCGCCCAGATACAAATCACCCGTCACTCCAATATCAGTTTGTGAACCATCGGTTAGAATTTGATTAATTACAATATCTTCTGCCAAGTATGAATCAAAATTCTGGCCGTAAAGATACACATCGCCGCCGCCATTCAAGCGACCTGCAATCTCCGTGTTGGACGAATTCGTTATTTCTGCATCATCGAAACCCAGAAACCTTTCCCAGAAATCCTCATATACCACATCCAAATCATCTAGTAGATCATTAAAGCCATTATCCCAATGCTTCAAACCCCAGTAGTTTGCAGTAATATCAGCCATTTTATCCCCGGTTTTTCGATGATTAAATTATTTAAAACGAAACGACACCAGAATCAAATCTATATTCAAGCTATATGGTAGGCAGATTTTGTTTTTTAAAGCCTTTAAGCTCTACCTTCCAAAACTATTTTTTCGAGCCTTAAAAGATCAAGGACTACTATTTTCTTTCCTTTTTTGAAGATAATCCCTGATTCCTGTAACTGACTCAACACACGAGATACAGTCTCACGGCTTGTATTGGTTAAGCTGGCTACTTCACGCTGAGAAGGGAAGCCCAGAACCTTTAATCCCTCAGGGGTCTTTTCTTTTTGAGCTTTAAGCAGTAGGGCACAGACACGACTATGTGCATGCTGATATCCGAGCAATACGATTTGCTGATTACAGCGACGAACAAGCTGAGTCAAAGAAACCATCATACGAGCCGAGACGCTAGGCTCATTTGTTATCAATTCCAATGCGGGTTTTCGTGGGACAAACGCCACTAAAGAGGGTTCAACAGCCAAAACAGATGCAGAGCGAGGCTGGCCATCAATAAGTGATAACTCTCCAAAATGCTGAACGGCTCGAATTAAGGAAAAACCAATCTCTCTGCCCGAGCTTGAATACGCGACAGCCTTAAGCTGCCCTCGAAACAGTAAACCTAATGCGTCAGAGGGGTCACCCATTCTCAGCACAGGCTCTTCACGTTGATATTGGCATAGCTTAATCTGGCGAAGTAACCAGGCAAGTCTCTCTTCGCTTAATTCGCTGAATAATGCGCACTGCTGTAAATAACCCAGCACTATACGTTGTTCTTTTTCCGTCATAATCCTGACACTCTTAATGCATCAAAGAGACGGGAGAAGTGTGTCGCAATCGCTCTGCTTGCTTGATCCATTCGGGCCATATATCAGGCCACTCCGCTTGGTGCCAGTGTCGATACACTACACCAAGCCAGATACGTGCATGCTCTTCTTCCAGCAACAAGACTGCATCCTCATCGGCGAGCTCAAATTTCAGGCACAGCAAATTGTCTCTGGGCTGAAACTGGAGCGTTCGTACAAGAGACTCTTGCACCGCCATGTCTGCACGTACTTCAGCAACGGGCTGACGGTGCTGTGCAGCTAACTGAGAACTTGTCTGCCCTAACGAGGTCACCGGTGCGGTACTACTGCCCTCTTCATTCCTGCTCTTCACCTTTTGCGCAGGTTCAGCCTTGGCACCCGATGAGCGAGTAGATCCCTTTCTTTCCATCCACTGAATCACATGGGGCAGTAACTGCTTGAGTATCCGTTGAGTTAGCCACAGATTAATCACTCCCTGCTCGGACTCTCCGCTGATAAGAAAGCGGTCCTCATCGACAACATACCGTGTCGTCAATTTTTTTAGCTGCATTTATTTACTCACACTGGTTACAGCCATTTTTTCACAGTATCCACTGATCGTTCTAATTGGATGGCTAGTTCAGGCATACAATCTCCAGCATTGGCTTCTGCTGCCAAAGCTGCACGGGCATTTTTGATCGGCTCACTTCGCTTGCGGCTGCGGAGGTCATCAAGGCTCACGTCGAAGCGAGTGCACACCGACTTTATCAGTGCATTCAAATCGATCGAAGATACATCGTCTTGCGCTGACACACTTTGCGCCTCAGTGTTTGTGTTGCTTAACTTAGAGCCGCTTACCACATCTGCCTGTGCAAAAATTCGCCGACACGACTGTTGATGCACATAAAGTAAAGTCCTCAACCTTGCAGAGAGTGACTGATTCTTGATGACAGATTTGTCTGGGCAACATAAAAGCTTCATACGTGTACGCTGACCATTCGGTAAAGCGACGCTGTAAACAGCAGGTTGTAAAATGTTCAGTTCAACAAGCTCTTTCATCACCTGTCGAGTGTCATCAAACGCTTTCTGCACGGGCCCTAATTGCTTGATAATACGGTTAAGTTTTTGTGTCGGCTTACCTTTGGAGGTTATGATTTTTTCCCCTTTGCCTTCAAAGTGAGGAGCTTCTGGGTAAACCATTAGGGAGTTTCGCCCTTTATTGTCACTAAAACCAAAGGGATAAAGACGAATAACATCCGGTATATAGCGCCCCCGCCATGCCAACTGCTCATTCAGTGCGGACATTCCTTCAGACTTCATCAGCATACAAGGCATCACACTGCCATCGGGCAGGGGGTAAAACAGCACCGGAAACTGTGTTGCCAAATTGCTGGCCTCTTTATAGTGTACAGGCACAAACAGCCAGTCAGTGGCAAATGCAAAATTAGCAGCCTTGTGGAAGCGCAGCGCTCCATGTCGCTCAAGTGACAGGATTTCTGCTCGGCCAGTATTCGGCTTGTTTTTTTCCGGCGTACTCAATGTCTGTTTCTCCGCAGATTGATCTACCTTTTTTGACCAAGAAAGCATAACGGCTGGGTACTGGGTAGTCCAGCGCAGCCGTGGCCAGCTACCTGAATATGACCTTAAAATCTGCGAGGCTTGGACCCAGTCAACGGTTAAAAAAGAGCCGGCACAATGGCCGGCTCACAATTTACTCAGTCAGTATAACTTCATTGAGATTAGGTTCAGGACTGATCCACATCTCCCTGTGGTTGATTCAACAGGTTTGCTGTCACATCGGCCAGACTGTCCCCACCAGCAGGAGTCACGTCCCCTGCCGACTTACCAGACGACTGCTCAGCTTCTTCCTGCGGCAGCACATAGGCATCAGGGTCTTCCAGCACCTCACCCAAAGACACCGAGAAGCTGACATCTTCGGCGACTGAAGTGGAGCCGTCATTCCAGGTAACATCAGACTGGCCGTGCACCTGCACATCCCCATCAGCATCACTGCGTGCCTGGCTGGAGTCACTGTAGTTCAGATCAATGCTTTCGATACCCATATCAATGAGGGACACCATCTCTCCTTCATCAGTAACGCCATCACTGTCAGCATCCTGCCAAACGGCGAACTGGTTCCAAGCTTCGTCACCCGCATCCAGCTTGCCATTGGCATTGGTATCAAACACCTCTTTCACCGCTTCCATGTCGGTGTCAGCTGTTTCAGACCACTCGGTGAACACGTACTCACGTGCTTCATCAATAGTACCCGAGTTATTGGCGTCGATTACCAGCAGACCGTCATCAGCGGAAACCCAAGCGGTGTTGACCGATTCGCCGGAACCTTGGTCAGTAAAGACAACACCTGCCGCTTCAGAAAGGTACTCCGTACCGTCATTATCCAAATCCAGCGCAATAGGTGCCGCGCTTGTTCCATTGGTAATGGTACCCTCTATAGTTCCAGAATCATCATCAGTATCGCCATCAACTATATTGACCGGGACTTCCAAAGGCACATCAGATGGCGTTACTTCAGTTATTGCCAACTGCCCGCCGACTCGGAAGTCTGTTTCATCAACCGAGTGGAAGGTTATTTTTGCAATCGCAAGGCCTTGCTTTCCACCATCCCAGGTTATGTCTGAACTGTTCACAGAGATTGTATACGGGTTAGATGGAGATCCCCCTGTAACAGGAACAGGTGCGATACTTCCTTGGGTACCATCAATAGCCGTGAAAGTCATAACTATATTGGCTGCATCATTGGCGCTGGTATCAATACCAACACTAAAGCCTGTAACACCTACAATTTGAGAACCCGCTAATGCGTTAGTTACTTCCACCCCGTTCAACGCACCAGAGGCTGAGTTGATAACATCGTAGAACGTAAAGGTCACACTCTCGGATGCGCTCTGGTCAATCCAATTACCACCACCAGAGCTTGCGCCAACATAACCGACACCACCTGCATTACTGGTGTTGGTCTGTGAGCCACCAGATGTAATTAATACATCCGTGCCAGCCGAAAGTATGGCATAAGCATCATTATTACTGCCGGTGAAGCCCGTAAAGTTGAAAACCTGCTCATCCCCTTCAAGATAGAAGGTGCCATCAGCAACATTCACGTCATAGTTTCCAGCTGCGTCATGAAGCTCAAAGCTGATTGCAGTAACGTTACTATCAGTAACTGCATTCAGGACGTTTCCGCTTGCACTAAGGCTCCATTCCAGCGTCTCGCCGTTAAAATACACCTGCTTACCACTGCTAAGAACACTGGTACCGTCTATGGAGGTAGCAAAAGCTATATCACCAGCATCATCAGCACCAATAACGTCATTCAAAGAGATGCCATCAATATTGGTACCATCGGCTACTGTTCCGAATGAAACAGGATCAATAGTCGGCACGTCATCGACAACGTGAATGGTTCCGGACACAGGTGTAGACCATGCAGGAGATCCTGTAAGCAATTCATCTGTTACTTCAACAAGGAATGTTTCATCAAACCCTGATGGGGTTGCTCCAACTTCAGAGTCATTATCTACTTCAGTGTTTAACGTATATTCATAAGTGATTACACCTGTACTGGCGTTATAGCCGGTCAGAGCCAAGTCACCGAAGAGCATACCTGCCCCTGCTACCAGCACCGGGCCTGCACCTGGAGATGAGAGTGACGCCAAATCAGCTGCCGAAACGACAGTACCAGTAGGCCCACCAATTCGAACACCTGTAATATCACTCAGGCCATCTGCATCGGATAGACGTATCTCCCCTTCAGCGATGACCGGTGAATTCAGGCCAGCTGGATCTGAACCGTGAGCAAGACCAGCCTCAAATACTTGGTCATTTGTTGGCTGGTTGGTTGGGTCACTGTCATTATCGACCACAACGGTTGGAGGTGTATTCGACTCATCGTTATCGATAATGTCAGTGATGACGCTGTCATCGCTACCCAACGTCGCATCACCTACAACGTTGCTCAGCGTGATGCTGTAGTCTTCATCCGCCTCATCAAGCTGGTCATCGGTGATTGGCACTTCTACGGTTTTACTGGTTTCACCCGCCGCGAATGTCACTGTACCGCTGGTGCTGCTGTAGTCTTCACCTGCAACTGCATCACCATCAGTCGTTGCATAATCAACCGATACCGGAAACTCCGACTGGTTCGACAACGTAATCGTGTAGACTGCTGTACCCGCATCTTCATTCACAGTCGCAGGGCCGCTGATGCTCACAACCGGCGTATCGTCATCCGGTGTTTCCGGACCCTCAGGACCATCCGGATCCGGACCTGTGCCGTCATCCAGAATCGTAACGACACCCGTATCGTCACTGATCGTCGCGCCGCCAGTGGCATTGCTCAATTCAACACGCAGGGTTTCCGGACCTTCAAACACAGTGTCTTGGGTCGTCTGAACCTGGAATGTCTTGCTGGTTTCACCGGCAGCAAACGTCAGTGTTGTGTTATTCGCCGTGAAGTCATCCGCTTCCGCTGTATCCGTGCCAAGCACTGGCACTACTGTGGATACGTCGACGGTTTGCTCAGCCTGCGCATCGCCGGAACGGGTGATAGTAATCGTGGCGATCGCACCTTCACTGACTGATACATCATTAATGGAGAAGCTTGTGGCACCTTCGTTATCAATGATGTCCGTGGTAACACTGTCATCAGTGCCCAGCGTCGCATCACCTACAACGTTGCTCAGCGTGATGCTGTAGTCTTCATCCGCCTCATCAAGCTGGTCATCGGTGATTGGCACTTCTACGGTTTTACTGGTTTCACCCGCCGCGAATGTCACTGTACCGCTGGTGCTGCTGTAGTCTTCACCTGCAACTGCATCACCATCAGTCGTTGCATAATCAACCGATACCGGAAACTCCGACTGGTTCGACAACGTAATCGTGTAGACTGCTGTACCCGCATCTTCATTCACAGTCGCAGGGCCGCTGATGCTCACAACCGGCGTATCGTCATCCGGTGTTTCCGGACCCTCAGGACCATCCGGATCCGGACCTGTGCCGTCATCCAGAATCGTAACGACACCCGTATCGTCACTGATCGTCGCGCCGCCAGTGGCATTGCTCAATTCAACACGCAGGGTTTCCGGACCTTCAAACACAGTGTCTTGGGTCGTCTGAACCTGGAATGTCTTGCTGGTTTCACCGGCAGCAAACGTCAGTGTTGTGTTATTCGCCGTGAAGTCATCCGCTTCCGCTGTATCCGTGCCAAGCACTGGCACTACTGTGGATACGTCGACGGTTTGCTCAGCCTGCGCATCGCCGGAACGGGTGATAGTAATCGTGGCGATCGCACCTTCACTGACTGATACATCATTAATGGAGAAGCTTGTGGCACCTTCGTTATCAATGATGTCCGTGGTAACACTGTCATCAGTGCCCAGCGTCGCATCACCTACAACGTTGCTCAGCGTGATGCTGTAGTCTTCATCCGCCTCATCAAGCTGGTCATCGGTGATTGGCACTTCTACGGTTTTACTGGTTTCACCCGCCGCGAATGTCACTGTACCGCTGGTGCTGCTGTAGTCTTCACCTGCAACTGCATCACCATCAGTCGTTGCATAATCAACCGATACCGGAAACTCCGACTGGTTCGACAACGTAATCGTGTAGACTGCTGTACCCGCATCTTCATTCACAATCGCAGGGCCGCTGATGCTCACAACCGGCGTATCGTCATCCGGTGTTTCCGGACCCTCAGGACCATCCGGATCCGGACCTGTGCCGTCATCCAGAATCGTAACGACACCCGTATCGTCACTGATCGTCGCGCCGCCAGTGGCATTGCTCAATTCAACACGCAGGGTTTCCGGACCTTCAAACACAGTGTCCTGGGTCGTCTGAACCTGGAATGTCTTGCTGGTTTCACCGGCAGCAAACGTCAGTGTTGTGTTATTCGCCGTGAAGTCATCCGCTTCCGCTGTATCCGTGCCAAGCACTGGCACTACTGTGGATACGTCGACGGTTTGCTCAGCCTGCGCATCGCCGGAACGGGTGATAGTAATCGTGGCGATCGCACCTTCACTGACTGATACATCATTAATGGAGAAGCTTGTGGCACCTTCGTTATCAATGATGTCCGTGGTAACACTGTCATCAGTGCCCAGCGTCGCATCACCTACAACGTTGCTCAGCGTGATGCTGTAGTCTTCATCCGCCTCATCAAGCTGGTCATCGGTGATTGGCACTTCTACGGTTTTACTGGTTTCACCCGCCGCGAATGTCACTGTACCGCTGGTGCTGCTGTAGTCTTCACCTGCAACTGCATCACCATCAGTCGTTGCATAATCAACCGATACCGGAAACTCCGACTGGTTCGACAACGTAATCGTGTAGACTGCTGTACCCGCATCTTCATTCACAATCGCAGGGCCGCTGATGCTCACAACCGGCGTATCGTCATCCGGTGTTTCCGGACCCTCAGGACCATCCGGATCCGGACCTGTGCCGTCATCCAGAATCGTAACGACACCCGTATCGTCACTGATCGTCGCGCCGCCAGTGGCATTGCTCAATTCAACACGCAGGGTTTCCGGACCTTCAAACACAGTGTCCTGGGTCGTCTGAACCTGGAATGTCTTGCTGGTTTCACCGGCAGCAAACGTCAGTGTTGTGTTATTCGCCGTGAAGTCATCCGCTTCCGCTGTATCCGTGCCAAGCACTGGCACTACTGTGGATACGTCGACGGTTTCTGATTGCTGCGTACCACCAGAACGGGTAATCGTGATAGTAGCAATAGCCCCTTCACTCACAGAGACATTATCAATCGCGAAAACGCCTGGCTCGGGTTCCGGCTCCGGTTCGGGCTCGGGCTCTGGCTCTGGCTCCGGCTGAGGTTCGGGCTGAGGTTCGGGCTCAGGTTCGGGCTCAGGTTCCGGCTCTGGCTGGGGCTCAGGCTGGGGCTCAGGCTGAGGTTCGGGTTCGGGTTCGGGTTCGGGTTCGGGTTCAGGCTGAGGTTCTGGCTCGGGCTCAGGTTGAGGTTCTGGCTCAGGTTGAGGTTCGGGTTCGGGCTCAGGCTGGGGTTCTGGTTGGGGCTCCGGCTCCGGTAGTGGAGCCAAATCCGGTACAGTGTCTTCAACAATTAAAGTCGGCTGCTCAGCAAGGAGAGGCGGTTGTTCAGATGCAAGGCCTTGGGTTTCATAACCCGCTTCCGGTGTTGTTTCGTTACGGGTGGCTTCGAGCTGAACGAAATCAGCACCTTCGTTCCCATCCGTACCGCCAGCACCACCGGCAGCCGGAGCGCCTGCTGCAGTCGGCTCAAGAATCTCGGTAGGGTCTTGACCTGCCAACAGGGCGGCCTGAATAGCTTCGACATCGGCCACTGCGTTATCAACAGGGAACTCATCGCCAGAGGTGAAGGTATCGGCTGTAGCCAACCAGCTCTGCCCACCATTCAGAACGATAGCTTCCGCAGAATTATCCAATGAGATCTCTATTTGAGCATCGGTACTAGGGCGAATCACATCCTGTTCCATGATGGCATCACCTAACATCAGCACACGCTCGCTCCCTGATGCATCGATGGCGATGACTCGACCTGATATCGCACTCACACTACCAATAACGGTACTCATCCTGTTGCCCCCCTGGGTCTTTTTTATTCAGATACGATTAAGCTAGACCCACACACGAGACTAAACCAGTGTACCGTGGTACAGGTTCAACATTTTTGTACCGTTCACTTGGTTAAGAACAATTCTTTGAACAAAGACATAAGCGCCCGGATGTTTTCATGCAACTCTGTTCAGGTGTGTGATTTTGCTGTTTGGATGCTATTTTTCTCCTCAGGCTCTCCAAAAACCTGCTTTTCTTTCATTGGCCTGGCATGGAACCAGATATTGAATGCCCACTTTTCTCCCTGTACCACCGGCAGGCCTGCATGCAAGCTATCTCGGTGCGGCTTGGTGACATCCTCGTCGGTATTTTGAAACAGCACCATACGACCGAGTGCGGGATTTACTTCAAGACCAAGGCGGGGAAAAGCGGTGCCTCCACCCTCTTCAACCGTATTCAAATACACCAATGCAGTAACCAGCCTCTGGCCACCATAACGACAACACCTCTGGCCGCGTGCTGTGGATAGGTTATAGGCGTCATAATGCGCACGATATTCCTGTTCAGTACCGTAATGCAGGACTTGTAAAGACTCCGCGTTTTCCAGAGGTATGCCTGCCAGTTTGGCAATACGGTCTCCAATCCGTTTGGCAAGTGGGTAATCGGTATAACGGAGCCAGCAGTTCTGGCCGGAGCGGCCATCAGTCACACCGTAAGCGTCATCAAAGGATACCTTGGCCCGATCAAGCTTCTCTCTGGCCAGGTCAATCAGGCCCGCCGATTCTTCAGGGGTAAGTATGTCATCAACTGTCATCACCAAAGGACGATGGTTCTTGATTTGCACCGATGAATCAGCCTGCGAGCCTGTATTCAGCTTATGATTTTCAGACACTTTCATTGATACGTTCCTTTTTAAACAGCCATAAATATCAGGAATGGCTCTTCCCTGTTTTACCCAACTATAGACCAGCTGCTACAGGACAAAAAACCCGAAACGCCCCCCAAATGTCTCAACAGCTTCAGCCAACTAGTTAGCCCGTAGTTCCAGCTATGATGTTAATAACCTAACCAATGCTTGGGCGACCTGAATAACATATCTGCCATTTTTGGAGTTGACCTAACAGACCTGACCACCTCTGTTCATCCGCTACGATTGCCTTATACTGACTTGAAGAGACGGAACCAGCCTCTCTCTCTGCGTTAAGGAACACACCATGACAATAACCGCACGCCGAATTGCAGTCCTGGCCTGCCTGTTGCCAACCCCATTATTGGCCGAAGAGCCTTCCGATCTTCCTACCTGGGCGGCGGAACCTCTGGACCGTGCAGAGACAGTAATGAGTGGCTGGGTGGATTCTTCAGCGCGACGGCTGGACAGCCTCTTTGGTACCCCGGAGAGTCTGGATATCGACAACGAGTCCTACCTGCGTATCAGCCAGGAGTCCTTGTGGCAGGAATCGGAAGGTTTCGACACCGATCTGAACCTGCGTTTTCGTCTGGACCTGCCCACCAGCAAGGATCGCCTGCGCATCCTGATTGAAAGTGACCCCGAGGAGTCCCTGGGCACATTGGATGAGCAAGGTACGGATGCCCGACTCAGTCAGCGTGTGGAAAATGACAACTCTATTCTGGGGCTTGCCAAACTGGATCCGGCGGATAAGCGTGAGCGCTGGAGTTATCGCTACGGTGCTGGTATCAAACTGCGCTTGCCCATTGATCCTTACGTCCGTGTCAGCGGTGAGCGCCAATGGCAGTTTGCCGACAGCCCCTGGCAACTGAACAGCAACAACCGCGCATCCTGGTTCAATAGTGACGGTTACTCGGCACGCAGCAGCTGGTCACTGACACGCCCGCTGGATGAGCGGCGCACACTGCGTTCCTACACCAAGTTCCAGTGGCAGGAGGAGGAAGACACACTGGAGTTCTCCCAGCGTTTTGATATCTCACGCAAACTGGATGACCGCAGCAGCCTGCGCAATGGTTTGATCATGGTGGGAGAAAGCCTGTCAGACCCGCACTTCAACAATTACTACCTGCAGAGTTGGTACCGACGCGATATCCACAGGGGCATTCTGTTCATGGACCTGATACCTGAGCTTCATTTCCCGCGCGATTCCGATTTTGACCCGCGCTGGGCAGTGACGCTCAGGTTTGAGCTGTACCTGAGCAAATCCATCGACAGCTTTTAAACATTATCTGCGTTGGCCTCGAAAACGCTTTTAGCATCACTTTCAGACACAAAAAAACCGGATGCCATCACAGCATCCGGTTTTTTATTAGCCCTTTGGCTTGCAGATATCAGACGTCCAGGAAGTCCAGGATGCCTTCAGCGGCCTTGCGGCCTTCATCGATAGCCGTTACTACCAGGTCTGAACCGCGCACCATGTCACCACCGGCAAAGACTTTGTCGTTGCTGGTCTGGAAGGCAAAACGATTCGCATCCTGCGGCTGAGCCTGGGTCTTGATACGACCATCTTCGTGCAGGTCGATACCGAAGTCAGCGAACCAGGGCGCCGGGCTCGGACGGAAACCGAAGGCCACCAGTACCGCGTCAGCGGCTAGTACTTCTTCAGATCCCGGTACCACTTCAGCGCGGCGGCGGCCGTTTTCGTCCGGCTCACCCATGCGGGTTGCCACAACCTTAACACCCGTTACCTTGCCGTTTTCGCCGACCACTTCAACCGGCTGACGGTTGAACAGGAACTGGACACCCTCTTCGCGAGCATTTTCTACTTCGCGCTTGGAGCCCGGCATGTTCTCTTCGTCACGACGGTAGGCACAGGTCACTGACTCGGCACCCTGACGGATAGAAGTACGGTTACAGTCCATGGCGGTGTCACCACCACCCAGTACTACAACCTTCTGGCCTTTGACGCTGATGTACTCGGAGGCGTCTTTTTCAAAGCCCAGGCAGTGGTTCACGTTGGAGATCAGGAACGGCAGTGCATCGTAAACGCCATCCAGGTCTTCACCCGGGAAGCCACCTTTCATGTAAGTGTATGTACCCATGCCCATAAAGACGGCGTCGTACTCGTCCATCAACTGCTGCATGGTCACATCGGTGCCCACGTCAGTGTTGAGACGGAATTCGATACCCATCTCGGTGAACACTTCACGGCGACGGCTCATCACGCTCTTTTCGAGCTTGAATTCCGGGATACCGAAGGTCAGCAGACCACCGATTTCCGGGTTGCGGTCAAAGACCACTGGCTTGACGCCGTTGCGCACCAGAATATCGGCACACCCCAGACCTGCCGGGCCAGAACCGATAATGGCGACCTTTTTGTCGGTCCACTGCACCTTGGACATATCCGGCTTCCAGCCCATGGCGAAAGCGGTGTCCGTGATGTATTTCTCGACAGAACCGATGGTGACAGCACCAAAGCCATCATTCAGCGTACAGGCACCTTCACACAGACGGTCCTGCGGGCACACGCGGCCGCAGACTTCCGGCAGGGTGTTGGTCTGATGGCTCAGCTCCACCGCTTCCATGATGTTGCCTTCGGTGACAAGCTTCAGCCAGTTGGGGATGAAGTTGTGTACCGGGCACTTCCATTCGCAGTAAGGGTTGCCGCACTCCAGGCAACGGTGTGACTGGTTGGCTACGTCCTTTTCCTTGAACGGCTCGTAGATCTCGGCAAACTGCTGTTTGCGCACGTCCGCCGGGATTTTATCCGGTCCCTGACGGCCAACATCGATAAACTGAAAATCGTTATTCAGACGGTTAGTCATTTTACCACCTCGTCCGGCACCCGCCCGCAGGCAGGTGCAGCTGTTAGTCGTTCTCTGTGCTTACTCGGGACGTACACGCACAGTGTTCAGAAGTTCATTCAGGCTTGCTGCCTTGGGCTTAACCAGCCAGAACTTGCCGCAGAAGTCATAGAAGTTGTCGAGGATCTCCTGACCCCAGGCACTTCCGGTTTCTGCCGTGAACTCCTCGATCACCAGGCGCAGGTGGTGCTTGTACGCTTCCATCTGCTCGGTACCGATGCGGTGGATATCCACCAGTTCGTGGTTGTATTTGTCCACGAAGCTGTTGTCCATATCCAGCACATAGGCGAAGCCGCCCGTCATACCGGCACCGAAGTTGTAACCGGTTTCACCCAGTACTGTGACCAGACCACCGGTCATGTATTCACAGCAGTGGTCGCCGGCACCTTCAATCACGGCGTGACAGCCAGAGTTACGCACACCGAAACGCTCACCGGCACGGCCCGCTGCGAACAGCTTGCCGTTGGTCGCACCGTACAGACAGGTGTTACCGATGATGGCGGTTTCGTTGGACTTGAACGTCACGGCATCGAACGGACGCACGACGATCTTGCCGCCCGCCATGCCTTTGCCCACGTAGTCGTTGGCGTCGCCTTCCAGCAGCAGGTTCTGACCACCGGCGTTCCAAACACCGAAGGACTGACCAGCGTGACCCTGGAAGCGGAAAGTGATCGGCGCATCATTCATGCCCTGGTTGCTGTGCAGACGCGCAATCTCACCGGACGTGCGTGCACCGACAGAGCGGTCGCAGTTGGTGATCTTCAGCGTCCACTCACCGCCCTGCTTGCCGGCAATCGCATCGCGTGCCAGTTCCAGCATTTCAGTGTTCAGCGTACCGGCATCGTAAGGCTCGTTGCGCGGCTGCTGGCAGGTGTGCGGATACTCTTCCGGTACACCGGCGTTGCCGATGATCGGTTCCAGATCCAGGTTGGCATGCTTGGCAGTGGTGCCTTCCAGGATTTCCAGCAGATCAACACGGCCAATCAGCTCGTCGAAGCTGCGCACGCCCAGCTGAGCCATCAGCTGGCGGGTTTCTTCAGCGATGAAGCGGAAGAAGTTCTTCACCATTTCCACGGTACCGCGGAAGTGGTCGTTACGCAGATCTTCACGCTGGGTTGCAACACCGGTAGCACAGTTGTTCAGGTGGCAAATACGCAGGTATTTACAGCCCAGTGCGACCATCGGCATGGTGCCGAAACCGAAGCTCTCGGCACCCAGCATGGCCGCCTTGACCACATCCAGACCGGTTTTCAGACCACCGTCTGTCTGCAGGCGGATCTTGCCACGCAGCTGGTTGGCACGCAGTGCCTGCTGCGCGTCCGCCAGGCCCAGCTCCCAGGGAGAACCGGCATGGTGGATGGAGGTCAGCGGAGATGCAGCGGTACCGCCGTCGTAACCGGAGATGGTAATCAAATCCGCGTAGGCCTTGGCCACACCACAAGCGATGGTGCCAACACCCGGGCGCGATACCAGCTTCACGGATACCAGACCTTCAGGGTTGATCTGCTTGAGGTCGAAGATCAGCTGCGCCAGATCCTCGATCGAGTAGATATCGTGGTGCGGCGGCGGCGAAATCAGCGTCACACCTGGTACGGAGTAACGCAGACGCGCGATCAGGTCGTTAACCTTGCCGCCCGGCAGCTGGCCGCCTTCACCGGGCTTGGCGCCCTGGGCAACCTTGATCTGCATGACATCGGCGCTCATCAGGTATTCCGGTGTCACACCGAAACGACCAGACGCCACCTGTTTGATCTTGGAGCGCTTCATGGTGCCGTGACGGGCCGGGTCTTCACCACCCTCACCGGAGTTGGAGCGACCGCCCAGCTCGTTCATGGCAACCGCCAGTGCTTCATGCGCTTCCGGAGACAGAGCCCCCAGTGACATGGCCGCACTGTCGAAACGCGGGAAGATGTTTTCAACCGGCTCGACTTCGTCCAGCGGTACCGGCTTCAGCCCCTTCTTCAGGCCCAGCAGGTCGCGCAGGGTTGCAACGCCACGGTTGTTAACCAGCTCGGCGTAGCGCGCGTAGGCACGTGGATCACCGCTGGTTACGGCTTCATGGATGGTGCGAACCACGTCCGGATTGTAGGCGTGATACTCGCCATCGTGGACATACTTCAGCAGACCACCCTGCTGGATCGGCTTGCGCGCGCTCCAGGCCAACTTGGCCAGCTCGGCCTGCTCACCCTGGAAGTCGGCAAAACGCGCACCTTCGATGCGGCTGCAGACACCACGGAAGCAGAGATCAACCACTTCACTGGACAGACCCACCGCTTCGAACAGTTGAGCAGCACGGTAAGAAGCAATGGTGGAGATACCCATCTTGGACAGGATCTTCAGCAGGCCCTTGTTGATGCCCTTGCGGTAGTTTTCGTGCGCCTGCATCGGCTCCAGACCCAGTTCGCCGGTGCGGCACAGATCGTTGAGCACACGGTAGGCCAGGTACGGATACACGGCTGTGGCACCGAAGCCGAACAGAACCGCCATATGGTGCGGGTCACGTGCGGTCGCGGTTTCCACGATCAGGTTGGTTTCGCAACGCAGCCCCTTTTCCACCAGGTGATGGTGCACCGCGCCTGTGGCCATGGACGCATGGATCGGCAGCTTGCCACGAGACAGATAGGCATCGGTCAGGATCAGCAGAACCTTGCCGCTGCGAGCCGCTTCTTCAGCCTGGTCACACAGATTACGGATTGCCTGCTCCAGACCAATTTCCGGATCGTAGTGCAGATCCAGCTTCTGTGACTCGAAGCCCTCATGCGGGCAGTCACAGAGGTAACGGAACTTGTTGGCGGACAGTACAGGTGTCGTCAGGATAATACGGCGGGCGTGTCCCGGCGTTTCCTCGAATACGTTCTGCTCGGCGCCGATGCAGGTTTCCAGCGACATGACAATCGCTTCACGCAGCGGATCAATCGGCGGGTTGGTTACCTGCGCGAACTGCTGACGGAAGTAGTCGTATGGTGAACGCACCTTGTTGGACAGCACCGCCATCGGCTTGTCGTCACCCATGGAGCCAACGGCTTCCATACCGGACTCGCCCAGCGGGCGCAGTACCTGGTCACGCTCTTCGAACGTTACCTGGAACATCTTCATGTACTGCTTGGTCTCTTCCGGTGACATCTCGCGGAAGGACTGGGACTCCATCTCGAAGTTCATGTGCTGTTCGAGACGGATGGCGTTGTCTTTCAGCCACTGCTTGTACGGGTGACCGGACTTGAGCTTGTTATCCACATCCGCAGTGTGCAGCACTTCACCGGTCTGGGTGTCGATAGACAGCATCTGACCCGGACCCACACGGCCCTGAGACACGATATCTTCCGGCGCGTAATCGAATACACCGATCTCGGAAGCAGTGCAGATGTAGCCGTCACGGGTCATCACCCAGCGAGACGGACGCAGACCGTTACGGTCCAGCATGCACACGGCGAAACGACCATCGGTCATTACCATGCCCGCGGGGCCATCCCAGGGTTCCATATGCATGGAGTGGTAGTCGTAGAAGGCACGCAGATCGGAGTCCATAGTCTCAACGTTCTGCCACGCCGGCGGTACGATCATGCGTACAGCCTTGTAGATGTCCATACCGCCGACCAGCAGGAACTCCAGCATGTTATCCATGCTGGAAGAGTCGGAGCCGGTGGTGTTGACGATCGGCTGCAGCTCGTCCAGGTTCGGCAGCTGTTCGGTAACGAACTTGGTGCGACGAGAACGTGCCCAGTTACGGTTACCTTCGATGGTGTTGATTTCACCGTTGTGCGCCAGAAAGCGGAACGGCTGGGCCAGCGGCCAGCGCGGTGCCGTGTTGGTCGAGAAACGCTGGTGATAGGTACAGATAGCCGTTTGCAGACGCGGATCGTTCAGGTCCTGATAGAACACCGGCAGATCTACCGGCATCATCAGGCCCTTGTAGGACAGAACCTTGTCGGACAAGCTGCAAATGTAAAAATCGGGATCTTGGTTGAGTGCGTTTTCGGTGAGGCGGCGGGCGGTAAAGAGGCTAACGGCAAATTCACGATCGTCTTTGCCATTTGAATTGATGAATACCTGCTCGATTTGCGGCAGTGTATCCTTCGCGATCGGCCCCAGACATCCTTCATCGGTGGGAACCTCACGCCAACCGGCGACTTGAAGTCCCTGTGCCTCCACAGCGGCATTCAGCTCCTGGCGAGCAGCCTCCGCCAATGCAGGTTCACGGGACAGGAACACCATGCCCACGGCATAGTTTTCACCCAGTTCAACGCCTTGCTCGTCTTTCATGACTGCACGCAGGAAGCTGTCAGGTTTCTGCATCAGCAGACCACAGCCATCCCCCGTCTTGCCGTCCGCAGCGATACCCCCGCGGTGAGTCATGCAAGCAAGTGCTTCAATCGCCTTCTCCAACAAGTCATGACTGGCCTGGCCCTGCATGTGAGCCATCAGGCCGAAGCCACAGTTGTCTTTGAACTCTCCGAGGCGATAAAGACCTTTGTTCATAAGCCGACCTCACTAAAAACATCTTTTTAATCAAATAGTTATATGTATTCCTTTCTCCCGGGGTTCGCTTGACGGGCAAAAAGGGGATGCAATTTTACATGCGCCGACCCGAAAGAACAAATTTTATCCAACCGATCAAGCGCTTGACAGGGCCAAAAAAAATGGCGCCTGCTGGCGCCATTTTTTATATAACTTATTGATTTTTCTTCTTTATATCGGCTTTAACACCGGCAATAGAACGTGCCCAGGGACGCAATTTTTGCAACGCTGCCGGTAGCCCCGAAACGGCATTCAAGGCCGAATTTCGGTCTGCATACTGCCCATACACCACAACATGCCAGGGCTTGCCCTTGAAGATCGTACTGAAGTAATAGAAACGCTCGGGCTGTGTCTGCGCATCCAGAAACGCCTTCACGCTCTTCTCTTCGCGTGCTCCCAGCATCTGCAGGGTATAGCCTCGATCCGGCCAGTTCAGCAGCTCGGGTTCACGCTGGTACGCCTGGGCCACACCTGAAGACGGCTGAGCCTGCGGTTCCGGTTTAGGTTCCGGTTTAGGTTCCGGTTTAGGTTCCGGTTTAGGTTCCGGTTTAGGTTCCGGTTTAGGTTCCGGTTTAGGCTCCGGTTTGGGCTCCGGTTTGGGCTCCGGTTTGGGCTCCGGTTTGGGCTCCGGTTTGGGCTCCGGTTTGGGCTCCGGTTTGGGCTCTGGCTTGGGCTCTGGCTTGGGCTCTGGCTTGGGCTCTGGCTTGGGCTCTACCGGCGTTGCTGGTGTCGCATCTTCGGCAGCATCAAGGTTGTCAGAGTCCTGCGATGGCTCCCCCTGATTTACAGTAGCGTTCTGCTCGGCATCCGCGTTCAACACCGGCTCAACAGGTGTCGCGACTTGCACTTCAGCCAACTCCAGTGTTTTAACCGGGGCTTCCGTATCTGCAGCAGACACCACCGGCAGCGGCAGGCTGACACGTTCAGTAACGACCGGTACTTCCTCATCTTCAGGCAGGTATTGCCAGATGGCAACAGAGAACACCAGCAGCAGAATCAGTGCCGAAGCCGTGATATGCAGGGGCGGCAAAACCATGGGCATTTTTGCCGAACGACCGCCATCCTTCCGCAAGTGCTCGGCTGCCAATGTACGCAGACGGCCCGGGCGGCCTTCAGCCTTTTCCACCAGGGTGCGTAACTGGCGCGCACCCAGCTCCACCCCATGCGGCAACAGAGATTCAAGATACTCCGAGGATTCCGCCGCAGTAAACGCTTCCAGACGCTCGATGTGAAGGTGCCCATCCATTGACTGGGCCAGCCCCAGGTCCTGAAAACGCTCCTCAAATGCAGGTGAGCCGGTCATCAGCAGGCGCGGTGCAGCGCCTCGTTCTGCCGTCACAAAATTGATCAGCAGTTCCAGCGCGTTGTTGGTGAGGTAGTCTGCATCGTCGATCAGGAGAATCAGGGGCACATCATCATCAGCCAATTGACGCGCCTTGGCGTGTAGTGCAGAGAGACGCAGACGATTATCATCCTGCACCTGCAGATCCAGTGCTGATACCAACTGAGTGAGCACGGCTGTCACATCAGTGCTGTCATCCAGCTGCAAGTGCGCAACCACATCCGCACTCTGGTGAGGGTCCGGCGCCAGTTGCTGCAACAATGCTGACTTGCCACTTCCGGTTTCCCCTGTAATAAGCAGAAGGAAATCCGAGAAGCGCATCAGGTGCTTCAGCTTCTCCCGCTGCTGCAGGCGAGATTCCGGTTCAAAGTAGTCCAGCGCATCAGCCATGATGACCTGCTATTCCTGTTAAAGTTGACCCAGTTGCGCCCCGGCAGACAGTGTTTCGTCCAGTTTTTCCACGGGGAACTCTGATGTGACAACACCCTGACCCAAAGATTTCAGCAACACAAGGCGCAACTGACCATCCAGCACCTTTTTATCCACAGCCATAAGGTCTTTGAAACGCTCTGGTGTCATCGTTTCAGGCGCGACAACCGGCAGCCCAGCCGACTGCAGCAGGGTTTTGACGCGGTCAAGATCCGCCTGGGACAACCAGCCAAGACGGGCCGACAGATCAGCTGCCATCAAGGTGCCAGTCCCAACGGCTTCTCCATGCAACCATTGACCATAGCCCTGGTCGGTTTCGATCGCATGACCAAAGGTATGCCCCAGGTTGAGCAACGCGCGGATACCGGACTCTCGCTCATCCTGAGCTACGATTTCCGCCTTTATTTCACATGAGCGATAGATCGCATAGGCAAGCGCCTCGGGATCACGTGCACGCAGGCCAGCCATATTGGCTTCCAGCCAGCTCAGGAAGGCTTCATCGTAGATCAGACCATACTTGATCACTTCGGCCAGACCCGCCGACAGCTCCCGCTCAGGCAGAGAGTTCAACACATCAGTGTCGGCAAGCACCTGCTGCGGCTGATGAAAAGCCCCGATCATGTTTTTACCCAGAGGGTGGTTTACACCGGTTTTCCCCCCCACAGAGGAATCGACCTGAGACAACAAGGTTGTCGGCACCTGGATGAAATCAACGCCACGCTGATAGCTGGCGGCGGCAAAACCAGTCATATCACCCACAACACCGCCACCCAGCGCAATCAGGGTTGTAGTGCGGTTATGACGTTTTTCCAGCAGCGCATCGAAAATTCGGTTGACGTGCTCCAGATCCTTAAACTGTTCGCCATCGGGCAAAATCATCGTATCAACCTGATAGCCGTCCAGCTGCTGCAGGAGCGTTTGCAGATACAAGGGCGCCACGGTCTCGTTACTGACCACCATCACCTGACGTCCCTTGATATGAGCCGGTAGCAGCTGTTTGGACAACAGGCCCTGCCCGATCTGAATGGGATAACTGCGTGCGCCAAGATCAACGCTCAGTGTTTGCATCGTGGAGAGTCTCCGAGGAAGGATTTATTCAACTGATTTTAGCGGCTGCTGACGTCGAGAAAAGCGAACGATGTCATTCACCACCCCTCTGGGACGTCGTCGATCGGTTTTAATGATCAGATCACAGCAGGAACGGTACAGCGGATCACGCTCGGCAATCAGCTTTTCCAGAACAGCGCGGGGGTTCTCGGTCTGCAGCAAGGGCCGGTTACGATCCTTTGCCGTTCGTTCCAACTGCTGCTCGATTGAGGTATGCAGATAGACCACCAGACCTCGGCTTTGCAGATGCTTACGGTTCGCTTCGCGCAATACCGCTCCGCCACCCGTTGCCAGGATAATATTATCCCGCTGTGTCAGTTCATCGATGGCCTGCTCTTCACGCTGCCGAAAGCCTTTTTCGCCTTCAACATCGAAAATCCAGGGGATATTGGTACCTGCCCGGGCCTCAATCTCACGATCCGAATCGAAGAATTCAAGCCCAAGCTCTTGAGAAAGCAAACGCCCTATGGTGCTTTTGCCAGCACCCATAGGGCCAATTAGAAACACATTCAAGTTGTTACTGCTCTTGTACTTATCGTCTGAATTTATTTACCGTCTAAGCGACTCTCGGATCATCTGTGGAGTAATAAAGATCAAGAGTTCCTGTTTCTCACTACTGCTCATTCTGCTCTTAAACAAATGCCCAAGTACCGGGATGTCACCCAAGAATGGAGTTTTAGAAACATCCTCAACAGTTTGATTTTGTAGTACACCACCAAGCACTATCGTTTCACCGTCACCAACGACAATTGAAGTCTTCAGCTCTTGGCGGTTAATCAAACGGTTACCAAAGGTACCATACTCTTCACCGATAGAGTCTTCAGTGATCGTCAAATCAAGCAGTACCTTATCCCCTGGAATGATCTGAGGGATAACATCGAGCTTCAGGACAACTTCTTTCCACTCGACAGTTATATCTCCATCACCATCAACTGTTTGAAAAGGCACTTCCTGACCGGCCTTGATCACCGCCGGCTTACCATTGGTTGTGATAACCTTGGGCTGAGACACAATCTCCAGGCGACCGTCTGTTTCCATTGCCAGCAGCTCGCCAGACAACAAGAAACTTCCATCAATAAACCCAAAAGCAAGCCCAGAAGTTGCTGCTTCCAACCCCATATCTACCAGTAGGTTACTGGGTATCTGCTGTGTAGCTCGGTAAGCTTCAAGGTCTTCTCGGTACTGATCCATACCTTCTTGAGTCGCACCGAAGTAATCAGCAGGGTTTGGCTGAACCACACTAGGATCATGCGTATACGGTGTTTCACCCATATTTGGTGAGCCACCAATCACATAGTTATCTCCACGGTAGCCAGCCCCCCAACGAACGCCGAGTTCCTTGGCAGCAGAATCGGTAGCTGTTACCAGGCGAGCCTGAACCATTACCTGAGCTACCTCAATATCGAAACGCTTGATCACATCTCGGATCTCGGCGATTTGCTTCGGTGTTTCGCGCACCATCAGGGTATTGGTTTCATCATCGGCCATCACAAAGCCACGCTCGGAAACCATTTTAGCTTCCATAACACGTTCTTTGATCTCTGATGCTTTACGGTAGTCGATCTGAATAAAGTCAGTTACTAACGGAGCAATTTCTTTTTCCTGCTGCTGGCTTTGCAACTCAACCGCTTCGCGTTCTGCGATTTCTTCTACAGTACCAACAAGTAAAACGTTGCCTGCTTCCCGCTTGTCCAGCCCCTTAGTCTTAAGAACAATATCCAACGCTTGATCCCAAGGCACATTTTTCAGGCGCAGAGTAATATTACCCTGAACGTTATCACTGACAACCAGGTTTTTCTCGGAAACCTCTGCAATGATCTGCAGCACAGTTCGGATTTCAACATTCTGAAAGTTCAAGTCGATCTTTTCTCCAGTGTATGGGAAAAGATTCTTCTGCTCTTCCTTTTCAGCAGGCGTGAGCGGTTTGAAATCCAAGACCAACTGACTACCACTCTGGTAGGCCATGTAGTCGTAAGGCATCGCTGCAGGCTTGATCAGAATACTTGCATGATCACCCTTCACCATGGTGTCGATGAAATTGACCGGAGTCGCGAAGTCCTGAACATCCAGACGCTGCTGCATATCGGACTTCAGGCCTGCGCCAATCAGGTTAACAACGATATTGCCACCTTCTTCAACGATATCCAGACCCACATCGGCACTGCTAAGATCAACAGTAATACGCCCAACATCACCTTCCAGGCGATGGAAATCGACACCCTGTACGCTGGGTGCATTGTTATCCATGCGCGCACCGCTTGAGCTCTGCTGCGCGCGTGCTTCGGCAGATTGCAGTACCGGCTGAGTAACGCCACTGCCGACTTCGAGAAACAGACGGTTTCCTTCAATACGGGTTTTGTAATCTGCAACACTACTGAGGTTAGCTACCACTCGCATACGATCATTGGCTTCTGCAAAGTGGAGACTATCAATGCTGCCGGAACGAACGGAGAGCATTTTGGCAGCCATGGCGCTGCTGGCATCCCAGAGATCCAAAACCAAACGCGGTGGTTGCTCGATCAGATAAGCCTTGGGCTCAGAGGGAGCCGAATCGAAGGTCATCTGCACTTCCACCGACTTGCCCGGCAGGGTTGTAAAGTCCACATCCTGCAGGATTGCTTCGGCCAGAGCACTACGCCCCGTCAGTGCCGCTACACTCACCACCAGCCAGAAAGGGATGAGACGTCCAGTCCGCATTCGGTTTTTTTGTGTCTGTCGATATGTATTCACGGTCTGCATCCTTATCAATCCTGCTTTTCAAGCGACAGAGTGCGTGGACGCTGCATCCACCCGCCACGTCCGTTCGAAATAATTTCTACCAGTTCGAGCCCTCGTTCACTGATGTCAACGATTTCACCATAATCGTTGCCCAAGTAGTTTCCTTGGTGCACGCGGTGTACTTCGTTGTTTGGGTCTCGAACCAAAGCCCAGAGTTCTTGCTCGCCTGGCTGGGTGATAATGCCCACCATCTCCAGCTGTTCAACGGCAAATTCTTCCAGGTATTCTTTGGGCCGATTAGTATCAGGCTGAACCCCATCATCCGGCAGCTCTTCACGCTTGCCCTGATTCCGTATCAGAGGACGGAAAGGGTCTCGCAGGCTGGCGCCTTCATAGACAAAGCTTTCATAGGGCTTAAAGGTCGGCAGAGGTTCTATCTTGCCACTGGGACGGGCCTGCTGTTCTCGCGTGTAGCGTTCCAGGTCCTCAGTATCATCAACCCAGATACAGCCAGTCAGTGGCAACATCAACAGCGCTGCCAAGCCCAGACGCAGGGTCCTTTTGCTGTTACTTGGTGTCATCATAACGGTAGGTCTTCGCGCTGATTTCCATTGACAGAGCATTATTTTCATCTTCAGAAGGCTGCAAGGCAAAGTCATGTAAAGTCACGATTCGCTTAATCGCCGCAACACCGCTTACGAACTCGCCCATCTGGTGATAGTCACCCCTGACTTGAATACGTATAGGCAGCTCGACATAAAACTGCTCTTTACGCTCCGGCTGCAGTGCAATCAGGTTGAACTCCAGACCTGCCTGACGACCGATTTCGGTGATATCTTCCAGCAAGCCCGGCACTTCCTTCTCAGTTGGCAGCTGTTTCAGCAACTCGGCAAACCGCCCTTCCACATCCGCCATCTGCTTGCGAAGTGCATCAAGACTGGCCACTTGAAAGGCCTTGCGCTGGTACTCGTTTTTGAGGTCATGCTCCTTAGCGATCTCTTTTTCCAAAGCATCATGTTTGTCGCGTACCAGAAAATGCAAACCAGCACCGACCACAATCGCAAACACCAGCATATATACAACCGCCTTGACGCCAATCGGCCAGTTACCGGCCTGATTGAAATCCAGATTGTTGGGATCAAAGCCCTGGAAGGCCTGTTTGAGGGCATTACCCGCCATTACTTCGCCTCCTCAGTATCTGGCCGCGTCATTTTGACCTGCAGATTGAAGCGCTTCTGCTCATCCGATTTATCCACACGACTCAGGTCAGGCTCATCAAACCAGATGGAGCTGCCCAGCCGGCGCATGAGTTCGGAAATTTCATCGTTATCATCAGACATGCCGTCGACTGTAATTTCTTCTTCACGACGTGTAAGCGAGTTGTAAAAGGTTCCATCCGGCAACACTCGTACCAGCTCATCAAAGTTACGTACGATTACCGGCCGGTTACCCTGCAGCTCCTGAATGGCATTCAGGCGCTCCAGAAGACGCTCACGTTTTGAACGCAGCTCATTGATTTCCTTGATCTTGCGATCGAGCTTGGCAATTTCCGTTTTCAGGTAGTTGTTCCTGGCATCCTGACGATCCATCTGCATGTCGTAGTAGTAGCTGACACCCAGAACTACCAGCCCGCCCAGCACAGCAGATGCGACCAGATTGCCTATAAAGCGCTTCTGGAGTCGCTCGTTTCGTTCTTCTCGCCAGGGCCTGAGGTTAATACGCGCCATACATAGTCCCTATGATCCCTAAATATCGAAGCTTCTCAACGCCAGACCACAGGCTTTCAACAAGCCTGGCGCGTCTTTTTCCAGACGGGCTGGATTGATCTTGGCATCCACTTCCAGGTTGCGGAAGGGATTGGCTATATCGGTAGCGACACCGATCTCTTCTTCAACCATGGCGGGCAGTCCCTCCATACCGGAGGTACCGCCTGCCAGATAAAGCTTGTTCAACTGACCCTGTGAGCCAGACGAATAATAGAACTGCAGCGCTCGAGATACCTGCTGAACCACAGTCATGCGGAAAGGCAGTACCAGGTTTTCCATGATATCTTCCGGCAGCTCACCGCTATGCAGCTGTTTCTCGACTTCGGCAATTTCCATACCGTTCGTCTGATGAATCATGTTGGCGAGATCATTACCGCCAAACGCCTGCTCACGGTTGTAGATAATCTTGCTGCCCTTGAACACGTTTAGCGTCAGAGTCGCTGCACCGATATCAACAATCCCGATAATGGGAGCGTTACTCAGGTCGGTTTCCAGCAGCGGGAGGGTGCGTTCGATAGCGTAGGTATCAATATCGATCACTTCGCACTTGAGCCCTGAGCCATTAATGGCATCTTCACGTGCGTCAGTATCATCACGACGACAGGCCACCAACAGGATTTCATTCAGCTCGGGTGCCTTGTCCACAGGCCCCAGTACTTCAAAGTCCAGTGCGACTTCATCCAGCGGGTAGGGAATAAACTGGTCAGCCTCGATCTGCACCTGCTCTTCCAGGTCCAGGCCGGCAAAGGCGTTGCTGATTTCAAGGTGTTTGGTGATGACGGCAGAAGAGGGAACGGCGGTTACTGCGTGACTAAGTTTGCCGCCACAAAGTTTAAGGCCTCGCTCGACGGCATCAGACACTTCGCCCGGAATTTCAACGTTACCATCAACCACAGCGGTAGGTGGCAAGGCAACGGAGGCATAACCCTCGATTCTATATGACTGTCCGTGTTGACTGAGTGCAACAAGCTTGACAGAAGAGGAGCCTATATCCACTCCCACCCAGCCGGCAGACTTTGGCTTGAGAAAGCTGAGCACGACATTTTCCTTATATCAGTCAGGTGAAGTCCCGCAAACGCTCACAATGTAGCCTGTATTGGGCACAATTTAAACTGTCGGTTCATTCTGGACCCGCCAGCACACACCTATATAATGATCCAGCTCTATATTTTTTTCGCTAATCTTGAAGGGCAGCATGCGAATTCTCAAACGTATTTTCAAATGGCTCGCAACCCTGTCGCTGATCGGCGTCTTTCTGGGAGTTGTCGCTTTATCGGGGGCATATCTCTATTTCAGCCCAGAAATGCCGGATGTGCAAACACTGCGACAGGTGAAATTCCAAACGCCACTGCGGATCTATTCCAGCGATGACAAACTGATCGCGGAATTTGGCGAAAAGAAACGCGCCCCGGTGAGTTTCGAACAAATTCCTGACGATTTCATTAAAGCGTTGCAGGCAGCAGAAGATGCCCGCTTTTTTGACCATTTCGGTATCGATATTCGCGGCTTGACCCGAGCAGCTTTCCAGCTGGCTTCAACCGGGCGCATTCAGAGCGGCGGTTCGACAATCACCATGCAGGTGGCAAAGAACTTCTTCCTTACTCGCGAGCAAACCTTCAAGCGCAAGTTTGTTGAAATCCTGCTGTCCCTGCAGATCGAGCGTGAGCTGGATAAACAGGAGATCATGGAACTCTATATCAACAAGATCTATCTGGGCCACCGCTCCTACGGCATTCAGGCCGCTGCCAATACCTACTACGGTAAGAACATCGATGAGCTGAGCCTCGCTGAGCTGGCCATGATCGCCGGTTTGCCCAAGGCGCCTTCAGCCTTCAATCCGATCACCAACCCTGAGCGTGCCAAAGAACGTCGCGACTGGATTCTTGGTCGCATGCTCAAGCTGGGCTACATCGACACCGCTGCCCACGATGTCGCTATCAAGACACCGGTCCACGCCCGCTACCACCGCAGCGATATCGAGCTGAATGCGCCTTACATTGCCGAGGTGGTGCGACAGCAGCTGTTCGAGCTTTACGGTGAAGACCTGTATACCGACGGCTACCGTGTGTGGACTACCGTCAACAGCCGCATGCAGGCAGAAGCCACCGCAGCCGTCCGTCGCGGACTGCTGGATTACACCGAACGCCATGGCTACCGCGGCGCTGAAGCCAGTATCGATATTGAATCGCTCAGCCCGGCCGATCAGCTCAATGCTCTGCAGAATCATACTGCCTATGCAGGACTGGAACCGGCACTGGTGCTGGCCGTGGACGCAGAGGGCGCAGACCTGCTGCTACGTGACGAAACCGAGGTACGTTTGGACTGGGCCGGCATCAAATGGGCGCGCCCTTTCCGCAGCATTCACTGGACAGGCCCGGCACCCAAAAAGCCTGCCGATGTCGTCAGCGCCGGCGATGTCATTCGCGTTATGAATGATGCCGAAGGTAACCTTAAGCTGACCCAGCTGCCCGAAGTACAGGGTGCGCTGGCAGCCCTGGCCCCTCGGGATGGTGCCGTACGCGCACTGGTGGGTGGTTTCAGCTTCTACCACAACAAGTTCAACCGGGCGACTCAGGCCTACCGCCAGCCCGGCTCCAATATCAAGCCGTTCCTTTACACGGCAGCGCTGGAAAACGGCTTTACCCCCGCCTCCATCATCAACGATGCACCAGTGGTGTTTCACGATGTCAGCCTGGAAGGTGCCTGGCGCCCCGAGAACGACAATGGCGAATTCAACGGCCCAACCCGCCTCCGAGAAGCGCTGTATCGCTCCCGTAACCTGGTCTCCATCCGTTTGATGCGTGCGCTGGGGATCGAGCAGGCACGCCAGTTCATGCTGCGTTTTGGCTTCGAGCCCGACCGCTTCCCGGCCAACCTGTCACTCTCCCTTGGCAGCGCCTCGGCCACACCACTTCAGGTCGTAACGGGCTATGCCGCGCTGGCCAACGGTGGTTTTCGCGTCGAACCCTACCTGATCAGCCACATTACCGACGCCGAAGGCAATATGCTGCTGAAGGCCAACCCGCTGAAGGCCTGCCCGGAATGCGAAGGCGATACCGGTGAGCAGGATACAACCACAACAGCTGAACCAGTAGTTACTGAACCTGCCCCCTCTGAGCCTCAGGCAGCAGAGGGCGAGATCGCGGTGACTTCAATTCTTCAGCCCGCCGATGCTCCCCAGCAACCTCGGTATGCCGAGCGCATCATCAGCCCGCGCAACGCCTTCCTGATGTATGACATCATGAACGATGTTATCAATCGCGGCACCGGACGCCGTGCTCTGGCATTGAAACGCTCTGACCTGGCCGGCAAAACCGGTACCACCAACGAGCAGAAGGATGTCTGGTTCAGCGGCTTCAACACGGAGTTGGTCGCCACCACCTGGGTCGGCTTTGACCAGCCAAGCCCGTTGGGACGCGGCGAGTATGGCAGCAGCCGAGCCCTGCCGATCTGGATCGACTTTATGGAAGATGCGCTCGATGGCGTGCCTGAGAATCGGCCTTCGGCACCGGCGGGCGTAGTGCGTATTCGCATCGATCCGGCCAGTGGCAAACGCGCTTACTCCGGTCAGGATAATGCCATCTATGAGTACTTCCGTACCGAGGATGTACCCACTGAAACGGCTCACAGCCCGGAGCAGCAGATGCAGGCACCGGCCACTGAAGCCATCTTCAGTTACTAATCGCCCCGACCTCCAGACTCAGGCATAAAAACTCACACATAAAAAAACCGCTGCTTCAGCAGCGGTTTTTTTGTATCTTCCCGCACCATCACCCGATGCTGCGGTTTACCCACCCGCTTACAGCGGGTAGTGCTCAGGCATCGGCAGACGCGCCACGCCTGTATCGATTGCCGCCTTGGCAACAGCGTGAGAAATCGCGCCCAGCAGGCGGGAGTCCGTTGCCTTCGGCAGGATGTACTCGCGACCGAATTCCAGTTCCTGCAGACCGTATGCGTTCAGCACTTCAGGCGTTACTGGCTCTTTAGTCAGATCAGCCAGCGCACGGACCGCTGCAGCCTTCATTTCTTCGTTGATGGCAGTGGCACGTACGTCCAATGCACCACGGAAGATGAACGGGAAGCCCAGGACATTGTTGACCTGGTTCGGGTAATCGGAACGACCGGTAGCCATGATCACATCAGAGCGGGTCGCACGCGCCAGATCCGGTTTAATTTCGGGATCAGGGTTCGCGCAAGCGAAGACGATCGGGTTGTCCGCCATCTTCAGCAGGTTTTCCGGAGACAGCAGATCAGGGCCGGACAGACCTACGAATACGTCTGCGCCTTCAATTGCGTCTTCCAGAGTACGTTTATCGGTTTCAGTGGCAAATGCCGCTTTTTCCGGAGTCAGATCTTCACGACCGGAGTGGATCACACCCTTACGGTCAATCATGAAGATGTTTTCGACCTTGGCACCCATATTGATCAGCAGCTTCATGCATGCGCTGGCAGCAGCGCCCGCACCCAAGCATACGATCTGTGCTTCTTCCAGCTTCTTGCCGGCCAGTTCCAGTGCGTTGATCATGCCGGCCGCCGTTACAATCGCGGTACCGTGCTGGTCATCATGGAATACAGGGATGTTGCAGCGTTCGATCAGGACGCGCTCGATCTCGAAGCATTCAGGTGCCTTGATGTCTTCCAGATTGATTCCACCAAAGGTTTCAGCAATACGGGCAACCGTATCGATGAAGGCCTGCGGGCTCTCTGCGTCCACTTCGATATCAATGGAGTCGATATTGGCGAAACGCTTGAACAGCAGGGACTTACCTTCCATTACCGGCTTGGAAGCCAACGGACCCAGGTCGCCCAGACCCAGGATAGCGGAACCGTTGGAGATCACGGCAACCAGGTTACCCTTGGCAGTGTAGCGGTACGCTGCTTCAGGGTCCTTGGCGATCTCACGGACCGGCTCGGCCACACCCGGCGAGTACGCCAGGGAAAGATCGCGAGAAGTCTCAGCAGAGGTAGACAGCTCTACACTGATTTTGCCCGGACGAGGAAACTCGTGATAATCGAGGGCAGCTTGTTTAAAGTCTTGAGACATGGTTGCTGTTTCCAACTAAGGTTGTAAAAAGACGGACTTGCATCATATATAAAAGCAATATCCACAACAACCGCCCTTCAGACGATGCTTATTACGACTTCAGAGCCTCTGCAGATGGCGTAAATGGGTGATTTTCAGCAACCAGCGTTGACGTCCTGATGACTGCGCTTGACCGCGTAACTGGCGATCAATGACCCAGCCTCGCGCCTGTAACAGCTGGCCTTTGCGCCAGCCGGATGCCCCTTGAGCCTTCAGCTCGACAGGCAGAAACAGGGCCAGGTGATTATCCAGATCGACATAAACGCCGGACGATGTCCGGGTTACGCGAGTAATACGGCCTTTTACCAGTGCAAAGCCACCCTGACGAATATCGCTTGCCTGGCGAGCGCCCTGCTGCCACACGCCCTTGCCGGCACGTTTGGCGCGTGCCTCGGCTTTAAAAAGGCAGCTTTCCAGACTTGGGCCTACACCTCTGGCCAGCACGTGCCCAAGACCTGCCGCAGCCAACCCCTCGGCAACCAGACGGCCATCCGGCAGATAAACGTGAGCAAGCATGCGACCATAGCGGTCCTGCTTGCCCCGGCTTTGCACCCAATACACCTCGCGGCCTTTCGTGTGCACCTCTAGCCACTGGGCTGCACTGCGTGCAAACGGTTGATCCTGACGCCCGTCTCGACCCAGTTCGGGTGTATTTATACCCAGCAAACGAATACGGCGTCCATCGGCCAGCTTCAGCGTATCGCCATCATACACATGCACCACCCTGGCATAGGTACCACCGGGCAGCCGGGGACAGGCTCCCTCTTGAGCTGACACCTGTCCAAACGGGAACAGTGTCAGCAAGGCACAAACAAAAAAGGCACCCCAGTGGGGTGCCTTCTTCGTGTGCTCTCTTGGCAAGAACTGCTTAGTTCTTGAAGCCACGAGAACCGAAACGTTTCTTGAAGCGGTCAACACGGCCACCAGAAGTCGCTTCCTTCTGCTTGCCTGTGTAAAACGGGTGACACTGGCTGCATACGTCGACCAGCATGTCTTTACCCATAGTAGAGCGGGTGTTCATTACGTTACCGCAAGAGCAGGTAACTGTGATTTCGGTGTATTCCGGATGGATACCAGCTTTCATCTCAAACCTCGATAAAATTGGCGTGCCGCCACCCGGTCGAATTCATTGCCGCCAGGCACCGCACGATTCTGGATCGGCTTATCATTGCCCGAGCAATATGCCTGAAACACTTTGCCCGTCAAAAGACAGCCGTCGTTCGTTACAACTAAGGCGCAAAATTATACGCATGCAAATCGCCACTCACAAGCAAAAAAGGGCTTTAGCGCCACCTTAATAAGCACCTTGCCAAGCCGCTTGGCCAGCATAGGTTGTCTGGCTCTCGCCTGTTAGACTAGCGCCATGATCAAAGCCAACCCATATGTGCCCCGCCGATGCTGATTTTTCGTCTGGCAATACCCTCTCCCTTGCACCGCCTGTTTGACTATCGACCGCCCGTATACGGCGCAGTTGATGCAACGCCCGGGTGCAGGGTACGCGTCCCCTTCGGTAACCGTGAGGTGATCGGCATTCTGGTCGACCGGGTTGCAGAAACCGAGAGCGACTGTCCACCTGACAAACTCAAAGCTGCTCTGGAAGTGCTGGATGAAACACCGGTGCTCTGCGATGAGCTTTATCAGCTGACCTGCTGGGCTGCGCGCTACTACCAGCACCCTCTGGGGGATGCACTTCAGCAAGCCCTGCCCGTACTCTTGCGCCAGGGGCAGTCGGACCGATTTCAGCATCAAACCCTATGGCGCGCCAGTCAGGATGCGGCATTGTCTCTGCTGGCCAGCAATGCCCATCGCCAGCGCGAACTGCTGCAACTGCTACTGGAGCACCCTCAAGGCATCAGTACCGATGCTCTGAAGGCAGAGGGGGGTGACCCCAAGTTGCTGCGAACGCTGGAGAGTAAAGGACTGGCGACCAGCATGGAAAAGCGCCCGCAACTGCCACACGCCGACGAGCAGGAACAGGTGCTGCGCGAAGCCCCCCTGACCCTGAATAACGAACAGGGAGCCGTGGTTTCACGTCTCCAGCAGGCCAACGGATTCCTGCCGCTACTGCTGGAAGGCGTTACCGGCTCGGGCAAGACCGAAGTGTACCTGCAGGCGATTCAGCACGTATTGGAACAGGGCAAGCAAGCACTGGTACTGGTACCCGAAATCGGCCTCACACCGCAGACAACCGCCCGTTTCAAGGCGCGCTTCAATGTCCCGGTTCTGGCCCTGCATTCAGGCATGACCGACCGCCAGCGCCTGGATGCCTGGCTCTGGGCCCGCGAAGGCAGTGCCCGTATCTTGATCGGCACGCGTTCGGCCATTTTCACCCCTCTCAAGCATCCCGGCATCATTATTGTCGACGAAGAGCATGATGGGTCATTTAAGCAGCAGGATGGCTTCCGCTATCACGCTCGCGACCTGGCCGTGTACCGTGCCCGCCAACTCAACGTACCCGTCCTCCTGGGTAGCGCCACACCTTCGCTGGAATCATTGCAAAATGCGCTCAGCGGCCGCTTTGAGCACCTGCGCCTGACCCAACGCGCCGGTAACGCACAACCACCTAAATTTGAGCTAATGGATATCAAGCAGCAAACGCTGGATGCTGGCCTGTCCTCCGGCCTGCTTGCCCGTATTCACCAGCATTTGCGCCAGGGGACTCAGGCACTGATATTCCTCAACCGGCGCGGTTTTTCGCCGGCACTGGTATGCCATGACTGCGGCACCCCCGTGGATTGCACCCGCTGCGACGCTCGCATGACACTCCACCGCCAGCCACCGCACCTGCACTGCCACCACTGCGACCGCCAGACACCGATCCCGCGCCGCTGCGGCCAGTGCGGCAGCGACCAGTTGCGCCCCGCTGGCAGCGGCACCGAACGCATCGAAGATCGTTTGCAGGTCCACTTCCCGGATGTACCCATCCATCGCGTGGACCGTGACAGCACCCAGCGCAAAAACGCACTGGAAAAGATCATGACCGAAGTTCACAAGGGCGAGCCCTGCATTCTGGTGGGCACCCAGATGCTGGCCAAGGGCCACCATTTTCCCAAGGTGACCCTGGTCGCCATACTTGATGCCGATGCAGGCCTGTTCAGCGCCGACTTCCGCGGCATGGAGAAAACTGCTCAGCTCACTCTACAAGTGGCCGGACGTGCAGGTCGTGCGGATCATCCCGGCGAGGTAGTGCTGCAGACCATGCAAGCCGATCACCCCATGCTCAACACGCTGGTACACGCCGGCTACGAGCCTTTTGCCCGTGAAGAACTGCGCCTGCGTCAAGGCGGTCATCTGCCCCCCTTCTCCCATCATGCTCTGATCCGGGCTGAAGCCAACCGTCAGGGGCTGGCGGATAACTTTCTGCTCAGCCTGCGTGAGTGGGGACAGCAATATCTGCCCGAACACGTGCACTGCATCGGCCCTTTCCCGGCCTTGATGGAGAAGCGCGCCGGCCTGTTCCGCGCCCAGATGCTGATTCAAGCCGGGCAACGCAAGCCCTTACATCAAGCCCTGGCTCTGCTGGTCAGCATGATGCAGGAACACCCGGAAGCACGGCGGGTGCGCTGGACTCTGGATGTGGACCCGATCGACAGTTACTAGGCCGTGGCTCTGGGTACTGCAGCATGCAGGTGTCACGCTGTGCGTCATCCATGACCGCTCGACTGCACACCACAGCACCCAGCCATTCTCCCCCCCTTCATCAACATCCCGTACCGGCAACGCGCTGCGACTGATTGGCAATTGACCACCTGCAGGGCGTATAATGTCCGGTTTATTGCATCATTCTGATCGTCAATTCCAGCCAGAGTACCCCGATGAAAGAACAGATTGCCCAGTTGATCGAGACGGCTCTCGATTCCCTGATCGCAGACGGCACCCTGCCGGCCGACATCACGCCCAACATCCAGGTGGAAAACACCCGCGACAAGGCGCACGGCGACTTCGCCAGCAACATTGCCCTGACTCTGGCCAAGCCGGCACGACGAAACCCGCGCGAACTGGCACAGCAAATCTGTGATGCCCTGCCCCAGTCCGGCAGCGTCGACAAAACCGAGATTGCAGGCCCCGGCTTCATCAACTTCTTCGCCAACCAGGCATCAACCTTTGCCGTTGTTGGCGAGATCCTGGAGCAAGGCGACAGCTTTGGCCGCGCTCAGCCCAACTCGGGCCCGCGCATGCAGGTCGAATTCGTATCCGCCAACCCGACCGGCCCGCTGCACGTGGGCCATGGCCGTGGTGCCGCCTACGGCGCGACCGTTTCTGACCTGCTGGAAGCCGCCGGCGTGGAAGTGGAACGTGAATATTATGTCAACGATGCCGGCCGTCAGATGAACATTCTGGCTGTCAGTGTCTGGCTGCGTTACCTGGAACTGAACGACCAGGAACTGACCTTCCCCAGCAATGGCTACCAGGGTTACTACATTCGCGATATCGCCAACGACCTGATCAAGGACCATGGCGACCGCTTCAACTTCCCGGCTGCCGACGTTTTCTTTGAGATCCCCGCCGACGAACCGGCCGGTGGTGACAAGGAAATCCACATCGATGCACTGATCGAGCGTGCCCGCCAGCTGCTGGGTGATGACTACGAAACCGTGTTCGATGCTGGCCTGACCGCCATTCTGGGCGATATTCGTGAAGACCTGTCCGAGTTTGGTGTTGATTACCAGGAATGGTTCTCCGAACGCTCCCTGACCAACAGCGGTGATGTCAGCCGTGCGCTGGAGCAGCTGGAAGCCAAGGGCTACTTGTACGAAGAAGAAGGCAACCTCTGGTTCCGTTCCACCGACTTCGGTGATGACAAGGACCGCGTGGTCAAACGCGCCAATGGCCAGACCACCTACTTCGCGTCCGACATCGCCTACCACATGAACAAGTTCGAGCGTGGCTTCGACAAGGTCGTGAATATCTGGGGTGCTGACCACCACGGCTATATCGCCCGTGTTAAAGCCGCCATCCAGGCGATGGGCTACGACCCGGAGAAACTGGAAGTGCGTCTTGTCCAGTTCGCCATACTGTATCGCGGCAGCGAACGCGTGCAGATGTCCACCCGCTCCGGTTCCTTCGTCACCCTGCGTGAGCTGCGCAACGAAGTGGGTAACGACGCCTGCCGCTTCTTCTATGTGACCCGCAAGGCGGACCAGCACATGGACTTCGACCTGGAGCTGGCCAAGTCCGAATCCAAGGACAACCCGGTTTACTACATCCAGTACGCCCACGCACGTGTCTGCTCGGTACTACGCAAGCTGGACAGCGAAGGCATGGCCTGGGATCAGGCTGCCGGCCTGGCGTCTCTGGAGCGTCTGGAAAGCGAAACCGAGAAGGACCTGGTCAAGCAGCTGGCCAAGTATCCGGAAACCCTGCAGCACGCGGCGCTCAACTTCGAACCGCACATGCTGGCCAACTATCTGCGCGATCTGGCCGGTGACTTCCACACCTGGTACAACGGCCACAAGCTGATCATCGATGATGCCGAACTGCGTAATGCCCGCCTGACCCTGAGCGTCTCTGTACGCCAGGTACTGGCCAACGGCCTCAAACTGCTGGGCGTGTCCGCACCGGAGCAGATGTAACCCATGGCGAAGCAGGATTACGCTCGCAAGCGGCGTGGCGGCAACAGTGCCAGCCGCGCCCAGCCGCGCAAGGCAGCGCCAAAAAAAGCAGCCCCGCCACCGCCAAGGCACAAGCCCTGGGGTCTGATACTGTTCACTCCCCTGGTATTGGGCGGGCTCGGCTTTCTGCTGTATACCCTGCTGCAGACACCACCGCAACCGAGCACGGCCACTACGCCCAAGGTAGAAAAGGTCGCGCCCAAGCCGGCTCCCAAACCGGCGGCGAAGCCCGTGGCAAAAGCGGAGCCCCAGCCGGCACCGGCAGCTGAAGAACCCAAGCAAAGCAAGTTTGAGTTCTACGAAATGCTGCCCAAAACGGAAGTGGTGGCGCCCAAGGTGGATGTGTACAAGTCCACGCCCAAGGACGCCAAGATGGAGCACCGTTACCTGTTACAGGCCGGTTCCTTCCGTAACAAGTCCGATGCCGAGAGCATGCGCGCCAAGCTGATCCTGCAGGGACTGCCCGGCGTGAAGGTGGATCAGTCCTCCGGCAGCAGTGGCATCTGGTACCGTGTTCGCCTGGGCCCGTTCGACAACAAGACGGCCATGAACAAGGCGCGTAACAAGCTGGGCAAGCTCAGTATCCTGCCAATGCAGATCCGGATCGACTGATCCGGGTCTCCCCCCTTGAAATCCTGTCACCTGCATCCATATCTGTAGGCATTAGAGATACCGATAGGATTTTTCTGTTATGACAACAATTGTTTCCGTGCGCCGTGGCGACCAGGTAGTGGTTGGCGGTGATGGCCAGGTTTCACTTGGCAATACCGTAATGAAAGGCACCGCCAAAAAGGTTAATACCCTGCCCAAGCACCAGGTGATCACGGGGTTTGCCGGCAGTACTGCAGACGCCATCACCCTGCGTGACCTGTTCGAGCAGCAGCTGGACAAGCACCAGGGCAACATCGTGAATGCGGTCATCCATCTCGCCCGTGAGTGGCGTTCCGACCGCGCCCTGCGCCGCCTTGAAGCGCTGATGCTGGTGGCCAACCAGGAAAAAACCTATCTGATTTCAGGTAACGGTGACGTCATCGAGCCGGAAGACGGTGTCATCGCCATCGGCTCCGGCGGCAACTACGCCCTGGCTTCTGCCCGCGCACTGGTGGAAAACACAGAACTGAGCGCCCGCGATATCGTGGAGAAGAGCCTGCACATTGCCGCCGGCATCTGCGTCTTCACCAACGACAACCTGACCATTGAAACCCTGGCCAACAGCCGCGAGGAGAACTGAGCATGTCCAACATGACCCCGCGCGAGATCGTGCATGAACTCAACCGTCACATCATCGGTCAGGACGACGCCAAGCGCTCCGTCTCAATCGCTCTGCGTAACCGCTGGCGTCGCATGCAGCTGGACGAAGAGCTGCGCCCGGAAGTTACCCCGAAAAACATTCTGATGATCGGCCCCACCGGCGTTGGTAAAACCGAAATTGCCCGCCGTCTGGCCAAACTGGCCAACGCGCCGTTCATCAAGGTCGAAGCGACCAAGTTCACCGAAGTCGGTTATGTCGGCCGCGATGTGGAAACCATCGTCCGCGACCTGGTCGAGATGGCCGTCAAAATGGTACGCGAACAGGCAATGGAAGGGGTTCGCTTCCGCGCCGAAGAAGCTGCCGAAGAGCGCATCCTCGATGCTCTGCTGCCGCCGGCTCGCCCGACCAGCTATGGCAATGAAGAAGAACCGAGCAAAACCGACAGCGCCACTCGCCAGATCTTCCGCAAGAAGCTGCGTGAAGGCCAGCTGGATGACAAGGAGATCGATATCGAGGTCTCCCAGCAGCCCATGGGCGTCGAAATCATGGCCCCTCCGGGCATGGAAGAGATGACCAGCCAGCTGCAGAACATGTTCTCCAACATGGGTCAGGACCGCAAGAAGAGCCAGCGCCTCAAGGTGAAGGATGCCTTCAAACTGCTGACCGATGAAGAAGCAGCCGGCCTGATCAAGGAAGAAGAGACCAAGCAGAAAGCCGTTGAGATGGTGGAGCAGAACGGTATCGTCTTCCTCGACGAGATCGACAAGGTCTGCAAGCGCGGTGAAAGCAACAGCGGCGGTGATGTCTCCCGTGAAGGCGTGCAGCGTGACCTGCTGCCGCTGATCGAAGGCTGCACCGTGAGCACCAAGTACGGCATGGTCAAAACCGACCATATCCTGTTTATCGCCTCCGGTGCCTTCCACCTGGCGCGCCCATCCGATCTGATTCCGGAGTTGCAGGGCCGTCTGCCGATCCGCGTCGAGTTGAACGCGCTGACGCCGGAAGACTTCCGTCGCATCCTGACCGAGCCCAAAGCCTCCCTGACCGAGCAGTACAAGGCACTGTTGGCGACTGAAGGCGTCACTGTCGAGTTCACCGATGATGGCATCGCCCGCATCGCCGAACTGGCCTACGAGGTGAACGAGCAGACCGAGAACATCGGTGCCCGCCGCCTGCACACGATGATGGAACGTCTGCTGGACGAGCTGTCATTCGTGGCCTCCGACAAGCACGGTGAAACCGTTGTCGTCGATGCTGCGTATGTGGATGCGCAGTTGAATGAACTGAGCCATGATGAAGACCTGAGTCACTACATTTTGTAAGACTCTCGATCTTTTTGACTGCCGGGGCAGCCATGCTGCTCCGGTTGCTTACGGAGCCCCACCATGAATACCTCGGTTCCCCTGCCTTCCGATATCAAGTTACACCTGAAGTCCAAAACCCTGGAGCTGATCTACGCTGATGGCGTCTATGAACTGACCGCTGAATTCCTGCGCGTACATTCACCCTCGGCCGAAGTGCGTGGACACGGTATCGGCAACGGCGTGCTGCAAACAGGCAAGAAACATGTCGGCTTCAAGGGCGTTGAGCCCGCCGGCAACTACGCCCTCAAGATCAGCTTTGATGATGGTCACGACTCGGGCCTCTATACCTGGGAATACCTGCATGACCTGACGCATAATCAGGACGAATACTGGCAGCGTTACCTGCAACAGCTGGAAGCAGCCGGTGCTTCGCGTGACAATGGTTTGATCGCCCGGGGTTAAGCCTCACACCAGTGCGACAAACTATTCTCTGCGGAGTAGAATGCGGGCATCTTTTGAGTAACAGTCGGACAGAGAATCATGTCAGAGCAGAACGAAAAGAAAACCACTCACTTCGGCTATCAGGACGTCCCGGTCGAAGAGAAGGTAAAGCGTGTCGCCGATGTCTTCCACTCGGTGGCCGGTAAGTATGATCTGATGAATGACCTCATGTCCGGCGGCATCCACCGACTGTGGAAGCGCCTCACCATCGACCAGTCCGGTGTGCGTCGCGGCCACAAGGTACTGGATATTGCCGGCGGTACCGGCGACCTGACGCGCAAATTTGCCCGCATGGTGGGTCAGGAAGGCAAAGTAGTACTGGCCGACATCAACGACTCCATGCTCAAGGTGGGCCGCGACAAGCTGCTCAACTCCGGCGTCACCGGTAACGTGGAGTACGTTCAGGCCAACGCCGAGTGCCTGCCGTTCGACGATAACACCTTCGATGTGATCACCATCGCCTTCGGCCTGCGCAATGTCACCGACCAGAATGCAGCTCTGGCCTCCATGCTGCGCGTGCTCAAGCCCGGAGGCAAATTGATGATTCTGGAGTTTTCCAAGACCGATAACCCTGCCTTGACCAAGATGTACGATTTCTATTCGTTCAATATCCTGCCGCAGATGGGCAAGGTCATCGCCGGTGACGCCGAAAGCTACCGCTACCTGGCTGAATCCATCCGCAAACACCCGGATCAGGAAACCCTGAAAGGGATGATGGATAGCGCAGGCTTCGTGAACACCCGCTACCAGAACATGACCGGCGGTGTCGTGGCCCTGCATACCGGCATCAAGCCCTGAGCACGCCCCTGAACCCAGCCCTCTGAAGCGAGTACTGTCATGGCCACCGGAATGATCAATGCCACTCTGCTGACACTGGCGGAAGAAAGCCTCAACCGTGTACTGGCGTGCGATCCGGTGACGCTGAAACAGCTGGAGGCACTGTCAGGACGCGAAATCCGCATCGAGTGCAGCCGTCCCGAGTGCCATCTTTACCTGCTGCCGCATGCACAGGGCATCGACCTGCTGGCAGAAAGCGCTACCGAGCCAGACGCCTGCATTCGTGGTTCTGCCTTCAATTTGATGCGCCTGCCCCAGGCCGGTAACCAGGTGTTGTTCGGCCGCGGCGTTAGCATCGAAGGTGACAGCGGTCTGGTACACCGCCTGCAACAGATTCTGGCCGATAGCCAGATCGATTGGGAAGCCTGGCTGGCCGACCTGATCGGCGATACTGCAGCACACCCGCTGGCCAACCTGCTTCGCTCGGCGACTCAGCAACTACGCTACAGCGGCAACAGCCTGATGCTCAGTCTGGAAGAATACCTGCATGAGGAAGCACGCCTGCTGCCAACACGGGTTGAGATCGAAATCTGGCAGGATGAAGTGGATGAGCTGCGCGATGCCAGTGACCGCCTGGAGGCACGCATCGCACAGCTGGAGCAGCAGCGTTCAGGCCACTCAAGCAGTGAGCAGCCTGACTGACCCTGATGTCTTAAAAGGGTTTCACCACCACAAAAATCAATATCGGGATAAAGATCAGCAGCGGCAATTCGTTGTACAAACGGAAGTAGCGACCGCTGCGACTCAACTCACCGCGCTGAAGCTGTTTCAGGTAGGCACGGCACCAGACATGGTAGCCAATCAAAAAGACTACAAACAGCAGCTTGGCATGCAGCCAGCCCCCGCTGAAGCCATAGCCCAGCCAGAGCCAAAGCCCCAACCCCAGCGTGAACACGGCCATAATGGTCATGAAGCCATAGAGCTTGCGCGCCATGATCTCCAGACGGGCCACATCCTGCCCTGCCTCACGGCCTTCCACATAATGCACAAAGATACGCGGCAGATAGAAAATTCCCGCCATCCAGCTGGTCATGGCCAGAATATGGAGCATTTTAAACCAGAGCATAGAGTCCCCTCAGCCGCTCGTCACGAGCGTCAGTCCTTGTCGATGAATGGCGCTGGCCAACCCGGAAGTTAACCGAGCGCTTTAACCGAGGTTTCGACCCGCAGCAGGTCCACCAGTTCCACCCGCAGCTGATCGCCCGGTTGAACCGGCCCGACTCCCGCCGGTGTACCGGTCAGCACCACATCGCCAGGCTCCAGGGTGAACCACTGGCTGGCATAGCTCAGCAGCTTCAGCACCGGGGTTACCATCTGTGCCGAGTTACCGTCCTGACGCACCTCACCGTTAACCGTCAAACGGATCTGAACGTCGGCCAGATCATTTACAGACGCGGGTGAAAGGAACGCCGACAGCGGGCAGGCGCCATCGAAACACTTGGATTTTTCCCAGGGCTGTCCCTTCTGCTTCAGACTGTCCTGCACTTCACGCAGGGTCATATCCAGGCCCAGACCGATACCGGCAATGCCATGCATCGCCTGCTGTTCATCCGCATCCTTCAGGGTTTCGCCAATCAGAATGGCCATCTCGGTTTCAAAGTGCACCGCACCCTTACCTTCGGGAACCGTGAAAGCTTCTTCCATCGGCACCACGGAAGTCGCGGGCTTGATAAACAGGATGGGCTCGGTGGGAACGGGGTTGTTCAGTTCGCGGGCGTGGTCGGCGTAGTTGCGGCCAATGCAGACCACCTTGCCCAGCGGCAGGTCCAGCTCATGCTCACCCGCCGCGCGATGTTGATAACTCATTTTGCAGATCTCCTGACAACCGGTTTTGTCCACAGTTTAACAGATCAGGCCGGGGCAGCCGCCAGGCGCGTCTGCTGTAAACGATAGAGCACCAGGCTCAATGCCAGCGTACCGGCCAGCACAATCAATGACCCCAGCACCACGCCCTGCCAACCCAGGCGCTCCCAGAAGGGGTGCAGATAAAAGCCGCCACAGCTGGCGCCGGTGTAGTAGAACAGCAGATACAGGGAAGACGCACTCGCGCGGGCATGCCGGGCGTTCTGACTGACCCAGCTGCTGGCACTGGAGTGGGCAAAGAAGAAGCCGAAGCTGTTCACCAGAAAACCGACAATGATCAGCCAGAGCGTATCGAACAGCGTCAACAGCGTGCCGTTCATCAGGATCAGAACCCCCAGCGCCATACACAATGGTTGCGCCAGCTTCTGCCCCACCTTGCCAGAGATGGCAGAACCAAAGGTGCCCGACAGATAGGTCAGAAACAGCATGCCCAGCACACTGGCCGGCAGGCTGTAGGGAGCCTCGGACAGGACGAAGGTTATGTAGCTGTACTGGTTGATGAAAATGAAGAAGTTAAAGCCACCGATCAGATAGGCCAGCAGCAGCACGGGATTACGCAGATGACTGCCCAAGTCCGCCAGCATGCGCCCCGGCTTCAGTGGCTGAGGTCGGAAATGACGTGATTCCGGCAGCAGGAGTGCAAAGACCACTAGGCAGAACAGACTCACCAGCGTCATCACCAGGAAGGCGTTGGACCAGCCCAGCCAGTCACCGACAAACCCGCCGATCAAACGTCCGCTGATACCCCCCAGGCTGTTGCCGCCGATATACAGGCCCACAGCCACCAGCATGGCTTCCCGCTCAAACTCATCGCCCATCCAGGCAATCGCCACCGCCGGCAGCCCCGCCAGCAGCACGCCCTGCACCGCCCTCAGCGCCAGCATGGCGGTGTAATGCTCGATAAAGGAGAGCATCAACGTCACCAGTGTGGCACCGCCCATGGTCAGCAACATGATCCAGCGTCGGCCCAGCGCATCAGACAGCGGCCCCCAGATCAGCAGCGACAGCCCCAGCGTCAGCGTGGTGACGGTGAAGGTCCAGCCCGCTTCCAGCGCCGACACCTCAAACGCCTGCGCCAGCATCGGCAGCAGTGGCTGAGTAATATAGACGTTGGCAAAAATCATGAAGGACCCCAGGCATAACGCCAGAGTCGCACGCCAGAAGGCGCTGCTGCCGGAAACGATCATTGAGCTGTCCTGTAGAGAAGTGGACGAAGGATATGGCGGCACAATAGCAGGCGGACTAAAATCATTTAAATATATAGATTTTATGTATTCCATAACGGAAATTGATATGGACCTGCGCAGCCTGAAATACTTCCTGACCGTTGCCGAAACCGGCGGTTTTACCGCCGCCGCCGAGCAGCTGCATATCGCCCAACCGGCCATCAGCATGTCGATCCGCAAGCTGGAACAGCAACTGGACCTGTCCCTGTTTGATCGTCAGGGGAAACAGGTACGCCTGACCGACGAAGGCGAAGTATTGCTGCGCCATGCCCGCACCATCGTGCAGGCGGTGTCGGATGCCGAGCGCGACATGCGCGAACTGCACACACTGGAAGGGGGCGAAGTACGCGTCGGCATCCCCAGCATGCTGGGCTCCTATTACTTTCCGCCCATTCTCATGGCTTTTCGTCATCGCTACCCTGGCATTCGCCTGGAAGTGGTGGAAGCCGGCACCCGCAAGCTACAGCAGATGATCCATTCCGGTGAGATCGATATGGGCGTCATCGTCACCGATGATCCGCCCGACGACCTGGAAACACACCGCTTCCTCGGTGCCCAGATGGTCGCGATTCTGCCCGCCGACCATGCCCTGGCAGAGGCTGACAGCATCAGTTATGACGCATTTTTTGCCGAGGAATTGGTGCTATTCAAGGAAGGGTACTTCCATCGTGAAGTAATTGATCAGATCAGCCAGAAAGCCGGTGTAACGCCCCGTATCGGCTTTGAAACCAACCTGATTCCCTTGATCAAACAGATCGTGGCCCACGGCTTTGGTATCACCACCCTGCTGGAGATGGTGGTTGCCGATGACCCGGCGCTGGTCGCCGTGCCCTTTGCGCCCACGGTCTGGCTTGATCTGTCACTGGCCTGGCGCAAGGGCCATCGACTGTCACGTGCCAACCAGACCTTTGCCGACCTGGTACTGGAGCATGCCGGAAACGGAAACAGATGACGCCGAGGAGCGAGCGGATTATGCTTGCCGTCCCCATAGCGGCCGAGCAGGCTGCCAATAGCGACAGATTGATAAGGAGAGCCCATGCTCAGCACCAACACCTATTTCGACGGCAAGGTCGTATCCATCGCATTTGAAACACCGGAAGGTCCGGCCACATCCGGCGTCATGATGCCGGGTGAATTCACCTTCGGCACCAGCCAGAACGAGCGCATGATCGTGACAGCAGGCCAGCTGACCGTGCGCCTGCCGGGCAGCGACGAGTGGACCGAATTCCCCGCCGGCACAGAGTTCAACATCACTGCCGGTGATTCCTTCGACGCCCGTATCGAAACACCCACCGCTTACCTCTGCTACTACAGCTGATCGCGGTACCGCTGCCGGGCTGACTGGTCCCGGCAGCGTTTCCCTTCAGTCCGGCTCAAGTTGAGCTGAATAATTTTCCGCACCGCATCTTGCCCTGCCACAAAAAAACCTTCGACTTTGTGCTACACTTGCGCCTCAATTTTTCCCTTGGCTGGACGAATTTCCACCGCCCAGCTGCAGCATGAGTCGCAGAAGATGAGCAAAACTACTTCTCTGGATAAGAGCAAGATCAAGATTCTGTTGCTGGAAGGCGTGCACCAGTCCGCGATCGACACGCTGAACGCGCAGGGCTACACCAACATCGAATTCCACACCGGTTCCCTGCCGGAAGAGGAACTGATCGAAAAAGTTCGTGACGTCCACTTCATCGGCATCCGTTCCCGCACCCAGCTGACCCGTCAGGTGTTTGAAGCAGCAGAGAAGCTGGTTGCTGTCGGCTGTTTCTGCATCGGCACCAACCAGGTGGACCTGCGAGCGGCAACCGAAAGCGGTATCGCGGTATTCAATGCGCCCTACTCCAACACCCGTTCCGTAGCCGAACTGGTACTGGCAGAAGCGATTATCCTGCTGCGCGGCGTCGCGGAAAAAAATGCCAAGGCTCACCGTGGTGAGTGGCAGAAGAGCGCCAAGAACTCCTACGAGATCCGCGGCAAGAAGCTGGGTATCGTCGGCTACGGCAGCATCGGCTCCCAGCTGAGCGTACTGGCCGAAGGTCTGGGCATGGATGTCTACTTCTACGACGTCATCACCAAACTGCCGCTGGGCAACGCCAAGCAGGTCAGCTCCCTGCCGGAACTGCTGGGCATGTGTGACATCATCACCCTGCACGTACCGGAAACGGCTGCGACCAAGGATATGATGGCCAAGACCCAGTTCGAACAGATCAAGCAGGACGCCATCTTCATCAACGCCGCCCGTGGTACCGTTGTCGACATCGACGCCCTGTGCGACGCGCTGAAAGCCGGCAAACTGCTGGGCGCTGCCATCGACGTATTCCCGGTCGAGCCCCGCAGCAACAACGACGAATTCATCAGCCCGCTGCGTGAATTCGACAATGTCATCCTGACCCCGCATGTGGGCGGCTCCACTATGGAAGCCCAGGAAAACATTGGCTACGAAGTGGCCGAGAAGCTGGTCAAGTACAGCGACAACGGTTCTTCCATCACCTCCGTGAACTTCCCGGAAGTGGCGCTACCGGAACACCCGAACAAGCATCGTCTGCTGCACGTACACGAGAACATCCCGGGTATCCTTACCCAGATCAACACCGTGTTCTCCGAAAACGGCATCAACGTTTCCGGTCAGTACCTGCAGACCAACGATACCGTTGGCTACGTGGTGGTCGATGTCGACGCCGACTGCTCCAAGCTGGCACTGGACAAACTGCAGCAGATCACCGGCACCATCCGCTGCCGCCGTCTGTTCTGATCGCTTTTTGCCAGATTGATTGACCCGAAAAGGGGCAGCCATAAGGCTGCCCCTTTTCTGTTTCAGCGGCCTGTCTTAACTGCCAACCGCCATGGGAAACCCTGCATTGCAGCGCCGCAGGCGCGCGCTGATGCGATCAAACACCTCCTGACGCCAGGGCTCGGCTTCATTCACCAGATGGTGGCGTGCTGCCGTCAGCCTCTCAATGCTGGCATTGGGCAGCAGGCCAGCCAGCACATCCAGGTTATGTTCCCAGTCCAGTGTGCGATCATCAGTCCCCTGAATAATCAGGGCCGAATGGTCCAGGGGAGCAGCGGTTTCAGCCTGTTCAACCCAGTCCAGCATGGCACCGACCCAGCCCACATCGACAAAATGTTCCTGCAAGGGGTCCTGATGACGCACAAACTCGGTGAAGCTCGCATCATTGGAGCTTTCCGTTGGCTCGCGATGCACCCGACGAATACACCAGTGCAGCCAGCGATAGGTGCGCTCGACACGCTGATATTGATAAGGGCGAATCAGTGGCGACAGCAAAATCTGGTCCACCATGGGCAGGCCACCTAAGCATTGCTGCAGTTGCGCCTTTAGCAGAATGGCACTGCCGGTACTCTGACCGATACCGACCCAGGGCGCCTGAAGGCGATGCTGATGCCGTTTGAGCAGCCCCGCCAGCTGGCGGGCATAGGTGTTGAAGCTGTCGATCTGCAGCCGCTGGCCTCCGGACAGGCCATGACCGGACAGATCAAAAATGAGTACATCCCAGTGCTGCTGCAACAGATGAGTAATCAGGTGTCGAAACAAACCGGCATGATCGGTATAGCCATGTACCAGAATCGCGGTACCACGGCTGTGGGCACGGCTGAAGCGTTGCACCACCAGCTGGGTATCGCCCAGCAGCTCAACGCCCATGTTGTAGGTCGACATCGCAATCGCTGGCTGCAGGCCATAAAAATCCAGGTACGCCTGAAGTTCAGTATTGCAGAGTGTCTGAACTCCCGGCATAAAGGAATCCAGTGACTCACGCAGCCGGCAGGGATGAAAATTGGCTGCGGCATGATTATCCGACGCTATTATTCTTGTTCTGTTCACGGTCATGCTCCTATGCTCTGTTTACGCTGTCCCTATAGTGCCTCCACTCCATGAGCTGATCTTGACAGGATGATGACAAAACGATTAATCCACCACTGGCTATTGATGCTGAGCATGCTGCTGGCCTGTTCTTTAACTGTAGCCGCTTCCCCGCAGGAAGACATTGCGCAACTCGAACAGTTGATCGAGCAGCAGGCTGATGCCGAGGGTGAACAGGCGGCACTGCGGGAGCTGTATCAGAAAACACTGAGCGCCCTGAAGAACCGTCAGCAATATCAGGAAAGAGCCGACACCCTGCAAAAACAGCTGGAGCGGCAGCCGGATGAGCTGAAGCGCCAGCAGCAATTACTGGAACAGGCACATAACAGCGAGCAGGACAGAAATTACCGGGATCTAGGCCGTTCCGATCTGGAGCAGGCGATTATCCTCAAGCGCGCCTCGGTACTGGAGCTGGAGCAGCAGCAACAGGAAAAGGCACAGCAGATTGAGCTCAACAAACAGAAACAGCTGAGTCTGCGCGAGCAACTGGCGGAGCTGAAACAGTCTTCGCCCAGTTTACCCCCTATGCCGCCCGAGCAAAGCGGCCGCACCTTCAACGATGCCCGCCTGCAATTGCAGAACGCCCTGCAGGAAAGCAAAAGCAGCCATATCCGTGCTCTGGAGCTGGAGTTGTTGGCACTGCCGGGCCAGACCGAACTGGCCGAGCTGCAACTGGAGCAGCTGCAACTCCAGCTGAAGCAAGCCAGCCTTGATCTGGAGGCGATGCTCAACCAGCGCAAACAGATGCTGCGCGAGGAGCTGGAAACGACACTGAGCAACCTGAAAGAACCGGTCAATGCGGCCCTTCAGCACCCTCAACTGTCCGCGTTGCTGCAGGATAATCGCCGCATGAGCAAGGAGGTCAGCGACCTGCTCGAACGCGCCAGCAAAACCCAGCAGCAGCGAACCGCACTGGAGCACAAGCTGGATCTGCTCAGCAAGGGCTACAAGGTCATTCAGCAGCAACTGGAATTGAAAAGTTACAGCGCCAGCTATGACCTGCGCCGTTTCACCCTTGAGCTTTCACGCCCGGCCGATCTCAATGCCACCCACCGCGCCCTGAATGAGTTGCGCCTCAGCAGTCTGGAGTTCAGCCGCCTGGGTCAGGCAGGTGCCGATACCCTTGCCGACAGTGATTTGAGCGAGGTGCAACGGGATTACCATGCCCAGCTGACTCAAAACCAACAGGCACTGCGCAACCAGCTACAGGATGGCCGCCAACAGCTGCTCAGCGAACTGTCGCAACTGCTGGCCGTGAAGGAGCAGTTCAACGAGCGCCTGCAGCAGGCCCGCCACCTGATCAACCGACAGTTGCTCTGGTTACCGGTATCGCCACCGGTCTCCTGGCAGTGGCCGGGCGAAATTGCCGCAGGACTGGATCTGTTCAAAACCCAGGTTCAGCAGCTTCGGGCCACACCGATGCTGGCCGAGGATGCCAACCTCGGTTCCCTGCTCGGTTTCACGATCCTCCTGCTGATTCTCGCGTTCTTCATTCACCGCTATCAGAAAAACAACCGTCAGCGCTGGCAACAACAGATTGGCAATGTGGTGCATGACCGCTTTGGCCGCACCCTGAGGCTGTTGCTGTCAGGCGTACTGGTAGCAGCGCCGGTGCCGGCACTACTGCTGCTGTTGCGCAGCTATGGACTCAACACGGGGCATCCCAGCCATATGCTGTTCAGCCAGTTGCTGCTGCTCTGGGCCCTGAGCCTGCAATGCTACCTGATGGCACTGCTCTGGCTGAAAGTGCCCGATGGGCTTTTGTGTGGCCACTTTTCCGTCCCCGCCGTGCTGGCCAAGGTGATGCGCCGACAGCTGCACCTGCTGTTCTGGGTGTCACTGCCTCTGCTGTCCCTCTTGCTGATCACCGATAACTACAACGCCATCGAGCTGCAGAGCGGGCTTGGCCGTTTGCTGTTCCTGGCGCTGGTCGCCAGCCTGATGCTGTTCTGGCGTGGTTTCTGGAAGGTGAGCCACACCTTTGAGCAACTGACCCAGCAGCGCCACTGGTGGCTCAATGCCCACCTGTGGATCGGCCTGATCCTGGCGTTCAACCTGGTCATGTTTGGTCTGGGGCTCTGGGGATACACCCTCACCGCGCTCTTCTTCATGTTGATCCTGCTGGTGGTGATTCTGCAGGGTGCCGGAACCTTCCTGCTGTTCAAACTGGGGCTGCGCTGGCTGTTGATCGAGGAGCGACGGCTGGCCTTCAGCCGTGCCCGTACGCGCCGTGCCGAAATTCTGGCGGCCCGTGAGAACAAGGAGGAAACCCCACCCTTGAGCGAGGACTACCTGGATCTTCAGGCGATCTCGGACCAGTCCCGCGTGCTGCTTAAAACCGCCATTGTCGTGTTGCTGGGTACCTCGTTGTGGCTGACACTGGGTGATTTCCTGCCCACCCTGCAGGTACTGGAGAGCGTCCAGCTCTGGAGCAGCTTCGAGGTTAATGGTGACCAGGAAGTTCTCACCCATGTCACCCTGCGTGACCTGGTGGTGGGCGCCCTGATCATTCTGGTCAGCCTGCTGGCGGCCAAGAACCTGCCCGGCCTGCTGGAACTGCTGGCCCTGCGCCATCTGGACCTGTCACCCGGAACCGGCTATGCCATCACCAGCCTGCTGAAATACTCCCTGATCATGGTCGGTGTGCTGGTGGCCATCAGCCAGTTTGGTGTGCAGTGGAGCAAGCTGCAGTGGCTGGTAGCAGCCTTGGGTGTGGGGCTGGGCTTTGGCTTGCAGGAGATTGTGGCCAACTTCGTGTCCGGCCTGATTATCCTGTTTGAGAAGCCGGTCCGTATCGGCGATACGGTGACGCTGGGCAACGTGACCGGCACCGTGTCGCGCATTCAGATCCGCGCCACCACCATCACCGACTGGGATCGCAAGGAGGTCATCATTCCCAACAAGACCTTCATCACCGAGCAGCTGATCAACTGGTCGCTCAGCGATGCCACCACCCGCGTGGTGATTACCATCGGTGTGGCCTATGGCAGCGATGTCGCCCTGGCCGAGAAGCTGCTGCTGCAGGCGGCGCAGGCCAACGAGCGGGTGCTGGATGATCCGGAGCCGGACGCCTACTTCCGCCAGTTTGCCGACAGCACGCTGAATATCGATCTGCGCGTCTTTGTCAGCAGTATGGCCGACCGGGTGCCGGTTACCGGTGAGTTGAACAAGGCGATCAACGAACTGTTCAACGAACAGGGCATCGAGATCGCCTTCCCGCAGCTGGATGTCCACCTGCATCGCGCCAAATAGACAATTGCGAGGGATCTATCCAAGCGCATAGAATCGAGCTCCCCCTTCCTTACTCGGAGCTGTTGTATGCGCCTGGACCCCACCTCTTTGCGCCTCTTTGTTCGTGTTCTGGAAACCGGCACCATTGCCGCAGCCGCCGATCAGGAGCACATTGCCGCCTCGGCTGTCAGCAAGCGTATCAGCGAACTGGAGGCCAACCTCAATGCGCAATTGCTGACCCGCACCAACCGCGGTGTCGAAGGCACCCAGGCCGGCAAGGCACTGGCCCAGCTGTCACGCAGTGTGCTGCATCAGCTCGATGAAGTGCATGCCCGCATGCATGAATACTCTCAGGGGGTACGCGGTGAGGTGCGAATCGTCGCCAATATTTCGGCCATCACCCAGTTCCTGCCCAGCCAGTTGAAAGCCTTCCTGGACCAGCATCCGCTGATTCAGATCCAGCTGGAAGAGAAGATCAGCTCCGAGATCATCGAGACGGTCAGCCAGAACCAGGCCGACATTGGTATCTTTACCGAAGTGCTGGGCAACACCGAAAACCTGCAGATACATCCCTACCTGTCCGACCGGCTGGTCGTCATCACGGCCAACCAGCATCCGCTGGCGGACTTCGAGCAACTCTCCTTCGTGGATACGCTGCAGTATGACTATGTGGGCCTTCACACCGGCAGTGCCATCAACAACAAGCTGCTGCACGCGGCCTCTGCTGCGGAAAAGCCGTTCCGCATGCGTATTCAGGTCACCAGCTATGAAGCCTTGTTGCGCATGGTGGAACAGGATCTGGGTATCGGCATCATGCCTCAGGACATTGCCCGTCCCTATGTAAACACCCAACGCATCAAGGCCATTGCACTGGATGACCTCTGGGCCAGCCGTAACCTCAAGTTATGCACCAGCAACCAGCATCCCATGTCACAGGCCACGCGGCGCCTGCTGGAACACCTGACTTTGAGCGAGTAAAGCCAGCCATCGCGAACGGAGATGGCAGCCTCACATTTAACCATTTTGTCATTCCCGGGATACAGACCATCATTTTCACACAACTGTGTTGTAGCCATGTGATGTGAAGGTGAAATAACAATGACCGAGGAAACCTCCTCCGCCAAGGAACAGGCAGACCAGCCGCTGCCGCTTGAAGGCGTACGTGTGCTTGAACTGGGCTCGCTGATTGCCGGCCCCTATGCCGCCAGTATTCTGGCTCAATTCGGTGCTGAAGTGATCAAGGTTGAGCCGCCGGGCACCGGTGACCCCCTGCGCCGCTGGCGCAAGATGCACAAGGACACCTCCCTCTGGTGGTACTCCCAGAGCCGCAACAAGAAGTCCCTGACACTTAACCTCAAGGACCCCGATGCCCAGGATGTCATCCACAAGCTGGTGGAAGACTGTGACATCGTCATCGAGAACTTCCGCCCCGGCACACTGGAAAAGTGGAATCTGGGCTGGGAGCAGCTGTCGGCCATCAACCCTTCACTGATCATGATTCGCGTCTCCGGCTACGGCCAGGACGGCCCCTATGCATCCCGCCCCGGTTTCGCCGCCATCGCTGAGTCCATCGGTGGCCTGCGCTATCTGGCCGGTTACCCGGATCGCCCGCCGGTCCGCGCCGGTGTCAGCATCGGCGATACCCTCGCTTCCCTGTACGGTGTAATCGGCGCCATGATGGCGATGCACCACCTCAAGGTAAACGGCGGCAAGGGCCAGTATGTCGACGTGGCTCTTTACGAAGCCGTATTTGGTGTAATGGAGAGCCTGATTCCGGAATACGGCATGTTCGGCTTTGTGCGCGAACGTACCGGCGCCAGCATGCCCGGCATCGCTCCCTCCAGCACCTACCGCAGCGCCGATGATCGCTACATCGTCATTGCCGCCAACAGCGACAGCATCTTCAAACGTCTGATGAACGCCATCGATCGACCCGATCTGGCTGAAGACCCTGAACTGGCGCATAACGATGGCCGCGCCCGTCGCAGCGATGAGCTCGACGAAGCCATCGAAGCCTGGACCTCCAGCCGCAGCCTGAAAGATGCGCTGCAGGTACTGGAAGATGCTGCCGTGCCTTCCAGTGGCATCAACACCGCCGCTGAAATTTTTGAAGATCCGCACTTCCGTGCCCGTGGCATGATCAGCGAACAGCCGCTGCCCGATGGTGAAGAGATCTCCCTGCCGGGTATCGTGCCCAAGTTGAGTGCCACTCCGGGTACCACGCGCTGGCTGGGCCCACAGCTGGGCGAGCACAACGACGAGATCCTGTCCAGTCTTGGCTATGACGCCACGGCCATTCAGGGCCTGAAAGAGAAGGGAGCGCTCTGATGTTCGCCAACCTTCCGCAACCGATTCTGGTCAATGAGGTGGTGACACGCGACGGTTTCCAGAGTGAACCGGCGTTTGTACCCACAGAGACCAAGATCGAACTGGTTAACGCCCTGGCGCAGCTGGGCCTGAACAAGATCGAAGTCACCTCCTTCGTGTCGCCACGCGCGGTCCCCAACCTGCGTGATGCCGAAGACGTGATGCGTGCGATCACCCGCGATACCGACACCACATACGTGGCGCTGGTGCCCAACGAGAAGGGCTGTGCCCGTGCGCTGGAGCTGGCCGTCGACGAGATCAACCTGGTGATGTCGGTCAGCGAAAGCCATAACCTGGCCAATATGCGCATGACCTGTGAGCAGTCACTGGACCAGTTTGCCCGTATCGCCGAAATGAGTGCAGGTACCTCCATGCGCTTGAACGGCTCCCTTGCTACCGCTTTTGGTTGCCCCTTCGAGGGTAATCAGGAACAGGACCGGGTGCTTCGCTTCGTCGATGCCTATCTGGAGCGTGGCCTGCACAGCATCACCCTGGCCGACACCACCGGTATGGCAGTGCCGAACCAGGTGTTCGACCTGTGTCAGGCCGTGCGCCAACGCTGGCCAGAGCTGGAAGTCACCCTGCATTTCCATAACACCCGTGGCCTCGGCCTGAGCAACGTGCTGGCATCATTGGCCGCCGGCATGCATCAGTTCGATGCGTCTTTGGGTGGACTGGGCGGCTGCCCCTTTGCCCCCGGCGCCACCGGCAATATCTGCACCGAAGACCTGGTTCACATGCTGGACGAGATGGGCCTGGAAACCGGTGTCGATCTGAATGGATTGCTCCACCAATCCCAACAGCTGGGTGTCATTGTTGATCACGACCTGCCCGGTCAGATCAGCAAGGCAGGCCCTCGCAGCCTGACCCGCCCGCTCCCTGAATCGGTACAACAGCTGATGCAAAACGGCCGCACCTGATCAGGCCAACACCTATGAAAACTATAAACAAGGAATGATCATGAAACTGAAGAATATCCTCTGTTCCGGCATGCTGATGACCGCCCTGACCGCAATGCCTGCGCTGGCGGAAACCACCCTGAAAGTCACCCTGCAGTTGCCGCTGAAACACCATCTGGGCCAGAACCTGGTGGACTTCAAGAAGGAAGTGGAAAGCGCCAGCAACGGTGACATCAAGATCCAGATTTTCCCGGCCGCTCAGCTGTACAAGGACAAGGAAGTGCACCACGCGGTGACTTCTGGCGCCATTGAAATGGGCGTTATGAGCGTAACCCAGCTGGCCGGTACCATCCCGGCCGTGGACGTGTTCTACGTTCCCTTCATGTTCCCCACCTATGACAAGGTGGTCAAAGCGACTGCACCCGGCAGCGAGCTGCGTACCCTGCTGGATAACGAAATCATCGAAACCGGCGCTCGCCCGCTATGGTGGCAGGCATACGGTGGTGTCGCCCTGCTCTCCAAGAGCAAACCTATCCAGCTGCCGGAAGATATGGACGGCATGAAAGTCCGCGTCTTCGGCAAGACCCTGGGTGAATTCGCCAAATCCGTGAATGCAGCGCCGACCGTAATGGCCGGTTCCGAGCAGTTCCTGGCGTACCAGCGTGGTACCGTGGATGCGGGCATGACCGGTGTAACCGCCGTTGGTCCGCGCAAGCTGTACCAGGTCATGGACCACCTGACCCTGACCAACCACGCCAACATCGAGTTCATGACCATCATCAACGAGAAGGTGTGGCAGGGGCTGACCGATGGCGAGCGCGAGATTCTGCAGAACGCCGCCGTAAAAGTGGAGAAGCAGCTGCGTGACAAGATCCAGACGCTGGAAGCCGACGCCATTGCCAACGCCAAGAAGGAAATGAACGTGGTCGAGCTGAGCGCCGACGACGTGAACAAGTGGCAGCAGGCGACCCAGCCGGTACTGGAAAGCTTCCTGCAGAACGCCGGACCGCTGGGCAAGCAGGTCGTTGACGCTGCTCGCGCGCTCTAACGGCTACCCGGCCTCTCGCTTTTCCTAACGGACCCTCTGTTTCAGGGGTGTCCGTTTTGTACGTTATCAGCCGTCGGAATTATCCATGTCAGATGTGAACGCCTCTTCAAACGACAAGCAGGCCTGGCGTGCATCTCACCCCTCAGGCTGGGTGAGATTCAACCACGCTGTGGTCACCCTGTGCGGACGCCTGGCCTCGGCCCTGTTCGTCACCATTGCGGTGATGATCACCTACGAGGTCATCGCCCGTTATGTTTTTCTCTCCCCCACCATCTGGGTGGAAGACCTGTCCCTGCTGTGCCAGATCTGGGCCTCCTGCCTGGGCGCCAGTTGGTTGCTGCAGCATCAGGCCCTGATCCGCATCGATATGCTGATCAACCACTTTGGCCCACGCCTGCGAGTGGTTGCCGAAATCTGGTCACTACTGGTGATCGCCCTGTTCTCCGCCTGGGTCACCTGGTACGGCAGTGAACTGGTCATTGAATCCATCGCCATGGGATCGGCATCCGCCTCCATGCTGGGGCTGCCCATGTGGATCACCAAGAGTGCCATCCCGGTCGGCTTTGGCCTGCTGTTCATTCAGTGCCTGACCGAAGCAGCACTGGTCCTGACCGGCCACCTGCAGGCGGCTGAAGAGGTGAATATCTGATGACGGTTGCACTGATTATTTTTGCCCTGCTGATGCTGTTACTGTCCGGCGTTCCGGTCGGCTTTGTTCTCGGCGGCTTGGGCCTGGCCATGCTGCTGTTGGCGGATATCTCACCGCTGATGGTGCCCATGGCGCTCTATTCGTCATTCGACAGCTTCATACTGCTGTCGGTGCCCCTGTTCCTGCTGATGTCCAACATCCTGCTCAAGGGTGGTGTCGGCAAGGACCTGTTCAACGCTGTGCAGACCTGGGTCGGCCACTGGCCCGGCGGTCTGGGCATCGCCACCATCACCTCCTGCACCATCTTCTCGGCTATCTCCGGCTCCTCCGTGGCCACGGCGGCGACCATTGGCAGTGTGGCGATCAAGGAAATGACCGATCGCGGTTACCACCGTCCCTTCGTGTTGGGCCTGATTGCTGCAGGCGGTACCTTGGGTATCCTGATTCCACCGTCGATCCCGATGATCGTCTACGGTGTCATCACCGAAGAGTCGATCGTGGACCTGTTCCTGGCCGGTGTGGTGCCAGGCCTGATTATGGCTGGTAGCTTTATCGGCTTCAGCTTCCTCTATGCCATCTTCGGCAAGGCCTGCAAACCGGTGGCCAAAGCCAACTGGAGCGAACGCCGTGCCGCCACCCTGCGCGCCTTGCCCACTCTGTTGTTGGCGGTCGTGATCATCGGTGGTATCTATGCGGGTATCTTTACACCAACCGAATCTGCGGCCATCGGTGTCGCGGTATCGCTGGTGATCGTGCTGGCACTGAAGACCTTCACCTGGGACGGCTTCAAGATCGCCTGCATGGACACCATGAAGACCTCGATCACCATCTTCCTGATCATGGCCGGTGCCAAGGTGTTCGGTAAGGCGATCACGCTGTATCAGATCCCGCAGGAGATCTCGATGTTCGTCAGCATGCACATCGGCGAAGCCGGTCTGTTCATTCTGGCGGTCTGCCTGGTATTGCTGGTAATGGGCTTCTTCCTGGAGTCGATCTCCATGTTGTTGATCATGATGCCGGTGCTCTACCCGTCACTGGCACCGCTGGGGATCGACCCGATCTGGTTCGGTATCATCTTCGTGATCATGATCGAGTGTGCGCTGATTACGCCACCGGTGGGGCTCAATCTATTCGTGATACAAGCCGTGGCAGGGGGGCAGGTAATGGATGTGGTACGCGGCGTCTGGCCGTTTATTCTGCTGATGTTTGCCTGCTTGCTGCTGGTGTTCTTCTTCCCCAAAATCGCGCTCTATCTACCCTTTTACATGTAAACACCACGGGGCCAGCTGGCCCCGTTTTTGTATCCATAGCCACTGGACTGCGCAGGCCATCGATCCGGCTCAGGAACTCGTTTGACCTTCAGCAGCCAAAGTATGAAGATCGATTACCCCCACCCCAAGGTTCAAGGAGTACCTCATGAGCGAGACACCCGCCGTTCAGCAGCCCGAAAGCGGCGCCAACAATGCCAAGATTGTCTACATCCTCTATCTGGTCGCATTGGTATCCGGTATTACCGGTATCATCGGTGTTGTCATGGCTTACATTTATAAAAACGACGCCGCAGACTGGGTGCAGGACCATTATCGCTGGCAGATCCGTACCTTCTGGATCGGATTACTGGTCAGTTTCATCGGCTCCATCCTGGCCTTTATCGGTATAGGTTTCATTATTCTGTTCCTGTTGGCTATCTGGATGATCATCCGCTGTGTCAAAGGCCTGCAGGCGCTGGATAAGGGACAACCCTTGTCTGACTCAGGCAGCTGGCTGTTTTAAAACTACCCCAGACCCCGCTTTCTGTTTACTGCATGTGCAAAGGGCTGCCCGAGGCAGCCTTAGCTTGTAAAAAAACAACCTAAAATTCACGAAAAACTGTCAACAACACGCCATTTGACGCGAAAACAACACTAACGCACCATTTCTTCATACTTTAGCCGCATAGGCGGGACAGGCGCATAAAAATGCGCTATTTTCGCAATGCACAATTCCTTGATGGATAGAATTCCTGTTCTGTTCCTGGTTGTTTGGAGCAGAAAGAGCATAAAAAAATTGAGGCAAGAAGATGAGCCAACGGGTACAGGTCGGTGGCCTGCAGGTCGCCAAAGAGCTTTACGATTTCATTAACAACGAAGCACTGCCGGGCACCGGCGTCGATGTGGAGCAGTTCTGGAACCGCTTCGACAGCATCGTGCACGACCTCGCACCGCGTAACCGTGAACTGCTGGCCAAACGTGATGACATTCAGGCGCAGATCGATGCCTGGCACCGTGATAATCGCGACAGCTTCAACTTCGACAACTACAAGTCGTTCCTGCAGGAGATCGGTTACCTGCTGCCGGAAGGCGAAGATTTCACCGCCACTACCGAAAACGTAGACCCTGAAATGGCCACCATGGCCGGTCCGCAGCTGGTAGTACCGGTGATGAACGCCCGTTACGCGCTGAACGCCGCCAACGCCCGCTGGGGCAGCCTGTACGACGCGCTTTACGGCACCGACGCCATCTCCGAAGAGAACGGCGCCGAGAAAGGCAAGGGCTACAACCCGGCCCGTGGCGCCAAGGTTATCGCCTTTGGCCGCGACTTCCTCGACGAAAGTGCTCCCCTGGCTGGCGCGTCCCACAAGGACTCTGCCGGTTACAGCATCCAGAACGGTCAGCTGTGCGTCGCCCTGCGTGATGGTGGCGAAACCGGTCTGGCCGATACAGCCCAGCTCGCGGGCTACACCGGTAGCGCCAGCAACCCCACCGCTATTCTGCTGAAGCACAACGGTCTGCATTTCGAGATCCAGATCGACCGTGACAGCCAGATCGGCAAATCCGATGCCGCCGGCGTCAAAGACATCCTGATGGAAGCGGCACTGACCACCATCATGGACTGCGAAGACTCCGTTGCCGCCGTGGATGCCGAAGACAAGGTACTGGCCTACAGCAACTGGCTGGGCCTGATGAAAGGCACCCTGACCGAAGAGATCGCCAAGGGCGACCAGACCTTCACCCGCAGCATGAACCCGGACCGCGAATACACCGCACCGAACGGAGACAGCCTGACCCTGAAGGGCCGCAGCCTGATGTTCGTGCGTAACGTGGGTCACCTGATGACCAACCCGGCCATCATCGACAGCGAAGGCAACGAAATCCCGGAAGGCATCATGGATGGTGTCGTCACCACCCTGATCTCGCTGCATGACCTGCAGGGCAACGGCAAATTCCGTAATGCCACCACCGGCTCCATCTACATCGTGAAGCCGAAGATGCACGGTCCGGAAGAAGTCGCTTTCGCCGACCAGCTGTTCGCACGCGTCGAAGATGCACTGGGTCTGCCGCGCCACACCATGAAAATGGGCATCATGGATGAAGAGCGTCGCACCACCGTTAACCTGAAAGAATGTATCCGTGCCGCCAAGGAGCGCGTGGTCTTCATCAACACCGGCTTCCTCGACCGTACCGGTGACGAGATCCACACTTCCATGGAAGCGGGCCCGATGATCCGCAAGGGCGAGATGAAAGGCGCTGCCTGGATCAAGGCCTACGAAGACTGGAACGTGGATATCGGTCTGGCCTGTGGCCTGAGCGGCCGTGCCCAGATCGGTAAAGGCATGTGGGCCATGCCGGACCTGATGGCTAACATGCTGGAACAGAAGATCGGTCACCCGCTGTCCGGCGCCAACACTGCCTGGGTTCCGTCACCGACCGCTGCTGCCCTGCACGCGCTGCACTACCACAAGGTGGATGTATTCGCCCGTCAGCAGGAACTGAAGAGCCGTGGCCGCGCCAGCCTGGACGACATCCTGACCGTTCCGGTTGCACAGAACCCGAACTGGAGCGCTGAAGAGATCCAGCAGGAACTCGACAACAACGCCCAGGGTATCCTTGGCTACGTAGTGCGCTGGGTTGACCAGGGCGTAGGCTGCTCCAAGGTTCCGGACATCAACGATGTGGGCCTGATGGAAGACCGTGCCACCCTGCGTATCTCCAGCCAGCACATCGCCAACTGGCTGCACCACGGCATCTGCTCTGAAGAGCAGGTGATGGAAACTCTGCAGCGCATGGCTGCGGTTGTGGACCGTCAGAACGCTGACGACCCGACCTACCAGCCGATGGCACCCAACTTCGATGACAGCATCGCCTTCCAGGCGGCCTGCGAACTGGTCATCAAGGGCTGCGAGCAGCCGAGCGGCTACACCGAGCCGGTCCTGCACCGTCGCCGTCTGGAGCTTAAGGCTAAACAGGCCGGTTAAGACTCCACACCCCTGTCCCTGACAGGACATACGGCGGCAGGCTCACAAGGCCTGCCGCCGGCTTCCCTTCTCCCCGCTGTTCACCCTCACGCCCGCTCTGCTAGAGTGGCTGGCAGACATTTTTCCATTATTCGGGTCTTGCTGGAGTGATACATGAACCTTCTTCTCTCGGCACAGGGACAGGATGCTCAGGCCTGGCTGCAATGCCTGCAGGCCAGACTGCCCGATGCCAATATCCGTCTGTGGCAAGCCGACCTGCCGGAGCAGTTTCAGGCAGACTATGCCCTGGTGTGGAAACCGCCCGCCGAGTTGTTTGATCAACAGACGCAGCTCAAGGGCATTATCAACCTGGGCGCGGGCGTCGATGCCCTGCTGCAGATGCCCAACCTGCCTGCGAACGTACCCCTGCTGAAACTGCGCGATGCCGGTATGGCCCGGTGGATGAACGACTATATCCGTTACGGGGTGCTTCACTTCACGCGGGATTTTGACCGCTACCGTCAGCAGCAGCCCAAGGCGCAGTGGCAGCCCTATGACATCGAGCCGGCTAGCGCCTGGCCCGTTGCGATTCTGGGTGCTGGTGCTCTGGGTCAGCAAGCCGCCTCTGAGCTGGCCGCGCAGGGCTTCCCTGTGCGTTGCTGGAGTCGCACCCGCAAACAGATAGACGGCGTCGAAAGTTACAGCGGCGAGGCTGGATTGGAGGCTTGCCTGAGTGGTGCCCGTATTCTGATCAACCTGTTACCGCATACACCTGCGACACGCCGGTTGATCAACAGCGAGACACTGTCGCGGCTGGACAAGGGTGCGGCGTTGATCAGCTGTGGCCGTGGTGAAATCCTGGATGCCGATGCGGTGCTGGCCGCACTGAATGAGGGGAAGCTAAGGGGTGCCCTGCTGGACGTGTTTGAGACAGAGCCCCTGCCGGCAGGCTCACCCGTATGGCAGCACCCGGGCGCTATAATCACCCCGCATATTGCAGCCCCGACACCGGTGGAGGAAGCGGCCGCACAGATCCAGACCTATATCGAGCAAATGGAAGCAGGCCAGGTCCCACAGACCGTGGACCCGACACTGGGATATTAAAAAGTGAATTAAACCGGAGTACCGAGATCAATCCCGGTATTTGTCGTGACAGGCCTTGCAGCTTTGCGCCAGGCGCCCGACCAGCGGACGCAGGTCATCGGCGGCTTCACCGCTGGCAGCAGCCTGCTGCAGCGACTGGGTCCGTTTTTGCATCTCGCTCATCAGCTCGCCGAAGCGATCCTGTTGTTGCCAGATACGATAGGACGCGCGCGTTTCCACCGCCTCGCCACGGGCGCTCTGCTCATCGACAAAGCCTTCCAAGACCATCCCGCTGAGCAATACCAGACGCTCTGAACGGCGGCTAAACTCCTCAGCTGAAAACTCGGCACGGCCCTGCACCATGGCGGCCATGCGTGTCAGGTTCCATTCCATCGCCTTGTACACACCCTGACGGTACTGGATGGCATCATCGCTGGCTGACTCGGCAAAGGCAGCGGGTACAGCCAGCACGCTGCTCATCAGAAGGGTTAACGCTGTTGTCTTCATCACTTAAATCGCCCGATCAAAATAGAGTTCAACACCACCCAGTTCAGACACTTCCTGCATCCATTGCTTGAGGTGTGGCGGGAAATTGAGCCCCTTCACCGACGACATGTACTGCAGTGGCGGGAAGTTCATCACATCGTTCCAGCTCAGCGTATTACCCTGCTCCGACGGCAACGTCAGCTCCGGCAACTGTGCCAGCACCCGCTCAACTTCTGCCTGGTGCTCAGCGGTATTCTCCAGCGCCTGCTCGAAGGTGCAGCCCAGCATCCGTTCCTTGTTGGCACGATAGTAAGCACGGGCAGATTCAGTGGCGAAGGTCTTCATCCCCATTTCAATCACCCTGGGAAAGGACAGTGCCTGGCAGTGTTTCATCACCGGCTGCAACAGGGGCTGAATCGCTTCACTCAACTGCAGCGGGCGGATCTTGCGTTCAGGATTACCCAGGTCAGCCAGAAGCTTGGCAATATCCATGCTCTCACCGATGGCCACGCCCTGGTGTTCGAAGATGGGAACCATTTTCTTGCCGATCAGACGATTACAGGTTTCTTCATCATCATTGAGCAGAACAATCTGCTCCAGATCGCTGACCTGCTTGTAGTTGGCCACCAGCAATGTCCGAATACAGAAGGGACAGTGGTCGTAAATATAGAGTCGGGACACCGCGCATCTCCCCGCAAGGCAAAAGCGTTATCCTGACAGCATCACCGCCTGAAGCCAATGGCCGATTCCAGAGTGCCAATACGAAAAAGCGGCTGCCACAGCCAGGCCGTGACAACCGCTTTACCCCTTCAAACACCTCAATCAGTGATTGAGAATCTGGCTCAGGAACAGCTTGGTACGTTCGTTCTGCGGATTATTGAAGAACTCGTTGGGTTCGTTTTCCTCAACGATCTGACCGGCATCCATGAAGATCACGCGGTCCGCCACTTTCTTGGCAAAGCCCATCTCGTGGGTCACACAGAGCATGGTCATCCCCTCTTCGGCCAGCTCCACCATTACGTCCAGTACCTCCTTGATCATCTCCGGGTCCAGCGCAGAGGTGGGCTCGTCAAACAGCATGATATTGGGGTTCATGCACAGTGAACGGGCGATGGCCACACGCTGCTGCTGACCACCGGACAGCTGGCCCGGGTACTTGTCAGCCTGATCCGGAATCTTGACGCGCTCCAGGTACTTCATGGCCGTGGCTTCAGCTTCCGCCTTGGGCTTTTTCTGCACCCAGATGGGGCCCAGCGTCAGGTTTTCCAGAATGGTCAGATGCGGGAAGAGGTTGAAGTGCTGGAACACCATGCCCACATCCTTGCGGATGGTTTCGATGTTTTTCACATCATCGATCATCTCCACGCCGTCCACTACCAGCGAACCTTCCTGGAACTCTTCCAGCCGGTTGATACAGCGAATTGTGGTCGACTTGCCCGAGCCCGAAGGCCCGCAGATCACGATACGCTCGCCCTTTTTCACGCGCAGATTGATGTCGCGCAGAACATGAAAGTTACCGTACCACTTGTTCAGGTTTTCAATAACAATAACGTCTTCAGCATCCGCTGTGGGTTTTGCTGCGCTCATAATCAATCTCTCTTATCGGTATTCATCTGACGCTCGATACGACGCGCCAGCAGGGACATGCTGAAACAGCTGCTCCAGAACACAAGGAATACAAACAGGTAACCCTCAAGCGCGTGCCCGCCCAGCCAGTAGGAGTTGGACAGCGCGGTTTGCAGGGTCTGCACCACTTCGGGAATGCCGATGATCAACAGGAAGGTGGTGTTTTTGAACAGCATGACAAAGGTGGCCAGAATGTTCGGCAGCGACACCTTGATCACCTGCGGCAGGATAATCAGCATGATTTTCTGCCAGTAGCTCAGGCCAATGGAGTCAGCCGCTTCATACTGCCCTGACGGCACCGCCGCAAAACCGCCGCGGAACACCTCGGCCATATAGCCGGACATAAAGAAGATCAGCACGATCCAGACACGAATCAGCTTATCCACATTGGTGCCTTCCGCGAAGAACAGCGGCAGCATCACCGACCCCATGAAGAACAGGGACAGCACCGGCACACCACGGAAGAACTCGATGAAAATCACCGACACCGAGCGGATAAAGGGCATATTGGAGCGACGCCCCAGTGCCCACAGGAAGCTGAACGGAAAGGCCACAATGATACTGGCCGCCGCCATGAACACGTTCAGGGTGAAGCCGCCCCACAGATCGGTGCTCACCACCGGCAGGCCCAGCAGACGTCCATCCAGCAGGGCAATTCCGACCAGCGGCAACACCAGCCAGGCGATGACCGATGCTTTCAGGCGGATGTGTTTGGGCAGTGTGAAGGAGGCCGTAATGACCAGCGCCAGCAAAACCAGCATCAGGTTGATCCGCCAGATCTCCTCGACCGGATAGGTACCGTAGAAGAACTGATAGGACCAGGCGTTCACGAATACCCAGCAGGCCCCTTCACGCACACAGGCATCTTCAGAGGTGCCCTGCCAGTTGGCCGAGAAGAAGGCCCAGTCCAGAACCGGCGGAATGTAATAGACCAGCAACGCCATGACAGCCAAAGTCACCAGGCTGTTCAACAGCGATGAAAACAGGTTTTCTTTCATCCAGGCCAGCGGGCCAACCGTTTTATCCGGCGCCGGACGAGCAGGAACAGGTTCAAACTCTTTCATCGCAGTATCCTATCGACTCACCAGCGCTACCGCGTTGTTGAACCGGTTCATCAGGAAGGAGATGACCATGTTCACCACGAAGTACACAACAATTGTCATAAAGATGGTTTCGATCGCCTGACCGGTCTGGTTCAGCGCCGTACCCACGAAGACATTGAACAGGTCCGGATAGCCGATGGCCGCTGCCAGAGTGGAGTTCTTCACCAGGCTCTGATATTCCGAGTTCAGCAAGGGCACGATCACGCGCATCGCCTGAGGCACGATGATCAGCGACATGATCTTCTTCTCTTTCAGGCCCAGGCTGCGTGCGGCTTCTGTCTGGCCATGGGGAATCGACTGCACCCCGGCACGCACCGCTTCCGCGATGAAGGAACCGGTATAGACCGACAGCGCAATGGCCAATGCCATCAACTCGGGAATGACCGTGATACCACCGAAATAGTTGAAGCCCTTGAGTGCAGGGTACTCAACTGTGAACGGCATGCCGGTCACAATCAACGCCAGCAGCGGAAGACCAATCACCATGGCGATGGACGTGTACAGCACCGGGAAGGGCTGGCCAGTCAGTTCCTGACGTTTTTTCGCCCAGCGACGCAGTACGAAAATACCCGCGATCGCCACGCCCAGCGCAACCTCAGCTACCCAGAACAGGTCGCTGCCCACCATTTTAGGCAGGTACAGACCACGCACGTTGAGGAAGATCGCCTCGCCCAGGCTCAGACTCTGGCGTGCCCCCGGCAGTGTCGAAAGCACCGCGAAGTACCAGAAGAACACCTGCAGCAGCAGCGGAATGTTACGAAAGGTTTCCACATAGACCGTAGCCGCCTTGCGGACCAGCCAGTTATGGGAGAAGTATGCGACCCCGAACACAAACCCCAGCAGGGTGGCAAAGAAAATACCGATGCCGGACACCAGCAGGGTATTCAGAAAGCCGACAATGAAGATGCGGCCATAGGTATCTGTCGCTTCAAAGGGAATCAGCGACATCAGCACATCGTATCCGGCCGAGGCGGTTAGAAAGCTGAAACCGGTTTTGATACCGGTGGCTTCCATATTGGCCAGGACATTGCTGATGACGGAATAGAAAAAGTAACCAAGGCCCAAGACCAGCAGAACCTGATAAAACAGGGCGCGGATATTGGGGTTATTGTAGAAAGCCGCTGAGCCGTTCCCGCCGGATTTACGCGCAGCCGACTTGGTTTGTTCAATGGTTTTTTGTTTAAACATTGAAGTGACCTGAAGTGGGAGCAAAAGCAACAGGGGAGCTTGAGCTCCCCTGTATTAGTCCAACGATTAGCGCATTGCCTGTGAGTACATGATGCCGCCGTCTTTCCAGCTGGCATTAAGACCACGCTCCAGTTTCAACGGAGAGTCCATCCCCACATTGCGTTCGAAGGATTCGGCGTAGTTACCGACCTGCTTCACAATGTTATACGCCCAGTTCGCCTCCAGACCCAGGTTGGCACCCAGTTCACCCTCACCGCCCAGCAGACGCTTGTTGGCCGGATTACCGTTGGCGAGCTTGTCATCCACATTGGCAGAAGTAACACCCTGCTCTTCAGCTTCGATCATGGCGTTCAGTGACCATTTCACGATGTTGAACCACTGGTCGTCACCCTGACGGACAACGGGGCCCAACGGCTCTTTGGAGATCACTTCCGGCAGGATCACCGCATTAGCCGGGTTCGACAGGCCAACGCGCAGTGCCGCCAGCTGGGAGCCATCGGAGGTCAGGAAGTCACAGCGACCGGACTCAAAGCCCTGACGGGTCTGGTCAGACGTGTCGAAGGTGACCGCTTTGTAGGACATGCCGTGCTGACGGAAAAAGTCCGCAATGGCCAGCTCGGTAGACGTACCCGCCTGGATACAGGCGTTGGCGCCGTCCAGTTCCAGCGCGCTGCTCACGCCCAGATCCTTCATTACCATGAAGCTGGCACCATCGTAGAAGTTGGTACCGGCGAAGTTGATCCCCAGAGAGGTATCACGGGTGTGTGTCCAGGTGGTGTTGCGCGACAGCATGTCGACCTCACCGGACACCAGCGCGGTGAAACGCTCTTTGGCCGTCAGCGGCTTGAACTGAACCGCATCCGCATCGCCCAGCACCGCTGCGGCGACCGAACGGCAGACATCCACGTCCAGACCGCTCCATTTGCCGTTTTCGTCTTTTTCAGAGAAGCCCGCCAGGCCGGTGCTGACCCCGCAGGTGAGTGTTCCGCGTGATTTTACGTCATCCAGAGTCGCTGCTTGAACGCTGGCTGCGCCCGCTGTCAGGGTTGCTGCCAGGGTAGTGATCGCCAAGATATCCTTTTTACGCATGGAGCTAGTCCTCTCATTGAGACACTCAGTTTATTCTTATTGGAATTAGCAAAGGCCGTGCCACAACTCCTTAATATTCCGGCCTTAATCTATAGCAGCGTTTGTCGGCATTAACCAACTCAATTGAAAGCACATTCGACGAATGGGCTAAGTCATTTCAGACAGCCTGAAAGCATTTTTCGCCCTCCACTGGTGCAATTTTGCACACCTTTTGCACCATTTCAGCGCAAGATAACGACAATATTGTGCAACGCTTATTAATAGGCCCCGGCACAATTTTTTTTGCCCGACAGGAATGGATTACATCGCGCCAGTCGGAAAAACGCTATGCTGATGCCAGCACGGGTGAAGAACAGCACCTGGCCGATTGGTCCTTGCAACTCTGTATCGGGCAACTCAGCGCCCACCACCGAAAGGAGCAGAACCATGAGTGACATCTGTATTTTCCCCATCCCTGGCTGCGTCACCTTTCCTGGCACCCTGTTTCCACTGCATGTGTTCGAGCCGCGTTACCGCGAAATGATTCACCACTGCCTTGAAACCGATGCACTGGTTGCCATCTGCCACCCGCGCAAGGAAGTCAGCCCCGGAAAGCGCCCGGAAAACCTGGAACAGGCGCTGACATCCAACCAGGCCACTTACCGCCCCTATGATGTATTCAGTGCCGGCCGCTGCGAACTGCTGGAAACACTTGAAGATGGGCGCATGCTGCTCAATGTGCATGTGGAGCAACGCTACCGCCGTGACCATGAAGTGCAGCTGCTGCCATACCAGATCCATGCCTGCACGCCCTTCCCGGACCGCATCGACACACCGGAGGAGCAGGCGGAAAACAGGATATTGCGCGACAAGATTGCCCACCGACTGGAAGCACTGGCACATGCCGATCCGGGTGCCCGGGAGGTGATTGAGCGGGTGGCCCATTCCACTGACTGGTTGGAGAAATCCGACAGCGCGTTCAGCTTTGCGTTGTTTGGAGTGATCCGCTTTGAGCCGGAGATTTTGCAGGAACTGCTGGAGATGGACTCAGCCCATGCCAGGCTGAGTCACACTTTGGAGCTATTGAACGAGGTGGGTTAGATCCACCCCAGCCACTGCCACCAGAGGTAATCCAGCGGTAACAGAATCAGTACCGTGAGCACTGCCAGAATCAGGCAGAGCCGTGCCGCATGAATTACCGGCACACCCGCCAGTGGCATGGCCATCATCAGCGGCACCGACTGGTAGGTAAACACGATGGTGGAAAAACCAAATACCTGGGTCATCAGCACGGCCTCCAGACTGAACCCCGTCATCTCACTGATCTGACTGGCCAGCGGCGTCAGCGTTGCCGGCACCCCGGCCAGTGTCGCCACCACACCCGTGAACATGGCAAGCAGCGACAGGGAGAAGAAATTCAGTGCATCCTGTCCCGGCGCCAGCGGCAGCCAGTTCAATACCCGCATCCCCACAACCTGACTGATCTCGCTGTAATTGATCAAACTGGCAATCCCCAACAGCCCTGCCACCACCAGAATCGAGCTGAGGTTGATCTTCTCGTTGAAACTCTTGGTCGACACCATCCCCACGCCCGGCAACAACAGCAGGGTCGCCGCCGCCAGCCCTATCCAGGCGGCAGAAATATGGTGCACCGAGTCCGTAAGCCAGAACCCAAGCGTGGCCAGCATGATCACCAGCAACCGGCTTTCCCGGCCACTGAAGCCTCCATTGCTCTGCACCGGTGCCATGCGCTGAGGCGTATCCGGGTAGAGCTTGAGGATCAACACAATCAGCAGAACCGCTTTTAATGCGCCCAGCACCGGAAAGTGCAGCAACAGGTACTCGGTGAACATCGGCGTCCAGCCGTGAATGCTCTCCGAAGAGCCGATCATGATCATATTGGGGATATTGGCCGGCAGGATGGCAAAGGTGGGCAGATGACAGCCGAAAGCCGCGGCCAACACCACACCCTGCTGCCCCTTGCTGCCTTTGGCGAAGCCAAGGTTTTCAGCAATCACCAGCGCGATGGGGATAAACAGCATCACACGGCCCACGGATGAGGGCATGACAAACCCCAGCATCACGCCCATCAGCACGATACCGGTAATCAGACGTGCATAGCTGCTGTCCAGGTAGCGGGTAAAACGGCTGGAGATCCGTTGTGCCAGCCCGGTTTCGGTAATGGCGATACCGATAATCATGCCCGACACAATCAACCAACAGGCGGTAGAGGTGAGGCCGGAGAAGACCACTTCGGCCGGTGCCAGCGACAGCAACATCGCCAGCACCAGAATCACCAGCGCACTGATAAACTCCGGCAACGCACTGGTGGCAAAGAGCACCATGCCGGCCATCACCAGCAACGCCGTCGGCAACTGCTTACCCGTAAACAGTTGTGCCGCCGGTGTGAAAACAAGCAGCGCCGACAGCAGCGGAATCAATATCAGCGCGACCCACTGTGAGCGTTTCAAATCCCTGACCATATCCAACCCCTCAACAGATGCATCTCGCTATTCTGCCTCAGTGGCGCTAGGGTTGAAGTCGATAGAATGCCATTTCATATCGAGAAACGGACATCATGACCGCCATCTTCACTGCACCGCGCCAGCACTGCCGTTCCAAACGAGGCTTTATCCTCGACCCGGCACTGCCCATTCTGGGCATGCAGAACCGTATCCAGACGGATTTCGAGTTTGATTTCCACAGCCACCCGCGGGGACAACTGGCCTATGCGTCCACGGGGGTGATCAAGGTACAGACGGATGACGGCAGCTGGGTGATTCCGCCCTCTCAGGCGGTCTGGATACCGGGCGGCATCCATCATTCGGTGAGCCCGGCGGTGACATCGGAGATCCGTCACCTGTTTATTGACCCCACCTACCTGAACCGTTTTCCCGGCCAATGCAGCGTGGTGGAAGTCTCGCCGCTATTGCGGGAACTGATCATGCGGGTGGCGGACTTCGGCGATACCTATGCCCCCGACAGCCCTGCCAGCCGCGTGTGTGCCGTTATTCTTGATGAGCTGGAAGCCCTGAAACCCTCGCGTTTGCACCTGCCCTTGTCTGAAGATCGTCGCCTGCAGCCGATCATGCAGAGCATGCTCGCGCCATCGGATGCGGATACCGATCTGGCCTATTGGGCCAACCGTGTGGGTGCCAGCGAGCGAACCCTGCGCCGCCTGTTTGTGCGTGAAACCGGCATGACGTACCAACAGTGGCGACAACAGGCCCGGCTGCAACAGGCGGTTGAGCGGCTTGGCCAGGGCGAATCCGTACTGAACGTATCACTCGGGCTGGGTTATCGCAGCCCCAGCGCCTTTGTCGCCATGTTCAGGAAAGCGTTGGGGGTGTCACCGGGGCGCTATTTCAATGCCATACATGAGGGGCAAGCCAGCGAGTGCTAGTCGTTCAAACTATCACCCTCCGCCTGGTGCTTGCACCTTATCCTGCTCCCTTAATGAGAGAGCTCGCGTCGAGCGATCTCCACACCGGCATTCAGCGCTTCCAGCTTGGCTGTCGCGACGGAACGGGGCAAGGGCGCCATGCCGCAGTTGGTGCAGGGGTATAGCTTGTCAGCGTCGACAAACTGAAGTGCGTTGCGCAGCGTGTCCGCCACCTCTTCCGGCGTTTCGATGCTATGGGTTGCGACATCAATCGCCCCGACCATCACTTTTTTGCCGCGAATCAGCTCAAGCAGATCCACCGGCACACGCGAGTTGTGGCACTCCAACGAAATAATGTCGATTTTGGAGGCCTGCAGTTTGGGGAAAATTTCCTCGTACTGTCGCCACTCGGACCCCAGCGTTTTCTTCCAGTCGGTATTGGCCTTGATGCCGTAGCCGTAGCAGATATGGACCGCCGTTTCGCATTTCAGCCCTTCAACTGCCCGCTCCAGCGCCGCAATGCCCCAGTCGTTCACTTCATCAAAGAACACGTTAAAGGCAGGCTCATCAAACTGGATAATATCCACGCCCGCCGCTTCCAGCTCTTTGGCTTCCTGGTTGAGAATCTTGGCGAATTCCCAGGCAAGTTTTTCCCGGCTTTTGTAATGGTCATCGTACAGCGTGTCGACCATGGTCATGGGGCCGGGCAGTGCCCACTTGATGGGCTGGCTGGTTTGCTGACGCAGGAAGCGTGCATCCTCAACAAAGACCGGCTTTTGACGTGTCACCGCATCAACCACAACCGGTACACTGGCGTCATAGCGGTCGCGAATCTTGACGGTTTTGCGATTTTCAAAATCGACACCGCTCAGGTGTTCAATAAACGTGGTCACAAAATGCTGACGCGTTTGCTCACCATCACTGATAATATCGACACCCGCGTGCAGCTGTTCCTGCAGCGCCACCCGCAACGCATCCTGTTTGCCTTCAATAAGGGTGTCGCCTTCCAGTTTCCAGGGTGACCAGAGTTTTTCAGGCTCGGCAAGCCAGGAGGGTTTAGGCAAGCTGCCAGCCGTTGAAGTCGGTAATAGTTTTTTCATCATATACTGCCGTGTAGCGGGTGAATTAAAGCGCGTAATTCGCAGCCCATTTTTCCAGAAGCGCCCGGTAGGGCTGAATGAAGTTCTCTTCGGCAAACTTGCCTTGTTTTACTGCCAGCTGACTACGCTCTTCCCGGTCGTATTCAATACCGGTCAAGGAATAATCCGAGTGCTGCAGGCTGGGTTTAAAGCATTCACCGGCGACAGCATTGGCATTATAAATTTCAGGACGATAGATTTTCTGGAAAGTTTCCATCGTACTAATGGTGCTTATCAGTTCCAGATTGGTGTAATCGCTCAGCAAGTCACCAAAGAAGTAAAAAGCCAGAGGTGCTGTGCTGTTTTGAGGCATAAAATAGCGCACCTGCAACCCCATTTTCTTGAAATAACTCTCCGTCAAAGAGGCTTCATTCGGCTCATATTCAAACCCCAATACCGGGTGATGGTTGCCGGTACGATGATAGGTTTTGTTCTCCGAAATACTCAGACAGATCACCGGCCGCTTACTGAAGTTATCGCGGTAAGCTTCTGAGTCCACGAAGTACTTGAACATTTTCCCGTGCAGGCCACCAAAGTCATCGGGGGTGCTGAAGCGCTCTTCGCCCCGGTTGTGATCCTGCAGCAACACGCTGAAATCATAGTCACGCACATAGGAAGAAAGATTGTTCCCGACAATGCCTTCAATGCGCTGATTACGCTTGTGGTCGATAATATTTGTTTTCAGGATTTCAACTGTGGGGAAGGTACTACCATTCCCTTCAACATCGATATCAACTGAAACAATTTCAAGCTCTACAGAGTAGCGATCCGCATTGGGATTATCCCAGTGCGCCAACGCATTAAAGCGGTTATCAATCATGCTCAGAGTGTCACGCAGGTTTTCACGGCGTCTGCTTCCTCGAGCCAGATTGGCAAAATTGGTGGTAAGACGTGTTTTATCCGACGGCTGGTAATGCTCATCGAAACGAATGCTCTTAATAGTAAATGTGAAGTCTTGTTTCATGATCGTCTTGTATACTTTTTCTGAGATTAAACGTTAATGGATTCCTTGCTCTTTCTGGGCTTACCATTGGTCTATTCTTATTTTCTCAGCTGACAATACCGACAGCCGTCACCATCCAGGTGAATAAAACGGCTGCGAATCAACCTGCTATTGCGTGATTTAAGAGCAGGTATGAATTTATACGTGAACATAAAAATGAATAATATTGATTTAATTTTATTGATGTATGAGCCAAATTAATGAGTCATAAAAAACACACAGAAGGTTTTATTTACGAGAATGAGGCTCTAAGATGCTTCGCTTTCCAGCAGGATGGATAAATCATGTTAATAACTCTGCTTCTCTATTTGGTGCTGGGCGCATTTGCGGGCGTCGTGGCGGGTCTATTCGGTATTGGTGGCGGTCTGTTGATCGTGCCGGTACTCATCTTCTCTTTCGAACTGCAGGGCGTATCGCCCGAAGTGTTAACCCATATGGCGGTAGCCACTTCACTGGCCACCATTGTGGTCACATCAACCAGCTCGGTACGGGCACACCATAAGCATGGCGCGGTGCGCTGGGAGCTGTTCAAGCCGCTGGCTGCCGGCATCCTGCTCGGTGCCGTTCTGGGTGTGAATACCGCGGTGCAGTTACCCGGTGGAGCCCTCCAGATTGCCCTGGGCGTATTTGCCTTGATCGTGGCCGTGCAGATGGCGCTCAACCTGAAACCGGGTGCAGGTGATCAGGTCGCATCAAAAGTGGAGCTGGGTTTTGCCGGTGGCATTATCGGCTGGGCGTCGTCCATTTTTGGCATCGGCGGCGGTACCCTCAGCGTGCCCTACCTGAGCTGGCGTCGTGTGGTCATGCAGCAGGCAGTCGCCACCTCAGCAGCCTGTGGCTTGCCCATCGCGGTTATGGGAGCGCTGACCAATATCTGGGTAGGCTGGGAAGCCGACAACCTGCCGAACTGGAGCCTGGGATATGTCTACCTGCCGGCGTTCGCCGGTATAGTGCTGGCCAGCTCACTCACCGCGCCCATTGGTGCCAAACTGGCTCACCGGCTGTCGCAGCCGATGCTGAAGAAAGTCTTCGCCCTGTTCCTGGTGGTAGTGGGAGGACGTTTCATCCTTTCGAATCTTGGGTAGGTGGTATGTTGATGCGGGGAGTGATCCCCGAGTATCAGGACAAACCGTGTTATTCATACACATCGAATGACATTCGATAAACGGGCGCCTTTCAGGTGCCCATTATCTTTGATGCATTTCCCATCGTTAGAAAAGTGCATGCTGTCAGCAGGGGGGACGCGCCTGCCCCTCTTCCGGTAACAGCTTGCGGCTCTTCAGCATCTCAACAAAGTCCTGCATACGCGAATGTCGATAGGCATCTACATCTACAGCGTTATAGTCGTAGAAGCCCACGCCATCACGGATACCCTTGCGGTGGCTCTCCATGTTTGAAGCGATGATGTCCGGCGATTCAAAGCGAGGATCGACCTTACCGCTGAGGTATTTCGATGCGTAGTAGAGAATATCGCCTCCCCCCCAATCGATGAACTCCAGCATGCCCAGTACCGAGAAACGCAGCCCGAAGCCAACCTTGATCGCCTTGTCCACGTCCTCTGCGCTGGCAACACCCTCTTCGACCAGACGCGCGGCTTCGTTCATGGCTAATGCCTGGATACGTGGCACGATGTAGCCAGCAGCCGCTGCACAGACCACGGGTACCTTGCCCACCGATTCGAGACTCGCCTTCAAGGTTGCGACCGTCTCCTCACTGGTCTTCTCACCTTTGCTCAGCTCGACCAGGGGCATCAGGTGCGCCGGATTGAGCCAATGCGCATTCATGAAGCGGCCGGGATGCTCAACCAACTCGGCCAACTCATTCACCAGAAAGGTCGAGGTCGTGGAAGCCACAATCGCCTCTGGCGCCGCATGCTGATTCACGAAAGCGAAGGCCTCCTGCTTCGCTTCCAACACTTCGGGCACCCCTTCGAAGATGATCGAAGCCGAGGCCAGAATGCGTTCAGCATCAATCTCGGCGGCGAAGCCAACCCGACTCAGAACATCATCCACCTTGACGGCGTCAAGAAGCTCAACAGAAACCAGAAACTCCAAATCACGTCGGATCTCAGCCATCGCCTCCACATGAAGGCGATCACGCCCGTCATCAGTGCGTTTTTTCAAATCCAGCATGACCACAGGGACGCCGGCGAAGGCATAGCTCAGCGCAATCCCTCGCCCCATTCGTCCTGCACCAATCACTGCGACTGCAACATTGGAAAGCGCCATGACTCACACCCCGTTCAGCAGCAGATTGCGCATTTCTTCGACGGAAAGCTGGTCCAGACCCAGGTTCTCCAGTGTCCGCCCCTGAGCGTAAAGGTCCTGACCGGTAATAGCCGAGGCAATTGCCAGGAAACCTGCGGCAACAGGCGTTGGGCAGTTCAACCATTTACCCAGCGATACCAGGAATGACAGGCCCAGAGCCGTATCTTCCAGCATGTATCGATGCTCGGTGAGTACGATCTTTTCGCGCCAATCGCCACTGTCCGTCAGACGTTCATGCGCCGCACGTCCATACATCCACTCATCGCCTTCTTTGGCGTAGTGATCAGCCAGCGGGAAATGCGGGGCACTGTAGTTCAGCGCTTCACGCAGGCGAATACGCTCTGCATCAAGCTCATCGGTCACGCGACGTACGGCCGGCTGAGTTCCCTCGTTGTGGATATCCCAGGCCTCAAAATGCTCCAGAGGACCGGCATTCATCATGATCAGCGGTGGATGAATGATGCCGCCAGCGTTCATCAGGGCACCACTCAAACCATCTTCAATCTCTTCAATGGAGCTGTAAGCCTGCTTGAGTACTTCGAATGCATGCTTGGCATTACAAGCCGGGAATACACCGGTGGGCAGGCGCGTGGCATAACCGCTGCACACAACCTGACGCGGACCATGCTTGCGCGCCAAATACGGCAGGGTGCCAGTCTCAGCAAAGGCAACATTCGCCTTGTTACCCGCATCGCGCATCGCTTTGGCAAAGATGTAGCTGGCAAAAGTACCCGGCGGGAAAAACAGCACTTGGCCATCTTCCAGTAAGGGTGCCAGTTGTTTGGAGAGGCTTGAATGAGTCGTCGCGGGCAAAGGGATAACGATCAACTGGGCACCCGCTACGGCGTCTTCAAGTGAAGCCGTGGGTTTGGCAATCCCGACATCGCGCTCGCCACGGAAATCCTTCAGCGTGATGGAACCTGCTTCAACAACGGGTGCCAAGGCTTCAGCATCCCGGCGCCACAGGCGTATCTGATGCCCTTTTTCCGACAGTTCTGCTGCCGCTGCATAACAACCATGTCCACCACCCAGTACTGCTATTTCCATGATGTTTCTCCACCTATCAATTGACCACATTCGTGTCCCAGGCCGGCATCAGCCTGTGCGAACCTTGTGACCATTCAATCACTGCTCCGGTGGCGAAAATATGCGAATCACGAAGCCTGTATTCACTAAGCGAAGTGATTTGCAGGCAGGGAAAGGATCAGGAGTGGGAGTGTTTGAGCGTGTGTGATGGCAGGCAGCCAAAGCGCTTTTTATACAGCTGTGCAAAGCGCCCCGCGTTACTGACACCCAGCTCCAGCAGAATATCGGTCACCTGAGCGGTATCGGGGTCTGCGCCCTGCAAGGCTGCGTGGGCCCGTTTAAGCTTTAGCTCACGGATAAATTCACTGGGCGTTTGATCCAGAAAACGTTGGAAGCCGGATTGAAGCGTTCTGGGCGTCACACCAAATTGAGCAGCCAACTCGGACATATTAATCGGCTCACCGAGATTTGCTTCAATATAATCTCGTGCCTGGCGTACATGGCGCGGTAATACCACATGAGAGTCAGTTTTAAGCTGGTCACTGTAATTATGTGGTTGAGTACCAATCAAAAGGGTCATCGCCATATTGGCGAACTGCTTGCGTATAGCCTGATTATCCAGAGTACTGGCACAAAGATTATATTGCTGGCAGAGATATTCCAGCGTCTGAAGCCAGGCCATACCTTCCTGAGAGCTGTGGGAGAGTTCGAGGTTAAACACCAGCGGCTGTTTCAATTCCCGATTCAATGTCAGGCTAAGCTGCCGTTCAAGTGCTTCGCGTTCTATCCGCAGAATCAAACGCCGACATGCGGCATCCATGGTGATCGAAGTGGGTTCAGAGGGGGAAACGATGGTGGTCAGGCCAACCCTCGTATCCGCACAGCGATCACCATTTTTAACATGACCCTTTCCACAGAGGGTGGTCTGGACCAGGTAGTAGCCTTCAATTTCGCCGGGTTCAAGCTGTACTTCTGTGCCGTACTCAAGGCTGAACAGGTCGATGCAATCAAAAGACACTCCATCCAGCCGTGTCGTCACCTCTGACGAGCTACCCAGTATTTGCATCTGGTGAGGCCAAAGATAGCCACCGATTCGGTCGCGTGTTTCCTCAAAATCATGCGATTCGAAAAGGTTGTGATTGGACAGAGGGTTTGCCTGTAGCATCTTGTCTCACTCTGTTAGGAAACACCGAAAACCTGGCCTGATAAACACTGCTCACCGGGAGTGTTTTATCGAACAGCGCCTTTCGACTCTAAAAGCTGCTCCTAACAAACGTCAACTGATAATTTCCGCCTGTTCTCCCAGGTAAAAAAACACCCATTATTGCAATCAAACATCCCGGAAATAATATTTCCAAAGCACAAAAAGTCTTCTAACTTTAAGGGTTAACTAAAAAAGCAATGCACTTGCTATTGAATAAATAAAATCCCGCCAAAGACCGAGCTGTGGCGGGATAACCGGTGCACCCGAACGTTAGTGGACCCGTTTCTGGTATTCCGCCAAGGCCGCTTCTGCATCAACCCCTTTGTTCTTGGCCTCTTCTACCCAGGCCGTTGTGATCTGCATTGTAGAGGTACGAATACTGGCCACAAAGTCTGGATCCGCAACATTGATATCATTGCCGTTGGCTTTGAGTTCACTGAGTACTCTGGCATCTTGCGCATCAAACATCTGGCCCGCACGTTTCGCAAAAGCGGTGCCCGACATATCCATCAGCGTCTTCTGATCGTCCACCGGAAGACTATCGAACCGGTCCTTGTTCATCGCCAGAAACAGTGTCGTGTTAAACAAGCCACCGGGGATCAGCGTGGTATGGGTCGCCACATCCTGCAGTTTAAAGCTGCTGACCGATTCCACCGGGAACAGAGTACCATCGGCCACGCCGTTCGACATCAGCTCGAAGGTACTGGATACCGGCTTATGCAAAGGCACACCACCTAATACTTCAACAATATCCTGAGCAGCACCGCCGGCAACACGCAGTTTCATCCCGCCAAAATCGGTCATGGCCTTGATCGGCTTATTGCTGGTATGGATTTGTCCCGGCCCATTGGTGAACAGCGACAGGAGCTGTACGCCCCTATGCTCACCCGCCTTGGCAAAATACTTGTTATAGACCTCCCAGGTTGCCACCGATGTTGTCTCGGCACTATCCCCCGAAAACGGCAGCTCAAACATCTCGGTCAGCTTGAACCGACCGGGATTAAAACCATGAGTGCTGTAGGTAATATCCGCCTGGCCATCGCGAGCAAGATCGAAATGGGCTTTGGGATGCCCCAGCGGAGAGGGCAGCATCACAATTTCGATACGGCCATCAGTTGCCTGTTTAACATCCTCAATCCAGGGCTTGAATACGTCGGTCACGAGCGGATGCGTTGGCGGGAGCCAGGAAGACATGGAAAGCTTTACGGTTTCAGCCTGGGAAACACTCGCTGTCACGGATAGCGTCAGTGCAGCGCAGAGCAACTGTGTCTTATTCATCTATAAACCTCATTGTTTGCCCGTAAGTGCAAAATGCAGGGAATCAGGTAATCCGACAAAAGCGAGTATTTAGAACGTTCAGCAGCTGATCTTTATTGTCTACTCCTTTTGATCGCAGACTTGTTGGTTAAAAAAACCACACAACCTTAAGTTCTCACGGCGTAGGGCTGATGAATATGCAAAAAGCGAACCTGTTGTACGGATAGCGAATCGGAATCATCAGATCTGATGGAGCAATGTGCACCATAGAGAGGCACAAGCCCAAGGAGTCATCTTGACTTCTTTTGATGAGGTGAAGTAGCCTACATTAAGGACAACTACGATTGGGAGGGAGTTCTTCACATTAATAGCCTTTCTGCTATCTACAGCTATTCAATGTACGGGAGCTATTTTCCTTTATGCACAAAGCCATCCTGTCTTTACCAATTTATTTTTTATGCATCTTTTTAAATGTTGCAAGCGCCAGTGACAACCCCAACAACTCAATGGAAGATGAAATTGGCAATCAGGTAAAGTTCGTAGTTGATGGAATCATAAGTTACTCCCGGTGGCCTGGCATGAAAATAGCTACCAAAGCTTGCATTATTGGTCCCACCCGATTTTCAAAAAAAATTCTCGAGCCAATAAATACTGACTTACCGTATAGCTGGCATCATTATAATAATATAAAAGATCTAGGCGTAAACACGTGCAATGTAATTTATATTGGCAACCTTTCCTCTGATCATAGAGAAGAAATTGAAAAGGAATTTGTTGGCACTCCTGTATTGACCATCTCTGAGAAAAACATTTATTGCGATGGAGCCATTCTGGTTTGTCTTAAAATAGAAACTGAAAAAGTTTCCTTCCAAGTAAATTTGGATGCTGTAGCACGGAGTGGAATCAGAATTCACCCACAAGTGCTCAAGCTTGGAAGATAGTTGAGGTAGCCTAATGAGCTGGACTAAATATAAGGATAGCGGAAAAGTTGTTACACTGCGAAAGCTTATGCATAAAGCCCAAGTTCGCAGTAATTTTGTAGGTATCGTTACTTCTGGAAGTATTCTGACAGTATTAGGCCTATTCGCTCTGATTAATTTGGCTGACCACAACGAAAAGCTGGTCAGCCGTGTGCTTTCATATACCCTAGAAGCCGCCGTTGTATTCAAAGATAAAGAAGCTATTCGTGAAGGCATCAATGTAATTACAGAAACAGAGAAACTGTCTGGAGTATTAGTGCTTGATGAGTCAGGGAACACTCTATATGAATGGAATACAGAAGAGCAATCTCAATGGGTAAAGTTCGAAAGAAAGATTCTAAGCTTTATGCTGGATCAACCCAGCACCGTATCAATTATTCACAATGGAACGTCTGTTGGTAGCATTCAAGTTTACACAAACGGGACAATATTTTTTATCTTCATGCTATGCGGTTTCTTGGCCGTCGCTTTGAGCCTTATTTTTAGTACAATTGGTGCAAATATTGAGGGCGGCCGCATAAACGAATTCATTTGTAAATCTGTTCGAGAGCTTGCAAGTATTGCCCGTAGGATAGCGAGAGAAAGAGCGTTTGAACTTAGAGCCCCTCAGTGCTCAATTTATGAAATTCGAGAACTGGCTGAGGATTTGAACATCCTTCTTGATGAAATTGAAACTTGGGAAGGTCACTTACAGAAAGAAAATGACTCTCTCAGTTATAGGGCTAACCATGATTCGTTGACTGGCCTTTCAAACAGATCTGTATTCGAGGCGGAACTAACAAGGCAAGTAGAAGCATCACTGGAAAATAATAGTAAGTTTGCACTTATTTATATCGATGGTTATCGATTTAAAAATGTTAATGATACCTATGGGCATGCAGCCGGTGATGAAGTATTAATGGCAACAGCCAAGCGACTAAAATCATTGATTCGAGAGGGTGATTTACTAGCACGCTTGGGTGGGGACGAATTTGCCATGTTAATCAGGCCCCTAAAAAATGAAAATGACCTCGAAGCAATATCCAGAAAAATAGTGGGGAGCATGCAACACCCTATCGCAGTTGATGATGGTCAACGCATTGATTTTTCACTAACAGTTGGAGGAGTTATTTTTCCTGAACATGGCTCCAACTCGAAAGACATAGTCAATGCTGCTGATAGTGCGATGTACAAAGCCAAGAAAAGTAACACTGACTATTTTGTAGGTAAGGTCAGTTAACGTGAGGTTGATGTGAAAAAGTTATTTATTTTGTTTTTTGCTCTAATGCTTTCAGCCTGTCAGCTATTCCCATCTGGAAGGCTTAATTCAGAGCAAGTAGCAGTGTTGAAAAAGCATGGCTTCAGCATCTCAGACGCCGGCTGGGAAGTTGGCCTCTCAGCGAAGGTACTGTTTGAGTTTGATTCAGACAATGTTACTTCAGAAAGCAAGAAAAAACTCCAAAATATAGCCGATGACTTTATAGACGTAGGCATTAGTGGCCTTACATTAGAAGGACACACAGATAATACTGGAGATCCAGAATATAATGTTCAACTATCTGAACGTCGTGCAACTGCTGTTGCCGATGTCATGATTGGAAGCGGGATGTCTAAGCAGAATATTTTTGTACGTGGCGTTGGCGACAAAAAACCGATTGCATCGAATAGTACTCTGGACGGACGCATGGAGAACCGAAGAGTTACAATTATTGTCGCAAACTAAACTTCATATATCTCAGAGTGAAATAGCTGTGCCACCGCTATTACCAGACAGCGAGCCGCCCCAACACACAGCCTCAAAGATGGCGATCAGGTGATCCCGGATGTATAAGTGTCTCTTGTAACCGGTTTTCGATACACGCAATCCAATCACGGGGCACACTGCATGAACAATCCCATTCTGGACATTGATGGCATCGATCCACGTATCAAGGCGGTCTTCGGCGCACTACCCCCGCCTTCCCTCCGTGATTTCGCCAGCCGCGAAGAACTGGTAGCTGCTGCGAACAGCGACAAGGCAAAAGCCACCCAAGCGCTGTTCAACCAGTTTCTGGAAGCGAATGATACGCCCCTGATAGCTCCCGACACGGGACTGGTGATTGAAGACTACTCATTCATTTCCAGCCCTGACGGCAACCCGTGCAACCTGCGTTTTATCCGCCCCGCCAACAACGCCAAGCTCCCCTGCGTGTACTACATTCATGGCGGCGGTATGCAGTACCTGTCCTGCTATGACGGTAACTACCGGGCCTGGGGCAGAATCATCGCCCAACAAGGCGTTGCCGTTGCCATGGTGGACTTCCGCAATGCCGTTGTGCCCTCATCCGTACCCGAGATCGCGCCCTTCCCAGCAGGTTTGAACGACTGTGTCAGCGGCCTCGAATGGCTATGGCGCGAGCATGAATCGCTGAATATAGACCCCGGCCAGACCGTCGTTGCCGGCGACAGCGGTGGTGGCAACCTGGCCATCGCCAGCATTCTGAAACTCAAGGAAACCGGGCTACATCGCAAGGTAAAAGGGCTGTTTGCGCTCTGCCCCTATATCGCCGGCAAGTGGCCTCAGCCAGAGTCCCCTTCGTCATCCGAGTTGAATGGCGTAATGCTTGATCTGCACAACAACCAGGGGCGCATCGGGTACGGCATTGAAGCGTTCGAGGCGAAAAACCCGCTCGCCTGGCCGTCATTCGCCAGCGAAGAAGACGTGACCGACTTCCCGCCAACCGTTATCAACGTGAATGAATTCGACCCGCTGCGGGATGAGGGCAAGGAGTTCTACCGACTGCTGACCAGAGCGGGTGTGGAGGCCAGTTGCCGTGAAGTGAAAGGCACCATTCATGGGACTGAAGTTTTCCCGATGGTTTGCCCTGAGATCAGCAACGAAACGGCTGCTGCCATTGCTGAGTTTTGTAGGAGTCGGGGTGAGTCGTGAATGCGACAACCATGCAGTCTCACCCAAGCCGCGCCTGATCAAACTGATTTCAGAATGGCTTGCTCCATCTCTGATTAGCAGGCGTGTTTCACTGACAGAGAATTCTGAACGCACCCCCAGCCCGCTCAATAGTGGTATCTGCACGAGATGATCGTGATGGAGACATCCTCCACGGCATATACAAGTCGATTGGTCTCATCAATGCGACGCGACCAGAAGCCGGCCAGGTTTTCCTTAAGAGCCTCTGGTTTGCCAATGCCTTCAAACGGAGATCTCTTTACATCAGCTATTAGCTTATTGATCCGTTTTAAAGTCTTCTTATCCTGACTTTGCCAGTAGATGTAGTCATTCCATGCTTCGTCAGTCCAACAAAGCAACCGACTACTCATCTTCATCAACCAACTTTCGCTCAGTTACTTTTCCTGCTTTGAATTGAGCAATGGATTTATTGAGGTGCTCGGCATTCGCTGGGGAACGCAAAAGGTGCACTGTCTCCATAAGGCTGTTGTAGTAATCAAGTGACATTACCACCGCATCCTCCGAATCACGGCGTGTAATCACCGTGGTGTCGGCATCGTTGACCACACCATCCAGCACGGCTTTAAGGCCATTGCGAGCCTCCGTGAATGAAACAATTTTCATGGAGCTTCTCCTGTACAGTTAACAGTACAAGTATAGAAAACACGCAATACATGTACAACTTAAAGTACATCTAATACCGCCACTCGAAGTCCTACTTAACCAACCTTGTGCGCTCTCAGAGCTATGCTGACTGATTTCCATGACCAGATATTGGCGATCCCATTCGACTGCGTATTCCAGACCAAATTTGCCAAAAACGCCTTGCTCACCCAGACTGTGGCTAACGTTCCAGGGACAGAATAAAGGTAATGGATTATGAAGAATTCGTTCGTAAACAAACCAGAGAGGCCTTGGCCCAACCCTTATCTTGAGGTCGCGGCAATTGTGGGCCACACCACCCCAAACAGTTCACGCCTCTGGTTTCGTACACATATTCCCGGCCAGTTCACCGTTCTTGTATTTGCACTTTCAGAGATACCCACAGAGGCAATTGACAGAGTGTTGGCGGACCCCCACCCCACACTGGCCCAATTTGATGGGTTACGTGCAATATCAGCAGATCATTATGCTCTTCAGTCCTACTCGTTCGAGAGCACACCAGAAACTGATACTACCGCTGTCATCGAGATCGAAAATCTAAGAGCCGATACACAATACCGCTACCTTTTGTGGAATGACGACACAGATCAGCCCGTGTTGGGGCACCAAAGGCCTCTGAATTTCAAAACCTTCTCTGAAGTTGCAGGACCAACCTCTTTCGGTTTTTTTTCCTGCCACATGCCGTACAAAACGACCCTCTTCGGTCGTACTCAGGTCGTCAACGAACACATGTGGGATTATTTTCATGAAATGCTCTCACGTCACAACAAAAAAGATTTGCGGTTTGTGTTGGCTGGCGGGGACCAGGTGTACAGCGATGGAGTCGAAACCCTCAGCATCTGGAATTTCTTGAAAAAGGTGATGCGCCGTGAGGGTGATCAACTTCTACCTGACATAGATGAAATGATTACCTGGTACCGAGATATCTATCGCGGCTACTGGGGGTTTCCTGCCCTGAGAGAGGTCTTTTCCAGTTTCCCCACCTACATGATCTGGGATGATCATGAAATTGCAGATGGCTGGGGGTCGTTTCGGTTTGCCGAAGGCATGCCAAGAGACGAAATAGATGAGATCCTTCCAGAGCAAAATGGCAGCAACCTGAGCTACCAAGACCGTTTCGAACTTATTCAGCGGATGCTGAAAGCCGCCAAGCATGTGTACGGGGAATACCAGCACAGCCATAACCCCAATATGCAGCAGGCATCACCCTCTTTTCCTTCCGATGCCTACGATTATCATATCAAGTTCCCTAAAGGGGCCTTGTATGTACTGGACGGACGTGGCCAACGGGATTTTGATCGCTCCTCACTCAAGATTTTGGGTAAGGACCAGCTGGAACGATTCAAGAACTGGATAGAAGAACTAGACGTTGAAGCAGCGCCGTTCATTTTTGTCGCCAGCGCGGTGCCAATGGTTCATTTGAGCCATGTTTTGGTGGACCAGGGGGAAGGGACTCTAGCCGATATTGCCAACGTTACAGATGATCTACGTGATGGCTGGGAGCATAAAGCACATCGAGTCGAAAACCGTACGCTACTGAAGTACCTGTTCAAAGCAGCCAAAAAAGGTCATCGGGTCTGTATTCTCAGTGGTGATGTACACGTAGCCGCAGCGTTTCGCCTAACCGACCCTGACTCAGGGAAAGTCATTTACCAGCTGACATCAAGCGCTATCACCTACAATCAATCACGTACTTTGGGTTGGGCATTAGGGAAGGCAGTACCTGATACCGGTGTGACACACGACGGTTATGAATTCAAACGCCTCGCACGCTACACCGATAGTAACTTCTCACTGGTGAGCGTAGATCCTGACAAGGATATGGTGGACTTCCAGCTCTATGGTGAACAGGTCACTCATGACCCGGAGAATGGGAATGCTAAGCAAAACTCCCACTCTATCGCCAAGATTGAGCTTCGTTTTACGGAATGAATATTTTCGTGACGAGCTTGAGAAAGTCCAAAAAGCGCACAAAGCGGACCTTCACGGGAGTCAGCCAATCGTTTCGAGCACCCAGCACCTGCGGAAAAGTCGATCTGACTTTTTGTGATTTTATACAGTGTATTGATGGCTACATGCTCTCCGTGCTCTCCGTGCTCGCTTTGTCGCGTACTTGTGCTCATTTGCGACTGGTAACAGGCTGAAAAATCGTTCACTATCATAGGAATATGGACTGGCCGTTGCAGGATACTGCGCACGGCAAAGCTGCAAAACGCGCATGCTTACGATTATGATGTTGGCGAAAAGGAGCGGTAGATATTTATGGAAGGTGATTTCGAAAAGTACAAAGAGGAGATGAGCGACGATATCGCCACCTGCCTTGATAGTATGGGCGTTCAACCTATCCTATTCGTCGGCTCAGGAATGTCTCAGCGTTATTTTGGCGGACCAAACTGGGATAATCTGCTCAAGGCTCTCGCTGATGAATGCCCTCTCCTTAATAAAAGCTACGCATATTACAAGCAAAAGAATAACTCTTTAATCGAGGTGGGAACTGAATTTTCAGAAGCATACCGAGAGTGGGCATGGGGTGACGGGAATGACCAGTTTCCGGAAGAACTTTTCTCGGATTTACAGCCACCTGATATTTACTTTAAGTATAAGGTCTCTGAATACTTCGAGGAGGTTATAAAGCCTGACTTTGAGCAGATTTTTTCAGGTGAAATTCATGAAGAAATCGAAGCTCTTAAGAGTGTCAGACCACACGCCTTGATAACAACTAATTATGATCGTTTTCTTGAACAGGTGTTTTCTGATTACTCAAGCATAATTGGGCAATCTATACTCAAAGCAAATTACACAGATGTGGGTGAGATACTAAAAATTCACGGCTGCTCTTCAGATCCTGAGAGCATAGTCATTACGTCATCAGATTATGAGGACTTCAAGGCTAAGAAGAAATATTTGAGTGCGAAGCTGCTAACCTTTTTTGCAGAACACCCTCTGGTCTTTCTTGGTTACAGTGCTGAAGATCCAAATATTAGGTCTATATTGTCCGACATAGATGAAATTCTTTCTCCTGATAACGACTTGATTCCAAATATATATCTTGTGGAATGGAACAAGAATGTTACTAATATGACGTCATACCCAAGAGAGAAACTCATCACAATTGATCATGAGCGCAGTGTTCGTGTGAAAAGTATAGTAGCTGATGATTTTACTTGGGTTTATCAGGCATTCGGGTCATCAGATGCTATTACGGCGATTAATCCAAAAATACTGCGAGCACTGCTTGCTCGGACTTACTCGTTGGTAAGACATGATATTCCGAAGAGAACTGTAGAGGTTAACTATCAAACTCTTGAGCATGCCGTCTCCGAAGAAGGTGAGTTAGCAAAGCTTTACGGTATAACGACCCTCGATGACCCTACTGCGGTCAATGCAATGTATCCTTTCTCTTTAACTCAAGTGTCCCAAGAGCTGGGCTATGCAAGCTGGCACCATGCAAACCAATTAATTATGAGAGTTGAGCAAGAAAAAGGTGTCAATATCAAACAGAGCGACAATAAATATCACGTTGCGATCATGGCAGGTCAAGTCATGCAAACTCATAAGTATTCGCAGGCAGCGATAGATTTACTTGAGCTGGTCAAAAATGGAGAGGATTATGAGACCCAGGTGTGACGGCTAACTGTTAATGCTAAACACGTTACTCACGCAGCTTCAGTATTCGAGACACTGGGAGCAGACTTCCAATATTGCCATGAGGACGCTGTTGATTTTAGTGATTGATCCAGTCAGTTAACCCTCCACTGCGTTATAGATCATTCTCATAGGGAACTGCGTACGCCCTCTCTAGGTGTGAATACTAAACACGTTGTTCACGCAGCTTCGGTATTCGAGACACCGGCGGTAGACTTCCGATACTGCCATGAGGGCGCTGTTTATTGTAGTGGTTGATCCAATCTGTCAGCGCCCAAGTCCTTGATATGTCATTTGCGTAGGGCACCGCATATGCCCATTCCCGGATCATTGTCTGTATAAAACGCTCCGCCTTGCCGTTCGTTCTGGGCGTGTATGGGCGCGTGTACACATGCTTGATCCCTTCCCGTTGTAAAACTGCATTGAACCGACGGGAACGATAGGCTGGACCGTTATCGGTCATCAGGCGTTTCACCTCCACACCTATACCGCGGTAGGCCGCCAGAGCGTTTTCCAAAAAGCGCGTTGTAGTGCCTTGCTGCTCATCGGGCAGCACCCGGGCAAACGCCCAGCGGCTGTGATCATCAATGCAGATATGGACGCATTCGTAACCCGCACCTCGCGTGTTATGCCGACGGTTGTTTGTTACACGGTGGCCGGGCCTATCGAAGCGAGGCAGCTTCTTGATATCCATATGCAGCATGTCACCCGGCGCGGGGTGCTCGTAGCGTTGTACAGGCTGCACCGGCTCCAGGTGTGAGGATCGATTGAGCTTCAGTCGGCGCAGTACAGCTGTCACGGTGGAGTACGCCAGACTCAGTGCCTGTGCGATCTGCTTGGCGGTCCACTTGAGTGTCAGGCGCATCTTCTGAATCAGCTCAATCCACTGTTTCGGCATCTGCCTTGGTGAGGTGTGGGGACGGCTGGATGCTGACTCAAGACCCGCCTCACCTGCCTCTCGATAACGAGCAAGCCACTTGTAGACGGTGTGCGTGCTGATACCAAAAGTGCTGGCAATGTCTCGCACAGGCTGCTGTTTACGGAGGGCTCGATCAACGATCAGGGCTCGAATATGAGGCGTAGTTCGGGCATTCTTGTGAGGGTTGTTCATGTCGGCTGTTCTGTGCTGTTTGTTTGGCGATAACCAGCATCTCGAACTTAACCGGCATGAACAACCTCCTTAGCACCCACATCTAGGCTCATCGTCTGAATGAAACGCTTGGCCTAACGCTCTTAGCAGGGGCGCGCATGTGTGCGCTCCTGCTAAACTTATTAGACCTATTACAAGCAATTCAGATCAAAGCCTTCATTTCTAGCGCATCTTTCAATGCTATTTAGGTAGTTTATCAAGGCATCGTTCTTTTCATAAACAATGCGAGCATAATCTTCTTTAGGAATATGATCTATGGACTCAATAGATAGCATTACATCCTCATTCCACTTCTCAGAATGTATATGATCACGACCTATGTATATAGCGGCAATGATTTGTTGCTGTACTTTCGGCGAAAGTGAATCGACAAACGCTTTTGCCTGTACTTGACTTAGCGGAGCCGAACTCTTTAAAGAGCTAATTGCGTGATAGATAGGCATATAATCTGCTTTTTCCTGTTAACAAAGTGGGTACATTTTACAGAAGCCCAACGCTGCCATAGATAGTGGAAAGAACGAGCGTCCGGCTACCGCAGGGAGAGAATTTAATGGCTTTGTTAGCATGTGGCTCAGAAACAGTAAGCTTCTAAGACACATTCGAGCATTAATCGTCCACAACTCCATCAGCGAGGTCACTTACTTGCTTGACTTCCTCACGGACTTTCAGCGGGTTTTGATGAAGAACAGAACGAACCTTTCGGTAAGCCTTCCACTGCTCCACTGTCAGGTTACGATCGTGAAGTTTGTGCTGGATAGCTCGCTGAGCACCTGCTTCCCCAACCATCTCCACCAACTTATCGTAATCACGATTATCCCGAAGCTCTGACCCTGTCCCCTTAAGGTCTTCATATCCTTTTTGAAATTTGTCGAGCATTTCAATCACCATACGTTTGCCGCAGAATAGCCTGCTCTGACTGTTATGGGGATCGCTGCTCAAATTTCAACCTTTTCTACAGCTTTAAGAACCGGCACTGCTTGCGTGTGATCTTCCCCAGGTAAATCTGGATACCTGTTAGGTGGACTTCCCCCGAAACGTGTGAACTACACGTCCGCTTCGGGCCAGCAACTGAAGTAAAAATGGGCTTCCTTTAAGTTACATATGACCACTTGTGGAAGCTCTCATCACGGGCGTATTGTACCCAAGATGCTCGGGACAGTTCCTAGCTTACGTATTCCAGTCCAAGCTCTCACCACTGCTATGGCCAAAGCACTGAAGTACTAATCAGGGCTTAAATTTGCCCCAAAACACGCCCCAAAACCCTCGAAATTGAACATTCGCAAAGCCAAAATATTAGAAAAGCTTGATAAGTACGGTATCACGGGGCCTCCAGCCCACTAGAAATGTTCAGTTTCGTGAAACCAGTTTCATCTGAAACTGAACATATCAAGACACTTTCCAATTGACCCCAGCCCGCATTGTGATACCGTACTAGTACATGAATACAAACCATTTGAATGAGCTGCTCGATCACCTGCACAGCATGCAGGATCGGGACTCCCTGGCTGACGCATTGCGCGATCTGTTGACTCCGGCTGAACTGACCGAGGTCTGCAATCGGCTGCAGATTCTACGCATGCTGGAAGCCGGTGTGCCCCAACGGGAGATCGCCAAACAGCTCGGCGTCGGTATCGCCACCGTGACCCGCGGGGCGCGCGCCCTCAAGATCAAACAGCAACAGAGGCTAACATGAGCCAGAAACCGGCCCGCATTACGCTGCCGCGCAAGCCACATTATGTGACACTGGCGGCGGATATCGACTTCTTTGGCCTGTTCAAGAAGATCGAAAAACGCTTCGACAACTGCTTTATGCTGGAGTCGCTGGGTGAAGAGAGCTTTCTCTCTCGCCACTCCATCATCGGTTTTGATCCGGAGCAGATCCTCTGGGCTACCGAGGGTGAGCTGCATGTGCAGGGCCGTGACGGTGAAGTGCAGAGCTACGCCAGCGACAACCCCTATTACCTGCTGCGCGATATCGTGCCCCAGGACATCATTTCGCGTAAGTATGCGGGCGGCCTGACCGGTTACATCGGCTACGACTGCATGAACTACTTTGAGCCCAGCCTGAATCTGCAGCACAGCGACATGTTCGATGTGTTCCGTTTCGGCGTGTTCAAGGATGGCCTGATTCTCGACAAGATGACCGGCGAAGTGATCTATTTCCATTACGATGACAGCCGTATGGAGACGATCGAGCAGATTCTGGCCGAGCCGGAAGTGGAAAACGGCCCGCTGACAGTCACGCCCATGGGCGAAACCATGACCCAGGACGAGCACGCCGCGGCCGTGATGAAGGTGAAGCAGGACATCATCGACGGCAAGATCTTCCAGTGCGAAGTGGGCTTCAAGAAGCGTTTCCGTCTGGAAGGCGACAGTATCAACCTGTACGAGCAGCTGCGCGAGGTGAACCCGTCCCCGCAGATGTACTACGTGAAATTCGGCGAGCAGAAACTGATCGGCGCCAGCCCCGAGCTGCTGTTCCGCCTCCGCCAGGGCGAGATGGAGACCTTCCCGCTGGCCGGTACCACCAAGCGCGGTGCCAATGAGGTGGAAGACACCCAATACGCCCGAGGCCTGCTGAACGATCCCAAGGAGATCGCCGAGCACAACATGATCGTCGACCTGCACCGCAACGATATCGGCCGTGTGGCCCGTTTCGGCACGGTGAAAGTACGCAGCCTAATGGACATCAAGCGCTTCAGCCACGTGCAGCATATCTCCAGCGAGATTGTCGGCATCATCTCTGAAGATCACGACATGTTCTCGGCACTGGCCAGCAACTTCCCTGCAGGCACGTTGACGGGCGCACCCAAGATCGAAGCAATGAAGATCATCGACGATCTGGAATCCGACGGTCGCGGCCCTTACGGCGGTGCTGTCGGCCACTTCTCCTTCAACGGTGATTGCACCTTTGCCATCCCCATCCGCACCGTGTTTGCCAACGGCGAGAACGCTTATGTGCAGACCTGTGGCGGTAACGTGTACGACTCCAACCCGGAAGACGAATACGAAGAGATCCGGCGCAAGTTCGCCGGCACCAAAAAGGTTCTGGATCAGTTCGCGGCGGAGGGCCAGGCATGAAGGTCTATATCATCGATAACTACGACTCCTTCACCTACAACCTCTATCAGTACATCGGCGAGATCCTGAGCACCGAACAGCATCAGGGCCGCCTGGAGAGCTTCGAGATTGTGGTGAAACGCAACGATGAGGTGACGCTGGCCGATCTGCGCGACGCTGCGCCGGATCGCATCATCATTTCGCCGGGGCCGGGTTCGCCTGAAGACCCGGAATACTTCGGTGTCTGTGCCGAGGTGATCCGTGAGCTTGGGCCACAGATCCCGCTGATGGGCGTGTGCCTGGGCATGCAGGGCATCGTGCACGTATTCGGCGGCAAGGTTGTCAAGGCGACGTTGCCCATGCATGGCAAGATCAGCCCGATCAGCCACACCGCCGAGGGCGTATTCGCCAATACGCCGGACCAGTTGGAGATCATGCGCTATCACTCGCTGATGGCCGAGGCGGAAAGCCTGCCGGAGTGCCTGGACGTAACGGCTGTCGTTGGCGACCTGCCAGTGGAGAGTTTTACCGACCACGCCCGTATCCATCAGGGTGGTGACTTCGAGATCATGGGCGTACGCCATAGCGAACACCCGATCCAGGGTATCCAGTTCCACCCCGAGTCCTTTGCTACCGAAGGTGGCAAGGAACTGATCGCCAACTTCCTGTTTCAGGCGTGAAACCGACGCACCGGCGCATCCGACGCCGGTGCAACCTTCCCAATGTGATCCAACACGCACAGTATCGCGCTACACTCTTCTCCTGATACTTTTTTCCCGTTGTACTTTCCAGCTGCCAACCAGATGACAAGGAGCCCCCGTGCAACCCATTATTCAAATCCAGGGTGTCGGCAAGACTTATGCGTCCGGCTTTACGGCTCTCAAGTCGGTCGACCTGGACATTCATCGCGGCGAAATCTTCGCCCTGCTCGGCCCCAACGGGGCGGGCAAAACCACTCTAATCAGCATTATCTGCGGCATCGTCAACGCCAGCTCTGGCCGGGTACTGGCCGACGGCATGGATATTGTCGAAGACTATCGCGCCGCACGCAGCCTCATCGGGCTGGTGCCCCAGGAACTGACCACTGATGCCTTCGAGAGCGTCTGGGATACGGTGTCGTTCAGCCGCGGGCTGTTCGGCAAACCGGCTGATCCGGCCTATATCGAGAAGGTTCTGCGCCAGCTCTCGCTGTGGGACAAGCGCAATTCCAAGATGCTGGCCCTGTCCGGCGGCATGAAACGGCGCGTGATGATCGCCAAGGCGCTCTCGCACGAGCCCGGCATCCTGTTTCTGGATGAACCCACCGCCGGGGTGGATGTGGAACTGCGCCGCGACATGTGGGAGATGGTGCGCGGTCTGCGCGATAACGGCGTCACCGTGATCCTCACCACCCATTACATCGAAGAAGCAGAAGAGATGGCCGACCGTATCGGCGTTATTACCCGTGGCGAGCTGATTCTGGTGGAAGACAAGGACACCCTGATGCACCAGCTGGGGCAGAAACAGCTACACCTGATTCTGCAGACACCGCTGGACAGTCTTCCCGCACCCCTGCAGAGCTTCAACCTGGAACTCAGTGAAGACGGCAGCCAACTGACCTTCACCTTTGATGCCCACCAGGAAACCAGCGGCATTGCCGAGCTGCTCAGCAGCCTCAGTGAACAGGGCATCGCCCTCAAGGACCTTCAGTCCAAGCAAAGCTCTCTGGAAGATATTTTCGTCAACCTCGTTCACCGCCCGGAGGCGTCCGCATGAACCTCAATGGCGTTCGCGCTATCTACAAATTCGAGATGAACCGCACTCGCCGCACCCTGATGCAGAGCGTGATTTCGCCGGTGCTGTCGACCTCGCTCTATTTCATCGTGTTCGGCACCGCCATCGGCTCGCGCATGGGCGAGATCGACGGCGTTAGCTACGGGGCGTTCATTATTCCCGGCCTGTTGATGCTGTCACTGCTGAGCGAGAGTATTTCCAACGCTTCCTTCGGCATCTTCTTCCCCAAGTTTTCCGGCACCATCTATGAGGTGCTGTCGGCCCCGGTGTCCTCATTCGAGATTATCGCCGGGTATGTGGGGGCGGCCGCAACCAAGTCGTTAATTATCGGCACGCTGATACTGCTCACGGCACGGCTGTTTGTGGACTACAGCATCGCCCACCCGTTCTGGATGCTGGCGTTCCTGCTGCTGACAGCGCTCACCTTCAGCCTGTTCGGCTTTATCATCGGCGTCTGGGCCAACGACTTCCAGCAGCTGCAGATCATCCCGCTGATGGTGATCACCCCGCTGACTTTCCTTGGCGGTGCCTTCTACTCCATCAACATGCTGCCCGAGCCCTGGCAGACACTGACTCTGTTCAACCCCGTGGTCTATCTGATTAATGGCTTCCGCTGGGCCTTCTATGGCGTGGCCGATGTGCATATGGGCCTGAGCCTGGGCATGACGCTGCTGTTCCTGCTGATCTGCCTGTCCGTGGTCTGGTGGATCTTCCGCACCGGCTACCGTATCAAGCCCTGAGCCACCAACTTTTTTACGGATAGTGCCGCCCCCGATGCGGCGTGTACTATCCGGCCTACTATCACCGGAACGACATTGGAGAGTTGTAGATGAGCGTTAAACTCGCCCCGACCCTGACGCTGGCCAACGGCGTCGAAATCCCCCAGCTGGGGCTGGGTACCTGGCCGATGAACGATGCCGAAGCCAGCCAGGCTGTGACCACGGCGCTGGAGCTGGGTTATCGCCTGATCGACACGGCGGAGAACTACGAGAATGAACGCGGTGTTGGCAAGGGTATCCGCAATGCGTCCATCCCGCGTGAACAGGTGTTTGTGACCACCAAATTCAACCGCCAATGGCACAGCTTTGATGGCGCGCGGGAAGCCTGCGAAGCCAGCCTGCAGCGTCTCGGGCTGGACTATATCGACCTGCTGCTGATCCACTGGCCCAACCCGGATCAGGACCGCTTCCTCGAAGCCTTTCTGGGCCTGATGAACCTGCTCGACAAGGGGCTGGTCCGGGCGATTGGTACGTCCAACTTCAAGCCGGCCCATCTGCAGCGCTTGCTTGATCTGGGACTGGCACCGCATCTGAACCAGATCCAGCTGGACCCTTACCACCGCCGCGACGACCTGATCGCCCTGCACCAACAGCAGGGTATCCAGACGCAGGCCTGGCGCCCGTTGGGCTGTGGTGGCGACATGCTGAACGACCCCGTGATCACGGGCATCGCGGCGCAGCACCAGCACACCACGGCGCAAATCGTGCTGCGCTGGGCCATGCAGCAGGGCATCGCCGCCGCACCCAAGTCCGCCAATCCGCAACGCATGGCGGAAAACCTGAACCTGTTCGACTTTGAGCTCAGCACTGAGGAGATGGCGGCGCTGGATCAGCTCGGACGTGACGATCCTGACATGCTGGATGCGGACAACTTCGGTCACTGACCGAGACTGCCACCTCAGCGATCTTCGCCTTCCAGGCAGGCAAGGGTGAGCGGGTCACGCTCACCCTTGTAGTACTTATCCAGTATCTGCTCAAACACAGATCCGGCCTCATCCACCTGCGCAAACAGGGTCGCGCAGGAGCGCAATTTCAGGTCATCCGGCGAGCCCATAATCGCATGGGCACTCACCCCTTCCAGCGCCAGCAACGCTTCGCAGCACTCACGCAGCCGGGCGCCCAACACCGGGTGCTGCAGATAGGCACGCGCCTCTTCAATACCGGGGATGCCATAACGCCTGGCCATGCCGCTGCGCCCCAGTGCGCTCAGTTGCGGCAGGATAAACCAGATCCAGTGACTGCGTTTACGCCCCGCCCGCAGCTCGGCCAGCGCCTGTGGATACACGCTTGCCTGCGCCTGCACAAAGGCGTCCAGTGAAAAGGGTTCCTGCATCGTCATCAGCCTGTCATCGGACTTTGTACTACTTTGATTAAGTGTAGCGAAGTGTTCGCGTACACAGCTGCGGCTGTCACGATTAATCAATATGGCCTGCAAATTGCTGAGTAAAACCTAATCACCCTTCTGTGAACCGGGGAATTCGCGTTTTCACAGTTTTCCCTGCCCCACGGGCCAGCAAGAGCCTGAAGGGTGCACACAACCGGACAGCACTGCTTCTTTTTGGTGCATTCCTGAGCCTCAGCATGACAAGCAGGTTTGGCTATGACGATGGATTGGAAAGCGTACGACCCGAACGGGTATTTTGATGAGCTAATCGATGCCAAGGGCGGTGTTCGCCCACCAGCACGCCAGTTGATTCAATGCCTGGACTCCCTCCCCCCCGAAGAGATCGAATCACGCCGGCAGATGGCCGAAGCCACGATTCAGGAGATGGGGGTCAGTTTTACCGTCTACACCGGCGAAGGCACCATCGACCGTGCCTGGCCCTTTGATATCATTCCGCGCACCATTTCCGCCAGCCAGTGGCGCACCACGGCGGCCGGTCTGGAGCAGAGGCTGAAAGCGCTCAACCTGTTTATCAACGATCTCTACCACGATCAGCAGATTCTCAAAGACGGCATCATCCCCAGCGAGATCATTCTGGAATCGAAGAACTTCCGCCCGGAATGTGTCGGCATCTCGCCGCCGCTGAATGTCTGGGCCCATATCTGCGGTACCGACCTGGTCCGCGATGGTGATGGCGAGTTCTACGTGCTGGAAGATAACCTGCGTGTGCCATCCGGCGTGTCCTACATGCTGGAGAACCGCGCGATCACCAAGCGCGTGCTGCCCGAGCTGTTCGAGCAGGACGACATCCTGCCGGTCACCGATTACTGTGCCCAGCTGTTCGACATGCTCAAATCCCTGTCGCCACGGGATGTGCGTAAACCCGTCATCGTGGTACTGACCCCCGGCATATTCAACTCCGCCTATTTCGAGCACACCTTCCTGGCTCAGCAGATGGGCGTCGAGCTGGTCGAGGGTTCGGATCTGGTGGTGGATGAAAAGGATTGCGTTTACATGCGCACCATCAGCGGCCTGGAACGGGTGGATGTGATCTACCGCCGCATTGACGATCTGTTCCTCGACCCTGAGGTGTTCGAAAAGGATTCCGTTCTGGGCGTACCGGGGCTGATGCGGGCCTGGCAGAAAGGCAAGGTCGCACTGGCCAATGCACCGGGTGCCGGCGTGGCCGATGACAAGGTAGTGTATGCCTATGTCCCCGAGATTATCCGCTACTACCTGAACGAAGAGCCGATCATCAAGAACGTGGAAACTTACCTCTGTGATGATCCCGAACAGCGTGCCTATGTGTTGGAGAATCTGGACAAACTGGTGGTGAAGCCCGCCAACGAGTCCGGCGGCTACGGCATGCTGGTGGGACCTCACTCCACCAAGAAGGAACAGGCCCAGTTCGCCAAGCTGATTCAGGACAACCCGCGCAACTACATCGCCCAGCCCACACTGGCCCTCTCCACTGCCCCGACCTTGGTTGAACAGGGACGACTGGAACCGCGCCATCTGGATCTGCGCCCCTTCATCCTGCAGGGCAAGGAGACCTACGTGACCACCGGCGGGCTGACCCGTGTGGCCATGAAAAAGGGCTCACTGGTGGTGAACTCCTCCCAGGGTGGGGGAAGCAAGGACACCTGGATTGTTGCCGGCGGGGAGGAATAAACAATGCTGTCAAAAGTTGCCGAACGTCTTTACTGGGCCGCCCGCTATCTGGAGCGCGTGGAAAATACTGCCCGCCTGGTGGGTGTCTACGACAAGTTGCTGTTCGACCTGCCACGTGATGTGAATATCAGCTGGTACAGCCTGGTCGAGTTGAACAGCGCCACCGGCCCCTTTGAAGAGCGCTATCAGGTTCGCAGCGAGCACAATGTGGTCAAGTTCATGCTGGCCGACGATACCAACCCCAGCTCCATGCTCACCGCGTTGAGCATGCTGCGCGAGAACATCCGCACCAGCCGTGATGTGCTGCCGGTGGAAAGCTGGGAACATATCAACGAGCTCTACCTGTACGCGCAGAACAATATCCGTCTGGGCATCAACCGCAGTCAGCGCCATGAGTTTCTGGACCAGATCGTGTGCCGCTGCCAGATGTTCTTCGGCATGCTGTCCGGCACCATGAGCCACGACGCCCCCTGGCAGTTCGTCAAACTGGGGCGGGATCTGGAGCGCGCGGATATGACCACCCGTATTCTGGATGCCGGTGCCGCTGCCCTGCAGCAGGCCAATGGCGATTCCAGCGTCAACCTGCGTCAGGTGGTCTGGGGCAATGTGTTGCGCTCCGCCAGTGCCTATATGAGTTACCGCCGCAGCGTGCGCCTGTCTGTCGCCGGGCCGGATGTAGCCTGGTACCTGCTGCAGGACCCCAACTTCCCGCGCAGCGTTGCCGCCTGTCTTACCCAGCTGAAAATCTCCGCCGGCAAACTGCCTCACAGCAAGGCGCTGGTGGATGAGGTCAAGGAGATTGACCTTGAACGCTACCAGATCGAAACCGATGCCGACCTGGGGCGTGATTTCCGCAGCTACCTGAATGATCTGCAGATTCAAATCTGTCAGCTCAGCAACCGTATTGCCCAAACCTGGTTCCCAGCCTGAAACGCCATAAGAGGCCTGCACCGTGACCATTCGTATTGCGATCAACCATGTGACCGAATACCGTTTCGATCGGCTGGTGAACCTGTCCCCACACCAGTTGCGACTGCGCCCGGCCCCCCACAGCCGCACCCACATTCACGGCTACAGCCTCAGAATTGAGCCGGAAAACCACTTTATCAACTGGCAGCAGGACCCGTTCGGCAACTACATCGCCCGCCTGGTATTCCCCGAGAAGGCCGACAAGCTCCGGATTGAAGTGGAGGTGATCGCCGATATGACGGTGATTAACCCCTTTGATTTCTTTGTCGAAGAGTACGCCGAACACTTCCCGTTTACTTACGAGAAGGACCTGAAAAAGGAACTCCAGCCCTATCTTGAGGTGCGCGAAGCGGGCCCCTTACTGCAAGCCTGGCTGGAAGCCGTTCCACGGGACAAGGTTTCGATCAACGATTTCCTGGTGCAGGTGAACCAGCGTCTGCAGCAGGATATTGGCTACGGCATTCGTCTTGAGCCGGGCGTACAAACCTGTGAAGAAACCCTGAGCCTGAAGAAGGGTTCCTGCCGCGATACCTGCTGGCTGCTGGTGCAGATCTTCCGCCATCTGGGGCTGGCAGCACGCTTTACCTCCGGCTATCTGGTCCAGCTGAAACAGGATCAGGAAGCTCTGGATGGCCCTTCAGGTGCCGGCGAAGACTTCACCGACCTGCACGCCTGGTGTGAGGTTTATATTCCCGGTGCCGGCTGGGTAGGACTGGACCCGACCTCAGGTCTGCTCACCGGCGAGGGTCATATCCCGCTGGCCTGCACCCCGTCACCGGAATCCGCCGCCCCGATGACCGGCTGCACCGACGAATGCGAAGTTGAGTTCAGTTACAGCAATACCGTCACCCGTATCCACGAAGATCCACGTGTAACCAAACCCTACACGGATGAACAATGGGCCTGCATTGATGCCCTGGGCAAGATGGTGGACCAGGAGCTGCAGCAGGGCGACGTGCGCCTGACCATGGGCGGCGAGCCCACCTTTGTCTCCATCGATGACATGGATTCAGCGCAGTGGAATATCGAAGCTCTGGGTGAAGACAAGCTGCGTCTGGCCAAGGATCTGTTGCTGCGCCTGCGCCAGCGTTTTGCCCCCTCCGGCCTGCTGCATTACGGCCAGGGCAAGTGGTATCCCGGTGAGGAAGTACCGCGCTGGGCGCTGGGCTGTTTCTGGCGTACCGACGGTGAACCCCTGTGGCAGGACAGCGCGTTGCTGGCACGGGTCGACAAGGATTATGGCCACGACATTGATGACGCCCGCCGCTTCATGCACACCCTGTGTCGTAATTTAGGCCTGCCCTCGCGCTACCTGATGGAAGCCCTCGAAGACAGCCTGCACTATCTGCGCCACGAGCAGCAGTTGCCGGTGGATGTGGACCCCAAGACGTTTGACCTCAAGGATGACCTGGACCGCAAACGTCTGGCCCGACTGCTTACCCGTGGACTGGATACCCCCACGGGACTGGTGCTGCCTCTGGGCTGGAATCACGGCAGCGGCGGCTGGCGTTCCACTCCCTGGCAGCTGCGCAGTGACGAGCTGATCCTGATTCCGGGCGACTCCCCACTGGGATTCCGCCTGCCGCTGAACAGCCTGCCGGCGCAGGCCGAAGACAAACTGAATTTTGAACCCGATGCCGACCCCTTTGATGCCAAGTTGCCGCTGCCGGGATACCGTCCTTTTGCCGACATGCCACCGGGGCAGCACAGCAACCCGGCTGACGTGCGCCAGATAATGGAAACCTCCGCCGACGAGGATTCGCCTGTTATTACTGATGTGCTCATTACAGCGCTCTGTATCGAGCCCCGTCACGGCCGCCTGCATCTGTTCCTGCCGCCCATCGCTCAGCTGGAACACTATGTCGACCTGATCAATCATATCGAGCATACCGCTGCCGAACTGCAGTTGCCGGTGGTGATCGAAGGCTATGAGCCGCCCCGAGACCCGCGCCTGCAGAAATTACTGGTGACCCCGGACCCCGGTGTCATCGAAGTGAATATCCATCCGGCCGGCAGCTGGCAGGAGCTGGTGGACAACACCACGGTGCTCTATGAAGAGGCCCGACTGTCACGACTGGGCACCGAGAAATTCATGGTCGATGGCCGTCATGGCGGCACCGGCGGCGGCAACCACGTGACACTGGGCGGACGCACCTCGGAAGACAGCCCGCTGCTGCGCCGACCGGATCTGCTGCGCTCGCTGGTAACCTTCTGGCAGCACCACCCCAGTCTCTCCTACCTGTTCTCCGGCATGTTTATCGGCCCGACCAGCCAGGCACCACGCGTGGACGAAGGCCGTGACGAAGCCCTGTATGAACTGGAGATCGCCTTCCAGCAGATGCCGGAAGGGCTGGTCGACAAACCCTGGCTGGTGGACCGCCTGATGCGCAACCTGCTGGTGGATATCACCGGCAACACCCACCGCTCCGAATTCTGCATCGACAAGCTCTACTCCCCCGGCACCGCCTCGGGCCGCCAGGGAATTCTGGAATTCCGCGGCTTCGAGATGCCACCGCATGCCCAGATGTCACTGGTGCAGGTATTGCTGTTGCGGGCACTGGTGGCCCGCTTCTGGAAGGCCCCCTATCAAAAACCGCTGGTGCGCTGGGGCACCCAGCTCCACGATCGCTTCATGCTGCCCCATGCCATCTGGTCTGACCTCAAGGATGTGGTGAACGACCTCCAGGCCCACGACCTGCCCTTCCAGCTGGAGTGGCTGGCACCCTTCGAGGAGTTCCGCTTCCCGCACTATGGCCGCGTACAGATCGACGATATCGAGATGGAGCTGCGCTGGGCCATCGAACCCTGGCACGTACTGGGTGAAGAGGTTTCCAGCTTTGGCACCGCGCGCTATGTGGACTCCTCCGTTGAACGCCTGCAGGTCCGCCTGACCGGCCTCACCGAAGGGCGTCACGTGCTTGCCTGCAACGGCCGCCGCGTGCCACTCAAGAGCACCGGGGTGCAGGGTGAGTTTGTCGCTGGCGTGCGCTATCGCGCCTGGAATCCGCCATCCGCGCTGCACCCCACCATTGGCGTGCATGCACCGCTGACCTTTGATCTGATCGACACCTGGAACGGCCACTCAATCGGCGGCTGTACCTATCATGTCAGCCACCCGGGTGGGCGCAGCTACGACAACCAGCCGGTTAACGCCTTTGAAGCCGAAGCCCGTCGGGTCAATCGTTTCGAGCAGTTCAACCACACCCCCGGTGCGGTGACGCCGCCGCCCTTTTATGAAGCCCTGCGCGAGTTTTTCCCGCATGGCACCGAGCCACGGCCCATGCAGCCACCACGGGAGGAGATTCTGGCGGAGTACCCCTGGACGCTGGACCTGCGAAAGTACACTTGAAGTGTTCAATAAATCACCTATGATGCGCCCTGACTTCCAGCCTGAGAGCCCAGAGCCGTGGCCACAGACAATCTGACCCCAACGCAGCCCCCGTCCGTGGCCGCCGAGCCTGCAGCGCTGGAGTACCGGCCCAGGGCGGGCCGTTACGACGAAGCCTACACCGACACCGGTGAGGTACGGCCGCACTGGCAATATGTGCTGAACGCACTGGATCAGCTCGGCCCTGCCGGTCTGGAAAGCCGCCAGCGCAAGGCCCAGCGCATTCTGCGCGATGACGGCGCCAACTATAATCCCACCGGCGGCGAGCAGCAGAGCCGGGAATGGGGGCTGGACCCGGTTCCCCTGCTGATCGGCAGCGAAGACTGGAGCCATGTGGAAGCCGGTCTGAGCGAGCGTGCCGAGCTGTTCGATCTCATCCTGCGCGATCTCTATGGACCCCGTGAGCTGATCAAGAGCCGCACACTGCCACCTGAACTGGTGCTGGGCCACAGCGGCTTTCTGCGCGCCTGTTCCGGTCTGGGAGCGCCCAATGAGCAGCAGCTGATCCTGCATGCGGTGGATATGGTTCGCGGTCCCGACGGTCAGATTCAGGTGGTGGCCGACCGCACCCAGGCCCCGAGTGGGGCCGGTTATGCGCTGGAAAACCGCATGGTGATGTCACGCATCCTGCCCAGCCTGATCCGCGACAGCCAGGTGCACCGTCTGGCCCTGTTCTTCCAGGCCCTGCGCCGCAAGCTGAACAGCCTGTCACCCAACGGCGGCTCGCCACGGGTGGTCATCCTGACACCAGGGGCGTACAGCGAAACCTATTTCGAGCACACCTACCTGGCCAACTATCTGGGCTACTCTCTGGTTCAGGGCGGCGACCTGACCGTGCGCGATGGCTACCTGTGGATGAAATCCCTGGATGGCCTGCACCGGGTGGATGTGGTGCTGCGCCGGGTGGACGACACCTGGTGTGACCCGGTCGAGCTGCGCGGCGACTCCCACCTGGGTGTGCCCGGCCTGCTGGAAGTGGTACGCGCCGGTCATGTGGCCATCGCCAACCCGCTGGGATCCGGCGTGCTGGAGAACCCGGCACTGCTCAAATTCATGCCGCAGATCAGCGAGTTTTTCCTCGGCCGTCAGCTGTCCCTGGCCAGTACCCAAACCTGGTGGCTGGGTGACCCTGAAGACCGTCATTTCGCTCTGGATAATCTGGATACGCTGGTGTTCAAGGGCACCCAGCGCCGCCCTGGTCAGCACAGCATCTTCGGTGCAGAGTTGTCCGAATCCCAGCGCAAATCGCTGCTCAAGGAGCTGATGCGCAACCCGGCCGGCTGGGTCGCTCAATCAGCCAACCTGCCCTCCACCGTACCGGTGTGGCAGAGCACCGACCTGACGCCCCGCCCCACAGTAATCCGCGGCTTTGCCGTCGCTGACGAGGGTTCCTATACCGTCATGTCCGGTGCACTGACCCGCGTGGCCGGCGAAGGCAGCCAGGTTGTGGTCAGCAACCAGTTGGGCGCGACCAGCAAGGATACCTGGGTGCTGGCCTCCGAGCCCCAGCGCTTTACCACCCTGCACGACCAGCAGACCGCTCCGCTCACCGGCGAACAAAGCAGCGACCTGCCCAGCCGCGTGGTGGAAAACCTGTTCTGGATGGGACGCTACTCGGAGCGGGCGGAGTCATCTACCCGTTTGCTGCGCACCGTGTTCATGCAGCTGAACAGTATTAACTCCCTGCCTGACAGCGTGCGCCAACAGCTGTTGCAGAGCGTGACCGAAGTAACCGGCACCCGCCCCGGCTTTTTCGCACCGCCGGCCAAGGAAGGGCTCGACCCCGAGCCTGAACTGATCAGCGTGATACTGGATGCCAAACGCTACGGCAGTGTCTGCTCCAACCTCAACGCCATGCTGAACTGCACCGAAGAAGCGCGGGAAATGCTGTCCGGCGATACCCATCGAGTGCTCAGCGACCTGCGCGATACCATTCGTGAGCTGCCACAGCAACTGCAGCCCGGCAGCCTGTCGGCACCGGAAGAAGCGCTGGACCCGGTTATCACCAGCCTGCTAGCCCTGTCAGGGCTGTCGCAGGAAAGCATGATTCGCGGCTTTGGCTGGCGTTTCCTGGAGATGGGACGACGTCTGGAACGCACCCTGCAAAGCACCTTGCTGCTGCGTTCACTGCTGGTGCCGGTACTGGATGATGATCAGGAACAGCAGATGCTGGAAGCTGCGCTGATGTGTGGCGAAGTTCTGGTGACCTACCGTCGCCGCTACCGCAGCCAGCCGGAAATGCGCAATGCCCTGATCCTGCTGCTGCTGGATCGCAGCAACCCGCGCTCCCTGCAGTATCAGCTCAGCCAGCTCACCCAGCACCTGTACGAACTTCAGGGTGGCGACTCGACCTCTCTGCTCAGCCCCGAGCGCCGCAAGCTGCTGGAAGCCCGCACGCTGCTGCAGCTTTCCGATGCCGACCAGCTGGCCGAGCAGGACAGCGATGGCCAGCGTGTGGCGCTGGATATCATGCTGGGCCAGTTGTTCATCCTGCTGACCGAGACTTCAAACCTGATTGCCGGGCACTACTTCGAGCACCAGCGCAATCCGCAGCGGCTGGTCAACACCAGCTGGAGTGACGACGAATGATCTACCGCATCCGCCACATCACTCGTTACGCCTACGACAACCCGGTCAGCCAGTGTTATAACAAGGCGCACCTGCTACCGCGTAACACGCCCTCTCAGCGCTGTCTGGACAGTCGCATCAGCATTGCGCCCCAGGCCAACTGGCTGCAGGAGCACATCGACTACTTCGGCAACCGCTACTGCTATTTCATGCTCAACGAACCCCATCGCAGCCTGGAGATCGATATCACCAGCCGCATCGAGGTCACGCCGATGCAGCCCGAGAACGCGCTGGATCTGGGCTGCAGTGTGGAAGATGCACGTGATCGCCTGGCGCTGGCCGCCGATGAGGCCACCCTGGACGCCCATGAATTCCTGCTCGATTCGGCCATGATCCGCGCCAGCGCGCCCCTGCGTGAGTACGCCGAACCCAGCTTCGCTCCGCAGCGCTCGCTGCTGTCGGCCACCCGTGACCTGACCCGACGCATTTTCGAGGATTTCACCTACGACCCGGAATTCTCCACCATCGCCACACCTTTGAAGGATGTGCTCAAACACAAGCGTGGTGTGTGTCAGGACTTTGCCCACCTGGCAATCGGCTGCTTGCGCTCATTGGGGTTCCCGGCCCGCTATGTCAGCGGCTATCTGGAAACGCTGCCACCGCCCGGACAGGAGAAGCTGGTCGGGGCCGATGCCTCCCACGCCTGGTTTGCGGTCTATTCACCGGGGGATGGCTGGTTCGAGTTCGATCCGACCAACGACAACATGCCGGCCGGGCAACACATCGTGACAGCCTGGGGCCGGGATTACGCCGATGTGACGCCCCTGCAGGGCGTCATCTTCGACGGTGGCGGTGAACAGACGCTGGAAGTTTCCGTGGACGTGGCTCGCGTCTGAATCGCCTGTCACATCTGCTGCACCACACACTCGGGATACACCGGCCGCTCATGAGCGGCTGACGCCTGGACTTCGTCCTGTTCCGGCTCGCCCCACACCTGATGCACCGGCAGTACACCGGCCCAGACCGGCCAGTCCATGTCTTCGGCATCATCAGCGACACCCGCAGCCCTTACTTTCATGGATGCTTCATCCAGCTTCACCCGCAAAATACCCGTGGCCTGGGTTTCGGTGTCCGTCACCGGCCGCAGCTGTGGCCAACGGCCGGGGCTGAGTTTTTCCACAAAACGCTCAAAGTGATACTGCTTTTCTGCCGGGTCCGTCACGGCTTCAGGCACGCCATACACCATGACCGAGCGGTAGTTGGCCGAGTGGTGAAACGCCGAACGCGCCATGACCAGCCCATCAAGCGTGGCCAGGGTAATGCAGACCTTGTCTTCAGCCCGATGCGCCCCCTGGATATTGGCCGCCTTGCTGTGGCCATGCCAGTACAGGTACTCACCATCACGCCAGTGACAGGTGGGAATCACGCGCACCTGGCCGTTGATTTGAAAACCGACAAAGCAGAGCAGCGACTGGTCGATAAAATCCAGCATCGCCTGATGCTCGGAAATGGCACGCTTGGCGCCACGTTTGATCTGTGTGAGCGCTGTAGATGAGAGTGTGCTCGCCTCATCTGCCGAGACTGACGGTTGTGTCTGTTCTGCTTGCGTTGCCATGTTGTCGCTCCAATCGACGAATCCGGCTGGTTTCAACCCCGCCGGAATAATGAATAACCTGAGGCCAACTCTAGCTACATCAGGTATTCTAAAAAATATCCAGTTTTGAGTTTTAATTGCATACCAGATGACCACACCCAGCCACCTCGGCATCAGCAATCTCAGGCTGTCCCTGACCCCGGATCAGGGGCCTTTGTATCGCCAGTTGATCGATCAGATCACTCAGGCCATTGAACAGGGACAACTCAAACCCGGCGACCGTCTGCCTGGAAGCCGCGCCATGGCCCAATCACTGGGCGTCTCGCGCAGCACACTGGTGAATGTCTATGAACGCCTGGTGGCCGAGGGAGTACTGGTCAGCCGCGCCAAAAGCGGTGTGTTTGTCGCTGAACACTCGCACGCACGTATTCAGCCCCAACAGAGGCAACCAGTTCCGCAAGAAACGCCTGCGTTACTCAGTTTTGATTCGGGGGTAAACCCCAAAGCCTTCCCGTTGAAAAGCTGGCAGAAAAGCATGCGCGCCAGCTGGCAACAGCCGGACCCATTGGTGCTGGAAGACGCCTATCCCAGTGGTTACCCCGGCCTGAAACAGGCCATCGCCGACTACCTGTACCAGCTGCGCGGCCTGCAGTGTTCGGCCGACCAGATCGTCATCACCGCCGGTAACCGCGATGCCCTGAGCCTGCTCAGACACACCTTCAACCAGATCAGTCCCGGCAGCCGCTGGTGCACCGAAACACCCTGCTTTCAGCCCATTCGGCACCAGTTGGCAGAATGGAACAGTACGCGCTCCCGGCCCCTGCCGTTTCAGCTCCCGGTGGATGAGGAAGGCTGTCAGTTGCCACCGGCAGACAGCTCCCCACCGGTGGTACTGCTGACCCCGAATCGACAATATCCACTGGGTGTCGCCCAGAGTTCACAACGGCGTCAGCAATGGCTGCAGGCGCTGCAGGACGAGCAGTTATGGGTGGTAGAAGATGATTACGACAATGAATTCAGCTATCAGGGACGCACCGGCGTCCCCCTGATGCAGGCGGACCGTTCGGATCGCGTATTTTTTGTCGGCAGCTTTTCCAAGGTTCTGTTCCGAGGACTGCGACTGGGATTTATTGTCTCACCGCCAGCACATTGTCAGGCGCTGCTGCACAGCCGGGCACAACTGGGCGGCTCGGCCTCTCTGCCCATGCAACCGGTGCTGACCGAATTCATGAACAGCGGTGACTTTGGCCGGCATATCAACCGTATGCGGCGTCATTACCGGCACAAACGGGATCAGCTGCTGGCATTGGCCGAGCAGCATCTGCAGCCCTGGTTCCACTGGCACACCCCACATGGCGGCATGCATCTGATCATCCGCTTTCGCCCCGACGTAGCTGCCAGACTGCGCCCATTGCTGGGCTCTGAACCTCTGGACCAACAGCTGGCCGAGCGGCTCCTGCAGGAGGGTATCCGACTGGACCCTCTCTCTGCACACTACGCCAGCGCTGCCGAGCAACTGATTCAGCAACCGGAGCAGGCGCTCGAGCCAACGGAGGGTTTCATTCTCGGTTATACCCGCCCGGATGAAGACAGCATGCACAGACTGGTGAAGACCCTGGCCCGAGGACTGAGCGCACTACTGGATTAATCCGAGCGAACCAGCTAAGGTGGTCGGAAAATAACCATGGCTGCAGGACATGCACAACCGTTCCATGCATAAACATCAATGGCGCCTCTCGATCGGCCAACACTGGTCGCGCAGTATTCGTGGTATCGCCATCCCGCCTCCCCGCTTCAACGGACAGATCTGATCTGGCCGCGCTTTTCTACATCTCCATTTTTGCTGTTAAGACAGGCTGCTGAAACACTGACTCGGTTTTCTCGCTGAGCGTGAATCCGTGCATTGGCACAGGCAATCTACGTGTCTTGCCCATGCGTGCCCGCCGTGTCTTGGCCAACCTGACAGGCTGCTAATGGATCATTTGAAAAGCCCCCTCGCACCCTCTGTGTCATACACAGGCTGCTAATAGCCTGGGAAGGAAGGTGACGGGCCAGATCTCTCATCAAGGTTTCATCTTTTTACCTGACAGGAGTTATCTGACCTATGAATGCTGCAATCAAGAACACCCAGAAAACCATGACCGCCGGCGAAGCCATGATTGAATCCGCCGTTGCCAACGGCGTCGATACCGTCTTCGGTATTCCCGGTGCCCAGATCTATCCGCTGTTCGATGGCATCTACAAACAGGACCTCAACCTGGTCGTGCCCCGCCACGAACAGAGCGCCGCCTACATGGCCATGGGCTATGCCAAATCCACCGGCAAAACCGGCACCTTCGCCGTGGTGCCCGGCCCCGGCATTCTCAACACCACCGCCGCCCTGTGCACCGCCATGGGCAACTGCAGCCCGGTCGTTGGCCTTACCGGCCAAGTGCCCTCGCCTTTTCTTGGTCAGGGGCGTGGCCACCTGCATGAACTCAAGGATCAGGCGGGCACACTGAAATCGATCATCAAGGACGCCTTCAGCATTCACCGTGCAGAGGATACCGCCGCCGTGATGAACCAGGCCTATCAGACCGTGCGCAGCGGCCGACCCGGTCCGGTCACCGTGGAGATGTGCTGGGACACCATGGCCACCGAGTCCGAGTTTCAATCACCGGCACTGGCGCCGGTTGATGAAGCACTGCCCGACATCGATCCGGATGCACTCAAATCTGCCGCCGAGATGATCGCCAAGGCCCGCAAGCCGATGTTGATGTGTGGTGCCGGTGCCCTGCATGCGTCCGAAGAAGTGACCGCACTGGCCGAGCTTCTGAATGCGCCGGTCACGGCGTTTCGCAGTGGCCGCGGCGTGGTCGCTGAAGACCATCCGCTGGGCCTGCCCGCGGTAGCTGCGCGTCAGCTTTGGGATGATTGCGACCTGCTGATCGGTATCGGCTCCCGCCTGGAAATGCCCTACCTGCGCTGGGGCAACTACATGAAATACGAGCGCAAGCCGAGCAGCGGCCCTCAGTTGATCCGTATCGATATCGACCCTGAGCAAATGGAGATCTTCGCGCCGGACCTCGGCATTGTGGGCGACTCGGCACAGGTGTGCCGCGGCCTGCATGACCTGCTTGTGGATAAGGTGTCACCCAACAGGGACCGACAGGAAGAGATCGCGCAGGCCAAAGCCGTTGCCTGGGATGCTCTACAAACGGTCCAGCCACAAATGGCCTATCTGGATGTAATCCGTCAGGTACTGCCGCGCGATGGTTTCTACGTGCCGGAGCTGTCACAGATGGGCTTCACCACCTGGGTCGGTGGCCTGCCGGTACTACAGCCACGTACCTATGTGGAAGGCGGCTTCCAGGGCACACTGGGCTACGGTTTTCCCACCGCGCTGGGGGTTAAAGTGGCCAACCCGGACAAGGCAGTGGTGTCCGTCAGCGGTGATGGCGGTTTCATGTTCGGCATGCAGGAGCTGATGACCGCCGCCGAATTCAACATCGGTCTGGTCAGCATCGTGGTGAACAACCAGTCTTATGGCAATGTCCGCCGCGACCAGCAGATGGGCTTCGGCAGCCGCTTCAGCGGTTCCGAGCTGAAAACACCGGATTTCGTGCAGCTGGCCGAAAGCTTTGGTGTGCGCGGCTACCGCGTCGACAGTCCTCAGGCGCTCAAACCGGTGCTGGAAAAGTGCATCGAACTGAACCAGCCCTGCCTGATCGAGATTCAATCCGAGCGCGGCCTGGAAGGCTCACCCTGGCCGTTTATTCATCCACAGGGCAAGCTCTGAGGACACCGCAACCTTAGTCATCAGAAAAGTGAACCGGCGGCTTGGCCCGTCGGTCCACTTCCAGATTGAACAGGTCCGGCCGGTTATAATGCCCGCTCACATCCAGCGACTTGCGCGCGGCGCGGGCATCGTCCAGATCAATATCGGCATACAGAATCGACTTTTCCTGATGCAAAGGCCCGGCGATCACGCCACCGAAAGGTTTAATGATCACGGCATCGCCCGCGTTGATCCATTCATCCGGCGTGTATAAGCGGTCCCGCTCGGGAAAACTGTCCGGCAGGTCCGAGCCCTGCACCGCCGTCGCCGAGCTCAGCACAAAACAGCCGCCTTCTCGGGCAATATGGTTCATCGAGGCTTGCCAGGTTTCGCCGCAGTCCCAGGTAGGGGCCAGGTACAGTTCGATATCCTGCGCATAAAGCGCAAACCGTGCCAGCGGCATATAGCTTTCCCAGCAAATCATGCAGCCAATTCGCCCCGCCGCCGTTTCCACCACCTTCAAGCCCGAGGCATCGCCCATGCCCCAGACCATGCGTTCCGGATTGGTCGGCATCAGCTTGCGGTGCACGTTCAGCAACTGGCCATCGGCATCGATCACGGCGACCGAGTTGAACAGCGTGGTGCCACTGAAGCGTCCATCCAGCTCATGCAAGCCAATCACCACGACCACACCGGCGGCCTTGACCGCCTCGCAGAAGCCGTCCAGATCACCACGATCAAGATTAACGGCATTCTGGCGTAACCGGGTATGCAGCCGGTTACCCAGTGCCATATCGCCGCCGGGTTTCAGTCGCCATATCCAGGTGGGATAACCGGGCAGATAGGCTTCAGGGAACATAACCAGCTGAGCACCTGCGGCCACAGCCTCGTTAAGACTGTCGATAGCGGCCTCCAGCGTCGCCTGAAGGTCGAGCCAGACCGGTGGTTTTTGCACGATAGCGACTTTGATACGTGATTCAGCCATGGGTGGCCTCCGTCTGTCATTACAGATCATTGCGGATGGCAGCCCCGGGGGCTCACTGCTGAATACGGGAATGGGTTGCCGGCAAGCACGTTAAGTCTAGTGGAGAGCGTCTTCGCCTGCATGCCCGCATGGATTCACCCGGCAACTTCCCCTACCCTTGGCAGCTCAGTTCAGGATTCCAATCAAATAAGAGAAACCCATGGCAATTTACGAATATGACGGCCAACGCCCTGAAGTGGACGATCAGGCCTATGTCCACGAACAGGCAACCCTCATTGGTCAGGTAAAACTGGCCGCCGGCGTCAGCGTCTGGCCGCAGGCCGTGTTGCGTGCCGACAACGAACCCATTCATATTGGCACTAACAGCAATGTGCAGGATGGTGCCGTGTTGCACACCGACCCCGGCTTTCCGCTGGAGGTGGGTGAAGGCGTGACTATCGGCCATCAGGCGATGCTGCATGGCTGCACCGTCGGCGAAAATTCCCTGATCGGGATTCAGGCCGTGATATTGAACGGTGCCAAAATCGGCAAAAACTGTCTGGTCGGTGCCGGTGCGCTGGTCACCGAAGGCAAGGAATTCCCGGACAATTCGTTAATTCTGGGCAGCCCCGCCAAGGTGGTGAAAACCCTGGGCGATGAGGCTGTCGCGGCGCTGCGGGCCAACGCCCAGTCTTATGTCGGCAAGGCCCATGACTATCCGAGCAAACTGAAACGAATCGACTAGGACCGGCTGTTACTCGTCGTCATAGCCTTTCAGCAAGCGGCGTAGATACCAGAACAAACCCAGCGCCAGCAGCGGCACCAGCAGGCTCAATCCCAGTGAAAGCTGGCGTTCCAGCTCGGTGTCACCGAGGATGTTCCTCAGGGTTCGGTCGATCAGGTCAAAAGCGTAGTAGGTCACCACAATGACGGTGAAGCTTTCCAGCTTGGCCTGCATGCGGATCTGGCGCTTGGCACGACGATTCAGCCCTTCCAGCAGGTTCTTGTTCTGGCTTTCAATGGATAGATCCACCTGTGAACGGATCAAGTCGGTGGAGCGGGCGATCCGCTTCGACAGCCGTTCGATCCGCTCACCGGTGGTGCGACAAGTGCGCCGGGCCGGGTCCAGTCGCCGATCCATGAACTGCTCAATGGTCTGAATCCCCTCAAGGCGCTCTTCGCGCAACTCCTCAATGCGGCTATACAGCAACGCGAAGTAGGCTTCAGATGCAGCCAGACGGTTGGCACTGCGGGCGGACAGATCTTCCACGCGGGCCGCCTGCTGCATGAGTTCATGGACCAGCTCGGCCGGCTCGCGACGGGCTTCCGCAATGGAGGCCACCGTTTCGGCCAGCGACTGGTCCAGCCGCGTCACTTCAGGCACCAGCTCGGTACTCAGCGGCAAGCCCAGCAGTGCCATATGGCGGTAGGTTTCGATCTCGCACACCCGTTGCAGCAAGCGCCCGCAGCGGTATCCGATCATTTTCGGCTGCTGCAGTACCAGCACCCGGCTCATGCGGCTATCCAGGCGTTCGCGAAAGTCAGTGTAGACCAGCCCTGCACCGCCCATGACAACCGAGCCGGACACCTGGTGGTCACCGAAGTGGCGCTCCAGCAGGGGTTCCAGCTTCGCCTCGGAATACGGCTGACAAATCACCTCGACACCACAGAGGTAGGCGCCAGGCAGGCTTTCTTCCTCGCCTCGGTGCCAACTTGGTACCATCAGGGTTTCCAGCGCATAGAGCGTCAGGCTGTAAAACTCGCTGTGCGGTTCAAAACGCAGAGCATACTCGGCATTACGGGTAAAGAAGAACCCCTCGTCATTATCCGGACGGGGCAGTCCCCAGATATCCACCAGCTGGCGCACCGCACGGTCCACCGTCTGAGGCGAGACACCCTCATACAGGATCGCCTTGTGTGACAATGCCAGCGGCGCATGAAGCTGTTGAAATGGACGGGCATGAACTTCTGCCACGATTTGGTCACGCAAGGAGTGGTCATGCATACTGCGGGCTCCGATCAACTGCAGCAACGGATAGTTGTCCCCAGCATACCAGAGCTGAGTGATAAGCCAGTAACAGGCGCTTTGTAATGAAACAGCCGACCCATACCCTCGCCGTCAGTCTTGAAGACTGGCCCCAATGGCACCGTGGCATTCGTCACTATGCCGTCTGGTGCCTGCCGGTGCATGACCCGGATTGGCTGGCTTTTATCGATCGGGCACAAACCCTGCTCTCGCCCTGGCTCCATCCAGGCTATGGGCGCCAGCCCCACATTACACTCTTTGCCGCCGGACTTGTGGATAACAATCATTACAGCGCTGACATGCAGGCTGCGCAGATTCAGTCACTGGAGTTATACAGTCTATCCCCAGTGTTATTAACACCCTCGGTTTTATCCACTTTTGCGACCGCCCCCTGGCTGGGCATTGAGGTTGTGAATAACCAGCTGGAATCGCTGCGAAGCCTCATATGCCAAGGTGTTGCGGAAGACTCACCGGCACAGCAATACCAACCCCATATCACGCTGGGGTTCTATCGCGATAGTTATCCACTGGCTGAGCTGACTCCTCGACTTGAACAATTGCAGCAACAGGCAGCCAGGTTACCCACACTGGAGATCACTGAGCTGCATCTGTGTTACTACAACACCTCTGAGATTCAGGGCCCTTTATTGACACAAAAGGCAATCACACTGAACTCTGAGGAAGAAACCATCTCAGCGAGCGCTCAGCTCCAACAGACCCTCTGAGGCATGAGACAGATTTTCCAGCTCGCTGGCCAACATACTGACAAAGGCACGGGTCAACGCGGAACGAGCACGGTGGCGCGGAAAAATGATGGAATACCGATAATCGATGCGCGGAGCAAAGCGTTTGACCACCACCCCAAGACGTCGGTAGTGCAGCGCCGTGATCGGGTCGACGATGGAGACGCCGTTGCCAGCCAGCACAAAAGCGCATGCAGCATAATGAAGCTGGGTATCAATCAACTGCTGACGCGACACATCGGCCTGATCAAACACGTTGTCGATCTTGTAGCGCAGGTCCTGCTCCGACCCCAGACTGATAAAGACCTCATCTTCCAGGTCCTGAGGCGTAATAACTTCTTTGTCGGCCAGTGCATGTCCCTGAGGCAGCACGCAGACCATGGCACTGCTGGCCAAATTCTCTTCTTCAATCGCCGAATCGGTCAGGTGAATCGCCGAGATCACCCCCATGTCAAAGTCCTGACTGGCTACCAGATCCACCACCTGCTGGGTACTGCGGACCTGAAGGCTGAGAGAAACATTGGGGTGTTCATCGCTGAACCGGCGAGCCACCGCCGGCAGAAACTCAACCGAGGCCGCCGGCATTGACGCGATCCTCAATGAGCCAAGATGCAAGCCTCTCAATTCTTCGGCCGCGCGCGAGAGCTGTTCCAGCGAGACGAAGGCACGCTCCACTTCCTCGTAAAAAAAGCGGGCTTCCGGGGTGGGGACAAGGCGGCGCTTGTGGCGCTCGAACATCTGCACGCCCACGGTGTCCTCGAAATCACTCAACAAACGGCTGACAGCGGGCTGGGAGATATAGAGAATGTTCGCTGCACCGCTGGTGGTGCCACTGATCATGACGGCCCGAAACGCCTCGATCTGTCGATAGGTCAGCTTGGCCACATCCCCTCCTCCTGCGACAACTTGATAACATCATATTATTAATTGATACAAACAAACGATTTGATGTTATCGCATGAAATCCCCAAGATTTCATCCATAGTCACACATTGCCTAAGGGCAAATAATAATTATAACCGGAGAACGCTTATGGAACGTCTGTTCCGTTATGTACTGACCGCTCTGATCAGTCTGGTTGCGCTGTTCCAGTTTGTGCAGGTGCTGACGCGTTACATCTTCGAGCTTCCCGTCATGGGGCTGGAAGAAATGGCCGTCATCCCCACCATCTGGCTCTACATTCTTGGCAGCGTCAACGCGTCCCGTGAAGATACCCAGATTCGTGCCAACGTGCTGGAGATCTTCCTCAAGACCGACCGCAGCCGTGCCGTGCTGCTGGCGATCTCGGACCTGATCAGCATCATCGTCTCGGTCTGGATGACCCTCTGGGCCTGGAAGTATTTCAGCTACGCCCTGCGCGTCTGGAAGGAAACTCCCACCCTCTACATCCCAACCTTCACCTACGAATCCGCGCTGTTTATCGGCCTGGTGCTGATGACCCTGTTCACCGCCTGGCACTTCTGGCGCAACATCGCCTTCCTGCTGGGCTGGCGCAAGACACCGGATCATCCTGTGGATGACGACTACCCCGAAACACCCGAAGTTCAGGAATTTCAGGTGCTCTCCGATGCACATGAGGAATCCAAACGATGATTGATATTGCACTGCTTGCCTTCGCGGTACTGGTCATTCTGCTGACACTGGGTGTCCCGCTGCCCTACTGCTTCGGCGCGGGCCTGATGGTCATGACCCTGGTGGGTGAAGCCACCATGCGCGGCATGATGCTCTGGGGCTTCAGCCAGCTCACAAACCCAGTGCTGCTCGCGATTCCTCTGTTCGTCTTCGCCGGCACCATCATGAGTGTCAGCGGCATCGCCGGCAGCCTGTTGAACTTCGTCAACGTTTTCGTGGGACGGGTTCGCGGTGGCCTCGGCGTCGTGGCCTCCATCAGCTGCGCCATTATCGGTGCCATCTCCGGCAGCGGCCTGACCGGTGTGGCGGCCATCGGCCCGCTGCTGATCCCCGAAATGGAAGCCAAGGGCTATCCCCGTGCCTATGCCACGGCCCTGATTGCCAACTCCTCTATTCTAGGCCTGCTGATTCCGCCCAGCGTGACCATGATCGTCTATGGCTGGGTGACGGATACCTCGATCCTCGCCTGCTTCCTGGCCACACTCGGCCCGGGCCTGCTGATCATGTTCAACTTCTCCATCGTTAACCTGGTGGTATCGCGCAAGTTCCCGCTGATCCTGGATCAGAAGCTGCCGTTCGACAAACTGATGCGCGAAGCCGGCAAGCGGACCTTTAATGCGCTGCCCGCACTGCTGATGCCCGTGATCATTCTGGGCGGTATCTACGGCGGCATCATGACGCCGACCGAGGCGGCTGCCGTGGCCGTGATCTACGCCCTGCCGGTCGGCTTCATGATCTACCGCGGCCTGACCTGGAAGACCCTGCTGGAATCCGGCAAGGAGTCCGCCACGGCGGTCGGCTCCATCCTGATCATGATCCTGTTCAGCCTGATGCTGAGCCAGATCTACGTGCTCGAAGGCATTCCGCAGGCGCTGGTGGATTCCATCTTCGCCATCACCGAAAACAAGGTGGTGCTGCTGATCCTCATCAACCTGTTCCTGTTCGGTATCGGCATGGTGGTGAACGATATCACCGCCATCATTCTGACCGCTCCATTGCTGCTGCCACTGATGTCAGCACTGGGCGTCACCCCGATCCAGTTCGCCGCCATCATGGGTGTGAATACAGCCATGGGGGGTGTGACTCCGCCGTACGCCAGCATCCTGTACCTGGGTGCCCGTATCGGCAAGGTCAAGTTCACCGAGGTGGTCAAGCCGGCCATGATGCTGATCCTGTTCGGCTACATCCCGGTAGTTGTGCTTGTTTCCGTTTGGCCCGACCTGTCCGAGTTCCTGCCCGGCCTGTTCGGTTACTGATCTACCGCTCGACTCACGAAACCAGGAGATAACAATGAAAAAGTCCCTGTTCAAAACCGCGGCACTGGCCGCAGCACTGTCAGCATCTGTCGTGACGATGGCCGAGGCCACAACATTGAAGTTGTCGCATGTACGGCCTCAGGATACTGCCATCGATGCTGATGCCACACGCTTCGCTGAGCAAGTCAATGCCGCTACCGGCGGCGAGGTCAAGGTCAAGATCTTTCCGGCCAGCGCCCTCGGTGACTACACCGTCGTACAGGAGCGTGTTGGCCTGGGTGCCATCGATATGGCCGTACAGCCGCCGGCTTCCAGCGCAGACAAGCGCTTCCAACTGGTCTACATGCCTTACCTGGTGAAGAATTGGGACGATGCCGAGCGCGTATTCGCCAAAGGTTCTCCCATGCGTGATGTCGTGTCCGAGCTCTACGCCAGGCAGAACATCCGCGTACTGGGCGCATGGCCAGTCTACTTCGGTGGCATTGCCCTGAACCAGGACGTGCCCAATGCAGCCGACCCGACCGCTGACAAGGGTGCCAAACTGCGTGTACCGCCGATCAAGACCTTCCAGCTGACCGCTGACAACATCGGATTCATCGGCTCTCCGCTGCCCTTCTCCGAAGCCTTCACCGCCGTACAGACCGGTGTTGTGGATGGCGTGATGGGTTCTGGTGCGGAAGGCTACTACGCCTCTTTCCGCGACGTGACCAAGTACTACCTGCCGCTGAATACCCATTTCGAAATGTGGTACCTGCTGATCAACGAAGAGATCTACAGCGAACTGGATGAAGAACAGCAGGCAGCCCTGACTGCAGCGGCTGAGCAGTTTGAAGCGGCTCGCTGGGAAACCGCACGCGGTGACCAGGCGCGAAACGAGAAACTGCTGGAAGAAGCAGGCGCCACCATCCTGCCGGTCTCCGATGAGCAGATCAACAAAACCGCCGAGATCGTACGCAAGCAGGTGTGGCCGGAAGTGATCAACGACATCGGTGCCGACTGGGCGAACGACGTTCTTGACCGCGTCATGAAGTAACCCCCCCGGGCCCGGCCACGGTCAGGCCCCGTATTTATCAGAAGGTAAGTATCCATGCAGGCAACTCATCACAGTGCCCGCACAGCAGACCTTTGCCTGATCGGAGGCGGCCTGGTAGGGCTGGCAACCGCTCTGGGACTGCAGCGGCACGGCCTGAACGTCACCATCCTCGATGAGGCTGACGTGGCACTGCGGGCGTCCCGCGGCAACTTCGGTCTGGTCTGGGTACAGGGCAAGGGCGACACCCTGCCCGAGTATGCGCAGATCTCACGTCTGTCGGCACGGCGCTGGTCCGATCTGGCCAGCCGCTTGCGCGAAGAAACGGGTATCGACGTTGAGCTTCAACAGCGCGGCGGACTCTACCTGTCACTGACCGAACAGGAAGTGGCCGACCGTGAAGCCATGTTGTTGCGCATGCGAGAAGCAGCCGGAGGCGACTATCCCTTTGAACGGCTAGACCTGCAACAGGTACACGAATTCATCCCTGAAGCCGGGCCGGAGGTGGCTGGTGCCACCTGGTGCCCGGAAGACGGACATGTGAATCCACTAAAGCTGATGCGTGCGCTGACCGAGGCGTTCCTCAAGCACGGCGGCCAGATTGCCAACAGCGGCCGAGTGGATTCGATTACCCCACTCAATCAGGGATTCAAAATCCAGACCCCCGAGGGTGAATGGCAGTGTCAGAAAGTGGTGCTCAGCGCTGGTCTGGGGAACCGGCAGCTGGCCCCAATGGTTGGCCTGGACGCGCCGGTGTTTCCGAACCGGGGTCAGGTACTCATCGCGGAACGGGTGCGCCCCTTCCTGCACTACCCCACGGGGCACGTGCGCCAGACCGGAGAAGGCACGATTCAGGTCGGCGATTCCAAGGAAGACGTAGGCTTCGACAGCGGCACCACCACCGAAGTAATGGCGCAGATTGCCGACCGCGCCACACGGATGTTCCCGATTCTGCGCGACCTGCGTATGGTCCGCGCCTGGGGCGCCCTGCGCATCATGACCGCCGATGGCTACCCCTTGTATCAGGCGTCCGAACAATACCCAGGCGCCTATTTGGTGACTTGCCACAGCGGCGTAACACTGGGCGCATTTCATGAAGGCCCGCTGGCCGACTGGATTGCAACCGATCAAACCGACCTGCCTCTGGAGGTGTTCAATGCCCAACGCTTCTGAGTTTCTTCGCATCGAGACCGGGGCAACCGAATGGGTCGAGGTCGAAGTGGATGGCCAGCCGATTCAGGTGCGCGCCGGTGACAGCGCGGCCGCAGCCGTTCTGGCGGCCGGACTGATACCCTCGCGCTCAACCCCGGTCAACAACAGCCCAAGAGCCCCCTATTGCATGATGGGTGTCTGCTTCGAGTGTCTGCTGGAAATTGACGATCAGGAAAATGTGCAGGGCTGTATGACAGAAGTACGCCCCGGCATGAAGATTCGCCGCCAGCAGGGTGCGCGACATGCCGAGCCGGTTACCCATGAGGACAGTCAGTCATGAACACGCAGTCTTATGATCTCGCCATCGTGGGCGCAGGCCCGGCGGGCATGGCGGCGGCACGCACCGCCGCCGCACAGGACCTGAGCGTCGTCCTGCTGGACGAGCAACCGGCACCGGGCGGCCAGATCTACCGCAGCATCCACCGCCCGGCACCCGAGGACCGCCGTATTCTGGGTCCAGACTATTACCATGGCGAAACACTGGTGCGCGATCTGGATCATGCGGGTATCGATTACCGCTCCGGCACTACGGTCTGGGCACTGGATGAAGGCCAGACTCTGTGTGCATCCAGCCCCGAGGGCAGCATGCGGATTCGCGCCCGGCGGATACTCTTGGCCACTGGCGCTCAGGAACGCCCCGTGCCGTTTCCGGGATGGACATTGCCAGGCGTGATGACATGCGGCGCCTCCCAGATTCTGCTCAAATCCAGTGGCTTGGTGCCGTCACAGCCACTGGTATTGGCAGGCAGTGGTCCCCTGCTACTTTTGATCGCGGCTCAGCTTCACCGTGCCGGTGTTGAGATTGAAGCAGTGCTGGACACCACACCTGCAGGCCGCCATCTGAATGCCCTGCCTTATTTGCCGGGTGCCCTGCGCAATCTTCCCCTGTTGTGGAAAGGTTTGGGCCTTTTGCGTGAACTCAAGCAGTCCGGTATCAAGCGCTTCACACAAGTATCGGACCTGCGGGCGCTGGCCAATGAAGAGGGCCGCCTGCACCAGGTTCAGTTCCATGCCGAGAATGCAACCCACCGCCTCACGGCGCAGTCATTGTTGGTCCATCAGGGCGTAGTACCCAATGTGCAGCTCAGCCGTGCACTGGGGCTGGAACACCGCTGGCACGAACTGCAGCAGTGCTGGCATCCGGTGACCAACGACTGGGGCGAAACCTCCCGCGAAGGAGTGTTTATCTCCGGTGACAGTGCCGGCATTGCCGGTGCCAAGGCGGCCGAGCAGGCCGGTACGCTGGTGGCGCTGGAAGTGGCCCGCCAGTTGAAACGCTTGAGCACTACCCAACGGGATGAGCAGGCAGGGCCAATCCTGCAAAACCTGAGCAAAGAGCGAGCTATTCGCCCCTTCCTGGATGCGCTCTACCAACCGGCACGCAGCTTTCTCTCTCCCTCGGATGAGACACTGGTCTGCCGCTGTGAAGAGGTCAGCGCCGGAGAACTGCGCCAGATGGTGGACGAAGGCTGCCGAGGTCCGAACCAAACCAAGGCTTTCTGCCGCAGTGGCATGGGCCCTTGCCAAGGTCGCCTGTGTGGACTGACCGTTTCCCAGGTAATTGCTGAGCACCGCAGCGTTCCTGTCGAGGAAGTCGGTTACTACCAAATACGCATGCCGATCAAGCCACTCACATTGGGTGAGCTGGCAGATCTACACAAGTAATTGTCAAAACTAACAGGAACCATCCATGTCCATTACGCGCCATGAAACCGCAACACGCATGAGCCGCGCCGTTGTCCACAACAACACTGTTTATCTGTGTGGACAGGTTGCCGAAGACCGCACCGCCGACATCACCGGGCAGACTGAAACCATGCTGGCCAAGGTCGATGCTCTGTTGAAATCGGTCAACAGCGACCGCGAACACATTCTGTCCGCCACTGTTTACGTGCGCGACATGAAGGATTTTGCCGCCATGAACGCTGTTTGGGATGCCTGGGTACCTGAAGGCCATGCCCCGGCACGTGCCTGCGTAGAAGCACGCATGGCCAGCCCGGAGCTGCTGGTTGAAGTATCCGTGATAGCAGCCGTGAAGGTCTGATGACATTTCGCAGGCCCTGTTTGGGCCTGCCTTTTCCTTCCTACAGCCAACTGGCCTTTCAGCTGCGCAAAAACTAGACACCCGGTCTAATTATTCCGATAATTCAGGCAGTTGTTCTCAGACGAGTCTTTATGAGCATCCACACACCCGACCGTCCCCGCCGCCGTGGCCGCCCGCCCAAACACAGTGCACGCCCTTATGACGAAGTGCGTGGCGAACTGATTCAGTCAGGCCTGGCCATGCTGACCGAGAAGGGTTACAGCTCCGTCGGCATCGACGAGATACTGCGCTCGGTGGGTGTCCCCAAGGGGTCCTTCTATCACTATTTCAAAAGCAAGGAAGAATTCGGCCAGGAGTTGATTCGTGCTTACGGGCAGTATTTTGCGCGCAAGCTCGACCGCTTTCTGCTGGATACCGCGTTTACACCGCTTGAGCGACTCCAGCGTTTTGTCGAAGACGCCTCCGAGGGCATGGCAAGGTATCAGTTTCGCAGGGGCTGCCTGATAGGCAACCTGGGACAGGAGATGAGTTTATTGCCCGAATCCTTCCGGACACAGCTTCAAGCGGTGTTCAACGATTGGCAAAACCGCACGGCGGCGTGCCTGAAAGAAGCGCAAACACTGGGTGAAATATCTCCCCAGCAGGATGCCGATCAATTGGCAGAATGGTTCTGGACCGGCTGGGAAGGCGCTGTGCTCAGGGCGAAACTGGAAGCATCCGCAGGCCCCTTACAGCGTTTTGCCGACGGCTTTTTCAATATACTGAAGCAACCGACGCCCCCTTAGGAGCGTCATTCATCCGGCTATCGGATTAAAACCGGTAAATCGCCGTCGCCCACACTCTGGGGCTGCGCTGCCGATCATCAGACAGAGCATCACCGCCGCTCAGCTCCCAGGCACTGCTCAGGTTAAAGCTGAACCCTGCACGCCGGTAACGCACACCCAGGCCGGCACCGGATAGGGAACGGTCATCGCCCTCATCCACGCCACCGTCGGGGGTGTATCCCTGCTCGTAAAACAGATAAGGCGTCCAGCCCGCACCGGCTCGATAACGCAGTTCCACTTGCGCCAGCCAGCCTCGACTGTCTGACCCTTCCCCGTTTGGAAACGCCCGAACCCCATTGGGGCCACCCAACGAGAAGCTCTCCGAGCCATCCAGATCATCACGATTGGCCCACTGGGCATCAAGGCGTCCAAACAGCTCCAGGCCCTGGCCCAAGGCCTGCATCCGTGCCAGATTCAGCCTCAAACTTGTGAAGGAGTAGTCATCATCCGGCCCCGCTTTCAATGACTGATCCAGCATACCCGGAGTCAGCACCAGGTTGCCGTAGGTGACACCGCCCAAGCCCAGGCCATCACGGCGATCAAACTGCAGCGCTACTGGTAGGGCATGGCTCTGGGTAGCCTTGCGATACGCGGCAAAATCAATTTTGTCGCTAAGGTCCTTGTACTGATAATGCAGGCTCAACGACAGATTGGCCTGCTGACGCCGCACCAGTGGGTAACGTGCACCCAACCGATAGACTTCAGCCGTACCGGTATAGCCTTCAAAGCCCTTGCCCAGCGTATAGTCAGTGACGGCATAGCTGACGTCGCCCCGCCAACCCAGGCCGCCCAGCGGCAAGCTGTATTCCAGGCTGCCCAGCCAGGTCTCTTCACTGGAGTAGAGTGCGGTCAGGCTTAGCTGATCGCCGGGGGTCAACAGGCGATAGACATTGGCACCGAAGCGCCCCCGATAGGCACCGGAGAAGCGGCTGCCGTGGTTATCCGCGCCGACCCAGGCATCCACCCGCTCTCGAGCCTGAACACGGACCTCAAGATCACCTTGACCGACCTCTTCGCCGGGTCTCATGACCGGCATAACCTCCATGCCGGGCAAGTCCCCCAGCAGCAGCATTTGCCGTTCCAGAATGGCAGACTCTATCAGGCTGTCCGACGACAAAGGCGCAATATAAGGCTGCGCGACGGCGGCCACTTCTCCTTCGTCGCCAGTGACAGCCACACGCCCATAGCGCCCTTCCACAATCTCAATCTGTAACAGGCCATCCGCCAGCGACTGGGCCGGTAGAAAAGCACGGGCAAAGGGGTAGCCCTGTTCACGGTAGTGGCGGCTGATTTGATTGGCCAGATGGCGCAAGCCGGCAAGGTCCTGCGGCTGAGCCAGCGCTTCACCCAATACCTGAAGCAATTCAGCCTCAGAGAAACGTGTGTTGCCCGTAAAGGTCACGCCATTCAGATTCACGGTTTGGCCGCCGGATTCGCCTTCGGTCAGCGGTTCACCTTCCAGGTCCAGCACCACCGAGGGCGCCAACGGTGCCTGCACAAAGGGCTGGCTCTGTTGCAGCACTTGCCCGGCATCCGGGGGTACCTGCGCCCACACCTGTGCGGTTGGCACAGCCAGTACCAGCAGGAGTGAAGGGGACATCCCGACTGGACGATTCAACGCTGGCTTTCTGTTCAAAATAGTCATCATTACGTCCCTGTACTCCATCAGTCCTGCCCTTGAATAGCTGCTGGTAAACGGATGCCTGTACTTTCAACGTTCAGTTCCAACTGCTGTGAAACCGGTTGCAACTGGGCACCCGGACGCTTCTGTGGCTGCTGTTTAAGTGCATCAATCGCTGATCCTGACTGATAATCAGCCATCTCGGGTTCCGGTTCGGGCTCGGGTTCCGGCTCGGGTTCCGGCTCGGGTTCCGGCTCGGGCTCGGGCTCGGGCTCGGGCTCGGGCTCGGGCTCGGGCTCGGGCTCGGGCTCGGGCTCGGGCTCGGGCTCGGGCTCAGGCTCAGGCTCAGGCTCAGGCTCAGGTTCAGGCTCAGGCTCAGGCTCAGGCTCAGGCTCAGGCTCAGGCTCAGGCTCAGGCTCAGGCTCAGGCTCAGGCTCAGGCTCAGGCTCAGGCTCAGGCTCCGGCTCAGGTTCTGGTGTTGGCGGCGGTGCAGTCACAACCAGTTCACCATCGGTAAAATCGATGGCGTAGTTGGGGTTGTTGGCATCGGTCAGATCACCTTGCTGAATGGCATAGCTGCCTTCTGCCTCACCCGATTCGCGGGACAAATCGCCGACAAGACTCTCACCAGCGACCAGACCACAGTCCGTTGTCAGCGCACCGCATCCGGTTTGGTAGGTCAAAGCCGGATCAGCATTTCCGCGCCGCTTGGACTGGTCGTCTGCCACCACGCTCACGGGGCGCGGGGTGATGGCGAAACTTCCGCCGGTATTGGTCAGATCATAGCCCTGCTGGGTTGAGTAAAGGCCGGCCAAGTCGGCGCTATAGGTGCCGGCATTTGTGCCACCACCCGTTACCTGCCCCAATATCAGGCTAGCATCATGCCCCCCATCTGCAGCCCAACTGGCGAATTGATAACTGCCGTTGTAGGTCTTACTGCCCGCTCTGACGGTCAAAGGAGTAAGGAAGGCTCGCAGCAGCGGTGTAGTGTAGCCTTCATAGATCCGCCAGACACTGCCAGAAGCACCCTCGGCATCAATATCCCAGCCTTCGTCTGTGAAGGTGGACAGGGTTTGCAGTTCTGCCAGTGTTTTGGGGGTTGCTCCGGCGTTTGATCCGTAAATAATATCGGGATCGAACCCGATACCCATCCGACCCGCATTGATGGGATTGCCATTCGCATCCGTGGTCGCGAAGAAGTTGCTGATTACCGATCCGAAACCATGACTCCCGATCAGGCCTCCTACGTGCACTGTCCCAGTAACCGTCCCCGTCGCGTAGCTCTTGCTGACAGAACGCTGATTCTGGCCAACCAGGCCTCCAACGTCAGTATCCGACCCAGTCACAGCGACCATGACATAGCTCTGGTCGATCGTTCCCCCATTGAGTCCGACCAGGCCACCGAGAAAGCCTTCACCGCTAACGCTTCCCGCCCCACTGACATAGCTTTGATGGATCACGCCCAAGTTATATCCAACCAGCCCTCCAACGATACTTTTACCGTTTATCGAGCCGTCCACCAAGCCCACATTCGTCAAAGTAGTCGTGGCGGCCGCGGCACCAAATAGACCGATATAATCCTCGCCACCACGATCAATGGAGAGGTCACGAATCTCATGCCACTGGCCATCAAAACTGCCTCCGAAACTGACGATATTGAAATCCCCAATCGGATCAAACCCCGCCCCGGCATGCCAGTTCACGGTGCTGCTTGCGTCGATGTCGTTGGCCAGCACAAAGTCGCTGCCCAGCAAACTGTGAGATTCAATCCCTTGCAGGCCGTACACATCGAAGATCTGGTACTCGGCAGCTGCACTGCCATCCCCGTCCAGCACACGCAGGAAGCTGGCGGTGTCTTCTTTCAGGCGGAAGTCGTTAACATTAAAGACAGGCAAGTTGGCATCGTTCTGTTCCCAGTTTCCTGCGACCAGCTCGAACACGCTGCCCTCTCCACCGTCGATAGCGCCGATGTTGGTGATGTTGCCGGTGGTATTGATAAACAGCGTACCGTTGCCCCAACTGACGCCGTTGGTCAGGGCGATATCACCGGCATTGGTGACGTTGCTGTCGGTGATGGTGCGCTCACCCGCGATCAGGTCGTACCCTTGCTGGCCGGAATAAAGACCGTCCAGATCCAGACTGGCCAGATTTTCACCGGCATTGCTGCTGCCGGTTAGCGTCAGAGCGCCATCGGTTCGGGTGCCGGAAATCAAAGGATCGTTGAGTGCATCGCCATCGGCTGCACCAATATAGGTTTGATGGGTACCGCTGCCGTCATACTCTGGCAGCACTTCCAGCGCGGTCAGGAAGGTTCGGAGCAACGGCGTGGTGTAGCCATCATAGATGCGCCAGACGCTGCCAGTGCCGCCCTCGGCGTCGATATCCCAGCCCTCGCCGGTGAAGGTGGACAGGGTTTGCAGTTCCATCAGGGTTTTGCCGCTGGTGTTAGCAGCATCGCTACCAGGTCCACTATTACCAATACCACCCGCAACAGCATCGGTATTCCAGAAACTGTCTGCAATAGCTCCCCAATTCTCCCCAATCAGACCACCCTTAAGGCCGCTACTGTTTACGGTACCAATAGCATAACTTTGGTTGATATCACCATTGTTCATACCCACCAAGCCGCCAACACGGCCGCTACCGCTGACCTCGCCGGTTGCATAGCTTTGGCTGATGGTGTTGTTATTCAGCCCTACCAAGCCGCCTACCTGAGGGCCGCCTGTCACTTCACCAGTAGCATAACTTTGGCTGATATCAGAAAAGCTCTCCCCAACCAGGCCGCCTACACGCTCGCTACCACTCACAGTACCAATTGCATAGCTTTGGCTAATCAGGCTGTCTTCACCACTTTGCCCAACCAGGCCACCAACCTCAGCTACCCCGGATACATCGCCAGATGCATAACTCTGACTGATAGAACCAAGGCTTTGTCCAACCAGGCCACCTGAATAGTTTTCTGTACTGGATACACTCACATCAGCATAGCTTTGATCTATAAGAACGACCCCACCGTCCATATCGCTCAAAACACCGACCAAACCGCCAACATTACGCTCCCCCTCGACTTCACCTTGGGCAGAAACATTCGTCACTTTGAATTCACCACCCGATGAAATGCCAATGCCCACTACACTCCCTACATATCGGTAACCTGCAATCTTGACTTGGGTAAGACCAAAATCATGCAGGCTGGAGGACTCTGCAGCCACACCAAACAACCCTACATAGTGCTGACCAGGCCTCGTGATGTTCAGCCCATCAATGACATGGCCTTGTCCATCCAAATCACCGGTAAAGCAGGGGCCACAGCCAAGGGCAAAATCTCCAATCGGATCAAAACCCGCCCCGGCATGCCAGTTCACGGTGCCGCTGGCATCAATATCGTTGGCCAGAACAAAATCACTGCCCAGCAGACTTTGGGATTCCATGCCCTGCAGGCCGTACACGTCGAAGATCTGATAGGCAGAGGTAGTCCCGTCGCCCGCGAGCACCCGCAGGAAGGTGGCGGTGTCTTCTTTCAGGCGGAAGTCGTTGACGGTGAAAACGGGCAGGCTGGCGCCGGTTTGCTGCCAGTTGCCCGCCACCAGATCAAATACACTGCCGGTGCCACCGTCGATAGCGCCGATGTTGGTGATGCTCCCTGCGGTGTCGATGTATAAGGTGCCGTTGTCCCAACTCACGCCGTTGGTCAGGGCGATATCACCGGCATTGGTGACGTTGCTGTCGATGATGGTGCGCTCACCCGCGATCAGATCGTACCCCTGCTGGCCGGAGTAAAGACCGTCCAGATCCAGACTGGCCAGATATTCCCCGGCATTGCTGCTGCCAGTAAGCGTCAGGGCACCATCGGTTCGGGTGTCGGAAATCAAAGGATCGTTGAGTGCATCGCCTTCGGCTGCACCAATGTCACCTTGATGGGCACCGCTACCATCATACTCCGGTAGCACTTCCAGCGCGGTCAGGAAGGTCCGGAGCAATGGGGTGGTGGAGCCTTCATAGAGGCGCCAGACACTGCCGGTGCCACCCTCGGCATCGATATCCCAGCCTGCGCCGGTGAAGGTGGACAGGGTTTGCAGTTCGGCCAGGGTTTTGGGGGCTGCGCCTGCGTCGGTACCAGTTCCGCTGAAGTTATCATCTCCAATACCGTTCAGGCCGCTATTGATCGGGTTCCCATCAGCGTCGGTCGTTGCGAAGAAGTTCGATGTGACCGAACCGCCATTCATGCCCACCAGCCCGCCTACCGCGGAGCTCCCACTTACAGTCCCCGTGGCGTAGCTCTCTCTGACCGACCCCTTACTCTGGCCCACCAGTCCACCAACCTCACCGCCTCCTGTTACGGTCACAGATACCGAGGCATAACTTTGGCGAAGATCCCCGTTGTTTTGCCCGACTAAACCACCGACACCAATGTCGCCACTGATACCCGTCGTACCGCTGATATAGCTTTGGCTGATCGTCCCCCAGTTTAAACCAACCAGCCCTCCGACTTGGCGCAGACCTGTTATATCGGCGCCCACCAGACCCACGCCCGTCACGATTGCTGAGACGTCTGTTACGCCAAATAAACCGACTTGCGCCTCCCCACCACGATCAATGATGAGGCCACTGATTTCATGTCCCTGGCCGTCAAAGTTGCCAGTAAAACAGGTGCCCGTGCCACACCCCGCCGGTGCCCAAGTACCAATCGGATCAAAACCCGCACCCGCATGCCAGTTCACAGTGCCACTGGCATCAATGTCGTTGGCCAGCACAAAGTCGCTACCCAGCAGGCTTTGGGATTCCACTCCCTGGAGGCCGTATACATCAAAGATCTGGTACGGGGACGTACTGCCATCCCCGCCCAGCACGCGCAGGAAGCTGGCGCTGTTTTCTTTCAGGCGGAAGTCGTTGACGTTGAGGGTGGGGAGGCTGGGACCAATCTGGATCCAGTTGCCGCTGAACATGTCAAACGTATCAAGCGTGATATCACCCGTAACCTCAACATCACCGACTGCATCCAACTCCAGCGAACCGGCGGCACCATTGACGTTGCCGTTAATGGAGACATCGTTGTCCGCACGCAAAGTCAGGGTAGTCGCGGCTGTCCAGTTGATATCAGTATTGATGGTAATATTGCCTTCATCGGCTTCACCGGAGCTGGTATCGACCGTGAGATTTGTGGTTGCCAGGTTATCCAGTTCAGCACCGCCTGCCTCGACAACGATATCAGTTGGATCGATCAGCCACTCACCGGTTTTGCCATCATCAGCAAGAGTGGTGACAACAGTGCCTTTTTCTACTTCCACATGCGCCGCTGAGGTTTCCACAAAGCCGCCATCGCCACCTGCGGGATTCAACTCAGCCGGGGCAGATGCATCCAGCGTCCCCGCCACCTCAACGCGACCGCTGTTCATATCCCCCATCAGGAAGATTTCGCCCTGTGCATTGCTGGCCAGGGTTTTTGCTTCGGTTATGCCGGTGTGGTTGATCACGCTGCTGGTGAGTTCGTTGGCGGCTTTGGCCGTCAAATAGACCAAACCGCCATTGGCCCGAATGGCGCCGCCCTGTTCGATGTAGGTGTCCAGCCGGGCTTCTTCAACTTCAATCTTGACCGGGCCCCCCAAGTCCAGCGTGACCCTGTTGCCCGCCCCCATCAGGGTGCTGCCCTGGGGTGTGGTGATACTGCCAGTGTTGATGATGTGCGCCGCGATCATGGCCACATAGCCCCCGTCCGCACTGGTGATTCGCCCGGCGTTGATCACGGCGTTACCGCTGCTGCCCTCGAAGGAGTAGTTGCCCGCCATGAAATCTTCAGTGGAGATATCGAGCGTGGAGGCCACCAGTGCACCCACATCCACTTGTGCGGTTTTGGAGAAATGGACCCCGTTGGGGTTAACCAGAAAAACGCGGCCATTGGCGGTGAGGGCACCACGAATGTTGGAGACTTGATCACCGGTCACCCGGTTCAGGGCGGCAGCATCGCTGTTGGGCTGCACAAACTCGACGCTTTGGCCTTCGCCAATGGAAAAGCTGTCCCATTCAATGGCCAGGTTTTGGCTGTCCTGCTCAATGACGAGTTGATTGCCGCTCTGCTCAAAACGCCCCGAGCCTCCGACAACCTGTCCACCGCTGGGTAAGTCCGTTGCCAGCGCGGGTAAGGCAAATAGCACCAGACTGCCGGCGGGTATCAGGCGCGTTAACCCTCTGCCCGAGGTTGTTCGTTGGGAGCGTCCCTTAGCCTGACTGCGCGCGCTTTCTCCCACTGCTTGCCAAACACCTTTGGCGACATTCCAGATAACTCGATAGGTACGGTTCATGGTGGCATCCGATCATTTCTTGCAGTAATCCATTCGTATTGATCAAAGGATACTCAAGAGCGATCAGGCCTAGCCACGACTGTGTTTTATTACTTTTGCGCGTTTTTATGCGAATTGCACACACACGCGATAATAACGATTCTATTTAAAGACATTTTTTAAATTTTAAGAAAGATCGATGCTTAAGCTGTCGCATTTGCATCTCTGAATAATGCTACCAGGAGGCATGACGCCTCCTGGATAGCACTCTTAGATGAAACTCAGCGCGGCTGACGGCCAAGGTTATAAAATTCATCGTTGGGTCGCATGCTGGTCACGTTGGCCATACGATTGGATAGGCCGAAGAAAGACGCGATACCGGCGATGTCCCAGATATCGCCTTCGTCGAAGCCGTGACTTTTCAAAGTCGCAAAGTCCTCTTCACTCACTGCGTAAGCCTGCATGGAGACCTTCACAGCGAAATCCAGCATCGCTTTCTGGCGGTCACTGATATCAGCCTTGCGATAGTTCACGGCAACCTGGTCAGCAATCAGCGGGTCCTTGGCACGGACTCGCAAAATGGCACCATGCGCCACTACACAGTACTGACACTGGTTCAGATTGCTGGTGGCCACGACGATCATTTCACGCTCTGCCTGGGTCAGGTTGCCCGGCTTATCCATCAAGGCATCATGATAGGCAAAAAACGCACGGAACTCGTCCGGGCGGTGGGCCAATACCAGGAATACATTCGGCACAAAGCCGGCCTTTTCCTGCACCGCCAGAATTCGCTCGCGAATATCCTCCGGCATTTCGGATAACTCCGGCACCGGAAAACGGCTGATAGCATGCTGCTTGGCTTCACTCATTACGATCACTCCCTGTTTATTATTTTCAGCTTATTCGCCGGATACCGGTACAACAATGCGACCACGAATCTGACCTTTCATCATCAGCGGCGCCTGCTCGATGACCTGATCGAAGGGCACGTCGGTGACCAGCTGCTCCAGCTTGCTGATATCCAGATCGGCGGCCAGACGCTGCCAGGCTTCCAGACGATCAGCCTTGGGTGCCATCACGCTATCCACACCCACCAGCGTCACACCACGCAGGATGAACGGCGCGACTGTGGCCGGAAAGCCCATACCGGCCGCCAGGCCACAGGCTGCAACCACACCGCGGTATTTCATCGCGGCACAGACATTGGCCAACACCTGGCCACCAGCAACATCAATGGCACCGGCCCACTGCTCTTTCGCCAGCGGACGGCCTTTTTCGCTGTACTCGGCACGGTCAACGATGCTGGAGGCGCCCAGCATTTTGAGGAAATCGGCTTCTTCGGAGCGACCTGTCATAGCGGCCACTTCGTAGCCCAGCTTCGCCAATACAGCCACGGCTACACTGCCCACACCACCGGCTGCGCCGGTCACCAGAATCGGGCCATCTTCCGGTTTCACGCCCTGTTTTTCCAACGCCAGCACGCAGAGCATGGCGGTATAGCCAGCGGTCCCCAACCCCATTGCCTGACGCGGGGTAAAGGGTTCCTGCAACGGCACCAGCCAGTCACCCGGGACGCGGACCTTCTCCGACAGGCCACCCCAGTGCTTCTCGCCCACACCCCAGCCGTTCAGGACTACCTGGTCACCCGGTTTGTAGTCAGGATTGTCAGAGCTTTCCACCACGCCGGCAAAATCGATGCCCGGTACCATCGGATAGGATTTGGCGATGGGTGCACTGCCGGTCAGCGCCAGAGCATCCTTGTAATTCATGGTGGTGTAAGCGACCCGGACCGTCACGTCACCCTCAGGCAGCTGAGCTTCGTCCAGCTCCTTGAATGCAACGGTCTGCTGATCTTCCACCTTGTCGAGTACGATAGCCTTGAACATAGATCCTCCTGCGGGTTGAGCAAACGGCCTGCGGCCACAATTAATTAGACGACCGTCTAATTAATGCCATCAATCAGTCTGGCTGTCCACTCATTTTGGCTACTTTTATGCAATTGTGCATAACCGACATTGACGGAATGCAGCGCTTGCACTAATTTCTGTAATAACAGAAATAAATGAAAGGCACCATCATGCAGCTCAGCCCGACCATGCAAACCTTTATTCTTCACTGGGGTGAGATGGGCTCTCGCTGGGGGGTGAACCGTACCGTGGCGCAGATTCATGCGCTGCTGTATCTGGCAGGCGAACCGCTGACGGCCGAGACCATTACCGAGACACTGGGCGTGGCCCGTTCCAATGTGAGCACCAGTCTGCGCGAGCTGCAGTCCTGGGGGCTGGTTCACACCTCTCAGAAGCTGGGCGACCGGCGTGATTATTTCGCCTCCCAGCAGGATGTCTGGGATATTTTCATGACAATCATGGAAGGCCGCAAGCAACGCGAGCTGGACCCGACGCTGACCACCCTGCGCAGCTGCTCGGTTGAAGGCAAGGACGACAGCGAAACACCCGCCGAGGTACAAGCCCGTATCGACGATACCCTTGAGTTTCTGGAACAGCTGATCGGGTGGTATGGCCAGATGAAGTCGGTCGACCGCAACACACTGATCAAACTGATGAAACTGGGTGCCCGCGTACAGAGCCTGATGGGAAAGTAAAAAAATTTACCCGTTCATTTCTGTTTTGACAGAAATAACAAAAACCACCACGCAACGGATCTGCACTGGAGGTATCTCATGCGTGTATTGCTGACCGGCGCCACCGGTTTTATTGGCCAACACCTGCACCGCGCATTGCTGGCAGAGGGCCACGAGGTGGTCGCCTGCTCCCGTCGGCGTCCTGACTTGCCCTGCCTGGACTTTTTCCCCTGTGATTTTTCACAAGACCTGAGCCCCGAGGACTGGCTTTCCCAGCTGAGCGGCATGGATGCCGTCATTAATGCGGTGGGCATTATTCGGGAAGGTTCGGGCCAACGTTTTAACGCCCTGCATACACTGGCACCCAAGGCCTTGTTCGGCGCCTGTGCTCAAAAGGGCATCACCCGTGTCATTCAGATTTCGGCACTGGGTGCGGATGAACAGGCCGAAACCGCCTACCACCTGAGCAAGCGGGAAGCCGATGACTTTCTGGCCAAGCAGCCACTGGACTGGCTGATCCTCAGGCCTTCACTGGTGTACGGACCCGGCTCTGCCAGCAGTGCGCTATTCGCAGGTTTGGCTGCCTTGCCTGTGACACTCCTGATCGGTGACGGCCAGCAGCCGGTGCAGCCGATTCATATTGATGATCTAGTCAAAGCAGTGCTGACCGCTCTGACAAACGAGTCGCCCTCTCGGCAACTGATCGATTGTGTCGGCCCCACGGCCCTGTGTTTCAAAGACTGGCTAAGCGGCTGGCGCCAGTGGTTGGGTAAAGCCACCGCTCCATCAGTGCGAGTCCCCTTCACCCTCGCCCAGTCAGGCGCCCGTGTGTGTGCGCCTTTCAGCCGCCTGCCGGTGGATGCGGAGAGCCTGCAGATGCTGCAACGGGGGAATGCCGCACCGGTAGAACTCTTTGTGCTGGCGTTTGGATTTACGCCCCAGTCCTTTGAGCACAGCATCGAGCAAACACCTGCCCGTCCTGCCGAGCGCCAGCAGGCCAGGCTCTTTTTTCTGTGGCCACTGCTGCGCCTGAGCTTGGCCTTCATGTGGATCTGGACCGGGCTGACTTCTGCCTTCTGGTATCCGGTGAGTGATAGCTATCAGATGCTCAGTGCAGTGAGTTTGTCTGGCATGGCTTTGCCCATCGCCCTCTACGCTGCTGCACTACTGGATACCCTGCTTGGGTTGGCGCTGCTGCTGAATTATCGGCTTCGACGCGTGCTGCTGATCCAGGTCGCCATGATGCTCGGATATAGTCTGATTCTCAGCTTTTGCCTGCCCGAATTCTGGCTCCATCCTTTTGGCCCCATCAGTAAAAACCTGCCACTGATCGCCGCCAGTCTGATGCTGTACGTTCGCGAAGGAGACGCACCATGAGTATCTATCTTGTCCTGAAATCCGCCCATATCCTCAGCGCTTTTCTGCTGTTCGGCACCGGTCTGGGCAGCGCTTTTTACAAATACATGAGTTACCGAGGTGGACAGGTTACCGCCATTGCTGAAACCGATCGGTTGGTAGTGCTGGCCGACTGGCTGTTCACCACTCCGACCATTCTGATCCAACCGCTGACCGGGGTGGCGATGCTCTGGGTCATCGGCCTGCCGATCACTACCCCCTGGGTGATGCTGACCTTCGCTCTATATCTGCTGGCGGGCCTGTGCTGGTTGCCTGTGGTCTGGTTGCAGCTGCGGATGAAGGCACTATCGCGCCAGGCCGCTGCCGATAACGCGCCGCTGCCGGACAGCTACCATCGCTACAGCCGCTACTGGTTCTGGCTGGGTGTGCCGGCGTTTTTCGCCATGCTCGCCGTGGTGGGACTGATGGTGTTCAAACCCTATTTTTGAAGACCATCAGACAGGGGTGAACTTGCGCAGGAAGTCATACACCGCCAACACCTTGCGACTGAGCGGGCGGGAGTTGTTCAGCGCGATCCAGTAGTTGCGACCGGATTTCATGCTGGTCTGGCCCACCCGCACCAGATCACCTCTGGCGAGCTTGTCATCCAGAAGGTAACGGCTGCCCAGGGCAACGCCCTGGCCCCGCTTGGCGGCGTCGATCAGCATGATGTAGTTATTGAACAGGCTGCTGACATCCAGCCCGGTCGGGTCGATATCCAGCGCATCCAGCCAGACCTTCCAGTTGATCCAGTTGGGCTCTATCTGCTCGAAATCCAGCAGCTTGTGCGTCAATAACGCCTCGGGGCGGGTACCGTCAAAGGGGTGACGCTGCAGGTAGTCAGGGCTGGTTACCGGGTAGAGTTCCTCCGCAAACAATAGCTCCATTTGCCAGTCCGATCTGAGCCCCGGCTCATAGGCGATGGCAATGTTGATCTCTTCGGCAAAGAGATCTTCGGTGGTGTCTGAGGTGACCACACGGATATTCAATTCCTGCTGCGGATGACGCTGCTGATAGGCGCTGATGGCCGCACCCAGCCAGTAGTGCGACACCGCCGTATTGGCCGCCAGTGTCAGCACGGGCTGGTCATCGGTATCGGTCAGTTCCTCCACCGCCCCGGCCAGATAGTTGAACGAGGCACTGACTTTCTGGTGCAGCTGCTTGCCCATGGAGGTCAGGGCTACCTTGCGACCGGTGCGCTCGAACAGCTCGCATTCCAGATAGTCTTCCAGGTACTTCACCTGCTTGCTGATGGCCGCCTGGGAAACGTGTAATTCTTCCGCCGCGCGGGTGAAGTTCAGTGTCCGCCCGGCGGCTTCAAAGACCAGCAAACTGTTCGGTGAGGGCAAACGATGCCTGAGGCTTTTCATAACCTGTAGTTATCTATTTTGATGAAATATTAACGGATATTCGTTTCAGGTTATCAAAATTATAATCCCTGCTCACTTTAATCGGCATTTTCACCCCTGCTGCTGTCGGCAGCGAGGCGGTTTTCGGGTGTCGGTGATTCTATCTGTTGGTGAGTTTGATTAATGACTGTTCTCGATTGGCACTCTGAACGTTCCGACCTGTCTGGCCTGCAATTGCTGGATCAGGCGCCCGAAAGCGCAGGTATCGACCTCAAGGCCGTGCGCCAGTATCGCCTCGGCCGTGTACGTGGAGAAATGGCGAAACGCGATATTGATGCCATGATCATTTCCGATCCGGTCAATATCCGTTACACCTGCGGTGCCCGCAACATGCAGGTGTTCTGCTCCCGCAATACGCCTTCGCGGTATCTGCTGGTGACGCCCGCCAAAACCATTCTGTTCGAATTCACCGGCTGCGCCCATCTGGGCGAAGATTTTGAAACCATCGATGAGGTGCGCGCATCCTCGACGGCCAGCTTTGTCGCCGCCGGCCAGGATATTCACAACCGTGAACGTGCCTGGGCCAAAGAGATGGGTGAGCTGATTACCTCGCTGACCGGCAAGCGTGCCCGCCTCGGTCTGGAGCGCATGAACGCCGGCACCGCCATCGCCATGGCCGAGCTGGGGTTTGATATTGTAGACGCCCAGGAGCCAATCGAGATGGCGCGAGCAATCAAATCCGATGAAGAACTGAAGTGCGTGATCGCTTCACTGCGCATGACCGAACGCGCTGTCGGCAAAATGCGCGAAGCGATTCGCCCCGGCATCACGGAAAACGAACTCTGGTCAGTGCTGCACCAATCCGTCATTGCCGGCAACGGCGATTACTGCGAAACCCGCCTGCTCAGTTCGGGTGCCCGCACCAACCCCTGGTTTCAGGAGTGTGCCACCAAGGCGATCGGCGACAACGAGCTGATCGCGCTGGATACGGATGTGGTGGGTTGTCACGGCTACTATTCCGACTTCTCCCGCACCTTCCATGCAGGGCCGGGCAAGCCTTCGGAAGCGCAGCGCACGCTGTACAAACTGGCCTATGAACAGGTGCAGCACAACATCGACATCATCCGCCCCGGCATGACCTTCAAGGAGTATTCCGACAAGGCCTGGAATATCCCGCAGCAGTACCACGCCAACCGCTATTACCTGTCGGCCCACGGCGTCGGCATGACCGGCGAATACCCCTATCTCTATCACCATGCCGACTATGTGGATGCCGGCTATGACGGCGAGATCCTGCCCGGCATGACGCTCTGTGTCGAAAGCTATATCGGCGCCGAGGGTCAGGGTGAAGGGGTCAAGCTGGAAGACCAGCTGCTGGTCACCGATACCGGCATCGAAGTGCTGTCACGCTTCCCCTTCGAGGACGAACTGCTGCGCTAACCCAGACACTGCTATTCCGGACGTAACGGACAGGGAAGGTTCGTTACGGTTTCATCAATCGGCTCACAGGAGGCTGTTATCCTTCCATACACCATCACGCCCAATCCCTTCGCGGTGCTTCACGACTGCTCCCATTCCAATCGTACGGGAGAGCAGCCATGAGTCACTCCAACAGCATGCAGATCGGACTGTCCAAGGCCGGTTTCTATGCCGGTCTCAATCCCTTCGTCACGCTGGCCAGTAAAGCCATCATCGCCCTGATTGTGCTGTACGCCGTTGTGTTTCCGGAAGCAGCCGTAGGCACCCTGAGTGACCTCAACGGGCTGCTGCTGAAAACATTCAACACCTACTATATCTACGCCGTAGCGTTGTTTCTGATGTTCTGCTTCGGCCTCGCGCTGAGCCGCTTTGGCAAGGTGCGACTGGGCCGGGATGATGAATCACCGGAGTTCAGTTTTTTCTCCTGGTTCGCCATGATGTTCAGCGCCGGCATGGGCATCGGCCTGATGTTCTACTCCATCGGCGAGCCGCTGTATCACTTCCAGTCCAACCCGGCTCTGATCCAGTCCGGTCAGGAAGGCGGCACCGCTGCTGCCGTCCCCAGCGCCATGCGCTACACCCTGCTGCACTGGGGCCTGCACGCCTGGGCTGTCTATGTCTCCGCCGGCTTGTGCATGGCCTACTTTGCCTTCCGCAAGGGCCTGCCACTGACGATTCGCTCCACCCTGCACCCGCTGTTCGGCGACAAGCTGAACGGCCCGCTGGGGCATGTGATTGATATCCTGGCGGTCGTGGCCACCACTCTGGGTGTCGCCACCACCATGGGCGCGGGTGTTACCCAGCTGGTCGCAGGTGTGGAGTTTATTGCCAATACCGGCGTGCTGCTCGATGCCGAGGGGGCACCCACGGCGACCGCGCTGATCATCACCCTGTTGCTGGTGATGCTGCTTTCCACCGTGTCAGCCCTGACCGGTGTGACCCGCGGTGTGAAGTGGCTCAGCCAGGTGAACATCTACCTTTCCATCGGCTTGATGGCGTTTTTCATGCTGGCCGGTTCCAGCCTTTACAGTGCCGCCCTGTTCGGCACCAGTGTGATGGACTACACCATGAATCTGATACCGCTGACCTTCTCGGTGTGGGACAGCAGCACCGAACTGGGTGCCTGGCAAACCGGCTGGACCATCCTGTACTGGGCCTGGTGGATCGCCTTTGCCCCCTTCGTGGGTCTGTTCCTGGCGCGGATTTCCCGTGGCCGTACCATCCGTGAATTCATCGGCGGCTGTATTCTGGTACCAAGCCTGATCTGCTTTGTCTGGATGTCGTTCCTCGGCGGCACCGGGCTGGATCTGGAACTGAACGGCCAGGCAGGCGGTGCCATTGCCCAGGCAGCCAGCGACAACATCGCATCGGTGCTGTTCGTCACCATCGATCTGCTCGATTCCGGTGTGGTCGCGCAGGTGGTGAAGATGGCGTCCATCCTGCTGATCATCACCTACCTGGTGACCTCAGCCGACTCGGGCGTACTGGTGTTGAACACTATTATGGCCGGCGGTAACAGCGATGCCATGGCCAAGCACCGGGTGATCTGGGGTGTCATTCTGACGCTGATGGTCGGTTCGCTGCTGCTGGCCGGCGGCCTGGGTGCGATTCAGAAGGCGATGATGATCGGCGCTCTGCCGTTCTCGCTGGTGATGATCCTGATGTGCGTATCCATGCTCAAGTCGCTGCTGCAGACTGAGCGTGGTAATCAGCCGGTTGCCCAACCAGCCTGATGAACATGCTGACCGGAGCATCCCCGTTCCGGTCAGCTTCGGGCCGATGCGTTATTCCAGCAGGAAATTGCGTCGGCCCTCTCCTTCCAGCGCTTCGGCATCGCCGGATTCATCTTTCAAATCCACACCCGAGAGCTTGCGCTTCAACGACTCCGTCACCAGCCACATCAACCGGTCTGCTGCATCTTCCGGCGAGATACCGGCCGGACGTACGTTGGAGATGCAGTTACGGGCGGCATCAGTCAGCCCCACACGCGGGCTGTAGGTGTAGTAGATGCCCAGGCTGTCCGGCGAACTCAGTCCCGGCCGTTCGCCGACCAGCAGAATCACCACACGGCTGCCCAGCAATTCGCCCACTTCGTCGCCCACGGCCACACGCCCCTGCTGCACGATGCAGACCGGCGTGCGAGTCAGACCTTCGGCGGCGAGGCGCTGGTCAATTTCAGCTGCAACCCGGACCGCATGACGCTGCACCGCAGTGGAGGACAAACCATCCGCAATCACAATCGTCGCATCCGCGGGTGCCTGCCGGGCACCGAACTGTTTTAACGCTGCGGCCGAATCCGCATCCAGACGGCGGCCCTTGTCAGGACGCTGCAAATAGGTCGCACGATCTTCTGCCTGGCTGTGCAAACGCAGACTCTGCAGCCCGGCAGCTGCCAGGTCCGATTCCAGCTGGGTCAGGTCCAGCGGAATATGCACCGCATCACGGGCACGGGCATGCGCCTGCTGGAATTCCAGTTGAGGCTCTGTCGGCAGACTGATACCGCTGCGACCAAGGCCGATGCGGGCATCGGTATGTCGACGCAGACTGGCCCAGCTGTTTGAGGTCACGAACGCATGTGTATCCACAGATTTTTTATCCACCGACATACCTCACAATCTGTCCTGAAGATGAGCAAAGGGCGGGGGCAGGGTTGAGCCACTGGCGAGGCGGTTGTCGGTTCCGAAGATACCCATTTTCTCCAGCCAGGCCGCGAACTCCGGTGCCGGTGGCTTGTTCAGTACCTCACGTACATAGAGCGCATCGTGAAAGGAGGTGGTCTGGTAATTGAGCATGATGTCGTCGGAGCCGGGGATGCCCATGATGAAGTTGATGCCCGCCACACCCAGCTGGGTCAGCAGCATGTCCATATCATCCTGATCCGCTTCGGCATGGTTGGTGTAGCAGATATCACAGCCCATCGGCAGCCCCAGCAGCTTGCCGCAGAAATGGTCTTCCAGACCTGCACGGATAATCTGCTTGCCGTCGTACAGGTACTCGGGGCCGATAAAACCAACCACCGTGTTGACCAGCAACGGATCAAAACGGCGCGCTACCGCGTAGGCACGGGTCTCGCAGGTCTGCTGATCAACGCCATGGTGGGCATTGGCCGACAACGCGCTGCCCTGCCCGGTTTCGAAATACATCACGTTCTGGCCCACGGTGCCGCGCCCCAGCTCCAGCGCCGCCCTGTGTGCTTCATCCAGGATCGACAGGCTGATGCCGAAGCTGTCATTGGCTGCCTGAGTACCGGCGATCGATTGGAATACCAGGTCCACCGGCGCACCGCGGTTGATCGCTTCCAGGTGCGTGGTGACATGGGTCAGCACGCAGGACTGTGTCGGAATGTCGTAGCGCTGAATGACTTCATCCAACAGATTCATCAGACGGGTCACGGCATGGTAGTTATCGGTGGCCGGGTTGATGCCGATCACCGCATCACCGTTGGCGTAGAGCAAACCGTCCAGCAGGCTGGCCGCAACCCCGGCGGGATCGTCGGTGGGATGGTTGGGCTGCAAACGGGTAGACATGCGCCCTCGCAAACCGATGGTATTGCGGAAGCGGGTCACAACCTCGGTTTTCTGCGCCACCAGAATCAAATCCTGAATGCGCATGATTTTGGAAACGGCGGCGACCATTTCCGGTGTCAGACCCGGTGCCAAGGCTTTTAAAGCCTCGGTGCTGGCAAGGTCCGACAGCAGCCAGTTGCGAAAATCCCCCACCGTCAGATGCGAGACGGGGGCAAAAGCCTCGGCATCATGGCTATCAAGGATCAACCGGGTGACTTCGTCCTGCTCGTAAGGGATCAGGACCTCATTGAGAAAACGCTTCAGCGGCACCTCGGCCAGACATTGCTGCGCCGCAACTCGCTCACTGGCGTTTTCCGCCGCAACCCCCGCCAGACAATCACCGGAGCGTAACGGCGTTGCCTTGGCCATGAGGGTTTTCAGATCCGCAAAGGTATAGCGTGTCTGGCCAATATCGATTTGATAACTCATTCAACTCACCCCGCAGTGGCCTTGATCGATTGCTCCAGTCGTTCCAGGAACAGATCCGCTTCGGCTCGGCCAAAACACAGTGGCGGACGAATTTTCAGCGTACTGCCCGACTTGCCGGCGGCACCGATCAGCACGCCGTTGCGCTTAAGTTCATTAATCACCGCAGTGGTCCGCACCGGGTCCGGCTCACCTGACTGCGTCGGCTCGCACAGGTCCAGCCCGATAAACAGACCGGCACCGCGCACATCGGCCACTTCGTCATAACTGGACATGAGACCGTTCAGCTGTTGCTTCAGGTATTCCCCCTGACTGGCCGCGTTAGCCATCAGTTGCTCTTCTTCCAGCACATTCAGCACCGCGGTGCCTGCGGCAACGGCGACGGTAGAGCCACCAAAGGTGTTAAAGTAGCCCACATCGCCGTTCAGCGCGGCCAGCAATTCTTCGCGCGCTACTAATCCAGCCATTGGGAAACCGTTGCCCATGGGTTTGCCCATGGTGACCACATCCGGCGTAACCTGATGCCGTTCAAAGCCCCACATGCCTGACCCCGTGCGACCAAAGCCCGGCTGGACCTCATCCGCAATGAACAGCATGCCCTCGGCCTGCAGCCATTCCACCGCCGGTTTTAAAAACGCAGCAGGGTCGGCGTAAACACCGTCACTGGAGAAAATGGAGTCCACCAGCAACGCCGCACAACCGTGCCCCAACGCATTGAGCTGCTCCACACCGGCACGCACCTGATCCGCGAACCAGGCGGCAGGATCAGCCTGCTCGGGCATCTGTGAAATCGGGATGATATGGACAAAGTCCGGCGGCATACCCTGCTTGTAGGACGAAGGAGAAACCTCGGTCACCGCAGACGTATTGCCGTGATAGGCCGCCTCGGTAACGATAATGCCCTGGTGGCCGGTCCAGCGACGGGCCAGACGCAGCGCCATATCGTTACTTTCACTGCCGGTACACATCATCACCAGACGATTCAGCGGTGCGGGCAGCGTTGCTAACAAACGCTCGGAGTAGGTATGAATGCCTTCATGCAGGTAACGGGTATGCACATTCAGTGTCCCCATCTGCTCGGCCACCGCCTGCACCACTTTCGGGTGGCAATGACCAATAGAAGGCACATTGTTATACACATCCAGATAGCGACGTCCCTGATCGTCGTACAGCCATACACCCTCGCCACGGACGATATGCAGCGGCTCTTCGTAGAACAGCATGGAGGTCGGACCAACGGTTTCCAAACGCTTGCGCACCAGCTCACCGATGCGCGCGTCGGCCTGATCAATACTGTCCATATTGAAGGCGTTCTGATCCAGAATGCCACGAATCTTGCTCATCTCGGTCTCCTTTCGCTTCAGGGGCGTCCTTGCAGATAGACGCGGGCCAACTGGGCGGTACCCTCGGCATAACCGTCGATCAACTCTTGCGCCGCTTCACTGTCCGCATGAGAAGCCAGCCAGGCCGTCAGCATGATGCGTCGGATCATGACGAAGGTTTCCAGCAAGGCTTCATCTTCGTCGGTAAACTCGGCTACGGAGCGGTACCCGTTCACCCAGGCTTCTCGCAGCTGGGGGATGATCGGATCAAGCTCGTAAAAGCTGATTGCCGCTGCGAAATCATAGGCATACCAGCAGAAACCACTGTCATCAAAATCGATAATCGACATTCGATCACCATCCACCAGCAGATTGGCCAGGCGCAGGTCTGCGTGCACCAGCCCGTAGCGATCATCGCCCAGTCCGTAGGCCTCGATTTCGCGCTCGATATGGCTGATGGCCTGATTGATAACCGCTTCATCGTCTGCGCTGAGACCCGGTGCATCTCGCCAGTCACCCCAGAGGCCATCCGGTGCGATCATGGTGTCCAGCGTCCAGCGCTTGCGCATAAACCAGTCCGGCGGCTGCCAGTCACGGCTGTGCTGGTGCAGGGTAGCGGTCACCGCTCCCAGCTTTTCAAACCAGTTGGGCAAGCTCTGGCCCACATCCGGCTCGGCACCGCTGACATGTTCGAAGCCCACCACAAAAAACTCGCGCCCATCCGCCTTGATACTCACCACTGACGTGCCATCGGTGGTTTGAATCGGGGCCGGTGTTTCAACCTGCCCTGAAGTGCGCAGATCAGAGATCCACGCCAGCTCGGATTCAATCTCCTGCTGCTCGTGATAGTCCGGGCGGTGCACGCGGATGATTATTTTCCGATCCGTATGACAATCATGCGAAATGAAGGTGGCATTTTCCGACGTGGTCAGCAGGTCGACACGCGCGTCGGTGGGCATGCGCCAGTAGTCCAGACACTGCCCCAGTTCCACCTTGAGAGTATTCACCAGTGTATCGGTATACATCTGATCATCTCCTGTCAGTTCTCATTTCAGGACCCGCACCCTTGAGTGCGGGCAACCGGTTCAGGCGCGCGGGGTTTCGGCCTGCAGCGATACAGTCGGTTCTTCGGTGCTGGTGTTCGCCTCAGCATCCATCTCATCCAGATCGTGTTCAGCATCCAGAATCAGCGCCAGTTCCTCATCGGCCGACTTGGCCACCAGGTGACGCTTGCCGTAGGCGAAGAAGTAGATGGCACCGATCACGAACAGGATCAGGGTGTAGTTGAAGGCACGGGGATCGAATGCGTAGACACCAGTCATGGCGACCAAAGACAGTACCAGCGCGATGGACGAGGTCAGGATGCCGCCCGGTGTTTTGTAAGGACGTTTCAGTTCCGGACGACGCAGACGCAGCAGGATGTGGCTCAATGACATCAGGGCATAGGAGATGGTGGCACCTACGACCGCCATGCCCAGCATGAGATCACCTTCACCGGTCAGCGAAGCGGCAAAGCCGAATACGCCCGGTACGATCAGCGCCCAGGTCGGCGCCTTGCGTTTGCTGGTCAGGGACAGGAACTTCGGCAGATAACCGGCACGCGACAGGGCGAACACCAGACGGCTGTAGCCATAGATAACCGAGAAGAAAGAGGCGATCAGACCGGCCAGACCCAGTACGTTAATCGCGGTAGCCAGCTGGCCGCTACCCGTTGCCTTGAGCGCATCTACCAGCGGCACGCCACTGGCACTGATCACATCGGCACCGGCCGCACCGGCCAGCAGGAACATCACCAGCGCAGCGGTGAACAGCAGGAAAATCATCGCGCCGATGATGCCCTTGGGTACATCACGCGCCGGGTTACGGGCTTCTTCAGCCGCCAGGGGAACACCTTCAACCGCCAGGAACAGCCACATGGCAAATGGCAGTGCCGCCCAGACGCCATACCAGCCAAAGGGCAGAATCTCACTGGCTCCCGCCGCCTCGGTCGGGGCTATGTTGAACAGGTTGGCAGTGTCGAAATCGCCGATCAGGGCCACCGCAGTGGCCAGAATGGCAACCACTGCCAGGCCGCTGATGATCATCATGGTTTTCAGCGCTTCACCCACACCGGCCAGATGAATACCGATGAAAATGGCGTAGAACACGGCATAGACCAGCGGGCCGTTAATCCCCAGCAGTTCTTCCACCGCCGCACCGATGAAGATCACGATAGCCGCCGGGGCCAGCGCATATTCAATCAGGACCGCCAGGCCGGTCAGGTAGCCGCCTGTAGTCCCCATGGTCTGACGGGCAAAGCTGTAACCGCCACCCGCCGCAGGGATGGCCGCTGACATTTCAGCCAGTGACAGCACCAGCGCGAAGTACATGGTGGCCATCAGCGCTGCGGCGATAGCGAAACCACCCCAGCCTGCTTCCGCCAAACCAAAGTTCCAGCCGGCGAAGTCGCCGGAGATCACATAGGACACCCCAAGGCCTGCCAACAGGACCCAGCCTGCCGTGCCTTTCTTGAGCTGGCGCTTGGCCAGATAGTCCTGATCGATTGTATTTGCCATGAGCATTCTCCAGATCGATAACCAACGTGTTCGTTTCTCGTATGCCCATTCCCTTTCGCTGCCTCCCAACGAAAGGGAATGGAAATTGCTAGCTCATTCAGACTAACGAGACCGTGCAAACGGCGGTTATCGAAAATTGGCAAACGTGTTTCGAAGCGAGAGTGAAGCAATGCTGCAGACTTGGCAGAACAGCAAAACGGCGTCCATACTGGATCGAAAAAATAAAAACGAGGCCAAGGTGCACCAAAAACAACAACAGGCACCACATCGGTGCGTGTCCGTTTCGGACGATATCAATGAGCAGGCCTTCAACCTGACCGACTGGGATCAGGAATATAACCAGTACAGCGCAGGGCGCTTTGAAGGCCGTGTTGACGAGTGTCAGTTTGCAGGCGTTCAGCTGATCAACGAATACACCAACCAGAGCCTGCACCAGCACTGTCTGGTCTGGCCGGAGTCCTTCTGGATCGGCATCCCTGACAAGCGGGAAGAATTCCGCATCAATGGTCAGGCGATCGAACAGCATGATCTGCTCTGGCGCCACGGCAATACTCCATTCGAGCTGGTCACACCGGCCGACTGCAATATCCTCAGTATTGTGGTGCAGCGCGAGGAACTGTTCGGGCTGGCCGAGCGTCAGGGCATCGAGCTGAACCTGGATGCCAGTAACAGCAATCCACGCCTGCACGGCAGTGCTCAACAGTTGGAAAACCTCACCTTGCTGGTTACTCGGATTCTGACCGCAGGTTCGGATATGGACACCGGCATTCACAAGGATCTGCTGGTGCAACAGCTGCTGCAGCTGCTGGGTAACGCAGAGATTAACGAAAGCGTGATTCCGAGCTACCGGCACCGTATGGCCGTGGTTGACCGTGTCAGAGACTACCTTCGCAACGCAGGCGACCTTCCCGTCACTATTACCTCGCTCTGTGAGCTGGCCTGTGTCAGCCGTCGAACCCTGCAATACAGTTTTGAAAGCATTCTGGGCATCAGCCCGGTGCAGTTCCTGCGCGCCACTCGCCTGAATCGAGTCAGGCGCCAACTGTTGTCCTGCCACGACATCTCCATTGCGGATGCCGCTGCCAGCCAGGGCTTTTACCACCTAAGCCAATTTGCTACGGACTACAAGCGGCTGTTTGGCGAACGACCTTCCGACACTCTCAAACGTCTGCCTCACTGACGCCCCCAAACACTTACGCTTCAAACACCAAAGAGCCGGCAAACTGCCGGCTCTTTGGATCCTGTTACTGATGCTTATCGAAGGATTCCTTCTCATGCTTCATGATGCTGGCATTGAGAAAGAGATAGATCCCCACTGCAGCTGCCAGGCTGATGGCAATACCCATTGGGCTGTCTGAGAAGGTGAAGTACGCGGCTACGTTTTCCCAGCTGGTGATTGGACTTGAAAACATGCTGTGCTCCTCGGTGCCTTGGGCACCTGTCTTAAGGTATCGAACATGAAGGTGGCGCCACCTCGGCAGCGCCACTTCGTTTCAGAATCAGACCAGTTGTTTTTCCTGACCCGGTTCCAGAGTGTTTTCCACAATTGCCTGTGCCGGCAGTGATTCCGGGTAGGGTTTAGCCGGAATTTCGACCAGGTCCAGACCCAGCGCTTCCACATGCGGCGGTACGCGCAGTGCGTTCAGTTTCTTCAGTACGTAGGAGATACCCCAGCCCGGAATGAAGCCGGTCAGGGCCATAACGATGGCACCGATCAGCTGTCCGCTGAGGGTGATGTCAGGCAGGTCACCCACGTTCGGGTAAGCCGATGCAAAGACACCTACCATGATCACGCCGTAGACGCCGCAGAAACCGTGTACGGCAACCGCACCTACAGCATCGTCGACACCCATTTTCTCGATCATGCGACCGACGATCGGCATCAATGCACCACCACTGGCGGCGATGACGAAGGTCAGGCCCGGGTAGTACAGATCCAGACCCGCTGCCACGGTGATGATGCCGGCCAGGCCACCGGACATGGTCCAGAAAGGCTCACGGGAGGTCAGGTAGGCACCCACAACACCACCGGCGAAGCCCATCAGGGTATTGAAGCCGAAGGCGGACAGGTTGGTCGGGTTACCGTAGATGGTGGTCCAGCCGGTTTCACCACCATTGAAGATAATGCAGCCACCGAGGAAACCGAAGAAGCCGACAATGATCATCATCAGGCCGATCAGGGCCATTGGCAGGCTGTGCGGCGGAATGTACATGGCCACACCGTCCTTGAACTTGCCGACACGTGCGCCCAGGTTCATCAATACGCCCAGCGCGAAGAAACCTGCTACAGCATGCACAACACCTGATGCACCCACATCGTGGTAGCCTAATTCGGTCAGCAGCCAGCCGTCCGGGTGCCAGCCCCAGGCGCCTGCCAGAATCCATACAGCAGAACCCAGGATTGCAGCCAGAATCAGGAAGGCGCTCAAACGGATACGTTCAATTACGGCACCGGACAGGATCGAGCCGGTGGTCGCACCAAACAGTGCGAAAGCGGCAAAGAAGATACCGGTACCCATATCCTGCACATCCGGTCCCATGCTAAGGCTCCAGGGCAGTGCAGCAGAAGCGTCAATCGGAATCAGGCCATTCGGGAAGGCGTTATAGATCCACCAACCGAAGAAGTAGAAAGTCGGGATAATCACCGACAGGGTCAGGATGTTTTTCATCCCGGAAGTAAGCGCGTTCTTGACGCGCGAGGCGCCAATTTCGTAAGCAAGAAATCCGGCGTGGATCATGAACATGATGGCGGTACACCACCAGTAGAACACTTCCACATTCATTGCCTGGTGCATCTCGAATGTCGCCTTGAGCGACTCCACGGTTTCCACAGTCATAGGCTTGTCCTCATCTGCGCGGAAATGCTCCGCTTTTTATTATGCTGCATCGCAGCATTTAAGCCCGAGCATCCTTGCCCTTCAGTGATATTTATTTCCTGATAAGAAAAAGCAAAGCCTATGCCAATGCCTGTTTATAACCCACTATTTATCCAGATAAAAATCATAATTTATTGTTTTTATTGAACTATTTTTAGATTAAAAAATATACAATCGCGTTTTGATTAAACCCTGTGACCTTGTGAATAATTGATCGTGCTTTATGTAGGGGCTTTTTTGTGCGCATGCGTGCTTTTACGGTGCATAACGGTGACTCCCGGGCATAAAAAAAGCGCCCTGAAAAGGCGCTTTTTTAGTTGAGAACGGACGGTTTTTGGGCCGACGGATCAGCTTCTCACTTTGATCCGTTCGGGGTCATGAAACGGCAGTGCCTGAACAACGGCTGGCAAGCGTTTCTGCAAACCATCCAGCTGCCCGACTTCCAGCTCCGCTCCGGGGGCTGACCAGTCAGGTTGCACCCGGCACAGCGCAATCATTTTACCCATCAGTGGCGAGGGTGTTGCGCTGGTAATTTGCCCCACCGGCATACGCCCGTCGTAGACAATGTCTCCATGATGCACAGGCTCATTGCCTTCCAGCACAAGACCAACCAGTTTGTGCCGACTTTCCGGTGCCTGCCGCTGCAGAGCCGTCCGCCCGCTGAAATCCTCTTCCTTGGTTTTCATCGGCACGGTAAAGCCGATACCGGCTTCATAGGGGTTGGTCTGGTTACAGAATTCATGGTCTGCAAAGATCAGCCCCGCTTCGATACGCAGCATATCCAGCGCATCAAAGCCCAAAGGTGCCAGGCCATAATCCTGACCAGCCTCCCAGATCCTGTCCCAGAGCTCAATGCCGTCATCCGGGTGACACCAGACTTCAAAGCCCAACTCGCCGGTATAACCGGTCCGCGACACCATCAGTGGAATCCCTTCCGGCCCACCCAAGCGGCCAACCGTGAAATGGAACCACTTCAGCTCGCTGACGGGGGTCCGTGTTTCCGGCTGCCAGATCAGCTGTGTCAGCAGCTCCCGGCTATTCGGCCCCTGCACAGCGAGGTTATGCAATTGATCCGTGGATTCACGAATACTGACCTGGTCGCCTCGCTGGGCAGCCAACTCCCGCAGCCAGGTACCACTCCAGGGATCACCGCACACCCAGCGGAATGCCTGCTCACTGATACGGAACAGGGTGCCGTCATCCACCATACCGCCGGTTTCAAAGCAGGCCGCGGAGTAGACAATCTCACCCACCGCCAGACGGCGGACGTTGCGGGTCAGAGCATATTGCAGCAGCGCTTCGGCATCCGGCCCCACGACCTCAAATTTGCGCAGCGGCGACAGATCCATCACCGCGACCTTCTCGCGACAGGCCAGATACTCGGCCCGCGCGCCCCAGCCTTCAAACTCGGTGGGTACCCAGTAGCCACGGTATTCAGCGAAGTGGCGCGTCAATTTTGACGTGCGGCTGTGGAAAGCGGTTTGCAGGGTCATACGCGGCAACTCCTCGGGCACCACACGATGGGCAATGGCGCGCTCAAACTGGTTTTCCGCGCCATACACGCGGACATGAATATCGGTGGGGGTCCAGCCGTTGGCCGGGTCGATGTCGTCCGGACAGGCTGACGAGGCACAGATCAAATCGCGGTTGGCCCGCAGCAATACATAATCACCGGGACGGGACCAGGGCTCATCCATGCCGACCGTGCCACAGGGCTCGATCAGTGTGTTGAAGAAGAAATTAATGGCAGGCCAGCCGGCACGCGGCTTAACGCCATAGTCTTTCAGGGCCCGGTTGAAATTATCCGTGCAGCTGACGTGGCCGAAGTAGCCTTCGTCTTCATAGTATTTCGGCGTGCAGGCCAGCAGAAAGCTGTCATGGCGGCCCACAGTGTCCTGCACCAGTTCCAGCATCGGCTGCAGGCGGCTGTCGGCAAAACGGGAATAGAGCCCCGGCTGGGGCAGTGCCTGACCGGCCAGAGTACGCGTCGCCACTGCATCCAGCGTCACCTCTTCACCCTGCTCCAGGGCCGCCTCATCAAAGGCGATAAAATCGGAGCACTGTTTGCCGGCCACATCGATAATCTGGATCCACTCACCTGCCTTGACCCGGTACACGCGCGCACTGCTGTGTGGAATATGCAGGTCCTGAACCGGCTGCGCGAGCGGCTCAGGCAGTTCCGGCGTGCGCTCCGGCAGATAGTGAATGCTGATATCCAGCTCCGACACAGTCAGCTGCTCATCCGGGCGCATATCCAGACCCGGCGCGATCAAAACCAGACTGACCGGGCCACTACGTTCACTGGCTGTAATCACACAGGGCAACTCATCCGGCGCAAGGTGCATGGCAGCCGAGAGCTGATGCGGATCGACGCTGAATCCTTTGAGCTGCTGTAACAGACGCTGGGCGGAGGGTCTGCCAGCCTCAAGCTGTGCTTGAGTCACTGTCGCTCCCGCCTGATATCCATTCAGCTCCAGCGCATCAACGGCCGACTGCCCCTTGGCATCAAACGCCAGTATTTCGCAGCACTGGCCGGCGTCAGCCCCTTGAATGCAGACCTCTTCCCCCGGCATCAACACCAGCTGTATTGCCTGCTGGGCTCGAAGACGGCGGCGCACACCGGCCGCCAGCCCTCCACCCAGCAGGTCATTCATTTGCATATTCATAACACCACTCCCGGTAAATGCCTTACCTGGCTGCACATGCATCAATTGCGTGCATGCTCGGGGCCCATTGCCCTGTTTTGCGGCTCGCATGACGGGTCCGTAAACCCATGTATGCACCGCTACTCTTGGTAAAAATTCTTTACTTACAGGAATTAATGGGCAATGCGTCAAAGGAGCTACCCCTGCGGGGGTAATCCATCTGTTGCTGGCATGATGTGTGCATTTACCTCCCCGATAACAACACATTCGCACAGGAGGTTGCTGTGGCTGTCAGTCTCACACGCTGGTTTGGACGCACGCAGGCAGAGGCCGGCGCTGACAAACGACGTTACCGCCCCCAGCGGGAGCTGTTGCACCGGATGACCCTCAGCCTGATTCGCTGTGGTGATGATCTGGATGCCACCCTGCCGGACCTGCTCCGACAGGGTGCGGTCGCATCCGGCTTTTCCCTGCCACTCTGGCTGGCCTGGCGCACCGATCACCAAAGCACCTGGCACCTGAATGGCACCAATGATGCTGCCAGTACACTTGAGGTCAGCCGGCTCGGATATCAGCTGGATCTGGCCACCCGTGGTGACCGGACGCGCCTGCAAACCCGGGAAACACTGGCCGATTTATCGGTTCAGGGCATCCGCATGCCGGATGGCGAGAGTGGGTTGCAGCTCTGGTTACTGGCACCTACCCCGGATGCGGACAAGGCGGACCATTGGCGTCAGGTTCTCTGTGATCTGGGCCAGGCCATCCGCGAAGGGCTGGACCTCAACCTTGCCCACAGCAACCAGCTACGCCAGCAACGTCAGAGTCTGCAGCAATCCCTGGCCGCCACCTTGCATGACTCCGTCGCCCAGCAACTGTGTTATCTGTGCCTGCAAACCGGCCGTCTGGAGCAACAGGTCGAACAGCTCCCCAATGACGAAATGCGCGACCGGCTGCATGGACTCCGGCAACAGGCCCGCCAGGCCTATCGCCAAACACGAGAACTGATCAGCAGCTCCCGCATCCGCCTGCATCACAGCCTGGAGAAGGAGCTGCAAACGGCCATCGCCGAATTCGAGCGCCATTCAGGCCTGATGTTCGAGCTCGATAACCGCCTCTGTGACCGCAACCTGCCGGAGGTGATCGCCGTCGAACTGCTGCTTATTCTACGCGAAGCCCTCAGCAACGCCGTCCGCCATGCCCATGCACAAAAAGTCCGTATCCAGCTTCTGCCACACGGCGAGAAAGGTATCCACATCCGTATTGAAGACGACGGCCAGGGCTTGCCCAGCGAGCGCAACGCCGACAGTTTCGGGCTTGGCATCATGGAAGAGCGCGCCAAACGCATCGGCGCCCATTTCCACATCGAGTCCCGCGCCGGCCAGGGCACCTGCATTGAACTGATTACAGAGGAACTCTGCTCATGACACACACGCCGGTAATTCTGGTCGATGACCATCCGCTGTTTCGGCGCGGAGTCGCTGAACTGCTGCAGGATACCGATCACTTTGAAGTAGTCGCTGAATTTGATGGCCCCGCCGGTGTGCTGGAGCATATACACCGTGTGGCGCCGGAGCTGGTACTGCTGGATCTGCAGATGCCGGACAGCAGCGGGCTCGACCTGCTGCAACAGATCAAGCAGTTCAGTGTGGATATCCGTGTGGTGATGCTGACCGCCTCCGATGACCCTGCCCACCTGATGGATGCACTGCGTATCGGCGCCGACAGCTATCTGCTCAAGGATACCGCCCCCGACATGATGATCGAACGCCTCAATAACGTGCTGGAAGGGCATGTGGGGCTGGATGACGATATGCTGTTGCTGCTGCGTGAAGGACTGCGCCAGCAGGGCGAGCCTGCCGAGTCGAACGCCACACAAGCCGGCGCCAATGTGGTTGCGGATGAACGCTGGTACGAAGTACTGACCGAACGCGAGCGCCAAACCCTGATATGGATCTCCCGAGGCCTCAGCAACAAGCTGATCGCGCGGGAGCTGGGCATCAGCGACAGCACCGTGAAGGTGTATGTCAAAAGCCTGCTGCGCAAACTCAATCTGCACTCCCGTCTGGAACTGGCGGCCTGGGTACACAACCATCCCCTGCCGGAGAACGAGACATGCTGAGCCGTCTGCTGGCCCGGTCAGCGGAACCAGTGCCTGACTCCATTCCGCTCCACCGGGTACTCGACAGCCTGGATATCGCTGTATTGGTGGTCAACGAACATGGACAGATACTGGCCGCCAATCAGGGCTGGCAGCGCCTTAAAGGCGACAACTGCAGTACCCTGTTTCATGAGCACCTGCACCCCGGTGATCGCCCGCTATGGCAACAGGCATTGCTGACACAGGAAAGCCCCCTGCAGGCCCGTGTGCTGAGCGCCCAGAGCAACAGTCTCTGGTGCGAGCTGAAACACCAGCCTGTCGACAGCAATACACTCTGGCCCATCAGTATCACGCTGACCGATATCAGCGACCAGATGTCCCGTTCGCGCCAGCGTGATGCGGACTGGCGCAGCCTCACCCAGCTGGTCAATCAGTTGCCCGCCATGCTGTATCGCAGCCGCAACAACCGGGACTGGACCATGGCGTTTGTCAGCGCCGGTTCTCTGGAGCTGACCGGTTACCCCCCGGAAGTGCTGACCAACCAGTCCAGCCTCAACTACGGTGACCTGATCCACCCCGAGGACGCTGATCCCGTGTGGGAGCAGGTGCAGGACGCGCTCAGCCGTGGCGAACGTTTCGAGCTGCATTACCGCCTGCAGCACGCCGATGGGCGCCTCATCCCCGTGATTGAAAAAGGCCAGGGCATTTATGCCGACAACGGCGCCATTCTGGGCGTTGAAGGCATGGTTCTCACCTTCTCTACCCCCTCCGCACACACCCCAATGTAGCCCCGCAGGGTTACCTTCAACGGGGAATTTTGCCCGCAGGATCTCAGGGGTAATTTGGTTATCAACGGCCACCTGATGTGGCCATCGGAATCCCAAAACAGGATTGATGCGGAGATAACCATCATGAAAAAACGCGTAGCCATCATCGGCGCAGGCCCCAGCGGCCTGGCACAGTTACGAGCCTTCCAGTCAGCTGAAGCCAAGGGCGCCGAAATTCCGGAGCTGGTCTGCTTCGAGAAGCAGGACGATTGGGGCGGCATGTGGAACTACACCTGGCGCACCGGCCTGGATGAGAACGGTGAACCGGTGCACGGCAGCATGTACCGCTACCTCTGGTCCAACGGCCCAAAAGAGTGCCTGGAATTCGCCGACTACACCTTCGAGGAGCATTTCGGACGTCAGATCGCCTCCTATCCGCCGCGCGAAGTGCTCTGGGACTATATTAAAGGGCGCGTAGACAAGGCCGGCGTGCGCAAATACATCCGCTTTAACACCCCGGTACGCAACATTTCCTACGACGAAACCACCGGCCAGTTCACCGTAGCGGTGCACGACCACAACACCGACACGACTTACAGCGAAGTGTTCGACTATGTCGTCTGCGCCAGCGGCCACTTCTCGACCCCCAAGGTGCCCGAGTATGAAGGCTTTAAAACCTTTGGTGGCCGCGTACTGCACGCCCATGACTTCCGCGACGCGCTGGAATTCAAGGACAAGGATATTCTGATTGTCGGCGCCAGCTACTCGGCCGAAGATATCGGTTCCCAGTGCTATAAATACGGTGCCCGCTCCATCACCAGCTGCTACCGCAGCGAACCCATGGGCTTCAAATGGCCAGATAACTGGGAAGAAAAACCGGCGCTGACCCATGTGGATACCGACACCGCCTACTTCAAGGACGGCAGCAGCAAGAAGATCGACGCCATCATCCTGTGCACCGGTTACCTGCACCACTTCCCCTTCCTCGCCGACGACCTGCGCCTGCAGACCGATAACCGCCTCTGGCCGTTGAATCTCTACAAGGGTGTGGTCTGGGAAGACAATCCTCAGTTCTTCTACATCGGCATGCAGGACCAGTGGTACTCCTTCAATATGTTCGACGCCCAGGCCTGGTATGTGCGTGACGTGATTCTGGGCCGTATTGCCCTGCCGTCCAAGGCCGAGATGACCGCCGACAGCCTGAAATGGCGCGAACAGGAACTGGCACTGGAAACCGCCAAAGAGATGTACGAGTACCAGGGTGCCTATATTCTGCACCTGATCGAGCAGACCGATTACCCGACCTTCGACATCGACGGCGTCAACCGCACCTTCCTGGAATGGAAACAGCACAAGAAGGACAACATCATGACCTTCCGTGACCACTCCTATGCCTCACTGATGACCGGCACCATGGCGCCCCCGCACCATACCCCCTGGCTGGATGCCCTGGACGACTCCATGGAAGCCTACCTGGCCGATGCACCGCTGACCGACGACGCCCGCAAGGCCGGCTAACCCACGTGCCGGCTCCGGTCGGCATATTTCGAGGACAGAGCATGAGTAATGCACCCATTACACGACTGCCGAATCGCAAGGCGGAACCGATGACCGACGCCCTGCCGGGCTGGACCGTTGTCGCCGGTGAACCCACCATGACCACCTGGATCGAATACACCGCCGATGACGGCAGCATGATCAGCGGCTGGTGGGAAGCCTCACCCGGCACCTGGCATGCCACCTACGCAAGCTGGGAGTTCATCCACCTGATTGAAGGTGCCGCCATCATCACACCCGACGGCGGCGAACCGGTCGAAGTCGGCCCCGGCGATGCCTTTGTTATCGAAAAGGACTTCGTAGGTACCTGGGAGATCACCGCCCCAATCGTGAAGCACTTTACGATCAAGCTGAAATAACCGCTCAACCTTTTAAAGCCCGACCGCCCGGCTTCAGGCCCACACACCTTGGCCGGGCACCCCAAGCTCAGAACGCACATCAGCCCTCGCCAACAGAGCGCCCCCTATCCTTCCCAAACAGCCTGTATTGCTACCGCTTCCGACTGGCAACGCATAGCAATTTGGTCCAATATCAAGGCACTATGGAGTGACCGTTACAGGATACCGTGCACGGTCCAACACAAAGCGCGCATGCTTATGACAAGCTCCTCACTTCTCGTTCAGCAGCGAGCCAAAGCCCACCCCTTAACCAAGCGCTGGATTATAAGGAAATACCTCCATGCTCTCGATGTCATTCACACTTCTACTTGCCGCCGCGCTTTGCATTATTGCGGCAGCACTGCACTTTGCTTGCCTTGCTTGGGGCGCATCAGGCTACCGGTTTCTCGGTGCCGGAGAGAAAGCTGTCGCAGCCATTGAATCTGGGGACAGAGGGCCACATATTTCAGCCCTTGTTGTCGGGACTATGTTGCTGGTTTGGGCGATCTACGCCATAGCCGCGGCCGGTATGCTTCCGGCAATGCCGTTTATGCGTCCAGTACTTTTTCTCATTTCAGGGGTATTGCTTGCTCGTGCGCTTTTGTTCCCGCTGCTGCGCCCATTCATTCCGGGCAATAGCCTGAAGTTCTGGATTATTTCATCGCTCGCGGTGGGCGTACTCGGCTTGCTGTTTCTGCTTGGTGCGCTGCAAATGGGAGAGTCGTGAAGTCAAACAGGATAAAGTTGTGTGCAATAGAAACTCTGAGCGACATTAGTCGCCCAGAGTTTATTGCCATGCTTACCTTTCAGAAGTGAGTCTGAGTTTCTATTGGACAGATGTTGTCAGGATTCTATATCACCCATGCAGATGTATTTCAGCTCGGTGTAATCCTCAAGGCCATATTTAGAACCTTCGCGTCCCTGGCCAGATTCTTTCACACCACCAAAAGGGATCATCTCGGAGCTGATGCCGGTTTCGTTGACTCCCACCATGCCGTACTCCAAACGCTCACTGACCCTCCATATTCTGGATGGATCTTTAGTGAACACATACGCAGCCAGGCCAAGCTCGGTATCGTTTGCCATTGCAACGGCTTCAGCCTCACTCTCGAATGAGAATACAGGTGCCACAGGTCCGAATACCTCTTCTTTCGCCAAGCGCATGTCTGTCGTGAGGTCACGCAGCACTGTTGGCTCATAGAAGTGGCCGGTTCCGTTGGCCGGTTGGCCGCCAATACAGACTCCAGCACCTTTACTAACAGCGTCTTTTACCAGGGTATCGACACTGTTAACCGCCTGCCCTGCGATCAACGGCCCCGCTGTGACCGATGCATCAAACCCATCCCCCAGCACAAACTCGGAAACCTTAGCAGTCAGTTTCTCGAGAAAACGCTCATAGATGCTCTGCTGCACCAGTATCCGATTGGCGCAAATACAGGTTTGCCCGGCGTTACGGTACTTGACGGCAAGCACACCGGCGACGGCCTTATCCAGGTCTGCATCCTCAAACACCATCACCGGCGCATTACCGCCCAATTCCATCGACGTGCGTTTAACCCCTCTGGCCGACTGCTCCATCAGGATCTTGCCCACTCGCGTGGAACCGGTGAACGTCACCTTTTTTACCAGTGGATGAGACGTTAAAACCTGCCCGATGGCAGCCGCATCCGTACCCGGTATCACATTAATGAGTCCATCAGGAATGCCGGCACGCTGTGCCAGCTCCGCCAGGGCCAGTGCAGACAGAGGCGTTTCTGCTGCCGGTTTCAGCACAATGGAACAGCCCGCCGCCAACGCCGGGGCTACCTTGCGCGTAATCATGGCAAGCGGAAAGTTCCAGGGTGTGATAGCGGATACCACACCCACCGGCTGTCTGGTGACCAGAGAACGCCGATCTGAAGTAGTCGCAGGCAGAATATCACCATAGATCCGCTTGGCTTCTTCAGCGAACCATTCGATATAGGAGGCGCCATAGGCGACCTCCCCCCTGGCTTCGCTGAACGTCTTTCCCTGCTCGGCAGTCATCAGCGTCGCAAGATCATCCTGGTGCTCCATCACCAGATCAAACCATCTGCGCAGCAAGCTCGACTTTTCCTTCGCAGTGACAGACCGCCACTGCTCCATAGCCTGCTGGGCTGCATCAACAGCACGTTGCGCGTCCTCTGCGCCCAGGTTTGCAACCCTTGCCAAGGGTTGAGTGGTGGAGGGATTTTCAACCTCAAAGGTTTTCTGCCCCTCTGCCTCAACCCAGTACCCATTGATGAACCCTTTCGTTTTGACCAGTGAAGGATCTCGGAGCATCTCTGCAATCATTGTGTACACCTGTTAAAAGCCATGTTGGGCATTAGTCAGCTAAAGCAGCCTCGCCTTCAGCAAGATTGCTCGTCACGACGTCTTTGGATACAACGGGCTTCGCCAGATCATTGGCGTTGTAGGTAATCCCGTTTCGCTCATCTTGAAAGCCTTTAACAAGCGCCCAGCACATGAATGTCAGCACCACAGAGAATGGCAGTGCAGCAATAATGGTGGCCGTCTTAAGCGCATCCAGACCGCCGGCCAACAACAGTGCCAAAGCAACACCACCAAGTCCCAGGCCCCAGATAATGCGCAAGGACCTGGCCGGGTGAGTATCGCCCTGAGACACAATCGTGCAAATGACCAGCGTGCCCGAATCGGCAGAGGTAACAAACCAGGTCACAATCAGCAGGGTCGACAGCACAGCCATTGCCTGGGTCATTGAGTCCACACCAATGGCTTCGATGGTGCTGTAGAGCGACAGGGTAATGTTTTCGTTAACCACCTGAGTAAGATGCCCGGCATTCAGCAACTCAATGTTAAGCGCCGTACCACCAAAGACAATGATCCAGAGAAACCCGCCCAACGGCGGCATTACCAGAGCCGTGAGCAAAAACTGACGTACGGTACGACCACGTGAAATACGGGCAATGAACATACCGACCAGCGGACCCCAGGACAGCCACCAGCCCCAATAGAAGATGGTCCACCAGCCCTGCCATTGACGCTCAGCATCCAGATCGACCCAGAATCCCATCGGGATAAAGGTGGCCACATAATCCCCCAGAGAGGAAACCGTCAGATCCATCAGAAATACGGTGGGGCCTGCAAATACAAAAAATGCAATCAGCACCAGACTCAGGCGGATATTCCAGATACTCAGTATTTTAATACCGCGTCCAACCCCTGAAATAGCCGAGATGGTGGCTACAACGGACACAAATGCGATCAGAATAACCTGTGTGGTTGTGGAAACAGGTACACCAAATAAATAGTTCAATCCGGCATTCATCTGCGAAACGCCCAGACCCAGCGTTGTTGCGGTACCGAACAGCGTGCTGAAGATTGCCAACAAGTCGACAGCGTGACCGATAGGTCCATAAATTTTATCACCCAGTAAAGGGTAAAGACCGGAACGAACCGTTAGTGGAAGACCGCGGCGGTAGCAGAAATAGGCAAGGCATAAGCCCACCAGAATATAAACCGCCCAACCATGCAGCCCCCAATGGAACATGGTGATTTTAACCGCCATACGTGCAGCACTTTCGGTGGCGGCCTCTATGCCATTCATATCCAGGAAAGGGTTCCCCTGAAAATGCATCAGGGGTTCACCAATACTCCAAAAGAGCAGGCCTGTACCTATGGCACAGCTGAACAGCATTGAAAACCATGCCACAAACCCGAACTCGGGCTTTTCATCATCGTTGCCTAAACGAATATCACCGTAGCGACTAAATGCGACCCAGACAGAAAAGCCCAGTACGGCACTGACAATGACCACGTAGTACCAGCTGAGATTGTGAAGAATCCAACTATTGAAACCACTGAAAATTTCGTTGGAAAGTTCGACGTTAAGCACTGTGAAGAGCACAAACGCCGCTACCATCAAAATGGAACAGTAGCTCATGAATGTGCTTTTTCCGGCATCAGGAATACCGGATAAAGCTCTTGTGCTGGGTTTCATAAAAACTCCTAAGCATCAAAAATAGCCGAAGCTGTTATTTTTATTGTTGAGCAAGCCGTTATCGCATTACGAACGGATTACCCATGGGTTCACTGGATGTATTAATCCAGGTGGTTCTCACGCGTATGTAGTCCTGAATAGCCTGAATACCCGCCTCACGTCCGTATCCGGACTGGTTCACACCGCCAAAAGGTGCAACCGGCGAAATAGCGCGGTATGTATTTACCCAGCAGATACCGGATTTGATTTGCTGAGATACACGTAGCGCTTTTGACAGGTTTTCAGTAAATACACCTGACCCCAAACCAAATTCGGAATCATTCGCCAACGCAATCGCCTCTTCTTCGGTGTCAAAGCAGGCGATAGACATGACCGGCCCAAACAGCTCGGCTTTCAGAGTTACGGTCTCAAAATCGGGGCATTCAACAATGGTGGGGGCGAAATAGTGCTCTGAACCCAACTCAGCCAGGCGATGTCCACCAGCCAGTACCGACGCACCCTGCTCTTTCGCTTTGAGCAGCGCCGCTTCTATGCCTTCAACTTGTGCCATTGTGCAGAGCGGACCGATATGAGAAGTGCTGTCCAGCGGGTTACCGACCCGGATTTCAGCCGTGGCCTTCAGAAGACGACTGACCAACTCCTTGTACAGCCCACGCTGAATATACACTCGCGAGCCCGCGACACAGGACTGACCTGAAGCACCAAAGTTACCGGCCAGGATCCCGTTGGTCGCACTTTCGACATCAGCATCCTCGAACACCAGAATGGGTGACTTGCCGCCCAGTTCGAGGGAGGTTACCGCGAAGTTTTCGGCCGTATTGCGAACAACATGCTTCGCAGTTTCAGGTCCACCGGTAAAGGCCAGGCGATCAATATCCGGGTGTGATGTCAGCGGAATGGCACAGCCGACGGCATCTCCGGTAATCACTGATACCACGCCTTTCGGGAAGCCTGCCTGCTCAATCAGGCGAGCGAATTCCAGAATGGCAACAGGTGCAATCTCAGACGCCTTGATAATGACCGAACAACCAGCGGCCAAGGCCGGAGCCAGCTTGGTGGCGGTCAGAAACATCTGGGCGTTCCAGGGCACTACCGCCGCAACGACACCGATGGGCTCAGGCTTTGTGAACACATGCATATCGGCCTTATCGATAGGCAGTGTGTGGCCTTCGATTTTATCGGCGAGACCTGCGTAGTATCGATAATACTGGGCGACATATCGGGCCTGAGACTGGGTTTCAGCCGCCAGCTTGCCGCTATCACTGGTTTCTACAGCGCCAAGCGCCTCAGAATGTTCCGCCAGCAAGTCGGCTAGTCGGTTCAGCAATACACCGCGCTCGGAGGGTGTAAGGCCAGCCCACTCTGGATCACTGAGAGAGCGACGAGCCGCTTTTACGGCACGTTCAACATCTTCAGGTTCGGCACAAGCAAAAGTAGCCCAGGCATCACCTGTTGCCGGATCAATCGTCGGCATTTTCTTGTTTGCTGCGCCTTCAACCCACTCACCATCAATGAACAGCTTGTAGTGGGGCAGATTTAAATCAGACATAAGGATCCCATCCATCAATTAAAAGCAGGCATCACTTCATCAATAAATCGACGCAGCGACGTTTCTTTTTCCTGGCGTGTCATGCCTGAATCACTCCAGTAAGCAAACTCGTCGTAGCCCAGATCTTCATAGTGCTTGAGACGATCAATAATCTGCTGAGGTGTACCTATCATCAGATCATTGCGAATCGCTTCGCGCTTATAGAACGGGTGCTCATCAATTTCTTTTTGTGAAAGAGACTGAATAAGACCCTGACTGATCGGGCGCTCATTTTTGAACCAGGCGCCAAAGTAGCAGTAAAACTCATGCAGTTTTCGGGCGGCCTGGTCCAGCTCAGTCGGGTTGTCTGAAACGAACGCATGCTGGAGGATCATGATTTTTGTGCGCTTATCATGCTTTTCGCAGGCTTCGTTATATTTGGAGATCAATGCTTCAACTTCTTCCAGCCCTTGCCACAGCGGCGTGACCTGCACATTGCAGCCGTTGCTGATAGCAAATTCATGGCTGTTAATATCGCGGGCGGCTACCCAAATCGGAGGGCCATCTTCAGTTAATGGCTTGGGCGATGATGTGGTTTTCGGGAAGTTGTAATGCTTGCCTTCCTGGGTGTGGTCACCTTTCCAGAGACCTTTAATGGCAGGCACCATTTCACGCAGGCACTCACCCGCGCCCCAGGCATCCATACCCGGCACCATACGTTCATATTCAAATGAATATGCTCCTCGCGCGATACCCAGATCCAGACGACCACCCGTAATGATATCCGTCATGGCCGCTTCGCCGGCCAGTTTTATCGGGTGCCAATAGGGGGCCACAACTGTCCCTGTCCCCAGGCGTACATTCTTCGTCTGATGGGCAAGATCGATCAGGTTGAGGAAAGGGTTCGGTGCGATGGTGAAGTCCATACCATGGTGCTCACCGGTCCAGACTGTACACATGCCACCTTCATCAGCAATTTTGCATAATGAAATAAATTCGTCGTACAGATCCTGCTGTTTCTGCTGTTCGTCCACGCGCTCCATGTGAGCAAAGAGTGAAAATTTCATCGCACATCCCCTTTTGTTTCATCCCCAAAGTACAGACGGAAAACGCCATTCTGCTTTTCATTGACCAGACGACCGACCATTGATTGAAGATCGGATGACGCAAAATTCAGGTCTGCCAACTCTTCAAATGGCACATATTCATACTGCTGGTGATCAGACTCTTTAGCGCTTTCAACCCGGTAAAACGCAATGAAGCCGCCGGTTGTGGCTTTCTCATACACGGAAAACACCTGGCCTACTTCACTCTCGGGCTCTATTTCTTTGACAAAGGAGGCGAGTGTTTCGTGTGAGCTTTGCCCTTTCGTCATGTCTGCAACAGGCAGGATGTAGCCCTGGTCTGTTTTCTGCACGAGCAGCTTGTCGTTACACTCAATCAAGGCACCCACCTGAGCCGATGACTGCAGTGCAACTTCTTCCGCCTTGTGCTCCATTCCCAGACTGAAATAACCACCCTTGGCATATCCCAGACCCAGTTTTTCTGTTGTTGCGAAGGCTTCCACCTTGCCTACAAGAAGGAGGTGATCCCCAGCGGGAACCTTCTGGAAAGCCGAGCATGAGAAGTGCGTTACCGCACCATCAATCAGCGGCGTGCCGAATTCATCTGCTGTCCAGGGCACTTCAGAAAAGCGGTCACCAGACGAACCTGCAAAGGTGTTAGAGGCATGCTGCTGCTCTTCAGCTAGAATGCTGACCGCAAAGTGTTCGCATTGCTCGAATACATCAAAACTGGAGAGCTTATTGGCTGGACATACCAGCAACAGCGGCGGATCCATTGACACTGAGGTAAACGAGTTCGCTGTAAAGCCTACTTGCTCTCCCGTCTTGCTCACGGCAGTTACCACCGTGACGCCCGTCATAAAGGAGCCAAACGCGTTACGCAGCTCTCTGGGATCAAAGGTATTCACAGGAATATCTCCTTAGTTCCGGTCAAAACAGCGCTGACCGAAATCTTTTATTATTGGATTTATCTCTACGGAGTGAGTTAAAGGGGCCATGTGGCGAGACGCCTGAACGATGTAGCTCTCGCCTTCAGGACAAAGTCTTGCCATGGATTTGGACATATCAGGCGTTGAATTCGGATCTCCCTCTCCCGTCAGAAACAGCGCCGGAACAGACAGGTTTTCAAGATCACGATCTGAAGGGCCATCATTGAAACAGAAGACTTCATAAGCCTGGCGATAACCATCAAGGGAGGCCTGACTCAGCCATTCACAACACATGCGTGCATGCTGCACATCGTCACCCTGCAGGGGGAAATCAAACCAGCGCTTAACCGGAGCCGTCACATTCTCAGCCGTAATACTCTCTTTGATTTGCTGAACACGGCTAAAGACCGCCTGCTTGGCGGCATCCGAGCGCCGGTAAACCGAATTCAGCGCCGCCACACCTGCACATTGTTGCGGATAACGAATGGCAAAGTTCAGCGCGATCATAGATCCCATTGAGTGCCCGGCTATCAGCACGGGTGTCTGCACCACTTCGTTTATCCATGCAGCAACGGCGTCGGTATAGGTCGGGATATCTAGGCACCCTGCCATGATGTCACTTTCACCATGACCCGGCATATCCACGGCATACACTGTGAAGAACTTCGACAAGCCTTCGACCTGGTGTACCCATGCTTCCAGGCGCAATCCTACGCCGTGGATGAGAACCAGAGACGGCCCCTGTCCTGTTCGGGTGTAGGCAAGCCCTGAACGGGACTTAAACCGCGGCAGGGTTATCGACGTCATGCCCAAGCTCCTGAAGTTCCTGATAACGGTCGCCAATACGGTGATGCGGACGACCACCAGTTGCACCACCAAGAACAACCACAATTTCATCAGCAGCAGGCGCGTCACCGATGTTGAATTGCAGCGTCAAATAGTGGGAACGCTTGCCACCATCATTTTTGTCCATCATCGGAACAGAAATCGGTGCGTTGGCAGGGCCACGGGTGTTTGTGAACGAGAGGAATGATTTAGCCTCTACCGCCTCGCGGTAGAAATTGCCAAAGTGCAGCGTATGAATCAGAGCAGAGGCATGCTCGACTTCACCGTTCAGACCTACAACCGCAGCTTTACCGAAAGCTTCGATGTTCTCTGCGCCACCCGCCAGGTCGCAGATGCGCTGCGTCAGGAGTTCTCCCAGTTGCGGACCATACTCACGAACAACCGGTTTCAAGTCATGCACAAAGCGCCCTGCCCAGGGGTTTGTGACGACAGCAGCCACCGCAAACATGCGCAGAGGCTTATCTGCCTTCTTATACCCCTCAATCAGGGTTTCTTCTTCAAAGCTGACGATTTTGCGTATCTCTAAACTCATTTCCGGATCCCGCCCAAGGTGATAATGATCTTCTTCGTAATATGGTATACCATATGACACAAAGATAATCATACAATCACGACTGAATCAAGTGATCGCTATGCTAAGATGCAAAACTGGATTCTGATTCAGAGGAACGAAGACACATGCAGAAGGTTGAACGACCCAAAACCTTGAAAGAACACGCCCTCGATTCCCTGCGTGACGCCATCACCAGTAATTCACTGACACCGGGCACTCGCTTAATCGAACGCAACCTGTGTGAAACGCTGGGCGTTAGCCGCACCGTTGTTCGGGAATGTATCCGTCATCTGGAAAGCGAGCACCTGGTTGTGGGTCTTCCCAACGCGGGCTTTGCGGTTGCATCTATCAGTGATGCAGAAGTGAAGGAAATCTATGAGATACGCACCCTGTTGGAATGCATGGCTGTTCGAGAATGCAGCAAAGTCATCACCTCGGAAATCATACAGAACCTGTACCAGCTGCATGATCAGATCGCAGATCACTTGGCTAAAGACGATATCAAAACCGCTTTACGCCTCACCAAAGACTTCTATGAATTGATCTTTCACAGCGCAGGCAAGCATGTTGCCTGGGTCTTGGTCGAACAGCTCAACTCTCGCATATCCCGGTTGCGCGCCATGACACTGAGTTCTGTCGGGCGTAAAACCGCAGGCCCGAAAGACCTGTATGAAATGGTCAAAGCCCTTGAGGAGCACGACCCCGATAAAGCCTGTGCAATCTGTGAGCGTCATCTTAAAGAAGCCTATGAAATCGCATGCCAACTGGAGAAAGGAAACAACTCATGAAAGATGATCTGTTTGAACTTGGTCTACAAAAGCGCAAAGAAACGCTGGGAAAAGACTATGTAGAAAAGAATCTTGAGAAGGCTGACAGCTTTAACCTCCCTTTCCAGGAAGCAATGACAAGCTGGTGTTGGGGATTCGGCTGGGGCGATGACACCATTGATGCCAAAACCCGTTCCATGATGAATCTCACCATGATCGCAGCACTGGGCAAGATGGAAGAATGGGAGCTACACCTCAAAGGCGCCATTTCCAACGGTGTAACCGTGGACGAAGTTCGCTCCATCCTGCATGTGATCGCTATTTACTGTGGCGTACCTCAGGGCGTTGAGTGCTTCCGCATAGCGCGCGCAACTTTGACAGAATTGGGCCTTTTGGAAGCCAAGGGTTAAGTATGAAAGGTTACTGGATCGCCCACGTCACTATTCAGCAAGAAGAAGACTATCAGGCATACCTGGCGCTTGCTCCTCAAGCCCTGGCCAAATATGGCGCGAAGATTCTTTCCCGGGGTGAAAACTTCACCCCTCTGGAAGGCTTTGACGACAACCCTCCACAAAGAGCGGTTGTCCTGGAATTCGAGAGCTATGAACAGGCGCTCGCTTGCTACCACTCAGAGGAATATCAGCAGGCACGGGAAAAGCGCATCCTCTGCTCCGAGGCCCATATTCTGATCTTGCAAGGAATGGAAGACAGTCCTCGACTCGGCTGAACTCAACACCCGAGTCGAGTCTACATTCCAACCTACTTGCTAGGTTTGTTAACAAGGAATGTGGCTCTCAGGCCCGAAGATTTAGATTTGTTTTAAGTCACGCCTTACATACACTCAAATCTGCCATCAAGGCCCAACCAAGTGAGAGTGATTATGAGCAACACACATAACATCCCCCCGTTCCACCTGGCGTTTCCGGTTCGTGATGTCGAAGAAGCCCGTACGTTCTACGGCAAAGTGCTGGGCTGTACCGAAGGTCGCTGTGCTCCGGGTGAATGGTGCGACTTCAACTTCTACGGTCATCAGATCGTCGCGCACAAGGCGCCGGATGAATGCGGCTGTGACGCATATAGCGATGTCGATTCTCACAAGGTCCCGGCACGTCATTTCGGTGTCGTTTTACCGATGGAGGAGTGGCAAACACTGGCTGACCGCCTGACCGGCCTGGGTATCCAGTTCATTATTGAGCCGTACGTGCGCTTCAAGGGCGAGGCTGGCGAACAGGCCACCATGTTCTTCATGGACCCGTCTGAAAATGCCATCGAAATCAAGGCATTTGCGAACATCGAGTCACTGTTTGAGAAGTAATTATTCACCCGCCGACCAGCTGTCGGCGGGGTTTACAGCTATATAACAAGACCGGCTGAAGGACGCTAAACATTTTCACTTCCCATAATATCAGCATCCAATTTTTCACTACGGACAGCGACACCTGCTTCAGCTTTGCTAATATCAACAGCTAACGTGATAAAGCACTTCACCCGAGCCATTCTTCCGAGCAGCAGGCAAATACAGAGGACGTAACATGAAAAAACTGCATGCACTTTTAGGCCTGTCAGTACTGCTCCTGATAACTGGCTGCAGCACTTCTCCCTACCTTCACCTTTATTCCATGGTAGATTTAAATGCCAGCAACGAAGACTTGATGATAGTAATCGATCAACCTGGATTTGATGCCAATGCCGAGCAGGGCAAAAACTGGGTCCCGCCTTTATGTGGCCTGGCGGACCTGGATGATCGCAATGAAGTAATCGAGCACCTGATCACTAAAGGTGCCAGCGTGAACAATTGTTACGATAATCGTGCCCGAACCTATCCTTTGCACCTGGCGGCTGAAGGCAATGCCCCCAACAATATTCGCTCATTGCTGGCCCATGGTGCTAACCCCAGCCTGGTCGACTACAAGCAGCGAACACCCCTGGCCGTCGCTATTGAGGAAGGAAATCAGGAAGCAATTACAGTTCTAAGACAAGCCCAACAGGCAGAGTCTGCCTGGCAACAAGCCCAAACGGAAAATACTGCCGAAGCGTATAAACAATTTCTGCATGATTACCCTGTCAGCCGCTTCCGCGAAGACGCTGGCCAAAAACTGGCAGCAGCCGATGCCCAGGAGCGCGCCAGGCAACAGGAAACAAAGCGTATGGAGACTCTGGAAGCCAGCCTTCCAGCACAAGTACGCAAGGATAAATACCTGATCGCTCTCTCTCAGTATCTTAAACAGGGCAACTATGCTGACGCCTTGCCTCTGTTTGAAAAACTGGAAGCACTCCCTACCGAGCAGGATCCCTCGCTGAACTATTTCCATGGACAGGCACTGTTACGAACCGGTCAACCTGCACCCGCACTGCAGAAGCTCTATCGATACGTGAATACTCAGGGTAGAAACGCTCCTCATTATCGTAAAGCTCTGGGTTTGATTAACGAGGCAGAATCCAAACTCTGATCAAGGAGGCGAAACCATGGCCGCTCGTGAGCGCGTTTTTATTCGCAAACCGTTAGGCCTGTGCCTGCTTCTGATCCTCATCTTCGGTGCGGCGCCAAGTTATGCGGACCAATCCCTCGAAACGTTTGAAACACAGTTGGATAAAGCTATTCGCAGCGCCTGTCATGGACATATGCTTGAGGCACTTCCCGATATACTTGGTGATATAAGTAGCTGGGTAAACGAAAATTCCTCGTTTTGCCAGACCGTGAGGACACTGCGAAAAGAACAGTCGGCACTCAAACTGCTCGAAAGCCGGAACACAGATCTGGATGTCCCCACAACGCATGCCAGAATAAAAGCCATCTTTGCCTACAATGAAGACCTGTACCGCCACGCAGACTGCAATGACTGGATGTGTGAACATATTCGGCAACAAGCCTACCGCCAGGGCAACCCGGTTTCTCTGGCGGACTATCAAAAGGTCGCTCGGCATTGTGAGGAACGCTATGAGTGTATCGAGCACTGGTTCAGTGATTGGCCCAAGCCCCTACCCTCCTCTAAACAGGAAGGGCTGTCGCTGGATGGCTTATTAGGCACATCCGAACTTGATACAAGGCCCGATACCGCTCAACCCAGTGCACAAGCCTCTTTGTCACTTGATTCCCTCATGGCCACACCCAAGCCCTCAATGCAAGAAATCCAGACGAAAACTGCCAGCGTTACAACACAGAAAACGCCTCGGCCAACCGCTGGACACCAGTCTGAAGCTGAGAAAGTTCATCCCTCGCAGAGTACGCAGAACAACAAAGCACAAGTGCCTGCCGCTACGACAGCGTCAAAAAAGCCCGAGAAGCCTGATATTTATGCCATCTGCAAAAGAACTGTCGGAATGGCCAGTGTTGCCGGCTGTATCAACGTACACCTGCCCGACGACTCCACCGCTTGCTCAGGGCCTGACAATACCGATTGTGCGAATAGTTTGGCTCTGCTTTGCCAAAAAGTAGCAGCCCGCACCGCTACCCCCTTCGACCAGTATGCTTCCGGGCAAGGCACTTTCACGACTGAGGCACAGTGCCTTATGAGGTGTGAGAAAGAATATGGGGAAGCCAATTGGGGCCGTTACGGTTCAAAATGCTTGGGCGCTGTATCTACACGAACCCGCTAGGTGTGAATACTAAATACGTTGTTCCAATCAGGGCTCATGCTCGGGGCCTTTTACCGTATGCAAAGAAGGCGTATTCATCCAATGGTCCATAGGCAAAGTGGTTGTGGAGCGATGACTACACAAAGCCTTGTCGAGGCTGCTCCCTGACAAGGCTTAGAGTCTATCTACTCAGCTGAAGCTTAGCCTACCGCTTCCAGAGACTCCGGCAGGATCTGACCACCATCCACGATCAGGGTCTGGCCCGTGATATAACCGGCTTCGGGTGACGCGAAAAAGGCCGCCGCGTTACCAATATCCTCCACCTGTCCAAGGCGCTTCATCGGGATCGATGCGGCCATCTGACGCAGGTAATCTTCCCCCATATCCTCCAGCCCTTCAGTGATGATATTGCCCGGCATTACGGCATTCACGGTAATTCCGTAACGCGCCAGCTCGATGGAGGCCGTACGAATAAAGCCCAGCTGCCCGGCCTTGCTGGCCCCGTAGTGTGCCCAGCCCGGGAAGCCTGTAACAGGGCCCGTGATTGAGGAGGTGACCACAATACGGCCACAGCTGCTTTTCTTCAGCGCCGGCAGCGCCGCCTGAACACTGTTGAACAGTCCCTTGAGGTTGGTATTCATCACCTGGTCCCAGTCTTCTTCCGGCATGGTTTCCAGACTGGCCGAGGGGAAGATACCGGCATTGGCACAGAGCACATCCAGCTGATCAAAGGCCTCTGTCACCGCGGCTACCGCCTGGTCCAGACTGCTGCGACGGGTGACATCCGCCTCCAGACCCAAATGGCCTTCACCCAGGCTGGCTGCAGCCGCCTGAGCCTGTTCAAGATGACGCGCAGCGATGGCCACGCGATACCCCTTGCTGGCAAAGACCCTCGCAATGCCCAGCCCTATTCCTTTGCTTGCACCCGTTACCAGTACTACGGGTTGATCTGTCTGTGTCATAGTTCACCTCTCTTCCATGTTCCGCCATTGGGTGTCACACCGCAGTGTCGCCGAATAGCTTGAGTCCGACCACCCCCATCACAATCATGCCGATACAACCTATTCGCACCAGGCCGCCCGGCTCCTGCATGAACAGGATACCGACTACGGCCAACGCTGATGCCCCTATGCCGGACCAGACCGCATAAGCGGTGCCCACCGGAATGGTGCGCATCGCCAAGGACAACAGTCCAAGACTCACCACAATCAATACGGCGGTCACCACCGATGGCCAGAAGCGGGTAAAGCCATCACTGTACTTGAGGCCGATCGCCCAGAGGCACTCCAGCACTCCGGCGATCAGCAGGTATACCCAGCCCATAGAATCTCCTGTTAGTTGGCTGGGTCGTACTGTGACAGCCATTCCACCGCCAGATCGTGATAGCGGCCCAGTCCCTTGTATTCGACCAGTTCAGGCGGCAGCGTTTTCAGTACGCGGTGCATGCGGCGCGCCCAGTCCGGATTGGTAACCAGATCATCAAAGCTGATCAGGAAAGTACGGATGCTGAACATCAGGGCATTGCTGCGCGGCATGCGATCCAGCACCTGCAACTCCACGCGCAGGTGCACTTTTTCGCCTACATTTTCAGGAGTCACGCTGGCACGGTCGGTGCCCCAGTTGGGATAAGTCTCCGGTGAGGTGTCCATGCGGGCGTTGACGGTGAGCGTCCAGTTGAGACGGCGTACCGGACGGCCGACCGGGATCGCGGTCAGGTATTTCAGTGCGCGCTCAAACACGCCCATTTCATGCGCCAATGGTACAGGTCCGTGCCATTCCGAAAAGCTCATGCCGGCATCAAATGCCAGTGACCAGTCCGCCGGACAGGTTACGATACCGGCATCCAGAAACAGATCGCCATCGCGCTGATCCAGCAAGGCAAAGTCGCCCTGTAGCTGGCGGCCCATGTATTCCATAGGCGGCAACGGCAAGGTGCTGCTGTCACCAAAGGTGAAGCTGTCCTTGATGTTGAGCAGACGGTTTTCCCAGGTCCACTGATCACCTTCAGTGCTGAGGCTGAAATGCTGTGGATAATCAGCCGCCAGTGACTGCATGCAACGTTCGATCATGTCCCAGCAGGCCAGATCCATATGCGGCATGGCCAGGCAGCGCTGGGGATTTTCCTTGAGCACGATATCGCGCTCGGCCATTTCCGATAGGTAGTGCTCGTCGATATCCAGCAGGAATTCATATACCGACCCTTCCGGACCCGGCGTGGTATGCGGTTCGATGTTCACCGAATAGCGGTATTCATCATCAGGAAACGGAAAGGGAAAACGTGCAATCGCGCCGGGGCTGTTGCTGTAGCTGAAGTCGTCACGAAAGGTCTGTACGGGTTTGGGTGACATGCGCATGACGTCGCTCCTATATATCCAGAGTAAGGTGTTTGCCGGCGGCACGGGAGACGCAGGGCATGATGCAACCGCCGTTGGCTTTCTCATCGGCCGAGAGGAACTCATCGCGATGTTCCACTGCGCCTTCGATCACGGGCGTTGCACACTGGCCACAGACACCGGCTCGGCACAGATTGGGCACAGCAACGCCTTCACGTTCCAGTGCTTCCAGCAGGCTTTCATCGGCTGCCACATCCAGGGTTTTGCCGCTGCGGGTCAGCTGGGCCTTGAACGGCTCACCCGGCTCGGGGGCGGCAAAGGCTTCGTAGTGAATCAGGCTTTCCGGCCAGCCCAGTGCCTTTGCAGTACTGCAGACACCTTCAATCAGCGACTCAGGGCCACAGATATACACATGCGTCCCCGGCCCCTGATCGCTCAGTACTGTGCTCAGGTCACACTTGTTTCCATGCACTGAGTCATAGCGATGCAGGGCTGCCCCCAACTGTTGCTGCAGTTGATCCAGGTAGGCGCCGGTCTGACTGCTCCGATACAGATAGTGCAGCTCGAATGCGGCACCCTGACGTTTGAGTTCGGGGATATAGGACATGAACGGCGTGATACCCACACCACCGGCAATCAGCAGATGCTTGCGGGCCGCCATCACGGGGGCGAAGAGGTTCGCCGGCGGCGTGATCGCGAGCTCATCCCCCACGTTTACTTCCCCGTGCATGAAGGAGGAGCCGCCACGAGAGTCCTCCTGCAGACGCACCGCGATGCTGTAACGACGCGGCATGGCTGGATCGCTGCACAGCGAGTAGGCATTGCGAATTTCACGCGCCTCACCGGGCATAATTACCTGCACATGACTGCCGGGTGAAAACGCCGGCAGCTTGCCTTCAATCGCTTCCAGCTTGAACTCGCGAATCAGCGGCGCCACCTGCTCAATGGCCATGACCCGCACGGGTATGCTGTCGATACTCATTACTGCAATACCTCCTGTTCCAGTTGTTCCTCAGGATCTTCGGCATTGATCTGCACGCCCACATAGGCACCGTGCAGACGGGCAAAATGATCCCGCACCAGCAATAAACGCCCACAGCCACTGCAGGTGTGCGGGCTGGAGGTCACCCCTTCCATCAGGGTGTAGCAATGGGTGCAGAACAAACGCCGGGCCTTGCTGATCGGAGGGGCGAGCTGGATCTGTTCATCCACCAGCCCGGCAGACAATGCCTGATTACGGATGTCCCACAGGAAACCTTCGCTCCCCGCAACGTACAGACGGGTGGTGACAGGAGCATCACTGAGGACACGCTGCAGGTAACCGGACAGGGAATCAGCCAGCGTACCCGGCGAATTGCCCGGCTCTGCCACCAGCCACTGAGCACCGGATTCCGAGCACTGACGGTATAACGGCTCCAGCAGGTGACCGGCATCGGACTCACTGACGAACAGCTGTAACCCCGCCGACGCCACCAGCTCGGGCGCCACGTATTTTGGACGACTCTTGATGGATGGATCGATCTGCATCACTACTCCTTTTGGGCTACCCAAAATTTATTAGTGGTATAATTTATTTCTTATCAGGAAAAGCAAAACTTCTGCCAAAAAAATAAATTCTATGCATTTCAAGGAGTTAAAAAAATCGCACCCAATAGACAGACTGATAGGGGCACAGCAACAGTGCATCCCCGTGTCTGCGTGACTCAGTTCAGGGCAAACGTCAGTCGGCTCCCCATCAAATGCGCCGCATACAGAGCCTGGATAGTGAGTGAGCTGTCAGGCTGACTCCCCTTCTAAAGACGGAACACCAGGGAAACGGGCTCACGAAAAAGGGGCGTTGACCTAAAACGGGGCGCACTCTGCGCCGTGAATGCTCACATACAGATAAATGCCGCAGCAGGAAGGACTAAGAAATATTTTTTCTCCATAGGAATCATCAGTTTACTTGTGCATGGCCCGAAACTTGCCTTTCCTATCAGGAATAATAATTCCCTTACAGGAATCAAGCCTTATCTAGACGAATGGAGAGAACAATGGCTAATTCATGGCGTATCGCCGCACTGGCTGAAAAACATCGTGCCCTGGGTTCCAAGCTGGAAGACTGGAACGGCCTGCCGACGGCCTGGACCTACAGCAAAAGCGGTTACACCCTGGCGGATGAACACGAAGCGATCCGCACCAAGGCAGGCTTGATGGATGTATCAGGTCTGAAGAAGGTGCACTATGTCGGCCCCCACGCCGAGAGCCTGCTGGAGTGGGCTACCACCCGCGATATTTCCAAGCTTTATCCCGGCAAGGCGGTCTACGCGACCATGCTGAATGAAGGGGGCAAGTTCATCGATGACTGCGTTATCTACCGCATGGGTCCCAACTCGTTCATGGTGGTGCACGGTACTGGCGCCGGTTACGAACGCCTGACCCAGGCCGCACTCGGCAAGCAGGTAGCCGTATTATTTGATGACGATATGCATGATCTGTCACTGCAGGGTCCGACTGCGGTGGATTTCCTCGCCGAACATATCCCCGGCATTCGTGACCTGGCCTATTTCCACCACACCCACGCGCGCCTCTTTGGCTGCCCGATCACCATCTCCCGCACCGGCTACACCGGCGAGCGCGGTTACGAGATCTTCTGCAAGGCCGCCGACGCCGCCACCATCTGGGACGGCATTCTGGAAGAGGGTAAGGCATTCGGTATTATCCCCTGCTCCTTCACCGCACTGGACTGGCTGCGCACCGAAAGCTATCTGCTGTTCTATCCGTTCGATAACTCCGAGATGTACCCGTTCGAAAATGAACCGGCTGGCGATACCCTTTGGGAACTGGGTCTGGATTTCACCGTTTCCAAGGACAAGACCGAGTTCTGCGGTGCCTACGAGCACTTCCGACTGCAGGGCAAGGAGCGATTCAAGATCTTCGGTGTATTGCTGGAGGGTAAAGAAGCCGCGGCTGAAGGTGATGAACTCTGGGCCGATGGCAAAAAGGTGGGCGATATCACCTGCGCCATGTACTCACGCCTGACCGACAAATCCATGGCGATCGCCCGTCTTGCCGTTCCTTACGCAGAACAGGGCACACCCCTTCAGGTCAAAGGCAGCCTTGAGGTATCGGCCATCGCCCATACCCTGCCATTTGATGACCCGGAAAAGAAAAAGCGCACCGCAAAAGGCTAAGCACGCCGTTCAGATTGTGCACGCACAGGGGCTGTTCCAGTAACAGCCCCTTTTTTATGTACAAGACCTGAGTAACGCCCAGCAATTGCCTCCCTGAACAGCCAGAGCCAACCTCTCAGCTTCTGGCAGACTCCCATCTCCACACTCTCCCTTCAGCTATCCGTGCACACACAGCGATCTGCTCATAATCTGTGATATCACCTGAACCACACCCTGTACTCAGCGCGAACGGGCACCAGATCCATCTCTGAGTCTGCTTAACACAGCTTATCCGAACACACTGAGTCATTGGCAGGCGCACTCAAATGGTGTGCATCCAGGTTGTGCACGATCTCCCTTTACCCAAGCCTTAAAAACATTGAGTACAACTGTACTCAGGATTAGCACGTTTGTGTTTAAACGATGCAACCAGACAGGTATTGAGCACTTTATTGGGCAACAATCGATATTGTGGCCGCTGAGCGCAAAGCAAAAAAAAGGCCCCGAAGGGCCTTTTGTCTCTGGAGGAGTTTGGAACTCTATTTACTCACAGCCTGACTCGCCTGATAGCCGGGAGCCGCCTGTCCCTTGCTGGCAGTGCCCGACTTGTCAGAACCGCCACCGAGTCCCATGGAGGAGTGGCCCGGGCCGAATTCCGGATAGGCCTGCATGCCGCATTCGCTGACATCCATACCTTCCATCTCTTCTTCTTCGGTGACACGCAGACCCATAACCGCCTTGATGATCAGCAGAACCACAAAGCTGGCCACGAACATCCAGGCGAAGGTTGCAACAGTACCGATCAGCTGACCCGTGAAAGTCGCATCATCATTACTGAGCATTACCGCAAAGATGCCCCAGATACCGGCGGAGCCGTGTACAGAGATGGCACCGACAGGGTCATCCAGTTTCAGTTTGTCCAGGGTGACAACCGACATCACAACAACCAGACCACCGATGGCACCGATGATGGATGCCAAACCGGCAGACGGCATCAGCGGTTCAGCCGTAATGGCCACCAGACCGGCCAGAGCACCGTTGATGGTCATGGTCAGGTCGGTTTTACCGAACAAAGCACGGGCAAACAGAGCCGCGACGATCATGCCCGCAGCCGCTGCTGCGTTGGTGTTCACAAAGATTTTGGCAACCGCGTTCGCTTCTTCAACGTTGGCGATCTTCAGCTCGGAACCGCCGTTAAAGCCGAACCAGCCCATCCACAGGATGAACATACCCAGGGTTGCCATCGGCAGATTGGCACCCGGAATGGCGCGGACTTCGCCGTTTTTGCCATATTTGCCTTTACGCGGACCGACCAGAATAACCGCTGCCAGGGCAGCCGCAGCACCGGCCATGTGCACAACTACAGAGCCTGCAAAGTCCTGGAAGCCTAGCTGATCCAGGAAGCCGCCACCCCATTTCCAGTAACCTTCAACCGGGTAGATAACCGCAACCATCATGACCGCAAAGGTCAGGAACGGCCAGAGTTTCATACGCTCGGCCACGGCACCGGAAACGATAGACATGGTTGCTGCCGCGAATACGGCCTGGAAGATGAAGTCAGCCATACCTGAGTAGTAAGGTGCATCATCACCACCGGCCACGACAGATTCGGTCGTATTATCTGCGCCCAGCAGGAAGTCGATGCCCGGAATCACCGAGCTGATCGGATTGGCGGGGTACATGATGTTGTAACCCACAAGCAGGTAAACCACACAGGCCACGCCGTAGAGCAGCGCGTTCTTGTTCAAGATTTCAACCGTGTTCTTGGCACGTACCAGGCCAGCCTCGAGCATGGCAAAACCTGCTGCCATCCACATTACCAACGCTGTACACATCAAGAAGTAAAACGTATCCAGGGCGTACCCCAGTTCCAGCACCATGCCGTCCATATCGTTCTCCCGAAGGTCGCTTGATTTCCCTGTCAGCTGCGCCCTGTGAGGGCATTACTGACTTTTATCAAAAGGATATTGAGTTTCCTGATGGGAATAAGCAAAGCACGGGCCAGATTTACAACCGGCTGATTTAAAAGAACAAAAGGTATATTTTGTTGGTATGGAACGACATCAATGTTCAAAAATAGAGCAGCCACTGGTGCACCGGGTCCATTGCGGGGCAACTTTCCAGCGATCTCATTATCCGCTACCTTGGCCAAGTCATACCTCCCAGATGGATAACCCGCATAACGAGCCCTGATGCCTAAACAGATCCGCTCCCTCACACGCGCCCTCAGTGTCATCGAAGCACTGAATGGCTCTGATCGCGCGCTCAGCCTGCATCAACTGCATCAGACAACAGAACTGGACCGCGCCACCCTGCTGAGGATTCTGGCGACCCTGATTGAAGCAGGCTGGGTCTACCGCAGTCTGGGTGACGGCTGCTACCGCCTGACTTTTCAGCTGCATGAAATGGGTACGCATATCCGCCCTGAAAACAGCCTGGCACAACTGGCCGCTCCCATAATGGAAGCCCTGCAACGGAAATTGCACTGGCCCTCCGATTTGATGATCTATAACGGCGAGCGTATGGAGATCATTGAAACCACGCGTCGCCAGTCCCCTTTGTTTCTGCCACAGGGGTTCATGGGGTATCAGCCCTACATGCTTCAATCCGCCACCGGTCGCGCCTTTTTGGCCTGGAGCCATCCGGATGACCAGAAAGCGATCCTGCAGCGTTTAAAGCGCACAGACGGACCGGACGCCAGTCTGGCAAAGGACGAGGCATGGGTTAAGAATCTGCTGGATGAAACGCGCCAGCGAGGCTTCGCCGAGCGCGATCGCAACTACTTCGGTGGCCCGGATGACAGTGAAAGCTATGAAGTCCAGGTCATTGCCATTCCCATCAGGGTGATGGACGAGGTGCAGGCCAGCCTGAACCTGACCTGGATTGAAGAACTGGTTGAACCTGAACAACTGGAGGCTCTCTTTTTGCCCCAACTGAGGGCAGCGGCCGATGCCATTACCCAACTGATACTTGATAACGAGCTTTACTGAACACTACCACCCATTTATGCAGCCCGCTCAGACAAGAGTTTTCACAGAGTGAAAACCACAGTTCACCCTCCGTCTCCTGCCCTTTAGATTGACTAATCTGAAGCTACCCCCGGCATTCATAATGACAAAAAAGACTGGCAGGATCTCGACCCATGAAACCGAACTCCTTTGGCAAGCAAATGCTGGCAACGTCCATTGCCCTGGCAACCGCAATGGGTTGCAACACCGCATTTGCTGCATCAACCGACCCAGAACGTCCCAATATTTTGCTCATCGTCGCTGACGATATGGGCTTTGCCGATTTGGGCAGCTATGGCGGTGAAATCGAAACCCCTCATCTGGATGCACTCGCCAGCGAAGGCGTGCGCATGACCAACTTCCATGCCGAACCCGCCTGTTCCCCCACCCGAGCGGCATTGCTGACAGGCCTGGACCCGCACCAGGTGGGACTTGGCAACATGGCCGAAGAAACCGCCCCCAACCAACAGGGCAAACCCGGCTACGAAGGCTATTTGAATGACAGCGCGGTCCCCGTGACCAAGCTGCTGCAGGACGCTGGCTACAACACCTACCTGTCAGGTAAATGGCACCTGGGTCGCGGCGAAGGCACCACGCCAGACGCCCGCGGTTTTGAACACTCCTTCAGCCTATTGGTCGGTGGCGCCAGCCATTGGCCCGACATGCGCCCGGCCTATGCACCTACGCCGGATGCCAAGGCTCCATATGTTGAAGATGGCCAACTGCTGACTCAACTGCCGGACAGCTTCAAATACTCGTCCCAGTTCTACGCTGACAAGATGATCGAATATATCGAGTCGGACCGCGAGAACGGCGCGCCCTTCTTCGGCATGCTCAGCTACACCGCGCCCCACTGGCCACTGCAGGCGCCTGATGAAGCCATTGAGAAATACCGTGGCCGCTACGACCAGGGCTACGATCAGATCTTTGCCGACCGCCTGGCACGACAGAAGGAAATGGGGCTGGTTCCAGCCAATGCCGAGGGCGCACCGCGACCACCCAAGGGCCAGCCCTGGGACAGCCTGAGCCCGGAGCAGCAAAAGGTTGAAGCCCGTGCCATGGAAATCTATGCCGCCATGGTCGATGAAATGGATGCGCACACCGGCCGTGTATTTGATTACCTCAAGCAGCAGGGGCTCTACGACAACACCATCGTCATGTTCATTTCCGACAACGGTGCCGAAGGCCATGACCTGGACGAAACCTGGCCAGCCGACCAGTTCCCGAAAATCCGGAAGGTGATCGATGAGAGCAACGACTTCAGTTACGAGCAGATGGGGCGCCCCGGCTCCTATACCCTCTATGGCCCCAACTGGGCCTGGGCAGGCGCCCCTACATTCAAACTGCACAAGGGCTTCCCCACCGAAGGCGGCACCCGCACCACTGGCATTATCAAGGCTACCGGCCTGAAGGAAGGCGCCATTACCAACAGTCTGGTATCTGTGCGTGACATTACCCCAACTCTGCTGGAGATGACCGGCATTCAAGCACCGGAGGGTGAATACAAGGGGCAGGCCGTCAAACCTATTACCGGTCAGTCCGCCGTTGCCATCCTCAAAGGTGAAACTGCAGATCCTGACCGGGTGCTGGGCGGCGAGCTGTTCGGCAAATACTTTGTCCGTCAGGGTGACTGGAAACTGGTCATGGTGCCCAAGCCCTACAGTGAAGGTGAAGTCCAGCTGTTCAACCTGAGCACAGACTTGGGTGAAAGTCAGGACCTGAGCGCATCCGAGCCGGAGAAACTGGCCGAGATGCTGGCTCTGTGGGAAGAGTACCGTCAGGACAACAACATCATCCTGCCGGACTGGGTCAGCGGCTACTAATCTAAGGAAGCTGTGAACAAGTCTATAGCGCCTCAGCGTGGCCTGAAGTGTTCAGATACAAGACGAGCTTTGCAGGCAATGGCCGTAGCCCTTGGCAAAAAGCTCAACGCCGTAGATGGACACTTCAGGCCGCGCCCTTCGGGGCCTACAGGCCGCCCCTCTCTCTGCGTTGTACTTTTTTGACGTAGCACCACTACGCCTGCAAAAGTCCGCCTTGAGAGTGCGCCGGCCTGTAAGCCTGAGATGCCATGGACTTATTCATAGCTTCCCTAAGCGTTTCAGACAAACGAAAAGGCCGGGTATCCGAGATATCCGGCCTTTTCTACAAATGTTTATTATCAAAACCCGCACCAGGATGATGCCAAATATCGGATTTTGCCCTGTTTCAGGTCACGCGTAGCGAATCCGGTGCAGGTAGTCATTCTGCTGAACCCGTCGCTGATAGTTCATCGGCGTTGTCGAAACCAGCTTTTTGAATTCACGCAGAAAGTGCGGCTGATCACTGAAGCCAAGATCCGATGCCAGCTCGGAAAACACGATACTGCTCTGATGATTAATTTCATGCACGGCTGACTGGCAGCGTACAATACGGCTGAATGCCTTGGGTGACATGCCCATATCGGCCTGGAACTGGCGTTGCAATGTACGGCTGCTATAGCCCGTCAGGCTTTCCAACTCCTTGATACGAATATCCCCTTTCTGCTGACAAATCGCATGCACCGCTTTTAAAGTGGTATCCGACGTTTTTCTGGGCATTTTCCCTGAATAAAAACGATTGAATAATTCAACCTGACTGGAAAAAGTCGATTCGCCCACAATTTGCTCGAAGAAGGGTTCAAAACCGGGCACTGTTTCCAGCACACCATATTCATGATTTACCAGCTCTTCTGCCGAAACATCGAGAAAGTCCGGTAAAACCCCCATGGCAAAACGCACGCCGAAGTAGTTGTGTTTGTGCTTGAGCATCGCATGGCGCGCTTCCAGAGTAGAGCCACATACACGAGCCTCAGGCCGGGCGTCATCACAGTCAAACAGGATATCAACACAGCCATCCGGTATGGCAAATGTGAGGCCTTCGGACTGGTTGGCTTCAAAGCTGTAAAAGTGTGAAATCGCCGGGTCTTGAGACATATGCAGGTCATAATGTCTGGCCGCGCTCAGCACAAACCAGGGCTGTTCTGAGTAGCTTGTGACTCTTTTGTTACCGGCTGAAGCGGTAACATTGTTACCATCGGAAACACTTAACATGCTAAGTACCATTTTGGACGCATTCAAAAAGTACTAAGCAATATCCGTTCCAATAATATATTAACTATTTTTTCACACTCCTGTCGCAAAAGTTCAATACGGACTGAAAACCGCTCGCTAGCATCGAAAAGGATAGCTGCCATACCCCCGGTACTTTTCACGCCTGAGCTCCAGAGCACCGGCACCGAAAGCGGGGACAGCGCCCAACGTATACAGGTGATGCAATGTCCGAAAATACCAAGATCGATTTTATTTACCTGTCCGAGCCGGACATGATTGAAGCGGGTGTGACCGACATGTCTGCTTGCGTGGATACCATGGAGGAGATGTTTGTTCTGCTCCACAAAGGTGATTACCGCATGGCAGGCCCCAACAGTGATTCCCATGGCGCCATGATCACCTTTCCGGAAGAGTCCCCCTTCCCGACCATGCCCAAACCCACAGCAGACCGCCGCCTGATGGCGATGCCGGCCTACCTCGGTGGTGATTTCCAGACCTGCGGCGTGAAATGGTACGGCTCCAACATCGCCAACCGCGAAAAAGGCCTGCCCCGCTCAATCCTGATGTTCATACTCAATGACATCGACACTGGTGCGCCTCTGGCCTACATGTCCGCGAACCTGCTGTCCGCATACCGTACCGGTGCTATTCCGGGTGTAGGTGCACGCCATTTGGCCCGCAAGGATGCCAAGGTGATAGGCCTGCTCGGCCCGGGCGTAATGGGCAAGACCTCTGTAGCATCATTTATGGCAGCCCGCCCTGATATAGACACCATCAAAATCAAGGGCCGCGGCAAGAAAAGCCTGGATAACTTCCTGCACTGGTTGAAAGCGGAATATCCGCAGATCACCAATGTGAGTGTCGTTGATACCGATGAGGCTGTCGTGCGTGATTCCGACATCGTCACCTACTGCAATTCCGGTGAAGTGGGCGACCCCTCAACGTACCCGATCGTCAAACGCGAGTGGGTCAAGCCAGGCGCCTACCTGGCCATGCCGGCCAGTTGCATGCTGGACGACGGCATGAGCGGCGCAGGCGTGCGCAAGGTGATGGACAGCATCGGCCTGTACGAAGCCTGGTATGAAGAAGTGCCCAAGCCCGCCCACAACGTCATCCCGCTGATCGGCATGCGCTTCATGGACATGATCGCAGACGGACTCATGTCCAAGGATGAGCTGGAAGACCTGGGCGCTATCGTCGCCGGCGACACCCCGGCGCGTCAGAACGATGACGAGATCATCATCATGTCTGTAGGCGGCATGCCGGTGGAAGACGTGGCCTGGGCCACCCGCATCTACCAGAACGCGCTGGAGAAAGGGATTGGCGTCAAGCTGAACCTCTGGGATACCCCGGCGCTGCGCTGATTTGAATCTTATTCTGCGGGCCGCTCCGGCAAGGCCGGCCCGCTCTGTCCCCCACATTTATCAGAGTTATATCCATGACCAAGATTGTAAAAGTAAAAACCGGTTCCAAGTTTGAAGAGATCGCCAGCTATTCCCGCGTAGTGGCCGTGGATAACTGGATCAATGTCTCCAACACCGCTGGCCGTAACCCGGATACTCAGGAAATTCCGGAAGACGTGATCGAGCAGACCGAACAGGTATTCAAGAACATCGAGCGTGCACTGGCAGCGGTTGATTCATCACTGGCTGACGTTGTCATGTCTCGCGTGTTTATCCAGAACCCTGAAGACACTCACAAGGTGATGGAATTCATCGGTACCAAATTCCGTGGCGTGAACCCGGCCACTACCGTGACCTGTCCGCCGCTGGGCTCCACCGTCTACAAGGTCGAGCTGGAAGTCACGGCTTACCGTGGCGCAGCAGACGCTGACGTTGAAGAGATCACCATCGCGCAATAAATCGCTTTGGAGCGGGGCCGACAACCCGGCTCCGTGACTACAGCCAAGGAAAACTGATATGACCAAGAAACTGGAACCCGTTGTGACCGCTGATGAGCTCCCCTCCTCCACCCAGGTAGTGGTGATTGGCGGCGGCATCGTTGGCGTCGCGGCTGCCCTGTCCCTGGCGGAACGCAATATCCCGGTGGTATTGCTGGAAAAGGGACACATTGCCGGTGAACAGTCATCTCGCAACCTTGGCTGGATTCGCAAAACCAGCCGTCACGCAGCGGATGTGCCCATGGCGCAGGCCGCCGACCGGCTGTGGAAAGAGATGCCTGAGCGCGTCGGCCGCAGCGTCGGCTACCGTGACGCCGGCATCATGTTCCTTGCCAAAACCGAGGAACAGATGGCCATGCATGAAGACTGGCACAAATCGGTCGCGCCACTGTCACTGGATTCCAAATTGCTGTCCCCGACGGAGATTGACCGTCTGGTTCCCGGTGGCAAAGGCGACTGGGTTGGCGGCATTCATACCCCGTCTGATGGTTACGCCGAACCGGCTCTGGCCACCAGTGCCATGGCAGAGGCCGCCGTCAAAAAAGGTGCCACGCTCATTCAGCAGTGCGCCGTGCGTACCCTGTCCCGCTCTGGCGGCAAGGTGTCAGGCGTAGTAACCGAGAAGGGCGAAATCAAGTGCGAGCAGGTGCTGCTGGCCGGTGGCGCCTGGTCGCGCCGCTTCCTCGGCAACCTGGGCGTGTCTCTGCCAACGCTGCCGCTGATCTGTTCCGTGCTGCGCACCAAACCCATGCAAGGCCCGACCGATACGGCGGTTGGCGGACCGAATTTCTCCTTCCGCAAACACCAGGATGGCGGCTACATCATTACCCAGCGCGGCAAGCTGGATGCGCCGTTCATGCTTGATCATCTGCTGGTGGGCCACCGTTATCTCGATCAGCTGCGCACCCAGCGCAGTTTCCTCAACATCGGCTTTGGCAAACCCTTCTTCCGTGATCTGGCGATGAAGCGCCGCTGGAAATCGACCCAGGTGACGCCGTTTGAACAGGTGCGCACCAATGACCCTGCACCCAATATGCGCCTGAATCAGGACGCCCTGAACAACCTCAAGGCAGCCTGGCCGGCATTCGATGAGGCACAAATTGAAGAAGCCTGGGCGGGTTTGCTGGATGTGACCCCGGATTCCAACCCGGTGATCGACCAGATCGATGCGATCCCGGGTCTGACCATCGCCACCGGCTTCTCCGGGCACGGCTTTGGCACCGGACCGGCTGCCGGTCAACTGGCGGCCGATCTGGTCGCAGGGGATGCACCCCTGATCGACCCGACGCCCTACCGGTTCGGGCGGTTATGAAAAAGCGCATGCCGGGCATCAACCATCTGGTCGATATCCGGGCAACTGCAATGAATGTGTAATCAAGCTGAATCCAAGCACCAAGAGGGCTGAACGCCATGCTGCCGACCGTGAAAACCATCATCTACGCATCGGACATTACCGAAGGCAGCCGGCCGGCGTTTCGCATGGCTGTTGAGCAGGCAGTTAAACACAACGCTCGCATTGTCTTTCTGCACGCCATCCAGCCCTTGAGCACGGAAGCGGATGAAATGGTGCACGACTACCTGCTGTCGCAGGCGCAGTTCAACCATACCCAACAGCTGATGGACCAGTATCGCAACAAGATTCAGCAACGCATTTCAGCCTTCATGGACTGTGAAATCCCAACGGATATCCAGTTGGCTGGAGAGCCTGAGATCGAGGTTGAATTCGGACAACCCGATCAGGTGATCGTCAAAGTGGCCAGGGAACGGCAGGCCGATCTGATTGTGATGGGGGACCGCGGCGGCTCTGCCGCATCCCGCATTTTCCTGGGCTCAACAACCCAAAAAGTCATTCACCAGACAGACATTCCTGTGCTTATCGTTCCGTTGCGGGACTGAGCAGGTGGATTAGAGAACCTTGCCAAATACGAGGGAAACCATGAAAAAACTAACAAAACTTCTGTCCATCGCTACACTGGCCGTCTCACCCCTGATGTTCAGTGCTACGGCTGTAGCGGAATACCCTGAACGCCCGGTCAAGTTCATCGTGCCCTGGCCTCCAGGTGACCTGGAAGACATCATCACCCGCATGATTGCCGAAGAGATGACCGACGTGACCGGTACGCCGGCATCTGTTATCAACAAGCCCGGCGGTGGCGGTATCGTGGGTGCACTGGATGTATCCCAGGCACGTCCTGATGGCCAGACCGTTGGTTCATTTGTCGCGGATATTCTGACCACCCATATCCACTCCGGTAATGCACCGTACAGCGCGGATACCTTTGAGCCGGTCGGCATCTTCCTGGATTACCCGTTCGTGCTGGCCACCAAAGCCGATGCACCCTACAACAACCTGCAGGAACTGGCTGACTACTCCCAGAAAAACGATGTATCTCTGGGCCACTTCGGCTACCAGGCACTGCCGACCGCTATCACGTTCAAAGCGGCAGAAATGGAAGGCATCAAAATCGCATCCGACTCTGCCTTCGACGTGAACAACTGTGCCACGCTGGCAACCGGCGATGCCGACATCATCAACACCACTACTCAGCTGATCCTGTCCTGCCTGAAGTCCGGCGAAGTGAAACTGCTGACCTCCATCACCCGTGACCGTCTGTCCATCGCGCCGGAAATCCCGACGCTGGCCGAGCAGACAGGTATCACCCAGACCACCTGGAACGGCCTGTTCGTTAAAAAAGGTACGTCTGATGAGGTTAAAGCCAAGCTGGCAGAGATTGCCCAGGCGGCCCTCAAGTCCGACAAGGTACAGGACCTGAGTGCAACAACAGGTGCCGGTATCTATTGGATCGAAGGCGATGCTGCCAAAGAAGTCGTTGCCAACGACTTTGAAAGCTCCAAGCAGTTGCTTGAGTTCATGAACAAGTAAGTCCTGTCGTCCGGCGGCCCTGCTTACCGGGGCCGTTGGGCCAGGCTTATGCACAACCGATTAACCCTGAAAGAGCGTTCACCGTGTCCAACGAACCCCAAGTCAAAGCCGACATTTACTGGCTTCTGCTCATCGTATCCGTGGTGCTCTTGATCCTGATTCCGGATCAGGCGGCCTGGGTAGACACCAAACGTGGATGGTACACACAGCCCATGATGGGCGCTCTGCTGGGCCTTGGCATTATGGCCATTTTTTCTGCCTATCGCGTGCTCCAGATGACACGTGACCATGGCAATCGCTGGCGTTCCCGCGTGTTCCAACAGAACCCGCTGGAAACGCTGGTTGAGCTGCTGGGCAGCTACCGGACAGCGCTGATCTCATCGGTGCTGTTTTATATCTATATCCATTCGCTGTCCCTGATCGGCTTTGTACCCGCGACATTCATCTTTGTCACGGTGCTGCTGTGGCTGTCACGGCTGATGAATCGTACCTGGCTGCTCGCCACCATCGGTACGCTGATCGTGCTGGTGCTGATTTTTCGTGTGGCGGTATCTGTGTGGCTGCCGGATGTGTGGTTGTACTCGTTGCTGCCGGATGCGATGGCTGACTTCGCCAACAGTTACCTTTAAGAGATTCGATAACCATGGATGCAATTCTATTAGGCCTTAACGAAGTGGCCACGCTGGACGTCATCATGGCCATCGTGATTGGTGCCCTGATTGGTGTCACCATCGGTTCCATCCCGGGGCTTGAGCCCGCTGGCGTGATGGCGATTCTGCTGCCGATCACCTTCGCCATGGAACCTCTTCCTGGTGTTTCACTGCTGCTCGGTGTCTACGGCGGCGCCTGGTATGGCGGGGCCATACCCGCCATTTTGATGAACACGCCCGGGACACCCGTGGCGGTGTTAACTACCTACGATGGCTACCCTATGGCCAAGCGCGGTGAAGCCCGCCGCGCCCTGTCCATCGCCTACACGTCTTCTTTCGTGGGCGGTTTGATCAGCGTGTTCTCGCTGGTGATGCTGGCCCCCACCCTGTCCCAGATTGCGCGCAAGTTCGGCTCCGCCGAATTCGCCATGTTGGCAGCCCTGGGCATGATTTTTGTTGTCCTCGCTCACCGCAAGCATGTGGTTGAAGCCGCCATGATGCTGGGGCTAGGCATCTTCCTGGGCACCGTCGGGCTGGACCTGTCCTACAGCACCCAGGTGTACACCTTTGGCCAAAGCTGGCTCTATTCCGGTATTCCGCTGGTGCCGGCGGTAATTGGCCTGTTTGCCATGTCGCAGGCGTTCGTACTCCTGTCCCAGCGCGGCAATGATGCGCAGAAAACCGAATTGGCCGGCAGCGGTTTCTTTTCTGGTGTGGTGGATCTGCTCAAGCACAAGGTGACGGTAGTGCGCTCTGCTGCCCTGGGCGTGGTCATGGGGCTGCTGCCGGGTGTGGGTGAGTTCGGTTCACAGTTTTTCTCCTACACCCTGGCGCAAAAATTCTCCAAAACACCGGAAACATTCGGTGACGGCAACCCGGAAGGCCTGATCGCCTCCGAGACCTCCAACAATGCCGTAACCGCCTCCGTGATGGTGCCCTTGCTGGCGTTCGGTATTCCGGCAGATGCGCTGATGGCGATGCTGCTGGCCGTCTTCATGGTGCATAACTATGTACCCGGCCCCACTCTGTTTGTGGAGCGCCCGGAATTCATCTCCGGCCTGTACATCTCGCTGTTGCTGATGAATGTGGTGGTCTTCACCTACCTGACCTTTGCCACCAAGTGGATCGTTAACCTGACCCGTGTACGTGGCCGTTTTATCGGCGCCTTCATTCTGGTGCTGGGTTTCATCGGCAGTTACAGCCAGAACTACCAGTTTTCCGACTGCCTGATCGCCCTGGGCTTTGCCATCTTTGGTTATGTGCTCAGACGCAACCAGATTCCGGCTGTGCCGATCATTCTGGGACTGGTGCTGGGGCCGTTGTTCCTCACCCGCACCCAGCAGGCATTGGGCGTTGCCGGCGGCGATCTGACCATTTTTCTACAGCGGCCAGTCAGCCTGACACTGTTCATCATGATCATACTGTCCATCGGCGTTTTCGCCTGGAGTCAGCTGCGTCAACGCAAGGCATGAACACGGGTGTGTGGGTCATCAAACAGTACCTGCACACCACACAGGGCTGAGTTTTACCCTGCAACGGTTAGCCAAAGGCCTCACTAAGCTCTTACAGGTTGTTGAAAAACGTTATCGAGGCAGCCGAGGCAAGGCAAAAACAGGCGAAAAAGCGCAGTTTAGTGGACTAAATGAGCATTTTGAGACTGTTTTTAACGCAGCATTCGGCAACGCAGATAGGTTTTCGAAAACCTGCTAAGCACCCTTTGGTTGTTGGGGATCCTCGATCCCCCTTTTTAGATGTCGTTCAGCACCGTCGATGGTTCCCCTTCACTCCATCCATAGGTGAATGCAAAACCCCAAAACTGTCATACCAAGGATCTATCAGATGAACAAAAACTTTAAACCATCTCTATCTGCGGTCTTGCTTGGCTCTGCCATTGCAGCGGCCTCAGGCTCTGCCTCTGCGTACAACCTGTACAGTGATAAGGGGTCCGAGCTGAACCTGGATATCGAAGCGGTATTCGGTGTCTTCACCAGTGAAGAAAACTACAACCTGGGTGCCAAAAGCGAAGCCGGTGGTTCCGACTGGCGCGAAGGCTACATCAAGTACGGCCTGTCCGGCAGCCACGCCTACCAGTCCGGTGCCAGCGTTTACGGTGGCCTGAACCTGATCAGCTCCGCCACCTGGGGCGACGGTGATGCCGGCGGTTTCACCTCCGGTGACGAATCTGAAACCGACCTGGAAGACGCCTACCTGGGCTGGCGCTCCGGCAGCCTGATCCCGGCGCTGGGGCAGGATGGTCTGGACATTTCTTTCGGTCGTCAGAACTTTTCCATTGGCGACGGTTTCCTGATCAACGGCGACGCCCTCAACTTCGGTGATGCCATCGATAAACTGGCCGGCACCAACATGAACCGCGGTGGCGCCTACTGGCTGGCTGCCCGCAAGGCATTCGACCGTACCGCCGTGGTACGTGTTGGTGGTGCGAAAGGGCTGCGTGCTGACCTGTTCTGGCTGGAGTCTGACAACCGTGCCCAGGCTGAAACCGAGCTGGCCGGTATCAACGCCGAATACGTAACTCCGGAAGGCACCTTCGGTGCTGCCTTCATTGAAGGCCTGGATGTCAACGAAGACTACGGCTACACCAACCGTGACGGCCAGCAGACCCTGAGCCTGCGCTACCAGGGTAATGCCGGTGTTGAAAACCTGTTCCTGTCGGGTGAGTTCGTCACTCAGGACCAGGGCGACAACTCTGCACCGGATGCCGATGCCTGGTACATGGAAGCCGGCTGGACCTTCGCTGACGTGCCCTGGTCACCGAGTGTTAACTACCGTTACGCCTCCTTCGACGAAGGCTTCGACCCGCTGTTCTTCGGTTTCAACCGTGGCTACGGCACCTGGTTCCAGGGTGAAGTGGCGGCCAACTATGCCGGCCCGTTCAACTCAGGTACTGATGTGCACCACGTTGGCATCAAGGCATCTCCGACTGAAATGCTGAGCCTGGGCGCGCTGTTCTTTGACTTCAGCGACACCGCAGGCGGCGCCATGGACGGTCAGGAAATCGACCTGTACGCGGAGTGGGTGGTCACTCCGAACCTGATCATCAGCCCGCTGGTTGGCTTCTATACTCCAGATAGCAGCAACGGCACTCAGATCGGTGGCGACGACACCAACGTGTATGGCCAGGTCATCGCGATCGTACCTTTCTAACAGGCTGTCGAAAACCTATCTGCTAAGCGCCTCATTTTCCCAAGGTTGTAACAGGAGCCCACCGGGCTCCTGTCTTACTTCAGAGCTATGCATCCCATGACAATGACAAACTCCATGCTTATTAATGGCATCCCGGTGAAGGGAGGTGGCGAGGCATTTTCGGTGATCAACCCGGCCACCGAAGACGCCATCTGCCAATGCAATATGGCCAGCGTTGACCAGCTGAATCAGGCCGTCGCGGCCGCCCGTGCCGCCTACCCGGCATGGCGTGACACCCCTGACGCCGAGCGCAGCCGGTTGCTGCATCAAATTGCTGACCGCCTCGAAGCCAACGCCGACGAACTGGCCCGTATCATCGTGCAGGAACAGGGCAAACCCCTGGCACTTGCGCAGATGGAAGTAGGTGCGGCGGCAGGCTGGACGCGCTATAACGCCGATCTGGAGATTCCGGAACAGGTATTTGAAGACAGCGACAGCAAGCGTGTCATTGGTCACCGTAAACCGCTGGGCGTCGTGGCCTCCATCACGCCCTGGAACTGGCCTCTGATGATCGCTATCTGGCATATCATGCCAGCCCTGCGGACCGGCAATACCGTGATCTGCAAACCCTCGGGCATGACGCCGCTGAACACCCTGCGTCTTGTAGAGATCATGAATGAAGTGCTGCCTGCAGGTGTTGTGAACAGCGTGCTCGGCGAAGCCGAGATCGGCAGTGCGATCAGCGGTCATGCCGATATCAACAAGGTCATTTTTACGGGCTCGACGCCAACCGGTCAGCGTATCCTGGCCAACTCGGCCACTACACTGAAACGTCTCACACTGGAACTCGGTGGCAACGACGCGGCCATCGTGCTGCCCGGCTCCGACGTTGATGCCATCGCTGAAGGGCTGTTCAACAGCGCCTTCATCAACATGGGACAGACCTGTGCGGCACTGAAGCGACTCTATGTACACGAAAGCCAATACGAGGCAGTGTGCGAAAAGTTGGCCACGCTTGCCGAGCAGCAGGTTGTAGGCAACGGCCTTGATGACACCACCACCTTTGGCCCCGTTCAAAACGCCAACCAGTACCGTCAGGTGATCGAGTTAGTGGACGATGCCCGCAGCCAGGGTGCACGTATCCTCTGTGGCGGCAGCCCGTCAGCGGACAAAGGCTATTTTTACCCACCCACCATTGTGGCTGATGTGTGCAACGGTATCCGTCTAGTCGACGAAGAGCAGTTCGGCCCGGCACTGCCGGTGATTGCCTATCAGGATGTGGAACAGGCCATCGCACTGGCCAACGACTGCAGCGTGGGCCTGGGCGGCTCGGTCTGGGGCTCAGACACCGAGCAGGCGGGACAGATTGCTCGCCAGCTGGAATGCGGCACTGCCTGGGTCAACAACCATGCAGAAGTGCTGCCCCATATTCCTTTTGGTGGCTGCAAATTGTCTGGCGTTGGCGTGGAATTCGGTCTGGAAGGACTGCTGGAATATACCCAGCTGCAGGTCATCAACGCGCCCAAGTAACCCCTCACCCCTAACTTCTCTGCTATAGAGATGTTGCTCTTGGCTCCCCCCTTTAACAAGGGGCGGAGCCTTTTTTATGCCCGCTTACCGGTCATTCGTAATAGGACTCCAGGTAGCGCTCAGCCTGCCTGCAGGCACGACGAATCAAGTCCGGCGCCAATTCACGGGCGGTATCGGTTTCCTGACGGCTGCGAATCCAACCCAGATAGGTGCAGCCACGCGCCGCCAGAAACAGCTCCAGACGGTCCAGATCGTCATCAGACAACGCGCGCTGCTGACGGTAGCCGTCGATCAACGCCTGCCGGGCCGCAGGATAGTAGGGCTCTTCCTGAATGAAGTAGAGCGCTGTGGCCAGCTCAAACAGGTGCCAGCCAAAGCCTGCATCGTCGAAGTCGATCAGGCGCAATCCGCCTTGCTCCAGCATCAGGTTTTCCGGCACAAAGTCGGCATGAATCAGGCTGTAGCGCTGGGGGGAGCGGTCACAGCGGGACAGTTCATTGCTGATGCGATCACGTATCCGCTCCATCAGCGTTCGCTGAGATTCATCCAGCAGCTCCAGCTCCCAGAAGCGACCCCAGAAGGGCTGTTCACCCACCAGCCCATCATGGTCCCAGGCGTGGCGTTCAAAACCTTCAGGCACTTCCCATTGGCTGGACTGGTTATGCAACTCAGCTGCTGAGCGTCCCAGGTCGGTATAGAGTTCGGTGACGCGGTCCGCATTGTCCCCAAGCCCTTCGCTGTCAGTGCCAAGAGGCTCACCATCGATCCAGGCAAAGAGATCGATCTTGCGCGGCTCAACCATGGCAGTGGTGGCTTCAGAGACCAGCAGACGACCATCAGTAGCCGGCAGCACCTGAGGTACAGCAATGCCACTCTCGTTCAGCGCCGACATCCACACCAGCTCGGAGCGCAGGGAGGCATCGGAGTGATAGTCATGACGATGGATACGCAGGGCGTAACGCACCCCGTCTGGAGCCGTCACCTTGTATACCGCGTTCTCGCGGTACTTCACCAGCGCCAGATCACTGCCCTGCAGATCCCAGTGTCGCAGGGACTTTTTCGCCAGTTCCTCCAGATGTGCAATTTGCTGTTCCGGGGTCAAAGAATCAAAAGACATCAAACCACCTCCTCAGCAGCAACCTGAGTCAGCACAGTGTCCAGCGTATGCAGCAGGATATCGGCATGCTCGGCCTGAAACGGCATGGGCGGGCGCAGCTTGAGGATGGCGTCATGCACACCGATGGTGCTAATCAGCACGCCCTGATCGCGCATCAGGTTGATCACCCTGCGCGCCATGACTTTGGCAGGTGCTCTGGTGTTGCGGTCCGTTACCAGTTCCACACCAAAGAACATGCCCAGGTCACGCACATCGCCGATCAATTCATGCTTTTGCTGCAACTTGCGCAGCCCTTCGGTGACATAGGCTCCAGTCGTCACCGCGTTCTGCATAAGGTTGTCTTCTTCCAGTGCATCCAGTACCGCCATGCCCACGGCACAGGACACCGGGGTACCACCGAAGGTGTTGAAGTACATCGCCTCCTTGCTGAAGGCTTCGATCATGTCAGGCCGCGCCACCACACCGGCCAGCGGATGGCCGTTGCCCATGGGCTTGCCCATCGTCACGATATCGGGGGTGACGTCGTACCACTGATGCGCCCAGAAGTGCTTGCCACTGCGGCCAAAGCCCGCCTGCACCTCATCCGCAATGAACACGCCACCCACCTGACGCACTTTTGCCACTGCCTTTTCCAGAAAACCGGTCGGCACATTGAGCAGGCCTTCATTGGCAAAATCCGGGCACACCAGAATACCGGCGACCTTTATCCCTTCGGCATGAAACTCATCAATTGCCTGCTGCACCTTATCGGCATAGGCATCAGCCAAAGCCTCACCAGCCAACCCATCCAGCGGGCGATAAGAGTCGGGGATCGGGAAGGATTTAACACGTTTGCTGGTACGTGCTTCCGGCATAAAACCGGTACCGATCTCCGCCACCGCTTCGGTGTTACCGTGATAGGCAAAGTCGGTGACGATAATGCCCTGGCCACCGGTGCAGAAACGGGCCATGCGCAGCGCCAGCTCGTTGGCCTCGCTGCCGGTGCAGGTCAGCATCGCCATCTCCAGCCCCGGATTGAAGGTGCCGGTCAGGCGCTCCAGATAATCGACGATGTTGTTGTGCAGATAGCGGGTGTGGATGTTGAGTGTAGAGGCTTGGCGGCTCAGCGCTTCGACCACACGGGGGTTACAGTGCCCCACGTGCGGCACATTGTTATACACATCCAGATAACGTTTGCCTTCGGCGTCCCAAAGCCAGACACCTTCACCGCGCACCAGCTGCAACGGCTTGTCATAAAACAGTGGGGAATGATGACCCATAACGCGGTAGCGCCGGGCCAGAAGATCCTGATGGTCAGCCATGGTGTTCGATACCTCCTCAGCTCAAAACGGACGACTTAAATCAGGCATCAGTATTCGGGCTGAGGGCCGCAGGCGGCATCCATCAAAGGGTTGAGTTCAGCGGTTGAGGTCCGCCATCACCTTGGCGACCAGCTCGCTGCGAACTCTCACATCGGTTTTCCTGAAAATATGGTGCAGGTGGGTTTTGACCGTGGCCAGACCCAGCGAAAGCTGACTGGCAATATCCTTGTTGGTATTACCGCGCAGCACACACTCCAGCACATCCAGCTCACGCTCGGTCAGATCATATTTACTGCCGATCCCCTCACGTTCACGGTCTCGCTGCGGCAGGTAGGTTTGATTCAACGAGAACTCTATAAAGGGCTGCACCTTGCGCAGCAACGCCAGTTCATCCGCGCGAAAGTTCCCCATGGACTCCTCCCGCAGAATGGTCAGGCCGGCAATAATGCGCCCATCACGGCGAAAGAACATATCGGCCACATAACGATGATTATGGGGCACCATGAAGTTCATGTAATACAGCGTCTGGCGCAGGAAGTGCGGCGCAATCCTCGAGTCCAGCGTCACCACGGTTTCATCGCTGTCGGCAAAGCGCTCGGGGTTGAGGGGGTCCAGCGCACCAAACTCGGTGCGATACTCGCGCTCGGCATCCGGGGCCAGGTTATAGAGCAATGCCCCGCTATGCTGCATATCCGGGTTCACCAGAAAGAATGCTGAGCCACTGAGGGGGACCAGCCGCTCGATCAGGGCAAGCGTTTCATGTTGGAAGGGGTTTGCATCCCGGTTTTCGTGCATCATGTATTGTCTCTTGTACCACTCTGACAAGCGTCGGAGGCCAAGAAGGGTTGTTATAGTTGACGCCTAATCTACTGTGATTCCTCGCTCCCTTCGCTTAGGTACTACTAGCTAGCCTCTGCAAACGCAAAAAAAACCGCAGACCCAATCAAGAGCCTGCGGCAAATTAACACAACGTAAAGGGGGGAACTTGGTGATTAAGCCTTTTCCGCAGCTTCGCAGGCCTCCAGCGTATTCTGCAGCAGGCAGGCAATCGTCATCGGCCCAACACCGCCCGGCACGGGCGTAATGGCTGAAGCCTTTTCGTACGCCGGCTCAAACTCCACATCGCCCACCAGACGGCCATCATCCAGTCGGTTGATGCCCACATCGATCACCACGGCGCCCGGCTTGAGCCATTCGCCCTTGATGAACTCGGGAATGCCCACCGCCGCGATCACAATATCCGCCTGCGCCAGTTCCGCCGGCAGATCAGCGGTTTTGGAGTGGCATACCGTGACAGTGGCACGGGCCATCAGCAGCTCCAGCGCGACCGGACGGCCGACGATGTTGGATGCACCCACCACTACAGCCTTTTTACCCATGGGATCGATGCCGTAGGCGTCGAGCAGACGCATGCACCCGTAGGGCGTGCAGGGACGCAGGGTCGGGGCCTTGCCCGCCAGGCGGCCGAGGTTGTAGGGGTGGAAACCATCCACATCCTTGCTCGGATCGATACGCTCAATCACCGCCTGAACATCGATCTGCGGCGGCAGCGGCAGCTGCACCAGAATGCCGTTGATGATCGGGTCAGCATTGAGGGTATCGATCAGTGCCAGCAGTTCTTCCTGGGTCGTTTCGACCGGCAGGCTGTGGTTGCGGGAAATAATGCCGGCTTCTTCGCAGGCCTTAACCTTGCTGCGCACGTAGACCTGGGACGCTGCATCCTCGCCCACCAGTACTACAGCCAGCCCTGGACGTGATTTACCGGCTGAAACCCGTTCAGCCACCTGTGCCGCTATGGATTTACGCAGCTCTGCTGCCACGGCTTTACCATCAATCCGTTTGTCACTTACCGTCAGCGCCTGATTCACGCGTGTCTCCTTGTTTGCTTGCTGGCGGGGTTGCCCCCGCCTCAGATTAGAAGGGTTTCAGTGGCATGCTCCGTTAGAAGCTCTGACCCGGCACCCAGGTAGTACCCGCCAGAGGAACACGCGCCATGGCAGCGGATTCAACGGTCAGGGCTACCAGATCTTCCGGCTCCAGATTACGCAGGTCGTTCTTGCCGCAGGCACGGGCCAGCGTCTGGGCTTCCAGCGTCAGTACGCGCAGGTAGTTGGCCAGACGGCGTCCGCCATCTTCCGGGTCCAGACGCTTGGACAGTTCAGGGTCCTGAGTGGAGATACCAGCCGGGTCCTTACCTTCCTGATAGTCATCGTAGAAGCCTGCAGCCGAGCCGATCTTCTCGTAGTCTTCACTCCATTTCGGGTCGTTACAGCCCAGTGCCACCAGCGCTGCAGTACCGATTGCGACCGCATCGGCACCCAGTGCCATGCACTTGGCCACATCAGCGCCGTTGCGGATACCACCGGAGACGATGAGCTGAACCTTGCGGTGCATGCCCATTTCCTGCAGTGCCTGTACGGCCTGTGGAATCGCCGCCAGCGTCGGGATACCTACGTGCTCGATGAACACGTCCTGGGTTGCCGCAGTACCGCCCTGCATGCCGTCAACGACGATGACATCAGCGCCGGCTTTAACCGCCAGTTTCACATCGTAGTAGGTACGGGTCGCGCCCACCTTGATGTAGATCGGCACCTGCCAATCGGTGATTTCACGCAGTTCCTGAATCTTGATCGCCAGGTCGTCGGGGCCGGTCCAGTCCGGGTGACGGCAGGCTGAACGCTGGTCGATACCCTTGGGCAGCGTACGCATCTGCGCAACACGGTCGGTGATTTTCTGGCCCAGCAGCATACCGCCGCCGCCCGGCTTGGCGCCCTGACCCAGTACCACTTCGATGGCGTCGGCCTTGCGCAGGTCGTCCGGGTTCATGCCGTAGCGAGACGGCAGGTACTGATACACCAGCTTGCTAGACTGGCCACGCTCTTCCGGCGTCATGCCACCATCACCAGTAGTGGTTGTGGTGCCCACCATGGAGGCGCCACGGCCCAGGGCTTCCTTGGCGTTGGCTGACAGGGCACCGAAGCTCATGCCGGCGATGGTGACCGGGGTTTCAATCACGATCGGCTTCTTGGCGAAGCGGGTGCCCAGGGTGACCTGAGTGTTGCACTTCTCGCGGTAGCCTTCCAGCGGATAGCGTGACATGGACGCACCCAGGAACAGCAGGTCATCAAAATGCGGCAGCTTGCGCTTGGCACCAAAGCCGCGGATGTCGTAGATACCACTATCGGCAGCGCGGCGGATTTCGGCCATGGTGGTACGGTCAAAGGTGGCTGACTCACGCAGGCCCGGGTTGACGTTGATATCGTTGCTCATAATCAAGTCCTCAAAAATCGGTTTCAGAGGCCGCCCCTATACACACATATTGGGCGGCCATGACGGCCTGTCGGTCCGTTAGTAAGCGGATGCGTTATCTACTTTGAAGTTGTACAGCTGACGGGCTGAACCGTAGCGCTTGAAGCTGGCCGGATCTTCATCCACACCGGCGCGGTTCAGCAGGTCAGTCAGCTCTTCGATATGCTCGGCGCGCATCTCTTTCTCGATGCAGTCCGCGCCCAGGGATTTCACCTCGCCCTTCACGTAGATGTGCACCTCGTACATGGAGTCGCCCAGTGCTTCCCCGGCGTCACCGCATACAACCAGCGAGCCGGACTGGCCCATGAAGCAGCTCATGTGACCGATGCTGCCCTTGACCACGATATCCACACCTTTCATGGAGATGCCGCAACGGGCACCGGCGTTACCCTCGATCACCAGCAGACCGCCATGAGCGGTGGCGCCAGCGGCCTGGGATGCGTCGCCCTTGACGCGAACAGTGCCGGACATCATGTTTTCAGCCACACCCTGGCCCACGTTACCGTGCACCACCACATGGGCTTTCTTGTTCATGCCGGCACAGAAGTAACCGGCGTGGCCCTGGATATCCACCGCCAGGTTCTGGTCCAGACCGCAGGCGATGTTATGCTGCCCTTTGGGATTCAGCACTTCCCACTCACGCTCGGTACATTCGGTGGCCTGGTCGTGCAGCGCCTGGTTCAGTTCACGGATGCTGGATTCAGCCAGATCAATCGTTTTCATCGTTGTTTCTCCTCGACTCAGGCTCAGTTGCTGCTGCGTTCCCAGACATAGAAAGTGGCCGGCTCCGGCTCCCAGACCTTGGCATTCTCGATGCCCGGCAGGGTGGTCAGGGCCTGGTATTCAGACGCCATGGCGACATAGTCATCCGTTTCGGCCAGTACCGCCGGCTTACAGGCGATGGGGTCACGCATGACGGCAAAACCGTCGCGGGTGCCGATGGTGAAGGTGAAGAAGCCATCCAGATCTTCCAGCGCATGCTCCAGCGCTTCCTTCAGGCTGTCGCCCTTCTGCAGACGCCAGGTCAGGTAACCCGCCGCAACTTCGGAGTCGTTCTGAGTCTCGAAGCTGATGCCTTCGCGCTTGAGGGCATCACGCAGACGGTTGTGGTTGGACAGGGAGCCGTTGTGTACCAGGCAGAGGTCCATGCCGGTGGAGAACGGGTGGCTGCCTTCCATGGTGACGGCAGACTCGGTCGCCATACGGGTATGACCGATGATGTGGCTGCCTTTCATGCCTTCCAGATTGAAGTTTTCGGCAATCTTTTCCGGCAGACCCACTTCTTTCAGGATCTCGATGGACTGGCCCACGCTGAGAATCAGTACATCAGCCGCTTCTTCCGCCAGCCATTCACGCAGGGCGGCTTCTTCGGCACGCACCTTGAACACGGCAACGCTGGCATTCTGGAACCAGCTCAGTTCCATCTGCTGCTCGTTTTTCAGACGGGTGGCCAGCGTTTCCCAGTCATATTCAGCATCCGGGTGACGCAGGGTCAGCTTGACCCAGCCATCGCCCACTTCATCACCGTAGATGGCGAAACCGGCGCTGTCGGGACCGCGTTCGGTCATGGCGATCAGCATCGGTTTAAACAGTTCGCCGATCCGGCTTTCCAGTTCAGGGTTCTTCAGATAAAGCCCGACAATTCCACACATAATCAAATTCCTCGTAACAAAACCGGATCAGAAAAATTCGGCGTAGTGACTGACTTCCCAGTCGGATACATGGCGGCTGTATTCCACCCATTCGGCCCGTTTCACCTTGAGGAACTCGGACACAACTTCATTACCCAGGGCTTCGGTGAAAACGGTATCCGCTTCCAGCGCGTCCAGGGCTTCATTCAGGTTCTGCGGCAGGATGCTGACACCCTTCTCCTTGATCTCGTCCAGGCTCAGGCTGTACAGGTTCACGTTCATCGGCTCACCCGGATCCAGCTCACGCTCGACACCGTCCATACCGGCGGCGATCAGGGCTGCGGTCACCAGGTAGGGGTTGCAGCCGGAGTCCGGCAGGCGGAATTCCAGACGGCCGTAGGGGATACGGACCATGGCGGAACGGTTGTTGTCGCCGTAGCAGACATAGGCCGGTGCCCAGGTCGCCCCCGAGGCGTTGCCGCCCACGACCAGACGCTTGTAGGAGTTCACGGTCGGGGCTGCGATGGCGCAGAGTGCCGGGGCATGTGCCAGCAGACCGGCGGTAAAGTGGTAGGCCAGTTTGGACAGGCCCATGCCGCTCTTGTCATCGGCATCATGGAACAGGTTCTGGCCATCCTTGTCGGTGATCGACAGGTGGAAGTGCATGCCGTTACCGGTGCGGTCCGAAGACGGCTTGGGCATGAAGGAGCAGACCATATCCAGGTCGTTGGCGATCTCGCCGGCCGCCATGCGCACAAAGGTGAAACGGTCAGCGGAGGTCAGCGCATCGCTGTAGGTGTAGTTAATCTCGAACTGGCCATTGGCGTCTTCGTGGTCGATCTGATAGACGTCGAAGTCCACTGCCTGCAGGGATTCCACCAAACGCTCCAGGAACTCGCGGGAGCGGGACAGACCCTTGTAGTCGTAGCAGGGCTTGTCCAGTACGTCGCTCTCATCCACCGGTTTGAGAGTGCCTTTTTCATCACGGGTGAACAGGGAGAACTCCGGCTCCACACCCGTGTTCAGAGTCCAGCCTTTCTCGGCCAGGCGCGCCAGCTGCTGCTTCAGCACGACGCGGCTGCAGTAGGGGTGCGGTGCATCATTCACATAACCATCGCAGGCAATGCGTGCATAACCCGGCTGCCAGGGCACAACACTGAAGGTATCCAGGTCGCCACGGGCCATGAAGTCAGGGCCGTGCGGTTCCATGCCCATGCCCCAGACAGCGAAGCCGGCAAAACCCGCACCCTTTTCCACCACATCCATCAGGCAGCTGGCCGGAACCGATTTGGTTTTGGCAACGCCGTGGATATCCACAAACTGGGCCAGTACGTATTTGATATCGTTCTGGCTGACAATGCGTTCGATCTCTGCGGGCATCATGATGCACCTCCTGTCGGATTTCGGGTTGCGCTAAGGTCACCAAGGACCGCGCTGAACGTTTCGTTGAGGTAGTGGCGGTAGCCCGGATCAGCACCGATCAGCAAACTGCCACTCTCGATTTCGTGATACAGCCAGCAATTGACCCCGGCGACGGAAGTCATCAACCAGTCACCCGGTTTAAGCTGGCGGAAGTCGTACTGGCAGAGGTGGGCCATCATCTCGACCCAGCCTTCACCCTTGAGCTCAAACACGCTGTCGTAACGGCGGAAACACCATTCACTCTGCGGGGCCGTGACACCGGCCTTGAGCATCGCCATGTATTCGTCACGTCCTGTGCGTGCGACCAGAGCACCGCTGCGCTCCTCTGCACTGAGTATCTGTTCGGGAACCGGCAGACCGGCACTCGCCAGGGCTTCGCTGCTCTCGGGGCCGGTCAGCAGATAGCTGGCCCGCTCCGTTTCGTTCAGTTGCAAAGCAATCATCAGGCCACCTCCGTCAGGTCGATGGTTTGACGCTCGCCTTCGGCGTCATAGAAGGGAATTGCACAGGGTTCGAGCGGAACCAGCGCACCGGAATCGACCCGCACCTGATACATGGGATCACTGCCCGCCAACGGCTGGTCCACCATGGCCAGACCGATGTAACGACCCAGTGAGGGGCTATAGGCGATACTGGTGATGCGACCGGCGATATCGCCGCTGTCGATCAGCAGATGGCATTCCTTCGGCAGCTCACCGCTGTAGCCCTTGGGCAGCATGAAACCGCGCAGGGTGCGCAGGCAGCGCTCCTTCAGCAGCGCCAGCGATGGCTTGCCGGTGAACCAGGCCTTGCTCTTGAGCGGCACCGCCCAGGGCATGTTGGCTTCGAACGGGTTAGTGAGGCCGTCGGTGTCCTGACCCACAATGATGTGGCCCTTTTCCAGACGCAGCACTCGCTGGGCCTCCACACCGAACGGACGGATACCGTACTCGGCACCCTTGTTCATCAGGGTGTTCCAGACCAGCTGTGCGGACTCGATCGGCAAGTGGATCTCGTAGCCCAGCTCGCCGACAAAACCGACGCGAATCAGACGCACGGGCACGCCGCAGAGGTTGCCTTCCTTGAAGCCCAGGTAAGGGAAGTTCTCTTCGCTCAGGTCGATGTCGGTCAGCGGTGCCAGCAGCTTGCGGGCATGAGGACCGGCCAGGTTCATGGCGGCCAAGGTGCCGGTGCGATTGACCAGACGCACATCCAGACCCCACTCCACAATGTGGCGGGACAGAGTGCGGAAGGTCGCATCCGCATGGCTGGTGGTAGCCGACACGTAGAAGCGGTCTTCGGCCACGCGGGCTGCGATGCCGTCATCCACGATGACGCCGCTTTCGTCCACCATCAGGGCGTAACGGGTCATGTCCTGCTTAATGTTGGACATGCGCATGGTGTAGGCGCCATCCAGCAACTTGCCGGCATCCGGCCCCATCACCTCGATCTTGCCCAGCGTCGAAACGTCGATCAGACCCAGACCGGTTCGCACCGCCTGCACTTCACGCAGGATCGCCTGTTCGCGCACTGAAGGGTTGCCAGCGCCTGCGGCGTCAGAAGCGCCAGCTTCTGAGTTAGGTAGATAGTATTCAGGACGCATCCAGGCACCGGCTTCCATCATCTGGGCGCCGTTATCCAGGTGCCACTGATGCATGGCCGTGAGACGTTCCGCACGGAAACGTCGCCCCGCCAGCGCCTGCACCGGAACCGGGTGGAACATCGGACGTGCGGTGGTCGAGCCGGTCTGGTCGATGGTGCGACCGGTGACCGCTGCCAACACACGGATACCGTTCATGTTGGCGTGCTTGCCCTGACTCGGGCCCATGCCGACGGTGGAGAAACGCTTCATCAGCTCGATATTATCGAAGCCTTCCTTCGCCGCGTTGACCAGATCCTTCAGCTGCAGGTCTTCGTCATAATCGACAAAGTTCTTGCCCTTGGGATGATCCACAATCGGCCAAGGGTGGGAGTGCGCTTCAGTGTCGCGGCTGTCTGTCTGCTCGGCCGGCAGCGGTTGATCCTTGAGGAACGCCGCCGCTTCAGTACCGGCACGCTCTCCATCGGCCAGGCGCTGATCCAGCGTAAAGGCACCGTTCAAACGACCGCAGGCGAAGATACCGCTGGGCAGTTCCTGAGGCAGAATCTGCTCCAGGGTACTGTCGTAACCCAGACGACTGCCCGCCTGATACAGCAGCTGCGCGGCCGGGGCCCAGCCCACGCTCATCAGCAGCAGATCAGCATCAATCTCGCGCGCCAGCTTCAGGTTGCAGGCCGAGCCATCAAAAGGCGCAACGACGACTTGCTTCAATTTGTCCTTGCCCTTGGCTTCGTACACCGCGTGGCCGTCCAGCACGCTGACATTCTTGCTCTTCAACTCGTCGGCCCAGCGACCGCGGCTGTCAGCCTTGCCCATATCCACGACCGCAGCCACTTCGACACCGGCAGCCAGCATATCCAGCGCAGCACGATAACCTTCGCTGTTGGCTGTCAGCACGACAGCTCGCTGACCCGGTTTAACCGCATAGCGTGCCACCAGGCGCTGGGCGCCAGAGGCCATCATTACGCCGGGCAGGTCGTTGTTGCGGAACACAGCAGGCTGCTCCATCACGCCGGTGGCACTGATCACGGCACGGGCACGCATTTTGACGATGCCTTCCGGCCCCAACAGCGGCACGTAGTGGTCGGTGTACCAACCACAGGCCAGGTGGCCCGGCAGCACACGGATATTGGCGTGGCTCTGTACTTTCTGTTTCAACGCTGTGCGAATCGGTGCAGCACTGTCATCGTTCACCAGCTGGTAATCCAGGCTGCCGCCGATATGCGGGTTCTCATCCGCGATCACCACGTCCAGCCCCTGCTCCGCTGCTGTCAGCGCCGCCTGCATGCCAGAGGCACCGGCACCCACTACCAACAGATCGCAGAAACCATAGGTCTTGGCCTTGCGGCGCGCATCCCAGCGGGTATCGATAGTGCCCAGGCCCGCCTTTTCGCGAATCACGCGCTCCCACATCGGAAACAGCTTTTTCGGCTTGTGGAACGACTTGTAGTAGAAGCCCACCGGCAGGAAGCGGGACAGTTTGCCGATAATCTGGTCCTTGTCCTTTTCCAGGCTGCCGTTGACGTTACAGGCGGTCAGCGACATGCCCGCCGCCAGCGGTGTGACATCGCCGCGGATGTTGGGCTCTTCACTGCTCTGGAACAGCGCGTTCACGTCGTGGTTGGCCAGTGTCACCGCGCCGCGGGGGCGGTGGTATTTGAAGCTGCGACCCAACAGAGTCTGGTTGGATGCCAACAAGGCCGAGCTGATGCTGTCACCAGCGAAACCGGTGAAGGCCAGACCTTCAAATTCGAAGCTCAGCGTCTCGGAGCGGTCGAGCCACTCCAGCGGCTGGGGATCAAGCCGGGATGTCATAACGCACCTCCTCCAGATCGATAAACCGCACCACTTCATCCTTCAGGGTGTCGCGTTCCATGACGTACCAGCGCCCGGTCGGGCGGTGATACCACCACTCGCGCAGCAGGCCCGGCGCACCCTGGCGGTTGAACACATACGCGGCCCAGGTGGGCTCGTCGGCATCCATCGGCGGGCGACGGACTTCACCGATGTAATCAAATTCGCTGATCGGCCGGGGGCCAATCACGGGACAGTCGAATACTTTCATCGTCCCCTCTCCTCAGTGCCCGACCGACGCTGCGCCCTTCTCACCGACCAGATCAAAGTCGGTGAAGCGGGACAGGCGGAAGGGTTCAATCAGTTCATGGTTGCGGTCGTTGGCCAGGGTCCAGGCCATGGTCTTGCCGCTGACCGGCGTGGCCTTGAAACCCCAGGTGCCCCAGCCCGCATCCAGGTAGAAGCCGTCGATGGGCGTTTTACCCATGATCGGGGCAAAGTCCGGGGTGATATCGCTCATACCGGCCCACTGACGCATCACTTTCATGCGGCTCATGAACGGGAAGAGGTCGATCATCTGGTCGGTCAGGCCTTCAACAAAGTTGAAGCTGGAGCGGGTGGAGTGCAGTACCGACGGATCCACCGAGGCCCCCATCACCATCTCGCCACGGGACGACTGGCTGACATAAACATGCAGGCTGCCGGAGACCACGATGGTGTCCATGAACGGCTTCACCGGCTCGGACACGCAGGCCTGCAGCGGGAAGATCTCGATCGGTGTTTCCAGCCCCAGCATGGAGGTGATGCGCGGTGTAGAACCGGCCACCATGGAGACCACCTTGCTACAGCTTATAAAGCCGCGATCAGTCTCCACTCCGGTCACCTTGTCACCCTGGGTACGGATACTGGTAACACGGGTTTTCTGGTGAATCTCGACACCACGATTGTAGGCACCACGGGCGTAGCCCCAGGCGACGGCATCATGGCGCGCCACTGCGCCGGGTGCGTGATAGAGCGCCCCCATCACCGGATGGGTACCGGCACAGTCCAGGTCCATATAGGGGACTTCCTTGGCAATGAAGTCCCGGTCCACCACTTCCGATTCGATGCCGTGGTGCTTGTTCACCTCGGCACGCCAGCGCATGGTGCGCATGGCACTGTCGGTGTGGGCCAGGGTGAAGTGGCCACGGGTTGAGTAGAAGATGTTGAGGTCGAAGTCATCGGCCAGATCTTCAAACAGGTTGAGACTGGTGTCGTAGAACTTGACCCCTTCCGGTGTCAGATAGTTGGAGCGCACGATGGTGGTATTACGACCAGTGTTACCACCCCCGATATACCCCTGTTCCAGCACCGCAACATTGGTGATGCCGTGTTCCTTCGCCAGGTAGTAGGCACAGGCCATGCCGTGCCCGCCGCCGCCAATGATCACTACGTCGTAGTGAGATTTGAGCGGTTTGGCTTCAGGAAAGAACCGGGGCTCGTTGTGTGACGACTTGAGGCCGTATTTGAGCAGGCGCCAGGGCATGGGATTCTCCTAGGCAAAAACAACGGTTTTGTTGCCGCGTACCAGGACACGGTCTTCGATGTGGTAACGCAAGCCACGGGACAGCACGGCCTTCTCTACGTCCTTACCCAGACGCACCATGTCGGCGGTGGTGTTGTGGTGAGTCACGCGGTGGACATCCTGTTCGATGATCGGACCGGCATCCAGCTCGGAGGTCACGTAGTGACAGGTGGCACCGATCTGCTTCACGCCACGCTCGGCCGCCTGGTGATAGGGACGGGCACCGATGAAGGACGGCAGGAAACTGTGATGGATGTTGATGATGCGGCTTGGGTAAAGCTCGCACAGCTCTTCCGGGATGATCTGCATGTACTTGGCCAGCACGATGGCATCCGCTTCGGCTGCAGCGATCTGCTCTTTCACAGCCTGGAAGTGCGGCTCCTTGTTGCTCATGTCCACCGGCACATGCACGAAAGGAATACCGTGCCATTCAACATAGGAACGCAGCACATCGTGGTTGGAGATGACGCAGGGGATGTCGATATTCATCTCGCCGGAGCGCCAGCGGTACAGCAGATCAGACAAAGCGTGGGCTTCTTTTGATACCATCAGCACAATGCGCTTGCGCTGTGCGGAGTCGGTAATCTGCCAATTCATGTCGAATTCATCGCCAAGTGGCGCGAATTTCGCTTTCAACTCATCAAGTGAGAAAGGCAGAGAGTCCGCCAAGACTTCATAGCGCATGAAGAATTGGCAGTTTTCGGTATCGGCAAACTGGTGCGCTTCGCTGATCCAGCCATTATGAGAGGCGAAGAACTGGGTAACGGCGGCCACGATACCCACCTTGTCGGGGCAAGAGACGGTTAAGCGGTATTTACGTGCGTTTTGCGTTTCGATAGCCATGACCTTGGTCCATATTTCTCGATGGGAAAATTTATTTCACCAAGGTAAAAGCAATCACTTTGCCAACTTTGCACTTTGCGTTAAAAAAAAGATTCGATTCGGGTGAAAGGGCCGTAAAATCAAGGACTGTGAAACTATATTTCCTGATAGGAATATTTGCCCGCAAACAGGATTGTGCCGGTCCGGTGCCGTTTTTGCCCTGCAAAAACGCACCAAAGCTGTTCAGACCGCACAAAAAAGGAGCATGCGAGTATGAAAGAAAAAGAAGAAGACAGCCCAAGATTGCGCCTGGAGTCGTACATCGCCATGCGGGTGAAAAGCAAACGCACCGAGCAGGGTTTGAAGATAATTGATGTGGCGCGGATCGCCGGCCTCAGCCAGGGCATGGTGAGCAAGATCGAGAACGCCCAGGTGTCCACCAGCCTGGATACACTGAGCCGCCTTTGCGATGCCATTGGCCTGCCTATTTCACAGCTTTTCACCGATTATGATCGCCCCGAAGGCACAGCTCAGCTGACTAAAGCCGGTGAAGGGATGGAAGTGGTCCGGCGCGGTACCGAGAAAGGCCACACCTACCAGTTGCTCAGTTACCACCGCGGCAAGAAGAAAAGCTACGAGCCTTTCCTGATCACCATGGATGATGCCAGCGAGGTGTTCCCCACCTTTTCGCATCCAGGGCAGGAGTTCATCTATCTATTACAGGGGAAGATTCGCTACCGTCACGGCAACCATCTATACGATATGGGACCGGGGGATGCCCTCTCCTTCGACGCCGAGATTCCGCACGGCCCCGAGGTTTTGCTGGAAGTGCCCATACAGCTGCTTTCGATCATCCACTACGACGACCAGTAAGCCGTTCTCAAGAGTTATGCCTGAGGCTGGGGCGCGGGTTCGCTGAACAGGAAACCCTGGGATTCATCGATACCCAGTGCTTCCACCACCGCCTGTACCTCGGCGCAATGGACAAATTCTGCAGCCGTGCGGATACCGGCATTTTGGGCAAAGAACACCATGGCACGCACGATTTCATAGCTGGTGGCATCCTGATGGATGTTGCGGATGTACTTCGCATCTACCTTGATCATATCGATCTCCAGCTCGAGGATGCGCTCGAAGTTGGAGTACTCGGTGCCAAAGTCATCAATGGCCAACTGATAGCCGCGCTGTTTAAGCTGCTGCAGCTGTTCAATATAGGTTTGTTTGCTGCCACTGCTGATACCTTCATGGATTTCCAGAATCAGACGCTCGGGCGACACACCATGCGTCTCCAGGGTACGCTCCAGAAAGTCCGGCAGGTAGCCCAGCTCCAGATCGGTTTCGGTGATGTTCACCGAGATGGAGCCTGCCTGTACCGCCAAACGCTCCGCCACCTGCTCAATGACGACACGGGTTATCGCCGGCATCAGACCAATGAGTTCAGCCACCGGCAGGAACTGGCCTGGACCAAACACCTCACCGCCATGTTCCAGCCGTACCAGCGCTTCCCATTTACGGATCTCGCCGCTGCTGTTGTCCCGAATACCCTGATACCAGGCGCGTATCCCCCCCGTGCGCAGGGCTTCATGCAGACGCACACTCCAGCCGATGTAATCCACCTGCTGCTGCAGGGCCGGCTGGTCCGTATCCGGTTGATACTGACTGGTGGCATTTTTGCCGCGCTCACGTGCCTGCTTCAGCGCAACCATGGCGCGGCGCAGCAGATCCTCGCCCCCCGTGGCCACACCGGCATTGAAGGTGAGGTAGAACTTCATCTCCTGCAGGCACACCGGCTCACCAAAAAAGTGCTGACGCAGGCGTTGCAACTCGGCTTCGGGGTCATCCAGGTGATCGTAGTAGAGGGCAAACTGATCAGCACTGCCGCGGAACAGGCAACCACTGCCGGTGATACCGGACAGGGTGGAGGCAAAGGCCTGCAACAGGCGGTCGCCGGTTTCCAACCCGTAGCGAGTATTGATCAAGCCCAGGTTATTCAGGTTGAGCAGGATCAGCGCCGACGAGGTCGGCACATCTCGCAGGGTGCGAATCAGGCTTTGCGAATTGGGCAGATCGGTCAAAGCATCACGGCCCAGCTGTTCGATCAATGCGTCCTTCTCACTTTCCAGCCTTTGATGCTGAGCATGGCGCACCAGCACTATGGCAACCAGTGCAGCCCCCACCTCCAGCAAACGCTGGTGGAACACCGAGGGCATACGGTGTTCAAAAGATGACAGGGCAAAAGAGCCAATCGGGTTGCCCAGATCATCACGCACCGGCACTGACCAGCAGGCACAGAGATTGAAGTCCACAGCGAGCCTGCGCAAACCTTTCCAGCGCGGGTCTTCAAAGGTATTTTGCACATAGGCGGGTTCGTTATGAAACACGGCATTACCGCAGGAGCCGCCCTCGGGGCCGGGGCGCAGCTGGCTGAGGCGTTCGATACCGGCTTCGGGCACACTGGGGGCTGATATCACACTCATCAACCCGGAATCAGGGTCCAGGTGCATGCATGACGCTACCGAACCCGGCAACAGACGCTCGGCCATACGGCAGGTTTCATCAATCACCTCAAGATAAGGCGTTGCCGACGCTACCAGCCCACAGATACGCTGTTGCAGACCGAGAATATGGTCCAGTTCATGCAGACTGAGGTCCACTTCCTGTTGCCGAGATTCGTCCACACTGAATTCCCCTGTTCTAGCCCTGTACGCTCATTTACTGGATGATTATGAGCTGCTTTGGCGACATTACAAGAATATTAGGTCAATCCAATATACGGCAAACAGCCACCTTTTTCATGAACCCGCCTTCTGCTCCGGCTCTTTGATATCGGGTTTCTTCAGGATATCACCGAGATGACCAAACATGTCCACCGGCAGCGGGAACACAATGGTATGACTGTTCTGGCCAGCAATTTCGGTCAGTGTCTGCATGTAACGGAGCTGGATCGCCTGGGGTTGCTGCGACAGGGTTTGCGCTGCATGCAGCAGTTTTTCCGAAGCTTCCTGCTCGCCCAGAGCATGAATCACCTTGGCGCGCCGTGAGCGCTCGGCTTCCGCCTGACGGGCGATGGCGCGTACCATGCTCTCATCCAGGTCCACATGTTTGATCTCCACGTTCGCAACTTTAATCCCCCAGGCATCCGTCTGTTTATCGAGGATCTTCTGGATATCCGAGTTCAGCTGGTCGCGTTCCGACAGCATTTCATCCAGCTCGTGCTGGCCCAATACCGAACGCAACGTGGTTTGGGACAGCTGGCTGGTCGCCTCAAGATAGTTTTCCACATGAATGACGGCCCGTTCCGGGTCGACCACCCGGAAATAGATCACCGCATTGACGCGCACCGACACGTTATCGCGCGAGATAACATCCTGAGTGGGTACATCCATCACCAGTGTACGCAGATCCACACGCACCATCTGCTGGATGATGGGAACAACAATGATCAGACCAGGGCCTTTGACACGGTAGAAACGCCCCAGCAGGAAAATAACGCCGCGCTCGTATTCGCGCAGAATGCGGAACATGGAGAGCAGCAGCAGAATCGCCAGCACCACCAATGTGGTGATGAAATAGGGAAAACCGAACATATCAGGTCTCCAGCTTTTCCACGATCAGATGCAGGCCGGCACTGCCAACCACTCGCACCCGGTCGCCCGGTTGCAAAGACTGCTCTGACCGAACCGGCCAAAGCTCACTTTCAAAACGCACCAACGCCTGATCATCACGACAGACCTCAACGCTCAGCTGCTGCCCTCGCGCCGCATCCACACCAATGGATTGCGGCTGACGACGTGCGCGCAGCGCCATCATCACCACGGCAAAGGCCGCGGCCATTGAGCCCAGCCCGAAGGCCAGAATCATCGGCCAGGCAATACGGTAGGCAGGCAGCTCGGTATCCATCAGCATGATCGAGCCCACCACAAAGGCGATAGAGCCTCCAATGCCGAGAATGCCGAAGCTGGGAGCATAGGCCTCGGCCAGAATCAGCCCTACCCCCAACAGCATCAGTCCCAGGCCGGCATAGCTGATCGGCAGTACCTGGAAGGCATAGAGCGCCACCAGCAGACTGATCACCCCCAGCACACCCGGTACCCCGAAGCCCGGATTGGAGAATTCGAAGATCAGACCATAGATGCCAATGAGCATCAGCAGGTAGGCCACATTGGGGTTGGTGATAATGGCCAGGAACTCATTGCGCCAGTCCGGCAGGTATTCATATTGAGGAACATCCGCCAGATTCAGTTTGAGCGTCTGGCCGGCCAGACTAACCTCGCGGCCGTGCAAGCGGGTGAGCAACGCCATTCTATCCGGTGCAATCAGGTCGATCACATTCAATTCCAGTGCTGCCGAAGCACTCAGGCTGCGGCCCTCACGCACCGCCTGCTCGGCCCAGTCGGCATTGCGCCCACGCAACTCGGCCAGGCCACGAATATAGGCCACGGCGTCGTTGATGATCTTGCGCTGCATGGCATTGCCCGCTGGGGGCTCGTCAGACTCGGAACCGGGTTCAGAGGCTGGTTGAGGGCCAGGCGTGGCGCCAAGACTGACAGGTGTCGCAGCTCCCAGGTTGGTGGCAGGCGACATGGCGGCAACATGGCAGCTGTACAGCAGGTAGGTACCGGCGCTGGCCGCTCGGGCTCCACCGGGGGTAACGTAGCCGATTACCGGCATGGGTGCAGCCAGAATGGCACTGATCATCTGCCGCATGGACAGATCCAGCCCACCCGGCGTATCTATTTCGATCACCACCGCCCGGGCACCCGACTGAGCGGCCTGCTCCAGCCCCCTTACCAGATAATCGGCACTGGCCGGGCCTACTACTCCCTCAAGACGCAATACCCAGACCGCATGCTCAGGGGCATCGGCTGCAGCCGCCTGCACCAGGGGCAAAGCCGACAGGGAACTCCAGCACAGCAGACACACCAGCACGTGCCGCAGGATAGACATTGGACACCTCCGCTATTACCTGCAGTATAGGTAATGAATGCGGAGGTGGTTCGGTGGACGATATCAGGGGGCATAGCCGCGCAGGAACAGATCCACGCAGCTGACAATATAAGTATCGATTTCGTCATCGCTCAACTGGGGTTCAATGCCCAGTTCTGAACGCATCTTGGCTTCGCCCTGCCACATCATCAGCAATTGAATCGCGGCATGGCGCGGGTTGTCGGCGTGAATCTGGCCGGCCCGACACTCTCGCTCCAGCATCTCCGTCAATGCGGCCATCACCACCCGTGGTCCGGCCTCAAAAAACAGCACCGCCGCCTGCGGCTGTGTATCCACCTGGGCGATGCAGGTTTTGTGTACCTGTCGTGCCTCTTCAGACAACAGCAGACGGATAAATCCCCGTCCGATCACAAGCAGGCGATCACGCAGGCTGCCCTCGGTTGCGGCACAAAGGTCCGCCAGCTCATAGCGCTGACACTTACACTGGATAGCTGCCATAAACAGCTCATCCTTGTTGCCAAAGTGGCTGTATACGGTCTGCTTGGACACGCCCGCTTCCTGAGCCACCATCTCCATGCTGGTGTCGGTGAATCCGTTCTGTACAAAAAGCGTCGAAGCCGCTTCGAGAATTTGCTCCCGTTTGGCTGCACTGCTGGGTCTCACATCTTTCTCCCGACAAAAACATATCAAACTAGACAGTCCAGTTTTATAAAACTAAACTGGACTCACAGGTCTAGTTACAATTATAGCCGGAATACAACCATGAAGATGCCCGCATCGATCAACCTTTTTGTTTTACTCAGCAGTTTGCTGCTGTTGAGCGGCTGCCAGGAAGCAGAGGAAACGGCTGCAACCGCACGACCTCTGGCCGTCAGCACCCAGGCACTGGAACCCAGCCCCGGATTTGAATTGATTCATACCTACGCCGGCCGTGTCGAAGCGGCACAGAATTCTGCACTGGGATTCGAGACCGGCGGCAAGCTGAAAACAATCGCGGTCGATAGCGGTGACTACGTCAAAGCTGGCCAGCAGCTGGCCTGGCTCGACACCCAGTTGCTGGATACCGAAATGCAGCGACTCAAGGCGCAGCAGCAGGAAACACAGGCCCGCTTGCGACTGGCACGCACCAGCCTGGAACGACTGGGCGCTCTGGAGCAGCGCGGCTATGCCTCCACCCAGAACCGGGATGAACTGGAAGCGGAAGTCGATGCTCTCAAGGCTGCCATGGCCGTGATCAGCAGTAACCTGGCGCGTAACCGCCTGCAGCAGGAAAAAGCCGTGCTGATCGCCCCCTTTGATGCCCGTGTCGGCCAGCGCCTGGCCGATGAAGGCATGGTGCTATCTGCGGGGCAGCCAGTATTGCAGTTGCTCAGTGAATCCGGCACCGAATTCACCATCGGACTGCCACCAGAGCAGGCCACGCGTTTGCAAACCGGGCAGACCTATACCCTGGAAGCAGGCAAACGTACCCTCAGCGTTGACCTGATTCAGGTGGGGGCCGAGCTGGCTCCCATGAGCCGTACCCTTCAGGCCCGTTTCCGGCCAACAGAGCCCCTTAACCTGCCCCAGGGCACACTGGTGCGGTTACAACTGCCCGAATACCGCCCGGAATCCGGCTATTGGGTGCCCATCAGTGCCCTGACCGACAGCGTGCGCGGCCTCTGGCAGGTCTACGTCGTCAGTGACAGTAATCAGGTCGAGGCACGGGATGTGCGCATTCTGCACAGTACCGAAGAAAGTGCCTACATCAGCGGTGCATTGGGCCAGGGAGAGCAACTGCTGAACAGGGGCCTGCACCGCGTTGTGCCCGGCCAGGCGGTTGAAGCACTGCAGGAAGTGGCCGCCGGAGGCGCACAGCAATGATGGCACAGCTTCTATTCAACGGACGCCTGCTGGCCCTGATGGTCGCCTTGCTGATCGTAGCCGGAACCGCTGCCTTACACAGTCTGCCCCGCCAGGAAGATCCTCGTGTACTGGCCCGTATGGCCACAGTCATGACGCAACTGCCCGGCGCCAGTGCCGAACGTGTTGAAGCACAGCTGTCGGAACCGATCGAAAACAGCCTGCGCGAACTGGCCGAGATCAAGGAGATTTCCTCCACCTCCCGGCTGGGTATTTCCATCGTCAGCATTGAACTGCAGGACAGGGTTACCGATGTGCAGAGCGTCTGGTCCCGCGCCCGCGATCTGTTGAATGATGTGGCGCCGGAACTGCCCAACGGCAGCTCGATTCCCTATCTGGAAGACAAGCGTGGCTACGCCTTCACGCTGCTGGTCGGGCTCAACTGGCGCGGCGAGGGGCCGGCTGATCTGGCCACCCTGACCCGCTACGCCGATGAATTTGAAAGCCGCATGCGTGCCCTTCCCGGTACAGACTATGTGGACCGCTATGGCGAGCAGGAAGAAGAGATCCAGGTCGATGTAGATCTGGAACAGGCCGGCTCCCGTGGCCTCAGCCTGCCCGCCATTGCGGCTACCATCGGTGCAGCGGACGGCCGTATTTCGGCCGGTGAGCTGAGCAATAACCGCACCCAACTGCAGGTGGAGCTTAGCGGCGCGCTGGACAGTCTGGAACGTATTCGCCGCATCCCGCTGCAAACCGATGAACAGGGTAACATCAGCCGTGTGGGCGACCTGGCCCAGGTGCGGATGGGTGTGCATGACCCGGCCCGTGAAGAGGCCTGGATCGATGGTCGTCAGGGGATTGTCGTCGGTATTCGTATGCTGCCGCACCTGCGTGTCGATCAATGGACCGAGCAGGCACGGGCACAGATCGAGCGTTTCAGCGCCAGTGTCCCCGCCAATATCGAAACCCGCATTCTGTTCGATCAAAGCGGCTACACCGAGGTACGCCTGAGCGAACTGGTCCTCAATATCGGCCAGGGGTTTGTGCTCATCCTGCTGGTGCTGCTGGTGACACTGGGGGTGCGAGCCGCACTGATCACCGCCCTGGCCCTGCCCCTGACCACACTCTTTACCCTGGCCTGCATGAATTTCTATGGCTTGCCGATTCACCAGATGTCCGTCACCGGCCTGGTGGTGGCGCTGGGGATCATGATCGACAACGCCATCGTCATGGTGGACAGCATTCAGCACCGGCGCCAGCAGGGCGAATCCGCCCGACAGGCCGTGCTTAACTCGGTGCGTCACTTTTGGCTGCCACTGTTGGGCTCCACTCTGACCACCATTCTGGCGTTCATGCCAATCGTGCTGATGCCGGGGCCGGCGGGCGAGTTCGTCGGCGGCATTGCCATCAGCGTTATTTTTGCGCTGCTGGGGTCCTGGCTGCTGTCTCATAGTCTGATCGCGGCACTGGCAGGGCGTTACCTGAAACCCGGCACCCGCGGTGATGATCATTGGTACCGCACCGGTTTACACCTGCCGCGTCTGAGCCGTGGCTTCAACGCTACGCAACGCTGGGCGCTCACACACCCCTGGGCCACTCTGCTGCTGACGCTGGCGTTGCCGGTTACGGGCTTCTGGAGTGCCGGACAGCTGACCGAGCAGTTTTTCCCGCCTTCCGACCGTGACATGTTCCATATCGAGCTGCACCTGCCGCCTCAGGCCAGCCTGGCCGAGACGCGCCGCGTGAGCCAGGACGCCGATGCCATCCTGCGTCAGCATCCCGAAATCCAGCAGACTGCCTGGTTCATGGGCACCAGCGCCCCGCCCTTTTACTACAACATGATGCCGCTCAATGAGGGCAAACCCAATTACGCCCAGGCAATGGTGACCAGTGACCACTTCACCAGTGCCAACCGCCTGATTCCTGAGCTTCAGGCGCAAATGGATCGCAGTCTGCCGGATGCCCAGGTACTGGTGCGCCGCCTCGATCAGGGCCCTCCCTTCAATGCGCCGGTTGAAATGCGCATCTATGGCCCGTCACTGGAGCGGCTGCGTGAACTGGGCGACGAAGCTCGCCGCATTCTCGCGGCCGTCCCCGATGTGATGCACACCCGTTCGACGCTGCAGCCGGGTACGCCCCAGGTGCGTTTGAGTGTTGATGAAGACAGTGCTCGCCTGGCCGGGCTGGCCTTGCAGGACATTGCCGGACAGTTGCGCAGCGCACTGCAGGGCATTAAAGCAGGTGAAGTCCTGCAAAGCACCGAAACCCTGCCGGTGCAGGTGCGCGTGGATGCAGAGCGGCGCAGCGCGCCGGATGCACTGGCACAGCTGCACCTGAGCACGCCGACCGCCGGTAATATCCCGCTGGGTGCCCTGGCAGACGTGCGTCTGGAATCGGCGCATGGCGCCATTCCACGTCGGGATGGCGAACGGGTCAACGTGATTGAGGGCTACCCGGCCTTTGGTGTGTTGCCGGGGCAGGTCCTGGCTGACTACACCCGGGCTCTGGAAACGGAAGGTTTCCAGCTGCCGGCGGGCTATCGCCTGGAAGTGGGCGGGGAAGCGTCCAAGCGGGACAGTGCCGTGGGTAACCTGCTGGCCAACGTGGGCATCATTGTGGTGTTGCTGATCGCGGTGGTGGTGTTGTCGTTCAACTCCTTTCGCATCAGTCTGGTGATCTTCGCCACCGCGATTCAGGCGGCAGGCCTTGGCCTGCTTACGGTCTGGATGTTTGGCTACCCGTTCGGTTTCACCGTGATCATCGCTTTGCTGGGTCTGATGGGGCTGGCGATCAACGCAGCCATTGTAATTCTGGCCGAGCTCAAGGCCAGCAGTGCCGCCTGCCGGGGCGACGAGAACGCCATTCAGAGCGCTGTGGCCAGCTGTACCCGTCATATCAGCTCCACCACCATCACGACCATCGGTGGTTTCATGCCCCTGATTCTGGCCGGTGGCGGCTTCTGGCCTCCTTTCGCGGTGGCCATTGCCGGTGGCACTCTGATGACCACCCTGCTGTCGTTCTACTTCGTGCCGACTCTGTTCAAGGTTCTGGCCCGGAAGCGTAATTTCCTGGTTCAGGCGGCTCCTGCAGCCGCCTGATCAGAGGGTGCCATTTTCAACGACCTGTTCCGCCAGCCGGGCTTCAAGCTCGGCGGGCGGCAGCGGTTTGCTGAAGTAATAGCCCTGATATTCATAACAGCCCATGGCCGCCAGGGCATCGCATTGCTCGCAAGTTTCCACCCCCTCGGCCAGCACCGTTAGGTCCATGCTTTGACCCAGTGCTACCACGGTTTTGACGATGGCGGCATCATTACTGTCAGAGAGCAGATCCCGCACGAAGCCCTGGTCAATTTTCAGCTTGTCCAGCGGCAGCTGCTTGAGGAAGATCAGCGATGAATAGCCGGTGCCGAAATCATCCAGCGAAAAGCGTACTCCCCTCAGGCGCAACTGACGCATCTTGTCGATTGTCTGCTCCACATCCTTGACCAGCATGCTTTCGGTCACTTCCAGCTCCAGCAAATTGGCACTGGCGCCTGTTCGGTCCAGCACGGCACAAACGCGGTCGGCAAAGTCTGCCGTATGAATCTGCCGGGCACTGATATTGACCGCCACACGCACACCGGCCAATTGCGGATGCTGTTGCCAGCGGATTAGCTGCTGGCAAGCCTGTTCCAACAGTTGATCTCCCAAGGGCACAATTAAACCCGTTGCCTCGGCAACCGGAATAAAGTCTGCAGGCGAAATAAGGCCTTTTTCCGGATGGCGCCAGCGCACCAATGCTTCCAGCCCCAACAGTTGCTGCTGGCGGTTGTACTGGGGCTGGTACCAGAGTTCAAACTCGTCCTGCTCCATACCGACCCGAATGCCGGCCTCAAGCTCAGCACGGAGTTGCGCCTGCGCCTGCATGGAGGGATCAAAAAAGCGGAAGCAATTACTGCCGGCACTTTTGGCATCATTCATAGCCAGCTCGGCACAGCGCAGCAGGCCTTCGGCATCTTCATGCAAGTCAGAAAAGAGGCTGATACCGATACTCCCGCCACATCGATGACGCTGCGCCTTGAGAATAAAAGGCTCTGCCAGTGCCTGAATAATCACCTGGGCCAGCTGCTGCAGCTCATTCATCGCCTGTTCGCGGGTCGCATCAAGGCCTTCGGCCAGGAGCACAAACTCGTCGCCCCCCAGCCGCGCCAGCGTAAAGCGTTCGTTGACACGGTCCGTCAATCGCGCCGCTACCTGGCGCAGGAGCTCATCCCCGGCAGCGTAACCCTGGGCATCATTCAGGTCCCGGAAGTGATCAAGGTCGATAAACAGGACTGCGCCGTCCTGCTTGCGCTCCTCGGCCTGTTGCTTGGCACCGGCCAACTCCTGCAACAGACGCTGACGGTTGGGCAAATGGGTAACGGAGTCATACCAGGCCAGCTGATGGATACGTTCCTGCTGCCGATAGGTCTCGGTGATATCGGTGGACACGCCACACACCCCCCAGATACGGCCGTCGGCCAGTTTAAGCGGCACCCTGACGGCCAGCAGAATACGTTTTTCATTAGAGCCCGGCAGTTGCAGCTCTTCTTCCTGCACACTGCGTTCGCCGGTCTGCAGTACCTCAAGGTCAGCCGCATGTATTTTTTCAGTTGTCTCGGCAGAAAAGAAATCCGCATCGGTTTTGCCCAGTACTTCCGCTTCAGGCTGGCCCAGGGTTTTACAGATAAACGGGTTTACATAGGTGTAACGCAGCTGAATATCCTTGTTATAGATACAGGCCTCGACGCCACCCAGCACACCTTCAAGCTGTGCTTCGCGGGTCGCCAGCGTGCGGGTTCGGCTGCGTACCTGAATCCGTAACAAAAACACAAAGGCGATCAGCATGGAGATCAGCAAAGCGGCGCCAGCCATCATCATTTGCAACCAGCGTGGCAATTCTGCCGCCTGCCCTGCCTCTCCCCAGTGGCTGAGAATATCGTGATAAACGGAATGCTTGTCTTCCCGCCAGACGCCGAGCCAATGGTCGATGCGACTCAACAGGTCTGTATTTTGTGCCAGGGGAGTGGCGAAAAACAGGCGGCTGGGCTGGAACATCAGCGCCGTACCCTCGAGCCCATAGTCAGGCGCGAAGTAGTCACCAAAGAAATGGTTGCTGAAGGCCACATCGGCCTCGCCCTGCTGAACGGCAGCAAAGGCTTGCTGATAGCTGTCGACTTGAACAAATATCGGCTTCACCTCGAAGCCTTCAGTCAGGTTACGCAGATAGTTCAGCTGTACAGAGCCGGCCAGCAACGCAACGCGCTTGCCATCCAGATCCAACGGCGACGCGATTTCGATATGCGCGTATGCTCGGGACCAGCTGTTCAGGGCAGGGGTGTCATGAAAGCCAAGCCAGTTTTCGCGCTCGGGCGTGCGCGCCACATCCGGCAGCAGGTCGATCTGACCTTCACGCAGCTGTTGCAAACAGGCCTTCCAGGCGCAGGGAACAGCCTCCAGTTGCCAGTTTTCCGCATCCGCGATCTGGCGCAACAGTTCACCGAAAATCCCGGAGGGCTGTCCGTCCGGGCCCAGCAGGATCTTGGGTGGGTTTTCATACACACCCACCCGCACCAGCCGTTCATCTGCGGCTTGTAGATTCCCCGTTGCCAGTGATATCAGCACACAGAACAGCACTGACATCAGACGTTTTCGACAGGTTTTCATAGGTCCATTGGCATCCTGCAATGTGGCATCGGCAAGCACTGATGCCACACGATCATGTTAGCCGGCCTGTTTCACCTGGCTGAACCGGGAGTCCTTCACGCACTGCAAAGCTGAGTCTCCCCCAATATCACGCAATTGCGGCCTGCATGCTTGGCACGGTATAAGGCTGCATCCGCCACATGTACGAGTTCACGTATACTTTCACCGTCCTGGGGGTAAGCACTGATACCGGCACTGAAAGTCACCGACAAACGCCCGCTGCCTTCAATATTGCAGCCCTGTTCCTGCAGCTTCAGACGCATGGACTCTACATGCTCACAGGCCTGCCCGGCACTCATGCCCGGCAACAGCAGGAGGAACTCCTCTCCACCCCAGCGAAACAGTTGCTCATCACCTTGTAAATGCGAGCTGATCAAAGCGGCCAGCTGGCAGATCACCTGATCGCCCGCCAAGTGACCATTGGCATCATTCACCTGTTTGAAGTGATCAATATCCAGCATCACCACCGGCATTTCCAATCGTTTTTCCCGACACTGTGCCAGCTGAGCTTCAAACTGCTCATAACCTGCGCGGCGGTTATACAATTGTGTCAGGTAATCGCGGCGAGCCTGCTCCATCAGCTGAGCGGCACGCTGCTCGGCTTCGCTGATATCCAGCACCAGCCCGATCATACGGACCGGCTCCCCGGCGTTATTGCGGGCCGCAACCATGCCCCGGTCACGCACCCAGATATATTCGCCATCACGGGACTGCAGCCGGTATTTGGCTGAATAGCGCGAGGTGTTGCCTTGCAGGTGATTACTCAACGTTGCCATGACGCGACTCTTGTCCTCGGGGTGAACAGCCTCGGACCAGGTTTTGAGGGTTGGCGTAGCAATCTCCTGAGGTCCATAGCCCAGCATACGGAACCACTGAGGACTGAGGAAAAGGCTGTTGTCTTCGAGGTTCCAGTCCCAAAGCCCATCACTGGATTCGTTCATCAACAGCGTACGGATCAGGTCATTATCCAGCAGATGCTGACTGTGACGCTGGTGGCCGCTCAGGTCACGTACCACGGAAAGGAAATAGTCCCGGCCGTCATGCTCAACCAGGTCGGTCACCACTTCGACAGGAAAGTCGCTACCGTCCTTGCGGCGATGACGGCCGACAAAGGTAAAACTGTGCTGCTCGCGAATCACTCGGGCAATATCACTCCACTGCCCGCCACTTTTTACATCTTCGTTCAGGCTGAGCACACTCTCGCCCAACAGCTCCGACAGCGTCATGCCCAATACAGCACAACCGGCCTGATTCGCATCCAGAATGCGGCCGCTCTCCGGATCAATTACATAGATGCCATCACTGCTCTGACTTAACAGGGGGCCTATCAAGTTCCGTGTCATCGCATTGTCCATTGATTAATTTGCTTGCCCAATCACATTGGGCTCCATTCGACCCTGTTTCGCCCCTGGTTTTTGGCCTGATAAAGGGCACGGTCGGCACGGGCAATCAGGGTATCGACCTCTTCTTCCCCCTGTTGCACGGCAGCGCCAATACTGACGGTAACCGGTACCTCAATGTCATCCATCAGACAGGGGCTGTCCTGCACAGCCTGACGCACCCGTTCGGCCAGCTGTAACAGGCCCTGAGGATCACTCTCGGCCAGCACCAGTAGAAACTCTTCGCCACCAATACGACCGAACAGGTCTTCTCGCCTGACCAGCATGCCAATAGTACGACAAAAATGGATCAATACCTGGTCGCCTGCAGCATGGCCGTAGTTGTCATTCACTTGCTTGAACAGGTCAATATCCAGCAGCATCACGCCCACGGGGCCCGTCGTATCCATCAAAGACTGCATGCGTGCCAGAGTCGCACGACGGTTGAGCACGCCGGTCAGCTCATCGGTGCTGGCCTGGTGCCTCAGCCTGCGTTCGCGCTCGGTGTTCTGACTGTTATCACTGAATGACAGGATGGCGCCTCTCTCTAGCGCATTACCATAAGGCGTAACGGTCAAGCGTACCGTCAGAATCTCGCCTTGACGGCTGCGAAAGAGACTATGCTCAGACTGGTGCCGCTCGCCAGAACTCAGGGTCAACAAGGTGGGGCATTCGCCCTCATGCAGCACCTTGCCATCCGGTGTCACATGCACCAGCCGATGCAGGTCCCGCCCCTTGAGTTCAGCTTCACTCCAGCCTAGCACACGCTCGGCCTCGGGGTTCATCCAGCTGACATTCCCTTGATGATCGACAACGATTAGTGCCTGCCCCACCTGATTGGTAATCAGGCGCAGTTGCTGCTCGCTCATTTCCGTACGCTGGCGGGCGCGGGTGTAACGGTGACGCCAATGCGACCAGAGCAACACTAATGGCAGGGCAACCAACGAGGAAAACAACAACAGATTCAGGCCACGTTCCTGATATTGGGTATAGAGGGCATCACAGGTATGACCGGGCGTTCGCTCGGCCAATAACCAGCGCGGAGCCTGCAACTGGCGCCCTTGCGCGCGATACCAGCTATAGGCATAACAAGCACCGCCATGGCTAACCTGCCCATCATCACTGGATTCGATCTGACGCCATAGCTCGGCGTTCTTATCTGCCAGACTGGCGTCGGCCCCGCCAAGAATGAATTGCCAGTTCTTATCACCGCCACCGGTCAGCCAGCCGCCTCGGTCATTGAGCACCACCAGCTCGTGTGTACCCGGCAGCGCCTGCTGCAGGCTGTCGAGCAGATAGGTGCCGTAAATATTCAGTACCACCAGCCCCTGACGTTCATTCAAGTGAAACACCGGTGCCACCATGCGCAACACTGGCTTCAGCGGACGTTCCACCTCCTGGTGTTCAATATTGAGGTCAAGCTCGGACAGATAAACCTCACCCGGTGCCAGTGTAAGGCCGGCTTCAACATAATATCGATGTCGCTTGTTCTGCAGGCCTTTGTCATCCACAAGATAGCTGTAACCCAGGTTACGATTAACCCGGATCAGCTCCTGGCCGGTACTGTCGAGAAATCGCACCTGATCATAGTGTCCATGCAGCGCGGAAACAGATAGAAAGGTCTGAGCAGCCAGATCGTTATGAAGAGGGGTATTCTGGTTCAAATAGAGGGCAAGGGCGGGCGAATGGACCAGTATTTCAAGGTCATGGCGGCGTTGCTGGATAAAGCCGTCAAAAGCCAATTTCAACTGCTGCATGCGATGCTGACGCGTGCGGTCCTGCAACTCCTTTTCATGATGGTAGCCGGGCCACAGAGCTGCAAAAATCCCTGCTGCCAACAATATCAGTACAAGCAGAATTTTCAGGGGCAACAGCCGATATCCGGGGGCTTTCACGGGCGTAACTTCTCCTGGCCGACAGCAACTACGCCCTTCCCTGGACATCGATACCTCACATCAGTCTACCCTTATATACCGTTCAGCTCTAGCGCAAATCTGTCGCCTTATTCATGCCATCGACACCAGCGCGCCCAACAGGATCAGGGTTTCCATCAGCTCAATCTGCGCACCCAGAGTGTCACCGGTAGTACCACCCAGGCGTTGCATCATCAGCCGCCGCAGCAACCAGAACAGCATCATGGACAACAGCAGCACCAGCGGTTGCAGCAACAGCAGGGCCAAGCCTGCAATAGCAACAACCGTCAGTGCCTTACGCGGTGACAGCTGAGCAAGAAAAGGCGCAGCAATGCCATCTGCCCGCGCATAGGGTGTGGTGACCAACAGCGCAAGAGTACCGGCCCGCCCCACAACCGGCGCCGCTAACAGGGGCCAGAGCAGGCTCTGATCCAGCAAGGCATTCAGCAGGCTCCACTTGAGCAGAAGTTGCAGCATCAATACCAGGGCGCCACTGGCCCCAAGATGCGGGTCTTTCATGATCCTGAGGGTGCGCTCTCGATCCCCAAGGCCACCCATCCAGCCATCACCGCTGTCGGCCAGACCATCCAGATGCAGGCCCCCAGTGATACCCGCCCAGAGCGCCACCAGAACAGCCGCCGCAACGGCCGTCGGCAAGCCCGCCAGCAGGTTTGCCGCCAGAACCAGCACCAGGCCCAGACAGAGTCCGACCAAAGGGTAGTAGAGCGCTGCCCGTGCCTGAGTGGCAGCATCGGGCATGCCCGCCAGGCGCACCGGCAACAGCGTCATGAACTGGAGTGCACAGAGAAACGCCTGCCAGTGAACTGTCACCGTGACACGCCCTGCAAGCGGTGCAAGCTGCCGTGCTCCACTGGAAACGCCAGCATTTCGCTGACCGGCAGCCCGTTCAAAATACAGCGCAAGGCACGAATCACACCGCCATGGCAGATCAACAGGGTACGCCCCTGACGCCCCTGCTGCAGCAGTTCCACCAGATCGGTGAGACGGGCAAAGAAATCGGCCATGGGCTCAGCGTTGGGCGGCGCAGAATGCCAGGGGTCGCTCCAGAAATGCCCCAACAGATCGGGTGACTGGGCATGAATCTGGGCCGCAGTGCAGCCATCCCAGTCGCCGAAATCGTACTCCCGTAAACGGGGCTCCAGGCGCCAGCGATGATCACCCACCCATTCCCGGGCAAAATCGGCACAACGGCGCATGGGAGAGCTCAAGATCAAGTCATAATCATCCGGGGAACGGCCTTGCATGCTGTTCAGCATCTGTTGCCAGCCTTCCGGAGTCAGCTGGGCATCCGTTCGGCCCAGAAAGCACTTGCCCGCTGTGGTTTCGCCATGGCGCAGCAGGTCGATATGCAGTGTTGTCATTCATTCTTCTCCGACACCGAAGCTTCCTCAAAGGTCGCCATCTCCGCGTGCAGGGCGCAGGCCATGCGTAGTAGTGGCAAGGCCGTTGCGGCACCGCTGCCCTCACCCAGACGCAGTCCCAGGTCCAGCAGAGGACTGGAGGGCAAGGCCTGGCGCAACACCGCGTAACCCGGCTCCGCCGAGTGATGTGCAAAAATGAGCCAATCCGCCACACCGGGCTGAATACGGCAGGCCAGCAGGGCTGCAACCGAGCAGATGAAACCATCGACCAGCGCCGGAATGCCCTGCTGTGCACAGGCTAGATAGGCTCCCGCAAGCGCCGCGATCTCAAAGCCGCCAAGGCCTGCCAACAGCTCCAGCGGTTGGTTCGCGGTGCCCTGCCGCAGCAGCGCTTGCTCGATAACCTCTGTTTTGTGGGCAATACCCTGATCATCAAGCCCGGTTCCGGGCCCTGCCAGCCTGGCGGCTGGCTGCCCGGTCAGCGCCGCCGCGAGGGCCGTGGCCGAGGTGGTATTGCCGATCCCCATTTCACCGCCGATAAACAGGTCGCAGCTCAGATGCAGTACCGCCTCTCGGCCCACATCCAATGCCTGTCGCAGCTGGGTTTCGGTCATCGCAGGTGCGTGCAAAAGGTTGGCAGTTTGGGGGGCGATAAGACGAGTTTCGACACCGGGCAGCGATTCCAGCTCCACCACCGTACCCAGATTCCAGACTCGCAGCTGGGCACCCAATGCGCGAGCCGCCACACTGATGGCGGCGCCGCCACGGGCAAAGTTGCGAATCATCTCCGCCGTTACCGCCTGTGGATAGGCTGATATCCCTTCCGCTGTAACACCATGATCAGCGGCAAAGACCGCGATGCTGACCTGCTCCAACCGGGGGCAACAACGCCCCTGCATGCCAGCCAGACGAATGGCCAGCTGTTCCAGTTGCCCCAAAGAACCACGAGGTTTGGTCAGTTGCTGCTGACGTGCTTGAGCGGCTGCCAGTGCTTCCTGATCCAGGGCTGCGGCCGGTTGCTCAACCCAGCTCATGCCGACACCTCCGGCGCAGGCCCTTTGACCGGCATGGGAATACCGGCCACCATCAGCACGACCTGATCGGCCAGTGCCGCAACCGACTGGTTGAGCCACCCTGCTTCATCACTGAACCGGCGACTCAGCTCACCCATGGGGACGACGCCCATACCGGTTTCGTTACTGACCAGAATGATTTCGCCACGGGCATTGGATAGCGCCGCACACAGCGCTTCTCGCTCGGCCTTCATATCGGCTTCGGCCAATAGCTGGTTGGTAACCCAGAGTGTCAGACAGTCAATCAGCAGGCAGCGATCAGGTGCCTGGTGCTGCAGGATAGTGGCAGCCAGCTGCAGGGGTTCTTCAACCGTGAGCCAGTGAGCAGGCCGTTCATATCGATGACGGCTTATACGCGCCTGCATCTCTTCGTCATAGGCCTGAGCGGTGGCGATATAGGTCACATCTCGACCTGAGGCCTGAGCCAGCTGCTCCGCCTGACGGCTTTTGCCGGAGCGAGCACCGCCCAAAATGAGTCGGATCACGGAAAGATCTCCATGCAGATAAAGTCTAATTGCGTGGAGGTTCAGTTTACCCTTGATCCTTGATGACAGGAACTCTGCTACAGGAACTCGGCTTCCAGGTCACAATTGCCCTTGCGACCCAGGTGAGTGCCATCCTGCTGCAGCCAGTGCTGCATTCCATCCTGACCCAGTCCGTGCAGCGCCAGCAGAAAATCCCGCCGGGTATCGAGCTTGCTGCCACGGTGCAAATTATTGAGCCCTTCGCCCGGTTCCAGGCGATATACCCGCAACTGTCGAATCCGCCGGGCCAACCGGCTTTGCAGCCAGGGACGGTTTTTCATGCGCTGCTTCATGGCTGCCAGGGCACGCATTTCACGCAGGAAGGTGGTCTGAAACCCCAGCTCCGCAACCCGGTCAGCAATGCCCTGGGCGTGGGTCGGCAGTCCGCTGCTGCTGCGCGGATGCAGCAGCAACAACATCAGATCACGGGCCTGGCAGTCAAACACCAGTGGATAGACCACCGGGTTACCGACAAAACCGCCATCCCAATAGTGTTCCCCCTCAATTTCCACAGCCTGGTACAGCTCCGGCAAACAGGCCGAAGCCAACAGGTGGTCCGAGGTAAGCTCATGTTCACGGAACAGGCGCAGGCGACCGGACTCAACGTGGGTCGCCGCGATAAACAGTTTGAACGGCGGATTGCGCCGCAAAGCGTCAAAATCGACCAGTTCTTCCAGCAGATCCCGCAGCGGATTGATATCGAAGGGATTCAGATCATAGGGCGAGAGGTGTTTGGTCATATCCCGCCACCAGAGTGACCAGTGATGGCTCATGCCACCGGGGTCCAGCGGCCCCGGCATCATCAAACCGTGCCAGAAGCGGGCCATCAGTTCCCGTGCACCCTCGGCACCACCCTGCTGCCAGCCAGCGGCCAGCAACACCGCATTCATGGCGCCCGCACTGGTGCCGCTGATACCCTCCAACTGTAATGGGCGCTGGTCCAGCAGCCGGTCCAGCATGCCCCAGGTAAATGCACCGTGTGCACCGCCTCCCTGCAGCGCCAGGTTCAATTTCATTGACTCCATAGCGGCCTCCCGCATCTTTTGTGCACTGCACAATAATCAACAGATAGCGGTAGTCATGTCAAACAAAATGTCTATTTTTTAACCAGGTATAAAACAGGGGAATAAAGCTGCACTGCACCAAAATCCCCCTGCCTGCGTCATTTCTGGCGGAATCGGTACTCTGGTAGTACAGACGTGATTGATGACCGGCTGCTAGCGTGAAAGTCAAAACGGAGCTCGATCATGCATATATTGCGACTGACACGCGCGCTGCTGCTCGGCGCATTGCTCTTCGCCACCGGCAGCGCTCAGGCTGAGCAGACTGCCGATCAACAACGCATTGCCCGTGAAATGATTCAGGTGCTGGAAGCCTATGCCGTCTACAAAATGGGCCAGTATGAAGAAGCCTTTACCCGTTACCAGGCGCTGGCCGAGAACGGCAATCGCCAGGGCATGCTGAACCTTGCCAACATGTATGCCAACGGGCTGGGGACAGATCAGAACATGGAACAGGCCTTTGTGTGGTACCAGCGCGGTGCCGAGGCCGGCGATGCCATCAGTATGCTGGAGCTGGCCAACGCCTACCGTGCCGGCACCGGCGTAGCGGCTGACAAGCAGCAGGGACTTTACTGGTACACACAGGCGGCAAAAGCCGGTGAAGCCGATGCGCAATGGCAACTGGCGCAACATCTTCTGGCGTCCGGCCAGAGCGATACGGGGATGGAATGGGTCGCAAAGGCTGCCGATCAGGGCCAGATAGAAGCGCAGCGGTACCTGCGCTCGGTTCAGTCAGAAGCGGTGCGCTGAAGCGCAGTAATCAGGCCCACTTTTCTCCCGGTGCCTGGTAATTTTTCAGCGCCAACAGCAAGGTTTCCGGCGTATCCGCCAGCTGAATCATCTCCAGGTGCGCAGATTTGATAAAGCCCTCATCCAGCATATGGCGGGCAAACTGCAGCAGGGCATCGTAAAAGCCGTTCACATTGTATAACGCACAAGGCTTGGCATGGTGCCCCAGCTGCCCCCAGGTCCAGACTTCGAACAGCTCTTCCAGCGTGCCTACGCCGCCCGGTAGCGCCACAAAGGCATCCGCCAGCTCAGCCATACGCGCCTTGCGAGCGTGCATGTCCGGCACCACCTCAAGCGTGGTCAGCCCCTCATGCGCCAGCTCGCGGGATTGCAGGTATTCCGGGATGACACCGTGCACACGGCCACCCGCTGCCAGCACTGCATCGGCAATAGTGCCCATCAGCCCCACATGACCACCACCGTACACCAGCTCGATACCCTGCTTGGCAAACACGGTTCCCAGCTCTTTGGCCGCCTCGACATACGCCGGGTTGTTACCCGCGCTGGATCCACAGAATACGGTGATTTTCATAGCAACAGCTCTCCCAAAGCGATATGTGCAGTGTTGAATTTAAACACGGTCAGATGTCGTCCAATCCATCATTGGAGCAATGCTGAACCATTCTGAATGCCAAGGCGAAAGACCAAGGGGTCAGTCCTGCTGCGGCCAACAATTCTCCGCCATCAATGCTTCCAACGGCTGAGCCTCGGCCCAGCCTTCCTGTTCCAGCATGGGGCGATCATAAAACGCATCTACCGGCCCGACACAGAGCACGGCGATTGCCTTGCTGCCTTCCGGCATCTGCAGCAGGTCGCCCAAAGCATCAGGGTCGAACAGGGATACCCAGCCCACACCCACGCCTTCGGCGCGAGCGGCCAGCCAGAGGTTTTGAATCGCGCAGGACACCGAAGCCAGGTCCATTTCGGGCAGGGTACGGCGACCGAAGATATGCTTTTCGCGCTGGTCCATCAGCGCAACCACCAGCACCTCAGCACACTTGTCCATGCCTTCCACCTTGAGGCGGAGAAACTCGGCTTCGCGCTCATTCAGGGCATCGGCCGTTGCCTCGCGTTCCTGTTCCACCAACCCGCGAATGCGTTGACGCAGCTGAGTGTCGGTAATGCGGATAAAGCGCCACGGCTGCATCAAGCCCACGCTGGGCGCCTGGTGGGCGGCCAGCAGCAGGCGTTTGAGGATATCAGGGTCCAGCTGCTCGCCACTGAAGTGGCGCATATCACGACGCTCACGAATGGCACGATACACCGCATCACGCTCGGCGGCTCTGAATTGCCAGGGGTTGGATTCCATTTCGTTCTCCTTTCAGACTCAGCGCAACACACGGATCAGCGGCTGCTCACCACTGAAGTCGACCTCGGCTTCGACCTGATAGACCTGGCGAATCGCTTCGGGTGTCAGCACCTGCTGGGGCGTACCAACAGCATGTATACGGCCCGCATCCAGCAGCACCAGCCGATCACACCAGTGGGCCGCCAGGTTGAGGTCATGAATGGACAGAATAACACTGCCCAGCTCACGGGTATGCTTGCGCAACAGTTCCAGCACCCGCTGTTGATAGTGAAGATCCAGACTGGCCAGCGGTTCGTCGGCCAGAATGATATCGGGCTGCCCTGCCAGCACACGGGCCAGCCAGACCCTCGCCTGCTCACCACCGGACAGGTGGTCGACACGGGAGTCGAGCCATTCGATGACGCCGGTATGCCGCGCCGCTTTCTCAATCAGTCCGGGGTCTTCATCACCCCAGGGCAAACGCCCCAATGCAATCACATCCGCCACTTTCAGTGCCCAGGCACTCTGACAGCGCTGCGGCAGGAATGCGATGCGCTGAGCACGCTTGCTGGTCTCAACCCGGCTCAACTCTTCCCCCTCCAGCTCAATGCGACCCGAGTAGGATTGAAGCCCGGCAATGCATTCCAGCAACGAGGATTTGCCGGCACCGTTGGGGCCGATCACACCCAACAATTCACCGGATGCCAGGCTGAGGCTGACCCCTGCCAGCCGGGTATCCAGCTGCAGCTGGTCGACAGAAATCAGATCCATTTCTTGCGCTCCTGCCACACCAGCCAGATAAACAGGGGCGCGCCGATCAGGGACGTAAGCACGCCCAGTTTGAGCTCACGCCCGGGCGGCATGCCGCGCACCACGATATCGGCCAGGCACACCAGAATAGCCCCGGCCAATGCCGCCGGGATCAGCAGACGATCAGGACGATTACGTACCAGCGGCCGCACCAGATGGGGTACCAGCAAGCCAACAAAACCGATGGCACCGGCAACCGCCACCGAAGCCCCTACCAGCAGCGCTGCGCCCAAAATGATCAGGCGACTGCCACGGGTATAGGACAGCCCCATGCTCTGCGCGACCTGTTCACCCAGGCTCAGACCCAGAAGTAAATGGCGCTGACTCCAGATCAGACCACCACCAATCAACAGTGCTGGCAGCAGAATAACGAGATGATCCAGTCCACGCTCGGAGACCGACCCCAGCAGCCAGAACACCAGTTCCGACAGGGCAAAGGGGTTGGGCGCAAAGTTCAGCACTGCCGCCAAGAGAGCGCCGGTCAGCGTGGAGATCGCCAGACCGGCCATGATCACCATCGCCTGGCGCGACGGCCCTGCCAGCAAGAGCATCAGCGACATGGCCACCCCCGCGCCGATCAGTCCTGCCAGTGCCGGCGCAGCAGCACCGGCGGCCGGTAACAGGCCGAAATAGAATACGCTGGCCGCACCCAGTGCCGCACCCTGGCTGGCCCCGGTCAGCCCCGGATCTGCCAGCGGATTACGCAGCAAGCCCTGCAGCGCCGCCCCGCTCATGCCCAGTGCTGCCCCCACGGTGAGCGCCAGCAGGGTACGCGGTAAACGGATGTCGCCAATGACAATGGCGGCGGCACTGTCAGCACCTTGCAGCCATTGCCAGAGCCCTTCCAGCACCGCGATATCGGTGGAGCCCACATGCAGCGAGACCAGTGCGGTCAGAAGCATCAACAGGGTCAGTGCAGGGGTCATTGCGTCCTCTTGTCTGTTAAAGGGTCTGATAAAGGGTTCTGTAAACGGTTTTGTAACGGCGGTGGCAACTGCTGTCGTAGCTGCGCGATCAGATCCCAGGTCCAGGGGCCGGGGCATTGCCAACGCCAGTTGTCTGTTGTGAGCCAGCCCGCTACTGAAACCGAATGCTGCAAGGCCGGATGCTCGGCAAAGCGGCTGGCCAACGCCTTGGCCTCGGGATTACTCCATAAGATGGCATCTGGCGGGTCAGTAACCACTCGCTCCAGATCCAGTCGCTCATAGCGCACACCGGTAAGGTAATTGCGCCAACCGGCCTGGCGTATGATCTGATCCTCGAAGGTATTGGGCCCGGTGCCTATGCCGTTAGGGCCCAACAGCAGCAAGCGGGGTGCATCGGGAGCGGGCGTCATGGGGTTGGGAGCCGAGTGGGCAGCATCCGGTGAACGCCCGATCAGCCCCAGTACCCGCCGCTCATAGGCCTCGATTTCATCCAGGCTGCGCGGCAAGGTCACCAGCTCTACCGGCTGCTGCAATGTTTGTAAGCGCTTACGCAACATCAGGGCATTGTGCTGACCGACGATGACCAAATCCGGTTTCAGGCTGAACACCTGCTCCAGTGAGCCATCGTGGCTGGGCCAACCTTCCAACGGCCAGGGCAGCGGGAAGCGTTTGTGCATGGGTGACAAGGCCGCGACTTGCGCGCGATCGGCGTGCAGAGCCAGCATGCGATCCATGCACAGATCGAGCGAGACAACCCGCTCGGGTCGGGCGGATACCAGACCCGATACTGCCAGCAGGCACAGCATTGCCAGTTGCCATCGCAAACGCCGCATTAGCGCCCCAGCCCCTCCTGCAGATTCAACAGATCCTGAATCGCGTCCATATCCAGGTGTTGCTCCAGCGTATCCGCGAGCCGATTGATGCCATCCTCGCGCAGCTGGTGGTAATCGAGCGTCTGAGCCTCTTTCAGACCGGCCCAGCGCAGGATCAGCCGCGTCGTTTCCGGTGTTTCAAACAGACCATGCAAGTAAGTACCCACTATCTGCTCATCATCTGAACAGGTCCCATCCGGCCCCTGTGCCAGTTCAACCAGCGCCGGGCAGGATGCATCCACCTGCGTCACACCGCAGTGAATCTCATACCCACTGACCGGCACTGTATCGCCCGCCAGCGTCAGCTGCCCCTCTACATTGCGCAGGGCTTTGTCACCCTCCAGTACCGTGTGAATGGGCAGCCAGCCAAGTCCGTTGCTTTCCCCTGCCTCACCCTCAATGCCCTGGGGGTCGGCAATCCGTTGACCAAGCATCTGGTAGCCGCCGCAGATGCCGAGCAGTTTGCCGCCATAACGCAGGTGGCGCTGCAGATAGGCATCCCAGCCCTGGGATATGAGCCAGTTCAGATCCGGCCGGACCGCCTTGGAGCCCGGCAGAATCACCAGATCCGCCGCAGGCTTGGCCTGATCCGGCCCAACAAAGTGCAGGCGCACCTGAGGATGCAGACGCAGGGGATCAAAGTCGGTGTGGTTACTGATATGAGGCAATACCGGCACCACCACGTCCAGCACCTTGTCCGCCCGTTCGATATCGGGTTCTTCGCTGATGGCGTCCTCGGCTTCCAGGTGCAGCCCATGCAGATAGGGCAACACGCCCAGCACCGGCTTGCCGGTATGGTTTTCCAGCCAATCCAGCCCGGACTGCAACAGGGCAATATCGCCACGAAATCGATTAATCACAAAGCCTTTTATTCGCGCCTGCTCGGTTTCGCTGAGCAGCGCCAGAGTGCCGACCAGATGGGCAAAGACACCGCCCTTGTCGATATCGGCAATCAGAATCACCGGGCAATCCACCCGCTCGGCAAAGCCCATGTTGGCAATATCCCGGTCGCGCAGATTGATCTCGGCCGGTGACCCGGCCCCTTCCACAATGACCGCTTCGTACTGACGGCATAGTCGCTGATGGGACTCGGCCACGGCCTGCCAGGCGACGCTTTTATAGTCGTGGTAGGACTGGGCTTCCATGTTATCCACAGCACGCCCGTGAATGATCACCTGAGCCCCGGTATCACTGCTTGGCTTGAGCAGTACCGGATTCATATCCACATGGGGCATCAGTCCACAGGCCTGGGCCTGCACGGCCTGGGCGCGACCGATCTCGCCGCCCTCGGCCGTGACGGCGCTGTTCAGTGCCATGTTCTGCGGTTTGAACGGCGCCACCTCGACACCGCGTCGTTGCAGTACCCGGCACAGGCCCGCCACCAGCGTACTTTTGCCAGCATCGGAGGTGGTGCCCTGCACCATCAGCGTTTTTTGTCGATCACTCATTCACGTATCTCGTTAAGTGTCTGCTGCAGCCGCTGCCACTGGGCTTCGTCACCCGGCAAGCCAAACCGGAGCGCGGCCGGCTGCTCAAAACATCGAATAAGGATACCGGCTCGCGCACAAGACTGCTCGATCTGCGCCGCCTGCTCAGTCACCACATAGGCAAACAGCGCCGTACTGACCACAGGCTCATTCAGATATTCGTGTAAAAGCGCGTGCAACCGTGCCTGCTGCTGGCTGAGCTGCGCGCGGGTGCGCTGCTGCCATTCAACATCCGCCAATGCTTGACGCGCGATGTATCGTGCCGGGTGACTGATCGCCCAGGGACCAAGTTCTCGCGCCAGTGCCTCGCGGATACCTGCTTCGGCACAGACGGCACCGACACGGATGCCTGCCAGTCCAAAAAACTTGCCCAGCGAGCGCAGCACAATCAGGCCCTCCGGCATGTCCGCCTGGATCAGACTCAGTTCCGGCGTGGCATCGATAAACGCCTCGTCGACCACCAGCCAGCCGCCGCGATATACCAGGCGAGAATGCCAGTCTCTCAGTTGTTCAGGCGTAAAGCTGATCGCACCGGGATTACAGGGGTTGACCAGTACCAGCACATCCAGGTTATCCAGCCGTGCTTCAATTTGCTCGGCTTCCAGCCGTTCCACCCTGTGCCCAACCTGCTGCCAGCGAAAGGCGTGTTCGGCGTAGGCCGGATGCAGCACGCCTGAACGTGCGGCACCGGACTGTGTCCAACGCAGGGCAGGCAACGCCTGAATGGCGGCTTGGGACCCGGGTATCAAAAGCAGGTCAGGGCTGCCGTAATAGTCTGCGGCCGCCTGCTGCAGGCCGTCATCCTCTTCCGGCAAGCGGTTAAACACCTCTGCAGGCAGAGCAGGCACCGGCCAGCCGTTGGGGTTAATACCGGTTGATAGATCCAGCCAGTCCTCTCGCGCAATGCCATAACGCTCTACCGCTCCATTGAGGCGGCCACCGTGCAAGGGTGCCGGGGGGCACTCAATGTGGCTAGCTGGCCTCATAGCCAATACCCCAGCAAGGTCGCAGCTGTGATGACAACCAGCCACAGCCCCAGAGCCTGCTCAACCAGGCGCAGGGCGCGGGGCAGATCACGGGGCTGAGCGCTGGTACCCTCCCCCAATACCGGCTTGTTCGCCCAAACACCGCGATAGCAGGTCGGACCACCCAGTTGCATGGACAACGCGCCTGCCCCGGCAGCCATCACGGGGCCCGCATTGGGGCTGTCATGCCGAGGAGCCTGATCACGCCAGCAGCGCAGTGCCCGACGGGTATGGCCACAGAGTGCGTAACTCAAGGCAGTTAACCGCGCCGGTACCAACCCTGCCAGATCATCCAGCCGTGCCGCTGCCCAGCCAAAGTGCAGGAAACGATCGCTGCGATAGCCCCACATGGCATCCAGCGTATTGATCAGCCGAAACGCCAATGCCCCCGGGGCACCGGCCACACAAAACCAGAAGATGGCGCCGAAGACAGCATCACTGCCGTTCTCCAGCACCGATTCCACCGCCGTGCGCTCCACGTCCAGCTCTGCGGCATCCCTACTGCAGATATAGGACGTCAGACGCCGCGCCTCGTCCATGTCCTTGCGCAGCAATGCCTGAGCGATGGGGCGAATATGCTGTTTCAGGCTTTCCAGCCCCAGAGTGAACCAGAGCACCAGCACGGCAATCACGTCACCCAACACCGGAATCTGCACCAAAAGCTCGACCAGAAGGACCGGCGGTACAACCAGCAAGAGCACCAGCAGCAAGCCTGTCACACGAGGGGTTTGCCCCGAATTGAAACGCGCTTCCAGCCAGCCGGCACAGCGACCAAAGCCGATTAATGGATGCCAGCGACGGGGCTCACCCAGCCAGCGATCAATCAGAACGGCGGCGATCACCTGCAGCGCCAGCATCGGAATTCAGGGCTTGAGCAGCTGTGCCACAGCCGCCGGGTTGGAGGGGAAATAGAGATGGATATAGGACGCGGTCAATCGCTTGAGTCGATACACCGGTTCAGCCGCACGGCGACCGTTGGGGCACTCGCCTCGGGCAATCGGCTCCAGCTCGGTCTCGGTGATCGAGTGGTGAAAGGTGTGGCCGCGCAATTCATATCCATCCAGGGTCAGACGTTGCAGCCCCAGTGCAGCAAAACGCTTCTGCATGCGCGCTTTTGTAGGCAGCAGGCCACAGAGTGAACGCGTCTGCTCGTCCAGCGAGGTCAACGCCTCACCCAGCCAGAGCATACCGCCACATTCAGCCAGCATCGGCTTGCCGGCCTGATAGTGAGCCCTTACATCACCCATGAGTTGTGTATTGCCAGCCAACGCCTCCAGATGAAGTTCCGGGTAGCCGCCCGGCAGCCAGAGCGCATCCACGTCAGGCAACTGCGTATCCATCAAGGGCGAGAAGAACACCAGCTCGGCACCCAGCCGCTCAAGGGTGCGCAGATTGGCCGGATAGATAAACGAAAAGGCTGCATCTCGAGCAATACCGACGCGTGCGCCTTGCAACAGAGGCTCAATCTCCGGAATGGACTGCGGCTCAAAGCTGACCGCATCGGGCAGTTCGCTGCCGGCGCTCTGTTCCAGAGCCTGGGCGGCCGCTTCGATACGCTGTTCCAGATCGGCGATTTCGTCGCCCTGTACCAGTCCCAGATGACGGCTGGGCAGACTGATCGCTTCGTCGCGCGGCAAGGCGCCGTACCAACGCAAGTGCTCGGGCAAGGCATCCGCCAGCATCTGGCCATGGCCGGCACTGCCAACCCGGTTACCCAGTACACCGCTGAAAGGCAGTTTCGGACGGAAGCTGGCCAGACCATGTGCCAGCGCGGCGAACGTCTGCGCCATGCCCCCGGCATCGATGACCGCCAGCACCGGAATGCCGAAGAGTTCAGCCAGATCAGCGCTGGACGGGCTGCCGTCAAACAGCCCCATCACGCCTTCAATCAGGATCAGGTCAGCCTCAGCCGCGGCTTGCCACAGCTGCTGTTTACACAGCTCAGGGGAGCCCATGAACAGATCCAGCTGTTCCACATCAGAGCCGACCGCATGACTCAAGATCATCGGGTCGAGAAAATCAGGTCCCGTCTTGAACACCCGCACCCTGCGCCCCTGATTGCGATGCAATCGGGCCAGCGCGGCGGTGACGGTGGTCTTGCCCTGCCCTGACGCAGGCGCCGAAATCAGCAGCGCCGGACAGAGGCGTGGTGAGGGTGAGTCATTACTCACAGCTCAACGCCCTTCTGGGCGCGAATGCCGTCCTTGAAGGCATGTTTCACGACCTGCATCTCGGTCACTGTATCCGCCGCCTCGATCAACGCCTGAGGCGCACCGCGACCGGTGACCACGACATGCTGCATCGCCGGACGGTTTTTCAGGGCGGTCAGCAACTCGTCCAGATCCACGTACTGATATTTCAGTGCGATGTTCAGTTCATCCAGAACGACCAGCGAGACTTCGGGATCGGCCAGCAGTTCACGGGCCTTGTCCCAGGCCGCCGCCGCGGCTTCAACGTCGCGTTCGCGATCCTGGGTTTCCCAGGTAAAACCCTCGCCCATCACGTGGTAGCGTACTTCGGGGAAACGACGGAAAAACGCCTCTTCACCGGTGCTGAAACTGCCCTTGATGAACTGCACCACACCCACCTGCATGCCGTGGCCCAGCGCCCGTGCCAACATGCCAAAGGCGGAACTGCTCTTGCCTTTACCGTTACCGGTCAGCACCAGCAGCACGCCCTGGTCGCGGTCGGCGCGGGCAATGGCCTGATCGACCACCGCTTTCTTGCGCTCCATTCGCGCCTTATGGCGTTCATCACGGCTTTCGTCGTGATTCGGGTCATCACTCATAGCTGTTGATCTCCTTCCAGGTTTTGAACTGACGGCTCAGGGTATACAGCATGGCAGCCATGCCGGTATAGCCCAACAGCGTCCAGAGCTTGGTCGGGAAATACTGCTCGATACGCCCCCAAAGCCCCGCCAGGTTGGTGGTTTCAAAATTGCCGGACAGGTAGTAATAACCGCCACTGGAGAGCAGGTTGCAGACAAAGGCTCCCACCAACAGGCAGCCCAGCAGGGACCCCAGCGTTTTCAGGTTATCCACATGCATACGTGCATACGTGCGCCCGGCGTACCAGAGCGACGCATAGGCAGGCACCAGCATGGCGTATGCCTGGGTGATGCAATGGGATGCCGCACCGCCCAGCCCCAAAGAGCTGATATCCAGCAGCACACTTTCCAAAAACAGCAGCGGAAATGCCCACAGCGGGCGCAGAAAAACACCGGACAGGAAGAACACTGCCCAGGATGCGCTGGGCAGATGATCAACCGACGCAAAGTGCTGTCCACGAGTCAGCGCCATCATCAAAATCAGGCCAAGGCCCACCACCATCTGGTCACGTTGCGCCAGTTTGATCATCATTCTTCTCCTTCAGAAAGACGCTATCAGGGCGCGTAATGCAGTGACAGCCAGTAGGTACGGTCAGCCTGGTTATAACCTTTGGCGGTTTCGTACTCTTCATCCAGCAGGTTTTCGATCTTGGCTTTCAGCGCCCAGTCCTGACCCAGCTGGTAGCTGCCGCGAACATCGATGCGAGTGTAGGCTTCCAGCTCATCGCCGCCATCTTCACGCTTACCCACCGCACGCAGGGAGCTGCCCAGCGAGTAGTGGCCAAAATCACGGTCAGCCGAAATGTTGAAAGTTTTGCGCGGACGACGGTTCAGCAGCTCGTCGGTATTGCGATCCTTGGGATCCATCAGATCCAGGGTGGTACTCAGATCCCAGTTGGCCATACGCGTAGATGCCGCCAGCTCCAGGCCACGGATGCGTGCCTCATCGACATTCATCGGCACCCAGAAACCTTCAGCGTTGGGTGCCCAGGCGATCAGGTTATCCACATCGTTCTGATACAGGTTGGCCGACCATTCGATACCGGCATGGTCACCGGACAGGCCCAGCTCCCAGGAGTCGGACTCTTCCGGCTCCAGATCCGGGTTGCCGGAGCCCGGCCAGTAAAGGTCGTTAAAGGTAGGTGCGCTGAATGCGGTGCCGTAGCTGGCGGTCAGGCGCAGGGCGTGGGGCAGTTCCATACCCCAGGCGATGGAACCGGTGGTTTGATTGCCGAACTGTTCGTTGTCGTCTTCACGCAGGCTGAAGGCCAGGTCATGCTGCCCCAGATACAGCTGGTAGAGGGCAAACACGCCCAGGTTATCGCGTTCGCCAACGGAGTAGGCATTGCTGCTGGTAACTTCATCCTGCTGATAATCCACACCCCAGGTCAGCTGGCTGTGGGAGAAGCTGTGCACACTCTGCAGGTTGGCGGTATCGCGCTGGGTTTCGATATGGCTCTGATAAACGCCATCACCGTATACCGTGCCCTTGTCGCGGCTCTGGCCGGCGATCAGGCTCAGATCCCAGCTGTTGCTCACGGCCAGGCGCAGCTCCCCGCCCAGCGTTTGCAGGCGGGACTCGTTGCTGTAGTTGTCGAAGTCGCTGCCGCCGTCATATTCATTATCGCCACGGTTCTGTGACCAGCTCAGGCGTCCTTCCAGACGATCGCTCAGCTGGTAACCGCCGCTCAGTGCGTAGGAGCGGTTGTCATAACCATCATCGTCTGGGTTGTAACCGTAGCTGCCTTCCTGCTTGGCACTGAAGCCATCGGTACGGTAGTCACTGATGCTCAGGTTGTACCAGCCCTTTTCGTTGCCACCGGAAGCACCCAGCGTGACTTCACGCGTTGCATCACTGCCGGCGCCGACACTGAAGCGGGGATTGAAACCCTGCTCACCCTTACGGGTAAAGATGTGCACCACACCGCCAATGGCTTCGGAGCCATACAGGGAAGAACGCGGACCACGCACCACTTCAATACGTTCAATCTGGTCAACCGCCAGGTGTTCAAATGCGGTGGTACCCAGCGTCGCGGAGCCGGCCTTGATGCCGTCGATCAGAACCAGTACATGTCCGGACGAGGTGCCACGCAGGGAGATAGACGTCGCTTTACCGCGGCCACCGTTGTTAACCAGAGTCAGGCCCGGTGTGCTTTCCAGCAGTTCGGTAACGGTTTGCGCCTGTTTGCGTTCGATGTCAGCACGATCAATCACGCTGACAGAGGCCAGAGCCTGATCTGCCGTTTGCGCGGTCCGCGTTGCCGTTACCAGCAGGGTATCTGAAGAGGTCTGAGCCTGTGCGGCCACGGCAGAGCTGGCCAGCAGCACGGCTGCCGGAAGAGAAAGGTATTTCATTGTGTATTCGATTCCTTGCGCGCCCACCCGCACGCATTCTGGGTTAACGGTCGCAGGGGGAAACAAGGAACAGACAGACGCACCGGGGGTATGGCGTCAGTGCTGATCGCCCACCGCGATGCCGACTGTGTGCTTCAGGCCGGTCTCCGGACTCAGGCGGCGGGATTGAATACCCTGAGCGATAACGCCTTCCCATATCCGTGGATACAGTGACATCTGTTATCGCTTCACACCTTTACCGTTGCGGGGGCAGTGTCGGGATTGCGGATTTCAAAAGGCGAAGGACCGCGCACCGACTTCCCGTTTAAGTGCTGGGCTCAAGCAATTGAACATGCGAGCAAAGCACACCGGAAGCTGGGGCGGATAATAGGCAGTCGCGGGAGTGAGGTCAAACAGAGACTGTTCAACTGAACATGAATGCAATCGGAGTGGTGCAGATAAAAAAATCGCCACCTCCCGGGGAGTGGGAGGTGGCGCCAATCACCTGGGACACACGGCTTCAGTGCCCGTAAGTGAGTCAGACCTGTCAATGAACAAGACACACTGTAAATAGAATCATTATTATTTGCAACACTATTACTAAATTAATACCCGATTATTTCGCTCGGTTTTTCAAACACTTGCGCCACGGATGGAAACGACTCTGATTTTCAATCGCCTTCCCCTTTTAACTTCAACAACTTACACATGTTTTTAACGTGCAGAACAGCAAATCTACCGCTACACTATGGCCATTATCGTTGTACACTCCGCATTCAATTAGCCGGGGCTGGTCCTGGAAACCGGTCACCAAGGGGGAACAGAATGAAGCAAGATCAAGCACTGGTGCAGCAGCTGAACAAGGTGCTGACCCTGGAGCTGACATCCATCAACCAGTATTTCCTGCATGCACGCATCTTTAAAAACTGGGGGCTGGAGAAGCTCAACCACAAAGCCTACAAGAAGTCGATTCTCGACATGAAACAGGCCGACAAGCTGATCGAACGCATTCTGTTTCTGGAAGGCCTGCCCAACCTGCAGCACCTGGAGCGCCTGCGTATCGGTGAAGACACTGAAGAAATGCTGCAGGGTGACATGACTCTGCAGATGGAGCAGCTCGATCTCCTGCGCGATGTTATCGCCCAGTGTGAAGCCGCCAAGGACTACGTCAGCCGTTCCCTGCTGGTGGAGATTCTGGAGCAGGAAGAAGAACACGTTGACTGGATTGAAGCCCAGCAGCACCTGATCGGCGAAATCGGCATCCAGAATTACCTGCAGTCTGCAATTGAGGAGGACTAATCCATGAAAGGCAATCAGAAAGTCATCGATGTACTGAACAAACTGCTGGCCGGTGAACTGGCCGCCATGGACCAGTACTTCATCCACTCCGAAATGTACGCTGACTGGGGTTTGAACAAGTTGTACGAGCGCATTGCGCACGAGTTCGACGATGAAAAGGGCCATGCCAAACTGATGATCGAGCGTATTCTGTTCCTGGAAGGCACGCCTGACATGGTCACCCGTGATCCCATCCACGTCGGCAAGACCGTTCCCGAGATGTTGCAGAACGATCTGAACACCGAGTACAGCGTGGCGCAGAATCTGCGTGATGCCATTGCCCTGTGTGAACAGGAGCAGGATTACCAGACACGCGCCATGCTGCGCCAGCAGCTGGAAGATACCGAGGAAGATCACGCCTACTGGCTGGAAAAGCAGCTGGGCCTGATCAACAAGATTGGCCTGCAGAACTACCTTCAGTCACAGATGTAAGCCACCTCGATCCTGCCGGGGCTGCGTCCGCAGCCCCGCTGTGTTACTCCTGATCCATCAACGCCGTGAGCTGCTGCAACGATTGCACCAGTTTGACTCTCTCCGTTTCCGGAAGCGCCTGGAAACGCTGCATAAACGTTTCTCCCAACAATTCAGGCGCTCCTTCCAGCATGCTCAGTCCTGGTGCCGTCAGACGTGCATTTACGATCCGCCGGTCACTCAGGCTTCGTACCCGCTCCACCAGGCCGCGCTCTTCCAGCCGATCCAGAATACTGGTCACTGTGGCTTGGCTCAGGGATATATCCAGTGCCAGCTTGCGCACACTCACATCCCCCTGATCCGCGATAGATCGCAGAAGCATGACCTGGGGGAGGGTCAGGCCGCAGGTTTTCTTGACCTGCTTTGAGTGCAGATCGGTGGCCCGCATGATCTGGCGAAGACAGACAACGATGTCGCGCCAGTAATGAGCATTATCCACAGGGTCAGTCATTCTGGTTCAGTTCTTGCTTCGTAAATGATGATCGAGATAAGCCGCGGCAAACGTAATAAAACGTTGGGCTTATATGACAAAACCAAATTGATTCGTGTTCGAATCATTTGTACTCTAAATATTAGTTTTGCAATATTGTTTTGTAAACGCTCAGTTTCCGACCATCACAATGGAGAGAACATGAAAAAGGCACTGACAACAACCGCATTATTGGCAGCCTTGCCGTTAGCAATGGGCAGCACGCTGGCACAGGCCAGTGAGTGTGGAAAAGTCACCATTGCCGACATGAACTGGAGCTCAGCCAGTTTGATCGCCAATGTTGACCGCTTCATCCTGGAACACGGCTTCGGCTGCGATGCATCTCTGGTACCGGGCGACACCATGCCCACCGGCACTTCGATGATCGAAAAAGCCGAACCCGATATCGCACCGGAAATGTGGAGCAACTCGCTCAAGGAAGCTCTGGACAAGGGTGTTGAAGAGGGCCGTCTGCGCTATGCCGGCAAATCCCTGTCTGATGGCGGTGAAGAAGGTTTCTGGGTGCCGTCCTACATGGTCGAGAAGGACCCAAGCCTGGCCACAATTGAAGGGATCAAACAGAACGCAAAACTGTTCGAACACCCGGAAGACCCGGACATGAGTGCTTTCTACAGCTGCCCGGCCGGCTGGAACTGCCAGATCTCCGCCGGTAACCTGTTCCGTGCCATGAAACTGGATGAAGCCGGTTTTGACATCATCGACCCGGGTTCCGGTGCTGGCCTGTCTGGCGCCATCGCCAAGGCCTACGAGCGTAAAGAGCCCTGGTTCGGCTACTACTGGGCACCCACGTCAGTGCTGGGCAAGTATGACATGGTCAAAGTCGATTTCGGCAGCGGTGTCGACAAGGATGCCTACGTGAACTGCATTACCAATGCGGACTGCACCGACCCGGTGGTGACCATGTATCCGCCGTCACTGGTGCAGACCGTGACCACCGAGGGCTTTGCCCAGCGCGCGCCTGAAGCTTATGACTACCTCACCAAGCGCTCGTTCACCAACAACCAGATGAACGGCCTGCTGGCCTGGATGGAAGACAATCAGGCCGATGGCGAATACGCCATGGAGCACTTCCTGCTGGAATACGAAGATATCTGGACCGCCTGGGTATCCGAGGATGTGGTCAACAAGGTCAAGGACGCCCTGTAACAGGTTTATACGGAACACCGCGTGACCGGGGCCTCGTCACTTGACCAGGCCCCGCCCTGACTGGAGGCCCTCCATGGCTGAATCCAACTGGATAACAGAGATACCGCAGCTTGAACGCAGCGAGCTGCGTGATATCCGCAAAACACTCGACACCGCCTATCGCGACTTTTCCCGCGAGCACGGCGAAATGATCGAAGCCTTTTTTGATCCCCTGCTCAGCTTTCTCGTCTGGTTTGAAAAACTGCTGCTGGCCACACCCTGGTGGCTGGTCATCGCCGTTGTCGCCGGGCTTGCCTACCTGGCCAGCCGCTCCTGGAAGCTGAGCCTGGGCGTCGTTGTATCCTTCTTCCTGATCGGCTACTTCGGCATGTGGGAAGATGCCATGAGCACCATGAGCATCATTCTGGTCTGTACCCTGATGGCGATCATACTGGGCGTCCCCATCGGCATTCTGATGGCCCGCTCCGACCGCATGCAGACCCTGATAACGCCGGTGCTGGATGTGATGCAAACCATGCCCGCATTTGTCTACCTGATTCCCGTGGTAATGCTGTTGGGTATCGGCAAGATCCCCGGTGTTATCGCCGTTATCATCTACGCCATCCCGCCGGTTATCCGCCTCACCAACCTGGGCATACGGCTGGTGGACAAGGATGTACTGGAAGCCGCTACCGCCTACGGCGCCAGCCCCATGCAGCGACTCCTTGGCGTGCAGCTGCCCCTTGCCATGCCAACCATTATGGCGGGTATCAACCAGACCATCATGATGGCCCTGTCCATGGTTGTGATCGCGTCCATGATCGGTGTCGCCGGCCTTGGCCAGCCGGTACTGAAATCGATCACCAACCAGTACTTCACCCTGGGTCTGCTTAATGGCCTGGCTATCGTGGCACTGGCCATCATCTTCGACCGTGTGTCTCAGGCCTACGCCAAGCGGACACAGCGTCATCTGGGAGGTGCAGACCATGGCTGAAGCACTGATTCAGGTTGAAAACCTGTACAAGCTGTTCGGCAACAATCCCAAAAAGCACATGTCACTGGTGCATGAGGGCAAGAGCAAGGACGAGATTCTGGCCTCCACCGGCCATACCCTGGGGCTGAAGAACATCAACCTCAGCATCAATGCAGGCGAAATTTTCGTCATCATGGGTCTGTCCGGCTCGGGAAAATCCACTTTGATCCGTCACTTCAACCGGCTGATTGACCCAACAGAGGGCGTCATTAAGGTGGAAGGCACCGATGTGATGCAGCTGGGCAAGAAAGAGCTGGAAGAATTCCGCCGTCACAAGATGTCGATGGTGTTCCAGCGCTTTGGCCTGCTGCCGCACAAAACCGTGCTGGAAAACGTGGCCTATGGGCTGCGCATTCAAGGGGTGGCCAAAAGCGAAGCCCTGCAGCGGGCACGCCAATGGCTGGAGACCGTGGGTCTGGCCGGCTATGAGGAGCAGTTCCCGGCACAACTCTCCGGTGGCCAGCAACAGCGTGTGGGCCTGGCCCGCGCCCTGTGTACGGATGCGGAAATCCTGCTGATGGATGAAGCCTTCTCGGCGCTGGACCCGCTTATCCGTTCCGAAATGCAGGATCAGCTGGTTCAGCTGCAGGAAAAGCTGCACAAGACCATCATCTTCATCACCCATGATCTGGACGAAGCCCTGCGTCTGGGTGACCGCATCGCCATTCTCAAGGACGGTGAAGTGGTCCAGCAGGGTGAACCTGAAGAGATTCTTCTGCATCCGGCCACCGATTATGTGGAAGCCTTTGTCCGCGACGTGAACCGGGCACGTGCCCTCACCGTGGAAACCGTGATGAAGGATCCGGCCTATCGCATCACCGCCGATACCATCAGCGGCGCGCTACAGCAGATGAAAGGCTTTGATCGCGACTACGGCTACATCGTTACGGATGAGGGTTATCAGGGCACGGTGAAAGCCGCGAAACTGGAACAGGCCTATAAGGCCAACAAGGACGCCGACCTGACCGATGCGCTCTATGAGCAAATTGAGCCGGTTGAGCCTCAGGCAGTACTGGAAACGGTTATTCCCAACACCCTGGATGCGGACTATCCGTTGCCGGTGGTGGATGAACAGGGCCAACTGGCGGGTTGTCTGACACGGGGCACCCTGGCTGAAGTACTCGGCTCGGAACATAAGTCCGAAGCGGATAAACCCAAAGAAGACAAGGACACCAAAACATCCGCCTGAAGCGCCCCGAGTACTGCTCACCGGCAAGGCTGTCCCCTGTGGTTCTCACAGCGGGGCAGCACGCCTCCCCTCAGAGAATATAATCCGCCACCAGTACCCGTTCTGAATCGCTCATTCTGAGGCTGATCAGGATACGTTCCACGCTTCTTCCGGCACCGGCCAACGCCGCTTCCTGCTCTACCAGACGTCGGTGCAGCGTAAATGCCGAATCTGCATCAGCCACAGGTGTATATTCAAGATTCAGCTCATGTGGGTTATTCTGCCAAAATGCTTTTTCAGAATCTGAAACAGAAGCATCAATAAAGACTATTGATAATTCAGGTGATTCTGCATGTCGTTGCCTCACCCAGCGTTCCAGATCCTCCACCCAGCAAAAGGCAAAATGCAGATCCAGCAATGACAATTGCAACACTGGTCCCTGGATAACAACCAGTCCACCGAGCATTTCCAACTGTTCAATCAGGTTGTCAGTCGCCAGTGGCGCCGTTTCCCAAATCCGCATGCAAACCTCCCGCTATCAATCAGGCGAGAGTATACGTCACAGCGGGCGCGTTGATCGCAAGCATCGATACAAAGGTCGGACTCTTCTGCGCGGAGACTCAGGCCAGCAGCGACGCCTGCATATACTCCCGATAGCGCTCAAAGGGCAGCGATGCCAATTCGGGGTCCTTACCCGCATCATCCCAGCGGCGCAGCTTGATGGCCGCTTCATACTGCGGCTGCTGTCGGAACTGCTCCACCTCGGCTTCGGTCATCAGGCCACCCTGATGTTTCAGCGAGTGCACCGATGCCGCTGACAGGCTTTCAAAGTAACCATCTTCCACTGTGCACAGGTAACGCTTGGCCTGGGCATGTAAACGCACAGGTTCGGCCACCTCGGCGCCAAACAGCGGCTGCAGATAATCCGCCCCCACCTTGTCATGTTGGTAGTTGCCATGCTCGGCGCTGACCTCTTCCAACAGGTGACCAATGTCATGCAACAAGGCTGCGGTGATCAATGCAGGGCTCTCGCCGGCACGGCAGGCCAGCTCGGCACACTGAACGCCATGCTCGGTCTGGGTGATGCCTTCGCCATAGGTGTTCTGCCCCATATCCGCATACAACTGCTCAATTTTCGCGAGGATCGAATCTTTTTCCATCATGTTAAATGCCTAAAATCTGGTCTATACCAATATAAAATATTCTAACCAGAGGCTGATGACACTGGCATGACAATGACAGGCGTCCGCAAAAAACCACACCTTTTATCGAATAGCGCGTAAGACCTCTTCCTGACGCCTGGAGGGCCGCTAGGGAGGGGATATAAGCGCAGTAACCGAAGGCCGCTTGTTGAATCGCTTGCTTATCTTACAAATAACAAGCTATATTTGTAAGAATGAAATCTAAACGTGCCTTTAAATACCGCTTCTATCCTACGCCTGAACAGGCTGCGCTGCTGGCGCAGACGTTCGGGTGTGTGCGGTTCGTGTACAATTCGATTCTCAAGTGGCGCACCGATGCTTTCTATGAAGACGGCAAAAGCATTAACTACAACGCGGCCAGCGCCAAGCTGACCGCGTTGAAAAAAGAGTTCGACTGGCTGGGTGACGTCAGCAGCGTACCGCTGCAACAATCGCTTCGGCACCAGCAAACGGCGTTCAAGAACTTCTTTGAAGGTCGAGCAAAATACCCGACCTTCAAAAAGAAAAATCGCCGCCAGTCAGCCACCTATGCCAGTTCGGCTTTTCAGTACCGCGAGGGCCAGCTGTTCATTGCTAAAAGCAAGGACCCTCTGGCCATTCGATGGTCACAGGCACTGCCCTGCGCTCCCAGTACCATCACAATTTCCAAAGACCGCGCCGACCGCTACTTCGTCAGCTGTCTGTGCGAGGTCGAAACAAAAACACTGCCCGTGGTCGCCAAGACCACGGGCGTTGACCTCGGTCTAAAAGACCTGTTCATCACCAGCGACGGGGTCAAATCCGGCAATCCCAAGTACACAAAAAAGTACGCTGCGAAGCTGGCCTACCTTCAGCGCCAGCTGGCGAAAAAGGCGAAAGGCTCCCGGAACCGCGCCAAAGCGCGGCTACGGGTAGCCCGCCTGCACGCCAAGATCGCAGACTGCCGGATGGACGCCACCCACAAGGCGACCCGCAGACTCATTAACGAAAACCAAGTTGTCTGCGTTGAATCGTTGGCTGTGAAGAACATGATTCAGCACCCCACGTTGGCAAAGGCGATAGCCGACGCCAACTGGGGTGAGTTCGTCCGCCAGTTGCTGTACAAGGGCGAGTGGGCCGGTCGATCTGTGGTTCAGATCGACCGCTGGTTCCCCAGCTCCAAGCGCTGCCCCACCAGGGGCTGCGGGTACATCAATGACAAGCTACCGTTGTCCGTGCGGTCATGGAACTGCCCGTCTTGCGGCATCTCCCATGACCGGGACATCGCAGCAGCGATCAATATCAAAGCGGCGGGGCTCGCCGTGTTAGCCTCTGGAGCGACTGGATCGGGGGCGCGGGCCGTCTAACAACAGCCCGTGCCTAGTGAAGGCGCGTTGAATGAGGAAACCCTGCTGGATGACTAGCGGGAATCCTCTTCCTGAAGCGCGTTAGCGATGAAGGGAGGGGAGGATGTCAAGAGATTGTCATGGTTACAAATCAACCGTTGACCCTGCCCGCAAAAGGCTCTAGCTTGAGGCCTATTCACTCCCCATAAGGGCAGCGAACAAAGAAATCGCCACAACGGCCAAAATCCGTAAAACAACAAAAAGAGTAAAGCCACCGCACCGTGATCCGGGCGAGTGGTTGAGGATTTCACTATGACAATGCACACGGCTTTCCCGGCCGGACTGCGCCTCGGGCGTGGTCTATCCGCACACTCTGTACCCTCGCTTTTTTCCTCTGGATTCATGGGCGTCATAACGCCTGCGCCTCGGATTATTTACATCTGATTCGCTGCTGAATCCGTTCCGACTCCAATTCGGTTTTCTGTCCGGCCAGGGCATCACTCTGCCTGTGTCCGGCGTTTGTGGAAAAAGGTGATCCTATGCGTGACGTCAGTCTCAATGATGTTTGGGAGCGCGAATCCGGCCCGGTATATATGACCGGCAGCCAGGCCCTGGCACGACTACCCCTGTTGCAGGCCCGACTCGACACACTCAACGGCCTCAACACCGCCGGCTTTATCTCCGGCTACCGCGGCTCGCCGCTGGGTAATTTCGACAAAACCCTCTGGCAAGCCAAGCAATACCTAAAGGACCGCAAGGTCCATTTCCTGCCCGGTGTAAACGAGGACCTGGGCGCCACCGCTGTCTGGGGCTCCCAGCAGGTGAACATGTTTGAAGGCGCCGAGTACGACGGCGTGTTCGCCCTCTGGTACGGCAAGGGCCCGGGCGTCGACCGTACCGGCGATGTGTTCAAGCATGCCAACGCCGCCGGCTCTTCCCAGTATGGCGGCGTGCTGGCCGTGGCCGGTGATGACCACGCCTGCAAGTCCTCCACCCTGCCACACCAGAGCGACTACGGTTTCATGGATGCGTCCATGCCGGTCCTCAACCCCAGCGGCGTGCAGGAAATTCTCGATCTGGGCCTGTACGGCTGGGCCATGTCGCGTTTCAGTGGCTGCTGGGTCGGTTTCAAGGCACTGGCCGAAGTGATGGACTCCTCCATCACCGCCAACCTGGATCTGAGCCGCATCGACATCAAGATCCCCGAGCATTTCGAGCTGCCCTCCGATGGCCTCAATGCCCGCTGGCCAGACAAGCCGCTGCAGCAGGAAGAACGTCTGCACCGCTACAAACTGGCCGCTGCCAAGGCCTTCTGCCGTGCCAACCGCCTGGACAAAACCGTCCTCAGCGCCTCTAAACCGCGCATCGGTATCGTCACCACCGGCAAGTCCTACCTGGACGTGATCCAGGCCCTGTCCGATCTGGGGCTGGGTGAAGCAGAGCGTGAAGCCATTGGTCTGTGCGTGTACAAGGTTGCCATGCCCTGGCCGCTGGAGCCGGAAGGTATCTTCGAGTTTGCCTCTGGCCTTGAAGAGATTCTGGTAGTGGAAGAGAAGCGCGGTCTGATCGAAGACCAGATCCGCACTCAACTTTACAGCTGGCAGGATCAGCAGCGCCCGCGCATCATCGGCAAATGCGATGAGCAGGGTGCCGAGCTGCTGCCCTCCATCTCCGAGCTGACCCCGGCCATGGTGGCGCGCGCCATCGCCAGCCGTATCCGCGACCACTACTGCACCGACAAGCTGCGCGAGCGCCTCGACTTCCTCACCGAGAAGGAATCCAGCCTGGCACAGCCGAAAGAGCGTCTGGAGCGCACACCGCACTTCTGTTCCGGCTGTCCGCACAACACCTCCACTCAGGTCCCCGAAGGCAGCCGTGCCCTCGGCGGCATCGGCTGTCACTACATGGCCACCTGGATGGAACGCGGCACCGATACCTTCACCCAGATGGGTGGTGAAGGCGTGACCTGGCTCGGTCAGGCACCCTTTACCAAACAGAAGCACGTATTCCAGAACCTGGGCGACGGTACCTATTTCCACTCCGGCCTGCTGGCAATCCGTGCTTCCATCGCCTCCGGCGCCAACATCACCTACAAGATTCTGTACAACGATGCCGTAGCCATGACCGGCGGCCAGCCGGTAGACGGCAGCCTGAGCGTGCAGCAGATCAGCCATCAGCTCTACGGTGAAGGCGTGCGTCGCATCGCCGTAGTGAGCGACGATATCGACAAATACCCATCACGGGCCGACTTTGCCGACCGCACCACCTTCCATCACCGCGATGATCTGGATGCGGTACAGCGCGAGATGCGCGAAATCGAAGGCTGCTCGGTGCTGATATACGATCAGACCTGTGCCGCCGAGAAACGCCGTCGTCGCAAGCGCGGCAGCATGGTGGACCCGGACCAGCGCGTGATGATCCACGCCGATGTCTGTGAAGGCTGCGGCGACTGCGGCATCCAGTCCAACTGCCTGTCGATCCTGCCCAAGGAAACCGACAAGGGTCGCAAACGCAGCATCGACCAGTCCGCCTGTAACAAGGACTTCAGCTGTGTCCGCGGTTTCTGCCCCAGCTTCGTGACCGTAAAAGGCGGCAAGCTGAAGAAGCCGGCAGGCGTGAGCCAAGACGTACACTTTGCCGAATTGCCGGAACCCAAATTCGTCGGCGAACATGATCCCTACAGCATCCTGCTGACCGGCGTCGGCGGTACCGGTGTGGTGACCGTCAGTGCCCTGCTCGGCATGGCCGCCCACCTGGAAGGCAAGGGCGTGGCCATTCTCGACCAGGCCGGCCTGGCGCAGAAATTCGGTGCTGTAGTCAGCCATATCCGTATCGGCAACCGTCAGGACGATATCCACGCCGTGCGCATCCCCGCCGGTGAAGCCGACCTGATGCTGGCATTCGACCTTATGGTTGCCGCCAGTGACGAGGCGCTGGCCAAGCTGGATAACCGCTTTTCGCGCAGCCTGGTCAACACCGAAGCAGCCATGCCTGCGGCGTTCACCCGCAACCCGGACCTGCAATTCCCGGGTGAAGCGATGGAAGCGACTATCCGTGAAGCCTCCAAGTCCGATGGCAGTTGGTTCCTGGATGCCGGTGCGCTGGCCAAGGCACTGATGGGCGATGGCATGGCGGTGAACCTGTTCACCGTCGGCTTTGCCTATCAGCAGGGCCTTTTGCCCCTGCAAGCCGAGTCCATTGAGCGCGCCATCGAGCTGAATAACGTGGCCGTGGACAAGAACAAACTGGCATTCCTCTGGGGCCGTCGCGCCGCTCATGACCTGGACGCGGTCAAGGCACTGGCCTTCCCGCAGCAGCCCAAGGGCAATCCGTTGCAGATTCTGGAGTCGCTGGAGCAGGTGATCGAGCGCAACAAGCGCCACCTGACCGAGTACCAGAACGCCCGTCTGGCCCTGCGCTATGAAGCCCTGGTGAACAAGGTGAAACAGACCGCCGACACCAAGCTGGGTGGCGATGCCATTCTGGTCCGCGCGGTCGCCGAAAACTACGCCAAGGTGCTGGCCTACAAGGATGAGTACGAAGTGGCCCGCCTGTTCAGCAACGGCAGCCTGCGCCGCCAGCTGGAGGAAGAGTTCGAGGGTGACTACGAACTTGAATTCAACCTGGCACCGCCGCTACTGAGCCGCGGCAAGGACGGCGCCCGCCCACGCAAGCTGAAGTTCGGCCCCTGGATGGAAAAAGGCTTCAAATTGCTGGCCGGACTCAAGTCCCTGCGCGGCACACCGCTGGACCCCTTCGGCTATGGTGCCGACCGTCGTCTGGAACGCAGCCTGATCCGCGAGTACGAAGCGGATATTCACTGGCTACTGCAGCATCTGGAGCGCGGCCAGCTGGAAGCCGGACGGACGCTGGCAGCACTGCCCAGCCGGATTCGTGGCTATGGGCCGGTGAAGGAGAAGGCCTATGAGGCGGCACGGCAGGAGCGCGAGCAATTGCGCAACGCCATTCGCGCCGAAGAGGCCGATATTGCCAGCGCCGCTGCATAAAACACTATTCGACACCCAATTTAAGCCCGGCGGTGTGCCTGCGTGGCACACCCCGGCACCGATTCAGAAGGCAACAAAGATGAACGTATTTTCACATCCCGAATTCGACAACCACGAACAGGTCTGCTTCCTCACCGATCCCAAGACCGGTCTCAAGGCGATTGTCGCCGTGCACAACAGCTCCCGCGGCCCGGCACTGGGCGGCTGCCGCATGTATCCCTACGCCAGCGATGAAGAAGCCTTGCGTGATGTGCTGCGCCTCTCCAAAGGCATGACCTACAAATCGGCACTGGCCAACCTGGACCTCGGCGGTGGCAAATCGGTAATCATCGGCGATCCGCGCCAGCACAAGACGGAAGAGTTGATGGAAGCCATGGGCCGCTGTCTGGAGCAGCTGGGCGGACGCTATATCGCCGCTGAAGATTCCGGCACCAGCGTACCGGACCTGAAAGTCATGGGCCGCTGCACAACCCAGGTGGCAGGCGTCGATGCCCACATCGGTTTTGACGGCAAGCCCAGCGACGGCGACCCTTCACCGGCCACCGCCTACGGCACCTTTGTCGGCCTCAAAGCCGCGGTACAGCACAAGCTCGGCCGCACAGACCTGACCGGGCTGAAAGTCGCCGTGCAGGGTATCGGCAACGTGGGTTACCGCCTGGCGCGTCATCTGCACGAGGCCGGTGCCCAGCTCTGGGTGTACGATATCCATCAGGACCAGATGGACCGTGCCGTCGAAGAGTTCGGCGCCACTCCGGTCAGCGCCGAGGAGATCCTCACCCTGCCGGTGGATGTAGTCGCACCCTGTGCTCTCGGTGCCGTACTGAACGACACCAGCATCCCTCAGTTGCAGGCCAAAGTGGTCGCCGGCGCTGCCAACAACCAACTGGAACGCCCCGACCATGACGCTCTGCTGATGCAGCACGGCATCCTCTACGCCCCCGACTTTGTCATCAACGCTGGCGGCATCATCGATGTCTTTCATGGCCGCACTGGCTACGAGCCCGACAAGGTGCGCGCCCACGTCGAGACCATCGGCGACACCCTGAGTGAAATCTTCACCCGTTCCGACCGCGATGGCCGCCCTACCGGCATCATCGCCAACGAACTGGCCGAAGAACGCTTCGATTTTGTTCCATCGCAGCAGGGTGGTTCTCTGGCCAAGGCTGGCTAATTAGCAACCTGATTCAGGGGACTGAAAATCGTAATCGAGGCAGCCGAGACAAGGCAAAAAACGGCGAAAAAGCGGAGTTTAGTAAACTAAATGAGCATTTTGAGCCGTTTTTTAACGATGTATTCGGCAACGCAGATAGATTTTCAGTTCCCTGGAAAACACTTGAGCTGATTCAGGCCTGTCTAGCAGGTCCTGGACAGCTTCTGTCCCCCGAAAACAAGAAAACCCAAGCAGGAGACAGTTATGTCCTACTCTTCATCCGCCACTGCAACTGGCGCTCAGGAAGGCGCACAAAGCAAACGCGGCTTCTGGTCCTCACGACTGGCCTTTATTCTGGCCGCCACCGGCTCCGCCGTGGGGCTGGGCAACATCTGGAAATTCCCCTATATCACAGGTGAAAACGGTGGCGGGGCCTTCGTACTGGTCTACCTGATCTGTATCGCCGTCGTGGGCATACCGATCATGATGGCGGAAGTGCTGATCGGCCGTCGCGGCGGCCACAGCCCGGTCAACAGCCTGCGTCAGATTACGCAGCGGGACAAACTGAACCCGGCATGGAAATGGGTCGGCGCCATCGGTGTACTGGCCGGCTTTTTGATTCTATCTTTCTATTCAGTGATCGGCGGCTGGGCCCTGTCCTACGTCGGCACCTCGGCCGCTGGCCAGTTCAGCGGTCAGACCGCAGATGCGGTGGGCAGCATTTTCTCCGGTCTGCTCAGCGATCCGATGACGCTGCTCAGCTGGCATACCCTGTTCATGGCACTGGTGATGGTCGTGGTGGCCCGCGGCGTCAGCTCAGGCCTCGAACGCGCTACCAGCATCCTGATGCCGGGCCTGTTCGTACTCCTGCTGATCATGGTGGGCTACGCCATGACCTCCGGCTACTTCGGTGAGGCGGTCAGCTTCCTGTTCCAGCCGGACTTCTCCAAACTCACCACCTCCGGTGTACTGGTTGCCCTGGGCCACGCCTTCTTCACCCTGAGCCTGGGTATGGCGGTGATGATGGCCTATGGCTCCTACCTGCCGAAAAACGTGTCCATCGCCAAAGCGTCCGTCACCGTGTCTGTGATGGATACCGGTGTTGCCCTGCTGGCAGGCCTCGCCATCTTCCCGATCGTCTTTGCCAACGGCATGGAGCCGGGTGCCGGTCCGGGCCTGATTTTCCAGACACTGCCGCTGGCCTTTGGTCAGATGCCGATGGGCACCCTGTTCGGTACCCTGTTCTTCGTGTTGCTGGTATTTGCTGCCTGGACCTCCGGTATCTCCCTGCTGGAGCCGCTGGTGGAGTGGCTGGAAGAACAGAAAGGCATGAACCGTACGGTCAGTACGCTGATCGCCGGCCTGGTGTGCTGGGTGCTGGGCATCGCGTCCATCCTGTCGCTGAACCTCTGGTCGGATGTCGCACCGCTGGGCATGTTCGCCATGTTCGAAGGCAAAACCATTTTCGACCTGCTGGATTACCTGACCGCCAACATCCTGCTGCCGCTGGGCGGCCTGCTGGTGGCTGTACTGGTCGGCTGGTTCATGTCGAAGCAGGCGCTGCAGAACGAACTGTCCCTGTCCGAAGGCGGTTTCAACCTCTGGTACAACACCCTCAAGTTCATCACCCCGGTCGCGGTACTGGTGGTATTCCTCTATAACCTGAGCTGATCAGGCGCGGGTGGGCATCGGCAACAGACTGTCGCAGGTGCCCTTCTCCCGGTTTGGGCTGGTAAACTGACCCCAGCAATGACCGAGAGGCTCGCACGATGACACACCCTGACAATCGACGTCTGATCATATTCACCGGTGCCGGCATCTCCGCCGAGTCCGGCGTTCCCACCTTCCGTACCGGCCCCGACGGTCTCTGGCACAATCACCGTATCGAGGATGTCTGCAATATCGACACCTTCGAGCAGAACTACGACCTGGTTCATGAGTTCTACAACGCCCGCCGCACCGCGCTGCAAGGTGTTAACCCCAACCCGGCCCACCAGGCCATCGCCGACCTGCAGCAACAACATGGCAAGCGTGTCCGGCTAATGACCACCAACGTGGACGATCTGCACGAACGTGCCGGCAGCCCTGCCGTCGAGCATATCCACGGCAACCTGCTGGAACTGGTGAATCTGGCCGAAGGTGAGATCCAGCCGATCGGTTACGAAGCCTTCGATCACGCCGCACACCCTCCCCACTTCAAACCCAATGTGGTGTTTTTCGGTGAAGTGGCGCCGGTTTACCGTGACCTGTTCGAGTTGATGAATTCACTGACACGCCATGATCTGGTACTGGTAGTGGGCAGCAGCGAATCCGTGGTGCAGTTCTGCCTGCAGGCCTATCAGGGCAGTGGTGGTGAAGCGATCATTCTCTATGTAGACCCCACCGACACCTGTCCCTACGACCGCATGCTCGGTGCCGGATTCAAACCCTACACCGAGCATTTCCGCATGGGCGCAGTAGAAGCCCTGAGCCAGGGCTCCGATGTATGGGCATGGGTGGAGGAGTGGCTGCAGGGCTGAATGCCTGCAGCCATAAACGGGATTAACCGGCCGCCTGAGGCTCCATCACCTGCACCACCTGCGCTTGCACATTTGGATGCCCCAGCTCATGCGCCAGCGCGTCCATTCCCGCTTCACGCAGCGCAGCGGCCAGCTCGGTACCGGCTTCACTTTGCAGCGCCGCCTGATGCAGACCCAGCAGTATCGCAGCGGAGTCTGTCTGCCCCTGCAGATGTTTGGCCGCCTGGCACAGAATAGAGAAGTTGCGCAGCCCTCGCGCATGAGTTTTGCCATAGCCCTTGATCAGCTCCGGCAATTGGGCAGACTCAAGTGCCAGGGACGCGTCCGTACGCAACAGCTCGGTCAGCAGCGCCAGCCATTGCTCAATGCGTTCCTGTTCCAGCGCATAACGGAGCGTGCGATGACGCCAGCGGCGCATGCGCGCGACCAGATACAGCGGCAGAAAGCCGCGCAGGCTTTGCGTTGAAACCGTTTTGGGACCGGCAAACAACCGATTCAGCAACGACGACGCCCAGCCCGTTTTCAGCACCCAGCGCCCCAGTCCGGCCGGCAGGGTCTCGGCCACTTCCTCGATACGAGGATGCAGGTATTCGTGGAAATAGGATACCTGCTTCGCATCGATCCCCACTTCCTGATACAACCCATCGAAGCGGCGTGATCGAGTCTTGATCTCGGCGACTCGGATGGTGTCTTCATAAGCCATCCAGACGGCCAAACGGGCGGCCACTCGCTGGCTCAGTGCACACTCGCCAGCAGACTGACTGGCCTGCTCCAGAGCCAAAATCTGCTGCATGCGGTGCACATACAGCTTGGCATAGGCCACTCCTGAGTGATCCAGCAGACGACGCACACCTTCCGTCAAAGGGGCCAGCAGCTCGGCCGGGAACGCTTGCTCCAGCCCGGCCAATAGTTGCTTGATACCCGCATCCTGACCCTGGTAGATCCATTGATACACCTGGGGTGCCTGTTGCGGCAGGTCGGTGCAGCCATCTCCTTGCAACGCCTGATCATGACCCGCCGCAAACGCCCGCAAGCTTGCATCGACACCAACCCCGCCGTTGCGGATCGCCTGCTCAAAGGCATCACGCTCAAACGGCAGTACTCGGCTGCCACAGAGCGCACCGAACAGAACGGCACTGACCACACTGCCTGTCTGCGTTGCCAGCGCCGCCATATCAAAGCAGAGATAGCGCTGAGCCATCTCATCGGCTGCCTGGTGAATCACGTCAGGATCGGACAGAGCATAGCCCAGCGCTTCCTTTTCCGACACCGCATAGGCGCGGTGTGAAGAAGCGATCAGGGTTGTCCGGTCCGGTGTCACAAAACCACGTTGAATGGCACGCCCGGCCTCCATCAACTCCGCAGCAATCACCAGGTCCACATCGCCAGTGGCCGGGGAAAGAGACAGTACCGGTGTCTCTGACTGACCGGCGACCGGCTTGAACAGCTCCAGGTAATAGATCGTTGCCCCGGTACGCTGGGCCACACCCGGAACCGAGGTGGTCTGGGCAACCCAGCCTGAATGTTCGGCCATGCCGATAATCCAGTCGGCCAGTACGCCGCCGCCCTGACCACCCATGGCGGTGATGGCGATATTGATCCGCTGTTTGTTGGTACTCATTGGGATACTCCTTGCAGCAGCTCCAGTTCTTGCTGTTTGGCAGCACGACGTTGCAGCCAGCCAATCACGGCCTGAGACAGGCGGCGGCGCTGACGCTCCAGCCAACCGGCATTACGCACGACTTCCACTTTGACGAACGACGGGCACAAAATGTCGGCATGGACGTTTTCGCCACACAGACCACAGCCGACACAGCTGTTATCAATATGGGTGACCGGGTCGCTGCGCCAGGGGTCCGGGTTGGGTTTGACCGTCAGTGAAGGACAGCCCGACAGGCGGATGCAGGCACGGTCGCCGGTACAGGTGTCACCATCGATGGCAAACCGGCTTTCCACTACTCGCTGGCCATCCTGAATCTCCTTGCGCCGTTCACGCTTCTCGCGCCGCTGGCGGTTCAGCATGCACTCCGACTGGGCCACCACGACCTTGGGGCCAACGCCCTTGGTGGTAATGGCTTCCCTTAGCGTCTGTTTCATCGCCTTGACGTCGTAGGTGCGGCTGAGCGTTTTCACCCACTTCACACCCACACCTTCTACCGCACGGGCAATGGAATGCTGGGTCGACCGCTCAGGGTTATCGGCTTTGGAGGAGAGGATGTCCTGTCCGCCCGTCGCCGCGGTATAGGCGTTATCGATGATCAGATTGACGCCGTCACTCTTGTTAAATACCGAGTTGCCGATACCGCTGGTCAGACCGTTATGCCAGAAACCGCCATCGCCCATGATGGCGATCGCCGGTTTGCTGGAGGGCACGTTAAAGGCTGACGCGGACGCACCGCCCAGACCATACCCCATGGTCGTGGCACCGATATTGAACGGCGGCAAAATGGAAAACAGGTGGCAGCCGATATCACAGCTGATGTGGAAATCGCCCTGTTCACGCTGCAACTGTTTGATTGCCGAGAACACCGGTCGCTCCGGGCAACCGGTGCAGAAACCGGCCGGCCGGGCCGGGACCGCCTGGTCCAGCGCCTCGACCGACAGGGGTTTTGAAGGCACCAGCTTTATGCCCAATTCATCCTGAAGCAGATCCGGAGTTTGTTGCTGCAGGAACTTGCGCAGGCCGTCCTTGATCACATCGCAGGTGTACTCACCGTATCGCGGCAGCACCGACTTGCCCTGCAGCGGTGTGGCACAGCCGGCACGGGCAAAGATGCTGTTGATCTCATATTCGATGAATTCGGGTCCGCCCTCCTCGATCAGCAACACGGCGGACTTGTTTTGAGCAAACGCCAGCAACTCGTCATCCACAAGCGGGAAAGCCACGTTAAGCACATACAGCGGAATATCGGAGTTGCCGTAAGCATCAGCCAAACCCAGATGCTCCAGCGCCCGGATTGTGGTGTTGTAGCAGCCGCCCTGTACCACCAACCCGATATCCTTGCGGGGGCCATCGAACACTTCATTGAGACGGTGTTCCTTGATGAACTGAATCGCCGCCGGCAGGCGCTGTTCCAGTTTTTCTTTCTCATGCACAAAGGTCGAGGGCGGCAGCACGATGCGGCTCAGGTCCCGTTTCGGATTTTCCAGCGCATCGCCCAGGGTAAAGGGCGGCTTAACATTATCCTTGGCGGTAAACTGGCCGTGCACGTGGCAAGCGCGGATGCGCATCTGCAGCATCACCGGGGTATTACTGGCCTCGGACAGCTCGAAGCTTTTCTCTACCGCATCGACAATACTGGGCAGGTTGGGCCGAGGGTCCAGCAGCCAGATATGCGATTTCATGGCAAAGGCGTGGGTACGTTCCTGCATGATCGAGGAGCCTTCGCCGTAGTCTTCACCGATCACCACCACCGTGCCGCCAGTCACACCGCCGGAGGCCAGGTTAGCCAGGGCATCCGAGGCCACATTGGTGCCCACAGTGGATTTCCATGTAACGGCACCGCGCAGCGGGTAGTGTACCGACGCCGACAACATGGCTGCCGCTGTCGCCTCACTGGCACTGGTCTCGAAGTGTACGCCCATCTCATCCAGAATTTCATCCTTGGCATCGGCCAGGACATCCATCAGGTGAGAGATGGGCGAGCCCTGATAACCACCCACATAGGCCACCCCGGACTGCAGCAGCGCCTTGGTCACGGCGAGGATGCCCTCCCCCTGGAAGGTTTCACCCTCTCCGGCGTGCAGTTTCTTGACCTCTTTCTTGAATGAACGCTCAGCCATGGTGCGTCTCCCTTGCCGTGGGCACTGCAGACTGCGAGTGCCAGTGTTTCAATGCATTAATGTCTGGGCAGCGGATCATCTGTAAGGCATTCTCCAGCTCCTCTCGTAACATGTTCATACTGTGGTTCGCGCCGGCTTCACCCAGGGCTGCCATGGCGTACATGAAAGTCCGTCCCAGCAGCGCGAAGTCGGCACCCGCCGCCAGCGCGCGGGCCACATCCAGGCCGGACCTGAGCCCGCTATCCACCAGCAGTGGAAACGTCTGTCCAACCGCCTGCCGGATACCCGGCAGTGCTTCCAGCGTCGCTGGACAGGCATCCAGCTGACGACCACCATGGTTGGACACGACGATGCCGTCGACACCGAGGCTCTGGCAGCGCTGTGCATCCTCGGGATGCAGCACGCCCTTGACCACCAGAGTGCCCGACCAGCGACGACGAAAGCCTTCCAGACGCTGCCAGGACACGGCACCCTCCACCTTGGCGGGCAAAAAGTCATTGGAGGCACGTCGATAAGGATGCAGATTACGAAAGCTGGGCATGCCATTGCCGAGTTGCCTTAACGCCCAGCCGGGGTGGCGCATCACATCGGCACATGCGCTCAGACTGGGACGTGGCGGCAGGGACAGACCATTGCGCATGTCACGTTCGCGCCTTCCGCCCACCGGCACATCGACCGTCACCACCAGCACCTGATAGCCCGCCTGCTCAGCACGCTTAAGGATGTCGGATTCAATCGCCGCATCGCTGAACGGGTAGAGCTGAAACCAGGCCTGTTGACCCGCCAGCTCAGCCACTTCTTCCAGCGAAGTAGTTGAGAAGGTGCTGGCTACCAGCGGGCAGCCGTGCTGTTGCGCCGCCTGCGCGAGATGGCTGACCGCCTGTGGACAGATGAGCCCATCCATACCGATGGGCGCGACACCAAAAGGCACCTGGTAGTGCTGACCGAACAGGCGTGTCCCCAAATCAATCACACTACAGTCATTGAAGTAGCGTGGCGTCAGGTCAGCCTGATCAAACCCGTGAGTATTGCGAGCCAATGCCGCCTGACGGCCACTGCCCCCCTCAAGGTAATCGAACACAAAGCCGGGCAGGCGACGACGGGCACGACGTTGCAGATAAGTCGAAGAGGGATATCGACTCATCAATCTATTGTCTGACATGGGATCACCCCACAGATCTGGTCTGTGAAAATTCGGAATCCGGGGCGCGACCCGCCACCAAGGCGGGCCGCGGTTGGATTAGCTGCCGAAGTGCGCTTTCAGCTCGCCGACCTGTTTTGGACTGATCTGCTCCAGCGCTTGCCAACCGGCCTGCTGGGACAGCTGCTGGAAGCGCTTACCCTGTTCCGGGCTCAACTCGATGGCCTGAATGCCGGCTTCAGCCTGCTTCTGTTTCTCCAGCTCGGCATTTTGTGCAGCCTTGGCATTCAGTGACTCCACCCAGGCAACCTGCTTGTTGAGGAATTCACGCTGCTCATCATCCAATTTGGACCAGCTGTCCTGATTCATGAACAGACTGATCTCCACGTTGTAGAAGCCGGGCTCCACGCGATAGGCAGTTTTTTCCTGCCAACCCAGATCGAAGATACCCGTAGCCGGCCAGCCGTAACCATCGACCACACCGCGCTCGAGGGCGGTAAAGACTTCACCGGGGGCAACCTGAAGCGGAGTGGCCTCCAGTGCCTGGAAGAAGGGACGGTACACCGGCACGCTGCGCAGCTTGAGGCCGGAGAAGTTGGTCGAGTCGACCTCCTTGTTGGTGTACACGTGGTACTGGATACCATCAGACAGACGCGCAAGCCAAAGCATGTTGGCCTTGTCGCGGTGCAGCTTATCCATGAGTGCATGGCCACCGTTTTCACGCAGCTCCGCCATCGACTTGTTGGTTAGCGTCATGGCCAGGGTTTCCGGCACCATGTTGGCGTGGAAGACCCCGGTAGTATTGGCGATGTCGACGATACCGGCCCGCACGGCGTTACCGATCTCGAACGGCGGAATCGCCTCGGGGCCACCGATCAGATTAATCTGCACCAGCCCCTTGCCCTCGGCGTTCACCTTCTCGACGAACTGCGCAAAGCGCTGGTTGAAGTAGGTATCCGGGCCAAAGGCCGATACCGCCTTCAGCGTAACCTCGGCAGCCTGAGCCATCATCGGGGAGAGCACCAGGAAGCTACCACAGAGCAATTTCTTAGATTTATTATTCATGCACTTCACCATTGTGTTGGGTATTGGATGTCGTTTTTATCGGCTCTGGGCCGTTCATTGTTACCAGGTCTGAGTCGCGCTATTTCATGAGGCCTGGGAGCCCTGTCGCCAACCAGGGCAGCAACAGGATGCACACCAGCACCAGCGCCTCGATCAACAGGAAAGGTACCGCTGCCGCATAGATCTGTGGCAGGCGAATGGATTTGGGCACCACGCCTTGCATCACCATCAGCAGCAAACCGAAGGGCGGTGTCAGCAGTCCCAGCTCCATTGCGATCAGCATCATTACACCGAGCCATACCGGGTCGATCCCGGCCGCAGCGGCCAACGGCATGAAAAATGGCAGGGTGATCATCATCATGCTGACCTGGTCGATGACACAGCCCATGATCAGGATGATCGCCAGCATGCCCACCGTCAGCCAGAAGGCCGACAGCTCATAATCCGTGATCAGCGACAGCAGGCCCCCGGTCGCGCCGGAGAAGCTCAGCTGCTGGGAAAAACCGGTGGAAGCCACCAGTACGAACAGGATGATGACGGACACCTTGGTGGTCTCCATCAGCGAGACCATCAGGTTTTTCAGCGTCAGCGTGCGGTACGCCAGGGTCGCGATCAGCGAAGCGAGCACGCCGATTGCAGCCGATTCAGTGGGCGAGGCCCAGCCGGCCAGCATGCAACCCACCACGGCCACGAAGATCCCCAGCAGCGGCACTACATCGCGGAAGAAAGGCCACCAGCGCTGCCAGCGGCTGGGCTGACCGATATCCAGCTGTGCGTTTTCATCAGCCTGATCGGCTTCTTCCTTGCGTGAGCGCAGAATGACATAGGCCAGAAAACCTGCGGCCATCAGCAAGCCCGGAATGATGCCGCCCACCAGCAAGCCACTGATCGATACGCCAGCCAGACTGCCCAGCATTACCGCCAGCGCAGACGGGGGAATCAGCATGGCGATGCCGCCAACGGCCATGATTGGCCCCATGGCAAGCGTCGGGTGATAACCGCGTTTGAGCATTTCGGGCAGCATGGCGCTGCCCATCATGGCGGTATTGGCAATGGTCGAGCCGGACAGCGCCGCAAAGGTGGTACCACCGAGAATAGACACCACCGACAGACGGCCCGGCAGACGGGTAATCAACTGTTCAATACTGGATATGGCACGAAACGCCAGACCGGTATGGAACAGCAGCTCCCCCATCATCACAAACAGGGGAATGGGCGTCAGGGAAAAACTGCTGATGGCTCCGACCGAGTTGCGGACCAGCTGCGCCAGCCCCGCCTCACCGCCCATAAACAGCCAGGCACCGAGCAGGTTAACGCCGAGGAACGCGAAAGCGACTGGCAGCCCGACCAGCATCAGGGTAAACAGCGTTCCCAGCATGATCATCAATGCGTGATACCACTCCATCAGAGCTCCTCCTCGGCGGGTGTAGCAGAAGACCGCGGCATCAGACGACGCGCAAACTCCAGCGTCATCAGGCCAAAGCCCAGAATCATCGGCACATTCAGCCACCACTCGGGGAACACCAGCACCTTGAACACCAGACTGCCCTGCTGTGCCTTGTCCTGTGCCACATCGATGGCAAACCAGGTCAGTAGCACACAGATCAACAGCCCCATGGCACTGATCAGGCGATCCGCCCAAACGCGCCAGCCCGGCGCCAGTGCCCTCAGAAGCAGGTCAATACGAATATGTCCTTCCTGATACAGCAGCCAGGGTGCGGCCAGCATGGTGGCCGTCATCAGCAGGTATTCACAGACCTCGACGGTCCAGGGCATGGAGACAGTAGTCAAGTTACGCAGGAAGATATCAGTGCACACCAGCGCCCCCATCAGGGCAAACATCAGCGCCGCAAGCACACCACAGCCGGTCAGCAACCGGTGGTAGTACCCCTTGGCCAGGACTGGCCGGGGCTGTTCCAGGACAGTGTCCATAGTGTGTCTCTCTTATTATTGTTGTGCAGATTGTTGGGTTGGCACCGGCTGCTAGGCCGTCGCAGCCACGGTCTCGTCCAGATATTGCTGTATCTGGTGACGAATCTCGGCCGGGATACTGAGCTTTTCCACCCGCTCGCCGATGCTGGTGAAGCAGAGCACCACCTCGGCTTCAAACACCGGGTTGCCCGCCTGAGCGGACCGGATACCGAGAACGATTGAGCTGTCACCAAGACGGTGACACACCAGTGACAGTTGGAGACGGTCACCCTGACGACAGGGGGACGCGAAGCGGATATTCAGATTGACGGTGGGGACCCCGGCACCGAAACGCTCCTGCATGGTTTTGAACGCAAACCCCATGTGCTCAAACCAGTCCTCAACGGTATCGTTGACGATTTCCAGATAACGGGGGTAGAACACGATCCCGGCCGGATCGCAGTGTCTGAAGCGGATCAATTCTTCGCGTGAATACCGCATAGTGGGCTCCATCAGGCTACTGAAGTTTTCTTTTTATTGTTTTGCTCAACTGCATCAGCTGCAGGTGTAACTGTTCGAGGTCGCCTTCACTGATCTCATCCAACAATGTTGAGATCCACTCCTTGTGGCGTTTTGCCATCTGTGAAAACACGTCTGCACCCGCCTCAGTGAGGTGGATAATCTTGACGCGGCGATCTTCCGGCAGAGCCTGGCGTGCCACCAGACCGTCCCGCTCCAGACGGTCCACCACGCCGGTGATGTTGCCGTTGGACACCTTCATCCACTTGGAAAGGGCTGACATCTTTTCGCTGCCACCGGCGTGGTGCAGCGCTGCCATGAGATCGAATTGAGGCAGAGTCACATTGAACTCGTTCACGAACAGTGTACGAAGTTCATGCTCAATCAATGCCGTGTTCGACAGCATGCGAAACCAGGTTTTGAGTGCCAGTTCGCTATCCATTAGTGGATCCATTCCCTCAGCTGATCATTGGTAATGATTCAAACATTAATATTTCATACTTAAAATATCAAACTATGAAACATATCATCCCGCTGTTGGAATCATGCGTAGAGGCAAGCAGAAGGCGACCTGGCTACAAGGAGAAGGGAAGGGAGCACCCTGCCTGCGAAGGGGAGTCAGGCAGGGGTACTGGCCGGCTGGATTTTACAGCCTTAGCCGAAGCGATAGCCGGACAGCGTTGTTTCCAGCACGCGGTCGGTAAAGTCATTCTGACCCCTGTCTTCACCAGCGGCACCAGCCGTAACCATCAACGGAATCAGGTGCTCTTCGGCACGGGGCGGGTGGCATTGGCGCGCCATGGGGGCCTGTTCCCACTGGCTCAACCCCTGGAAACACTGCTCCGGCTCCGCCTCTACAGTTTGCTTCAGCCAGGCATCGAACTGGTCCGAGATGGGTCCAAAACGGGGATCGCCATAGCCGCGCATGTTGTGGAAGCTCATGCCGCTGCCGACGATCAGCACGCCCTGCTCACGCAGGGATGCCAGGGCACGACCGGCCTGCAGGTGTGCTTCAGGGCCCATATCCTGACGCAGAGACAGCTGCACGACCGGAATTTCAGCCTCGGGGAACATCAGCTTCAGCGGAATAAACATGCCGTGATCGTAACCCCGCTCATCGTCTCTGGCCGCAGCCAGACCTTCATTGCGCAGCAGCTCAACCACCTGTTGTGCCAGTTCAGGATGGCCCGGTGCCGGATAGGTCAGCTCATAGGTATGCTGGGGGAATCCGTAGTAATCAAAAATCAGTTCAGGATTGGCGCCACTGGTGACCCGGAATTCGGTTTCAAGCCAGTGCGCCGACACCATCAGGATCGCCCTGGGCTGCTCCGGCAGGGTATCGCGAATGCTGCGCAGGTATGCAGCCATCTTGTCCCAGGCATCAGCCGGGTTCCAGTCCATGAAGAAGCAGGGGCCGGCACCATGGGGCACATAAACGGTGGGTTGTTTAGCGGTCATATCAGCTACTCCTCTGAGTTCGGATAGCCGCTGTTCGTACCGGAAATTCAGTTCAAATCATGGCGCGGCCTGATGGGGTAATAGTCGTACAGCAACCACTAACCATCAATCGGGCCGTAATTATCGAATTGATCAAAAAAATGGATCATTCACCTGACCACCTCACCTAAGCAGAGGACGGAGCCCGGCTCCGCCCTCTGGGAACCCTCGTGATCAAGCCGCAGCAACCCTGTCGGCGCGCAGCACCCTGGCAGCTTCCACCATGTTCTGCAGTGCTGGTATCACCTCACTCCATTGGCGGGTTTTGAGGCCGCAGTCCGGGTTCACCCAGAGCCGTTCCGCCGGGATACGCTGGGCAGCCAGACGCATCAACTTCACCATCTGCTCCACCGACGGGATATTAGGGCTGTGGATATCATAGACGCCCGGACCGATCTCGTTGGGGTAGTGGAATTCGTCGAACACATCCAGCAGTTCCATATCGGATCGCGAGGTTTCGATGGTGATTACGTCCGCATCCATGTCCGCGATCGCCTCGATGATGTCGTTGAATTCCGAATAGCACATGTGGGTGTGGATCTGGGTCGTATCGGCCACGCCGTTGGCGCTGATACGAAAGGACTCTACCGCCCAATTCAGATATTCGGCCCACTGACTGCGACGCAGCGGCAGGCCTTCACGCAGGGCGGCTTCGTCGATCTGGATAATATTGATACCGGCAGCTTCCAGATCCTGCACTTCTTCACGGATTGCCAGCGCCAACTGCTGACAGCTGAGCGATCGCGGCTGATCGTCCCGCACGAAGGACCAGTTAAGGATGGTCACCGGGCCGGTAAGCATGCCCTTCATGGGCTTGTCAGTCAGTGACTGGGCGTAGTTGATCCACTCTACCGTCATCGCGTTGGGACGGCTGATATCACCGAACAGAATCGGCGGCTTCACACAGCGGGAACCGTAAGACTGCACCCAGCCGAACTGGCTGAAGGCGAAGCCATCCAGCTGTTCACCGAAGTATTCCACCATGTCGTTACGCTCGGCTTCACCGTGCACCAGCACGTCCAGGCCCAATGCGTTCTGCTGCTTCACCGCGAATTCGATCTCCTGCTTCATGCGGATCTCATACTCCCCCGCATCCAGCTCACCCTTTTTGAAGGCCAAACGGTTCTGACGAATCGCTTTCGTCTGCGGGAAGGAACCGATGGTCGTGGTTGGATACAGCGGCAGGTTCAGCTTCTCGCGTTGCAAAACCGCCCGTTGTGGATAAGGACGGTTACGCTCCCCCAAAGACACATCAACGGCACCAACAGCCTTCTGCACGCGCGGGTTGTGCACACGATGAGAGGTACGGCGGCTGTTCAGTGCCGCCAGGTTTTCCGCCAATTCTGCCACGACAGAATCACGGCCATGGTTCAAGGCACTGTGGATAACCCTTAGTTCATCCAACTTCTGCTGGGCAAAAGCCAGCCAGGATTGAATCTCCGCATCCAGCGCTTGTTCGCTGGTCAGGTCTACCGGCACATGCAGCAACGAACAGGAGGGTGCGATCCACAGGCGCTCCCCGAGCTGCTGCGAGACCGGTTCCAGCCAATCCAGCAAGGTGCTCAGGTCGGTTTTCCAGATGTTGCGACCGTTCACCACCCCCAGCGACAGCACTTTATCGGCAGCCAATTGACGGATTACCGGCGCCACTTCGGCACGGGCACTCACGGCATCCAGGTGCAGACCTGCCACCGGCAAGCTACACGCCAGCTCCAGGTTGTCACCAAGTTGACCGAAGTAGGTCGTCAGCAGCAGCTTCACACCACTGTCAGAAAAGGCCGCGTAGGCCGTGCGGAAGGCGTCCTGCCATTCCACTGACAGATCGGTTACCAGTGCCGGCTCATCCACCTGTACCCATTGAACGCCCTGCTCTGCCAGCAGGTTGAGCAGTTCAGCGTAAACCGGTAGCAGCTGTGCCAGCAGACTGAGCGGCCGGGTTTTGTCCTTGGCCTTGCCCAACAACAGATAGGTGATCGGTCCGATCAGCACCGGCTTGGCGTTATGGCCCTGCTCACGGGCTTCAGCAAGCTGTGTCAGCAAGCGAGTCTGGTTCAGATGAAAGCGCGTCTCGGTACTGAATTCCGGCACGATATAGTGGTAATTGGTGTCGAACCACTTGGTCATCTCACCGGCATGAACCGTGTTGTCGTCGGCGTCGTTGGCAGAGCGGCCACGGGCAACGCGGAAATACTGGTCCAGCTCCGAGCCCTCCAGCCCCTGAATACGCGCTGGCAGGTTACCCAGCGTAAAGCTCATATCCAGCACCTGGTCATACAGAGAGAAATCACCCACCGGCACGAAATCCAGACCAGCCTGACGTTGCCAATTCTGCTCACGCAATGTCGCTGCCGTACCAAACAGTTCCGCCTCGGTCGCCTCTGCTTTCCAGAAGGCTTCCTGAGCAAGTTTCAGTTCACGACGGGCTCCAATACGCGGGAAACCAAGGTTATGCAGCAGGGTTTTATATTCTGTGGGACGGCGCATGACTCTCTCCATGATTCAGTTCAAGAGAGATGCTAGCCCTTATGAATGATGAAAAATAATGGCATTATCTCATCAACCAATTAGCTCAAATCATGGATTGATATGCTTGAACGCCACCACCTTATGATCCTGCGCGCCGTTGACCAGCAGGGCTCTCTCACCGCCGCCGCCGACACCCTCTGTCTGACACAATCGGCACTAAGCCACTCGGTGCGCAAGCTGGAACAACAGCTGGGCACGCCGATCTGGCAGAAGGAAGGCCGTAGACTTCGACTGACCCAAGCCGGTGAGTACCTGTTAAAACTGGCGGAACGCCTGCTGCCACAATTTGAACACGCGGAAGATCTGATGCAGCAGTTTGCCAGCGGTCAGCGTGGCACCCTGCGCATCGGCATGGAGTGTCACCCGTGCTATCAGTGGCTGCTGAAAGTAGTCAGCCCCTACCTGAAACTCTGGCCGGGCGTGGATGTGGATGTGCGACAGAAATTCCAGTTTGGCGGCATGGGCGCCTTGTACGGCCATGAGATCGACCTGCTGGTGACACCGGACCCGCTGCATCGCAGCGGCCTGGTGTTCGAGCCGGTGTTCGATTACGAACAGGTGCTGGTGGTCGGCCCCGAGCATGCCCTGTTTGGTCAGACACGAGTGGAGCCCGAGCAACTGGTGCCCGAAACCCTGATCACCTACCCCGTGGAGCCTGACCGGCTGGATATCTTCAACCGCTTTCTGACCCCTGCAGGCTGTAGCCCGCTTCGCCACAAGCAGATTGAAACCACGGATATCATGCTGCAGATGGTCGCCGCCGGACGTGGTGTTGCCGCCCTGCCCCGCTGGCTGGTGGAAGAATATCAGCAACGCCTGCCGCTGCACCCACTGCGACTGGGTGAAACCGGTGTGGATAAGCAGATCTTTCTGGGCCTGCGCAAGGATGACGTGCAGGTGGATTACCTGCACGCCTTTGTGGAACTGGCACGCCAGTACAATCAGCCGCCAGAGTAAAACTTCAAACAGCAGGTCCTGTGGGAGGCCGAAAGCCCAGCCTTCCCCCCATTCTGGCCCCCGTGATTCATTTCCCGCACAATGACGTATCCTAGAAAGATCCTTTTTCCGCTTGAGACCCAACCATGTCCCACCAGGCATTGAGCGATTTCATCCAGCGCCACCCACGCCTCCTGATTCTGACCGGTGCCGGTATCAGCACCGATTCCGGCATTCCCGACTACCGCGATAAAAACGGCGACTGGAAGCGCAAACAGCCCGTGCAGCACCCGGATTTCATGCGCTGCGAACACACCCGCAAACGTTACTGGGGCCGCAGTCTGGTGGGCTGGCCAGTGATGCGCGATGCACGCCCGAACCAGGCCCATGAAGCGCTGGCGGAGCTGGAGACACGGGGCCATGTGGAGTTGCTGGTGACCCAAAATGTGGATGGCCTGCACCAGAGTGCAGGCAGCCAGAAGGTGATCGATCTGCACGGCCGCTCTGATCGGGTGATCTGTATGAGCTGCGACTTCGGCTGCAGCCGGGATGAAGTCCATCACCGCAGTGCCGATCTCAACCCTGCTTTCACCCGCTTTACCGCCGACACCGCCCCCGATGGCGATGCCGACCTGGAAGTGGATTTCAGTGGTTTTCAGATTCCCGACTGCCCCCAATGCGGTGGTATTTTGAAGCCCGATGTGGTGTTTTTTGGCGATAATGTCCCCAAACAGCGCGTTCTGGATGCTCTGGATGCGCTGCAGCGGGCCGACGCCCTGCTGGTGATCGGCTCCTCGCTGATGGTCTATTCCGGCTTCCGTTTTTGCCGCCGCGCCAATGAGTGGAACAAGCCCATTGCGGCCCTTACCCTCGGAAAAACCCGCGCCGATGAACTGCTTAACCTCAAACTGGATGCCCCTATCGCGCCGGTGTTACAAGCCACGCTGAGCCAGTTGGAATCCTTGAATACACCCGCATCCGGTTTCACTTTAAGCCCGCTGTCACCAGAATGACTTTCATTTGAAAGCAGACTGACAATCAAATGAAATATCCCTTTGCTGAAATGCTCCTCGGAATCGGGCGGTGCCGGCAGTTGCTCGCCCTTCACTACGGTTACCAAACAAGTGATGGAGCAAATCATGTTGCGCAAGACATTGGGAACACTGGCACTGTCAGTGATGGCAGCACAGGTACAGGCAGCAACCGAGATTCAGTGGTGGCACGCCATGGGCGGCGAGCTGGGCGAAAAGGTCAACGAGATCGCTGACAAGTTCAACGCCAGCCAGGATGACTATCAGGTCGTCCCCGTGTTCAAGGGTAACTACACCGAGACCATGACAGCGGCGATTTCAGCCTTCCGCGCCAAGGAACAACCGCACATTGTGCAGGTATTCGAAGTCGGCACCGCCACCATGATGGCCGCTGAAGGTGCGGTTTATCCGGTGTATCAGCTGATGGAAGATACCGGCCAGGCATTCGACCCGTCCGACTACCTGTCTACCGTGACCGGCTACTACACCAGCAACGACGGCAAGATGCTGTCCATGCCGTTCAACAGCTCCACCCCGGTGCTCTACTACAACAAGGATGCCCTGGCCAAGGCCGGTGTCGAGCCGCCCAAAACCTGGGAAGAGATGGGCGAAGCCGGTCGTAAACTGCTGGATGCCGGTTACGACTGTGGTTTCACCACCGGCTGGCAGTCCTGGGTACAGCTGGAAAACTTCAGCGCCCGTCACAACGTGCCTTTCGCCACGGAAAACAACGGCTTTGCCGGCCTGGACACCGAGCTGGCGTTCAACAGCCCGCTGCACGTAAAACACGTTCAGCAAATGGCCGACTGGCAGAAGGAAGGTATCTTCAGCTATGGCGGTCGTCGCTCTGACAGCGCGCCCAAGTTCTACAGCGGCGAATGCGCCATGTACATGAACTCCTCCGCCTCTTACGCCGGTGTGAAAAACAACGCCAAGGGCTTCGAGTTCGGCGTAGCGCAGCTGCCCAACTGGGGTGAAGCGATCCAGCAGCCGCAGAACAGCATCATCGGCGGCGCCACCCTCTGGACCCTGCAGGGTCACGACCAGGCTGACTACAAGGGCGTAGCGCGCTTTTACAGCTTCCTGTCGTCTCCTGAAATCCAGGCCGACTGGCACCAGTTCACCGGCTACCTGCCGATCACCCACGCGGCCGCTGACCTGACCCGCAAACAGGGCTTCTACAACCAGAACCCGGGCACCGATGTGGCGATCACTCAAATGACCTCGGTTGAGCCGACTGCCAACTCCAAGGGCCTGCGTCTGGGTAACTTCGTGCAGATTCGCGACATCATCAACGAAGAACTGGAAAACGTCTGGTCCGGCAAGGACAGCGCCGAAGCCGCCCTGAACCGTGCGGTTGAGCGTGGCAACAAGCTGCTGCGCAAGTTCGAGCGTCAGAACGGCTAACACCGTGACAGGCAGGGCCACCCGGCCCTGCCGTTTCTGCACGTTTCGGAGATTCCATGCAAAGCCAACCCGTATTCAACCATCGCTGGCTGCCCTGGCTGCTGTTGCTGCCGCAGTTGGCGATCACACTGGTGTTCTTTCTCTGGCCCGCCGCCCAGGCAGTCTGGCAGTCCTTCCTGATGGAAGACGCCTTTGGCCTGTCCACCGAGTTTGTCTGGTTCGAGAATTTCAGTGTGCTGCTGCAGGATGAGATCTATCACCGCAGCTTCACCACCACCTTTATTTTCAGCATCGGCGTCACTGCCCTGTCCATGGGCGGCGCACTGCTGCTGGCCGTGATGGCCGATCAGGTAATTCGCGGTGCCCGTGTCTACCGCACTCTGCTGGTCTGGCCCTACGCCGTAGCCCCTGCCGTGGCCGGCGTACTCTGGATGTTCATGTTCAACCCCAGCATCGGCATTCTCAGCTACCTGCTGGAGCAGCTGGGTTACGACTGGAACCATTTTCTCAATGGCGACCAGGCCATGCTGCTGGTGATTATCGCCGCCGCCTGGAAGCAGATCAGCTATAACTTCCTGTTTTTCCTCGCCGGTTTGCAGGCGATTCCGCGCTCACTGATTGAGGCTGCGGCACTGGATGGCGCCGGGCCGATGAAACGCTTCTGGACCATTCTGTTCCCGCTGCTTTCGCCCACCAGCTTCTTCCTGCTGGTGATCAACGTGGTATACGCCTTCTTCGATACCTTCGGCATAATTCACGCCGTGACCCAAGGTGGCCCCGGTGGCAGCACCAGCATTCTGGTGTACAAGGTGTTCGATGACGGTTTCAACGGGCTGGATCTGGGTTCATCCGCCGCCCAGTCGGTGATTCTGATGGCGATTGTCGGTGCACTTACCGTGGTGCAGTTCCGCTATATCGAACGCAAGGTGCAGTACTGATGATCGAGAACCGTCCTCTACTGAATCTGATCAGCCATTTGACCCTCTGCCTGGGTGTGCTGGTGGTGGCCTTTCCGATCTGGATCGCCTTTGTTGCCTCCACCCATGCGCCGGAAGCCCTCAACAGCGGCACCGTGCCGCTCTGGCCCGGCGACCGCTTCCTGCTCAACTACGCCATGGCGCTGGGGCTGGAAACCGGGCAGAAAACCCTCAACGTGAACCTGATCAGCATGCTGGGCAACAGCCTGGTCATGGCGCTGGGCATCACTATCGGCAAACTGCTGATCTCCATGCTGGCCGCCTACGCCATCGTGTTTTTCCGCTTCCGCTTTCGCATGCTGTCGTTCTGGCTGATCTTCATCACCCTGATGCTGCCGGTGGAAGTACGCATCATGCCGACGTTTGAAGTGGTAGCAGATCTGGGCATGCTCAACTCCTATTCCGGGTTGATTCTGCCGCTGATTGCCAGTGCCACGGCGACTTTCCTGTTCCGCCAGTTCTTCCTCACGGTGCCGCACGAACTGATCGAAGCGGCGCGCATGGATGGTGCAGGGCCAATCCGTTTCTTCATCGATATCCTGCTGCCACTGTCGCGCGCCAATCTGGCGGCGCTGTTCGTGATCATGTTCATTTATGGCTGGAACCAATATCTCTGGCCGCTGCTGATCACCACCGATGAGCACTACTACACCGTGGTGATGAGCATTCAGCGCATGCTGTCGGTGGGCGATGCCGAAGTCGCCTGGCACCTGGTCATGCCCAGCACCCTGATGGCCATGTTGCCGCCGGTGCTGGTGGTCATTCTGATGCAGCGCCTGTTTATCAAGGGCCTGGTCGAAACCGAGAAATAATGATGTCCAATTTATCCCTGGCCAATATTGGCAAAACCTATCCCAACGGCCATCAGGCCATTCACAACCTCAATCTGGATGTGGAGCCGGGCGAGCTGATCGTACTGGTTGGCCCTTCCGGCTGCGGCAAGTCCAGCCTGCTGCGCATGATCGCAGGGCTGGAAACCGTCACCGACGGTGAGCTGCATATCGGCGAGCAACAGGTGAACCGGCTGGAACCGGCGCAGCGCGATATCGCCATGGTGTTCCAGAACTACGCGCTCTACCCGCATATGAGCGTGTTCGACAACATGGCCTACGGCCTGCGCAACCGGCGCACGCCCAAGGCGCAGATTCGTCAGCAGGTGGAGTCCACCGCGGAAATGCTGCAGCTGGAGCAACTGCTGGAGCGCAAGCCGCGCCAGCTCTCCGGTGGTCAGCGCCAGCGCGTGGCCATGGGCCGTGCCATTGTGCGCCAGCCCAAGGTGTTCCTGTTTGATGAGCCTCTCTCCAACCTGGACGCCAAACTGCGTGGCCAGATGCGCATCGAGATCAAACGCCTACAGCGCCGTCTCAACACCACTACCGTTTATGTCACCCATGACCAGACCGAAGCCATGACCCTGGCCGACCGTCTGGTGGTGATGAACGCCGGCCGTGCGGAACAGATCGGCTCACCACTGGATGTCTACCACCGCCCGCAAACACCCTTTGTCGCCGGCTTTATCGGTTCATCCAGCATGAACTTCATCACTGGCCGCCTGGACCATCATCAACTACAACTGGGTGAGCTCATGATTCCGCTGAAGCAGAAAGTGGACTTCAACGGCGAGGTGATTGTGGGCCTGCGCCCGGAGCATCTGCACCGGGGCACCGATTATCCACACCGCATTGATCTGGATGTGAGCCTGCTGGAACAGCTGGGCGCCGATACGCTGGTGCACGGCCAGGTGCCGGGGCTGGATCAGGAGCTGATCGTGCGCCTCAAGGGAGCAGCCCCCTTTGAGCCCGGCTCGCGCCTGTCACTCGGGTTTCACTGCGACGAACTACACCTGTTCTGTGCCAACAGCCAACAACGGATCAATTAAATGACGACCAGCTACCTGAACCCGGCCCGCGTCACCGGTCATCGCGGCATTCCCAGCCTGGCGCCGGAAAACACCCTGGGCGGTTTTCGCAAGGCTGCCGAGATGGGCGTGCGCTGGATCGAACTGGATGTCACCCTGCTGGCCGATGGCACCCCGGTGGTGAGTCACGATGCCACCACGGGCCGCTGTGGCGACCGCAACGATCTGCTGCAGGCACTGGCTGCCGATGAGGTGGATAACCTGAACATGGCCGCCCAGCATCCGGACTGGCCCAACGAGCCGCTACCGCTGCTGACGGATACGCTGGACCTGCTGTGCCATCTGGAGATGGGCCTGAACCTGGAGATCAAGCATCATGGCTTGCCTGCAGAGCAGGTGGTCGCAGCGGTTATTGAGGCGGTTCGCAGTACGGACTTCCCCATCGAGCAACTACTGATCTCCAGTTTCAGCCGTGACCTGCTGGCTGAATGTCAGGCCCAGGCTCCTGAGATTCGACGCGGTCTGTTGGTGGATGACCTTCCCTGCGACTGGCACACCCAGGCTGAACACCTTAATCTGTTCAGCCTGCACGCCCACTGGCGCCAGCTTAACTACCTGCAGGTGAAAGCGATCAAGGATGCGGGCCTGAAACTCTACTGCTGGACCGCCAACATCCCAGACGAGATCGCCTCGCTCTGGCACTGGGGGCTGGACGGCGTTATCACTGATTATCCGCAACGGTTTAACGAGATCCATGAATCTGAATGAACGTCAGGACCGCATCCTCGCCCTGCTCAATCGTCAGGGTGAGCTTGAGGTCGACAGCCTGTCCGAGCAGTTCTCGGTCAGCAGCCAAACCATCCGCAAGGATCTGAACCAGTTGTGCGAACTGGGTCTGGCCCGCCGCATTCATGGCGGTGTCAGCCTGCCCGCCAGTGCACTCAACCTGTCCTTTGGCAGCCGCGAACAGCTCAATGCCGGGGTGAAACACAGCATGGCACGGGCACTGGCCGCCCGCATTCCCGACGGCTCGACCCTGATGCTGGGCATTGGCACCTCGGTCGCGCATCTGGCCCGAGCGCTGTCGCACCATCAGCGCCTGCGTGTACTCACCAACAACCTGGATGTGGCCGGCATTCTCTGTGAACAACCGGACACCGAAGTATTGGTGATCGGCGGTACACTGCGCCATAACGACCGCGACATGGTGGGCGAAGCCGTTACCCGCAGCCTGGATCAGTACCGGGTCGATTTCGGCATCATCGGTGCCGGAGGCCTGGACCCGGACGCCGGCCTGCTCGACTTTGATCCGCAGGAAGCAGACGTCAGCCGCGCCATCTTGTGCAACGCGCGACAGCGGGTGCTGCTGGCCGACCTGAGCAAATGGAGCCGCAGCCCCATGGTCAAGGTAGCCGGATTCGACAGCCTGGACCTGATGGTATGCGACCGCCTGCCCACGACTGAACTTGGCCAGTCCCTGCAGGACCTGGGCATCGAACTCATCCAGACAGGACAGGCCCACTGATGCCCGCCACACCCGATATTGATCAGATTCGTTACCTGTTTACCGATGTGGACGACACTCTCACGACCGATGGGCGTTTACTGCCGGAAACCCTGGCCGCGCTCTATCAACTGGAGGCTGCGGGCATTCAAGTCGTACCCGTCACCGGCGGCTGTGCCGGCTGGTGCGATCAGATGATCCGTCTCTGGCCGGTGGCCGCGGTGATCGGCGAAAACGGCGCCTTTTACTTCGACAGAGATGAAGCGGGCCGAGTGGAATATCACGGCTGGGACAGTGAACAGACCCGCAGCGAGCGCCAGCAACAGTTACTCGCCTTGGCCACCCAGGCCCTGCAGCAAGTCCCTGAGATGCAGCTGGCCAAGGATCAGCCCTACCGCCTGGCCGATGTAGCACTGGACTATAACCAGGACGTGAGCGGTATCAGCGCCGAACAGCGCGATCAGGTACTGGCACTCTTTCACCAGGCCGGTGCCCAGGCCCGCGCCAGCTCCATCCATATCAACGCCTGGCTGGGCGACTACAGCAAGCAGGCCATGTCCGAGCGACTGCTGAAACAGAAATTCGGTCTTAATGACGCGACTATTCAGCAACAGGTTGCCTATGTCGGCGATTCCGCCAATGACGAACCCATGTTTGCCTACCTGCAGCACACCTTTGGCGTCGCCAATATACGCCCCTGGCTGGCGAGCATGGCCCATCATCCTCGACACATTCTGAGTGCAAACGGCGGACAGGGCTTCAACGAACTGGCGCAGAAACTGTATCCACATCAACACTAAGCCATAAAAACGCCTGTTTAACCCACAGATCACATAACTCTGCATATACTGTGTGGGTACTCAGCGATTTAGATGGCGGCCGCTTGATGTTCAGGTTTGCCCTTAGCCTTTATGGCATGTTCCAACAGGCCACTCGATTGAGCCTGGTTTTTTGTCTGTACCTGCTGCTGCAGCTGTGCACATCTTTTCTGCATGCCGAAACCCTGGATTTGAACCAGAACTGGGAATACCGCTGGGGTGACTCCCCGTTCCAGAATGGTGTGCCCACCTGGACCCTTGAGTCAGACCCCGGGGCCTGGCGAGCCATCGACTTCCCTTCCAATCCTCCTGATCGCAATGGGCAAGAACAGGTCTGGTACCGCACGCTGATCACTGATGGCAACTGGCGCGACCCGGTGCTCTACATCTACAGCGTGGATCTCATTACCGAGGTCTACATGGACGGTCAGCGCATCTATCATTACGGCGAATTCGATGCCGAGGGACGCGGCCAATTTGAAGGCTGGCCCTGGCACATGATCACCCTGCCGGCAGATATGGCGGGTAAGCCGATCTATTTCCGGGTGTTCAGCAACTACCTGGATATTGGCCTCTGGGGCGAAGTGAAAGTGATGGAACGCACCGCGCTCTATCAACGCATTCTGGAAGGCTCCATGTATAACCTTGCGATTGGCGCCTTCAGCCTCATTGTCGCGTTGCTGTGCCTGCTGTTCGCGCCGTTCAACAGTGAACGCATGAGCCTGCTGTCACTGGCGCTATTTTCCTTTTCCCACGCAGGCCTTGCCATCAGCGCCAGCCAGGCTAAACAGCTGCTGTTCCATAACCCCCTGCTGTGGGAATACATCAGCGCCGGCTGCTACTACATCATGCCGGTTGCCCTGGCCCTGCTGCTGCGCAGTTGGTACCACGAACGCTATCCGAAACTGTTCAACCGCCTGGTCGCCCTGTTCGGTGCCTATTTCATTGCCGCGCTTGGGTTGTCATTAGCCGGCATTACCAGCCTGGCCAATACCTACCCGCCCTTCGACATGCTGTTCGCGATCTGCGTACCCAGCATGTTGCTGGTAGTCGCGCGCCACTGGCCCCATGCCACTCGGGATCAACGCCTGCTGTTACTGGCCACCAGCATCATGACGCTTCTGCTGCTGCTCGATATGGCCGTGGCACACAGCCTCTTGCCATGGGGCCAGGTACCGGTGGGCATCGGCTCCCTGCTGTTCTCACTCGCCGTGGTGGTGCTGTCGCTGAACCACTTTTCCCGTACCCAGAAAGCGCTGGCCCGCCTCAATGCCACGCTGGAAGTCAGGGTGGCTGAGCGTACCCAGGCACTGGAAGAGCTGGCCCGGCGCGAAGCCCAGAGGGTCAAGGCGCTGGAGTTTGCCAACCTCAAACGCAGCATGCTGGATGAGCTGGTTAGCGAGATGGAAAGCCGGACTGATATCGAGCAAGCGCTGGAGTGTCTGTACCACCGCACTGAAGACCTGTGCTCCCCTATTCCCGGGGCACTCTACAAATTCAATGCAGATGAGCCTCTGCTGCCAGAGAGCCAACGCTGGGGCGACGCCCGCGACTTTCCCGCCAACCTCGATATTGAGGCTGATTCAATCCTGGGCAACCGGCACCTGATGCTGCGCATTCAGTACGACACGCCACTGGAGCAGCGCAAGCTGGAAGCCATCCTGCTACTCGATTTCAATGAAGAAAGCGCACTGGTAGGCGAACTCAGCCGCAACACTCTGCAACTGCTGTTCACGCGCGCCATCGAGCGCATCAACCTGACCTTGTCCAAAGTCGCGCTGCAGCAGTTGCTGAACCGCTTTTCCTATGAAGACGCCCTGACAGAGCTGCACAACAGGCGCTATCTGGACCAGATGCTGAGCCATGAGCTGGCCAGAGGCGAACGCACCCAGACCGAAGTCGCCCTGGTGATCTGTGACATCGACCATTTCAAGCAGCTGAACGACAATTACGGTCACGCCGCCGGCGACCGTGTACTGCAGATAGTCGCCCAGCAACTGCGGCATGCCTTTCGCAGCAGTGACATTATCTGCCGATATGGCGGTGAGGAGTTTGTGGTGGTGCTGCCTGATACCGGCCTGGAAGATGCCCGTCTGCGGGCTGAACAACTGCGCATGGGGATGGCAGCCAAATCGATTGTGATTGAAGGCGACCGGATCGGCTCGGTGACCCTGTCAGCAGGGGTCAGCAGTGGCCGCGCCGGCACTATCGACGCAGACACACTGCTGCAGCAGGCTGACCAGGCACTCTACCGTGCCAAACAGAGCGGTCGTAACCGGGTACTCACTGCCCCGAACGAGGGCGGAAGCCCTGATCAACGCGGTGCTGTGGTACAGACCTGATCGCCGTAGTAGTTGTTGCTGTAATTACATTGCGGACAACCCTGAGGCTTGTCTGCCTTGCTGCGTGTTGCCGGTTTGCTGGCGGTGGTGTCGATGTAACGAAAGATGTTAGCCATGTTCCTGCTCCGTTGGGAAAGTGATGCAATCAGGTTAATCCGCCGGCTCATGTTTTAGAAATTTATTGTTTATTTATTATTGATAGCTATTAGCTATTTTAAAAAGCGGCCTCTTTTCGAGCACCAACAACCGGCCCCGGGCGTAACCTCAGCCAGGCCAACCCCATCCGCACCCTTTCCCCACTTCAACCAGCCTGTTTGCCCTTAAAACAAGCCAATACTGCTGCGAATCAGGCAATACAGCGTTCAGCATAGCCCTCAGATTTCATGCTCATATTTTGTCCAGTGGAAAACTTCATTAACAGGATGCTACACAGGCAGCCACATAGATACCCACAGGATAGTCGCGATACCCACAGACAATCGCAACGACATCGAAAAGATTTATACAGGTAGATGGATACTCACTGACCAGTTTTACAGACCCCGTATTTCAAGGGCTTAAGCGAGATGTGCGGACCTGTTGCTATGAGGTTTTCCACAGAACTATACAGAGAAAATGGGGGTAAGTTACGAAAGCATTGCAGTTTCATCGAGTTGAAGATGGGTAAGTCAAGGAAGATATCAACAAAGCAGAAGAAATACCCGGCTGTGCATAAATGGAGATTCAGGGGCCCTTGTTGTAATTACTCACAGAGCCCACAGGGAGATCAGTGCGCGTGTGGATTCTGCCCTTTCGCCAGCGCCAAGTGATGCGACTGGTGGTGCATGCCCACCGTCATCAAGCCGATAAAGCCCAGCCCGCGAATACGCTCAACATCCTCACCGACAGCCTTCAACACCGCGCCATTCTCAATCAGGTCGGCTGATAGCGCCCAACCTTCAACCCCGTTCATGGCCCCGGCATGCGCGGACACCATTGTCTGAATCGAGCGGACCACATCCGTATCCTTCGCTGTCACCCTGAATTGTGCGCCACCAGGCAAGGCTTCCGTAACAACCTCGGCCCTCAGCGTCACGTTATCCATATCGATCAGATGCTGACGCAACGCCTCGATATTCACACGGCTCCAATCGGTATCCGGGTCCACCATCAGCGTCGCCACCACCTCCTGAATCGCCGCAAACGCTGACTGACCCGACTCCTTCAGCTTATTCACCGAGCTGGAGTCCATATGCTCAGCATGTGCATGCGCTGCCTGGTGGTGATGCCCGGTGTTATGCACCGCCTCGGCCTGAAGCCCGGCCGCAAACAGCAGCGCGCCCAAACCCGTTCCCCATCGCTTCATCACAACGACCTCAATACTGTCAGTAAGATTAAAGGGAGTATAAGCAGGAAGCTCAGTCGCCGCCGCCATCACCACCGCCGTCGCCACCACTTTCAGACCCACCGCCCATCTCACTCCCCCCCGCCTCACTGGCACGGGATCTACCGGAACGCCGCCCTCTGCGTTTACGTTTCTCAGGCGTAAGCCCCCGAGCCGCCCGTTGGGAGCGAACACGCAGAATGATGGCTACGACAAAGCCGGCGAAAATCAGGAGAGGGATGAGATCAGAGTCCATTGGAAGTACCCGTGTGATATGTGTCTATGAGGGTTAGACTACATCAGTCGCGTTTTGGAACAGAGGCCTGTTGACCAGGCTTGGTCTGTATATCCCATTTACAAGTACTCGCCGCGAATCTCAGGGAAGCTTTGTATGTCACGGAAAGATTGGACGCCTGAACAAGTCAAACTGGCCTTTCATCTCTACTGCCAGCTGCCATTTGGACGTTTGTACCAGCACAACCCTGAAATCATTAAGTTGGCCAACCTAATTGGACGAACCCCGTCTGCGGTTGCTATGAAGCTGACGAACCTCGCCAGCCTCGATCCAGCCATCATCGCTTCAGGCCGCAAGGGACTGAGCGGTGCGTCAAAGCTCGACCGTGCGATTTGGGATGAATTTCATGCGGACTGGGAAAAGCTTGTGCTGGAAAGCGAACAGATTAGAGCCGACTTAGAAGGTGAAAGCAGTTCTCAGCCAAAGGATGAACAGGCAACTATAGAAGCACTTGAAGACTACACGGGCGAAACACGTACCCAAAGCGTGCAACAACGAGTCAAACAGTCCTTCTTCCGCCGCGCCGTGCTATCCAGCTACAGCAACCGCTGCTGCATTACAGGTTTGTCAGTACCGAGCTTACTGATTGCCAGCCATATCGTGCCCTGGAGCCAAGATAAGGCACATCGACTTAACCCCAGTAACGGCCTTTGTTTATCCGCACTATATGACCGAGCCTTTGATCAGGGGTTAATGACGTTCGATGAAGACTGGCGAGTTGTACTGTCTCCCCAACTAAAACAGCCAGAACCGGCTGTGGAGCACTTTTTCGTTTCGATTGAGGGGCAAAAGATTGAGCTACCTGATAGGTTTAGTCCTGATCCGGTGCTGATGGAGAGGCATAGGGAGACTGTTTTTCAACGGGATTAGACCTGTATCCATGAGTACATGCCGCCAAATGAAGACAGCACTAGCCTCCCCCATCCTCTACAGTTGAAGAATTATCTTTTCCTTTATGATAGTCATCAACACATTTAGAATCATCCGGTTATATGTAACCCATCTTGATTTTGGCGCCAAATACGTGCAGATGTGTAAGAAAAATAGTCAACTAACCGCTGTGGACCTGTTCGCAGGTGCTGGAGGTTTCTCTTGTGCCGCCCTGAACACTGGCTTTGATGTTCGGGCGGCAGTCGAGTTCGACAATGCGGCATGCCAATCCTACCGCCATAACATCGTAGCTAAGCACCCTTCACTTCGCTTGTACGATACAGATATACGTTTTCTTACCCCAAAACGCCTGATCCAAGAAAGCTTTCCTGATGGCAAGAAATGTGACGTTCTGCTCGGGGGCCCCCCTTGCCAAGGCTTCTCTTCACACAGGATAAACGGTGCGGGTATCAACGATCCCAGAAACAACCTTGTACTCCGCTATTTCACATTTGTTAGAGCTCTGCGCCCCAAAGTATTCCTAATGGAAAATGTACCGGGGATGCTTTGGCCTCGCCATAAAGTTTATGTAGAAACTCTTTATAAAATGGGCGAGGCAGCGGGTTACTACATGCATCCGCCTGTTACGTTAGATGCAAGAAACTTTGGTGTACCCCAACGCAGGTTGCGCGTATTCATTTTAGGGGTCCGAAAGCGCCTCAAAGATAAAATTGTGTGGCCTCCCATGCCAACACACGGAAACATCAAGCCTGTAGATGAAGGCAGATCCCTTAAGCCATGGCGAACGGCTCAAGATGAAGTATTTGGAATACCTTTTCCTGAGAGTGACCCAAACGATATTCATATGAATCATTCCCAGGAGATTATTGAAGTTTTCAAGTCAACTCCTATTAATGGTGGCAGCAGAAAGGACTCGAATCGGGTTTTGAAGTGCCATCAAAATCACAATGGTCATAATGATTGCTACGGTAGAATTAACCCTAACGAGCCGGGGCCAACTATGACTACAGCTTGCATCAACCCTTCTAAGGGGCGGTTTGTTCATCCAACCGAACACCATGGTATAACAGTAAGGCAGGCAGCCAGATTTCAAACGTTCTCTGATGATTTCGTGTTCATGGGGGGGCTAATGGCCTCCGGAGCACAAATTGGCAATGCGGTTCCCATCAGGCTCGGCGAGGCTCTACTAAGCACAATCCAAAAGGGGCTGGCCGATAAAGAGTAAGGAATACTATGGTCACAGCTACAGCTTTTAAAACAAGGGCACGAACCATTGATCACCTTGGTCGTGAGCAGATTGCAGACTGTCCTACCGCGATTTCTGAACTCTGGAAAAACGCATACGATGCGTACGCTCGCCGGGTCGAACTTCACATATTCGATGGAGAAGTGGCGACTGCTTCCCTAGTAGACAATGGACACGGGATGAGCCGTGAAGAGTTCGAAGACAAGTGGTTAACGATAGGCACAGAGTCTAAAGCCGTCGACTCTACACCCACAAGAGATGACCGTAACGGCCTTCCCATACGACATAAACAGGGTCAAAAAGGCATAGGGCGACTGTCATCGGCGGCTCTAGGCTCACTTTTGCTGATCGTAACAAAACGAAAGGCACACTCCTTCACGGCAGCACTTATTGACTGGAGGCTATTTGAGAATCCTTTTCTAATGTTGGCTGACATTCAAATTCCTGTTGTCGAATTTGAGAATAGCAGTGACATTGACACTCAACTCCCAGGCATGTTCGACACGTTAATGAGCAACATTTGGGGAAATGGAAAAGACGAAGCGAGAGACAGTCGCTTGGTTGCAGCCTGGCAAAGCTTTGAAGCTATAGAAGCCTCGAGTGGAGAAGAGACTCTTACAACAAAAGCTAAAATAGAAAACACCGTCATTAATACTTGCTTTGACGAACGACAATTTTCAACATGGGAAGCCTGGAACGGTAAGTCCCCGAATGGGACTGCTCTGTTCATGTCGAGCATCCATGACGACCTTCAAGCCCAGATATCTGCCAATTCCAGAGAGGATGAGGACGCACCGGCAAAACGTGCGAAAGAGCGGTTACACCAAACCCTATCAAACTTTACCGATCCATTTTCATCCCAAGAGCATTTTTCAGAAGTACAGTTTCAGACCGCTGTCTATGGCTGGAACGGGCATATTTGCCGGCCGATAATGGATGAAACGAGGGAATTTGACATTACCAACCTCGAGAACCTCGAACATGTCGTCGATGGTGTTGTTAATGAGGAAGGTATCTTCTCCGGTCGGGTCAAAGTGTTTGGAAAATGGGTCAATGATATAAAGATACGCCCACCTAAGTCCTATACAACAACTCGAAACACCCGGTTTGGACCGTTTAACATCAAAGTAGGGGCTTATGAAGGGACCTATTCGAGGTCATCTCATACCAAAGAAGAGCATAGCACCTATGAAGAGTATGCCGAAAAGTACAGCGGCTTGATGCTGTATCGCGATGACCTTCGAGTTATGCCGTACGGTCGGGAAGACAATGATTACTTTGAGATTGAAAAGCGCCGCTCTAGCCACGCAGGTAGATACTTTTGGTCTAATCGCCGACTGTTTGGCAGGGTCGCCATCACTAGGTCAGGTAACCCTAACCTCAGGGATAAAGCTGGGCGAGAGGGGCTTATAGACAATAAAGCTTCGAAGCTGTTTCGAGATATTGTCGAAAGCATTTTGATAACTACTGCTGCTCGCTACTTTGGTACGGATTCCGAAGACCGACGCGACATCATTGGCGCGTTGAAAGCTCAAAAAGAAGAAGAAAAAGCCATACAAGACAGAAGAAAGTGGCTTTCAAGTGAGCGCCGACGTGTGAAGTTCGCCATCAAGTCGAGGAGAGAAGACTTAAAAAGTCTACTTTCTGAAGTGGAGTATCTGGCAAGCTCTGTAGCAGAAACTTCAATTTCGACCAAAGAGCAGGCCCAAGAACTCAAGCGAGAAGTTACGGACAGAACAGCAAGCCTAAAGACCTTTTCCCTTAGCCCGGTACCACCAAATTTAGGATCTATACAAGACGACTACCGGGAATATCGGCGGGCCGAAAATCGTACACAAGCGCTTCTGGGTGACCTTCATACAACCGCGAATAAAGCGCTTGAAAAATTTTCCCCAAAATCATCTCTAGATGTCCTGCAAGCGGAGCTACAGAGGAATGCAGCTCACCTACATGCGAGCATTCGCAAGTTAGCAAACGAAGGCCGAGAGCTATTAAGTTCAGAGCTTGGTACATTTAATGATTTAGTCGACGAACAGAATAAAGCGTACCACCAAAGAACAGCACCAGCCATCGAGGATTTTGAATCCGGCGTGATTGAACTGCACCAAGCCCTAGAAACTCTGGATTACTCATACCAAGTTCAAGACTTTGAGAATAATCAAAAGCTAAAGCCATATATTGCTGCTCTGAAAACACTTAAAGAGCAAATTGATATCGAAGGATTGGCCTCACAAAGCGTCAAGGAAAACCTTGAGCTAAGGAAGGAAGCAGACCGGCTTCATGCTTTGGCTCAGCTAGGCATTACCGTTGAGATCATCGGACATGAGATTGAAGGGCTAGACTTAACAATTGCACGAGGCCTGAAGCAGCTCCCGCAAGATGTACAAAATACAAATGCTTATAAAGATGTGGTACTAGCACACCAAGGCCTAAGCGAGCGATGGAGGTTTTTGTCTCCCCTTAAACTTTCAGGGGAGCGTACTAAAGCCGTCATTAGTGGGGAAATGATCTTTTCTTATGTGCGCAAGTTCTTCGGAGAAAAGCTGGAGGATAGCGGAATAGAACTAACGGCCACGGACGATTTTAAAGGCTTCAGTATATACGAGCAACCTGCCAGGATTTATCCTGTCTTTATAAACCTCGTAAACAACTCACGGTACTGGGTTAAAAACAACGATGGAAAAGAAAAAAAGATACTGCTGAGTGTCAAATCAGGTACTATAATCGTTTCCGATACAGGTCCTGGGGTCGATGAAGAAGACTTTGACCAACTATTTACACTTTTCTTTACCCGAAAATCTCGTGGAGGAAGAGGAGTTGGTCTTTATCTCTGTAGGACGAACCTCCAAGCAGGAGGTCATAAAATAAGGTACGAAACCGTACCTGAAGAGAGAATACTAAGTGGCGCTAACTTTGTTATCGAGTTCAAGGATGCGAACTATGAATAATCTCGCTCATACAAAAGAATCAGCGCCTGTAAATTACACCTCATTTATAAAGCAGGCTTTCATTGACCCTATCCGCACGGTCTCTATTGTTGATGATGAATATCCTACCCTGGACTGGTTTCTTGGCCAGGAAAGTGAGCTTCTCAAAAGAGGATGGGCAAAAGGTCAGGAAAATCCCACCAAAGCACTTGAAAATATTAAGAACCTACAGGCCTTGATAGCAACTTGTAGGGACAAAGCTCATAACTGGCTAGTAGATGTATATGATGGCCAACCAGATACAGATAGCCAAGAGGAATTAAGATTTCCTAAACATCTACATCACAGCGATCTCTTAGTATTGGATTATCATTTAAATGGTGAACAAGAAGGAAAAAGTGAGCTCGCACTCGGAATCCTTCAACAACTTTCAGAGATTGATCACTTTAACCTCGTAGTCGTACATACGAAGGGATATCAAAGCGCAATAGGTAGTACCCAGCCTATCGTAGAAGATATCGTAACTAGTCTGCTGCGCTCACCTAATTTTAAAAAAATACCTGACACCCTTTCAGATAATATTGAAGAAGCTATAGACGAGTGGGAGGACGAGAGCCCTGGGATCAGGGGCGATCTTATAAAGAGCATATCGGCAATTGATTTATTATCCATGTATCGCGACTTTGGATATATTAAAAACGACAAAAGCTGCATGGGCTCAAAGTATGCAAGTGACTTTTGCACGATAATATCAAATAAGCCAAGCCATATTACCATTAACGAAAATCATCTCTTTTGGTTTGTATTATCAAAATTAGTTGACACTATGTCCGAATCATTCAATGAAAATGGAGTTAATCACGTAGACTGGTGTGTTAATGATGAAATAAATTGGATAAGAACCGATAGAGTATTCATTACTGTAGTTGGGAAAGATGTAGACCCTTCAACTATACCTAATCGTTTGCTCCATGCTTTAGCAGCCTGGAACCCCCACCCTCATAACCTTTTATTGGCTAAGCTACGACATGAAATTGATGAGAAGGCAGGGCCTATTACCGAAGGTATTGTAGGTAAATCACATGTTCAGGCTCATTGGTTAGGAGAACTATTGGAGGCACAGCCTGAAGCATTGTCAACAACCGCTTGGTCTATTTTAGAGAAACATTGGAGTGAGCTCGCCCTTAGCACCAAAGAAACTTTGTCAGATTTCGCGCTTTCAGTAATTAATTACCTAAAAGAGCACGGCCAAGTTGAAGAAATTAAAAAGAGATATAACAGCTCTGAAGCTCATGCGGATATAAACCAAGTACTGGCCCACGCGAACTGCTTCAATTGCTCTACTGCAGTTGTGGGGTACCACCTAACCACCGGTCACATACTCAAGTTAAAGCAAGGAAAAACCCCTCAGTACTGGCTCTGTCTTACACCTGCCTGCGATGTTGTACCTGGGCAAAAAGAATCGAAACAGTTAAAAAACAATGTCCCAATCAAGCTAGTTCAGTTGTTTGAGGCAAAAAATGCGTTAGCTCAAGATGGACAAAGCCTGAGCGACGACCAAGCTTTGGAAGAAGCATTAAAGATAGCTAACCGTAATGAGATGCTATTCCTAAACATGGACGAAAAAGTTCAGCCGTTCTGTTTTTCAAGCAAACCAGGTCACGCTAATCCGAAATGGCAGCAATTCTATGCACTAAATAATGGTGTATTTCAGAGTGGACACAAACTTAGGATCTCTAGAATGGTAGCCAATGAAGATAGCGAGCTATCTGTAGAAACCCTAAACACTGAAGTTATTTGTCAACTTCGCTATGAATATGCGTTGAATTTGCTTCAAAAACTCGGTGCCTCCTTGAGTAGAATTGGGCTAGACTTCTCGTCACTAACGACACCAACTGAAACCGGCTAAATGACCGAGAAGCTAACGAAAAGTCAGCGTTCACTAACAATATCACGCATTCGGGGGAGAATACCTCTCCCGTAACCTGCTTTATCACATGGCCGAAGAGCCTCCGGTATTTGCCATAGAGTCCGGAATAAGCTTTTGATTCCCTCTGAAAATGGGTAGTTACTCCCCGAAACCCAATCATTTTTAAATAGTCTCTGACTATCACCCCAATCACTACCATCAATTTTACGAATTCAGCTCACGTCGGTACTATGTCTCCAACTTCTTAAGCAACTACTCAAATGTGCAGGAGATTCAATCACATGGGTATCGTTAACACCGAGATCAAACCGTTCCAGGCGACTGCGTTCAAACAGGGCGAATTCGTAGAAATCACTGAAGCGGACGTTAAAGGCAAGTGGGCAGTATTCTTCTTCTACCCGGCTGACTTCACCTTCGTTTGCCCGACCGAGCTGGGCGACGTTGCTGACAAGTACGAAGAGCTGCAGAAGCTGGGCGTTGAAGTCTTCTCCGTGTCTACTGACACGCACTTCACCCACAAAGCGTGGCACGACTCTTCCGAGACTATCGGCAAGATCAACTACTACATGGTCGGCGACCAGACTGGCAACATCACCAACAACTTCGGTGTGATGCGTGAAGGCCAGGGCCTGGCAGACCGCGCTACTTTCCTGATCGATCCGGAAGGTGTTATCCAGGCAGTTGAAATCACTGCTGAAGGTATCGGCCGTGACGCAGACGACCTGCTGCGCAAGGTTAAAGCGGCTCAGTACGTTGCCGCTCACCCGGGTGAAGTTTGCCCGGCTAAATGGAAAGAAGGTGAAGCTACTCTGGCTCCGTCTCTGGACCTGGTTGGCAAAATCTAAGATAGATCTGCCGCGTCGGCTTGCACTGGCCGGCGCTTGATCATCGCTCGGTCTGTCCAGCTTCGGCTGCCACAGGCCCAGGCGCCGCCCTTCGGGGCGGCGTTTTGGTTTGTGCTTGCCACAGCGTTCATTTACCTGGTTCAGCGTCAGACGATTGCTTCCTTCTATATGCCATCGTTAGCTAAAAGCTATCAGCCTATTAACTACGATTAATTTCACGCATACAAACTCGCTCGGTACTATAAACCCATATTCGAGATGAGCTTCACCGCCGCACAGGAGATCCACAGGCGGACCGCCATCTGACTTGATTGATCGACTTATTGACCTTGAAGGAACAGACACCATGTTGGATACAAACCTGAAGCAGCAGTTGAACACTTACTTGCAGAACATTGTGACTCCGATTGAGCTGACCCTGACCACCAACGGCACCGACAAGTCCGATGAGCTGGCGACTCTGACTCAGGAGATTGCCGAGCTGTCTGACAAGATCAGCGTCAAGGAAGGTAACGACCGCCGCGCACCGAGCATGGCTGTGGGCGCCGCTGGCCAGGCACCGCGTGTGAACTTTGCCGGTATCCCCATGGGTCACGAGTTCACCTCGCTGGTACTGGCATTGCTGCAGGCCGGTGGTCACCCGTCCAAGGCTGATGCCGAGCTGCAGGAGCAGATCCGTAATCTGCCGGGCACCTACGAGTTTGAAACCTACATATCACTGTCCTGCCAGAACTGCCCGGACGTGGTACAGGCACTGAACCTGATGGCGACGCTGAACCCGAACATCACCCACACAATGATTGATGGTGCCCTGTTCCAGCAGGAAGTGGATGAGCGTCAGATCATGGCCGTGCCTTCTGTATACATGAATGGCGAGCACTTCGGTCAGGGCCGCATGACGCTGGCAGAGATCGTCAACAAACTGGATACCGGCGCTGCCGAGAAGAAAGCGGCCGCACTGAGCGAGAAAGATCCGTATGAAGTACTGGTTGTGGGCGGTGGCCCGGCTGGAGCATCTGCCGCGATCTACGCTGCACGTAAAGGTATCCGTACCGGTGTTGTTGCTGAGCGCTTTGGTGGCCAGGTAATGGATACGGTCGGCATCGAGAACTTCATCTCCGTGCCCTACACCGAAGGCCCGAAACTGGTGGCCAGCCTGGAGCAGCACGTTAAAGAGTACGAAGTCGATGTAATGACTGAACAATCTGCCGCCAAAATCAGCAAAAACGAGCTGATCGAAGTGGAACTGGCCAGCGGTGCGACCCTGAAAAGCCGCAGTGTGATTCTGGCCACAGGTGCCCGCTGGCGTGAAATGAACGTGCCGGGCGAACAGGAGTACCGTGGCAAGGGCGTGGCCTACTGCCCGCACTGTGATGGTCCGCTGTTCAAGGGCAAGAGCGTCGCCGTCATCGGGGGTGGCAACTCCGGTATCGAAGCCGCAATCGACCTGGCCGGTATCGTTAAAGATGTCACCGTACTGGAGTTTTCCGACACCCTGCGTGCCGATGATGTACTGGTGAAAAAAGCTGAATCTCTGCCCAACGTGACCATCATCAAGCAGGCGATGACCACTGAAGTGCTGGGTGATGACAACAAGGTGATCGGTCTGAAATACAAGGACCGTCGTACCGATGAAATGCACGTACTGGATGTGGCCGGCATCTTCGTTCAGATCGGCCTGGTCCCGAACAGCGAATGGTTGAAAGACAGCCTGGAGCTGACTGAGCGCGGCGAGATCGTGATCGACGGCCACGGTGCCACTTCCATGCCGGGCGTATTTGCGGCAGGTGATGTGACGGCAACACCGTACAAGCAGATCATCATCTCCATGGGTTCAGGCGCAACGGCGGCACTGGGTGCCTTCGATCACCTGATTCGTAACTGATCCACCGTTAGACATTGCGTCCTTATCTCTCTTCAGCGACCTAGCTGATTTTGCCGCCCTTCGGGGCGGCTTTTTTTGTTCTGCCTTACGCCACCGGCAGAATCTGCTTGCGCTTCAGGTACGCCTGGATATCGGCAAAAGCCGTAATAACAAAGTCCGATTCTTCAATTATCAGGTTTAAGTAACTTGCTAACCCGTTGCTCGCAGGCCAGCACGTTAGATGCCAGTATTCTCTGCTCCTTGTTCATAACCGAATTCCTTGTCGGGCAATCTCATGGATAGGTTCATCAGGCATGTCTCGCTGCTTCACCAACAGGTCTACATGGGTGTCGCAGGCACCGCTGATTCTGTACTCCAGCAAGAGTCTCTGTTTCATCGAAAGACGCTGAGAAGTTTCAAAGAACAGATCGATGTCGCCACCCCGCCGCGCAATATCCGCCCGGGAACCAAACAGATAAATGTCTCCCTCCGGATCTGCCGACATCAGCATTTGCCGAATTGCGGTTTCCTCCTGATGGGATAAACGATAACGCTCACTCATCTCAACCTGTCCAAAACTGTCTTGATAGAAGCAGTATAGCGAGCTTTACAGGCCCAATCATTCAAGAGCACGAGGGCTGTCGCCACTTCACGTCATCGACAGCAGCGCCGATACCAGTTTCTCGTTATCGTACTGTTCCGGCTGTTCCGGGTCGGTCAGGTCCATGTCGATCAGCTGAATATCCAGCTCCGCCAGGCGCGCCTTGAAATCGGCATCCACGTCATTCAGAAAGCGGCTGTCCAGCAGCACGATGTTGAGCAGGCGTGATACCGCCACCGGATCTTCCTGGTCCGCCTGCAGGTAATGCAGCAGTGCTTCCACCTGTTGTTGCGGTGTCATGCCGTACTGTTCCGGGTCCGAGCCCAGGTTGGGGATGTACACCTTGGGGCAGGGGTTGTCGGCCACGGAAGAGCCCACGCCATCCACCAGCAGGTTGGCCATCAGGCTGCTGTAGAAGCTGCCCGGCGGGTAACAGATCAGCTCGGCCGAGGCGAGCAGCTTGCGGTTGGCCTTGCGCAGTTTGGAGCCTTCCGGCTTGGGCTCCTGCTGGGAGTGCACCAGCTTCAGGCGCTGCACCGGGCTGCTGATCGGCGCCACTTCCTTGCCGGTCAGCAGGTGCTGGCCAACCACGCGGGTGCCATCCTGCAGGCGCGCCATCAACTGGCGTTCATCGCCGGTAATCGCCCGCACGGTGCCGCGCACGTTTACCAGCTGGGAGAACAGGAAGATGATCGGGTCAAGCGAGCGGTTGTTGTTGAGGTAACCACCGGTGAGGATCAGGTTGCCGATACTGGCTCCACGCAGATCAAAGTCTTGCGGCATCGCCTGCTGGAAATACCCCAAGTGGTTGCAGATCAGGCTGCGCATGGGGTTGGGGATGCGTCGCACCAGCGGATCCTTGCCCTGCGCCAGCCGTTCCAGTTGCTTATTCAAACTGGCGTCATCATCGTCTTTGGGCAGACGATAGCTGAACAGGCGCACGATCTCCGGGTGCCCCAGCACCGTCTCATCGGCCAGTGCCATCAGGCGCGAGCGCAGATCACCCACCGCAGGCATATCGAAGGCTTCACGCAATACCGCCGAGCTGCCACCGGAATCAAACGCCGATACCAGATGGATGGAGTTGTGGGTGTATCGCTTGAGCGTGCGTGACAGCCCATTCAGTGCCGAACCGCCGCTGAAAAAGAGCACACGCGGGCCGAGTTCAGGCAACTTGGAGTAACGGGTGAGCTTGAGCGAGTCCGGAATACTGACCGGTCGCGTCATCAATATGCGGGGCATCTTATCCTCTCTGTGGCCGGCAAGCCGTGACGTCTATGTCACTGATACGTCATGTTTTTGTCATGTTAGCTGCAAAAGCATTAACGTATAGTGACACCCGAAATTATGCGGTAGCCGGCATCCATGAGCGCGTTGAGTCAGATCATACAGGAAAACCTTCACTTTCTGCTGAGCGAGGTCGAGACCCAGCTGCAGCAAGCCGCCGAGTTTTTCCGTAACCCTTCCCCCAAGCATTTGGCGACCCTGGAATCCCGTCGCGGTTACGTCAGTAACCTGCGCATGCGTATCCAGCGCGAGACCATCCGCCTGCTCAGCCGCAGCCGTAAGCCGGTGCAGCAGGAAGTTCGCATGCGGGCAGTGGATAACCTGGCCCAGGCACTGGAGCTGCTGACCGATTCTGCCCGCGGTTGTCTTAGCGAGTTTGCCCGCCATGCCGATGATGACCTGCCACAGCCGCCCAAGCGCAAACAGTTTCGTCGCATGCTCAAGCGCATCACGATGGCACTGGAACTGGTCGAGCCGGGCCTGTTCGATGCCGATGCCAACGCTGCAGTGCGCCTGAAACAGCGCAGTGATCGCCTGCAGCTCACCTGTGACAACCTCCAGGCCGAGCTGATCGAGAAGCCGCCCAGCGAAAAACGCACGGCGCTGCTGCCGACGCTCTTTGCCTGCTACTCCCTGCGCCAGATGGCGCTGTCACTGGAACAGATGGCGGAGGCCATACTGGCGGCCAACCTGGGGCAAGCAATTAACCTGTCCAACCTGGCCCATATCCGCCAGGCGGCCGCCGAGCTGAAGCGTCCGTTGAAGAAACTGGATGTGAGCACCCTGGCGGAAACCCGATCCGGCAGCACCATCGCCGGCATTCGCAAGAACAGCTCCAGCTGCTATCTCGCCATCTATAAGGAAGGTGATCCCGGCAAGTTAGATGAAGAAGTACAGGGCGTGGAAAGCTGGCATGAGATCTATCCGGGCCTGGCGCCGCGCATTCTGGCGCACTCGGAAAAGGACGGCTCGGCGTCCATGCTGATCGAGCATCTGCCGGGCCAGACCTTCGAATCACTGCTGTTTGCCGATGATGGCGCTCTGCTGGAGCAGGCCAGTCGGCAGCTGATGCGAACCCTGCGCAGCATCTGGCGGGAAACGCGCAACCGTAAGGCGGAACCGGCCCAGTTCATGCGCCAGCTGGATAAACGCCTGCCTTCAATTCTGTCGGTGCACCCCGAGTTTGATCGTCCACAGCTGCAGATCTGCGGTGAAACCCTGCCCGCATTGCAAACGCTGGTCGACGGCACGGCTGAAGTGGAAGCGCGCTGCAAGCCGCCGTTTTCAGTCTACATCCACGGCGACTTCAATGTGGATAACATCATCTACGACCCGTCGGAAAAGCGTATTTTCTTTATCGACCTGCACCGCTCGCGCTACCTGGATTACTGCCAGGATATTTCGGTGCTGATGGTCTCCATCTACCGCCTGAAAATTCTGGAGCGCGACCGTCGCCGCCGTCTGATGGCCGTTGCCCGGACCATCTATATGGCCTGCCGTCGTTTCGCCAAGCAGGAAAAGGACGACAGCTTTGACCTGCGTCTGGCCATTGGTCTGGCACGCTCGTTTATCACTTCGACCCGTTTTATTTTCGACAAAGCCCTGGCCGGTCGCATGTACATGCGTGCCCTCTACCTGATGGAGCAGATCAGCGCCGTCAAACCCGGCCAGGAAGACCGTTACAAACTGCCCCTGAAGGAGTTGTTCCTTGAGTAATCTGCGTATTGGCGTTGTCGGCATTCCCGGCAAATGGTCCACTGAAGCCCTGGCCGACGCCATTGAAGCACGCACCGGTTTTCGCCTGGTGATCGACATGGCGGAAGTGGAGCTGCAGCTGGACAGCAACCGTCTGCTGTACCGCGGTCAGGATCTGACTGAACTGGACGCCCTGGTGGTGAAAAAGATCAGTGAGACCTATACCCCGCATACGCTGGACCGCATTGAGCTGCTGCGCCATGCCGAACGCGCCGGTGTACGCGTGTTCAGCCCGACCCGCAGCCTGATGCAGCTGATCGACCGCCTCAGTGGCACCCTGAGCCTGTCCGCCGCCGGTATCCCCATGCCGCTGACCCGTGTTACCGAGTCGCTGGAAGCCGCCGAACAGGCCGTGCATGAGTTTGGCGCCGCCGTGCTCAAGCCGCTCTACTCCACCAAGGCACGGGGCATGACACTGGTTGAAGCCAATGACGCCAACCTGACCACTCAGCTGGCAGACTTTGCAGCCGGCAATCCCATGCTCTACATTCAGAAGAAGCTGGACCTGTCAGGGCGCGATCTGGGCATGGTGTTTGTGGGTGGCCAATACCTCTGCACCTATGCCCGCGTCGGCAGTCAGGATGCCTGGAACACCACCATTCACAGTGGCGGCCGCTACGAGCCGTTTGAACCCGATGCTGAACTGATCGAGCTGGGCCGCAAGGCACAGGCCTGCTTTGATCTCGATTTCACCACCGTGGATATTGCCCTTACGGACACCGGTCCGGTCGTGTTCGAGGTGTCCGCCTTTGGTGGCTTCCGCGGCGCGCTGGAAGGCTGTGGCATTGATGCCGCGGCAGCCTATCTGGACTGGATTATGCAAACACTGGAAACAACACGCACATGCTGAACGACCTGCTCAACCCGCAACAACTGGAAACGGCCATCGCAGGCTGCCAACACCATTTTCTGCTGCAGCTGGACGATTTTGTTGTGCGCGTCGGCAGCAACGCGCCCGCGCTGATCGCAGCCCTGCGTGACTACTACCGCAGCTACCCGCAACCCGAGCAGGCCACACCGAACCTTCAGCTGTGGATGGTCGATCAGCCCGCCATCAAACCGGATCTTGACTGGCACGACTGGCCCCGCGAAACCGGTAAAAGCGGTCTCAAGGAAGCCATCGTCGATCTGCCCGCAGGCCAGCGTCTGGTATACAAGGTGAAAACCGGCATGTTGATGCTGCAGCGCCTGCAAGATCCGATGCTGATCGGCCCGGCACAGGAAAACCTGGCGCAGGCGGTCAATTTCATCAACAACCAGCACATCAACCATCTGCAGCATAAAGGCGGGCTGATCTGCCACGCAGCGGCGCTGACAGTGGGCCCACGCGGTGTAGCAGTAGCGGCCAGCTCCGGTGGCGGCAAGTCCACCCTGATGCTGCGCCTGATGGAGCTGCCAGAGGCCCGTTTTATCACCAACGACCGCCTGTTTGTCACCCGCAGCGACAGCGGTACTCAGGGCGAAGGCGTGGCCAAGCTGCCCCGTGTGAACCCGGGTACGTTGCTGAATAACGAGCGCCTGCGCCCGGTGTTGAGCAAGGAGAATCAGGCGCGCTTTGCGGCACTGCCCAAGAATGAGCTCTGGCAGCTGGAGTTCAAATCCGATGTGCCGGTGGAAGACTATTACGGCGCCAACAGCCTCTGCATGAGCGCCCCGCTGCACGATCTGATTCTGCTGAACTGGTCGCATCAGAGTGACCAGCCCTGCCAGATCCGCCAGGTCGATCTGGCCCAGGAGCTCCAGCTGCTGCCGGGCATCATGAAATCCCCCGGCGCGTTTTATCAGGATGCCCAGGGCGCATTCCTGGACCGCCCCGCCCTGCCGCCGGAAGCCGATTATTTGCAGGCACTGGGCGGGCTTAATATCTATGAAGTAACCGGCCGCGCCGACTTTGATCAGGTCGCGGACTGGTACGCTCGGGAGGTCATGAAAAATGGCTGAACTGCTGCTGTTGCGACACGGCAAGGCTGAAGTGGGTGCCGATAAGGATGATGCCGAACGCACCCTGAAAACGCGCGGCAAACGCGATGCCCAGCGCATTGGCCACTGGCTGCAACAGCACGATCTGCAGCCGGATTGCATTATCAGCTCGCCGGCCGAGCGGGCACTGCTGACGGCCGAAAAATGCGCCAAGGTCATGGGCATTCCGGCCGCCAATATCGAAACCGATGACGAGCTCTACCTGGGCTCCGCCGAGACCCTGTGGGCGCATTTGCAGCCGCGCCTGAAGCATTATCAGCGCATTATGCTGGTGGCACACAACCCCGGCCTGGAGCAGTTGCTGCAACAGTTGCTGGATGAGCCGCTGGCGATTCCGGATGACGGCAAGCTGATGCCCACGGCCGCTCTGGCACACCTGAGCACCGATGCCAGCATTCCGACGCCGGGCCACTGGCAACTGGAAAAGCTGATCCGCCCGCGCACCCTGCCACGCCTGTTTGCCTTTGAAGAGAACGGCCTGACCGTCTGGCGTGATCGCCCGGCCTACTATTACAAACAGTCCGGCGTGTTGGCCTACCGTATCCATGAAGGCGAGCTGCAGCTGCTGATGTTCAAAACCCTGAACAACCCGCTGTGGAAACTGGCCAAGGGCATCATCGAGCCGGACCTGAGCGCCGCCGAATCCGCCGCCAAGGAAGCCTGGGAAGAGCTGGGCATTCGTGGCGAAGTGGACCCCGAGCCGCTGGGCGATACCCGTCACGCCAAATGGGGTGGTGAGTGTGACCTGCGCCTGTTCGCCATGCGCGTGACCGCAACGCCCGCCGAAGACCAGTGGTGGCACGACAAGCGTTTCTGCCAGTGGCTGAGCCCGGAAGCTGCCGCACCGTCCTGCGTGATCAACGGCATGGGGCATTTCATCCGGCAGCTACGTACCCGGGTTGGCCATGACTAGACTGATCGCCCTGATCCGCCACGGTGACTATGAGCAGCTGGCGAAAACACCCAGTGCGTTGCAGCCCTATCCGCTGACCGATGAGGGTGCCGAAGAGGTGCGTCAGCAGGCACGCCGCTTCCGTGACTGGCTTGAGCAGCAGGACATTCGCCCCAGCGCTGAAGTCCACTGCTCCACCCTGCTCAGGGCCTGGCAGACCGCGCAGCTGTATATGGAAGAGCTGGCCGACCTGTTCAGCTCAACGCCGGAACTGCACAGCTTCCCGGACCTGTGCGAACGCCGCGTTGGCTCCGTTGCCAACCTGAGTACCGGCGAGATCGAACGCATTCTGGAACTGGACCCGCGCTTCGAGCCCGCGCCCAAGGGCTGGAAATCCGACAGCCATTACCGCCTGCCACTGGAAGGCGCCGAGTCGTTGATGGATGCCGGTGCCCGTGTGGCCGGTCATCTGCGCCTGTGTGCCGCCGCACCCGAACGCGGTTTGCAGCTGGTATTCGGCCACGGCGCTGCCTTTCGTCATGCGGCCCATCATCTAAATGTCATCGAATTCGACGATATTAAGCGGTTAAGCATGTATCACGGACATCCGGTGGTGCTGCAACAGGATCCCCTGACCGGCTGGAGCCATCACAGCGGTGAGTGGAAAATCAGACAAAAAAGCGAGCGCCCCGACTGAGCGGGTCGCCCAGAGGACAGCATGTCGCGCACCCTTCTGCCCACCATCAAAGACCTGCCCAGCCACGCCGGCATCCGCTCAACGCTGCCACCCGCCAGTTGTGTCTGGCCGCTGGAGAAAGGCTCCGCCGACAGCCGTCTCCGCGATGACGAAATGCGCCAGCAGGCTTTGATTGATCCCTACCCTGCCGACGACTGGCGCTGGCCCAAGCGACCGGTGATTTTCATCTCCGATACCCACGCTGATGCGGAAGCCTTTGAAGCCTCACTGGTCGCCAGCGGCGGTGTGCAACTGAGCGATACACCGGGACAGGGCCGTTTCAAGCTGACCAAACAGGGCAAGAAGGCCGAGTTCATTATCGGGGGCGACTGCCTGGACAAGGGCCCCAGCAACCTGCAAATGCTGCGCAGCCTCAAGCATCTGTATAACCTGGGCGCACGGGTGACGCTGCTGGCCGGCAACCACGACCTGCGTTTGATGATGGGACTGCTCGCCATGCAGCAGAAGCGTCATACCGGCAACGAGCACCTGTTCGCACGCATGGGCAAGAAAGTGATTCCGCTGTTCCGTGAGGTGTTCGATAGCTGGCCTGAGCGCAATTGGCTCAAGGGTGTGCCCGATGCCGAAACCTGCCGCAGCCTGCTGTTGCCGACGGATGACTGGTTCGAGCGTTTCCCTGCCCACGCCGAAGGCATACTGACCGAAGCCGGCGTAGCCCGCGAACTGAAGAAAATGCGCAGCAAGGCCAGCAGTTTTGAGCGCCACTGCCTCAATGCAGGCATGGATATCCGCACCGTATATGCCGTGGCAAAGTACTGTCAGCGCCTGTTTTTACACCCCAAGGGCGAGTTCTACTGGTTCTTCAAAAAGATGCAGCTGGTACGCCGCACCGGTTCCTTCCTGTTCCTGCATGCCGGGCTGGATGATGTGATGAGCCAGGACATTGCCGAGCGCGGCCTGAAAAAGGTCAACAAGCGCTTTCGCAAGGCCCTGCACAAGGACCTGTTCAGCTTCTATTACAGCTCTCTGGCCAACACTTTCAGAACCAAATACCGCGCCGCCGATCTGCCCTTGAGCGATGCCGGCGTGAAGCAAATTCATGGCTGTGGCGTGCGCGCACTGGTCCATGGCCATATCAACCGCACCCGCGGTCAGCGTCTGGCCCTGCGTCAGGGATTGCTGCATGTGGAAGCGGATATCACCCTGGACCGCAACTCACGGCGTCAGGAAGGCTTGCGCGGCGTTGGCTGTGGTGCCACGATCATCGATCCCGGTCGGCATATCATTGGCATCAGCAACGATTACCCGTTCGCCAAGGTGTTCCGTCCTGCTCCTCTTAACCCGGCGAGGTAACCTGCATTTATGGCAGCGAAAAACGAGTTCGTTTACGAGTCCTACCAGGATGGCAAAACGATTCAGACCCTGCTCAAGTCCATTGCCCGCGGTCTGGGCAAGGGCAAACTGGAATTCAGCGATGGCGATACCGATCTGGTGCTGACACCGGAAGGCCTGCTGCACCTGAAGGTGTCTGCCAGTGAAGATGAAACCCGTAACCAGCTCAATATCCGCATTCGCTGGGAAGAACACCCGCGCGAGCTGTCCGAGGATATGCTCAAGGTTAAATAAGCCCTACCAGGGCAGTCCCTGGCCAAAGCGCTCCACCAGAAAATCGCACAACAGCTGCAGTTTGGGAGAGCGCTGCCGCGCCTGGGGGTATACCAGCCAGACACCGCTGAACGGATAGCGGTACTGCTCCAGCATGGAGACCAGCTCACCCCGCTCCAGCGCCGGCTCCACGTAATAATCCGGCAACTGGGCAATGCCCAACCCCTTGCTCACCGCATCCATCAGCGCCGGCCCCGAGTTGGAGCGCCAGTTACCGTTCACCCGCAGCTCACGGCGCTGGCCGTTTTCACTGAACAGCCAAAAGGTATTGGAGCCCAACAGGCAGTTATGCCGACTCAGTTCGGAAAGCGTATGCGGCATGGGAAAGCGCTGCAGATATTCAGGGCTGGCACAGAGATATTCACGCCGATCACACAACCGTCGCGCCAGCAGGCTGGAGTCTTTCAGCGTCCCCATGCGTATGGCCAGATCGTAGCCCTCGGTGATCAGGTCGGTCTGGCGGTTGGTCAGGTGCAGGTCCAGACTGATCTTGGGGTAGGCCAGCATGAAGTCATTGAGCTGAGGTGCCAGAAAACGCTCACCGAAAGTGGTGGCGCAGGTCACGCGCAGCTTGCCCGAAGGCTCGGCCTGAAAGCTGGACAACTCCTCTTCTGCTGCAGAAAACCCCTGCAGCAGATCGCGACAATGCTGGTAGTAATGCTCACCCGCTTCGCTGAGACGAAACTTGCGCGTGGTGCGGTACATCAGCGGGGTGTTCAGATCGGCTTCCAGCCGTGCCACCAGCCGACTCATGTGCGAAGGCGAAACTTTCAGCTTCTTGGCGGCTGCCGAGAAACTGCCCTGCTCCACGACTTCGACAAAGGCTTCAATCGCATCCCAATTACGCATTTAGATCTACCCCGAACAGCCGCTAAAGCGGGCGTTACTCTACAAAACAAACATATATCAGAAATATTTTCTAATAATCGCGTTATATATCGTTTAAAAAAGCCACATATTCGGCAAGAAACTTTAGAAAATGTAGCTATACGCATGTGGAGCCGACATAAGATCGATACCCACAGATGAGTCCAATAATTCGTATTACAGGAGAGCCCCATGTCCATCGAACGCATCCACTCCACCGACCGCATGAGCCGCATCGTCAAGCACAACGGCACCGTTTACCTGTGCGGTCAGACTGCTGGCCAGGCGGAATGGGATATTGCCGAACAGACGCGTCAGTGCCTGACCAAGATTGAAGGCCTGCTGGCCGAAGCCGGCAGCAGCAAGGCCTCCATGCTGTCAGTCACCATCTACATCCGCGACATGAAAGACTTCGCCGCCATGAATGAAGTCTGGGATGCCTGGGTGGCTGATCTGCCCAAACCGGCCCGTGCCTGTGTAGAAGCCCGCATGGCTCGCCCGGAAATTCTGGTCGAGCTGACCGTCACCGCAGCCGTCGAAGACTGATCGCCTGCCGGCCTGCGGTGATCACTGCAGGCCTATTTTCCCTCGATTATTGCTGCTGAGCAAAAATACTTTTCGATTGGTGCCATTATCAATGACGCCAACCGGGTCTAGACTGTGTTCAAACCGAATACAGGAGACCTCTCATGAAATCACGCGCTGCCGTTGCCTGGAAAGCTGGCGATCCTCTCACTATCGAAGAAGTTGATGTTCAGGGCCCCAAGGCCGGTGAAGTTCTGGTTCGCATCGTTGCCACTGGCGTGTGTCACACCGACGCGTTCACCCTGTCCGGTGCAGACCCGGAAGGCATCTTCCCGTCCATCCTGGGCCATGAAGGTGCGGGTGTGGTTGAAGAAGTCGGCCCCGGCGTTACCACGCTGAAACCAGGTGATCACGTAATCCCGCTGTACACCGCCGAGTGTGGCAAGTGTAAATTCTGCCTGTCCGGCAAAACCAACCTGTGTCAGGCGGTACGCGCCACCCAGGGCCAGGGCCTGATGCCGGACGGCACCAGCCGTTTCTCCCTGAACGGTGAAACCCTGTACCACTACATGGGCACCTCTACCTTCTCCGAGTACACCGTTGTTCCGGAGATCTCGCTGGCGAAAATCCACGTGGATGCGCCGCTGGAAAAAGTCTGCCTGCTGGGTTGCGGTATCACCACCGGTATCGGTGCGGTTCTGAACACGGCGAAGGTTGAGCCGGGCTCCACCGTTGCCATCTTCGGTATGGGCGGCATCGGCCTGTCCTGCATCCAGGGCGCTCGCATGGCCGGTGCCGAGCGCATCATCGCCATCGACATCAACGAAGAGAAGTTCGAAATGGCGCGTCAGTTTGGTGCTACCGACTGCGTTAACCCGAAAGACTTCTCCGATCCGACCCAGCAGGTCATCGTCGACATGACCGACGGCGGTGTGGACTACTCCTTCGAGTGTATCGGTAATGTCCAGGTAATGCGTTCCGCACTGGAGTGCTGCCACAAGGGTTGGGGAGAATCCATCATCATCGGCGTTGCCGGTGCCGGTGAAGAGATCTCCACCCGTCCGTTCCAGCTGGTCACCGGTCGCGTCTGGAAAGGCTCCGCTTTCGGTGGCGTCAAAGGCCGCAGCCAGCTGCCGGGTTACGTTGAGGATTACATGAACGGCAAGATCGAGATCGATCCGTTCATCACTCACACCATGGGCCTGGAAGACATCAACAAGGCATTCGACCTGATGCACGAAGGCAAGAGCATCCGCTCGGTGATTCTGTTCGATCAGTAATTTGGAGTACTGGGGTGCCTTTGGCCGTGGTCACCCCGTCCATGGACAGTCGGTGCCAGCCCAGGCATTGCCTGTACATGGGAAATGGATAGCCCCTTTTCGAGGCTGGCACCCAGCTGACGAGCGTGGCGGCGATACTGTTGATCGACCGTTGGCGCCAGGGATGGCGTCATCGAGCGTCCAGGGACGGATTTACAGCGTGTCGAGCAACAGTGTCGCCGCCAAAGCCCGCACCAACCGACATACTCGATCAGAACGAATACCTATTCAGGAGAACGCACATGTCACAAGCAGCCCCCGAGCTGATCGCCAGCAACAAATGCTTCGACGGCTGGCTCAAGCGTTACAAGCACCAATCGCCGGCAACCGGCACAGAGATGATCTTTGCCATCTACCTGCCGCCGCAGGCCCAGACGCAACCGGTGCCCGTTCTTTACTGGCTGTCCGGCCTGACCTGCACTGATGAAAACTTCATGCAGAAAGCCGGCGCGCAGCGTATTGCCGCCGAGCTGGGTATCGCCATTGTGGCGCCGGATACCTCACCGCGCGGTACCGACCTGCCGGGTGAGCATGACAGCTACGACTTTGGTTCTGCGGCCGGTTTCTACGTCAATGCGACCCAGCAACCCTGGTCAGCGCATTACAACATGTACGATTACGTGACGGCGGAATTGCCGGCACTGATCGAACAGCACTTCCCGGTAACCGAAAAGCGTGCCATCAGTGGTCACTCCATGGGCGGCCATGGAGCCCTGATTTGCGCACTGAAGAATCCGGGTCGTTATGCTTCCGTATCCGCTTTCGCGCCGATCACCAACCCGATCAACTGCCCCTGGGGTGAAAAAGCCCTGACCGGTTATCTGGGTGAAGATCGCGAAAGCTGGAAGGCTTGGGACAGCTGTAAGCTGATTGCCAATGCGGAAGAGAAACTGCACCTGCTGGTGGATCAGGGCGAAGCCGATGATTTCCTGGCGGAACAGCTCAAGCCGGAAGCCCTTCAGGCGGCCTGCGAAGCTGCGAACCACCCGCTCGAGCTGCGCCTGCAGCCGGGCTATGACCACAGCTACTTCTTTATCGCCAGCTTTATTGAAGACCACCTGCGTCATCACGCCAAGGCACTAAAGGCGGGCTAAGGCCGAGGCCGCACCGGCTGGATCCCTGCCATGCCGGTGCTGTAATCACTACTTGTAACGGTCGTGATTAAAGACGAAGTCACCACCCTCTGCGGCCTGATGACATGCAATACAGCCGGTTTGCATACCTTTTGCAACCCGCCCAGCCAGAGGCATCCCCTTGGGATTCTTCATCACGTTGCCGCGAGCATCGTATTTAACATAGAACCAGTTGCCATTCTCAGCATCGTAGCCTTGCTCGCGTTTGAGCATAACGGTGACCGCTTGCAAATACTGCTCTGGATCGTTGATCACATCATCGACCGAAATCCCGTCACCGCCATAGTTGCGTTTAACAACCAGAGGGCCTGTATAACCGTGCAGACTGACAGGCATTTCAATCAATTCCAGAATCATTCCGTGTGGCTGCATTCCCTTATAAGGGCGAGTCATAACCGCCCCCTCACCAGCTAACCCCTTGTACTCCATAAGTGCCCATAGCGATGTGGCCAGTTTCATATCGGCCTCATCACCAAAAGGAGCTTCAGCCGAGGCTGGTACGGCAAGCCCCAGAGAACTACCAAGAACCAGTGCCGAAAGCAGTGTGCGTAAAGGTTTCATAGCGCCTCCCGCTTTGAATTGACTCAGCTCTCAGGTAGACCTGAAAGTCATTTCAGTATTATGCAGCGGGGGAATTAATGCCGGTCTTATTCAGACCAAGTTGTTATGAAGGTATATCAAAAGGGATAAGCGGGGCCACAGAAAGTAGCCCCGACAGGGGAATTAGAGTGCGGCCAGAACCGCTTCAGCGCTGCTCTTCTCGAAGTCTTTCTCGTCCACGTTCAGCAGCTCAACCACACCGTCATTGACGATCATGGCGTAACGCTTGCTGCGCTTGCCGAACTGAATGCCGGTCAGGTCCAGTTCCAGACCCAGCGCTGATGCGAATTCACCGATACCGTCTGCCAGCATGGTGATGTTGTCAGCGTTCTGCGCCTTGCCCCAGGCATCCATTACGAACACATCATTTACAGCCGTGCAGATGATGCTGTCGACGCCCTTGGCCTTGATCTCGTCAGCCTTAACCACAAAACCCGGCAGGTGAGCAGCAGAACAGGTCGGGGTGAAAGCACCCGGTACCGCGAAAAGAACAACTTTTTTGCCTGCAAAAAGGTCCGCAGTGTTCACCGCTTCAGGGCCGTCCGCGCCCATTACACGCAGTTCTACATTGGGAAGGGTATCACCGATCTGAATGCTCATGATCTGCTCTCCATTACACTATAGTTGAGTGATTTACTCGGGATTCTAGCAGTGAATTGCAGCCCCTGCCTAGCAGGCTGTCGAAAATCTATCTGCGTTGCCGAATGCAGCGTTAACGCTTTTCAACAACCTGCTAGCGGCCACCTTCAATATAGCCAATCCAGCCGCTTAACAGGGCGATAAAATCTTCCAGCCCGGCTTCTGCCACTGCATCGCTCCAGCCAAAACCCTCTTCCAGGGCGTCTTCATCGCCTTCAGCTTGCACCCAGACCCGAGCACTTTCGCTGTCCAGGCGCAGGCTCAACTCACGGCCATGCCACTCAAACTGACCATGCTTCTGCGCTGCCAGACATTTGGCTTCCTTTAAAACACGGGCCGCCTGCCCAGGGTTGTTTCCCAGCTCTTCGCCCAGCCAGCGGCCGAACAATGCCTGTTCATACTCGACGATCGCCTCGGGCTGATCATAGAGATCCTGTCTGAATTCGTACTCCACTCAGTACACCCCTCAATACATCCAATTCCGGCCAGTCGGCGTAAACGCACATGATACCCTAACCCTAACAGGGAAGAATGATCAGGAGATCGGATGGACGACGCCAAGCCCAAACAACGCGCCTCGGCTGCTGTGCCCAGCAGTCGACTGTCCCGCATGGCCAGCCTGACCGGTCTGGCCGGACGGGTGGCCGGCAACCTGGTAGCCGACGGCAGCCGACACTGGATCAAAGGCCAGCGCCCCGCCATGTCCGAACTACTGCTCAGTGCCAAGAACCTGGAGCAGGTAGCAGCCAAGCTGGCTCGCATGCGCGGTGCCGCCATGAAGCTGGGGCAACTGATCTCCATGGACTCCGGCGCCCTGCTGCCACCGGAGCTGGCGAACGTACTGTCACGGCTGCGCGATGATGCGGTCATCATGCCTGCGGCTCAACTGGTTGATGTACTGGAGCATAACTGGGGCAGCAACTGGGACCAGACACTGGCCCAGTTCAGCTTTGACCCTATTGCCGCAGCTTCAATCGGTCAGGTTCACAAGGGGCACACCCATGAAGGACGCGAACTGGCAATCAAGATTCAGTACCCCGGTGTGAGGCGCAGTATCGACAGCGACATCGATAACGTCGTGTCCTTGCTGCGACTGAGCGGCCTGCTGCCCCGCGATCTGGAGATCGACTCGCTCGTCGAGGAAGCAAAGCATCAGCTGTATCTGGAAACCGACTACCTGCATGAGCAGCAACAACTGCAGGATTACTCCCAGGCGCTGCAGAGCTTTCGCCATGCAGGTGCGCTACTCATACCCGGTGTGGACAAGGCGCTCACCACAGAGCAGATCCTGTGCATGGACTTCGTTGAGGGTGTCAGCCTGATACAGGCCGCGGAACAAAAGCGCGCGCTGCGTAATGAGATACCGGCACTGCTGCTGGAACTGTTCTTCTGCGAACTCTTCCAGCTGCACCGCGTGCAAACCGATCCCAACCCGGCCAACTACCAGTACAACCTGAGCTCAGACCAGCTGGTATTGCTGGACTTCGGCGCCGTGCGCCAATTCTCCAGCGACTTTGTCCGTCATTACCATCGCGCCATCTGCGCTGCCACCGACCGGGATACCGCAACACTGGCCGAAGCGCTGGAAACCCTGGGTTTCTTCAGCCAGCGCCATGATGCCGCCAACCGTCAGGTGGTGCTGGATATATTCGTCGAAGCTACCGAGCCTCTACGTACACCCGGTGACTATGACTTTGGCCGCTCGGACCTGGCGCAACGCATTCATCAGCGCGGCATGGCCATCAGCAGTATCCCGGAGGCCTGGCACACACCACCGGCGGATGTGCTTTTTTTGCACCGCAAGATGGGCGGTTTGTTCATGCTGGCCGCACAGCTGAGTGCCTGCATCGACGTGCATGCCATTTTCAGCCGCTATCGGGAGCTGTTATGACGCAATCTGCATGGCAACTGACCCGCCTGGAGCAGCCCATAGAGGCCATTATCATTGGTGCAAGCGGCGGCATTGGTCAGGCAATGTTACGCGCATTGCTGAATAACCCTGCGGTCGAACATATTCATGCGTTCACCCGTAAGCGACCTTCTCATTTGTCGCAATTGGCCATGGAGCACAGCCAGCGCCTTTCCCTGCACAGCATTAGCCTCAGTGATGAAGCCGGCATTGCAGCAGCTATGGCACAACTGGAGGGCGTATCACCCAATCTGGTGCTGATTACCAGCGGCCTGCTGTATACCGAAACCCGCATGCCGGAAAAAAGCTGGCGGCAACTGGATGAGGATTACTTTCACCAACAGATGCAAATAAATGCCCTGGCACCGGCACTGCTGGCGAAACACCTGATTCCGAAAATGCCGAAGGACCGGCCTGCACTCTTTGCCGCGCTGTCAGCGCGCGTCGGCAGTATTGGCGATAACCGTCTGGGAGGCTGGTACAGTTATCGCGCCAGCAAGGCGGCTTTGAACATGTTGTTGAAATGCACGGCGATTGAAGCCAAACGACGCTGGCCCCAGCTGGTGGTGACCGGTTTGCACCCCGGCACCGTGGATACCTCGCTATCAGCGCCTTTCCAGGCGCGGGTGCCGGAAGGCAAGCTGTTCACACCCGAGTACTGTGCCGAATCGTTATTGAAAGTACTGGATGGCCTGACGCCCGCGGATTCCGGCCAGGTATTTGCCTGGGACGGGCAGCCGATTACACCCTGACAAGCTGTGCAGGCGGTTAACGGTCGTCAGCCACCCAGCGGATTTCCACCGGGCGAACACCCCATTCCAGTGCGGCATCCACGTCCGTGCCCATGTAAATGTCGATCTTCTTGTCCCAGCGTCGGTGCATTTTGTCGAGCACCCGGTAACGCCCGGGCAGGCCCACAATCTCGATCATGGTGTTGTGGGTCAGTCCTTTCTTGATCAGGTCACGGGATACCGCTACCGCTTTCATGCCCGGCTTCAGCTTGTCACCCCAGGCCGTAAGGTTGGGCTGATCGTTGGTTTGGTCGGCCACCGAATTGTAGGCCGAGGCCATCACTTTCAGCCGTTGCTCCGCTACAGCAGAGCCGGCACCAGCAAACAGCGCCAAGGGCAACATACAAATCAGACACTTAACAACAAAAGATGACATTTACACCCACAATGATGATTTTTTGGTGACAATCGACTCAGTACACAGTATATATCGTTTTCCATTATGAGGAGGATGCATGCGTGTATTCACCCCCCGAGCTCGAACTCGACCTGACAGCCAGCCTCTATGATCGCATTGCCGATGCCCTGGTTGATACCGGTTATCTGATCCTGCCCTCTGCCCTGCCGGAAACAATGGCACACGATCTATATCAGCATTTGAGGGCCCATAGTGATGATGAGTTCCAGCGAGCGGGCATTGGCCGTGAGCAGGACCATCAACTGCATGGCCAGGTGCGCCGCGACCAGATCCGCTGGCTCGGCCGTGAGCAGAGTTCGGTCGAAGCCGCCTATCTGGACTGGATGGAAGGTCTGCGTGAGGGCTTGAATCGGCGCCTGTTCATGGGCCTGTTCGACTACGAAGCCCACTTCGCCCACTACCCGGCCGGGGCTTTCTACAAGCGGCACCTGGATGCCTTCCGTGGTCAGACCAACCGGGTGCTGACCACCGTGCTGTATCTGAACCCCGATTGGGATGAACAGAATGGCGGTGAACTGCTGATCTGGCCGGAACCGGACAGTGAGACGGTTATGACTCACGTGGTACCGCAGATGGGTACACTGGTGATTTTCCTCAGTGAGCAGTTCCCTCACGAGGTACTGCCGGCGGCGACTGATCGTTTCAGCATCGCCGGCTGGTTCAGGGTCAATACCAGTCTTAACAACCAGATCGACCCGCCCCACTGACCCGCCTTAAAGCAATTGCAGCGGCGGCTCTTGCATGGCCGAGAGCTGTTCGCGCAGTTGCAGAATGTGCTCACCCCAATACCGTTCGGTGTTGAACCAGGTGAAGTTGCGCGGAAAGGCCGGGTCTTCCCAGCGCCGCGCCAGCCAGGCGCTGTAGTGCAGCATACGCAGGGTGCGCAGGGCTTCCACCAGGTGCAGCTCACGCGGGTCGAAGTCGGCGAATTCGTTATAGCCTTCCACTACCTCGGCCAGCTGCAGCTGTTGCTGCTGACGATCATCACCGGTCAGCAGCATCCACAGATCCTGCACCGCCGGTGCCATACGCGCATCATCAAAGTCGACGAAGTTGGGCGTATCATCGCGCCAGAGAATATTGCCGCCGTGGCAATCGCCATGCACGCGAATCTGGCACACATCACCCGCCGCGGCATAACAGCGTTCGATACTGGTGATAAGGTCGGAGGTCAGGCTGAGATAGGCCTCGCGCAGGGATGAGGGAATAAATTCACCGCCGATCAACTCAATGCTGTTCAGGCCATAGGTCTGAATATCCAGCGCCGGTCGACTCTGAAACGGCCGAGCTCCCCCGACCAGATGAAAACGCCCCAACGTTTGGCCCAGACGATAAAGGTGATCAGGGTCGCTCAGCTCCGGAGCCCGGCCACCACGGCGCGGGTAAACGGAAAAGCGATAATCCTGAAACCGGAACAGGCTCTCGCCCTTTTCATTCCGCAGCGGTGCGACGACCGGAAGCTCCTGATCATCCAGCTCAAAACACAGCTGATGCTCTTCCTGAATCTGCTCGTCACTCCAGCGGTTGGGGCGATAGAACTTGGCGATCAGGGGCGTTTCATCTTCAATGCCTACCTGATAGACCCGGTTTTCATAACTGTTCAGCGCCAGTATGCGGCCATCACAGAGATACCCTCTGGACTCCACCGCATCCATGACGGTATCGGGCGTGAGCTGATAAAAGGGTTGGCTGTTGTCTTGCATAGGGCACCTTTGCGCAGTTGAGCCTGCATTCTACTGTGTCAGTCCAATGCAACCAAAGCGCCGTGTAAATGACTTATTGTACTAAAGAACTACACTTGGCATATTAGCTGCTTAGTGCCACATCAGATTCCAGGCCCAGTCACGGATGGTAACGCCTGTATCCAGTTTAAGGATTCAAAAGGGGTTCCCCATGAAGGTTGCTCACAAGGTTGCACTTGCGGCCTCACTGGTTGTTATTTTGGCGTTTACCGCCTTTTCCCTGTTCCAGTACAACTCGGTGCGCTCAGCGCTCTACAGCAAGGCCGAAGACAGTGTGCAGGAAGCCTCCACCTCACTCAGCAATGAGATCAGTTACTGGCTCAATGCACGCCTGGACCTGATCAACCTGATGGCCGAAACCATCGATCAGGACTTCAGCCGCGACACCATCGACTGGTTGTTTGCCTCCCCAGTACTGAAACAGCAGTTTATTCTGGTGTTTGGCGGCCTGGAGAGTGACGGCAAGGCGATCAAGAACGACGACAGCTGGAACCCGCCGCCCACCTGGGATGCCCGCAAACGCCCCTGGTACCCTTATGCACGGGACAACAGTGAAGCCGTGCTGACCGCGCCTTATGAGGATTCCACCACCGGCGAAATTCTGATTTCAGCCGTGGCAAAACTGACCGACAAGGGCCAGTTTGTCGGCGCCTTTGGCGGCGATATCAGCCTTGTATCCGTTGCCGAAACCGTGAACTCCATCACCTTCAACGAGACCGGCTACGCCTTCCTGATCGACCGCGACGGCAACATTATCAGCCACCCCAATGCGGAGTTGAACGGGGAACCGCTGAGCACCCTTCTGGGGCAGAAAACACCCTCCTTCAGTGCGACGCTGCAACCGATTGAAGTCAACGGACGTACACACCTGATCGCCTTCCGCCCGGTGCAGGACCTGCCCGGCAGTGACTGGCTGGTGGGGGTACTGCTGGATGAAAGCAAGGTCATGGCCGACGCCAATGAATTTGGCCTCTGGGCCATCGCCGGTGCCATCATCAGCACCCTGCTCAGCTGTGTTGTCCTCTACCTGCTGATGCAGCGCATTCTGGCCCCGCTGGGACGCCTCAGCGCCGCACTCGGCGAGATCAGTCAGGGCGGGGGCAACTTGACCCAGCGCCTGAACCTGGACTCCAAAGATGAGTTCGGCACCTTGGCGAAATCCTTCGACGAGTTCATCTCCTTCCTGCAGCGACTGATCAGCGAGATCAAGCAGGAAGCCGAGGTGATGCAGGACAAGGCTTCCGACACCGCGCAGTCCGCATCCACCTCCACCACACATATCCGTCAGCAACTGGATGAACTGGATCAGTTGGCCACCGCCATGCACGAGATGTCGGCCACGGCCCATCAGGTGGCCCGGAGTGCCCAGACTACGGCAGAAGCCGCTCGTGAGGCAGATGCCTCGGCACAGGACGGATCTCAGGTGATGGAACAGACGCGTCAGTCGATCGATACGCTGGTCACCGACATGAATCAGGCGATGGAGAACATCACCCAGCTAACCCACTACAGCAACAACATCGAATCGATTCTGACCACTATTGTGGATATTTCGGAACAGACCAACCTGCTGGCCCTGAACGCCGCCATCGAGGCCGCCCGCGCCGGGGACCTGGGTCGTGGTTTTGCCGTGGTGGCCGATGAGGTGCGGGCACTGGCGTCACGTACCCAGCAGTCCACCACCGAGATCCGTGGCATGATCGAGCAGCTGCAACAGGGGGTCGCCACCGCCGAAACCAGTATTCGCGACAATACTGAACGTGCCTTGGATACTCAGAGTCATGCCCTGACAGCCAGTAATTCACTGGAAAGCATTCGCGACAGTATTCGCTCGATCAATGAGATGACGGTGCAGATCGCCACGGCGGCCGAGGAACAAAGTTCCACCACGGAAGAGATCAACCGCAACACCACCAATATTCGCGACTTGAGTCAGCAGGTTTCCGAGGGGGCAGAGCAGCAAACCGACCTTTGCCACACCATGAATCAGCTGAGTCAGAAACAGAGCGAACAGCTGGGTCGCTTCAAGGTATAACCGGACCGGCCCCGCTGGCCGGGGCCAGATCCTGCTGCATCTCGGCCAGAATCCAGTCTCTAAACGCCTCCATGCCATAGGTCAGGGGGCGTTTTTCCTGGTACACCAGATAAAACCCCTTGGGCTTGTCCAGCGTGATATCGAAGGGCACCACCAACTGGCCCGACTCCAGTTCACGCTGCACCAGCGCCCTGTCCGCCAGCGCAACCCCGATGCCTTCAATCGCCGCAGATACCGCCAATGCGGTACTGGAGAAGGACATGGTACGGGTCAGCCCGGTAACTCGCACACCCAACTGGCGCAGGATCTGCGGCCATTCCTGACGACGACCACTGACATGGATAAGGGTTTTCTGCAGCAGGTCTTCCGGATTACTCAGTCCCTGAGGACCCTCCATCAAACGTGGACTGCAGACCGGCGTAGACGCCAGGTGGCGCAGGAAGTGGATATCGACCCCTTGCCAGTTGCCTTCACCGTAGTAGACCGCCATATCCGTATCGGAATGCACAAAGTCGACATAACCGGTGGTGGCGCTGAAACGCAGCTCAACATCCGGATACTGTTCCTGGAAACGACCGATACGTGGCACCAGCCAACGAGACAAAAAGGCAGGTGCAACACTGATGTTTACGGCACTCAGGTTGGGCGAGGTCATCAAACGCCGAGTGGCACTCTCGACTTCATCCAGTGCCAGCTGCACCGAGGGCAAATAGCGTTCTCCGGCCGCGGTCAAGCTGACCTGGCGGCGCTCACGCCGAAACAGTTTCAAGTTCAAGAATTCTTCAAGTGACTTGATCTGGTGGCTGATGGCAGACGGGGTAACACACAGCTCCTCCGCCGCCTCGTTAAAGCTTTGCAGGCGGGCCGCAGACTCGAAACTGCGCAGGGCATTGAGGGGTGGCAGGCGACGGATGGCGGCGCTCCTCGAATAGTTTAGTTTTTTTCAACTATAGCCTGAAAATCAATCTTTTGTCGTCTTTGCGATTAGACCTTAGTATATGCGCCGTAATCAATAGCCAATTAAGGAGCTCTACTCAAAAATGTCCGACTTCAACCGCATGGTAATGACACAGAATGGTCTGGTAGACGTGGATTACTATGTTGAACAGGCACGTCGTGAACGTGCTGCACTGCTGGCCACCGCTATCAAGTCCATGTATCGCGGTATCACCGGCCTGCTGAAACCGCGCCGCCCGCTGGCAGGTGCGTCTGCACTGGTCAACTGAGTAGATGCTGGAGCAGGCTCGGCCTGCTCCTCCTCAACTCGCCAACACCTCTTCCCCGGATCCTTCCAGTATCGCCACAGCCTGTTTCAGGGCATCGAAACAACGCTCATCAATCGCCGTATTCACGCTTTCTTCCATAATCGCCAGCGTTTTGGCAATTGGCGTTGCACCCCGGTAAGGCCGCTCGGCCGTAATCGCATCGAAAATATCTGCCGTCGTAATGATGCGGGTATCCAGTGAAATATCTTCAGCTTTTCGACCATAGGGATAGCCCTTGCCGTCGAGCCGCTCATGATGGGCGCCGGCCACCTTTGCCAACTCGGCAAACGCCCCGATACGACCCAGAATTTCCTCGGTAAAACGGGCATGGTTCTGTACCTGAATCCATTCGTCCTGATCCAGCTTGCCCGGCTTGTCGAGAATGCTGTTACTCACACCCAGCTTGCCGACATCGTGCAGCAAGGCACCGCGACGCAGCCAGCGACGGCGCTCCTCACTCAGCCCCAACTGTTCGGCAATCATATCGGTGTAGAGGGAAACACGCTCACTGTGGCCCGCGGTATAGGGACTCTTGGCATCCACCACCTGACCAAACGCCCTTGCTACGCGATCCAGATAGTCATCATCCACTTCCACCTGATGCCCATGCGGCGCCAGCGCCAAAACGGCCGCCGGCAAATCCGGTCCCGCCAGGGTTTGCCAGAAGCCCGGCTGCTGCGCCACCTGCTCCAGTGCCTCGACCAGTTCAGGATCAAACCACTGGCCACTGCGCGCATGCGCCTCCTTCAGCGCTGCTTCTCCTCCGGAAGCGGTATGAAACACATCCACCACCTGCGTCAGCAAGGCGACACGGGCATACAACGGGATTTGATCGGCCTTGAGCCCCTCGGGTCGGCCCTCACCGGACCAGTGTTCATCAAGGCTATGAATACCGGCACAGACCTGCTCGCTGAAACCCAGATCCCGGGCAATGGCGGCACCGCGTTCACAGCGGGTTGAGATCATTTCATCTGCCAGCTCTTCGCCCTCACGCGCGATACGCATCAGCTTGCGAAAGCGTTCGGCCACCCCTTCGTTTTTGCCGGTGTGCTGCAGCACGAAGCGCACTACCTGACCGAGGCTGCCATCCACCCATTTGAAGTCACGCTTAAAGGCCAGGTCATCGGTGCCATACAGCTCGCATATACGCGCCGCATTGCTGCTGCAGCCCAGATCTTTCAACAGCAGGGTGTAGTAGAGCTCCCAACGTTCTTCAGCACTCAGCCCCAGTTGATCGGCCAGCTGCATGCCGATCCAGCAGCAACGCACACAATGCCCCGGCGGCTGCCCCTCGGTCATATCCAATGCGTGGGACAGTGCGCTGATCAGCTCCGACAGCTGCAGCCCCTTGCCCAAGTCCATTCGCCAACGTTCCATCACGGCCTCCCGTTCTGGTGTTTGCCTTTTCTACGCAGGATTAGCGTTTCAGGCCCACCTGGATTTGGCCCCTACCCAGCCTTGCCAGCGGGCATTGACCCAGAGTGACAGCATAATCACGGCACCGCCAATCAACAAACGTGGCAGATCCGCATCCCGGTTCCAGATTAGCAGATTGACTATCAGCCCTGCCGGCACCAATGCATTGTTCATGATGCCCAGGGTTCCGGCATCCACCAGGGTCGCCCCCTTGTTCCAGAAGAAGAACCCCAGCCCGGACGCTGCCAGACCCAGCCAGGCCAAAACGCCCCAGTGCAGGCTGGTGTGCGGCAGACGCTCAGCGTTGCCCAGCAACAACCAGGCCGGCAATGCCAGCAGGAAAGCACCGATGAAGAAGAAGCCGAAGCTGTGCCAAAGCTCACGCCCTGCGACCTGGTAATGGCGCACCAGATGGGCATAACCGACCTGACCGGCCGCAAACGCCAGGTTGGCCAGCTGCAGCAACAGGAAACCACGGATGAAGTCATCACTGACGCCGTCGTAACGGATAATCGCGGCCCCGACTACCGCTACAGCCGTCGAGATCAACGGTGCCAGACTAAAGCGGCGCTGCAGCAGGTTATCGATCAAGGCCACATAGAGCGGGGTAAAGATGGTGAACAGCAGTACCTCAGGCACGCTGAGGTATTCAAAAGAGAGGTAGAGACAGATATAGGTAAGGCCGAACTGTAACGCGCCTACCAGGGTGATGCCCGCCATCAGCCCCGGTGCCAATCGGCGAGGCCGCAGCAGGGGTACAAAAATAAGGGCGGCCAACAGAATTCGGGTCAGGACAGCGAAATAGCTGTCCACCTGCCCCGCCAGATATTCGCCGATAAGGCTGAAGGAAATGGCCCAGAGCAGGGTGACGGCAACCAGGTACGGCATTGAAGCTCCTTGATCGGTACGGAATCGAGCCGACAAGGATAACGTCTGGACGTCTGGGGTACGAGATTAAAGCACCACTCTCTCAGTGTCGCCGTTTTGAGTCATGGCAAGATATTGCTCGGAGCTGAGCATCATGGCCTGGTCCAGCTCGACCTCGACACCCGCCTCGAGACGCAGCAACTGCTCCAGCTCTTCGCGGTCCGGACGCCCTTCAAAGCTGATGGTCATGCCTTCATCTGCACTGTCCAGGGCTGCAGTCTGACCCGGTGGCAGGTAGATGGTGCCATTGTTGAAGTCCACGGCAAAGGCGATCACACCGGGCACAAAGAAGAACAGCAGACCGACACCATTCAGCGCGGCGACAGCCGGATCGATGCGCCCACTCACCTGCCCCTTGCGTTCAGGATAGAGAACGGTGCCACAGCCACTGAGAAACAGGGTGGCGACAAGGGCAAGCGCCAGGCTACGCGGTCGTTTCAATGTCATCAGTTGCATGGCGGCCTCCTCAGGAATCTGCGGCCATCAGCTCTTCAGCGAAGGGGCGATAGGCAGTCAACTGCGGCCCTTCCAATACGGACAGCGGCTTGATCTGCGCATCAGCCTCGACTTCAGGCTGAGACAGGCTGCGGCTCTGAGCATTAATGACAGGACGTTCCTCTTCGACATTCAGCATGACCAGGCGCGGCTCAGACTGAAACAGGAAAGGTTCCAGTGCCAGCGGCAGGCCGGCGAAGGTCAGCATCAGGGTCAGGGCCAGAGTCAGGCGTAGCATGGTGTTTACTCCGTTAATTACACTTGGCTCTTATATATCAAAACCTGTGCCAAATATTATTTATCTCTTTATTTTCAATTAGTTATTGAAAATAACTCCGGCTTTTTTTGTAATCACGCCTGTTCATCTGCAGTTAAGTGTTGGTGATTTGCAGACACATGAAACAGCAAAACACAAAATCATTTAAAAACAATAACTTACATAGTCTCCGTTTGGAAACACCCCTGCCAGACAACACAAAAAAACCCGGCCGAGGCCGGGTTCTTGAACTGCTAACGCTTTGATTTAGTTAACTTTAGCGTCCAGCTCACCGGTCATGTAAAGCTCGGACATATCTTCCAGCGAGATCGCCTTAATTTTGCTGGCATGGCCGGCGGTACCGAAGGCTTCATAACGGGCAATACAGATCTCGCTCATCGCCTGCATGGTCGCCTTGAGGAATTTGCGCGGGTCGAATTCAGCCGGGTTCTCTGCCAGGAAACGACGCACGGCACCGGTAGACGCCAGACGCAGGTCAGTATCGATGTTGACCTTGCGAACACCGTACTTGATGCCTTCAACGATCTGCTCAACCGGCACACCGTAGGTTTCAGGAATCTCGCCACCGAATTCGTTGATCACGGCCAGCCATTCCTGCGGCACGGAAGAGGAACCGTGCATAACCAGGTGGGTGGTCGGGATGCGCTCGTGGATCGCCTTGATTCGATCGATCGCCAGGATGTCGCCTGTGGGCGGCTTGGTGAACTTGTAGGCACCGTGGGAGGTACCGCAGGCAATCGCCAGCGCATCCACGTTGGTCTGGGTAACGAAGTCAGCCGCTTCATCCGGGTCAGTCAGCATCTGGTCGTGGGTCAGCGTACCCTCGGCACCGATGCCGTCCTCTTCACCGGCCTGACCGGTTTCCAGAGAACCCAGGCAGCCCAGTTCGCCTTCCACGGAAACACCGCAGGCGTGTGCCATCTCAACGGTACGACGGGTCACGTCGACGTTGTAGGCATAGTCAGTCGGGGTCTTGCCGTCTTCGCCCAGAGAGCCGTCCATCATCACTGAGGAGAAGCCCATGGCGATAGAACGCTGGCACACAGCCGGGCTGGTACCGTGATCCTGGTGCATGCACACCGGCACGTCCGGGAACTCTTCGATCGCCGCCAGGATCATGTGACGCAGGAAGTTGGAGCCCGCGTATTTGCGCGCACCGGCAGAAGCCTGAACGATCACCGGCGAGTCGGTCTTGGCCGCCGCTTCCATGATCGCACGCATCTGCTCCAGGTTGTTGACGTTGAACGCCGGAATGCCGTAGCCATATTCGGCGGCATGGTCCAGCAGCTGACGCATGGAGATCAAAGCCATGGTTTCACCCTTTGAATTGGTTCATCAAATGTTGTCGTCACCCGGCCTTGTGAGCCTTGGGTGTACGGATACAGGCCACGCCGGTATCCGTGTCGTGTCAGACCGCAGTCTTTTACTTCGCTGCGCGCGCTTCCAGTACAGCAACCGCCGGCAGGACCTTGCCTTCCACGAATTCGAGGAAAGCACCGCCACCGGTAGAGATGTAGGAAATCTTATCAGCGATATCGTATTTATCCACCGCTGCCAGGGTATCGCCACCGCCCGCGATGGAGAAACCGGCACTGTCGGCAATCGCCAGGGACAGCGCCTTGGTACCTTCACCGAACTGGTCGAATTCAAATACGCCAACAGGTCCATTCCAGATGATGGTGCCCGCGCTGGTCAGCAGTGCCGCCAGGTTCTTGGCAGATTCCGGACCGATATCCAGGATCATTTCATCGTCGGCCACGTCATCGGCAGACTTGATGACTGCTTCAGCGGACTCGGCGAACTCCTTGGCCACAACCACATCCACCGGCAGCGGGATATCAACCTTTTCCATCAGCGCCTTGGCCGCCGGAATCAGGTCATGCTCGCACAGTGACTTGCCGACCGGCTTGCCCGCCGCCGCCAGGAAGGTGTTGGCGATACCGCCACCCACGATCAGCTGATCGCACTTCTCGGACAGCGCATTCAGCACTTCCAGCTTAGTGGAAACCTTGGAGCCACCCACGATAGCGGCCATCGGGCGCGCCGGGTTGTCCAGCGCCTTGGCCAGCGCATCCAGCTCGTTAGCAAGCAAGGGGCCAGCACAGGCCTGGGTAGCGAATTTGGCAACACCGTGAGTCGACGCCTGGGCGCGGTGCGCGGTACCGAAGGCGTCCATCACATAGACGTCGCACAGCGCGGCCATCTTTTTAGACAGTTCCTCGTTGTCCTTTTTCTCGCCCGCATTGAAGCGCACGTTTTCCAGCAGGACCAGCTCCCCCTCTTCCACGTCGAAGCCACCGTCCAGCCAGTCTTTGACCAGCGGAACCGGACGCTGCATCAGTTTGCTGAGATGCTCAGCTACCGGCGCCAGCGAGTATTTCTCTTCATATTCGCCTTCGGTGGGACGACCCAGATGGGACATCACCATCACCCTGGCACCCGCTTTCAGCGCCTGCTCGATGGTCGGCATAGAGGCACGGATACGGGCGTCGGAGGTCACCTGACCATCCTTGACCGGGACATTGAGGTCTTCACGGATCAGCACACGCTTGCCGGCCAGATCCAGGTCCGTCATCTTCAATACGCTCATGAGAGGAGTTCCTGTTTATTGTTAAGTCAGTAATTCAGTCTTTGAGCTGCAGCCAGTACCGGGAGATATCCAGCATCCGGTTGGCAAACGCCCATTCGTTATCAAACCAGCACAGCAGCTTCAGCAGTCGCCCGCGTGATACGCGGGTCTGGGTACCGTCCACCACCGCCGAGCGGGGGTCGGTATTGAAGTCCACCGAGGCATGAGGCTCTTCGGTATAGCCCAGCAAACCGGCCAGCTCCTGGCCTGCCGCCGCGCGCAGCATGGCATTGACCTCGGCGGGGTCGGTATCCTGCTGCAAATTGATCGACAGATCCATTAGCGAAACGTTGATCGTCGGGACCCGCACATGCAGACACTCGAAACGCCCGGCCAGGTGCGGCAACAGACGGTCGATGCCCTTGCTCAGTCCGGTGTCCACCGGCACGATTGACTGCATGGCACTGCGTGCCAGACGCAGATCCGTACGGTGATAGCTGTCGATCACCGGCTGGTCATTCATCGCCGAGTGGATGGTCGTGGTGACGCCACTATCGATACCGAAATGGCGATCCAGCAGGTCCAGCACCGGCACCACGCAGTTGGTAGTGCAGGAGGCAGCCGAGGCGATGCGATGCTCTGCCTTCAGGTTGCCTTCGTTGTAACCGAAGATCAGGGTGGCATCGATATCGGGCTGGGCCGGATGCGAATAGAGCAAACGCCGGGCACCGCTGGCCAGATGCCGTTCGGCATCGGCGCGGGTCTTGAAGGCACCGGAGCACTCCAGCACCAGATCCACGTCCAGCTCACCCCAGGGAATCTGCTCGGGCTCGGCATGGCTCAACACACGAATCCGATCACCATTGATCAGCAGTGCTTCGCCATCATTATCCACGGGCTTGGGAAAGCGACCGTGGGTGGTGTCGTAGCGGGTCAGGTAGGTCAGCGTATCCAGATCGGACAGCTCATTGATCGCCACCACCTGCAGCTCGGCCTCAAGCCCGCGCTGGTAGATGGCACGTAATACACCTTGCCCGATACGGCCATAGCCGTTGATCGCGATTCGATAACTCATGTCAGTAAGCCGCCGGACACAGGCCGTGCCCGGCGGATAACCCGCTGTTACAGCAGGCCTTCAACCGTGCTGACAACGTTGTCGACGGTGAAGCCGAACAGTTTGAACAGCTCAGCAGCCGGTGCGGATTCACCGAAGCTGCGCATACCCACGATGGCACCGTTCAGACCGACGTACTTGTACCAGAAGTCAGCGTGTGCAGCTTCCACGGCAACACGTGCAGTCACGGCAGCCGGCAGCACCTGTTCCTTGTAGGCAGCGTCCTGCTTGTCGAAACGCTCGGTACAGGGCATGGAGACAACACGTACCTGCTTGCCTTTGGCCGCCAGCGCTTCAGCCGCATCCACGGCCAGAGACACTTCGGAGCCGGTGGCGATCAGGATCGCATCCGGGGTACCGGCGCAGTCACGCAGAATGTAGCCACCGCGTTCGATGGCTGCGATCTGGTCACCATCTCGGTTCTGATGCGGCAGGCCCTGACGTGAGAAGATCAGGGAGCTGGGGCCATCTGTACGCTGTACAGAGGCTTTCCAGGCGACGCCGGATTCAACCGCGTCACACGGACGCCAGGTTTCCATGTTCGGGGTCAGACGCAGGTTGGCGATCTGCTCGATCGGCTGGTGCGTCGGGCCGTCTTCACCCAGACCGATGGAGTCGTGGGTGTAGACGAACAGCGCGCGCTGCTTCATCAGAGCCGCCATGCGCACCGCGTTGCGAGCGTATTCCATGAACACCAGGAAGGTGGCGCCGTACGGGATGAAACCGCCGTGCAGGGCGATACCGTTCATGATCGCGCTCATGCCGAACTCACGCACACCGTAGTGGATGTAGTTGCCGCTGGCATCGTCGCGGGTCAGGCCCTTGGAGCCGGACCACAGGGTCAGGTTGGAACCGGCCAGGTCGGCAGAGCCGCCCATGAACTCCGGCAGCATCGGGCCAAAGGCTTCGATGGCGTTCTGAGACGCTTTACGGGAAGCGATGGTGTCGCCCTTCTCGGCAACCTGTGCAATCCAGGCATCGGCTTTCTCGCCGAAGTCCGCCGGCAGCTCGCCAGACAGACGACGCAACAGTTCTTCAGCCAGTTCCGGGTATTCCGCGGTGTAGGCGCTCAGGCGCTCGTTCCACTCGCTCTCGGCATGGGTGCCGGCTTCACGCGCGTCCCAGTCGGAGTAGAGTTCTTCCGGTACTTCAAATTCCGGGTGAGCCCACTGCAGCATGTCACGCGCCAGCAGGATCTCGTCGTGGCCCAGCGGCGCACCGTGGCAATCTTCCTTGCCCTGCTTGTTGGGGGAACCGAAACCGATGATGGTTTTGCAGCAGATCAGGGTCGGCTGCTCGGTGTTCTCACGCGCCTGTTCGATCGCTTCGCGGATCTGGTCGCTGTCGTGACCGTCGATGCCACGGATGACCTGCCAGCCATAGGATTCAAAACGTGCCGGCGTATCGTCGGTGAACCAGCCTTCCACTTCACCGTCGATGGAGATGCCGTTGTCATCCCAGAACGCGATCAGCTTGCCCAGACCCAGAGTGCCGGCCAGTGCGCAGGCTTCGTGGGATACGCCTTCCATCAGGCAGCCATCGCCCATGAATGCGTAAGTGTGGTGATTGATGATGTCGTGACCGTCACGGTTGAACTGGGCCGCCAGCGCCTTCTCGGCAACCGCCATGCCCACCGCGTTGGTGATGCCCTGACCCAGCGGGCCGGTGGTGGTTTCAACACCCGGGCAGTAGCTGTATTCCGGGTGACCCGCCGTCTTGCTGTGCAGCTGACGGAAGTTTTTCAGGTCATCGATGCTGACATCGTAACCGGTCAGGTGCAGCAGCGAGTAGATCAGCATGGAACCATGGCCGTTGGACAGCACGAAGCGGTCACGGTCATACCAGTGCGGGTTGCCGGGGTTGTGTTTCATGAAATCGTTCCACAACACTTCGGCGATATCCGCCATGCCCATGGGGGCACCCGGGTGACCGGATTTGGCTTTCTGTACGGCGTCCATGCTCAATGCGCGAATCGCATTGGCAAGTTCTCGGCGAGAGGACATCAATCTACTCCTGGGGCTGGACCCAACCTTGAGGTTTACGGATTCGGGAAATTAAAGGCGCAATTTTCGCCCAGATAGCGACCAGCTTCAAATCCAAATGCGCAAATAGAGCGTTTTTCATACCCAAGGCGCAAAATTTTCACGCAAAAATCGGTCGATCATTATGCAGGGGTGCGACACTGGCGTTAAAATGCCCGGTTTAACATCACATCAATGGATCAGCCCGGGCCGACCCGGCTGCGCCTGAACCCAGTGAGGATTGTTTCCGGAAATGAGCGAATACAGCCTGTTCACCTCCGAGTCCGTGTCCGAGGGACATCCGGACAAGATTGCCGACCAGATCTCCGATGCGGTGCTGGATGCCATCATCGCCGAAGACAAGTACGCCCGTGTTGCCTGTGAAACCATGGTCAAGACCGGTGTTGCCGTCGTCTCTGGCGAGATCAGCACCTCGGCCTGGATCGACCTGGAAGACCTGGTCCGTAATGTCATCTGCGATATCGGCTACACCTCGTCTGATGTTGGCTACGACGGTGAAACCTGTGGCGTCATCAACATCATCGGCAAGCAGTCTGTCGAAATCGCTCAGGGCGTTGACCGCAGCAAGCCGGAAGACCAGGGCGCGGGCGACCAGGGCCTGATGTTCGGTTATGCTTCCAACGAAACCGACGTACTGATGCCGGCACCGATCACCTTCTCCCACCGTCTGGTGGAGCGTCAGGCCGAAGCACGCAAATCCGGCCTGCTGCCCTGGCTGCGTCCCGATGCCAAATCTCAGGTGACCTGCCGCTACGAAAACGGCAAACCGGTGGCCATCGATGCCGTGGTTCTGTCCACTCAGCACAACCCTGACGTATCCCAGGCCGACCTGCGTGAAGCGGTACAGGAACTGATCATCAAGCACGTGCTGCCGGCTGAGCTGCTGCACAAGGACACCCAGTACCACATCAACCCGACCGGCAAGTTCGTCATCGGCGGCCCGGTGGGTGACTGTGGTCTGACCGGCCGCAAGATCATCGTCGACACCTACGGCGGCATGGCTCGTCACGGTGGTGGTGCTTTCTCCGGCAAGGACCCGTCCAAGGTTGACCGTTCCGCCGCCTACGCTGGCCGTTACGTGGCCAAGAACATCGTCGCCGCCGGTCTGGCCGATCGCTGCGAGATTCAGGTGTCCTACGCCATCGGCGTCGCCGAGCCGACCTCCGTGTCCATCAACACCTTCGGCACCGGCAAGATCAGCGATGAAAAGATCATCGAACTGGTGCGCGAGCACTTCGATCTGCGTCCGTACGCGATCACCAACATGCTCGACTTGCTGCACCCGATGTACCGTCAGACCGCAGCCTACGGCCACTTCGGACGCGACCCGTTCGAGATGACCGTTGCCGGCGACAGCTTCCTGGCCTTCCCCTGGGAGAAGACCGACAAGGCTGACGCATTGAAGAGCGCCGCGGGTCTGTAAGACTTAGTGCAGCTTCTTTCGCGCACAGAGTGCGCTCCCACAACCTCTGTCATCATTCATTGGTGGCACCCTGTGGGAGCTCACTCTGTAAGCGAGTTCTGAACTCTGTTGGTATGCCCCTTCGCGCACGGAGTGCGCTTATATGGATCCGCCCGGGTTGCAAGCCTTTGACCAGTAGATAGAGATTGCATGCTTATATCCGGCCTGTCATCGGGGCGTATCCACCCCTGGCCATTATGAGATATGCACTTGCTGTCCTGATCTCCCACTCGGCTTCTATGAGCCATGCGCGCTCAAAGGCTTCAGCAAGTCGATCTTATCTGTGGTGTCCTAAGGCTCTGCGCAACTCTGGTGATGAGTACCTGTTACATTACTGAGTATTAATATGGCTGACGCTCATGCCCGGTAACACTCTTCCCGTGTCATGAGCGCCCAGACAATGCGGGCCAGCTTGTTGGCCAGCGCGACGATGATTGTATTGGGATGTTTCCCTTTCATCCCGTGAAGCCATCGGGCCAACCGCGAGTCGTCAGTGTGTATCAAGGCGCGATAGGCCGCACGAGCACCATGCACGAGCTGCTTGCGCACGTGGACGTTTCCCTGCTTGCTAATGCCCAGCAGGCGCTCTTTGCCACCACTGGCATGCTGCCGGGGCACCAGGCCCAAGTAGGCACTGAAGTGCCGCGCTGACTTGAAGTGACCGGCATCGCCCGCGTGACTGTACAGCAGAGTGGCATTCACTGGGCCGATACCTGGAATGCTTTGCAGGCGTGTACAGACTGGGTTGTCTCGTGCGATCTGTTTCAGCTCGCGGTCATAGTGAGCAATGCGCTGTTCACGCTCAAGCCATTGATCTCGCAGATCATGAATCAGTTGGCGGCCTCGGTGGCTCAACTCAGCGTCGGCATCTTCTAAAACGCGTGGAACAGCCTCCAGGATGGCTCGATGTCCTTGGGCAATAACGACCCCCATTTCCAGCAAGATGCCCCTCAGCTCATTGCCAATGGCCGTGCGCTCTTTAACCAGCCGTTCACGTACTCGGTGTAGTGCCTGGATGTCGAGCTGGTCGACCGATTTGGGTGCCACTGAAGGCATCGCCGGTCGGGCGGCGGCTTCGGCGATCGCGGCAGCGTCACGCTGATCATTTTTATGCACCTGAACGAAGGGTTTTACGTACCGGGGATGAATAATCTTCACCTGATGCCCGAGCGCACTGATAGCACGTGCCCAGTAATGAGCACCGCCACAGGCTTCAATGGCAACCAGGCTTTTCGGTTGGCGCGCCAAAAAGGGCAGGAGCGCATGCCGTTTCAGTTGTTTTGCAAAGCGGGTATGCCCCTGTTGATCATTGCCTTGAAGTTGGAAAACATGCTTGGCCAGATCAATTCCGATGATGCTAGTCTTATTCATGAGATGGATCCTCTTGCCTGGATGCCGAACCTTGATTGGTCTGCAAACTCAATCATGGCACGGGGTGGGCGGATCCATCTCATTTCCCACAAAGCATTCCCATAAAGCGCCCCACAACTCAGTCCACTCAGCCCAGTCTGACGCCAAGCCTCCTGCACTCGCAGTTTGTTCCTGAGCCACCTGCTGTATTGACTGTGGGAACTCGCTCCGCGAGCGAAAACCTCAACCCCAATCCCTGCCCTGCTCACTGGCATCCCCTCCCCGCCATACGACATAATACTCCCCGACAGAAATTCACTCGGCAGGATTGTGCATGCGTATCCCCAGGGTTTTCGAACCTCAGCCGCTCAGTGCCGGCGCCCGTATTGAACTTGGTGACACCAGTATCCAGCATGTTGTGCGTGCCCTGCGCATGAACGACGGCGACCGTATCTGTATTTTTAACGGTGAGGGCCAGGAGTGTCTGGCGCAGCTGGCCGATGTCAGCAAGCGCAGTGCCTGGGCCATACTGGAACAACCGGCCACACCGGCGGTCGAATCGCCATTGCAGATCCATGTCGGCCAGACCCTGTCCCGTGGCGAGCGCATGGATTATGCCGTGCAGAAAGCCACCGAACTGGGAGTCAGCAAGATTACACCGCTGACCAGCGAGCGCTGCGAGGTCAAACTCAAGGGCGACCGCGAAGACAAGCGTCTGCGCCACTGGCAGCAAGTCGCGACCAGCGCCTGCGAACAGAGCCTACGCACCCGCGTGCCCAGTATCGAAGAGGTCAGCCCACTGCAGACCTGGATCGAGCAGGTGGATGCTGACCTTAAACTGGTGCTGCACCACCATACAGAGCAGCCGTTGCAGAGCATGGCCCCGCCCGGGTCGGTTGCCCTGCTGATCGGCCCCGAGGGCGGGCTGACCGAGGCTGAGGTCGAGGCTGCACTCGCTGCGGGTTTTCAGCCGGTGGCCTTTGGTCCGCGCGTGATGCGCACCGAAACCGCGCCGGTCGCCGCCTGCGCAATTCTGCACTACCTCTGGGGCGACCTGGGGTAAGATTGACACCACATTCAGTACAGGACATTCAGGTATGACACTCAAAGTCGGCGTGGTGATGGACCCGATCGAAGCCATCAGCTACAAGAAAGACAGCTCACTGGCGATGCTCTGGGCCGCCCAGCGCAAGGGTTGGGAGCTGCAGTATATGGAGCAGCAGCACCTGTTCCTGCGCGACGGCACCGTCAAGGCACAGATGGCACCGCTCAAGGTGGCCATGGATCCGAACAACTGGTTCGAGCGTGGCGACTACGAGGTTCGCGACCTGGCCGAGCTGGATGTCATCCTGATGCGCAAGGACCCGCCGTTCGATAACGAATTCATCTACAGCACTCACCTGCTGGCCATTGCGGAAGCTCAGGGCACCCTGATCGTGAACCGCACCGGCAGCCTGCGTGACTTCAACGAGAAGCTGTTTGCCACCCATTTCCCGCAGTGCTGCCCGCCGGTGCTGGTGACCCGCCGTGAAGATCTGCTGCGCCAGTTCCACGCCGAGCACAAAGACGTTATTTTCAAGCCGCTGGACGGCATGGGCGGTTCCTCCATCTTCCATATCCGCGAAGATGGCACCAACCTGGGCGTCATCATCGAGACCCTCACCGGTCACGGCACTGAAACCATCATGGCGCAGAAATACATCCCCGAGATCAAACAGGGCGACAAGCGCATCCTGATGATCAACGGCGAGCCGGTGCCCTATGCCCTGGCACGTATTCCCATGGCCGGTGAGACCCGCGGCAATCTGGCCGCCGGAGGCCGTGGCGAAGGCCGACCGCTGAGCGACCGCGACCGCTGGATCGCCGAACAGGTCGGCCCAACCCTGCGCGAAAAAGGCTTGCTGTTTGTCGGCCTGGATGTGATCGGGGATTACCTGACCGAAATCAACGTCACCAGCCCCACCTGTATCCGTGAACTGGACGACCAGTTTAACCTCGACATCGGCATGGAGCTGATGAACTGTATTGAGAAGGAACTGGCACAACGATGATCACCCGGGACGCCCGCCTGCCGCTTTGGCATCACCTGAACAGCGATAACTTCGGGTTTATGCTGTTCCTGGCCACGGCTGTGCATGGCGTCCTGTTATTGGCACTCAACTTCACCCTGCCCGAACCCAAGCCGCCCCAGCATACACTGGATGTCACCCTGGCCCAGCACCCACAGAAGGAAGCGCCGGAACAGGCTGACTTTATTGCCCAGCACAACCAGGTTGGCAGCGGCACTGAAGAAGCGGTGTCGACCCCGACCACCACCGAAGAAGCGCCCCTGGCCAGCGACTCACCCAAGTTGCAGGCGGCTCGTGAAGCACCTTCACTGGAAACCAGCGTCGATAAGCCACCGGCGCCGGTGCCTCTACCGGGCAAAGCCGAGCAGCCCAAGGCCAAGACAGGCAAGGAACCCGCGCCCGAACAACTGGTAACCAAAGCGCCGAAACCCAAGCCGAAACCCAAGCCACGCCAGGAGCAGGCCGGCGCCAGCACGCCCACTTCACAAACCCGCTCTTCGTCGCTGCTGTCACGCAGCCTGGAGATGGCCAGCCTGCAGGCCCAGGTGGATCTGCAGCGGGAAACCCGCGCGCGCAAACCACGGGTGTTGCGCCTGACCTCTGCCGCCACGCGCAAGCATGAATATGCGTCCTATCTGGATAACTGGCGCCGCCGCGTGGAAACCGTGGGCAACCTGAACTACCCCGAGCAGGCCCGTAGCCGAGGCATCCAGGGCCGGTTACGCATGCTGGTGGCGCTGGATGCCAGCGGCAAGGTGATTAACGTGGAGATCTTGAGCTCATCCGGGCATGCCGTGCTGGATGATGCCGCCATCCGCATCGTGCAACTGGCGTCTCCCTTCCAGAGTTTCCCGGTGGAAATGCGTAAGAAAGTGGACCGACTTGAAATTATTCGAACCTGGAAATTTGAGAAACATGCACGGGTGTACTAAGCCTAAGCTGTACTCAAGCAACGCAGAGCCCCGACCATGACACAGCCACCTACATCGTTGCGCGATCATTTTCTGATCTCCATGCCGCACCTGCAGGACGACACCTTTGCTGAAACCGTCGTTTACCTCTGCGATCACAGCGAATACGGCGCCATGGGCATCGTCGTCAACAAGCCCAGCGGTATCCGCATGTGCGACCTGCTGGATCATCTCGAGCTGGAGCACCAGCCCGGCCTCTATTCCGGCAGACCTGTTTTCAATGGCGGCCCTGTACGTGATGACCGCGGTTTTGTCCTGCACCAGCCGCAGCCCGGACAGGAATGGCTCTCCAGTCACAGCATCAATGACGAGCTCTGCCTTACCACCTCCATCGATATCCTTGAAGCCATCGCCCGCGATCAGGGCCCGGACACTTTCCTGGTGGCGCTGGGCTACGCCGGCTGGGGCCCCGAGCAACTGGAACAGGAACTGCGCGACAACCTCTGGTTAAGCTGCCCGGCAAATTCGGATATACTTTTCCACCTGCCACTGGAGGACCGACTGCAAGCGGCAGCGGCCACTCTGGGCATCAACCTGAACCTGTTGCCGGTACACGCCGGACACGCCTGACAGAAGCGACCGGATGAGCAGTGACACCCAACTGGTGCTGGGGTTCGACTTCGGCACCACCCGCATCGGCTTGGCCATCGGCCAGAGCCTGACCGCCAGCGCAAACCCCATCGACCCCATACGGGCACGGGACGGCAAACCCGACTGGGACAGCCTGGACGCCGTGATTCAACACTGGCAACCCAACGTGCTGGTAGTCGGTATTCCGCTCAATATGGACGGCACCATCAGCGAGATGGCACGCCGGGCACGCAAGTTTGCCAACCGCATTCAGGACCGCTACCAACTGCCTTGCTTCCTGTGTGATGAACGCCTCACCACCGCCGAAGCCAAGCGTATTCATCTGGACGCCGGTGGCGGCACCAATTTCAAGCAGGAATCGGTGGACGGATTGGCCGCCCAACTGATTCTGCAGGACTGGTTCAATTCACCCGACCGCATTCCGAGCCACACCCGACTGGAGGACCTTTATGGTATCGAGCACCCTGAGCGTTGACGCGCTGCTCGACAAAATGTCGCGCGAAACCCGTGGCCTGATCAGCCAGCGTAATCTGGACGACCCCTTGATGATCGGCATCCGTACCGGCGGTGTCTGGCTGGCCGAACGCCTGCACAAGCAGCTGGAACTGGAAAGCCCACTAGGGGTCATGGATATCAGTTTTTACCGCGACGATTTCACCCAGGCTGGCATCAACCCCAAGGTACAGCCCACCCAGCTGCCCTGCGCCACTGAAGGCCGCAACATTCTGCTGGTCGACGACGTGGTCATGACCGGTCGCACCATCCGTGCGGCGCTGAATGAGCTGTTCGACTACGGTCGCCCGGCTTCGGTTGCCCTGATTACCCTGCTGGACCTGCAACGCCGCGAACTGCCGATTCAGGCCGATGTCGTCGGCGGCACCCTGGCCCTGGGCCCGGACCAGCTGGTCAAACTGAACGGCCCCGATCCCCTGTCGCTGACGATCCGCCAGCGCGACTGAACCGAATAAGAGACTGCATCATGTTTGAGGCCAACGACCCGAACAGCATTCAGCTGACCGCCGACGGACAGCTACGCCACTTCCTGACCACGGAAGGCCTGCCCAAGGAATTGCTGACCGAGATACTCGATACTGCCGACTCCTTTGTCGACATGAGCCAACAGCAGGTGAAGAAAGTCCCGCTGTTACGTGGCAAGACCATTGCCAACCTGTTTTTCGAGAACAGTACCCGCACCCTGTCCACCTTCGAGCTGGCCGCCAAGCGCCTGTCAGCGGACGTGTTGAACCTGAACATCAACACCTCCTCCACCAAGAAGGGCGAGACACTGAAAGACACCCTGATGACCCTGGAAGCGATGCACTCCGACATGTTCGTGGTGCGCCACTCCGACAGCGGTGCCGCCCACTTCATTGCCCAGCACGTGACCCCCAATGTGGCGGTGATCAACGCCGGTGACGGTCGCCATGCACACCCGACCCAGGCGATGCTGGACATGCTCACCATTCGCCGTCACAAGGGTGACTTTGCGCCGCTGAAAGTGGCCATCGTCGGTGATATCCTGCACTCCCGTGTGGCCCGCTCCCAGATTCATGCCCTGCGCACACTGGGCGCTGCCGAGATCCGTGTGATCGCACCCAAAACCCTGTTGCCGCGTCATATCGAGGCACTGGGCGTGAAGGTCTACACCGAAATGGCACCGGGCCTGCGCGATGTGGACGTGATCATGATGCTGCGCCTGCAGAAAGAGCGCATGCAGAGTGCACTGCTGCCGAGCGAATCCGAGTTCTACAAGCTGTATGGCCTGAACCGCGACAAGCTGGCCTATGCCAAGCCGGATGCCGTTGTCATGCACCCGGGGCCGATCAACCGCGGTGTGGAGATCGAGTCAGAAGTGGCCGATGGCCCGCGCTCCCTGATTCTGGATCAGGTCACCAACGGTATCGCCGTGCGCATGGCGGTCATGTCCAAGGCGATGAGCGGTCAGCTGTCACAACAGGGCGAGAACAACGCGGAGGAGCAGGCATGAATATCGTAATTCAGGGCGGCCGCGTCATCGACCCGACCCAGCACTGGGATGAGCACGCAGACCTGTACATTCAGAACGGTGAAATCACTGCACTGGGCGAAGCCCCGGCAGGCTTCAGTGCCGACGAAGTGATCGATGCCACCGGTCAGATCGTCTGCCCCGGCCTGATCGACCTCTGCACCACCCTGCGTGAACCGGGCCTGACCCGCAAGGGCACCATCGCCAGTGAAAGCGCTGCCGCCGCCGCAGGCGGTGTGACTACGCTGGTGGTAACACCGGACACCCAGCCGGTGGTAGAAACCACCGCTGTGGCCGAGATGATTCAGGACCGTGCAGCCGATGTGGGTTTCACCCGCGTGCTGCCCATGGGCGCGCTGACCCAGGGCCTTAACGGCGAGCAACTGGCGCCACTGCATGGCCTGGCCAGCTCCGGCTGTGTCGCCTTCACCAACATGCGCAACCCGTTCAGCAGCAGTCAGACGCTGCTGCGCTGCCTGGAATATGCGGCAACCCATGACCTGCTGGTCGTATTCCAGGCCCAGGACCGCACCCTGGCCACCAACGGTTGCATGCATGATGACACCACCTCCACCCGCCTGGGCCTGAACGGCATTCCAGAAGCGGCGGAAACCATCGAAGTTTCGCGCTGCCTGCTGCTGGTGGAACAGACCGGAGTACGCGCACACTTTGGTCAGCTGTCCTGTGAGCGTTCGGTACGCATGATCGAAGCCGCCCGTGAGCGTGGTCTGGACGTGACCGCCGACGTGGCGATCCAGAACCTGCTGCTGACCGACGAGAGCGTTAACGGCTTCAACGCGGCCTATCACCTGCAACCGCCTTTGCGCAGCCAGCTGGACCGCGCCGGCCTGCGTCAGGGCCTGGTCACCGGCACCATTTCGGCGATCTGTTCCGACCATCAGCCGCATGACCCCATTGCCAAGCAGGCACCTTTTGCCGCGACCGAGCCCGGCATGACCGGTCTGGAAACCCTGCTGCCGCTGAGCCTGTCACTGGTGGAGCAGCAGCTGATTGCCCTGCCCCAGCTGATCGAAACCCTGACCGCCGCACCAGCCCGAATTCTGGGTATCGAAGCCGGTACTCTGTCTATCGGCTCTCAGGCGGATGTCTGCGTGTTTGATCCTGAAGCTGAATGGATTGTCAGCGAAGAAAGCCTGCGCTCGGCCGGCAAGAACACCCCCTTCCTGGGGCAGACGTTGAAAGGACAGGTTAACGCCACCCTGATGGATGGCCGTATCGTGTTCCGTCGATAACGGCCTGCCTGTTCGACAAAAAAGGGGAGCTTCCACTGGAGGCTCCCCTTTTTGTTACTCAGGCTGGCGGTCAGGACTACATGCCCTTCACGTCCATGCTGCCTTCCATGTTCAGGTCATCGTCGTCATCCTGCAGCGTAAAGCTCGGCAGGCCCTCTTCCTTGGCATCCGATTTGCCGCTGGTTTCCGCGTCCAGCTTGATCATCAGACGCAGGTCGTTGGCCGAGTCAGCGTGGGCCAGAGCGACTTCGTAGGTGATCACGCCGTCGCGGTAGAGCGCGAACAGGGCCTGGTCGAAGGTCTGCATGCCCAGGTTGGTAGACTTCTTGATCACTTCCTTGATTTCATGCACCTCACCCTTGCGGATATGGTCCTGAATCAGTGGCGTATTGATCATTACCTCAATGGCAGCGCGACGACCTTTGCCATCCACGGTCGGCAGCAGCTGCTGGGCGACAATCGCCTTGAGGTTCAACGACATGTCCATCCACACCTGGTCGTGGTGCTCGGGGCCGAAGAAGGAGATGATACGGTCCAGCGCCTGGTTGGCGTTGTTGGCGTGCAGGGTGGCCAGACAGAGGTGACCGGTTTCCGCGAAGGCCAGACCATACTTCATGGTCTCGGCAGAACGGATCTCACCCATCAGAATCACGTCCGGTGCCTGACGCAGGGTGTTTTTCAGTGCCACATCGAAGGATTCGGTATCAATCCCCACTTCACGCTGGGTAATGATGCTCTTCTTGTGGTTATGAATGTACTCGATCGGGTCTTCGATGGTGATGATATGACCGGCGTGGTTGGCGTTGCGGTAGTCGATCATCGATGCCAGCGAGGTGGACTTACCGGTGGAGGTACCACCGACAAACAGGATCAGACCACGCTTGGTCATGGACAGATCCTTGATCACGTTCGGCAGTTTCAGCTCATCCATGCTGGGAATATGGGTGTTGATGGAACGCAGCACCATGCCCGGCGAGTTGCGCTGCATGAACGCACTGACACGGAAACGACCAATGCTGGGCGCGCTGATGGCGAAGTTGCACTCGCTGGTGCCTTCAAACTCAGCCAGCTGCTTGTCGTTCATGGTGCTGTACACCAATGCACGGGTCTGGCTGGCCTTCAGCGTTTCTTTGGTCAGCGGACGAATGGTGCCATCCACCTTGATTGAAGGTGCGGCGCCGGCCGTAACGAAGAGGTCAGACGCACCCCGGTCCACCATCACTTTCAACAGTTGGGTAAAATCCACAATATTGCTCCTGTCAGCTCAGGCTCAGAACGTGCTCGGGTTCTTCGCTTTTTCACGGGCCAGTTCCTTGGAAATGATGCCTTTCTGCATCAGTTCGGTCAGTGACTGGTCCAGTGTCTTCATACCATAGGCGGCACCGGTCTGGATGGCCGAGTACATCTGCGCCACCTTGTCTTCACGGATCAGGTTACGTACCGCCGGTGTACCAATCATGATTTCATGTGCCGCAACACGACCGCCCTTTACCCGCTTCAGCAGGGTCTGGGAGATAACGCCCTGCAGCGACTCGGACAACATGGAACGCACCATGTCTTTCTCGGCCGCCGGGAAGACGTCAATAATACGGTCAATGGTCTTGGCCGCCGAGGTGGTGTGCAGGGTGCCGAACACCAGGTGACCGGTTTCCGCGGCAGTCAGTGCCAGACGAATGGTTTCCAGGTCTCGCATCTCACCCACCAGAATTACGTCCGGGTCCTCACGCAGTGCCGAGCGCAGGGCATTGGCGAAGCTGTGGGTATCACGGTGCACTTCACGCTGGTTGATCAGGCACTTCTTGCTCTCGTGCACAAATTCGATCGGGTCCTCGATGGTGAGGATATGGTCAGAGCGAGTTTCATTGACGTAATCCACCATCGCAGCCAGTGTAGTACTCTTACCGGAGCCGGTCGGACCGGTCACCAGTACCAGGCCTCGGGCCTGTTCGGACAGATCCCGGAACACCTTGCCCATGTCCAGGTCTTCCATGGTCAACACCTTGCTGGGAACGGTACGGAATACCGCCGCCGCACCACGGTGCTGGTTGAATGCGTTGACACGGAAACGGGACAGGTTGGGCACTTCAAACGAGAAGTCTGCCTCGTAATGCTCTTCGTAGTCCTTGCGCTGTTTGTCGTTCATGATGTCGTAAACGAGGGTGTGGACCTGCTTGTGGTCCAGCGCAGGCAACTTGATCCTGCGTACGTCACCATCGACACGGATCATGGGTGGCATGCCGGCAGTCAGGTGCAAGTCGGAAGCACCCTGTTGCACGGCAAAAGACAAAAGTTCTGTAATATCCATAAGCAGTCGAGTTCCGGAGCAGCTTCTATTAAACTTTAGTGTTCTAACAGAATAGGCATAACCTGCCAATGACAGCCGTCATGTCATGTATCATAGGTGATTATGTTAGCAGAGAAGTATGACAGCGTTTGTCAGCAGATCCGCAGCGCCTGCAAAACAGCCGGCCGTGATGCGGACGAAGTGCAGCTGCTGGCCGTAAGCAAGACTCGCGCCGCCGACGAAGTGCGCCAACTGCATGCCTGTGGCCAGACCGCCTTTGGCGAAAACTATCTGCAGGAAGCGCTGGACAAGATCGAGGCGTTGCAGGACTTGCCGCTGGAGTGGCATTTCATCGGCCCCATTCAGTCCAACAAGACCCGCCCGATTGCCGAGAGCTTCAACTGGGTACACAGTGTCGACCGCCTCAAAATCGCGCGCCGCCTCTCCGAACAGCGTCCCGGTGAGCTGGGGCCTCTGAATATCTGCCTGCAGGTCAATATCAGTGGCGAAGACAGCAAATCCGGCTGTTTGCCCGAAGAGGTACCTGAACTGGCCCGAGAGGTTGCCGCGCTGCCCAACATTCAGCTGCGCGGCCTGATGGCCATTCCCGAACCGGAGACCGACCCGGTCCGCCAACGTGCCACCTTTGCCCGGGTACGTGAATTAATGACCTCACTGCAGGCAGAGTTGCCGCAGCTGGATACCCTGTCCATGGGCATGTCCGGTGATCTGGAAGCCGCCATTGCCGAAGGCGCCAGCATTGTCCGTATCGGTACTGCCCTGTTCGGCCCGCGCCATTACCCCAACACATCAGCCAAGCCCCAGGCTTGAGTACAGGAGTCGTTTCATGAGCCAACAACCCGTAATTGCATTCATCGGTGCCGGTAACATGGCCCGTGCCATCATTGGTGGGCTGCTCGAAAACGGCTTTGCCGCCGCCAACATCTGGGCCGCAGAACCCGATGCCAGCCGCCTGCAGGACCTGGCCGAACAGGGACTGAAGACAACCAGTGACAACAACGAAGCCGTGGCCGCTGCCGACATGGTGATTCTGGCGGTCAAACCCCAGATCATGCAGGCGGTGGCCTCAGAGCTGGCTGACGCGGCGCAGAAACACCAACCACTGTTTGTATCCATTGCGGCCGGCATCAGCCTGGATGCACTGGATCGCTGGCTGGGCGGTAATGCCGCAGTGGTACGCTGCATGCCGAACACGCCTTCGCTGGTGCAGACCGGTGCCAGCGGCCTGTTCGCCAACGCCCGCGTCAACGAGCAACAGCGCAATCTGGCGACTCAGGCGATGGAAGCCGTGGGTATCGCCCTCTGGGTTCAGAACGAAGCCGAGCTGGACGTCGTCACGGCTATCTCCGGTTCGGGTCCGGCTTACTACTTCCTGATGATGGAAGCGATGACCGCCGCCGGCGCCAAACTGGGTCTGAGTGAGGAAACCGCACGTGGCCTGACCCTGCAGACGGCTCTGGGCGCGGCCCGCATGGCCAGTAGCAGTGATGTCGATGCCGCCGAGTTGCGCCGCCGTGTCACCTCACCCAAGGGCACCACCGAACAGGCTATCCTGACCTTCCAGGCAGAAGGGCTGGAAGCGATCGTGGAAAAGGCAATGGTCGCCTGCCGTGACCGCGCCGAGGCCATGGCCGCCGAGCTTTGCAAAGACTGATTTCAACCGGATAAACAGGACTGACCATGGGACAGGATCCGATTACACTGATCATCAGCCTGGTGGGAGGCATTTTTTCCTTCCTGCTGCTGATGCGCTTTGCGTTACAGCTTTCTCAGGCTGACTATTACAACCCGATCTCACAGTCGGTGGTACGCTTTACCCAGCCGGTGGTCAGCCCCCTGCAAAAGGTCTTGCGTCCCATCGGGCGACTGGACTTTGCCACCCTGATCGTGGCGGTTCTGGTCAAGGCTGCAGCCATTTTCCTGATGGTGCAGTTCTCGCCAATGTTTGCGTCCGCCGCTGGCGTTAACCCGTTACATATGCTGATTTTTGCCCTGACCGGCACCCTTAACACACTGCTCACCATCTATTTCTGGGCTACCTTGGGCGCGGTCATCATCAGCTGGGTCGCACCGGACAGCTATCATCCGGCCCCACAGCTGCTGCTGCAGCTCACCGAACCGCTGTTTGGGCTGGCCCGTAAGGTCATACCCCCCATCGGGGGCCTGGATCTGTCGCCGATCCTGATTTTCATCCTGATTCAGCTGGCACAGAGCTATCTCAGACCCTTCGTCATTATCTGACATGGGCGCACCTTACTACCGGTGGCAGGGCGAGGATCTGATCCTGCACTGCCATCTGCAACCCAAGGCATCCCGGGATGAAATTTCCGGGCAACATGGGGACAGTGTTAAGATCCGCATAGCGGCACCACCCATTGAGGGTCGTGCCAACGCGGCCCTGATCAAATTCCTCGCCAAAAGCTTCGGCGTGGCCAAGCGCGACGTCAGCATTATCAGTGGCGAGCTGGGACGGGAGAAGCGCGTGCGCATTCAAGCGCCGGGGCAGTTGCCCGCAAGCCTCGATATTTCACGGGACGAATAAGGAATCCGCTTTGTTTACCTCCAGGTTTCGATTGCACTGCCGGGTGCTGCACTACGACATGTGATGCGTTAACTGCCGACGCCCCACGTCACGTCAACGCGATTTCCATGCCTTTTTGACAGCGAGATACCACCATGCCCGCAGCCATACCCGAAGATTCCGTCGGCCTGGTCACCCCCCAGTGCCTCCAGTTTGATCAACCACTGCCGCTCAGCTGTGGTCGCAGCCTTGATCACTGGGAATTGATGATCGAAACCTATGGTGAGCTCAACGCCGATGCGTCCAATGCCATCCTGATCTGTCATGCCCTGTCCGGCCACCATCATGCAGCCGGTTATCACAGCATGGACGAGCGCAAGCCCGGCTGGTGGGATTCCGCCATCGGCCCCGGCAAGGCGATTGATACCAACCGCTTCTTCGTGGTCAGCCTGAATAACCTGGGCGGCTGCCACGGCTCCACCGGTCCCAACAGCAACAACCCCGACACCGGCAAGCCTTACGGTCCTGATTTCCCGATCATGACGGTGCAGGACTGGGTGCACAGCCAGGCACGTCTAGCTGACCGCCTCGGCATTCAACAATGGGCTGCCGTGGTGGGTGGCAGTCTGGGCGGCATGCAGGCACTGCAGTGGTCAATCACCTACCCCGACCGTCTGCGCCACTGCGTAGTCATCGCTTCGGCCGCCAAGCTCAGTGCCCAGAACATCGCTTTTAACGAAGTCGCTCGTCAGGCGATCAGCAAGGACCCCGAGTTCCACGACGGCCATTACTACGAGCACAACATTGTGCCCCGCACCGGCCTCATGCTGGCGCGAATGGTGGGCCACATTACCTACCTGTCCGATGACGGCATGCGTGACAAGTTCGGCCGCGAACTCAAGGACGGCAAGCTCAGTTTCGACTTCAACCCCCAGTTCGAGGTGGAGTCCTATCTGCAGTATCAGGGTGAGCGTTTTTCCTCGTCCTTTGACGCCAACACCTACCTGCTGATGACCAAGGCGCTGGACTACTTCGACCCGGCCGGCGAGCACGGCCATAACCTGGCCGACGCCCTGGCGCCAGCCACCTGCAACTTCCTCGTGGTCTCATTCACCACCGACTGGCGCTTCTCGCCGGAGCGCTCACGGGAACTGGTGGATGCGCTTGTCGCCGCCCGCAAGCCGGTCAGCTACGCCGAGATCGATGCGCCTCAGGGGCATGATGCGTTCCTGATTCCCATCCCGCGCTATATGGAAGTGTTCAGCGGTTACATGAACCGTATTGCCGATGCCCTGCCCCAGTCTGAAGGAGGTGCCCCCAATGCGCGCTGATCTGGAAATTATCAACGAGTGGATTCATCCCGGTTCACGCGTGCTGGACCTGGGCTGCGGTGATGGCGAATTCCTGGCGCAGCTGAAGCAGGACAAGAATGTCAGCGGCTACGGCCTGGAGATCGATCACGACAACCTGACCGCCTGTGTCGAAAAAGGCGTCAGCGTGATCGAAAAGAATATCGATGACGGCCTGGCCTCCATCGGTAATGACAGTTTCGACACGGTTGTCATGACTCAGGCGCTGCAGAGCATGCACCGCCCGGACCAGATTGTGGACGAAATGCTGCGCATCGGCCGCGAATGCATTGTCACCTTCCCCAACTTTGCTCATTGGCGCGCCCGTGGCTACCTGGCGTTCCGCGGCAAGATGCCGGTGTCCAAATTTCTGCCCTATACTTGGTATAACACGCCGAACATCCATTTCTGTACCTTCAAGGATTTCGAGGAACTCTGCGTGGATCGCAACATCGAAATTCTTGAACGCACGGTAGTCGACCACACCCATCGGCACCGCTGGTGGATCAAGCTGTGGCCGAACATGCTCGGCGAAATCGCCATCTACCGTATCACCCGCTAGGACGCCCAGACCCCGCAAGGACCCTGAATATACGAGGAGAACACCATGCGCCTGTTTAATCTATTGTCGGGCCCGGCTGTCGCACTGGCAGCCCTTCTGGCCAGTACCAGCGCACTGGCCGAACAGTCGATCTCCGATGGTCGTTACGAGATCCATTACAACGCCTTCAATTCCAGCTTTGTCACCCCGGAAGTGGCACAGGCCAACAATCTGGTGCGCAGTAAATACCGCGCTCTGGTGAACGTTTCCGTGCTGGAAATGCAGGACGACGGCAGCAAGCAACCGGTCCGCGCCATCGTCTCCGGGCAGGCATCCAATCTGCTGAACCAGGCCCAGACGCTGGAGTTCAAACAGATCGACGAAGGCGATGCCCTGTACTACATCGGCAGTTTCCGTTTCACCGAAGATGAGCAGCTCAAAATCAATCTGAATGTGCAGCCGGACCCTGACAAACCGGCCTACACCATTGAGTTCGACCAGCGCTTTTACGTCGATTGAGCAGCCAATTCACGCTTAGGACACCCCATGATAGACAAGATTGTTCTGGCCAGCGGTAATCGCGGCAAACTGAAAGAGTTCAGCGAAATCTTTGCTCCTCTCGAAATTGAGGTGATGCCGCAGTCGGACTTTGCCGTCCATGATGCCGACGAAACCGGCTTGAGCTTTGTGGAAAATGCCATCATCAAGGCACGCCACGCCGCCCGCATCACCGGCCTGCCGGCACTGTCCGATGACTCCGGCCTGGAAGTGGACGCTCTCAACGGCGCCCCGGGTATCTATTCGGCGCGCTATGCCGGCGAAGGCTGTGGTGATGACGAGAACAACGCCAAACTGCTGCAAGCCCTGGCCAACGTGCCTGAGGACAAGCGCAGCGCCCGTTTCCAGTGTGTGCTGGTATTCATGCGTCATGCCGAAGACCCCACGCCGCTGATCTGTCAGGGCAGCTGGGATGGGCGTATCCTCACCGAGGCGCATGGCCATAACGGCTTCGGCTATGACCCGCTGTTTTACGTCCCGGAAACCGACTGCGCCAGCGCCGAGCTCAGCCCTGAGCAAAAACAGCGCTACAGCCATCGCGGCAAGGCGGTACGCCAGTTCATGGATGCCATCGGCCCCTGGCTCTCGCATACATGAGCCTGTTGCCGCCCCTCTCGCTCTACGTACACATCCCCTGGTGTGTACGCAAATGCCCCTATTGCGACTTCAACTCCCACGCCGCGCCGGAACAATTGCCGGAAGCGGACTACGTGGCCGCACTGCTCAATGACCTGGAAAGCGACCTGCCCCTGGCCGGTGATCGCCCGCTGCAGTCCATCTTCATTGGTGGTGGCACCCCCAGCCTGTTCAGCGCCGATGCCATCAACCGCCTGATGTGCGGCGTGCGTGAGCGCATTGCTCTGGCGGAGGATGCTGAAATTACACTGGAAGCCAACCCCGGCACCTTCGAGCGGGAACGCTTTGAAGGCTATCATGCGGCAGGCATCAACCGGCTTTCCATCGGCATTCAGAGCTTCAACGCCGAGCACCTCAAGCAACTGGGGCGGATTCACAACCCGGACGAAGCCTGCCGAGCCGCCGAAGCAGCTGTTGCCATTTTTCCCCGCGTGAATCTGGACCTGATGCACGGTCTGCCCGGGCAAAGCACCGAGCAGGCCCTGAGCGATCTCAAGCAGGCCCTGGCCTTCGACCCCGGCCACCTGTCCTGGTACCAGCTCACCATCGAGCCCAATACCGAATTCCACGCCCGTCCACCGCAGTTGCCGGTGGATGAGACGCTGTGGACGATTCAGGAACAGGGCCAGGCACTGCTGGCAGATCATGGCTATGATCAGTATGAAGTCTCGGCCTATGCCAAACCGCTCCAGCAGGCGCGGCACAACCTGAATTACTGGCAGTTTGGTGACTACCTTGGCATTGGGGCCGGCGCCCACGGCAAGCTGAGCCATTTTGATGCCGAAGGACAATTACAGATTGAGCGTCGCCACAAGCTGCGCCAGCCCAAGGGCTACATGGATCCTTGCAAGCGCCTGGCCGGACAGCAACCCATCCCCCACGACGAACGCAGTTTTGAATTCATGATGAATGCCCTGCGATTGACGTATGGCACTGAAGTCGACTTGTTTACCCAGCGCACAGGGGTTAACTTTTCAGAGATACAGCCGATACTGAATAAAGCGTACGCCCTTGAATTACTGGATAATTCTGACAGCCGGCTAGCCCCCACCCGTCAGGGTCGACTGTTTTTAAATGACTTGCTGGCCCTGTTCCTGGATTGAACCTGGCCTTCAGCACACTCATGGATGTCTGATGTCGTGAATGCGTCTGGAGACCCACGCAATGACCATCAAGCAAAAGCTTGGCACCCTTATCGCCCTCATCCTGGCCGGTTTTATCGGCATGGGTGTCATCTTCACCTACACGCTGGAGCGCTACGGCACGCTGGTAGAAACCAGCCAGGCAATAAGCCATGTAGAAGCACGCAAACTGGACCTCCGTCGCCATGAAAAAGACTTCCTGGCCCGCCTGGACCCGAAATACCAACAGCGTTTTTCAGACACCTATAACGAGTTCACTGACGAGCTCTCGCACCTGGTAACGCTGCTCGATGGTCTTGGTCTCGATGATGAGTTGAACACCATGGCTCAGAGCATGCAGACCTACCGCAGCAGTTTTGAGCAGGTTGCCGATCTGCGCACCCGGATTGGTCTGGATGAGGAAAGCGGGCTTCGCGGCACCCTGCGCGGCGCGGTGCATAACGCGGAAGAACAGGTCAAGGCCACCCGCGACAACGACCTGCTGAGCCAGCTGTTGATGCTGCGTCGGCATGAAAAGGATTTCCTGTTGCGTCTGAATACCAAGTATCTGGACCGCTTTAACAAGCAAATCGACAGCATCAACCTGCAGATCGATATCGCCCTGCTGCCTGATGATGCCGAGCAGCTGAAAGGCCTGCTGCAGCAATACCGCCAGGGGTTCACAGCCCTGGTGGACAGTTTCCAGCAGCTGGGTCTGACCGTTGATCAGGGCCTGATGGGACAGATGCGCGCGGCCGTGAAAAGTACGGACGATATCCAGCAGCTGCTGCAGCAGGAACTCAACCAGCTGATTGAAGCCCAGGAAAATCGCCTGCAGCTGATTGCCCTGATCGCTGTACTGGCGTTTATTCTGCTCACCACCGTACCTGCCCTGCTGCTGGGGCGAAGCATACTGCAGCCCATCAAGACGCTGGCCGACACCATGAAGCGGGCCAGCGACGAGCATGACCTGACCCTGCGTACCGATGCCAGCGGCAAGGACGAAGTAGCTGCAATGGCACGTGACTTCAACCTGATGATGGACAGCTTCCGCGACCTGATCGCGCGTGTGGCGGGTACCTCATCCCAACTGGCAGCCGCCGCTGAACAGCTGTCGGCGACCAGTCAGGACACCTCATCCGGCCTCAACACCCAGCAGGAGCAGGTGATGCAGGTTGCGACGGCGGTACAGGAAATGGAAAGCTCCATGCAGGAGATCGCCGGCAGCACCGAAACCACCGCACATACCGCCCGTCAGGCGCAACAGGATGCCTCCGACAGCACCGAACGTGTCGCCGGCAGCATTGATGCCCTGAACGAGCTGGCTACCAAGGCACGCCAGACCGCTGATGTGGTCGAGCAGTTGCATCAGAACAGCGGTGAAATCGGCACCATGCTGGATGTGATCAAGGATATTGCCGAACAGACCAACCTGCTGGCGCTGAACGCCTCCATTGAAGCCGCGCGTGCCGGTGAACAGGGCCGTGGCTTCTCGGTGGTGGCCGATGAGGTGCGCACCCTGGCGGCACGCTCACAGACCTCAGCATCGGAAATCGAGAAACTGGTGCACAGCCTTCAGGACCAGACCCAGAATGTGAGCCAGCTGATGCAGGCCAGTGTAGCGGACAGTGAAGCCAGCGCCGAACGTGCCAGCGAAACCATTGGCGCGCTGGATACCATCACCAACGGCGCTGCCAGCATCGTCGATATGACCACGCAGGTGGCCTCGGCTACCGAAGAACAGGCCTCGGTAGCGGCGGAAATCACCCGCAACATCGACCACATTCGCAGCATTATGGAAGATGCCAACCGCCAGGTTGGCCAGAACGCGGATGCCAGCCAGATGGTGGCGCAGCAGGCATCGGAGCTGCAGGACGCCGTGTCCAGCTTCCGTACCTGAGTGTGACATACGGCCCCTCCTGTCTCCGGGAGGGTGCCGCTTAAACCATCAAGCTGATCGATTCATCACAGGGTTGCGCGCTGCGCGGCCCTGCCTTTCAAGCCTTCTACCGCCGCAGGCAACTGCGACAGGCATTGCACTGTATGATCGGCCAATGCCGGCTGCGGCCACTCCTGCCCGGGCAGGTTCACCCAGACGGTCCAGATGCCCAGCTGACGGGCAGCCTGCACATCATTGATCGGGTGGTCACCCACATGCACCACCTGTTCCGGTCGCAGTCCGGTATGGTGTAGTGCCTGCTGAAACATCTCCGGCTCAGGTTTGGCCGAGCCCACGGTATCCGCGTTGTACTGGAAATCAAACAGGTGCCCAACCAGTGTCTGGCTGACATCTGCATTGCCATTACTGAGCGCACCGATCAGATAACCCTGCTGGCGCAGCTGCTCCAGCGCTGCCTGCGCATGCTCGAACAGTTCGACCTGATGGCGCCCCTGCATGAACACCTCAAAAGCGCGTTCGGCCAGGTTGATCGCCTCGGCTTCGCTGTAACCGGCCGCGACGCAGCCACGCTCCAGCAGCTTGATGCGTATCAGGCTGAGACTATGCGCAATTTCGGGGTGCTTCTCCAACAGTGAGCGGCGCAATTCTGACCCTTCGGCCATGTCACTGACTTCATGCATGGCTGTAAACAGGGGGGCATTCATCTCCAGCCACTGCCACAGGCTCTGGTTGGCCTGGCGGATCACCGGATCCACCGCCCAAAGGGTGTCATCCAGATCGAAAGTGACGCATTTAATCATCGCGTTTTTGCCTCGCACGTGGGTGAGCCTGTTCATATACGTCCATCAGGTGCTGAAAATCCAGATGGGTATAGATTTGAGTGGTACTGATGTTGGCGTGCCCCAGCAGCTCCTGCACCGCGCGCAGGTCACCGCTGGATTCCAGCATATGACTGGCAAAACTGTGGCGTAAACGGTGTGGATATACCCGTCCCTGAGTGCCCTGTTCGGCGCCCCGCTGCTGCAACCGCTGCTCCACCGCTCGCGTGGTGAGACGTCGGCCGCGCTGGCCCACAAACAGGGTTGTTTCATCGGGCGAAGCCAGCTTGTTGCGCTCCGGCAGCCAGGCACGGATTGCCTCTACAGCCAGACGCCCCACCGGCAGGCGCCGGGTTTTGCGGCCTTTGCCCAGCACGGTGATTTCGCCCTCCGCCAGATCCAGGTCGCGCAGCTCAATGCCAACCAGCTCGGATACGCGCAGGCCCGACGAGTAGATCAGCTCCATCATGGCACGATCACGAATATCCAGGGGTTCGTCACCTTTTACGTCCAGCAGCGCACCCACCTGTTCGGTATCCAGGGTTTGTGGCAGGCGTCGTGGGGCTTTGGGTGCCTGGACCGACAATGCAGGATTACGAGTGCACCAGCCTTCACGGGAAAGAAAACGGTAAAAGGCGCGGCAGGCGGACAGCAGGCGCTGCAGACTGCGTCCGGACAGGCCATCGGCATGCAGTTGGCCAATGGCGTAACGCAGGGCGGCTTCATCCAGCGTTTGCCAATTGGCCAGCTGATGGTCGCTCAGGAGCTGCTGCAGACGCTCAAGGTCGCGGCGGTAATTGCTGAGGGTATGCGGGGACAGCTGACGCTCCACCCGCAGGTAATGCAGGAAATGGGTCGGCCAGTCACTCACGGCCGGCTGTTTCATCTCAGGCCTCCTGCTCCCGCAGGATCCGGAACAGCACGCGGCTGAGTACTTCACCGACATAACTCAGGAACAGGGTGCCCTGGCTGCTCTGGAAGTAGTTGGCATCGTGGCTGCCAATTGCCAGCAGGCCCAGGGTTTCACCCTTGACCAGCGGCACCACGGCAGCGGATTGCACCTTGACGCTGCGGTCCTGAAACAGGAAGCGATTCATCGCTTCGGACAACTGGCCACAGCTGGGCAGGTTGGTTTCGATCAGCGGCTGTACCAGCGAGTCTTCCGCACGGGCCAGAGTGCGAATACCGTTGCTCTTGAGAGCTTTTTCGCTAAACAGCAGCAGCTCGGTTTCATCACCGTAGAAGTCGCGGCAGAGGCTCTCTTCAATGGCGACAGCCACATCATCCAGCGTCGCCGCTTCCAGCAGGGCCAGGACCATGCGCTTGGTCTTGTCGAACTGTACGTCGTTGTACTTGGCGGCATCAATGAGTTCGGCCATATGGCCATGCAACTGCTGATTGCGCTCGCGCAACAGCGAAGTCTGGCGCTCCACCAGCGACACCGTAGTGCCACGCTGATGCGGGACATACAGCTTTTCCAACAGCCAGGTGTGCTCGGTGAAAAAATCCGGGTTCTGCGCCAGGTATTCGGCTACCTGGTCAGCACTCAGGGCGGGTTGTTCCAGTACTTCGCTCGCGTCATTCATAGATAGATCTGTCCTTCAAATACCGTTGTTGCCGGCCCGATCATCCGTACGGCTTTCCCCTCTCCGGCCCAGCGAATGCGCAGTTCGCCGCCCGGCAGGTGCACCAGCACATCTTCATCCAGCAGGCCACGCAGTCGACCTGCTACCACAGCCGCACAGGCACCCGTGCCACAGGCCAGGGTTTCTCCGGCACCGCGTTCATAGACCCGCAGACGAATCTCGTTGCGGCTCACCACCTGCATGAAACCGATGTTGGCCTTTTGCGGGAAGCGCGGGTGAGATTCCAGCGCCGGCCCCAGAGTTTCAACGGGCGCAGTGTCCACATCATCCACCACCAGCACACCGTGGGGGTTACCCATGGAGACTGCACTCAGCTCCAGCGTTTGGCCATCTACATCGATCGGGTAGATGACGGCCTGCTGCTCGGCCTGAAACGGAATTTCCGCCGGCACCAGCTCTGGCGCGCCCATATCCACATCGACCTGACGGTCCTTGAGCAGATAGATAACCGCCTGGCCACGGGCCGTTTCCACGCGAATTTCGTCTTTCATGGTGAGGCGACGATCGCGGACAAAGCGACCGAAACAGCGCGCACCGTTTCCGCAATGCTCCACTTCGGAGCCATCGGCATTGTAGATACGGTAACGGAAGTCCATATCCGGACGGCTGGGTGGTTCGACCAGCAACAGCTGGTCAAAACCGATGCCCAGATTGCGATCAGACAGCTTACGCACTATTTTCGGCGTCAGCTTGACCCGCTGTGACAGGGCATCGATCACCATGAAATCGTTGCCCAGCCCGTGCATTTTAGTGAAACGTACCTGCATACCCCGTGTCTCCGCTCAGCCCTGTTCCGGCAGCAGCTGTTCGCCACGCATCAGGTCATTCAGGGTTTCACGCTCACGTACCAGATACGCCTGGTTGTCATCCACCATTACCTCGGCCGGACGCGGACGGGTGTTGTAGTTGGACGCCATGACGAAGCCATAGGCACCGGCAGAGCACACTGCCAGCAGGTCGCCCGGCTGCAGGTTGAGCTGACGATCCTTGCCCAGGAAGTCACCGGTCTCACAGACCGGACCCACCAGGTCCCATGCCTTGGTTTCACCCTCTTCCCGCAGCTCCACCGGAATAATCTCCTGGTAGGCGCTGTACAGGGACGGACGAATCAGGTCGTTCATGGCACCGTCGATGATGGCAAAGTTCTTGTCACCATTCTGCTTGAGGAATTCGACACGGGTCAGCATCACACCGGCGTTGGCAGCAATGGAGCGGCCCGGTTCAAAGATCAGCTTGAGTTCACGCTCACCCAGCTTTTCCAGTACTGCAGCAATGTATTCCTGCGGGGCCGGCGGCTGCTCGTCGGTGTAGCACACGCCCAAACCACCACCCAGATCCAGATGATGGATCTGGATACCTTCGTCAGCCAATGTATCCAGCAGCTGCAGCAGGCGATCCAGCGCATCCAGGAAGGGGCTGATCTCGGTGAGCTGACTGCCGATATGGCAGTCCATGCCCACAACCTCGACGTTGTCCATGGCCGCAGCACGACGATAGACCTCAGCAGCGGTATCGATGCCGATGCCGAACTTGTTCTCTTTCAGGCCGGTCGAAATATAGGGATGGGTGCCCGCGTCCACATCCGGATTCACACGGAAGGACACCGGCGCCTTGACGCCCATCTCGGCCGCCACGGCATTGACGCGGTCCAGCTCGGCATCGGATTCGATGTTGAAACAGAAGATACCCACATCCAGCGCGCGACGGATCTCGGCAGGCTGTTTGCCCACGCCCGAGAACACCACCTTGGCCGGGTCGCCACCGGCACGCAGTACACGCTCCAGCTCACCTGCCGACACGATATCGAAACCGGCGCCCAGGCGGGCCAGCACGTTCAGCACGGCCAGGTTGGAGTTCGCCTTGACGGCATAGCACACCAGCGCATCTCGTCTTTCCAGTGCCTGGGCATAATCCAGGTAAGCACGTTCCAGGGCATCGCGGGAATACACGTACGTGGGGGTGCCAAACTCGTCGGCAACACGGCTCAACAGCACTTCTTCGGCGTGCAGACGGCCGTTGTGGTACTCAAAATTGTCCATCAAAATCTCACTCCGATTGATGTTGCTGGGCCGGTTCGTCGGGCAGATACAGCGGGCCTTTCTGGCCACAACCCGAGATGATCAGTGCTCCCATCAGGAGCAGCGGCCAACAGCGTTTCAGCATCATCAATCCCTTCATGTCTGGTTAGGCCCGGACCTGTGCCGGGCAATGAATGACCCGATTATACCCGTAGCCAGAAGGGCTGAGTACCGCCCGCGGCTGAGTTATACTCATCGACTGAAATTCAACCTGCGGAGAAATGCCGAAATGACCGAATCCGAGTTCATGACTCAGGTAGACGAAACCCTGGAGCAGATCGAAGAGGTGCTGGACGACGCCGAAGGCGATCTCGATTACGAAGGCCAGGGCGGCATGATGACAGTGACCTGCGAGAATGGCAGCCAGATCATTTTCACCCGTCAGCCGCCGGTGAAGCAGCTGTGGGTCGCGACCCGTAACGGCGGCTTCCACTTTGACTACAACACTGATCAAAGCCAGTGGCTGCGTGACTCAGATGGTGCCAGCCTGAGTGAGGTACTGACCGCTGCATTCGCTGACCAGGCGGGCGAAACACTGGACTTCAGCCCCCTGGCCCAGTAAGCACCCTCTGAGGAGATCCAGACAAGTAATCAGGATAAGAGGCGTGCGACAGCGGTTTCAAGCCGCTCCAGCGCGCCACGATTGGCCGCAACAAAGGCTTCAGCCTGCGCGCCCTGCTGTTGGCGCAGTGCCCGATCAGCCAGCAGACGTTCAAGACAGGGCACCAGCGCTGCGTCACTCTCCACGCGCGTCAGGCCACCGGCTTCAATCAGGGCATCGGTGATCGCCTGAAAGTTGAAGCAGTCCGGCCCCATCACCACCGGCAACCCGAGCGCCGCCGGCTCCAGCGGATTGTGTCCCCCGGTGCCACTGAAACTGCCCCCCACTACGGCCAGATCAGCCGCGGCATAGAACAGCATCAACTCGCCCATGGTATCGCCCAGCAGGATCTGCGTTTTGGCATCAGGCACCTGGTCTGCACTGCGCCTTACAACAGACTCACTGAAGCGGCTACAAAGTTCGGCTACCTGATCAAAACGTTCGGGGTGGCGCGGCACCAGTATCAGTGCCAGGTCCGGCTGGGCCTGTTGCAACTGCTGCCAGGCCTGCAACAGGATTTCGTCTTCGCCAGCATGGGTGCTGGCCCCGATCAACACCGGCCGCTCAGGGCCCAATTGTGCCCGTAACGCCTGCCCTGCAGACACCTGCGTTGGATCCGGCTGCAGATCAAACTTGATACTGCCAGTGACATCCACCCGCTCGGGCGGCATGCCCAGCGCGATGAAGCGGTCGGCATCGGCCTGCCCCTGCGCCGCAATCCGACTGAGCTGCTGCAACATGGGACGGGTCAGGGCGGAAAATTTCTCATACCCCCGCGCCGAACGGGCCGACAGGCGGGCGTTGGCCAGCACGACCGGCACCCCGGCACAGGCACACTGGTTGACCAGATTGGGCCAAAGCTCGGTTTCCACCACAATACAGAGTTCAGGACGGACCCGGCGCAGGAAAGCGGTCAACGCCAGTGGCAGATCCCAGGGACAGAAACGTTGTTCGACAGCATCGCCAAACAACTTGCGCACCTGTTCGGCCCCCGTCGGAGTCATATTGGTCAGCAGAATGCGGTGGTCGGGGTAGCGTTCCAGCAAGCGCCGCACCAGCGGTGCGATCGCGACGGTTTCGCCCACGGAAACAGCGTGCACCCAGATCACCGGCTGTTCGATACGGGCACCCAGCCCCAGACGCTGTAACCAGTTGCGACGATACCCCGGCGCCTTGCGGCCACGCCACCAGAGGCGCAGCAGCAATACCGGGGTCAGCAGGTAAAACAGAAGGGTATAGAGATGCCGAGCCAAGGCTTCAGGCTCCCGAGTCCGCGTCGGTCTGCAGAATATGGAAACGGGCGTAAGCCCCCTGCTGCTCCAGCAGTTCGGAGTGCGACCCCTGCTCGACGATCTGGCCGTCTTCCATCACCACAATGATATCGGCACGTTCGATGGTGGACAGGCGGTGTGCGATCACCAGCGTGGTGCGCCCCTTGATCACCTCTTCCAGCGCGGCCTGGATATGGCGTTCGGACTCGGTATCCAGTGCCGAGGTGGCCTCATCCAGAATCAGGATAGGTGCATCCTTGAGGATGGCACGGGCAATGGCGATGCGTTGACGCTGACCGCCGGACAGCATGACACCGTCTTCGCCCACCAGCGTGTGAATGCCTTCCGGCATCTTGTTGACGAACTCGGTGACATGAGCCGCTTCGGCCGCCGCCAGAATGGCTTCTTCACTGGCATCCGCCATGCTGCCGTAGGCGATGTTCTCGGCAATAGTTCCGTTGAACAACACCACGTTCTGGTTCACCAGTGCAATCTGATCCCTGAGACTATCGAGCTTGAAGTCCTGCAGCGGCAGACCGTTCAACAACAGCTCACCACTCCAGCCATCGTTAAAGCGTGGCAACAGGCTGGCCAGTGTGGACTTGCCACTGCCGGAACGCCCTACCAGCGCCACGGTTTTACCCTGGGGTAACAGCAAAGACAGATCGTTCAAGGCGGCCCGCTCGGTCCCCGGATAGCTGAAGCTCAGGTGGCGGAATTCAATATCCCCGATCGTTTCCACGTCACGGGAGCCCTGGTCCTGCTCCGCCGGCTCGTCCAGCACTTCAAACAGGCTTTCGGCCGCCGCGACCCCTTTCTGTACAATCGAGATCACATTGGTCAACTGGCGCAGCGGCTTGGTGATCATGCCTGCTGCAGTAAGAAAGGCGACAAAACCACCGGTGGTCAGTGTACCCATCACATCCGGGTGCATGGCCAGAAACAGCAGTGCTGACAACGCCAATGCCACCAGGAACTGGATGATCGGCGTGTTCAGTGACTGGGTTACCACCAGTTTCATGAACTGGCGCTTGTTCTTCAGACTGGCCTGCTGAAAACGGTCTTTCTCCGCCTCTTCGCCGCCGAAGATCCGTACCACCTGATAGCCCTTGATCGACTCCGAGGCAGACTCGGTAATATCGCCTACCGACTGCTGGATACGCCGACTCAGGCGACGCATACGCTTGGCAGCAACGGACACCACCAGTGCAATCAGTGGCCCGGCCGCAATGAAAATCAGCGTCAGCTTCCAATTCAGGAACAGCATGTACCCGAGCAGGCCAACGACCGTCAAACCTTCGCGGAACAGTGTTTTGAGCGCATTGGTAACCGCGCCGGTAACCTGTTCCACGTTGTAGGTCAGCTTGGCCAGCAACTCACCGCTGGAATTGCGGGCATAGTAGTGCGACGGCAGTTTGAGCAGGCGCTCGAACACTTCGGTACGCAGGGTGTGAATCACTTCACGTCCGACAAAGGCGATGCAGTAGTTGCCGATAAAGGCACCCACGCCCCGCAACAGGAAGATCCCCAGCACCGCCAGTGCCAGAAACCAGCGCTTGTCATATTCGTTGGCCTGAACGGTATCCACCACCATTTCCAGCCATTTGGCCGACAGCGCCTGACCCAGGCCATAGATGGCAAAGCCGATAAAACTGACCAGAAATGCCAGCCACAACGGGCGGGCATAGGTCAGCAAACGCCGATAGAGTTTCCATACGCTGGCGGATTCAAGACGTCCCTTGTCACGTTCAGGTACAGGCGCTTTCACTGCGTTAGGCTGCATCGTGTTCCACCCGGCATGTCGGTTTGTCGAACATCAAGAATCCACGCCGAACAGGTCTCGGGTGTAGATCTTGTCACGGCAATCTTCGATGTCGTCGGTCAAGCGGTTGGCGATAATCACGTCACAACGCTGCTTGAACGCGTCCAGATCCTTGATCACTTCCGAATGGAAGAACTCGTCCTCTTCCAGCACGGGCTCGTACACCACCACTTCAACGCCCTTGGCCTTGATGCGCTTCATCACGCCCTGAATGGCGGAGGCACGGAAGTTATCGGAGCCGGCTTTCATCACCAGGCGGTAGATACCAACCACGGAGGGGTTGCGGCTCAACACGGCGTTGGCGACAAAGTCCTTGCGCGTGGTGTTGGAGTCGACGATGGCGCGAATCAGGTTGTTGGGCACCTGATCGTAGTTGGCCAGCAGCTGACGGGTATCCTTCGGCAGGCAGTAACCGCCGTAACCGAATGAGGGATTGTTGTAGTGGGTGCCGATACGTGGATCCAGGCCCACGCCCTCGATGATCTGACGCGTGTTCAGGCCATGGCTTTCAGCGTAGGTGTCCAGCTCGTTAAAGTAGGCGACGCGCATGGCCAGGTAGGTATTGGCGAACAGTTTGATCGCTTCGGCTTCGGTAGAGTCGGTAAACAGCACCGCTACCTCTTCTTTCACCGCGCCCTGCTTGAGCAGGTCAGCAAACTGCTGCGCACGTTCAGAGCGCTCGCCGACGATGATGCGTGACGGGTAAAGGTTGTCATACAGAGCCTTGCCCTCACGCAAGAACTCGGGCGAGAACATCAGATTGTCACTGCCCATGCGCTCTTTAAGTTCGGCGGTAAAGCCAACCGGAACCGTGGATTTGATCACCATGACCGCGTTCGGGTTCAGCGCCATCACATCCTTCACCACGGCCTCGACGCTGCCGGTGTTGAAGTAGTTAGTCTGGGGGTCATAGTCGGTCGGCGTGGCGATCACGACAAAGTCCGCATCCTTGTAGGCCGCTTCCTTGTCCAGCGTCGCCGTCAGGTTGAGTTTGCCGGAGGCAAGAAATTCACTGATCTCGACGTCTTCGATGGGCGCTTCGCCCCGGTTCAGCTGCGCCACTTTCTCGGGCACTATGTCCAGCGCAACCACTTCGTTGTGCTGTGCCAACAGGACTGCGTTGGAAAGACCGACATATCCGGTCCCGGCTACGGCTATCTTCATCACGGTTCTCTTTCACGGTTATCGTGTCAGGTCGAATCGACCATCATACCACAGGGTCCCACAATGCACGGGAAATGATCCCCTTGCCAAGACCCACATCAGGCCAACATGGTTTGCCCGTGCTCAGGCAGGACCTTACAATAACCCCATCGCCATTCTGAAGACCCTGCACCGTGACGACTAAAACGACCTCTGCACACACGAAATTTCTGGCACCCCGCTACTGGCATATCTGGCTGGGTACCGGTCTGCTGTGGCTGTTGAACCGGTTACCACTGAGCGCACAGATTTTGCTGGGCCGCATACTGGGCCGTTTCCTGCATCGTTTTAACCGCCAGCGCCGCCATGTAACCGAAGTGAATGTGCGCCTCTGTTTCCCCGAATTGAACAGGGAAGAGCAGGCACGACTGGTACGGCGCATCTTTGAAAACAACGGTATCGGCATGTTCGAAACCGCCATGGCCTGGTGGAGCCCCAAGCGCCTGTTCGATGATCGTATTCATTTCAAGGGCCGCGAGCATCTGGATGCTGCGCTGGAACAGGGCAAGGGCGTGCTGCTGCTGGGCGCACATTTCTCCACCCTGGACCTGGGTGGTCTGCTGTTCTCCCGTTTTTATCCGGTCGACGCCATGTACCGCCGTCACAACAATGACCTGATGGAAGAGATCATCACCCGCGGCCGTCGTCGCTATTTCAACCAGCCAATTGAACGCTCCGATATCCGTTCGGTGATCAAGGCCCTGCGCAAGAACCACATCATCTGGTACGCCCCGGACCAGGACTTCGGCCGCAAGCAGTCCGTGTTTGCCCGCTTTTTCAATGTCCCGGCCGCGACGATCACCGCCACCTCTCGCCTGGCCAAGCTGAACGGTTCGCCCATTCTGATGCTGGCTCAGCACCGCCTTCCCGACGGCAGCTACGAGCTGGAGCTGTTCCCGGTGGTGGAAGGCTTTCCCTCCGGCGATGATGAAGCCGATGCCCAGCGCATCAACGACGAACTGGAACGAGCAATCCGCAAGGATCCGAGCCAGTACATGTGGGTGCATCGTCGCTTCAAGACCCAGCCTGACGGCAAGGGACGCCTGTACAAGTGACAGCTCAGCAGCCAGCACACTGCCTGCCGGACGCCAACAACCGGTGGGGCCGATTCCTGCTGGCCGCATACCTGCTGTTTATCGCCCTGTTGCTGGGGGCTGAGGACACCAAGCTGACCAACAACTTTTTCTATCTGTTTCTGATGCTGCCGGCAGTGGTGCTGGTGGCACGCCGACAACTGCGTCCGACCCGCGCCTGCCTGTTGCTGGGGGGCTACCTGCTCTACGTGGCGCTAAGCTCTTTCTGGAACAATGCCGACCCCGGCGACAGCGCCAAACACCTCAAATATGTTGTCTATATTCTGGCGTTCGCCGCCATTACCCAACAGGTGATGGCACAGCCTGAACGTCTCAAGTGGATTGCCGCCTGGGGGCTGCTGATCAGCCTGGTGGTGGAGGCACACAGCCTGTATACCCTGATCGCCAGTGTAGGGCTGGACACCTGGGCCCGGGACTTCCCACGACTGGACCAGCTGACCGGCCCCCTCAATGCGGTCTATCTTGCGCTGGCGGTTGGCCTGTTCGGCTTCATTCTGATCAGCAGTCAGGTCACCAACCCCTGGCTCGCCAGCATCCTGGTCTGCGGCCTGATTCTGCTGACCATTCCCTTGCAAAGCCGCACCCCCATTCTGGCCCTGCTGCTGGCCCACAGCTACTACTTGTTCAGGCTCAAAGCCTTCACTGCTTTGGCCTGCTGGGTCCTGATGCTGGCTGCTGGCGGCCTGGTTCTGGTTCTGATGATCGATCGTTTTACCGCCGAATTCGTGCGCGTTGACATCTGGCGCAACGTTGCCAGCACAATGTCGGAGCAGTGTTCCTTGCTGCTGGGCTGTGGCAACCGATATGACTTTGACGTTCAGGCTCAGGGGTTCCATTACGCCAACCCGCACAGTCTCTGGCTGTCACAGCTGTTCTATGGCGGGCTGATCGGTATGGTTCTGCTGGCAACCTGCCTTTGGGCACTCTATCGTCATGCAGGCCAGCTGGCCGCCTTCTGGCCGCCCGTGTTTGTCTATTGCGCCGCGACCGGATTCAGCATCGGCCATTCACTGCTGACTCATCCTGATTTCCTCTGGCTGCTGACATGGTTCCCCCTGGCACTATCGGGTATGCTTTTTCGCTCCGCTGACAGCATCAACCAGGCAAAACAACAACATGAAGCTGACACAAATACTCCTGTCCCAGTCTGAAGCCGGTGCCGAAACCTACTTCGAGAAAGTGGCCGCAGCCTTTGCCACCGACCCGGACTTCGAGCAGGAACTGATCATTGAAGAGCAACCCTCTCGGCAGCGCCGACTGGACAGTGCCGGAGTCACCTACCGCACTCTGCCGATGGGAAAAATCAGCAAGCCGCTGCTTTACAATGCGCGCCTGAAACAGCATGTCAGCCGTTTTGATCCAGATGTCATCCTGACTTGGGTAAACCGGGCCTCTCGCAAGTGCCCACCCAGCAATGCCGTGGTGATTGGCCGCCTGGGCGGCTACTACGACATCAACAATTACCGGAAATGCGACCACCTGATCGTCAACACCCCGGACCTGGTGCGCCATGTCACGGAGAACGGCTGGCCGGCGGACCGCGTCAGCATGATTTCCAACTTCGGTGAACTGCCCGAAACACTCAACGTTACCGACCCCTTGCCGGAGATTCCGGCCGATCACAAGGTCCTGCTCACGCTGGGGCGCCTTCACGAAAAGAAGGCACAGGACACCGCCATTCGTGCCATGAAGCAGATTCCTAATGCCACCCTGCTGATCGCAGGTAGCGGTGAACTGCGCTCTGAGCTGGAAGCGCTGGCGGAATCTGAGGGCGTGGCCGACCGTGTACGTTTTCTGGGCCTGCGCAAGGATGTGCGCAACCTGTTTGAACTGGCTGATATCTGTCTGTTCCCGTCCCGCTTTGAGCCCTTGGGCAATGTGGTACTCGAAGCCTGGGCCACCAACACTCCCATCGTAGCGGCGGCCAGTACAGGCCCAGCCTGGCTGGTTGATCATGAAGAGAACGGCCTGTTGTTCGATATCGACGACCATGTCCAGTGCGCCGATGCCGTGAACCGGCTGTTGGCAGATGAAACTCTCGCTGCCCGACTCACGGAAAAGGGCGCACAGAAATTCCGTGACGAATTTTCCCAACCCGTGATTCTGCAGCAGTACAAGGACCTGTTCCTGCGGCTGGCCGAAGCACACCGCAACTGACATTCACAGGGAGCTGAAACAGGATGCGGATACTACTGACCGGCGGCGCAGGCTTTATCGGCTTTCACCTGAGCCAGGCCCTGCTGAAGCGAGGGCTGGATGTCACTCTCGTCGATAACTTCAATGACTACTACACACCCCAGCTGAAGCACGACCGCATCGCCCAGCTTCAACAGGCCTATCCGGGCTTGCACTGGTTTCAACTGGATATTGCCGACCGTGACGCCATGGCTCGGCTGTTTACACGGCAAACCTTTGATGTGGTGATCAACCTGGCCGCCCAGGCCGGGGTACGCTACTCACTGGATAACCCGCATGCCTATGTCGACAGTAATCTGACCGGCTTCATGAATATTCTGGAAGGCTGCCGCCAGCAACAGGTCAAACACCTGATATTCGCCTCTTCCAGCTCGGTATACGGGATGAACAGCAAAAGCCCGTTCAGCACGCACGACCGTACCGATTTCCCGGTCAGCCTCTATGCGGCAACCAAAAAGTCCAACGAGCTACTGGCCTACAGCTATAGCCATCTGTACGACATACCCACCACCGGGCTACGCTTCTTCACCGTGTACGGCCCCTGGGGGCGTCCGGATATGGCCTATTACGGTTTTACCCGCGCCATCCTCGCCGGCGAGCCGATTCGCGTCTACAACGGCGGTCACATGAAGCGGGATTTCACCTACGTGGACGACATCGTGGCCTGTATCGACCGCCTGCTTGAACGCCCGCCTGCTCGCACTCCAGCCCCCGGCTCCCACGCAGAAGCGCCCTATTCGCTGTACAATATTGGCAATCATCACCCGGTCAGCCTGCTGGACTTTATCGCTGCCATTGAGCGCGCCTGCGGGCGTGATGCCGTGAAGGAGATGATGCCGATGCAACCGGGCGATGTGCCGGCTACCTATGCCGATATCGATGACCTGGTAGCAAGCCTCGACTACACCCCGGATACCGGAATTGAGGCTGGCATCGACCGTTTTGTTCACTGGTTCCGCCGTTATCACGACTGCTAACCGCCCAAGGAATTGACATGCCCGCATCCCGCAAGCGCCTGCTGCGCGCCATTTACCGCCAAATCGCCATTCTAGGTGCGCCTTTCATGCTCACCTCGGCAGGCCGTACCCGCTTCCGTGAGTTTTTCGATGACCGCATCATCGAACTGTTCCGGGATGATATCGAAGCCTTCGTGCGTGATTACCCGGAGGTATGGAGCGAGGAGCAGACCCTGCGCCATTTGATCGAGCACCGCAGCAGTATCTGCCGCTTTGGCGATGGCGAGCTCAAACTGATGGTGGGCGAGCGCCACAAATCCTTTCAGGACGTTAACCCTGAGCTGAATGCGCGCCTGGAGCAGGTGCTGGGCAGCGATGAGCCCAACATCCTGATCGGCATTCACCCGGTACGGGATTACGACGGCCTGGGCCGCATCTGGCAGAAATTCATTATCCGGATCGGTCGCGAGGTGTTGGCCCTGCTGGATGGCCAGCGCAGCTATCCTTCCATGGGCGCTTTCCGCGTCCTGCCGGATGAATCGGAAGCTGCACTGGTGGAGCGGGTACAGCTGATCAAACAGGTGTGGCAGGACCGCAAGGTACTGCTGGTAGTGGGCGAAAACAGCCGCTTCACCTTTGAGGAGGAGCTGTTCAATAACGCCACCTCGGTGGATTTCCTCTATGCGCCGGCCAAGAACGCCTTTGCCGAATACGATGATATTATCGCCCGCATCAGCGAATATGATCCGGCGGAATACCTGATCATGCCGGTACTCGGCCCCACCGCTACTGTACTGGCCTATGACCTGGCCCAGCGCGGTTACCAGGCCATCGACTTTGGCCAGATGCCGGGCACATTCCGCCGCGCCAAGCGCAAGCTGTTCGGTGACGAGAACCACCCGCTGCCCGCACTGCGCACCACCGAGCCGTCGGCCTGATATGTCCAACCTTTCTTTGTCTGCAGGAACGCCCATGCAACACGATCTCACGCTGGCCATGCTGTCATGGCGCCAGCCCCGAACCCTGAAACATTCGCTGGAGAGCTACCAGCGTCAGGGGCTGCTGGATATGGCCAAAGAGAAGCTGATTTTCTTCAATGAATGCACCGGCGAAGATCGCCGCATCGCCGAGAAATACGGCTTCACCGTGCTGCAGGCGAAGCGCAACATCGGCATCGCCAAACCGTTTCAGGAGCTGATCAAGGCGGCCAGCGGCCGTTACTTCCTGTTTCTGGAAAACGATTTCATGCTGGTGGAAGATGAAGCCACCTGCGAGCAGGAGCTGCAAGCGGCCATGGCGGCAGTAGAAACGGATATCGCCTGTGTACGCCTGCGTCACCAACACCACTATGGCGATCCGAATTACTGGCTGCTAAAGGTATGGGAAGGCCGCAAGAGTGCCGAGCAGGCCAACCTCAACGCTACCTACCTGTTCAACGAACCGGACCGTGAATACGACGAGATCGAGCGCGTCGAGCACCTGAACCGCACCTTCTTTGTCGCTGACTCGGGTATTGCCAACTTCACCAACAACCCCTGCCTGTATCGCACCGAGTTTCTGCGCGAACATTTCCTGCAGCGCGAATTCACCGAGTTCGACAATCTGGAAACCAATATCGAGCCCTGGTGGCAGGCGGCCGGATTGCGTATCGCCCAGGGGCGCGGGCTGTTCAAACACCACCCGCTGGAGGTCAGCGGCTCCGGCTTTGCCCAGCACAAGCGGATCAAGCACTCGATCAAGCACTGGTCACACTACCTGATCCGCATCGGCTACAAGCGCCGCGTGATCAATCTGTTCCTGCTGCAGTTTCTGCCCATGCTGATCAAGGCCAACATCAACCTGGGCAACAAGGTGATGCTGAACCTGTCACTGGGACGTTACGAGAGCGAGTAAGCGCGCTACTTGCCGGTTCGCAGGGAGGCGAACAAATCATCCAAAGCAGCTTTCCGCTGCGCCAGCAACTCCGCCCCCGGCAGACTGGCCAGATCATCCATATCGGACAGCGACATGCCCGCCTTTAGCTCAACCGGCTGCAGCTCGATACCCACGGAGGTGGCGTAATCGTGGAATTTGAAACCGCCTCCGGCGACCGATTCTGACAACTGCATCCATACCGCCGGAATTCCCAGTGCATGGGCTACGATGACGCCATGCAGCGAGGATGAAATGACACGCTCGCAAGCGGCGATTTGACGAATCACGGCCTCGGGGTAAGCCTCGGGGTTAATCAGGCAGGCGGCATCGCCCTGCTGCTTCAGCAGCGCCAGCACACGCGCATCCTGCTTGTCAGCGTAATGGGGAATCACACCCAGGCGATATTGTTGGGTCACCGGTGCTTTCAGCAGTTTTTCCGCCAGCAGGCCCGGGTCACCCAGCGGCAGGGACTCATCCAGCCCCAGCCGATCCCGCGACAGATCACCTCGCACCGCCAGAAACTGCGCTTTGGGCAGACGCACCTGATGGTCTCGAATCAGCCCCGAGCCCAGCACCTGACCACTGAAGCTGTCCTTGACCCCGTCCAGAATGCTGCCGGTACTGAGCAGCTCGGCACGGTGTTTCTTCTCGTACACCGGCGTGTAGCCGTACGCCAGTAGAAGTGCCGGGGTAATCAGGTCACCGAAGTTCTTTTTTGAACCCCACCAATAGGTGCGAATACGCTGACCATGCAACAGGCCGTGGATGGCGTAGTTAAGGCGATCGCGACTTTTTTCGAGCTTCCAGGTGTTCAACAGGGACATAGGGGTTCCGGTGATGACGAGACACAACAGAGGTGAAGTTTGATATTCTAATCGGGTTCATTCACTCAGGTACAGAGCGCACCCATGCCCCTAGCACGCCCGTTGAAGGTTGTTCAGTTATTACCGGCTCTCGAGTCGGGCGGCGTCGAGCGTGGCACCGTGGAATTTGCCCGCGAACTGGTGCGCCTTGGTCACGAGTCGATTGTGATCTCCAACGGCGGCCGTCAGGTTGAGCGACTGGAGCAGGAGGGCTCACGCCATATCCAGCTGCCGATTCACCGCAAGTCACTCTGGTCACTGACACAGGTGCGCCCACTGCGCCGCCTGCTCACCGAGCTGAATGCCGACATTCTTCACGTGCGCTCGCGTGCGCCCGCCTGGATCACCTGGCTGGCCTGGCGCAAGATGGACCCGGCCACGCGCCCGCGTCTGGCCAGCACCTTCCATGGCATGTATTCGGTCAACGCCTACAGCGCCATCATGGCCAAGGCCGAACAGGTGATCGCCATCTCAGACTGTGTCGAGCAGTACATCCGCGACAACTATCAGGTGCCTGAAGACAAGATCACCCGCATCTACCGCGGCCTGGATCCGAATACGTTCAACCACAACCCCGATACCGATGGCCTGCGCGCCGAGTTTCCGCAGTTCGAAGGTAAAAAACTGCTGTTGATGCCGGGCCGGCTATCGCGCTGGAAGGGCCAGCTGGACTTCATTGAAGTGATGCACCGCTTGCTGCAGAAGCGCGATGACTGCCACGGCATCATCCTCGGCGGTGCCGAAGCCAACAAGGAAAGCTACCGCGAGGAGCTGGAACAGCGCTGTCGCACCCTGGGAATCGAGCAGGCGATCACCTTTACTGGCCATCGCAGCGATATTCAGGCGTTCTACAATCTCTGTGACCTGACCTGCCACCTGTCCAGCAAGGCCGAGCCCTTTGGCCGCACCGTGCCCGAAGCGCTGGCCACCGGCTGTCCGGTAATCGCCTATGACCGCGGCGGTGCCAGTGAATCCCTGCATGCAGCCTTCCCCGACGGGCTTGTTCCGGCGGATGACATAGACGCCTTTGTCGAGCGTATTGATCAGCTGCTGAACCAGCCGCCCGGCGAAATCAGCCTGCCCGACGCCTTCTACCTCAAGGCCCAGGCCGAGGCCACGCTCGGGGTATACTACCGTCTGCTGGACCAGCCGGTGGCGCAGCACAACTAATTACACGGCGAAGCGATGACTTCAGCCCCACTGAACCCTCAGGATTTGGCTTAACTATGAGAATTCTCCACATCGCCTACCAACAGCTCAAACGCTACGGTCATACCCGTGTCAGCTGGGCGCAGAAGCTTACCTCGGGCCTGGTCAAGAACGACCACCTGGTACAGGGGTTCAGTGACCGCGATGTGGCGTCTTTCGAAGCGCCCTTCGGCATTCGCGATCTGGGTAAGAAAAAGACCAACCAGCGTCTGTTGGAAACCGTGGACTCATTCGAGCCGGACCTGGTCATCGCCGGCCATTGCGACATGATTACCAACGAGACGCTGGCCGAGATTCGCAAGCGCCAGCCCAACTGCTTTATTGCCCACTGCAATAATGACCCGCTGTTCGTACCGCCCAACGTGGAACGCATCCATCACCGCGCCGAAGTCGCCGATGCCGTATTCGTCTCCACCGGCCGCCGCGAACTGAGCCAGTTTGAAGGCTCCCGCGCCCGCATATACCACATGCCCAACCCGGTCGAGCCCTCGGTAGAATGCTTCGACAACTCGGTCAAAACCGATGCCGAGCTGCCGATCGATCTGATTTTCTGCAGCAACAGCAAGGATTTCACCAAGCGTCTGGAGATGGTCGGCCGCATGAAAGAGCAGCTGGACCCGATCATGACTTTCAAGACCTTCGGCAGTTTCGGCGAAGCGCCGGTCTGGGGTCGCGATTACGACCGCGCCCTGATGCAGAGCAAAATGGGTCTCAACTTCAACCGCCAGGAAGGCCTGCACTGGTACTCCTCGGCCCGTATGGCACAGCTGGCCGGCAACGGCATCCTGCAGTTCAGCCACAGTTCCGGCGCCTTCGACGAACTGCTGCCGCCGGAAACAGTGGTCTACTTCGATGAAGAGGAAGACCTGATCGCCAAGATCCGTGAATTCCACGCCGATGATGCCAAGCGTCAAGCCTGGGCCGGCGCCGCGCGTCGCTTCTTCCATCAGGAGATGAACTCAACGCTCTACGCCCAGTACATCGCAGAAGCCAGCACCCTGACTCCGTTCAGCCATGACTACTGCTGGGCACAGGACATCAACCTGGACGGCAGCCTGAAATGAGTTTGACGCTGGCCAATGAACAGGCCTTTGCACAGGGTGGGCATCGACTCTGCTTTGTCCATCCCGAGCATGCTGATCGCTGCATCAAGGTACGCCGACCGGACTTCACGCTGGAGGACCTGCGCCGCAAGAAAGGCTTCCCCAAGTCGCTGCTGCCTCTGCACTATTTCGATGACAACCGTGAAGAGCACGAGGTGATCACAGGCCTGGCGCAACAACACGGTGAGCCGGTGTTTGAGCTGATCAGCCGTTGCTACGGGTTTGAAGACTCGGATCTTGGCCCGGGCCTCGTTCTCGAGTTGGTACGGGATGCCGATGGCCAGATTTCACAGACATTGAAAGCCCAGATCTGGGACGAAGGCTACACCCCGGACTGTCAGGCAGCGGTTGAGCATTTCTGCCAACAGTGGCGCAGCCTGCAGATCCCCTCACGCGACCTGCTGCTGCACAACCTGTTGGTGCAGAAGGACAGCGAAGGCAAGGTGCGCCGCATTGTCGTCATCGACGGTCTCGGCAGCCCCAACCTGATTCCGTTCAACCGTCTGCCGGCGCCGCTTAGAGCTGCCAAGGTAGAGCGCAAGCTGGCCAACCTGCAGCAACGCATCGAGCAGACACTGGCTAAAAAGGCACGCGGCGAACAACCCGGCTATCACGGCATGGCCACCGCCCATCACCCCCAGGATAACCACAAAGGCTGACAGATGACCGATTCCAAAATGCGCGTAGCACAAGTACTGGCCGGCGCTGCCCAGGGCGGCGCGGAGAACTTTTTTGTCCGTATGGTGGCGGGCCTGAACGAGCTGGACAATATGCAGGTACGGGCGTTTATCCGTAACCACCAGGACCGCATCGATGCCCTCACCCAGGCAGGTGTTGATACCCAGGGCTACCGTTTCGGATCGCCGCTGGACCTGCCCGATCGCCTGCGCTTTCGCAGTGAACTCAAGGCCTTTGCACCGGATATCGTCATGACCTGGATGAACCGCGCCAGCGGCTACACACCCAACTCGGACGACTACATTCTGATCAACCGCCTGGGCCACTACTACAAGCTCAAGTATTACCAGCACTCGGACTACTGGGTCGGCATCAGCAAGGGTATCTGCCAGCATATGATCGACGGCGGCTTCCCGGCGGATCGCGTGTTCCATATTCCCAACTTTGCCGATGAGCGCGACGTTGAGCCCCTGCCCCGTGACAGCTTCAACACCCCCACGGACCGCCCGCTGATCCTGGCAGCAGGCCGTCTGCACGTAAACAAGGGCTTTGATGTGCTGCTGCAGAGTCTGACCGAGATTCCCGACGCCATTCTCTGGCTTGCCGGGTCTGGTCCGGAAGAGCAATCATTGAAGCAGTTGTGTCATCAGCTGGGACTGGACGAGCGCGTCCGTTTCCTCGGCTGGCGTAGCGATGTGACCGCGCTGATGCGCACGGCGGATTTGTTTGTCTGTCCGTCTCGTCATGAAGGACTGGGATCGATAGTGATGGAATCCTGGGCACACCGTTGCCCGATTGTGGCAACCCGCTCTCAGGGGCCGGGAGAAGTGATCACCGACGGCGAAAGCGGCCTGCTGACCCCCATTGATGATGCCAAGGCACTGACGCAGGCGATTCGCTCGGTATTGGACAGTAACGAGCTGCGCACTAAATTGGTGGAGGGTGCAGCAGAGGTGTACGCCAAGGGTTACAGCAAGCAGCACATCGTCAGCGCCTATGATGAGCTCTATCGCGAGCTGCTGAGCCGAAGCTAGTCGCTGCCCAGCCAGCCTTTCTTCAGGATCACCTCGGCACAGCGCTCCGCTTCATTGAAGTCGGCTGCGGTCGAGGTGATAGCCTCCAGCTGCCAATCCGGCGCGGCACTGACGATACCTTGTTCCCGCAAGGTATCTACGCCACGGCTGATACGGTTATCGGCCTGTTCATCCAGCGTCAACACCCCCACCTTGCATCCGGCTGTCAGCGCCTCATACACCATGGAAGCGCTGTCCTGAGTCACCCAGCAGGTTTCTGTACGCGCCAGCTGCTGTGGCAGCCAGTCGGGGCCGGTATTGGCTGCAGGGACAAAACGTTCGCCTGCCAATGTAGCCAGCGCCTGCTCGGTACTCTCGGGGGTGCGCCGGGATGAACCGACCGTCCAATCGGCAGACACCTGTTGCAGCAAGGCTTCTACCTGTTCAAGCACGCGGGATTCATTCCAGCTGAAATGTTTAGAAGGGCCACCGATTAGCATGACACCGCTGTTGGCGACCTTGTCACCCGGTCGCATGCGATTCAGTGCACCGCGAGTGGGCAGGATATTGGGGCGTTGTGGCGGCTGATCATGCTCAGGGATCAGGCAAAGATCGAAGAATCCCATCGGAATCGAGGGTTTCATCAGCACCACGGCGGGGGCACGGTGCAGACGGCGCAAAGCCAGCAGTGTCATGTGGGTCGCATGGCCGGCACCGATGATCAGCGCCGGGCGCTCATCCAGTTGCGGCACGCCCATACCAAAGCACAGACGCCAGGCTTCAAAACGCCCCATGGGTGCCTGCTCGGTGATACGGACCGGGCGATGGCGGGCTATCGCTTCCGCCAGCCCACGTGACTGGTTCAGATGACCCGGTTTGCCATCACTGACTATCCAGATATCAAGCGGTTCTGCTTCACTGTTCACCCGGCGTTTCCCACCTGCAACTTCTGACCCCTGAAGGCGCTATGGTATCATTGCCGAACAACTGCTACGAAGTTCGCAACAGTATTTATCTTCTGGGCAATTCCATTTTTCGGGCGAAAGCATACAATCTAGGGATGCACCGCGCCTGGGAGCTTTGTGCGTCGCCCACCGGCCTGTTTCTATCCAGTTTGTTAGGAAGGTTTTATGTCTGCTTTTGGTTCCGTTTTCATGCCCGAGATGGCAATCACCTGGTTTGATGGTTCTCAGTGGAGCGAGCCGGAAGTGGTCCCCAGCGACAGCCTGCAGCTGCACCCCGGCGCCCATGTGCTGCACTACTCCAGCACCTGTTTTGAAGGCCTGAAAGCCTTCCGCCACGAAGACGGTTCGGTGAAGGTATTCCGCATGGACCGCAATATCCGCCGTCTGGCCCAGAGTTCAGAGCTGCTGGCCCTGCCGTCTTTTGACGAAGACATGCTGGAAGCCATGACCCGTGACATCCTCACCCGCTTCAAGAGCGAAGTGCCGGCGCCTCCGGGTTCCATGTACATCCGCCCGACCCATATCGGTACCGAGCCGATTATCGGCAAGGCGGCCGTACCTTCACTGACCTCTTGCCTGTACGTATTGCTGTCACCGGTGGGCGATTACTTCACCGGTGGTGACAAGCCTCTGCGCGTCCTGCTGGACGACAAGGGCATGCGCTGCCCGCCGCACATGGGCATGGTCAAGTCCGGTGGCAACTACGCCAGCGCACTGCAGCCGATCATGAAAGCCCGCGCGGAGCACCAGGCCGACCAGGTTCTGTTCTGCCCGGGCGGTGATGTGCAGGAAACCGGCGCTGCCAACTTCCTGCTGATCGATGGTAACGAAGTGATCACCAAGGCGCTGGATTCCAGCTTCCTGCACGGGGTTACCCGTGACTCCATCCTGACCCTGGCCCGCGACATGGGCATGGATGTTCAGGAACGCGAGCTGACCATCGATGAGCTGCTTGAGCGCAGTGCACGTCCGGGCTGTGAAGCAGCACTGTCCGGTACCGCGGCGGTACTGACCTCCGTGGGCACCCTGATCCACAACGGCCAGGAATATCAGGTCGGCAATGGCGGCATCGGTGAAACCACCGTCAAGCTGCGCACCGCACTGAACAATATCCAGTGGGGTAAGGCAGACGATAAGCACGGCTGGCTGGAAACCATTTAACTCCACGCCTTTTACCGATTAAAAAAGCCGACCCTCAGGTCGGCTTTTTTGCGTCTGGCGTTTGCTCACCTCAGTCCAGCATCACACGTTGCCAGATCTCGGCCACACCACGGCGATACTCGGTCATCTCTTCATCCCCCAGCACACCGGACTGGTTCTGCAGGCTCAAGCGGTGGCCTGCTGCGCGGTAGGCCTTGTAGGCTTCGCGCAGCAGCTCTGCCTCCTCCGCCGACAGCAGCTCTTCGGCTTCGATACTGTCCAAAATGCGGATGTTGTCGGTCCAGCGCAGCAGCTCGGGCTTATCCTGCGCGTGACGCAGCACCAGGTACTGCACCATGAACTCGATATCAACGATGCCGCCTCGATCCTGCTTCAGGTGGAAGACACGATCTTCGGTGCCCCCTGTCGCCTTGGAGCCCAGGTGTTGACGCATCTTCTCGCGCATTTCCACTACGTCTTCACGCAGTTTTGCTTCATCACGAGGCGCCGAGAGTATGGACTGGCGCAACTGCTCGAATCGCTCTGCCAGTGCCGGACTGCCGGCCACCACTCGGGCACGGACCAGCGCCTGATGCTCCCAGGTCCAGGCGTCCTTCTGCTGATAGTCATCAAAGGCTTTCAGCGAGCTGACCAACAGGCCGGAGTTTCCGGAAGGCCGCAGGCGCATATCCACCTCGTACAACATGCCGGAGGGCGTAAAGGTGTTGAGGATATGGATAATGCGCTGGCCCAGGCGGTTGAAGAAGACACTGTTGCCGATAGAGCGGTCGCCATCGGTTTCCAGGTTGGGTGAAGCGTCGTGCAGGAAGACCAGATCCAGATCCGAACCGTAGGACAGTTCGATGCCCCCCACCTTGCCATAACCGACAATCACGAAGTCCGGGTCGCAGGGCACACCCGGCGCTTTCTGCGGCACACCGTGCTTCTCGGTGAGGTTACGCCAGGCGATCTCCAGCACCGCTTCCAGCACCACCTCGGCCAGCCAGGTGAGGTAATCGCTCACTTTCATCAGCGGCAGCACGCCAGTGATGTCGGAAGCTGCCACCTTGAGCATGTGCGCATGCTTGAAGTAGCGCAGGGTTTCCATCAGCTGCTCGATATCATCTTCCGGTATGCGCAGCAGCTGCAGCCGCAATTCAGCCCTCAGGGTTTCCTGGTTGGGCGGTGCATAGAGCGTGCGCGGATCGATCAGTTCATCCAGCAATACCGGCTGTTTTGACAGCTGCTCGGCGAACCAGGCACTGGCGGAACAAAGCCGCACCAGCTGCTGCAGCGCGGCAGGGTTTTCACTGAGCAGCACAAAGTAGGCAGAGCGCCGCAGCACCGCCTGCACCAGTACCAGCACCCGCTCCAACGTGATTGCGGCATTGTCGACCTGCCCTGCTGCCGTCAGCAGCAATGGCAGTACCGCTTCCAGTCGCTCCATGGCAACCTGCTGCAGCATCTGCACCGTGCGCAACGACTTGAGGTCCTGCAGCGCCTTGAGTGCCTCAGGCGCCTGATCATAGCCCTGTTCTTGCAGGAAGCCGATGGCATCTTCATCGTCCATCAGGCCATGCCAGAGCGTTAGCCATTCGGAGCGCAGATCATCGTCCTGCTCTTCGCCTTCATCCGCGGGTGCGATCACATCGGCAAAATGTCGCGAAACATTCTGGCGGTGCTGATCCAGAGCCGTTGCCAGCGCATCCCAGCTTGCCTCTCCCTGGGCAAACGCCAGGCGGGCACGGCCTTCGTCATCGCCCGGCAGTTCCTGGGTCTGTTTGTCGGCAATGGCCTGAATGCCGTGCTCGACATTGCGCAGCAGGGTATAGGCATCGACCAGCTCGGTAACCGCATCTTCAGGCATACCCACTTTTTCCGGCAGCTGCGGCAGAATGTTGAGCAGTTCCCGTTGCTGCAGCTCGGCATCACGACCACCACGAATCAGCTGGAACGCCTGCGCGATGAACTCCACTTCACGAATGCCGCCAGCACCCAACTTAACGTTCTGGGTCAAACCCTTGCGTCGCACTTCACGGTTGATCATCGCCTTCATGTCGCGCAGGGATTCAAAGGCACTGAAGTCGATGTACTTGCGATACACAAAGGGTCGCAGCAGACTGATCAGCTCGGCGCCCGCCGCCTTGTCACCCGCTACCACCCGTGCCTTGATCATGGCGTAGCGTTCCCACTCACGGCCCTGGTCCTGATAGTAGCCCTCCATCGCGGCAAAGCTGCACGCCAGGGGGCCGGCTGAGCCGAAGGGGCGCAGGCGCATGTCCACGCGGAACACAAAGCCATCGATGGTCTGGTTATCCAGCGCCTGCACCAGTTTTTGTCCCAGGCGGATAAAGAAGTCCTGGTTATCCAGGTTCTTGCGCTCGCCATCGGTCTCGCCATTGGCGGGGAATGAAAAGATCAGATCGATATCGGATGACAGGTTCAGCTCATGGGCACCCAACTTGCCCATGCCCAGCACCACCATGCGTTGCGGGTGGCGCTTGCCATCGGCATCCGGTCGTGAATGCGGCGTGCCCCAGCGCTGACACGCCTGCTGATACAGCCACTCCAGCGCGGCATCGATACAGGCATCGGCAAACCAGGACAGTTCACGGGTGGTGCCACGCATGTCCGTCAGGCGGTTGAGGTCACGCCAGACCAGTCGCACCATTTCGCGCTGACGAAACTGGCGCAGCTCCCGGTGCAGAACCTTTTCATCATCCACACCGGACAGGCGCTGAGTCAGTCGCTCGGCATAGGTTGCCTCTTCATAGTCATTGGCCAGATCGCCCGTGGCCAGCAGGTCGTGCAGCCACTCCGGATGGGCCTGCAGCTGGGTCGCGACAAAGTCGCTGCCAATAAGCGTACGCACCAACTGCTGTTGCTGGGCTTCGGAGAGCGTTACTTCAGCCAGAGCGGTCTCGATTTTGGCCAGATTACGCTGCAGAAGGTCATTCAGTTGCTCCGGCACCTCTGCCAGAACGCTTGCCATCAAAGTCATTCGCTATCCTCGGTGGTTGCCTGGGCTTGCCGAAACAAGGCGTAGCCACGCTGAGCCTTGCTCAGGTCGAAGGGGTGCAGGGGCAATTCTGATGTCAGGGCATCGGCCAGCTTGAGCAGAGCATTCGCGTCCCCGGACTTAAGTTCCAGCTCCAGTTCCATGATCGGGTCTTCCAGTTGTACACCCTCACCCGAATACAGCACTGCGCCTCGATCCAGGGCAACTTCAATATGAGCATCTGCGTAGTCCAGCAACCAGATCTCACGTTCAAAGTCGGTGGTAAAGACCGGTAGCAGCGACAACTCGGCCGCCGCTGGCAGCGCTGTGGGCCAGATCTCGGCACTCAGTCGGGTCGGATCCAGCTGCGCCGCATCAAGATCCCACTCCCACTCACCACGCTGATGCAAACCATTGATGCTTTGCCCGCGGGTTTTCAGGGTCTGGATAAAGCGCTCACCCTGACGTCGAATGCGCAGGGCAACACGTGCCCTGGCCAGATCCAGTGCGGGGGTGTCGTAATAGGTGTTGAACAGGGTCTGGGGCGCCCGGTGGTCTGCCTGCTGCAGCAGTGGATGCTGCCGGAGTGCCGCGACATCCTCGCTGTCCAGTCGTAGTTTCAATTCGGTTTCAGTCGCCATCGTATGCACCTCCCAGCTTGCTTTGTACCAGTCTACCCAAGGATGTGAGCTGACGGACATCAGCCATGGGTATTTTTTATGACGATACGACTACAGATCCATGACATCAGCACGTATACTTGCGCCTGTTTTTTAGCCAACCTGCTACGAGATTTCCATGGTCAACAGTCCGATTCTGCAAATGTTTGCACGATCTCCGTTCAAGCCGATGCAGGAGCACATCGTCAAGGCGCAGGCAGGCGCCGCTGAACTGATTCCGTTTTTTGAAGCCGTGATTGCCGATGACTGGGAGGCCGCCGAGGCCGCTCAACAGCGCATCACTACATTTGAACATGAGGCAGACGACCTCAAGCGTGATATTCGCCAGCGCCTGCCCGCCAGCCTGTTCTTGCCGGTGCCGCGTACCGATCTGCTCGAGATGCTGCGCCTGCAGGACAAACTGGCCAACCGCGCCAAGGATATTTCCGGTCTGATGCTGGGTCGCCAGATGCAGATCCCCGAGCCGATTCAGGCAGGACTGCTGAATCTGCTGCGCACGGCACTGAAAGCCAGTGAGCAGGCCGTCAGCGCGCTCAACGAGCTGGATGAACTGCTGAATGCCGGTTTCCGTGGCCACGAAGTCGATATCGTCGAGCGTCTGATCACCGAACTGGACGAGCTGGAACACGACGCTGATACCCATGAGCGTCAGCTGCGTTCCTCCCTATTTGCAGTAGAACGTGACCTCTACTCGATCGATGTCATGTTCCTGTACCAGATCATTCAGTGGGTTGGCGATCTGGCCAACCTGTCGCAGCAGGTCGGCAACCGTCTGCAGCAGCTGCTTGCCCGTTAAACAGACTGAACAAGGTTACATTGCATGGATATCATTGCTCAGTACGGCCACATCATGATCATCATGGCCTGCGTCTTCGGCTTCTTTATGGCCTGGGGTGTAGGTGCCAACGACGTGGCCAACGCCATGGGAACCTCGGTCGGCTCCCGCGCACTGACCCTGAAACAGGCGATCATCATCGCCATCCTGTTTGAATTTGCCGGCGCCTATCTGGCGGGCGGAGCGGTTACCTCAACCATCCGTAAAGGCATAATTGAACCTTCGTTACTCACGGCCAACCCCGAGCTTCTTGTCTACGGCATGATGGCAGCTCTTCTGGCTGCGGGCATCTGGCTGCTAGTGGCCACTCACTTCGGCTGGCCAGTATCCACTACGCACTCTATTGTCGGTGCTATTGTCGGCTTCGCGGCCGTGGGTATCTCCATGGATGCGGTGCACTGGACCAAGGTGGGCACCATCGTTGCCAGCTGGGTGGTTTCACCCGTGACGGCAGGGTTTATCGCCTTCTTCCTGTTCAGGAGCGTTCAGAAACTGATCCTGGATACCGAAGACCCCTTTACCAACGCCAAGCGTTATGTGCCCTACTACATCTTCCTGGTGGGCTTCATTATCGCCATGGTGACCTTTACCAAGGGCCTCAAGCATATCGGCCTGCACCTGAGCTGGTTCCAGAGCGCCGGCATCTCCGTCATCTTTGGCCTCTTCACCATGGGCCTGGGCGTGATGATGCAGCGCAAGATCCAGATCGACCCCAGTGCTGACCGTGACTTCCACTTCACCAGCGTGGAAAAGGTGTTCGGTGTTCTGATGCTGTTCACCGCCTGTGCCATGGCTTTTGCCCACGGCTCCAACGATGTCGCCAACGCTGTTGGCCCGCTGGCAGCTATTGTCGGTGTTGTCAGCTCCGGTGGTGAAGTGGCTCAGAAGAGCGCCATGCCGGCCTGGATTCTGCTGCTTGGCGGCGGCGGTATCGTTGCCGGTCTGGTGATGTATGGCCACAAGGTAATCGCGACGGTCGGTCAGAACATCACCGAGCTGACGCCCAGCCGTGGCTTTGCCGCAACGCTGGCAGCCGCGACCACCGTTGTCGTGGCATCAGGCACAGGCCTGCCGATCTCCACTACACATACCCTGGTGGGTGCTGTATTGGGTGTGGGCCTGGCCCGTGGCCTGGCAGCCCTGAACCTCAAGGTTGTGGGCACCATTTTCGTGTCCTGGATCGTGACCCTGCCGGCCGGTGCCATTCTGGCCATCATGTTCTTCTTCATGCTCAAGGGCATGTTCTCCTGATCCGAATGGACGGCCCGCATTGCGGGCCGTCCACGGACATGGACCCGCCGCGCCAAAGATTGCACAATGCAGGTTGATGCTAAGCCCGATCGGGAGTCGACCTTGAGCGCCACCAACGCCTCCACCAATTACGTCAACTGGTTCCGTCACTCGTCACCCTACATCAATGCACATCGGGGCAAGACCTTTGTGCTGATGCTGAGCGGTGAAGCCATTGCCGACGACAACTTCGCCAATATCGTGCACGACATTGCCCTGCTCAACAGTCTGGGCGTACGTCTGGTACTGGTGCATGGGGCTCGCCCTCAGGCAGAACAGCGCCTGCAGGCACGCGGCCTGGAAACCCGCCTGCACCACGACCTGAGGATTACCACACCGGAGATACTCGACTGCGTGATTGAAGCCGTAGGCTGTCTGCGCACCGATATCGAAGCCCGCCTGTCCATGGGACTGGCCAACACCCCCATGCATGGTGCTCGTATCCGAGTGTGCAGCGGCAACTTTGTTACTGCACGGCCAGTAGGAGTGCTGGACGGGGTCGACATGGGTCACACCGGCGAGCTGCGCCGCATCGACCATGACGGCATCCGCCGCATGCTGGATCTGAACCAGATCGTGCTTCTGTCCAACCTGGGCTTTTCGCCTACCGGCGAGGTGTTCAACCTGCCGGTAGAAGAGGTGGCCACCCAGGCGGCTATCGCTCTGAAGGCCGACAAGTTGATCCTGCTGGGTGCCAACAGCGGGATTCTTGATAGCCGTGGAGAGCTGCGCAGCGAACTGCTGGCCCAGACCGCAAGGCGCCTGGTGCAGCAGTACCACGCCCAAATCGACGACCCGGAACTGCCATTCACCGAAACCGCCAACCTGCTGGAGTCCGCTGCAACCGCCTGTGAGCAGGGCGTTAACCGCTGCCATTTGATCAGCTACAGCGAAGACGGCGCCCTGCTGAACGAGCTGTTCACCCGCGACGGTCAGGGCACCATGGTGATCAGCCACTCCTATGAGCAGGTCCGCCAGGCCAGTATCGAGGATGTGGGCGGGATTCTGGAACTGATTGCGCCACTGGAAGAGAAAGGGGTACTGGTACGTCGCTCCCGCGAACTGCTGGAAGCGGAGATCGAGCGGTTTACGGTGGTAGAACGCGATGGTGCCATTATCGGTTGTGCTGCCCTCTATCCCTTCAGTGAAGAGCGGATCGGCGAGTTGGCCTGTGTGGCCATCGATAACAGCTATCGGGGCGGCCAGCGGGGTGACCGCCTGCTGGATGCCATTGAAGATCAGGCTCAGGCGCTGGGGCTGGACCAGTTGTTCGTGCTGACCACCCGTACCGCCCACTGGTTTGTGGAGCGAGGCTTCAATGCCGCCGACAAGGACCGTCTGCCCGCCGGCAAGCAGGCGCTGTACAATCTGCAGCGTAACTCCAAGGTGTTCATCAAGTCTTTAGGTTGAGCGGAGCCCCCGGCAGGGTCAGGCGAAAACAGGCGCCCTGCCAACGCGATTCCCGCACTTCCAGCGCACCATCGTAACTGCTGATAATATCCACCGCCACGGCCAGACCTATGCCCTGGCCGGGCTGCTGGGTGTCCAGACGGGCACCACGCTCCAGAATCACCTGGCGCTGTTCCGGAGCCACACCGCTGCCATCATCACTGATTTCAAGAATCAGCTCGTCCCCTTCCAGGCGCCCCGTGACACCTACACGGCGAAAGCCATACTTGTAGGCGTTATCAATCAGGTTGCCCAGCAGCTCCATCAGGTCGCGCTCATCGCCACTGAAGCCGATGCCCGGCTCCAGCTGTTTGAATACTTCACGGGGCGTGTCGGCATAAACCTTGGCCATAACCCCCAGCAGACGCTCAACTACCGGCTGAACCGGTATCGCCCGCGCCAGATTCTGGCCCTGACTTTTCACGGCGCGCGCCAGCTGGTACTGCACGATCTGCTGCATGCGCAAGGCCTGTTCTTCAACCTGCTGGCGGTATTCCTGCTCATCCTGAGGCTCAATACCCGCACCACGAATCACCGCCAACGGGGTTTTCAGGCTGTGCGCCAGGTCTCCAAGGGTATTGCGGTAACGCTCACGCTGACGCCGCTCGGTCTCCAGCAACCGGTTCAGGCCTGAGGTGACATCCTGTACTTCCACCGGGTAACGCCCTTCCAGGCTTTCAGCATCACCAGCCTCGATGCGTTTGAGATCATTGGCCAGCAGATCCAGCGGCCTCAGGCCCCAGCGCATGATGTAATACTGCGCCAACAACGCCACCAGACAGATACCGCTGAGCCAGCCCAACAACTGCAGGCTGAAGGTTTTCATTTCGTTACGCACCTGTTCATCGCTGCGCAAGACCGAGATCAGGAAACGTGTTTCTCCGCTGCCGCTTTCCCAGACCACCGGGTACTGAAACAGGTAGAGCTTTTGCTCCGGCAGGTGGCTGAACAGGGATTGTCCCGGCTGCAGGGCTCGACTGGGCAGGCGCTGCACCAATTCGGGAGGAAGGGTTTGACTGGAACGGGAACGCCAGAACAGGCTGCCGTCCTGACCATGGATGAACCCATAAACGCCGGAACTGACACGGCTGAAGCCCGGATCCAGCAGATGATCAGGCAGGTTCATGCGACCTTCGCTGTCGACTTCGATCGCACCCAGCAGCAGATAGACCTGCAACCGGGCCTGAGACGCTTCGGCGTTTTCCAGGCTGGAGTTGAACGCCTTGAGCAGGGCCAGGCCCGCCAACACAATCACCAGCGGCAAAATAATGGCCGACGCCCGCAGGAGTCGGCCACGCAGGGAAAGCGGAACGGCGGTTTCAGACACGCTCAGGCAGCCGCCTCCAGCGCAAAGCGGTAACCCAGGCCGCGCACTGTTTTGATCGGCTGCAGTGTCTGCTCAGGATCGATCTTTTGACGCAGGCGACGCACGAAAACTTCCAATACGTTGCTGTCGCGGTCATAGTCCTGATGATACAGATGCTCGGTCAATTCGGCCTTGGAAATGGTTTTGCCCGCATTCAGCATCAGATATTCCAGCGTACGGTACTCGTAGCTGGTGAGGCGGACCTCTTCATCATTCAAGGTCACCACACGTGCACTGGTGTCCAGTTCCAGCGGGCCAAACTTCAGCACCGGGCTGGCATGCCCGGAAGCACGGCGTACCAGAGCATTCAGACGTGCCATCAGCTCTTCGCTGTGGAACGGCTTGGCCAGGTAATCGTCGGCACCGGCTTCCAGGCCTTCAACCTTATCCTGCCAGTCGCCACGGGCAGTCAGAATCAGCACCGGCAGGCTGATGCCCGCTTCACGCCAGTGACGGATTACGTCGAGGCCAGACACTTCCGGCAGGCCAATATCCACCAATGCCACATCATATTCGTATTCTTCACCCAGATAGCTGGCCTCACGGCCACTCTCGGTCTCTTCGACGGTGTAACCTTTCTGCTCAAGCATCTGCTTGAGCTGGCGCCGCAGATCGGCATCATCTTCAACAATCAACGCTTTCATTCAGCTTGCTCCGGCTGTTCAGGCTGCAACAGGGTTCCGTTGGCAGCATCAATCAAGACATCTCGCACGCGCCCTTGTTCCAGCAGGCGCACCTTATAGACACGCCCACCCTGAAAACGGGTCAACTCGGCGCGAATGACTTCGCCACCCAGCTGCTCGCGGGCGATTTCGGACGCCTGTACCAGATTAACGCCGCTCCCCTTGAGAGCACTCGTACCGGCTGCCGGTGGGGCCAGGTTATCCACATCGGCCCAGGCCAGGCCAGCCAGCAGACTGCAGATGCCGCAGCAACCGAAAATGATACGAGGCGTACGCACAGACACCTGATTGATCTCCATTATAAAAGACGTCCTTGTCCTGTCCCCCTGCCGGTCAGAGGCACAGGGGGTTTAAATTAGCGCGATGCTATAGCGCCGGGCATGAATACTGTCTGAATTCAGTCACAACGGCGACAGGTGCGGAATCCCAGCAGGCTGTACAGCGGGCAGGTCCCCGAGATGGCGATCGCAATGATGGGCACGCCAATCAGCCCCCACCAGGTCTGCGGCCCGAAGTAGATCATAATAATGAACACCAGACCGATGAGTACACGTACCAGCTGATCCAAAATACCGATATTCTGTTCCATAAGAGAGCTCCCTCGCTTTCGGTGATTAACGTGAGTCAGACTGCCGGGCACGCTGCCACAGCAGGAGGTAACGCAGGTTGTAGGTAAGTCCCAGCAACAGCACCGGCGGCAGTGTCAGGACAAAAATCCATCCCAGTGCCGGACTGCCCATCGTCTGCCCCAGCCACAGGCTGAGCACGCAGAGAATGGCCAGCGGAATGCCCAGCTTCATGCAGCGCCTGAGCCAGGGGTCTGAGTGGATATTTGCCTTCTGTTGCATCAGAATCTCCTTATATGGTTGCCGAGCTTAGAGTGGTCGAAGGGTGCAATCAAGCACCGCCGAGCTCCTTCAACGGGTCTGCATGCGGCAGATCAAAGGCCCGTGCCACGCCGGCACAGGTAATACGGCCGGAGTGCACATTCAGACCGGACAAAAAGCCGGGTACATCCTGCAGCGCACGGCGCCAGCCATCCTCCGCCAGTCGCTCAATGTAGGGCAAAGTAGCATTGGTCAGTGCCAGCGTCGATGTCCGCGCCACCGCACCCGGCATGTTGGCAACACAATAGTGGACAATTCCGTCCACCTCGAACACTGGGTCGGCATGCGTGGTGGCATGGCTCGTCTCGAAGCAACCGCCCTGGTCAATCGCTACATCCACCAGCACCGCGCCCGGTGCCATCACCGCCAGCATTTTGCGCGTCACCAGTTTCGGCGCTGCTGCACCCGGGAGCAGCACGGCACCTATCACCAGATCCGACTGCGAAAGCTGCTGCTCAATATTTTCCTGGGTGGAATAGAGCGTCACCAACCTGCCATCGAACTGTTCATCCAGCTGTTTCAGACGCGGGATCGACTTGTCCAGCAAACAGACCTGCGCGCCCATGCCCAGAGCGATGCGCGCCGCGTTTTCACCGACCACACCGCCGCCAATGATCAACACCCGTCCGGGACTCACACCCGGGACGCCGCCCAACAGCACACCGCGACCACCGCGGGCCTTTTCCAGGCAGTGGGCACCGGCCTGCACGGCCATGCGTCCGGCCACCTCGCTCATGGGTGCCAGCAGCGGCAGGCCGCCATGCGCATCCTGCACGGTTTCATAGGCGATGGCGGTACAGCCGCTGGCCAGCAGAGCATCGGTCTGGGGCCGATCGGCTGCCAGATGCAGGTAGGTGAACAACACCTGGTCAGCACTGAGCCAGGCACATTCACTCAGCTGTGGCTCCTTGACCTTTACAATCAGATCGGCCCAGGAGAAGACGGCACGCGGATCATCCACCAGCACGGCGCCAGCCTGCTCATAGGCACTGTCGGCAAAACCGGCAGCAGCCCCCGCATTCTGCTCGACCTGGACCTGATGCCCCTGCTCGACCAGCTCACGCACGCCCATGGGGGTCATGCCGACCCGGTATTCATGGTTCTTGATCTCTTTGGGGATACCGACACGCATTGTGAGACTCCTTTTCCAGCCTGTTCATGCCTTCCAGTGTAGTTGATCGCGACAGCCTTCAGCGCCCCTCGGCGACAGGACTTTATCTGATATACTCGGGCTTATTTGAAAAACCCGAATTCCGAGGGGAGCCCCATGCCAGAGTATCGTTCCAAGACCTCTACCGCCGGCCGTAACATGGCAGGTGCCCGCGCCCTGTGGCGCGCCACCGGCATGAAGGACGACGATTTCCACAAGCCGATCATCGCCGTTGCCAACTCCTTCACCCAGTTCGTACCGGGCCACGTACACCTGAAGGACATGGGTCAACTGGTCGCACGCGAAATTGAAGCGGCAGGCGGCGTCGCCAAGGAATTCAACACCATCGCCGTGGATGACGGTATCGCCATGGGCCACGACGGCATGCTCTACTCGCTGCCAAGCCGTGACATCATCGCCGACTCCGTGGAGTACATGGTCAACGCCCACTGTGCCGATGCACTGGTGTGTATCTCCAACTGTGACAAGATCACTCCGGGGATGCTGATGGCCGCCATGCGCTTGAATATCCCTGTTATTTTTGTAACCGGCGGGCCGATGGAAGCGGGCAAAACCAAGTTGGCCGAGCACAAGCTGGATCTGGTCGATGCCATGGTACTGGCCGCAGACCCCAATGCGTCTGACGAACAGGTCGACGCCGTCGAGCGCTCTGCCTGCCCCACCTGTGGTTCCTGCTCCGGCATGTTCACCGCCAACTCCATGAACTGCCTGGCCGAAGCCCTGGGTCTGGCCCTGCCGGGCAACGGTACCGTGGTCGCCACCCACTCGGATCGCAAACAGCTGTTCCTGCGTGCCGGCCGCACCATCGTTGAGCTGGCCAAGAAGTATTACGAAGGCAACGACGAGCGCATCCTGCCCCGTGCCGTGGGCCTGAAGGCATTCGAGAACGCCATGACGCTGGATATCGCCATGGGCGGTTCCACCAACACCATCCTGCACCTGCTGGCCATCGCCCAGGAAGCGGAAATCGACTTCACCATGAAGGATATCGACCGCCTCTCCCGCGTTGTACCCCAGCTGTGCAAGGTGGCGCCGAATACACAGAAATACCACATCGAAGATGTACACCGCGCCGGTGGCATCATGGCGATTCTGGGCGAGCTGGACCGTGCCGGCAAACTGCACACCGATGTCCCGACCGTCCACACAGCGACCATGAAAGAAGCGCTGGACCAGTGGGATATCATGCGCAACCCGACGCCCGAGGTGATCGAGTTCTACAAGGCCGGTCCGGCCGGAATCCCGACCCAGACCGCCTTCAGCCAGTCGACCCGCTGGCCGACGCTGGACGGTGACCGCGAGCACGGCTGTATCCGCTCCATCGAACACGCTTTCTCTCTGGAAGGTGGTCTGGCCGTTCTGCACGGCAATATCGCTCTGGATGGCTGCGTCGTCAAAACCGCCGGCGTGGACGAGTCCATTCTGGTATTCGAAGGCCCGGCACACGTGGTTGAGTCCCAGGACGATGCCGTCAAACAGATCCTCGACGATCAGGTAAAATCCGGTGAAGTCGTGATCATCCGTTACGAAGGCCCGAAAGGCGGCCCGGGCATGCAGGAAATGCTGTACCCGACCTCCTACCTGAAATCCAAGGGGCTGGGCAAAGAGTGTGCGCTGCTGACCGACGGTCGCTTCTCCGGCGGTACATCCGGCCTGTCCATCGGCCACGTCTCTCCGGAAGCGGCTGCGGGTGGTGCTATCGGTCTGGTCCAGCATGGCGACCGGATCCGTATCGACATCCCCAACCGCACCATTGAAGTGCTGGTATCCGACGAAGAGCTGGCCAAGCGCCGTGCCGAACAGGACAAGTTGGGCTGGAAGCCGGCTCAGGAACGTCCGCGCAAGGTATCCGCTGCGCTCAAAGCCTACGCCAAGCTGGCCACCTCGGCTGACAAGGGCGCCGTGCGCGATCTGGATCAGCTGGACTGATCCTGCCCTCGTTACACCACCGGCCGGTGAGCCCATCACCGGCCGATTTTTCCCTCGCCATTTGCCGTCACCTCAAGGTGCTCAGCCCTCTCTCTGGCTACACTGAATAAATCGCTACGACTAAAGTAGTCCGTTCGCACTTGCGAGTGTAGAATTCGCGCTTTTCAAACTCGCCCTGGGAGAGATAGATGTCCGGCAAGTGGATCACTTTTCTGCTGGCAGTCCTCAGCGCTGCCGGTATCTGGTTTCTGGCACCACTGGAAGCCGAACTGCGCACAGGCCTGGCCATACTGGCTGTAATTGCCATTTTGTGGATGACCGAGACGTTTAACATCACGGTCACTGCGCTATTGGTGCCGGTACTGACCGTGGTGACCGGCGTTTTCGGCGTCGCCGATGCACTGAAAAACTTCGCCAACCCGATTATTTTCCTGTTCCTCGGCGGCTTTGGCCTGGCTGCGGCACTCAATGCACAGGGCCTGGATAAATACATTGCCGGCCATGTGGTCCGTCTGGCCCGAGGCCACCTGGGTGCAGCGGCCCTGCTGCTGTTCCTGACCGCGGCCGGGTTATCCATGTGGATTTCCAATACCGCAACCACCGCGATGATGCTGCCGCTGGCACTTGGCCTGCTGCGCCAGCTGCCCTATGAGGACAACCAGCGCACTTACTGGTTTGTGCTGCTCGGTGTGGCCTACTCCGCCAACATTGGCGGCATCGGCACCCTGGTCGGCTCACCGCCCAACGCCATTGCCGCCGCGGAAGTGGGCCTGAGCTTTACCGACTGGCTCAAATTCGGCATCCCCACGGTGATCCTGTCACTGCCGCTGATGATTGTGGCGCTGTATTTCCTGTGCAAGCCGGACCTGAGCCACCGTTTCCGGGAAGTGCATCGTCATGACCCGCTGAATACACAGCAGTGGCTGACGCTGGGCGTGTTCGCACTGACCGTGGCCATGTGGCTGTTCAGCAAACCGTTGGCAGGCCTGCTCGGTATCAGCAAGGGGCTGGATTCGATTATCGCGCTCAACGCCATCCTGCTGCTGTGCATGCTGCAACTGGTAAACTGGAAACAGATCGAGAAGTCGGCAGACTGGGGTGTGTTGCTGCTGTTCGGCGGCGGCCTGACCCTGTCGGCCATGCTCAAGGCAACCGGCGCCAGCGCGTTCCTGGCCGGAGGCCTCAGTGAACTGATGGCGGGCGCCTCGGCCCCCCTCTTCCTGCTGGTCGTGGCGGCCTTCGTGGTGATGCTGACCGAGATTGCCAGCAACACGGCCAGCAGCGCCCTGCTGGTGCCCATCTTTGTCGGTATTGCCGGCAGCATGGGCCTGCCACAGGATATCATGGCCGTGGTGATTGCCATTGCCGCGTCCTGCGCCTTCATGTTGCCGGTGGCAACACCGCCCAACGCCATCGTTTATGGCTCGGGCTACCTGCCACAGCGCGAGATGATGCGTGCCGGTGTCGTGCTGAACATCATGATGACCGCCGTGATTGCCGGCGGCGCCTGGGCACTGCTGTAAGGCAAAGCAGTTGCCGCTGGGCGAGTGCAGGCAAGTCCCGCACTCGCTCAATTCTGCCTTGGCAAGGCGCGAATCCGGCCCTGAGGATCGATGGCCACCTGCACACATTCGGTGCGGCTCACCTTGCGCGGCGCCTGTCCATCCGGGCAGCGCCCCCAGGCTTCCACCTGAATACGCAGCGAGCTGTGACCGCGCTCAACCACCTGGGTGTAAAAGCTCAGTATCGTGCCCTGCATCACCGGTGACATGAAGCTCATCGGCCCCACCGATACGGTCGCCACACGGCCTTCTGCTTCCTGTCCGGCACGGATTTCACAGGCCAGTACCAGCTGGGATGCCACCCAGCCACCGTATACGTCGCCAAACATGTTAACGGCCTGCTGACCGGCCGGAAGCTGCAGACTCAGCTCACCCTCCGGCTGCCGAACCTGATCATCATTTATTGTCATTGTGACTGATCTCTTCTGGTTACTCTGCCACTTGTCACGTGTGCATTGGGTTATTCAGGGTAAATGATACCCCGATTGTGCATCGCACATAATACCTAGGTCGAACCCAATCGCAGCCGTCTCCTAATCTGGACAAATCCGTCAAACTCATTCGCCCATTGTCACTTTTCCGTCATAAACCACCCCTATAGTGCAGGCATGTCAAATCACTAACCCGATTCCTAACCAGGAGCCGATGATGAAACCGATGAAAAAGCTGTTTGCTGCAGTGGCCATGACTGCCACCTGCTTCACCGCTCAGGCAAGTGACCTGCTGGACCCGAACCTGCCGACTTACCAGAAAGCTTCTGGTGTATCCGGTAACCTGTCCAGCGTTGGCTCCGACACTCTGGCCAACCTGATGACGTTGTGGGCTGAAGAGTTCAAGCGTAACTACCCGAACGTCAACATCCAGATCCAGGCTGCCGGTTCTTCTACTGCGCCGCCCGCTCTGACCGAAGGCACCTCCAACATCGGTCCGATGAGCCGTAAGATGAAGGACAAGGAAATCGAATCCTTCGAGAAGAAATACGGTTACAAGCCGACTCCGGTTGCCGTTGCCATCGATGCCCTGGCTGTGTTCGCACACAAGGACAACCCGATCAAGGGTATGAGCATCGACCAGGTTGACGCTGTATTCTCCTCTACTCGCAAGTGTGGCGCTGCTGCTGATGCCAACAAGTGGAGCGATCTGGGTGTAAGCGGTTCTCTGGCTGACCAGAGCATCCAGCTGTTCGGTCGTAACTCTGTATCCGGCACTTACGGCTACTTCAAGAAAGTCGCTCTGTGTAAAGGTGACTTCAAAAACAGCGTAAACGAACAGCCGGGTTCTGCTTCTGTTGTTCAGTCTGTTTCTACTTCCGTTAACGCTCTGGGCTACTCCGGCATCGGTTACAAGACTGCGTCTGTTCGTGCCCTGCCGCTGTCCAAGAAAGGTACTGACTTCGTAGAGCCGACTCCGGAAAACGCCATCGCTGGCAAGTACCCGCTGGCACGTTCTCTGTACGTTTACATCAACAAGAAGCCGGGTCAGGACCTGCAGCCGCTGGAGCGTGAGTTTCTGAAGCTGGTACTGTCCAAGATCGGTCAGGAAGTGGTCGTGAAAGACGGCTACATCCCGCTGCCGGCCAAGGTTGTTGAAAAGCAGATGAAGGATCTGGGTCTGTAAGCATTACGCACCCGACCTGAGTCATCGAGGGGAGTCTTAGGACTCCCCTTTTTGTTTTGTTACAGATGTAACAGAGCTGTCACATGTTTGACTTATTGTACCCGCCATACCAAGTTCGACACTTCTCAGGACCCTCGACATGAGTATTGAGCAAACCAACACTGTGCCGGAGCTGGACTTCAACACCCCGGCTCAGCGCCGCCTCCGCCAGGCGCGCATGCTGAAGGACAAGTTGGCCGCCAGCAGCATCGCTATCGGCGGTATCAGCGTAATCCTCGCCGTTGTGATGATCTTCTTCTACCTGCTGTATGAAGTTGCCCCGCTGTTCCGTTCCGCGGAAGTAGCGCCCTGGGGTGGCGAGCAGGAAGTCAGCTATACCGTGCCCGGCACAGGTTCGACACTCTATCTCGCCGTCGAAGAACAGGCCGAGATCGGTTTTCGTGTCAGCGATGCGGGTGAAATGATTTTCTTTGACACCACCAGTGGTCAGGTGCGCCTGACCGAGCAGCTGGCGCTGCCGGAAGGTGTCGAAATTACAAGCTTCAGCCTGCTGTCCGAAGCCAGCCAGACCTTTGCCTTTGGCCTCAGCGACGGCAGCGCCAAGGTGATCAAGCACAACTACAAGGCCAGCTACCCCAATGGTCAGCGTGTACTGACACCCGAGCTGGTGTACCCGGTCGGTGAAGCCCCGCTGCAGGTGGCAGACGGCCCGATCCAGCGTCTGGCGATCAACGGCAACTCGGACGAGTGGGCGCTGATTGCCCTGAGCGGCAGCACGCTGAGTGAGCTGAGCCTGGAAATGACGGAAAACTTCCTCACCGGTGAGGTGGAGATCGAAGAAAGCCGTCGTAACCTGCCCTCGTTCAGCAATGTACCCAATAAACTGGTGATGACACCTGATCATCGCTGGCTGCTGGCCAGTCTGCCGCAGGGCAAGATTGGCGTGATGACACTGGGCAACGAGCCGGAAGTCAGCCAACTGCTGGAAGCCAGCAAGGGCGCCCTGACCAGCTTTGAACTGCTGCTGGGTGGCAACTCCCTGATCATCGGTGACAGCAAGGGCCGTCTGTCGCAGTGGTTCTTCGTGCGCGATGATGCCAACGAATATCAGCTGACCCATATCCGTGACTTTGACCATCACGCCAGTGATATCACCAACCTGACCACCGAACAGCGCCGCAAGGGCATCATTACCCTGTCCGCTGACGGTATGCTGAACATCTATAACAGTACCGCCAACCGCCAGGTTCTGAGTGAGCCGCTGTTTGACGGTGCGGCTGATGCCATCGCTCTGGCGCCGCGAGCCAACGCACTGCTGGTGCAGCACGGTGACCGCCTGAGCTTCTGGCACGTGGATAACGAGCACCCGGAAATTTCCTGGAGCGCGTACTGGGAGAAAGTCTGGTACGAAGGCTATGAAGAGCCTGAGTACACTTGGCAGTCCTCTGCTTCCAACAACGACTTCGAGCCGAAATACAGCCTGATGCCGCTGGCCTTCGGTACCCTGAAAGCGGCCTTCTACGCCATGCTGCTGGCCACCCCGCTGGCGATCTGTGGCGCCATCTACACCGCTTACTTCATGGTGCCGGCCATGCGCCGCAAGGTGAAGCCGTTCATCGAGCTGATGGAAGCACTGCCGACGGTTATCCTGGGCTTCCTCGCCGGACTCTGGCTGGCGCCGTTCATGGAAGCCAACCTGGCGGGTATCTTCGTGTGCCTGCTGGTGATCCCCATCGCCATCGTGCTGTTCGGCTTCACCTGGAACAACATGCCCAACAAGATCCGTTTCCTGATTCCGGAAGGCTGGGATGCCGCGCTGCTGGTGCCGGTCGTCATTCTGGCAACCTGGCTGGGCCTGGGTCTGGCCGTTCCGGTGGAAGACGCCTTCTTCGGCGGCCATATGCCGACCTGGTTGAGCAACGAAGTGGGCATCCCCTATGACCAGCGTAACGCCATGGTTGTCGGTATCGCCATGGGCTTTGCCGTGATCCCGACCATCTTCTCGATCACCGAAGATGCCATCTTCGCCGTCCCCAAGCACCTGAGTTACGGCTCACTGGCGCTGGGTGCCACTGCCTGGCAGACGCTGACCCGCGTGGTCCTGCCGACAGCCAGCCCTGGTATCTTCTCGGCGCTGATGATCGGTATGGGCCGCGCCGTGGGTGAGACCATGATCGTACTGATGGCCACCGGCAACACACCGATCATGGATGTGAACATCTTCGAAGGCATGCGTACCCTGGCCGCCAACATCGCGGTGGAAATGCCGGAATCCGAGGTCGGCAGTACCCACTACCGCACCCTGTTCCTGGCTGCCTTTGTGCTGTTCCTGTTCACCTTCTGTGTGAACACCCTGGCGGAAGGGATCCGTCAGCACCTGCGCAAGAAATACGGTTCCCTGTGATCGCTGAGAGTGAGGATTAGATAAATGCGTTATTCAGTCAGTGAATGGACCAAATCCGGCTCTCCCTGGGTTTGGCTCAACGCCGGTGCCGTGGCGATCTGTGTGATCATGGTGGTCGGCCTGCTGGGTCTGATCGCGATCCGCGGTCTGGCCCACTTCTGGCCCGCCGACGTGCTGCAGGCCACTTACACCCATGACCAGAATCGCCGCATCATGGGCGAGATGGTGCAACAGGAAATGGTGCCGGCCGAGCAGCTGCGCGGTGCCGGTGTTGAGGTGCCCGAGGGTGTGGAAGCCATGCGTCGCGACCTGCTCAAGGTTGGCAACCGTGACTTCCTCCCGGCCGACTTCTTCTGGGCCATGGATGACTGGGTGGTCGACAAGACCTACCCGGAAATGATCATGGCCGCCGAGCGCCTTGAGTGGGGCAACTTCTACGGTTACCTGCGTGAAGTGCGCGAAGACGGTGAAACCGTGGCCCGCCACGACGGCTATGACAAGTCCGACGCCTATATGGAGGTCTGGGACGAGTTCCAGCGCCGTATCGACCGTGTACTCGATATCCGTGATCAGATCCTGGAGATCGAAAAACACAAGATCGGCAGCATCAACTACGAGATCGAGCGTCTGCGTCTGAAAGAGCGTTCTCTGGAGCTGAAACAGTCCACTGATGCCGATGCCTATGCTGAAATCGAAGCCCGTCGTGCCGAGCTGAATGCCGACTATGAAGTGCTGCAGCAGGACCTGATCGAGCTCTACGGTCGCATCAACCGCGACAGCTTCATTGCAGAAATCGCGGACGGCCGTGAAGTAGAGATCGACATTGCCAAGGTGGTACGTGCCTTCCTGCCCAACAACATGGGTACCGGCGACAAACTGGTTCATTACGGCGCCAAGGTATGGGAATTCCTCTCCGACGAGCCGCGTGAAGCCAACACCGAGGGCGGTATCTTCCCGGCTATCTTCGGTACCGTGATGATGGTTATCCTGATGTCCGTGCTGGTCACCCCGTTCGGTGTCATCGCCGCGGTCTACCTGCGTGAATACGCGACCCAGGGCTTTATCACCCGCCTGATCCGCATCGCGGTGAACAACCTGGCCGGTGTACCGTCCATCGTCTACGGTGTATTTGGTCTGGGCTTCTTCGTTTACTTTCTGGGCGGCAGCATCGATGACCTGTTCTTCCCGGAAGCCAAACCGGCTCCGACCTTCGGTACCGGTGGTCTGATGTGGGCCTCCATCACCCTGGCGCTGCTGACCGTGCCGGTGGTGATCGTGGCCACCGAGGAAGGCCTGGCCCGTATTCCGCGCTCCGTGCGTGAAGGTTCCCTGGCACTGGGTGCGACCAAGTTCGAAACCCTGATGAAAGTGGTGCTGCCGATGGCCAGCCCGGCGATGATGACCGGCGTGATTCTGGCGATTGCCCGTGCAGCGGGTGAAGTTGCCCCGCTGATGCTGGTAGGTGTGGTCAAGCTGGCACCGAGCCTGCCGCTGGACGGTAATTATCCGTTCCTGCACCTGGACCAGAAATTCATGCATCTGGGCTTCCATATCTACGACGTCGGCTTCCAGAGCCCCAACGTAGAAGCGGCACGCCCGCTGGTATACGCCACTGCATTCCTGCTGGTTGTGGTGATTGCCCTGCTGAACTTCTCGGCCATTGCGATCCGCAACCACTTGCGCGAAAAATACAAAGCGCTTGAAATGTAATTGACGGCTCACGAATTCTGAATTGAAGGTTTACAACATGACTAGCGAAGCCAAAACCCACGCTATCGATATCTCTTCCATGCAGCGTGACGACCGTCAGCTGAACCTGGACGACGAGCAGATCACCCTGCAGGTGCAGGATCTGCGCCTGAGCTACGGCGACAAGGAAGCCCTGCACGGTATCAACATGGATATCCCGAAGAACCGTGTAACCGCGTTCATCGGCCCGTCCGGTTGCGGTAAATCCACCCTGCTGCGTTGCTTCAACCGCATGAACGACCTGGTGGACAGCTGCAGCATCACCGGCAAAATGCTGCTGGACGGCGAAAACATCTACGATCGTACCGTCAACGTGGCCGACCTGCGCCGCCGTGTGGGCATGGTGTTCCAGAAGCCGAACCCCTTCCCCAAGTCGATCTATGAGAACGTGGCCTACGGCCTGCGTATCCAGGGCATCAACAAGAAGCGCGTGATCGACGAAACCGTGGAATGGGCGCTGCGCTCTGCGGCACTCTGGGATGAGGTGAAGGACCGCCTGCACGAAAGCGCACTGGGCATGTCCGGTGGTCAGCAGCAGCGTCTGGTTATTGCCCGTACCGTGGCGGTAAAACCGGAAGTCCTGCTGCTCGACGAACCCGCTTCTGCACTGGACCCGATCTCCACACTGAAGATCGAGGAACTGATCCACGAACTGAAAAACGATTTCACCATCGTTATCGTAACCCACAACATGCAGCAGGCGGCCCGTGTATCCGATTACACCGCCTTCATGTATATGGGTGACCTGATCGAGTTTGGTGCCACCGATGCGCTGTTCACCAACCCCGAGAAGAAACAGACTGAAGACTACATCACCGGCCGTTACGGTTAATTCCAGGGCCAGCAACGGAGATAGCAACCGTGGAACTCGAAAACGACAACTACTCGACCCATATTTCGCAGCAGTTCAATGAGGAGCTGGAGAAAATCCGCACTCAGATGCTGACCATGGGTGGCATTGTGGAACGTCAGGTATCCGACGCCGTTGAGGCGCTGCTGAACGGTGATGTGGAGCTGGCGGAACAGTCCCGCCGCATCGACCAGCAGACCAACGAAATGGAACTGATGATCGATGAGCAGTGCACCACTACCATCGCCCGCCGTCAGCCGGCCGCCAGCGACCTGCGCCTGATCGTATCGATCAGCCGTGCCGTGTCCGATCTGGAGCGCATCGGTGACGAAGCGACCCGCATCTGCAAGATGGCGATCGAACTGGCCGACAACGGAGCCAACCAGCGTGGTTTCCAGGAAGTCCGTCATATCGGCAACCTGGTCCGTGATATGGTCAAGGATGTGCTGACCGCCTTCGCCCGCAACGACCTGGAAATGGCGTACCGCGTCGCCAAGCAGGATCGCAGTGTGGACCAGGAATACCGCACCGCCATGCGCTCTCTGGTGACCTACATGATGGAAGATGCCCGTGCAATCTCCAACGTGCTGAACGTCATCTGGGCACTGCGCAGCCTTGAGCGTATCGGTGACCACGCCCGCAACCTGTCCGAGCACCTGATCTATCAGGTCAGCGGCACAGACGTGCGCCACCAGAGCCTGAAGCAGATCAAGGAAACCGTGCGCGAAGAAACGCATGGCGATGACTCTGAGGATGCCGACGAGCAGTAAGCCCGTCGGTGCCGGCAGGCATTCGCGCACAGATTGCGCTCCCACAAGGGGCTGGCCGCCAGCCCTGAGGGAGCGCTTTTTCCTATTCACCCAGCCTGTTTAACCCTACTTAGGCACCCTTGCCTGTACCATCCCTCTAGCTTCAGCCCTGTGTGGGAAAACACTCTGAAAACGATCTTTCCTGCACAAGCTTTTGTGGGAGCCCACTCTGTGGGCGATTTTCGTGCAATCGACGCCGCCCTCCCAGGCAGCAAATCCGCCAAGGTGCTACACTCTTGCGCTTTCGATCTCACGGAAGTCTGTACGTGTCTGCCCGCACCGCCCTGATCCAACCCCAGACTGCACATCGCTGGCTCCCCGCCGCCTGCCCACGCAAGGTGCCGCACCACTGGCGCCCCTGGCTGCAGGATGAAGGCTCCCTGACACAACGCCTGACCCGCGCCGCCCATGGCGAGTTTGCCGTGCGCGTGCTGTCACAGCATTGGGACTGCCCCAGCGCCGACGAAGCCCGTGCGCTGGGCATGCCACCGCGCCAGATCGCGCTGATCCGTGAAGTGGAGCTGCTGGGCAGCAATGGCGTGCCCTGGGTATACGCCCGCTCCGTGTTGCCCGCCAGCACCCTGACCGGGCGTGAACGCCGCCTGCGCCTGATCGGCAGCCGTTCGCTGGGCTCACTGATGTTCCGTGACCCCAGCCTCAGCCGCAGCCCGCTGGTCTCGGCCCCCATGCGTGATGAACACGGCCAGGAATACTGGGCACGGCGCTCGGTGTTCCGCCTGCACAACAAACCCTTGCTGGTGTGTGAGGTTTTTCTACCGGCCATGGAGCACGTACAATACCCGCTCTGATCTTGTGAGCCGGAGTTCCACCGTGGAGATGTCAGCCGAACGTCCATTGAAAGCACGCCTGCAGGCCTATGTTCACCTGATGCGGGCAGACAAGCCGATCGGCACCTACCTGCTGCTCTGGCCCACGCTCTGGGCGCTGTGGATCGCTGCTGAAGGCCTGCCGCCCCTGCACCTGCTGCTGATTTTCTGTCTGGGCGTGTTCCTGACCCGTTCTGCCGGCTGTGTCATCAACGACTTTGCCGACCGCCATATTGATGGTCACGTCAAACGCACCCACCAACGCCCCCTGCCCTCGGGCCGGGTGACAGAGCGTGAAGCAATCTGGCTGTTTGTCGGCCTGATGCTGGCGTCCTTTGTACTGGTTCTGTTTACCAATACGATGACCATCCTGATGTCCTTTGGCGGGCTGGCACTGGCGTTCGTCTATCCGTTCATGAAGCGCTATACCCACCTGCCGCAGGTGGTGCTGGGGGCCGCCTTTGGCTGGGCCATTCCCATGGCCTTTACCGCCGTACAGGAACAGCTGCCGTTGACCGCCTGGCTGTTGTACGCAGCCAAGCTGCTCTGGACCGTGGCCTACGACACCCAGTACGCCATGGTGGACCGGGATGACGACCTCAAGATCGGGGTGAAATCTACTGCCGTACTCTTCGGGCGTCTGGATAAGCTGATGGTAGGGCTACTGCAACTGGCCGCGCTGGGCGTACTGCTGTGGGTAGGCGCCATCGAGCAACTGGGGATCTGGTTCCACCTGGGGCTGGTCGTGGCGCTGGGCTTCTTCATCTTCCAGCAGTGGCTGATTCGCCATCGCGAACGCATGCCCTGCTTCCGTGCCTTCCTCAACAACCACTATGCCGAGCTGGCAGTGCTGTTGGGCCTGGCGGCAGACTACGCGTTGTTATAAAGGCGTGACTGGACAAAAACCGGATTTGTCATATTAATGTAACCGAAACGTCTTGTAATACTAGCCTCCGATAACTTCTGTAAATGAGGCAGAAACGATGTCTGCATCAAAACGCGTACTGATCGTCGACGACGAAGCGCCGATCCGCGAAATGATTGCCGTGGCCCTGGAAATGGCCGGTTACGAATGTTCCGAAGCCGACAATGCTCAGGATGCGCACGCCCAGATCATCGACCAAAAGCCTGATATGGTTCTGCTGGACTGGATGATGCCCGGCACCAGTGGTGTCGAGTTTGCCCGCCGTCTGCGCAAGGAAGAGGTGACCGCGGATATCCCGATCATCATGCTGACTGCCAAGACCGACGAAGACAACAAGATCCAGGGCCTGGAGACGGGTGTCGATGACTACATCACCAAACCCTTTTCCCCACGTGAGCTGGTTGCACGCCTCAAGGCGGTACTGCGCCGCACTACACCCAAGGGTGTTGAAGAACCAGTTACCGTTGATGGCCTGACCCTGGACCCGGTGTCACACCGAGTCACGGCTGACGAAGCACCGTTGGAACTAGGGCCGACCGAATTCCGCCTGCTGCAGTTCTTCATGACCCACCCGGACCGTGCCTATTCCCGCAGCCAGTTGCTGGACATGGTCTGGGGCGGTAATGTCTACGTCGAAGAACGCACCGTCGACGTGCATATCCGCCGTCTGCGCAAGGCACTGGGCAGCCGCCATGACTACCTGGTACAAACGGTCCGTGGCACCGGCTACCGTTTCTCGGCACAGGTCGCCTGATACCTGTGCACCGTTGATTTTCCACCGGATGGAGCCCGCTTATGCATGTATCTCGACATGCAATGCTGATCAACCTGTTGCTGTGTGCGCTGGCTTCTCTGACGCTGGGCGCTCTGTTTGGTTATCCCATGGCCGGCCTGGCCGTGGGCCTGTTGGTGCGCAGCATTTACCACGCTCAACGTTTCAGCCAGCTTAGCGAGTGGTTACAACGCGAAGATGGCTCGGAGCCGCCGGAGGCCAAGGGTGCCTGGGGCGACCTCTTTGACGAACTGGCGCGCACCCAGAAGCGTGGCCGCTCCCGCGAACAGTACCTGCGCGGCATTATCTCCCGTTTCCAGCAGTCCTCCGCCGCCCTGACAGATGCCATTGTCATCGTCGACAACCAGAACAACCTGGAATGGTGGAACCGCTCCGCAGACCGTTTACTGGGTCTTCGCGCCGCCTCTGACCGTGGCAAACCGCTGATGAACCTGCTGCGTGACCCCCGTTTTGTCCGTTACTACCGCAAGGGGCACTATCAGGAACCTCTGGAGCTGCCGTCACCGGTCAACGGCGATATCCGTCTGCAATACCAGATCAGTCACTTCGGTGAAGGCGACCGCCTGCTGGTGGCCCGCGATATCACCCGTCTGGTGCGCCTGGAGCAGACCCGTCAGGACTTCGTTGCCAATGCCTCTCACGAACTGCGCACCCCGCTGACGGTGATTCGTGGCTACCTTGAGACCTTTCTGGATCAGGACCTGCCCCGTCCCTTGGCGCGCGGCATGAACCAGATGCAGCAGCAGGCACGCCGCATGGAAAGCCTGGTGACTGATCTGCTGCTGTTGTCGCGACTGGAAGCCAGCCAGCACATCAGCGATGAACACCCGATCTTCGTGCAATCACTGATACGCCAGATGCACGATGATGCACAGGCATTGTCAATGGACCGCGGTCACTCGTTTGTGGTGGAAGTTGATTCCAATTACGACTTGCTGGGGCAGGAAAACGAGCTGCAGAGCGCTTTTTCCAATCTGGTGTTCAATGCGGTGCGCTATACACCGGATAACGGCACCATCACCTTGCGCTGGTGGGTCGATACGGAAGGCGGGCACTTTTCCGTCACCGACGATGGTATCGGCATAGAACCGATGCATATCCCGCGCTTGACCGAACGTTTCTACCGTATCGATGAGAGCCGCTCGTCGGCCAGCGGGGGCACCGGCCTGGGGCTGGCCATCGTCAAGCATGTTCTGGTACGCCACGATGGCCACCTGACTATCGACAGCACACCGGGCGAGGGCAGCACCTTTACCTGCCACTTCCCGCCCGACATGGTCGTACCGGTCAGGGACGCGGATTAATTCCGCACGTCCCTGAGCTCTCGGCTCTCGCCGGCGTATTCTTCAACCCAGTACAGGGTGGCGCCGATGACCGCTGCCGGCATCACGAACAGGTTGAGCACCGGTATCAGCATGCCCACTTGCACCAGCGCACCAAAGCCTACCGAGGTAACGCGCTTGGCTTTCATCAGCTGACGCATCTGCGGGAAGCTCACCTTGTTGTTATCCATCGGGTAGTCACAGTACTGGATCGACATCATCCAGGCCCCGAACAGGAACCAGAGCAGCGGGGCCATCAGGTTGACCACCGGAATAAAGGTGATGACCAGAATCAGCAGAAAGCGTGGCAGGTAGTAGGCCAGCTTCTGCAGTTCTCGCTGCAGTGAACGGGGAATCATGGCCAGCACTTCCATCCAGCCTTCATCGTTGATGGGATCGCCGCGCAGGCGCCGTTCGACCTTTTCCGAGAGAAATCCGTTAAAAGGCGCCGCGATCAGGTTGGCCACAATGGAGAAACCATAATAGACCCCGACCAGCACCAGCAGGGCGAACAATGGCCAAAAAAGCCAGTACAGGAAGTCCAGCCAATCCGGCACAAAACCGAGCCAATAATCGATCAGTACGCTAAACTGGTCCACCAACAACCAGATGGCCCCGATAAACAGCAACACGTTCACCACCAGCGGCACCAGCACAAAACGGCGCAGGCCGGGCTGGGGTAACATGGCCGCTCCGCGCAGCAAGTAACTGGCGCCACGTACAGGGTTTCCTTTCATTTTTCCTCCTCAACGAAAGTTTGCCAGGTCAGGCCAGATCCATTTACTCTTGCAGCATGACAACTGAATGACCGGCCCTGCCCGCAGGCAGGCCAACAAGACCGGAGAGGTTAACATGAAAGCCATTCGCATCCATGACTTTGGCGGCCCTGAGCAGTTGCGCCTAGAGGAGATCGACTGCCCAGCGCCGGGGCCGGGTGAAGTGTTGATTCACAACCGTGCCGCCGGGGTCAATCCGATCGACTGGAAAACCTGTTCCGGCGGTGGCGCCAGCAGTTTTATCGACGCCCTGCCTTTCTGCCCCGGCTGGGAATTTGCCGGCACCGTGGAAGCCCTCGGAGAGGGTGTGGAGCAGTTTCGCTCAGGTGATGAAGTGCTGGGCTTTATCAAGTTCCCGCAGCCGGCCGGCTGCTATGCCGAATACCTGATCGCACCTGCTGACCAGGTCTGCCTGCGCCCGGCGGCGCTGGACCCGGTGTCTGCGGCGGGCCTTGGCCTGGCAGGCCTGACCGCCTGGCAGGCACTGTTTGAAGCGGGCGAACTGAAATCCGGCCAGAACGTTCTGGTACTGGCCGCGGCCGGCGGAGTCGGACACCTGGCTGCGCAGCTGGCCAAGTGGAAAGGCGCTCACCTGATCGGCACCGCATCCGGCACCAACAAGGCGTTCCTGCAAAGTCTGGGCTGTGACGATGTCATTGATTACACCCGCCAGCAGGTAGAAAATCTGATCCATGATGCCGATCTGATCATCGATGGTGTGGGGGGCGAAGCCGCAATCAAGGCACTGGACTGCCTGAACCCTCATGGCCGTATGGTGACACTGCCCTCGGTAACGGCAGCAGAAGTAATTGCAGCCGGCGAAGCCAAGGGACTGAAAGTCAGTGGTATTCGGGCCCGCCCGGATGCCGCACAGCTGCATGAGCTGGCTATGCTGGCATCCAGCGGCAAGGTCATGTTGAACATCACGGACAGCCTGCCACTGGATCAGGCCGCCGAGGCACACCGCCTCAGTGCCCAGGGCCACATCCGCGGCAAACTGGTGTTATCCGTCCGCTGATGCGGGTGCGGCCGCGTCGCTGGCGTCGGCCGCTTTGCCATCCGAGCAGAACAGCTGCTGCTGACGCATCAACAAACGGCAGCCTTCACCCCGAATGTTTCGATCCCAGCAGGCATACTTGGCCCAGCTCTTGTCATCTTCGGTGGGCTCTTCCCGAAATGCGGGCACACCCTCGCAAAAGTTCTCGGTCACGGCTGCCGTTTCCAGGCAGGCATTGAGGAAACGCCCATGGTTGACGGTGCACTGGAAGCCGGTGCAGCCATCAAAGTCATTCAGCGCCTTGTCCAGACAGGCCGCCTGAGCATTCTCACGCCCAAAGTCCAGGCCATCATTGCGCCAGGTCGCCGCCAGCTCTTCCCGTTCGGCGTTAAAGTCAGCCAGCCATTCCGCCTTGACTTCCACCCACCAGGCCGGCTGCACCTGCCACAAAAACACACCCACCAGCGTTGGAATCAGCACCAGCGCCAGAATAATTTTTTTCAGCATTGAAAACTCCGTTTTAACGGCGACGGTAAAGGCCGGCGATACACATGAACAGCCCCACCACCGACAGCAGCATGCCGCCGTTCACCCACAGGGGGTGACGCACCATAAAGGGTACAAAGGGATGGCTGGCACCCGCGGCATCGCATTCGGCCAGCTCATAATTCCAGGAGCCGCCCTGATCCAGACAGGCATCGGCCAGAGACAGGTCGTACATGTACCCGCCCATCAGCAGTACCGCCGGTACTACCAGTAAAATCAGTCCCAGTTTGAGCATGTTCAGTCTTCGTCGCTGATACCGATGTTACTGACACCCTCGTTACGTGCCAGTTCACGCAGTGACGAGACAAACTCGGCCGTGGGTGTTTTCTGGCCCCGCAGGCGCTCGATCACTTCTTCGCGGAAGTCATCTTCGGCCAGCATGAGGTCATGGGTATTGATCAGTTTGACCAGCTCCTCATCCGACAGCTGGTCATCACCTTCGGTGACTTCCAGGAAGGTGGCTACACACTCGCGGGAGAGCTGACCGATACTGGTTGCAGCCGTCAGATCCTTCTCCAGAATGCAGCTCAGCGTGGCGTTAAGAGCCACCACGGCATCCAGTGCCGGCCAAGCACCGTACATGTCGAACTCTTCCAGGTCCGGCATATTGGCTTCCACGGCTTCCTGCTGCACCTCGAAGTTCATCTTGCCGGCACGCCCGGTCAGGCTGTCCCAGACACCATCCAGCACCTGACGCAGCTTGGCGGCATCACCGAACTCCACCAAACGCGAAAAGAGTGCGAAGTTGGGGTACATGCGCTCGGTCAGTGCCGCCGAGAAAGCGGTCAGCTGCCAGGGCTCAAACGTCTCCAGTTCGGGCTCCAGGTTCAGCAGTTCGGTCATGGGAAATCTCCACTTGGTGTCTGTATGTGCATTGTACGGCTTTGACGCCGCAAGCAGTAGGGGCCTGGCTGCTGACCCCTGAGTTATACCTGATATACTCAGGCGCGATTATTCATTTCGATAACGAGAAGAACAATGAGTCAACCCCATCCCGTGACGGGCCTGATTCGGTTTCTGGACGGATTCAGCGAATGGACCGGCCGCCTGATCGCCTGGCTGACCTTACTCATGGTCATTGCGACCTTTGTTGTCGTGGTTATGCGCTATGTATTTGAGCAGGGCAATATCGCGCTGCAGGAATCAGTTGTCTACATGCACAGCTTCGTATTCCTGCTGGGTGCCGCCTACACCCTCAAACACGATGGCCATGTCCGCGTCGATATTATCTACCGCCCACTGAGCGAAAAGGGCAAAGCCTGGATTAACCTCTTCGGCACCCTCTTCCTGCTGCTACCGGTGTGCATCTTCCTGTTCTGGATCTCCTGGGAGTATGTTGCGACTTCCTGGGAATTGAAGGAAGGCTCTCAGGAAGCCGGAGGCCTGGCCTACCGCTATATCCTCAAGACAGCCCTGCTGGCCATGCCGGCCATGATGATCCTGCAGGCCATTGCCGAGCTGCTGCGCAGCCTGATGGTCCTCGCGGGTAAAAGCCACCTGCCGCCTGCCGAAGAGGAGCACGCCCTGTGATTGAGTTTTTGCCCCTGCTGCTCTTTGTCGGTGCGGTAGTTGTCCTGTTGATGGGTTACTCCGTCGCCTTTTCGCTGGCCGGTACCGGCCTGCTGTTTGCCGCTATCGGTGCCATGACCGGGCATTTCGACAGTGTGTTCCTGGAAGCGGTGCCCAACCGTATTTTCAGCGTGATGAACAACGAGACGCTGATTGCCGTACCCCTGTTCGTATTCATGGGCGTGATGCTGGAGAAATCTCGCATCGCCGAAGAACTGCTGGACACCATGGCCGCCCTGTTCGGCTCCATGCGCGGTGGTCTGGGCATCTCGGTAACGCTGGTCGGCATGCTGCTGGCGGCCAGTACCGGTATCGTCGGTGCGACCGTGGTTACCATGGGCCTGCTGTCGCTGCCCACCATGCTCAAGCGCGGCTATGACCCGGCGGTCGCCACCGGCACCATCTGTGCTTCGGGTACGCTGGGCCAGATCATTCCGCCCTCCATCGTGCTGGTGCTGCTGGGTGATGTTATCTCCAACGCCTATCAGCAATCACAGATCGACCAGGGCATTTTCTCGCCGGAAACCGTCACCGTGGGTGACCTCTTCCTCGGCGCGCTGATTCCGGGTCTGCTGCTGGTCGCGGCCTACATCGCCTACATGGTGTTTGTCGCCATCACCCGTCCTCAGGCAGTGCCGGCCATTCCCGAAGAGGAACTGAACCAGATCACCAACCTGTGGCTGCGAGCCCTCAAGGCACTGGTTCCGCCAGTGGTACTGATCGGTCTGGTACTGGGCTCCATTCTGGGCGGCTTTGCCACCCCCACCGAAGCCGCCTCTGTCGGCGCAGTGGGTGCCATTGGTCTGGCCGTGATGCGTCGCGCCTTTAACCTGAAAACACTGAACGAGGTGATGCGTTCGACCACCCAGGTCAGCTCCATGGTATTCATCATCCTTGTGGGTGCCTCCATCTTCTCGCTGGTGTTCCGCGGTTACGGCGGTGACGACCTGGTGCGCGACTTCCTGCACGACCTGCCAGGAGGCGTGGTTGGAGCCATGGCCATCGTCATGCTGATCGTATTCCTGCTGGGCTTCTTCCTCGACTTCATCGAGATCACCTTCGTGGTGGTGCCGATTGTCGCGCCCATTCTGCTCAGCATGGGGCTGGACCCGGTCTGGCTCGGTGTCATGCTGGCGATCAACCTGCAGACCTCGTTCCTCACGCCGCCATTCGGCTTTGCGCTCTTCTATTTGCGCGGTGTGGCACCGGCGCATGTGTCGACCACGCAGATCTACAAGGGCGTAGTGCCGTTCATCCTGATCCAGCTGCTGGTACTGGGACTGCTGGCCTGGCAGACCGGCTTGGCCACCTGGCTGCCGGAACTGGTGTACGGCTAGGACCGTCTTTTTAAGAATTTATCGGGGTTTACAAAGGCAGGGGGCTGAACCAAGCTGATAGCAACCGGATATGAAGTACAAGCATGCAACCCAACACAGGATGATGCGCATGTCGGCTCGAGAGCCATTTGTATTCCAGCCGGAGCAGGCCCCCACTGCAGCCGTACCGCCCTGGAAGGTATTGAGTGTCGAGGATGACGCCGGCTACCAGGCTTCACTGGTTCATGCCCTGTCGCTGATCCAGGTTGATGGGCGCTCGCTCCAGGTATTAAAAGCGCGCTCAGCACTTGAAGCGGCACGCCTGCTGCCTGAGTACACCGATATCAGCATTGTCCTGCTCGATGTGGTCATGGAGCAGGACGATGCCGGCCTGCGTCTCGTGAATACCATCCGCAATGTCATCCGCAACAGCCAGGTACGTATCGTACTGCTTACCGGTCAGCCCGGCATGGCGCCCCGCCCTGACGTACTCAAGCAGTATGATATCGACGATTACTGGTGCAAATCCGACCTGACCCACGAGCATCTGACGTCTGTTATCACCGGCAATCTGCGCACCTGGGAGCGTACTTCTCAATTGGAGCATGCGCGCAGAGGATTACAGCAGATCGTGACGGCCTCACAGACACTGAGCCAGTTTCGCAGCCTTAAGCCTTACCTGAATGCGCTGCTGGATCAACTGGAGCTGCTGCTGCCCAACCTGGATGGCGGTCTGATCTGCCACAGCCACAGTCTCTCAGGCACCAGCCTGCCGGAGGACATGGAAATCCTGGCCAGCAGGGGCTGCTATTCGGCTCAGGAGCCTGTCTCACTCCAGCCTTATATACAGTCAGAACAGATGCTGGCAGACCTGATACGCCAGGCATGCTTTCAGGGCCGTCATCAGCAACAGGGCGCCCTCACCGTTCTGTTGTTCAGCCAGGCTGACACACAATCCGGCTGCAACCTGGCCGTGCTGAAAACGCAGCAGCCGCTCTCGGCAGCCGAGCAGAACCTGTTGGATGTTTTCTGTGAAAACATCGGCACCGGACTCACCAATCTCTCGCTCTATGACCAGCTGAGCCACTTGGCCTATCAGGACCCTCAGCTAGGAATGGCCAACCGAAACGCACTCAAGCAGGCACTGCGGGAACTGCCCGCACAGGCACGCAGCGAACATACGCTTATTGTTATCAAGCTGAACGAACTTAATGAAGCTACGCTCAATTTTGGCGAACTGTTCAGCGACAGCGTTTTGCGCAGCATGGCCGACCGACTGGCGACCGAGCTCAAGGTACTTCAGCTGCTGGCACGCATAGATCGCAACAGCTTTGCCTTGTTGCTGCCCAGCCAGTCAGCACCGTCCACTGAAGCACTGGACCAACTGTTGGACGCACCGGTCCTCATTGATGACAGCGAGCACCTGATTCCGGCACGGGCACTGCAGCTGCCGCTATCCGTCTGTGAAGACCATACCCCGGAGCAGATTCTTCGCTTGGCTGAGCTGTCACTGGATACCCGCCGGCACGCACGAGAACACCTGCTGATGTACGATGGCATGCAGGAACAGCAGATGCGCGAACGCTACCAACTGCTGCTGAATCTGCGCCAGGCCCTCAAACACGATCAACTCAGCATTGCCCTGCAGCCCAAAATCACCCTGGCGACCGGGCACCTGGCCGGCTTTGAAGCACTGGTACGCTGGCAACAGGCTGATGGCTCTTATATTCCCCCCGACCAGTTCATTCCGGTCGCCGAATCAGCCGGTTTAATCAGCGAGCTGGATTTGAGCGTGTTGGCGAAAACACTGGACGCCAGCCGGCAGCTGCGACAGCAAGGCATCGATCTCCCCATCGCCTTCAACACCTGCTCCATTGATCTGCTAAGACCCGGTTATTTCGACGAGATGCTGGCGCTAATCAGGGCATCCGGTGTGCCTTTCAACCGGCTGGAACTGGAAGTCACTGAAACCCAGGCCATGGCCGAATACGAGGTGATTTCAAAGCAGATGCGTCAGCTGCTGGATGCCGGCATGGGCGTCAGTATTGATGACTTCGGCACCGGCTACTCATCGCTTGCCCATATCACTGACCTGGCGGCTTCAGTGCTCAAAATTGATCGCACCTTCATTGCCCGCATGGAAACTTCGCCCAAAGCACAACACCTGGTCGATATGATCCTGCGCATGAGCGCCTTTTTCGGCTTCCAGGTTGTTGCCGAAGGCATCGAAACCGAAAGCCAGCGTCAATACCTCGCCAGCCGAGGCTGCCAGCTGGGCCAGGGCTACCTGTTTGCCCGCCCCATGCCACCCGAGAAGGCACTTGCCTGGGCACTCGGTCACCCCCAGGTACCAAGCTAGAGGCGCACCAAAATCGCGCATTTTTTGCACCCGTTTATTGCACAGCGTGCAAAAGGGGCAAACACTGTCTATAAATAGCGACGAGAAAAAAGAAGCACAGGTAGCCATCAACAATAGACATTACTGGAAAACAAGGTACCCCCGATGCCAAGGAACCAACTGTTTCAGTTCAAGGCCAGCAGCCAGCCTCCACCCGAACATTCGGCGCGGCCCTGGAAGGTCCTCAGCGTAGAGGATGATAGCGGCTACCAGTCGTCCCTGTGCCACGCTCTGGCGACACTGAGAGTCGAGCAGCGGCCGGTTGAAGTATTAAAGGCGCGGTCAGCCATGGAGGCCGCCCGCATCCTGCCTGACCACCCTGATATCAGCGTTATTCTGCTGGATGTGGTAATGGAAGACGATGATGCCGGCCTGAAGCTGGTGGGCACCATTCGCGAGACCATCGGCAATCACCTAGTGCGTATCGTTCTGTTGACCGGCCAGCCCGGCATGTCCCCCCGCACCGATGTCATGAGCCATCTCGATATTGATGACTACTGGTGCAAATCCGAACTGGACCACGACCATCTGGTTTCCATTATCAACGGCAATATTCGTACCTGGGAGCGCGCGCGCCAGCTGGAGAAGGCGCGCCAGGGCCTGCAAATTCTGGTTGAAGCCTCGCAGTCGCTCAGCCGCCAGCGCGAACTGCATCAATACACACAAGCCGTGTTGATGCATCTGAGCATGCTTTTGGATGTGGAAGAAGGCGGCATTGTCTGTGCCCTGCACCCGACCGGCGGCGACCCGGAAAGCTCCCGTATTGTTGCGGCCACCGGCAGCTTTGGCTACCTGAGCAACTACACTCTGCACCGCCTCAAAGATGCGGATATGCGCCGCTCTCTGACACAGGCCCTGGAGACGGATCAGCATATTTTTGCCCCTACCCACACCTTGCTCAACTTCACTCAATCTGACCTGAACGACAGCCATTACCTGGTGCTGATCAAAACAGGGCGCCAACTGGAACAGTCCGAGATCAACCTGCTGGAAGTGTTCTGCGAGAACATCGACAGCGGCTTCCGTAACCTGTCGCTGTACAAACGGCTGAACCGGCTCGCCTACCAGGATCCCTTGCTGGATATCCCCAACCGCAACTACCTGAAACGGGTGATTCGGGATCTGAGTCAGACCGAAGCAGGGCAACATCAACTGCTGACTGTGAAACTGCACGAACTGAATGAAGCCGCTCTGGTATTTGGTGAAGCTTTCTGTGACAAGGTGCTGAACGCACTGATCGAACGACTTCGCGCCCTGTCGACGCATCCCACGCTTATCGCCCGACTGGATCGATACGATTTTGCCCTGCTCGCCCCCATCGACAGCTTTACCTCCGACCTGCCTGAAGCATTGCAGGCCCCCCTCATTCTTGAGGGTGCAACACACCGTATTCAACATATCGCTGCCCTGGTGAAACTGAGCGACTGCCCGGGGTGTCCTCCCGAGCAGCTGCTGCGCCTGGGCGAGCTGTCAGTCGAGTCAGCCGCACGGGATGGCAAACGTTTTGCCTTCTATAACCCGGGCCAGGAACAGTCCGTGCGGGAACGCCAGACCCTGCTCGACAAACTCAGATCGGCACTGGAAAACCATGCCTTCAGTCTGGCCCTGCAGCCCAAAATTTGCCTCAAAAGCGGGCAGTTGAAAGGTTTTGAAGCGCTGGCACGCTGGACCACCGACGACGGCGCAAGTGTATCACCGGGGGTGTTTGTGCCTTTGGCCGAAACCGCCGGCCTGATTACCGAACTGGACCTTCAGGTACTCGACATGACACTGGACGTGATTCAACAGCTGATTGCCCAGAACACCCCCTTACCCGTTGCTTTCAACACCTCGACACTGGACCTTTTGAATACCAGCTATATGGAGGTCCTGCTGGCTCGAATTGAGCAATCCGGGATTGAACACCACCTTCTGGATATGGAGATCACCGAAACCCAGGTGATGGAAGAATATGAACAGACGGCAGAACAGCTGGAGCTTTTGCGCCAGCTGGGCATTGGCATCAGTATTGATGACTTCGGTACCGGTTATTCGTCACTGGCACACATCACTGACCTGCCCGCCAGCACGCTGAAAATTGACCAGACCTTCGTCAGGCGTCTGGGCGAATCGGAAGAAGCCACGCACGTGGTCGAGATGATTCTGCGCCTGAGTGAGCGTTTCGGCTTTGACGTGGTCGCCGAGGGAATCGAGACCCGGCAACAACTACAGCTGCTGCAGGCCAGGGGTTGCCAGCTGGGTCAGGGTTATCTGTTTGCCCGCCCCATGCCGGTTGCAGAGGCATTGCAGTGGGCACAAGAACACCATCGCACCAGCCTGTTTCAGCAGAACTGACAGCCTCCTATGAAACGACAGCTGCGCAGGCGTTTTCTTATCTGGCTGGTGCTGTTCCTGCCGTTGGTGCTGATCACAACCACCTCGGCCTGGCTTGCCTATACCGAGCTCTATGCCCTCAAATTACAGCCCGCCATCAGTGCGCAAACGGCCCTGATTGATCGCCTCAGTAGTCGTATTCACCGCGAACTGGGGTACCTGGGCCAGCTCACCCGTATGCTGCGTAGCAGTATCGCGCTGGAAGAGGCCCTGGCCGGAGATCGACCGCCCAACAAACGCCTGCTGGCCCGGCACTTTACCCGCTTCAGCGATACCTCAGGCTTGATTTCACAAGTGCGCTGGCTGGACCAGTACGGGCAGGAGCAGGTCAGGGTTAACCTGACGCCAAACGGTGCCCAGCGTACACCTGAACCAGAGTTGCAGAACAAATCCAGCCGCTACTATTTCCGAGATGCGCTCAAGCTGGCACCCGGAGAGTTGTATTTCTCACCACTGGATCTCAACATCGAGCATGGTGTGCTGGCCATGCCTCTCGAGCCGACCCTGCGCACCGCCATGCGCACTTCGCGGGCATCCGGCCTGCACTCAGGGGTACTGGTAATCAACTTTTCCCTGTCCGGTCTGTTCAACGAGTTGCGTGCTCTGCAAACAGAAAACCAACGGCTGGAACTGGTGAATCAGGATGGCTACTGGTTACTTCACCCTGACCCCACCCGGGAGTGGGGGCACGTTCTCGGCCAGGACAGGCTTACACTGGCTCACAAAGCCCCTCGTATATGGCAGCAGGTGCAACAGCAGGCCAGTCGCAGGGGCGTGTTGTCGGAAAACCGTATCTGGAGCCATAGCCGCATTGAACCACTGCAGTCCGAGGATCGTCAGTGGCACCTGATCCTGTCCGGTAATGCCAACCAGCTGGCTGGTATACGCTATCAGATCCTTATGCCGACCCTGGCAATCAGTGCTCTGGTTCTGCTGATTGGCGGTGCATTTTTATGGCGTGTAGCCCGCGGGGAAGAGAGCAGACTGATCCTGCTGCAGGAATTGAAAGGGGAACAGGAAGAGCTGCGCCAGACCAACCGGCAACTCAGCGAATCACTGGAGCGCCAGCAGCGACTTCAGGACGAACTGGTGGAAACGCGCAAGCTGTCATCCCTGGGGATGATGGTCGCCGGCGTGGCCCATGAGCTGAATACCCCGACAGGCGGCACCCTGGTGACCGTCACCTCCATGGAAGAATCCCTGCATCAACTGGAAGACTCCATCGCGCAGGGGCAACTCACCCAGGGTGAAATGCAGGATTACCTGAAACATGCCGAGGAGGGGTTGCAGCTGGCCCATCACAATCTCCAGCGTACGGCGGATCTGGTGCGCAGCTTCAAACGCCTGGCCGTTGACCGCAGTCTGGACGAGCCGGTCAATTTCAGCCTGCAAACCTGCGCCGACGACCTGGCCAACAGTTTGCGCCCGCAACTGAAAAAATGTCCCGTTAAGCTCGATATCACCTTGCCGGAGTGCCAGCTGTTCAGCCATCCCGGGATACTGTCGCAGGTGCTGCAAAACCTGATCGAAAACGCCCTGCAACATGGCTTTGATACTGACATTCCAGGCAGGATCGAATTGAGAGGACGCTTACTGGAGGGCACAGAACTGGAGATTCAGGTGGAGGACAACGGCCGGGGTATCGAGGCGGAGCGGCTGGACACCCTGTTTGATCCCTTCGTCACCAGTGGCCGCAGCGAAGGCCATACCGGGCTGGGTCTGCACCTGGTGCATCAGTGGGTCACCCAGGTGCTGCAAGGCGGCATCAGTATCCAAAGCACACCCGGTCAGGGCACCTGTTTCACCCTGCGGGTGCCTTTAGATATCAGAGGTCGTCAAACATCCCCTTGAGGCTGTTCAGGGTGGCACGCCCCCGGGCGCGGTTCTGCTCGGGTCGATCATCACCACGCCCTTCGTGCTCCAGATCGTCAGCCGGCAGCTCATCGAGAAAACGGCTGGGCATGCACTCCTGCCATTCACCAAACTGCCGCCGCTGCTTGGCCAGCGTCATGGTCAGGGTTTCCCGTGCACGGGTGATGCCTACATAGGCCAGGCGACGCTCTTCTTCGATGGTATCCATCTCGATACTGTTACGGTGCGGCAGCAATTCCTCCTCCATCCCCAGCAGAAACACATGCGGGAACTCCAGGCCCTTGGAGGCATGCAGCGTCATCAACTGTACCTTGTCGGTATCATCGTCTTCATCCTGCTGATTCAGCATGTCGAGCAGTACCAGCCGGGCGATCGCTTCTTCGATACCGGCGTTTTCATCATCTTCCTGCAGTCGCTCCAGCGTTTTGCCCAGCGACTCGATGAGGAAATAGACATTCTGCATGCGCTTCTCGGCCACCACATCACTGGAGGCGTTCTGGCGAATCCAGCCGGCGTAATCAATCTCCTCGATCAGGTCGTGAATCGCTGCAATCGGGTCGTCCTCACGGCAGCGATTAAACAGCCGGTCGATCATGTCACAGAAGCGACGCAGGCGTTCCACGGCCTGCGGCTGCAGCTGTTGCTCCAGCCCCAGCTCGCCACAGGCTTCAAACAGGCTGATCTCACGCGCCGAGGCATACTCACCCAGCTTGTGCAGCGTATTGGGACCGATTTCGCGACGCGGCAGATTGATGATGCGCAGGAAAGCGTTGTCGTCATCACGGTTGATCAGCACCTTGAGATAGCTCATCAGATCCTTGATCTCGGCTCGGGCAAAAAACGAAGTGCCGCCGTTGAGCTTGTAGGGGATCTGATAGTTCTGCAGCTTCATTTCGATCAGCCGCGACTGGTGGTTGCCACGGTAGAGGATGGCAAAATCCTTGAACCCGATGCGCTGACGCAGATGACGGTCCAGAATCTCGGTGGCGATCCGCTCAGCTTCGGCATCGTCGTTACGGGTGTGCAGTACCCGGATGGGTTCACCGTAGCCCATGTCGCTCCAGAGCGTCTTCTCGAACACATGGGGGTTGTTGGCAATCAGGGTATTGGCCGCCTTCAGAATGCGGCTGGTCGAGCGGTAGTTCTGCTCCAGCTTGACCACCTTGAGGCTGGGAAAGTCTACCTGCAGCTGGGCCAGGTTCTCCGGCCGCGCGCCGCGCCAAGCATAGATCGACTGGTCATCATCCCCCACCACGGTGAGGCCGCCACGGTGGCCCACCAACTGTCTCACCAGGCGGTACTGCGACAGGTTGGTGTCCTGATACTCGTCCACCAGCAGGTACTGGATACGCCGCTGCCAGCGCTCCAGTACATCCGGGTGATCGTTGAACAACTGCACCGGCAACAGAATCAGGTCGTCAAAATCGACAGCGTTATACGCCCGCAGGTGACGTTCGTAGGCTTCATAGGCGCGGCCAGTGAGAATATCGTCCGGCCCCTGAGCCTGCGCCAGCACGTCATCCGGGGTCAGCATATCGTTCTTCCAGTTGGAGATACGATGCTGGATATCGTTTAGCAGATCCGTGTCTTCGTCATTCTGCAGCAGCAGGTCGCGCAGCAGGGCCTTGCTGTCCTGATCGTCAAACAGGGAGAAACCGGACTTCAGGCCCAGATACTTGCGCTCGCGACGGATGATCGACAGCCCCAGGTTATGGAAGGTGGATACGGTCAGCCCGCGCCCTTCCTTGCCCTGCAGCAGCTGGCCGACACGCTCTTTCATCTCGCGTGCGGCCTTGTTAGTGAAGGTCACGGCAGCAATGCGGCGCGCCTCAAAGCCAGCCTCCTGAACCATCCAGGCGATCTTGCGCGTGATCACACTGGTCTTGCCGGAACCGGCCCCGGCCAGTACCAGCAACGGCCCACCGATGTAATGCACCGCTTCCCGCTGACGTGGATTTAATTTGCTCATGGCACCTCGAAATTGCTAAACCCGGCGCTAAGACTGCCGATAGCCTGATACTGCGTGTGAAGAAACATGGATCGTTTACGCACCTACCGCCAGGTTCAGTACGCCCTCAAAGCGTGCTAATCTCGCTCGGCGATCCATTGTTGTCGCCTATTATGACATGGCCCCCTGATGAAATTCAGTTCCCTGAGCATCCATTCGCCCGAGGGGAGGAAGTACCATGCAGGCAGAATGCGCACAGTCTCGATCGGGTGTTTCGACACCCACGCTAGTACTCGTCAGCTCCTCGCCCTCGCTTGAGGCCTGCTGGCAGGACTGGTTGTATCCCTGGTGGCAAGGCCAGCTACACTGCTTCGACTCCATTGAATCAACCGTCTCCATTCTGCAGCACCTACACCAGCCAATCCTCCTTCTTGATGTCTCTGATCCAGAACAAACCAAAACCGATCTGGAACAGCTGAGAACACATCAGTCGCCCTTGCCCGCCGTACTCCTGTTTAAAGACACGCCGGATCTGGACGCCTGGGAAGAATTGCTCGACAACCCGCTCAACGATTATCTGCAATTGTGTGGCAGCAACCCGGACACGGTGCGCCGCATTATCCGCTACTGCAGCCTGCACTTCCGTACCACGGTCAAGGCGGAACCGGCTCCACTGACCGACCAGGTACTCAGTGGCTATGACCCCGAGCTTTGGCGTGCCCTGCAGAAAGAGGAATTCGAGCTGTTCTACCAGCCGCGCATCGACTTGCGCCAGGGTGAGATCTGCGGTGCCGAGGCTCTTATTCGCTGGCGGCACCCGGAAAAAGGCCTGCAATCACCCGACACCTTCATTCCACAATGTGAAGCCTCAGGTTTGATTGTGCCCATGGGCTACTGGATCATCCAGGAAGCGGGCCGCGCCCTGCCGGCCATTCAGGAAGCCGGCATGGAAGGCCGCATCGGCATCAACCTGTCGTTCCGCCAGTTTCAGGATACCTATCTGGCCAGCACCATTGAGCGCCTGCTCGACGAGCACAACATGTCCAGCCAGGCGATGGAGTTCGAACTGACCGAAACCGCGCTGTGCAACGACGAGGAGCACGTACGCAACACCATCGAGCAGTTGAGCCGCCGCGGCGTGGAATTCTCGCTGGATGACTTCGGCACCGGCTACTCCTCCTTCAGCCTGCTGCAGAAACTGCCGATCACCACACTCAAAATCGACAAGTCTTTCGTTGATGGTATTCCCGGCAATCCGGATGACGAGGAGATCGTGCGCGCCATCATCAACCTGGCCCACAATCTCAACAAACAGGTAATCGCCGAAGGCGTGGAAACCCGTGCCCAGCTGGAATTCCTGATCCGTCACGACTGTGATCAGGTACAGGGCTTCTTCTTCAGTCGCCCGGTGCCGCTGGACCAGTTCCTGACCCTGGTCAGCCGTCGCCAGAAGCAGAGCAGCCTCTGAACGCCAGCGCTTCCAGCAGCTGGGGTTCTTCTACCCGAGGCTGACCCGCCAGATCCGCCAGAGTGCGGGCAACCTTGAGAATACGATGACAGGTTCGCGCCGACAGCTGATAGCGCTGCATCACCTGTGTCAGTAACACACGCCCGGCATCGTCCAGACCGCATACCTGCTCCAGTTCAGTGCCACCCAGCTCCCGATTCATGGTGCCCTGGCGCGTCAACTGCACCTCATGCGCCTGCCTCACCCGCGCCCTCACGTGGGCACTGCTTTCACCCGGTTTGGCCGGCGCCAGCAACGCATCCGGCGGGAGTGCCGGCACATGCAGCTGCAGATCGATACGGTCCAGCAACGGACCGGAGATTTTCTGCTGGTAGCGCCGAATCTGATCCGGCGTACAGTAACAACGATCGGTACCATCACCATGGTAGCCACAGGGGCAGGGGTTCATGGCAGCCACCAGCTGAAATCGAGCGGGAAAGCGGGTTTGCCGGGCCGCTCGGGAGATCAGAATCTCGCCGGTTTCCATGGGTTCGCGCAGTACTTCCAGTACCCGACGCGGAAATTCCGGCAGTTCATCAAGGAAGAGCACACCCTGATGCGCCAGCGAAATTTCACCGGGCCGGGGGTGACTGCCACCACCCACCAGTGCCACCGCCGAAGCAGTATGGTGCGGCGAACGGAAGGGGCGGATACCGGCACAGGCCGGGGTCACGTCATAGCCGGATACGGAGGCAATCGCGGCCACCTCCAACCGTTCCCGGCTTTGCAGCTCAGGCAGCAAGCCCGGCAAACGTGCCGCCAGCATGCTTTTACCGCTGCCCGGCGGTCCGGAAAACAGCAGGTTATGTCCACCGGCAGCCGCCACTTCCAGTGCTCGCCGTGCCTGAAACTGCCCTTTCACCTCGGTCAGATCCGGCATGGCACCCGCTTCGGCAGCGACCTCCTCGGCCACCGCCGGCTGCAGGGGTTGTCGGCGTATCAGGTGCTCAACCAGCTCAATCAGGTGCGACACCGCCAGCACCTCGGTATCCCCGGCCATCAGTGCTTCTTCGGCATTGTCACGGGGCACCACCAGAGCACGCTGCAACTGCCCGGCGGCAACGGATGCCGGCAGTACGCCGCGTACAGAGCGGATCTCGCCCGACAGGGACAACTCCCCCAGCATTTCCAGCGCAGGTGTGGCTTTCCAGCCTTTCAACTGCCCCGAAGCTGACAGGATGCCGATGGCAATGGCCAGATCATAGCGCCCTCCTTCCTTGGGCAGGTCTGCCGGTGCCAGATTGATAGTGATACGCCGCTGAGGGAACTCGAAGCCGGCGGTAATCAGGGCACTGCGTACCCGTTCGCGGCTTTCTTTCACGCCGGTTTCGGGTAAACCGACAATGGACATGGAGGGCAGGCCACCTGACAGGTGGACCTCTACCGTCACCGGAGGCGCGGCAATCCCGAGCTGGGCTCGGGTCTGAATGACTGCAAGTGACATGACACTTTCCTTGTGTCGAAGTGTAAATCGAGTGCCTGTTAAGAGGGCGTGCTGTCGTTATCCTCGGCAGCAGGTGCGGAATCCGTTTCCAGTGCCTGCAGGCGTGCTTCCAACTGTTCCAGACGCTCGCGGGTGCGCAGAAGCACAGCCTGCTGGGCATCAAATTCTTCACGTGTCACCAGGTCCAGGCGGGCAAAGGTGCCCTGCAGCATGGTGCGCATCTGGTCCTGCAGCTCCTGCTGACCGGGAATATCAGGACGGTTGCTGAGCAGCTGGCCGAATTGGCCGGACAGGCTGTCGATCAGTTTCTGGTGGATCATCGGGGTCTCCGCATCTGACTCGTATCAGGCTCCACTATAAACCAGTTTGGTGCTCAGGTCAGACCAGACCTGTGCACCAAATGGGTTCACGCACCATAACGGTGCACCAAAACATGCCCCGCCGCGCATCAAAACTGCCCCTATCTCCCTCTAATAGTCATTAACTCACTGTTTAGAAAGAAAAATCACAAGTTGGCACGTGCTTCGCTTATAGGGAATTACAACGCGCCAGCATCCGGCAAACGGGGTGCTCGGACCAACGCTAGCCTAGAGGACACAACGATGAAACTGATCTCAGCGATCATCAAACCATTCAAGCTGGATGATGTACGTGAGGCCCTGTCGGACATCGGCGTTCAGGGTATTACCGTTACTGAAGTAAAAGGCTTCGGCCGCCAGAAGGGCCATACCGAGCTCTACCGTGGTGCCGAGTACATCGTCGACTTTCTGCCCAAGGTTCGCATCGATGCGGCCGTAGCCGATGACATCGTCGACCAGGTACTGGAGGCGATCAGCAAGGCGTCGCACACCGGCAAGATCGGTGACGGCAAGATTTTTGTTACACCGCTGGAGCAGGTTGTGCGCATTCGTACCGGTGAGTCCGGTCACGACGCCCTGTAATCAGGCCTGTTTCCGCGTTTCCGTTTATCTCTGGAGGATAAGACAATGGAAGAACTGCTCAACTCGACAGCCGGGGATGTGACCCAGCTGAAATATGCGGTCGATACCTTCTACTTCCTGGTGTGTGGTGCACTGGTAATGTGGATGGCGGCCGGTTTCGCCATGCTCGAAGCAGGTCTGGTGCGTGCCAAGAACACCACCGAGATCCTGACCAAGAACATCGCACTTTACGCCATCGCCTGTACCATGTACCTGCTGTGTGGCTACTACATCATGTACAGCTCTGATGCCGGCGGCGTTATGCCGAGCCTGGGCGCTCTGATCGGTGGTGAAAACTCCGTCGACGCGGTTCTGGCCGGTGGCGATGACGCGCCTTACTACTCTTCTCGCTCAGACTTCTTCTTCCAGGTCGTGTTCGTGGCAACTGCCATGTCCATCGTATCCGGTGCAGTTGCCGAGCGCATGAAGCTGTGGGCCTTCCTGGCATTCGCTGTTGTCATGACCGGTTTCATCTACCCGACGTCCGGCTACTGGACCTGGGGCGGCGGTTTCCTGAGCGAAGCCGGCTTCTCTGACTTCGCCGGTTCCGGCATCGTACACATGGCGGGTGCGTCTGCTGCTCTGGCCGGTGTCCTGGTTCTGGGTGCACGTAAAGGCAAATACGGCAAGAATGGCGAAATCAACGCGATTCCGGGCTGTAACATGCCGCTGGCAACCCTGGGTACCTTCATCCTGTGGATGGGCTGGTTCGGCTTCAACGGTGGTTCCGAGCTGAAACTGTCTGACGTTGGTGAAGCCAACGCAGTTGCGGAAGTCTTCGTTAACACCAACGCAGCCGCTGCCGGTGGTGTCATCGCGGCGCTGATCGTAGCTCGCCTGTGGTTCCGCAAGGCTGACCTGACCATGGCACTGAACGGTGCACTGGCTGGCCTGGTTGCCATCACTGCTGACCCGCTGTCGCCAAGCGCGCTGGCCTCTACCCTGATCGGTGCCATCGGTGGTGCTCTGGTTGTCATCGCCATCGTCACTCTGGACAAACTGCGTCTGGATGATCCGGTCGGTGCCATCTCCGTGCACGGTGTGGTCGGTATCTGGGGTCTGCTGGCAGTGCCGCTGAGCAATGCTGATGCAACCTTCGGTGCTCAGCTGCTGGGTATCGTATCCATCTTCGGCTGGGTTTTCATTGCCAGCCTGGTGGTATGGCTGATCCTTAAGGCTGTCATGGGCATCCGTGTCAGCGAAGAGGAAGAGTACGAAGGCGTCGATCTCGCCGAGTGCGGTATGGAAGCCTACCCGGAATTCTCTGGCACCAAGAAGTAAACACACCAGAGGTTCCATCCTTCAGGCTGCGCAGAATATGCGCAGCCTTTTGATTATGGGTATACTGGCGTCCAAGGAGTCTCCACCGAACGACGGTGGGTACACTGGGACTGCCCCAATATTGCGAGGAGTTGAATGATGAAACTCGTCACAGCGGTGATCAAACCGTTCAAGCTGGATGACGTTCGCGAAGCCCTGTCCGAGATCGGTATCCAGGGTGTAACCGTGACTGAAGTGAAAGGCTTCGGCCGCCAGAAAGGCCATACCGAGCTGTACCGCGGCGCGGAATATGTGGTGGATTTCCTGCCCAAGGTGAAGATCGAAGTCGCCATTGATGACGACATGCTCGATCAGGTCATCGAAGCAATCAGCAAAACCGCCAACACTGGCAAGATCGGCGACGGCAAAATCTTTGTCATGCCGCTGGAGCAGGTGGTGCGTATTCGTACTGGCGAGACTGGCCCGGACGCTCTTTAACGGCCAGCCTTGCACTGGGCCGACCTGCCTCAGGTCGGCCTTGTTCCTCAGTTCTTCGCGTCGCGCGCAACTTCCTGAATCTTTTTACCGGCCTTGGTCAAGTCCTTGCCTGCACCCTCAATGGTACTGCAGCCGCTTTGCACGCCTGCCGCCAGCAACAGTCCCGCACTGGCAATCAGTGTAATCAGTTTCTTACCCATGGTTGCTCCTCATTCAGGCATGCCAAGATCATACCTCTAGCCTGCTTTTAGTGCTATTACCCCGGCCCGGCTCATCTATACTGCAGTCATAATCGTGACCACTGGAGGCCAGGATGCTGAGAGTACGCCCGATTGCATCGACAGACGACACCCTGTTGCACCAGATTGCCCGGGAATCAGGCCCGGGTTTTACCTCTTTGCCGGATAACCATGACCTGCTGGTCAGCAAGCTGGAGCAGGCGGTGAGTGCCTTTCGCAGCGCCCCCGAGCCAGCCCCGCTGACCTATCTGTTTGTACTGGAAGATACCGAAACCGGTGAGGTGCTGGGCACCAGCGGCATTACCGCGGCGGTGGGTCTGGATGCGCCCTGGTATCACTACCATATCGGCACCATTGTGCATGCCTCACACCAGCTGGGCATCTACAACGAGTTTCGCACCCTCTACCTGTGCAACGACTACACCGGCAGCAGCGAGCTCTGTTCACTGTTCTTGCGGCCTGATTTTCGTGGCCGGGGCGGTGGCGGTCTGCTGTCTCGGTCCCGCTTCCTGTTTATCGCCCAGCACCGTGCCCGCTTTGCCGACCGCATCATTGCCGAAATGCGCGGCTTCACCGACCAGGATGACAGCAACCCCTTCTGGGAAGGGCTGGGACAGCACTTTTTTTCCATGCACTACCGTGAAGCAGACTTCCTGACCGGCTCCGGCAACAAGGTGGTGATTGCCGAACTCATGCCCAAGCACCCGATCTATATCCACCTGCTGCCTCCGGCGGCGCAGGCGATCATTGGCGAGGTTCATCCCAATACACGCCCGGCCTGCAAGCTATTGAAGGCTCAGGGGTTCCGGTTTGAAGACTACGTGGATATTTTTGATGCCGGCCCGACACTGGCAGCACGCCCCGAGGAGGTGCATGCCATTGCGCGCAGCCGCACGCTGGAGGTGGTGATTGATGACCAGGCGGTGCCGGAGGGCGCACGCTCCTATCTGGTCAGCAATACCCAATGTGTGGATTTCCGCTGCACTCAGGCTCGCCTGCAGCCCGGGCGCCGTCGGGTGGCTCTGACCTCCGAAGTTGCCGCCTGCCTTGAGGTCAAGACAGGCGACCGGGTTCGACTGGTCAGTCTGCCGGCGGCAACTGAATCCTGAGCTCAAAGCCGCCCTCGGGCCGGTTATGGGCACTGATCCGGCCGCCCAACTGCTCAACGGCCCGGCGCGCAATGCTCATGCCCAAACCAAAGCCCTCTGCAGAGGTGCTGTCGTCCCGTACAAAGGGCTCAAACAGGCGAGGCAGGAGTGCCTCATCCACGCCCGGACCCGCGTCGCTCAGACTGATCTGAAGTCCGCCCCCAGGCAAGACCTGCAGCTGAAGGCTGGCGGGTGTTTCTTCAGGCGTATGACGCAGAATGTTTTCCACCCCGTTCTGTAACGCACGCCGCAGCAATTCACGGGCGCCAAGGTAATGTACGACGACCTCCGGCAGATCCAGTGTGAACGGCCGCGCCGGCTGGCGTAACCGCACTTCTTCCTGCAATTCCTGACAGAGTTCGTTGAGGGAAAACTCCACCGGACGCTCTTTGTTCTGCTGACGGCTAAAACTGAGGATTTCACTGATCAGGGCATCCAGACGTTCGCATTCGCGGTTGATACGCTGCATCAACGGGTCATCCTCCGCCAGCCGCTGCTCCACCAGACCGGCAGCGGCCTGCAGCCGCGCCAGGGGGGCTCGCAGCTCGTGGGACACATCCTGCAACAACCGCTGCTGCGCCAGCAGGGTCTGCTCCACGGACGCTACCATGGCATCAAACTCACGGGTCAGCTCCCCGATTTCATCCCGCCGCTGACTCAAGCCGGCATCGGCTCTCAGGGTCAGATCCTGTTCCTGATGCAGGTCCCGCACATGACGGCTGAGCCGTCGAATCGGCCGCACCACCAATCCACTGAGCACCAGCCCCGCCAGTCCCGACACCAGCAGTATCAGTACCATCTGCAACGAGAACAGGCGCCCGAGCATGCGCTCCACGAAGAAGGCCTCACGCGGCAAGCTCACCTTGGCCAGGTATTCACGACCACTGTCAGTGGTGAGTGCAAGTCTGAGGGCCCGTCGCGGCGGCTCATGTATGCCGGACATCAACGGCTCACGGCTGTCAGCCTCAAACAGCCAGACGGGTATTGAATGGCGCCGCCCCGGCAGCTTGTGCCAGTCCGGTACGCCATCTTCGTAGCGTTCCAGCATCAGCATTGCCTGCCCCCGGGCACGGGCTTCCAGCAGTTCCAGCTTATGGTCCTTGTCGTAGCGGCTGGACAGCACCAGAAAAACACTGCCCATGCCCACCAGGCTGACCAGCCAGATCACCAGAAACATCTTCCAGAACAGACGCTGATACCACCTGACCTTCATGCCTGACCCCGCACGAACTGATAGCCCTGGCCTCGCACGGTCTTGATCATTTCCTGATTATCCCCCATCACCGACGCCAGCTTTTGACGTACCCGGCTGACGTGAACATCGATGGCACGGTCATAGGCACTGAGTTCGCGGTGCAATACCCAGCGGGTCAGCTCTTCCTTACTCAGAACACGACCGGCATGTTGCATCAGATACGCCAGTACATTGAACTCGGCACTGGTCAGCTGTAATGGCTGGCCGGCAAACTGCACCTCACGCTGCCCCGGGTCCAGCACCAGCTCTCCTGATGCCAGGCGGTAAGCGGGAAAGGTACCGTCCTGCTCCGGTTCTGCTGTCGGCTGAACACCATCACAGCGGCGCAGGATCGCCTTCACACGCGCCAGCAGTTCGCGTGGGTGGCAGGGTTTGGACAGATAATCATCCGCGCCCATTTCCAGCCCCAGAATTCGGTCAATGGCCTCTCCACGACCGGTCAACATCAGGACCGGCACGGCACTGCGTGGGCGCAGCTGCTGCAGCAGCTCCAGTCCACTCATCCCCGGCATCATGATATCCAGCACCATCAGGTCCGGCGTCAGCCGCTCCAGCGCTTCCAGCGCAGCGCCCCCGGAGTGCACGGTTTCAACCTTGTAACCTTCATGCCTCAGGTATTCGGCCAGCATGGCACAGAGATCAGGGTCGTCATCCACCAACAGCAATGTTTGCGCATCTGTTTGCATCAGCAATCCTCCTGGTGCCATTTTAGCCCGCTGATCACGGGCGTCAGGCAGGCTTTACCTAACTTTACCCCCTGTGCACACAACTTTGCGCTGACATTGGCAATACTGGACACCAGATCAACACAGGAGAGTTCCCATGAAAACACGCAAGATGATTGTATCCGTTCTCGCCGCCTCTCTGGTTGCAGGTACCAGCGCCCTGGCCTATGCCGGTCAGAAAGAGAACTGCAGTGCTGCTGACCGCGCCGACAAGCGTGTCGAGCGCATGGCCAAACACCTGGAACTGGACGAAGCCCAGACCGCCTCGGTCAAGGCACTCTTTGCCGACCAGGCCGCGCAACGCCCGGACCAGCCGCGCAAAGGCATGAAAGGGCTGGCACAGCTGGATCCCAATGCCGCGGATTACAACGAGCAGGTGCAGGCACGCATCGCCGACATGCAGCAACAACTGGCCGAACGTGTCGAGCGTCGCGCCAACTTCAAGGCTGAGCTCTACGCCATTCTGACACCGGAGCAGGAAGAGAAGCTGGCTGAGATGCGCGAGCGCAAGGGCAAGCATCACCGCGATGGCAAACACCACCGAGGTGACGGCCCGCACCACCGTAAGGGCGGTCCTGACAAGGAAATGCTTTAACAGACTGTTAAGACGCGACCTGAAGTCGCTCGCGTTGACGTCGCTCAGTGCGCTGGTTCAACAGCGCCTGAGCCACTCCAGCAGCGAGAATAAGGCCACAGCCGGACAGCTGTAGCGTGTTGAGTGACTGGCCGAACAGCACCCAGCCGAAGGTCACCACCGCAATCGGCTCCATATACGCCAGCGTGCCGAAGGTGGCCGCCGGCAGCTCCCGCAACGCGATCACGGCAAACAGGATCGCCAGAAAGCCCGGCAAAAGTCCCGCCAGCAGCAACCAGCCCCATTGCACCGCCACAATGCTTTCATTCTGCTGCAACATCAGCGGCAGCATGCACAGGGCTCCGGCCAGTAACTGATACCAGCAGCGGGTATAACTGTGCACATGCAGGGGCAGGATACGGTTCATCAGGATAAAGCCGGCATAGGCCAGCATGGCCAGGGTCGCAAACAGCATGCCGGTAGCGTCATCCGGGTTATCGAAGCCGAGGCGGAATTCCATCATCATGGCAAAGCCGAACAGCGCCAGCAGAATCAACCCGACGCCCGCCGGGCGCAGGCGCTCACCCAGGCAGAAATGCGCCACCACCGAGGCCGTGACCGGTGACAGGTACACCATCATGATGGCATTGGCCATGCTGGTATGGAGCATCGCCTGGACATAACAAACGATAAACGCCGCCAACAGCCCGCCATTGATCAGCACCCGCCAGCCCGGCCAGCACAACAGCAGGCTGAAGCGCCCGATGACCAGCAGGTAGCCCAGCATCAGCAAGGCACCAAAGCCCAGTCGATAGAAAGTCAGTGTTTCCGCACTCAGCCCCGCATAGCGCGAGATCACGCCGATGGTGCCCATCAGCACAGCCGAGGCGACCGCCATCAATAAAAAAGGGGCTGAACCAGCCCCTTGTGTGTTCGCTTCAGACATCCGTCAGCTATTCCTTAAGCACCAATGCAGACACTGCCGCCTGCGCACAGGCGATATCCTGATCCTGAGACGCGCCCGACACCCCTACGGCACCGATGCACTCCCCATCCAGCAGCAGTGGCAAGCCACCGCCCAGCATGAGCAGGTCCGGATGCGTATCCAGAGCCGCCAGCAGATGCACATCGTCGGCGTTCTTGTCACGGAAGAAGCTGCTGGGCACCTTGAAGCCGGCTGAAGTACGCGCCTTGCGCAGCGCCAGCTGAGAGGTCTGCGGCGGTGCATCATTGAGGCTTACCTGGGCCAGCGGCTGGCCGGAACGTGCCACCACCGCAATACTGACACGCACACCCAGACGCTCTGCCTCTTCGGCAGCAGCAGTGACGGTGGCCAGAGCGGCGCGGTAATCGAGGCTGGTCTGTTGTACGCTGATGGGCGTGGTCATAATCGGGCTCCAGTCGGTTCAGGCGGTACGTTCGAACATCAAATCCCAGACACCATGCCCCAGACGCTCACCGCGCTGCTGGAACTTGGTTACCGGGCGCCATTCAGGCTGAGGTGCATACTCACCTTCGCCCTGGCGGTTGCGATAGCCCTCGGCGGCGCTCATCACTTCCATCATATGCTCGGCATAGTTTTCCCAGTCGGTAGCCATGTGGAAACAACCGCCAACGGCCAGCTTCTGACGAATTTTCTGGGCAAACTCAGGCTGCACAATGCGGCGCTTGTGATGGCGCTTCTTGTGCCAGGGGTCCGGGAAGAACAGCTGCAGGGTTTCCAGGCTGGCATCCGGGATGCACTGTTCCAATACTTCCACCGCGTCATCACAGTAGACACGGATATTGGTCAGCCCGGCCTCAACCGCACGAGACAGCAAACGTCCCACGCCCGGAGGGTGGACTTCGATGCCGATGAAGTTCTTTTCCGGCGCCTGGCGTGCCATCTCGATCAGCGAATCGCCCATGCCGAAGCCGATCTCCAGCACCAGAGGTGCTTCACGGCCGAAGACATCTGCCGGGTTGATCATGCCATCTTTCAGCTCCAGCCCGTATTTGGGCCAGTTCTCGTCCATGGCACGCTGCTGACCTTCGGTCATACGGCCGGCACGCACAACAAAGCTGCGGATCCGGCGAATCGGTTTCTGTTCGTCTGTCATCTTGTGTCTATTACTTGGCGGGGCCAGAGGCCCCGCAGGTTCAATTCATTTGCTGATCAGGCCATCCAGCGGCGAGGACGCGCTGGCATAGGCTTTACGCGGCATGCGCACGGCCAGGTGCGCTTCACGACCGGCCTGCACGGCTTTCTGCATCGCTTTGGCCATCAACACCGGATTCTGCGCACCGGCAATGGCCGAGTTCACCAGCACACCGGCACAGCCCATTTCCATCGCCATGGCGGCCTCTGAAGGCGTACCGATACCGGCGTCAACCAGGATAGGTACATTGGCCTCTTCCATGATCAAACGGATGTTGTGCGGGTTCTGGATACCCAGACCGGAACCGATCAGGGAGCCCAGCGGCATCACGGCAACACAGCCGATCTCTTCCAGCTGTTTGGCGACGATGGGGTCGTCATTGGTGTACACCATTACTTTGAAGCCATCCTTGACCAGAGTTTCGGCGGCTTTCACGGTTTCAATGATGTTGGGGTACAGTGTCTTCTGGTCACCCAGCACTTCCAGCTTGACCAGATCATGGCCATCCAGCAACTCACGGGCCAGACGACAGGTACGTACGGCATCATCGGCGGTGTAGCAGCCGGCCGTGTTCGGCAACAGGGTGTAACGGTCAGGGCTGACCACGTCCAGCAGGTTGGGCTCGTCCGGGTTCTGACCCAGGTTGGTACGGCGTACCGCCATGGTGACAATTTCAGCACCACTGGCTTCGATGGCTGCTCCGGTCTCGGCCATGTCCTTGTATTTGCCGGTTCCCACCAGCAGGCGCGAGTTAAAGGTCTGTCCGGCAATTACCAGTGGGTCGTTCGTTTCCAGTTCTGACATCATCTATACCCCGAGAATGAATGTGAGTTGCGACCTGATCCAGCAGCGCTATCGCTCAGCCGCCGCCGATCGCGTGTACAATTTCGACCTGGTCATCCGACTTGAGCCGGGTGCTGGCATGTTCGCTGCGCGGAATGATTTCCAGGTTCAGCTCGATGGCAATGCGCTTGCCCACCAGTTGAAGCTGTTCAATCAGGTCATTCAGCGTGGCGTCTTCACTGATCTCCAGTGCTTCACCGTTTACCTGAATCTGCATGCTCTTTACCTTGTTTTACCAATGTCACGGCCAGACACAGCCAGCCGATGATGAATGCGGTTCCCCCCAGCGGGGTGATGGCCCCAAGCCAATGCACGCCACTCAAGGCCAGTACAAAGAGACTGCCGCTGAACAGCAGGATACCCAGCAAAAAAGCGCCGGCACTGATGCTGAAGCCCAGGCGACGCTGGTGTTGCTGCAGTAGCCCCACCGCCAGCAAGGCCAGTACATGCCAGAACTGGTAGTCGACCCCGGTGCGAAACACTTCCAGCAGGCGCGGGCTGAGCTGGTCGCGCAAACCATGGGCCCCAAAGGCGCCCAGCATCACAGCCAGAGCCCCCAGCAAGGCGGCCAGAATCAGAATAAGACGTGCGGACATGCGGTATTCCGTGATGGTATTATAATGGCTCGGACTAAGGCCCGAAACGAAAAAAGCCGCACAGGGCGGCTTTTAGAGCAGTGGATGCCGGGCTCAGGCCGTCAGCATCGCACCGCGAATCTTTTTCATGGCATTCTTTTCCAGCTGACGAATGCGCTCGGCCGACACTTCGTACTCGGCCGCCAGCTCGTGCAGGGTTGCCTTTTCTTCGGCCAGCCAGCGACGTGCCAGAATGTTACGGCTGCGATCATCCAGACCTTCCATCGCACTCAGCAGTCGGCGCTGGGAATCTTCCTCCCAGTTGGCCTCTTCCAGCTGAGTCGCCGGATCAGCGGAGTGATCCTCGAGGTAGGCAGACGGTGACAGATAGGCTGCGTCTTCATCCTCGCTTGCCGGTGCATCAAAGGCGGTATCATTGGAGGCCAGACGGCCTTCCATCTGACGCACGACCTTGGCATCAACGCCCAGATCTTCAGCAACCGCTTCCACCTCTTCATTGGTCATCCAGCTCAGTTTCTTCTTCTGCGAACGCAGATTGAAGAACAGCTTGCGCTGGGCCTTGGTGGTAGCGATTTTAACGATACGCCAGTTGCGCAGAATAAACTCGTGCATTTCGGCCTTGATCCAGTGCACGGCGAACGACACCAGACGTACACCCATGGTGGGATCAAAGCGCTTAACGGCCTTCATCAGGCCAACATTGCCTTCCTGAATCAGGTCGCCCAGCGGCAGACCGTATCCGGAGTAACTACGGGCAATATGAACCACAAAACGCAGGTGCGACATAACCAACTGGCGTGCCGCTTCAAGATCGCTCTGGTAATGCAGGCGTTCTGCCAGCTCCCGCTCCTCATCAGCCGTGAGGATGGGAATGGCACTCACAGTTTGAACATAGGCGTCGACATTGCGGCCCGGTGACAGCTGTTCAACAACTTGCAAGCTTGTGCCCATTCAGGAATGACCTCGCAATTTTCACTAAATTCATGCTTGTGACGCTAACTGGCGGCTAAAGTTCCGCTTTTAGCGTCGGCGTACGCGCAAAGGACTGAAAAATTTAACGCGATTCAGTGTATAGGGCAAGGGTTGCGGTTATTTTACACTTCGCCCGGTTCGATTTCGCGCAGATGACGTGCCACCGCCAGCCAGGACCCTGCCAGTCCAAGCAGGACCGATGCCCCCAGCATCAACAGCGAACCTTCCAGTCCCAGCCCCTGCAGCTGGAAACGGTTCAGGTAGAGCTCTGCAAGCGCCTGGGCCGGATCACTCAGCAGTGACAGCGCCACCTGCACCAGCAGCCAGGCCAGAACACCGCCCAGCAAGCCAAACCAGAAACCACTATAGAGGAAGGGACGGCGCACCCAGGCGTCGGTAGCTCCCACCAGCTTGCTGACCAGGATCTCATCGCGCCGGCTTTCAATCGTCATGCGCACCGTGTTGCCGACCACCAGCAACACCGCCAGTGCCAGCAGACCACCCAGCACATAGCTGCCACGCTGCGCCAGTGCCAGCACCGCATCCAGACGCTGCACCCACTCCATATCCAGCACAGCATCGGAAACCTGCGACATGGCCGCCAGCTCCTCTTTCAGCAGCGGCAACTGCACCGGATTATCTGACAGGGGCGTCACCATGATGACCGCCGGCAGCGGGTTGGCATCCAACTGCTCCAGCAGATCGGCGAACGCGGAGTACTCGCGAAACTCCTCCAGTCCCTTTTGCCGACTGATCAGCTCCACGCCACTGAGGTCGTCACGCAGCAGCAGCTCGCGGCTGAAACGGTCGATGGCGGCATCACTGAGTTCGGTCTGCATATACAGTGCGATGCGCGGCTGGGTATCCCAGCCCGAAGTCAGTGCCTGCAGGTTACCCAGCGCAGCCAGCAGGAAGCCGGGCAGTGCCAGGGCAATCGCCAGTACCGCCAGCGTCATGAACGAGGCCACCGGCGTTTGCCGCAGCCGCAACAGGGCGCCTTTGGCTACGCTGACATGGTGCCGGCGCCAGCTGCGACGACGGTCGGCAGATTCGACACGGTGCTGCCGGGCACCGCGTTTTGGCGTATTGTCAGGAGCGCTACGTTTATTAGTCATCAGCTATCAGGCGTCCGTTTCTGAGCGTCAGCACGCGGTGGTGCATACGGTTAATCAACGAATGGTCATGGCTGGCAATCAACACGGTGGTGCCAATCTGATTGAACTGCTCAAACAGGCGCATGATATCTTCAGACAGTTCCGGGTCCAGGTTTCCGGTGGGCTCATCCGCCAGCAGCAATCGCGGCTTGTGCACGATGGCACGGGCAATGCCCACACGCTGCTGCTCACCGGTGGAAAGCATGATCGGGTTGTGTTTTTCCCGATCCAGCAGGCCTACCTTATCCAGCGCAGCGCGCACACGGCGGGCAGCATCGGCCGGATCATAGCCGCTGATCTGCAGTGGCAGCGCCACGTTGTCGAACACGGTGCGATCAAACAGCAGCTGGTGGTTCTGGAACACCACCCCCACCTGGCGCCGCAGCAGCGGAATCTGGGAGCGATGCAGCCGAGACAGATCCTGCTGCCCCACCCAGACCTGGCCGCGGCTGGGCCGCTCCATCAACATGATCAGCTTCATCAGGGTGCTTTTGCCCGCCCCTGAGTGCCCGGTGAGAAAACTCATCTCCCCGGACGCCAGCTCAAAGTTGACACCCAGCAGGGCATCCTGACCACTGCTGTAGCGCTTGAACACGTTGCTGAAGCGAATCGCGGCCATACCGGCTCCTTAAATCAGTCTTCGAACAGTGCCTGGACAAACTCATCCGCTTCGAACGGACGCAGATCATCCACCTGCTCACCCACACCGATAAAGCGGATCGGCAGACCGAACTGTTTGGCGATGGCGAAGATAATGCCACCCTTGGCAGTGCCGTCCAGCTTGGTCAGGGTAATGCCGGTCACGCCGACGGAATCCTTGAACTGTTTGGCCTGACTGATCGCATTCTGGCCGGTGCCCGCATCCAGCACCAGCATCACTTCGTGCGGGGCATCCGGGTCCAGTTTCTTCATCACGCGGACAACCTTTTCCAGCTCCTGCATCAGATTGTCCTTGTTCTGCAGACGACCGGCCGTATCGGCAATCAGCACATCCACGCCACGGGACTGAGCCGATTGCAGGGCATCAAAGATAACGGAGGCTGAATCAGCCCCTGTGTGCTGAGCCACCACCGGCACGTTGTTACGCTCGCCCCACACCTGCAGCTGCTCAACCGCAGCGGCACGGAAGGTATCACCAGCCGCCAGCATCACCGATTTGCCTTCGCCCTGGAAACGTTTGGCCAGCTTGCCGATGGTGGTGGTTTTACCCACGCCGTTGACACCTACCATCAGAATCACGGCCGGCTTTTTCTCGGGCAACCGCAGCGGGTGCTCAACACCACCCAGCAGATCGCCCAACTCTTCCTTCAGTGCTTCTTTCAGCGCATCCGCATCTTTCAGCTGATTACGCTCAACACGGTCGGTGAGGCGGTTGATGATTTCGGTCGTGGCTTCGACACCGATATCGGCCATCAGCAGGGTGGTTTCAATCTCTTCCAGCAGATCATCATCGATCTCCTTGGCACCGAGGAAGAGGTCTCCCAGCTGCTCGGTGAGATTGGCCTTGGTTCGGCTCAAGCCATTTTTAATGCGAGCAAAGAAACCGGCTTTTTTCTCTTCAGGGTTTTCGGCTGCCGCTTCTTCGGCCTGACGGGCTGCTTCTTCCTCAGCTGCTTTACGCTCGGCTTCTTCGCGAGCCTGCTGCTCGGCTGCTTCTGCTGCCTGACGCGCCGCTTCTTCAGCCGCTTTACGCTCGGCCTCTTCACGGGCCTGCTGCTCTGCCGCTTCTGCCGCCTGACGGGCTGCCTCTTCTTCAGCTGCTTTACGCTCGGCCTCTTCACGGGCCTGCTGTTCGGCTGCTTCTGCTGCCTGACGCGCTGCCTCTTCCTCGGCCACCTTACGCTCGGCTTCTTCGCGGACCTGCTGCTCAGCCGCTTCTGCTGCCTGACGCGCTGCCTCTTGTTCAGCCGCCTTGCGCTCGGCCTCTTCACGGGCCTGCTGCTCTGCCGCTTCTGCTGCCTGACGGGCTGCCTCTTCCTCGGCCACCTTACGCTCGGCTTCTTCACGGGCCTGCTGCTCAGCCGCTTCCGCCGCCTGACGCGCCGCTTCTTCTTCAGCCGACTTACGCTCGGCCTCTTCACGGGCCTGCTGCTCAGCCGCTTCCGCCGCCTGACGGGCTGCTTCTTCATCGGCTGCCTTGCGCTCGGCCTCTTCACGGGCCTGCTGCTCTGCCGCCTCTGCTGCCTGACGGGCTGCTTCTTCCTCGGCGGCCTTGCGCTCGGCTTCTTCACGCGCCTGTTGCTCGGCTTCAGCAGCCGCTTGGCGTGCAGCCTCTTCTACTTCCGCAGTCTGTTTCGCTTCAGGCTCGGCAGCAACGGTCGGTTTCTGCTCAGACTGCGGCAGTTCGTCCGCTGCCGAGGGGCGACGCATTACGCGTACTACAATCAACAAAAATACGATGGCCAGAGCACCGGCCAGATAGGGCAAGATGGCAGGATCAAGGCCCTGCTCAGTCATCCAGGTGTAGAGCGCGTCCATAGTCTGTAATATCCGCGGTAGAGGGCCTGTTCTGACAGGCCTGCGAGTTGAAACCCAATGGGCGGCTATCTTAGCACAGAGCCCCCCATGACCAACCCGGCAGCCCCCAATCCAGGACCCGGAAAATGTCCCGACCCTTTCTCAATCGACGTCAGCTTTGGCTCCTCATCATCCTGCTGCCCGGGGTGATCCTGCTACTGTCACTGCTGGGCCCCCTGCCTGGCGGTCAGGACCTGCAAATCAGTGAAGACCGTCGCCTGTACCAGATGCGCCAGTCTCGTGAGGACTATCAACTGCAGCTGCTGCTGCCATTACCGGCGCCCGACACGGCAGAACGTTGGCTGGTAAACAGGCTTTTACCCGATGTTATGAAGCAGCGCCTGAGTACTCCCGAGGCACAACAATGGCTTCAGCAACAGCAGTGGCAGATTATCAGCAGTAACAGCGATACGGAGTGGCAACTGCTGATACAGACATCCGCTCCCCCTGATGATGGACAACTGCGCACCCTGCTTCAGCACCTGACCGCCCCTGTCGATATGGACTGGACACAGCGGGTCAACACCAGCCTGGCCACTCGCTATCTGAACCTGCATACCCCCGATGAGGCAGCTTTGGCTGCCCTTCAGCCAGGGACGTTCCCGCGCCCATGGCAGGTGACCCCTGCCTCGCTGCTGGATGAGTGGGTAACATCCGAGCGACTGCTGATGACCCTGCAAACACCCGAGTTCCTGCCGCTCACCGCGCCTGCCGTACCGGATGCCAAAACCGGACCGGCAACTACAGTGACTGCCACACCGCTGCCCAGCGCGGACCCTGCAGGCCAGGGCGTACTGCATCACTGGCGTTGGTCTGCGCCAGCTGACCTGGAGGGTCTGGCACGTACTCAGCTGGCTCTGGCCTGTGTACAGGAACAACTGTCATTAATAAGTCAGGGTAACTTCCGCCTGCGCTGGCGAGCCTGGCACGGTTTCGCCGACCTCGACCTGCTGTTGCAACAGACGGCGCTGAAGCCGGAACAGTTACTCAGCTGCCCCGACCAGGACCGCTATGATCAACTGCGCCAGCAACTGGCTGAATACTGGGAGGCGCGACTGACTGCAGACACCAGTACCTGGTTGCTGTTACTGGCCCGCCACAGGTTGCCGGCCGAAACACCCGACAGGCTGGTTTCGCAACTGGAGCAGTTGCAACGCAGCGATATTCAGCAACACTTGCAGCGTTTGGCAGGCTCTGATACTTATCGTCGGCTGAATTTTCTCCCGGTCACCGAGGACCCTCATGCCCCGTCGCAATAACAACCAACGCGCCCGCCGTCCGCAGAATGGCCCTGAGCTTTCCCGCACCAGTCTTCGCATCATCGGGGGCCAATGGCGCGGCCGCAAACTGGACTTCCCCGCCATTGAGGGCCTGCGCCCAACGCCGGACCGGGTGCGCGAAACCCTGTTTAACTGGCTGCAGACGGATGTTCCCGGCGCCCAGTGTCTGGACCTGTTTACCGGCAGTGGCGCACTGGGGCTGGAAGCATTGTCACGTGGCGCAGCCAGTGTCACCTTTGTGGACCGCGCACCAGAAGTCGCCCGGCAGCTGCGCAGCAACCTGAATGTGCTCAAGGCACAGAATGCGGAATGTGTGACAGCCGCGGCACTGGACTGGCTGGAGCAGCGCAAAACGGGAGAAGAGGCACGCTATGATCTGGTCTTTATCGACCCGCCGTTCCGCAAGGGGATGGTTGCGCCTATTTGCACACTGCTGGAGCAACGCCAGCTGCTGCAGTCACAGGCCATGATCTATATCGAAACCGAAGCGGAGTTGCCGTTGGAAGGTATCCCGGAGAACTGGCAGTTACACCGGGAAAAGAAAGCCGGCCAGGTGGCCTATCGGCTATTTCTGCGGCAGCCCCTGCTGGACTAGTGCCAGCAGCCGCTTGCCCTCGTTGACCAGGTCAGTTTCGGGCGTATTCAGCCAGTGCACCAATAGCCCATCCAGCAATATCTGCAGCGACTGCGCCAATTCTGCGGGCACTGTCTTCTTGCGCACCTGCTTTTGCTTGCGCGCCTGCTTGATAAAGAACTTCTGCTGCTCCAGCCACAATTCCCGATTGGCCATCAGGCGCTCCTGCAACGGCGCCAGTTCACTCAACGGCTGCGCCTGCATATAGAAGACGCGATACAGTTGCTGTGCCTGAACATCCCGCCGAAATGCCTCCAGAACGCCCAGAAAATAAAGCTCCAGTGCGGCCAGTGCATCCTGCTGCACGGCCTGGCGTTGTTCCAGATACTGGGCTTCAAAGGGCAGCATATATTCAAGATGGATCTGCTCCAGCAGGTCCGCGCGATTTTTGAAGTGCCAGTAGAGGGCACCATGGGTTACCCCGGCTTCCGCTGCTATCTGCTTCAGGGTGGTCGCGGTAATGCCCTGCTCACTGAACAGCCTTAATGCCGTTGCCAGCAGGGTTTGTCGTGTTTGTTCGGCCTCCTCTCGGGTCCGTCGCGCCATGGTGATGTCCTTATTTACATTGTCCAAGGTATAAAAAGAAGATAGACCCTAGAGCCACCATATCAAGCTGGCAAGGGCTGTAAGACAAGCTTCATACAAGTGTCATATTTATAGTTATTCAATATAACCTTTGTGGATAAAAAATAATTTATTAATAACCATTTTGATACTTATCATTCCTCTAATCTATTTGTGCCCCTGTGCCAATTGGGCTAACATCCCGCTCAACAGTGTTGCCCATTCGCCATTACAAGGTCAGCTGAACCGCTATGAACACGGCAATCTACCCCGGTACGTTTGATCCGATCACCAACGGCCATTCCGATCTGGTAGGGCGCGCGGCGCGTCTGTTCGATCACGTCGTGGTCGCCGTTGCTGCCAGCCCCAAGAAGAAGCCCATGCTGCCACTGGAGCAGCGGGTTGATCTGGCCAAGGCAGCCCTCGACCATCTGCCAAACGTCGAGGTTATCGGCTTTGATTGCCTGCTGGCCAATCTGGTGCGTGATCAGGAAGCCAACATTATCCTGCGCGGACTGAGAGCTGTTTCGGACTTTGAATTCGAGTTTCAGCTGGCCAATATGAACCGCAAACTGGCACCTCAGGCAGAAAGTCTGTTTCTGACACCTGCCGAGCACCTGTCGTTCATCTCTTCGACTTTGATTCGGGAGATTGCATCGCTGGGCGGAGATGTCAGCCAGTTCGTTCATCCTGCCGTGTCCCGTGCGCTTGAGCAGCACCTGAGCCAGCAATAAAGAACCTGTCAGATTGAGTGAGGTAGCCAGTCATGGCATTGATGATTACTGATGAATGCATCAACTGTGATGTATGTGAACCGGAATGCCCTAACGAGGCGATCTCCCCGGGAGACGAGATCTATGAGATCGATCCTGGCAAGTGCACCGAGTGTGTCGGTCACTATGACACACCTCAGTGTGTTGAGGTTTGCCCGGTCGACTGTATCCCGAAAGATCCGGATCATGTCGAAAGTGAAGACATGCTGATGGACAAGTACCACAAGCTGACCGGCAGCTGATTGCCCTTCAGCAGGTAGTAAAACGGCGACCCTCGGGTCGCCGTTTTTCGTTTACAGCCGGTATGTCTGCTTACTCAGGCCGAACTCCTGTTCCAACCGCTCACCAATGACATTGTCGCCATCGGCCAGCCAGTGGGCATACTGCATGTGCAGGCACCGCACCTTGTCCCATTGCGCAATCCCGCCAATCCCGTAACGATCAAACAGTTCGCTGAAACCCAGCTGCTCAATACGCTGGCGGTCTTCGTCGCGCATCAGCTGCCAGCGCTTGTCCACGTAACGCTGCTGCTGTGCCAGGTAGGTGGCGCGCAGTTCATCATCTTCCTGCAGCGCCTGCTCAATCTGTTTGACCCAACCCGAGTCTTCAATCCGGCCGATAGCACGGCACAAGTCTCGCCCGCTCAGCCAGTACAAAGTCGGAAACGGCTGGTCAGCCACCAGGGTACGCATCTGAAGCACCAGAGGCAGCCCCGTATCGGTGGCGCAGGCCACCGCTTCAATACCGCGGGGCTCACGGCCTATCTGCTGCTCGATCAGTTCCAGCTGTTGCGGTGTCGGCACCTGCCGGCGGGTATCAAACCTGTGCATATACATCTCCAGTTCCCAGCCAGCGCCGGATCAGGGCTTCGTTCAGAGCCGATTGAGTTCCCAGATCTGCCGCCACCTGATGGATGCGTGGCAGCAGGTCTGCGTCCCGTTGCAGGTCGGCAATGCGAAACTGCATCATGCCGGTCTGACGCGTGCCCAGTACTTCACCCGGGCCGCGCAGCTCAAGGTCCTTTTCGGCGATGCGAAAACCATCGGTGGTTTCACGCATGACGCCCAGGCGTTCTCGCCCCTGCTTTGACAGCGGCGCATGGTACATGAGGACACAGTAGCTTTCGACACTGCCACGCCCCACACGCCCGCGCAGCTGATGCAATTGCGCCAGCCCCAACCGCTCGGGGTTTTCGATGATCATCAGGCTGGCATTGGGCACATCAACGCCCACCTCAATCACCGTAGTCGCCACCAGCAGATCCAGCTCGGCGGCCTTGAAACGCGCCATAATGTCCGCCTTTTCGGCGGGCTTCATGCGCCCGTGGACCAGCCCGATACGCAACTGGGGCAACAGTTCCTTGAGTCGCTCGGCGGTCACTTCAGCCGCCTCGCACTGCAGGGCTTCCGATTCTTCAATCAGGGTACACACCCAATACGCCTGTCGCCCTTCGGCGCAGGCCTGACGCACACGTTCTACCACCTGGTCACGTCGCGAGTCGGCAATCACCACAGTCTGCACCGGGGTTCGCCCCGGCGGCAGTTCATCGATGATGGAACAATCCAGATCCGCATAGGCACTCATGGTCAGGGTGCGCGGAATGGGTGTCGCCGTCATAATCAGCTGATGCGGGCTGCGTTCACCATTACGCCCCTTCTCTTTCAGGCTCAAGCGCTGATGCACGCCGAAACGATGCTGTTCATCGATGACCACAACGCCCAGATCGGCAAACACCACTTCATCCTGGAACAGGGCGTGGGTGCCCACCACCACAGGGGCCTCACCTGTACGTATTGCTTCAAGCTGTGCCTCTCGGGCCTTGCCTTTCACCTTGCCGGCCAGCCAGGCCACCTTGATGCCCAGCGGCTCCAGCCATTGAGTGAAGTTGATATGGTGCTGTTCAGCGAGGATTTCGGTCGGCGCCATGACTGCCGCCTGCAGCCCATTCTCGACCGCCTGCAAGGCCGCCAGCGCGGCCACCACCGTCTTGCCCGAGCCCACATCCCCCTGCACCAGACGCAGCATGGGCAGCGGTTGCTGCAGGTCTCTGGCTACCTCCCGCGCCACGCGCAGCTGGGCCGCCGTCAGTTCAAAGGGCAGTTGCTGTAGAAACGGCCGACTGAACTCGCCACTGGCTTTCAGTGCCGGTGCGCCCTGCTGCTGTACACGCTGACGTGCTTTCTGCAGTGACAGGTGATGCGCCAGAAGCTCCTCCATCGCCAGACGTCGCTGGGCCGGGTGCTTACCTTCCAGTAGCAATGCCTGATCCACATCGACCGGGGGGTGATGCAGATACAGCAGCGAATCCGGCAGGCCTGGCATTGACCATTGTTCAAGCAATGTTTTTGGCAGCAGATCCTGGAAGCCTTCTGTCTTCATCCATTCCAGCGCCAAGGTTATGAGGCTGCGAATACGCCCCTGGGTCAGGCCCTCGGTGAGCGGGTATACCGGCGTCAGCTCCTCGGACATGACGGCCGGTTCTTCGCCCTTCAGCAGCTTGTATTCGGGATGCACCATCTCCAGACCACCCGGGCCTGGACGCGCCTCACCAAAGCAGAGCAAACGGGCGCCGGGCTGGAAGCTGTTTTTCTGTGCCGCCCGAAAATGAAAGAATCTCAGGCTCAGGGTGCCACTGCCATCCTGTACCCGGCACATAAGACTGCGACGGCGCCCCTGCAGGATATCGGCGGCGCGTACGCTGGCTTCGATCATCACCTCGTCGCCAGGCCTCAGGCTGCCGATCGGCACGACGCGGGTGCGGTCCTGATAGCGCAACGGCAGGTGCAGCAGCAAATCCTGCACCGTATGAATGCCCAGGCGCTCAAGCTTCAGAGCCAGGGCCGTTCCGACCCCTTTCAGTTCGGTAACCGGAACCCCTGCTTCAGGAGCTGACATCACTCTCGGCCTTTACCTGGCAGTGTTGAATGGCTTCCACCAGCACATCAATCGCCTTGGGGCGCGGGAAGCTGGCACGCCAGGCCACCGCCACGGTGCGCATGGGCTGTGGCTGCTTGAACGGGCGAATCTCGACCAGATCCGTTGCCGGGTGGTTCTGAATCGCCGACAGAGGCAACACGCTGGTACCCAGCCCGGACGCGACCATCATGCGAATGGTTTCCAGCGAGCTGCCCTCGGTGACCGTGTGCTGATCATGGAAAGACTGGTTCAGGGTGGGACAGGCCTCCAGAACCTGATCGCGGAAGCAGTGGCCCTCGCCCAGCAACAGCATGCGAATTTCATTCATCTGCCGCGAATCGATTTCGTCCTGCTGTGCCAGCTCATGCCCCTTGGGGATCGCCATCATGAAGGGCTCGTCATACAGCGGGCGGGTCAGCACATCAGCTTCATGGAAGGGCAGCGCAATAATGATCGCGTCCAGCTCGCCATTGCGGATCTTGGTGCGAAGGTTATCGGTGAAGTTTTCTTCAATGTAGAGCGGCATGTCCGGCGCCAGGCGCTGGATCTGCGGAATCAGCTGGGGAAACAGATAGGGTCCGATGGTGTAGATGGCACCGATACGCAGCGGACTGGCCAGCTGATCCTTGCCTTCGCGGGCCAGCTCTTTCACGGCCTCGGCCTGCTCCAGTACCGTCTGGGCCTGGCGCACGACCTTCTCACCCACCGGCGTCACGCGAACAGCATTCTTGCTGCGCTCAAACAGGGCAACGCCCAGCTCTTCCTCCAGCTTCTTGACGGCGATCGACAGCGTCGGCTGGCTGACATAACAGCGCTCGGCGGCGTGGCCGAAATGCTGCTCCCGCGCCAGGGTGACAATGTATCGCAGCTCCGTCAGCGTCATCAGGACGTACCTCTGTTAGGATGAAACAAATCGTATCTTAGGGGTCATTATGCAGGAACAACGCGTGCTCATCGCCGGCTGTGGCGATATCGGGACCCGGCTCGGGCTGAAACTGGCGGCCGAGGGGGCGCAGGTGTTCGGGCTTCGCCGTACTATAAACCAGCTTCCGGACGGCATCCACGGCATTGCGGCCGATATGGCTGACCCTGCCAGCCTGGCCAATTTGCCCGAATGCGATTACCTGTTCTTCACCGCAGCGGCCAAAAGCCGTGAACCCGGCGTGTATCGACAGACCTATGTGGACGGACTGCGCAACCTGCTGGCCGCCCTGCCGTCACCGCCACGGCACCTGTTCGTCACCGGCAGCACCGGTATCTACCACCAGCACGAACACGACTGGGTAGATGAGCAGTCCGCCACCGACCCGACCACGGACAGCGGTCGCTGTCTGCTGGAGAGCGAACAGTTGGCGCTGCATTCGGGTATTCCCGCCACTATTGTGCGCTTTAGTGGCATCTACGGCCCGGGCCGCGACCACCTTCAGCGTCGGGTTCTGGAGGGTATTGCCGCGCCCGCCGAACCGCTGCATTACAGCAACCGGATCCATCGGGATGATTGTGTGGGGGTATTACGCCACCTGTTGCGGCTGCATCAGGATGGGCATGCGCTCAAACCGGTCTATCTGGCCAGTGACGATGCACCGACACCGATTCATGAAGTGATGGAGTGGATGGCGGAGCAGCTGGGCGTGACCATTGCCCGGCGCGAACAGGTCCGCCGCGGGGGCAGCAAACGTTGCAGTAACCGCCGACTGCGCGCCAGCGGTTATCGCTTTCAGTACCCGGATTACCAGAGCGGCTACAGGGCACTGCTGCAACGCTGATCAGGACACGGCCAGATCGTCCAGCAGCATCTGCTGGGCGCTGAAACGCTCCTCGCCTTCCTGGGGCTGCACCAGGCTGTAACTGCCGTCAGAATGCAGTTCCCAGGCCTGTACGTTGTCGCGCAGGTAGTATTCCAGCTCGTTGCGAATGCGCTCGGCGTGCTTGCCGAACAGCTCGAAGCCGGTCTCGACACGGTTGAGCATGTTGCGCTCCATCCAGTCGGCACTGGAACCGATCACCACCGGCTTGCCGCCATCGTTGGCAAACCAGTAGATGCGGGTGTGCTCAAGGAAGCGACCAATGATGGAACGCACCCGGATATTATCCGATACACCTTCCAGCCCCGGACGCAGACGGCACATGCCACGAATCACCAGATCAATCTGCACACCCGCCTGAGAGGCTTCATATAGGGCGCGGATCAGCTTGGGCTCGGTCAAACCGTTGACCTTGATGATGATATGCCCTTTCTTGCCCGCCTTGACGTTGCGGATTTCGTTCTGGATCAGCTCCAGCATCTTGGCGTGCAGGGTAAACGGCGCGTTGTAGAGTTTCTGCAGCTTCTGGATCTTGCCCATGCCAGTCAGCTGCTGGAAGATCTTGTGTACATCCTCGCCCACTTCATCGTCGGCGGTCATGTAGCTGTAGTCGGTGTAGAGGCGCGCGGTGCCAGAATGATAGTTACCGGTACCCAGGTGGCTGTAGCGCACCAGATCCGGCCCTTCGCGACGTACGACCAGCATCATCTTGGCGTGGGTCTTGTAGCCCACCACGCCGTACACCACCAGGCAGCCGGCTTCCTGCAGTCGGGAGGCCAGCTGCAGGTTACTCTCTTCATCAAAACGGGCACGCAGCTCGATGACCACGGTCACTTCCTTGCCGTTTCGGGCCGCTTCTACCAGCGCATTGACAATATCGGACTTAACACCGGTGCGGTACAGCGTCTGCTTGATCGCCACCACCTGAGGGTCCTTGGCCGCCTGACGCAACAGATCCACCACCGGGGTAAACGACTGGAACGGATGCTGCAGCAGCTGATCGTTCTTGCGCAGCACGGCAAAGATATCTTCATTGTTCTTGAGCTTGTTAGGCATGCCGGGTGAGAACGGCTTCCAGCGCAGCTCGGGGCGCTCCACCAGGTCTCGCACCGCCATCAAGCGGGTCAGGTTGACCGGGCCGTTAACGCGGTAGACGTGACTGTCTGCCAGCTTGAATTCATCCTGCAGGAACTGGATCAGTTCCGAGGGTGTACGACTGTCCACTTCCAGACGAACGGCGTCACCAAACTTGCGTGAATGCAGCTCACCGCGCAGCGCGCGGGCCAGGTCTTCGATCTCTTCGAAGTCGAAGCTGAGGTCGGCATTACGGGTGATACGGAACTGGAAGCAGCCGTCCACCTTCATGCCCGGGAACAGCTCCTCGGCAAATTCGTGGATGATGGAGGACAGGAAAATAAGGTTATCACCGCCCTCGCAGAGTTCATCCGGCAGTCTGATAAGACGCGGCAGCGAGCGGGGTGCCGGGATGATGGCCATACCGGTTTCACGACCAAAGGCATCTTTGCCATCCAGCTCAACGATGAAGTTGAGGCTCTTGTTCACCAGGCGCGGGAACGGATGCGATGGGTCCAGACCAATCGGGCTGATCACCGGCAGCACCTGGTCTTCAAAGTATTCCTGTACCCAGGCTCGCTGCGCCTCGGTCCAGTTGGCGCGGCGCAGGAAACGGATATTCTCCGCTTCCAGCGCCGGGAACATGATGTCGTTGAGGATCTTGTACTGACGATCAACGTTGATGGCGCAGATCTCACTGATGCGATCGAGCACCTTCTGCGGGTGCATGGCATCCGGCCCCACCGCCTCACGTCCGTACTTGAGCTGACGCAGCTGCTCTGCCACCCGGATTTCGAAGAACTCATCAAGGTTGCTGGAGAAGATCAGCAGGAACATCAGACGCTCCAGCAGCGGATAGCTTTCATCCAGCGCCTGCTCCAGCACACGCACGTTAAACTGCAGATGGCTCAGCTCCCGGTTGATGTACAGCTCGGGGGCCTTGAGGTCGACCGGCACTTCCTCGATCGGGTCGACCGTGGGCAGAATTTCACGGCTTTCCACCAGCGCGGCGGTGGCTTCCTGCTGCTCTGGCGGCGCCAGCTGCTCTTCCTCAAGTACCTGTACGCTGTCGTTCATCTTGACCTCCTAGTTCCAGGCTGACGTCCATCTGCTCTGGGGTATTAGCGATTGAGTATTTCGGCCGCCCTGACTGCAAAGTAGGTCAGGATACCGTCGGCACCGGCGCGCTTGAAGCTCAGCAGGCTCTCCATAATGACGGACTCTTCATCCAGCCAGCCGTTCTGGAAGGCGGCCATGTGCATGGCGTATTCACCGCTGACCTGGTAGGCAAAGGTAGGTGCCTTGAGTTCGGTTTTGACGCGACGGACGATATCCAGATACGGCATGCCCGGCTTGACCATCACCATGTCGGCCCCTTCAGCCAGATCCAGAGCGACTTCGTGCAGGGCTTCATCGGAGTTGGCCGGGTCCATCTGATAGCTGTTCTTGTTGCTCTTTCCCAGGTTACCGGCAGAGCCCACCGCATCGCGGAAAGGACCATAGTAGGCGCTGGCGTATTTGGCGGAATACGCCATGATGCGGGTGTTCACCAGGCCATGGCTTTCCAGCTCTTCACGAATGACACCAATGCGGCCATCCATCATGTCACTGGGCGCCACAATGTCGGCGCCGGCCTCGGCGTGGGACAGGGCCTGTTTGACCAGGGTATCGACGGTACGATCGTTCAGTACATAGCCATCTTCATCGATGATGCCGTCCTGACCGTGGGTGGTGAAGGGGTCCAGCGCCACATCAGTCATGATGCCCAGATCCGGCAGTGCCGCTTTCAGAGCGCGTACCGTGCGCTGTACCAGCCCCTGAGGGTTATAGGCTTCTTCTGCCAGCTCGCTTTTGGCACTGGGTGGTGTTACCGGAAACAGCGCCAGCGCCGGAATGCCCAGAGCATGCCACTCGCGCGCCTTTTCAACCAGCAGATCGATGCTGTAACGGCGGACGCCCGGCATGGAGGGGACATCTTCCACCTGCCCCTCACCCTCCAGCACAAACACCGGATAGATGAGGTCGTCGGTGCTAAGCGTGTTCTCACGCATCAGACGACGGGAAAAGTCATCCGCACGCATACGACGCATGCGGGTTTCCGGGTAATAACGCTGACTATTGGTAAACGCCACGGTTCTTTCCTTATAGCTGGGTGCATTTGACGACAAAAAGATGACAGCGAGATGACAGAGGGCCTGTTCGCGCCGCAACGCATTTGGTAATGCCTTACATCTTAACGTACTCTTGAGCCTCTTCGACATGGCACGTATCAAGACGTTCCGACTCACTTTGCAGACCCACCTATCAAGGAGTCATACCAGCATGAAAAAGATTGCAGTGATCCTGTCCGGCAGCGGCGTTTTCGATGGTTCCGAGATCTACGAGTCCGTCCTGACCTTTTTGCGCCTGGAACACCATGGCGTCCAATATCAGTGCTTTGCCCCCAATGTCGAGCAGATGCATGTGATCAACCACCTGACGGGTGAAGTCGCTGAAGGCGAAACCCGTAATGTGCTGGTGGAGGCCGCACGCCTGGCCCGTGGCGAGGTGAAGGATCTGGCCGATGCCGTTGCCGGCGACTTCGATGCGTTGATCATCCCGGGCGGTTTTGGCGCCGCCAAGAACCTGAGTGACTTTGCCGTCAATGGCCCCGATTGTTCACTGAATGAAGACCTGGTCCGCTTTGCTCGCGCCATTCACGAGGCCGGCAAACCGGTAGGGCTGATCTGCATCGCCCCCGCCATGACACCGAAGCTGCTGGGTACCGGCATCCAGTGTACCGTCGGCAGTGACGAAGGGGTTGCCGGTGCGATTGAAGCCATGGGCGGCAAACACCAGCTGTGCAGCGTTGAAGAAATTGTTATCGACAAGGAACAGAAAGTCGTTACAACGCCGGCGTATATGCTGGCTGGCTCTATTTCAGAAGCGGCATCCGGCATCAACAAGCTGGTTGATGAGGTAATCAGCCTGGCCTGAGATCAAATTAGGAAAAATTCCTATATCCAGATTTTTCCTGATCCGCATAATAACCAGTGTGGATCTCCTGTTCAGGGAACGAATACAAGGAAGGCCCAGTAGCGGTACAGGACGAAAGGATTCCACCGGCAGGATGCTGTTTAACCGCACGGATAGGAAGCCAGAGGAAGGAGTGCTTTGATGGATCTTTGCACTCCTTTCGCTCCGGCCCCCACATTTCCTATCCGTCCCTGGTATTTGGCCCCCACCTTCTTTCTTCGTTTGGCGTTACGTAAACACCTGCCTCCCGTTTCACCTGCTATCAAACACACACTAGCCTTTGAAACCCGATATGGGCTCAAATGCCTGATTCTCGTTGCTGAAGATTAACCTGACACTCAGGCAGGTGACACTCTCAGATCAGGGCGAGGATGCCAAAGCTCACGGGCAAGATTATCCAGCGGCACCTGGCGCCCCGTCGTAATCCAGCGGGCCAGAGTACCGGCCACATCCGGCCAGGGCATGGGGGCGCCTGAAGGCAGCTCCAGCCAACGCTCAATCGGTTCCTGACCGAACCGCGGCATCACCCAGACCAGCCCCATCTGCTCCAGTACGGCCGCATTGGAGATCTGCTCAATCTGCCCTCGCAAGGGCTTCACCAGCAGACTTTTACCCGCCTGAATGGCCTCACTGCAAAGACCAAAGCCGGCATTGGCAATCACACCACGACAGCTGTACAGATCCTGCTGGAAGCCTTCACGGCTGAAGGGGCACAGCTCGATATTGCCGATCCGGCGCGGCTGATCAACACCGGCATAGACGCGGAAGCGGAAATCGGAGAAACCGGACAGCCAGTAGATGATTTCTTCCTGGGCTTCAAACGGCAGATACACCAGCACCTTGGTTTCGTCCTCACTGAGCGTACCCTGCACCGGCTCGATCATCGGTGGCAGTATGGGCGCATTGAAGGCATGCCAGTGCAGACCGATCATCTCGTCGGCCGGCGCAAAAAAGCGTATGCAGGGCTTGAGCCAGGGCATGAAGCCAGTGCCGGGTATGCGGTGCAGGAAGGCATACTGATGCGCAATGCCAACCGAAGGCACACCACTGCGACGTGCCGCCCAGGCCGTCACCGGTTCAAAGTCGGTCAGCACCAGGTCATAGCCATTGAGATCCAGCGCCCGAATATCCTTCACCAGCTGCAGCGGACGGTTATGGGTCAACGTCTGCCAGCGCTGGACACGGCCCGCATCTGTCACGAACGTCAGCCCTTCACGGTGAGCATAGTCACCGAAGGGTTCCATATTGAACAGGCGTGCCTGATCACGACCACTGAACAGCATATCCACCTCGGCACCCGCCGCCTGCAATGCCGGCAGCAGCACGCGCGCCCGCGTGATATGGCCGTTACCCGTAGCTTGTACGCCATACAGAATTCGCATCAAAAGGCCTCCCACAAGCCGATGCCCAGCAAGGCCGTGCTCATGCCCAGCAAGGCACCCGCCAGGATATCGGTCGGATAGTGCACGCCCAGCATCACGCGTGAGCCACCGACCAGCACCGCCATGACAAAACCCAGCGCCGCCAATGAAGGGTAGAACTCGGCCAACAGGGTGGCGAACACGAATGCTGCCGCAGCGTGACCCGAGGGAAAACTGAATTTATCGGAGGGTTCGATAGCAGCCTTGAAGCCATCATCGAGGTGACAGGGGCGGTCGCGCCGGATGGTATTTTTCAGCAACAGATACAGCGGCAACTCCAGCGCATACGCCGTCAGACCTGCCTGCAGAAAGGCCAGCCCGTCTTCGGGCTCCCAGAGTGCCAGCGCGACTCCCAACAGGAGGTACAGGCTGCCATCACCCAGCCGTGAGATCCAGCGACTGCTGGTCATGACCGGTATTGAACGACCATACCCGTTAAACCAGTAAAAGGCGCGGGCATCAAAGGCGTTTAGCTTCTGCAGACGGTTCATGGCAGTCACCCTGTCATTATTCTACAGGATGGCATTGTGACCGCTGGCGGGTGACAGGCCGGTTACTGCGCCTTTAAGCTTTGGTGACAGCCCCGGCATGCAGCCAGTCGGCGATCAGATGCGCCAGCAGGCCTGGTCGGTCCCAGGGCAGCATATGCCCTTCACCGGGCACCGCTTCCAGCTCGAACGGTTGGGTCAGCGTCGCCTGCACGCGCTGGGAATAACTCAGCGGCAGCACCTCATCCCGATCACCATGCACAATCAAGCCCCGAAACGGATAGCGCCGAGTCAGCGACCCCAGGTGACAGGTAAACAGGCTGGATAGCGTCCCCAACGGATAATCAAACACGACCCGAGGGTCGGCGTTGATCTCTTCACCGGCCGGATGACCGGCCAGCAGCTGCTCGTAGTCGATAAAGTTCTGCATGGGCAGTGCTACCCCTGGCATCAACAGAGCACTGCCCCAGATCCAGGACCAACCCAGCTGGTGCACCATATCCGGCGCCAGCGCCGGCACCAGCAAGGTGCCACAGACCACCGCCTGAATACGCGCATCGGCCTCCGCTGCCGCAACCGCCAGCAGTGCGCCTATGGAGTAGCCATACAGATAGACCGGCTGCTCCGGTGACACCTGGTAATGATCCATGACTGTCTGGATATCACTGACAGACTGCTCCACCGTGTAGAGCCCACGGGCGCCGCCGGAGTAACCATGACCACGCAGATCCAGCCCCACCACATTGAAGCCCAGCTTCGAGAAGCGGCTGAGCAGATCCGCGTAGAGTTCGGAATACGTCCCTATTCCCGGCACAAACACCAGTAACGGGGCATCATCGGCATGGAAATAATATTCGGTATGCAGCGACACATCGCCAATTTCGGCGCACTGGCGCTGCGCCAGCAGGTGACTGATGCCCAGCTTCTCTCTCAGCACACGGCGGTGCTGGTCGGTATCCAAATCGGTCTTGCAGTTCATGATCACCCCGGTCGTTTATGCGCCTAGCGCTGACACTGACGGCAGAATACCGTACTGCGTTGGCCCAGTTTTACTTCACTCAGGGGCTCGCCACAACTCAGACAGGGCTCACCTGCCCGGCCATAAACCGCCAGCTCCTGCTTGAAGTAGCCGGGCTTGCCGTCCCCGCCAACAAAATCCTTTAGTGTGGTGCCACCCTGCTCGATCGCCTGCGCCAGTACCACCTTGATCGCATCCACCAGAGACGCCAATCGAGCTGCGGCAATACGCCCGGCCGCACGGCGCGGATCGATGCCGGCACGGTACAGGGCTTCGTTGGCATAAATATTACCAACCCCCACGACTACCTCGGCATTCATGATCAGCGACTTGATGGCCGTCTTGCGCCCCTTGCAACAGGCCTGCAGGTACTCGGCATCAAAGGCATCATCCAGCGGCTCCGGCCCCAGCGACGCCAGTAACGGATGCAAGGTACCGTTTTCCTGCCAGAGCACGGCACCAAAACGGCGTGGATCGGTCAGCCTGAGCAACTGGCCGCTCTCCAGAATGAAATCCACATGGTCATGCTTGCCCGCCGGGCTGCCGGCTGGCTGGATCCGTAAACTGCCGGACATGCCCAGATGCAGAATCAGAGTACCACGGGCAAAGCGCAGCAACAGGTATTTGGCCCGGCGCTCCACCGACTGTACCTGATCACCCTGAATCCACTGCCCCAGCTGCTCGGGTACCGGCCAGCGCAGGCGCGGCTGGCGAACCTGCAACTCGGTAATGCGTTTATGCTCCACATGAGGGGCAATTCCGCGGCGGGTCGTTTCCACTTCAGGCAACTCGGGCATGTATTCTCCTCGGGTGTCGTTCAGCGCAGTATATCAGCTTCACTTCGCGCTCGGCGTCCGCACACGCAGCACCAGGTACACTCCGGCGACGGCCAGTACCATACCGCCCACCGCCAGCGGCGACAGCTGTTCGTCAAACAGCAGCCAGGCCTCCAGCGCGGTTACCGGCGGCACCAGGTAGAAGTAGCTGGCAACCCGTGCCACTTCCCCTTCCCGAATCATCAGCATCAGCAGCAGAATGGCCGTAACCGACAGACCAAACACCAGCCAGGCCAGCGCACCGATCAGCTCGGGGTGCCAGATGATCTGATGCTGCTCAAAAGCCAGCGTCAACACTGCCATCATCAGGCCGGTGGACAGGTATTGATAGAAAGACCCGGTCAGCAGATCCGTGCCCGCGCCAAAGCGCTTTTGATACAGGGTTCCGATGGAGATGCCAAACAGGGCAATACAGGCCGATATTACGGCTTCAGGGCGAAGCTCAAACTGCCCGGGCTGCAGCCCTGTACCCAGCACCAGAATAACGCCCAACAGCCCCAGCAGTAGCCCCAGCCACTGGCGCCCCTGCAGCGCCTGGCCCATTACGCCCCAGGCCAGCACCGCGGTCAGCACCGGCTGCAGCCCCACCAGTATCGAGGTCACACCGGCCGGCAGCTGCCATTTGATGGCGGCAAAGACACCGCCCAGATAGCAGCCATGCACCAGTGCCCCCGTCACCATCTGATGCATGGCCTGTCGTGGTGCGGGCCACGTGGCTCTAAAGATCAGAATCAGCCCCAGAAACACGCCCAGGGTAATCAGGGTACGAATCAGCAACAGATAAAAGGGTTCTATATAAGGCAGGCCAAAGCGGGCACCGATAAAACCGGTACTCCAGAGCAGTACAAAGATCAGCGGGACAAAACGAATAACGCCGGGGGGCAGTGACATGGTCTTGGGCCTCACAGGAGTGTAATGACCGTTATCCTAACAGCGCGCAGACATAAAAAAACCCCGCAGTGCACGAGGCATTGCGGGGTTCCGGGATCTCCAGTCCAGAATCAATTACTTGATCTTGGCTTCCTTGTAGATCACGTGCTTGCGAACAACCGGGTCGTATTTCTTGAATTCGAACTTATCCGGAGTGTTACGCTTGTTTTTGTCAGTGGTGTAGAAGTGACCAGTACCAGCAGAGGATACCAGACGGATCTTCTCGCGAGCGCTCTTAGCTGCCATGATTCAATCTCCTCAGACTTTCTCGCCACGGGCACGCAGTTCGGTCAGAACCACATCAATACCCTTCTTGTCGATGATACGCATGCCCTTGGAGGAAACACGCAGACGTACGAAACGGTTTTCGCTTTCTACCCAGAAACGGTGCCAGTGCAGGTTCGGCAGGAAACGACGACGCGTTCTACGCTTTGAGTGGGAAACGTTGTTACCGGTTACCGGGCCTTTGCCCGTTACCATGCAAACTCGAGACATTGTGAAAAACCTTTTTTACAGGGTTAAGTTACCTCTGTCCGATGTTTATTGGCTACGCAACCGGCGTAGCCTCAGGCGGAGCGTCCAATCCAAAAACGTACTCTGGACAAAATACCGTACCATTAAGGGACAGAAGGCCGCGCATTATACAGCCACCCGTACACCTGCGCCAGCAAATTGTTGCTTTTTTCACCAGTTTTTAAATAAGGCCTCGCTCGGCAAAGGACACGGCCTCCCCATCGCCAATGACGATGTGGTCCAGCACCCGTATATCCACCAGTCCCAAGGCATCGACCAGGCGCTGGGTAATCTGCCGGTCTGCCTGAGACGGCTCGGTCACCCCGGAAGGGTGGTTATGCGCCAGAATCAGGGCCGCAGCATTATGCGCCAGCGCCAGTTTGACCACCTCGCGCGGATGCACACTGGCGGCATTGATGGTGCCGTAAAAAAGGGCTTCGAAACGGATCACCCGGTGGCGGTTATCCAGCAGCAGACAGGCAAACACCTCGCGCGGCTCATGACGCAGCCGGCTGGTCAGGTAGCGTCGCACTTGTGTAGGACTTTCCAGCGCCGATTCCCGCACCAGTTGCGCTTCCAGGTGCCGGCGCGACATCTCCAGCACCGCTTGCAGCTGGACATACTTGGCCGGCCCAAGCCCATGTGCCAGACAAAAAGCCTGTTCGCTGGATTCCAGCAGTGGTCGCAAGCCGCCAAAGTGCTCCAACAGCTGTCGTGCCAGGTCCACGGCACTGCAACCCTGCACCCCGGTACGCAGAAAAATGGCCAGTAATTCCGCATCCGACAGTGTCTGGGCACCGCGCGCCAGCAGTTTTTCCCGCGGCCGCTCCTCGGCCGGCCAATCCCTGATTGCCATGTCTCACCTCCCTGTGAGTGACTGTATGTTGGCTGAACCTCTCTACGCTTTGGCCAGCCGAAGTGGTATCTTAGCGCCCTGTCCCAAGATGAGAAACAACCGGATACTCAGGGTATGCATAGACTTACTAACCGGCGCATTTTGCTCGGCATTACCGGCGGAATCGCGGCCTACAAGAGTGCCGAGCTGACCCGACTGTTGAAGGGTGCCGGCGCCGATATTCGTATCGTGATGACCCCGGCGGCCACCGAGTTCATCACGCCGCTGACACTGCAGGCGCTGTCCGGCCATCCGGTGCACCTGCAGCTGCTGGACCCTGAAGCCGAAGCCGGCATGGGCCATATCGAGCTGGCCAAGTGGGCCGACATGATTCTGGTCGCCCCTGCCAGTGCCGACTTCATGGCCCGCTTCTGTGCCGGCATGGGTGACGACCTTCTTACGACCCTCTGCCTGGCCACTGAAGCGCCCATCTATCTGGCACCCGCCATGAATCAGGCCATGTGGCGCGACCCGCGCACTCAGGACAACGTGCACCAGCTCACCTCCCAGGGTATCAAGCTGTTTGGCCCCGGTGTCGGTGCCCAGGCCTGTGGTGATACCGGCCCCGGTCGCATGCTGGAGCCGGGCGAGCTGGCTGAGCTGACCGCCGAGCAGTTCCAGCATGGTGCGCTGGCCGGCAAACGCGTCTTTATCACCGCCGGCCCCACCCGTGAGCCGCTGGACCCGGTGCGCTACATATCCAACCACAGCTCCGGCAAGATGGGCTACGCCCTGGCGGAAGCCGCCGCCGATGCGGGTGCCAGCGTGCGCCTGATCAGTGGTCCGGTGAACCTTCCCGCCCCTGCGCGGGTGGACGTCACCCCGGTGGAAACCGCCGAGGAGATGCTGGCCGCCAGTCTGGACGGTATTGACCAGTGCGACCTGTTTATCGCCGCCGCGGCCGTCGCGGACTACCGCCCCGTTTCCGTTGCCGAGCACAAGATCAAGAAGGGCAGCGAAGAGATCATGGAACTGCGCCTGGTTAAAAACCCGGACATTGTCGCTACCGTCGCCGGCCTGCAGGAACATCGCCCCTACACCGTGGGCTTTGCCGCCGAGACCCGTGATGTGGTGGGCTATGCCCGCAGCAAACTGGCGCGCAAGCAGCTGGACCTGATCGTCGCCAACGACGTTTCCAACCCGGAGATCGGGTTTAACAGCGATGACAACGCCGTCACGCTGGTCAGCGCCGATCAAGAGATCAGCCTGCCCCAGACTTCCAAGCGTCAGCTGGCCCGCCAGCTGATTGAACAGATCGCACAGCAATACCATCAGAGCACGCAATGAAAGCACTGCAAGTCAAAATCCTGAACGACCGCATCGGCCGCGATATTCCGCTGCCCGCCTACGCCACAGACGGCTCCGCCGGCCTCGACCTGCGCGCCTGCCTCGATGAGGCACTGACACTGGAGCCGGGTCAGACCGAATTGATCCCGACGGGTCTGGCGATCCATATCGAAGATCCGGGCCTGTGCGCCATGATTCTGCCGCGCTCGGGCCTGGGCCATAAGCACGGTATCGTACTGGGCAACCTGGTGGGTCTGATCGATTCCGACTATCAGGGCCAGCTGTTCGTATCCTGCTGGAACCGCGGTCAGACCACCTTTACTGTCGAGCCGGGTGAGCGCATTGCCCAGATGGTGCTGGTACCCGTGGTCCAGGCCGAGTTCGAAATCGTGAAGGAATTTGGTGATTCCGAGCGCGGAGCCGGTGGCTTCGGTTCCTCCGGCCGTCACTGATTGTAAGTACTTACAGACTACAGGAAAGCCTGCTCATGCCTTATCCGCTTGACCAGTTCGACCGCGATATTTTTCGTGCCTACGATATTCGCGGCATTGTCGGCCAGTCGCTGACCGAGTCCACCGTGTACCATATCGGTCGTGCCTTTGCCGCCGAGGCCGCTGCACGCAACATCACCCAGGTGGTGGTGGCTGCCGATGGGCGCCTGTCCAGCCCACGCCTGAAAGATCTGCTGATTGAAGGCCTTACCGACAGCGGCTGCCAGGTACTGGACACCGACTATGTGCCCACCCCGGTACTCTATTTCGCGGCCCACCAGCAGGCCGACCAGACCGGCATCATGATTACCGGCAGCCACAACCCCTCCGACTACAACGGTTTCAAGATGATGCTGGGCGGCGAAACCCTGTCCGGCGATCAGATTCAGGCACTGGCCAACCGTATTGAGGCCAGTGACTATGTTGACGGTCAGGGCCAGTCAGAGTCCCACGCTGTGGAACAGGCTTACCTGCAGCAGATTCTGGGTGACGTAACACTGAAACGCGGCATGAAGGTCGTGGTCGACTGCGGTAACGGCATTCCCGGTAACCTGGCACCGGCCCTGATCGAGCAGCTGGGCTGCGAAGTCATTCCCCTGTTCTGTGAGGTGGACGGTACCTTCCCCAACCACCACCCGGACCCGGGCAAGCTGAAAAACCTGCAGGATGCCATAGCCGCTGTAGCCGAGCACCAGGCCGATCTGGGCCTGGCCTTTGACGGCGATGGCGACCGCGTCGGCGTGATCACACCCAGCGGCCATGTCATCTACCCCGACCGCGTGATGATGCTGTTTGCCGAGGATGTGCTGAGCCGTAACCCGGGCGCCGAGATTCTGTTCGACGTGAAGTGCTCCCGCCTGCTGCCGCAGGTGATTGAACAGGCCGGCGGCAAGGCCACCATGTGGAAGACCGGACATTCACTGATCAAGCGCCAGATGAAAGCCTCCGGGGCCCTGCTGGCCGGTGAAATGAGTGGCCACATCTTCTTCAAGGAGCGCTGGTACGGCTTTGACGATGGCCTCTACAGCGCCGCACGCCTGCTGGAGATCCTGTCGGCCCGCAGTGAGGATGCCGATGCCATTTTCACCGCCTATCCGGAAGACATCAGCACGCCCGAGATCAACATCGAAGTGCGTGAAGACAACAAATTCACCCTGGTCGAAGCCCTGCAACAGGCCGAGTTCCCGGGTGGCAATGTCAGCCATATCGACGGTGTCCGTGTCGATTACGCCGACGGCTGGGGCCTGATGCGCGCCTCCAATACCACGCCTATGCTGGTATTGCGCTTTGAAGCCGAAAGCCAGGCTGCCCTTAACCGAATCAAGTCCGAGTTCCAGTCGCGTCTGAGCGCCATCGATTCCGCGCTGCTGATTCCAGACGCCTGAACCGCCAGCACGATACAAGGAGATATCATGCCTCTGTCCCGTACCCAAGCCATGTCGACCGCCGATGTGCTGTCCGTGGCCATGCCCTATATCCAGCGCTTTGTTGGCAAAACCGTCGTCATCAAGTACGGCGGCAACGCCATGATCGACGAAAAGCTCAAGGCCAGTTTCGCCCGTGACATCGTGATGATGAAGCTGATCGGTATCAACCCGATTGTCGTGCACGGCGGCGGCCCGCAGATCGGCAGCCTGCTGGAGCAGCTGAAGATCGAATCCCACTTCATCAACGGTATGCGTGTCACCGACTCCAAGACCATGGACGTGGTGGAAATGGTGCTGGGTGGCATGGTCAATAAAGAGATCGTGGGGCTGATCAACACCGCTGGCGGCAAGGCGATCGGTCTGACCGGCAAGGATGGCGAACTGCTGCGTGCCCGTAAGCTGAAGGTAAAGCACAAGACGCCCGAAATGGAAGCACCGGAAATCATCGATATCGGTCATGTGGGTGAGGTGGAAAGCGTCAATGTCCAGGTACTGGATATGCTGGTCCACTCCGACTTCATCCCCGTCATCGCACCGATCGGTGTGGGTGAAGACGGTCACGCCTACAACATCAACGCCGATCTGGTCGCTGGTAAGGTCGCCGAGGTGATGAAGGCGGAAAAATTGATGCTGCTGACCAACATTGCCGGCCTGCTGGACAAGGACGGCCAGGTTCTGACCGGTCTCACTACCGAACAGGTGGACGCACTGATCGCCGACGGCACAATCTACGGCGGTATGCTGCCCAAGATCGATTGCGCCCTCAGTGCCGTGAAGAGCGGTGTGCGCAGCGCCCACATCATCGATGGCCGTGTCGAGCACGCCTGCATGCTGGAGATCTTCACTGACGAAGGCGTGGGCACCCTGATCAGCAATGATGACATCGGAGTAGATGCGTCCGCATGAGCGATAAAGAGCAGAAAATTTCGCGGCGGGAGCAGATCCTGCAGGCGTTGGCTCGCATGCTGGAGAACAACCCGGGTCAGCGCATCACCACTGCTGCGCTGGCACGGGAGGTCGGCGTGTCAGAAGCCGCCCTCTACCGCCACTTTCCCAGCAAGGCGCGCATGTTTGAAGGGTTGATCGGCTTTATCGAGGAGACCCTGTTTTCCCGCATCAAGCGCATTATCAACTCGGATACCCCCGCGACCCGTCAGTGTGAGCAGATTCTGACCCTGCTGCTGGCATTTGTGGAGAAGAATCCGGGTATGGCCCGCATCCTCACCGGTGACGCCCTGTCAGGTGAAACCGACCGCCTGCGGGTGCGTATCAACCAGCTGTTTGAGCGCCTGGAAACCCAGCTCAAGCAGGTGATGCGTGAAGCGGAATTAAAGGAAGGCCTGCGTACCGAAATTCCGGCCGGCTCTGCCGCCAACCTGGCATTGGCCGCAGCTGAAGGCCGAATTCGCCAGTTTGTCCGCTCGGAGTTCAAACGTCGCCCGACGGAGCACTGGCCGGAACAATGGGCACGTCTGGGCAGCGGTCTGTTTCGTACTGCCTGAGCTCGGTGACACCGCAGCGCTAAGACATTAAAAAGGGGCCTGACGGCCCCTTTCTCATTTATTTGCTCACGGCTCTCGTTTATTCGCTCACGGCCGAAGTTCGCTGCAGGATCTGCATCGCCTTGAGCAGGTTCAAGGCTTCAAACAGCTGGAAGTCGCGTGCGGACAAGCCATCACTGGGCAAGGCTTCTGGAGCAGTCTCACCTGATGCATTTTCCAGGTGACCGGCCAGGTCCCGTTCCTTGATACGCCCGTCTTCCGCCAACAGGGTCAGCTTGGCTTCATCAACATGCAGGTCAGGTTTGATGCCCTGTGCCTGTATGGAACGACCGCCCGGCGTGAAATAGCGCGCGGTGGTTAGCTTGATGGCTCGCTCCTGCCCCAGCGGCAGCACGGTTTGTACCGAGCCCTTGCCGAAACTGTCGGTGCCCATCACCAGCGCACGCTGATGATCCTGCAGCGCACCGGCCACAATTTCCGAAGCCGAGGCACTGCCGCCGTTGATCAACACCACCAGTGGTGTATCCGGTGCTGCGGTATCGGCACTGGCGTTAAAGCGCAGCTCGGAGTTGGGTAAGCGCCCTTCGGTGTAGACGATGGTGCCCTCATCCAGGAAGGCGTCACTAACCGCTACGGCGGCCTGCAATACACCACCCGGGTTGTTGCGCAAATCCAGAACCAGCCCTTTCAGCGCCTCTTCCTGCTGCATATCGGCAATCGCTTCGACCAGGTCTTCACCGGTATGGGACTGGAACTGGGACACCCGCAGGTAGCCATAGCCCGGCTCCAGCAGTTCATGACGCACGCTGCGCACCTTGATGACATCGCGCACAATCTCCAGCTCCAGCGGCTGGTCACGGCCATCGCGCATGATGGTCAGGCGGATCGGTGTACCCACTTCACCGCGCATGAGGTCGATGGCTTCACTCAAATCCATGCCCTGCACCGGTGTGTCGTCCAGTCGCATAATGAGATCACCCGCCTTCACGCCTGCGCGCTGAGCAGGTGTGTCATCGATGGGCGCAATCACTTTGATAAAGCCGTCTTCCAGTCCCACCTCGATGCCAAGGCCGCCAAACTCGCCACTGGTGTGAATCTGCAGACTTTCAAACGCTTCGGGTTCCAGGTAGGCCGAGTGCGGGTCCAAACCGGTCAGCATGCCGCGAATGGCATCTTCCAGCAGCTCCCGGTCATCCACCGGCTCCACATAGGCCTGCTTGATACGATCAAACACATCGGCAAACATGCGCAACTCGGCAAGCGGCAAGGGTTTGGTTTCGGCAACAGCCTCTTCCTGGGCCTGAATGGGCGTCGACAGCCCCAGGACGCAACCCAGCAAGGCAGTGGTGAGCGGTGTGCGACTGAAAAACTTCATGATCTGATTCCCTGCAAAGTAGGTTAGCGTCGCTGCAACCAGGCAATGGGGTCGATTGAGCGGCCCTTGTAACGAATGGCAAAGTAGAGACCGGTTTCGGTACTCCCGCCACTGTTGCCAGCCAGCGCCAGGGTTTCTCCGGCACCGATCCACTCGCCTGGTTCCCGCAGCAGGCTGTCATTGTGTCCGTAGAGGCTCAGGTAACCACCTCCATGGTCAATAATCAATACCAGACCATAGCCGCGCAGCCAATCCGCGAACACCACTCGTCCATGGTGAACCGCTTTGACTTCAGTGCCTACGGAAGCATCAATCAACAGACCCTCGTAGTCGACATTGCCGACCTGACTGCCAAAAGCACGCTTGACCCGCCCCTTAACCGGCCAGTCCAGTTTGCCCTTACGCTGATTGAACTTTAGACCGTCCTGCTGCAGGCGAACCTCTTCCAGCGAGCGACGGATCTCCTTCAATACCGCTGCCAGCTCCACCTGATCCTGCTCCAGCTGGCCCAGACGGCTGCGGTCGCTGCTCTGTTGCTTGCGCAGGCTGGCCAACGTTTTCGCCTGCGCTTCACGCGCCTTGGCCAATTTCTGGCGCTGCTGTTCAAGCTTCTCTCGGGTGCCCAGCAAAGCAGTATCCGTTTGCGCGATGGCTGACTGGGTCTCGGTGAGCGCGTTCAGTGCCTCACGGTATTGAACCAGTTCCTCATTCAGGGTCGCTGTAAGCTGATCGTAGTACCTCAGCATGCGCGAAAGCTCCTGAGGATCTTCCTGAGACAGCAACAACTTGATGGCGGGCTGTCGACCCAGGCGATACTGCTCTCGCAGCAACGCCCGTACCTGGTTTTCACGGGCCTGAAGCGCTGCCAAGAGGCGGTCTTCATCCTGCCCCAGAGTGTCACGCCGGCTTTCCAGGCTCTGCTGCTCAGAGCCCAGCTCCTGCAGACGAGCCCTTACTTCGCCGATACGCTTGTCATGGCGCTTCAGTTCACGCTCGGCCGCTACCAGCTTCTGCTCACGCCGGGACAACGCCTTCTGCAGTTTGCCGATCTGCTGTTTGACTGCCTCCAGCTGCTGTTCGGTCGCAGCCGGATCCGGCGCTGCCCAGGCAGTGCCAGCAAACAGCCAGCACAGAAGCAGCAGGCACAGGGCCCGCACCCTTAGTCCTTCGCAACCAGGCTGTGGCCGGTCATTTCGGCGGGTGCTTCCAGCCCCATCAGATCCAGCAATGTCGGTGCCAGATCACAGAGGGCGCCATTCTTGAGTGACAGGCTATCGGCACGCGGGCCGTCATAGATCAGGGCAACCGGCCAGATGGTGTGCGCGGTATGCGGCTGACCACTCTCCGGGTCCTGCATCATTTCCACATTGCCGTGATCCGCTGTGATCAGCACTTCACCATCAACATCCGCCAGGGCTGCCAGCACCTGAGTCAGACTCTGATCGACGGTTTCGACAGCCTTCACAGCGGCGTCAAAGCTGCCGGTGTGGCCTACCATGTCACCATTGGCATAGTTACAAACGATAAGATCGTATTTGCGGCTGCGGATAGCGTCACAGAGTTTCTCGGTGACTTCAGGCGCACTCATCTCCGGCTGCAGATCATAGGTTGCGACCTGAGGAGACGGCACCAGAATACGATCTTCACCCGGATAAACCGCTTCCTGGCCACCGTTAAAGAAGAAGGTGACATGGGCGTATTTCTCGGTTTCCGAAATGCGCAGCTGGGTGCGGCCCAGTGATGAGAGATATTCACCCAGGTCGTTGTGAATCGCTTCCGGCGGGTAGGCCACCGGAGCCGGGATACTGGCCGCATACTCGGTCATCATCACGTAGCCGCTCAGTGCCGGGCGCACCTGACGGGTGAAGCCGTCAAAGTCATCCTCCACGAAGCAGCGGGTGATTTCACGGGCACGGTCCGGACGGAAGTTGGCACAGATCAGGGCATCACCGTCCTGCACGCTGGCCAGCGGCTGGCCCGCTTCATCCGTGATAACAGTGGCTTTTACAAACTCGTCGTTTTCGTCACGACCATAGGCCGCTTCCAGTGCTGCCGGTCCGCTGGTCGCTGTGACTTCAGCCTGGCCCAACGTCATGGCGTTGTAAGCCTGCTCAACGCGATCCCAGCGGTTGTCACGGTCCATGGCGAAGTAACGTCCAACGACCGTGGCGATGCCACCGGTACCCAAGCGTTCGAATACCGCCTCAGCCGCCTTCAGTGAAGGCTCGGCAGAGCGCGGCGGCATGTCGCGACCATCCAGAATCGCATGCAGGTAGACCTGCTTGGCACCACGTTTAACCGCCATTTCCAGCAGGCTGAAGATATGCTCCTCATGACTGTGCACACCGCCCGGTGACAGCAAGCCCATGACATGTACCGCGCGATCAGCGGCAATGGCTGCATCCATCGCCTGGCACAGGGCCGGGTTCTCGAAAAAATCGCCATCCGCAATCGACTTGGAGATACGGGTAAAGTTTTGATACACGGTGCGGCCGGCACCGATATTCATGTGACCCACTTCGGAGTTGCCCATCTGCCCTTCAGGCAGGCCTACGGCCATACCGGAGGTTTCGATACGGGAGTTGGGGTTTTCAGCCAGCAGACGATCCCAGGTCGGGGTCTTGGCCGCTTCCACCGCCGAGGAGGGAGTAACCTCCACGCCGAAGCCATCAAGAATAATCAGTGCCTTGGTTGCGCGAGCATCAGTCATGGTGTGCTTATCTGTCCGGGTCGGTTAAAAAACAGGCAGCCATTTTAACGCTCTGGCCGTCGATTAGCTAACACTGTACCGCTGTTTTGGCCCACTGCTCTTATCGCTGTCACAGTGGGCATGTATACTTGCTATCTTCTTATATCCGTGCACCTGATCGGAACACTTATGGAACGCCTGATCGAATTCGCTATACAGCATTACTATCTGGTCGGAGCCTGGGTACTGACCCTTCTGCTCCTGCTGGCGACCGAAAAACGCAAATCCGGCAAGTCCGTAACGCCGGCAGAAGCCACCCGCATGATCAACAAGGAGTCCGGGGTGGTTCTGGATATTCGCACTCGCAAGGAGTGGGATACCGGGCATATCACCAGCGCGCACCATATCCCGCTGGCCGACCTTGACCGCCGACTCAATGAGCTGGACAAGTACAAAAGCAAGCCTGTCGTCGTGGTCTGTAACCTGGGCCAGGCTGCGGGTAGCGCAACCAAGAAACTCAAGGCAGCCGGTTTTGAGCAGGTTGTGCGCCTTTCCGGCGGCATGACCGAGTGGAAAAACCAGAACATGCCAATCGTGAAGTGACCCCATGGCTGATACGACAATTTACCTGACGCGCTGGTGCCCTTTCTGCACCCGTGCCATTGCGCTGCTCGACAGCAAGCAGGTGGAGTACACCGCCATCGACGTGGATGCCAACCCGGCACTGCGCCAGGAGATGATGACGCGCAGTGAGCGCCGAACGGTGCCGCAGATTTTTATCGGCGAAACACATGTCGGCGGCTGCGACGAGCTGTTCGCACTGGAACGTGAAGGCAAGCTTGATGCCCTGCTCAGCGCCTGAGAAACAATAAAACCCAAGGAATTTATCAATGTCTGATACTGAAACCGCCAACCAGCAAGCCAATCAGCCCCAGTTCGCTCTGCAGCGCGTATACGTGAAAGATGCTTCTCTGGAAACGCCGGCAGGCGCCAAGGCTTTCACTCAGCCCTGGCAGCCGGAAGTGAACCTGGAAATGAACACCCGCACCAACGCGCTGGACGAAAACCACCACGAAGTTGTGCTGACCCTGACCGTCACCGCCAAAAACGCTGAAGAGACCGCATTCCTGGTTGAAGTTCAGCAGGCAGGCATCTTCCTGGTCGCCGGTATCGAAGGCCCGGAACTGCACCACACCCTGGGTGCATTCTGCCCGAACCTGCTGTTCCCATATGCTCGTGAAGCCGTTGACAACTTTGTCACCAAAGCAAGCTTCCCTCCGCTGATGCTGGCTCCGGTCAACTTTGACGCGCTCTATGCTCAGCAGATGCAGCAGCGTGCAGCTCAGGAAGGCAACGCAGAAGCCCACTAAGGCGCCTCTGATTGCCGTGAGCGGGGGTCAGGGTTCGTCTGGCTCCCGCTTTGCCCAACGCCGACGGGTAGCAATGTAATTGGCGTTGAAGCGATCAAAATACCCCTCCAGATGCGCCGCCGCATCCAAATCCCCAACCTGCTCAAGCAAGGCAATCGCCACCTCCGCTGTACACAGATGATGGTCTATTTTGGAGCGTCTCAGTTTGTAGCGGCTCAAACGGTCCGTCTTCGGCTCTATTACCGGCAGATGCTGCAGAAAGCGGCTGTGACGGAACATGCGCCGGGCCTGACGCCAGGTACCATCCAGAATGATAAACACCGGGATACGGCCGTCCTTGCGGCTTACGTCATCCAGCATCCGCGCCTGATAGTCCTCGCCTGCAGGAAACACGATACAGGGGGCATAGCGGCTGTCATCAAGCGCATCCAGAAGCTCCTGGCTGGGCTCTGTACGGGACCATTCAAATACACGGGTATAATTAATGGTATCCTGTATCAGGCGCCCGGTATTGGTCGGTTTGTAGAACTCATAACGATGCGTAAGCAGCCAGAAATGACAGCCTGCATCCACCTGAGTACGCCACTCGCAGATACACACCTCTTCCGGCAAGCGGCAGTCATCACAGCGCTTGACGCCTGAGCCACGCGCAACAAACGGCTTACGGGGAGGGTTTTCGATTTTCACGACCTGGACCTGCTGCAACTCGATAAAGGCGGCACTATACTGTTCCGTCTGTAGCCAAACAAGCCAGTCACTTCTGGATGACCTACTTGCATGACAAACGTAGATAATTTCCGTTCACTTATCCCCCCCCAGCCCGAAATCCTGCTGAAGCTGGCTGAGCTGTTCCGACATAAAGACCCTGACCTCAAAAAGATCAGTGCCCTGATCAAACAGGACGTGGCGCTTTACGCCATCATCCTGAAGACAATCAACAGCCCCTTTTATGGCCTGAAGGCACCGGTTACGTCCGTCGAGCACGCGATCAACCTGCTCGGAACAGGCCAGGTGTTCAACCTTGTCCGCCTGACCATCATGCGCAATACGCTGAAGAAGACTGGGCGTATGGAGCGCTTCTGGGATACCGCCAAGGATGTATCCGACCTGTCGCTGCGCCTGCATACACGGATGAACCTGAAGTTAAGTCGGGATGATATCCATACGCTGGGGATGCTGCATGACTGTGGCCTGCCCCTGATGGTGCAAGCCTTCCCTGATTTTCGTGACACGCTCAGGAAAGCACCCTGTTATAACGCACGGGAGATGGAAGTACTGCAACAGCAGGTATACGGCTTTAGCCACTATCAGGTCGGCAGCCGCATGGCCGAGCGCTGGTTCCTGCCACAGTATATTGCGGACAGCATTCACTATCAGCCACAGCTGGAAGAAGTACTCAGTGACAGGATCAAGGTCGATGAACGCACCCGTGACCTGCTGGCCCTGCTCACCCTGGCCCAGGACATCAGTGCCGAATTTCGCTACTACTGGCGCATCCAGCCCAGCGACCTGGCGCCGCGCGTCAACCTGGCACTGGCCTGCCTCGCCCTCACCGACTATGAGTACCTTAATATCAAAGAGTCGTTGATCGACGCTTTAAACTGACCTCTGAGGGTAATGGTAGCCCCCATCATTGCCTGTCAGCCTTTCTCCAGTCAAGCCTACACTCAACCAGTAACCGGTTCAGGCACAGCTCACGTATAGAGAGCTTCCCATTCCCCATAACGCAAAAACCCCGATCTCATCGAGACCGGGGTTTTCACTTAATTAAATGCCTGACATGGCGATGACCTGCTCTCACAGGGGGCGGTCCGACGTTCGGAGCCCCACACGCCTGTAGCGGGCTTGCTCATGTGAGAGTCTTTAGATCGCACATAGCAAAACGCCCTGACCATTGCTGATCAGGGCGTCTTAAATAAATGCTTGGCGATGACCTACTCTCACATGGGGAAGCCCCACACTACCATCGGCGATGACGCGTTTCACTGCTGAGTTCGGTATGGGATCAGGTGGTTCCACGGCTCTATGGTCGCCAAGCAAAACTGGAACAAACTGGATCTGAAATTCTTTCGACTGTCTGTTTTGTCGCTACAAGCGCTCAACCGGTGCTCTTGCGAGCCGATAATCTTTAACGTCTAACCATTCATCCAAACGCCTTGGGCGTTATATGGTCAAGCCTCACGAGCCATTAGTACAGGTTAGCTCAATGCCTTACAGCACTTACACACCCTGCCTATCAACGTCCTGGTCTCGGACGGCTCTACAGGGACCTCAAGGGTCCAGTGAGATCTCATCTTGAAGGGGGCTTCCCGCTTAGATGCTTTCAGCGGTTATCCCGTCCGAACGTAGCTACCCGGCAATGCCACTGGCGTGACAACCGGAACACCAGAGGTTCGTTCACTCCGGTCCTCTCGTACTAGGAGCAACTCTTCTCAAATCTCAAACGCCCACGGCAGATAGGGACCGAACTGTCTCACGACGTTCTAAACCCAGCTCGCGTACCACTTTAAATGGCGAACAGCCATACCCTTGGGACCGGCTTCAGCCCCAGGATGTGATGAGCCGACATCGAGGTGCCAAACACCGCCGTCGATGTGAACTCTTGGGCGGTATCAGCCTGTTATCCCCGGAGTACCTTTTATCCGTTGAGCGATGGCCCTTCCATACAGAACCACCGGATCACTAGAACCTACTTTCGTACCTGCTCGACGTGTCTGTCTCGCAGTCAAGCACCCTTCTACTCTTGCGCTCATTGGCTGATTTCCGACCAGCCTGAGGGTACCTTCGTGCTCCTCCGTTACACTTTGGGAGGAGACCGCCCCAGTCAAACTACCCACCACACAATGTCCTCGATCCCGATCAGGGACCTGAGTTAGAACCTCAACAGTACCAGGCTGGTATTTCAAGGACGGCTCCACACTGGCTAGCGCCAATGCTTCAAAGCCTCCCAGCTATCCTACACAAATAATGTCAAAGTCCACTGTGAAGCTATAGTAAAGGTTCACGGGGTCTTTCCGTCTAGCCGCGGGGACGCTGCATCTTCACAGCGAGTTCAATTTCACTGAGTCTCGGGTGGAGACAGTGTGGCCATCGTTACGCCATTCGTGCAGGTCGGAACTTACCCGACAAGGAATTTCGCTACCTTAGGACCGTTATAGTTACGGCCGCCGTTTACCGGGGCTTCGATCAAGAGCTTCGCCGAAGCTAACCCCATCAATTAACCTTCCGGCACCGGGCAGGCGTCACACCCTATACGTCCACTTTCGTGTTTGCAGAGTGCTGTGTTTTTAATAAACAGTCGCAGCCACCTGGTATCTTCGACCGACATCAGCTTAGGACGTAAAGTCCATCACCAACATCGGCGTGCCTTCTCCCGAAGTTACGGCACCATTTTGCCTAGTTCCTTCACCCGAGTTCTCTCAAGCGCCTTGGTATTCTCAACCTGACCACCTGTGTCGGTTTGGGGTACGGTCACACATAACCTGAAGCTTAGAGGATTTTCCTGGAAGCATGGCATCAACCACTTCACTCCATAAAGGAGCTCGTCATCAGGTCTCAGTCTTAAGAAGCCGGATTTGCCTAACTTCTCAACCTACACCCTTAAACACGGACAACCAACGCCGTGCTGGCCTAGCCTTCTCCGTCCCCCCGTCGCAGTTATGCGCGGTACAGGAATATTAACCTGTCTCCCATCGACTACGCTTTTCAGCCTCGCCTTAGGGGCCGACTCACCCTACCCTGATTAGCATTGGATAGGAACCCTTGGTCTTCCGGCGAGGGGGTTTTTCACCCCCTTTATCGTTACTCATGTCAGCATTCGCACTTCTGATACCTCCACGGTGCCTCCCGGCTTCCGCTTCAACGGCTTACAGAACGCTCCTCTACCATGCCCTAAGGCATCCGCAGCTTCGGTGTCTAGTTTGAGCCCCGTTATATCTTCCGCGCAGGCCGACTCGACTAGTGAGCTATTACGCTTTCTTTAAAGGATGGCTGCTTCTAAGCCAACCTCCTAGCTGTCTGAGCCTTCCCACATCGTTTCCCACTTAACTAGAACTTTGGGACCTTAGCTGGCGGTCTGGGTTGTTTCCCTTTCCACGACGGACGTTAGCACCCGCCGTGTGTCTCCCATGATTGCACTCTTGGGTATTCGGAGTTTGCATCGGGTTGGTAAGTCGGGATGACCCCCTAGCCGAAACAGTGCTCTACCCCCCAAGGTGAGACATGAGGCGCTACCTAAATAGCTTTCGAGGAGAACCAGCTATCTCCGGGCTTGATTAGCCTTTCACTCCGATCCACAGGTCATCCGCTGGCTTTTCAACGACAGTCGGTTCGGTCCTCCAATTGATGTTACTCAATCTTCAACCTGCCCATGGATAGATCGCCCGGTTTCGGGTCTACTCCCAGCGACTAAACGCCCTATTAAGACTCGGTTTCCCTACGCCTCCCCTAAACGGTTAAGCTTGCCACTGAAAGTAAGTCGCTGACCCATTATACAAAAGGTACGCAGTCACCGTCCGAAAACGGCTCCCACTGCTTGTACGTACACGGTTTCAGGGTCTATTTCACTCCCCTCACAGGGGTTCTTTTCGCCTTTCCCTCACGGTACTGGTTCACTATCGGTCAGTCAGGAGTATTTAGCCTTGGAGGATGGTCCCCCCATATTCAGACAGAATATCACGTGTTCCGTCCTACTCGATTTCACTGCGTATAGGTTTTCGTGTACGGGGCTATCACCCACTATGGCCACACTTTCCAGAGTGTTCCACTAACCACAACACAGCTTAAGGGCTGGTCCCCGTTCGCTCGCCGCTACTAAGGGAATCTCAATTGATTTCTTTTCCTCCGGGTACTTAGATGTTTCAGTTCCCCGGGTTCGCCTCTCAAAGCCTATGTATTCAGCTAAGAGATACCCGCAAGCGGGTGGGTTTCCCCATTCGGAAATGTTCGGATCAAAGCTCGTTTACCAGCTCCCCGAACCTTATCGCAGGTTACAACGTCCTTCATCGCCTCTGACTGCCAAGGCATCCACCGTGCACGCTTATTCACTTGACCATATAACCCGAAGGCGTCTGGCAAATGAATGGTTCGTAACGATTATCGCCGGTTGGCGCTTGTATCAAACAATACAAGACAATCTTTCAGATCCAATTTGTTAAAGAGCGTTTAAAGCGTTGAAGCTTTAAAAGATGAACTCGCGACCCGAGGGTACAAGCACAGTTTTTAAAGCTCACATCAGCTTCAACAGTTCGATCAGGTAATATGTGTGAACGCTTGCCAGAACTTCGCAATCGTTTAAGGAGGTGATCCAGCCCCAGGTTCCCCTAGGGCTACCTTGTTACGACTTCACCCCAGTCATGAATCACACCGTGGTAACCGTCCTCCCGAAGGTTAGACTAGCTACTTCTGGTGCAACCCACTCCCATGGTGTGACGGGCGGTGTGTACAAGGCCCGGGAACGTATTCACCGCGACATTCTGATTCGCGATTACTAGCGATTCCGACTTCACGCAGTCGAGTTGCAGACTGCGATCCGGACTACGACCGGTTTTCTGAGATTTGCTTACCCTCGCGAGTTCGCGGCCCTCTGTACCGGCCATTGTAGCACGTGTGTAGCCCTACTCGTAAGGGCCATGATGACTTGACGTCATCCCCACCTTCCTCCGGTTTGTCACCGGCAGTCTCCTTAGAGTTCCCACCCGAAGTGCTGGCAAATAAGGATAGGGGTTGCGCTCGTTACGGGACTTAACCCAACATTTCACAACACGAGCTGACGACAGCCATGCAGCACCTGTCACTGCGTTCCCGAAGGCACCAAGCTATCTCTAGCAAGTTCGCAGGATGTCAAGAGTAGGTAAGGTTCTTCGCGTTGCTTCGAATTAAACCACATGCTCCACCGCTTGTGCGGGCCCCCGTCAATTCATTTGAGTTTTAACCTTGCGGCCGTACTCCCCAGGCGGTCAACTTATCGCGTTAGCTGCGCCACTAAAGGATCAAGCCCCCCAACGGCTAGTTGACATCGTTTACGGCGTGGACTACCAGGGTATCTAATCCTGTTTGCTACCCACGCTTTCGCACCTCAGTGTCAGTATCGGTCCAGGCAGTCGCCTTCGCCACTGGTGTTCCTTCCGATCTCTACGCATTTCACCGCTACACCGGAAATTCCACTACCCTCTACCGTACTCTAGTCTGGCAGTATCAGGTGCAGTTCCCAGGTTGAGCCCGGGGCTTTCACATCTGACTGACCAAACCACCTACGTGCGCTTTACGCCCAGTAATTCCGATTAACGCTTGCACCCTCCGTATTACCGCGGCTGCTGGCACGGAGTTAGCCGGTGCTTCTTCTGATGTTAACGTCACAGTATGCGGGTATTAACCACACACCTTTCCTCACATCTGAAAGTGCTTTACAACCCGAAGGCCTTCTTCACACACGCGGCATGGCTGGATCAGGGTTGCCCCCATTGTCCAATATTCCCCACTGCTGCCTCCCGTAGGAGTCTGGGCCGTGTCTCAGTCCCAGTGTGGCTGATCATCCTCTCAGACCAGCTACGGATCATCGCCTTGGTGAGCTTTTACCTCACCAACAAGCTAATCCGACGCGGGCTCATCTGATAGCGTAAGGTCCGAAGATCCCCTACTTTCCCCCGAAGGGCGTATGCGGTATTAGCAGTCGTTTCCAACTGTTGTCCCCCACTACCAGGCAGATTCCCACGCGTTACTCACCCGTCCGCCGCTCGTCAGCAACTAGCAAGCTAGTTCTGTTACCGCTCGACTTGCATGTGTTAGGCCTGCCGCCAGCGTTCAATCTGAGCCATGATCAAACTCTTCAGTTCAAATCTTTGTGAGTCATATTAAGAGGGAGGAATGATCCCTCAGACTCGGCTCAAGGTATTACACAACGCTAAATGAATATTCAGTTAGGTTGCTTGCCTTGATTAAGCTTTGTGTGCTCAATCCTGACAAGCGCCCACACATATTACCTGATCAATTTGTTAAAGAGCGGGCTTGAGCAACCTGCCGTGTGGCAGAACATGTTGTCTCAAGCGAGGCGCGTATCTTACCGCATCCTCATTCGGTGTCAACCGTTTTTTTCGTTTTTTGTTTCAGTGCCGAAGCACTCAAACAACGAAGCGGTTAAAACCAAGGAGGCAAATTCTACATCAGAAATCTAAGTGATTTCAAGAGCTTATCTCCTTCTCTCTCGAGCCGTTCAGTGTTGCGTGAACCCCGTCGTCTCAAGCGAGGAGGCGAATTCTACAGACATGAGATGGGGCGTCAACTGTTTTGTGTAAAATAATTTCAAAAAGGTGAAGGGGCTTTAAAACACTAAACAAACGTCCCGCTGAAACGGTCTCAGCCTGTGCATATAGATAGAGTAGAACAGAAACGACAAAGGGCACCCGAAAGTGCCCTTTGTAATGAACGGCTGAGTTAGCTGGTGAGATTTCGTAACACCATTACCGAGCAATGTGCCCGCTCAACCACCTTGGATGTCACTGAACCAATCAGCAGGTTCTCCACCCGCGAGTAGTTATGACTGGGCATCAGAATCAGGTCGACCTTTTGCTTTTCGGCCAGAGCAACAATCTCACGCGCCGCACTGCCTTCTGCTATATGGACAAAGCAATGCTTGCGCCCCGGCATCACAGCCTCAATCAGATCGGCTACTTCCTGCTTCAATGCTTTCATCGCCTTTTCAACTGCGTCATCTGGGAAGTAGGCAGCCACTACCGGCATACTCAAACCCGGCAGTACTGCCATGACATGCAGCTCGGCACTGTCGTTTTCCAGGTACTGGCCAGCCGCTTCCAGCGAGCGTCGAGCCGTCTTGCTGTCCTGCATATCAACAGGCAATAGCACTTTCTTGAACATATATGCCTCCTAGGCTGCAGCGTTCTCGGCCGAGGCCTGTTTGCGACGACGCTGAAGCTGCAACATTGCCAGTCCAGCCAGCAACGCAAGTGCAGGCAGCATCATCCACTGTTTGTCCGGGCGATCATTTTCAACCTGAATACCCTGGATTTCCCAATCGAAATCCAGACCGGCTTCCTGTGCCGGACTGCCAAAGCCGACCATATCAACGACAACCTTGTCGTCCGACATGTTCAGCATCAGACCCGCATTCGACAGGCGCTCGGCGCCACTGCCCTCACCTTCCAATGGCAGTTTAACCAGCTTGCTGACCTGATCACCATCAATGGTCATGCCTTCTGCCTGCAGCATCAGGTTGCCGCCAGGCGGTACTTCAGCAGCCAAGGCTTCGATTTGTGTCGGGGACTCGATGCTTACCGGCGGATAGATCTCGTCCCACCAGAAACCCGGACGGAACAGGGTAAAGGCGATCAACAGCAGCCCCAGGGTTTCGTACCAGCGGCTGCGTACCAGCCAAAAGCCCTGAGTAGCTGCGGCAAAGATCAGCATGGCAATGACCGCAGCCCCCACCGTAATAAGCAGGTGCGGGATACTTTCGATGCCGATCAGCAGCAGCTCGGTATTGAAAATAAACATGAAGGGCAATACCGCGGTACGTATGTCATAGGTAAAGCCCTGCACACCAGTGCGGATGGGGTCAGACTTGGCAATCGCAGCAGCGGCAAAAGCCGCCAGCCCCACCGGTGGCGTATCATCCGCCAGAATACCGAAATAGAACACGAACAAGTGCACCGCAATCAACGGCACAATCAGCCCCTGCTCTGCACCCAGAGTCACGATGACCGGGGCCATCAGTGTGGAAACAACGATGTAGTTCGCAGTGGTGGGCAGGCCCATACCCAGCAACAGGCTGATCGCTGCGGTAAACAGCAGCATCAGCATGATATTACCGGCGGAGATAAACTCCACAAACTCGGTCATTACCAGACCAATACCGGTCAGAGTTACCGTACCCACCACAATACCTGCGGCGGCTGTTGCCACACCGATACCGATCATGTTGCGTGAACCGGTCACCAGACCATCCAGCAGGTCAGTCCAGCCTTCACGAACGCCTTTGGCGAATCCGCCTTCAGCACGGAAGGCAGCCTTGAGCGGTTTGTGAGTCAACACGATCGCAATCATGAATACGGTTGCCCAGAACGCGGACAAACCCGGTGAGAAACGCTCAACCGTCAGACACCAGACCAGTACAAATACGGGCAGCAGAAAGTAAAGGCCGGATTTGACGGTTGGACCCGTTTCCGGGAGCGCGACCACCTCGGAATTCGGATCGTCCATGTGCAGATCAGGGAAGCGCGCGGCAAAACGTACCAGCCAGAGATAGGCAATAAAGACGATCACCGCCATGATCCAGTAGCTGGCACTGCCGATGTAGGCCTTGGTCCAGCCAAAGCCGTGATACAAGCCCAGTGACAGCACACAGATACCGACCACAATGCCGAGCCAGGTCGCCAGCTTCTGTGCCAAGGTGCGTGAATCCGGGTTCTTGGGCAGGCCCATCATGCCTGCTTTCATTGCTTCCAGGTGCACGATGTAGATAAGGGCGATGTAAGAGATCAGCGCCGGCAGAATTGCGTGCTGAATCACCTCTATATAGGAGATACCAACGTATTCCACCATCAGGAAGGCCGCCGCGCCCATAATGGGCGGTGTAAGCTGGCCATTGGTGGAAGCTGCCACTTCAACCGCGCCGGCCTTATAGCCCGGGAAACCGACGCGCTTCATCAATGGAATTGTAAACGTACCGGTAGTTACCACGTTCGCAATAGATGAACCGGAGATCAGGCCACTAAGGCCAGAAGATACAACGGCCGCCTTAGCAGGGCCGCCACGCATATGTCCCAACAACGAGAAGGACACCTTGGTGAAATAGTTGCCCGCACCTGCCTTTTCCAGCAAGGCGCCGAAGAGTACGAACAGGAATACAAAGCTGGTGGAAACCCCAAGGGCCACACCAAACACACCTTCAGTGGTCAACCACTGATGCGACATGGCCTTGTTCAGGCTTGCGCCCTTGTGGGCGATCACGTCGGGCATGTAGGGGCCGGCGAAGGTATAGGTCAGGAAGACAGCCGCTACCACCATCAAGGGTGGCCCCAGTGCACGGCGGGTAGCTTCAAGCAACAGGATCATGCCTGCCACAGCCACCACTATATCCATGGTAATTGGCGCGCCGGAACGGCCGGCCAATTCACTTTCAAAAAGTACCAGGTAAGCCGCAGAGAACGCCCCTGCAAAGGCAAAGACCCAGTCCTGAATGGGCACATAGAAGCGAGGCGAGCGCTTCAATGCGGGATAGGCGGTATAGGCCAGAAAAATGGCAAACGCCAGGTGAATGGCACGCGCTTTGGAATCATTGATCACGCCAAAATCAAACAGGAAAGGCAAAGGGGAGGCGTACCAGAGCTGAAACAGGGCCCATGCCAGAGCGACACCCCACAGCAGTTGTCCGGCAAACCCTCGGGGGCTGCGGGCACCGCTGTCAGACTGGGCAACCAGTTCCTGAATGTCATCGTTCGATGTCTTGACTTGATCTTGCTGAGACACAGCGAACACCTTCTATCCGTGAGATAAACAAAAAGGGGGCACGGAATGCGCCCCCTTGTCAGTCAGCCGCTTACAGCAGGCCGGCTTCTTTGTAGTACTTCTCTGCACCCGGGTGCAGAGGCGCTGTCAGCGCATCGCTGACCATCTCTTCTTTCTTCAGGTTAGCAAACGCAGGGTGCAGTTTGCGGAAAGTATCGAAGTTTTCGAATACCGCTTTCACCACGTTATAGGCAACTTCATCAGGCACTGCAGTGGAGCTGACAATCGTCGCACCTACACCGAAGGTGGTCACGTCATCCGGGTTGCCACGGTACATGCCGCCCGGCACGGTTGCCTTACGGTAGTAGCTGTTTTCACCTACCAGCATATCGATGGTGGCGTCGTTGACTTCAACCAGGTTGCTGTCACAAGACGTGGTCGCTTCCTTGATGGCACCACTGGGGTGACCCACCACGTAAACCATGGCGTCGATCTTGTTATCGCAGAGTGCGCTGGCCTGCTCGGACGCTTTCAGCTCGGACGCCAGTGCAAAATCATCGGCAGTCCAGCCCTTGGCGTTCATCAGCACTTCCATGGTGCCGCGCTGGCCAGAGCCCGGGTTACCAATGTTGACGCGCTTGCCTTTCAGATCGTTGTAGTTCTTGATACCTGCATCGGCACGGGCCACCACGGTGAACGGCTCGGCATGCATGGAGAACAGGGAACGCAGCTCAGGGTTGGCGCCCTGATCTTCAAACTTGGACGTACCGTTATAGGCATGGTACTGCCAGTCAGACTGGGCAACACCAATATCCAGCTCGCCTGCGCGAATGGTATTCAGGTTGTAAACAGAACCACCGGTACTTTCAACGGAACAACGAATACCGTGCTCGGAGCGGTCCTTGTTAACCAGTCGGCAGATCGCACCACCGGTCGGGTAGTACACACCGGTTACCCCGCCGGTACCGATGGTGATGAAGCTCTCCGCACTTGCGACTGTCGGTGCAGCAGCACCACCCATAGCTACAGCCGCAGTCATTGCTGCCGAGATCAGCGTTTTCTTCAGTGCCATAATCGAACTCTCCTGTTTCGGATCGGGATGGTTCCTGTCATACGATTGCCAGAAACCGGCTTCAGAATCTGAGTATTAGTCAGGCTTGCTCCATCTTCAAGATTTCACAGAACTTTTTACTGCTTTAGTTGTTTTACTTAACATATTCAGGAAATCTCTCTGTGCGCACCCTCCCCGCTTCGCTATAGTGGATTTGTGCCGCCACCTCAGGAGCCAACATGTATACATTGCCCGAACTGGAGCCTTTGCGAGATTTTGATGCCATTGCTGTACTGACCAGCGGTGGCGATTCCCCCGGCATGAACCCGGCCGTTCGTGGCGTAGTCCGCGCTGCCCTGAACCAGGGCATCTGTGTCTATGGCATACAAAAAGGTTACAGCGGCCTGCTGGCGGGCGACCTGCGACTGATGACCTCCTCTTCCGTGCGCAATATCGTTCAGCGCGGCGGTACCATCCTGAAAAGTGATCGCTGCGAAGCGTTCAAACAGCCGGAAAATCGCCGTACCGCTGTACAGATATTGAAAGATAAGGGCATTCAGGGACTGGTTGTGATTGGGGGTGATGGTTCCCTCACCGGGGCGCATTGCCTGGCAGAGGAAAGTGACCTTGCCGTTGTCGGTCTGCCCGGCACCATCGATAACGATATTTTCGGTACTGATGACACCATCGGCTTTGATACTGCCGTCAATACCGCGCTGGATGCCATCGATAAGATCCGTGATACCGCTTCCTCCCATGAGCGCCACTTCCTGGTCGAAGTCATGGGACGTAATTCAGGCTTTCTTGCCACCCATGTAGGGATCGCCGCCGGTGCTGAAATGGTCGTGGTGCCCGAGTATGAGGTCCATATTGAACAATTGGGGCAACAGCTCAGCGAAAGCCGCCGCAGTGGCAAGGGCTCCAGCGGGATTATCGTGGTGGCCGAGGGCCGTGACCCGGGCCTGACCTACCGCCTGGCGGAACAACTGCGGCAGCAGGGCGAAGACCCTCGCGTCTGTATCCTTGGCCACATTCAGCGTGGCGGGCAGCCCAGTGGCCATGATCGGGTGCTGGCATCCAGCCTGGGGGCAATGGCGGTAAGTTACCTGCTGGCAGGCTACAGCGACATTATGGTGGGCGTAGACGCAGGTGGCATCGTGGAAGTACCGCTGGACAGCGTTATTCGCTACCGTAAGGGGCTTGATCCACACCTGTTTGAGCTTGCGCTGCTGTTGCACAAGTAAACAGCCCCCACCAAGGAGCCCCCATGAACGCCCTGATTCGACTGTTTTTCAAAGGTCTATTGGTTTTACTGCCGGCCGTGGTAACCATTTATCTGGTTTACGCCATTTTCATGGCGCTGAACAACACCCTGTTTTCAGCGTTGGGCCAAATGTTTCAGCAGCTGATGCCCGGGCTGCAACCGGGCTGGGCCACTACGCTTTTGGCCATAGCTTCCACCCTGCTGCTGATCACACTGACAGGTGCTCTGGCCAGCAATTTCCTGGGCCGCTTCCTGTTCAACCGTTTTGAACAGTTAATGAAGCGCATTCCTCTGGTCAAGCTGCTCTACAACGCCATGCGCGACCTGTTCCAGGCATTTCTGGGCGAGGACAAGCGTTTTGATAAGCCGGCCCTGGTGTGCCTGAACGAGGAGTCGGGTATCAGAGTGGCCGGGTTTATAACCGCAGAAGACATGTCCAACTGGGGACTCGAGGATGACGTTGCTGTTTATCTGCCGCAATCCTACAATTTTGCCGGTAACCTGATCATTGTTCCCCGCGCACGCGTGACGCCGCTTGATCAGCCGGCAGGCGACGTCACCACTTTTATCGTCAGTGGTGGCGTCTCTACCCATAAGGAACAAGGCGGTGCTTAACCGAAGCGGCCGGCAATAAACGGGTTGGTTTGGCGCTCATGGCCAAAGGTGGACATGGGGCCGTGCCCGGGGATGAAATCGATCTCATCCCCTAACGGCAAGAGCTTTTCCTTAATAGACCGAATCAGCGTGTCGTGATCTCCCCGCGGGAAGTCGGTACGCCCGATCGAACCCTGGAAGAGCACATCGCCCACCAGTGCCAGCGCAGTTGGCTGATGATAGAAAATCACATGACCAGGTGTGTGGCCTGGACAATGTACGACATCAAGCGTGACTTCGCCAAAGCTGACCTGGTCACCGTCATCCAGCCAACGGTCCGGGCTGAACACGTCTACGGCCGGAAAGCCGAACATCTGGCTCTGCTGGGGCAGCCCTTCAATCCAGAATTCGTCATCCTTGCCCGGCCCTTCAATTTCAAGACCCAGCTCCTGTGATAAGGCCGCCGTGCCTCCCGCATGGTCGATATGTGCGTGGGTCAGCAGGATTTTCTCCAGCTTGACGCCTTCCTCGGCAACAGCCGCCTTGATCCGATCCAGGTCACCGCCCGGGTCGACCACTGCGGCCGCCCTGGTCTGCTCACACCACAGCAGCGTGCAGTTCTGCTGAAACGGGGTCACGGGAATAATGCGATATTTCATGCTGCTCCGACCGGTTTGAAAACGTTCGCATCAGTATATCGACCCCGATGACCAAAAGTCAGGTTTTGAAGCGGTTGATCTGCTCCTGCAATGCCAGGGAAAGTTGCTGCAGCTCTTCGCCACTGGACGCGACCGAATTGGCAGCCATCACGGTGCTTTCCGATGCCTGGGTAATACGTAGCAGGTTGGAGTTCATCTCCTCGGAGACCTGACTCTGCTCTTCGGCTGCCGCGGCTACCTGTACCCCCATGTCACGGATACGCGCCATCTGCTCAACAATGCGGACCAGCTCCTGACCTGCATGCGCCGCCGTCTGCACGCTGTCATCCGCACGCTGACGGGAACGTCCCATCACCTCAACCGCCTTCTGGGCAGCGCCGCGCAGGCGGTCATTCATGCTACGAATCTCTTCAGTCGATCCCTGGGTTCGCTGAGCCAGCTGACGCACCTCATCCGCCACCACGGCAAAGCCTCGACCGGACTCACCGGCACGGGCGGCTTCAATAGCAGCGTTCAGCGCCAACAGGTTGGTCTGCTCGGAAATCGCCTGGATCTCCTCCAGCACCTGGCCGATCTGAACCGTATCGCCTTCCAGTGCCTGAATCACTTCAGCAGCCTGCTCAACTTCCTGCGCCAGCGCCTGAATGCGATTAACGGTATCGTCCACATCGTGGTTACCCTCATCGGCTTCATGATCCGCCATCTCAATAGCGGCCGAGGTATCGCTGGCACTGCGCGCCACTTCATGCACACTGGCCGCCATCTCGTTCATCGCCGTGGACAACAACTCGGCTTCCTGGGCCTGGGCATCCAGTGCCGAGCTGGTTTCTTCAGCACTGCGCGCCAGGCCCTCAGCGCTGGAAGATACCTGACTGGCAGAACTGGCAATCTGATGAACCAGATCCTGGAAGGTCCCGAGAGTTTCATCGATGCGTCGCCCGACCTTGCCCAGTTCATCACGGCTGTTCAGGTCTGTACGAACGCGCAAGTCTCCTGCGGCCACCTGTTTCATTACATCCGAAATGTGCTCCAGCGGACCGGTAATGGAACGACTCAGCGGAATAGCCAAACCAGCCAATACCACCAGTGCACCCGCCAGCACCGCCACCATGAAGATCAGATCTTCGTTGAAAGCCTTATCCAGGTCGGTTACATAAACACCGGTGCCCACAACCCAGCCCCAGGCTTCAAACGGCTTGGCCAGCGTAATCTTGGTTTCAGCCTTGCCACTGGCAGGATTCGGCCATTTGTACTCGATTTCCGCCACATCCCTGCCACTGCCCAGCAAACCGGCCATATCGGCAAAGATTGCCTGGCCATCATCGGTGGTGCGACTTCTCAGAGACTGCCCGACAAGGTCCGGGTTGGTCCCGTGCGCCATCACTCGGGCGTCACCATCAAGTACAAAGAAGTAGTCATCGTCGTTGTATCGCATGCTTTCGAGCATCTGGCGCGCAGCGTCCTGCGCCTGTGCCAGTGTGACTTCACCTGCCTGGACACGTGATTGCTGAGCCTTCAGCAACCCCTCAGTACTGTCCAATAACGCATGCAGCTGATCTTTACGCTCCTGTACAAGGGAGTCGCGCATATCCAGCAGAGAAAGGGTCGACAACACCACCAGCATCAGGCTTGCAATCAGGACCAGCAGCCACAGCTTGGTACGAACAGTTAGATTACGCAGAATCATGGGGGGCTACTCAAGTTAGTTAATAAAGTCAGGAATTCGCTACAGATTAGCACAGTCAATGACAGGTAAAAGACCTTTTCAATTAGAGGGTTATATCATTGTTGGCTAATATTTGAACTCGCCTTGTACCAGTGCCGGAACACCTTGCGTGCTCGTCGGCGGGCGCGTTTAGAATAGACTTGCTGCGCATCCTTATTCACCTGTTCCAGCAGAGCTGCACGCTCCTCAATGATGGCCCGGGACAGGGTTTGCGGCACCTGAGCCTCCAACGGACGTAACGCATCAACCAGCACATCCAGGTCATGAATGCGCCCCAACGCACTTCCCAGCGGTTTGAGCCGCAGCATCCAGCGCTTGTCCACCTCCGGTTGCAACCAGTTAAGCTGATACATCCAGGCCTTCACCCATTTGCGCCAGCGATGCAGCGCTTCTACATCGGACTGCTGCAGCGCCAGCCTGCCCAACTCCTCTCCTTTGACACCCGTACGTATTAATCCCTGCAGCAGATGATCGCGTTTGAGCAACGGCCAGTCGACCGACTCTACTTCAGCCTGGAGCTGATCCAGCAGCACCAATGCTTCATCCAGAGGTACGGCCCTGTTATCCGCAGGTTGAAACTGTTCACCGAGCATCGTCACCATATCCCGATAGCCTGCCTCTGGCAGCTCAATATCAAGGCTGTCCAGGGTTTCCAGCATAACCGCATGATCACGCTGACCGGACAGTGCTCCCGCAACATCCCGTGCTGATGAATGCAGCAATTTTACTGATGCTTTGTCCAAACCGGGCCGAACCAGATACCAAAGTGCTCTCAGGCGCTTCATATCGACACGTGTTTGATGCACCACTTCATCTTGCTCAGCACTCTCCAGTTGAAAACCCTGCTCAATGCGCTGACGTGTCTGTGACAGCAAGTCCATCACGCTGCACTGAACTTCATCACCGGTGGTATCGGCCTGCAGGGGGCGCTGGGAACTCTTGCCCAGGGTAGCCGGCATATTCACTAACCTCCTTCTCGCTCCACTCGCACTTGTGGCGCGCCTTCATCGCCCACATCAACGTGCACCGCAATCGGACTGCAGCAGACGCCACAGTCTTCGCTATAGTCCTGTTCCGGTTCAGTCACATCCACTGTCAGACTGATCGGCTCACTACACCAGGGGCACATCAGCTCCACCACTTCCAAAGGGTTCATGGGTTACCCTCCCTCTTCTGGTCCACCTGCCGGTATGTAAGCAGGCTCTGGTTACAGCATAGACAGTCCGCCCCCAAGTGCCTAAACTAAGGCTTCATTCTTGGTCGGGGTGCCCGCATGTAGACGGGCTGAGATGAAACCCGCTGAACCTGATCCGGTTGGTACCGGCGTAGGAAATCGAGATGACCGTTACTATCACTCCATGCGTACGCATGGTCGGTGCGGTTTTCTCCCGTACAGGAGCTACCGCATGACAACACAGACATCCACACCCATTGCACTCACGATCGCTGGCTCTGACAGTGGCGGTGGTGCCGGGATTCAGGCCGACCTCAAAACCTTTTCCGCACTGGGTGTGTTTGGCACCTCCGTTATCGCCGCCCTGACGGCACAGAACACCCGCGAAGTCCGTGCCATTCACGATGTGCCGGCAGACTTTATTGCCGACCAGCTCAATACAGTGCTGGACGATATTCGCATCGATGCCATCAAGATCGGCATGCTCAGCCGCCCCGAAACCATCACCACCATTGCCACGATTCTGCGCGAACGCGAGCTGCGCAATATCGTGCTGGACCCGGTGATGGTCGCCAAAAGCGGCGACAAGCTGCTGGCTGACGAGTCAGTCGACGCCCTGCGACAGGAATTGCTGCCGCTGGCCACTCTGATCACCCCTAACCTGCCGGAAGCCGCCGTACTCCTGGCCACGGATGAAGCCGGTGATGCCGAACAAATGCAGGCTCAGGCTCAGCAATTGTTGGATCTGGGGCCGCAGGCGGTACTGGTCAAGGGCGGCCATCTGGCCGAATCCAGCAGCGCTGAAAGTGCGGACCTGCTGTTGAGTACCGAGCAAGCCCAGTGGCTGCCGGCCAAGCGTATCGCCACCGCCAACACCCACGGCACCGGCTGTACCCTGTCCTCAGCCATCGCCGCCGGCCTGGCCAAAGGCCTGGATGTCACCGCTTCGGTCACTGAAGCCAAGGCCTATATTACCGCTGCCATCGAAGCCGCTGACCGCCTGCAAGTAGGTTCCGGTCATGGCCCGACTCACCATTTCCACGCCTGGTGGTAAGACGTGGATATCCGTGTTGAGCAGGCCAGTCTGCACTGGCAGCACCACTGCGTCTTCAGCAACCTGAATCTGGACCTGCCCGACGGGCAATGGACCAGTATTCTGGGTCAGTCCGGCGTGGGCAAAAGCTCACTGGTGCAGTTACTGTGCGGGATTGCCGATGAAGCCGATATCAAGGGACAGATTCACTGCAGTGACGGCCACCCCCTTGCAGGGCGTGTGGCCTGGATGGCACAGCAGGACCTGCTGCTGCCCTGGCTCAGCCTGAAAGACAACGTACTGCTCGGGGCGCGCCTGCAGCAGAATCGTAAAGTATCCGCCCAACAGCAGGAGCTGGCCCTGTACCTGTTGCAGCAGGTCGGGTTGGGGGAGCGCGCCTCAGACCTGCCTGCACAATTGTCCGGCGGCCAACGCCAGCGTGTTGCCCTGGCCCGCACCCTGTTTCAGGACCAGCCACTGGTGTGCATGGACGAGCCCTTTTCGGCGCTGGATGCGATCAACCGCCTCAAACTGCAGAACCTGGCTGCCGAGCTGCTGGGTGATCGCACCGTGCTGATGATCACCCATGATCCGCTGGAAGCGTTGCGCCTGTCCGACCGTGTTCTGGTACTGCAGGGCAGCCCCGCTCAACTCTCAGACCCGATCACACCTGCAGGTACCTCACCCCGTCCACTAGATGACACCGAGCTGTTGCAACAGCAGGCTCAACTGCTCAGGCTGCTTGCAGAGGGGTGCGCATGATGACGCTACTGCGCCCCCTGATTATCGCTCTTGGGTTGATGCTGATCTGGCAGGCAATCGTCTGGCTGACTGGCGCGCCTCGCTTTATCCTGCCGGGCCCACTGCTGGTACTGGAAACACTGGTCAACCAGTTCCCGCTGTTGATGAAACACGCGGGCGTGACCCTGATGGAAATTCTGCTCGGCCTGCTGCTGGGCACCCTGTTGGGCCTTGCCAGTGCGCTGTCACTGGTGACCTGGGGTGGGCTCAGACGCTGGCTGCTGCCAGTACTGGTTGTGAGTCAGGCGATACCCGTATTTGCCCTGGCACCGGTGCTGATGCTCTGGCTCGGCTACGGCATGGCTTCCAAGGTCGCCATGGCGACGCTGATTATATACTTTCCGGTCACGGCGGCCTGTTTCGATGGTCTGCGCCAGACCCCGACCGGCTATCTGCAGCTGGCCCGTACTCTGAGTGCCAGCCGCCGTGCCCAGCTTCTGCAAGTGCGTTTGCCCGCCGCCCTGCCCGCCTTTGGCTCCGGGCTGCGTGTAGCCGCATCGGTCGCACCGATCGGTGCGGTCGTCGGCGAATGGGTGGGCTCTTCTACCGGGCTGGGCTATCTGATGCTCAATGCCAATGCACGCATGCAGGTCGACCTCATGTTTGCTGCTCTGCTGGTCCTGGCCGTCATCGCGCTGGGCCTCTACTTCTTCGTCAACCTGATCGCACGACGGCTCACCCCCTGGTTGAGCGAATCCACGTCGTCGGCAACCCGAGGTGATTCTCTATGAAACGACTGACCACATTGCTGTGCAGCTGCCTGCTGTCCGCTCAAGCACTGGCTGCCGATAAAGTCGAACTGCTGCTCGACTGGTTTATCAATCCGGACCACGGCCCGCTGATTGTCGCACAACAGAAGGGCTACTTCGCCGAGCAGGGGCTGGAGGTCAATCTGGTCGAGCCAGCCGATCCATCCATGCCGCCCAAACTGGTTGCCGCCGGCAAGGCCGATATGGCGATCACCTACCAGCCGCAGCTGCATGTCATGATCGATCAAGGCCTGCCGCTGACCCGAATCGGCACATTGGTTGCCACTCCGCTGAACTCACTGGTAGTACTGGAAGACGGTCCGGTGAAAACGCTGGCGGACCTGAAAGACCGCAAGGTTGGCTACTCCGTCGGGGGCTACGAAGAAGCCCTGATGCGCGCCATGCTCAAGCCGCACGGCCTGACACTGGATGATATCGAGATGGTCAATGTGAACTGGTCGCTGTCGCCCTCCCTGATCAGCGGTCAGGTAGATGCGGTGATCGGCGCCTACCGTAATTTCGAACTGAACCAGATGGATATTGAAGGCCACCCGGGCCGTGCCTTCTATATCGAAGAAGAAGGCGTACCGGCCTATGACGAGCTGGTACTGGTGGTCAATAACGAGACCCGCGGTGACGACCGTCATGCCCGCCTGATCAAGGCTGTCGAAAAAGCGACTCAGTATCTGGTCAACCACCCGGATGACGCCTGGAACGACTTTGTCAGCTACAAGCCGGATGAGTTGAATACCGAGCTGAACCGCCGCGCCTGGGCCGACACCCTGAGCCGCTTTGCCCTGCGCCCAGCAGCCCTGGATGAAGCCCGCTACCAGCGTGTCGGTGCCTTCATGCAGGAACAGGGTCTGACCAAAACCAACCCGCCCGTAGCTGACTACGCCATCGTGCCATAAGGATTGCAGCAAGATGACCTTTGCCAACTACCGCCAACAACACCCTCAGCTGCCACTCAGCGAGCAGCTTAGAGGGTTCGCCCAGGCAGACTGGGACCTGTCCGTGAGCCACCCGTTTACGCAAGCGCTGGGTGATGACCGCCTGGATGACGCTACCTATGCCCGCTATCTGGTGCAGGACTATGCTTTCATCGAAACGCTGGTGAACCTGGTGGCCCGGACCATTGCCAACGCCCCTGCGATGCCGCCGAAAACAGTGCTGGCCGGCTTTCTTGCCGCCCTGACCAGTGACGAGAACACCTACTTCCTGCGCTCTTTCGAAGCACTGGGGCTGAGTGAGGCAGACTACCTGAACCCTAAGCTGCATCCGGTCAGCCAGGCCATCATCGATACGATGCAAGCCTCCGAGCACCGCTACGAAGACGCGATCATCTGTCTCTGCGTTGCCGAGTGGTCCTACCTGAGCTGGTCTCAGGCGCAGGCCGAAAAGCCCCGCGGCAGCCGCTTCTACCTGCAGGAATGGATTGATATTCATGTGCTGCCGGAGTTTGAGCAGTTTGTCGCCTGGCTGCGTGCCCAGGTCGACAGCTTTGCCAATCAGGATGACACCCGCCTGGAACAACTGGCCGAGCTGTTTAAACGCATCTGCGTGCTGGAGCATCAATTCTTCAGCGCCAGCCTCGATCCTGCATCTGTAACCGAACAGGAGGTCCCGCGTGTCAGCAAATAAGTCTCTGTACGAACACCTGAAAGCCCAGTGTGCCGACGACTGGGACGCCTATATCCGGCATGACTTCGTGCGCCAGCTGGGTCAGGGCACCTTGCCCAAGGAATGTTTCCAGCATTATCTCAAGCAGGATTATCTGTTTCTGATCCAGTTCAGCCGCGCCTGGGGCCTGGCCGTGTTCAAGAGCGAAGACCTGGACAGCATGCGCTACGCCCAGGCGGGCCTCAACGCCATGCTGGATACCGAGATCGGTCTGCACGTGGATTACTGCCGTGACTGGGGCATCAGTGAAACCGACCTGCGTGCCCTGCCCGAAGCCTCGGCCACCGTGGCCTACACCCGCTATGTGCTGGATGCCGGTTTCGCCGGTGACCTGCTCGACCTGCACGTAGCACTGGCACCCTGCATCCTGGGTTATGCCGAAATCGCCAACTGGCTGGCCGCACAGCCGGATACCGTTCGTGAAGGCAATCCCTACAACGCCTGGATCGAGATGTACCTGAGCGAGGAATACCAACAGGCCGCCAACACCGAACGCGAACTGCTGGACAAGCTGGGACAGCAGCTGCCGGCGGATCGCATTGCAGCACTGGAAAAACGCTTTAGCACTGCCACCCGCATGGAAGTCAGCTTCTGGCAGATGGGCCTGGATCTGGCCGACTGATTATTACAATAAAGTCTCTGGAGAGATGATGAGCACACAGCATTTGAGCAACACGGCACAAGTAGACAAGGATTCCGTACAGCCCTTCCCGAAATCCCGGAAGGTATACGTTGAAGGCAGTCGCCCCGACATTCGCGTCCCCATGCGCGAGATCACTCTGGACGATACCCCTACCGATATGGGCGGCGAAAAGAACGACCCGCTGTATGTCTATGATACCTCTGGCCCTTACACCGACCCGACGGTGGAGATCGATGTCCGCAAGGGTCTGGCCCCCCTGCGTGAAAACTGGATTCTGGAACGTGACGACACCGAACAACTGGACGGCCTGACCTCCGAATACGGCCGCACCCGTGCCGCCGACCTGCGCCTGGACGAGCTGCGTTTCGAGCTCACCCGCCAGCCGCGCCGTGCACGCCCCTTAAAAGATGGCCGGGCAGGAAACGTGACCCAGCTGCACTACGCACGTCAGGGCATCATCACGCCAGAGATGGAATACATCGCCATCCGCGAAAACATGAAGCTGGCCAAGGCCAAAGCCGCGGGCAACCCGGTGGCCGAACAGCATCCGGGACAGGCATTCGGTGCTCAGCTGCCGGAGGAGATCACACCGGAATTCGTGCGCGATGAAGTTGCTTCCGGCCGTGCCATCATCCCCTGCAACATCAACCACCCGGAACTGGAACCGATGATCATCGGCCGCAACTTCCTGGTGAAGATTAACGGTAACATCGGTAACTCGGCGCTGGGTTCTTCCATTGAGGAAGAGGTCGCCAAGATGACCTGGGGTACTCGCTGGGGCTCCGACACCATCATGGACCTGTCCACCGGCAAGAACATCCATGAAACCCGCGAGTGGATCCTGCGCAACTCGCCGGTTCCGATCGGCACCGTACCCATCTACCAGGCGCTGGAAAAGGTTAACGGCGTGGCCGAAGACCTGAACTGGGAAGTGTTCCGCGACACCCTGATCGAACAGGCAGAACAGGGCGTGGATTACTTCACCATTCACGCCGGCGTACTGCTGCGCTACGTACCGCTGACTGCCAAACGCATGACCGGCATCGTCTCCCGTGGCGGCTCCATCATGGCGAAATGGTGCCTGGCGCACCACGAGGAAAACTTCCTCTACACCCATTTCGAAGAGATCTGCGAAATCTGCAAGGCTTACGATGTGGCCTTCTCTCTCGGTGACGGTCTGCGTCCGGGTTCCGTATACGATGCCAACGACGAAGCCCAGTTCGCCGAGCTGGAAACTCTGGGCGAGCTCACTAAAATCGCCTGGCAGCATGATGTGCAGGTGATGATTGAAGGTCCGGGGCATGTGCCCATGCACATGATCAAGGAGAACATGGACAAGCAGCTCAAGGAGTGCGAGGAAGCGCCCTTCTACACCCTGGGCCCATTGACCACCGACATTGCACCGGGCTACGACCACATCACCTCCGGGATCGGCGCCGCGATGATCGGCTGGTACGGCTGCGCCATGCTCTGCTACGTAACCCCGAAGGAACACCTGGGCCTGCCCAACAAGGACGACGTCAAGACCGGCATCATCACCTACAAGATCGCCGCTCACGCCGCCGACCTGGCGAAAGGCCACCCGGGTGCACAGATCCGTGACAACGCCATGTCCAAGGCGCGTTTCGAGTTCCGCTGGGAAGACCAGTTCAATATCGGTCTGGACCCGGACACTGCCCGTGCCTACCACGACGAAACCCTGCCCAAGGAATCGGCCAAGGTGGCACACTTCTGCTCCATGTGCGGACCCAAGTTCTGCTCCATGAAGATCTCTCAGGAAGTACGTGATCTGGATGACTCCCAGGTCGCGGCAATCAATGCCCAGGCCGAACAGGGCATGAAAGAAAAGTCGGAAGAGTTCAAAGGCAGCGGCGCCGAGCTGTACCACAAGGTATGACCTTCAGGGCCCCCTGCACGTCAGGGGGCCCTGAATTGTGAAGGCGCTGCCGGACCTGAATATCTTTTCCAGCATTCAGGAGCTGGACGGCTAGCTGGCGTCGTGCCAGTAAAAATGTCACAACCATCGGACATTATGCCCCTGGAGCGCTAAACTAGCGGACTTTTTGGGAGATGCTCCAGATGAAACGATTTCTGATCCTCGCGACGGCTAGCCTGCTGCTGTCGGGCTGCTGCGGCGTGCCCTTTGTCCCGGGTATTTAAGGCTCGATACTAGTACGGCCGTCTAGCCGCAATCTGCACGGCGCGGCCACTGCGAATCGGCTCATCAGCCAGAATTTCAAAGCCAGTCATGGCCAGCAGCGCCAGCAGGTCCGAGTCGTGATAGCGGTTGTGTTCAAAGTAGTCTTCGAACAGAGCCACCATCTCCTTCGCCCCCAAGGGTTCATCCAGTCGATCCTGGCCGAATTTATGCGTCAGAAAGCTGCCCAATGGCTGACGCACCATATCAATCACTATCAAGACACCACCGGGCTTGAGCCAGCCGTGCAGCTTTTGCAGCAGCACCAGTGGCTGATGCAGCTCGTGAAATAACCGGTTGGCCAGCGCCACATCCAGACTGGCGTGATCAAACAGGTCTGCAGGCGGGTCATTCAGGTCCGCCACCCGAATGCTGAAGCCGTAGTCATCCTCACAGGCCTGCTCCAACATATACGGCGCTGCTTCAACCCCCACCAGTTCAAGCGCCGGGCCGGTCAGGGACAAATCACGTAAAAACAGGCCGGGGCCACAGCCCAGATCCACGACTCGGCTGCCCTGCTGCAGTTGCGGGGCAGCATGCTCGGCCCAGAAGCGGCGGAAGTTGTCATCATGGTTGCGGGCATGGCCTTCCAGTGTTCGGGTCACGGCCCGTTGACCATCCCCGCCATGGTGACGGGTCAGGTAGTCACGCAGTTCCTGCAATGAGTCAGACATCGGATCTCTCCTGTAGACACAAAAAAGGCCGGAGAATCTCCAGCCTTTTCATTTACTTACATCGTCCGTTTAACCCAGTGAACGGCCGTTGATGTAAGCCTGCTCAGAAACGGCTGTCCATTTCTGCACCTGGTCGCGGAACTGGACAAATGAGTCATACACCTTCTTGGTCATTTCATCCTTCTCGGCTTCCTCAGCCACAACCTGATCAGAGATCTCACGCAGCTTGATCATGACATCATCCGGGAAGTTGCGCAGCTCGACACCGTGCTTGTTGACCAGCTGGTCCAGTGCCTGGTTGTTCTTGGTCATGAACTCGGCCAGCATGTCCTGGTTGGCGACACGCAGGGCGTTGCGCACGATGATCTGCAGGTCTTCCGGCAGGGCCATGAAGGCTTCCTTGTTGATGAAGCACTCCAGCGTGGTGCCCGGCTCATGCCAGCCCGGGTAGTAGTAGTATTTGGCAGCCTTGTGCAGACCAAATGCCATATCGTTGTACGGACCTACCCATTCGGTGGCATCAATGGCACCGGACTGCAGTGACGGGAAGATCTCGCCACCCGGCAGCAGTACCGGAGTACCGCCGGCACGCTTGAGCACTTCACCGCCCAGGCCCGGGATACGCATTTTCAGCCCCTTGAGGTCTTCAACGCCGTTGATTTCCTTGTTAAACCAGCCGCCCATCTGCACACCGGTGTTACCTGCGGCACCCGGTACCAGACCGAACTTGTCGTATACCTCTTCCCAGAGTTCCATACCGCCGCCCTGGTACAACCAGGCGTTCATTTCCTGAGCGGTCAGGCCGAAAGGTACTGCGGCGAAGAACTGCGCAGCCGTACTTTTGCCTTTCCAGTAGTAGGAAGCGCCATGTCCCATTTCCGCGGTGCCACGGGAGACGGCATCGAAGATCTCCAGTGCACCGACCAGTTCACCGGCACCGTACACTTTGACTTGGATACGGCCGTTGGACATTTTGTTGATCATCTCGGCCAGCTGGTTGGCACCGGTACCCAGGCCCGGGAAGTTCTTCGGCCAGGTAGTGACCATTTTCCACTTGAATTCAGGGGCCGCCATCGCCTTGGATGACATCATCGCACCAGCAGCTACAGTCGCAGCACCTGCGCCGCGAATAAATTGTCTGCGTTTCACGTGAGAATTCCTTATTCGTTGTAGTTTTTGTGTGAAAACTAGATGAAATTAGCATGCTCCCCCACCCCCTGCAATTGGCCCACGCAAACTGGCCTAAAGTGCTCATCCGCTGACGCATGGAGTCATGGGCGGGTATCCCATTCGTTGTTATACTGCCGTTAAAACAATGATTAACCGGAATCCTCGGAGATGAACTCCTTTAACCTGCTCAAATCCATTGCCGAAGCTCGACCGCGGTTGCGCAAGTCGGAACAGAAGGTGGCCGATTATGTGTTGGCCAACCCCAATGATGTCATCCACATGCGGATTGTCGATCTGGCCTCTGAAGCCCAGGTCAGTGAACCCACGGTCGTGCGCTTCTGTCGTGCCCTGGATTATGACGGCTTTCAGGATTTCAAACTGACCCTGGCACAGGGGCTGGCCAGCAATGCCAGCTTTGAGCAGTTCTCGCTGGACTCCAAGGATACGGTGATCGAGTTCAAGCAGAAAATCTTCGACTCGATGATCGGCAACCTGATCAACATCCGTGATCAGCTTGAGCCTGGTACGCTGGAAGAAGCCATTGATGCCCTGGCCAAGGCCAAACGTGTTGAATTCTACGGCTTTGGTGCCTCGGCGCCGGTCTGTGCCGACGCCCAGCACAAGTTCTACCGTTTGATGGTCTCGGCTGCCGCCTATTCCGACCCGCATATGCAGACTATCTCGGCCCTGACACTGGGTGAGGGTGATGTTGTCGTCGCCATTTCCCAGACCGGCCGCACCAAGGACCTGCTCCATACCGTGAAACTGGTCCGCGACAAGGGCGCGACGGTCATTACGCTCTGCCCGGGCGGTACCCCCCTGGCCGATCTGGCCACCATCCCCATCCATGTGGATGTGGAAGAAGACAAGGACCTGAGCACCCTGATGTCCTCCCGTGTGGTGCACCTGGTCATTATCGATGTTCTGGCGGTCGGCGTTGCCATGAAACTGGGCCCTGCGCTGGTTGATCACCTCAAGACCATCAAACGCAGTCTGCGCAGCCTGCGCCAGAATGACAAGCGCATCCCGCCCCTGCGCCGCCCCCATAGTGACGACCTCGGCGGCGAGTAATTCTCGCCGTCACACCGCTGACATACTCCTCTTTTAGTCTTGACTTGGCCCCAGGGTGTTTGAAATTTCACCAATATTGGGGTAAATAAGAATCTCCACTGTGTTTGCTGTCATCAGACAGACACAAAGTCTCCTGATTACAGCGACCCTGAGATCGGAGCAAGGCTATGCTGATAAGGAAAGAGCAGGACCTGGATCCCATCCGGACCGAGGTTTTCGACATCATGGTGGGTTACGATGTCGAAGAGAAGAATCGTCGCAAGCAGCACGCGACCCGCCGGCTGTTGGAAGCACGGCGCGCCATCGAACGCCGCAGAGAGGACAAGGAGCTCTCTACCTGGCTCGATGAAGAATCCTGGTTTGAAGAAAACGAATAGCGTGTGAAGCCCGCTCCGCAAGGAACGGGCTTTTTGTTTTCCGAACTCTGGAAACTATGAGTTCGGATACAGAATATTGAGCGGTACCGCACCACCGCCATCCACTACGACGGCTGCATGCTCACGCCGCAGCTGACGGGGCTCGGTGACGCCGCACGAATGCGCAATCAGCTCAACTTCGTGCACCAGGTTCTGGTGGAAGTTGGCTACGCGCTCGGCTTTCACATCGGGCACCAGCCCCTGCTGCAGTTTGGGGTCATGGGTGGTAATGCCGGTGGGACAGGTATTTTTGTTGCACTGCAGGGCCTGAATACAGCCCAGTGCAAACATGAAACCGCGCGCGGTTACCACGAAATCCGCACCCAGGCAGATCGCCGCCGCCACATCCGTGGGGTTGATCAGCTTGCCTGAGGCGATGATACGCACCCGGTTGCGCAGATTATGTTGATGAAGCTTGTTCACCAGCAGCGGCAGGCTTTCCCTCAATGGCAGGCCCACACTGTCCATCAACGGCATGGGTGCAGCCCCGGTACCGCCGTCGGAGCTGTCCAGCGTAATAAAGTCCGGCGCTGCTTCACTGCCCCGCTTCAATACCGCTTCACAAAAGCTGTCCAGCCAGTCGGTCGATCCCAGTACCAGTTTGAACCCCACCGGTTTGCCGGTCACTTCACGCACATGGGCAATAAAGTCGAGCAAGTCATCAATACTGGCGATTTCGGGATGACGGTTGGGACTGATGGATGCCTGCCCCACCGGAATACCGCGTGTTTCAGCAATTTCCGGCGTAACCTTGTCGCCGGGGAGAATACCGCCCTTGCCCGGTTTGGCGCCCTGGCTCAACTTGATCTCGAACATGCGTACCTGCTCGATCTCGGCAACCTTGGCCAGCTTGGCATCATCCAGGCGCCCCTCGGCATTGCGCACACCGTATTTGGCGGTACCAATCTGGAACACGATGTCACAGCCACCTTCCAGATGATACTTGGACAGAGCGCCCTCACCGGTGTTCATCCAGCAGCCGGCCCGCGCCGCCCCCTTGGACAGGGCCGTTACCGCAGGCGCCGACAGAGCACCAAAACTCATGCCCGACACATTCAGGAACGAAGGCGCTTCATAAGGCGTACGGCAATAGGGACCTATCCGCATGGGCTGGGTGCCGGCCGCATCCTCACTCAGGGTCGGAAAGGGGCAGTTGAGAAAGTAGTAGGTACCCGGCTTGCGCAGATCACGGGTAGAGCCGAAAGCGATGGTGTTATCGATGTTTTTTGCCGCCCGATACACCCAGGAGCGCTGCGCCCGGTTGAACGGCATCTCTTCGCGGTCCATGGCAAAAAAGTACTGCCGGAAAAACTCTCCCAGCTCTTCAAAGATGTAACGGAAACGTCCCAGTAAAGGGTAGTTGCGTCTTATGGTGTGGGCCGTCTGACGCTTGTCGATCTGATACATCACCACGCCGGTGACCAGCGCCGCCACAATCAGCAGCAGCACAATCACACCGATCAGCGCGATAAAGTCGATGGCCAGCATGAAAAGGGTCTCGTTCATCTCATCCGTGCTCCATTGCTTGAACGCCCCTATCCTACTCCGCTGCACGCTCGACAGCCATGACCTCAGCCCGGACAAGAACAGGCTTTACAGACGCTCAATGCGGAGTAATCTGAATGTCATCTGCACGTAAACCATCTACACGCAAACAAGGAAGAGGTCTGCCCCATGGACGTTACCAAGGTCGTTGTGTTACATGGACTGTATATGTCAGGGCTGGTGATGCAGCCGTTGTGCCGTCGCCTGGAAAAGCAGGGATACGAGATTCTGAACCTGAGTTACAACACCCTGTCGCCAGACCTGGAGAGCATCTGCCAGCGCATCGATGATTTTATCGATGCCTCCCCCACTGCATTCGTGTGCCACTCCATGGGCGGACTCATTGCGCGCCGCTACCTGGAGTCACAGCGCCCGGCCAGTCAGTGGGTCGACCGCGTGATCACTCTGGGTACCCCGCATAAGGGCAGCCACCTGGCACGTGAAATCCATGGCTCCCGCCTTAAGGCCATGCTGAAAAACAGTATCGAATATCTGCTCAATGACAATCAGCACTGGCCCTTTGACGCCCGTCTCTACAGCATCGCCGGCGACCTTCCCGTTGGCTTGATGCCCCTGCTGAGACGCGGCTCGGATTCCGATGGCACGGTGCTACTCGATGAAACCCGTATTACCGGTATGACCGAACACCGTGTGTTTCCGCTCAGTCATACCAGCCTGATCTATTCGCGCAGGGTTCTGGGCTATATTCTTGAGGTTCTGGCGGCACCCGCACCCGATTAACTTGAACTATCGCAAGCAATGAGCAGATAAATTGTCCATCTGTCGGGGTTTGGCTCATTATCTATACTAATAGCCAAAGGGGCAGGGGCCTGAAGCATGGAACAGGACAGGTATTCACACACAGATAACACTCGCTGGATCCGGTGGGGCTGGCATCTGCTGACGTGGGTCTGTATTGCCCTGGCTCTGATTGGTGTGGTATTGCCGGGCATGCCGACGACGGTGTTTGTGCTGATTGCCGCCTGGAGCGCTTCACGCTGCTCACCCCGCCTGCGCCGCTGGATTGAACAGCACAGTCTGTTTGGCCCCCGTCTGCGTAACTGGGAAGACGGCGGTTACATCGACCGACACACCAAGTGGGTTGCCAGTGGAGGCATGCTGGTCGCGCTGGCACTGATACTGGTATTTATTCGTCACCCGTTGGTGCTGATGCCCGTACTGGCTTTGCTCGCCACCGGCGCCTGGGTAGTCTGGTCCCGACCTGAGCCCGCGCCCCGACAGCTAAGCTGGCTCAAGCACTCGGATCCTTCCAAGCGCTGAACCAGTTTCAGTGATTATTCCACAGTCACGCTTTTGGCCAGGTTACGTGGCTGGTCCACATCCGTGCCCTTAAGCACCGCCACATGGTAGGACAACAGTTGCAGTGGCAAGGTAAAGGCGATCGGGTCCAGTACTGACGGCATCGCCGGCAGATGTATAACGTGCATGCCTTCCTGCGGCTGGATGCTCTCCTCACAGCCGGCAAACACAAACAGCTCGCCGCCCCGCGCCTTCACTTCCTGCAGATTCGCCTTGAGCTTGTCCAGCATGCCGTTACGCGGCGCCACGGCGATGACCGGCATCTCCTTGTCCACCAGCGCCAGAGGGCCGTGCTTGAGCTCACCGGCTGGATAGGCCTCGGCATGAATGTAGGAGATCTCCTTGAGCTTGAGCGCCCCTTCCATGGCCACCGGATACAGGCTGTTGCGCCCCAGGAACAAGGCGTGATGCTTCTCGGCGAAGTGAGCCGACATGGCTTCAATGGGGCCATCCAGCGTCAGCAACTGTTCCAGCAGAGCAGGCAGCTGCTGCAGGGCTGCAATCAGTTCCGATTCCTTCTGCTTCTCCAGACCATGGCGACGCCCCAGTGCAATAGTCGTCAGCATTAAGGCCACCAGCTGTGAGGTGAACGCCTTGGTTGAAGCGACACCGATTTCCGGGCCGGCATTGGTCATCAAACTGAGGTCGGACTCGCGTACCAGTGAACTGCCGGGCACATTGCAGATTGCCAGCGTCGCCAGCACACGTTCTTTCACTTCACGCAGTGCCGCCAGGGTATCGGCAGTCTCACCTGACTGAGACAGGGTCAGCAGCAAGGTGCCTTCCGGGAGAACCACCGGGCGATAGCGGAACTCACTGGCCACTTCAACCATGCAGGGGATACCCACCAGTTCCTCAATCCAGTACTTGGCGACCATACCGGCATGGAAACTGGTGCCACAGGCAACAATCTGAACCTGCTTGACCTGATCAAAGACGGCTGCGGCTTCACTGCCAAACGCTTGCTCCAGCAGATGACCAGAGGCAACCCGCCCTTCCAGCACCGCTTGCATGACTGCAGGCTGCTCGTAGATCTCCTTGAGCATAAAATGACGGAAATTGCCCTTTTCAGCACTGCCCTGGCCGTGCTCGTAGGTCGAAATCGCCCGCTCAACCGGCTCACCCGCGTCATTCAGCACCTGAATGCTGTCTGCCTTCAGGATGGCAATATCGCCATCTTCCAGAAACATGAAGCGGTCCGTAACCGGCAACAGTGCCAGTTGGTCCGAGGCGATAAAGTTTTCACCAATGCCCACACCTATCACCAGCGGGCTGCCTTTTCGTGCTGTCAGCAGTTGATCCGGCTGATCGGCATGGATAACACCCAGTGCAAAGGCACCTTCCAGGCGGGTCAGCGTCTGTTGCAGCGCCTGCTGCACGGTCGCACCGGACTGCATGGCACTGTCGATTAGATGTGCGACCACCTCAGTGTCGGTTTCCGATGAGAAACTGTAACCCTGCTGCTGCAGCTCCTGCTTAAGCGGTTCAAAATTTTCAATAATGCCGTTATGCACCACCGCCAGGCGTTCACCTGACATATGCGGATGGGCGTTGGCTTCAGAGGGTTTGCCATGGGTGGCCCAACGGGTGTGCGCAATGCCCAGACGTCCGGGCACCGGCGTCTGCTCACAGGCGTCGGCCAACGCTTTAACCTTGCCGATACGACGCAGGCGGTGAATATGGTCCTGTTCCAGCAGGGCCATCCCCGCCGAGTCATAACCGCGATACTCCAGTCGACGTAAGCCTTCCAGCAAAATGCCGGCAACCGGGCGCTCTGCGATAGCACCAACAATTCCACACATGCTCAGGATTCCTTTTTGGTTGGCTTGGGCCAGTTGTTCAGATTCACCTGCTTGCCACGGGCCACTGCCAGTTGTCCTTCGCCAACTGTTTTGGTGATGGTCGAGCCGGCCCCCACGGTTGCGCCTGCCTCGATGTCGACAGGGGCTACCAGTGCACTGTTGGAACCGATAAAAGCACCGTCGCCGATCCGGGTGGTGGATTTATTGACCCCGTCATAGTTGCACGTAATCGTACCAGCACCCACGTTAACGTCAGCCCCTACCTCAGCATCACCGATATAACTCAGATGATTCACCTTGGAGCCGGCGCCGATACGTGCCTTCTTGGTTTCGACAAAGTTACCAACCTTACTCCCGGCGGACAGCTCAGTGCCGGGGCGCAGTCGTGCAAAAGGACCAATCTGGGCATGTTCCGCAACAACCGCACCGTCGATCATGGAGTTGGCTTCGATGCGCGTGCCGGTGCCAATGCGGGCGTTACGGATAATGCAGTTGGCGCCGATCTCGACACCTTCCTCCAGCACCACTTCGCCTTCAAAAATGGCATTGATATCGATCAGCACATCCTGGCCAACCGTCAGGTCGCCCCGAATATCGATACGTGCCGGATCGGCCAGGGTTACGCCCGATGCCATCAGCGTCTCTGCTCGCTGACGCTGATACCAGCGCTCCAGTTGTGCCAGTTGCATGCGGTTGTTAACGCCCTGAACTTCCTGCTCGGCTTCCGGCTGAATCGCACGCACACGCATGCCTTCTTCTGCAGCCATGGCAATCACATCCGTGAGGTAGTATTCGCCCTGGGCGTTGTCGGACGACAGACGCGGTAGCCACTCATGCAGCGCAGCCGATGGCAGTGCCAGAATGCCGGTATTCACTTCACGCACCAGCTGTTCCTGCTCGGTGGCATCCTTGTGTTCGACAATCGCCACCACATCACCCACGGCGTTGCGGATAATGCGGCCATAGCCTGTGGGATCTTCGAGCGTGACCGTCAGCAGGCCCAGATCGCCCTGGGCAGCAATATGCGTAAGCTTTTCCAGCGTATCCGGGCGCGTCAGCGGCACATCACCGTAGAGCACCAGCACGACAGATTCCTGATCGATATTCGGCATCGCCTGCGCCACCGCGTGACCGGTGCCCAACTGCTCGCGCTGCCAAACAAAGCTCAACCCCTGATCCGCCATCGCCTGCTCGACCTGCTCGCCTTCATGACCGATGACCACATGAAGGCCCTGCGGCTGGAGTTGCCTCGCACTGTCAATTACGTGCTGCAGCATGGGTTTTCCCGCCAGGGTATGCATCACCTTGGGCAGCGCCGATTTCATGCGACTACCCTGTCCGGCAGCCAGAATCACTACGTCCGTTTTCATAAAGTCTCAAGCCTCGGCAGCGCGGGATCTGTCACACCACCTTCATATACGTTTGGCACGACTTTAGCTTATACTGCTCAACGATCAAGACCAATTGTCACAAATAAAATGACAAAATGAATCAAACTCTCTTCAAACAACTTGGCCTGAGCGAGCGGGATGTCCTTGTATACAGGGCATTGCTGGCATCCGGCCCGAGCTCAATTCGAACCATTGCTGAACGAGCCGGTGTCAATCGCGGCAGTACATACGAATGCCTGAAGAGCCTGCAGCAGCGCGGTATCGTCACCTACCAGCCACGTGGCAAGCGGCGTTACTTTTCAGCCCGTGAGCCCGAAGTGCTACTACAACTGGCGGATGAGCGTCGGGAACAGCTGGACCGTGCCATCGACCAGCTGAAAACCTCGGTGATTCCTGATCTGCACCACCTCAAGCCGGACTTCAGCATCGCCAATGTAGAGTTCTATGAGGGTGACGCCGGCATCGAACAGGTGCTGCGTGACGTGCTTAATCGTGTCGGTGGCCAGGACGATCCGGTCTATTCCGTATTCTCCTCCAAGCCCATACGGCCTCTGCTCTACCGGCCTTTCCCGAACTTTACTGCGCAACGTATCGCACGCGGGATTCGTGTGCGTGCCATTGCCATTGGTGAAGGGGGTGAAAGCGCCGAGCTGTCGGAGCGCAAATGGATTCGCACTGAAGGGCCGGTGGATGCGGCCTATATCGCTATTTATCCGCCCCGCTGTGCCATCATTTCGCTTGCGTCCGATAATTACCCAACGGCCGTGGTGATCGATTCACGGGAAGTGGCAGCAGCTCAGCAGATTATCTTTAATACGCTCTGGGGCCTGCTGTAACAGGTATAAGGGAGGGTCATATCCAGGGCTTTTTCAGGACACAAAAAAAGCAGCCCGAAGGCTGCTTTTTTGTGCGTTGTCGGAAAACCGGTTACTTGCCGGCCTTGCGACGAATCTGCTGCAGGGTTCGCAGCTGGGCAGCTGCTTCAGCCAACTGGGCCGCAGCACGGGAGTATTCAAACTCGCCGGTCTTGTCGGCCATCGCATGCTCGGCATGCTTCTGGGCTTCAATTGCTGCAGCTTCACTCAGATCACCCGCGCGCAGTGCTGTATCAGCCAGCACTGTCACTTTGTGCGGCTGGACTTCAATGAAGCCACCGGAGACGTAGAACACGTCTTCTTTACCGCCCTGCGTACGCAGCTCGACAGGGCCTGGTTTCAGTTCCGTCAGAAGCGGAGCGTGACCCGGGTATACACCCAGATCACCCAGGCTACCTGTCACGGAGACAAATTCGATAAGGCCGGAGAAGATCTCCTCCTCAGCACTTACGATGTCACAATGAACAGTCATAGCCATCTTGATTACCTCTTAAAAGGTTCCGCTCGGAACGATTACAGGCCTTTCGCTTTCTCGACTGCTTCGTCGATAGTGCCGACCATGTAGAACGCCTGCTCCGGCAGGTGATCGTACTCACCATCCAGGATGCCCTTGAAGGCACGGATGGTTTCTTTCAGCGGCACGTATTTACCCGGTGCACCGGTAAATACTTCAGCTACGAAGAACGGCTGAGACAGGAAGCGCTGGATCTTACGCGCACGGGATACAGTCTGCTTGTCTTCTTCAGACAGCTCGTCCATACCCAGGATCGCGATGATGTCCTTCAGCTCCTTGTAACGCTGCAGAGTAGACTGCACGCCACGAGCGATTTCGTAGTGTTCCTGACCGATAACCAGCGGATCCAGCTGACGAGAAGTGGAATCCAGAGGGTCAATCGCCGGGTAGATACCCAGCTCCGCGATCTGACGAGACAGTACTACAGTCGCGTCAAGGTGGGAGAAGGTGGTCGCCGGAGACGGGTCGGTCAAGTCATCCGCCGGTACGTATACCGCCTGGATAGACGTGATGGAACCAGTCTTGGTAGAGGTGATACGCTCCTGCAGAACGCCCATCTCTTCCGCCAGTGTCGGCTGGTAACCTACCGCAGAAGGCATACGACCCAGCAGTGCAGATACCTCTGTACCCGCCAGGGTGTAACGGTAGATGTTGTCGACGAACAGCAGTACGTCACGGCCTTCATCACGGAATTTTTCCGCCATGGTCAGACCGGTCAGGGCTACACGCAGACGGTTGCCGGGCGGCTCGTTCATCTGACCGTAGACCATTGCTACTTTAGACTTGTCGAACTGCTCAACGTTAACAACGCCAGCTTCCTGCATCTCGTGGTAGAAGTCGTTACCCTCACGAGTACGCTCACCTACACCTGCGAATACAGACAGACCGGAGTGCTGAGTCGCGATGTTGTTGATCAGCTCCATCATGTTTACGGTTTTACCTACACCGGCACCACCGAACAGACCGATCTTACCACCCTTGGCAAACGGGCATACCAGGTCGATAACCTTGATGCCGGTTTCCAGCAGTTCGTTGGTCGCAGCCTGATCCGCGTAGGACGGCGCTTTACGGTGGATGGCGTAACGCTCTTCTTCACCGATCGGACCACATTCGTCGATCGGGTTACCCAGAACGTCCATGATACGACCCAGAGTGGCCGTACCAACCGGTACAGATACCGGCGCGCCAGTGTTGACTGTTTCCAGACCACGGTTCAGACCTTCAGTCTGACCCATGGCAATTGCACGTACGACACCGTCGCCCAGCTGCTGCTGAACTTCCAGTGTCAGGCCGGTTTTTTCGACGGTCAATGCGTCGTAAACCTTCGGTACGTTGTCACGCGGGAATTCCACGTCCACAACCGCACCGATAATCTGAACAATACGTCCGCTACTCATGTTCGGATCCTCTTAACTTTTAAACCTGTTCACTGCGTTAAACAGCAGCAGCACCACCGACGATCTCGGAAATTTCCTGAGTAATCGCCGCCTGACGAGCCTTGTTGTATACCAATTGCAGCTCATCAATAAGGTTGCCGGCGTTATCGGTTGCGTTCTTCATCGCCAGCATACGTGCTGCCTGCTCACAGGCATTGTTCTCAACCACGGCCTGATAGACCAGGGACTCGATGTAACGCGTCAGCAGGCCGTTCAACAGCTCTTCCGCGTCAGGTTCATACAGATAGTCCCAGTGATGGTTGAGATTCTCATCATCGTCTTCCGCCTTCAGCGGCAGCAGCTGCTCAACGGTCGGCTTCTGGGTCATGGTGTTCACGAAGTCGTTAGACACGATGAACAGTTGATCCAGTTTGCCTTCGTCGAAGTTATCCAGCATCACCTTGACCGAACCGATCAGCTGTTCCAGTTCCGGCGCATCGCCGAGACCGCCTTTCGCTGCTACGACGTTACCGCCGAAGTTACGGAAGAAGGTGATTGCCTTGGAACCCAGTGCACAGACATCAACTTCGATGTTCTGATCATGGAATTCCTTCATTTTGCTTACAGCTGCCTTGAACGCGTTAACGTTCAAACCGCCACAGAGGCCACGGTCGGATGCCACAACAATGAAACCGACTCGTTTGACCTCACGCTCCTGCATATAGAGGTGCTGGTATTCAGGGTTGGCTTTCGCCAGGTGCTGAATCACACCACGGATGCGCTGGGCGTACGGACGTGAAGACTGCATGCGATCCTGGGCCTTGCGCATTTTCGACGCAGCAACCATTTCCATGGCGCTGGTGATCTTGCGCGTGCTGCCAATGCTCGCAATCTGCGTCTTAATCTCTTTTCCGACTGCCATAGTTCCGCCTATTAAACTTGACTCAGTATTGGACCGGCCGGTGTTACTGGCCGGTCACCAGCTCTGACGAGCGATTACCAAGTTTGGGTAGACTTGAACTTCTCGATGCCAGCCTTGAACTGAGCCGCGATTTCGTCGTCGTAACCGCCTTTCTCGTTCACTTTCGCCATCAGATCAGCGTGTTCGCTGTTGAAGTAGGCGACCAGGGCTGTTTCGAAAGCACCGATCTTGTCCAGCTCGACACCTTTCAGGAAGCCTTCGTTGGCAGCGTACAGGCTCAGACCCATGTCAGCGACGGACATCGGCGAGTACTGCTTCTGCTTCATCAGCTCGGTAACGGCCTGGCCGTGTTCCAGCTGGTCACGAGTAGCATCATCCAGGTCGGAAGCGAACTGTGCGAACGCTGCCAGCTCACGGTACTGAGCCAGTGCCAGACGCACACCGCCACCCAGCTTCTTGATGATCTTGGTCTGGGCAGAACCACCAACTCGGGATACGGACAGACCTGCGTTGATTGCAGGACGTACGCCAGAGTTGAACAGGCTGGTTTCCAGGAAGATCTGACCGTCGGTGATGGAGATAACGTTGGTCGGTACGAACGCAGATACGTCGCCACCCTGGGTCTCGATGATCGGCAGCGCGGTCAGGGAACCGGTCTGGCCTTTCACTTCGCCATTGGTGAACTGTTCAACGTAATCGGCATTGACGCGGGACGCACGTTCCAGCAGACGGGAGTGCAAGTAGAATACGTCACCCGGATATGCTTCACGGCCCGGCGGACGACGCAGCAGCAGAGAGATCTGACGGTATGCCCAAGCCTGCTTGGTCAGGTCGTCAAATACGATCAGCGCGTCTTCACCGCGGTCACGGAAGTATTCACCCATGGTTGCACCGGCGTACGGTGCCAGGTACTGCATGGCAGCCGGATCGGCAGCGCCTGCAGCCACGACGATGGTGTGATCCATTGCGCCGTGCTCTTCCAGCTTGCGTACCACGTTAGCGATAGTGGACTGTTTCTGCCCGATCGCAACGTAGATACATTTAATACCAGTGCCTTTCTGGTTGATGATCGCATCGATAGCGATAGCAGTCTTACCGATCTGACGGTCACCGATGATCAGCTCACGCTGACCACGACCAACCGGCACCATCGCGTCGATTGCTTTCAGACCGGTCTGAACCGGCTCATCAACAGACTGACGTGCGATTACGCCCGGCGCTACTTTTTCAACAGCGTCGGTGATTTTCGCGTCGATCGGACCCTTGCCGTCGATCGGGTTACCCAGCGCGTCTACAACGCGACCGAGCAGTTCCGGACCTACCGGTACTTCAAGGATACGACCAGTACAACGGGCAGTCATGCCCTCTACCAGACCCTGGTAGTCGCCCAGTACTACGGCGCCAACAGAGTCACGTTCCAGGTTAAGCGCCATACCGTAGACGCCACCCGGGAATTCGATCATCTCGCCGTACATAACGTCGGCAAGACCGTGGATCAGGATAATACCATCGGAAACACTAACGATGGTGCCCTCGTTACGGGCTTCAGAAGACACGTCGAGCTTTTCGATGCGCTTCTTGAGAATCTCGCTGATCTCAGAAGGATTCAGTTGCTGCATTGTTATTCCTCACACTCAGGAATTCATCGCTTCGGCCAGTTTCGCCAGTCGTGCACGAACGGAACCATCGATCACAAGGTCACTGGAGCGAACGACCACACCACCGATGATGGACTTGTCCACCTGGGAGGTTAGCTTCACTTCACGACCCAGCTTGCTGCTGAGGGCTTGCGCCAGTTTTTCCTGCTGTGCGTCATCCAGAGCGAACGCGGTGGTCAGGTCAACATCGACCTTCATTTCCAGGTTTGCTTTCAGAATGTCGAACTGTGCAGAGATTTCCGGCAACAGCGCCAGGCGGCGGTTTTCAGCCAGCAGGCTGATAAAGTTCTTGCCGGCATCGTCAATCTGCTTTTCGCAGACGGCGATGACCAGCCCCGCTTTCTGTTCAGCTGTCAGTGCCGGATTACCCAGCAGTTGATCCAGATCGCTGTCCTGGACCGCCTGAGCGGCCAGGGACAGCAGATTGGACCACTGATCGAGGTTGCCCTTGTCGCGCGCAAATTCGAACGCGGCTTTGGTGTAGGGCCGAGCGACTGTATTGAGTTCAGCCATCGTAAACCTCGCTTAAAGCTCAGCGGCCAGTTTCTCAACCAGCTGCGCGTGCGCTTTTTCGTCAACAGAGGCTTCCAGAATCTTCTCGGCACCGGCAATTGCCAGTACGCCAACCTGTGCACGCAGAGCTTCGCGTGCCTGGTTGATTTCCTGATCGAGTTCCGCCTGAGCAGATGCTTTCACGCGATTTGCTTCTTCACGTGCCTGCTCTTTGGCTTCTTCGATAATCTGGTTAGCCCGCTTGTTGGCCTGTTCAATGATGGCGGCTGCCTCTTCCTTGCTTGAACGCATGTCGTCAGCGGCTTTTTCCTGAGCCAGCTTCAGATCACGTTCAGCACGGTCGGCCGCATCAAGCCCTTCGGCAATCTTCTTCTTACGCTCAGCCAGCGCGCCGGTGATCGGCGGCCAGACGTATTTCATACAAAATACGACGAAGAGGAAGAATGCAATGGCCTGACCAATGATGGTGAGATTGATATTCACGCCATTACCTCTCGCGGTTGTCGGTTTAAGTAGTTACGTAAAACGCTATCCAAACTACTTATTAGCCAGCAACAGCGAACAGGACGTACAGGCCCAGACCTACACCGATCATCGGGATCGCGTCGACCAGACCCATGACGATGAAGAACTGGGTACGCAGCAGCGGTACCAGCTCAGGCTGACGAGCAGCACCTTCCAGGAATTTGCCACCCAGGATACCGATGCCGATAGCAGCACCGATTGCACCCAGACCCAGCATCAGAGCAGCAGCGATATACAGCAGTTCCATTTTCTTCTCCAACAGTTTTTCAAGGTTAAGTTTAAGTTTTCAGAGTTTTACAAAAGTAAATCGTTAGCTATCCGATCGCACTCAGTGATCATCGTGAGCCATGGCCAAGTAGACAATCGTCAGGACCATGAAGATGAACGCCTGCAGCGTGATGACCAGAATGTGGAAGATCGCCCAGGGCACGGACAGCACCCACTGTGCCCAGAACGGCAGCAGCGCGATCAGGATAAAGATCATTTCACCGGCATACATGTTACCGAACAGTCGCAGAGCCAGGGATACCGGCTTGGCCAGCAGACCTACGATTTCCAGGAACAGGTTGAACGGTGCAAAGACTTTCGGCAGCGGCTGGAAAGACAGCTCTTTCAGGAAACCGCTGATGCCTTTTTGCTTGATACTGTAGTACACGATCAGGCCGAAGACACTGAACGCCATGCCACCTGTAATGTTAACGTCGGTGGTCGGTACAATCTTGAAATAGCCGATACCCATCTGGCCGGCGATGTACGGAACCCAGTCGATCGGCACCAGGTCCATCAGGTTCATCAGGAAGATCCAGACGAAGATGGTAAGCGCCAGCGGCGCGATCACCGGATTCTTGTGATGGAAGATACCTTTCACGCTGTCATCGATGAATTCGATGATGCTTTCAACGAAGTTCTGTGCGCCGCCCGGAACACCGGAAGTCACGGACTTGGCTACCTTGCGGAAGAACCATACAAATAGAAGACCCAGGCCAACTGACCAGAGCATGCTATCAACGTTGATTGCCCAGAAACCCATCTCCGCCGCCTGCTGTGCTGTCTCAGCAGCATTTGCACCATGTGCAAACCCCCAGCCATTTTCGGGATGAAGACCGAATGTCAGGTTGGTCAGGTGGTGGGATATGTATTCTGAGGATGTAACTGTTCCACTTGCCATTCTCAGTGTCTCTCATTCAAAGTTTTTCAGGAACTGGTCTTGAACAGCTTCAATTGCAGCATCCAGCCGGATAGTTGCAGCAATATGAAGGTGCCAAATAGGGAAAATGGGCTCAGAGGTCGAACCAGCAGGAAGGTTGCGCTGAAAAGCGCGACCGCCAGCATCATTTTCCCTATTTCGCTCGCGTACATACTGACCAGTACGTGTCGTGCGCTACTGTCATGCCGGTTACCCAGGGCACGCCAGGCAAAATACAAGTTGGGCAGCAGGTAAAGCAGCCCGCCCAGCAGGGCTGAATAGGCTTCTACTGTGCCGAGCAGCAAACAGGCCGCAGATACCAACAGTACCAACGCGGCCTGGTAGGCAAAGATGCGCATGAAGCCGCCAAAGCTGCGTCGCCCGTGGCGACTGCGCGCTGCCGGCGCCTGTCCTGCATCATCTTTTCTCAATTTCGATCCTGCTTTCAGCCTGAACAGTGCCCAAATTGCGGCCCGATTATAGGCATTTGCCCTCATATTCTCAACTGAAACCGGACCCTTTTGCACTAAGGTCTTAGCAGGATCATCCCTTTAACCCCTCCCCCTCTGCAGCGGCCTAGCCAAGCAGCTGCAGAATGGCATCAAGCTCTTCACGGGATTTGAAATCGATCGCAATCCGGCCCTTGCCGTTGCTGCTTGCCTTGATGCTGACAGGCGCCGAAAAGCGCTGTGACAGTTCACCGGCACGCTGCTGCAACTCGGGATCCGGCTGGACTGCCGGCTTGGGCTCGGGTGCCTCGCCCTGCTGCTGATAACGTTTAACCAGCTGTTCGGTTTCACGTACCGACAGCCCCTTGGCGACCACTTCATCGGCCGCCTTGATCTGCAGCAGGCCTTCCAGCGCCAGCAAGGCACGGGCATGGCCCATTTCCAGATCGCCGTATTCCAGCATCCGCTTCACTTCATCGCTCAGGCTCATCAGACGCAGCAGGTTGGCAATGGTTGAGCGGGACTTGCCGACCGCATCGGCCACTTGCTGCTGCGTCAGCTCAAACTCGGTCTGCAAGCGTTGCAACGCGATGGCTTCTTCGATCGGGTTGAGGTTCTCGCGCTGGATGTTTTCAATCAGCGCCATGGCAATGGCCGCTTCATCAGGCACATCCCGCACCATGGCCGGAATACGGCTCAGACCCGCCATTTCTGCCGCACGCCAGCGACGCTCGCCTGCGATGATCTCATAGCGGCCATCATCCAGCGGGCGTACAACGATGGGCTGCATGACGCCCTGGGACTTGATGGAGCTGGCCAGATCTTCCAGCGCCTGGGGTTCCAGATCACGACGCGGCTGGTAACGGCCGCGTTGCAGATCTTCCAGCGCCAGCTCACGCAGAGGCTGGTCTGCTGTTACGCCGGCAGTGTTGTCCGCTGACGCGTTTGCCTGCACATTGTCGGCAGATACATCCGACAGGAGCGCATCCAGGCCACGCCCCAATCCCCTTTTTTTCGCCACCATCAATCCGTTTCCTGTTCCGTTGTTGCCTCTGTAACCTCTTCCGCTTTCGCCGCTTCACCTGCGCTATCACCGGCTTCCTGTTCCGTGCGTCGAATCAGCTCGCCCGCCAGTGCCAGGTAGGCCAGGGCACCACGGGAGTGCTTGTCATACTGCAGTGCCGGCAGACCATGGCTGGGCGCTTCGGCCAGGCGCACGTTACGTGGAATCACCGTGCGATAAACCTTGTCGCCAAAATACTCGACCAGATGACTGGATACGTCTTTGGTGAGACTCATGCGCGGATCGAACATGGTGCGCAGTATGCCTTCGATACGCAGCGAAGGGTTGAGGCGCTGATTGATCTTGTTGATGGTGCCCACCAGCGCACTGATCCCTTCCAGTGCGTAGTATTCGCACTGCATCGGGATGATGACACCGGATGAGGCCGCCAGTGCATTGACCGTCAGCAGACTCAGCGAAGGCGGATTGTCGATGAGGATGTAGTCATAGTCATCCATGACATCGGTCAGTGCCATTTTGAGGCGGAACTCGCGTCGTGGCAGCTGCAGCAGTTCCACTTCGGCCGCGGTCAGATCACCGTTGGCACCAGCCACATGGTAACCACACTCGGTATCGGTGAGGATGCAGGCGCGCACATCGGCCTGGCCGGTCAGCAGCTCATACACCGAGTGCTCCAGCGCATGCTTGTCGATACCACTGCCCATGGTGGCATTACCCTGAGGGTCCAGATCAATCATCAGTACCCGTTTATGGGTTGCCGCCAGTGAGGCTGCCAGATTGACGCAGGTCGTCGTCTTGCCCACGCCACCTTTCTGGTTGGTGATGGTAATGATCTTGGCCACGCTTATACGCTCCCTAGAACCAGCAGGTGCCGCTCGCCGTCGCTGACCGGCAGCTCAAGCCGGTGGCTTTCCTTGAGGGTATACCCTGATGGAATCTGTTCGATTTCGGAATCAGGATACAGCCCTTTCATGGCAAGAAAAACACCTGAGGGCGCACACAGGTGGCCACTCAGATCAAGCATATCCTGCAGGGATGCGAAGGCACGGGAAATCACCATATCAAACGGCGGCTCTTCAACTGCTTCAACACGACCATTGATGACCTGGAGGTTGTCCAGCCCCAGTTCTGCCTTGACCTGCACCTGGAAACGGGTCTTTTTGCCGTTGCTGTCCAGTGTTGTTACCTGCAGGTCCGGCCGGCAGATCGCCAGCGGAATGCCGGGCAAGCCGGGACCACTGCCCACATCCAGCAAACGCCCTTCGCCGATCCAGGGCAGGACACTGAGACTGTCGATCAGATGGCGTCCAATCATGGCAGCCGGATCCCTGACCGCAGTCAGGTTGTAGGCCTTGTTCCATTTCACCAGCAGGCCATGGTAAGCCAGTAATTGGTCGATTTGGGTGTCGGTCAGTTCAATCTGCAGCGGCTTGATGCCCTGCAGCAAAAGTTCACGATATTCCTGCATTAACGCGCCACCTGCTCCTGTGAAGCGACTGCCTTTTTCATATGGCGTTTCTTGAGGTACACCAGCAACAGGGAAATTGCTGCCGGGGTCATCCCCTGGATCCTTGAAGCCTGTGCCAGTGTGACCGGACGCTGCTGCATCAGCTTTGCCTTCAGCTCGTTGGACAGGCCACTGACCTGCTCATAGTCAAAGTCATCCGGCAGCGGCGTATTTTCCTGCCGACGCATCTGATCGATCTCATCTTTCTGGCGATCGATGTAGCCGGAATACTTGAGCTGGATTTCGACCTGCTCCGCCGCCTGAACATCATCAACCGCCTCGCCTTTCAGGCTCGCCACATCGGCGTAGCCCAACTCGGGCCGCTTGATCAGGTCAGCCAGGTTGTATTCACGTCCCAACGGGGTTTTCAGTTTGCTATCCAGCTGTTCCGCTTCAGGTGTAGCCGGGTGCACCCAGGTGCTGCGCAGGCGCTGTAACTCCTGCTCCATTGCCTCGCGCTTGGCCTCGAAACGCGCCCAGCGCTGGTCACCCACCAGACCGAGCTGACGGCCCTTCTCGGTGAGGCGCAGATCTGCATTGTCTTCACGCAGGATCAAACGGTATTCCGCACGGCTGGTGAACATGCGATAGGGCTCGGAGGTGCCGTGGGTGATCAGGTCATCCACCATGACACCGATGTAGGCTTCATCACGGCGCGGATACCAGCTGTCGCGCTCCAGTGAGCGAGCCGCTGCGTTGTAACCGGCCAGCAAACCCTGGGCACCAGCCTCTTCATAGCCTGTGGTGCCGTTGATCTGACCGGCAAAGAAGAGACCCGGCACATGACGGGTTTCCAGCGTGTGCTTCAGATCTTGCGGATTGAAGAAATCATATTCGATGGCGTAGCCGGGACGGGTGATATGCGCTTGTTCAAACCCTGTGATCGATCGCACCAGTTCCATCTGCACATCAAACGGCAGGCTGGTGGAGATACCGTTGGGGTAAAGCTCATGGGTGGTCAGGCCTTCCGGCTCGACAAACACCTGGTGGCGATCCTTGTCGGCAAAACGGTTGATCTTGTCTTCAATTGACGGGCAGTAACGCGGACCTATGCCCTCAATCACCCCGGTATACATGGGCGAACGATCGAGGCCGTTGCGGATGATGTCATGGGTGCGATTGTTGGTGTAGGTGATGAAACAGTTCACCTGCTGCGGGTGTTCGTCCTGGCTGCCCATGAACGACATTACCGGTGTTGGCGTATCACCGGGCTGTGCTTCCATGACCGAGAAATCAACACTGCGCGCATCAATACGTGGCGGTGTTCCCGTTTTAAGTCGGTCTACACGAAATGGCATTTCACGTAGGCGCTGTGCCAGACGAATGGATGGCGGGTCCCCGGCACGGCCACCATCATGATTATCCAGACCGATATGGATGACACCCCCGAGGAATGTTCCTGCGGTCAGTACCACTGATTTGGCATGGAAACGGATACCGGTCTGGGTGACAACCCCAGCAACCTGTTCGCCATCCATGATCAGGTCATCGGCTGCCTGCTGAAAAATCTGCAGGTTGACCTGATTTTCCAGAATCGAGCGCACCGCTGCCTTGTACAAGACCCTGTCTGCCTGAGCACGGGTTGCACGTACCGCTGGTCCCTTACGCGCGTTCAGTACCCTGAATTGAATACCACCTCGATCCGTTGCACGTGCCATGGCGCCATCCAGAGCATCAATCTCTTTCACCAGATGACTTTTGCCGATGCCACCAATTGCCGGATTGCAGGACATCTGTCCCAGCGTCTCGATGTTATGGGTTAACAGCAGCGTTTTGGCACCGATGCGGGCGGCTGCCAAAGCAGCTTCGGTGCCGGCATGTCCGCCACCAATCACGATCACATCAAAGCGGTCAGGGTAGTCCACTGAAGGCCTCACAGATTACAGGTTAGAGCTGGCCGTGTATGGCCGAAGAAAAGGATGACAAGTATAGCGTTCCGGGAAGCGTTAAGAAATGGTCAAAATTTAATCAGACCCTATCTGGCACTGTTTGACCTTTCTCTCCTTATATATAGAAAGAAGAGAGAATATATATTTAAAGAAGATTGTTATTGTTTGTTATGTATGGGGACAGGGTTTTTACGGGATATCTATGATTTTCCTTTATAAGTCATCAGCTTATGGCGATCCAAACCCTGTTGCCCGAATCCCCTGGAGCTGGTTGCGTGCTGAGGACAGCTTGTGGGCAGAAAGGCTGTTTATACACAGGATAAAACTGTCCCGAACCTGATCACAGTTATTCACTGGTCAGTATCACAGCAAATCTCCAGCCTCTTGTGCATAACATTTTGCCTGCACAACACTGTGAGTCAGCTTGGGATAAGCGCCTCATATCTTATGGATATCCTTCTGGAATGCAAAATTTAATACAGAAAATCTGTGGTCCCCTATGTGCGTAAGTCTGTGAATGAAGTGTATAACCTGTCAGTGGCAGACAAGCGTTCGTTGTTAATAAAGTTCCCATGAAAGCAGGTGCATCCTGAAAAAACTTGCAAAATCAGTGCTTTGCAGGTCTTTTGTATGTGGGTATGTATGTGAGTAGTGTACTTTTCAACAGCTGTGCAAGTCGTTGAACTCAATCATTGATTGGTATTTATACACTTGAGTGTGTTGAAAATTGGCCTGTGGAAAGTGAAAAAAATTTTCAGGCGGGCGTAAAACGAGCTGTGGGTAAGTTGCGGCCGCTGGAGCGGCCGCAGGCAGGGAAGCTGACAGTTACTGGCGAATGCCTTCAACACTGAGGATCAGGAGGACTTCTTCAGACTTGGGGCCCAGCTGTGCATTGATGCCAAAATCGGCCAGACGGATCTTGGTGGTGCCTTCAAAACCGGCGCGGTAGTTGCCCCAGGGGTCATCACCCTCGCCGACGACCGCAGCATCGATAACCACTTCCCTGGTTACGCCGTGCAGAGTGAGGTCACCGGTAACGGCCAGACGACCATTATCCAGCGCTTCGACACCGGTGGAAACAAAGCTGGCTTCCGGGTATGCGTCGACATCCAGGAAGTCACCGCTGCGCAGGTGCTTGTCACGCTCGGCGTGGTCGGAATCAACACTGGCAGGATCAATATTGACGCTGATGCGGCTGGCTTCGGGGGCGTCCGCGTCCCAGCTGAAGGTACCTTCGAAATCGTTGAAACGTCCATACAGCCAGCTGAAACCCAGGTGGCTGATCTTGAAGTTGATGAAAGCATGCTGGCCCTGAGTGTCGATGGCGTAATCAGCAGCCTGTGCCGATACACCTGTCAGTGCCAGAGATGCGCCCAGAACGATGGAGCCCAGAGTTTTTTTCATAGATTAATCCTCGTATGTCGGTGATGAAGGTTTAAGCATGCGAACCAAAGTGGTATCCCGGTCAATCAGGTGATGTTTGACTGCGCCCAGGGCGTGAAGTGCCGCAAGAGCCAGCATGCTGATGGCGGCCCAATAATGCACCTTGCCGGCAAGATCGGCCTGGCCTTCGATGCCGCTGATGATGGCAGGCACCTCAAACCAGCCGAACAGGCTGATGCCTTCGCCCTTGGCGGTGGAAATCAGGTAACCACTGACCAGAATCACGGCCAGCAGTACGTAAAGAAGGGTATGTGTCATGCCCGCCATCACGCGCTCCCACTGGCGGTGGCCTTTGGGGGCTGTGGGTGTGGGCTGGCGCCAGCGCCAGTAAAAACGGAACAGGAGCAGCGGGATCAGCAGGAGACCGATGCTTTTATGCCAAAAGGGTGCGACCTGGTACCAGGGGCTGTAATAGCCCAGATCCACCATCCAGAGCCCGACAATGGCGAGACCGATCAGGGTAATCGCCATACTCCAGTGTATGAAGATGGCGATCCAGCCATAGGATGATGTGTGGTTGTTCAGCTGCATGGGGTCTCCTCCAATTGAATAGGCTTATTGTGGCAGCCTGTTTGGAGGAGATGAATCAGAGTAATTTGACCAAAATGATCAATATATTCGATATTAGCCTTTAATAAGGGATGGTTATTCGAATTACTTATTTACCAATACAGAAAGAACTGAAGATCCTGCCCAGGAGGTCATCGGAGGTGAATTCGCCAGTGATTTCACTGAGTACCTGTTGAGCCTGACGCAGATCTTCTGCCAACAGCTCACCGGCTCCGTGCATTTGTAATTGTTCAGATCCTGTTTCCAGCAGCTCGCGTGTGCGCTCAAGTGCATCGATATGACGACGACGTGCCATGAAGCCGCCTTCTGTGGTGCTGCTGAAGCCCATGACTTCCTTCAAGTGCTGGCGCAGTTGGTCGACGCCCTCACCGCCCTTGGCGCTGAGTCGGATCAGGGTGTATTCGCCCTGCTGCTCCAGTCCGATGCTTTCCCGGGTCAGGTCTGCCTTGTTGCGGATGAGCGTGACATGGCTGAAATCATCCAGGTGATCGGCCAGCTCAGGCCAGAGTTCTGCCGGGTCGGTGGTGGCGGATTGGGTACTGTCGACCATCATCAGGATGCGGTCTGCTTTGCGGATTTCTTCCCAGGCGCGATCAATGCCGATCCGTTCCACGGCATCAGGTGCATCCCTGAGGCCGGCGGTATCGATTATATGCAACGGCATGCCATCAATGTGGATATGTTCGCGCAGCACATCGCGGGTGGTGCCTTCGATATCCGTCACGATGGCGGTTTCACGTCCGGCAAGCGCATTGAGCAGGCTTGATTTGCCGGCATTGGGGCGGCCGGCAATCACCACATTCATGCCTTCACGCAGCAGGCTGCCCTGGCGGGCTTCCTGACGTACGGTCTGCAAATGGTTCAGAATCTGGTCCAGGTCATTCTGAACCTTGCCGTCGGCCAGGAAGTCGATCTCCTCTTCCGGGAAGTCGATGGCCGCTTCCACATAGATACGAAGTTGGATCAGCGATTCCACCAGCGCGTGTACACGCTCGGAAAACGCCCCTTGCAGAGAGCGTAATGCACAGCGCGCAGCCTGCTCCGATGAGCTGTCGATCAGATCGGCAATCGCCTCGGCCTGGGCGAGGTCGAGTTTGTCATTGAGAAAGGCGCGCTCGGAAAACTCGCCCGGTCGTGCCAGGCGGGCCCCCAGCTTGATTACGCGTTGAAGTAACAGATCAATAATCACCGGGCCGCCATGCCCCTGCAACTCGACTACATCGTCACCGGTAAAGGAGTGCGGATTCGGGAAATAGAGTGCTATGCCCTGATCCAGCTCCTGCCCATCTTCGCCCAAAAAAGGAGTGTAATGAGCATGACGTGGCTTGGGAGTGAAGCCCAGCAACTGTTCGGCCAGAGTCAGAGCGTCCGGGCCTGACAGGCGGATAATACCGACACCGCCCCGTCCGGGTGGGGTCGCCTGGGCTGCAATGGTGTCCTGTTGTGTGGCGAGCATGCGGGTCTCCTGACGCTTGAACGCAAAAAGGCTCCCGAAGGAGCCTTTTTATTCTACTGTGGAAGCAGACGTTAGTCTTTGGCTTCGCCGGATTCGATCTGCTTGTTGATCACCCACTGCTGGGCAATGGACAGCATGTTGTTGACCAGCCAGTACAGAACCAGACCTGCCGGGAACCACAGGAAGAAGAATGTGAAGATAATCGGCAGCATCTTCATCATCTTGGCCTGCATGGGGTCAGGCGGTGTCGGGTTCAGCATCTGCTGGATGAACATGGTTGCACCCATCAGAATCGGCAGAATGAAGTACGGGTCCATCTGCGACAAGTCCTGAATGTAGCCGAAGAAAGGCGCATGGCGCAGTTCCACGGACTCCATCAGTACCCAGTACAGCGCGATAAACACCGGCATCTGCACCAGGATCGGCAGACAGCCGCCCAGAGGATTGATCTTTTCCTTCTGGTACAGCTTCATCATTTCCTGAGACATCTTCTGACGGTCGTCGCCGTACAGCTCTTTCAGACGTGTCATCTCAGGTGCGAACTTGCGCATCTTGGCCATGGACTTGAACGCTTTGGCGTTCAGGTGGAACAGGGCTGCTTTCACCAGGATAGTGATGCCAATGATCGACAGACCCCAGTTGCCAACCACGGAGTGGATCCACTTCAGCAGCATGTACAGCGGAGATGCAATCCACCAGAGCCAGCCGTAATCGATGGTCAGTTCCAGGTTGGGTGCGATCTGCTCCAGCTGGTCCACATCTTTTGGACCAGCATAGAAAGTTGCGGAAACCGTCTGTTCCTGGCCCGGAGCAACGGTAAAGCTCGGCGACAGGAAGCCGACCAGGTACTGGCCATTGATCTTGCGTGACTGGTAGGTGTACTCGGCACCCGGTGCCGGAATCCAGGCACTCAGGAAGTAGTGCTGCACCATGGCAACCCAGCCGTCCGGGCTGGTGGCCTTGAAGCGCTCTTCATCCATATCACCGAAATCAACCTTCTGATAGTTGTTCTCGGCAGTAGAGAAGACTGCACCCAGGTAGGACTGCATGCCCATGGAGGTCTGCTGGGACGGGTCTGCAGTGCCATCACGCTTGATCTGGCCAAAGAGTACGGCATCGAACGGCTCGGCACTGGTGTTGTTCACCAGGTATTCGACAGCCACATCATACTGGCCCTGCTGGAATGTAAAGCGCTTGGTGATCTGTACACCGGTCTCAGTGGCCAGGGTCAGATCAACAGTGAGGCTTTCACCTTCCAGGGTGTATTCAGACTGGGCACTGGTGTAGACCGGGCGGCCTTCGCTGTTGGCATCCGGACCATCCTGACCGACCAGACCGCTCTGGGCAACATAGGTACGGTTGGCGTTCTGCTCAAGCAGGACAAAGGATTGACCAGAGCTTAGTGCTGATTCGTGCTCAGGCAGTGCGGCGTGAATAACATCGCCACCCTTGGGGTCGATCAGCAGTTCCAGTACATCGGTACGAACGGAAATCAGCTTGTTGCTGTCGACAGGTGTGGCAACTGCCTCCTGACCGCTGACCGGTACGTCGGCATCCTGGTTGGCATCAGAAGCCTGGGGCAGTTCAGAAACCGGCTGACTATTGCTGTCGCCATACGCTGAAACAGTGGCCGTCTGTTGCTGCTGGGGTTGCTGTGCGGGGCCGTAATCTTCATTCCACTGCAGCACCATCAGGTAGGAGACCAGTGCCAGAGCGGCGATCAAAATGACTCGCTGTACATCCATGGTGGTAGAACCATCAGTTTATTGTGTGAGCTTTCGGGCTTTTTTGCCGGCGCGGGTCCAGCACCGCCTGATCATTGCATGCACATCCGCATTGTCGAGTTCATCCAGACCCTTGCGGGCGAGAATGATCATGTCCAGTGCCGGAAGTTGATGCTGGTGCAGGCGAAAGGATTCGCGAATGATACGCCGAACACGGTTACGTTGCACCGCCCGACGGACATTTTTCTTGGATATGACGAAGCCAATCCGGGGATGACCCAGATTGTTGGGGCGGGCCAGTATCAGCAGGCGCTGGTCTGGTACTTTAACGTCAGCACGATCAAACACGCGCTTGAAATCCCCGCCGGTTAACAGACGTAGCCGGCGGGGATATCGGAAATCGGTCATTCAGTCATGCGACCTTATGCAGATGCAAAGTCTGATATTAGGCAGACAGACGCTTACGACCTTTTGCACGACGACGGTTCAGAACCTGACGACCATTTTTGGTGGCCATGCGAGCACGGAAACCGTGAGTACGTTTGCGTTTCAGAACGCTGGGTTGGAATGTTCTTTTCATTGCCTCAGTCCTACTTACACTGATGTACGTGAGGTGGCTGATATCCACGGGTAAAAAATCAAGACGCGAAATTCTAAGGAATTACTGGTTATCTTGCAAACACTTTTTGGCCTTGAGACAAAGAAATTCAGACTTTCAGGCCCGGCTTACATATTCGAGGAGTAGAAGAATAAAAAGCCACCTTAGATCCGTGTTTTCTGTTAGTAATTAATAAATATCCATTTAAAACAAAGCTATTAGCATGTTGATAACCATGCGGAGAAGCTGTTTCAAACCTGCTTTTTGTCATTTGTGGGGCTTTTTTGGCTGTTTTTTCATACCTTGCAGAAAGTTATTCAGGGGGTGGTAAAAAAATATCCGAGTATTGTGGATAACCGTTGCTTCAGCAGGTAGAATGCTGGCAGTAGCATTTTTACTGCGCGCATATTTGTTGGCAGGCTTTACGCTTGGGAGCTTAATGGATGTCGGTTGACCTTTGGGAACAGTGCTTGAACTCGCTGCAACAGGAGTTCCCGTCCCAGCAATTCAACACCTGGATCAGACCGTTGCAGGCCGGAACCTGCTCGGCGTCCGAGCTGGTGCTGATGGCGCCCAACCGGTTTGTGCGTGACTGGGTGGCCGACAAGTTTCTTGCCCGCATTCAACAGGCCGTCTGCGAAGTGACCGGCAGCATGAACACTGAGGTGCGATTGGAAGTTTCCGGTGGGAGCTCTGCCGCTGCGCCACGGGCTCGTACGGGTATGTCTCGCATGCGTCAGCAGCGCACGGCTGATATGCAGCCTGCGACGGCACCTGCACCCCAGCGCCCTGCTCCTTCACCGGTTCCGGATACGGTGTTGAACCATACCGACAGCCTGCAAGCGACCCAGGCACCTGCTCCTGTCATGCAGGCAGCCGAGCAGATGCCCGCGCCGGCTGAACCTACTGCGCCTTCATTTGCCGGTCAGGGGCCGGCGGTCGAGCCTGCTTCTGCAGATGATGCAACGCCACAAATGGGCTTCTTTGATCAGTTTGAAACGGCGCCGGAACATCCTGTCAGTGCACCGGGTGGTCGTCGGGTTGAGGTTGAAGGCGGTGTTCGCCATCAGTCCAATCTCAACCCAATGTTCACCTTCGAGTCGTTTGTTCAGGGTAAGTCCAACCAGCTGGCGCTTGCTGCTGCTCAGCAGGTCTCGGATAACCCGGGCGGTTCCTACAACCCGTTGTTCATCTACGGTGGTGTGGGCCTGGGTAAAACGCACTTGATGCATGCGGTGGGTACAGAGATGCTCAAGCGTAATCCCAATGCCCGTATCGTCTACCTGCACTCCGAGCGCTTCGTGGCCGATATGGTGAAGGCGTTGCAGCTCAATGCAATCAACGACTTCAAACGTTACTACCGCTCCGTTGATGCGTTGCTGATCGACGATATCCAGTTTTTTGCCGGCAAGGAGCGTTCACAGGAAGAGTTCTTCCATACCTTCAACGCCCTGCTGGAAGGCGGTCAGCAGATGATTCTGACCAGTGACCGTTATCCGAAAGAGATCAACGGTGTTGAAGAGCGTCTGAAGTCACGTTTCGGCTGGGGCCTCACGGTTGCGATTGAGCCGCCTGAACTTGAGACCCGTGTTGCCATTCTGATGAAAAAGGCGCAGGAAGCCCAGGTTAATCTGCCGGATGATGCTGCCTTCTTCCTGGCGCAGAAAATCCGCTCCAATGTGCGTGAGCTTGAAGGCGCGCTGAAGCGCGTCATCGCCAACGCCCACTTTACCGGGAATGCCATTAATACGCCCTTTATTAAGGAATCGCTGAAGGACCTGCTGGCGTTACAGGATAAACAGGTTAGTATTGATAACATTCAACGGGTTGTGGCGGATTACTACAAGATCAAGGTCGCCGACCTGCTGTCCAAGCGACGCAGTCGTTCGGTAGCGCGCCCTCGCCAGATGGCCATGAGCCTGGCGAAGGAGCTGACCAACCACAGCTTGCCGGAGATCGGCAACGCTTTCGGGGGGCGCGATCATACGACGGTGCTGCATGCCTGTCGCAAGATCAAGGAATTGCGCGAAACCGACACCGATATTGCTGAAGATTACAAAAACCTGCTGCGTCATCTGACGGCGTAGTGAAAGGACCTGAACAGGGTAGCCCGAATCATGAGACTTGTTATATCTCGCGAAGCGCTCATCAAACCACTGCAGCTGGTAGCTGGTGTTGTGGAACGCCGTCAGACTCTGCCGGTGCTGTCCAACATCCTGTTGGTCGCAGAAGGTGAGCAACTGGCACTGACCGGCACCGACCTGGAAGTGGAACTGGTCGGCCGTGTGCAGCTGGATGAGCCCGTTGCCGAAGCCGGCTCGGTCACTGTACCGGCTCGCAAGCTGATGGACATCTGTAAGTCACTGGCTGACGATGCGCGTATCGAACTTGAGCTGTCTGGTCAGAAAATGATGATCAAGTCAGGTCGCAGCCGCTTCAGTCTGTCCACTCTTCCGGCACATGAATTTCCCAATGTGGAAGACAGCCCGGAAACCTTTGAGCTGGAATTGCCTCAGTCGGCCCTGCGTCGCCTGATCGAGCAGACCGGTTTTTCCATGGCCCAGCAGGACGTTCGCTATTACCTCAACGGCATGCTGCTGGAAGTGAAAGATGGTGAGCTGCGCAGCGTTGCTACAGACGGTCACCGTCTTGCCACTGCAGTCAACACCGTGCAGACCGATACGGCGTCACAGCAGCAGATTATCGTTCCGCGCAAAGGTATCCTGGAGCTGGCGCGTTTGCTGCAGGGCGGCGACGAGCATGTGCGTCTGGTGATCGGTGCAAACCATATCCGGGCCAATGTGGGCGACTTTACCTTCACCTCCAAACTGGTGGACGGCAAGTTCCCGGACTATCAGCGCGTGATTCCGCGCAATGGTGACAAGGAGCTGCTGGGCGACCGTCAGGAGCTGCGTCAGGTATTCAGTCGTATCGCCATTCTTTCCAATGAGAAATACCGTGGCGTGCGCCTGACACTGAACAACGGTTACCTGCAGGTAATGGCCAATAACCCTGAACAGGAAGAAGCGGAAGAGACTGTTGCCGTGGATTATCAGGGTGGTCCTCTGGAGATTGGCTTCAACGTCAACTACCTGCTGGATGTGCTGTCGATCCTTAACTCCGATGTGGTGCGCTTCACTCTGCTGGACTCCAACAGCAGTGCCCTGATCCAGGGCTATGATGAACCCGATGCACTCTACGTCGTCATGCCGATGCGCATGTAGTGCATCCTGGGGCCCCTTGCCGATCAAGGGGCTCCAATCCCCTCTTCATGCCCCTCAAGCAACTCAAGATTCAGCACGTCCGTAACCTGGATGATGTCAGCCTGTCGCCGTTGAGTCGGATCAATATCCTCTATGGTGAAAACGGCAGTGGCAAAACCAGTGTACTGGAGGCGATCCATTTTCTGGGTTTGACCCGCTCTTTTCGTAACAGCCAGTTCAAGCATCTGGTCAGTGAGGGCCAGGAGCAGGCGTTGGTATTTGCTCAGGCAGATCCTCTGGCGACCGGTCAGGCCAAACCACTCGGCGTTGAGCGTCATCTGGATGGACAGGTACGTGCTCGTTACGCCGGCAGTTCGTTGGGGGCTACTGACCTGGCCGAGTTGCTGCCGATCCAGGTGATAAACAGTGACACCTTTGATCTGCTGGATGGCTCGCCCGGTGTGCGAAGGCAGTTTCTGGACTGGGGGGCTTTCCATGCCGATCCCGCTTTTATCCACCAGTGGCGCGGTTTTAAACGTTCCCTTAAGCAGCGGAATTCACTGCTGAAATGTGGTAAAATTGACCCTCGCGTCAGGCGGGTTTGGGACGCTGAATTTATTCAATATGCCGAGCAGATGACGGCATTGCGACATGCCTATATTGACCAGCTCAAACCGGATTTTGAAGCGGCGTTGAGTGCCCTCTTGCAGGGTATCGAGGTTCGCCTTCTGTTCAGTCCGGGCTGGGACCAAAGCAAGGGGCTTGAAGCGCTGCTGCATGACAGTTTCGAGCGCGATTTGCGTCAGGGCTTTACCAGTTTGGGCCCTCAGCGGGCCGACCTCAGATTCAAGGTCGGTACACTTAACGCCGCTGATCGCCTTTCCCGCGGACAGAAAAAATTGGTGGTCAGTGCGTTCAGACTGGCCCAGGGCGCGCTGTTTCACCGTTTGAGTAACCGCGCCTGTATTTATCTGATCGATGACCTGCCGTCAGAGCTCGATGAGCGTCACTGTCGGCAGTTTTGTGAATTCCTGCAGGCGAGCGCCAATCAGTGCTTCATTACCTGCGTGGATCCCGCCTACCTGAGCAGGATCTGGCAGCCGGAGACGGATGTTGCGCTGTTCAGGGTGGAGTCCGGTACGTTAACGCACAGGGGTGCGCCAGGAGATCAAGAATGAGTGGTGAAAACCAAGATTACGACTCGTCCAGTATCAAGGTACTGAAGGGGCTGGATGCCGTCCGTAAACGCCCGGGTATGTATATCGGCGATACGGATGATGGCAGCGGCCTGCACCATATGGTGTTTGAGCTTGTTGATAACGGTATCGACGAAGCGCTGGCGGGCCACTGCTCTGAAATCGGGGTGATTATTCACCCGGATGAAAGCATTACGGTTTCCGATAATGGCCGTGGTATCCCGACCGATATTCACGAAGAAGAAGGTGTGTCAGCGGCTGAAGTTATCATGACGGTGCTGCATGCCGGCGGTAAGTTCGATGACAATACCTATAAGGTATCCGGTGGTCTGCACGGCGTGGGTGTTTCTGTTGTAAACGCCCTTTCCTCAGACCTCAAACTGACCATACGTCGTGCTGGCCAGGTGCATGAGCAGATCTATCATCACGGTGTGCCTGAAGAACCGCTTAAGATTGTGGGTGAAACCGATCTGACCGGTACTATCGTGCGCTTCAAGCCGTCTGAAGAAACCTTCACGAATATCCAGTTCCAGTACGATATTCTGGCCAAGCGCCTGCGAGAGCTCTCCTTCCTCAACTCCGGCGTACGTATTCGACTGAAGGACGAGCGCTCCGGCCGTGAAGAAGTGTTCGAGTATGAAGGTGGTCTTGCTGCGTTTGTTGAGTTCCTGAACCAGAACAAGTCACCGGTTAACAAAATTTTCCACTTCAACGCCATGCATGAAAACGGTGTGGGTGTTGAGGTGTCCATGCAGTGGAATGACAGCTTCCAGGAAAGTCTGCACTGCTTCGCCAATAACATCCCGCAGCGTGACGGTGGTACGCACCTGTCCGGTTTCCGTACCGCACTGACACGTTGCCTGAACAACTACATTGAATCTGAACAGCTGAACAAGACCGGCAAGGTCAGCACCAGTGGTGACGACAGCCGTGAAGGCCTTACCGCGATCATCTCGGTTAAGGTGCCGGATCCCAAGTTCTCCTCCCAGACCAAAGACAAGCTGGTCTCCTCTGAGGTGAAAACGGCGGTTGAGCAGATGATGGGACAGTTCCTCAATGAGTACCTGTTGGAGAACCCTCAGGACGCCAAGGCTGTTGTTCAGAAGATGATTGATGCCGCCCGTGCCCGTGAAGCGGCGCGCAAGGCTCGCGAAATGACACGCCGTAAAGGCGCGCTGGATGTGGCGGGCCTGCCGGGTAAGCTGGCGGATTGTCAGGAAAAGGATCCGGCTCTTTCTGAACTTTACCTGGTGGAGGGTGACTCTGCGGGTGGTTCCGCCAAGCAGGGTCGTGATCGTCGTACCCAGGCTATCCTGCCGCTGAAGGGTAAGATCCTGAACGTCGAGAAAGCCCGCTTTGACAAGATGCTGACCTCTGCTGAAGTCGGTACGCTGATTACGGCATTGGGCTGTGGTATTGGTCGTGAGGAGTTCAACCCGGACAAGCTGCGCTATCACCGCATCATTATCATGACCGATGCCGACGTTGACGGCTCTCACATCCGTACCCTGCTGCTGACCTTCTTCTTCCGTCAGATGCCGGAGCTGATCGAGCGTGGTCATATCTACATCGCTCAGCCGCCTCTGTACAAGATCAAGAAAGGCAAGCAGGAACAGTACCTCAAGGATGACGAGGCGCTGGATAACCATCTACTGCAAGGTGCGCTGGACGGTACCAGCCTGTACCCGGGCGAAGACTCACCTGCTATCTCGGGTGCGGCTCTTGAGTCGCTGATTACCCGCTACCGCAAGGTTGAGCGTATCTGCCAGCGACTGAGTCGCGTCTATCCGCTGGAAGTGCTCAAGCGCCTGCTCTATCTGCCGACGCTTAGCCTTGAAGATCTGGCGGTGAAGGAAACGGTTGAAGCCTGGTCTGCCAAGCTTTGTGATGCTTTGGCCAACTATGTTGATGGCGGCGAACGTTACTCCTGCACCCTGCGTGAAGACCGTGAACACAGTCTTTTCTTGCCGGAGGTGAAGATTGTTCAGCATGGCGTGGACACTGACTATGTGCTGGATGTCGAGCTGTTCCGCTCACGTGACTATGCCACCATTGTTGAGCTGGGCTCTGAGCTTCAGTCCTTGCTGGATGATGGCGCCTTCCTTCAGCGTGGTGAACGTCGCTTCAGCCTGACCGAACTCGGCCAGGGTATTCTCTGGCTGCTGGATCAGTCGCGTCGCGGCAATGCTGTCCAGCGCTATAAGGGTCTGGGTGAAATGAACCCGGATCAGCTGTGGGAAACCACCATGGATCCTGATGCCCGCCGTATGCTGCAGGTATCCATTGATGATGCGATTGCCGCTGATCAGCTGTTCACTACCCTGATGGGTGATGAAGTTGAGCCGCGTCGCAACTTCATCGAGTCGAATGCGTTGAACGTATCCAATCTGGATATCTGATGCTCGTTGGACGCCATAGCGAAAGCCGCTCACTTGAGCGGCTTTTTTGTGTCTTTCGTTCAGGCGCTCCTTGGGTCTGTGGCCAGGACTTCATCTCTGCCACAGAAGCGTTCTCGAAACTGTTGTAGTTGCGGGTAGTCGTTAAGTTCAATTAGCTCGCGGAAGCTGGCCCAGTCGGCGAGCGAGTAAAGGCAGATGCCAGGGTAGTTCCACTCAGTGAATTGCCCCTGGTTCAGGCTTTCTTCCAGTGCATTCAATGTACTGCTGATTCGTTCCCTCTGCAGCCTGTAATACATGGCATCAGCTTCCGTATCCAACCCTGATCGTTGACTTAGTAGCAGCACGACCAGTGAGTCCAGGGCGCCGTCTATGAGCGTGAGCTGGTTCTCTTCCTCCCAGTTGAGTGGCCTTCCCAATCCGTGTTCCTGTTGCAGATAACGGGCGATGACTCGGGAGTCATAGAGATGCATACCCTTATCAACCAATACCGGAATTTTCATAATCGGTGTTTGCTGTGCCAGGGCGTTGCGCCCACCTGCATAGATGTCGAGTTCTGTATAGGTATGTTGTGTGTTTGCCAAAAGTATCCGTATTCGTCTCACGAACGGTGATGTACTGGATCCTATCAGTTCCATTGCCTCTGTCCTTCTGGGTTTGTTTCACGTGAAACATATCACTTTTTAACTTCGAGTATAGGTCAGACGGTCGGGTTGGAATAATAGTTAAATACGATCTCAGCGTTCATACTTTTGGAATATATCGAACAATGTTCCACGTGGAACATCTATCAACTGGATTGTGCGCGGAAGACAAAGATAGGGGGTGTTTCACGTGAAACAAAAAAGCCCCGCGTCCATAAAGGAGCACGGGGCTTTAGTAGGTTAGCCGGAGCTGGTGCGTTATTTAGCCAAGCAAAGAAATATCAGCAACACCCAGGAACAGGCGGCGCAGACGCTTCAGTAGTGCCAGGCGGTTGGCGCGTACAGCTGAATCATCGGCCATAACCATGACGTTATCGAAGAAGCTGTCGATAGGCGCGCGCAAGGATGCAAGTTTCTCCAGTGTCGAGCGGTAGTCACCCTGCTCGCACAGCGGCTGAATTTCAGACTCGATATTGGTAATGGCAGTCGCCAGTGCCTTCTCGGCATCTTCCGACAGCAGGGACTCATCAATATCGGCAGCCACGTCAGCCTGCTGCTTGCTGAGAATGTTGCTTACACGCTTATTGGCGGCAGCCAGGGAGTCTGCTTCTGCCAGGTTGCGGAAGTGGCTTACGGCTTGAACACGGCGGTCAAAGTCCAGCGGGCTGGTCGGGCGCAGTGCGTGAACAGAGAGGAAAGTCTCAGCACTGATCTCACGATCTTCATACCAGGCACGGAAACGCTCAAGCATGAAGTCCAGCACGCGGTCGGCCAGGCCTTCGCTACCCGGCAAGTCACCGTGCTGTTCAGCAGCGATGCTAAGCAGCTGGTGCAGATCCAGATCCAGTTTGTGTTCAACAATAATACGCAGCACACCCAGGGCGGCACGACGCAGTGCGAACGGGTCTTTTGAGCCTGTTGGTGGCTGGTTAATACCGAACAGGCCGGTCAGTGTGTCCAGGCGATCAGCGATAGCCAGTGCGATACCGGACTTGGTAGTGGGCAGTTCGTCGCCGGCAAAGCGCGGCATGTACTGCTCGTTCAGGGCCAGCGCGACTTCTTCAGCTTCACCATCATGCAGCGCATAGTGGTAACCCATGAGGCCCTGGAGGTCGGTGAACTCGAATACCATGTCGGTCATGAGGTCGCACTTGCTCAGCTGGGCGGAGCGACGAGCCATATCGGCATCGCCTTCGATCAGTTCAGCAATGGCTGCACTCAGGTTTTCGATACGTTGAGTCTTGTCAAAAACGGTACCCAGCTGCTGCTGGAAAACCACGCTTTTGAGCTTCTCAATACGGTTAGCCAGCGGGTGCTTCTTGTCGGTCTCAAAGAAGAACAGCGCATCAGCCAGGCGAGGACGAATAACCTTTTCGTTACCTTCGATGACCTGCTGCGGATCCTTGGATTCAATATTGGCCAGGGTGATAAAGAATGGCATCAGCTTGCCGTCTTTATCCAGCGCGTGGAAATATTTCTGATGCTCTTTCATTGAAGAGATCAGGGCTTCCGCCGGCACTTCCAGGAAGCGCTCTTCAAAGCGGCCGGTCAGAGCAACGGGCCATTCATTCAGCGCGGTCACTTCGTCCAGCAGGTCTTCATCAATCTGAGCGATGCCACCAAGGCGTTCGCCTTCACGTTTAACCTGCTCACGGACCAGTTCACGGCGCTCGGCAAAATCCGCCAGAACCTTGCCGGTATTTTTCAGTACCTGGGCATAGTCAGCGGGGGCCATCAGCTCAATATCATGGTTATAGTGGAAGCGGTGACCACGGGTCTTGCGACCGGCTTTCAGGCCCAGTACTTCGGCTTCAACCACTTCGTCACCCAGCAGCATGCACAGCCATTTGATCGGACGAACGAATTCGGTGCGAGACGCGCCCCAGCGCATGCGCTTGGGAATCGGCAGTTTGTTCAGGGATTCTGAAATGATACCCGGCAACAGAGACGCAGTGCTCTGCCCTGCTTCCACGCCACGGTAGACATAGTAATTGCCCTTGGGTGTTTCCATGACTTCCAGCTGGTCGGCGCTGACGCCACAGGAACCGGCAAAGCCCTGAACCGCCTTCTCGGGGGCCTGGGTAGCGGGACCACGCTTTTCGATGGCGCGATCAGGCTGCTGAGCATCGATATTGGTGATCAGTACAGCCAGGCGGCGCGGGCTGGCATAAGGCTTGGCTTCGGTATAGTTGATGCCGGCAGCATCAAGGCCCGCGGTGATGCCATTCATAAAGGCAGCGGACAGGGTTGGCAGTGCTTTGGGAGGCAGTTCTTCTGTGCCCAGCTCAACCAGAAAATCGTGTTGTGACATGATTACTTCTCCTCCTCACAGGCAGCCAGGACTTCAGCACGGATCGCTTCAGGTGCCTGGGGGAAGCCGAGCTTACGGCGGGCTTCGAAATAGGCGTGGGCTACTTCACGCGCCAGAGTGCGGACACGCAGGATGTAGCGCTGGCGTTCAGTAACGGAAATGGCGTGACGGGCGTCCAGCAGGTTGAACGTGTGTGACGCCTTCAGCACCATCTCGTAGGCCGGCAACGGCAGGCCGGCTTTCAGCAGTTTCTGGCACTCGGACTCATAGTGGTCAAAGTTGCCGAACAGGGCCGGTACATCAGCGTGCTCGAAGTTGTAGGTCGACATTTCCACCTCGTTCTGGTGGAACACGTCGCCATAGGTAACAACGCTGCCATCCGGGTAGCGGGTCCAGATCAGGTCATAGATGCTGTCGACGCCCTGCAGGTACATGGCGATACGCTCCAGACCATAGGTGATTTCACCGGTCACCGGGTAGCACTCAAGACCACCTGCTTGCTGGAAGTAGGTGAACTGAGTCACCTCCATGCCGTTGAGCCAGACTTCCCAGCCCAGACCCCAGGCACCCAGTGTCGGGGACTCCCAGTTATCTTCTACGAAGCGCACGTCGTGCACGGACAGGTCGATGCCCAGACGCTCGAGGGAGCCCAGGTACAGTTCCTGAATGTTGTCGGGTGAAGGCTTGAGTACAGTCTGGAACTGGTAATAATGCTGCAGGCGGTTGGGGTTGTCGCCGTAGCGGCCATCGGTCGGACGGCGGCTGGGCTGCACGTAAGCCGAGCGCCAGGTCTCGGGTCCGATTGCCCGCAGGAAAGTTGCCGGGTGGAAGGTCCCTGCACCTACCTCCAGGTCCAGTGGCTGCACGATGACACAGCCCTGTTCGGCCCAGTATTGTTGCAGGGCCAGGATCAGTCCCTGGAATGTGCTAACGTCTGGAGTCACCTTGTCAGTCACAGAAATCACCATTGCTGTTGAATGTGGTCGAAATAAGAGCCGAATTATACATGAATTGGAGGGGGTAAAGCTTGACCCTCAGGGGAAAATCTGGCGTGAAAGCCTCCCCTCTTAACCGCCGTGTCGGCACTGACTATAATCCTGTGTCATACGCGTAAATGAAGGGAGCTTGGCTGTGAAACTGATTAAATCGCTGTTGGCGGTTATGCTGTTGGGGCTGTTGTCATTATTGCCCCTGGGCGCAGCTCAGGCTTTGGGTCGCTGGGTGGGACGTCGCCTCTGGAACAAGGGTGACCGCTCCCAGATGGTGCGCCAGACACGCCGCAATATCGATGTGTGCTTTCCGGAACTGTCTCAGGCAGAGCGGGAGCAGCTGATGAAGAGAAGTCTGGAGCATACCGGCAGTGTCATGTGTGAAATGGGCATGGCCTGGTTCTGGTCATCGAAGCGAACCTTGAAGAAGGTACGCAATATCCATAATGAAGAGTTGCTGCAGGAAGCCCAGGCACGGGGCAAGGGAGTTATTCTGATCGCTCCTCATCTGGGCAACTGGGAACTGATCAATCTCTATCTGGCTAACCACTACACTTTCACGGCGATGTACAAGCCTCCTCGCCTCAAACTGATGGATGATCTGATCAAGAAGATGCGTGCCCGCCTGGGAACTCGAATGGCTCCGGCCGACAGTCGCGGGGTTCGTATGGTGATGAAGGCACTGAAGAAAGGTGAAATGGTGGGCATACTGCCGGACCAGGAGCCTGATCGTAAGGGGGGTATTCATGCACCCTTCTTTGGCATCGATGCCCTCACCATGAAGCTGGTACCGCAACTGGCGGCGCAAACCGGCGCTACAGTGCTCTGCGCGTACAGCAAGCGGCTGCCGGATGCAGAGGGGTTTGATCTCTACTTTCGTGAAGCGAAAGCGGACATCAACAGCAAGGATCTGGCACTATCCGCTGCTGCCATGAACCGCTCTATGGAAGCCTGTGTGCGAGACTTTCCGGAGCAGTACCAGTGGGAGTACCGCCGTTTCAATACCCGCCCCAGTAAGGATGAGCCGCGCTTCTATAAGTAATCAGCGGCGCCAGAAGGCGGGGGTGAACAGGACCAGCATGGTGAACACCTCCAGTCGCCCCAGCAACATGGCGAAGCACAGAATCCATTTGGCGGTCTCATTGAGGCCGCCGAAATGCGCCGAGACATCACCCAGGCCCGGGCCCAGATTGTTCAGTGTGGCACCGACCGCTGACCAGGCGGTGACCTGGTCCAGGCCCGTGGCTAACAACGCCAACAGCATCACCACAAACACGATCAGATACACCGAGAAGAAGCCCCAGACAGCCTGCAGAATTCGGTCTGAAATGGGTCGCTGCCCCAGCTTGACCGGAATCACCGCGTTGGGATGAATCAGGCGCAAAATCTCGCGGTAGCCCTGCTTCAGGATCAACAGGATGCGGATCGCTTTCATACCACCCGCCGTGGAGCTGGCACAACCGCCGACAAAGGCCAGCACAAACAGCATAAAGGGCAGCATGGCGGGCCAGTGGGCGAAGTCTGCGGTGGCAAAGCCGGTGGTCGTAGCAACCGAGACCACCATAAAGGCAGCCTTGCGCAGCGACTCAACGGCTGGATAGGTTTCGGTTATCACTAGTACGAACAGTGTCAAAAGCGTGATCAGGCCCAGAAGCGACAGGTAAAAACGGACCTCCGGATCCTGCAGGTAGTGCAGCAGCGTGTGATGACGCCAGGCGAAAAAGTGCAGGCCAAAGTTGATGCCGGCGATCACCATGAAGAAGATGGCGATCATCTCGATGGTGGGGTTATTGAAGTAGCCGATGCTGGCGTCATGGGTGGAAAATCCGCCGATAGCGACGGTCGAGAAGCTGTGACCAATGGCGTCAAAGGGCGTCATGCCCGCCAGCCAGTATGCGGCGGCACAGGCGATGGTCAGGGACAGGTAGATATACCAGAGTGCCTTGGCCGTTTCCGTGATGCGTGGCGTCAGCTTGTTGTCCTTCACCGGTCCAGGCGCTTCCGCACGATACAGCTGCATCCCCCCGATACCGAGCATGGGCAGAATCGCCACGGCCAGTACGATGATACCCATACCGCCCAGCCACTGGAGCTGCTGGCGGTAGTAGAGAATGGAGTGCGGCAGCTGGTCCAGCCCTGTCATGACCGTTGCCCCGGTCGTCGTCAGGCCGGATATGGACTCGAATACGGCATCGACGCCGCTGAGCCCGGGCTGTTCCGACAGCATCAACGGCAACGAACCGAACACCCCCAGTACCGTCCAGAACAGCACCGTGACCAGGAATCCGTCGCGAATACTCAGTTCCTGACGCACGGCATACACCGGTACCCAGATAATAAAGCCGGTGGTCAGTGTGATAATGAAGGCGGTAATAAAGGCCCAGTGGGTGTCGTCCTGATAGTAGGCCGAGACCAGTAGCGGCGGCAGCTGGGTAATGCTGAAGATCATCAGCAGGATACCCAGAATGCGCAGAATCACTTGAAAGTGCATCGACAGAGCCTCAGAAGAAAGTCAGACCCACCTGGAACAGACGCTCGACCTCGGCAATACGGCGCTTGTCTACCAGGAACAGGATTACATGGTCGTCGTTTTCAATAACAAGATCATCGTGTGCGATGAGTACTTCGCTGCCGCGAATGATTGCGCCAATGGTGGTGCCGGGCGGCAGGTCAATCTCTTCAATGGCACGGCCAACCACGCGTGAGCTGCGCTTGTCACCATGGGCCACGGCTTCCAGCGCTTCGGCAGCACCGCGACGCAATGAGTGCACTGCCGCCACATCGCCTCGGCGTACATGGGTCAGCAGTGCGCCAATTGTGGTTTGCTGCGGTGAAATGGCGATATCGATCACCCCGCCCTGCACCAGGTCGACATAGGCCGGGTTGTTAATCAGGGTCATCACGGTGCGAGCGCCCAAACGCTTGGCCAGCATGGAGGCCATGATGTTGGCTTCATCGTCGTTGGTCAGCGCACAGAATACATCGGTGTCTTCGATGTTCTCTTCCACCAGCAGGTCGCGGTCGGAGGCGCTGCCATGCAGCACGATGGTGTTGTTCAGGTTCCGTGCCAGCAGATTGCAGCGAGTCAGATCACGCTCGATCAGTTTGACCTGATAGTCCCGCTCCAGAGAGCCCGCCAGGCGTGCACCGATATTACCGCCCCCTGCAATGATGATGCGTTTGTAGGAGCGGTCCAGTCGGCGCAGCTCGCTCATTACGGCACGGATATCGCGTCGGGCGGCGATAAAAAACACTTCATCATCGGCTTCGATGACTGTATCCCCTTTCGGGATCATTGGGTGATCCTGACGGAATATGGCCGCGACGCGGGTATCGATATTGGGCATGTGAGAGCGCAGGAAGGAGATCTCGCGCCCTACCAGGGGACCACCATAGTAGGCTTTGACCGCCACCAGCTGGGCCTGTCCGGAGGCAAAGTCGAGCACCTGCAGGGCACCGGGGTACTGGATCATGCGCTTGATATGCTGGGTAACCAGTTCTTCCGGGCTGATCAATACATCAACCGGAATGCCCTTGTCGCTGAAGATGGCGTGATCACGCTGCAGGTAGTCATGTTCGCGCACACGGGCAATCTTGGTCGGAATGTTGAACAGACTGCGCGCCACCTCACAGGCGATCATGTTGACCTCGTCACTGTTGGTGACCGCGATCAGCATGTCGGCGTCCTGGGCACCGGCCTGGTCCAGAGCACTTGGGTAGGAGGCTTTGCCTTCTACCGTGCGGATATCGAGGCGGTCCTGCAGTTCGCGCAGGCGTGCGCCATTGGTATCGATCACAGTGATGTCGTTGGCTTCGTTGGCCAGGTGTTCAGCGAGTGAGCCACCGACCTGGCCGGCGCCCAGGATAATGATCTTCATGCGAGTTTGTCGTCTACCTGTTTGTCCAGTACGGCATAGTAGAAACCATCATGGCCGTCGGGCTGCGGGAACAGCTGGCGGCCGAAGGGGCGTGCTTCGCCCCAGGGTGCATCGATCAGCTGATGGATGGCGTCGGGATGCTGCTTGATGAAGCGCTCAATCACCCGTTCATTCTCTTGTCCGAAGATGGAACAGGTGGCGTACACCAGGCGACCACCTGGCTGCAGCATGGACCAGAGGTTATTGAGAATGCTGAGCTGTACGCTGGCCAATGCAGCAATATCTTCACCGCGACGCAAGAGCTTGATATCAGGATGACGGCGAATTACGCCCGTTCCGCTGCAGGGCGCGTCGATCAGGATACGATCGAACAGTTGGCCATCCCACCAATCCTGACTGCTGGCATCAGCGGTTAGCACTTCACAGCCCAGCTGCAGGCCCAGGCGGTGCAGGTTGTCGTGAATGCGCTGTCCCCGTTCCGGCTCCAGCTCGACGGCAATGACATCCTGCAAGTGAGTGTTCTGCTCCAGCAGGTGGCAAAGCTTGCCGCCCGGGGCTGCACAGGCATCAAGGACGCGCTGGCCGTTTTCGGCAGCCAGAAGACCGGCAGCCAACTGTGCCGCTTCATCCTGAACGCTCAGCTCACCCTCGGCGAAACCGGGCAAGGCGCTGACATCACAGGGTGAGTCCAGGCCAATACCATCATCACTGAACTGGCAGTGCGTTGCGGGAATATCCGCTCCTTGCAGCTTTTGTAGAGCCTTCTCGCGAGTAAGTAAGCGCTTATTAACGCGGAGTGTCATCGGCGCCTGCTGATCATTGGCCTGCAGGATGCTTTGCCAATGTTCCGGCCAATTGTGCTGCAGTTTGCTGATCATCCACTGAGGATGGTTCCACTGAAAGGCGGGATCTTGCGCCAGTGCTTCTTCAGCCTGCTTCTGCTCGCGCTGATAGCGGCGCAGAATGGCGTTGAGCAGTTTACTTGCCCAGGGCTTGTTCAGCGCCGCGCAGGCATCAACGGTTTCATTCAGCGTTGCATGTGCCGGAATGCGACTGGAACGCAGCTGCCAAAGGCCGATCAGCAGCAGCGCATGGATATCCAGGTCCTGCTGCTTGAAGGGCTTGCGCAGAAAATGGTTGGCAAGCTGCTCAAGGCGAAACAGTTCACGCATGGTGCCGTAGCACAGTTGTTGCAGCAGTGCTCGATCACGTTCAGGGCAGTGCGCCAGGTGTGCCGGCAAGTGAGTGCTCAGAGAGCCGTGCTGACGCAGCAAAGGTGCCAACACCTGAGCTGCAAGGGCACGCACATTGATTGACTCAACCAAGGGTTACTCCCGGTGCCAGGCGGGCACTGTGTGCATTCAACAGGTTGCGGGCGGTTTGCGGGCGGCCGCCGGGCAGCTGTAATTCAGTCAAGTAAACGCTGCCAGAGCCGGCTGCGACGCGAATGCCCTCGGCATCGGCGGATATAATGGTACCTGGAGCTGCATCAGTGGCCTGTTCATCAGCGTGACCGGCCCAGATGCGCAGGTTGTTGCCCTCAAGTGCGCTGAAGCACACCGGCCAGGGGTTGAAACCACGAATGCGACGTGCAATTTCAGCGGCCGGCTGGGTCCAGTCGATCTGCCCTTCCCGCTTTTCCAGCTTGTGTGCATAGGTTGCCTGGCTGTCATCCTGTACTTCAGGGGTCAGTTCACCTGCAGCCAGTGGTGCCAGTGTGCTGATCAAAGTCTGAGCACCCAGGTCTGCCAGACGGTCATGCAGGCTGCCGCTGGTATCGCTGCTTTCAATATCGCAAACGGATTTGCTCAGCATGTCGCCGGTATCAAGCCCCGCATCCATCTGCATGATGGTGATGCCTGTTTGCGTGTCACCCGCCAACAGTGACCGGTGAATGGGGGCTGCACCCCGCCAGCGTGGCAGCAGTGAGGCGTGCACGTTAATGCAGCCCAGTCGCGGCGTATCCAGCACTGCCTGTGGCAAAATCAGGCCATAGGCGACCACGATCATCAGATCGGCATTGAGGCTTGCCAGCGTCTGCTGTTCGGCTTCATCTTTCAACGACAAAGGTTGATACACCGGAATGTCGTGCTCCAGGGCCAGGCTTTTTACCGGGCTGGGGCGTAACTTGCGGCCACGACCGGCAGGCCGGTCCGGTTGGGTATAGACGGCCACCACGTCATGTTCGCTGGCCAGAACAGCCGCCAGGCTGGACGCTGCGAAATCGGGTGTACCGGCAAAAATAATACGCAGAGGGGTCTGACTCATCAGGTAGGCTCCATACAAAAACAGGTTTGCATCTGCAAACCTGTTCTAGTGACCAGCGGCTCAGGCCTGCTGTGATTCCAGGCGGTGCTTTTTCTCCAGCTTGCCGCGGATGCGGTTGCGCTTGAGAGCGGTCAGATAATCGACAAAGAGCTTGCCGTTGAGGTGATCCAGTTCGTGCTGAATGCAAACGGCCAGCAGGCCCTCGGCTTCCAGCTCATAGGGGTTGCCGTCTCGGTCCAGCGCCTTGAGCAAAATGCGATTGGGACGCTTTACCTCTTCATAAAAACCGGGAACCGACAGGCAACCTTCCTGCATTTCCTCGAGTTCATCCTGAAGGACGGTAAATTCGGGGTTGATCATGACCAGGGGTTCATTGCCCTCTTCGGAAATGTCGATGGTCACGATGCGCTTGTGTACGTTTACCTGGGTCGCAGCCAGGCCAATTCCGGGAGCGTCGTACATAGTTTCGAACATGTCATCCACGATTTTGCGGATTTCGTCGTCAACTTGCTCCACCGGTTCAGCGATGGTTCTTAGACGCGGGTCAGGGAATTCGAGAATATTGAGCTTGGCCATAGGTATATGCTTTTTCGGAGGTTAAATTCCGACCATTTGGTGGCAAAATAAATGAGCTACCCTCATTATACTGAATAACGTGCCTAATGCATTGCTTTGGGGACCTTAAGGGTCGGGTGGTCCAAGGCCGGAACAAGACAAGGGAGTTGAGCGATGAGAGGAGTGCTGTATGGCTTGATCGGGGGCTGTCTGCTCTGGGCCGGTGCCGCCAACGCGGATCGTGTGCAGTTGCAGGAGGGTCATCCGACCGAGTACGTAGTGGTTAAGGGCGATACCCTGTGGGATATTTCGGGACGCTTTTTGCGCAGCCCCTGGCGTTGGCCAGAAGTCTGGAACGTCAACCCGCAGATCGATAACCCGCATCTGATCTATCCTGGTGACGTGATTTACCTGACCTGGGTCGACGGCCAGCCCCGTTTGAGCCTGCGTCGTGGCGTACGCAAACTGTCGCCGCAGGTACGCGTTCAGCAATTGGAGCAACCGATTCCGGCGATTCCGTTGCGTGATATCTCCAGCTTCCTGAATGAAAACCGTGTGGTGCAGGATGATACCCTGATTACTGCGCCGTATGTTATCGGTGGTCGTAATGAAAGCATCATTGCCGGTGCCGGTGATCGCGTCTACGCCCGTGGTCAGCGTATCGACGAGGATATCGATCAGCAGAGCCTTTACCGTCCGGCACGCCAGTACACCCACCCGGTGACCGGTGAGCTGTTGGGTTATGAGCTTTATAAAGTAGCGGATGCACTGGTAAGGGCCGAAGAAGGCGATATCCTGACGCTGGATCTGACCAAAACCCGCGAAGAAGTTCGTACCCGCGACCGTCTGCTGCCCAACGACACCTCGCGCATTGAATCGGTATTTTATCCGAAGCCGGGGCCGGCAATTGAAGATGCGCTGATCATCGATGTATTGGGTGGCGTGGCCAAGATTGGTCAGTTCGATGCGGTAGCACTGAGCTTCGGTGACCAGGAGGGCGTTGAGCCCGGTCACGTGTTTGCCATCTACAAGAAAGGCGAGATGGTAAAAGACCCGGTTAACGGTGAAATGGTTAAATTGCCGGATGAGCACGCCGGTGAGCTGATGGTGTTCAAGACCTTTGAACGCGTCAGTTACGGTCTGGTGATGGATGCCACCAACGTTATTTCAGTGGGTGACAGCCTGCACCAGCCTTAAGACAGGATAATGTAATGCACGGTGATCCAAGGGAATGGATCGCCGCCGGCCTGTTGCCGGGCCTGGGTCCGGCAACAGCAACCCGATTAAGCCAGGAAGGCGTCTCCCTGCCACAGTTGCTGCGAGGTGAATGTGGTCTTCCGGCGCATGTGCGCCTGCGTCGACGGACGCTCGATGCCCTCCATGACTTTCAACGCGGCGGCGAACTTCAACAACGGGCCGACAGCCTTGTTCAGCAGGCCCATGATAACGGCTGGAGTTTACTGACACCCAGTCATCGCCTCTATTCGCCACTTCTGCGCGAAATTCCGGACCCGCCACTGGTGCTCTGGTGTCAGGGTGATCTGGATGCCCTGGCGCGTCCCATGCTCGGTATCGTCGGCAGTCGCAATGCCAGCCGCCCCGGCCTGCGCCTGGCCTATGACTTTGCCGCGGCCCTGAGTCAGGTTGGCATTATGCCGATCAGCGGGCTGGCTCTGGGTATCGATGCCGAGGTGCATCGCGGGTGTGTCGACCATACACAACCAACGCTGGCGGTGGTCGGCACCGGGCTGGACCAGGTCTATCCAAGGCGCAACGCGCGGTTGGCGCAGCAGATACTGGATGCAGGCGGCCTGATTGTCTCTGAGTATCCGCCGGGCACTCCGCCCCGCCCGGCCAGTTTTCCCCAGCGTAACCGGATTATCAGCGGCCTGTCGGTGGGAACGCTGGTGGTTGAGGCTGCGCCACGCAGCGGCTCGCTGATTACGGCGCGCCAGGCTCTGGAGCAGGGGCGCGAAGTTTTTGCCATCCCCGGTTCGGTCAATAATCCGCTCAGCCGTGGTTGCCATGCCCTGATTCGTGAGGGTGCGGTGCTGGTAGAGCAGGTCGAACATATTATTGAACATCTGGGCCCCCTGCTGGGAGCTCTGGATACTTCCGCGCCGTCTGTTCAGACCGAGGAACCTCCACCGGTACCTGATGACCCCTTGTTGGCACTGATCCCCTTCGAACCCCTGTGGATCGACCAGCTGGCCGTGGATAGCGGCCTCTCGTCAGCCGACTTGCAGGTGCAGTTGATCCGCCTGGAAATGTCAGGCTGGGTAGAATTGCTTGGCGCCCGTGTACAGCGCATTCGCGGCTGATCTCCTTCTGTTCATCTGCAGGGACTGGAGTGGGGAATTTTCGTCCAGTGCTTGCTATAATCGCTGACTTTCTTTTTTCCGGCCAGGCCGGAAAGCCAGACCCTGAAGTGGTAGCGGCGCCTCTGCCCTGCTGCGCGGTCAGAGTGATGACGGGAGTAACCGATGAGTGCAAAAGTGGCGATCGTGATGGGTTCGCGTTCGGATTGGCCTACCATGGAAGAAGCGGCCGGAATTCTCGATACACTGGGTGTTGAATATGATGCCGAGGTGGTATCAGCGCACCGTACACCGGACAAGATGTTCCGCTTCGCCGAGCAGGCCGCTGAAAACGGCTATAAGGTCATTATCGCCGGTGCCGGCGGTGCGGCCCACCTGCCGGGCATGATCGCGGCCAAGACACTGGTACCTGTACTGGGTGTGCCGGTGCAGAGCAAGGCGCTGAGCGGTCAGGACAGCATGCTGTCGATCCTGCAGATGCCGCGTGGCGTGCCAGTCGGTACCCTGGCCATCGGTGGTGCCGGTGCGTTCAATGCAGGCCTGCTGGCTGCGCAGATGTTGGCAACCGATGACTCCGAGCTGGCCCAGCGTCTGTCCGACTGGCGTCAGGCCCAGACCCAGACCGTTCTTGATAATCCCGATCCGCGAGGTTGATACAGATGCTGCCACGAATCGTCGTTGCCGGTAACGGCCAGCTGGGCCAGATGCTGCAGCAGGCTGGCGCACCCCTGCAATTGGAGGTGATGCCGGTTGATCCCAATGCCGATATCGAGCTGGGCCTGCGCCCTGATGATGTCATCACCGTTGAAATCGAACACTGGTCTGACAGTGTCAGCGGGCTGCAGCTGAAGCAGCACCCCAATTTTCGTAATGCCGCTGCCCTGCATGCGGTGATCGACCGCCAGCGCCAGAAAGCACTGCTGGACCGCCTGGATGTACCAACCTCGCCCTGGGTAAGCCTGGAAGCCGGTGACCTGAATGCGCAGCTGGAGTCCGTGGCAGACAAGGTGATCGTCAAGCGCCGCCGTGGCGGTTATGACGGTCGTGGCCAGTGGCGCTGGCAGAAAGGTGACCAGCCGGAGGCCGAGTGGGCCGGCGAATGCATCGCCGAAGCGATGATCCCGTTCAGCCATGAGGTATCCCTGGTCGGTGCACGCAACGCCGCTGGCGAAAAGGTATTCTATCCGCTGACACGCAACTGGCATGAAAACGGTATTCTGCGTGCCAGCGTATCCAATCTGCAGGTGCCCGCACAGCAGCAGAAGGATGCGGAAGACTGGCTCGGTCGCATCATGGACGACGAAGACTATATCGGCGTGATGGCGATGGAGTGCTTCGTTGTTGATGGCAAACTGCTGGTGAATGAGCTGGCGCCGCGTGTACACAACTCCGGCCACTGGACTCAGGAAGGCTCGGCTATCAGCCAGTTCCAGCTGCACCTGCGTGCGCTGGCAGATCTGCCGCTGATTACCCCGCCGGTTGATGGCGCTTCAGTGATGTATAACCTGCTGGGCCGAAACTGGAAACCCGAGTGGCTGCAGGTCCCCGGCGTTCATGTCCACTGGTATGGCAAGGAGATCCGTCCGGGCCGCAAGGTAGGGCATGTGAATATCTGCCGTGCCGACCAGGCTTCCCTGATCGAGAGCCTCAAGACGCTGCAGGCGCTGGTTGATGACGAAGACAAGATTGTCTTTGAGTGGAGCATTGATCAGCTGCAGGGCTAAAGCTGACCTGATATTGGCCGGGCGTCGCCCCTGACGGCCCGGCTTCCCTTCTGTTTTCATTCTCGGTGACATCCATGAATCACTGGCAACTGAAAGAAGCGGTACGCTGTCTGAACTCCGGGGGCGTGATCGCCTATCCCACCGAAGCCGTCTGGGGCCTGGGCTGTGACCCCTACAACCAGGCTGCCGTGCAACGATTGCTGGCGCTGAAGCGCCGCCCTGAGCACAAGGGCCTGATCCTTGTTGCGGCAGAAGAATCCCAGATCGAACCTCTGCTGAGCCCTCTGAGCGATGAGCAGCGCCAGTGTCTGCGCGACACCTGGCCTGGCCCGAACACCTGGTTGCTGCCGGATCCCAAGCAGATGATTCCGAGCTGGGTTAAAGGTTGCCATTCGCCGGTGGCGGTGCGTGTCAGTGCGCATCCGCTGGTTCAGGCGCTGTGCCGTGAATATGGTGGCCCCATCGTTTCGACCTCGGCCAATCGCAGTGCTGCAGAGCCTGCAAGGTCAAAACTGAAAGTCAGTACTTACTTCGGCTCTAGACTAGATTATATATTGCCGGGCGAGCTGGGTGGCCTGGACAGGCCAACAGTGATTCGAAATATACAGGATATGCAAACAATACGGGCGTAGTGAGCGTTCGCTAACCATTTTGGAGGAGACACATGTCGGCACCTGACGTACACAAGGTAAAAGCGTATTTGCTGGGCCTGCAGGACCGCATTTGCGCTGCCCTGGAACAGGCCGATGGCGAAGCACGCTTCACGGAAGACAGCTGGGACCGCGCCGAAGGCGGTGGCGGCCGCACCCGTGTGATCGGCCAGGGCGCTGTCATCGAAAAAGGCGGCGTCAACTTCTCTCATGTGCATGGTTCAGCCCTGCCAGGTTCGGCGACGGCGCACCGCCCCGAGCTGGCCGGTCGCAGCTTTGAAGCCATGGGCGTATCCCTGGTGATCCACCCGCATAACCCTTATGTGCCGACCTCGCATGCCAATGTACGCTTCTTCATTGCCGAGAAAGAAGGTGAAGAGCCGGTATGGTGGTTTGGTGGCGGTTTCGATCTGACGCCCTACTACGGCAACGACGATGACTGCCGCCACTGGCACCAGATGGCACATGATGCCTGTGCGCCCTTTGGTGAGGATATTTACCCGCGGTTCAAACAGTGGTGCGATGACTACTTCTACCTGAAACACCGTCAGGAGCCGCGCGGTATTGGTGGCCTCTTCTTTGATGACCTGAACGAACTGGGCTTCGATAAGAGCTTTGCCCTGATGCAGTCCATCGGTGATGCCTATGCACCGGCTATTGTGCCTATCATCGAGAAGCGCAAGGATACGCCCTATGGTGAACGCCAGCGTGACTTCCAGTTGCACCGTCGCGGACGTTATGTCGAGTTCAACCTGGTCTGGGACAGAGGCACCCTGTTTGGTCTGCAGTCCGGTGGCCGCACCGAGTCCATCCTGATGTCGTTGCCGCCTGAGGTGCGCTGGGACTATGACTGGAAGCCGGAGCCCGGCACGGAAGAAGCCGAGCTGTATGACCGTTACCTGCAGCCGCGCAACTGGCTGGAGGTCTGAGATGAGTGATCGTTACGCGGTTATGGGAAATCCGGTTGCCCATAGTAAATCGCCGCAGATCCATACCCGCTTTGCCGAGCTGACCGACCAGGCCCTGACCTATGATGCCGTGCATGTGGAATCACCCGATTTTGAAACCGAAGTCGGGCGTTTCCTGCAGGGCGATGGCAAAGGGCTGAATATCACGGTTCCGTTCAAGGAGCGTGCCTGGGCGCTGGCGCAGTGGCGCAGTGAACGTGCCCAACGTGCAGGAGCGGCCAATACGCTGTACCGCCTGGAAGATGGCCGTCTGGCGGCGGACAATACCGACGGGGTTGGTCTGGTCCGTGATCTCAGGGATAACCATGGCGTCAAATTGGCAGGCGCGCGTGTTCTGGTACTGGGTGCGGGCGGCGCTGTACGCGGTGTGATGCACCCGCTGCTGGAAGCCGGTGTGGGCTCGATTTTGATTGCCAACCGAACGGTGTCCCGTGCTGAAGAGCTGGCCAGTCTGTTCACCGACGAAGGCGAGGTATCAGCCTGTGGCTTTGATGCCATCCCCGCCGAGGCGTTTGATCTGGTGATCAATGGCACCTCTGCCAGTCTTCAAGGGGAGCTGCCACCGGTTCCTGCGGCGGTTATTGCCGCTCACACCGCTTGCTATGACATGATGTACGGCGCAGAACCTACGCCGTTCTGTCAGTGGGCCATGGATCTGGATGCCGGACGTGTCATTGATGGCCTGGGCATGCTGGTTGAACAGGCTGCTGAAGCGTTTTCAGTGTGGCGCGGTGTGACCCCGGAGACGGCCAGCGTGATTGACCAGCTGCGTGCCAGTCTGGATACAAAATGATCAGCTAGTCGGCTGAATTTCAACGCGTTTTCACTCACCGCCTTGCATCCGGCAAATGCGAGGCGGTATAACAGGGGCAGACCCTCTGCTGTGGAGTACGCGCATGGACAAGCATCTGCCGCTGGCGCCCGAGGCGCTCTACTGCCGCTGCGACCCTGAACTCCTGCCGTTCAAAACGACCGAGTCGCTGGAACCCTTCTCCGGATTCTTTGGCCAGGAAAGGGCCATCGAAGCCATGGCCTTTGGCATCGGCATGCAACGCCCGGGGTATAACCTCTTCGTCATGGGCAACCCGCATACCGGTCGCTTCTCCTTTGCCATGGAAAGCCTAAAGGCATCGGCGAAAAAACAGCACAAGCCCAGTGACTGGTGCTACATCAACAACCTCAGCGATAACCGCTACCCCGTCATTTTGGAACTGCCCTCCGGGCGTGCCAATCAGCTTAAACGTGATATCCGCCACCTGCTCGATCGGGTGCTGGCCGAGTTGCCGGCCGCTTTCGAGAACCCTGCCTACCAGCGCATGAAGAGTCAGATCGAGCGTGAATTCAACGGCCACTATGACGAAGCCTTGAATCAGGTGGAGCGCAGGGGACGCGAATACAACATTGCTGTCTTTCGTGATGGTGCGACCGTCGGCTTTACTCCGGTCGCTAATGGCCAGGCCATTGATGAGGCCGCGTTTTCGCAGCTGCCCGAGGAGGAGCGGGATGCCATTCAGGCGCATATCTCCGAGCTGGAGGAGATGCTCAACGACAGTCTGACCGAGCTGCCGGTGTGGCGTCGCGAAGCTTCGGAGCGGATTGAAACCCTGGATCGCAATACCGCGCGTCAGGCGGTGTCGCCGCTGCTGCAGCCCCTGCGCGACAAGTACGCCAACATTGCATGCATCGTCGATTATCTGAAGCATGTTGAATCGGACCTGATCCGCAACGCCGGCGAGATCGTGAACGATGACAACCCGCTGGAAGCCAAGACCGATGCCATGCGGCGCGACTATCTTGAGCGCAACTACGGGCTCAATCTGCTGGTCGACAACCACAAGACCAAGGGTGCGCCGGTGGTGTTCGAGGCGCATCCCAGTTATGAAAACCTGTTTGGCCGGGTGGAATACATCAGTGACATGGGGGCGATGGTCACCAACTACACGCTGATTCGTTCCGGTGCCCTGCATCGTGCCAATGGTGGCTACCTGGTGCTGGAAGCGGAAAAGCTGCTGGAGCAGCCGTTCGTTTACGGCGCGCTCAAACGTGCGCTCAAATCACACGAAATCCGCATCGAAAATCCGGTCAGCGAATACACCGGTATCAGCGCCATTACCCTGAGCCCCCAGCCGGCCAAGCTGAAAGTGAAAGTGGTTCTGGTAGGTGAACGGGATACCTACTATCTGCTGCAGGAGCTGGATCACGACTTCGAGAAGATGTTCCGTGTAGTGGTGGACTTCGATGAGGATGTGCACCGTACGCCCCACTCCATTCGCCAGTATGCCCGTTTGATGAAAACGCTGGCTACGGAAGAAAACCTGGCGCCTCTGACGCGCCGTGCCGTTGCCCGTCTGGTGGAGCACAGTTCAAGGCTGTCGGGCGATCAGGATCTGCTGTCGGCGCATGTAGGAGAGCTGGTGGACCTGCTGTGCGAGTCGGATTTTCGTCGTCGTGAACAGGGTGACGCCCAGATCAATGCTGAACATGTGGAGCTGGCGCTGGAGGCCAAGGAGCGTCGTACCGGCCGGCTGTCACAGAAAATACTGGAAAGCATCCTCAATGAAACCGTGCTGATCGATACTGATGGTGAAGCCGTAGGCAAGGCCAACGGCCTGACGGTGCTGCAGGTGGGCGATGTTTCCTTCGGTAGCCCGGCACGCATCACTGCTACGGTACATCCGGGTAACAAGGGCATTATCGATATCGAGCGTGAGGTTACCCTGGGGCAGCCGATTCACTCCAAGGGTGTCCTGATCCTGTCCGGTTTCCTCGGTCATACCTATGCCGGTGATTTCCCGCTGGCGCTCTCGGCCAGCCTGGCCATGGAGCAGTCCTATGGTTATGTGGACGGAGACAGTGCTTCTCTGGCTGAAATCTGCGCCCTGATCTCGGCACTCACGCATATCCCCATTCGCCAGCAGTACGCCATCACCGGCTCGATCAACCAGTATGGTGAGGTGCAGGCGATTGGTGGCGTAAACGAGAAAATCGAAGGCTTCTTCCACCTGTGTAAAACCCGAGGCCTGACCGGTTGGCAGGGCTGTGTCATTCCCAAGGCCAATGTACGCCATCTGATGCTCAAGGCCGAAGTGGTTCAGGCGGTAGAGGATGGCATGTTCCATATCCATGCGGTGTCCACGGTGGATGACTGTCTTGAGATTTTGATGGGCCGCACGGCCGGTGTACTCAAAGACGATGGCCATTTCACCCAGCGCAGTATCAATGCACAGGTGGTGAAGCGGTTGCGGGAGATCGCCAAGGCCAAGGCCTGAGCAAGCGATGAGACATCAAGAAAACGGGCTCCCGCGGGAGCCCGTTTTTCATCTCAGTCTGAGTGTATTCAGCCCAAACGAAGGTTCATGTGGTTGTCCCAAGCCAATTGGGCGGCGATTGGGTCCAGTGGCAGGCGCTCGCGCAGGTTATCCAGTGGCCGCATGCGGTACAGGTGGCCCAATCCTGAACTCACCAGAAACTCACCGGCCTTGTCCGTTGCCGCCAGGCCGCAGCCGTCCCGGCAGCGCATGGCGTTGATAAAGCGGTCCCGTTCGATATCCCAGAAGGTGATCAGGTTGCCACGTGGTGCCGAGATCGCCGCCATCCGTCCGGATCGATCGATACGGGCACTGCCGGCATACTGCTCCATCTGGTTGTTGATCGGCTCAGGTGCGCGTAGCAGTTTGAGAGGCTCGCCCCGGCGGTGGATGGCAACCAGTGGCTTTTTGTCGCTGATGGCGCCCTGGTACTGCAAGGCAATGACTATGGTACCTGCAGCACTTAGATCCATGTGGCGGATGCTGAGCTGGTGGTTATCCGCACTCATACCCACCTGTTCCAGCAGGTCACCCGACTTGAGGTCGATATAGGCCAGGCTGGGCTGCATGCTGTCCAGGTTAAGTTTCTCACGGCCATGATCCGGGTGCGTCAGGATACCGCCGTTGGCGACCAGGACCTGGTTGCCATTCAGCAGAAGCTCATGGGGACCAATACCATAGCTTGGTGTTCGGCTTACCTCGGCTAAGTGATTACTTACATCACGAATGACGATCTGGCCTTGCCCGCTGGCGATATCGTTCTCGGTGCTGACCAGCCAGTGGCCATCGGGGGTGAACAGGGCGTGGCCAAAAAAGTGATGCCCCTCCCCTGCATCCACCCGTTTAACCTGCTGACCGCTGTGATAGTCGACTATCTCAATAAACCGACCCGGGCGGCGCGCGACGGCAGCTGCCCATGGCTGCTGCGGATGCAGCTCCACATGATGGGCACGCTCGGGCAGCGGGTAGCGCAGTTGCGTCTGTCCTTCGGCATCGGTTACCAGCAGCCAGTGCTGGCGCCGGTCACTGGCGGCACTGACGAGCAGGCCCGCATCGGTCTGCCCTGTGGTTGTGCCACTGGCCAGGACGCGGGTGGCAGGCAGCAGGCAACCCGCGGCCAGAAGGCTCAGGAAACGGCGGCGATTAGTCTCCATCACGGCTGTTGAACCCCAGTTGGATATTCAGCACGTCCATGGCGGTATCCAGCTGTTCACTCAGCTGCTTCAGCGATGTAGCAACGCCCAGCAGGCGGGTGTGGGTTTCAGCCTGGGTGACGGCCTGCTTCAATGGCCCCTGAACAGCGTCCAGCTGGGCGTTGATGTGCTCAAAACGCTCGGCAATATCCTTGGCCAGCTGTTCTGACCCGGCCTCTTCCAGCAGGCTGCGCACGCTGGGATCGGTGCCCTGGTAGAGCGCGTTCAACGCCTCCAGGTTGGCCCGAATGTTGGCCAGTGAGGCACTGCTGCGATGGCTTTCCAGCAATTTTGGACGGGCGGATTCGGCAGACTCAGCCATGGGCTTGAGCAGCTTGCTGTCGCGAATGGCTTCGATGGGTTCCACCAGAGAAGCCATCAGCTCCACTGCCAATTCAGCGGCAACATCCGGGTCCTGCTCGGGCTGAAAGTCGCCTTTGGCCTGTGCTGACCATTCGCTGTAAATGGCGTGGCTCATCTGCGCGACATGGCCGGCAATGGCCTGGGTCAGTTCACAGCCACGACCGTTTTGCAGCGTTTGCAGGGCGTTATCGGCAAACAGCAGGCGCTCCAGCGCCGGGAAGCCTTGAATGGAGACACTGGCATGGCGGAAGAATTCGGCATCATAGGGCTGGTCGCTCGCCAGAGCCTGACGCAGCTGGCGAGCGCCAATGTTCTTGCGGTCAGGCCAGAACTGGAGGCCAAAGTTGCGCATCAGAAACTGCACCGGGCCAAACTGAACGTGCTGTATGCCCTGCCAGCTCAGCATGGCCTGGCGCCACTGGCCCTGCACTTGCACCAGCCCCGCTTCCGAAGGGGCCGCACAGAAGGTTTGGGCTGAGGCTGACAGCGCTGCGCTGGCTTCGTCCAGAGCCGCATAACGCGGCAGCACATGCTGCTGGACCGCCTGATAGTTGTAGTGGGACCAGTCCGGTGTCGCCGCGCAGGCCAGGCCGGACATGAACATCACTGTGGACGCCAGCAGGCCTCGTGGCCACCGGCGAGTATGAATCGGTTGCATCAAAGTGACTCCAGAAACAGGATCAGTTGCTTACGAGCATGTGGAGACAGTTGGCGGAAGCGTTCGCGTGCCGATTCGGCTTCACCGCCATGCCAGAGGATGGCTTCCGCCAGGGTGCGCGCGCGGCCATCATGCAGCAGTGCCCGTTCGCCGGTAACGGCCTGGTGAAGGCCCAGGCCCCACAACGGCGGGGTACGCCACTCATGGCCATTGGCACCGAATTCGGGACGCTGGTCAGCCAAGGCCTCGCCCATGTCATGCAGCAGCAGATCGGTATAGGGCTCAAGGCGGCGTTCGCTCAGCGCCGGCAGTGCCGGGTTGTTGCCCGTCTGCTGTATGGGAGTGTGGCAGCTGGCACAGCCGATGGCCGTAAACAGCTGCTCACCGGCTTTAACGTCCGGCTGGTCGCGGTTACGGCGCGCGGGTACCGCCAAATGTCGTGTATAAAACAGTAACACATCCATCATTTGGGCTGAGGCCTCAAAACCGCCCTGCAACTCAGTGTTGCCGTGAGGCGCCTTAAGGCAGCCCGGTTGCCGGGCTGTGCAGTCCCCTGCCGCCATGGGGTAGTCGGGGTTGGAAATACCCAGGTCTGTATTCAACGCACTGGCATTTTGCAGCTGCAGAGAGGGTGCTCCGGCTTTCCAGCCAAAACGGCCCAGTTGTGGCTGTTCGTATTCAGGATGAAATACCCGGTTGGCGCGCCCGGAGATACCATCTCCGTCACGGTCATCAGAGTCTTCCTGCGCCAGGATATCGGCTTCCGGGATCTGTTCCAGCAGTCCGAGGCCGATCATGGCCGGTGCCAGGCGTGGCGACAGCTGCAAGTCCGGATGGAAGTTGCCATAGCCCGGTTGGCTGAGCCGGTACTCGGGCTGGCGCAGTTGAACCTGCTCACCCCCGTTGAGTTCGACGAGTCGGGTACGGTAGCGTACATTTATCCGCGCTTCGGCCGGCAGGCCGGTGGCAGCAAAGGTCTGCAGCTGAGTGCCGTAGGTAGGCTCAGGGGTGACGCCCAGAGGCGAATTGTGGCCATCTCCGGGGATGCCCAGCCGAATCAGCAGTCCGTTGCGGTTGGCACTGCCCTGCTCGTCGGGCGGCAAGCCACGGCCATTATTGATATGGCACTGCAGGCAGGAGCGAGCGTTATAGAGAGGCCCCAGGCCATCACTGGCGGTAGTGGATGAAGGCGAGGGCACCCAGATTTTTTCAAATATGGCGCGGCCCAGCACGAAGTCCATGCGGGTATCGAAACCGATCTGTGCCATCGGTTGCATGAAGGCCTTGCGCTCGGCGGCTGAAAAAGAAGAACCGGGCTTACCCTCATCAGGTAGAGCCCGGCTCGGTTCGGCCGCCACTGCCATAGCGGCCTGGCTGGTGCACAACGCCAGCCAGAGGGAGAGCCAGCCTGTCAGACTGTGTGCATAACGGGTCATCGAGTCATTCAGCCGCCAAGAACAGCTGAGGGATTATCCAGACTGTCGGAACCTTCCAGTTCCACATCGGAAATACCCAGTGTTGCCATCACCTCTTCGAGGACCTGTGTTTGCTCGGTCAGGGCATCTACAAATGCCTGTACCTTGGCATTGCCTTCGGTGTTACCGGCGGCAATGAGTACATCAAAGGTTTCACCCTGCTTGGCAGCATCGACCATCGCCTGAGCGGCGGCCTGAGTTGCATTCAGGTGGTCACGCATCTTCTGGTCCAATGCCGGGTCAGCAGCCTTGGCCAGATCGGACAGGGACGGCCCTGTTACCTGGCTGCCATCAATACGGCTGTATTCACCCAGGTAAGCGTTACGAATACCCAGAGCGTCATAGTAGTGCGACCAGTGGGTATTGTCGGAGAAGCAGTCATGCTCTTCTTCCGGGTCATGCAGCATCAGGCCCAGCTTGGTGCGCTCACCGGCCAGTTCACCGTAGGACAGGCTGCCCATACCGGTGGTGATGGTGGCAAGGCCGCCCAGCTCGCCTTTTGCCATCAATTGCTTGCGTGCTTCGCCACCGGCTTTCCAGGCATCGGCCATCTCGATCAGATCATCGATCAGCAGCTCGGTGGCGGCTTTCAGGTAGTCGCGGCGGCGTTCGCAGTTGCCGTTGCTGCAGTTGTCGGTATCAAAATCGCTGGCAGGACGGTTGCCGGCACCCTTGTTGGTACCGTTCAGATCCTGGCCCCAGAGCAGGAATTCAATGGCGTGGTAACCGGTAGCCACGTTAGCCTCGACGCCGTCGATCTCGTGCAGGGTTTCGGCCAGCAGCGCCTTGTCGATGGTGGAGGCATCAACAGACTTGCCACCGATGTTGAGCTCGGGGTTGGCGATAATGTTGGCGCTGTACCAGCCGTTGAAGTCGGATTCGGTACCATAATGAGTTGTATCGACGTAATCGATCAGGCCTTCGTCCAGCGGCCAGGCGTTTACCTTGCCTTCCCAGTCATCCACGATGGCATTGCCGAAACGGTAAACCTCGGACTGCTGATAAGGCACACGCGCGGCGACCCAGGCTTCACGGGCCGCAGCAAGGTTGGCGTCAGTGGGATCATCGAGCAGCGTGTTGATGGCCTGCTGCAGTTGTTTGGCAGCGCTCAGGGAGTCGGCAAAAACGGCTTCGGCAATGTCGGCGTAGTGGGTGTTTACGCTGTTGGCTTGTGCTTCGACGGTCGCCGTGGCGGCACTGGCCTGGCTGATGGCAACCGGTGTAAGCGGGGACATGACGGCAGCTGCGATAGCGGCCGGCAGCAGAAGGCGTTTAAGTGACATGACTGCTTCCTTAGATCTGAATTTATCAAATCACACTAAACTAAATGCAAATCGTTATCAATAGTATTATTTGCTTGAGGTCAAAAAAACCGGCCCTGGGGCCGGTCAGTGTCTTATTCTTTAATCAGGCCCGGTCTTCTGCCTGATGCTTGGCTGCCAGGCGGGCGTAATTTTCAGCGGTGTAGGTGAAGAATTCCTTCTCTTTCTGCGTCAGTTCACGCTGGGGCTTGGCCGGGCGTCCTACATAGAGATAGCCGCTTTTCAGTGTTTTGCCGGGCGGAACCAGGCTACCTGCGCCGATGATCACTTCGTCTTCAACCACGGCACCATCCATGATCATGGCGCCCATACCGACGAGAATACGACTGCCCAGGGTACACCCGTGCAACATGGCTTGATGGCCGACGGTGACATGATCCCCCAGAATCAGCGGGAAGCCGTCCGGGTTATAGGGGCCTGCATGGGTAATGTGCAGCACCGAACCGTCCTGGATGCTGGAGTAGCGACCGATACGGATGCGATGCATGTCACCCCGAATCACGGTCATGGGCCAGACGGAACTGTGCTCGCCGATCTCTACATCCCCCAGAACCACAGCGCTGGGGTCCACAAACACATTGTCAGCCAGTTGCGGGGTCATCCCCTGGTAGGGTCGTACGTTCATGAGGCTCTCCTGATGCTGATTGAAATCGACTTACCTGAGCCCCATTGTATAGTAATTGACGTATACACCCTGAAAGCCGATCCATATTGGAGAGAGTCTGATGTCCAACCCCCTGCTCGAACGCCATCTGCTGCCGCCGTTCAGCCGTATTCTGCCGGAACATGCCGAACCTGCCGTTGACGAATTGCTGGCGCGGAACCGCAGCCGTATTGCCGAGCTGACTGCCGATGAAGCGGTCAGTGGTTGGGCATTGGTGGCCGAGCTTGAGCAGCTCAATGACGAGCTGGCGCAGGCCTGGTCACCGGTATCGCACCTGAACGGGGTGATGAACTCCGATGAATGGCGCGAAGCCTATAACGCCTGCCTGCCCAAGCTGTCTGAATACTGGACCGAACTGGGTCAGCATCAGGGCCTGTTCAAGGCCTTTGAATCCCTGGCGGGCAGCGATGCCTACCAGCAGCTGAGCCCGGCACGCCGCAAGGTGGTGGATAACGCCCTGCGCGATTTCCGTCTGTCCGGCATTGCCCTGCCGGAAGCGCAGCAGAAGCGTTATGCCGAGCTGCAGCAGCGCCTGTCCGAGCTGACCACCAAGTTCGCCGAAAATGTTCTGGATGCGACCCAGGGCTGGTGGAAAGAGATCAGCGATGAAGCCGAACTCTCCGGTCTGCCCGAGCATGCCATTGCCGCCGCGAAAGAAGCCGCCCAGGCCAAAGACGTGGATGGCTGGGTGATCACTCTGGACTTCCCCGCCTACTATGCCGTGATGGCCTTTGCCGATAACCGCAGCCTGCGGGAAGAGCTTTACCGTGCGTTCAGCACTCGCGCCTCTGATCAGGGGCCCAAGGCCGGTGAGTGGGACAACTCAGCGGTGATGAGCGAAATTCTGGATCTGCGCCACGAGATGGCCAAGCTGCTGGGCTTTGATACCTATGCTGACTACTCGCTGGCGACCAAGATGGCGCAGTCACCGCAGCAGGTGGTGAGTTTCCTGGAAGACCTGGCCACCGAAACCCGGCCGGTTGCGGAGCAGGAACTGGCCGAACTGCAGGCCTTTGCCCGTGAACAGGATGGTATCGACACCCTGAACGCCTGGGATGTGACCTACTACGGCGAGAAGCTGAAGCAGGCGCGCTACGAAATCTCCCAGCAGGAACTGCGCCCCTACTTCCCGCTGCCCAAAGTGCTGGACGGCATGTTCACCACTGCCGGCCGTCTGTTTGATATCGAGGTCGAGGAGCAGCAGGATTTCGACAGCTGGCACAGCGATGCCCGTTTGTTTGCGCTCAAGCGTAACGGCGAACCTCTGGCCTACTGTTACCTGGACCCCTTCGCCCGCAGTGGCAAGCGTGGCGGTGCCTGGATGGATGACTGCCGTGTGCGTCGTCGCCTGAACGATGCCGATCTGCAGCTGCCGGTGGCCTACTTGGTGTGTAACTTCACCCCGCCGCTGTCAGGCCAGCCGGCCCTGCTGACCCATGACGAAGTGACCACGCTGTTCCATGAGTTCGGCCACGGTTTGCACCATATGCTGACGCAGATGGAAGAAGCGGATATCAGCGGTATTAACGGCGTAGCCTGGGATGCGGTGGAGCTGCCCAGCCAGTTCATGGAAAACTGGTGCTGGGAGCCGGAAGCGCTGGCGCTGATCTCTGGTCACCACGAATCAGGCGAGCCGCTGCCGCAGGCGTTGCTCGACAAGATGCTGGCAGCCAAGCACTTCCAGTCCGGCATGATGATGATGCGTCAGTTGGAATTCTCGTTGTTTGATTTCTGTCTGCACCATGAATACCAGCCGGGTGAAACTGAAATTCAGGCGGTACTGGATCGTGTGCGTGACCAGGTGGCGGTGATTCGTCCGCCTTCTGAAAACCGTTTCCAGCATGGTTTCAGCCATATCTTCGCCGGTGGTTATGCGGCGGGCTATTACAGCTACAAGTGGGCCGAAGTCCTGTCTGCAGATGCATTCTCCCGCTTCGAGGAGGAAGGCATCTTTAATACGGATACGGGCCTGGCCTTCCGTCAGGAAATTCTGGAACAGGGTGGCTCCGGTGATCCCATGGATCTGTTCGTTGCCTTCCGTGGCCGTGAGCCCAGTGTGGACGCTCTGCTGCGTCACTCCGGTATTCGCTGAGAGGAGCCGACATGAGTGTACAGAAACGCTTTATTGCCGGGGCTGTCTGCCCGCGCTGCGGGGAGATGGATACGGTACGCATGTACCGGGATGAGGAGCGTGAGCACCGCGAGTGCGTGAAGTGCGGTTTTTCCGACTCCCTGCGCCTGGATGGTCGTCCGGACCCGGAACAGATTGAGACCCGGGTCAGCGGTGACCGTTCTGACAAGGCACCGGCGGCCGTTGCCGATGACAATCCCCAGCCTATTCGCATCATGGATCCGGGCACCTTGCGCCGGGATCACTGAGCCGGTTTTATAGAACTGACAAGGGCATTCGGTCAGTACCGGGTGCCCTTTTTTTGTCGCTTGCTCAGCTGTTCGGCTGGTACCAGACCCGATAAATCACATCGGCCCGGTCATCGGAAATCAGCAGATCACCATCCGGCTCTACCAGTACATCCACTGGCCGTCCCCAGGCCTGTTCGCCCTGCAGCCAACCGGTAATAAAGGGCTCAACCGACCTGACCTGCTCGCCTTCTGTCTCCACACGCATGACGCGGTAGCCGACCTTGCTGGAACGGTTCCAGGAGCCATGCTGTGCCATGAACAGGGTGGTTTCTGGCGTGTCCGGAAATTGGTCGGCGGTGTAGAAGCTTATGCCCAGAGCGGCGACATGGGCCCCGAGCAAGGCAGCCGGGGCCTGACTGTTAACCGCGTCGGCACCCGCGCCAAAGTCAGGGTCCACTACATCCTTGGCATGTCGGAACGGGAAGCCGAAATGCAGTCCCTCCTGTCCGGCCCGGTTCAGCTCATCATCCGGTTGGTTATCGCCCAAATGATCGCGTCCGTTATCGGTAAACCAGAGGCTGCCGTCATTGGGGTGCCAGGCAAAACCGACGGAGTTGCGCACGCCGTGCGCCCAGGGCGAAGCTTCTCCTGTGGCAGGATCAAAGCGCATGATGCTGGCAAAGCGCGGGTCCGATTCCAGGCACACATTACAGGGCGCGCCGAGGGTGAAAAAGAAGGCGCCATCCGGTGCCTGCTTAAGATATTTCCAGCCGTGATGAGTGATATTCGGTAACCCTGTCAGTAGAGGCTCCGGAGTGGGCGGGTTGCTCAGCCGTGAATCGATGTCAGGCAGGCGCACCAGTTGTGTCAGCTCAGCGACGTAGAGGTCGCCGCCGGACCAGCTGACGCCATTGGGCAGGCGGCGATTCGACATCAGGGTATGGCGGGTTTCGTACTGATGGTCACCATCCAGATCCTGCAGCGCGAATACGCGTCCGTCCCGGCGGGTGCCGACATAGAGTACGCCCTCGGGGCTGAGTGCCATCTGGCGGGCGTTGGGCACTTCTGCAGCGACCTGGATGCGGTAGCCGGGAGGCAGCTGCAGCTGATCCAGCGGCAGCGCCTGCAGCGTGCTTGCCAGGCCAAGAGCAAGTAAGGGTGTCAGTCTCAGGTGCATCAGGCTATCTCCCACACTCCGTCTCTGTTTCAAGGGAGAGTGTGGCTGCCCTGCCCGGTTTTTGCCACTCAGGTGCGGGGTTCGAACCAGGCACCACGACGCTCCAGGCGCCAGAATACCCAGGCGCCGCTGATGCCTCGGGCTGCGAACAGGCACAGGAAGGACAGCCAGAGTCCCTGATTGCCCATCGATTGTGTGAGCCACCAGACAGGTGCGAATACCAGCAGTACAGAGAACAGCATCGTGTCCTGCATCGCCTTGACGCGGGTGGTGCCGATAAAGATGCCATCCAGCAGGAATCCCCAGGTACTGACCAGCGGTAATACAATAATCCAGGGCAGATAACGCACGGCTGCTTCGCGGACATCAGGAATATCGGTCAGCAGATGGATGATGGGCTGGCCACCGAGCCAGAACACCAGCGTCAAAAGTACCGCACTGACCGCCGACCAGAGCGTAGTACATACCAGTACCTGGTAGAACGGCCGTCGCTGGCGCTGGCCCAGTGCCCGACCGGTCAGGGCCTCGGTGGCATGGGCAAAGCCATCCAGAGCATTGGAGATCAGCAGCATGAAGTTGAGCAGTACGGCATTGGCCGACAGGATCGTAGTGCCCTGCTGTGCGCCCTGGGCGGTAAAGAAGGCCAGCGTCATCAACAGCAACAGGGTACGTACGAACAGGTAGCGATTCACGCTGATCAGTTCACGGTAATCACTGAGCCGGCGCAGGCGCCGCCAGATCCATTCGCCGGGCAGTCGTGCCAGCATGCGGCGACAGAACCAGAGGCCCAACAGCAGGCTGAAATACTCGGCACAAACGGTGGCCAGAGCGACGCCGTCGGCAGCCATGCCCAGACCAAACACGAACAGCAGATCCAGCAGCATGTTCAGCAGGTTGGTACTGGTCAGCAATATCAGCGCAATGCGAGTGTTCTGGTTGCCGACAAACCAGCCCAGCAGGGCAAAATTACAGAGCACGGCGGGCGCACCCAGTGCGCGGATGGCGGTATATTCAGTGGCGGACGCGAGGACATCCGGCGCCGGGTCCATCAGCTGCAACGCCAGCTCAGTCAGCGGAGTGCGCAGCAGCAGGATCACCAGGCCGATGACTGCACCCAGTACAAGTGATTGACCCAGGAGTGTGCGAATGGCGGCACCATCATTGCGACCGCAGGCCTGGGCCACCATGCCGGTGGTGCCCATGCGCAGAAACCCGAAGGCCCAGTAGAGGATCGAGAAAATCATGCTGCCAACCGCCACGGCACCCAGGTGGTGAGGCTCGGGCAGGTGGCCAATCACGGCGGTATCCACCAGCCCCAGCACGGGTACGGTGATGTTGGACAGCATCATCGGCCAGGCCAGCGCCCAGACCCGGCTATGGGTGGCACGGTCAGGCCAGTGTTCGGGTCGGATCATCGCGCCTGCAGGCCCCGGATCGGCAGCGTGTAGAGCAGCAGGAATTCAATCAGGGCGGTCACTACGACGGAGGGTCCGGCCGGTGTATCCCAGAACCAGGAGGCGCTGATACCGCCCAGCACTGCCAGCATACCCAGCACCGATGCGAAAATGGCCATCTGCTCCGGTGTGTTGGACAGACGCCGTGCTGCAGCCGCCGGGATGATCAACAGCGAGGTGATCAGCAGAATGCCCACCAGCTTCATGGCAACAGCGATCACCACGGCAATCAGCAGCATCAGGGCCAGCCGGGTGCGGGCAACCGGGACACCCTCGACCTGGGCCAGTTCCTCGTTGATGGTGATGGCGAGCAAGGGGTTCCACAGGCGCCAGAGCAACAGCAGTACAAGTGCCCCGCCCCCATAAATCCAGTAAAGATCAGCAGGCGCGATGGCCAGCAGATCACCAAAGAGGTATTCCATCAGGTCGATTCGCACGTTATCCAGCAGGGCAACGGCGACCAGACCCAGCGATAGTGAACTGTGTGCCATGATCCCCAGCAGGGTGTCCGTCGCGACCAGATGCTGGCGCTGCAGGCTGACCAGCAATACCGATAACAGAACACAGCAAACAACGACGGCCAGGTTCAGGTTGATATCGAACAGAAAACCCAACGAGATACCCATTAGTGCCGAGTGTGCCAGGGTATCGCCGAAGTAGGCCATGCGGCGCCAGACGACAAAGGCGCCCAGCGGGCCGGCCAGTGCTGCAATACCAAGGCCACCGGCCAGGGCCAGAATCAGAAACTCAGCCACAGTGGTGTCCGTCACAATTATGGGGTTGAGGGTGGTCGACGATGATATCGCCATGGGCGTCATGCTGGTGGCTGTGGTGATGGTTGTACAGTGCCAGGGTACTGGCCTGTGCGGGGCCAAACAGCTCAATGAATGACGGATCGTTGCTGACATGTTCGGGGTTGCCCGAGCAGCAGATATGTCGATTCAGGCAGATGACATGGTCGGTAGACGCCATGACCAGGTGCAGATCATGGGAGATCATCAGCACGCCGCAGTGGCGCTGTTTGCGAATATCGGCAATCAGTTGGTACAGCTCAAGCTGACCGCTCAGATCCACGCCCTGTACGGGTTCATCCAACACCAGCAACTGAGGGTCGCGCAGTAGAGCGCGTGCCAGCAGCACCCGCTGGGTCTCGCCACCCGAAAGATTGTGAATGGAATGTTTGAGCAAGTGGGCGGCTCCCACATCCTCAAGCGCCTTTATCATCAAATGCTTATCGGTTTTTACCGGTGTTTGCAGAAAACGTTCCACTGATAATGGAAGTGTATGATCGATATGCAGCTTCTGCGGCATATAACCGATGCGTAAACCCGGCTTACGCCAAAGATTGCCAGAGGAAGGTTTAATCAGGCCCAGCACCACGCGGACAAGAGTGGTCTTGCCGGCGCCGTTGGGGCCAATCAGGGTGGTAATACAGTCGTCATGCAGGCTCAGGTTGACCTGGCTGAGGGCAAACTGGTGATTGAAATTGACGCTGATATTGTCCAGCCGAATCAGGTCTGGATTGTGCTCAGGCATCGCTGCCCTCCCGGTTGCGGCAGTTGGGGCACAGGCCGGTGACCTCAATGGTTTCCTGCTCGATACTGAAGCCCAGCTCCGCCGCACTCTGTTTCAGCGTTTCATGCACCGGAGCCGACTCCAGTTCGGAGGTAGAATGGCAGTTACGACAGATCAGGAAATAGCCCTGATGCTTGTCTTCAGGGTGTGGGCAGCCGACAAACGCATTCAGCGATGCGATGCGGTGTACAAAACCCTGTTCCTGCAGGAACTCCAGTGCCCTGTACACTGTTGGTGGCGCTGAATTAAAACCGGCTTCTGCCAATGCGGGCAGCAGCTCATAGGCGCCGATGGGCTGATGGCTTTGCCAGATCAGTTTGAGCACCAGCTCACGCACCGGGGTCAGGCGTTGCTGCCGCTCTCTGCAAAGGGTTCTTGCCTGTTGCAGTGCCTGATCAATGCAATGCTGGTGATTGTGGCCGGACTCAAAGGCCAGATTATCCATGCTCATCGGGTTCGTCTATCGTTTGTTTTGTTATAGTATAACAATATTAATGGTCAAGAAGAGAGCTCCGACTAATGAAACCCTGCCTTCGTTCTACACTGTCCAGCCTGACACTCTCGGCGGCAATGCTGACAGCGTTGCCGGCTACTGCGGCAGACGTTGTAACCAGCATTAAACCTCTGCAACTGATTACATCCGCTCTGACGGCCGGTATTACTGAACCGGAGCTGCTGTTGCCTGCAGAGGGTACTCCGCACCATTACTCACTCAAACCTTCTGATATGCGTAAGCTGACAGAAGCCAAGGTGCTGGTTTGGGTAGGGCCCGGACTGGAACAGTTTCTGCAGAAGCCATTGTCCCGCACCGAGGCACAGATTGTAACCCTTCTGCCGGACAGCAAGCCGCATAGCCATGGCACCGATGCTGACGATCATGCTGATGAACACGGACATGACGAACATGCGCATGAGGCAGATGAACATGGTCATGACGACCATGCGCACGACGAGCATGGGCATGAAGAAGAGGCCCACGAAGAGCACAGTCATGAACATCATGAGGATGAACATGCTGATGCAGGCCATGACGAGCATGAGCATGAAGCCGAAGCACATCATTCACATGCCGATGGTGATGATCCGCATATCTGGCTGGATCCGCTGAATGCCATTGCCATTGCTGATCAAATCATGCCTGCCCTGCTTGAGACTTTCCCGAACCAGGTCGATCAGCTTGAGGCCAACCGCAATGCCTTTGAGCAAGCAGTGCGTGCCAAGGAAGCGGATCTCGCTGCTCAGATGGCCAGCGTCAAGGATAGTGGTTTCTTTGTCTTCCACGATGCCTATAGCGGTTTTGTGAATCATTACGGGATGAATCAGCTGGGATACTTCACCGTTGATCCGGCGCGTAAGCCGGGTGCACGTCATCTGGCCGAGATTCGTGAACAACTGGAGCAAAGCCAGGCGGTCTGTGTGTTCAGTGAGCCGCAGTTTACCAGCGCAGTAGTGCATGCCATTGTCGGTGACCTGCCGGTACAGCTGGGTGAACTGGACCCGCTGGCGCGTGATATTGAGCCGGGCCAGGATGCTTACATCCGCTACCTGACCTCGCTGGGGAACGCGTTTGAAGCCTGTCTGACGAAAAAAGATTAATTAATTCAAAAAAGTGCTTCACAAGGTGAAAGGGGGCCGATATAATGCGCCCCACTTTCGAAGCAGATGTGGTGGAATTGGTAGACACGCTAGCTTCAGGTGCTAGTGCCTTCACGGGCGTGGGAGTTCGAGTCTCCCCATCTGCACCACCTTTCATCGTTAGATGTCAGGCTCTTCGAAAGCGACAATTTGGGTGGTAACGCACGTTAAAACGTTGGACAACGCAGATGTGGTGGAATTGGTAGACACGCTAGCTTCAGGTGCTAGTGCCTTCACGGGCGTGGGAGTTCGAGTCTCCCCATCTGCACCATCCCCTTCCGGTTTTATCCTGTGCCTTATCTGGCAATTTAATACTCAGAATTTATTCATTTCGCTAGGAATATCCTGGTTTTTTGTCGTTTATGCTGTACTCGGGCAGAGCATCGTTTCATACAAAAATGCCCCGACAGTCAGGCTATCAGGGCATCGTTCGGATGTATCTGCAGGCTCTTGCGTTGTTTACTGTCCCATCAACAGGTAAAGCTGCATCAGCGCCGGCAGAATGGCGACAATCAACCCCGCCAGTACCATGGCAATGGATGGTACGACACCAATTACTTCATAGTCCTGATCGTCATGTGCATGGCTCATGATGTAATCCTCATCTGACATCTGCAGTAACAGCCACAGGGCTGTATTCTCAATTCACTCTGTATAAAGCAAGGCCGGTGCCAATGATGAAAATTACTTTTACATCAAGTGATTACATATTTTAGCCTGGGCCAGGCGCCAGGGTGCTCATTGTAGACATGACAGCAGTGTCAGGCATTTTTGATTCTGCGCCAGTTCTGGCAGCCAGAATCAAAAAAGGTGGCCTTGGCCACCTTTGCGATCGAGTCTGAATTGAGTCAGCTGTTTAACGTCGGACGATAAACTCCGTCTCGATCAGCTCGGCATCCCCTTCTACCACCTTGGCGTAGGTGGTCTTGGCATTCACGCGTACCACTTTAACCACCGCAATTTTCTCTTCCAGACGTCCGAGAGACTCATTGGTATAAGGGTCGAACATCTCTTCACCCAGGAAATACACATCCAGACGGTCACCCTTTTTCAGCGTCTTGCCACCCTGGTTGAGCACCACCGTTTTACCTTTTACGGCCACCACTCGCATGGGGTAGATATTCGCCAGGGCCTTCTGGGTCAGCTGTGTAGCCAACTGAGAGGTGATGCCCGCCTGGGAGGAGCCATACTGCTTCAGCATGGCACGAATATCGGCATCACTGAATTTCAGGTTGATGGAGTCGGACCACTTCACCTGGCGTGTGGCTGCCAGAATCACCTTGTAATCCAGCTGCGCACTGCCGCTGTAACTGACGATGGTTTCGCCGGTCAGCTGCAGAGTCTCGCTGTGACGGGTGCTGCGCATGTTGCGGATATTGCCTACAACAATATAGTCAGCGCCCAGTACATTTCCGGCCTTGGCCTTTTCTGCCAGTGCGGAATCATCGCTGAGCCAAAGTGCTTTCTCGGCCTGGAATTCGTCACCAAACTCTCGGTCGAGTACGTTCATGCGTCGTGACTGTGTGAACTGATCCAGAATGCGGTTACGCAGTTCTGACTCGACTTTACTGGCCGGCGTGCGGTCCCCCAGCAGTGAATAGCTGCGCTTGTCGGTATGGAACGGCATCACGGCCAGCGTGCGACGACTGTCGGACGGCAGGCCCGGTTTTTCGTACTTGATGACATGGACACTCACATCAGCACGAAAACTGCCATCCGGCTCCTGATCCACCAAAAGAATGTCGTAACGTGAGATGAGCCCCCTGGTTTTCAGGCTTAACTCGCCTCTCTGCGCGATTTCGACGGCGCTGGTGAAACTGTCACCTTCGCTGGTGCTGACACTGGCCCGCCCGGATAGTGTGCTCATGACTTCACGGCTGTCGACGCTCACGCCCGTGATTTGCCGCAAGCCCTGCACCAAAGCGTCGCTAATGGCGAGGTTGCGGCTGCTGCCATAGCCCACTGCATCCACGACCTGCTCAGCTGAGAAGCTGAAGCAGGTCCAAAGCAATACGGTGAGGGAGACGAGCGTTTTCAATACTGATTGCATGCCTGCCTCCTCAGAAATCGTCCGCAGACATCAGTTTCATGCTTTGACTGCCGCCCGCCTGACCGTTGGTTGACTGACGTGCCTTGGAGGATTTGGTTTGAGCTCCGGGGTCGCGCAATTGACGTGCATTCTGTTCAGAGACGGGATGCCAGACATAGATGACACCGTTGATTTCATGACCATAGGTTGGATGCTTGGCGGTCCAGCGCATCAGTTCGCTGGTACCGGCCAGATCCCGGACGCGTCCCGTTGCTTCCATTTCCTGCTCAAGCGCTCGGATGAATTCACGGCTGCTCTCCTCGCTTTCGGAAATGTCACGCCCCTCAGCTCGGACAACACCGACACGCTGGTTACGCATGACATCGCTTTTGCTCTCGTCAAAGGTTCCAGTGGACTTGAACAGGGTTGCGAAATTACCGAAGGCATCAGCTCGTGCTGCAGCGAAGGACACCTTACGGTTGTCATACAGTTGTTGATAGTCGCTGCCGCGATACGGGTTGCCCGATTGGCCAAAGGATACCAGCACCGGATAGCCCTGATCGTCATACATGCGACGGATACCAAACTCATTCATCAGTGCAGCCTTGTCGGCAAACAGCTGGTCCAGAGGCGTTGCGATGGCCTTGTCCGGATTGGCGGCAATATCACCCTTGCTGTCGATGACATCGTCGATAAATGAACGCATCTTGGGTGAAGCGACAATGGCAACAGCGACAACATGGTTGCCATCGGCATCATTGGCTTCAAATGACTTCACCGGAATGACCCCGGTCAGCTCGTGACGGGCACGTTGGGTTACCGAGTCGGAGACAGAACGCTCAAACAGGATAGCGCGCTTCTCGCTGGGTGCTGAGCGAAACTCCTCCGGGTCGATTCCCAGCTCGACAAGCTGCTCGTCCAACATGCCTCCGGCTACTGCCACAGCCTTGTTGAGAACCTCTTCGAGTTTATTACGGCTGCTTAGCTCGGCCGGTGTAAAGTGCGGCATCTGGCTGGCATCATCAAAAAGACGCGTGGCAGAGCTTGCGACTACACTTGTGCCCAAATGTGTCAGATAAGCCGCCTTGGCATTGAGTAGTGCTTCTTTATAGGCCATGACACGGGCATTACCCCAATCACGGCTTTCCGGGCGCAACATGATGTTGGCTTGCCCGACACCGAAGTACAGCTTGCCGTTGCGAGCCTTGTTAACAAAACCCCGGCCTTCGCTGCGTTTATACTCGGCGATCATGTCATCAATCACCATACCGGGATCTACCACTTCCGGTTGGGCAGAAGCAGTAATCGCCTGCTCGACTTCACTCATGTCGGCTTGTGTCATTTCCGCCGGTGCAGCGGCAGGCATGGGCTCAGTCTCTGCCCAGGCGGAAGTGTGCAGGGCGGTGCCGATGGCTGCTGCCAGCAGGGTTGGGAGCAATCGTCTCATCGTTGTCTTCCTTTTCCGTTACCAGGAGGTTCCCTTGGCGCTACCCAGTTTGCGAATCGGGGTCTCGCCTTCCCAGATGGCCAGTCCGTTGGCCAGATCAGTCAGTGTCAGCTGGAAGTAGTATTCAACCAGTTGCTGGTTGCCATCGACGCGGTTATTACGCTGGATGATCTTGCCGGACAGGCTCATGTTGGGTGCTGCCAGGCGCTGACGGACCAGCGTGGAACGGTCGACCTTGCGCGACTGGCTCAGTTCGGAATAGGCCTGCGTCATCTGATCTTCGGCACCGTTGAGGCCAATGGCGGTGGTGGTGAGTACCTTGCCGCTGCGCAGCAGGTCAACGCGGATTTTCTTCACCAGCTGGTCGGTATCGATACGCTGCATGGTGTCGTTGAGAACAGTCGATACCACCATGATGTTCTTCTTGCCATCGCTACGGTCCACTGCGCCTGAGGTCAGCATGGATTGAACGGCATCGGAAGCGGCCTGGGAGAAGTCGCTGCCGCTCAGACCCATGGTGACGGGTTCATCAACCGCACCGGCCGACAGAACCTGGGTCTTGGGGGTACAACCGGTGGCAAGGCCTACCGCCGCAGTCAGGGCCAGTGCTTTGATCAGAGTATTGCGAGCGTTCATCCATCAGTTCCTTGTGTTGGCTGAGTGTAGGGGGTGCTGGGGTCAAACAGCTGAATTCGGTAGCTGACCGCTTTCGGGGTGGGGGCTACGCGGTCGATCATGACCGGCTCATTGGGGCGCAGAAGTCTGTGCTCCCAGCGACCTGATAATCCCTGGAGTTCAAACCCGCCGGCGTCAAACCAGCTGAAACGGTAGCGTAATTTCCGCTCCTGCTGGCTGCGGTTGTAGAGTCGAACGCCGGCACGCAGCAGGTCGCTGGAGGCATAACCTTCCTGAACACCTTCGATATGCAGGTAGGATTGGGCCTTGGGGCCGATCAACAATTGTGGATAACTGTCGGTCTGTTGTGGTTGAGTTTGGCAACCGAACAGGACCAGGCTGGTCGTTGCCAGCACTGCGGTACGGGTCTTCATGTCGTCTCCTTACGATGTTCAGGCGTCAAAGCCGGCAACCTGGTATACAGGGACACTGCCCGGGGCGCTGGCGCGGACATGAATGACGGTGAAACGGGTATCCGGCAGTGGCACCTGCAATGTCTGTTCGAGTCCGGGCGCGCGCAACTCAAGACTGTCGCCGGCGGGTTTACGCAACCGCACGACCTGTACTTCCTTGGGCAGGCTGCTCCAGCTGCGGGTATCCGCGCGTGTCGTTGTTGCCTGATAGAGCCCGGCCACCAGGCTGCCTGCCAGGCCAAGTTCCTTGCGCGCCTGATACTGAATGAAGGCCTTGGTCAGGGTGCTGGCAATCGCCTCGGTCACCTTGAGCGGAAACTCACGTTTGAATTCGGTTTGGATGACACGGTCAATGCTGGCCAGCAGTTCGGTTTTACCCAGCAGTTTGCCACCGGCATGGACTTCAAGGTGTGGATAAGCCTGATCGCGGACTTTCAGCTTGGGTAATGCAATTTGAGAGTATTCAACCTTGTTGCTCACCAGAAACAGCGGTAGAGGGACCAGGGTTTCGTCGATGGCAGGTGCAGCTCCGTTTTCGAAAATAACCCAGACAGCAGGTCGGAGCTTGTGTTTGCGCCAGGCGCCGGTTCGAAGCTTGTTGATCACCATCAGGTCGGTTTTGATGGCAGCGTTATCCGGGCTCATTCCGGCAACTCGGCGCAGGGACTGGCGTGCCTTGCCATAGTCTTCCTTATCGGCGCTGGCCAACATGAAATACAGGCCATGCAGGTAATCGGTGTAGGGGTTCACAAAATCAGGATAGGCCTGCCACTCGGCCAGTTCCGGGTAGGCGTCGTACACGGCCTGTTCCGAGGCCTGTTCACTGGTACTGAAGTCCAGTTTTGACTGGCCGGCACCCTCGCCTTCTGTTTCCGCACGGGTTTGTGCCAGTTTCTCCTGTTGCTCGCTGATACGGGCCTTGAATGCTTCCTCGGCGCGGCGCTGGCGGTCGGCAGCACGGTTGAATTCAATGCGGGCATTCTGCATATCATTCAAAAACAGGCTGTTGAGCGCCTTGTAGGTGTTGACCATGACGCCATCATAGACGGTGGGGGTATAGCGGTTGAGGTTGTTATTGACCAGCGCCGCGGTCACTTTTTCGACACCCTTGCGCGCAACGTTTTCGGTGTCTTCGATTTTCATCATGGGCTCGGCATGATCAAACACACGACTGCTGAAATCCAGTTGGCCTGCTGCGTTCAGTGCCATACCGGCCTGCAGTGACCAGAGCAGATCATCACTCTTGCCATCGGGCTCAATTGCACCGGCTTTAAGCGCAAAGTCGGCAGCGGCCTGATATTGGCCCTGATTGTAGCTTTGATCGAAGTTATCGAGTTGCTGTTTGCTGGAGAGGGTTTGGCAGCCGGCAACCAGGCCTAGGCCGGCTGCGAGCACAATCAGTCTGATTGAGACGCGAGGGGGGCGCATTCTGAGCTCCTTGATTCCCTGGAACATATGTAGGTGCAGTCGTTGCACGCGCGCTAATCTAACAGCTCTTGCTGTTGCATGGAATAAAGAAGTGGCTGAATTTTGATCTGTAGCGGCGACACTCGTCGTTCAGGGATTAAAAGGAAAATGTGAATAATAATTTTATTCACAGCTTGTTCTGAAATGAGGAATAACTCCGAAAATGTTCGGTCATGTGAGTGTAATGTCAGTAGCCTGTGGGTAATTGTTTTTTTGAACTGCGCTGGTTGTTGCGTGATCAGAAATAAAAAGTGCTTATAGATTAATAGCTTAATTATGCTCGTGCTGGTTTGTTATAAGCTTGTTAACAGGGTTGTTCATCAGAGGTGTGGAAAAGTAAAACGGATTTTATTCACAGGCTGAAAACGCTTTGAAATCGCCAAAAAATTATTCCACAGGCTGTGTTGGCAAGGCCTGTGGGTAAACTATCAGGCTCAGGCCTGAACAGGTTCAGGGGTGAGATAAAGCTGAGTTGCGTCTGCGGGCATGGGGCGGGCATAAAAGTACCCCTGAACTCGATCACAGCGGTTGTTAAGAAGGAAGTTGATCTGCTGTTCCGTTTCGGCACCTTCCGCCAGGATTTCCAGACCCAGGTGTTTGGCCAGGGCGATCACCGAGCGAACAATCGACGCATCTTCGGCATCATCCGGCAGGTCACGGATGAATGACTGGTCGATCTTGAGCTTGGTGATGGGCAGACGCTTGATGTAGGACAGCGATGAATACCCGGTACCGAAATCATCCAGGGCGATACGGATACCGGAGTCATGCAGTTGGTTGAGCACCTGTATGGCGTCTTCGGGTTTGGTCATCAACTGGGTTTCGGTGACTTCAACCTCAAGCCATTCGGTTTTGAAACCGCTTTGGCTCATCAGGTCCTGCAAGGTTTTAATCAGTGCCGGGTTCTGGAAATGGCGGGCGTTAAGGTTTACTGACAGGATGCCGGGATTGAGGCCCTGCTGGTGCCAGTCGGCGAAGTGTTGCATCGATTTCTGGATGATCTGCAGATCCAGCGCTTCAATCAGGCCGGATTGCTCGGCCAGCGGGATAAAGCGTCCCGGCGAAATCAGCCCTTCTTCCGGACTGATCCAGCGTGCCAGTGCTTCAAAGCCTTCAATCTGGCCGGTGCGAATGTTGATTTGAGGCTGGAAGAAAGGCTCCAGTTCGTCCTGCTGTAGCGCTTTTCGCAGGCGAGCCTCCATTGTCAGCCACTCTTGAGCGTCTTGAGTCAGGCTGCTGTCAAAGAGGCGGTAATCGTTGCGACCCTCATTTTTGGCAAGGTTCATCGCAGCATCCGCCTGCATCAACAATTCAGCACTGCTCTGGCCATTATCCGGGTAGATACTGATGCCGATACTGCTGTTGATGTACAGCAGCTGGTTGTCGACCTCCAGCGGCTGCCCGATCGCGTGCAGCACCCTTTGCGCCAGGTAACAGGCCTCGTCAGTGTTAGCCAGGCCTTCCTGCACGAGGGTAAATTCATCGCCCCCCAGGCGGGCCAGGGTATCATCGGAGCGAATCAACTGGCTGAGACGCTGGGTAATGAGGGTCAGGACCTGGTCACCGGCGTTATGACCCAGTGAGTCGTTGACGCGCTTGAAATGGTCCAGGTCGATAACCAGTAGCGCCAGTTTGTAATGATGACGCTGGGCACGGGCAATGCCGCTTTCCAGTCGATCGTTAAACAGGGTGCGGTTGGCCAGCCCTGTCAGCGCATCGAAATGCGCCATGTGATTGACCGTGTCTTTTTCCTGTTGCAGGTCACGCTGTGACAGGCGCACAGAGGTAATCATGCTATTCATGCTGCGTGCCAGGGCACGCAATTCACGGGGACCTTGCTCAGGTATCGACTTGTTGGGGAGACCTGTCTTGTCGGTATCACCAATGGCCGCCATGATCTGGTCCAGCGGTGTAATGAAGAAGACCCGGCTCAGAACCATCAGCAGAATGGCCATCAAGACGCAGGTCAACAATGCGCTGAGCAGGGACTGGCTGAGCGTATCCTTGAGTTCTGCCTGCAGGGGCTGGTCGGATGAGTAGAGCTGCAGTGACCCTATGGCCTCATCCTGATTGCTGAGAATGCTGGTTTGATAGCGTTGCAGGCAGTTATTCAAGTGCTCCTGGTGTGCCGGGTTATCCGGTTCATAGCTCTGGATCTTGCCACTGGAGGAACGGATATAGCCGGTTATATATTGGCTGCCCAGTATTTTGCTCAGATTGAAATCTTCAACGATCAGGGCGCAGTGAGGTGTCAGCGCAATCTCGTTGCCCAGAATCTGCTCATACTCATTGACGGCATAGGCTTCCAGCAGGCCGCTGATCGTACTGTTGAGGGATTTCAGGCTGTTCTGCGATTCGCGATCCACTTCCGTCAGAATTGAGCTTTTCGCCTGGTGGTAGTTAAAGCTGGCGCTGAGTGCCAGAGTCACCAGGATGGCCGGCAATACCAGACCAACCAGCAGCAGATACAGAGAGGGCAGTCGCTTGATCATGGCGTTACCTGTTGCCCCAGCACATTGCGGCGGATGGTGGACAGGTGCGTTTGCAGGTTGTCTGCAGAGACGGCCAGTACGGACAGTTTGTGCTCCGGCGTAACACTTTCACCATGGAAGTAACGGTCCAGGCTGATAACGGCTTCTTCCCCGATTAAAAAGGGCTGCTGCATGGCGGCACCAATGAGCTGTCCGGATTGAATCATGTCGATGAACTCCGGTTCGGCATCAAAGGTGGCCAGCAGAATCTCACCCTCGCGCCCGGCATCCTTGATGGCATCTAGGGCCGCCTGGTAGCGGTCTGAGCCCTGCAACCAGATTGCCCGAAGCTGGGGTTCACTGTCGATCAGCTCGCGGCTGAAGGTATAGGTTTCGGTATAGGAAAAATCCACTTGCTGGCGCATGCCTGCGGCCAGAATGCCGGCTTCATCCAGCGCCTGCATGAAACCGGCGGTGCGCTCACGGCCATTCTGGCGGCGCTGGGGGATGGCAACGATGCCCACGCGACCAGACTGCCAGCCTTTCTGGAGCAGGGCGCGGCTCAGAATCTGACCCAGTTCGTAGGCACCCTGATAATTGTCGGAGGCGATAAAACTGAGATATTTGTCTGAATCGGCACCGATGTCTGCCACTACCACCGGGATACCGGCGGCACTGGCAAGTTTGATCAGGGTTGCGCCTGCTGAAGAGGAGGTGGGCGAGATGATCAGACCATCAACCCGCTGACGCAGGGCCAGGGCCAGGTGTTCCAGTTCTCGTTTGGTGCTGTTGTTGGCACTGAGTACCTGAACCTGATGACCAAGCTGTTGCGCCCGCTGCTGGATACCGCGGGACATGATGTCCCAGAAGGGGATACGTCGATCGGACGTAATATAGATAAGCTGTTTGCCGGTCTGAGCCTGATCTGCCTGTGCAATAGATGTCCATGCCAGGCTTAGGGGCAGTAAAACCAGTAGCAGGAATATCGATGTCAGATTCAGGCGCATTACGCCCCTCCCTGGTCAAAAGTGATGCCCTGCCTTGGGAGAAATCCGGTTCAGGGGCAGGCGTTGTTCAGCATTTGCCAAATCCATAATGTTTATAAGCATATATCAACAGGACGGCCAGCGGAAATGTAAGCTATACGGCCTCATAGACCACGTGAACACCGTTGCCTTGATCAAAATATTCGACGCTGCTGCACAGGGATGACACCAAATTGATGCCGCGACCCATTAACTGAGTTTGCTCCTGCTGTTGTGCCTGTTGCTGCAGCACTTTTTTAACATTAAAACCTTCCCCGCTATCGATGACGCGGATATCCAGGCGATGGTGGTCATCGCTGAGCCGTGTCAGTTTGAGGTTGAGCTGGACACTGCCGGTGGTCAGATTCTGCAGGCGTGCTTCACGCTGCTGGAAGTATTGCATGAAGCCTTCAGCCGAGTGTTTGAGCCCGGAGTCGAGCCCCAGCACACCATGGTCCAGGGCATTAACATACAGCTCGGTCAAAATGGTGAACACGGGATCCCAGCGTTCGCTACGCCCCTCTGTTTCCAGCAGGAACCCCATGGCCTGGGCGACCGGGTTGGCACTGGCAAGATCAGGTCCTTCCAATTCAAGGCTCCATCGCCAGCTGCCCGGCAGGGCCTCGGCACTGCTTTGGCTGACGGGAGGGAGGCCGGTTGGCATCAGTGCGTCGCTAGGGGCAGCCTGGAACTCGATTATCGAGATATCATCGCCTTGTGCTTCGCCGGAGGTGAAGGTTTGCAAGGACTCCTGCAGGCATTCAGTCAGGCTGTCCTGAGCGGGAGTGAAGCAGGCCAGAAGACGCCCTTCTCCAAACAATTCACCAGCGATATCACGTGCTTCGATGACACCGTCACTGCACAACAGCAGACGGTCGCCAGCTTCGAGTGTGGTGCTGAACGCGATAAAGTGTTTAACACTTTCCAGAATTCCCAGCGGCGGGTTTTCCGATGGAATATGCTCAACGGCACCGTTTGTGCGCAGCAGGAGTACATCCGGCAGCCCCGCATTCCATACACGTACCAACTGACCATCACTGGAAACTGCCACCATGGCCAGCGCCAGGAACATGTTGATGGGCAGCAGTTTTCTCAGTTTGCGATTGATCTGATCGAGTATGTGGTGGGCGTCATACCCCTTGTTTACCATGGCGCGGAAGGTTTCCGACAGGGGCAGTGCGCCAACCGTTGTTGTCAGGCCGTGGCCGGTGAAGTCACCCAGTAAAAAAAAGAGCTCGCCATCCAGGCGACGGGCACTGAGCAGGACGTCGCCACTGAAGGTCGCAGCCGGTTTTTTGTAAAAGGTGAGCCGAGGGTCGTTGACGTTGGCCTGCTCAACTGCGTTGCTGAACAACTGCTCGGCCAGTTGTTCTTCCCGCTCACGCTCTTCAATCAACTGCTGTGTTGTTTGGTGCATTCGGGCAAAACGCAACATGGAGTGGATCTTGCCCTTCATCAGGTTGATCGAAAAAGGGCGGCGGATGAAGGAGTCCCAGCCGACATCCAGACTTTCTTCAATCAGCTTTTCTTCATTGGACGCCGTGGCGAGAATCACGGGTACAAACTGATCGCCAGACAGGGCCTTGATCTGCCGGGTCAGCTCAATCCCGTCCAGGTCCTGCATGCACACATCCGTGATCACCAGGTCCGGACGGTGTTGCTTGAAAAGCTCCAGGGCCTCACATCCGCCACTGGCCGGAATTGGCTCCATATCCATCTGTTTAACCAGTCGGTTAAGCAGAATCAGGTTGGTGTCGAAGTCATCGACAATCAATACACGTGGAACTGGCTGAGTCTTCGGATAGGGCCCCTGATCTGCCATAGTCAGTTCTCGACCGGCAGCAGTTTATGGAAGTTGGCGATGGTCAGAATCTTGTTAACTGCTTCAGAGGGTGATACCAGGGTGATCTTGCCGCCAAGCTTATCGGTATGCTCCTTGAGCAACAGGATCATGCCCAGGGCCGAGCTGTCCATATAGCTGGTCTTGCTCAGATCAAGACGCACATGGGTACCCGGCAGGGTCAGGTCCCGGTAGGCATCACGGAATGCCTGGTGCAGGGAAAAATCGAATTGTCCTTCCACCTGAATAGTGGCGGTTTTCTTCTCGTCATTACGTTTACAGCTGATTCCCATCGTGTAGTCCTGTTCAGAAGAGTTCTATGTCGCCTTCGTCCATGCTTTGCTGGGATACGGCACGGCGAGAGTCCAGCTCACGGGAGCGTTGCAGCAGGTCATTACAGGCTTTGCTGAATTGCTTCATGGTGTCGGCATCCAGTGAATCGGCGCTCTTGAGCTGTTGTGCCAGTTGCGCCAGTTCCTGCATGGCGTTGGTGTTGTTTTTCATGGCCTGCAGAATCTGGGTGCACATATCCTCGAACTGCAGTGAGCGAACCGCATCCTGGATCGCGACGGCCAGGGTCTGACCAATGTCAGACAGTTCATTAACCCCGCCACTGAGCTGGCTGTTAACGTCGGCCATGTTTTCCATCATGGCGGTCATCTGTTCCTTGGTGCTGATGGTGCCGCTCATGTCGTTGGAAGCCATCACAGACACGGACTCACGCAGATTATCGATGCTGCCCTTGGCGCCCTGGATATGTTCACGAATCTGCTGGTTAAGCTCAGAGGAACTGCGTGACAGGTTACGCACCTCGTCTGCCACCACGGCAAAGCCGCGTCCGGCTTCGCCGGCACGGGCGGCCTCGATGCTGGCATTGAGGGCCAGCAGGTTGGTCTGCTCGGCAATGCCCTCAACGCTTTCGATCAGCGTGAAGATACTTTCCAGTTGCTCCATCATGTCATCGATACGATGGACGATTTCCAGACTGTTGCGGCTGACATCGACGATAACCGAGACAAATTGGTCCAGGGTTTGCTCGGCCTTGCCCATGAACTGGGAGACGGAAAGGTGTTCGGTGCCGGCTTCGGACTCCTGTGAGCGGGACAGTACCTGCTCTACCAGTACGGTCTGACGGGTCGACAGGTCGTTCAGGTTCATGAAGCTGCCGCTTAACGTCTGTACGGCATCCTGAATCAGGGCTTCCAGTCGTGCCCGTTCCTGCTCAACCTGGCTGCTTTCCTGCTGCAGGTTCTGCTCCAGCTCTGTTAACAGTTTACGCAGTTCCTCTTCCTGCTCGTTGCTGGGGGACTCGTTGAGTTCTTCTACCTGTTGCTTGACCAGGTGCATCATGGTCAGGACCAGGACGAAAATGGCAGCCATGGCGCCCCAGCGAATCCAGTCGCTCCAGCCTAGCCACTCGGCCAGTGCCATGATCAGTACCAGCACCAGAACGGTGATGGCCTTGATGTTGATCCAATTCATAGAGAACTCCCGGCATAACAGTGTTTGAGCAGAGCGGAGGGAATCTGGTCCAGCGCCAGCGTCTGGCTGGCGCCACCCCGTTTGACCACCGCCCCGGGCATGCCCCAGACAAGGCTGGAGGCCTGATCTTGTACCAGCGTCAGCAGACCGGCCTTGTGGCCTGTTGTCATGGCGTCGGCACCATCTTCTCCCATGCCGGTGAGCATGACCAAGACGCTGTTAGTGGTGTCCAGGCGCAAGAGACCATTGAACATCACTTCCACAGAAGGCTTGTGACGGTTGACCGGCTCGCTGTCATCCAGCTGGACCCGCAGTTCACCGCCGATACGGACCGGCTGCAGATGCAAGCCACCTGGGGTGATATAGACCTGTCCCGGCAGCAGCTTTTCGCCCTGCTCCGCTTCCTTGACCGTCAGGCGGCAATTGCTGTTAAGGCGGCGGGCAAAGCGGGCGCTGAAACCGCCCGGGATATGCTGGGTGACAATAATAGGCGGCAGCTCTGGTGGCAGGGCTTGGAGCAAGTCGCGCAGGGCCTCGGTGCCGCCAGTAGAGGCACCGATGGCGATCAGGTTGCGGCTGAAATCGAAAGCAGGGCGCCCGGTCGTTTTAGTCTGGGCCTGTGGCGCCGTGCTCGGACGTTGTCGCGCTCGGGCGGTCAGGCGCTGGCCAAGGCCGGCTGCCGTCATGACTTTCTGTTGCAGCACCTGGGCAAAGTGCTCAAGGGAGCTGTCGGAGCTGTCGGCACCCGGTTTGGCGATGAAATCCACCGCGCCAGCCTCCAGTGCTTCCAGGGTAATATCGGCGCCCTCGTGGGTCAGCGATGACAGCATAATCACCGGCATGGGGTGCAAACGCATCAGGTTGCGCAAAAAGGTAACCCCATCCATACGGGGCATCTCGATATCCAGCGTAATGACATCCGGCTGCAGAGCCTTGATCTGCTGACGAGCCTCATAGGGGTCGGCAGCGGTTCCGACCACTTCAATGGTGCTTTGCTGCCCCAGCAGCTCACTGATCACATCACGTACGACCAGGGAGTCATCCACAATCAACACTCGTACCGGGCGGTTGGCGTTTGTTGGCATCAGAACAGCTCCACATCCTGGTGAATGGTTTGCTCACGCGACTGCTCACGATAGACACGCTCATCGCGCAGCAGCTGGTCGGCACCCTCGGCTTCCATCCGCTTGATCAGCATGCGGCCCTGATCAGGAAAATAGATCAGGCGCCGGGCCTGGCGGCCACCGACATCCTCAGCGCACAGATTCAGGCCCTCACGGACCAGATAATCGCGCACAAAGTGAACATTCTGTTCCCCCACCCGGTAGCCGCCGCTGAGCATGTCGGCACCGCCGGCCAGTTTGACCTCAAGAGTGTCACGGCGACAGCCCAGCTTGAGCAGGCTGTTAATCAGCTGTTCCATGGCAAAGGCACCATAGCTGGCGCTGCTGAGTCGGTTATTGCCCTCCATGGCATCCGGCAGCATGAAGTGGTTAATGCCGCCAATGCCGGTGTCCGGGTCACGAATACAGGCGGAGATACAGGAGCCCAGCACGGTAGAAATGCCCATGCTGGGCGGTGCGACATAGAACTCCCCCGGCTTTACCTTCACCACGAACCGTTGCCAGCGTTCCAGCCAAATCGGCATGAAATGTTCAAAACCGACAAACGGACGAGGTGCGCGGGAGGCATTCATATCAATGCACCTTCCGGTAAATGGTACTGCCGCTGAGACGCAAACGTTGCGTCAACCGGTAAGGTGATTCTGAGTGCCCGACCACCAGAGCACCTTCTGCATCCAGCAGATCGGCAAAACGGTCCAGTAATTGCGCCTGGGATTCGTTGTTGAAATAGATCATGACATTGCGGCAGAAAATCAGATCAAAGGGGCCTTTCAGTGGCAGAGGTCGCATCAGATTGATCTGGCGGAAGCTGATCAACTGCTGGATATGCGGTTTGATACGTACCCGTCCGGCATTGCTGCCGGTGCCGCGCAGAAAATGACGCGCCAGCCGTTTCGGGTCGAGTTTGGAGATGCGCTCCAGGGTGTAGATTCCATCGGCCGCAGTTTGCAGGACGCGTGAGTCGATGTCCGACGCCAGAATTCGCACATCCCATTCGGCCAGCTCGTTACCCAGGGCTTCTGCCAGGGTCATGGCGATGGAATAGGGTTCTTCGCCCATGGAACAGCCGGCTGACCAGATACGCAGCTTGCGCGTGCCACGGCTGCGGCACTGCTCCAGGAAGGGGCCGGCAAGAAAGTCGAAATGGTGCTGTTCGCGAAAGAAAGCGGTCAGGTTGGTGGTCATTGCGTTAATGAACTCACCGAACTCGTGAGGGTCGCTTTCCACACGTTTGGCATAGTCACTGAAACTGCTGAGCGACAGGGCTCGCAGCCGACCGACCAGACGGTTATACACCATGTCAATCTTGTGTTCGGCCAGCTCGATACCGGCATGATCATGTAATACACGCCGCACCCAGTCGAAATCCCGGCGGGTATAAGGAAACTCCCTGGTACGTCCCTGGCCAGCGATAGTCGCGGCCAGGGATACGGACTGTGTATCGGGTGCAGTATGCAAAGGGGTAGCCCTCTAGAACTCTTCCCACTCGTCCTGACTGCTGTTGGCGGTCATGACACCGAGCTTGCGCTGATTGGCTTCCGGTGCCTGTGTTTGGGCGGCCAGGTCGCGAATCCTGCTGACCTGGGGAGCAGCAGACGTCTGCTGCTGCTCGGCCTGATGTGCCGTATTGACGCGGAACGCATTGACCAGACGCTGCAGCTGACTGGCCTGCTCCTCCATGGATGCTGAGGCGGCAGCCACCTCTTCCACCAGAGCCGCATTTTGCTGGGTACCGGCATCCATACTGGAAACGGCAGTGTTTACCTGATCAATACCCTGCGCCTGTTCGATACCGGCCTTGGCAATCTGGGAAATGATATCGGAGACCTGGTTGATGGAGTCCATGATCCGTTTCAGAGCTTCGCCGGACTCGTCTACGTAGCGGGCACCCTCATCGACCTTGTTGACGCTGTCACCGATCAGTTCCTTGATCTCCTTGGCAGCGCCGGCACTGCGCTGGGCCAGGTTACGCACCTCGGAGGCAACCACGGCAAAGCCACGGCCCTGCTCGCCGGCCCGGGCTGCTTCCACGGCTGCGTTGAGCGCCAGCAGGTTGGTCTGGAAGGCGATCTCGTCGATGACGCCGATGATTTCGGAAATCTTGTTGGAGCTGGCGCTGATGGCACCCATGGAATCGACCACGCGGGTGGAGATATCGCCGCCCTGCTCGGCCAGGGTACGGGCCTCTTCCGCCAGGCGGCTGGCCTGCTGGGCGTTGTCTGCATTCTGTTTAACGGTGCTGGTCATCTGCTCCATGCTGGCGGCGGTTTCTTCCAGACTCGCTGCCTGGGATTCGGTGCGCTCGCTCAGTGTGGTGTTGCCGGTGGCGATCTCGGAGGCGCCCACGGCGATACTGGAGCCGGCGCGGCGAATCTCGTTCACCATGTTTTCCAGGCGGCCCAGCGAGGTGTTCAGCGAGTTGTTCAGTTCGGCGAATTCACCCTGATATTCACCCTGCATCTGCTGGGTCAGATCGCCTTCGGACAGTGCGGCCAGCACATGCTTGATATCGCGCAGCGGTTCAACCACCGCATCCAGCAGCGCGTTGACACCATTGGCTACAGTACGGGTAAAGTCGGCATAGCCTTCGGTATCGAGGCGAGTATCCAGTTGCCCCCGGGTGGCATTGGCGATCAGCTCTTCGATCTCGTTCTCGGCACGCAGCTGTTCGGTGATGTCCTGCCATTCCACAACAGTGCCCAGGCGGTTACCTTCATCATCGATTACCGGGTTGGCAACCAGATCAAAGCTGCGACCACCGACCCTGATGCGACTGCTGAACGTATCCTGCAAGGATTCCAGCAGGCGGCGCTGGTGTTCCGGGTTCTTGTGGAACACGTCGATATTGGCACCCTGCAGCTCACTGACGGAAAAGTTCGGCAGATCCTTGCGCAGATCCTGCTCGGCGTTGCGCATCATGTTGAGCACAGACTCGTTCAGGTAGATGATCTCGCCATTATTGGATGCAACCATCACGTTGGAAGAGACATTATCCAGTGCTACCTTGATGCGCTGAGCACTGCGTTGCTGGGTGCGTGCATCATTGACGTCGAAGCCGAGCTTGATTGCCAGGCTCTTGGTCATGCGCAGCAGTTCACCGCCCTCGCCCGGTACGTCGAAGGGAATATCCTGGTAGTAATCGCCTTCGGCGACGCGTTTCATGCGATCGATGGCTTCCCGCATGGGCTCCAGTGCCAGCGTTTTCAGCGTCTTGCTGGTACCCATCATGAGCATCAGCATACCTATGGCCGGGCCGAGGGCGACCAGCGCCGGGTTGACCGGCGCAAACCAGAACGCCAGCGCCAGCAGGACGGCGACCACCACCGCGAGGGTCGTGGTTTTGCTCATGGCGGCTTCCAGGTTGCGGGCCGGGATCGAGCTGAGTGGCGGCAGGCCGGCTTCGCCCTTGTTCATGCGACGGTAGAGCGACTCGGCCGCATCAATTTCGTCCTGATCGGGGCGCACGCGCACGGACATGTACTCCACCACCTCACCATCGCGATAAATCGGGGTGACATTGGCGCGCACCCAGTAGAAATCGCCATTCTTGCAGCGGTTTTTCACCAGACGCGACCAGGGACGACCGTCCTTGAGGTGGTCCCACAGGTCCTTGAACGCTGCCGGCGGCATATCCGGGTGGCGCACAACGTTGTGATTGGATCCCACCAGTTCCTGACGGCTGAAGCCGCTGACTTCGACAAAGGCGGGGTTGGTAAACGTAATGGTCCCTTTAAGGTCGGTAATGGTTACCAGTTCCTGACCATCCCTGAGTTTGACTTCGTTATCGGTCACCGGCAGGTTCTTCTTCATGGTCGTGTCTCTTTGTCGTTTTATTCGTCTTCAGTCGTTACATCGTCCAGAGCCAGCTCATCAGCACTGAGCAGGTGGTCCAGATCCAGCATAACGATCATGCGTTCATTTACAGTTGCCAGGCCGGCAATGAAATCCGGTCGGATCGCAGTGTCGAGGCGCGGGGCCGGACGGATCTGGTCAGCGCTGATGTGATAGGTTTCGGCCACCGCATCCACTACCAGACCGATTACGCGCTCCTGATCTTCCTGCATGGCACGTACCACGACCACCACCGTCGTGGGCCCGTACGGCAGCGTCGGGAACCCGAAGCGCTCACGTAGGTCGACAACGGGAACGATGGCACCGCGCAGGTTGAGCACACCCTTGATGTAGGACGGGCTGGCCGGCAAGCGGGTCACCGGTGTCCAGCCTCGTACTTCCTGCACGCGCAGGATGTCGACGCCGTATTCTTCCTCGTCCAGCATGAAGCTCAGGTACTGTTCGCCGCTGAGCAGTTCTCCGGATGTGTGTTCGCTTGCCATGTCAGGCTTGTGCCTCTTGTTGTTCGTTTTTCTGTCGTGCGATCAGTGCCGTATCGGCGTCCACATTGCGGCTGATCAGGCCGGCGATATCCAGAATCAGGGCCACGCTGCCGTCACCCAGAATGGTAGCACCGGAGAGCCCCTGCACCCGGCGATAGTTCTGCTCCAGGCTTTTGATGACGGTCTGTTGCTGCCCCATCAGTTCGTCGACGACCAGGCCGGCTTTCTGACCGCCGCTTTCCACTACCACGACGATACAGCCCGGCTGCAAGGGTTGTTCTTGCGCCAGACCAAAAGCACTGGTCAGGCGGAGCAATGGCAGGTACTCATCGCGGAAGTGCAGCAGGCAGCGGTTACCGGCCAGGGACACCAGCATTGCTTGTGTCGCCTGCAGGGTTTCCACGATGGAGATTAAAGGGATCACGTAGGGGTCCTGATCCAGCCGCACCAGCTGGCCATCCATAATGGCCAGAGTCAGTGGCAGACGGATGGTGAAACAGGAGCCCACTCCGGGGTTGGAGAGCAGTTCGATACTGCCGCCCAGGGATTCGATATTACGCCGTACCACATCCATGCCGACACCGCGGCCAGACAGGTCACTGACCTGCTCGGCAGTCGAAAAGCCGGGCAGGAATATGAGCTCATCGACTTCCTGGTCGGACAGCTGAGCCTGAGCGTCGATCAAACCACGCTCAATGGCCTTGCTGCGGATACGATCGCGGTTGAGCCCACGGCCATCATCGCGAATTTCAATCAGGATGCTGCCGCCTTGTTGAAAGGCTGTGAGCCAGAGGTGGCCGGTCGCGCTTTTGCCGGCGGCCTGGCGCTCGTTAGGGCCTTCCAGCCCGTGATCCAGGCCGTTGCGAACCAGGTGCACCAGCGGGTCGCCGATCTTCTCCAGTACGGTCTTGTCCAGCTCGGTGTGCTCACCTTCCAGGTGCAGTTCAACCTGCTTGCCCAGCTGCTGGCTGACGTCGTGGGCCAGACGCGGAAACCGGTTGAATACGAAGCTGATCGGCAGCATGCGAATACGCATGACGTCTTCCTGCAGCTCGCGGGTATTGCGCTCCAGCTGCAGCAGACCCTTTTGCAGTTCCTCCAGCGCCGGATGATCCAGCTCCTCCAGCGCCTGGCTGACTTCCAGCAGCATGGCCTGGGTAATCACCAGCTCGCCAACACGGTCGACCAGTGAATCGACCTTGCCGGTATCGACACGGATGGAGGATTCCCGCGCCGCAGGCTTGGCTTTTGCTGTTGCAGTAGGGCGTGGAGCTGGCGCTGCCTGAGGTGCGGGTGAGGGTTCTGCTGTGATTGGCTCGGCGGCAGTTTCAGCAACTGCTTCGGTGGCCTTTTCTTCGTACTCGGGAGTGGTCGGGGCAAGCGGCTGGATCTTAAGCTTGACCTCATCCTCTACCCATTCGAATAATTCGCGAATGGCGGTTTCGTCACACTCACTGTAGAGCGTCAGGGACCAGTCCAGATAAAGCGCTGAAGGGTCGAGAAGGGCCAAATCGGGCAAACGCTCGAAATCGGCACGAACATCCAGTCGGCCCAGTTCTGCCAGAGAGGCGAACAGCAATAGCGGATCGTTGCCGGTGTGCAGCAGGTCTTCGCCGGGGTGCAGACGGATCTGCCAGCCTGACGCTGTGTCTGTCGCGGCATAGACATCATCTGTGCCAGCGCGATAAACCTCCAGCTCGACATCGTCCTCAACCCACTCGAACACTTCGCGGATATCCGCTTCACTGCAGTCGGCGTCCAGCTTTAGCTGCCAGTGAAGGTAGAGCTGTTCCGGGTCCAGATCTGTCAGGGCCGGCAGCGTATCTTGCAGCACCTGTGCCTGTAACGGGCCCAGATCAGCCAGTGCCTGAAACAGGAATAACGGATCGTTGCCGGTAGTGAGCAGACTCGGGTCAGCCTTGAAGCTGATCTGCCAGATGGCTGAGCCGGCGTTGAGGTCGTCTGCTTGCGTCGCATCCTGAGCTGTGGGTTCTCTATCCTCATCCTCTTCACCCGAATCTGAGGCGGTAGGTGATGATTCGGTCTGTGCCTGTGCCAGCGCACTTGCCAGCGCTTGTGCCTCGGGGGGCAGTTCGTTATCGCCGGCGGCGGCACGGTCGAGCAGGTCGCGGATAATATCGACGGATTGCAGCAGCAATTGGGTGCGTGCCGATGTAACCTCAACGCTGCCGTTGCGCATGGCATCCAGCAGGGTTTCCGCTTCGTGGGTGAACTCGGCCACGCCAGTGAAACCAAAGGTGCCGGCACCGCCTTTGATGGAGTGGGCGGCGCGGAACACTTCGTTGATGGTCTCGTTATCACCCGGGGTTAACGCCAGCAGCGAGGTCTCCATGACTTGGAGGCCCTCGTGACTCTCTTCCAGAAAACCCGGGATGAACTGCGACAGGTCGACACTCATCGAAAGACTCCAGTCGGTGTCAACGGATGACGCGCTTGATCGTGCTGAGCAGAGTATCCGGGTTGAATGGTTTAACCAGCCATCCGGTGGCGCCCGCGGCCTTGCCGCGTTGCTTCATCTCGGCTGAACTTTCGGTGGTCAGGATCAGGATAGGCGTGAATTTGAAGGCAGGCTTCTTGCGCAGTTCACCGCAGAGGGTTACGCCATCCATCTGTGGCATGTTGACATCGGTCAGCACCAGATTGTAATTGCCGGCATCTGCCTTGGTCAGTGCTTCCTGACCATTGGCGGCTTCGGTTACCTGGTGTCCCTCTTTCTTGAGTGTAAAAGCAACCATGCTGCGCAGGGAAGCGGAGTCGTCGACAACGAGAATGTGGGCCATGTCATTTCCTCATGCAGGTTCGAGATTCAGCGGCTCCGTGACACCGAGAACCTTGGCAAAGTCTTGGAGTTCGGACGAGGTCGACTCCCAGTTAATTGTGCTTCCCTGCTTTTCAGCCTCGACGGCGACCGCCAGCAATAGTTGCAGGCCGGCAGTATCGATATCCTTTAATGGACTGGCATCCAGCGGTGGCAGTCCTCCGTTCGCAAGCAGCGCCACAAAGCGCTCTTTCCATTCGGCAACATTCTGTATAACAAGTGAATCGGGCAATTGAAGTGTGGAATCAGCCATTGGAAAATCCCTGAAAGCGAACTCTAGTTAATCAAAGCATGTCTTTATGCATGTCGCAATGACGACATTTGAGACTTTAGTTCATGTTTTGCCGTTCACTTCACTCTAGCTGAGTATTTCGATACTGTCATAAGAAAGTTACAGCTCTGATTAGGGAATGAATGGCTTCAGGCCGTATACAGGGCGCCACTATAATCTCGGCATGCCCGTGTCGGGTTGATGCGGCGCAAACAACAGACGAAACGCTCGAGGTTTGTGCGCATATCAGACAGGCTGGGTACTTTTCTGGTCGTTGTGTTGCTGGGTGAAGCGCAAAAACTCCTCAGCTGGCAAGGGCTTGCTGAGATAAAAGCCCTGCATTTCATGGCAACCCAGTTCGCGCAGGAAATCCATCTCCTCTTTCTGCTCAACCCCTTCTGCTATAACTTTCATATCCATACTGGCAGCAATGCCCAGAATTGCCTTAACGATGCCCTGGTCCGCAGTGCTGTTAAGCAGGTTGCAGATAAAGACACGGTCGATCTTGATGTAGTCCACAGCAAATTTCTGCATGTACTCAAGCGACGAATAGCCTGTACCGAAGTCATCGATGGCAATGCTGCAGCCCAGTGCCTTAAGGGACTTCACCATGCCCATGGCATTGCCGGGATTATCCATGGCGCTGCTTTCGGTGATCTCGATATCCATTGACTCGGCCGCTACCCCGGCCGCAGCCAACATCCGCTCGAGGCGGTTGGCGAAATAGGTATCATTGAACTGTCGGGCTGACATGTTGAAGCCCAGGCGCAGCTGCAGGCCTTCGGCTTGCCAGCGCGCCTGCTGTTGTACGGCTTCTTCTGCAACCCAACTGCCCAGGTTGTGAATCAGCTCCATTTCTTCAACCAGCGGGATAAATTCACCGGGCGATACCAGCCCCATAACGGGGTGACGCCAGCGGATCAGTGCTTCGGCGCCAATGATGCGGTTTGTGGCCAGCTCCAGTTGGGGTTGATAGAACAGCTCAAATTCGTCACGGGAGATGGCGTGCCTGAGCTCGGCTTCCAGGTACAGCTGACGGGCATAGTCCTGCTGGCAGCTCTGATCAAACACCTGATAGCAGCTGCCGCCACGCCGTTTGGCGACCAGGCGTGCCTGCAGGGAAGCGCTGAGGAGTGAATGTGCATTGTCACCATGGTTGGGGCTGAGAGATACCCCCACGCTGGTTTCGATAAACACCGGCTGGCCTGCCAGTTCATAGGGCTCACTCAGGCGTTTCTGCATGGCCGTCAGCCAATCATGCAGTTCGTCCTCGCCTTCCAGCTCTTCCACCAGAATACCGAATTCGTCCCCACCCAGGCGAGACAAGGCATAGAAACCATGGGTCAGCGCATGCAGCCGCAGCGAAAACAGTTGCAGCAGGTTGTCGCCTTCATCCTGCCCGAACGAATCGTTGATCATGTGGAAGCGGTCGATATCGATGGTGATGACGGCGCAGCGTTGCTGCTGTGCCAGACTGTTATCCAGCAGGCGGAAAAACTGGGTGCGATTAACCAGATGGGTCAGGGTATCGTGTGACTTCTGAAACTCGATAGTGGCCTTGGCCTGGTAACTGTCGGTGATATCCTGCAGCACCACCAGAATCTGTTTGTCACGGGTTGAGCGTGCCATCGCCCTGACATGGAAACACCCGGCCTCTGTTGTAAACGCATGCTCGAAGACGGCTTTGTCCAGTTGCCCGGCGGCGACCTGATCAAGCTGTATGCTGATGTCATTTCTGTCCTGCGAAGGCAGCATATTGAGGTAGGTTGAGAGGCCTGCTTCCTCGATACTGTTCGGCAGCCCGAACACCTTCTTCAGACCGGATGACCAATGCACATTGTTAAACGTCGGACACCACTCAAAATAGCCCAGGCGAGCGATTTCTTGCGCCTCGGACTGTATTATCTTGATGCGCTCAAGGTCTACCCTGAGTGTATGGGTGCGCAGGGAGTAGCGCACACGGCGAATCAGCAGGGGCCAGTTGATCGGTTTGGTAATAAAGTCGGTGGCGCCTTTGGCGAACGCGCTATCGATGGAGGACACATCTTCAATACCGGTGAGCATGATGATCGGGACTCTGGTATCCCGTGCGCGAATGGCTTCACAGACCTCGAAACCGCTGACACCGGGCATGATGACATCCAGCAGAATCAGGCTGGGCATCTGCTCGGCAATGGCCTCCACTGCCTGCTCGCCATTGCTGGCCTGGACTACCTCGTATCCTTCCTTGCTCAGGAGCTTGGCCAGAGTCAGGCGGGTGGCAGCATCGTCGTCTACAACCAGAATACGTTCAACAGGGGCTTCAACACGCATTTCGGTAGGCATCAACTCTCCAGAGTCTCATTATCAGTATAGATGGCCAGTGCCTGGGTTAAACGTTCGGTGGCCTGAATCAGCTTTGACAAGTCCGGCTCCAGCTCGGCTATAGCGCCTGTTTTAGCTGCCGCTTCAATCTTGCGCGCACGATCGGAAACCTCCAGACCTCCCACGTTTGCGGCGCTGCTTTTCAACGTGTGGCTGGCCATGAACAGAGCGTCTCTGTCTTCATGCTCCAATGCCTGTCTCAGCTGTGTTATCAGGGGGGGAAGTTGCTCCATGAAGGGCACAATAATCGTGTCGATTTCCCCATCCAACAGCAGTTTCAGTTCATCCAGCGTCTTTTTATGCAACACCGGAAAGTCGCTTTCCGCCTCGCGACTGGCCAGCATATCACCGGTTGACTGGTTGGGCTGCTGTACCCTGCTGGAGGCGCGTGTTTTCGTGTGCTGTAGCAATAACTGATACAGCGTTTCGGGCTGGAAGGGCTTGCCGATCTTGTCATCCATGCCAGTGGCCCGGCAGTCGGCTAGGTTCTGCTCCGAACTGAAGGCGGTCATGGCAATGATCGGTGTGGTGCCACAACCCTGTTCCCGTTCCCAGTGACGTATGGCCTGAGTGGCTTCAAGACCATCCATCACCGGCATCTGGCAATCCATCAAAACCAGGTCAAATGGTTGCTGACAGAATAGTTCGAGGGCTTTGGCACCATTCTCGGCCGATACGACGGTACAGCCGAACTTCTCCAGATGGGCAGAGGCCACCTGGCGATTCACCTGATTGTCTTCCGCCAGCAGAATGCGAAGGCCTTCCGGGATGGCTGACTGTTCGAGTGTATCTGGCGCAGGTGCGCTGGTAGGCGCTTGAGCAGGACCCAGGAGCACCTGCTCCAGTGCATCATGCAGTTCACGACGGCCAATGGGCTTGGGCAGCAGGCGGTCGAAACCGGCCAATCTGGCTTTATCCCTCAGGCCGCGGCCTGTGTAAGACGTGATTAACAACAGCTTTAGATCGCCAAGTTGCGCATTGGCATGTATCTGTCGGGCCAGCTCCACACCATCCATATCCGGCATCATCATATCGCTTAGAACACAGTCGAAAGCCTTGCCCTGCTCGGCAGCCTGCTCCAGTTTGGCCAGTGCGCTGACGCCACTGTCGGCACTTTGATGGTAGATGCCCCAGGCGTCGCAGAAGCGCTGCAGAATAACCCTGTTGGTGACCTTGTCATCCACAATCAGCGCACGCAGGCCGCGCAAGTCCTCGTTGGGGACGAAAAGCGCCTCGGGTTCCAGGGCTGGTTTCAGGCGTGCCGAAAAGTGGAAGGTGCTGCCCTGGCCCAGCGTCGACTCAAGCCAGATCTGGCCACCCATGCGTGTGGCAATCCTTCGGCTTAGCGTCAGGCCCAGGCCGGTACCGCCATAACGCCGGGTGGTGGAGCCATCCGCTTGGGTAAAGCCCTCAAAAATCCGCTCCTGGGCGTCTGCGGCAATGCCGATACCGGTATCCCGAATACCGATGTGCAGGCGCCAGCTCTGATCGGCTTCCTGAGTAACATCGGCCGACAGTGTGATCTCACCCTGTTCGGTAAATTTGATGGCGTTACCCAGCAGATTGGTAATGACCTGGCGCAGGCGGGTCGGGTCGCCATTGGCATACTCGGGCACGCTGTCATCAATCAATGCTGCGATCTCAAGTCCCTTACCCTGTGCCTGAGGGGCGAAGAGTTTGGTGGTTTCTTCCAGGGTTTCGCGCAGGTTGAAATCCAGGTTTTCCAGTTCCATCTTGCCGGCCTCGACCTTGGACAGGTCGAGAATGCTGTTGAGCAGCGCGAGCAGGGTTTGGCCGGAGCTGTTGGCAATGCGGATATAGTCTTTCTGCTCCGGCGGCAGGTCGGCATCCAGTACCAGTTCCAGCATGCCCAGAATGCCATTCATGGGGGTACGTATCTCGTGGCTCATGTTGGCCAGAAATTCGGATTTGGCCTGGGTGCTTTGCAGCGCTTCCTGGCGTGCCTGCACCAGTTGTGATTCATACTTCTTACGCAGGGTGATATCGCGAAAGATGGTAATGGAACCGGTGTCTTCTTCATCAACTCTGAGCTGGGCGCTGGTCACCTGGATCGGGACCAGTTCATGGTCACTAAAGCGGCGGAAATATTCATCCTCGCTGGAATAGACCTGGCCCTTGGCTGTGGTGGTGCGGATGGGGCACTGTTCGATTGGCACCGGTTTGCCATTATCGCCGTAATGGACATGGAAGAGGTCGTGGGCGATCTGGTCCAGGGCTTCCTCTTCACTGATACCGAGGGTGCGCTGAGCAGCGGGGTTGATGAAGGTGATACGACCATCGGTGTCCTGTACAAACAAACCTTCCGCCATGCGTTCAGTGATCGCCTGCAACTTGTTGCGCTCGTTCAGAGTACTGCGTGCGCTTTGCTCCTTGCGGTAAAACAACAGGGCCAGGCCAGCCAGCATAATTACCATCAAAAACTGCAACCAGCGGCCTCGGAAATACAACGCTTCGAGTTCGGGCACCTGGGTGGCGGTAATGATGTAGGCCTGTGTTGTACCGGACAGATCGGCTACAGGTAAAAACAGAACAGCATATAGAACCCCGGCAACATCGTGGGTTATCCCGAAAGGCTCCCCGGAGCTCATGCCGCCATGAATGTCGGCATGATGGTGGCTGAGTGCTCGCTCCAGGTCGGCCTGGAGCGGAGGAGTGGGCGCTGGGTGGCCCATACGTGCACCTGTATCCTCAACCACAAAGTCGTCATTCAGCGCCAGGGGAAAGTAGATCGACTGCTGGCTAGGGCTCAGTTTCGCAAATACGGTGTCACGCTTGAGAGCAAATATGAAAAAATCGTTTTCCACCAGCGTATCCAGCTCCTGCTCCAGTGTGCTGAAGGGCACGCTTAATTCCACGCTGCCCAGATGTTGGTCAGCGTCAAACAGGGGATAGACGAAACGAAAACCATGAAACAGGCGACCCATCTCAAAACTTTCTACCTCTGTTTGCCCGGTATTGGCCAGTTTGACTGAGGGGCGGATATCAAAAAGCTCGTCATCGTAATTCAGAGGGCTGTGAAAGCGCAGCAGGGTTTTACCCTCTGCAGTATGAAAATGAAACTGGCGAAACCCCTGTTGTTGCAGGCTGAGGTACAGAGGGTGAAGCTGGCGAAACAGCAGACCCCTGGCGATATCCCGGGCGTCACCACTTGATTCCGTCACCCTGCGTATCAATGAGGTTACTGATGGCTGATTGATGTGTTCTGCAAACAGGGTATTCGCCAGGCGCTCCTGGGCTCTCAGCGTGGCTGTGTAGGCGACATGTTCATTGCTGAGACGAACCTCGAGTTGTTCAGCCTGTTCGTCTTCCAGCAGCATTTCAGTTACGGCAAGCCCCAGTACGCTGGCCAGAATAAAGCCACCTATGGAGAGTGCGGCAAGGTGTTTAATCATGCGTGTGCACCTCGCTCAGCAGATCAGTCCTGATCTGCTGCCACTGTGCTGCGATGGATTCGTAAGGCGACAGTTCAACAGGCGTAGCGCCGTAACGCAGGTTGTGACTCCAGCTCTGGACGGTGCGGCGATCTGTTTCGCTGCTTAAGGGTTGCAGTGCCAGCAAACGGCTGCGAATCCTGTCCGCTGTCTCGGCCGGAAGCGTGTGGCGGTTGGCGACCAGCAGGAAACCGGGTACCGGCGCGGTTTGATCGATCACGCGTAATCCCAAATGTTGATAGCGTTGGGCAATCCGGGTTTTCATGCTGCCCAGGTCAAACTGTCCCAGAATCACTTTCAGCGCAACTTGCTCATGGCTGCCGGTAAAAGAGTATTGGATATCGGTATCTTCCAGGCTTTTGCCAAGGCGGCTGAAATAGGTCTCCATGGCCAGATAACCGCAGGTAGAAAGGGGCTGCGTCAGGGCAACCTTGCGGGATGAGTTGTGGTGTTCCGGTGGGCCAAGAAACTTGACGATGGCGCAGGTGTATTGGCTATTGCCCTGTTGGTCCAACAGCTGGACCAGGGGCTCTACCGCATCGCTTTGCTGGCGTAAAACCACATAGGGTAGCGGCCCCAGATAGGCCAGATCGATTTCGCCTGCCGTGAATGTGTCCAGCAAACCCTGATAGCTGGCGAAATAGCTCAATTCAAAGGTTTCACCTGTCTCCTGTTCCAGATAGCTCAAAAAAGGCAGGTAGTTGCGTGTCATCTGCGCCTCACTGGCCATGGGAATGGGAGCAAAACGGTATGGGCGCTCCTGAGATGGCTGCGCGATGGCCTGTAATGCACAGAGGGAGATGATGAAGCTGAAGCAGCTGAGCAGGTGTCGCATCACAGGTCCCCGCGCATGGTTAAGGGCTTGAAACGAAAAGGGTGTTGCGCGCTTTTGCCTTATATTAGTGCATTATGGAAAAGCGCGGGCTTATTTGTACGTGTATTCTATATAGTGTGTGACATTTATACAAAATAAAGTGTATGTATTTTGCACCAGTTACGGTTTCTATTCTAATGATCGCTTTATTGCTGTTGCGAAGATGTCAGGTGTAAAGGGCGTTTGGGTTGGGCAGGTGGCGCAGAAACAAAAAAGCCCCGCTTACGCGAGGCTCTTGTGAAATTTTGGTGTCCGGGGGTGAAATCGAACGGGGCCGCCTTCGGTTACCGATATGGGGATCTTCAATCCCTTCTGGAAGCTGTGCATGGTACAGGCACAGGGTTGGCGGTTCCAAAAGGCAGAAACAAAAAAGCCCCGCTTACGCGAGGCTCTTTTGTGAAATTTTGGTGCCCGGGGGTGGAATCGAACGGGGCCACCTTCGGTCACCGAGACGGGGATTTTCAATCCCTCCTGGAAGATGTGCATGATCGAAGCACTGGGTTGGTGGTTCCAAAAGGCAGAAACAAAAAAGCCCCGCTTACGCGAGGCTCTTTTGTGAAATTTTGGTGCCCGGAGGCGGAATCGAACCACCGACACGGGGATTTTCAATCCCCTGCTCTACCGACTGAGCTATCCGGGCAACGGGGGCGTATTAAACCGGAAACCCCCTGAACGGTCAAGCAATAATTTGAAATTATTTTTCCGGCGGTACGTAACCGTCAGCCTTGTCGTACTCTTCGCCCGACAGGAACTTCTCCATCTCCTGCTGCAGGTACTTGCGGCTTTCCGGGTCCATCAGGCTCAGGTGCTTTTCATTGATCAGCATGGTCTGGTGGTCGGTCCACTCCTGCCAGGCTTTTTTGGATACATTGTCGAAAATGCTCTGGCCCAGTTCGCCGGGGTACGGCGGACGCTCCAGGCCTTCCAGTTCCTGTTTGTATTTGCGGCAGAAAACGGTGCGTGTCATGTCGATCTCCGGTGTCAGCTGGCGTAGCGCTCAAGCAGTCGCTTGACCGGGGCTGCCAGACCAATATTTGCGGGTTGGTCCACGTTATACCAGAGTGCCGGCGCGCCTTCCATGACAGAGTTTGTAGGGCTTTTCAGCGTCACTCTGGCCGGGGTGATGTCCAGATGGTAGTGACTGAAGGTGTGGCGCAGCGGCTCCAGCACTTCAGTGGCATCAGGCTCCAGCTCGACCCCCAGTGTCGCCGGCGCATCGCGCAAGTCAGCTACTTCCGGCAGGCTCCAGAGCCCGCCCCAGATGCCGCTGGGTGGTCGTTGGTGCAGCAGTACTTCACCGGCGTCGTTGCGGATCATCAGCATGAGCGTCTGCTTGACCGGCAGGGTTTTCTTCGGCCGTGGTGACGGCAACTTGTCGGTCAGGCTCAGTGCTTTGGCTTCACAATGCGACTGCAGTGGGCACAGCAGGCAGCTGGGCTTGCTGCGGGTGCAGAGGGTTGCGCCCAGGTCCATCATCGCCTGGGTGTAGTCGCCCACGCGCTGGTGCGGAGTGTTGCGTTCGGCGTAGCCCCACAGCTCTTTCATCACGGCAGGCGAGCCGGGCCAGCCTTCGATGGCGTAGAAACGCGCCAGCACTCGCTTGACGTTGCCATCCAGAATGGCGGCGCGGTTGCCGGTGGAGATGGAAACGATGGCACCGGCAGTGGAGCGGCCTATACCGGGCAAGGCTTCCATGTCGTCTACTGTTGTCGGGAACTCGCCGCCGAGCTCGCGGCTGACGATGCGGGCGGTCTTGTGCAGGTTACGTGCACGGGCGTAATAGCCCAGCCCGGTCCAGAGGTGCAGCACTTCGTCCTGCTCGGCATCGGCCAGGTCGTGCACCGTGGGAAAGCGTTCGATGAAACGTTCGAAATAGGGGATAACGGTTTTCACCTGGGTCTGCTGCAGCATGATCTCGGAGATCCAGGTGAAATAGGCGGTTTTTTCCGCCTGCCAGGGCAAATCATGGCGGCCATGCCGGTCAAACCATTCCAGCACGGCAGTGTGAAACTGATCAGGTGTCATTGTCCGAAAAGCCCCTTCAGCAGCTTGCCTGCGCCCTCTTCGCCCAGCTTATCCTTGAGTTTCTCTTCCAGTTTTTCGTTCACTTTTTCTTCTACCTTGCGTTTGGCTTCGGCCTTGAGGATATCGGTGATGAAACGGGTATCCAGACGGCAGAGTTTGGCGGGCTCATCGTAGAAGCTGCCTTTACAGTCAACGGGAACTTCCAGCCCTTCCAGACGGTTGTTTACCGAGCAGCTCTCGTTGAACAGATTGTTCTCCACGGTCGCCCCGACGCGATAATTCAGCGTCTGCTGCGGCAGGTTGATACTGCCCTTGCCGGCGACACTGATGGCATCCAGCTTTGCGCTCAGGTCCTGGTTGCTGACCACGCCGTTGCGGATAGCGAAGCTGGCGCTCATATCGGCGAAGGGCGTGGATTTGTCCACCTGTTCGGCATCCACCCAGAAGGCGGATACATTATTGATGCCCTGACACAGGGACTGGGCCGCATCGATACCGTTAATCACACCTTCTGCCATTTGAATACGAGCGTTGCCATTGAGGGAGTTCACCCAGGCGTGGATGGATTGGCCGCTCATGCTCAGATCGGTGCTGGCGCTGAACTTGCCGGCCAGGGTGTCGTTATTGGCCAGGGTTTGCAGAGCTTCGCCCATCTCCAGGTTGGTCAGCTGTTTGTTGACGCTTACTTTCAGTGGTGCCTTACGGGCATCGATACGGGCACTGGCCTTGGCCTGCCCCGAAAATACCTTAGCGTTGAAACGGGTCAGCTGGATCAGGCCGGCATCGGCACTCAGGCTCAGTCCCGGCTGGCCCAGTTCGATACCATTGATGGTGAGGCTGTCCATATCCAGGACGGCATTCAGGTTCAGCGCGCGCAGGGGCTCCAGCGGCACGATCTCATCCTTGGGCCACTCCTGGGGTGTCCTGGTGGCCGGGGTGTCCTCTTCGCTTTGCTTCGGAGTATTGTCAGCGGTTGCCTTGGGTGGCAGGTAATGATCGACGTTCAGGTCGTTGCCTTTCAACTTGAGCCCAATGGCCTGGGTCGTCAGCGCCAGGCTGGCTTCGCCGTCCAGTTGAGTGTCATCGAGCTTGAGCGTCAGTGGCTTGAGACTGATAGCGTCGGCGGTGCCGTTAATGCTGGCGCTGAAAGACAGGTTGGTCAGTGCCTTGTCGTTGGCGGTTTCGGGCGCTGCCTGGCCCAGTTTTTCCAGTAGCTGCTTAAGATTGATACTGTTGCTGCTGATCTGACCGGTAATCTGCGGCTGGCTGAAGTTTTCCACATTGAGTTCGCCATCGACCTGGACCGGGTCCGACTTGATTTGCAGGTCGTGGATGGCCAGATGTTGTTCATTGAGGCGAATGTCCAGCTTACTGGCCGCCAAAGCTGCTTGCAGCTCGGCAGGCAGGCTTGCGCCCTGCAGCAGCTGAAAGCGGGTGCTGAGGTCGGAGAGCTGGTAATGCTGACGGGTCAGGTTCAGCAGAACATCGGTATCCAGCTCGACCTGAGAGCTCAGCTGCAACTGATCACTGGCAAACTGGCGCAGGGCAAATGACAACTCCAGTGGAATGGCCTGTTCGGTGCTGATGCGACCGGTGGTCAGGTTGAGTTCGGCAAGTTCAGAACGGGTGCCGCTGCCTTCATCGGTGAAACTCAAGGCCGAATTGCGTACTTCAATGGCTTCGATGTTCAGGGCCAGCGGGGTGGGTTCGGTCGAACTGCCAGTCGAGGTGTCGGATGCGCTCTCACTGGCTGGTTCAGCACTGCTGGGTGCCGCCGGCTGCCAGTTATTGCTGCCATCGGCCTTCTGTACCAGGTTCAGGCTGAGACCATCCACCAGCAGGCGGTTCATCTGCAGTTCCTGTCGCAGCAGTGCGGGAATACTGACGGAGACTTCAACGCGCTGCAGGCGTCCGACCTGAGGCTGTTCTGGGTAACCCACGCCAACGGCGTTCAGTTCCAGCGCCAGCCAGGGGAAAAAAGACCAGCCGATATCACCATCCAGCTCCAGCTCGACACCGGCGTTATCCAGCGCCGTCTGGCGGATATCATCCTTATAGTCATTGGGGTCGATCACCATTGCCAGCACCGTCAATGCGACGCCTACCAGTACTACCAGCCCCAGTAGCAGGCCAAAAATCCACTTGAATGCTTTCATGACGAGGTCCCGTTGTTTCCCTGCACATTAGACACCGGCAGTATAGCGGATCTGACTTGCCGATTGGCATGGGTGGATGAGCCTGCCGTTACGGTGCCGTTGGATGTATAATGAGCGCTTTCGGAAACCCCAGGCGGAGAGAAAAATGGCCGAGCGCAAAGCCCAGGTAACCCGCAATACGTTGGAAACGCAGATTACCGTAGCGGTTAACCTTGATGGCACCGGACAGCTGGACGTGGATACTGGTGTCCCCTTTCTTGATCACATGCTGGATCAGATTGCCCGACATGGCCTGATCGATCTGGAGATCAGCGCGATCGGCGACCTGCATATAGATGACCACCACACGGTTGAAGACATCGGCATCACGCTGGGTCAGGCGTTCAAGCAGGCCGTAGGCGACAAGAAAGGCATCTTCCGTTACGGCCACGCCTTCGTGCCGCTGGATGAAGCCCTGTCCCGTGTTGTTATCGACTTCTCCGGCCGTCCGGGCCTGGAAATGGATGTGGAGTTCACCCGTGGCCGCGTCGGCAGCTTCGATGTGGATCTGTTCTCCGAGTTTTTCCATGGCTTCGTCAACCACGCCATGGTGACCCTGCACATCGATAACCTGAAGGGCAAAAATACCCATCACCAGGCGGAAACCATCTTCAAGGCCTTTGGCCGCGCACTGCGCATGGCGCTGGAAGTCGATCCGCGTGGCAAGGGCATGATGCCGTCTACCAAAGGGTGTCTCTAAGCGATGAGCAGTATTGCAGTAATTGACTATGGTATGGGCAACCTGCACTCCGTTGCCAAGGCGCTGGAGCATGTGCAGCCCGGTGTAGAAGTCCGTGTGACGGCTGACCCTGAACAGGTGCGCACAGCTGACCGCGTGTTGCTGCCTGGTGTTGGCGCCATTCGTGATTGCATGGCTGAAATCCGACGTCTGGGCGTGGATGCTGAGGTGCGCGAGGCGATCGCCTCCGGCAAGCCTTTTCTGGGTATCTGTGTTGGCTACCAGGCACTGATGCAGTTCTCCGAGGAGAACAACGGCGTCGATTGTCTGGGTGAATTTGAAGGGCGAGTCAATTTCTTTGGCGATGACCTCAAGGATACCGATGGCGAGCGTTTGAAAGTGCCCCATATGGGCTGGAACCAGGTATACCAGACGCAGGATCATCCGCTCTGGGCCAATATCGAAGACGGCAGCCGTTTCTACTTCGTGCATAGCTATTACGTGAAATCGCAGCAGAACGACCTGGTCGCCGCGACTTGCAACTATGGTGTGGACTTCGACGTGGCCATCGCTCGCGATAACGTCTTTGCGGTGCAGTTCCACCCGGAGAAAAGCCAAAAGGTAGGCCTGCAACTGCTGCAGAATTTCCTTAACTGGAATGGCCAGCCTTGAGCTAAACATTCGCCCGACAACTTTTAGAGACTGATTCCGGATTCAACCCTTATGCTGATTATTCCCGCGATTGACCTCAAAGATGGTGCCTGTGTACGCCTGCGTCAGGGCCGCATGGATGACTCCACTGTATTCTCCGATAACCCGGTTGAGATGGCCGCCAAATGGGTCGAGGCCGGTTGCCGTCGTCTGCATCTGGTTGACCTCAACGGTGCCTTTGCCGGCGAGCCGGTTAACGGCGAGATCGTTAAAAAGATCGCCGAAGCCTATCCGGATCTCCCGATTCAGATTGGTGGCGGCATTCGCTCTGCCGAAATCATCCAGGCTTACCTGGATGCAGGTGTTGAGTTCGTCATCATCGGTACCAAGGCGGTGAAAGAGCCGGACTTCGTGACCGAGATGTGCAAGCAGTTCCCGGGCCACATCATTGTGGGTCTGGACGCTCAGGACGGTTACGTGGCGATTGATGGCTGGGCTGAAATCACCGACGTTAAAGCGGTGGATCTGGCCAAGCGCTTCAAGAACGATGGCGTCAGCGCCATTGTCTATACCGATATCAGCCGTGACGGCATGATGCAGGGTGTGAACGTGGATGCCACGGTTGAGCTGGCCCGTGAAGCGGGCATCCCGGTGATCGCATCTGGGGGCGTCACCAACATCGACGATATCAAGGCGCTGGCTGAAGTGGCGGATCAGGGCATTCTGGGCGCCATAACCGGCCGTGCCATCTATGAAGGTACGCTGGATGTGGCCGAAGCTCAGACCCTGAGCGACGAGCTGACCGCCAAGTAAGAGGACCGGATATGGCACTGGCAAAACGCATTATTCCCTGCCTCGACGTGGAAAACGGCCGAGTGGTGAAAGGGGTGAAATTCCTCGATATCCGTGATGCCGGCGACCCGGTGGAAGTGGCCAAGCGCTACGATGAGCAGGGTGCCGACGAGATCACCTTCCTCGATATTACCGCGACCCACGAAGGCCGCGACACCATGGTACATACCGTGGAGAAGATGGCGTCACAGGTGTTTATCCCGCTGACCGTTGGTGGCGGTATCCGTACCTGTGAAGACATCCGCACCATGCTCAATGCCGGTGCCGATAAGGTATCGATCAACAGCGCGGCGGTGAAAAATCCTGACTTCGTACGCGAAGCAGCGGAAAGATTTGGTAGCCAATGTATCGTTGTGGCGATCGATGCCAAGAAGGTCAGCCAGCCGGGCGAGCCGGACAAGTGGGAGATCTTCACCCATGGTGGCCGCAAGCCGACCGATCTGGATGCGGTTGAGTGGGCGAAGAAAATGGTTGAGCTGGGTGCCGGCGAGATTTTGCTGACCTCCATGGATCAGGATGGCGTCAAGAGCGGCTATGATATCGGCGTCACCCGCGCCATCAGCGAAGCCGTACATGTGCCGGTGATCGCCTCCGGAGGTGTGGGGAATCTGGACCATCTGGTGGAAGGCTGTATCGAAGGCAAGGCGGATGCGGTGCTGGCGGCATCGATCTTCCACTTCAACGAGTACAGCATTCCGCAGGCGAAAGAGTACATGCGCGAACGCGGGATTGAAGTCCGCCTTTGAGTAATCAGGCTATTTGAAAAACGTTATCGAGGCCGCCGAGGCAAGGCAAAAACAGGCGAGAAAGCGCAGTTTAGTGAACTAAATGAGCATTTTGAGCCTGTTTTTAACGATGTCCTCGGTAACGCAGATAGTTTTTCATTAGCCTGTGTTAGAACTCGTAGCTTAACCCCACTTCATACTTCATCTTGTCCTCATCGGGGCCGTTCAGATCGCGCTCCACCTTGAATTCAAACTCGAACCCCGGCATCGGTGTTTCGTATTCCAGCTGCACGCGTGCCTGACAGCGCTCCTCATCTTCCCATTCCCAGCGGTGAGTGTCGCTGTCACGTTCCGCCTTGTTTTCCCGTTGCCAGGTGGGACCGAAAGTCACTTCCCAGCCATCCACCGGCGGAATCCAGTTGAGCCAGAGACTGGCTTCGTACTGCAGCTCCTGCTCGGCATCCTCTTCACGTGCACGGGCCGAGTCATACCATTGCTGGTAGCGCTCGTGCTTTACCTCCAGCCGGGGCGTTACAAACAGGCTGCTGACAGGCGTCATGTATTCGCCCTGCAAGCGCAGGCGTGTTTCGTAACCGGCGCCGCGGCCAGCTCTGGGTTTGGCATCTTCTGCCAGACTGGTGGCCTTGTATTCAATATCGAACAGGCGGTCATGATAGCCCTGTATCCGCCAATGATAGCCCCCCAGTGCGCGGCCAATTTCCCAGTCAAAGCCCAGACCGATAATCGGGGTGTTCTGCCATTCGGTCCGGCTTTTGTCTTTTTTCAGTGAGTCATCCTCGCGGTACTCCTTTTTGGTATCGCGGGTTCGCTCATATTGCATGCCCAGTCGGGCTTGCCACTCCAGACGTTCATTGACCGGCTGGTTCAGCAGGAACAGGGTTTTGCTTTCGTATTTTTCCTTGCGCCGATAATCGCGCTCGTCGAACTCGCCATCGTTGTACTTGATGGTGTTGCTGGATGGGGAGCGGTTGTACTCCAGGTCCGTCTTGAGCTCCAGGTCCATGGCCTGTGCCAGCATGGGCAGACACAGGCTAAGAAGTGGCAGTGTGTACTTCATCGGTTGTTTCCAATAGGGCTTTCAAGTCGTTATAGGGCATGGGGCGGTAAAGGCCGAACCCCTGGCCATAACGGCTGCCGAGGCGGCGGTAACATTCCAGCTGGGAGTCCGTTTCGATGCCTTCGGCAACCACCTGCAGCTGCATGGACTCGGCCAGTGTCAGTACGGTTGCGACCAGTGAATTACTGCTGTCCGGCTTGAGGTCACGGGTAAAACTGCGATCTATCTTGAGGCCGTCAATGGGTAGCTGGTGCAGGTAACTCAGCGAGGAATACCCGGTACCAAAATCATCAATCCAGATATTCATGCCGGCATCCTTCCACTGCTTGAGTGTCTGGCGGCAATCATCCAGATGGCGAATCATGCTGGTCTCGGTCAGCTCTATGCTCAGGCAGTAGTCCGGCACCTGCTCACGCTGTTTCAGGTCGGTTAGGAAGTCGCGCGTACTTTCCTGATGCAGTGCTGCGCCGGAGATATTGATCGAAATGGCAAACCCCGGCTTCAGTGCCTGCAGGGTCAGCAGGTCACGTACGGCCTGCTGGGCCACCCATTGGGTGACGGGCTCGATCAGATCGGAGTCTTCTATTACGGGAATAAATAGCCCGGGCGGGATCATGCCCCGTTCGGGGTGATTCCATCGCAGCAGGGCTTCGGCGGCACGGATGCGGTTGGTGCTCAAGTCGACCACCGGCTGGTATTCCAGGTGGAAATGGCCCTGGTCCAGTGCGGTGCGCACCCCCTGAATGGTTTCGATACGTTGCTGCAGCTGGTGATTCATTTGCATGGAGAAGAAGGCGTACTGATTACGCCCGCTCTGCTTGGCCGCATACATGGCAATGTCGGCATGCTTGAGAATCTCGCTGCTGCTGTTACCGTCGTCCGGATAGATAGTGATGCCGATGCTGCTGGAAATGTTGAAGTAACGGCCATCGATCAGGAAAGGCTCATCCAGTGTCTGAGCAATACGTCGTGCGAGCTCCGATAGCTGCTCGGTATGCTGGAGGTCCGGGTACAGCGTTACGAATTCGTCGCCACCCAGGCGTGCCAGCAGTGGCTCCTCTGTGTCGGGGGCGAAAATATCCATCTCTATCAGCAGGTTGCGCAGACGTGCGGCCGCCTCGAACAGCAGCAGGTCGCCCATGTCGTGGCCCGCTGTATCGTTGACCTCCTTGAAGTGGTCCAGGTCAATAAAGACAACACCCATGCGCTGCTGATTCTGGCGGCTAAGCTCCAGCAGGCGTTCAAGTGACTGCTGGAACCAGTGCCGGTTGGGCAGCTGGGTCAGGTTATCCAGATAGGCAAGCTGGGTGGTTTGGTGGTGGCTTTGTTCCAGGCTCAGGCGCATCCGCTCCAGTGCATTGCCAAGCAGGCCCAATTCGCCGGACTGGGCCACACCAAAGCGGACACTGCGGTCACCCTCACCAAAGGCGATGCTCTTCTGTGTCAGTTCCTGCAGCGGTGCAAACTGGTGACGACAGAAGCGGTACATGAACCAGATTGTCACGGCCAGAACCAGCAAGGCGATCAGAAACAGCTCATTGAAGGTGTTTTCTGAGGTGGCTTCCGCGCTGGCACCGATCACTTCGCCATGACGGTCCAGCGCGGTCAGTGCTCGGGTGAAGTCCACACCCAGTGCCAGGTAGCCAGAGCGTTGGCTGGAGGTCATCACCGGCTGCAGCAGATGCAGGGTTTGACCGTGCCAGGCGTAGTGCAGGTCGGACTCAGGTGACAGTGGAGTGAGTGACTTCATGGCGAGGCCAAACTCGGGGATGGTCTCGCTGCCGTCGTGGATTAACCGGCCTTCACGGCTGAACAGGTAAGCATACTCAAGGCTGCGGTGCTGGCGGACCAGCGACAGCTGTTTTTCGATAGCACTGAGATCCAGATGATAGAGAGGGATGCTTAGATGAGAGCTCAGGGTTCGGGACAGGAGCTGGGCGTCTTGTTCCAATTGCGCCCGCAGGGCTTCTGCCAACTGCTGTTTACCCTGCTGAATGGTGTCTTCTGTAAAACGGTTCAGGCTGTGGTGCAGAGTCACCAGCATGATTGCGACCAGAATGCAGGCCAGCAGGGTAAACCCCAGCGTCAGCCGGTTAGCCAACGACGTCAATATGCGTACTTTCATGGCAGGATGCTCAGGTCCAGCTGTTGTAATAGCGTTGTGTGTTCCTGAGTGACTGGCGTCAGGCGTTCGGTCTGTTCATAGCGTGCCAGCAGGTTTGCGTGCTCCTCAGGGTTCAGCGATAGCAGCGCCTCCTTGAGAGCCTGGCGCTCTTCACGCGAAAGTGCTGAAGTTGCCAGTTCAAAAGCCCTTGGATAAGCCGCAGAGCGATGGATGATGCGCATGGCCTGTTTAGGGCCTTCAGGCAAACGCTGTGGGTGCTGCCAGTCGCCGTCGTTGAGGCTGCCGGCGGTGACGATCGATTTGTGTACCCAGAGCAGATTGTTACGTTCATTTCGGCTGAAAATATAGCCAACCTTGTCCGGTGCGACGCTACTGGTGGGGGTATCCAGCTGTTGCAGGTTCAAGCCAGCCTCCTTCATTACAAAGGCGGGCAGGTAATAACTGCTGAACGAGTTCGGGTGTTCAAAGGCAACACGCTGTCCCTGCAAATCCGCCAGGGTTTCTACCGGGCTGTTCTTACGCACATAAATCAGGCTGCGATATTCTTCCTGACCACGTTTCCACTTCAGCGCTACCGGGCTGGCCAACCCGGCCTGGACCAGTTTGGCGGAGGTCAGAGCAGTCTCCGACACCCAGTGCACCCGGCCCTGGCGGATGGCAGACATGAGGGATTCCATATCCGGGAAAAGCTCTACATCGGCTCGGTCGTAACCCAAGTGCGCCAGCAAGGGCTGAATGTGGTCGGCCATGGGTCTTAGTTGGCGGAAGTCTTTCTTGGGGCGGTCACTGATCTGGGCCAGCACCAGTGTCTTGGCTGATGCCGGCAGTGAGGACAACATCAGCCCAAGACAACAGAGCAGAGTGACCGTCGGGTGCAGCAGGAGGCGTGTCATCATGGCCGGTACGCTTGGAGTAGTCATTATCAGGTTGATCCTACTCGAGAGGCCTGTTTTATACCATAGTTCCAACATGCCGATGACTGCTGTCTTGATCCAGAGAGGCTATGAATAAGTCAATGGCATCTCAGGCTTAAGGGCCAGGCTGAGTCGCTATAGACTTGTTCACAACTCTCCTAGTCTGGCCTTATTCGAAGAAAGCGGGCAAAGCGAGGCTTGCCATGACGGGTCAGGCCGTTATATCTGAAGGTGATGGTACTTCCGATAGGTGGTGGGTCGGCGCGTTCGGCATCGCTGAAGCCGGAACCGATTTTCAACCGGGTGCCATCCTCCAGCTCGACCTGAACTGAACCCAGCATACCGGTATATTTACCCTTGCCCGGCAGATGCGCCAGCACTTTGGCATCGGCATCCTGAAAGGGTTTCAGCTTGCGAATGTCGGCCGTACGCTGCAACTGATAGAGTGCGTTGGCACGGTGCAGCATCAGTCCTTCACCGCCTTTGGCCAGAACCTGCTGTAACCGAGCCTGCAAGGCAGCTTCATCAAGGCCCGAGTATTGCGGGACAAGCTTCAGGTTGAGCGGGACGGGATGACTCTTTAGCAACTGTTGCAAACGCTGCTGACGGCCGGCGAAGGTGTCGGGCCACTGGGGCAGATCAAACACCATAAAGCGTACGTCTTGCCAGTCATCGGGTTGGGTATCGTAACGCTGAACCAGTCCGGACAGCCGGAAAAATTGGCCATATCCGATCCACAATTCGCCTTCAAGATGCTGGCCTGGCCAGCCATCTGTAAAGCCGGGTGGCGTATGAATGGGGTAACCGCTGCGGGTCAGGAGTTGCTGACCGTTCCAGTAGGCGCGTACACCATCGAATTTTTCACTGACCAGCCAGTTGGCAAGGTCTTCCGGTTGGCTGAGCTGGTCGCCGATCTCCATGCCGTGCATGAGAGTCAGTTCCGCGTCAGCCTGGGCAGGCACAGCCACCAGGCCAGCCAGTATCAGGGCAGGATATTTGAGCATTGTTCTCTCCTTGAATGAAAAGCCGGTCGATCCGTGACCGGCACATAACAAAAAGGGCTGCCGAAGCAGCCCTTTTTGGGTTCAGGCGATCATCATATTACTGCAGCATATGATCGATAGCGGCCTGGATTTCGTCGTCAGAACAGTCAGCGCAGGTGCCGCGCGGCGGCATTGCGTTGAAACCGTTGATGGCGTGAGACAGCAGAGTCTCCATGCCTTTCTCGTCCAGACGCAGCTGCATTTCGTTGGTGCCGAACTTCGGTGCACCCAGAACGCCGCTGGCGTGGCAGGCAGCACACTTGCCAGTGTAGATCTCTTCACCGGAGCGAGCACCGCCGGAAGATGCCGGAGCCGCTGCAGCAGCGCCACCACAGCTGTCGTCGCCCTGAACACATACAGAACCTGCCGGTTTGATGCGTTCGATAATGGCTTCATCGGTAGCTGCCTGAACGGACGCAGTCAGCGCCATACCCAGACCGAATGCACAGAGTGCGGATGCAGCTTTGGCAGCAAATTTTTTCACAGTCACGACCTCATCACTTGAGTAAGTTGTCGGAGCAGTGATGCCTGGCTGAAGGCCTTGGAGTGCCTGTGGCTGGGACCTGATGCAGACATGACTGCGCTCTCAAAATCTGATCGGGGATTATACCGGCAAAAATGCCCGTACGGAAATTGCGCTAAAACAGCATTCGATCTTTCTGTCGATTGCCGGCTGCAAAAGCTTCTATTTATGGCGTTATGCAGCTCCGAACGGGGCATGTATAGCCTGGATTTTGCCAGCATGACCGAGCCTGCGCCTTTTTCGTCGGGATCAACTCCAGGGGCAGATCACAACCAGAGTAGCACCTCAGGTTAGCCTGGCCAGTGCGGCAGGGCCCTTGAATAAGCAATGACAAGACTATTACGGAGAACTTGCAAAGCGCTGCCGAACAGGTAACATTGCTGCCCGCAAACACTTCCATTGGCGCCTGTAGCTCAGCTGGATAGAGTAGCAGGTTCCGATCCTGTTGGTCGGGGGTTCGAATCCCTCCAGGCGCGCCATTTTTATGTGAAGATGCTTTGCGCGATTGGATTGGCTCTTGGGTCATTCAGTTAAAGTGCCGGTATAGCTCAGTTGGTAGAGCAACTGACTTGTAATCAGTAGGTCCCGAGTTCGACTCTTGGTGCCGGCACCATTTACAGGGTATTCCTCGATAGCTCAGTTGGTAGAGCAGTAGACTGTTAATCTATTGGTCGCTGGTTCGAGTCCAGCTCGAGGAGCCATCCTGATGCGGAGCGGTAGTTCAGTTGGTTAGAATACCTGCCTGTCACGCAGGGGGTCGCGGGTTCGAGTCCCGTCCGTTCCGCCACTTCATTTATCCCATATCCATGGGCTCGATTTGTTACCTCTCCCGTTGAAAAGCGTTTTTACTGTGCTCTAACGCCTGATGCCCGGGATTGATCTGCCGGCTGTAAAATAATCGAAATACTCCGACGTTAGGCTCAGGGTTTGCCTATTGCCTGACTTTTTCTGGGAGATTTTGATGCGAGTACTCAAAACAGCCATTCTGGGCGGCCTTGTCGCTGCAATCACTGCCTGCACCACCGGTACCAAAACCGAACAGTCCGCTGCGCAGATGGATCTGAACAACGAAGACCTGTACGAAGTTCACCACGATGGCCGAGTACATGTGTTCGATGATCTGGCCACCTACAAACAGTACCTGGAAGTGGGTGAAACCTCCTTCCGCCAGACCTTTATCGGTGCTGGCCCCAAGGGCGAGACCCTGGTATTCGGTGTCACCGGCGCAGACAAAAAGAAAACCTACGACAAGATTGCCGGCTACAACCTGTACCACGGTAACCTGAAGCCGGCGGAAGGGTTCTATGGCGAAATGCGCATGGAGGGCCGCATCTACATTTTCGATAGCCTGGCCGACATGGAAGCTGTCCGTGCCACGGGTGAAGCACCGCTGCGTTTTACCCAGATCGGCGCGGGTCCCAAAGGCGAGACGCTGGTGTACGTGCTGCGCAGCGACAATAAAAAGCAGAAGCCGGTTGAGCTGATGCAGGCGTTCAAACAGCACAACATGTAATGTGGTCTGGTCAGGTAGCCTGCTCGATGTACAGGCTACCTGCGCTGTTCACGTGCCTGTGCCGGCAACGGCAGCCAGTATGCATCCTGGACTTTGTCCAGTGATGGCAGTCGCCAGGGGGCGGACAGGCGAATTACCTGATACCCACGGTTATTGATCAGGGACAGGGCCTTCCTGATTTCAGGCCGGGAAAAAAACAGGCTGTTAAAACGGCCACTTCTCCATAAGCGCTCCAACCCCACCTGTAAACGCTCGGCCAAGGCATGATTTTCCTTGTGGACAAAGAAGTAGATCGGCCCCTTGTAGACCAGCAGGAGTTTTGAGCTGATACTGAGATCCTGCCCCAATGGGCTGTTCAGCTCGTCCCAGACTTCCATCACGCTGCGTGGGAAATAATCGGCGCGTCCTCTTCGCAACATGTCGAACAGACTTTCATACCGGCTTGATGTCAGCACGGGCAGACCATTGTGTCGCAGGATTCGGGTATCCGGCCAACCGGCTCCTTGTACAGCGGTCAATGCACTGAGCGCTTTGACGCTGTCGATGTCATTGAATATCTGCGTTTTGTTTTTTGGCACCAGGGGGACACGAACGGCCAATAATCCTCGCATGAGTGGAAATGGCACCGGATGCGCCAGGTGCTCGCGACGAATGCTGCTCATGCCCCAGAAAATGTCCAGACCCTGCCCCGAGCTGACCAGCTCGAAAGCACGTTGATGGGAGGTGCCGGTTTCGGACCTGATCAGCTCAAAGGAGCCGTAATCATGACGCGTTTCTTCCAGTGCCATGTTCAGAAGGGTTAGAAAATAGCTGTCTCGAGCGTCATTGGTACTCTCGCTTTGTCGGTAGTGGATGCTTAGCATTTGAGCCTGGATATTGCTTGCCCAGCAAAGGGTCAGTGCCAGCAGCAGGACTGTCAGGCGTTTGGAGGCCATGGGACACCTTTTTCTAACAGGCTGCTAACCTCGGCAACCGGCAATGGGCGGCTGAACAGGTAGCCTTGCATCAGGTCGCACTCCAGCGTTTGCAGCAGGCTGGCAATTTCGGCTGTCTCCACGCCTTCAGCAACAACTTTTAAACCTAATGAGTGTGCCAGTTCGGTAATGGTTCGCGTCAGGGTCAGTAAGCGTTCTTCCCGCATAATATCCATGATGAAAGACTGGTCGATTTTCAGTAATTCAAAAGGATAGCTGCTGAGATAGTTTAATGAAGCGTAGCCACTGCCAAAATCATCGATGGCCAGTTGGATACCCTGTGACTGCAGGCTGTTCAGTTTGTGTAATACCTGATCACTGGACTGGAGCATCAACTGCTCAGTGACTTCCAGCTTCAGAGCTTGTGGGGATAAGCCCGCAAGCTGAAGCGCATTGGCGACCATGGATTCGAACGCCGGGTCCAATAGCTGTAGAGGCGAAATGTTGACGCTGATTTTGAGCTCAGGCACCAATTGACGCCATTTGGCCAGTTGCAGGCAGGCGGTCTGCATGATCAGCTCACCCAGTTCGACAATCTGTCCACCGTCCTCTGCTGCAGCGATAAATTCCGGAGGCGGAATATAGCCCAGCTCGGCATTGTGCCAGCGTGCCAGGGCTTCAAAGCTGACAATGCGGCCGCTCGTGGCATCGATGAGCGGTTGATAGTACAGATCAAGTTCTTCTAGCACTGTTCCGGTGTTGAGCAAACTCTGAATCTTCAGTTTGCGTGAGGCGACTCCTTCCATGGATGGGTCAAAGAAGCAGTGTCGAATACGAGCGCGCTGGTTCTCGGCTTGCTGTAAGGCAGAAAGAGCGCGCTGGTAGAGTGTATCCACATCCTCGCCATCCTGGGGATAAAGCGCCACGCCGGCATAAAAGCCGCAGTCGATGTTCTGCCGCTGCAGCTGGATCGGTTGTGCCAGCAGGGCACGTACCTGTTCCAGCATACGTAACAGATAAGCGTTCCCTTCCTGGTGCAATACCTGTACACACAAAAACTGATTATCCGCACTGCGTGCCAGTTGGGCATCATCCGGCAATGACGTATCCAGCAGCTCGGAAACGCCCTGTACCAACTGGTTGGCAAATTCGCTGCCAAAGGATTCCTTGACCGCTTTATAGGCTTCCAGAGAAAAGGTCACCATCGCAACGCGCAGGCCTTCGCTCCCGGCTTTTGTCAGCAGGCCCCGGGCTTCCTTGAGGCCCACCTGCAGATTGGGCAGTCCCGTCAGGCTGTCATGTTCCAGCAAGTGACGGGCCTGGTCGCGCGCCAGGCGCAGCTCACTGATATCCGTGGTGGTGACAAGAATCAGCTCTTCGCTGCCGGTGTGATAGAACAGGCAGCGGGTACTGAGCCAGCGTGGATGCTTTTTGTCGGGCCAGAAACGCTCATTTTTCCAAAGGCTGGTGTGTTTTAGTCTGTCCAGCCACTCAGGAAACTGCTCATCGGGTGCAATGACGTGTAACAGCTGCATCAGGTGGTTACGAGCCTCAAAGTAGTTTTCATAGGCTGAATTGCTGTACACCCGTATGCCATTGTCAGCGTTGAAAATGGCGATGGCAGAGGGACTGCTGTTGGCGGCCATGAACACACGCTGCATTTCGCTTTGCATGTTGTGGATTTCGTCCAAACCACTGCGAATACGCAGGCGCATGTTTTCGAGCGCGTCACACATACTGCCCAGCTCATCGGGATGAGAAATGCGCCGCTTCAGTTGGAAAGGGGTGTTCAGATCATCGGTGCTGAGAGTCATGGCGGTGCGGTAGAGTGTGCGCAGGTGCCGAAACAGGAAGAAGTGCAGAATGGCGAGTATGAGGAAGGATACGATCAGTGTCTTGCCCGCTTGCAGAGCCAGTGTCTGCAACGCCTGGTGTTTGAGGTTGGCGAGAATAAAGCGTTGATCAATCCAGATGTCCAGCTCGCCCAGAGGCACTTTCTGACCGGCGAAGTGATAGGTGATTGCATACCGTCGTTGGCTGACCCAGGGACTTTCGATGTCTGTGCCTGCCGAGTAAACCTTCAATTCCGAGGTTAAAAGCTGTGCTTTGTTGATGAAGGGAAGGCGAGTCAAGGAGCGAATGTTTTGCTTTATGAGTGGTTCATCCAGGCGCCAGAGTGACTCTCTCAGGTCGTCCAGAAACATCACCTCGGCATCAGCCAGGCGTTCTTCAAGCACTTGAGTATCAGACAGGTAACGCGCGTAGAGTTGAACGCTGGCCACGGCCAAGGCTACCAGGCTGCTGCAGACCAGGATTGCTGCCAGTACTTTTAGTGAGAGTCGCCGCTCCTGCAGCAACCTCTTGAACGGCTTTGGCATAGCCTCATCATCTCCCGTTATATCGTTTAAACATTAGGGGATGATGAGGCCAGTGTACAGAGAGGTTAGCGGTCGCCACCGATCATGCGACCTATGCCGCCCAGGACTGACCCTTCGCCCTGGTCACTGCCGCCGTTGGAGGGTGCGTGGGCCAGTATGCGATCGGCCATGCGTGAGAATGGCAGGCTCTGTAACCAGACGGTGCCGGTACCTTTCAGGGTGGCCAAAAACAGGCCTTCGCCACCAAATACCATTGATTTAAGGCCTCCTGCACGCTGGATGTCGTACTCGACGCCTTCGGTAAAACCAACCAGGCAACCGGTATCCACGCGCAGGGTTTCGCCCTTCAGCTCTTTTTTGATCACGGTACCGCCGGCCTGAATAAAGGCCATGCCATCCCCTTCAAGGGTTTGCAGGATAAAGCCTTCGCCGCCGAAAAAGCCGGCGCCGATACGGCGGTTGAAGGTGATGCTGACTCGGGTACCCAGTGCGGCGCAGAGGAAGGCATCTTTCTGGCATACGATGCGTTCACCCAGCTCAGCCATATTAAGCGGCACGATATTGCCCGGATAAGGCGCTGCAAAAGCAACGCGGCGCTTGCCAATGCCCTGATTGGTAAAGTGTGTGGTAAAAATGGACTCGCCGGTGAAAACCCGTTTGCCGGCTGAAAAAAGCTTGCCCATAATACCTTCATCCGGGTTGGAGCCATCGCCCATGCGTGTCTCGAATTGGATGTCTTCTTCCATGTAGGTCATGGCGCCGGCTTCGGCGATAACGGTCTCGTTGGGGTCCAGCTCCACCTCGACCAATTGCATTTCAGAGCCGATCAGCTCGTAGTCCAGTTCATGACAGCGCATCGTCGTGCTCCTGCTAAGTGGGTAGGCGTTTATCATGCCGCTCACCGGGTGGGGTAGCAAGGCACTGTTCGACCTGTGATAGAGCCGATATACTCAAACGAATGTTTTGGGTCCGCATCGCATTGAAAAGGAGACATCAGTGGCATCGACCGGTGCAAAACTAATGGCAGAAGAGCCGCAGCTGGATGTATTGATGGCGCGTCAGCCCATCTATACCAAAAGCCAGGACGTGGTAGCCTTCGAGCTGCTGTTCCGTGACTCTGAAGGCCGCTTTGTTGAAGGGCTTAAGGACGAGGAGGCCACCCTGGGTGTCCTGCTGGGTACCTACTCCAGTATCTTCAAGAAAGGCGCCATCCGGTCCGTACCCTGCTTCCTTAAAGTGACCGACAGCTTCCTGCTCAATAATGATGTGCCTGAGTTGCCACGTGAGAGCTTTGTGCTGGAGCTGCTGGGGCATTCCGACATTACCCCGGAGCTGATCAGCCGCGTGAAAGGGCTGGCACGTCAGGGCTATCGTCTGGCACTGGCCGACTATGACCCGCGTGATCCCAAGTTCGAGCCTCTGCTCAATATTGTGCATGTGCTCAAGCTGGATATTCAGCTGCTGGGCATGGATAACATTCCTGCGCTGCTGCAGCGTTTGCGTCCTTATCAGCTGGAGTTGCTGGCGGATAAGGTGGAGACTCAGGACGAATTTCGCCGCTGTCTGGAGATGGGCTTCGCGCTCTACATGGGGTATTTCCTCAACAAGCCGGAGCCGGTGAAAGGCAAGAAGATCACCGGTAACAAGGTGGTGCTGCTGCAACTGTTGGCAGAGCTGCAACGGCCGGCCGCGACGGCTCAGTCGATCGAACAGGTAGCCCTGCATGACCCTGCCCTCACCTACCGTATTTTGCGTGTGGTGAACTCGGCGGCCTTCAACCTGCAGCGTGAAATCAGCTCTTTGTCCCATGCCATTTCCCTGCTCGGTGTGGACCAGATCAAGCGCTGGGTGATGCTGTTCCTGACCAGCAGCGACAGCAGCAAGCCGGATGAATTGACCCGCAACATGCTGATTCGAGGCCGCTTCTGTGAGCTGCTGGCGGAGATGATGGGGCGTGATGAGCCGATCAATCACTTTATTGTTGGCCTGTTGTCACAGTTGGATGTCCTGCTCGACATGAGCATGGATGATCTGATGGACCAGGTGCCACTGCAGCAGGAGATGAAAGACGCCCTGCTGAGTCGGGAGCATTCCTACGGTGAGTTGCTTAAACAGATCGAATTCTATGAGCGTGGCCAATTCGACCAGCTCAACACCGGTCTCGACCGACCCTTCTATGAAGTGGCCTATCGCCACAGCCTGAACTGGGCACAGCAGATCCTGCAGGCGATGCAGGACGGTTAATGCCCGAACTACTAAGTTTGATTCCCGCCGACCTGCTGCCACTGGATGCTTTATTGCTGGTGGCAATGGCGGGTTTGACCTCGCTCATGACCGCCACTCTGGGTATTGGCGGGGGTGTCTTGCTGTTGGTGATCATGGCGCAGCTGGTGCCCATTGCCGCACTTATCCCAGTGCATGGCCTTGTCCAGTTGGGGTCTAATGCCAATCGCGCCGTCATGACGCGTCAGCATATCGACTGGCCATTGAGTCGGCGCTTTCTGATAGGAGCTGCCTGCGGTGCTGCGCTGGCGTCACTGGTGGTGGTACAGCTGCCGCTGGAACTGATTCAGCTGGCCGTAGGCGGCTTCATTCTGTGGATGATCTGGGGGCCCAAGCCTGCAGCCAAGACGTTGTCACCGCTGAAAACCCTGATGGCCGGTGGCCTGACGACCTTCTTTTCCATGTTTGTCGGTGCGACCGGGCCGCTGGTTGCGGCTTTTGTACACCGTCACAGCCATGACAAAATGCAGACAGTAGCGACCTTCGCCACCACCATGACCGGTCAGCACCTGCTCAAAGGTGTGGTGTTCTCGGTGGTGGGGTTTTCCTTTGCCGACTGGCTGCCACTGATAGTCGCGATGGTGCTCAGCGGCATGTTGGGCACCTGGATCGGGTTGAACCTGCTGCACCGGGTATCATCGGTCTGGTTCAATCGCCTGTTCCGTGTGGTTGTGACCCTGCTGGCGCTACGGTTGCTGTGGCAGGCGGGCGAGACCCTGCTCCCCCGCCTGCTGGGTTAAATCTGACATCCGGATTCAGACCGGCTGCAGGTTGGCAAAGCCTACCACCAGCCATTTGCTGCCCACCTCTTCAAAGTTCACCTGCACCCGTGCCTTGGGGCCGCTGCCTTCAAAGTTGGTGACCATGCCCATGCCGAATTTCTGATGCATCACCGCCTGCCCCAGCTTAAGATCGGTGCTGGGTACTTCGGCGCTGGACAGGGATGAGCCGCCACCGAACAGGCTGCTGCCGCTGTCAGCCTGGGCGCCATAGGGGCGGCGTACACTGGCGTTGAGGCGTACCTCTTCGATCAGCTCAGCGGGAATTTCGTTGACGAAGCGGGATGCCCTGTTGAAGGTTTCCTTGCCGTGCAGGCGGCGGGATTCGGCATAGGTCAGATGAAGCTTCTGCATGGCACGGGTCAGGCCGACGTAGCAGAGGCGGCGTTCTTCTTCGAGACGGCCCGGCTCTTCCGCCGACATGCTGTGCGGAAACAGGCCCTCTTCCATACCCGCCAGGAACACCAGCGGGAACTCCAGACCCTTGGCCGAGTGCAGCGTCATCAGCTGCACGCTGTCGGTGTTCACATCGGCCTGGGTCTCGCCGGCATCCAGTGCCGCCTGATCCAGGAACGCAGCCAGCGGTGAGTTGAAACCCTCTTCGTTGTCTTCCTGCCACTGACCGGCAAACTGCCGGGTAGCGGTGACTAGCTCTTCCAGGTTTTCGATGCGAGACTGGGCTTTCTCGCCCTTTTCCTTCTCGTGATGCTGGATCAGTCCCGAGTGCTCGATCACATGCTCGGTCTGCTCGTGCAGCTCCACCTCGCGGGTGCCGGAATCAAGCTGGTTGATCAGGTCGATAAATGCCTGGAGGGCGTTGTTGGCGCGGGCCGGCAGCGTGCGCAGCTCGGTGATTTCATTGGCGGCGCGCCACATGGAGACGTTTTCACCACGGGCATGCTCACGAATGGCTTCGATGGTACGGGTGCCGATGCCACGGGTGGGCACGTTGATGACGCGCTCCATGGCAGTGTCGTCATCACGGTTTGCCAGCAGGCGCAGGTAAGCCAGCGCGTTCTTGATCTCCAGACGGTCGTAGAAGCGCTGGCCACCATAGATGCGGTAGGGCATGCCGGCACGGATCAGCATCTCCTCCAGTACACGGGACTGGGCATTGGAGCGGTAGAGAATGGCTGACTCGTCGCGGCGGTTGCCGTCATCGACCCACTTCTGGATCTGGTCGACAATAAAACGGGCTTCGTCCTGTTCGTTGAAGGCGCTGTAGAGGGAGATGGGCTCGCCCTCGCCCAGCTCGGTCCATAGCTGTTTGCCCAAACGGCCGAAGTTGTTCTGAATGACCGCGTTGGCCGCTTGCAGAATGGTGCCGGTGGAGCGGTAGTTCTGCTCCAGGCGGATGGTTTCGGTACCGGGGAAGTGTTCTTCCAGGTGCTGGATGTTCTCGATGCGGGCACCACGCCAGCCGTAGATCGACTGGTCGTCATCGCCCACCGCCATCAGCTTGTTCTCGCCTTCACACAGCAGGCGCAGCCAGGCGTACTGGATGGCGTTGGTATCCTGAAACTCGTCCACCAGGACATAGCGGAAGCGCTCGCGATAGTGTTTCAACAGTTGGGGCGCGCGGTCACGCAGCAGCTCCAGTGCGCGCAGCAGCAATTCGCCGAAGTCGATCATGCCGCCACGTTCGCAGGCATCCTCGTAGGCTTCGTACACCCGAATCATCATGGTCTGGTAGGGGTCGCCGGTACGCTCGATGTGCGCGCTGCGCAGGCCTTCATCCTTCTGGCCATTGATAAACCACTGGAACTGGCGTGCCGGCCAGCGGCTGTCGTCCAGATTCATCTCTTTGCACAACCGTTTGAGCAGGCGCAGCTGGTCGTCGCTGTCCATGATCTGGAAGTTGTCGCGCAGGCCGGCATCACGCCAGTGGGCACGCAACAGTCGGTGCGCCAGACCATGGAAGGTGCCGACCCACATGCCATGGGTGTTGATGCCCAGCAGATGTTCAATACGCCCGCGCATCTCTCGTGCGGCCTTGTTGGTAAAGGTCACCGCCATGATCGAGTAGGGTGAGAGGCCTTCGGTCTCGATCAACCAGGCGATGCGGTGCACCAGTACACGGGTCTTGCCGGAACCGGCACCGGCCAGCACTAGCAGGTTTTTCAGATCAGCGGACACTGCCTGCCGCTGGGCGTCGTTGAGCGAATCGATGATATGTGTAACGTCCATGGGACCTGCCGAATTGAAACCTGGGTTGAAGCGAGAGTCGCGTGCGGGAAATGCAGTCAGTATACCAGCCCCGGGTGCTCTGCCTGAACTCTCGGACAGCCGGGGCTGGGTAATGTCTTAGCCAGCGGGGCTGATACTGGCTGGCTGGGCGATGCGATTGAGCAGAATGCGGCGCAATTCGTCCGGATCCTTGAGCCGCATCTCCGCGCCCTGCCGCGATGCCTGTTCCACGCCGAGCCAGGGAATCAGGCGTGACAGCCAGAAACGCATGGCGGCGGTTCGGGTCAGCTTGGGCCAGGCAGCGCACTCTTCATCGCTGAAGGGACGGACACCGGCGTAAGCTCGGGTCAGTGCCTGTTCGCGTTGAGGGTCTACATTGCCCTGTGCATCGGTGCACCAGTCGTTGGCGACGATGGCCAGATCGAACAGCAGAAATGCGGTGGCGGCGTTATAAATATCCAGAATGGCTTCCAGACGATCACCGGCGAACAGTGCATTGTCATGGAAAAGGTCACCATGAATAGTGCCCAGCGGCAGGCCGAAGGGCTGGTCACGCAATTCGTCGAACAGGGCCACTTCCTGACGCAGCAGCTCCGCATCTTCGGGCTTGAGCAGATGCTGGATCGCCTGACTTTCTCGGCGCCACCAGAAAACACCGCGCTGTGCCTGACGGCGCAGGTAAAACTCTTCACCGGCCAAGTGGAAGCGTGCCAGAGCTGCACCGATTTCGGCACAGTGCTCAGGTGTTATCTCCGCACGCTCTACATGCTGGCCGTGGAAGCGGGGTTGGAAGAATGCGGGTTTGCCGCCGAGCTGCTTCAGGGCAATACCATTTCTGTCCTTGATCGCGAAGGGTACGGGTACTTGACGTGCCTGTAGCCATTGCCCCAGCTCTACGAAAAAGGGCATTTCGTCGTAGCCGAGCTCTTCAAAGAGTGTCAGCACGTAGTCGATCTGGCTGCCATCCTGCTCCAGAGTGACGAAATAGTTGGAGTTTTCGATGCCGCCTTCGATGCCCTTGAAGTCAACCAGCTGGCCGAGGCTATAGTCCTCGAGCAGGGCTTCAAGTTGTGGACGGCTGATATGGGTGTATACGGCCAAGATCAATTACCAGCGGAAGATGACCCACTTCGGAATCAGCAACTGTGATTCGTCCATGCGGATGAATTTCTGTGAACCTGAGGCCGGCACCAGGTAGTAAGGCTTGCCTGTCTTGGGCACGACCTTGATCTCCTTAAGCTGACCATTGATGGAATACTCGTAGTAAGTATTACCCTGGTCATGAGTAATAGTGATTTCAGGCTCAGTACTTGCCGGGTCATCCACGACCTCGGCCTGAGCCAAGGGGGCCACTGCAAGAAGTGTCGCCAGGGTCAGTTGTTTCAGCATCATTGCGTCTCAGTTGGTGAGTCCGGGTTGAATTGTCTATGATTGTGGGCCTTGTCGCAGGCATGAACAACCCCAAACAGCTTTTAACGGATATTCCCATGAGCGAACAGCACGCCCCGGTCATTCTGGTGGATGGCTCCTCCTACCTCTATCGCGCTTTTTTTGCCTCTCAACAGGCGGATTTGCGCACCGCCGATGGTACCCCGACGGGCGCGATCCGGGTGGTGACCTCCATGCTCAAGCGACTGCTCAAGGACTATCCCGACAGTCCGGTCGCGGTGATTTTTGATGCCAAGGGCAAAACCTTCCGCGACGAGATCTATGCTGAGTATAAGTCACAGCGGCCACCCATGCCGGATGACTTGCGCTCTCAGGTGGAGCCGATTCACGCCATTATCCGTGCCATGGGGCTGCCCCTGTATGTGGAAGAAGGCGTCGAAGCCGATGATGTGATTGGTACGCTGGCGCGTCAGGCCAGTGAATCAGGTCGCCCGGTGGTGATCTCCACCGGTGATAAGGATATGGCACAGCTGGTGGATCAGCATGTCACCCTGATCAACACCATGAACGACACCACTATGGATGAAGCGGGTGTTGAAGAGAAATTCGGTGTGCCACCTCGCTTGGTAATCGACCTGCTGGCGCTCATGGGCGATAAAGTCGATAACATCCCCGGTGTCCCGGGCGTGGGTGAGAAAACGGCCCTGGCCCTGTTGCAGGGGATCGGCGGGATAAGCGATCTCTACGACAACCTCGACAAGATTCCGGAGCTGACCTTCCGTGGTGCCAAATCCATGCCTAAAAAGCTGGAAGCCAATCGCGAGGCGGCAGAACTGTCCTACCTGCTGGCCACCATCAAGACCGATGTTCCCCTGCATATTCATCTGCATGACATCGGCATGCCCGCCCCTGAGCCGGAAAAGCTGGTCCAGCTGTTCAAACAGTTCGAGTTCAAAAGCTGGGTACGTGAGCTGGAGGCCGGTGACGCCGAGGAACTGGGTGCCGACGAACCGGTGACAGCGGAACCCGATATAGAAACCGAATATGAAACCCTGCTGACCCAGGAAGCGCTGGATGCCTGGCTGGAACAGCTTAAAACCGCCGGTGAGTTCGCCTTTGATACCGAAACCACCAGCCTGAATTACATGGAAGCGCAGCTGGTCGGTGTGTCCTTCGCCATTGAGCCAGGCAAGGCGGCCTATGTGCCATTGGCGCATGATTATATGGGGGCACCAGAGCAGCTGGATCGTGCCGAGGTACTGGCGCAGCTGAAACCGCTGCTGGAAGACCCCGAGCTGAAAAAGATCGGTCAGCACATCAAATACGATATGAATGTGCTGCGCCACTACGATATCGAGCTGCAGGGTGTGGGCGCGGACACCATGCTGGAATCCTACGTGCTCAACTCCACCGCCAGCCGTCACGACATGGATACCCTGGCGGATCGCCATCTGGGTGTGACCACCACCAGCTTTGAAAGCATTGCCGGCAAGGGCAAGAAGCAGCTGACATTCAATCAGGTCGAGCTGGAACAGGCAGCACCCTATGCTGCGGAAGATGCCGATATCACCCTGCGCCTGCATCAGAAACTGCAGCCTCAGCTGGCGGCCGAAGGTGAGTTGCTGAGGGTGTTTGACGAGATTGAGCGCCCACTGATCCCGGTTCTGTCGCGGATGGAGTATCGCGGTGCGCTGGTGGATGCCTCTATCCTGGGCCAGCAGAGCCAAGAGCTGGAGAAGCGTCTGGGCGAAATTGAAAAGGAAGCGTTCGAGCTGGCCGGTGAGGAGTTCAACCTGAACTCCACCAAACAGCTGCAGGCGATCCTGTTTGAAAAAATGGGCCTGCCGGTGAAGAAGAAAACGCCCAAGGGCGCACCATCCACAGCTGAAGAAGTATTGCAGGAGCTGGCGCTGGATTATCCGCTGCCCAAGCTGCTGATCGAACAGCGTGGTCTGAGCAAGCTCAAGAGCACCTATACCGACAAACTGCCGCAGATGATCAATCCAGCGACGGGGCGAGTGCATACCTCTTATCACCAGGCGGTGACGGCAACCGGACGTCTGTCTTCATCCGAGCCCAACCTGCAGAACATTCCGGTGCGCACCCCCGAGGGGCGTCGTATCCGTAACGCCTTTGTTGCTCCCGAGGGTTACAAGATCGTAGCGGCGGATTATTCACAGATTGAGTTGCGCATCATGGCGCACCTGTCAGGCGATGAGGGCTTGTTGAACGCTTTCCGTCACGGTGAAGATATCCACAAGGCAACGGCAGCAGAGGTTTTTGGTACCACTGTGGATAATGTAACTGCTGATCAGCGCCGCAGTGCCAAGGCGATCAACTTTGGTCTGATCTACGGCATGTCGGCGTTTGGCCTGGCCAAGCAGCTGGGCATCGGCAACAAGGAAGCCGGTACCTATATCGAACACTATTTCGCGACCTATCCCGGTGTACAGCGCTATATGGATGAAACTCGCGCCCAGGCCCGGGATCAGGGCTATGTCGAAACCCTGTTCGGGCGTCGTCTCTACCTGCCGGATATCAACAACCGCAATCCGATGAAGCGTCAGGCCGCTGAACGTACAGCGATCAATGCCCCGATGCAGGGCACTGCAGCCGATATCATCAAGAAGGCGATGCTGGCAGTGGATAACTGGCTGGAACAGGGGGACATGGATGCTCGCATGATTATGCAGGTCCACGATGAATTGATCTTTGAAGTGCGTGAGAGCGAAGTGGATAACTTCTGTGCCCAGCTGAAGCCCTTGATGGAGGGTGCTGCCGAGCTGGCGGTGCCGCTGTTAGTGGATGCGGGCGTCGGTGATAACTGGGAGCAGGCACACTGATCTTTTTTTGCTCAGTGGTGAACTTTTTCTACATACATTGTCTGATTTAACGAGCCGCGTGTAAGAAACGTCCATTGTCTGTGCCAGCGTGGACCGTGGCTCGCTCTGTCATGACATCCCTTGCCCCGGCTGTGGTGCTCCCCTTCCACCAGCCGGGGTTTTTATTTATATCAGATGTCGTCTGACTCCGGCTCGATCAAATCGGCCAGCAGCCAGTTGTCGATGCGCTGGCGCAGCTGGTCGACACCGCTACGCTTGAGCGCGGAGAAGGTCTGCACACTGACCTTGTCGCCCAGACGCTCTTTCAGGGCTTTCTTCAGTTGCAGCAGCGTGCTTTTGGCCGGACCGCGCTTGAGCTTGTCTTCCTTGGTCAGCAGTACGTGCAGCGGTACGCCGGTGGCTTCACACCAATGCACCATCATTTCATCGAACTCTTTCATCGGATGGCGAATATCCATCACCAGCACGACGCCGCGCAGGCTCTCCCGGTGCTGCAAATACGCATCCAGATGGCGCTGCCAGTGCTGTTTCATGGCAATCGGCACCTTGGCATAGCCGTAACCGGGCAAATCGACAATCTTCAGGCCTTCGATATTGAGGCTGAAAAAGTTGATCAACTGGGTGCGACCCGGGGTTTTAGAGGTACGTGCCAGACCGGTTTGCTGGGTCAGGGCATTGATGGCGCTGGACTTGCCCGCGTTGGAGCGACCAGCAAAGGCGACTTCTGCGCCCTCGTCCGCCGGACACTGGTCCAGACGTGCGGCGCTGGTTTCAAAACGGGCGAGGTTGTAATGGATGACAGGCTCTGGGGTTGACATGGCGCAGCACTCAGTGGCCACAAACTGAACATATCCGTTCCAGTTTGTGGGGATATTGGTTTATAATGCCGCCAATTTTACCCGCGAACAGAGTCTGTCTCCAGTCAGGGTAATAGTGGAAATTGGTTGTTCTGGCACAATTACAATCCAAGATGCCGGGATATGCACACATTTCGTCAAGCAAGAGTCTGGGTTAGTCAATGAACAAACTACTGATCAGCTTACTGGTAAGCATCGGCCTCACCGGCGTCGCTCACGCGGCAGGTGATGCAGCTGCAGGCCAGGCCAAGACTGCCGTTTGTGCAGCCTGCCACAGTGCAGATGGCAACAGTGTTGTCGGTAACTTCCCGAAGCTGGCTGGACAGGGTGAAAAATACCTGCTGAAACAGCTGAACGACATCAAAAGCGGTGCACGCATGGTTCCGGAAATGACCGGCATGCTGACCAACCTGAGCGATCAGGATCTGGCCGATATCGCAGCCTACTTCTCCAGCAAGAACATGCAGCTGGGCCAGGCGGCTGAAGATCAGATCGAGCTGGGTCAGAAAATCTGGCGCGCGGGTGTTGCCGAGAAAGGTGTTGCCGCCTGTACCGCTTGTCACGGTCCGTCCGGCGCTGGTATCGATACGGCTGCCTACCCGAAGCTGGGTGGTCAGCACGCACAGTACATCGAAACCTCTCTGCAGAAATTTGCCAGCGGCGATCGTGCCAACGATCCGTCCAGCATGATGCGTGATATTGCCTCCAAGATGAGTGCAGAAGAGATGAAGGCCGTTTCCCAGTACGTGCAGGGTCTGCACTGATCAGGTAAACAGTCATCATGACCTAAAGGGCAGCTTCGGCTGCCTTTTTTGTCGCCTGCTATGGGTTGCGTAATACCAGACTGAACCAATTGGCCTGTCTGGTGGTCTATCCGCGATGAACTGAACAGACTCACTAAAGGACGCCTATATGTTCAAAAAATGGTTTGCCACCCTCTGTTTATCCATGCTCGCGGCACTGCCCGCATGGGCCGACGAGTACCGTGCCAATCAGCACTATTTTGAGCTCCCGTTCCCGGTCAAAACCGTGGATGAAAACAAGATTGAAGTGACTGAAGCTTTCGGCTATCTCTGTCCGCACTGCAATACCTTTGAGCCCCTGCTGTCCAGCTGGCGCGAAAAGAAAGCTGACGACGTGGCCTTTGTTGGGTTGCCGGTTGTTTTTGGTCGCAGCTGGGAGCCGCTGGCGCGTGCCTATTACGTAGCAGAGCTGTCCGACAAGGTGGAAGACACACACCAGCCGATGTTTGATGCCATCCACCTGCAGCGCAAACGTTTCCGTACGGCTGAAGATCTGGCCGAGTTCTATGCGGATCTGGGACTGCCTGAAGAGAAGTTCAACAAGCTGTATGACTCTTTTGCAGTCAATATGAAGCTGAAACAGGGTGATGCCAAGCTGCGTGGTTATGAAGTAACTGGCGTGCCGTCCATGATTGTGAATGGCAAGTATCGAGTCACTGCCCAATCGGCGGGTGGCCACAAACAGATGCTTGAAGTGGTGGATTATCTGATCGAAAAGGAACGTGCTGCTCAGTAAGCGCGGCTTTGATCTGAGTTCAATAAAACCGCCGTCAAACGGCGGTTTTAAATTTCCAATTCCGGGGCTAAGGGAATATGCTTTAGGGATATATTCATAGAGTATTGTAACGAGGGGGCCCGTGGTGCCAGACCAGGAAAACTGGAAACGTAAATACACGGAACTTACGCTTGAAGTTGAACGCAAGCAGCAAAGTGAAGAGCGTTACCACGAACAGCTCCGCTCCCTCGTAGATCACCTTTCCCTGGGTGTGAACGGCATATCCGGCACGCTGGACACCGAGTTGACCCAGCTGGGCGAAGTGCTCAAAGAGCAGAATCGCAAACGTATTCCCTCACTTCTTCGCCAGATCAAGAAAGAAGTCGGCCAGTTGGATATGGAGCGGCAAAGCAGCCGTGAACTGCTGATCCGTATTCTCCACCGCTGGACGCAACAGTTGCGACGTGCCAACCCGGCGCCTTCGGTCGCAAACCTGATTGGCAGTATCGACACCCGAGTCCCTGAAGCAACCGAGCACCTGTATGCGCTGGCTGAGCTGATCAGTGAGCTGATCGAAATACAGGCCGGCATGCTTGGAAACGGTGCCATGCCTGAATCCGATCAGGATTTTGAGCTTAACTCCTCGCAGGACAGTGACATCGAGACGTTGAGCGCATCCATGGCGGCGGAGCTTTTGCAGATGATTGAGCTGCTGCAAATTCCGGCTGAGGGGGTGGAGCAGGCACGTGGATTGGTGCTTGAAATCGAACAGGGCATCACCCTGGAGCGTCTGCCGGCCATCCTGTCGTCACTGGTGCGGCTGGTTCGTCTTGCAAACGGCAACACCCAGGAAGATTTTGAAAACTATTTGCTCACGCTGAACTCCCAGCTAAGCTTTGTGCAGCAGTTTCTGGAAGAAAGTCGCAACGATGAGCTCTCGGCCGTGCAGACGCACAGCCAGCTTGACTCCCAGGTGCGCCGGGATGTGCGCAATATCCACCGCTCCGTGAAAGAGTCTGAAGATCTCAAAACCCTGAAGCAGAGTGTGTCTCAGCAACTGGCATCCATTGTGCGGGCCATGGACAGTTATCGTCAGCAGGAACAGGAGCGCGAAACGCGCCTTAACCGTCGCTACGATGATCTGCTGACCAAGGTAGAGCAGATGGAGCTGGAAACCAGCAAGGTCAAAGCCCGGATGCAGGAGGAACAGCTGCGGGCACGTACTGATCCGCTTACCGGACTGCCCAACCGTACTTCCTATGATCATCACCTCAGCTCTGAGCATGAACGCTGGCAGCGCTATGGCACCCAGTTCTCGCTGGCGGTGGGCGATATCGATTTCTTCAAGAAGATCAATGACCACCTCGGGCACCTGGCGGGTGACCGTGTATTGCGTCTGGTGGCGAAGGTCTTGAAACACAACCTGCGCTCCAACGATTTTATCGCACGTTACGGCGGTGAAGAGTTCGTCATTCTCTTTCCCTCAACCGGCGGTGATGAGGCGCTGCAGGCAACGGAAAAACTGCGTCAGGCGATCGCCGACAGCCCGTTCAACTTCAAGGGCGAGCGGGTTGAGGTGACACTCTCCTTTGGTGTGGCTGAAATACGCGAGGCGGATGACCCTGAAGCCCTTTTCAACCGTGCCGACCAGGCGCTCTATCTGGCAAAACAACAGGGGCGTAACCAGACACAGGTGGGCGGAAAAGGCTAGAATAGCCTCTTTTGTGCCATGACAGGATAGACCGCGCCGTGCGAACCCTGATCCGCTCGCTGAAGATCGCCTGGATCTTTGCCAAATACCGACTCGATACCTTCTTCACCCAGCCACTGATGCCCTGGTACGTGCAGCTGATGTTCCGGCTCATGTTCTGGCGTTACCTGATACCGGCTCGACACTCCCAGGCCGAGCGGTTGCGTCTGGCGCTGGAAGCGCTGGGGCCGGTCTTTATCAAGTTTGGCCAGATGCTGTCCACCCGCCGTGACTTGCTGCCGGATGATCTGGCAGAAGAGCTGGCCCGTTTGCAGGACCGGGTACCGCCCTTCGAAGGCGCGCGTGCACGCCAGATTATCGAGCGTGAGTTGAAGCAACCGGTGAGAGAAATTTTCGCCGTGTTCGAACAGGAACCCATGGCGTCTGCGTCGGTTGCTCAGGTACATGCCGCGACACTGAAGAATGGTCGCTCGGTGGTGGTGAAAGTTATCCGCCCCGGTATCGGCCGTGTGATCCGCCAGGATGTTGCCCTCCTCTACCTGCTGGCAAGACTGGTGCAAAAGCTTTGGGTTGAAGGACGTCGCTTGCGTCCGGTGGAAGTGGTTGCCGAGTATGAGCAAACCATCTTTGATGAGCTCGACCTGCGCAAGGAAGCGGCCAACGGCTCCCAGCTGCGCCGCAACTTCGAAGGTTCCGGCATTCTCTATGTGCCTGAAATTTTTTGGGATCACACCCGCCAGCAGGTATTGGTGATGGAGCGTATCCACGGCGTGCCCGTTGCAGACGTGGCGCAGCTGCGTGCTCAGGGTACGGATATGAAATGCCTGGCGGAGCGGGGTGTGGAGATCTTCTTCACCCAGGTGTTCCGTGACAGCTTTTTCCATGCCGATATGCACCCCGGCAATATCTTTGTTTCCCGCGACAACCCTTCTGACCCCCAGTACATCGCAGTGGACTTTGGCATTATCGGGTCGCTCAATGCGGAAGACCAGAACTACCTGGCGCGTAATATTCTGGCGTTCTTCAAACGAGACTATCGCCAGGTTGCCCAGCTGCATATTGACTCGGGCTGGGTGCCTCGCGACACCAATGTGCATGCCTTTGAAACGGCAATTCGCAGTGTTTGCGAACCGATTTTCGAAAAGCCTCTGAAGGATATCTCTTTCGGCATGGTGCTGCTGGGACTGTTCCAGACGGCACGTCGATTCAACATGGAAGTCCAGCCTCAGCTGGTGCTGTTGCAGAAGACCCTGCTCAACATAGAAGGTCTCGGACGTCAGCTGTATCCGGATCTGGATCTCTGGCAAACGGCCAAACCCTTCCTGGAAAACTGGATGCAGGAGCGAATGGGCGTTAAGGCGGTCTACCGTAATTTGAAGGAGCAGGCGCCAGAGTGGCTGGAAAAACTGCCGCACCTGCCACAAATGGTTTATGACAGCCTGGAGCAGATGAAGCTGCACTCGGCTACCGATGCCGAGTTTCAGCGTCAGTTGGCGCGGGAGCAACAGGTTGAGCGCCGCCGAACACGTCGCAGCCTGCTGGCGGGGGCGACACTGGTCGCAGCGGCTCTGGCAGCCAGCCAGCCACAACTCTGGCAGTCGTTGCAGCAGCTGCCTCTGCTGGCCGGTGTGGCTGCAGGTGCGGGCTGGGTCCTGCTCTGGCGTGCCTGAGGTGGCCGCTGTGCAATCGATCGGTTATGCTTTCGCCCCCTTAACTAACCAACGACGGTGGGTGATATATGTCTGAGCAATGGATCGAACAGGTCAAGTGGGATGAAAAAGGTCTGGTACCGGCTATTGCACAGGACCATATCAGCGGCCGTATCCTGATGGTTGCCTGGATGAACGAGGAAGCGTTGCGCCTGACCGTCGAAGAAGGCCGCGGTATCTACTGGTCACGCTCACGCAACCGCCTCTGGCGTAAGGGTGAAGAATCCGGCCATGTGCAAAAGCTGCACGAGATTCGTCTGGACTGTGATGCGGATGTGGTCCTGCTCAGTGTTGAGCAGCTGGGCGGCATTGCCTGTCACACTGGCCGTGAAAGCTGTTTCTACCGTGTACTGAATGATAAACATGAGTGGGAAACAGTGGACGAGGTCCAGCGTGACCCCAATCAGATCTATGCAAACAAGGACTGAACCATGAGTGAAGTACTGGACCGCCTCGCCGAAGTGTTGGAGGCGCGCAAGAACGCCAGCCCGGACAGCTCCTATGTGGCTTCATTGCATGCCAAGGGCTTGAACAAGATTCTGGAAAAGGTTGGCGAAGAGAGCGTGGAAACGCTGCTGGCGGCCAAGGACGCTGCAGTAAGTGGCGACCACAGCGAACTGATTTATGAAACGGCTGATCTCTGGTTTCACTCCCTGGTGATGTTGTCACACCTAGGCGAGAGCCATGAAGCGGTGCTGGAAGAGCTGGCCCGACGCTTTGACCTGTCTGGACTGGAAGAAAAAGCGTCACGAAGTAAGTGATTGCACATCGGCAAGGGTGCCGATGTCATGGAAATAGCGTATAACGTTATCCCATCGAATTAGCCCTTATGTGTACCTGCGGGAGGCATCATGCTTGGTGGTATTAGTATTTGGCAGCTGTTGATTGTCCTGGTAATCATCATTCTGCTGTTCGGAACCAAAAAACTGCGCAACATTGGCGGTGACCTGGGCGGCGCGTTGAAAAGCTTCAAAAAGGCGGTCAACGAAGACGAGACCAGTGCCAAGAACGATGCGGATACGCAGAAAAAATTGTCTGACGAGCAGGACGCCCAGTTCAAAGACAGCGATACGACTGGCAGCAAAGCTGACAGTAAGACAGACAAGTAAGATCGCAGCCGATGTTTGATATCGGATTTTTTGAGCTGATGGTGGTTGGCGTGGTGGCTCTGCTGGTACTGGGACCTGAACGTCTGCCTATGGCTGCTCGCACTTGCGGACTCTGGCTGGGTCGGGTGCGTCGTTCACTTACCTCGATCCAAACGGAAATTCGCGAAGAGTTGCGTGTGGAAGAGCTGAAACGCACCACGGCCATGCAGAAAGAACAGCTGGACAAAGAGCTGAATGAAATGCGGCAGCCATTTCAACAGCCCTTTGTTGACAGCAGCGCCGACAGTGAGTCCGGTGCCGCAGAAGCGTCGTCCACCCGCGAAACCGACACCCGCACACAGCAGAGCAGTGATAACAAGGAAACACGATGAGTCAGCATACCGATCAGGAGCAACCTCTGATTGCGCACCTTGTCGAGTTACGGCAACGCTTGCTCTACAGTGTGTTGGCGATTCTGGTTATTTTCCTGTGCCTGTTCTATTTCGCTAATGATCTCTACACTTGGTTGTCCGCACCGCTGACTGCGCTCTTGCCGGAAGGCACCAGCATGATTGCCACGGACGTGACCTCCCCGTTTTTTGCACCCTTCAAGCTGACGCTGGTGTTTTCAGCCTTTCTGGCGATGCCCTTTCTGCTGCATCAAGCCTGGAGCTTTATTGCGCCGGGCTTGTACACCCACGAAAAGCGCCTGGCTATTCCCCTGCTGCTGTCGAGCATCCTGCTGTTCTATCTCGGTATCGCTTTTGCGTACTTCGTGGTGTTCCCGCTGATCTTCGGCTTCTTCACCAGTGTGGGGCCGGAAAATATTGCGGTCATGACCGACATCAGCAGCTACCTCAACTTCGTACTGAAGCTGTTTTTCGCATTTGGCGTGGTGTTTGAGATTCCGGTAGCAACCTTGCTGTTGCTCTGGTCCGGTATCGTGACGGTAGAGAGTCTCAAGTCAAAGCGTCATTATGTGATCGTTGCCTGCTTTGTATTGGGTATGCTGCTGACACCGCCTGATATCATTTCACAAAGCCTGCTGGCTGTTCCCATGTGGCTGCTGTTTGAAGTGGGTATTCTGATGGGGCGTATCCTGATCAAGCCCAAACCTGATGAAGAGCTGGATCAGGAACTGGATGATGCAATCGATGAAGAGCAGGAAAACAGGAATTCGAATCCCTGAGTGAAGACCCTCTTCATATGAAAACAACGGGCACCCTTGGGTGCCCTTTGCCGTTTCTGTTCTACTCTATCTATATGCACAGGCCGAGGCCGTTTGAGAGAGACGCTTGGTTGATGTTTTAAAGCCGTTTCACCTTTTTGAAATTATTTTACACAAAACAGTTGACGCCCCATCTCATGTCTGTAGAATTCGCCTCCTCGCTTGAGACGACGGGGTTCACGCAACACTGAACGGCTCGGGAGAGAAGGAGATAAGCTCTTGAAATCACTTAGATTTCTGATGTAGAATTTGCCTCCTTGGTTTTAACCGCTTCGTTGTTTGAGTGCTTCGGCACTGAAACAAAAAACGAAAAAAACGGTTGACACCGAATGAGGATGCGGTAAGATACGCGCCTCGCTTGAGACAACATGTTCTGCCACACGGCAGGTTGATCAAGCCCGCTCTTTAACAAATTGATCAGGTAATATGTGTGGGCGCTTGTCAGGATTGAGCACACAAAGCTTAATCAAGGCAAGCAACCTAACTGAATATTCATTTAGCGTTGTGTAATACCTTGAGCCGAGTCTGAGGGATCATTCCTCCCTCTTAATATGACTCACAAAGATTTGAACTGAAGAGTTTGATCATGGCTCAGATTGAACGCTGGCGGCAGGCCTAACACATGCAAGTCGAGCGGTAACAGAACTAGCTTGCTAGTTGCTGACGAGCGGCGGACGGGTGAGTAACGCGTGGGAATCTGCCTGGTAGTGGGGGACAACAGTTGGAAACGACTGCTAATACCGCATACGCCCTTCGGGGGAAAGTAGGGGATCTTCGGACCTTACGCTATCAGATGAGCCCGCGTCGGATTAGCTTGTTGGTGAGGTAAAAGCTCACCAAGGCGATGATCCGTAGCTGGTCTGAGAAGGATGATCAGCCACACTGGGACTGAGACACGGCCCAGACTCCTACGGGAGGCAGCAGTGGGGAATATTGGACAATGGGGGCAACCCTGATCCAGCCATGCCGCGTGTGTGAAGAAGGCCTTCGGGTTGTAAAGCACTTTCAGATGTGAGGAAAGGTGTGTGGTTAATACCCGCATACTGTGACGTTAACATCAGAAGAAGCACCGGCTAACTCCGTGCCAGCAGCCGCGGTAATACGGAGGGTGCAAGCGTTAATCGGAATTACTGGGCGTAAAGCGCACGTAGGTGGTTTGGTCAGTCAGATGTGAAAGCCCCGGGCTCAACCTGGGAACTGCACCTGATACTGCCAGACTAGAGTACGGTAGAGGGTAGTGGAATTTCCGGTGTAGCGGTGAAATGCGTAGAGATCGGAAGGAACACCAGTGGCGAAGGCGACTGCCTGGACCGATACTGACACTGAGGTGCGAAAGCGTGGGTAGCAAACAGGATTAGATACCCTGGTAGTCCACGCCGTAAACGATGTCAACTAGCCGTTGGGGGACTTGATCCTTTAGTGGCGCAGCTAACGCGATAAGTTGACCGCCTGGGGAGTACGGCCGCAAGGTTAAAACTCAAATGAATTGACGGGGGCCCGCACAAGCGGTGGAGCATGTGGTTTAATTCGAAGCAACGCGAAGAACCTTACCTACTCTTGACATCCTGCGAACTTGCTAGAGATAGCTTGGTGCCTTCGGGAACGCAGTGACAGGTGCTGCATGGCTGTCGTCAGCTCGTGTTGTGAAATGTTGGGTTAAGTCCCGTAACGAGCGCAACCCCTATCCTTATTTGCCAGCACTTCGGGTGGGAACTCTAAGGAGACTGCCGGTGACAAACCGGAGGAAGGTGGGGATGACGTCAAGTCATCATGGCCCTTACGAGTAGGGCTACACACGTGCTACAATGGCCGGTACAGAGGGCCGCGAACTCGCGAGGGTAAGCAAATCTCAGAAAACCGGTCGTAGTCCGGATCGCAGTCTGCAACTCGACTGCGTGAAGTCGGAATCGCTAGTAATCGCGAATCAGAATGTCGCGGTGAATACGTTCCCGGGCCTTGTACACACCGCCCGTCACACCATGGGAGTGGGTTGCACCAGAAGTAGCTAGTCTAACCTTCGGGAGGACGGTTACCACGGTGTGATTCATGACTGGGGTGAAGTCGTAACAAGGTAGCCCTAGGGGAACCTGGGGCTGGATCACCTCCTTAAACGATTGCGAAGTTCTGGCAAGCGTTCACACATATTACCTGATCGAAAGTTAAAGAGAGCGTAATCGGCAGATGCCGAATATGTAGGCTTGTAGCTCAGTTGGTTAGAGCGCACCCCTGATAAGGGTGAGGTCGGTGGTTCAAATCCACTCAGGCCTACCAATTTTGCGCCACTCAGCGTTAAATCCTTCGTTGCTTAGCAGGCTATGCGGCCTCGGGATTGGCCTTGATTGACACAAAATGACAACGCGACAACCCTTATGGGGCTATAGCTCAGCTGGGAGAGCGCCTGCTTTGCACGCAGGAGGTCTGCGGTTCGATCCCGCATAGCTCCACCATTCCTCAAATGCCTGGAATGGTCAAGAAAGTTTTAAAACATGCACTCACTTCACACTTGATGTGAAGTTTTTGAGTCCATCTTTTAAAGCTTCAACGCTTTAAACGCTCTTTAACAAATTGGATCTGAAAGATTGTCTTGTATTGTTTGATACAAGCGCCAACCGGCGATAATCGTTACGAACCATTCATTTGCCAGACGCCTTCGGGTTATATGGTCAAGTGAATAAGCGTGCACGGTGGATGCCTTGGCAGTCAGAGGCGATGAAGGACGTTGTAACCTGCGATAAGGTTCGGGGAGCTGGTAAACGAGCTTTGATCCGAACATTTCCGAATGGGGAAACCCACCCGCTTGCGGGTATCTCTTAGCTGAATACATAGGCTTTGAGAGGCGAACCCGGGGAACTGAAACATCTAAGTACCCGGAGGAAAAGAAATCAATTGAGATTCCCTTAGTAGCGGCGAGCGAACGGGGACCAGCCCTTAAGCTGTGTTGTGGTTAGTGGAACACTCTGGAAAGTGTGGCCATAGTGGGTGATAGCCCCGTACACGAAAACCTATACGCAGTGAAATCGAGTAGGACGGAACACGTGATATTCTGTCTGAATATGGGGGGACCATCCTCCAAGGCTAAATACTCCTGACTGACCGATAGTGAACCAGTACCGTGAGGGAAAGGCGAAAAGAACCCCTGTGAGGGGAGTGAAATAGACCCTGAAACCGTGTACGTACAAGCAGTGGGAGCCGTTTTCGGACGGTGACTGCGTACCTTTTGTATAATGGGTCAGCGACTTACTTTCAGTGGCAAGCTTAACCGTTTAGGGGAGGCGTAGGGAAACCGAGTCTTAATAGGGCGTTTAGTCGCTGGGAGTAGACCCGAAACCGGGCGATCTATCCATGGGCAGGTTGAAGATTGAGTAACATCAATTGGAGGACCGAACCGACTGTCGTTGAAAAGCCAGCGGATGACCTGTGGATCGGAGTGAAAGGCTAATCAAGCCCGGAGATAGCTGGTTCTCCTCGAAAGCTATTTAGGTAGCGCCTCATGTCTCACCTTGGGGGGTAGAGCACTGTTTCGGCTAGGGGGTCATCCCGACTTACCAACCCGATGCAAACTCCGAATACCCAAGAGTGCAATCATGGGAGACACACGGCGGGTGCTAACGTCCGTCGTGGAAAGGGAAACAACCCAGACCGCCAGCTAAGGTCCCAAAGTTCTAGTTAAGTGGGAAACGATGTGGGAAGGCTCAGACAGCTAGGAGGTTGGCTTAGAAGCAGCCATCCTTTAAAGAAAGCGTAATAGCTCACTAGTCGAGTCGGCCTGCGCGGAAGATATAACGGGGCTCAAACTAGACACCGAAGCTGCGGATGCCTTAGGGCATGGTAGAGGAGCGTTCTGTAAGCCGTTGAAGCGGAAGCCGGGAGGCACCGTGGAGGTATCAGAAGTGCGAATGCTGACATGAGTAACGATAAAGGGGGTGAAAAACCCCCTCGCCGGAAGACCAAGGGTTCCTATCCAATGCTAATCAGGGTAGGGTGAGTCGGCCCCTAAGGCGAGGCTGAAAAGCGTAGTCGATGGGAGACAGGTTAATATTCCTGTACCGCGCATAACTGCGACGGGGGGACGGAGAAGGCTAGGCCAGCACGGCGTTGGTTGTCCGTGTTTAAGGGTGTAGGTTGAGAAGTTAGGCAAATCCGGCTTCTTAAGACTGAGACCTGATGACGAGCTCCTTTATGGAGTGAAGTGGTTGATGCCATGCTTCCAGGAAAATCCTCTAAGCTTCAGGTTATGTGTGACCGTACCCCAAACCGACACAGGTGGTCAGGTTGAGAATACCAAGGCGCTTGAGAGAACTCGGGTGAAGGAACTAGGCAAAATGGTGCCGTAACTTCGGGAGAAGGCACGCCGATGTTGGTGATGGACTTTACGTCCTAAGCTGATGTCGGTCGAAGATACCAGGTGGCTGCGACTGTTTATTAAAAACACAGCACTCTGCAAACACGAAAGTGGACGTATAGGGTGTGACGCCTGCCCGGTGCCGGAAGGTTAATTGATGGGGTTAGCTTCGGCGAAGCTCTTGATCGAAGCCCCGGTAAACGGCGGCCGTAACTATAACGGTCCTAAGGTAGCGAAATTCCTTGTCGGGTAAGTTCCGACCTGCACGAATGGCGTAACGATGGCCACACTGTCTCCACCCGAGACTCAGTGAAATTGAACTCGCTGTGAAGATGCAGCGTCCCCGCGGCTAGACGGAAAGACCCCGTGAACCTTTACTATAGCTTCACAGTGGACTTTGACATTATTTGTGTAGGATAGCTGGGAGGCTTTGAAGCATTGGCGCTAGCCAGTGTGGAGCCGTCCTTGAAATACCAGCCTGGTACTGTTGAGGTTCTAACTCAGGTCCCTGATCGGGATCGAGGACATTGTGTGGTGGGTAGTTTGACTGGGGCGGTCTCCTCCCAAAGTGTAACGGAGGAGCACGAAGGTACCCTCAGGCTGGTCGGAAATCAGCCAATGAGCGCAAGAGTAGAAGGGTGCTTGACTGCGAGACAGACACGTCGAGCAGGTACGAAAGTAGGTTCTAGTGATCCGGTGGTTCTGTATGGAAGGGCCATCGCTCAACGGATAAAAGGTACTCCGGGGATAACAGGCTGATACCGCCCAAGAGTTCACATCGACGGCGGTGTTTGGCACCTCGATGTCGGCTCATCACATCCTGGGGCTGAAGCCGGTCCCAAGGGTATGGCTGTTCGCCATTTAAAGTGGTACGCGAGCTGGGTTTAGAACGTCGTGAGACAGTTCGGTCCCTATCTGCCGTGGGCGTTTGAGATTTGAGAAGAGTTGCTCCTAGTACGAGAGGACCGGAGTGAACGAACCTCTGGTGTTCCGGTTGTCACGCCAGTGGCATTGCCGGGTAGCTACGTTCGGACGGGATAACCGCTGAAAGCATCTAAGCGGGAAGCCCCCTTCAAGATGAGATCTCACTGGACCCTTGAGGTCCCTGTAGAGCCGTCCGAGACCAGGACGTTGATAGGCAGGGTGTGTAAGTGCTGTAAGGCATTGAGCTAACCTGTACTAATGGCTCGTGAGGCTTGACCATATAACGCCCAAGGCGTTTGGATGAATGGTTAGACGTTAAAGATTATCGGCTCGCAAGAGCACCGGTTGAGCGCTTGTAGCGACAAAACAGACAGTCGAAAGAATTTCAGATCCAGTTTGTTCCAGTTTTGCTTGGCGACCATAGAGCCGTGGAACCACCTGATCCCATACCGAACTCAGCAGTGAAACGCGTCATCGCCGATGGTAGTGTGGGGCTTCCCCATGTGAGAGTAGGTCATCGCCAAGCATTTAATTAAGTGAAAACCCCGGTCTCGTCGAGATCGGGGTTTTTGCGTTATGGTCCACGTAAGAACCGCATCAAGATATATGTAGAACTTCCTCTCGTAAGGCTTCAATCTCTCTCATCAAATATCGGACCTGCTTACCCAGATGCAATATTCAGCACTTGGCAGGCTGTCGCGAAGGAAGTGATCACATAACGGCAACATATTCATGCTGGCCACGAGGAGCTCTCCTGTGAGGTTTTCGGACTTCTATATGGGGTAATTGGCTGTGCACTGATGCGCAATGCAGAGGTGCGTTGTGGATGCTCTGACTAGTCTTGATTGTGGAGGTTGTGCATAACTAACTGTTTGAAGTTATACACATGGGTAACTCATGTGGCGGAATAGAATGTGGAACAACGAAGAGTCATGTGATGAAAAGACAGGTGTGGATAAAAACGAATAAAAAAAGGGCCCCGATGCGATCCTTGTCTGGGGCCCTGTCACCAACATCCGTGTCAGCCGCTACACATACCTGTGCAGTCTGTGAGGTCTACTGATCCTGTGTAGCCAAGTCACATCCTCTGTGAACCTCGAGAGCATAATAGCCATCCATTTAATAAGGGTATATAGGAAAAAATCCTAATTTACCTCAGGCCGTGATACCGTACTGATCGCGGTAGGCGCGAATTGCGTCCAGTTCTGCGGTCATGTTCCCTTGTTCTGCGAGGTACTCTGCCAGGTCATTCAGCGTGATAATGCTGATAACCGGCATGTTGTAATCACGCTCGACTTCCTGGATGGCTGAAAGTTCGCCTTTACCTTTTTCCTGGCGGTCCAGTGCAATCAGGGTCGCAGCAGGGTTGGCTCCGGCCTGTTCGATGATCGCCATGACTTCGCGAATGGCGGTACCGGCTGTAATGACGTCATCAATGATCAGCACGCGGCCTTCAAGTGCAGCACCTACAAGGTTACCGCCTTCGCCATGATCTTTGGCTTCCTTGCGGTTGAACACATAGGGAACGTCCTGGTCATATTCATTGGCCAGAGCAACGCTGGTGGCTGCGGCAAGGGGAATGCCCTTGTAAGCCGGACCCAGCATGACATCGTAGTCGATACCGGCGTTGTTCAGGGCTGCTGCATAAAAGCGGCCCAGTTTGGCCAATGCCTGGCCGGAGTTGAACAGGCCGGCATTGAAAAAATAGGGGCTCTTGCGTCCGGACTTCAGAGTGAATTCGCCAAAACGGAGAACCTTTTTCTCCAGGGCAAATTCGATAAATTCACGTTGATAATCCAGCATCTTGGCCTCCGCAGCAGTAATGAAATCCGCGTAATGATACCTGCTGTGGGCCTTAAGGTGCACCTGATAGATCAGTAGAAAAATTTTAAATTCGGCACGGCTCTGGGTACAATTCGCGTTTACCTTTTCTTCCCAGGTTCGTTTCAATCACGCTCAACGGGGCTAAGACGCTATGCGTGTGATCACCTTCAATACTCAGGGTATTGAACAGGCTGCAGACAAGGGCTTTTTCGACTGGATGGTTCGCCAGGATGCCGATGTTGTCTGTCTGCAGAATCTAAAGGCCAAGGAATATCAGCTGGATGGCGATCGCTATCATCCAGAGGGTTACCATGCCTATTTTTTTGACGCCTTTGAAGACGGCTTTAGTGGGGTTGCCATCTATACCCGCCATCTGCCTAAGGCCATCATGACGGGTCTGGGCTTTGAGCAGTGTGACTTTAACGGCCGCTTTATCCAGGCTGACTTCGACAAAGTCAGTGTCAGCTCAATGACCATTCCGTCCGGTCTGCGCAGTCCTGAAGCTCAGGCGGGCAAGATGGAATATCTTGATCTGTTCATGGGGCATCTGAAAAAGACGCTGCGCAAGCGCCGTGAGTTTATTTTTGCCGGTACCTTCAATATCGCGCACCGCCCGATCGATCTTAGCAACTGGTATGTAAATCAGCGTGTATCAGGCTTTCTGGAAGAAGAGCGTGCATGGATTGAGGAAGTGCTGGGCGAGATGAATTACGTAGATGCGTTCCGCCAGGTGAACAAGGCTGAACGACAGTATACCTGGTGGCCGGACTATAACCGTGCCTGGACATTGAACGAAGGCGCGCGCCTGGATTATCAGGTAACGACGGCCAATCTGCGCAAGAATGTGAAAAGTGCTCGTATCTACCGCGAAGAGCGCTTCTCTGAGCATGCTCCTCTGACGATCGATTACGATATCGATATCTAAAGTATCAGGGCTGCTGGCACTGCCAGCGGCCCTGTACGTCCTTTAATCAGTTTTCCAGTGCCTGCTTCTGCAGTGCGACTAGTTCATCGATACCCTTGCGTGCCAGTGCCAGCATGGCGTTGAGTTCGTCCTGCGTATAGGGAGCACCTTCGGCAGTCCCCTGAACTTCGATGAAGCCGCCCTGATCATTCATGATCACATTCATGTCCGTTTCTGCGGCGGAATCTTCCGGGTAGTCCAGATCCAGAACAGCTTCACCCTTGTAGATGCCCACGGAAACAGCGGCGATCATATGCTTGATCGGGTTGCCTTTCATGGCACCGTTCTTGTCCTTTTTCAGGACGGCAATGGCATCCATCAGGGCAACACAGGCACCTGTGATGGACGCGGTGCGGGTACCGCCATCGGCCTGAATCACGTCACAATCAATGGTGATGGTGTTTTCGCCCAGTTTGTTCAAGTCCAGCGCTGCACGCAGGGAGCGACCGATCAGACGCTGAATTTCGATGGTGCGACCCGTTTGCTTGCCACGTGCCGCTTCACGATCAGAGCGGGTGTTGGTGGAGCGGGGAAGCATGCCGTACTCGGCGGTCACCCAGCCGGAACCGGAGCCGCGCAGGAAGCGGGGCACGCCACGATCAACGCTGGCAGTACAAATGACCTTGGTATCACCGAACTCGACCAGCACCGAGCCTTCGGCGTGACGGGTGAAGTTGCGGGTGATCTTGATCTCGCGCAGCTGGTCGGGCTGCCGGCCGCTCGGGCGCATTTTGTTCAGTCCCAGGTTTTGCAGCTGTTCGGAAAAGCTCGAGCTCATGATTGTCTACCCTTACCCTTGTGTTCTTCGGTCGGTTCACGCACGGTTGTAAACTGACTGTTAAAATATTCGCAAAGCGCAATTCTAATAGAGATCGACCGAATATGACACGAAGCATGACCGCCTTTAGCCGGCAGGAACGGCAGGAAGCCTGGGGTACACTGACCTGGGAGCTGCGTTCGGTAAACCATCGCTACCTTGAGCCGCACTTCCGCCTGCCGGAGTCCCTGCGTGATATAGAGGGCTCACTGCGTGAGCGCCTGCGCAAGGCCGTCAGCCGCGGCAAGGTCGAAGCGACGCTCAGATTCGTGCCTGAGCAGTCCAAAGAGCACCTGCAGATCGATCAGGGCCGCCTGCAGGAGGTGGTCAATGCAACCAGCCAGCTGGAACAAACGGGTCTTGCCATGCAGAAAGTAAACCCGCTGGAGCTGTTGGCCTGGCCGGGTGTAATGGTGGAATCGTCGCTGGATATGGCAGAGATCAAGCAGGCGGCGATAGGCCTGTTTGTAGATGCGCTGGATGACCTGTTGCAGGGCCGTGAACGTGAAGGGGCCGAGTTGCAACAGCTGATCACACAGCGGCTGGATGCCATTGGCAATACGGTTACCGAAGTTCGTTCCCTGTTGCCGGGTATTCTGCAGGCGCAGCGGGATAATTTGAATTTGAAACTGGCCGAGATGCAAATTGAGCTCGACCCGAGTCGTCTTGAGCAGGAAGTGGTACTCCTGGCCCAGAAAGCGGATGTGGACGAAGAGCTGGACAGGCTTGAGACACATGTTCAGGAGGTCCGCCGCGTACTGACACAAAAGGGTCCGGTAGGACGTCGCCTCGATTTCCTGATGCAGGAACTGAACCGTGAAGCCAATACGCTCTCGTCCAAATCGATCGTCGCCAATACCACACGCAGTGCGGTGGAGCTTAAGGTGCTGATCGAACAGATGCGCGAGCAGGTCCAGAATATCGAATGATCGAAAGCGCGCTAAAGAGGCTTTACCTGCCACTGCCACGCGACCCGAAGCAGCAACGCCCGGCACTGCCGGGCGTTTTAGTCTATGAACCTGCTTAGGTTTAGAAGCGGTATTTAAGGCTCGCGGTAACACTGCGGGGTTCACCCTAGTAGCACCAGTAATCGCAGCAGGCGACATACTCTTCAGCGGTCAGGTTGCTGATGTTGAGTTGGGCTGTCAACTGGCTGCCGAAATCATAGCTGGCCATCAGGTCAGCCAGTGTGTAATCCGGTATACGCAGGTCACCATCAACAGACTGGCCCACATGCCTCAGGCCCGCTCCCAGCTTCAGACCTGCCAGCTGGTTACCAGGAAAGTCATAGTCCAGCCACAGGGATGCCATATGACGCGGGATCAGCGAGGCACGCTTGTCGTCCTTGGCGCGGGCGTCCGTATAGGTATAAGCGGCTGTTACCTGCAAGGAATTGCTCAGGTAGCCGCTGGCTTCGGAGTCCGTTTGTAACTGAGGTTCAAAGGTCAGGTAAGGATTCCGGCCTCTGTCAGAGAGGTACATGGCACCTGCCGACCAGGTCAAGGCGGTGTCATCGGAGACCTGCTTTAATCCATTGGTCTGATCGATGTTGTCGGTCTGGGCATCATCATAGCGAACCGAGCCCAGCAATACCCAACGGTCATCAATACGCACCTGATCCTGGAGGTACAGTCCCTGCTGTTTATCCAGTGCATAAAATATATAGGTACTGCGCAGGTCGAGATCCAGGCGGTTGTAACGGAAGTCCTGCTCGAACGCCCAGATACTGTTGAACGTATTGGCGGAAACGCCGCCGCCCTTCTGAAAGCTGGCGATGGTTACGGTTCCCGGTCTGAATCTCGATTTCGTCCTGGGGCAGGGGTGTCGGGCGCTTGCTGACAGCGTTGATGATGCCGCCCGGAGGTGCTTCACCGTACAGAATAGACGCCCTTCCACTTGCTCCAGCCCATAGGGTTCGGGCAGCCACTGATAAAAACCGGTGCGATAGATGCGCAGGCCATCCTGATAGGTGGACTGGTCAAAACGATGCACCTTGAACCAGTCGGTGTTGTTATCAGAACCATAGCGCCCTGCCAAAACACCGGAACGGTAGCGGAAAGTTTCGTCCAGCTGCTGCACATTACGCTTTTCCAGCTCTGTTTTGCCTTGGTAACCGAGCCAATTTTATGGAGCGAGCGCACGGGGGTTGGCTGCCGGGCAAAAGGGAGTAAATGGCGGGGGTGCCGAGTGTAATGGCAACCTGAAAATCCTGGTCTACACTGCACTCAATACTTTGAAGGCAGCAAGCCTGAGTGTCCTTGGACAGATTTAATTCTTTTCATAGCGATGCATTATATTGCAGCGCCCTATAACAGTGCATAAATGGCATTTTTCGCGTTGATTCCCGTAATTCCTCTCCTTTTCCGTGAAATTGCTGCTTTTTTATACACTTTATGGTCTTTTTTTTGTAAACCTATTGTTAGATATGCTAAATATTTATCCTGTATAGAGCGAAACAGCATTTGCCGTGCTTTCTTAAACGGAAGTAGTGCAATCAATTGACGATTGGAGATCTGATATGACCAAGCTGAAAAAACTGGTGGGCGCCTGCACGGTTGCAATGGCCACACTAGGTGCAACCCTCACTGCGGAAGCGGCCACCTGGCGTTACGCATTTGAGGAAGCCATCACGGACGTGCAGGGTGTGTACGCGTCCAAATTCAAGGAGTATATCGAAGCCAACTCCGATCACAGTATCCAGCTGTTTCCCTACGGTACCCTCGGTGAGTCTGCCGATATCATGGAACAGACACAGGCTGGCCTGCTGCAGTTTGTTGACCAGTCGCCCGGTTTCACCGGTTCTCTGATTCCGGAAGCACAGATCTTCTTCATTCCTTATCTGCTGCCGGAAACTCACGAAGCGCTGGATCACTTCTTCCGTAACAGCAAAGCGATCAACGAAACCTTCAAGGCAACTTACGCTGAGCATGGCCTGGAACTGCTGAAGATGTTCCCGGAAGGTGAGGTTGTTATCACCACTCAGGAAGAATTCAAACAGCCGGCAGATCTGGATGGCGTGAAAGTGCGCGTAATGACCAACCCGCTGCTGGTTGAGTCCTACAAGGCATTTGGCGCTACACCGACCCCGCTACCCTGGGGTGAAGTATACGGCGGCCTGCAGACCAACATCATTCAAGGTCAGGAAAACCCGCTGTTCTGGGTAGAGTCGGCCAAGATGTATGAAGTAACCGACGTGCTAACCTTTACCGGTCACAACAACTTCACTACTGCGGTTATGGCCAACAAGAATTTCTATGACGGCCTGCCGGCTGAAGACCAGAAGCTGGTTCAGGACGCCATGGATGCCGCGTTCGACCACATCATGGAATACCAGCAGGGCCTGAGCGAGCGTTCGCTGGAGAAAATCCTCGAGCAGAAGCCTGAGATGAAGGTGGTACGCCTGAGCGAAGAAGAACGGGCACCTTTCCGTGCAGCAGCGGAAGAGGTAGAAGCCAAGTTCATCGAAATGACTGGCGACAGCGGCAAGGCGCTGCTGGAGCAGTTCAAGAAGGATCTTGAGGCCGCCAAGGCTCAGTAATGCTGCTCATCCGGGTGTCGGCCTTCGGGTCGACATCCGTTGCTCAAGGTGACATCCATGTCCGATAACCCTTCCATACGGCATGAGTCGTCATTGCCCGGCCCCCTGGGTTGGATTGATGCCTGGCTCGGACGTGCCGAAGCGCTGATGCTCGGGGCCGGTGTCCTGCTCATGGCGCTCAATACCGTGGCCAATGTACTTGGCCGATTTGTCTTCCAGAACAGCCTCTTTTTTACCGAAGAGGTCAACCGAATCCTGATTGTCATGATTACTTTTGCCGGTATCGGTTATGCGGCGCGTCATGGCCGGCATATTCGCATGTCGGCGGTCTTTGATGCCCTGCCTGTCGGTGCACGTAAATGGATGATGGTATTTATCTCATTTGTCACCGCCATGGTGATGTTTGCGCTGACAGTGTTTTCCGTCCGCTACATCGGCAGTGTGGCTGACTCCGGGCGCATCCTGCCTTCGCTGCAGATTCCGGTCTGGTGGATTTTCCTCTGGGTACCGCTGGGGTTGGCGGTGACCGGAATACAGTATCTGTTTACTGCCCTGAAGAACCTGGTGGCCAAGGATGTTTATCTGTCCACTCAAGTACTGGACGGGTATGACGATGATGAAACCGAGGTCTGAGCCCGGCCTCGGCTGTACAGGAGTACTCACATGACTGCCATTATGGTCAGCACAATGATTGTGCTGTTGCTACTGGGCTTTCCCATGATGATTCCGCTGATCGTGGCGGCGTTCATCGGTTTCTATTCCATGTTCGGCGGCTTTGATCAGATGAACTTCATGATCCAGCAGTTCATGGCCGGGATTCGCCCTGCATCGCTGATCGCGGTGCCCATGTTTATTCTTGCTGCCGATATCATGACCCGAGGTCACTCGGCCGATCGGCTTATCGACATGGTGATGAAGTTCATCGGACATGTAAAAGGCGGCCTGGCGATCAGTACCGCGACCGCCTGTACCCTGTTTGGTGCCGTCTCGGGTTCGACGCAGGCGACTGTAGTTGCCGTCGGCTCGCCGCTACGTCCGAAAATGCTCAAGGCCGGTTACAAGGATAACTTCGTCCTGGCGCTGATTATCAACTCCAGTGATATCGCTTTCCTGATTCCCCCCAGCATCGGCATGATCATTTATGGGGTGGTTTCCAATACCTCCATCTCTGAGCTGTTTATTGCAGGTATAGGACCGGGTCTTCTGATTCTTGGTATGTTCGCGCTCTACAGCTACATCTACGCCCATATTCACAAGGTACCCACGGAAGAGAAAGCGACCTGGCCGGAGCGCTGGCAGTCCGTGCGCAATGCCATCTGGCCTTTGGGTTTTCCGGTCATCATTGTTGGCGGTATCTATGGCGGTATCTTCAGTCCCACCGAAGCAGCCGCTGTCTGCGTGCTCTATGCGGTAATTCTGGAGTTCATTGTGTTCAGGGCGCTGAAGCCGATCGAACTGTACAAGATTGCCAAGTCGACGGGGCTGATTACCGCTGTTGTGTTCATTTTGGTGGCCGCCGGGGCTGCCTTCTCCTGGATTATTTCCTTTGCCCAGATTCCCCAGAGCATACTGGCGTCGGTGGGGCTGGCTGAGGCGAGTCCAACCGGTGTGCTGATCGCTATTTCGATCGCATTCTTTGTTGGCTGCATGTTTGTGGATCCGATTGTGGTGATTCTGGTGCTGGTGCCGATTTTTGCGCCGGTCGTGGAATCGGCAGGGCTGGATCCAGTGCTGGTCGGTGTGCTGATCACCCTGCAGGTTGCAATCGGGTCTGCCACACCGCCCTTTGGCTGTGACATCTTTACAGCCATCGCAATCTTCAAGCGGCCCTACATGGAGGTGATTCGCGGAACACCGCCGTTTGTATTCATGCTGGTGCTGGCGGCAGTGCTGTTGATTATGTTTCCGCAGATTGCACTCTTCCTGCGTGACCTGGCCTTTTAAGGCCGGGTTACCTGGGGACCGAACGAGGAGGGATTATGTTCAAACGAATACTGGTGCCGGTTGATGGCTCCGTCAAGGCACTGGAAGCTCTGGACAAGGCTGTCGAACTGCAAAAGCTGACCCACGCGGAAATTCTGCTGTTATGTGTATTCAAACACCACAGCCTGTTTGAGGCTTCACTCTCTATGGTGCGTCCCGGGGATCTTCAGATTCCGGATGATGCCCTGCGCGAGTATGCCCGTGAGGTAGTGGACTTTGCCCGCGAGCATGCGGTGAATGAGGGGGCAGAGAAACTGCGCGGTTTTGTGAAAGGCGGCAGGCCTTCGCGCGTTATCATCCGCTTTGCCCGTGAGAAGGACGCTGATCTGATCGTCATGGGCAGCCGAGGAACCTCTGGAGATGTGGACGGCATGTTGATGGGCAGTGTGTCCCAGCGCGTGGCCGGCCATGCCCACTGCCCGGTACTGGTGGTTTGATCGCTGTTCGGGCGCAAGCTATAGTGCCCGCTTTGGCTGACAGCTTCGGAACAGATTGATGACACAACTTGCCGGTACTCTCTATATTCTTTCTGCCCCCTCAGGCGCGGGCAAGACCAGCCTGGTGAAAGCGTTGCTGCAACAGGACGCAGATGTAGTTGTTTCCGTCTCCCACACCACCCGTGACATGCGTCCGGGAGAGCAGGATGGTGTGGATTACAACTTCGTCACCATGGACGCCTTTAATGCGCTGATCGAGCAGGGCCAGTTCCTGGAGTATGCAGAAGTGTTCGGTAACAAGTATGGTACTTCCCAGCAGTGGGTACGGGACCAGCTTGAAGCCGGGCGTGACGTGATCCTCGAGATTGATTGGCAGGGTGCCGAGCAGGTGCGTCACCTGATGCCGGAAGCGGTAACCGTGTTTATTCTGCCGCCAAGCCGTGCGGCCCTGCGTGAGCGCCTCAACGCCCGTGGCCAGGACAGTGAAGAGATTATCGATGGCCGCATGGCTGAAGCGATCAGTGAGATGAGCCACTATCCGGAATATGACTACCTGCTGATCAACGATGATTTTGCGCAGGCACTGGATGAACTGGCCAGCCTGTTCAAAGCCCGCCGCTTGCGTCAGGGTGCACAGCAGCAAAAGCAGGCTGCGCTGCTGACGGATCTCTTGTCTGAGGTCTGAAATCTACGTACACTATTCTGTCATTTTATTGGTTCCAACCCGTTCGAGGTCGTAATGGCACGAGTCACCGTTGAAGATTGTCTGGAAAATGTCGATAACCGCTTTGAACTGGTGATGGTCGCCTCCAAGCGCGCACGCCAGATCGCTGTTGGCGGTCAGGATCCCAAGGTTGAGTGGGAAAACGACAAACCGACCGTTGTTGCTCTGCGTGAAATCGCCGAGAACCTGCTTGATAAAAAAGACGTTATGGATGATCAGGAACAGGCCTGATCTTTTCCTGACGACCGTAATGCGGCATCATCAGGGGTGAATGGTCGGCCATTGCCGACCTTTGATCCCAGCGGAGACGTGGATGCCGACGATAGACGCCCTTTCACATCGCCTTGAACATTATCTGGCCAACGACCAGATAGCCACTGTTCGGCGTGCCTACTTTTATGCCGAGCAGGCGCATGATGGCCAGCGACGTAAGAGTGGTGAACCCTACGTAACCCATCCCCTGGCCGTTGCCAATGTGCTGGCCGGCATGCATATGGACCATCAAAGCCTGATGGCGGCCATGCTGCATGATGTCATTGAAGATACCGAAATTGATTATGGCGGCATTGAGAGCCAGTTCGGCACAACCGTGGCTGATATCGTTGATGGCGTCTCCAAGCTGACCCACCTGGAATTCGAGACCAAGGCTGAAGCGCAAGCGGAAAACTTCCAGAAAATGGTACTGGCCATGGCGGAAGACATTCGCGTTATTCTGGTCAAACTCGCCGACCGCCTGCATAACATGCGTACTCTGGGTGCCATGCGTCCGGACAAACAGCGCCGTATCGCCCGCGAAACCCTGGATATCTACTCGCCCATCGCAGCCCGCTTGGGCATGCGCGACCTGCAGGTCGAACTGGAAGATCTGGCGTTCCAGTCCTATTACCCCATGCGCGCCAAGCGTATTCGCCGTGCTGTGGTGCACGCACGCGGACAGCGCAAGGATATTATCGAGCAGGTCCGGGATTCCATGCAGGCCCGCCTCAATCAGGAAGGGCTGAGTGGCGAAGTCAGTGGACGTGAAAAACACCTGTACAGTATCTACCGCAAGATGAAGGTGCAGCGTAAGGCCTTTGCCGACATCATGGATGTCTTTGCCTTCCGTGTTGTCACCGACAGCGTCGACGACTGTTACCGTATTCTGGGTGCCGTACATAACCTGTACAAGCCGGTGCCGGGCGGGTTCAAGGACTATATTGCCATTCCCAAGGCCAACGGTTATCAGTCGCTGCATACGGTGCTGTTTGGCGCACGTGGCATGACCATTGAAGTACAGATCCGCACCCGCGACATGGATGCGGTGGCCAGCCAGGGTATTGCCGAGCACAGCCACTACAAAGTGAAAGGCAGTACCGAGACCGCGATGGGCTCCTATAACCGTGCGCGCAAATGGGTGCAGGGTCTGCTGGAGATGCAGCAGAACGCCGGTGACTCCATGGAGTTCATCGAAAACGTGAAGAAGGACCTGTTCCCGGACGAGGTTTACATCTTCACGCCCAAGGGGCGCATCCTGGAGCTGCCGCGCGGTGCGACCCCGGTCGATTTCGCCTATGCCGTGCATACGGATATCGGCAACTCCTGTGTCTCCTGCCGCATCAACCGCCGCCTGGCACCTCTGTCGGAGCCGTTGCAAAGCGGCCAGACCGTTGAAGTTATCACCACACCCCGTGCACAGCCGAACATGGCCTGGCTCAACTTTGTTGTGACCGGCAAGGCGCGCAGCAGCATCCGCCATTTCCTCAAGAGCCAGCAACGCAATGAGTCTATCGAACTGGGCCGGCGTTTGCTGGGGCAGTTCCTGGGCAACTACGGTGCATCTCTGGATGACGTTGACGGGGCCGCATTGAAGCAGCTGCTGAAGGAAGCTGACTTCACCAGCCTGGATGACCTGTTGGAAGATATCGGCATGGGCAATCGCATGGCCTATGTGGTGGCGCGGCGTTTGCGCCCCGAGTCGGCGATACAGGATGGCGATCCCGAAGTGAACAGCAAGGGCCGCCCCATGGCGATCCGCGGTACCGAAGGCATGGTGATGCAATATGCTCGCTGCTGCCACCCGATTCCGGGGGATGCCATTATTGGTCATATCAGCAGTGGCCGTGGCCTGGTGGTGCACTGCACCGAGTGCCGCAACATTGGCTATCTGCGTGATAACCCCGAGAAAACCATCTACCTGGAATGGTCAGATCCGGAAAACAACGAAGAAGAGTTTGTGGTGGGTCTGCAGCTGGAAGTGGAATCCCAACGTGGCATCATCGCCAACCTGGCAACGGCCGCTGCCCAGATGGGTGCCAACCTGCTCAAGATCGACAGCGGTGAGCGGGATGGCCAGCTGTGCAGTGTGCAGATGGAGCTGACCGTGTTCAACCGTGTGCACCTGGCACGGGTTATCCGCAAACTGCGCAGCCTGCCCTCCGTTAACCATATTCACCGTCAATAGAGGCCAGGCCCGCACGCCTTTGTGCGCTGTGGCGCCGGTTCAATCACCCAGCGCCAGGCCCTCCCGTCGGGGGTCCACACCGGACTCCCAGCGTCCATCCGAATGTCTGCGCATCAGATGCAGGCCGCTGTTCAAGTCTCTCACCTTGATGCTATGCCCTCGGGCTTCCAGGCCCTCCTCGAGACTTTCTGCATCCGTATCCAGCTCCAGTTCGGTAACCCCGTTTCGGTTACTGATATGGCCACGCTGTAACAGAGTTTGCAGCGGTTGATCCGAGTGTAGTGCTCGCAGCAAGGTCTGAGCCACATAGTTGATGATGCGGCTGCCGCCCGGAGAGCCCAATGCCAGTACCGGCTGTCCCTTTTGATCGAACACGATAACTGGTGCCATGGAGCTGCGCGGGCGCTTGCCGGGCTGAACCCGGTTGGCGACAGGGCGGCCTTCGTCCTTGGCAACAAAAGAGAAGTCGGTGAGCTGGTTATTGAGCAGGAACCCGCCGGCCATCAGGGTGGAGCCAAAGGCCATCTCGATGCTGGTGGTCATGGACACCATATTGCCGTTGCGGTCGCGTACCACGAAGTGGCTGGTGGAAGGGCGCTCTGGTGCCTGGTCGTCACTGCGGGCCAGTTGCGCCGGATTACCGGGCTGCGCCTGCCCCATGTCCTGGTTCGGGTTAATCAGTCGGGAGCGCTGCTGCAGATACGCCGGGGAAAGCAAACTTTCAACCGGGACCTCGACAAAGTCCGCATCTGCCAGATAGCGGGCGCGATCGGCATAGGCCAGCCGACTGGCCTGGGTCAGCAGGTGGCTGAACTCAAGGTCCGCGCTGTCGCCGCTGGGACTCAGGTCAAAGGGTTCCAGTAACCCGAGAATCTGCAGCAGCGTGACGCCACCGGAGGTGGGTGGCGGAAAACCACACACCTGCCATTGGTGATAGGGTCGGCAGACCGGCTGGCGCTCGAGGGCGCTATAGTCCGCCAGATCCTGGCGGCTGAGCTGGCCGGGGTTGTCTTTGGCTTCATCGAGTGCCGCCACAATTTGTTCGCCGAGAGCGCCTTCATAAAAGACATCCGCGCCCTGTTGGGCAATGCTCTGCAGCGATTGCGCCAGTGCCGGGTTGCGGCGCAGGTAGCCAACGGGCAAAGGCTCACCCTCGGCGGTGAAGAAATAGTCTCGTGCCGCCGAATAGCGACCCAACCCCGGGTTGATACCACTGGCGATCAGCTGGTGTAGGCGAGGGCTGACCTCAAAGCCGGCTTCGGCCCGGGCGATGGCAGGCTGAAAGGGTGTGGCCCAGGGCAGGGTACCGTGTTGTTGATGGGCCAGTTCCAGCATCCGCAGCACACCGGGCGTTCCTACGGAGCGGGCACCCACCAGCGCATCGTGCCAGCGCATGGGGGTGCGGTCTGTTTTCATGAACAGTTCGGCGGTGGCACTTGCCGGGGCCGTTTCACGACCATCGAACGCCTGCAGACGCTGCTGGTCTGCATCCCAATACAACATGAAAGCACCGCCGCCAATGCCCGAGGACTGGGGTTCAACTAACGTCAGCATGGCTTGAATGGCGAGGGCTGCATCGACGGCGCTGCCACCCTGCTGCAACATGGCATAACCGGCTTGTGTCGCCAGCGGATGGGCACTGACCACCAGTTGCTTGCGGGCAAAAACAGATGTGGCCTGTTGCATGCCCGTGGCATGTTCGGGGGCCGGCGCTTCCTGTGCCTGACTCAGAGGTGTCAGGCTGATCATCATGGCCAGTGTGGCACCGCTGAGCCAATGCATCAGTTACGCTCCTGGAACTGGCCCGCAGCACGATTCTTCACGGTATTCTCGGGGTGGAAGACGCGGCCGTTCATGTAGATATAGACGCCTTCCGGCATTGCCTGTGACAGGGCTACAGCTCCCCCCAGGTTGAAATGGGCGTCCGTGTCTCTGAAGCGGGCGGGCTGCATGGCGCCGGTAAGCACGATGGTACGTCCGCTCAGGCCCTGCAGGCTCATGGCGGTCTGCACCAGGGTATCGGTACCGTGGGTGATGACGATGTGGCGGCAGTCGTCTGCCTCAATGGCTGCACGCAGTTTCTGCCGATCCTGGTCATCCATTTCCAGGCTGTCCTTGCGCAACACCGATTCGATGCGGTACTCGTAGCCCACTCCAGCCTGGGCCATCAGGTCGGCGGCGGCGGGGTCACCAATGCTGTATTCACTGAGGGCGTCGAAGTAAATCTTATCGATTGTGCCGCCAGCCGTCAGAATCTTGATCTGCATGATTGTATCCGTTTCCTGTAATGCCTAGGCTAGATTGTTTTAGTATGCTTGATACCGATATACAAGCCTATCCCAGCCCTGCAAGCGGAGAGAAGACCTTGTCCTTAGGAGTTTCAGTCCAGCCTTTAATCGACACCTCAGCTATCCGCCTGGTGCTGTTGCACGACCGGGACGGCAAGCTGCTGGCGTTGTTGCCGGGTGAGCAGATGCTCGACCTGACGCGTCTTGCTCAGCTGACAGGCCGTGATCTGCAGCCGGTTAAAGGCGAGGATGCCAAGCGCTTTTTTGCCCAACCCGGCATGCAGACAGCGGCAGGGCTGGAAAAACTGCTGGCGCTTCCGCTGGCGCTCGATACGGGGTGCCCCGAGGGGGCTGTGTCAGGTTACGAGCCGCATACCGGTTGGAGTTTTCAGTTGGCGGGGCTGCCGGCACATGAGCAGGTTGTGACGGGCACCTTTGCACTGCCACCACAGGAGCCGCACAAGGCGGCTGCCGGCGCGGCTGATGAAGTTGTCATTACCCGCGCAGTGGAAAAGTTTACCAGCCTGAGGGTACAGCAGCGGCTGGAAGACACCCTGAGCCTGCCGGGGCTGTCCGAGTCCATGCAGCTGATCGTTAAGCTGCGCTCTGACCCCTCTGCGGGTGTGGATGATCTGGTGCCGGTGATCAAGCGCGACCCCAGCCTTTCCGCTCAGGTGATGGGTTGGGCATCCTCTCCCTACTATGCCGCACCCGGCAAGGTGCGCTCCATTGAAGATGCCATCATCCGTGTGCTGGGCTTTGATCTGGTGGTCAACCTGGCACTGGGTGTCGCCATGGGCCAGGTGCTGAAATTGCCGGACGATACCCCGCGCGGTGCAGTTTCCTACTGGGATCAGGCGATCTATACGGCGACACTGGCTGAAATGCTGGCGCAGCGGTCCACACTGGAGCCGCGTCCGCGCCCCGGGATTGCCTATTTGGGTGGTCTGCTGCACAACTTCGGTTATCTGGTACTGGGGCACCTGTTCCCGCCGCATTTCTCGCGATTGTCGCGCTATATCGAGGCCAACCCGCATCTGGAACAGCGGCTGATCGAGCAGGAAGTGCTGCATGTGACGCGTGAACAGGTGGGAGGCTGGTTGCTGGATAGCTGGAACCTGCCCAGTGAGGTGTGCACCGGTGTGCGCTATCAGCAGGAGCCTGAACTGGCCAATGAAGAAGAGCGTATCTACGCACAACTGATCTATCAATCCAGTCGCTTGCTGCGCAGCCGCGGCCTGAGCGACGGTCCGCATACGGATTGCCCTGAGGGCTGGCCGGAAGCACTTGGCCTCACGCCGGAGCAGGTACAGCAGTCACTGGATGAGATCTGTGCCCAGGCCGAAAGCCTGGCGGAACTGTCCGGCATGTTTCACCGAGGACGCTGATCAGGCGTCCTCCAGTTCCTGCTCCAGCGCCTCCAGGGCGTCCTGCTGTTCCAGCCAGTCGGCTTCAACGGCTTCGAGCTGACGGCTGATCTCGGCCTGGCGCTGTAGCCAGGTTTTCAGCTCATCCTTGCGGCTGTCGTCATACAGGCCTGTATCCGCCAGGGCATTCTCCACTTCGCTTTGCTCGTTGCCGAGCTTTTCCATCTGCTGTTCCAGCTTGTTGACGGCCTGTCGCAGCGGACGCAGTTTGGCGCGTTGTTCTGCCTGTTGGCGCTTCAGCTCCTTGCGCTCAGCGGCGCTGAGTGAGCGAGAGGTGTCGGCCTTGGGTACTTCACGGGCTTCTTCGCGCTCGCGGCTTTGTTCATCACGGCGCTGCTGTGCCAGCCAGCGATGGTAATCTTCCAGGTCACCCTTGAACTCCTCAATGCGACCATCGGCCACCAGTACAAACTCGTCGACGGTGTTGCGCAGCAGGTGACGGTCATGGGAAACCAGAATCAGTGCGCCTTCAAACGCCTGTAGGGCCAGGGTCAGCGCTAAACGTACTTCCAGATCCAGGTGGTTGGTCGGTTCGTCCAGCAGCAACAGGTTGGGTTTCTGCCAGGCGATGAGGGCCAGGGCGACACGCGCTTTCTCGCCACCGGAAAAGCGTCCCACCGGGTCCAGTGCATCGTCGCCGTTGAAGCCAAAACTGCCCAGGAAATTGCGCAGCTCCTGATCACTGGCATCAGGGCTGATACGTTGCAAATGGGTAAACGGAGATGCCTGCATATCCAGCGCTTCCAGCTGGTGCTGGGCAAAGTAGCCGATGCGCAGGTGTTCACCCTCATGACGCTCACCGGATACCAGAGACAGATCGCCCACCAGTGTCTTGATCAGGGTGGACTTGCCGGCACCGTTGGCGCCGAGAAGGCCGATGCGAGTGCCGGGCAGCAGTGTCAGTGACTGCTGCTTGAGAATGGTGCGCTCCGGATAGCCCAGATCTGCCTCATCCAGTGTCAGCAAAGGCGAGGACAGCTTGTCACTGGTATCGAAGCGGAAGCTGAAGGGGGAGTCCACATGCGCCGGTGCGATCTGCTCCATGCGCTCCAGTTCCTTGACCCGGCTTTGTGCCTGTTTGGCCTTGGATGCCTTGGCCTTGAAGCGGCGTACAAACTGCTCGATCTGTTCGATACGGGCCTGCTGTTTCTCGAATGCGGCCTGCTGCTGTGACAGTTTCTCTGCACGCAGTTTCTCGAAGGCTGTGTAGTTGCCCTTGTACAGCGTCAGCGTTTGATGCGCCTGGTGCACGATATGACCGACTACGTTATCAAGGAAGTCGCGGTCATGAGAGATCAACAGCAGGGTACCGGGATACTGGCGCAGCCACTGCTCCAGCCAGATGGTCGCATCCAGATCCAGGTGGTTGGTGGGCTCATCGAGCAGCAGCAGGTCCGACGGGCACATCAGTGCCTGGGCCAGATTGAGTCGGATACGCCAGCCACCGGAAAAACTGCTGACCGGACGGGCAGCATCATCGGTGGCAAACCCCAGGCCTGCCAGCAGCTGGTGCGCGCGGGATTCAGCGGTGTAGCCATCCAGCGCATCCAGGGTCGCGTGGAGTTCACCAATACGCTCGGCCTGATGTTCGGCTTCGGCTTGCTCCAGCTGGGCCTGGGCGGCGCGCAGCTGGTGGTCGCCATCGATGACGTACTCCAGTGCGCTGCGACTGGTGCTGCCCACTTCCTGCGCCATGTGTGAGATGCGCAGGCTGGCCGGCAGCTTGAGCTCGCCAGCATCCGCCTGCAACTCGCCGAGCAGCAGCTTGAACAGGGAGGATTTGCCCACGCCATTGGCGCCCACAATGCCGACTTTCCAGCCGGCATGAAGGGTCAGGGTGGTATCCGCTAGCAACGCCAGGGCGCCGCGGTGTAGGCTAAGGTCTTGTATCTGAATCATGGCGGGAGATAGTACCAGCATGGCACTGGAAAATCCCCTCTGGCACTATGTGTTGCGTCTCTATGGCGCAGCCGGTGTCGAAAGCAGCTGCCTGGTACTGCAGCGGCAGGGGGCCGCGGTCAATGCCCTGCTGCTGGCCTGCTGGGCGGGGCAACAGGGTATCCCACTCACTGCTGCACGCTGGCAGCAGCTTCCTGTCAGCTGGCGCTCGGATGTGGTTGAACCGCTGCGCCAGCTGCGTTTCCGAGTACGGGAACAACGCCAGCAGCAGCCCAAGCTGGATGCCTGTTACCGGGCACTGAAGCAGGCTGAGCTGGCCTGTGAGCAGGTGGAGCTCATGCAACTGCATGCTGCCTTGGTCACTTTGGACTGGCAACCGGATGCAGGTAGTGAGGTGGAAACACTGATACGTGACAATTTGGCCGCCTATTGCGACCATGCAGGGGTTGCGCAGAATACGGATCTGTTGGAAACATTGGTTCGCGCGACGCTGGAGACTCCTGACGTCGGCTGAACTTTCCCGATTACAGGTGTACTAACGCCTTGAGATGCACGCATACACACGTGAGATAAGGATTAACATGATGAAGAAAAGCATGCTGGCCATCGCACTGGGCGGCGCTCTGATCGCTGCACCGGTCGTCCAGGCCGAAACACTGGAGACCGAGCAGCAGAAATTGAGCTACAGCCTGGGTCTGATTCTGGGGGAACGTCTCCAGGCAGATGTAGATGACCTGGATATCGAGGCCTTTACTCAGGGTGTCGAGGCGATCTACAACGAAGAGACTCCTCTGCTGAACCAGGAGCAGATGGCTGAAGTAATGCAGGCTTTCCAGGCACAGAAGATGGAAGAGCAGCGTCAGGCGACCGCCAAGCTGGCGCAGGACAACCTGGACAAGGGCAAGGCCTACCAGGACGACAACGCCAAGCGTGATGGCGTTCAGGTAACCGATTCCGGTCTGCAGTACGAAGTACTGGAAGCCGGTGAAGGCGCCAGCCCTGAAGCCAGCGATACCGTCAAGGTTCACTACCGTGGCGAGCTGATCGACGGCACCCAGTTCGACAGTTCCTATGCGCGTAACGAACCGGTTTCTTTCCCGCTGGACGGCGTCATTCCGGGCTGGACCGAAGGTCTGCAGCTGATGAAGGAAGGTGGCAAGAGCCGTCTGGTGATTCCGGCTGAGCTGGCATACGGTCCGGGCGGCATGGGTAATGCCATTGGCCCGAACGAGACGCTGGTATTTGAAGTTGAGCTGCTGGAAGTAAACCCCTCTGACGAGGCGGCAGCAGAGTAATACTGCGCAGTGGAGCTGTCGGGTCCGTATTCGGCAGCTCCGCGTTTCCTGAGCAGGAAGTGTAAATTGATGAGGTTTGCAGAAGAAGGCGAGCGGATGCTCTGCTTTAGCGCAGCCAGTTCATCAACCCGTTAGACCCCACCGCCAGCCAGCTGGCACCATCAGCACCAAACTCCACCGCAAGCACACCTGTACTGGTCGGCCCGTAGGCGGCCCGTTTGTCCAGCTTCCAGCGTCGCTGCACGCTTTGACGGTTCAGGTCCCAGAGTTCCACGACGCCATCGGCACGGCCTACCAGCAGTTGGTCACTGTTGGCTGAAAAACGGGCACTGAGATAGCTGACGCGTTTGGGGAAGAAGGTTTCATCACCGCTGAGATGGAACAGCGGCTCACCTGTACTGGTATTCCAGACCACCGCCTGATCCAGGCTGCCGGAACTGAAGGCCAGACGACCATTGGGTGCCAGGGCAACGGTATCCACGGTATTGCTGAGCTCGATACGCTGCAGCTCGGTCCCGTTCTGCAGATCCCAGAAGCGGGCGACATAGTCGTCGGCACCGGTCAGGGCGTATTGCTCATCACTGCTCAGGGACAGGCTGCGAATCCGTGCCGGGTGGCGCAGGCTGGCGCGTATGCCGCCCTGGCGCACATCGAAGTACACGGCCTCATGGTTGCCCAAACCGAGCAAGGCATAATTACCATCGCGCGAGAGGACCGCATCGAGAATCTCGCCGGGTGAACTCCAGAACCCTTCTGCTGCGCCGGTGGAGACATTCCACAGCACCAGGTCCTGTGGGTTGGCTGTCAGGGCGTAGCGTCCGGACGGGGAAAAATCCACCGCAGACAGCACCGAAAATTCACCGGCCCGGTGGTTCCAGTCAAACTGGCGGGCCTGCTGATTCAGGTCCCAGAGGCTGCCACCGTGGGTGACAGCACCCACCAGAGCGTGACTGCCATTGGCCGACACGTCAGCAGTGTAGGCACCACTCATCTCGGTGAGCGCCAGGCTGTCAGACGCGGAGTCGGCACTGCTGCCACATCCGGTCAGCAGGCCAGCGGCCAGCAGGCAGCCGAGACAGGTGCGCATGTTCACGAGGCGTCGACCAGGTCCTTGTGTGCGGTATGAAGAATCTCGATCAGCTGGTCTTCCAGAGCAAAGCGCTCTTCCAGAACCTCACCCAGATCGGACAGGTCCAGTGACAGCTGATACAGCTGGCGCAGCGTCGGCGAGCCAAGCTGGCCGTAGCTGTCGTTGAAATCCAGTGCCTTGTCGGTGGAGGTCTGAATCATCGGCAGCAGCTGCTGTGCCTGTTCCAGGCTGCCATCGGCGAACTCGCTGCCTTCACGCAGCAGCTGTTCATAGACCTCGAAGTGACCGGAGGACAGATAATCCATCAGCAGATCACAGAACTCGGACAGTGAACTGTTCAGGGCCGGGCCGGCTTCCTGGCCGGGAATGGCTACGAACACGGAGATCAACTGCTGACGTTCTTCCAACCAATGGTCGATGATCGTACTGACGCCACCCCAGCGTTCTTTGGCGTTACGACATTGTTCGAGCATGGTCTCTCCTCCTGGTTGCTTGAGCCTCATACTACTGCCAGCCTGAAAGGGGTGCAATACACCTTGCAGCGTGGCAGCTGAGGGGGAATGACAGGTATACTCGGGGCCTAAAGGATAGACAGGAGTGGTGACATGGGGCGTAGCGTTGTACTGACTCTGGCCATGCTGATCGGCCTGCTGTTTCAGCCGCTGATGGCGGAGGAAAAAACGGCCGAGGATTACATCAATTACATCGAACTCAAGCCGTTCGTGACCAATTTCGGTGGCCCGGGACCGGTTCGCTTTCTCAAGGCAGAAGTGACCATTCAGGTTGAAACCCAGGCGGCTCACCATGCGGTAAACGCGCACAAGGCACATATCCGCAACGATCTGGTATTTCTGTTCTCGGCGGTGAAGGAAGAGGATATCGGTTCGGTCGCGGCCCAGCAGGTGCTGGCCGAAAAGGCACTGCATGCGGTGCAGCAGTTGTTGAAGGACGAGACCGGAGACACCCATGTCTCCGACCTCTTCTTCACCAGCTTTGTGACCCAGTAGCGCGGTATCAGCTGGCGACGTAGTCCGCCAGGAAATCGGCAAACGCAGGCTGTTCGGCCTGCTCCAGCGCAGCCTGTGCCTGCAGTGATTCAGCGGCGGCACGGGTGAAGCGCTCACGGGCCTCGGCGGTCAGTTGAGGCTGCAGCGTTTCCCGGTGTTGTCGGCTCAGCTGCAATACCCATTCACTGTGGCTCAAGCCACTTTCACGCAGAGCGGCCAGTACCTGTGCCGAGGGTGTCAGCGCCGGGTTGGCGAACTTCTCACGCTGAGCCGCAACGGCGTCGGTGTGGGCGCTGCTGCCTTCGGCGGCATCCAGTATTTCGGCAGTCTTGGCAACCTGGTCGAGGATCTTCTCGGCCAGGGTTTCGCGGCTGACTTCACCTTCACAGCTGAACAGGGTCAGGCCCGGCTCGCGACCACGGTTGACGATGCGGCTGTGGTTCTCGGTGACACGCTGGCATTCCTGATCGTCCAGATCATCGGCGCGGCCCAGCAGGCAGCTGATCAAAAATGCATTGATAAAGCGTGACTGGCTTTCATCGATCCCCAGCGGCAACAGCGGGTTGATATCCGTGTTGCGCACCTCGACATATTCCACGCCACGGTGCATCAGTGCATGCACGGGTTTTTCCCCGGACTCGGTAACCCGCTTCGGGCGCACGTCACTGTAATACTCATTTTCGATCTGCAGCACATTGGTGTTGAGCTGGCGATAGTGACCATTTACTTCAACGCCGATCTCTTCGTAGGCCGGGTGTGAAGTATGGATCGCCTTGTGCAGCGAGTCGGCATAGCTGTCCAGGTGGTTGAAGCAGATGTTCAGGTCTGCCTGAGCCTTGTTGGAATAGCCCAGGTCGCTCATGCGCAGTGAGGTGGCATAAGGCAGGTACAGGGTATCGGCATCCAGCTGTTCCAGGCTGTGCTGGCGTCCGGACATGAAGGACGCGGACAGGGCGGGTGAAGCCCCGAACAGGTACAGCAACAGCCAGCCATAACGGCGGAAATTACGGATCAGGCGGAAGTAACCGGCGGAACGGAACGCCTGCAGGCTGTCGGTGTTACCTTCCAACTGCTGCCAGGCCGGCCAGAACTCATCCGGCATGGAAAAGTTGTAATGGATGCCGGCGATGGTCTGCATCATCTTGCCATAGCGGTATTTCAGGCCCTGGCGGTAGACATGCTTGAGACGGCCTACGTTGGAGCTGCCGTATTCGGCGATGGGAATCGCCTCTTCGGACGGAATCTCGCAGGGCATGCTGGCACACCAGAGTTCCTCATCACCCAGCTGTTCAAAACTGAAGGCATGCAGCTGGGTCAGGAAATCCAGTGCCTCGGCCGGGCTGTTCTGAACCGGTGTAATAAATTCCAGCAGGGCTTCCGAATAATCGGTAGTAATAAAGTCATGCGTCAGCGTAGAGCCCAGGCCGCGCGGGTGCGGTGTCTGGGAGATTGCGGCATCGGCAGTGGCGCGCAGGCCTTCCTTCTCGATGCCCTGACGGGTACGGATAAGCAGGTCAGCCTGGCCCGTGCGGGTCAGGCGATCAAGTTGCTGTTCGAGGGTTGCCAGCACCGTTGTGATTCCTGTGGTTGAGCCTTAGGGGGCGCATTATACGTCCACCCCTTGGCAAATTGCATCTGCTCAGCGGCGGCGAGAACTCAGGCCAGCGGCCTGCAGCTTGTCGGCCAGTGAGCCTTTTACCGGTGCCTGTTGCGCCGGCTTGGCGGCTGCACGTCCCTTGGGCGCTTGCCCTGAGGATGGCGTTGGCTTGTCTGCGGCTGCGCCGGACTTCATGGTCAGTGAGATGCGCTTGCGCGTTTCATCCACTTCCAAAACACGGACGCGAACGATCTCGCCGCTGCTGACGATCGTGTGCGGGTCACTGACAAAACGGTCGGCCAGCTGAGAAATGTGAACCAGACCATCCTGGTGTACGCCAATATCAACAAAGGCGCCGAAATGGGTCACGTTGGTCACCACGCCTTCCAGCTCCATGCCGGGTTGCAGGTCCTTGAGTGTTTCCACGCCTTCGGCGTATTGCACCGAGCGGAACTCGGGGCGCGGGTCGCGGCCCGGTTTTTCCAGCTCGCTGAGCACATCGCGTACGGTATAGCTGCCGTAACCCTGGGCTTCCAGTTGCGCGGGATCCACCTGTTTCAGCTTGTCGGCCTGCTGCAGCAGCGCCTCGAGTTTGACGCCACAGCTCTTGGCAATGGCCTGTGCCAGCGGGTAACTTTCCGGGTGAACGGCAGAGTTATCCAGCGGCTCCTCGCCATCGCGGATGCGCAGGAAGCCGGCGCATTGTTCGAACGCCTTGGGCCCCAAACGCGGCACCTTGAGCAGTTGGCGACGGTTACGCAGAGCACCGTGCTCGTCACGCCAGGCGACGATATTGTCGGCGGTGGTACGGTTGAGACCGGCAACATGGCTCAGCAGGGCAGAAGATGCCGTGTTCACGTCGACACCCACATGGTTTACACACTGCTCGATGACGCCATCAAGGGACTCGCCCAGACGGTTCTGATCCACATCGTGCTGGTACTGACCCACGCCAATCGATTTGGGGTCGATCTTGACCAGTTCCGCCAGCGGATCCTGCAGGCGACGGGCAATCGATACGGCACCACGGATGGTGACATCGATATCCGGAAACTCCGCAGCAGCCAGCTCGGAAGCAGAATAGACAGACGCACCGGCCTCGTTGACCAGCACCGCCTGTACCGCCTGAGGCACCGACTTGCAGACGGCCTGGGCCAGCTGTTCGGTTTCGCGGGAGGCGGTACCGTTGCCCACGGCGATCAGTTCGGCACCGTGTTTTTTCGCCAGTGTTGTCAGCGTATGCAGGGACTTGTCCCACTGCTTCTGCGGCGCGTGTGGGTAAATGGTGGTGTAGTCCACCAGCTTGCCGGTGGCATCAATCACCGCCACCTTAACGCCGGTTCTCAGGCCGGGGTCCAGGCCGATGGTGGTTTTGGCGCCGGCCGGTGCCGCCAGCAGCAGATCGTTGAGATTACGGGCGAACACCTCAATGGCGGACTGGTCGGCCTGTTCACGCAGGCGTTTCACCAGTTCGGTTTCCAGCGAGGGGCGCATTTTTTTCTGCCAGGCCTGTTCCAGCGTTTGCTGCATCCAGCTGTCCAGCTGCGCCGAGCGCAGCTTGTGGCGTCGGGCCATCTGTTCTTCCGGCCAGCCGTTCAGGCTTTCAGGCAGATGCAGACTAGCCTTGAGTACCCCTTCAGATACACCGCGCAACACGGCCAGAGCGCGATGTGAAGGCACGCGGGCGATGGGCTCGGCATATTCAAAGTAGTCGCGGAACTTGCTGTCCGGATCTGCCTTGCCGCGCGCGGCACGGACCTGGAATTCGCCCTGTTGCCAGAGGCGCTGGCGCAGCTCGCCGGTCAGGTCGGCATCTTCGCTCAGGGCTTCCAGCAGAATCTGGCGTACCCCTTCGGCCACGGCATCCGCGTCGGCAAAGCCAGCCTCGGGGTTGAGAAACTGGTTCAGCTTCCCTTTTGGCAGGGCGCCCTGCTTCATCGCCTCTTGCGCCAGAGGCTCAAGCCCTGCTTCCCGTGCCTCCTGCGCCTTGTTGCGGCGCTTGGGGCGATAGGGCAGGTACAGATCTTCCAGTCGGGCGCGGCTGTCGGCCGCGTTCAATGCCTGCTCCAGCTCCGGTGTCAGCTGGTTCTGCTCGCGCAGGCGACCCAGAATCGACTCACGTCGGCTTTCCAGGTCACGCAGCTGGCCCAGTCGTTCGTGCAGCTGGCGCAACTGGGTATCGTCCAGCGCGCCGGTTTGCTCTTTACGATAGCGGGCTATGAAGGGAAGGGTGGCGCCCTGATCCAGCAGGGCGAGGGTGGCGGTGACCTGAGCTGGCTTAATGCTCAGCTCGGTCGCCAGTTGCTGTTCAATGGACATGGCAGCTCGTCTAGGTTCAGGGCACCTGCAGAATCTGCAGGGAATTGGTGCCGCCATGCTCGCCGATGCTGGCACCACGGGTCAAGATAACGCGATCACCGCTTTGCAGCAGCTCGCGTGCCTGCAGTCCGGCCAGCACTTCTTCATTGAGGCGCGTTTCATCGACAGCAGTAGCGTCGAAGAACATCGGCATGACACCACGGTACAGTGCCATACGGCGCATGGTGCGGTGGTTGCGGGTCAGGGCGAAGATCGGCAGGCCGGAACGGATTCGGGACATCCACAGCGGTGTGGAGCCGGATTCGGTCAGGCAGATGATCGCCTTCACGCTGTCCAGACCGTTCGCTGTATACATGGCGGCGCGGGCGATGGCTTCATCGGTGCGGGTACACAGATGATCCGGTGCTACCGGTGCCGGGCGTGACAGCTGGTGCTTTTCGGCACCCTGGCAGATGCGGGTCATCGCTTCGACCACTTCGACCGGGTAGTTGCCAGCGGCGGTTTCGGCGGACAGCATGACGGCATCGGTGCCATCCAGAATGGCGTTGGCCACATCGAATACCTCGGCGCGGGTCGGCATCGGATTCTGGATCATGGTTTCCATCATCTGGGTAGCCGTGATCACCACGCGATTAAGCTGGCGGGCACGTTTGATGATGTGTTTCTGCACCCCGATCAACTCGGCATCGCCGATCTCGACGCCCAAATCACCTCGGGCAACCATAACGCCGTCGCAGGCATTAATGATGGCATCCAGCGCTTCGGGGCTGGCCACGGTTTCGGCGCGCTCCACTTTGGCGATGATTTCGGCGCTGCTGCCGGCCGCTTCCAGCAGCTCGCGCGCGGTGTTCAGGTCATCGGCGGTACGCGGGAAGGAAACGGCGACATAATCCATCTCCAGCTCGGCCGCGACCTTGATGTCGTGTTTGTCCTTGTCGGTCAGTGCTGCTGCGCTGAGGCCACCGCCCTGACGGTTGATGCCCTTGTTGTTGGACAGAGGGCCACCCACGGTGACTTCGGTTTCAATGCGACTGCCGTTAATCTGCAGTACTTTCAGTTGCACCCGGCCGTCATCCAGCAGCAGGATATCGCCAGCGCTGCAATCTTCCGGCAGGGCCTTGTAGTCGACGCTCACGGCCTGCTGGTTGCCGCCGGTTTCATCCATCGCAGCGTCCAGCACAAAGTGATCACCGATCGCCAGCTGGATCGGACCCTCCTTGAAACGGGAGATGCGAATTTTCGGACCCTGGAGGTCGCCCAGCAGTGCCACGGACTCGCCCGTGCGACGACAGGCTTCGCGTACCGCTTCCACACGGCCGCGGTGATCGTCAGCACTGCCGTGGGAAAAATTCAGGCGCACGGTATTCACGCCGGCACGAATCAAGTCGTCCAGGCGGCCCGGTGCATCAGTAGAAGGACCCAGAGTCGCTACAATTTTGGTACGCTTAAGCATCAATTCTGATCTCTTGTCAGTGGAGGGTCGAACGTCTCGACTAAAGTATGGCTCCAGACACTATTTTTCAAGCGCCCAACCCCAATCTGCCGTTGCTGTTCGGCATGGACAAGGATGAATAATGCGTCTGGGTAGGCTGCGCCGTTATCGTCCCCTGTCCCTGTTGTTGGGCATTGTGCTGTTCCTGATCGTGATGATGCAGGTGGCTTACCTGAGCCGTCAGCAGGCGCTGGAGGAGCTGCAGCAACAAGCTGTTGCGAATATGGGGCGCTACGTGCTCAGCGTGCAGCAGAAGCTGGACCGGTACAAGGACCTGCCTCAGGTGATGGCCAGCCATTCGCGCCTGCGTGATGCCCTGGCTGAGCCTGAGGATGCAGGGCGGATTGACCGCGCCAACCGCTATCTGCAGCAGATTACCGAAGTGGTGGGCGCCACCGACAGCTATCTGATGGGGCCGAATGGCCTTACCCTGGCGGCCAGCAACTGGTACAAGGAAAAGAGCTTTGTCGGCCGCAATTTCAGTTTCCGGCCCTACTTCCAGGATGCCATGGAGGGCAAGGCCGGGCGTTATTTTGCACTGGGGACCACCTCTCGTAGGCGCGGTTACTTCTTTTCCTGGCCGATCTGGCAGGCCGAAAAGGTGATCGGGGTCGCGGTGGTTAAAATTGACCTGCAGGAAATAGAGCGTGACTGGAATGACCCCCTGCAGGATATTGCCGTAACCGATGAAGATGGCGTAATCGTGATCGCCACCCGCCCTGAATGGAAATTTCATACCCTGCACCGCCTCTCTCCGTCTGATCTGAAACGCATTCTTGAAAGTCTGCGTTATCTGGATCATCCACTGGAAGCACTGGAGGTGGTGCGTCGTGAGCAGCTGGAACAGGGCGGTGAACTGATAACCCTTCTGGAAGGCGACCGTATTCGCGGCTCGGCACTGGATGGCCTGAAAACCACCGAGTACCTGCTGGTACAACGCCCCGTACCCGGCACCGGGTTGAATGTCTCCATCATGGCGCGCCTGACCACGGTCAATGAGGCGGTGCTGCAGGCCATGGTGCTGGCGGTCTTTGTCTATATCGCGCTGGTGTTGCTGGTGCTGTTTCTGCAGGCGCGCTGGCGTATCGGCCGTGAGCGTCGCGCGTTTCAGCGTCGGGAGCTGAATGCACTGGCGGAACGTGAACGCCAGGTCAGCGCCATTATTACCAACACCCATGCCGGTCTGATTACCCTGGATAGCCAGGGCCGGGTTGAATCGGTTAACCCGACTGCAGAAAAGCTGTTCGGGATCTCCGTCGAGTCGATCCGGGATCATGCCTTTACCGAGCTGATCCGACCGGAAGAGCATGAAGCCTGTAAGCGCGTAATCGGCGCGGCGTCCTGCCGTGACATGCCGGAGCTGACGCTGGAGTCCAGCGGTGTACGCGCCGACGGCAGCCATTTCCCCATCGAGTTGACCATCGGTTGCATGGCATTGGCGGGAGACCGCCACTTTATCGTCACCGTGCATGACATGACCGAGCGCAAGCAGTATGAAGATGAGCTGCAGCGTGCCCGTGAAGCGCTGGAAACCCGGGTGGAGGAGCGTACGTCGGACCTGCGGCGTACCAACGACCGTCTGCTGGAAGAGATGCAGCAGCACCGCAGCACCCAGAATGAACTGATTCAGACCGCAAAGCTGGCCGTGCTGGGGCAGCTGGCGGCAGGGATCAACCATGAACTCAACCAGCCGCTGACGGCGATCCGCAACTACGCCGACAACGCGGCCGCGTTCCTAAAATTGAACAAACCCGAGCGGGTAGAGGTGAACCTGCAGGAGATCGCCGGCCTGACCGAACGCATGGCCAAGATCATCCATCCGCTGAAGGAGTTCTCGCGCCAGAGCAGTGACCAGCCGGGGCCGACTTCGCTCAAGGCCGTGCGTGACGGGGCCATGTCGATGATGTACGGGCGTCTGGACAAGTCGGGTGTTGAACTCAACTGGCCGGAGCTGAACGATATCTATGTGCTGGGCGATACCCTGCGTCTGGAGCAGGTGCTGGTCAACCTGCTGTCCAATGCCCTGCAGGCGATGGCGCAAAGCCCGGTCAAACGCATTGATGTGACACTGGAACAGGCCGAAGGTCTGGTGCGCCTGAAACTGCATGACACTGGTCCAGGCATTGCTGCCGACGATATGCAGAGGGTGTTCGAGCCTTTCTTTACCACCAAACAGCGTGGTGAAGGGCTGGGCCTGGGGCTATCGATTTCGCACCGGATCATGGAGAATCTGGGCGGACGCCTGAGCGTTGCAAACCACCCACAGGGCGGCGCCCTGTTCACCCTGGAACTGCCGGCCGTGGCTGAGCGTGAATACAAGGAGATGCCATGAGCAGTCAGCCGCTGCCTGTGATCCTGATCGACGATGAGCACCATATCCGCATGGCGGCAGGGCAGACGCTGGAGCTGGCCGGCTATGACCTGATCACTCTGGAAAAGGCTGAGCCGGCGCTACAGAAAGTTAATGAAGACTGGCCCGGAGTAGTTGTCAGCGATATCAACCTGCCGGGCATGGATGGCCTGGAGCTGATGCGTCAGGTGCAGGCGATCGATCCTGACCTGCCGGTAATTCTGATTACCGGCCATGGTGATATATCCATGGCGGTGGGTGCCATTCGCGACGGCGCCTATGATTTTATCGAGAAGCCGTTCGCCTCGGAACTGCTGCTGGATGTGGTGCGTCGGGCCCTGGACAAGCGCAGCCTGACTCTGGAAAACCGTCGCCTGCGTGATGAAGTGGAAGCGCAGAATGTACCGGGCCCGCGCATTATCGGTAACACCCAGGCGATTCGCTCGCTGCGCCAGCTCAGCCGCTCGGTCGCAGATATGCCGGCGGATATCCTGATCCAGGCTGAAACCGGGTGCGGCAAGGATTTGCTGGCGCGTTACCTGCACGAGCACGGCAAGCGCCGCGATCACAATTTCGTCGCCATTAACTGCGGTGCCGTTCCGGAAAACCTGATCGAAAGTGAGTTGTTTGGTCACGAAGCAGGTGCATTCACCGATGCCAAGGCGCAGCGGATCGGCAAATTCGAGCACGCCAACGGTGGTACCCTGTTTCTGGACGAGATCGAGAGCATGCCCATGGCGCTGCAAATCAAGCTGCTGCGGGTACTGGAAGAGCGTGCCATCGAGCGGTTGGGTTCCAATGATGTGATCCCGTTAGATCTGCGTGTAATTGCCGCCACCAAGCTGGACCTGAAGGCCGAAGCCGAGGCGGGCCGTTTTCGTGAAGACCTCTACTACCGCCTGAACGTGGTACGTCTGGATATTCCGCCGTTGCGTGAACGACGCGAAGATATTGCACTATTGTTCCAGCATTTTGCCCTGGTGGCCTCGTCACTGTACAACCGGGAAATTCCGCAGCTGTCCGCCGAACGCATGCACAGCCTGATGATGCATGACTGGCCCGGCAATGTGAGGGAACTGCGCAACCTGGCCGAGCGTTATGTGCTTTTGGGTGAGGGATGTACCTTCGATTTCGACAACCGCCCGATTACCTCGGATGCCCAGGCCGATAACATGACGCTGCCGGAGCAGGTGGAGCGCTTCGAGAAAATGTTGATTCACACCGAACTGGGCCGTCACGGTGGCTCGATCAAGGATACTCTGGAGAGTCTGGGTGTGCCGCGCAAGACGTTGTACGACAAGATGAAAAAGTACGGTCTGGATAAGAACGACTACAAGCAGTAATACGGATACGACTGGAAAGCACGCAAACAAGAAGGCCGCCCGAGGGCGGCCTTCTTGTATCTACAGTCTGGATCAGAGTTTGAAGCGGCTGAGCATCTGCTCCAGCTGCTGCGACAGCTGTTCCAGCTCGTCGGATACCCGGTTGAGGTGTTCCGAGCGCTCGGCGGTTTCCTCGGCGCTGCGGCTGATCTCGGTGATGCTCTGCTCCACGCTGCTGGCCATGTCGCTCTGTTCGCGCACCGCGCTCGCCACCTGGTGGTTCAGGTCATTGATGACCCGCACTTCTTCGTTAATGTTGGTGAGCGTGGTGTTGCTCTGGCGCACCTGCTCAACACCGTTACCGGCGGCTTCCAGCGCTTCCTGCATTACGGAGACTGCTTCCTTGGCATCGTTCTGCAGCGCCACGATGATCTGGTTGATCTCTTCGGTGGAGTTATGGGTGCGAGACGCCAGGGTACGCACTTCATCCGCTACCACAGCGAAGCCTCGGCCCTGTTCACCGGCACGGGCTGCTTCGATGGCCGCGTTCAGTGCCAGCAGGTTGGTCTGCTCGGCGATTTTCTGAATCACTTCCAGTACCGTGCCTACGTTCTGGCTCTGACTGTCCAGCTTCTGGATCACGTCGGTTGCGCGCTCAATGTTCTGCTGCAGGCGTTCGATGGCGGTAATGGCCTGCTGCGTGATCTGCGCGCCTTCGTTACTTTCCTGCAATGCCATATCGGAGGCGGACACCGTGTTCTCGGCGCTGGCGGCGACACTGCGGGTGGCGGCTTCCATCTGCTCCATGGCCGAGGCAACCGAGGTGGTCTGCATCTGCTGATGGTGAACGGCGGAAGCGGAGTCGGTGGCGACACGGCTGATACGGCTGCCCGACTCAGCCAGACGGCTGACGGTGTCGTTCACGTGTTTCATGCCGTCATGGATGTTGTCCAGCATTGAGTTGAACGCAACCGACATCTGGCCAATTTCGTCACCGGAATTGATCTGTGAACGCAGGTTCAGATCGTTGTCGCGCTCGATGCTGTGGATGGTATCGGCCAGAGCGTTCACCGGTTTGATGACGATACGGCGCAGCAGCAGGCTGATCAGGATAATGCCGGCCACGAACAGGCCCAGCTCTATCAGCGCAACGCTGATCAGGTTCTGGTTAACCTGCTTGTCCAGCGCGTCAAAGGAGTAGGTGACACGCACGGCACCAATGACTTCGCCTTCCGGTACCTGGTGGCACAGCAGACAGTTGGTGCCCTTGTAGTCGGACAGGGCCTTCATCGGCGTCACTACGGTGAGGCGATGGCCCTGCTCGTCGTCGAGTTCTTCGATCACGTGCTCGCCCTGCATGGCGCGTTTATCGAAGTCGTCGACCGGGTGGGAGTCATCGCTGCCGGGGCCGTAGACGTCACTGATCTGCTGGCCACGGATGATGCGGGCTTCGGTGATCGCCTCGTTGGACAGCATCTTCTGTTGCAGGGTGCTGCGGTTGGCCATGGCGCCGCTGAGCATGAGGATGTTGATACTGTCGAAGTAGGAGTCGGCGGCATCCAGGGTGGATTGGGTAACAACGTTATCGACCAGTGAAGTTTCACTGCGGTAGATAGTGGTTAGCGAGCTGATCAGGATGACCAGGAACACCACAACCAGGGACAGGTTGACCTTATGCTGAATCGAAATGGAGCTGTTCACGTTATTCCATCCTGATCTCTGAGCTGCGCTGTTAATAGGCTTGCGTTATTAAAAATGTCGTTACCAGTATACAGATCCTATGCAAAAAAAAGCTGATCTGCCACAAGAGTTTGTTTTCGCTGGATTTGGGTGGAAATCCACCCATTCACAGTAGGTATTTGTGTCGAAAGCCGCTGAAAACGGCCGGGGCCAGATGCGTGAAATATTTTGCTTATTATATTTTAAATGTTTGAAATTGAAGGTTTATTTAATTTATTTTGCGGTTTTATGTGAACTTGGCCCCTGCCTTGCTTAGTGACTCCTGTGTTTCCTGCGACCGATCACCCCCAAGAAAAAGATCGGCATGAAGGCACCAACAACAGAAATAACAGGAGAAACTTCATCATGCGCTTACTGACCGCTGCTGCTACAACCCTGGCCCTGACCCTGGGTGCTCAATTCGCTGCTGCTGCTCCTATCGAGCTGAAATTTTCCCACGTGGTGGCCGAAAATACCCCGAAAGGCCAGATGGCCCTGAAATTCCGTGATCTTGTTGCCGAGCGTATGGGCGACAAGGTTGAAGTAAAGGTGTTCCCAAACTCCCAGCTGTTTGGTGATAACAAGGTACTGGAAGCCATGCTGCTGGGTGATGTGCAGATGGCGGCACCGTCCCTGTCCAAGTACCAGAAGTACACCAAGTCCCTGCAGATTTTTGACCTGCCGTTCCTGTTCAAGGACATGGAAGCTGTTGAGCGTTTTCAGCAAAGCGACCGAGGTCAGGAGCTGCTGAATTCTCTGCGCAAGCGTGGCCTGGTCGGTCTGGGTTACCTGCATAACGGCATGAAACAGCTGTCTGCCAGCGAGCCTCTGCGCGTGCCGGCTGATGCGGCCGGCAAGAAATTCCGCATCATGACCTCTGACGTGTTGCAGGCCCAGTTTGAGGCGGTTGATGCCGTGCCGCTGAAAAAACCCTTCTCTGAAGTGTTCACCCTGCTGCAGACCAAAGCGATCGATGGTCAGGAAAATACCTGGTCAAACATCTACTCCAAGAAGTTCCACGAAGTGCAGCCCTACATCACCGACTCCAACCATGGTGTGCTGGACTATCTGGTCGTGACCTCTGCCGAGTTCTGGAGCGGCCTGGATGATGATGTGCGTGCCGAGCTGAAGCAGGCGCTGGATGAAGCCATTGTGTACGGCAACAAGATCTCTGCTGACAAGGCCGCCGAGGACCGTCAGGCAATCATCGACTCCGGCCGTAGTGAAGTGATCGAAATTTCTGATGCCGAGCGCCAGCAGTGGGTGGAAGCCATGAAGCCGGTGTGGAAAGAGTTCGAAGACGAAATCGGTGCCGACCTGATCGAAGCGGCTGTTCAGTCCAACCAGTAATCCACTGAACACAAGATCCATCAGGGGTGGTCGCACAAGGCCATCCCGCAGCAGCCCTTCGCCCGGAGGGCTGTCCGAGACCGGGAAAAAGCTATGTCTGTACGTAATCTGGTAACGCACATCGAAGAGGCGATCCTGTCGCTGCTGCTGTTGTCCATGACTCTGCTGGTATTTGCAGAAGTGGTCGCGCGCTTCGGTTTCAACGCCGGCATCCACTGGGCACAGGAGGTCACCCTTCTGCTGTCAGCCTGGTTTGTGCTGTTCGGTGCCTCCTACGGTGTCAAGGTCGGCGCCCACATTGGTGTGGATGTCTTCGTTAAAATGCTGCCGGCAGGGGTACACCGAGGCGTGACTCTGATTGCGGTTGCGCTTTGTCTGTTCTACTGCGGCCTCTTCCTGTATGGCTCCTGGATCTACCTGGCCAAGATGAAAATGATCGGCATTGAACTGGAAGACCTGCCCATTCCCAAGTGGACCGTGATGACGATCCTGTTGATCGGTTTTGGCCTGCTGGCGCTGCGCTTTTTGCAGCTGGGCTGGAAAGTCCTCAAGGGTGAAGCGGACGGTTTCCACTTTGCCGATGAAGCCGAAGAGAGTATGGAAATTGCCCGTGACCTCAAGGGCGATGACGGGGAGGCACGCCAATGACCACTGCCATGCTGTTTATCATCCTGTTCGGCTGCATGCTGATGGGGATGCCGATCGCGATTGCACTGGGCCTGTCCAGTGTCACCACGATCCTGCTGTTTTCCAACGATTCGCTGGCGTCGGTGGCGCTGAAGCTGTTCGAGGCCACCTCTGAGCACTACACCCTGCTGGCGATCCCCTTCTTTATTCTGTCATCCGCGTTTCTGTCCACCGGTGGTGTGGCCAAGCGCCTGATCAACTTCGCCATCGATGCCATTGGCCATGTCCGTGGCGGTCTGGCGATGGCATCAGTGATGGCCTGTATGCTGTTTGCTGCCGTGTCCGGTTCCTCGCCGGCGACTGTTGCGGCCATAGGCACCATCGTAATCGCGGGTATGGTGCGCTCCGGTTATCCGGAAGCCTTTGCCGCAGGCGTAATTGCCAACGCCGGTACCCTGGGGATTCTGATTCCGCCGTCCATCGTGATGCTGGTGTATGCTGCTGCAACCGAAGTATCGGCCTCGCGCATGTTCATGGCCGGCTTTATTCCGGGCCTGATGATGGGTCTGCTGCTGATGGTAGCCATCTACATTGCAGCGCGCATCATGAAGCTGCCGGCGCAGCCGTTCCCGGGCTTCAAGCAGCTGTTCCGTTCGGGCGGCATCGCCATGGGCGGTTTGATGCTGATTGTGATCGTACTGGGTTCCATCTACGGCGGTATCGCGTCTCCGACTGAAGCTGCAGCCGTTGCGGCCGTCTACGCCTACCTGATCGCGGTCATGGGCTATCGTGATATCGGCCCGTTGAAAGGTGTGGCCTGGCGTAATGAAGGCGAGGCCATGGGGAGCGCAATTGCGCGCAACCTGTTCCAGGTAGTGATGGCGATTCCTCGCTCCATTTCCCATCCGGAAGTGCGCAAAGTGTTTGTGGATGCCTCCAAGGTTTCCATGATGCTGCTGTTCATCATCGCCAACGCCATGCTGTTTGCCCACGTGCTGACCACCGAGCGTATTCCTCACAACATTGCGGAAATGATCATGCAGTGGGGTCTGCCGGCCTGGGGCTTCCTGATTGTGGTCAATATTCTGCTGCTGATTGCCGGTAACTTCATGGAACCCTCGGCGATCCTGCTGATTATGGCACCGATCCTGTTCCCGATCGCCATGCAGCTGGGTATCGATCCGATCCACCTGGGTATCATCATGGTCGTGAACATGGAGATCGGCATGCTGACACCGCCAGTGGGGCTTAACCTGTTCGTGACCGCCGGTATAACAGGGCGCAACATGATCTGGGTGATCAAGGCCTGTCTGCCCTGGCTGGGCCTGCTGTTGTTCTTCCTGATACTGATCACCTATATACCGCAGATATCGTTGTTCCTGCCGGAGTATATCGATCAGCTGAAAGGCTACTGATCCACCACAGGAGATCCGACCTTTGTCAGCAGGATGCTGACAGGGTGGAACCGCTGTCTTCGGGCAGCGGTTTTTTTATGTGTGGCGGTTGGCGCTATAATGCGCGCTTTCGTTCATCCGACAGAGAGTCTTTATGCTCGGAGTAATTGCAGCACTCTGGGGCTTCACCGGCATCTGCCTGCTGTTTTCCAGCGCGATCTATCGCCTGGGCGGCATGGCGCTGGAGATGCCGTTGGGCAATTTTGAGTGGTATCACTGGCTGGCGTTGGTGCTGTGCCTGGCCTTTATGGGGTTTGCCGAAGGATATCGAGGCTTTCAGCAGAATTTCTCGCCCCGTGTGGCCGCGCGGATTCGCTATCTGAAACAGAATGTTACGCCGCTGCGCGCGGTGCTGGCACCGGTATTCTGCATGGGGTTTTTCCATGCCCAGAAGCGGCGCAAGATCGTTACCTACTGCCTGACCGGCGGCATTATCGGACTGATTTTGCTGGTGCGGATGCTGGAGCAGCCCTGGCGCGGCATCATCGATGCCGGTGTGGTGCTGGGGTTGAGCTGGGGGATTGTTTCGCTGGCGTTGTTTACCCTGCAGGCACTGACCCGGCAGGAATTCGAGTATTCACCGGAAACCCCGGACCAGCCGCGCTAAACAACGCAGCCGGCGCTTGCGCCCCGCCACTGTCTGAGTGACGGGGCTCGCGGTCAGCCGAGGAACAGCTTGTAGGCGCTGTTGTCGGTTTCGTCGTAGTAGGTATAACCGATCTCTTCCAGGAAGGCGACGACCTGGTCGCGCTCCGCATCAGGCACCTGCATACCTACCAGTACACGCCCGTAGGCGGCGCCGTGGTTACGATAATGGAACATGGAAATGTTCCAGCGCCCGCCCAGCTTGCTGAGGAATTTCATCAGCGCGCCCGGACGTTCCGGGAACTCAAAGCGGTAGACCACCTCGTTATCCACGCTGGTCGGGGCATGCCCACCCACCATGTAGCGCACGTGCAGCTTGGCGGTTTCGTCATCGGTCAGATCGACCACTTCATCCAGATGTTCGTGCAGTTCGCCCAGCAGTTCTTCACGGCCATCATTGTTGGGACGGATCTGAATGCCGGCAAAGACGATCGCCTGGTCATCGTCACTGTAGCGGTAGTTGAATTCGGTGATGTTGCGTTTGCCCAGTACCTTGCAGAACTGTTTGAAGCTACCTGGTTTTTCCGGGATTTTGGCGGCAATGATCGCTTCGCGCTGCTCACCCAGTTCGGAACGCTCGGCGATATGACGCAAGCGGTCGAAGTTGACGTTGGCACCGGAGTTGATGGCGATCAGGGTCTGGTCGCTTATGCCTTCGCGTGCGACATATTTCTTCAGGCCGGCCACACCCAGAGCACCGGCCGGCTCCGTGACCGAGCGGGTATCATCGAAGATATCCTTGATGGCGGCACAGATTTCATCGGTGGAGACGGTGACAACTTCGTCGACGAAATCCTTGCACACCTCCCAGGTGTTTTCGCCGATCTGGGCGACGGCGACGCCGTCCGCGAACAGCCCAACCTGATCCAGCACGGCACGATGACCTGCCTGCATGGCCAATGCCAGGCAGGCGGAATCGGCATACTCCACGCCGATCACTTTCGTCTCTGGGCGCAGGTATTTCACATAAGCCGCGACGCCAGCGATCAGGCCGCCACCGCCTACAGGCACGAAGATGGCATCGATATGGCCGCTTTCCTGGCGCAGTATTTCCATGGCAATGGTGCCCTGGCCAGCGATTACTTCCGGATCGTCATAGGGGTGTACGTAGACCATCCCCTTTTCTTCCATCAGCTTTTCGGAGTGGCGGCGGGCATCATCAAAGGCATCACCGACCAGTACGGCCTTGCCGCCCAGGCGCTTGACGTTGTTCACCTTCACATCTGGCGTGGTTTTGGGCATCACGATGGTGGCCTTGATGCCCAGCAGGCGGGCCGACAGGGCAACACCCTGGGCGTGGTTGCCGGCAGAGGCGGTAATGACGCCACGGGCCTTTTCTTCTTCGGACAGCTGCGAAATCTTGTTGTAGGCGCCACGCACTTTGAATGAATACACCGGCTGCTCATCTTCACGTTTAAGCAGCACCCGGTTGCCCAGGCGTTCGGTCAGGCCGCGGGCCTCGTCCAGCGGTGTTTCAACAGCGGCGTCATAGACCCGTGCTTCGAGGATCTTCTTGATATATCGATGTGGCATAGGACAGGTATCTGTATCTCGGTAGGGCCGCTGTAACAGGGCCGGTGTGAGCAATGTTTCGCCAAATGGTATCGGCTCCATGTGCCAGCGTCTACAAGGGCAACGGCGGGTTGCGTATAATTGCTGTTCAGTTTGAATCAGCAACGGGCACAACCATGACACAAGACGAGATGAAACAGGCGGTCGCACAGGCTGCCGTCGATCACATTCAGGGCCGCCTCGAAGATGACAGCATCATCGGAGTGGGCACCGGCTCGACCGCGAACTGTTTTATCGATGCACTGGCCAGGATCAAACACCGCTTTGCCGGTGCCGTAGCCAGCTCTGAAGCCACAGCCGAGCGTCTGCGCGGTCATGGTATCGAGGTACTGGATCTGAACTCGGTCAGCCAGATGGAGTTTTACATCGATGGCGCTGACGAGTTCGACCCGCACCTGAATCTGGTGAAGGGCGGCGGCGGAGCGCTGACCCGTGAAAAGATCGTCGCGGCGGTCGCCAAGGAGTTTGTCTGCATCGTCGATCAGAGCAAGCAGGTGGATCTGCTGGGCGCGTTCCCGCTGCCGGTGGAAGTGATTCCGATGGCGCGTTCCTATGTGGGGCGTCAGCTGGCGGCGCTGGGTGGTCAGCCGCAGTACCGTGAGGGCTTTGTCACCGATAACGGCAACATTATTATCGACCTGCACGATCTGGAAGTGCTGGATCCCAAGGCGCTGGAAGCCCAGATCAACAATATGGTGGGTGTGGTCACCAACGGCCTGTTCGCTCGCCGTGGCGCCGACATTATCCTGATGGGCACGCCCGACGGCGTTGAGACCATCCGTCACGCCTGAAGCGTTTGACTCTCAGCCTCCGCCGTATCTGCGGCGGGGGTGTCTTCTTTCGGGCTTTGTATTGCGCGTATTCGGCCCGAATGTCCCCCTGTCTCCTCTCGGTTTGGCGCCGAAATGGATAGCTTCAGAACGTCTGTATTTTGCTTAGCCCGGTCCGGGCCTGGGAGAGTGTCGCTGAGGAGGGTGTCAGGCCTCGGCGTTGCAGGCAGAGCCATGTAAGTACGCTAAGGCCTGTGCGGCGTGTCAGTTCAGCTGTCTTGAGGAGCGACGTGACATCAGCCCGCCAGTGGTGTGTTTACCACTGCACCACTTTGGTCAGAGCGATGCTGACCGGCATGGTGATCCACAGCAGCGCCAGGATATTGATGAAAATCCAGCCGTAGCCTGCAGGATCGCGGAAGTTTTCGTCGTGGTCAGCCATCGTCTACCCTCACTTGAAATGTTTAATTGTTGATCAAAATCAAGGTCGGCGATTATAGCCAATACGCTGGCGCTTTTATAGCCAGGTATTGGCATTGTTTTTGTAGGGAAAAAGGATTAACTCCCAAGTGCTTTCAGCCTGCCCGCAATAGACGGTAGCAATGCTCCAGTTTCAGCGGTCGACGGATCATCCAGCCAATCAGCAGGAAGATCAGTGCAGCCAGTGGCGGCAAGCTGAGCCAGAGCCCCAGATGCAGGCGAGGCGGTATCTGCAGCAGCCACTGGTGCAGCATGGCCAGCACGGCTTCAGCACCAGCGCTGGCCAGCACGCCGCAGACCAGACCGATCAACAGGAACTCCAGCAAATCCAGCCGTCGCGCCTGATCGGCAGTGACCCCTAGTGTCTGCAGTAGCGCGCTTTCAAAGCGTCGCTGTTCCAGTGCCTGTAGCAGGGTAACCCCCAGCAGCATCAGACCGCAGCCCAGACTCAAGGCCAGGATCAGCGCCGAACTGTCGCCCAGGCGTTGCAGCCAGCCCGCCAGCTGGTTCAGCACCTGGTCGATGTCGATCAGGGTCAGGGAAGGGAACTGTTGCAGCAACTCACGACTGACCGCCCGCTGCTCCGGCTCCAGGTGGAAACTGGTAATCCAGGTGGCCGGTGCATTTTGCAGCGCTTCCGGGTTGAAGATGATGTAGAAGTTGGGACGGAACGAGGTCCAGACTACTTCGCGGATGTTGCGAATCTCGCCTTCAACCCGCACGCCGCCAACATCGAATCCCAGCGTATCGCCCAGTTCCAGACCCAGCTCCTGCGCCATCTCCTGTTCGATGGAAATGGCACCGGTGTCACCCGGCTGCCACCACTCGCCGGCGACCAGCGGGTTATGCTCAGGGCGTTCAGCCATCCAGCTCAGGTTGAGCTCGCGTCTGAGAGTATTGTGGTCCTGCTGTTCAGGAGTGAGCTGTGGCTTGATCGGCTCAGCATTCAGCTCGGTCAGGCGACCGCGAATCATCGGGTACAGCTCGGTTTCCAGCTGACGTCCGGCAAAGAATTCGTCCACACCCTCTTTTTGCCAAGGCTGAATGTTGATCAGGAAGTAGTTGGGCGTGTCCTGCGGGAACTGCGCCTGCCACTGTTCGATCAGGTCGGAACGACTGATCCAGACCACACTGAGCAGGGTCAGCAGCATCACCACGACCGCCGCCTGCAGGCGGTGCCATTGGCGTTGCTGGCGCAGGCGCATCAGCAGGAGGCGTCCCAGCAGCAGGCGCTTGGCCAGCGGACGCGCGCAGAATTGTAATCCCGCCTGGGCCACCCAGCCGAACAGGGCTCCCCCCAGCAGCAGGAACAGTAGCAGGCCCAGTGCCGCCAGCGGCGCTTCCAGAAAGGCCAGCAGCGTGGCCGCCAGCAGCAGAAGCGAAGTGGCCTGCAGTATCAGAGCGGTGCGATCACGCGGTGGGGCATCACCGCGCAGCAGATGGGCGACCGGAATACGGGCCAGCTGCAGAATCGGCGGCAGTCCCAGCAGGACCAGCAGGGCCAGACCCAGTGCGGCACCGCTGAACCAGCGCAACCAGTGTGCTGCCGGCAGGGCTTGCGGCAGCAGTTCGGCCAGCCATTGATAAACCGCCAGCTCGAGCACAAAGCCGGTGAGTACCCCGGCCGTTGCGGTGAGCAACCAGGCCAGCAGCAATTGGTACAGATACACTCGAATCAACTGGCCTGGTCGCAGACCCAGGTTTAACAGCAGGGCGCTGCGCGTGTGTTGGCCCAGACTGAAACGGCGCAGGGCCAGCACAATGGTCAGTGCTGACAGCAGCAATGCAATCAACGCACTGAGCTTGAGGTAGCTGAGAGCGTTGCCCAGTGCGTTGCCGGTGAGCGGCTGGTCCTTGCTCAGGGCATGCACGCGCTCGTAATCCGCCAGTGTCGGCTGCAGGGCGGTGTTCAGGGCGCTTATCGCTTCGGCGGGGCCGGCAAAGAGAATACGGTAGTTGGCGCGGCTGCCCGGTGCCAGTACGCCACTGGCTTCAAGGTCCTCGGCATTGACCAGAATATGGGGGCTGAAACTGCGGAAGCCGGTACCACGGTCGGGTGAGCCGAGCAGTTCACGGCTCAGTTTGAGAGGTTGATAGCCGAATTCCAGCGTATCGCCCAGGCTCATCTCCAGCTGGGTCAGTACGCGCGCCTCGGCCCAGACTTCACCCGGTGCCGGAATGCCGGAGCCGGCAGGAGCGGTTGTCAGCTCACCGCGCAGCGGGTAGGGGGCCTGCAAGGCGCGCACAGACACCAGCATCAGGTTGTCGCCCTGTCCCACCATACTGGGGAACTGAATTACCTGGGTCTGCTCCAGCCCATCCAGCGGCAGACCCTGCAGACGGTCGGTCGCGATGGGACGACTGCTGCTCAAGACCAGATCAGCCCCCAAAAGGGCTGCGCTCTCACGCAACAGACCGCGCTCCAGGCGGTCGCCAAGCACCGCCAATAGCGTTGTCAGGGCGATGGCGATCCAGCTGGCCAGCAGCAGGGCACGCCATTCGGTGGTGCGCAGCTGTGACAGGAGCTGGCGTCCTGCCAGGCGGGTCAACAGGCTCATGCGCTGACCTCCTCCAGACGCCCGTTATGCAGGTGCAGGCGGCGCTGGCAGCGGGCCGCCAGGTCGGTGTCATGGGTAATCAGTACCAGGGTTGTGCCCACATCTGCGTTGAGGCGGAACAGCTGTTCGATGATCTGATGTCCGGTGTCGTCATCCAGATTGCCGGTGGGCTCATCGGCGAACAGTATCTTGGGCTCGGTGGCAAAGGCACGGGCGATAGCGACACGCTGTTGTTCACCGCCGGACAGCTGCGCCGGGTAGTGATCCAGGCGTGCGCCGAGGCCAACCTGTTCCAGCCAATGGCGCGCCTGGGCGTCGGCATCGGCGCGGCCCTGGATCTCAAGTGGCAGGCGTACGTTGTCCAGCGCATCCAGCTCGGGCAGCAGGTGAAAGGACTGGAAAATAAAACTGATCTGCTGCAGGCGCAGCTCTGCGCGGGCGGCATCGTCCAGCGTATCCAGCGGCTGGCCGTCGAACAGAATGCGGCCCTCGGTGGGTGTGTCCAGCCCGGCCAGCAGACTTAGCAGAGTGGATTTGCCGGCGCCGGAGCGGCCGATGATAGCCAGACTCTCGCCCCGTTGAATTTCCAGCACCAAATCCTGGAACAGCTGCACTGATCCGGCTTGTGTCCTGAAACTTTTTGCGACATCTTGGGCCTCAATAAGCGGCTTTTCCTGGTTGAGGTGTGACATGCGATCCCTGATTTCCATTCTGTTCATGTTGCTGATGTGGGTGTCTCCCCTGCAGGCGAAAACCCTGCTGGTATTGGGGGACAGTCTGTCGGCCGCCTACGGTATCCCGGCCGAGCAGGGCTGGGTTCATCTGCTGGAGCAGGAGCTCAAACAGCGTCAGTGGGCAAACCGTGTTATCAACGCCAGCATCAGTGGTGAAACCAGCAGCGGAGGCCTGCAGCGCCTGCCAAGGCTGCTCTCTGACTACCAGCCTGATCTGGTGGTGCTGGAGCTGGGTGCCAACGATGGTCTGCGCGGAACGCCTTTGAGCGTTATGGAGCAGAACCTGCGTCAGCTGGTGGAATTGAGCCGCCAGTCAGGTGCAGAGGTCATGCTGGTCGGTATACGAATCCCACCCAACTATGGACCGCAATATACGCAAAGGTTCTATTCCATTTACACCGATCTGGCACAGGAGTATCAGCTGCCGCTCGTGCCCTTCCTGCTGGAAAGAGTCGCGCTCAAGCCTCAGTTCATGCAGGCTGACGGTTTGCATCCAACCGCGGCGGCACAACCGATTCTGTTGCAGACGGTCTGGCCTCACCTCGCACCTCTGCTGCAACCAGAGGAATCCTGATACTGATCCGGGTGCCTTCACCCGGCTGGCTGTGCAGATCAAATTCGCCGTGCAGGGCGCGCACCCGCGCCTGCATGCCGAGTAGACCAAAGCGGCGGTTATGACGCTGGTCGGCAGGATTGAACCCCTGACCGTTATCACTGACCTCCAGTTCTACACGATCATCGAGCGTATCGACATCCAGCCGTTCCAGGCGCAGGGTGACCTGTCGGCACTGGGCATGACGCTGAATATTGGTCAGTGCCTCCTGAATCAGGCGGTAGAGGGTAATGTTGTAGCGTTCACCCATCTCATTGAGTGCCCCCTTGAGGGCCAAATCCACACTGATACCCTGTCGCTCCAGCTGCCCGCCACCGACCAGTTCGCGTAAGGCATCAACCAGACCCAGGTCGTCCAGCAGAGTGGGGCGCAGGGCGTGCATCAGGTCGTAGGTAACGTCGTAGATATGGCCGGCAATGCTGTCGATGTTCTCGGCATGCTGGTGCTCGCTGCTGTCGGGGTCAGGGTGGTCCTGCAGCAGCATACGGGCATCGGTGCGGATGGCGGTCAGGCATTGGCCCAGCTCATCATGCAGTTCCTGCGCCAGGTGACGCCGTTCGCGTTCCTGAATATCCAGAATACGATGGGTCAGCAGCTGGTTCTCGTTGAGCTGCTCCTGCAGGGCCTGGCTGTGTTGTTGCAGGTGTTGCTGCAGCTGATGTACCTGCTGGCTTTCCAGGCGGCAACTGGTGGTGGCATCGCGTTGACGCAGCCAGGCCAGAAACAGCAGGCTGCCCAGCGTGTTCAGCACCAGTGCCAATAGCTGTGGTCCCCAACTCAGTTGATGCCAGAACACCGGGTAATCATAGGCAAGCTGCCATGTCTGCCCATCCAGTTGCAGTGAAAAGGGCTGCGGCAGGTAAAACAGTGGTGTGACATCCGGTGTCGAGGTCAGTATGGGAAAGGTTTTATCGCCGGCAACCAGGCTCAGGGCACTGCCAGCCGGCAGATCCTGAGTATCGAGCAAATCCGACAGGGAAGTGGTAAGGCCCAGCAGATCGGTGCTATTGCCCACCGGTACATACAGGCTGACGGCGGGTCCGCCCTGTTGCAGGCGATACACTTGGGAGTAGCGGGGTGTATTGGCATAGGGGGCGCTCATGACTGCGGCTCTGTGCGCCGGGCTCAGGCCAGGATCGGTGCCGGGTTGCCAGGGCGCTGGAGCCTCGCCTTCGGACAGGGCCAGGGTCACCGGATTATGCACCGGATTGCCGCTGTCAGGGCTGACCGGGGGGAGCGTCATGGGGCTGAGGCCCTGGAGCTGGTAGCCGGGTTGGCGCCGCCGCATCTGTTTCAGAAAGGCGTCCACATCCGGTTCTTCTACCCGCTGCATCAAGTACAGCTGCTGTACGGTCGTGGACAGGCTTAACAGAGCATGCAGGTGATCCTGCAGGTGAAAGGGCAGTGGTCGGTAACGGTCGGCCAGGTGGGCAGCATGTTGCAGCACTGCTGCTTCATGGGCCAGGCCCTTTTGCAGGTTCTGCTCCAGCGTCCGTACCAGTCCCTCGCGGTGCTGACTGATGCTGGCGTAATCCAGTCGCAGGATCAAGCTGCTGGTAATGACGCCCAGCATAAGCCAGAACAATAGCGCTTTGCGGGTGGTGGGAGTGAGCATTCTGAGGCTGTCCTTGCCGACGGAAATGTCTCGATTATAAACACAAAAGGCGCCCGCAGGCGCCTTTTGAAGATCACGACAACGCTATCAGGCGCTGTAGTTTTCGTTGACGAAGTCCCAGTTGACCAGCGCCCAGAAGTTCTTCAGGTATTCCGGACGAACGTTGCGGTAGTCGATGTAGTAAGCGTGTTCCCACAGGTCGACAGTCAGCAGAGCAGTCTGGCCTTCGGTCATCGGCGTGCCAGCGTTGCTGGTGTTGACGATGTCCAGGGTGCCGTCGGCATTCTTCACCAGCCAGGTCCAGCTGGAACCGAAGTTGTTCACGGCCTTGTCGTTGAACGCTTCCTGGAATTTCTCGAAAGAACCCCATTTAACCGCGATCGCATCAGCGATTTCGCCGGTCGGAGCACCGCCGCCGTTCGGAGACAGACAATGCCAGTAGAAGGTGTGGTTCCAAACCTGAGCAGCGTTGTTGAATACGCCACCAGCCGGAGCCGTTTTGATGATCTCTTCCAGAGACTTGCCTTCAAACTCGGTGCCCGGTACCAGACCGTTCAGCTTCACAACGTAGGTGTTGTGGTGCTTGCCGTGGTGGTATTCCAGGGTTTCCTGGGAGATGTGCGGTTCCAGTGCATCAATAGCGTACGGCAGTGCCGGCAGTTCGAAGCTCATAGTAATCCCCTATATATCTGACAGGTTCAGCATAAAACTGATTGTTGTGTATGGAGGCGTGCCTCCATGGTGACCCGATAATAGCACCGATGTTCGGCATTATCATGACACAGTTTGTGCGGGCATCAGGTGCAATCGAAACGGTATATCAGATCACCTGATAAACAGTTCATATGGGCAAACACGCAAAAAACAAGGGTCAGTCTGCTTTGGCCAGACGCTGTTGCACCAGACACAGGGCGGCGATGGCCCGGCCCTCGGAAAACTCTTCGCGCTCGAACAGTTCCGGCAACTGGCTGAGTGGCCAGGGTATGACTTCCAGTGGTTCGGGCTCGTCGCCCTCCAGCTTGCTGGGGTAGAGGTCGCGGGCCAGCATGACTTCAAGACGATGTCCCATGTAGTTGGGCGCGGCGGTCAGCTGGCGCACATGGGAGACTTCACGCGCACCGAAGCCGGCTTCCTCCTGCAGCTCGCGATTGGCTGCGGTGGCGGCGTCTTCGCCCGGATCGATCAACCCTTTGGGCAGGGTCAGTACATATTCTTCCAGTCCGGCCGCATATTCGCGGATCAGCAGAACCTCGTCACGGTCGTTGATAGCCACGATCATGACGGCACCCTGGCGGCCTGTCCGCAGGCGCTCATACTGGCGTTCAACGCCGTTGCTGAAACGCAACTCCATGGCTTCAATGTAAAACAGCCGGCTGTTGGCGACTTTGGACAGCTTCAAAATTTCGGGCTTGGCGGTCATACTGATATATCCGGAAACTGTTGTTAGCCCTCAGAGTGTTCACTGAATATGCTTGATTGGCAAGCCATAGATACCGTCCTGCTGGATATGGACGGTACCCTGCTTGATCTTCACTTCGATTCCCACTTCTGGCTGGAGCTGTTGCCCGAGCGTTATGCCCAGCACCATGGCCTTGAACTTGAGCCTGCACGGGCCTGGCTTCATGAACGTCTGCGTCAGGAGCAGGGTGCCTTGAGTTGGTACTGTCTGGACTTCTGGACCGAGCAGCTCAACCTGCCCATCGCCCTCCTGAAGCGTGAAATCATGGATCGCATCGGTTTTCGTCCGGGCGCCAAGGCATTTTTGCATGCCTTGAGAGCCAGTGGTCGCCGTACCCTTATCGCCACCAATGCCCACCGTGACAGTCTGGCGCTCAAGGTGGAGGTAACAGCCATTGATACCCATGTGGATCTGGTGATTTGTTCCCATGACTTCGGCTACCCCAAGGAAGAGCAGGCGTTCTGGCAGGCGCTGCAGGAAGTGGAGCCCTTTGATCCGGCCCGCACGCTGCTGGTGGATGACAGCCTGGCGGTATTGGCCTCGGCGCGGCGTTACGGTATTGCACATCTGTTGTCGATCACCCAGCCGGACTCTACCCAGCCCGAGCGCCAGATTGATGAATATCCGGCCACCAACGATTTCAGTGAGGTCATTGCAGCCCTATGAGCCATGGACACAAGCAGGCACAGAAAGAACAGGACGGTAAAAGTGTGCGTCTGGACAAATGGCTCTGGGCGGCGCGCTTCTACAAGACCCGCGCACTGGCGAAACAGATGATCGAAGGTGGCAAGGTGCACTATGACGGGCAGCGTACCAAGTGCAGCAAGGCGGTAGAACTGGGCGCCCTGATCCGTGTACGTCAGGGGTTTGAGGAAAAGACCGTCGAAGTGCTGGCGCTGTCCGATCAACGCAAGGGCGCCAGTGAGGCCCAGCTGCTGTATCGTGAAACCGAAGACAGTCAGCGCGCCCGTGAAGAACGCGCCCTCGCGCGCAAGACTCAGGGTAGTGCACCTGATCATCGACCCAACAAGAAAAGTCGTCGTGAACTGTTACGCATCAAGGGCAGCTGGGACTAACCGGTTGCTGTCAGGGCTGGATTATCGGGCCCTGTTCAGACAAAGCTCTGTTCAGATAAAATAGGCGTATAGATTTTAAGCAATACCCTTTTCAGTAAAACCCTGGCAATCCGGCCAGGCACAACACCTGTGGAAACCTGCATGAGCAACCCCGACCAGATTCAGCGCATCCTTTTTGAACAGATCGACGTCCGCGGCGTAGTCGCCGGCCTGGACGCCAGCTACCAGGAAGTGCTGGCCCGTCATGATTATCCACCGGTCCTGCAGCGACTGCTGGGTGAAATGCTGGCTGCAGTCAGTCTGCTCAGTATCACACTCAAGTTTGAAGGCCGTTTGTTATTGCAGGCGCAGGGTGAAGGTAATGTATCGCTGCTGATGGCCGAGTGTAATCACCATCAGCACCTGCGTGCCATCGCGCGCTATGAAGGCGAAGTGGACGAGTCGCTGGCATTTAACGAGCTGCTGGAAAAAGGGCGCATTGCACTGACTATCGAGCCTGAACAGGGACAGCGTTATCAGGGCGTGGTGCCGCTGGAAGAAGACACTCTGGCGGGCTGCCTGCAGGCCTATTTTGAACAGTCCGAGCAGCTGGGTACATCTATCCAGTTGACCGCGGATGGCACCCGTGCTGCTGGCCTGATGTTGCAGGTTCTGCCGGCAGAGGAAACCGGTGACGAAGACTGGTCTCGTGTCAGCATGCTGGCATCCACACTCAGCGATGACGAGCTGCTGAACCTGGATAACGAAGCCCTGCTGTTCCGCCTGTTCCACGAGGAAACCTGCCGTCTGTATGAACCTCAGCCATTGGTGTTCCAATGTGACTGTTCCCGTGAGCGCAGTGCCGAGGCGCTGAAGTTCATGACCGAAGACGAACTGCTGGCTATTCTGGAAGAGCAGAATGGCCTGATTGATGTGGGCTGCCAGTTCTGTAATCAGCAATATCATTTTGATGAAACCGATATTCGTGCCCTGTTCAGCGAGCCCGGATATCTGGACCAGGAAGGTCGTATGCATTGAGGAATCAGCAGCTTAGATAGTTGCAGCTTGCGAATAATTCCTATTTTGACTGCGGTGGGGCCGAACGGTCCCATTTCGGCCCGTTTTGTGCAATAATATGCCCCCAAAATTGACCCGAACTGCGTTAACCCGAACGCAGGTGCCTTTTTGCTTTCAGGTAATAGTTTGGCGAACAGCCAAGGGAATCCAGTAATGACCAAAGAAACCGTCAATAGCGTACACGTGAATCTGACCCCGGCCGAGCTGGTTGAGAATGCGATCTCGCGTAACGAAGGTGTCCTGGCCGACACCGGAGCACTGGTTGTCACCACCGGGCAGCGCACTGGCCGCTCGCCGATGGACCGCTTCATCGTGGAAGAGCCGAGCACGGCTGACGCCATCGATTGGGGCAACATCAACCGTCCGTTCGATGCCGACAAGTTTGATGCCCTCTGGGCGCGTGTAGAAGAATATCTGGCGGACAAAGAACATTACGTATCCAATGTACACGTGGGTTCCGATCATAACCACTACCTCGCGGTGAACATGACCACCGAGACAGCGTGGCAGAACCTCTTTGGTCAGAACCTGTTTATCCGTCCGCACGAGTACAACCCCAAGGGTAAGGAAGAGTGGCAGATCATCAACGCTGCCGGCTTCCAGTGTGAGCCTGAGCGTGATGGCACCAACTCCGATGGCTGCGTCATCCTCAACTTTGCCAAGCGTAAGGTGCTGATCGCCGGCATGCGTTACGCCGGTGAAATGAAGAAGGCCATGTTCTCCGTGCAGAACTTCCTGCTGCCGGAAAAAGACGTGCTGCCGATGCACTGCTCCGCCAACATTGGCGAAGACGGTTCCACCACTCTGTTCTTTGGTCTGTCCGGTACCGGCAAGACCACCCTGTCTGCTGACCCTGAGCGTTACTTGATCGGTGACGACGAGCACGGCTGGGGCAAGGGCGTTGTCTTCAACCTGGAAGGTGGTTGCTATGCCAAGACCATCAACCTGAGCAAGAAGAACGAGCCGATCATCTGGGATGCGATCCGTTTCGGCGCTATCGTCGAGAACGTTACTCTGGATGACAAGCGCAAGGCGGACTACAACGACACTTCTCTGACCGAGAACGGCCGTTGTGCCTACCCGCTGGATCACGTTGAGAAGCGCTCTGCCACCAACATGGGTGACGAGCCGGATTCCATCGTCTTCCTGACATGCGACTTGACCGGTGTACTGCCGCCGGTATCCGTATTGAGCAAAGAAGCGGCTGCATACCACTTCCTGTCCGGTTACACCGCGCTGGTCGGTTCTACCGAAATGGGTTCCGGTGGTGGCATCAAGTCCACTTTCTCCACCTGCTTCGGCGCACCTTTCTTCCCGCGTCCGGCACACGTCTATGCCGAGCTGCTGATGAAGCGTATCGAAGAATACGGCTCTCGTGTCTACCTGGTTAACACCGGCTGGACCGGTGGTTCTTACGGTACTGGCGAGCGTTTCAGCATTCCGACTACGCGTGCCATTATCAGCGCCATCCAGAGCGGTGCGCTGAAAGACTGCAACACTGAACAGCTGGATGGCATCAACCTGGCGGTACCGACTGAAGTACCGGGCGTTGACGGCAAGCTGCTGAACCCGCGTGAAACCTGGGCTGACAAGACTGCCTATGATGCAGCTGCGGCTGATCTGGCGAAGCAGTTCGTCACCAACTTCACCAAGTTCGACGGTGTATCTGAAGAGATCCTGGCGGCTGGCCCGAAAATCTGATTTCGGCCTTAGCTCCTGATCTGAAAACGCCCTGCTGATGCAGGGCGTTTTTGTTTGTGGTTCTGGTGAAGGCTGATCAGAGATTCATTTCAGCGGTTCAGGGTTGAGCGACCGAACGTACCAGCCAGCGCTGGCTCGACATGCGGCGCATCAGACGGCTGAGCAGCCCGATGATCACCAGGGCAAAGACAATGCGGGCCCAGAGAATACCGCTCAGGTCGGCGCCGATCAGCATAACCAGCAGGGTATCCTCAATCAGGCTGTGACACAGGCCCAGCAGACTGATGGAACAGAAGATGTCAGCCGGTTCTATATCGCCCCGTTCCGCTTCCCGAATCAATAACCCGCCGCCATAGGCCAGTCCCAGCGTCATGCCGATCAAGGTGATCGACAGCGCTGAGGGCGCGATGCCGATCAGCTTCAGCAATGGGCGCAGTAGCCATTCCAGCAGGCGCTCTACGCCGATCAGGCGCAGTATGCGCAGGGAGGTGAGCAGTAATACGATCACCAATGCCGTCCAGGCCAGCATTTCCAGCTGGGACAGGCTCCAGCTGAGCGAGTCATCCTGCTCGGCGCTGAGCGTCCAGGGGACCGGCTCCACCATCTGCAGGCTGCCACTGAGCTGATAGCTGTGGTGCAGAATGACACCGAACAAAAGGCCACCGCCAACACGCATCAGCAGCTGGGGCCACAGTCGGCAGCCGGCTTTCTGGGCCACTCGCAGCTCCACCGGCAGGTTATGGGCACTCAGCAGCAGGGTGCCGAGAATGGTGACCTGGGCCAGCGTCCAGCCATCGGTGCCGGTAGTGGAAAAAAAGATCACCACACCGGTGTAGATGTTGGTCAGCATGGCGCTGGCCCAGATCAAGCCGGCTTCAGGTGGCAGGCCCATCCAGCCCATCACGGGTGCAAACACCTGCCCCAGTATCTGGGCCGCGCCCAGTTCGGTCAGGACTTTGACCACCAGAATGGCGGGGACCATGATGCGAAACAGGGTGACAATGACCTTCCAGCTGTCCGCGAGAATTTCGCGACAGCTGCGTATCAGTGCACTGGGCATCAGCTGAGTTTCAGTTTGAAGTCGATATTGCGCAGGTAGGTGGCTTCCTGCTCCAGGTCGGCCCGCGTCAGCGGGTGGTGATCGAGCCAGCCGTCGGGGAAGCTCAGTTCGATTTTGCTGCCATCCACTTTCAGTTCAAAGGCGGGCAGGCGCGCTGTGCTGCGGCTGCGGTGCATGATCACGGACAGGCGCAGCAGCAGGCACAGGTAGCGATAGGGTTCGCGCAGGCCGACGGGCAGCTGGCGGTACTCTTCCTTGGCGAACTTGCGGCGGTGGCCGCGCACCAGAAACGCCAACAGCTGCTGTTCCTGCTGGGTAAAGCCGGGCAGGTCCGAGTGTTGCAGCAGGTAGGCACTGTGCTTGTGGAATTGGCTGTGGGCAACGGCCAGGCCTATTTCGTGACTGCGCGCTGCCCAGCTCAGCATCTCCTGATAATCGCTGCTTTTGAGCTGCCAGGCATCCTTGACCTGTGCCAGTGCGATCAAGGCGGTCGCTTCCACCCGAGACGCCTGTTTGCGGTCCACATGGTAGCGCTTGGCCAGCGCGTTAATGGTACGCTCACGCACATCTTCGTGACGCAGCCGACCCGCCATGTCATAGAGGACGCCTTCACGCAGAGCGCCGTCGGAGAAGCTCATGGCCTCCACGTCCAGCGACTCGAAAATGGCGCTGAGGATGGCCACACCTGCTGGCAAGACGGCACGGCGTTCCGGTTTGATGCCTTCTATATCCAGTTTGTCGCTGTGGCCCTGCTGAATCAGGTAATCACAGAGTTGCTTCAGCGCGTCGCGGGTAATGAATTCGGTGCTGAAACCCAGCGACAGGCAGGCCTGACGCGCTGCCTTGACGGTGCCCGAAGCACCTACGCTGCTGTTCCAGCCCAGGCGGCGGTAATCACGTCGGATGGACAGCAGTTCCTGCATGGCAGCGGTGCGGGCCTTATGCATGGCGCTGGCGGTAATCTGGCCATCGGCAAAAAACTGGTCGGTGTAGCTGACACAGCCCATATGCAGGCTTTCGCAGACACGGGGCTCGAAGCGTTCGCCGATAATGAATTCGGTACTGCCGCCACCGATATCGATGACCAGGCGGCGCCCGGTATCATCCGCTTGCGTGTGTGCCACGCCGAGATAGATCAAACGGGCTTCTTCGCGCCCGGCGATCACTTCTACCCGGGTACCCAGAAGTGCTTCGGCACGCTCAATAAACTGATCCCGATTCTGCGCCTGGCGCAGTGCATTGGTGCCGACTACACGAATCGATTGGCGCGGCAGGGCCTGTACCCGCTGGGCGAAACGGCTGAGGCAGTCGATGCCGCGCTCGATTGCTTCTTCGGTCAGGTTGTCTTCCTCATCCAGCCCGGCGGCCAGCTGTACCTTGTCCGAAAGCACATCCAGCGTCGTCAGTTCGCCGGCGAACAGACGTGAGACAATGATGTGAAAACTGTTCGATCCCAGGTCGATGGCGGCCAGCAGTGGCGCTTCGGCAGCGGGAACGGCGGATGGATCCTGAGCATGCATCAAGCGGTATCCTCAATCTCGGGCAAACGCGATATGACCCTAAAAAATACCGGTAATAGCCGGTCCGGCGCTACCTTTTTTCATGACAAGGCTCTCTTGAATGAACAAAAAAGGACCGAATTTGTCAGTCATTCGTAGCAGGTGTTATCATCGACCACTGTTTCTAACGCACCTGGTGCACTGGAGAATCTATTCATGAGTGAAAATATCGTCAACGTAACTGATGCCTCTTTCGAGGATGACGTGCTCAAGGCTGATGGCGCCGTACTGGTAGACTACTGGGCCGAGTGGTGCGGACCCTGCAAGATGATCGCCCCGGTGCTGGAAGAGATTGCCAAGGAATACGATGGCAAGCTCAAGGTCTGCAAGTTGAACATTGACGAGAACAACGAAACTCCGCCCAAATTCGGTATCCGTGGTATCCCCACGCTGATGCTGTTCAAGGGTGGTAACGTTGAAGCGACCAAAGTAGGCGCGCTGTCCAAATCTCAGCTGGCCGCCTTCATCGACGCGAACCTCTAAGCGTCTATACCGTTAAAACGCAGCCTCAGGGCTGCGTTTTTCGTTGTGGTGCTGGACAGCCCACAGGTTACCTTTTATAGTAGCTTTACTTATCGGCCCGGCGTGCCATTGCCAGGGCTCCAATTGCAGTACCTGAACCTTTATTACATTCTTCCGACTAACCGTCCGGTTACCATCCGTAACCAGCCAGCTGTGGCTGCTTCCTGAAAACTATGAATCTTACCGAACTGAAACTTAAAAGCGTTCCGGAACTTCTGGAAATCGCGACCGAAATGGGCCTCGACAACATGGCCCGCTCCCGCAAGCAGGATGTCATCTTCGCGATCTTGAAGCGACATGCCAAAAGCGGTGAGGACATCTACGGCAACGGCGTACTGGAAATACTGCAGGATGGCTTCGGCTTTCTGCGCTCTGCCGATTCTTCCTACCTGGCCGGCCCTGACGACATCTATGTATCGCCCAGTCAGATCCGTCGCTTCAATCTGCGTACCGGTGACACCATTGCCGGTAAGATTCGTCCGCCGAAGGATGGCGAGCGTTACTTCGCGCTGCTGAAGGTCAATGAGATCAACTATGACCGTCCGGAAAATGCGAAGAGCAAAATCCTGTTCGAGAACCTGACACCGCTGTTTGCGCAGGAACGTCTGCGCATGGAGATCGGTAACGGCAGTACCGAGGATTTGACCGCTCGTGTGATTGACCTGGTCTGCCCGATGGGCAAAGGCCAGCGCGCACTGATCGTGTCTCCGCCGAAAGCGGGTAAGACGCTGATGCTGCAGAACATCGCCAACAGCATCACCCGTAACAACCCCGAGTGTTACCTGATCGTGCTGCTGATCGACGAGCGTCCCGAGGAAGTAACCGAAATGCAGCGCACCGTGCGCGGCGAAGTGGTTGCCTCGACCTTCGATGAGCCGCCCTCACGTCACGTGCAGGTTGCGGAAATGGTGCTGGAGAAGGCCAAGCGTTTGACCGAGCACAAGAAGGATGTGGTTATCCTGCTCGACTCCATCACTCGTCTGGCTCGTGCCTACAACACCGTGATCCCGTCATCCGGCAAGGTACTGACCGGTGGTGTGGACGCGCATGCGCTGGAACGTCCCAAGCGTTTCTTCGGTGCAGCACGTAACATCGAAGAGGGCGGCAGCCTGACCATCATCGCTACGGCGCTGGTCGACACCGGCTCCAAGATGGACGAAGTAATCTTCGAGGAGTTCAAGGGTACGGGTAACTCCGAAGTACACCTGGACCGCAAGGTGGCCGAGAAGCGTGTATTCCCGGCGATCAACATCCGCCGTTCCGGCACACGTCGCGAGGACCTGCTGACCTCGGAAGAGGAACTGCAGCGCATGTGGATCCTGCGCAAGCTGCTGGATCCGATGGAAGACACGTCAGCGACCGAGTTTGTCATCGACAAGCTGAAGGACTTCAAGACCAACGACGAGTTCTTCCTGTCGATGAAGCGCAAGTAATCCGGTGTCACCCCTGCGGTGATCCGAACCGGGTAGAAAAAGGGTAAGCTCACACTTACCCTTTTTTGTATCTGTCGGCCGGCTTCGGGCCTGCCGGCAACGAACTTCAAACCCTCTTGCCCTCAGGGCGGCCTGGCTGGAACGAACCTTTACATGTCGACACCCAAGTACAAGGACCTGCGTGACTTTATCCAGATGCTGGAAGCACGTGGCGAACTGAAGCGGATCAGCATGCCGGTAGACCCGGTGCTGGAAATGACCGAAATCTGTGATCGTACCCTCAGGGCCGGTGGTCCGGCGCTGCTGTTCGAGAACCCCAAGGGATATGACATGCCGGTGCTGGGCAACCTGTTCGGCACGCCCGAGCGTGTGGCGCTGGGCATGGGCGAAGAGTCGGTCAAAGCACTGCGTGATGTCGGTAAACTGCTGGCCCAGCTTAAAGAACCTGAGCCGCCCAAGGGTATGAAAGATGCCTGGGACAAGCTGCCGCTGTACAAGCAGGTGCTCAATATGGGGCCCAAGCAGGTACGCAAGGCGCCCTGTCAGGAAGTGGTGATCGAAGGTGACGACGTCGACCTGAACCGCATTCCGATCCAGACCTGCTGGCCCGGTGATGCTGGTCCGCTGGTCACCTGGCCATTGGTGATCACCCGTGGTCCGGAAAAGTCGCGTCAGAATCTGGGTATCTACCGCCAGCAGCTGATTGGCCGCAACAAGCTGATCATGCGCTGGCTGGCTCACCGTGGCGGAGCACTGGATTTCCGTGAATGGAAAGCGGCGCACCCGGGCGAGAAATTTCCGGTGTCAGTGGCCTTGGGTGCAGACCCGGCTACCATTCTGGGAGCGGTGACGCCGGTGCCGGATACCCTGTCCGAGTATGCCTTTGCCGGCCTCCTGCGTGGCGGCAAAACGGAAGTGGTCAAATGTCTGGGTAACGACCTCCAGGTGCCAGCCAGTGCCGAGATTATTCTGGAAGGTTATATCGACCCCGACGAGATGGCGGAAGAGGGGCCTTTCGGCGATCACACCGGTTACTACAATGAAGTGGATCGCTTCCCGGTGTTTACCGTGGAGCGCATTACGCGGCGCAAGGATGCCATCTATCACAGCACCTACACCGGCCGTCCGCCCGATGAACCGGCGGTGTTGGGCGTCGCGCTGAACGAAGTGTTCGTGCCGATTCTGCAGAAGCAGTTCCCCGAGATCGTGGATTTCTACCTGCCCCCAGAGGGCTGCTCCTACCGCATGGCGGTGGTGACCATGAAGAAGCAGTACCCCGGCCATGCCAAGCGCGTGATGCTGGGTGTCTGGTCTTTCCTGCGCCAGTTCATGTACACCAAGTTTGTCATAGTCTGTGATGACGATGTAAACGCACGCGATTGGCAGGATGTTATATGGGCGATTACCACGCGTATGGATCCCAAGCGGGATACGGTGATGATCGACAATACGCCGATCGACTATCTCGATTTTGCCTCCCCGGTCTCCGGTCTGGGGTCCAAGATGGGGATGGATGCCACCAACAAGTGGCAGGGCGAAACAGATCGCGAATGGGGCGAGCCCATCCAGATGGACCCGGAGGTAAAAACGCGGGTCGATGAGATCTGGGACGAACTGAATATTTGTTAAACCCAACTACTCGAGTGGCGATACTGCTCGATCAGGGAGTGATAACGTGTTTCCCGTAGAACAGAAACATTGCGACATTACCGGCTTTGAAGCCCTTAACCACGACGTGTACCGGGTGCGCCTGCGCCTGGAGGCCAATGACAGGCAGAACGTGCATTTTCATGCCGGCCAGTATCTGGATCTGTGCCTGCCGGAAGGCAAGAAGGCGTCTTTTTCCATCGCTTCGGCACCGGATCAGGGCCGTGACTTGGAGCTGCACATCCGCGAAGTGCCGGGCAGTGAATTCAATGCCATGATCCTGAACCACCTGCGCAGTCAGTCGCAGGTGGATGTGGAGCTGCCCAAGGGCAAGGTACATCTGGTTGAAGCCGAGTTGAAACCGGAAACGCGCTTTGTCTTCGCTGCGGCCAGCACCGGCTTTGCCCAGATCAAGAGCATGGTTGAGCACCTGCTGGCAAACCAGGTGGCGAACCCTATTGATATCTATTGGGGCGCGCGCGTGGAAGCGGACATGTACCTGGAGAAGCTACCGCAGCAGTGGGTATCCGAGCATGCCAATGTGCGCTTCGTGCCAGTGGTCAGTGAACCGGAAAACAGCCCGGGCTGGGAAGGCCTGACCGGTCTGATGCCTAACGTGCTGGCGGACCAGCTGGAAAGCGTTGATGAACACCTGGCGGTCTACGCCTGTGGTTCACCGGGAATGGTGCATGCGCTGGTGGACCGACTGGAAGAGAAGGGTGTGAGCGAAGCTCAGATTCATTCGGACGTATTCGCCTGGGCGCCGCGTCCGGACAAGAAAGCCTGAACTGACTGACGTTAGATTCAAGGGATACAAAAACGGGCAGCTCAGGCTGCCCGTTTTGCTTTGTGTTTCAGCCTCAGCTGGTGGCTTTGGCTTCACCGGTATCGGCATTCGCTGCGCTTTCTTCCCCGGCTTCTTCGGCTGGCGGCAGTGGCAGTGCCGGCAGGGCGGTCGAGGTTTGCAACAGCTGGCGTTTGAACAGCTGCTGCAAGCGCTCATGTTCGCCCAGATGCAGCAGCAAGCGCTGCAGTTCCTCGGCGGCTTCACCGCCAGGCTGTAGCTCCAGGCTGCGCTCCAGATGGTCAATCGCCTTGCCCCAATTCTCCAGACGCATGTTGAGGCGGCCCAGGGTCAGCTCCAGTTCGGCTGAATCCGGGTTACGCTTGAGCCAACGCTGTGCCTGCTCCAGCTGCTTGTGCGGGTCCTTGCCCTGCACAAGACCGTAGAGACGGACCAGAGGTGCATCCCAGCGACGCTTGATCAGGTCCAGCAGAACACTTTCTGTTTCGTGCTCGGCACCGATCGAACGCATCAGCTCAACATACTCTGCGGCCAGCTCGGGGTCGCGTTGCAGTGCCTGGGGCACAGCCTGCCAGCTGCGGCTCAGCGTACGCAGTTTTTCCTCACTATCGCTGCTGTCCTCAAGCGACTGCAAGCATTGCTGCAGGCGGTTGCGATGGCACTGGCGTTCCAGTTCGGTGGCCGCTTCGGCTTCCACTACATGCTGCTTTTTCAGTTCCGGCAGCAGCTGGATCAGAGCCAGCCAGTCTTCCAGGCGCAGGTAGGTATCCTTCAGCATGCGCAGCACCTGAGTGTTCTTCGGTGCCCGGCGGCGCAGGTTCAGCAGGTTGGCAAGGCAGGGCTCAAGCTGACCGCGTTCAAGCTGCAGCTCGGCCTGAGTCAGGCCGACCGCAACTTCCGTTTTCGGGCTGCTTTCACGTGCCTTGGCCAGCAGAGCGTCCGAGGCCTTGGTGTCGCCCTGTTCGTGGGCGGCACGGGCCGCGGCCAGGTAGTTCACCACCGGCAGGTCGGAACGCTCGGCCGCCTGGCTCAGGTAACGCTGGGCTTTCCACCAGCTGCCTTCAGACAGGGCAGCCAGACCCTTGAGGGTCTTGTTGTGGGCGACACGGCGGTTACGATTGCTGCGCCAGCTGCGCACCTTATCGCCGGGCAGACGGGCATTGCCGATCAGGTTGAGCAGCCAGTGAACCAGCGCAAAGCCGACGATCAGCAGCAATAGCAGCACCCAGAGGCTGGTTTCCACTGTCGTCTGCTTGTAGGCCAGCAGGACATAGCCGGGGTCCTGCACCATCAGCTGGCCGAGCCAGGCGCCGACCACGAGGAAGATCAGCAGGAAGATAAACAGTTTCTTCATCGCCTTAACCCTCCTCGCGCAGTTTCTGCATCTGCTGCAGGTAAGCCTTGAGGGTGGTCAGCGAGCCGGAAATGTCCGGCAGCTCCGGTGCTACGTTGATGCCCTGGAGTTCTTCCAGACCGCGCAGCAGTGCCTGGGTATTGGCATCTTCGGCATCAAAGTGGGTGCCTATCCAGGTGTGTGCTTTTTCAAGACTGGCGTCGTATGCCTGCTGTTTACGCTGCAGCAGGGACATCTGGGCCTGTTCCAGCATCAAGTGCAGGTTCTGCTGCAGGAAGAAGGTCTGTTCCGGTGACATCAGTGGTTTGACCGGCTCGTCATGATGCTGGATCACGATCAGCTGCTCAAACTTGTCCACCGCCTGGTTCCAGCTGGCCTTGATATCCTGCCCCCAGGTTTCTTCCACACTTTCCGGCGTAATGTCTTCCAGCAGTGATGGCAGCTTGCGCTTGTCGGTAATCGGGGTGACACGCAGGTTGTCGACCTGTCGGTTCAGGGCTGACAGCTTCAGGAACATGCCCTCGGAATCGAGCTTGGGCACGGCTTCCAGTGCGGCGATATCTTCGGCCAGAGCCTTGCGTACGTCGTAGAGGGTGACATCGTCGGTTTCGCGCAGGATCTGATCAGCGGACTTGAGCAGATTCAGTGCGCCGTTGGCGGTCTGCTCCATCAGTACGCGCTGGTTGGCCAGGCGCAGCAGGTATTCAACTTCCGCCATGAGCCAGTCCTTGCGGCTGACTTCGGCGGTGGCCGTGACCTGTTGAATGCTGCGGGTCAGGCGATCCTGCAGTTGGTCGATATTGGCCTTGTCTGCTTCGGCCTGAGCTTGAAGCTGCCCCAGCTGTTGGCTGACGCTGGCCAGGGTTTCTGCCGTATCGGCACGGCCATTGGCCAGCGCGGTTTCGACCTGCTGAGAGATTTGGCTCTGCTGTTGGCTGCTGGACTGTTTCAGCTGCCAGCCTTCCCAGAACAGATAGCCACCGCCGCCGAGTGCGACCAGTGACAGTGCCAGAGCCAGCTTGCCGGGCCAGGTGGCACCCTGACGGTCAGTTTTTTCGGGCTGGGGCTCTGCTTTGGCGGGTTCAGCGGCCGGTGGCGGAGTCGTCTCGGCCTTTGCGGGCTCGGCTGCGTCGGTTGCCGCCTTGTCTGTCTCGGTGTCCGGCTTGTTTTCCGGGGCCGGCGTATCGGTTGCAGAGGCGTTTTCGCTATCCTGAGCCGAGGCAGTATCGGGCGTGGGGTCTTCAGGCAGCGAAGAGTTGGTGTCCTTATCCTGTTGATCGTTGCGCTTGTCTTTCATGCCGTATTCCGGTTGTCATGCGGGTAGCAGGGTGTTGACCATGGACGTGTCGTCCGGTCCTGAGGCTACCCGGATTCGGTTGAATCCCAGCGAACGGGCCAGCTCGGCAAGGCGGGCACTGGGAACTATGACGATTGTATCAGTCAGGCGGTTGTTGAAGGCTGCGCACAGCGTCAGCAGATTACGCAGTGCCTGACCACTGGTAATCAGCATAGCCGATAAGGGCTGTGCATAAATAGTACTTTGGATAAGCTCGGGCGGGTATTCGGGACAGCCGCGACGATAGATATGGGCATAATCCACGCGGGCGCCACGCTGTTGCAGCGTCTGTGCCAGCAGGTCGCGTCCGCCTTCTGCACGTAAAATCAGTACGCGCTCGCCGTCCATCTGCTGCAGGCTGGGGTCAGCCAGCAGGGTTTCAGAGTCATAACCGCCGGCTGCGTGCCAGGCATCAAAGCCGAGCTGCTGCAGGGTGTCGGCGGTTTGCTTGCCAATGCCGACCCAGCGTACGCCCAGAGGCAGCTGTGGCCAGTAGTCGTCAATCCAGTCGGCGCCAATGCGGGCGGCGTTGGGGCTGACGAAAATGACATCGCGGTAGAGGTCCAGGTCGAGAATGCAGGACTTGCACTGCTGGAAATCGGCGCCATCTTCAGCGGTGGTGGGCAGAATTTCCAGCAGTGGCAGGGGCGCTGGCTCGGCACCCAGCTGGCGCAGCAGTTCGATCTGGTTAGCGGCCTGGTGCTCGGGGCGGGTGACCAGCACCCGTTGCCCGGCCAGTGGCAGGGAGGGTTCAGCCACGCTCGCTGTACACCTCGCGCAAAATTTCATCGGCACCGGCGCCGAGCAGGCGATCCGCCAGGGTAATACCCATGGCTTCGGCTTCGGCGCGCGGACCGCGAATCTCGTCACGCAGCACACGGGTGCCATCCGGGCGGCCGACCAGACCACGCAGGTAGAGCTCTTCGCCGGCCTCATCCAGTACGGCGTAGCAGCCGATCGGGACTTGGCAGCCACCTTCCAGGCGACGGTTGAGGGCGCGCTCGGCCAAGACGCGGCTGGCGGTATCGGCGTGGTGCAGCGGTTTCAGCAGCTCAATCAGTTCAGCGTCGTCATTGCGGCATTCGATGCCGACGGCGCCCTGGCCACCGGCGGGCAGGCTCTCTTCCGGGGTAATCTCCTGGCGAATACGCTCATTCAGTTCAAGGCGCATCAGTCCGGCCGTGGCCAGGATGATGGCATCGTATTGGCCTTCGTCCAGCTTGCGCAGGCGGGTCTGTACGTTGCCGCGCAGGAAGTTTACCTGCAGGTCGGGGCGACGCTCGCGAATCTGTACTTCGCGGCGCAGGGACGAGGTGCCGACAATGGCGCCTTCGGGCAGCTCATCCAGATTGTTGTACTGGTTGCTGACAAAGGCATCGGTCGGGCGTTCGCGTTCGCAGATCACAGGCAGGCCCAGGCCCTCCGGGAACTCCATGGGCACGTCTTTCATTGAATGCACGGCGATATCGGCACTGCCGTCGAGCAGGGCGTTTTCCAGTTCTTTTACAAACAGGCCCTTGCCGCCGATTTTGGCCAGAGGTGTATCGAGGATCTTGTCGCCGCGAGATTCGATCTTGAGTAGCTCGACCTGGATACCCGGGTGGTGCCGTTCCAGTTCGGCCTTGACGTACTCGGCCTGCCAGAGGGCCAGCAGACTGCGACGGGTAGCGATGCGAATGGTGCGGGACATGAACTCTCCTTGGGCAAGCGTCAACTCGACAAGCGGGAAAATAAAGCCAAGTGTACCAGATCGCTGCAGATAACGGCCAAGCGTGCCCAGGCACAAGACTGATACAGGGCAGGGTTGTTATAATCGTTGTCAAACAGACAGGGCCGCAGCGGTGGCCGCATCAGTAGCAGGAGATTCCCGGCATGAGCCAGACAACCAATCAGCAGTGGGGCGGCCGTTTTAATGAGCCGACCGACGCGTTCGTAGCCCGTTTTACCGCATCCGTCGACTTCGACCAGCGCCTGTACAAGCAGGATATCCAGGGCTCGGTGGCGCATGCGCGCATGCTGGCCAAGGTGGGTGTGCTGACTGAAGACGAGCGTGATGCCATTATCCGTGGTTTGGGCGAGATCCGAGTTGAGATCGAGCGCGGTGAATTCGACTGGTCCGTCGAGCTGGAAGATGTGCATATGAACATCGAAGCGGCGCTGACCAAGAAGATCGGCATCACCGGCAAGAAGCTGCACACCGGCCGTTCTCGTAACGACCAGGTCGCCACTGATATTCGCCTCTACATGCGTGACGAAATCGATCAGGTGCTGGCCGAAATCAGCCGCCTGCAGGATGGCCTGCTGGGTCTGGCCGAGCAGGAAGCCGACACCATCATGCCCGGCTTTACTCACTTGCAGACGGCTCAGCCAGTCACTTTTGGTCACCATCTGCTGGCCTGGTTCGAGATGCTGAGCCGTGACTACGAACGCTTCGCCGACTGCCGCAAGCGTGTCAACGTGATGCCGCTGGGCGCTGCTGCGCTGGCCGGTACCACCTACCCGATTGACCGTGCCTATACGGCTGAGCTGCTGCAGTTTGACGCCCCGGCCGGTAATTCCCTGGATGCGGTGTCCGATCGTGACTTCGGTATCGAGTTCTGCGCCGCCGCCAGTGTGCTGTTGATGCACATGACGCGCATGTCGGAAGAGTTGGTGCTCTGGACCTCGGCCCAGTTCAACTTCATCAACCTGCCGGATCGCTTCTGCACCGGTTCTTCCATCATGCCGCAGAAGAAGAATCCGGACGTGCCGGAGCTGGTGCGTGGCAAGAGCGGTCGTGTGTACGGTCACCTGATGTCACTGCTGACCCTGATGAAGTCCCAGCCGCTGGCCTATAACAAGGACAACCAGGAAGACAAGGAACCGCTGTTCGACGCCGTGGATACGGTGAAGGGCTGTCTGCGTGCGTTCGGTGACATGGTGCCGGCGATTGAATCGCGCAAGGACGAGATGCGTGAAGCGGCCCGTCGTGGCTTCTCCACCGCGACTGACCTGGCTGACTACCTGGTGCGCAAGGGTGTGGCCTTCCGTGATGCGCATGAAATCGTGGGCCTGTCCGTGGCCTACGGCATCAAGACCGGCAAGGACCTGTCCGACATGACGCTGGAAGAGCTGCAGCAGTTCTCCGACACCATCGAGCAGGATGTGTTCGAAGTGCTGACGCTGGAAGGTTCGGTTGCTGCGCGTAACCACATTGGGGGGACTGCACCGGACCAGGTGCGAGCGGCGGTGATCCGTGGCCGTGATCTGCTGGCGGCTCGCGCCGACTGATTGGCGTACTGAACGGCGGGTATTCGCTGGGTATGAAAAAGCCGCCCTTGGGCGGCTTTTCTGTATCTGTAGCCTTTAGCGCAGGGTGATATCCACCATCAGATCACCGGCAATCGCTTCCAGTGCCTGCTGCAGCTCATCCGGGTCCAGGTCGGCAGGAGCCAGCAGTTCCGCTTCCGCCTTGAACAGCTCTTCAGCCGACATGGAGCCGGAAGTCAGCTCGGTGCTCAGGCGTTCCACGTTGATATGGCGCGCCGCCAGAGCCTGGGAAATTTCGCGCACGATACCGGGTTTGTCATGGCCGACCAGTTCCAGTGTCATCGGCTGCAGGGTATCAAGGGCGGGTGCTTCCTCGCTGCGCTCGGCGGTTACTTTCAGGCCCTGGGTGCTCAGTGCTTCCAAGGATGTAATCAGCGCATCGGCTTCTGCGGTCGGCACCTGAGTGATCAGGATGCCGGCGAACTTGCCGCCCAGGCGTGACATGCCGGACTCGAGCCAGTTACCCTGATGATCGGCAATGGTGCGGGACAGTAAGCCAACCAGACCGGGTTTGTCCGGGCCGATAATAGTGAGAACCAGGGATGTCATCATAACGCGCAGCCTCTTCCGCTATCTTTATTGAGTTTCTATAAGGGAATGTATCTCAGATGCTGGCCATTATCACCGCTCTCTGGCCTGTTTTTGCCCTGTTGCTGTTGGGGCATCTGGCACGACGCTTTGATTTTCCCGGCGAAGGCTTTTGGGTGCCGGCGGAAAAAGCGACCTACTATGTGTTCTTTCCAGCGTTGTTGGTCAGCCGTCTTGCTCATTCTGAGCTGACCGGCGGGGCGTCACTGTCACTGGTGGCAGCGGTACTGCTGTTGCTGGGTGCCGGTGTGCTGGTCTGTTTGTTGTTGAAGCCTGTTCTGGGGTTGGCCGCCCCGGCCTACACCTCCTTTTTTCAGGGTGCCATGCGTTTCAATACCTATGTGGCGCTGGCGGCCACGGCTGCACTCTATGGCGATGCCGGCATAGTGCATGCGGCGATTATCACGGCAGTGATGATTCCAATGCTGAACCTGTTGTGCGTGTTGGCGTTCTCCTCGTTGGCAACGCAGAGGGCAGGTGTCCGTCGCGTACTGCGTACGCTGGCTACCAATCCGCTGATTTTGTCCTGCCTGTTGGGGATCTCACTGAGTTTGACCGGACTGGGGTTGCCGGTCTGGATTGGCAGTGTGCTGGACCTGCTGGCACGAATGGCCTTGCCCCTGGGACTGCTGGCAGTAGGGGCGGGGTTGAGTGTGCGCAGTCTGCACGGCTCCTGGCGTGCATTGGGTTGGTCCAGTGGCATTAAGCTGCTGCTGTTTCCCCTGTTGGCACTGGGGGCGGCAGGGTTGATGGAGCTGGAGACGCTGGCGACTCAGGTACTACTGCTGTTTGCTGCGGTACCAACCGCCACTTCAGCGTACATCCTCGCGCGCCAGTTAGGCGGAGATGCCGACTTGATGGCTGCCATTATTACCCTGCAAACCTTATTGGCCATGCTGAGCCTGCCGTTGGTCCTGGTTTTGGTGGTCTAATAGTCGTTAAATGCCGACATCTTAAGCTTAGGTTTGCTTTATTTTTCTGGGATTTAGCGAAAGTTCTAAAAAAATGCGGATAAGATCAGGAAAAAGCGCTATTTGGGGTTGAAAAAAAACGGCTCTGTGAAACACTAGGGCACGTTACGCTTTTTTCAGCTGTTTCAACGGCTAACCATAATAATCGGACAAAGAACTTTTAATGCTATGAATAAAAGCCCTGATCTGGTGTTGGTACTCGTAGTCGCATTTGTTGTCGGTGCAGTGATGACCGGAATTTCGCAAAGTGACCTGCAATTGGCATCAATGGTTCAGCAGGCGTTTAATAGCTGATTCCATAACAGGCATTATCCGTTACTACCGCATTCAGGGGCACATCCCAGGGCTCCAGGGGTAACGCGTCTCTTCTCTGCAGCTCGTGGGCCAGGCCAACCAGACGAGGGCCTCTCAGGCGCTTTTCTGCCAGCTTGAACGCAAAGGTTCGATCATAGTATCCCCCTCCCATGCCCAGGCGACCGCCTCCGGGTGAAAAGGCAACCAGTGGCATTAATACCAGATCCAGGGCAAACGCCGGGCGTCGAGGCTGGCCTGTGGGCACGGGTTCGCTGATGCGATAGCGGTTCAGTCGCATCGGTGTTTTTCGCGTATAGGGTGTAAACCAGAGACGGTTGTGACGTACCGGGTGCAGTACGGGCAGATACAGGTGCTGACGCTGACGTCGGCATAAAGCAATGATGGGGCGGGTATCGATTTCGCCGTCGTTGGGCAGGTAGAGTGCGATGTGACGGGCACGTCTAAACCAGATTTGGCGGCTCAGTTGCTGTGCCAGTTGCCTGCCGGCCAGTCGTTGTTGGCTGCGGCTGAGCGCTCGGCGCTGCTGGCGTATTTCACGGCGGAGTGCTTTACGGTCCTGCATCATGGTAAGGAGGCTTCCCAGAGTGCCGGTGTCGGTCGTGGCCCTGAACCCTAAGGTTCAGAGTGGAAGTGGTCACAGACAAATCAGGCTTTCCGTCACGCGGACATGCGCACATCATCTGTTGAACACTGCCTGGGTATTGCTTATCGGCTCGAGGGACTTGACCAACTATCGAACACTCCAGGAACCTGAATCCCATTATACGCGTTCGTGCTTCAATGTCAGCCCTTGAAATTCTGTCGAAGTTTGCTAGGGGTGTCTCTATGCTTTTGTTATATAAAAGCTTTTCAGGAGGATGAAGAGTTTTCATGTCGCTTGGCATTGCTGCTCAAGCTATGATCAATCTTCTGTCCCAGGCGGCGCAGATTGGTTTCAATATTCTGGCGCTGCTGCTCGTGGTTCTTGATCAGCTCATGTGACATATTCAAGGCGGCCATGACAGCGATCCGCTCCAGTCCGATGATCTTGCCGGACTGACGAATCTCCTGCATTTTCTGGTTCAGGTAGTCGGCCGAGGCCAGCAGCTCCGCTTCTGCGCCATCGGGGCAGCTGATGGTGTATTCCTTGTCCAGCAGCTTGACTGTTACCGTACGTGCATCCGCGCTCATGAATTCTGCTCCAGTGCCTTGAGTCGCTGTATCATGCCTTCAACCTTGCCGCGGGTTTGATCGTTGAGCTGCACCAGCTGCGCACGCTCCTCTCGCAGTTGCTGGTTTTGCTGTCGCAACTGTTCATTGTCTCTTTCCAGCTGCTCGACATGGTCCAGCAGTTGATCAATCTTGTGCTCAAGGGCGTTGAAATAGTGCTCGCTCATACCCGTTCCTACATCCTAACCTGTCGACTATAAACAGCTGCTTGAGCAGGGTCAATTGACGGCAGATGGCTCTGCCTATGGTGAGATGCTAGCATAGGGAAGCATATTATGCCGGCTTATGTCGGCCTCAACCCGCCACCCCAAGAAACGACCCGGATGCTGCACATGACAGAAGAACAATCGACCTCCGTTGAACTCCCGGACTTCGATGTCCTGGCTGACCTGCTGGTAGAAGAGGGAGCCTTGACCCTGTCACCGGCCGAACTGCACGGCATGCTCGCCGGCCAGGTTGCAGCAGGTGCGCGTTTTGATCCTGCGGGTCTGCTGCAGCGTATACAAACCCTGTTCGACATTGAGCCATTTCGCAACGAGGCCGCCCGACGTGGTGCCATGCAGGTCTATATGGCCATCCTGCAGCAGTTCCAGGCACCTGACTTCAGCTTTGAACTGATGTTGCCGGATGATGATCAGCCTCTGTCGATTCGCGCCGAGTCCCTTGGGGTCTGGTGCAGCGGTTTTCTCAGCGGTTTTGGCATGCAAGAACAGACGGGTCCGGGCGGGCTCTCCGTGGAAGGGCAGGAAACCCTGCGTGATCTGGCTCAAATCGTCCAGATCAGCACCGAGGCAGACGCCGAGGGCGATGAAGATGAAGCCAATTTGATGGAGGTGCAGGAATATGTCCGTATGGCTGCGCTGCTCATCTTCAGTGAATGTAATGAGCCTGACGCCAAGGCCGAAGCCCCCGCTTCCGGCGAGCCCCCCATACTGCATTAAACAGGAAACAGCATGAAAATTGCCCAGGATGAATTTGCCCGCCGCCGGGCTCAGCTGCTGGCGGCTGTGCCGGCAAATGCCGCAATTCTGGTTGCAGCGGCAAGTCTGAAAACCCGCAATCGTGATGCGGAATACGCTTTTCGTCAGGACAGCGACTTTTATTACCTGACCGGCTTCAACGAGCCGGACGCCTTGCTGCTGCTGTTGCCGGGCCGTGCTGAAGGTGAAGCCGTGATCTTTTGCCCGCCCCGTGACCCGCAAATGGAGATCTGGACCGGCTATCGCGCCGGCCCGGAGGGCTGTGTGCGCGACTTTGGCATGGATCAGGCGTTTGAGCTGAAGCAGATCGAGACAGAGCTGCCGGAGCTGCTGGACGGTCGTCTGCGCCTTTATTACGCCCTGGGGCAGGATGAGGTATTGGATACACGGGTACGTGGCTGGGTTAACCAGGTACGTGCCAAGGCGCGTCAGGGTGCCGAAGCGCCGCGTGAGCTGGTTCAGCTGGAAACGCTGCTGCATGAACAGCGCCTGTTCAAAAGCGAAGCCGAAGTGGCGCTGATGCGCCGTGCCGGTGAAATATCGGCTGCTGCCCATGTACAGGCGATGCAGGTGTGCCGTCCGGGTATGGGTGAGTACCAGCTGGAAGCCGAGATTACAGCCCACTGCATGCGTGAAGGTGCGCGTTTTCAGGCGTATTCACCCATCGTGGGGGGCGGCGCCAATGGCTGTATTTTGCACTACATCGACAATATGGACCTGCTGCAGGACGGCGACCTGGTGTTGATTGATGCCGGCTGCGAGCTGGACAACTACGCCAGTGATATTACCCGTACCTTTCCGGTTAACGGACGTTTCTCGCGTCATCAGGCTGAACTCTATCAGCTGGTGCTGGATACCCAGCTGGCGTGCATCGATGCCATTCGCCCCGGTGTGCCCTGGAACGATATCCATGAGCTGTCCGTGCGTGTTTTGACGGAAGGTCTGGTGCGTCTGGGTCTGCTCCAGGGAGAGGTTGATACGCTGATCGAAGAGGGCGCGTATCGCCGTTTCTACATGCACCGTGTCGGGCACTGGCTGGGCATGGATGTGCATGACGTGGGTGAATATAAACAGAAGGGCGACTGGCGACCGCTGGAACCGGGCATGGTCATGACCGTTGAGCCGGGCTTGTATGTGGCACCGGATGACGAAAGCGTCGAGCCTCACTGGCGGGGGATCGGTATTCGCATCGAAGACGATGTGGTGGTCACCGAGCAAGGCTGTGAAGTACTGACGGAAGCGGTGCCCAAGCAGATTGCCGATATCGAAGCACTGATGGCCGGAGCCTGACGGGAGAAGAACATGCAGGGGTACGATCTGGTGATTATCGGCGGCGGCATGGTCGGCGCCAGTCTTGCAGCTGCGCTGCTGCCGCTGGCCGAGTCCTTGCAGCTGCGCATGGCGCTTATAGAAGCTCAGCCGTTACCGGATGACGGCCAGAGTGAACCCCGCTTTGTACCCAGCTATGATGCCCGCTCGACAGCGCTGGCTCAGGGGGTACGCACCCTGTACAAGCGTATGGGGATCTGGTCCGCCCTGAGCGAGCACCTGACTCCCATCGACACCATTCATGTATCCGAGCGTGGCCGCTTCGGCACCACACGCCTGCGTGCTGAAGAAGAGTCCGTGCCGGCGCTTGGCTACGTGGTGGAAAATCACTGGCTGGGCCAGGTGTTGATCAGTCATTTGCAGCAGCACCGCAGTGAATACCTGGATTTGATCAGCCCCGCTGAAGTCACGGGACTATCGCCCATTGAAGGGGGGCAGCAGGTCGAGCTGCAGGTCAGTGGCGAAACCCGAACCTTGGATGCACAGCTGGTCGTGATGGCCGATGGTGGACGTTCTGCTCTGCGCGAGCGTATCGGTATCCACTACAGTGAAAAGGCGTACGGCCAGCATGCGCTGGTGGCCAATGTCTCGCTGGATCGGAGTCATGACAATGTCGCCTATGAACGTTTTACCGAGGGCGGCCCCATTGCGCTGCTGCCGGGAGAAACGTTGAGCGGAAGCCCGCGCTGTGGGTTGGTCTGGACGTTGTCGGACGAGGCGCTGGACGAGGTGCTGGCACTGGATGACACTGCCTTTCTGCAACGCCTGCAGCAGACCTTCGGTTTTCGTGCCGGGCGCTTTGTGGCCGTCGGTGAGCGTTTTCACTATCCATTGAAACTGGCGCTGGCGCAGGAGCAGGTGCGTTCGGGTCTGGTGGTACTGGGGAATGCGGCACATGCGCTGCACCCGATTGCCGGTCAGGGGTACAACCTGGCCCTGCGCGGTGTGGTGGCGCTGGCCGATCTGATTATCGAGCGTCGCCGGGCCGGGTTGGCACTGGGCGATATTGAAGGACTGAGCCGCTTCGTGCAGGAGCGGCAGCAGGATCAGCAGCGTACCATCGGTTTCAGCGATCTGACCCTGAGGGCCTTTACCAGCGATAACAGCCTGTTGCGGTTAGGGCGTGGTGCCGGTTTGCAGCTGCTGGATGTCTGTCCTGCACTGAAAACCGTCTTTGCCAGGGCGGCCATGGGGCTGGACCAACCGGCGGCGCGGCTGCGCTGAATATGCCAATCACGGGATAAGTTGATGAATCAGAACACAGACTATGATCTGGTGGTGGTGGGTGCCGGCATGGTTGGCCTGGCACTGGCCCTGGCTGTTGCCCGTACAGGGCTGCGCGTGGCCTTGCTGGAACAGCGCCCCGGAGATCCGGCCGATTGGCTTAAGGCTGTGGCGGAACGCGGCAGCAATGAGTACGAAAACCGGGTCAGTGCACTTAACCTGGCATCGGTACAGTTGCTGAAAAACCTGGGTGCCTGGGACGCTATTACGGCATCAGGTCGGGCCTGTGATTATACCGATATGCATGTCTGGGATGGCGAGGGCAGTGGTTCCATCCATTTCAGTGCGGATGCTCTGCACGAGGATTGTCTCGGCTATATCGTCGAAAATGCCGTTATTCATGCCGGTTTGCTGCAGGCGTTACAGCAGCACGAGCATCTGGAATTGATGACGGGTACCCGTGTACGTGCCCTGTCAGCCCCCGCCGCCGCAGGCCAGCGAGAGCTGGAACTGGAGGATGGGCGCCTGCTGCAGGCCCGCCTGGTGGTCGCGGCGGATGGTGCCCTGTCGCAGATTCGCAAACTGGCGGGTATCCCTGCCACCGAATGGGATTATGGCCACCACGCGCTGGTGACCAGCGTCTGGACCGAACATAGCCACGCTCACTGCTGCTGGCAGCGTTTCACCGAGGATGGCCCGTTGGCCTTCCTGCCACTGACCAGCACCGAGGCGAATGTGTCGTCGATTGTCTGGTCAACCTCACCAGCGCATGGCCGTGACTTGATGGCACTGTCCGATAGCGAGTTCCTCACTGCCCTGGGTCGCGCTTTTGAAAATCGTCTGGGTGAGGTGACTGCCTGTACCGAGCGGCAGCTGATCCCCCTGCGTCAACGTCATGCCCACCGTTATGTAGAGCCGGGGCTTGCGTTGATCGGAGATGCGGCGCACACCATCCATCCGCTGGCCGGTCAGGGCGTGAACCTGGGTTTCATGGACGCCGCTGCATTAGTGGATGTGCTCTGTCGTGCCGAGGCTCGCGGTGAATCCATTGCCGAGCTGACCGTGTTGCGACGCTTTCAGCGCCAGCGCCGCAGCAGCAATCTGGGCATGGCCGCGACCATGGAAGGCTTCCGGCGCCTGTTTGCGCCTCAGCCGGCACCGGTGCGATTGCTGCGCAGCTGTGGCATGAACCTGGTGGATCGGCTGGAGCCGGTAAAGCAGCATCTGGTGCTGCAGGCCATGGGGCTATCCGGCGAACAACCGCCACTGGCGCGGCGTCCGCGGGTGTGAGCGGCGGCTAAAGATTGAACTGGGGCGCAAATGCCGATACATTGTCATCCCTTTTTTTGTGTTAACCGGTTGCAACATGGCTTAGGCTTAAGCTTCGGAACACCGCCTGTAGATGAGTTTGCCGATGGTACATAAGACTGCACTTCATGCACAACATCAGGCGCTGGGCGCCAAACTGGTAGACTTCAGCGGCTGGGACATGCCGCTGCACTATGGCTCCCAGGTTGAGGAGCACCACAAGGTTCGGCAGAGCGCCGGCATGTTCGATGTTTCCCATATGACCATTGTCGATGTGGCCGGTGCCCAGGCACGCAGCTTCCTGCGTCACCTGCTGTCCAATGACGTCGCGCGTCTGGAGAAAAAGGGCAAGGCCCTTTATACCGGCATGCTGAACGAGCAGGGCGGTGTCATCGATGACCTTATCGTATACCTGATGACTGAGCCCGGCGCGTCCGGCGAATGGTATCGTCTGGTTGTTAACTGCGGTACCCGTGACAAGGATCTGCGCTGGATGGCCGATCAGGCCCTGCGCTTCGATGTCACCCTGACCGAACAGCCGGAACTGGCCATGGTCGCCATTCAGGGCCCCAAGGCGCGTCAGCGCGTGGAACAGGCAGTCAGTGAATCCCGCGCTCGTCTGATCTCTGAACTCAAGCCCTTCTTTGGCCAGGAGTCCGAAGGCTGGTTTATCGCCCGCACCGGCTATACTGGCGAAGATGGCCTGGAAATCATGCTGCCCGAAGATGAAGTTGCCGATTTCTGGCAGCAGCTGCACGAGGCGGGTGTTGCGCCCTGCGGTCTGGGGGCACGTGATACCCTGCGTCTGGAAGCAGGCATGAATCTCTACGGCACCGATATGGATGAAAGCGTGTCACCGCTGGAAGCCGCCATGGGCTGGACGCTGGCTCTGGAGCCGGCAGATCGTCAGTTTGTTGGCCGTGAAGCCGTTGAGAAAATGAAAGCAGAAGGTGCGCCGCGACGTCTTGTCGGTCTGGTTCTGACCGAACGAGGTGTTCTGCGCGGTCATCAAAAGGTGATTGTCGAAGGCGTAGGCGAAGGTGAAATCACCAGTGGCAGTTTCTCGCCCACGCTGGGTCACTCCATTGCACTGGCGCGTGTACCGGCCGGTACAGCGGATACAGCGGAAGTTGAAATGCGTGGCAAGCGTGTTCCGGTCAAGGTTGTCCGCCCGCCTTTCGTCCGTCATGGCGAAAAAGTATTTTCCTGAACCTGTCAGATAGGAAGCCGAGATGAGCAACGTCCCGAACGAACTGAAATATGTAGCCAGCCACGAGTGGATCCGTGAAGAGGGTGAAGGTGTGGTCGTAGTCGGTATCACCGACCATGCACAGGACCTGCTCGGCGATGTGGTTTTTGTTGAGCTGCCGGATGTGGGCGCCGAGATGAGCGCTGGCGACGATGCGGGTGTAGTGGAGTCTGTTAAGGCTGCCTCCGACATCTACGCGCCGCTGAGTGGTGAAGTTGTTGCCGTCAACGAAGATCTGGAAGATGCACCGGAAATGGTGAACTCAGATCCCTATGGCGATGGCTGGTTCTTCAAAATCAAGCTGAGCGATACCGCCGAGCTTGAAGACCTGCTGGATGCGGACGGTTATGCCGCCCATTGCGAAGCGGAAAGCTGATCGGCTCAGCCGTATCAAACCCCTGTACTGTCCCGGCTTTTGCCGGGACAGTCATTTCAGAACATAGATAGAGCACAATGAACCTCAAACCCCTTACTCTCAAATCAGGTGCGGACCGGCGCCTGCGTGCTGGCCACCTGTGGGTCTACAGCAACGAAGTTGATACCCGTGTAACGCCCCTGAAGGATTTTGAGCCGGGCGAACAGGTGGTTGTGCAAACCTCATCCGGCAAGGCGCTGGGTATCGCGACGCTGAACCCGAATACGCTTATCTGCGGCCGTATCATCAGTCGTGATCTCAAGCACCCGCTGGACCGCTCCCTGCTGGTGCATCGTTTCAACGTGGCCAAGTCGCTGCGTGAGCAGTGCTTCGATCAGCCCTGTTACCGTGTCGTATTTGGTGACTCCGATGGCCTGCCGGGCCTGGTGGTGGATCGCTTCTACGATATCTTTGTGGTGCAGATCTCCACAGCCGGTATGGAGTTGATGCAGGACGCCATTATCGATGCGCTCAACAAGGTGTTCCAGCCGCAGGCAATCGTGCTGCGTAATGACGGCAAGATGCGTGCAACCGAAGGTCTGGAAACCTTTGTCGAGGTGGTGCAGGGCGAAGTACCGGAGCTGGCGCCGCTGAACGAAAACGGCGTCGACCTGGTAGCCCCCATCCTGACCGGACAGAAAACCGGCTGGTTCTACGACCACCGCGAAAACCGCGCCCGCATGCAGACGCTGGTGAAGGGCAAGCGCGTACTGGATCTGTTCAGCTACGTGGGTGGCTGGGGTGCCCAGGCACTGGCAGCCGGTGCCAGTGAAGTGGTTTGTGTGGATGCATCGGTGACGGCACTGGAAGTGGCGGCAGAGAATGCGCGCATCAATAACGGCGAAACCCGTTTCCGCGGTCTTCAGGGCGATGCTTTCGACCTGTGCAAGGCGCTGGTAGCCGACAAGGAACGCTTCGATGTTGTAGTTGTAGACCCGCCCGCGTTTATTGCCCGTCGCAAGGATATCCGCAACGGTGAGCGTGCTTACGCCCGCATCAATAACCTGGCCATGCGTCTGCTGAACAAGGACGGCACGCTGATTTCGGCGTCCTGTTCCATGCATCTGGGCAAAGACCGTCTGGTTGATATTCTGCGCGCCAACAGCCGTGAGCTGGACCGCAATGCGCAGATCTTTGCGCAGGGCAGTCAGGGCTCGGATCATCCGATTCATCCGGCGATTCCCGAGACTGAATACCTCAAAGCCTATTTCCTGCGTGTGCTACCCTCGATCTGAGCCAGTACACCTTGCCAAGCCGATAGAAGGAGAGAGCAGATGGATTACCTGACACTGGGCCGCTCCGACCTCAAGGTCAGCCGTATCGCCCTGGGCACCATGACCTTCGGGCGCCAGAACAGCGAAGCCGAAGCCTTTGAGCAGCTGGACTATGCGCTGGAGCGCGGGGTCAACCTGATTGACGCGGCGGAGATGTATCCGGTGCCAACGGCCCCCGAATACCAGGGGCGTACTGAAGCCTATATCGGCAACTGGATGCACCAGCGTGGCAATCGTGACAAGGTTATTATCGCCACCAAGGCGACGGGTCCGGGTGACATGGTCAGCTATCTGCGCCCGAACATCCGCCATGATGCCGCGAACCTGCGCCAGGCGGTCGAAGGTAGCCTGAAGCGATTGCAGACGGATTATATCGATCTTTACCAGCTGCACTGGCCGGATCGCAGCACCAACTACTTCGGTCAGCTGGGCTATCAGCATAACCCCGACAGTCAGGGCACGCCGCTGGCGGAGACTCTGGCAGTGCTGGGCGAGCTGGTTGCCGAGGGCAAAATACGTCATATCGGCCTGTCCAACGAAACCCCCTGGGGTACCATGAAATTCCTGCAGCTGGCCGAGCAGCTGGGTCTGCCCAGAATCCTGTCGGTACAGAACCCCTACAGCCTGCTCAACCGCAGCGCTGAAGTGGGGCTGGCGGAAGTAATGCTGCGTGAAGAGGTGGGACTGCTGGCGTATTCGCCGCTGGGTTTTGGTGTGCTCAGTGGCAAGTATGCTGCGGGTGCCCGTCCCGAAGGTTCGCGCCTGGCGCTTTTCCCCGAGTATCGTCGTTATTTGACCGAGCAGGGACTGGCAGCCACCGAGTGCTATCTGCACCTGGCGGCGGAACATGGTCTGAACCCGGCGCAAATGGCGCTGGCCTACGTGAATAGCCGCCCCTTCCTGGCCAGTAACATCATCGGTGCGACCAATCTGGAGCAGCTCAAGACCAACATCGATTCAGTGGATGTCAGTCTGTCACCGGAACTGCTGGCCGCCATCGAGGAAGTGCATCAGCGCTACCCCAACCCCTGCCCCTGAGCTTCCTCGTGCGCCCGTGAAGATTCGATTACGCGGGCGTGCGCCTCCTTTGCCATACTCAAGGCAGTCTTCGCAACGGAAGGAGAGTGCCGACATGCAACAACAGCAAGTACAGGATCTGATGCAGCCCGTGCCCAACCCCTTGCGGGTGGATATGCCGCTGGCCGAGGCGGTGGATCTGATTCTGCAATCCGGTCAGATCGGTTTGCCGGTGGTCGATATTGGACGTCAGGTGTGCGGTTTTCTGTCCGAGCATGATTGCATCGATTATCTGGTCAGTGGCAGTTACCACTGTGATAGTCGTGCCAAGGTGGGGGAGATGATGTTTCCCGAGCCGCTGTGTACCTCGCCGCACGAAAGCATTATCGATCTGGTGCAGAAAATGGGCGGTAACAAACCCAAAACCTGGCCTGTGGTAAAAGACGGCCAGCTGGTCGGAGTGATCAGCCGGCGTCAGATCATGCAGGCGTTGAACGCCACCATGAAAGGCTGTCGTTCACGCGTCTGAGGCAGGCATCAGGTCGAGAATCTGCCAGCCACGTGCCTGGGCGGTTGCACGCAGGCGGTCATCCGGGTTGGTGGCGACCGGGTTATCCACAGCTTCCAGAAGCGGCAGGTCATTGTTGGAGTCGCTGTAGAACCAGCTGTTTTTCAGGCTGTGGCCCGTTTGTTCCAGCCAGGCATTCAGGCGCGTGACCTTGCCTTCACGGAAGCAGGGCGTGCCTGCAACCTTGCCGGTGAACAGGCCATCGATCTGCTCGGGGTCGGTGGCCAGCATGTCATCCACACCCAGACGCTTGGCGATGGGGGCCGTCACAAACCGGTTGGTGGCCGTGATGATCAGCAGGAAGTCTCCCTGCTCGCGGTGCTGCTTCAATAGCGCTTCAGCCTTGGGCAGGATGATCGGCTCGATGCACTCGGTCATGAATTCGGCGTGCCAGGCATCCAGCTGTTCGGGGGTGTGCTGGGCCAACGGGTTAAGGGCGAAATTGAGGAATTCGTGAATATCCATCTCGCCGCGCAGGTAATCCTCGTAAAAGCGGTCGTTGGCGGCGCGGTATTCATGCTCGTCGACAACACCCTTTTTACATAGAAACTCGCCCCAGGCGTGGTCGCTGTCGCCGCCGATCAGGGTATGGTCCAGGTCGAAAATCGCAAGACTCACCGCTATTCCTCACTTTTCTGAGCCCGTTTTGACGGGCGGATAAATGCGCAAGCATAGACTTCAGGGGGTAGCCACGCAACGCCGGATACTGCATGCTATTTGCCAGACGCAGGATCTGTGGAACAATAAAACCCAATAACCTTTACAGATCGGGATCAGAATTGTGATTGATGCAGATGGATTCAGACCGAACGTCGGAATCATTCTGGTTAATTCGCAGGGTCAGGTTCTTTGGGCAAGACGCATAGGGCAAAACGCCTGGCAGTTCCCGCAAGGTGGTATACAGTCAAACGAAACGCCCGAACAGGCGATGTATCGCGAACTCGGTGAAGAGGTCGGACTGTCGCCCGCGGATGTGGAAATCCTGGCGGTAACGCGCGGATGGCTGCGCTATCGTCTGCCTAAACGTATGATCCGGCGCCACTCGCACCCTGTGTGCGTGGGCCAGAAACAGAAATGGTTCCTGTTGCGCATGCTCAGTGATGACAGCGCTGTCAGGATAGACGGCACCGACTCGCCAGAATTCGACGGCTGGGAGTGGGTAAGCTATTGGTATCCCTTGGGGCAAGTGGTGTCCTTCAAGCGTGAGGTATACCGCAAGGCAATGAAGGAACTCTCACCTCGGCTGTCGCGCTTGTCGATAGCAAGGTGATCTGAACAGGAGCAAGCCATGAGTATGCTCAGCGTGCTGCGCAAAATCGTACAGGAGGTCAGTGCCGCTCCGGATCTGGAGTCGGTGCTGGACTTGATTGTACGGCGTATTCAGCGCGCCATGCGTACTCAGGTATGCTCCATTTTCCTATTTGACCCCATACATCAGCGCTATGTCTTACGGGCCACTCAGGGCTTGAATCAGGAAGCGGTGGGCAAGGTGAGCCTGTCCATGACCGAGGGTATCGTCGGTCAGGTCGGCAAGCGTGCCGAGCCGATCAACCTGGAAGATGCGTCCCGCCACCCCGCATTTCACTACCTCCAGGCCACCGGTGAGGAGCGTTTCCACGCCTTCCTTGGCGTGCCGATCATTCATCATCGCTCCGTTCTGGGGGTGCTGGTGGTGCAGCAGATGGAGCATCGCCGTTTCGACGAGAGTGAAGAGGCGTTCATGGTCACGCTGTCGGCACAGCTGGCCGGTATCATCGCCCATGCCGAGGCGACAGGGTCCGTTAACATGGAGCCGGCTGCCTCCCCGGATAAAACGGGTACCGAGAAGGTGCCGCCAGTGGTGGTGCATGACAAGCGTTTCAACGGTGTGGCTGCTGCGCCGGGGGTGGCGATTGGCGAGGTGGTCATTGCCACGGTGACGGCCGAGCTGGAAACCGTGCCGGACAAGCCCGCCCGTGGTGTCGAGCGCGAGCTGGAAGATTTTCAAGCCGCGCTGGAGTCGGTACGGGATGATCTGTCGACGCTGGGTAAAAGCCTGGCGCAGCGTTTACGCCCGGAGGAGCAGGCACTCTTCGATGTCTACCTGCGCATGCTGGATGACACGGCATTGCGCGGTGAAATTGAAAAACGCATCCATCAGGGACAGTGGGCACAAGGTGCCCTGCGTGATGTGATTCTGGCGCAGGTACAGCAGTTCAGCCGCATGGAAGATGCCTATCTGCGTGAGCGTGCCACTGATGTGCGCGACCTGGGTCGACGCATTCTCAGTTATTTGCAGGAAAGTGCCGGTCCGGTGCAAATGGAATGTCCGGATAACGCCATCCTGATTGCCGATGAGCTGTCACCGGCCATGCTGGGCATGGTGCCTGAGGAAAAACTGGCGGGTCTGATTGCGGTCAGCGGCTCGGGCAACTCCCATGCGGCCATTATGGCGCGCTCCATCGGCATTCCCACGGTGATGGGGGTGGTCGATCTGCCGTTCACCCGCCTGGAAGGGCGCAAAGTGATCGTCGACGGCTACAGTGGTCGTGTCTATGTAAACCCCTCCGATCAGTTGCTGGAAGCGTTCGAACGTGTCATCCGCGATGAACAGGCCGTTGCTGCCGGCCTGGAGGGGCTCAAGGACCTGCCCGCCGAAACCACAGACGGCTACCGCATGCCCCTCTGGGTGAATACCGGCCTGGTGGCGGATGTAACCCGTTCGCTGGACCGCGGTGCCGAGGGTATCGGCCTCTACCGTACCGAAATTCCCTTCATGATCCGTGACTTCTTCCCCAGCGAGCAGGAGCAGCTGCAGAGCTACCGCAACCAGCTGGAAGCTTTTGCACCACGCCCGGTGACCATGCGTACGCTGGATATCGGCGGCGACAAGGCGCTGCCTTATTTTCCGATCGAAGAAGACAATCCTTTCCTGGGCTGGCGCGGCATACGCGTGACCCTGGATCATCCGGAAATCTTTCTGGTGCAGGTGCGGGCCATGTTGCGTGCCTCAGAGGGCCTGAACAATCTGCGCATCATGCTGCCGATGGTCACCAGCCTGCACGAGGTAGAAGAGGCGCTGCGCCAGATCGACCGTGCCGTTGAAGAGCTGCAGGATGAAGGTTACCAGGTGAGCCGTCCGCCGGTGGGTGTGATGGTAGAAGTGCCTGCGGCCGTCTATCAGGTACGCCGTTTTGCCCGGCTGGTGGATTTTATCTCGGTCGGCTCCAATGATCTGACCCAGTATATTCTGGCGGTGGACCGCAATAACCCGCGTGTGGCAGGGCTCTATGCTGCCTATCACCCGGCCGTACTGCGTGCGCTGCAGTATATTGCGCGCGAAACCCGCCGCGAGGGCAAGCCGGTGTCTATCTGCGGTGAAATGGCGGCGGACCCGGGCGGTGCGCTCCTGCTGATGGCGATGGGCTATGAAGTGCTGTCCATGAATGCCAATAACCTGCCGCGGGTTAAATCGGCCATTCGTGGTGTCAGTCTGGTTCGGGCCCAGTCACTGTTGAGCCGTGTACTGCGCATGGCGGATGCCGAAGAGATCCATCAATGCCTGCGTGAAACTCTCAAGGGGCTGGGGCTGGGTCAGCTGACCCGTCCGCATCTGCCCAATCAGCAATAGTCCGCTTCGACCAGAAGCGGGCGCTGCAATTGATAGCGGCGGCGCCCGCTTACACTGGCATCCACTGTATAACTTTCCTCAACAAACAGCAGGCGACCACTGCGGTGTTGCAGCAGCAGGCTGCTGGCGCGAGTGCCGTAGTCGGCTGACTGGATGAAGCAGGACGAGAGCAGTCGCTCGCGTTCCAGCGACAGGCCTGTATCAGGCAAGTATGCATCCTTTGGTCGGCTTGTTTCGTGTAACAGATGCAGCAGTTTCTCCGGCTGAGGCAGGCCTTGCGCCAGTTGCTGCTGCAGACGGGCACGTGCCCTCAGTGTTTTTGGCCAGGGGGTATCCAGCAGGGCGTTGCTCAAACCAAATACGCCGGCGCCAAGACGCTGGCAGCGCTGGCTGATATTGCTGTAGTGGTACCAGCCGGTTGTATCCCTCAGCAGCAGGTTAAAGCCGGCATAGTCCTTGGCCCCGAGCTGGTTGCAGAAGTCGGGAGCGGCCAGCGGTGAGTTGATAAAGTCGGCTACCAGGTTGCCCCGCGAGCGGGCGTTTTCCGGTTTCGGTAGACGCAGGTTGCGGTGGTTGGTGACCAGTACAAAGCGGTTGTTGTCGCCCAGTGCCATCCAGCTGCCGCCGGCTTCCAGATCGCGGCCTCCCAGTAGCGGCTGGTCAGGCCAGACGCTCAGCGCTGCTGTGGGGCGGGCATGGAATTCATCACGGTTGCCGACCAGAATCAGGGGCCAGTCGGGGTGGGCATTGAGGGCAAAGGTGGCCAGACACATGAGGTTTCATCTACCGGTTTGAGGCTCTAAGATAGTCCGCTTTCCTGTGCGGATGGAATTAGCATGTTAACAACTCTGCTCCTCTATGTGGTGCTGGGCGCGTTTGCGGGTGTAGTAGCCGGCCTGTTTGGTATCGGTGGCGGGCTGCTGATCGTGCCGGTGCTGATCTTCTCGTTTGAGCTACAGGGCGTATCGCCTGAAGTGCTGACGCATATGGCGGTTGCGACCTCGCTGGCAACCATCGTGGTCACTTCAATCAGTTCGGTGCGTGCGCATCACAAGCATGGTGCAGTACGTTGGGAATTGTTCAAGCCTCTTGCCATCGGCATTCTGGCGGGCGCGGTATTGGGTGTGAACACCGCTGTTCAGTTACCGGGTGGTGTACTGCAAATTGCGCTGGGGGTGTTTGCCCTGCTGGTTGCGGTGCAGATGGCACTGAACCTCAAGCCTGGTGCCGGTGACCAGACGCCTTCGCGTGTTGAGTTGGGTCTCTCGGGTGGCTTTATCGGCTGGGCGTCATCCATCTTCGGGATCGGTGGCGGTACCCTCAGCGTGCCTTACCTGAGCTGGCGCCGAGTGGTGATGCAGCAGGCAGTGGCAACCTCGGCTGCCTGCGGCCTTCCGATCGCTGTCATGGGGGGGCTGACCAATATTTGGGTGGGATGGGGGGAACCTGAGCTGCCGCAATGGAGTCTGGGGTATGTCTACCTGCCGGCATTTGCCGGTATTGTCCTGGCCAGCTCCTTCACTGCGCCCTTGGGTGCGCGCCTGGCCCACCGCTTGTCGCAGCCGATGTTGAAAAAGGTGTTTGCGGTGTTTCTGGTGGTGGTGGCCGGACGTTTTATTTTCTCCAACCTGGGATAAGTTTGCATGTGGGTACATGATATCGATCCGCTGGCGCTGGAACTGGGGCCGGTACAGATTCACTGGTACGGGCTGATGTACCTGATCGGCTTTGCCGCGGCCTGGTGGCTGGGTAATTATCGGGCGCGCAAGCCGGGCTCCGGCTGGACGGAGCAGCAGGTGTCCGATCTGGTGTTCTGGGGCGCCGTGGGTGTGATCCTGGGTGGTCGTGCCGGCTATGTGCTGTTCTACAACTTTGATTACTTCCTGCAGGACCCGCTCTGGCTGTTTGCGGTCTGGCAAGGTGGCATGTCGTTCCATGGCGGTCTCTTGGGTGTGCTGGTGGTGCTGGCGGTGTTTGCCCATCGCAACCGCAAGTCCTTCTTTGAAATCGGCGACTTTGTGGCGCCGTTGGTGCCCATTGGCCTGGGGGCGGGGCGTCTGGGTAACTTTATCGGCGGTGAGGTCTGGGGGCGTGCTACCGATGTGCCCTGGGCGGTGATCTTCCCTCGCGCGGGCGATAACCTGCCGCGCCACCCGTCACAACTGTATGAAATGCTGCTTGAGGGTGTTGTGCTGTTTGCGCTGCTCTGGTGGTACTCCGCCAAGCCGCGCCCGCGCATGGCTGTGTCGGGTCTCTTTTTGCTCGGCTATGGCAGTTTCCGCTCTCTGGTAGAGCTGGTACGTGAACCGGATGGGCATCTGGGCTTCATCGCCTTCGATTGGCTCACCATGGGCCAGCTGCTGTCCTTGCCAATGGTGGCGTTGGGCGCACTGTTGATCTGGCTGGCGTATCATCGACAGAACTCTGTGAGCGGATAAGAGCCGGCTTTAACGGCTTTGGCTGGCGTGGCAGGAGCTGGTCGCCACATTCCTCCTTCCCTGCGACCCGCTCTGCGCCATCCGTGGCTGCTCGACTGCCGCCATCCCTGGCGGCAGACGGTCGCAGGTAAGGAGTAATGCCGCACCCGGGCGCAGCTCTGGTCTCTGAGCTGAGTGAAGCATAGAATAAACCCTATTTGTTTTTAGAACGGGGCGGCTATGCGGCAGTATCTGGACCTGATGCAGGACATCATTGATAACGGAGTGGATAAGGGCGATCGCACGGGCACAGGTACACGCTCGCTGTTTGGGCGTCAGCTGCGCTTCGATCTGTCGGAAGGCTTTCCACTGCTGACCACCAAAAAAGTGCACCTCAAGTCGGTGATCTATGAGCTGCTCTGGTTTCTCTCCGGCAGCACCGATAACACCTGGTTGCAGGAGCGCGGCGTGCGGATCTGGAACGAATGGGCACTGGAAGACGGTGATCTGGGGCCGATCTACGGCAAGCAGTGGCGCTCATGGGCGTGCCCCGACGGTTCCACCATTGATCAGATCAGTCAGGTGGTGGAGCAGATCAAGCGTACGCCCAATTCGCGTCGTCTGATTGTGAGCGGCTGGAATCCGGCTGATCTGCCGGATGAGAGCATCAGCCCGCAGGATAATGTGCGCCAAGGCAAGGCAGCGCTGCCCCCTTGCCATACGCTGTTCCAGTTTTATGTGGCGAACGGCAAGTTGAGCTGTCAGCTGTATCAGCGCAGCGCCGACTACTTCCTCGGGGTGCCTTTCAATATCGCCTCCTATTCCCTGCTGACACACATGATTGCGCAGCAGTGCGATCTGGAGGTGGGTGATTTCGTTCACACCTTTGGTGATCTGCACCTCTATGCCAATCACTTGAACGATCCCGCCATTGTGCAGGAGCAGCTGTCGCGTGCGCCCAAAGCGCTGCCGCAGCTCAAGTTGCGTCGTCGTCCGGCGGACCTGTTCAGCTATGAATACGATGACTTTGAAGTGGTCGGGTATGACCCGGATCCGGTCATCCGTGCCCCTATTGCCATCTGAGATAAGGAGACAGCATGCGCCTGGCCATGATTGCGGCCCAGTCCCTCAATCGAGTGATTGGCATTAACAACAAATTGCCCTGGTATCTGCCGGGGGATCTCAAGTATTTCAAGCAGGTCACCCTGGGCAAACCTATCGTGATGGGACGCAAGACCTTCGAGTCCATCGGCAAACCTCTGCCCGGTCGCACCAATATCGTCATTACCCGTGATACCGAGTGGAATCATCCCGGTGTGCGCGTGGTGCACGGCCTGGACGAAGGGGTAGAGCTGGCCGAAAGTCTGGCGTTGATTGATGGCGTAGAAGAGACGGTTGTGATCGGTGGTGCGGAAATCTATGCACTCTGTCTGCCGCGTGCGGATCGCCTCTATCTGACACAGGTACATGCAGAAGTAGAGGGTGACGCCTTCTTCCCGCAGCTGGATGCAACTGAGTGGCAGGAAGTAGGGCGTGATGATTTCAAGGCGGAAGGGCCTAATCCCTATGATTACAGCTTTATCGTGATGGACCGCGCTGGAGCTGCTGATGCTGGATAAGCTGCTGCAGGTACTCGCCGATGGTGCCTTTCATTCCGGCAGTGCCATCGGACGTGAGCTGGGGATGAGTCGCAGTGCCGTCTGGAAGCACATGCGCCGCCTGGAAGAGCTGGGGGTTGAACTCTACAGCGTCAAGGGACGTGGCTACCGTATTCCGGGTGGGCTGGACCTGCTGGATGCCACCCGTCTGCAGGCGAGCCTGCAGGATATTCCGGGTTTGGCGGAGACGGAAGTGGTCACGGAAATCGACTCGACCAATGTGCGGGCGCTGGAGCGTTTGCAGCAGGGTGTGCCGGGCGGTTTGTATGTGGCGGAGTTCCAGCATGGCGGTCGTGGTCGTCGCGGGCGTCAATGGTTGAGTCCACTGGCGTCCAGCCTCTGCTTCAGTCTGGCCTGGCGCTTCAACTCCGGTGCGGCAGCGCTGGAGGGGCTGAGCCTGGCCGTGGGGGTTGCTTTGCAACGTGCCTTGCGGCGCCTTGACGTGCCGGATGTCTGTCTCAAGTGGCCCAATGACCTGTTGGTCGATCAGGCCAAGTTGTCCGGTATTTTGATTGAGTTGAGTGGCGATGCCGCCGGTGAGTGCCAGGTCGCCATCGGTGTGGGGTTGAATGTACGCCTGCCGGATGCTTTGCTGGAAGAGCTGGATCAGCCGGCAACGGATTTGAGTCGGCTGGGTTTTACCGGCAGTCGCACGGAGTTGCTGGCAGCATTGGTTGCTGAGCTAGTGACCGTGCTTGAGTCGTTTGAGCGGGGCGGGTTTGCTCCTTTGCGGCCGGACTGGGAGGCGGTAAATGCCTTTGCTGGACGCGAAGTACGGCTGACATCGGGTAGTCACAGCTACGAAGGCGTGTGTGTCGGGGTGACCGATCAGGGTGGTTTACGTTTGCAGACCGAGGCGGGGGAAGAAGTCTTCCATGGAGGAGAAATGAGTGTCCGTATCCACGAGCCGGCTTGAGCTGGATGCCGGTAATACCTTCATCAAATGGCGTTTGCGTCAGGCAGGTGTAACCCTGCAATCAGGGCGCTGGCTGACCGCTGAATTTAACGCAGACTGCCTGCGTCAATGCTCTCATTCTCCCGAATTTGTCTGGTTGGGCTCCGTTGCCGGGGCTGCATTGAATCAGCGGCTGACAGAGGCTGTGCGTGAATGCTGGGGTGTTGAGCTGCAGCAGGCGTTCACTCAGGCGCAATGTGCAGGGGTAAGCAACAGCTACTCGGATCCGAGCCGTATGGGGGTAGATCGCTGGCTGGCGATGCTGGCAGCCTGGCAGTATACACGGGGTGCCTGTTGTGTCGTCGATGCCGGCAGTGCAATTACCGTGGATGTACTGGATGACCGAGGGGAGCATCAGGGTGGCTATATCCTGCCGGGGTTGCGGCTGATGCAGACATCCCTGCTTGGGCGTACCGCCGAAATCAGGGTGGAGGATGCGCTTGAGCGTGTTGCCTTGAGCCCGGGACGCAGTACCGAGGAAGCTGTTTCACACGGCGCCCATCTGCTCATGCTGGCGCTGGCCGAGCGGGTTGATAAAGGATTGCCGGGTCAGAAGGGTTGCTTACCGGTATTGGTGACGGGCGGGGATGCCGAAGCGCTCCTGCCTTATCTGTCTCAGGCGCAACACCATCCAGACCTGGTACTGGATGGCTTGCAATGGACGCTGGGGTGAAATGATGTTGCGCTGGCTGGCTCTGCTGCTGTTATTGGGGAATGCATTGCTGCTGTTCTGGTATGGGCAGCAGCGGCAACTGGCAGAGCCGGCGCCTGAGGCGACACTGAAAAATCTGCACCTGCTGCATGAGCTCGATCGTTCGGCGCAGGTGCAACCCCGTGAATTGCAGTGCTATCGTTTGGGTGTGTTCATGTCGGAGTCGGAGCTGCAACGCGCGCGTAGCCTCCTGGCAGACAAGGGGTTTGTGATCGAGCGTCAGGATGCGCAATCAGCGGTGATTGGCTATCACCTTAGGGTGAGCGTGCCGGCTGACGCTGAAGCGCGTATCCAGTTACTGGATGAGCTGGCATTGGCCGGCTGGGTACCGCAAACGGATGCCGGTGATTTTGTGCTGGGGCCCTTTGTCGGAGGCGATGCTCAGCAGGCTGCGCGAACCGAACGGCAGGCATTGATGGCCGTGCTGGATGTGGATGTGCGACAGGTGCCGATTCCCGATCCGGATCCCGGTCATGATCTGCTTGTCAGCATTCCGGCGGGTGATGAACTGGACGATGTTTTGCGCCAGTTATTGCTATCCGGATGGCCGGGTATAAAAATTGAAAAAAAATCCTGCGAGGGGGTTGCACGCCCCTAATGGGATCAGTAAGATACGCACCACTTCGACAGGCAAGGCCGGTATAGCTCAGTTGGTAGAGCAACTGACTTGTAATCAGTAGGTCCGGGGTTCGACTCCTCGTGCCGGCACCATATCTGGAGAAGGTTTGAAAGGCTGGTGGGGTTCCCGAGTGGCCAAAGGGATCAGACTGTAAATCTGACGCGCAAGCTTCGGTGGTTCGAATCCACCTCCCACCACCATCTCCGTTTCAGCGGGTATGGTATAGTGGCTATTACCTCAGCCTTCCAAGCTGAAGAGGCGGGTTCGATTCCCGCTACCCGCTCCAAACGGGGCAAAGGAAACGCGTTATGCTCATGTAGCTCAGGGGTAGAGCACACCCTTGGTAAGGGTGAGGTCGGCGGTTCAAATCCGCCCATGAGCTCCAGTTTTGATGAAGGGTAGATATAGTGATATATCTACCCTTTGTTGTATTTGGCGTCTTTGAAAACGACTTGATCAGGTTGACCTTGCCATGGCTAAACAATCATTTGAACGTAACAAGCCCCACGTTAACGTTGGTACTATCGGCCACGTTGACCACGGTAAAACTACTCTGACTGCCGCACTGACTCGCGTATGTGCAGAAGTATGGGGCGGCGCTGCCGTTGCCTTCGACGGCATCGATAACGCTCCGGAAGAGCGTGAGCGTGGTATCACCATCTCTACTTCCCACGTAGAGTACGAATCTCCGACTCGTCACTACGCGCACGTAGACTGCCCGGGACACGCCGACTACGTTAAGAACATGATCACCGGTGCTGCCCAGATGGACGGCGCGATCCTGGTATGTTCTGCTGCTGACGGCCCCATGCCGCAGACGCGTGAGCACATCCTGCTGTCTCGTCAGGTTGGCGTACCGTACATCGTTGTGTTCCTGAACAAAGCAGACATGGTCGACGATGAAGAGCTGCTGGAACTGGTTGAGATGGAAGTTCGCGAACTTCTGGAAGAGTACGACTTCCCGGGTGATGACACTCCGATCATCGTAGGTTCTGCTCTGCAGGCCCTGAACGGTGAAGATCCGGAAGGTTTCGGTCAGGCTGCTGTCAAGAAGCTGGTTGAGACTCTGGACGAGTACATCCCTGAGCCGGAGCGTGCCGTTGATCAGCCGTTCCTGATGCCGATCGAGGACGTATTCTCTATCTCCGGTCGCGGTACCGTAGTAACCGGTCGTATCGAGCGTGGTATCCTGAACGTTGGTGACGAAATTGAAATCGTCGGCATCAAGGACACTACCAAGACTACCTGTACTGGTGTTGAGATGTTCCGCAAGCTGCTGGACCAGGGTCGTGCAGGCGAGAACGTTGGTGCGCTGCTGCGTGGTACCAAGCGTGACGAAGTTGAGCGTGGTCAGGTACTGGCCAAGCCGGCATCCATCACTCCGCACACTCAGTTCGAGGGCGAAGTTTACGTACTGAGCAAGGAAGAAGGCGGCCGTCATACTCCGTTCTTCAAAGGCTACCGTCCGCAGTTCTACTTCCGTACCACTGATATCACTGGTGCGTGTGAACTGCCGGAAGGCGTTGAAATGGTAATGCCGGGTGACAACATCCAGATGTCTGTTACCCTGATCAACCCGATCGCGATGGAAGAAGGTCTGCGCTTCGCCATCCGTGAAGGTGGTCGTACCGTGGGTGCCGGCGTGGTATCCAAGATTATCGAATAAAAATCGATAATTACCTGTTGCATACAGGTAGGGAGGCGCCTATAATGTGCCTCCCTGTTACGCAACAGGCCAGTGGCTCAATTGGCAGAGCAGCGGTCTCCAAAACCGCAGGTTGGGGGTTCGAGTCCCTCCTGGCCTGCCATCTTCAATCGAAGGTGGTGTCACATCAAAGCGCAAGCTTTTCAATTGCCGAGGCTCCTAGCGTGAACTCTAAAGTGACGTCCGAAGGATCTAAGCTCGATGGCCTGAAGTGGGTTGTCGTTGTAGCACTGGTTGCGGCCGGTGTGGTAGGAAACTCCGTGTTTGCAGGTGAGTCTTTGCTGTACCGTGTTTTGGCGCTGGTTGCGCTGGCACTGGTTGCGGGCTTTGTGGCGCTGCAGACAGCAAAAGGTAAGGCTTTCTTCCAGTTGTTCAAGGAAGCCAAGAATGAGATTCGCAGAGTGGTCTGGCCGACGCGTCAGGAGACCCTGCAAACAACCGCTATCGTAGTTTTGACTGTGCTGCTGGTCGGTCTGGCACTCTGGGGTCTTGATACCCTGTTGGGTTGGCTGGTGTCCGGCGCTATTGGTTAAGAGGTGTAAGTAAGCATGGACATGGACAAGAAGCGTTGGTATGTCGTGCATGCCTACTCCGGCTATGAAAAGCGCGTCATGAACAGCCTTAAGGAGCGGATCGAACTGCACAATATGCAGGATCTGTTCGGTGAAGTGCTGGTGCCGACTGAAGAAGTTGTTGAGATTCGTGACGGTAAAAAGCGCAAGTCAGAGCGCAAGTTTTACCCCGGTTACGTGTTGGTGAACATGGTCATGAATGATGAGACCTGGCACCTGGTGAAGAATACCCCGCGCGTAATGGGCTTTATCGGTGGTACCGCAGACAAGCCGGCCCCGATTACCAAAAAGGAAGCGGACGAGATTTTGCAGCGCGTCGAAAGTGGTGCAGACAAGCCGCGTCCCAAAACTGTTTTCGAACCCGGCGAGATGGTGCGCGTCATCGATGGTCCTTTTGCCGACTTCAACGGCGTTGTCGAAGAGGTCAACTACGAAAAGAACCGTCTGCAGGTGGCTGTGCTCATCTTCGGGCGCTCGACTCCGGTCGAGTTGGAATTTACTCAGGTCGAAAAGGGCTGAGTTTGGTAGCAAGGCCGCCGTCAGGCGGTTTTGCTGTTGTAAACATGGGGAGCCCTTGCGGCGTTTGAACCCATAAGGAGTAGCTTAATGGCTAAGAAAATCAATGCTTACATCAAGCTGCAGGTAAAAGCGGGTCAGGCTAACCCTAGTCCCCCCGTAGGTCCTGCTCTGGGTCAGCACGGTGTTAACATCATGGAGTTCTGTAAAGCGTTCAACGCACAGACTCAAGGTATGGAGCCGGGTCTGCCGGTGCCGGTTGTTATCACTGTATACAGCGACCGTAGCTTTACCTTTATCACCAAGACTCCGCCGGCGTCCATTCTGCTGAAAAAAGCAGCTGGTCTGAAGAGCGGTTCTTCTCGTCCGAACACTGAGAAAGTGGGTACTGTTACTCGCGCTCAGCTGGAAGAGATTGCAACAACCAAGATGCCGGATCTGACTGCGGCTGACATGGATGCGGCTGTTCGCACCATCGCTGGTAGCGCTCGCTCCATGGGTCTTGAAGTGGAGGGTGTAGAGTAATGGCTAAGCTGACCAAGCGCCAGAAGGCGATCCGTGAGAAGGTTGAGAGCGGCAAGCTTTACCCGCTGACAGATGCTGTTGCACTGCTGGGTGAGATCTCTTCAGTCAAGTTCACCGAGTCTGTTGACGTTGCTGTGAACCTGGGTGTTGATCCGCGTAAATCTGACCAGGTTGTACGTGGTTCCACCGTACTGCCGAACGGTACAGGCAAAGATGTACGTGTTGCTGTGTTTGCTCAGGGTGACAACGCTGAGAAAGCAAAAGCGGCAGGTGCTGACGTTGTTGGCTTTGAAGACCTTGCTGAACAGGTTAAAGCCGGCAACCTGGATTTTGACGTAGTGATTGCGACTCCTGACGCTATGCGTGTTGTCGGTCAGCTGGGTCAGATCCTGGGTCCGCGTGGCCTGATGCCGAACCCGAAAGTCGGTACCGTTACTCCGGACGTGACCACTGCAGTAAACAACGCCAAAGCAGGTCAGGTACGTTTCCGTACTGACAAGAACGGTATCGTTCACTGCTCCGTTGGCAAACTGGGCTTCGAAGGCAAGGCTATCCAGGAAAACCTGGAAGCACTGCTGGCGGACCTGAAGAAGCTGAAGCCGGCTTCTGCCAAGGGCGTTTACGTGAAGAAAGTGACCCTGTCCACTACCATGGGCCCGGGTCTGTCCGTTGATCAGAGCTCTCTGAGCTTCTAATCAGCGCAAAGGTTTTTTGAGGGTCTTCGTGACCTGTAATACAGAGGCGAAGGCCGTCAAAGACCGCAGGTGATGTTGTTACCTCGGTGGCGGCATCTTAATGGAAACACCAGCCTGCGCAGACGGTGAGATTCACGCGAATCAAAAACCACCGTACTCAGAAGCCCCGCAAGGGGTGGTTGGTAAACAGTCGAAAGACTAAATCCAGGAGTAAATCGTGGCATTAGGACTCGAAGACAAAAAAGCGATCGTCGCTGAAGTCCAGGAAGCTGCCAAGTCTGCTCTGTCTGCAGTAGTTGCCGATTCTCGCGGTGTAACTGTAGAAGACATGACTGCTCTGCGTAAAGAAGCCCGTGCAAACGGCGTATGGCTGAAAGTCGTACGTAACACTCTGGCTCGCCGCGCAGTTGAAGGCACTGACTACGCATGTCTGCAGGACAGCTTTGTCGGTCCGACCATCATCGCATTCTCCACCGAGCACCCGGGTGCCGGTGCGCGTATCCTCAAGGATTTCGCGAAAGATAACGAGCAGTTCGAACTGAAAACTGCTGCGTTTGAAGGTGAAGTGGTCGACATCGCCATGCTGGCAAGCCTGCCGACTTACGACGAAGCAATCGCCAAGCTGATGAGCGTTCTGAAAGAAGCATCTGCTGGCAAGCTGGTTCGTACTATTGCGGCTATTCGCGACCAGAAAGAGCAAGCTGCCTAAGACGTGTTCTTGGCGGTTTATTGAAAGTTTTAACGAGCTATCGCTCTACCCAATTATCAGGATTTGAATCATGTCTCTGACTCACGAAGATATCATCAACGCTGTTGCTGAAATGTCTGTAAAAGACGTTGTTGCTCTGATCGAAGCAATGGAAGAAAAATTCGGTGTTACCGCTGCTGCTGCTGTTGTGGCTGGCGCTGCTGGTGGCGACGCTGGTGCTGCTGAAGAACAGTCTGAGTTCGACGTTGTTCTGACCGCTGCTGGCGACAAGAAAGTTAACGTCATCAAGGCTGTTCGCGGCGCAACCGGTCTGGGCCTGAAAGAAGCCAAAGAACTGGTTGATGGCGCTCCGTCTACCATCAAGGAAGGCGCAGAAAAAGCTGAAGCTGAAGAGCTGAAGAAAGCTCTGGAAGAAGCTGGCGCGACTGTCGAACTGAAGTAATCGCGTTGATGCGCAAAAAGCGGCTTAAAACTGCTTAAAAAGCGTATGGCTGGTGGCGAAGCGCCACCGGCCTTTTTCCGTTATTTATAGACAGCAAATAAATAATGGCTACACAGCCCATCGCAGGCATGCGACGGACTGGCTTCTCAACCTGGGTGCAGATGCTGGGGAACACTGATGGCTTATTCATATACTGAGAAGAAACGCATTCGCAAGAATTTCGCAAAGTTGCGGCAGGTAATGGATGTGCCATACCTGTTGGCGACTCAGCTCGACTCCTATCGCCGCTTCCTGCAGGACGGCAGCGCTGGCGAGGGTCGTCGCGACGAGGGCTTGCACGCTGCGTTTAATTCCGTATTTCCAATTGTCTCTTACTCTGGCAACGCAGCCCTGGAGTACGCCGGCTACCGTCTGGGCGAACCCGTATTCGACGTGAAAGAGTGTCAACAGCGTGGTATCACCTACGCCGCACCTCTGCGCGTCAAAGTGCGTCTGGTGATCTATGATCGCGATTCATCTACCAAAGCGGTCAAGGACATCAAGGAGCAGGAAGTCTACATGGGCGAGATGCCCCTGATGACTGAAAACGGTACCTTCGTTGTTAACGGTACCGAACGTGTAATCGTATCTCAGCTGCACCGCTCTCCGGGTGTGTTCTTCGACCACGACAAGGGCAAGACACATTCTTCCGGCAAACTGCTGTACTCCGCGCGTATCATTCCTTACCGCGGTTCCTGGTTGGACTTCGAGTTCGATCCGAAAGACAGCCTGTTTGTCCGTATCGACCGTCGTCGTAAGCTGCCGGCAACTATTCTGCTGCGCGCGCTGGGCTACGAAGCTGAAGAAATTCTGGAAACCTTCTTCCACACCACTGGCTGGACGCTGGAAGGGGAAAACATCTGGATGGACCTGATTCCGGAACGTCTGCGTGGCGAGACCATGTCGTTCGAAATCAAGGATCCGGATGGCAATGTGATCGTGGAAGCGGGTCGTCGTATCACGCCGCGTCACATCCGTCAGATGGCCAAGGCCGGTATGCAGCAGCTGGACGTTCCGGCTGAATACCTGATCGGCAAGGCGCTGGCACGTAACCTGATGGACCCGACCACAGGTGAACTGATCGCCAACTGTAACGCCGAAATCACTGAAGAGATGATCGGCAAGATGCAGGTGCTGGGCATTGATCGCATCGAGACACTGTATACCAACGACCTGGATTGTGGTGCGTTTGTATCTGATACTCTGCGTATCGACCCGACCCGCAACCAGTTGGAAGCACTGGTCGAAATCTACCGCATGATGCGCCCGGGCGAGCCGCCCACCAAGGAATCTGCGGAAGCGCTGTTCGAGAACCTGTTCTTCTCTGACGAGCGTTATGACCTGTCAGCTGTAGGTCGCATGAAGTTCAACCGTCGCCTGGGTCGCGACGAAGTCACCGGTTCCGGCATCCTCGACAAGGATGACATCCTGGACGTGATGAAGACCCTGATCGACATCCGTAACGGTAAAGGCACCGTCGACGATATCGACCACCTGGGTAACCGTCGTATCCGTTCCGTTGGCGAAATGGCCGAGAACCAGTTCCGTGTCGGTCTGGTCCGTGTTGAGCGTGCAGTCCGTGAACGTCTGTCCATGGCCGAGTCCGACAACCTGATGCCGCAGGATCTGATCAATGCCAAGCCGGTGGCTGCAGCGATCAAGGAGTTCTTCGGTTCTTCTCAGCTGTCCCAGTTCATGGACCAGAACAACCCGCTGTCCGAGGTAACACACAAGCGTCGTGTATCTGCATTGGGCCCGGGTGGTTTGACCCGTGAGCGTGCCGGCTTTGAGGTGCGAGACGTACACCCGACTCACTACGGTCGTGTATGTCCGATCGAGACCCCTGAAGGTCCGAACATCGGTCTGATCAACTCGCTGGCAGTATTTGCACGCACCAACGATTACGGCTTCCTGGAAACGCCGTACCGTCGTGTTGTGGATGGCCAGGTAACTGACGATATCGACTACCTGTCCGCGATTGAAGAGAACAAGTACGTTATCGCCCAGGCCTCTGCGACCATGGATGATGACGGCCGTCTGACCGACGATCTGGTAACCGTGCGTCACTTGAACGAAACCACGGTAATGCCACCGGAGCGCGTACAGTACATGGACGTGTCCGCACGTCAGGTTGTATCTGTGGCTGCGTCTCTGATCCCGTTCCTGGAACACGATGACGCCAACCGCGCATTGATGGGTTCCAACATGCAGCGTCAGGCTGTACCGACACTGCGCGCAGAGAAGCCGCTGGTGGGTACCGGTATCGAGCGCAACGTGGCACAGGACTCCGGTGTGTGTGTGGTTGCCCGTCGTGGCGGTGTTATCGAGTCTGTCGATGCGGCGCGTATCGTCGTACGCGTCCATGATGACGAAGTACAGGCCGGTGAAGCGGGTGTAGATATCTACAACCTGACCAAATACGTGCGTTCCAACCAGAATACCTGCATCAACCAGCGTTCCATCGTGAACCCGGGTGAAACCGTGCAGCGTGGTGACGTCATGGCCGACGGTCCGTCTGTCGACCTAGGCGAACTGGCTCTGGGTCAGAACATGCGCATCGCGTTCATGCCGTGGAACGGCTACAACTTCGAGGACTCCATCCTCATCTCCGAGCGTGTGGTTCAGGAAGACCGTTTCACCACGATCCACATTCAGGAGCTGACCTGTGTAGCACGTGATACCAAGTTGGGTCCGGAAGAGATCACTTCCGATATTCCCAACGTGGGCGAGTCTGCGCTGGCGAAGCTGGATGAAGCTGGCATCGTGCATATCGGTGCTGAAGTGGGTCCGGGCGACATCCTGGTCGGCAAGGTAACACCCAAGGGTGAAACCCAGCTGACACCGGAAGAAAAACTGCTGCGTGCCATCTTCGGTGAGAAGGCGTCCGACGTTAAGGACACCTCTCTGCGCGTCAAGACCGGTACCGTTGGTAAGGTTATCGACGTTCAGGTCTTCACCCGTGACGGCGTACAGAAAGACGAGCGTGCACTGTCCATCGAGAAGTCCGAGCTGGATTCCATCCGCAAGGACCTCAATGAAGAGTTCCGCATTGTCGAGCAGGCAACCTTCGAGCGTCTGGGGCGCAAGCTGGTCGGTCTGAATGCTGAAGGTGGTGCTGGCCTGAAGAAAGGCGAAGCCATCACTGAAGACTTCCTGGCCGATCTGAAGAAGTCTGACTGGTTCAAGATCCGCGTCGCCGACGAAAGCGTCAGCGAAGAGCTGGAACTGGCCAAGAAGCAACTGGAAGAACGTCGCGCCAACCTCGACAAGCGCTTCGAAGACAAGAAGAGCAAGCTGCAGACCGGCGATGATCTGGCACCGGGCGTGCTGAAGATCGTCAAGGTGTACGTTGCCACCAAGCGTCGCGTACAGCCGGGTGACAAGATGGCAGGTCGTCACGGTAACAAGGGTGTTATCTCCGTGATCATGCCGGTTGAAGACATGCCGTACGACGCCCATGGCGAGCCGGTGGATATCGTCCTCAACCCGCTGGGTGTACCGTCCCGTATGAACGTGGGTCAGATCCTCGAGACTCACTTCGGTATGGCGGCAACAGGTCTGGGTCGCAAGGTAAATGCGCTGCTGGAACAGGAGCAGGCCAAGGCCGAGAAGGTCAAGGCACTGCGCGAATTCCTGGGACAGATCTACAATGATGATCACGGTGGTCTGACTGCCGGTCGTCAGGAAGATCTGGACAGCTTCAGCGATGACGACATTCTGGAACTGGCGGCTAACCTGCGTAAGGGTGTACCGCTGGCAACGCCGGTATTTGACGGTGCCAAAGAGAGCGAAATCAAGGCGCTGCTGCGTCTGGCAGATATGGACGACAGTGGTCAGTTCACCCTGTTCGACGGCCGCACCGGTGATCGCTTCGACCGTCAGGTAACCGTGGGTTACATGTACATGCTGAAGTTGAACCACCTGGTCGACGACAAGATGCACGCACGTTCCACTGGCTCCTACAGCCTGGTTACCCAGCAGCCGCTGGGTGGTAAGGCGCAGTTCGGTGGTCAGCGCTTCGGTGAGATGGAGGTCTGGGCACTGGAAGCCTACGGTGCCGCCTACACCTTGCAGGAAATGCTGACGGTCAAGTCGGACGACGTGAACGGTCGTACCAAGATGTACAAGAACATCGTGGATGGCGATCACCGTATGGAACCGGGCATGCCGGAATCGTTCAACGTGTTGATCAAGGAAATCCGCTCGCTCGGTATCGATATCGAGCTGGAAAGCGAATAAGTCCTGAATGATCACCAGCCGGGGCCTCTTGACGATTCGAGGGGCCTTCGGCGCAGAGAACTCCGCGAGGAGCTATAGACAATGAAAGATTTGCTGAATCTGCTGAAGAACCAGGGACAGTCCGAAGAGTTCGACTCTATTCGCGTATCCCTGGCGTCACCGGACATGATCCGTTCCTGGTCCTACGGTGAAGTTAAAAAGCCGGAAACCATCAACTACCGTACCTTCAAGCCGGAGCGTGACGGCCTGTTCTGTGCCAAGATCTTTGGCCCGGTGAAGGACTACGAGTGTCTGTGCGGCAAGTACAAGCGCATGAAACACCGTGGTGTCATCTGTGAGAAGTGTGGCGTTGAAGTGACCCAGACCAAAGTGCGCCGTGAGCGCATGGGGCACATCGAGCTGGCCTCTCCGGTTGCTCACATCTGGTTCCTGAAGTCACTGCCGTCCCGTATCGGCCTGATGCTGGATATGACCCTGCGTGATATCGAGCGTGTGCTGTACTTCGAATCCTTCGTCGTAATCGATCCGGGCATGACCACCCTTGAGCGTGGTCAGCTGCTGAACGACGAACAGTACTTCGAAGCACTGGAAGAATTTGGTGATGACTTCGACGCCCGTATGGGTGCTGAAGCGGTTAAGGAACTGCTGTCTTCCATCGAACTGGATGAAGAATGCCAGCAGCTGCGTGAAGAACTGCCGCAGACCAACTCCGAAACCAAGATCAAAAAGCTGTCCAAGCGCCTGAAGCTGCTGGAAGCCTTTCACAAGTCCGGCAATGATCCTGCCTGGATGATCATGGAAGTGCTGCCGGTTCTGCCGCCGGACCTGCGTCCGCTGGTACCGCTGGATGGTGGTCGTTTCGCGACTTCGGATCTGAATGATCTGTACCGCCGCGTAATCAACCGTAACAACCGTCTGAAGCGTCTGCTGGACCTGAACGCACCGGATATCATCGTGCGCAACGAGAAGCGCATGCTGCAGGAATCCGTCGATGCGCTGCTGGATAACGGCCGTCGCGGTCGTGCCATCACCGGTTCCAACAAGCGCCCGCTGAAATCCCTGGCTGACATGATCAAGGGTAAGCAGGGTCGTTTCCGTCAGAACCTGCTCGGTAAGCGTGTTGACTACTCCGGCCGTTCCGTAATCGTGGTAGGCCCGTACCTGCGTCTGCACCAGTGCGGTCTGCCCAAGAAAATGGCGCTGGAGCTGTTCAAGCCGTTCATCTTCTCCAAGCTGGAGCTGCGTGGTCACGCGACTACCATCAAGGCTGCCAAGAAGATGGTTGAGCGTGAAGAGCCGCTGGTATGGGATATCCTCGACGAAGTGATTCGTGAGCACCCGGTTCTGCTTAACCGTGCACCGACACTGCACCGTCTGGGTATCCAGGCATTTGAGCCGGTACTGATCGAAGGTAAGGCGATCCAGCTGCACCCGCTGGTGTGTGCTGCGTACAACGCCGACTTTGACGGTGACCAGATGGCAGTACACGTACCGCTGACCCTGGAAGCCCAGCTCGAAGCCCGTGCCCTGATGATGTCCACCAACAACATCCTGTCACCGGCCAACGGCGAACCGATCATCGTACCGTCTCAGGACGTGGTACTGGGTCTGTACTACATGACGCGTGAGCGCGTGAATGCCAAGGGTGAAGGCATGGTCTTCTCCGACATTCGCGAAGTTCAGCGTGCTCATGGCGCCGGTCAGGTTCACCTGCAGGCACGTATCAAGGTACGTATCCCTGAAGTGATCCGTGACATCGAAGGTAATGTTGAAGAGCGCTATGGCCTTCAGGACACCACTGTCGGCCGTGCCATGCTGTTCGATATCGTACCTGATGGCCTGCCGTTCTCCCTGGTTGACCAGGCGATGAAGAAGAAGGCGATTTCTCGCCTGCTGAACGAGGCTTACCGTCGCTGCGGTCTTAAAGATACCGTTATCTTTGCCGACCAGCTGATGTACATGGGCTTCCGTCAGGCGACCATGTCTGGTGCCTCTATCGGTGTGAACGACTTCGAGATCCCGGCCGAGAAGGTCAACATCATCGCTGAAGCTGATGCGGAAGTGAAAGAGATTGAACGTCAGTTCGCCGACGGCCTGGTAACTCAGGGCGAGAAGTACAACAAGGTTATCGATATCTGGTCCCGCGCCAACGAACTGCTGGCGAAGAAGATGATGGACAACCTGAAGGTTGAAACCGTCGTCAATGCCGATGGCGAAGAAGTCGAGCAGGAATCCTTCAACTCCGTTTACATGATGGCCGACTCCGGTGCGCGTGGTAGTGCCGCCCAGATTCGTCAGTTGTCCGGTATGCGTGGTCTGATGGCGAAGCCGGATGGCTCCATCATCGAGACGCCGATCGTGGCCAACTTCCGTGAAGGTCTGAACGTACTCCAGTACTTCATCTCGACCCACGGTGCTCGTAAGGGTCTGGCGGATACCGCATTGAAGACGGCGAACTCCGGTTACCTGACACGTCGTCTGGTAGACGTGGCTCAGGACGTGGTTATCACCGAAGAAGACTGTGGTACCGAGCGCGGCGTAGTGGTTCAGCCGATGATCGAGGGTGGCGACGTAATCGTAACCCTGGGTGAGCGTGTGCTGGGTCGTGTTGTAGCCGAAGACGTGCTCAACCCGTCCGAGACCGAGACCCTGATTCCGGCCGGTACCCTGATCGATGAAGCCTGGGTACACCGTCTGGAAAATGACGAAGACTACAGCGGTATCGACGAGATTCTGGTGCGCTCTGCGATCACCTGTGAATCCCAGCACGGTATCTGCTCCAACTGTTACGGCCGCGACCTGGGTCGTGGACACCTGGTCAACCGTGGTGAAGCGGTCGGCGTTATCGCTGCCCAGTCCATCGGTGAGCCGGGTACACAGCTGACCATGCGTACCTTCCACATCGGTGGTGCGGCATCTCGAGCTGCAGCTGTAGACAGCATTCAGGTCAAGAACGGCGGTGAAATCCGTCTGCACAACCTGAAGTATGTAGAGCGTACGGATGGCAACCTGGTTGCGACCTCCCGTTCCGGTGAAGTCGGTGTGACCGACGAACACGGTCGTGAGCGTGAGCGCTACAAGCTGCCGTACGGTGCCCTGATCAAGGTACGTGATGGTTCCAAGGTTGATGCCGGTGCCGTCGTTGCCAACTGGGACCCGCATACTCACCCGATCGTCACCGAGGTGGCAGGTAAGGTTGAATTCGCGGGCATGGAAGATGGTATTACCATCAAGCGTCAGACAGATGAGCTGACCGGTCTGTCCACTATCGAGATTCTGGATGCCAAGGATCGTCCTGCCGCTGGCAAGGATATCCGTCCGATGATCAAGCTGGTGGATGCCAACGGTAACGATGTCTTCCACCCGGGTACCGAAATGCCTGCGCAGTACCTGCTGCCGGCTAAAGCGATCGTTAACCTGAACGACCGTGCCGAGGTACAGATCGGTGACATCCTGGCGCGTATTCCGCAGGAAGGCTCGGTCAACAAGGACATCACCGGTGGTCTGCCGCGCGTAGCGGACCTGTTTGAAGCACGTAAGCCGAAAGAGTCTGCCGTACTGGCAGAGATCTCCGGTGCCGTCAGCTTCGGCAAGGAAACCAAGGGCAAGCGTCGTATCGTGCTGAGCCCGACCGATGGTGCTGATCCGTATGAGATCATGATCCAGAAGTGGCGTAACCTGAACGTGTTCGAAGGCGAAACCGTGGAGAAGGGTGAAGTCCTGTCCGACGGTCCGTCCAACGCACACGACATCCTGCGCATTTTGGGTGTGGAAGAGCTGGCCAAGTACATCGTCAGCGAGATCCAGGAGGTTTACCGCCTCCAGGGTGTAGCCATCAACGACAAGCACATCGAAGTTATTGTGCGTCAGATGCTGCGCAAGGCCGAGATTCTGGATGCCGGCGATTCCCAGTTCATCCCGGGTGACCAGGTTGAATACCAGGCAATCGTTGAAGAAAACCAGCGTCTGGAAGCCGAAGGCAAGATCCCGTGCAAGTTCGAACGTGTGCTGCTGGGTATCACCAAGGCCTCCCTGGCAACCGAGTCCTTCATCTCCGCGGCCTCCTTCCAGGAGACAACTCGCGTACTGACCGAAGGTGCGGTAACCGGCAAGCAGGACTTCCTGCGTGGTCTGAAAGAAAACGTTGTTGTGGGTCGTCTGATTCCGGCTGGTACCGGTTTGGCATACCACAGCGAACGCAAGCGTAAACGTCAGTCGGCGACTGAAAGTGTCAGCGTGAGTGCCGAAGAGGTACAGCAGGCGCTGACCGAGGCTCTGAACGCCTCCATGTCGCCAGACGCTGAGTAATTATTGCTCAAAAATTGACGTATGGGGCCGGAATTGATTAAAATTCCGGCCCTTTCGTGCTGGATATAGAATCCGGCGTTAAATGGTGCTTAAAAACCAATCGTGGAGTTTGCTTAAATGGCAACAATCAACCAGTTGGTACGCAAGCCGCGTAAGCGCAAGGTACAGCAGAGCGACGTTCGTGCGCTTCAGGCATGTCCGCAGCGTCGCGGTGTATGTACCCGTGTTTATACGACTACTCCGAAGAAGCCGAACTCGGCTCTGCGTAAAGTATGTCGTGTGCGTCTGACCAACGGCTTCGAAGTGTCTTCCTACATCGGTGGTGAAGGCCACAACCTGCAGGAACACTCCGTAGTACTGATCCGTGGCGGTCGAGTAAAAGACCTTCCGGGTGTGCGTTACCACACTGTTCGTGGTTCTCTGGACTGCTCCGGTGTTAACGACCGTAAACAGGGTCGTTCCAAGTACGGTACCAAGCGTCCTAAGTCCTAATCCCGTCGCTCCGACGGTGAAGCTGTTCCAGCCGGTGGCCATCTAGGGTTACGCAGCTGTTAAAGCAAGACCGAAAGACGATAAGAGTAAGGGCGGATGTGAATACATACCGCATTATCCTGAAGACCTTAAACATTTTTTAGAGGGCTTATCCATGCCAAGAAGACGCGTCGCTGCGAAGCGCGAAATCCTGCCGGATCCTAAATTCGGTAACATTACACTGGCAAAATTCATCAACCACCTGATGGTGCACGGCAAGAAGTCTGTTGCTGAACGTATCGTATACGGTGCGATGGATAAAGTTGAAGAACGCACCAAGCAGGATCCGCTGGAGCTGTTCGAAAAAGCACTGGAAACAGTACAGCCGATGGTTGAGGTTAAATCTCGCCGTGTAGGTGGTGCTACCTACCAGGTACCTGTTGAAGTACGTCCCTCTCGTCGTATGGCTCTGGCCATGCGCTGGCTCGTAGATGCTGCTCGTAAGCGTGGTGAAAAATCCATGGCTCTGCGTCTCGCCGGTGAGTTGGTTGACGCTTCTGAAGGACGTGGTGCTGCTGTCAAGAAACGTGAAGACGTGCATCGTATGGCTGAAGCCAACAAGGCTTTTGCTCACTATCGCTTCTAAATTTCAGAGGAATTGAGTCGTGGCTCGTAAAACTCCTATCGAGCGCTACCGTAATATCGGTATTTGTGCTCACGTAGACGCCGGCAAGACCACAACCACTGAGCGTGTTCTGTTCTACACAGGTCTGTCTCACAAGATCGGTGAAGTACATGACGGTGCTGCTACCATGGACTGGATGGAACAGGAGCAGGAGCGTGGTATCACTATCACCTCTGCTGCTACCACCTGTTTCTGGCAGGGCATGAACCAGCAGTTCCAGGAACACCGTGTCAACATCATCGACACCCCGGGGCACGTTGACTTCACTATCGAAGTAGAACGTTCTCTGCGTGTACTGGACGGCGCTGTTGTTGTTCTGTGTGCCTCTTCAGGCGTACAGCCGCAGACCGAGACTGTTTGGCGTCAGGCGAACAAGTACGAAGTTCCTCGCATGGTATTCGTCAACAAGATGGACCGTGCCGGCGCTGACTTCTTCATGGTTGTAGATCAGCTGAAGAAGCGTCTGGGTGCTTTCCCGGTTCCGATCAACATCCCGATCGGTGCTGAAGACGAATTCAAGGGCGTTGTCGACCTGATCCGCATGAAGGCTATCATGTGGAACGAAGAAGACCACGGCATGACCTATGAGCTGGAAGATATTCCGGCTGATCTGCAGGCTAAAGCTGAAGAGCTGCGCGAGCAGCTGGTTGAAGCCGCTGCAGAAGCGTCTGAAGAGCTGATGGAAAAATACCTTGAAGAAGGTGAACTCAGCGAAGACGAAATCAAGTCTGGTCTGCGTGCCCGCACCCTGAACAACGAAATCATCCTGATGCTGGCTGGTTCTGCGTTCAAGAACAAGGGTGTTCAGGCAATGCTGGACGCGGTTATCGAATACCTGCCGTCCCCGACTGAAGTTAAGGCGATCGAAGGTACTCTGGATGATGCGGCTGAAACCGTAGCAACCCGAGAAGCTGACGACAACGCTCCGTTCGCGGCGCTGGCATTCAAGATCGCGACTGACCCGTTCGTAGGTACTCTGACCTTCGTACGTGTTTACTCCGGTGTTCTGAACTCTGGTGACAGCGTTTACAACTCTGTTAAGCAGAAGAAAGAGCGTGTCGGCCGTATGGTGCAGATGCACTCCAACAGCCGTGAAGAGATCAAGGAAGTGCTGGCAGGCGATATCGCCGCACTGATCGGTCTGAAGGATGTTACTACCGGTGATACTCTGTGTAGCCTGGATGACAAAATCGTCCTGGAACGCATGGAATTCCCGGATCCGGTAATCTCCGTTGCGGTTGAGCCGAAGTCCAAGGCTGACCAGGAAAAAATGGGTGTTGCACTGGGCAAGCTGGCTCAGGAAGACCCGTCTTTCCGCGTTGAAACCGACGAAGAAACCGGTCAGACCATCATCTCCGGTATGGGTGAGCTGCACCTGGATATCATCGTTGACCGCATGAAGCGCGAGTTCAAGGTTGAAGCCAACATCGGTAAGCCTCAGGTTGCCTACCGTGAGCGTATCCGTCAGGCAGTTGTTGCAAACCACAAGTTTGCACGTCAGTCCGGTGGTCGTGGTCAGTACGGTCACGTTGTGATCGAATTTACCCCGAGCGAAGACGAAGGTCTGGAGTTCGTGAACGAAATCGTAGGTGGTGCTATTCCGAAGGAATACATCCCGGCGGTTCAGAAAGGTATCGAAGAGCAGATGAAGAACGGTGTTATCGCCGGCTATCCGCTCATCGGTCTGAAGGCACGTCTGTACGACGGTTCCTTCCACGAAGTTGACTCCAACGAGATGGCGTTTAAAATCGCGGCATCCCAGGCGCTCAAAAAGTATGCAATGGAAGCCAATCCTTGCCTGCTCGAGCCGATGATGAAGGTCGAAGTTGTTACCCCTGAAGAGTACATGGGTGACGTAATGGGTGACCTGAACCGTCGTCGTGGCCTGGTACAGGGTATGGAAGACAGCTCTTCCGGCAAGGTCATCAACGCTGAAGTACCGCTGGGTGAAATGTTCGGTTACGCTACCGACCTGCGCTCCGCGTCTCAGGGTCGTGCGACCTATTCTATGGAGTTCCAGGGTTATTCCGAAGCTCCGCAGAATGTTGCTGATGCCGTTATCAAACAGAACTGATAAGCCAAATACTGAATCAAGAGGATTTAATCGTGGCTAAACAATCATTTGAACGCAACAAGCCCCACGTTAACGTTGGTACTATCGGCCACGTTGACCACGGTAAAACTACTCTGACTGCCGCACTGACTCGCGTATGTGCAGAAGTATGGGGCGGCGCTGCCGTTGCCTTCGACGGCATCGATAACGCTCCGGAAGAGCGTGAGCGTGGTATCACCATCTCTACTTCCCACGTAGAGTACGAATCTCCGACTCGTCACTACGCGCACGTAGACTGCCCGGGACACGCTGACTACGTTAAGAACATGATCACCGGTGCTGCCCAGATGGACGGCGCGATCCTGGTATGTTCTGCTGCTGACGGCCCCATGCCGCAGACACGTGAGCACATCCTGCTGTCTCGTCAGGTTGGCGTACCGTACATCGTTGTGTTCCTGAACAAAGCGGACATGGTCGACGACGAAGAGCTGCTGGAACTGGTTGAGATGGAAGTTCGCGAACTTCTGGAAGAGTACGACTTCCCGGGTGACGACACTCCGATCATCGTGGGTTCTGCTCTGCAGGCGCTGAACGGTGAAGATCCGGAAAACTTCGGCCAGGCTGCTGTTAAGAAGCTGGTTGAGACTCTGGACGAGTACATCCCTGAGCCGGAGCGTGCCGTTGATCAGCCGTTCCTGATGCCGATCGAGGACGTATTCTCTATCTCCGGTCGTGGTACCGTAGTAACCGGTCGTATCGAGCGTGGTATCCTGAACGTTGGTGACGAAATCGAAATCGTCGGCATCAAGGACACTACCAAGACTACCTGTACTGGTGTTGAGATGTTCCGTAAGCTGCTGGACCAGGGTCGTGCAGGCGAGAACGTTGGTGCGCTGCTGCGTGGTACCAAGCGTGACGAAGTTGAGCGTGGTCAGGTACTGGCCAAGCCGGCATCCATCACTCCGCACACTCAGTTCGAAGGCGAAGTTTACGTACTGAGCAAGGAAGAAGGCGGCCGTCATACTCCGTTCTTCAAAGGCTACCGTCCGCAGTTCTACTTCCGTACCACTGATATCACTGGTGCGTGTGAACTGCCGGAAGGCGTTGAAATGGTAATGCCGGGTGACAACATCCAGATGTCTGTTACCCTGATCAACCCGATCGCGATGGAAGAAGGTCTGCGCTTCGCCATCCGTGAAGGTGGTCGTACCGTCGGCGCTGGCGTTGTATCCAAAATCATCGCGTAATCTGCGTGTTTGATTGATTAAAAAAGCCCTCTTCGGAGGGCTTTTTTTGTGCCTGGCTGTCAGTTAACAAAGAAAGTTGGTTAAAAAGTAAACTTTCAGTTGACGCTGCAGGCACCTCTGAGTAAAATTTGCGTCCCCTTCATCCGAGGGGAGGTCGGCTATTGCCGTAAAAAAACTTACAGGAAATGCGTGATCAGAATGCAGAACCAAAAAATCAGAATTCGTCTGAAGGCTTTTGATCATCGCCTGATCGACTCGTCCGCTCTGGAGATCGTTGAGACTGCCAAGCGTACAGGTGCTCAGGTGCGTGGTCCGATCCCACTTCCTACTCGCAAAGAGCGTTACACCGTTCTGATCTCTCCGCACGTTAACAAAGACGCGCGTGATCAGTACGAAATTCGTACGCACAAGCGTGTTCTGGACATCGTTGAGCCGACAGAAAAAACTGTCGACGCACTGATGAAGCTGGATCTCGCTGCGGGTGTTGAAGTGCAGATCAGCCTCGGCTAATACGCACTGCGCAGAATTATTCAATTAATGAAGCGCTATTTGTGGAATGCGCCTGAAAAGGGCAGCCATAGCGGGTGACAGCCCCGTACACAACTGGCAAGAGGTAAAAACATGTCTGTAGGACTTATCGGACGTAAAGCGGGTATGACCCGTGTCTTCACAGAAGATGGCGTGTCCGTGCCAGTCACCGTCATCGAGATGGAACCGAACCGTGTAACCAACGTCAAGACTGTCGAAAAAGACGGTTACGCTGCGGTACAGGTGACTACTGGTAGCAAAAAGGCTAACCGCCTGAGCAAGCCGGAAGCAGGTCACTTTGCCAAGGCTGGCGTAGAAGCCGGTCGCGGTTTGTGGGAGTTCCGTGTGAATGGTGACGAGGAAATCAACGTCGGCGACGCGCTGACAGTTGAGCGCTTCGAAGCAGGTCAGAAGATCGACGTTACGGGTCAATCCAAAGGTAAAGGTTTCCAGGGTGGCGTTAAGCGCTGGAACTTCTCTACCCAGGATATGACTCACGGTAACTCTATCTCTCACCGTGCTCCGGGTTCCATTGGTCAGTGCCAGACCCCGGGTCGTGTCTTTAAAGGTAAAAAGATGGCCGGTCACATGGGTGCCGAGCGTTGCACAGTACAGACTCTGGAAGTCGTACGTGTTGATGCTGAGCGTAACCTGCTGATCGTCAAGGGAGCAATCCCGGGCGCCACTGGCGGCGATGTCATCGTTAAACCTGCTGTTAAAGCACGCGCCTAAGGAGGTTTGCCATGAATCTGAATCTGACTGGAGCCACTGGATCGGTTGAAGTATCCGATCTGGCATTTGGCAAAGAGTTTAATGAGACGCTTGTGCACCAGGTTGTTACTGCCTACATGGCAGCTGGCCGCCAGGGTAGCAAAGCGCAGAAAAACCGTTCCGCAGTATCTGGTGGTGGCGCTAAGCCGTTCCGTCAGAAAGGTACCGGTCGTGCCCGTGCGGGTACTAGCCGTTCACCGCTGTGGCGTGCGGGTGGTGTTACCTTCGCTGCTCAGCCGCGTTCTTTCGCTCAGAAAGTAAACAAGAAGATGTACCGCGCTGCCATGCGTTGCATTCTGTCTGAGCTGGTACGTCAGGAGCGCCTGGTTGTCGTAGAAGACTTCCAGCTGGAAGCACCGAAAACCAAGCAGTTCGTAGCCAAGCTTGACGAGTACAAGCTGGACAACGCCCTGCTGATCACCGAAAACGTCGAGCAGAATCTGTATCTGGCTGCACGCAACGTTCCGCATGTGGACGTACGTGATGCTGCTGGTATCGACCCGGTTAGCCTGGTTGGTTTCGAGAAGGTCCTGGTGACAGTTCCTGCTCTGAAGAAAATTGAGGAGGTGCTGGCATGAACCCGGAACGCATTTATAAAGTGCTGCTCGGACCGCACATCTCTGAAAAAGCCACCATCGTTGCTGAAGGCAGCGAACAGGTAGTATTCCGTGTGGCTTCAGACGCAACCAAGCCGGAAATCAAAGAAGCCGTTGAGCAGCTGTTCAACGTTAAGGTTGCAGGCGTCAACGTTCTGAACATCAAAGGCAAGACCAAGCGCACCATGCGTGGCATGGGCAAGCGCAACGATGTTCGTAAAGCGTATGTTCGTCTGGCCGAAGGTTCTGAAATCGATTTCCTGGCGGGCGAATAAGAGGGGTTGAACCATGGCAGTTATTAAAGCGAAGCCGACCTCTGCTGGACGTCGTCATCTCGTCAAGGTGGTCAGCGAAGGTCTGCATAAAGGCAAGCCTTATGCGCCGCTGCTGGAAAAAAACAGCAAGAGCGGTGGTCGTAACAACAATGGTCGCATCACGACTCGTCACATCGGTGGCGGTCACAAGCACCATTACCGTGTAATCGACTTCCGTCGCAACAAGGATGGTATCCCGGCTCTTATCGAGCGTGTGGAATATGATCCTAACCGTTCCGCGCACATCGCCCTGGTGAAGTACGCTGACGGTGAACGTCGTTACATCATCGCGCCGAAAGGTCTGGAAGCTGGTGCTCGCATCATCTCCGGCGAAGATGCCGACATCAAGATCGGTAACACGTTGCCGCTGCGCAACGTACCGCTCGGTAGCACCGTTCACTGTGTTGAGCTGAAGCCTGGTAAAGGCGCTCAGCTGGCACGTTCAGCAGGTGCTTCCGCACAGCTGGTAGCCCGTGAGGGTACTTACGCTACTCTGCGTCTGCGTTCTGGTGAAACCCGTAAGGTTCTGGCTGAATGCCGTGCCACTCTGGGTGAAGTCAGCAACTCTGAGCACAGCCTGCGTCGACTGGGTAAAGCTGGTGCTAGCCGCTGGCGTGGTGTTCGTCCGACCGTTCGCGGTGCGGCTATGAACCCGGTTGATCACCCGCATGGTGGTGGTGAGGGTCGCAGCTCTGGTGGTCGTCACCCGGTTACTCCGTGGGGCGTACCGACCAAGGGTCACAAGACTCGCAAGAACAAGCGTACCGATAAACTGATCGTACGCCGTCGTAAGGCTAAATAAGAGGAATCAGCTGTGCCACGTTCACTGAAGAAAGGTCCATTTATCGACCTTCACCTGCTGAAGAAGGTAGAGGCTGCAATCGAAGCTAACGAACGTCGTCCGATCAAGACCTGGTCACGTCGTTCTACGGTTTTCCCGCAGTTTGTGGGACTGACTATTGCAGTACATAACGGTCGTCAGCATGTTCCGGTATTCATTACCGAAGACATGGTCGGCCATAAACTCGGCGAGTTCGCTGCGACACGTACATACCGCGGTCATGCAGCCGACAAGAAGGCCAAGAAGAAGTAAGGGGGTAGATGATGGAAGTTATCGCCAAGCACACAGGTGCTCGCATCTCCGCCCAGAAGGCCCGACTGGTCGCTGATCAGATCCGCGGTAAGTCTGTGGGCGAAGCTCTGAATATCCTGGCGTTCAGCACCAAAAAGGGTGCACACCTGGTTAAGAAAGTACTCGAGTCTGCTATCGCGAATGCGGAGCACAACGAAGGTGCTGACATCGATGAGCTGCACGTTTCTGCTATCTTCGTTGACGAAGGTATGACCATGAAGCGCATCCAGCCGCGCGCCAAAGGCCGCGCTGATCGCATCCTGAAACGTTCGTCACATATCACCGTCAAGGTGTCCGACTAACGGCTGATTGCTAGGAGATTTCAATATGGGTCAGAAAGTCAATCCGACCGGTATTCGCCTTGGCGTCGTCAAGGACCATGCGTCTGTATGGTATGCCGACAAAGCGGAATACTCAGCGAAGCTGCTGAATGACCTTCAGGTACGTAAGTACCTGGATGAGCAGCTCAAAAATGCATCTGTAAGCCGCATCGAAATCGAGCGTCCGGCCCAGAATGCCAAGATCACCATCTACACGGCGCGTCCGGGTATCGTGATCGGCAAGAAAGGTGAAGACGTCGAGAAGCTGCGCAACGCTGTTTCTCAGATGATGGGTGTGCCTGTTCACATCAACATCGAAGAAGTGCGTAAGCCGGATCTGGATGCGAAACTGGTTGCACAGGGCGTTGCCAGCCAGCTGGAACGTCGTGTCATGTTCCGTCGTGCGATGAAGCGCGCGGTTCAGAACGCGATGCGTCAGGGCGCCAAGGGCATCAAAATTCAGTTGGGCGGTCGTCTCGGTGGTGCCGAGATCGCGCGTACTGAATGGTACCGTGAAGGTCGTGTACCGCTGCACACTCTGCGTGCGGACATCGATTACGCTACCTACGAAGCCCACACCACTTACGGTGTGATTGGCGTAAAAGTCTGGATCTTCAAGGGTGAGATCCTCGGTGGTATCGAACAGGTACGTGCCGAGAAGAACGCACCCAAGAAGAAAGGTAAGTGAGGTAGACGTCAATGCTGCAACCGAAACGACTGAAATACCGCAAGGTAATGAAAGGTCGCAACCGCGGCCTGGCACAGCGCGGCAGCAAGGTCAGCTTTGGTGAATTTGCACTGAAAGCGACCGGGCGCGGCCGAATCACTGCGCGCCAGATCGAAGCTGCTCGTCGTACCATGACTCGTCACGTAAAGCGTGGTGGTAAAATCTGGATCCGTGTCTTCCCGGACAAGCCGATCACAGGTAAGCCGCTGGAAGTACGTATGGGTAAAGGTAAGGGTAGCGTTGAATACTGGGTTGCCCAGATTCAGCCTGGCAAGGTCCTGTTCGAAATGAGCGGTGTACCTGAAGAGCTCGCCGCTGAAGCCTTTGCGCTGGCTGCTGCAAAGCTGCCGGTTTCTACAACTTTTGTTAAACGGACGGTGATGTAATGAAAGCTACAGAACTGCGTGACAAGTCCGTTGAGGAGCTTCAGCAGGCTCTGCTGGGTCTTCTGAAGGACCAGTTCAACCTGCGTATGCAGAAGGCGACTGGCCAGCTGGCACAGACTCACCTGCTGGGTCAGGTTCGTCGCGACATCGCTCGCGTTAAGACAGTACTGAACGAAAAGCAGGTGGCTAAATGAGCGCGGAAAAACGTACTCGGACTGTGACCGGTAAGGTCGTCAGTGACAAGATGGATAAAACCATCACTGTTCTGGTTGAGCGTAAAGAGAAGCACCCGATTTACGGTAAATTCGTTAAGCGCTCCACCAAACTGCATGCTCACGATGAGAAGAATGAGTGTCAGATGGGTGACCTGGTGACTATCGCCGAATCCCGTCCGCTGTCCAAGACCAAAACTTGGTCTTTGATTCGCATTGAAGAGCGTGCAGCAAAGGTGTAAACTTACGCACCTTTGCTCCATTACGCCAATTCACCGTGGCTGTTTGAGGCGGTTGCGGTGATGGTTTATACAGTTTGTGGAGTAGACCATGATTCAGACTGAAACGATGCTTGATGTTGCTGACAACAGCGGCGCCAAGCGAGTGCAGTGTATTAAGGTCCTGGGTGGTTCTCACCGCCGCTACGCCTCTGTTGGCGATGTCATCAAGGTGACTGTCAAGGAAGCGATTCCGCGTGGCAAGGTGAAGAAAGGTCAGGTTCTTAAGGCTGTCGTAGTACGTACCCGTAAGGGTGTTCGTCGTCCGGACGGTTCACTGATCCGCTTTGATACTAACTCTGCGGTTCTGCTGAACGCGAACGATGCCCCGATCGGTACTCGTATCTTCGGCCCAGTAACGCGTGAGCTTCGTAATGAGAAGTTCATGAAGATCATTTCCCTGGCGCCTGAAGTGCTGTAAAGACTCTGTTTTCATAACAGATTCTGTAAAAACGCCACTCCCGTAATGGGTTTGGCGTTTTTGAGCATGAGAGGGTAGCAGGAAAGATTAAGGTAAAATAATGCGTAAGATTCGTCGCGACGATGAAGTCATCGTTATCGCAGGTAAAGACAAGGGCAAGCGCGGCAAGGTTGTGCGCGTATTGCAGAACGATCGCCTGATCGTTTCCGGCATCAACATGATCAAGAAGCACCAGAAGCCGAACCCTATGCTGGGTCAGCAGGGTGGAATCGTTGAGAAGGAAGCGGCCATCGCTACTTCTAACGTTGCCATCTTCAACGCTCAGACTGGCAAGGGTGATCGCGTGGGCTTCAAGCTGCTGGAAGACGGCACCAAAGTCCGCTTCTACAAGTCCACCGGCGAAACCATCGTTGGTGATAAGTAAGGAGATTGGTGCAAATGTCTAGATTGAAAGCGCTTTACGCAAACGAAGTTAAGCAGCAGCTGAAAGACGAGCTGAACTGCCCGAACGTCATGGCCGTTCCTCGCGTTACCAAAGTAACCCTGAACATGGGTGTTGGTGAAGCACTGGGCGACAAGAAACAGCTGGAAAATGCTGTTGCTGATATGACCGCTATCGCTGGTCAGAAGCCGATCGTTACCAAAGCACGCAAATCCATCGCGGGCTTTAAAGTACGTGAAGGCTGGCCGATCGGTTGTAAAGTCACCCTGCGTGGCGAACGTATGTGGGAATTTCTGGACCGTCTGGTAGACGTTTCTATCCCGCGTATCCGCGACTTCCGTGGCCTGAACCCGAAATCTTTCGATGGCCGTGGTAACTACAGCATGGGCGTTAAAGAGCAGATCATCTTCCCGGAAATCGACTACGACAAAGTCGACAAGCTGCGTGGTTTGGATATCACCATTACCACCACCGCGAAGAACAACGACGAAGGTCGTGCTCTGCTGGCTGCGCTGCAGTTCCCGTTCAAGAAATAAGAAGGGTTGAATAATGGCTAAGGTTTCAATGATTCAGCGTGAGCTCAAGCGCGAGAAGCTGGCAGCAAAGTTTGCCACCAAGCGTGCTGAACTCAAGGCAATTATCACAAGCCCGAACAGCTCTGAAGATGATGTTTGGGAAGCACAGGTCGCGCTGCAGAAGCTGCCGCGTGATGCTAGCCCGGTGCGTAAGCAGCGTCGTTGCCAGGTTACTGGTCGCCCGCACGCTGTATATCGCAAGTTCGGACTTTGCCGCAACAAGCTGCGTGAAGCAGCTATGCGTGGCGATGTCCCGGGCCTGAAGAAGGCGAGCTGGTAATCCGGCTCGCAAATGGTAAGCACGGTGGTCTGGGCAGGAAACTGCTACCGCATCGAGCTGCACTCAAGAGGACGTTAATAGCATGAGTATGCAAGACACCCTCGCGGATATGTTTACCCGTATCCGCAACGGCCACATGGCTGAAAAAGCCCATGTTGCCATGCCGTCTTCCAAACAGAAAGTTGCCATCGCAGCTGTTCTGAAAGAAGAAGGCTACATCGCTGACTTCGCCGTTGAAGGTGACGTCAAGCCGGTTCTGTCTGTCGAGCTGAAGTACTTCGAAGGCAAGCCGGTAATCGAAGAGATCAAGCGCGTAAGCCGTCCGTCTCTGCGTATCTACAAGAACGCATCGGAACTGCCGAAAGTCGCTGATGGTCTGGGTATCGCCATCATCTCTACCAGCAAAGGCGTCATGACTGATCGCGCTGCTCGCAAGGCAGGCATCGGTGGTGAAGTGGTCTGCACGGTCTTCTAAGAGGTATTCCAATGTCACGTATTGCGAAGAAACCCGTAGCAGTCCCGGCTGGCGTTGAGATCAAGCTGGCTGGCCAGTCTCTGACCGTTAAGGGCAAGCAGGGCGAATTGAGCCTTGATCTGCACCCGGTTGTGACTGCTGAACAGTCTGAAGGTCAGCTGGTTTTCGCTCCGCGCGATGGCGCCAAGCAGTCTATGGCACTGACTGGTACCACCCGTGCGCTGGTGAACAACATGGTGGTTGGTGTAAGTGAAGGCTTTTCCAAGACCCTGAATCTGCTGGGTGTTGGTTATCGTGCCCAGGCTAAGGGCAAGGTTCTGAACCTGACGCTTGGCTTCTCTCACCCGATCGATTACGAACTGCCCGAAGGCGTTACTGCCGAGACCCCTAACAACACTACTGTTGTTATCCGTGGTGCTGATAAGCAACGCGTAGGTCAGGTGGCTGCAGAAGTTCGCGCATTCCGTCCGCCGGAGCCCTACAAGGGTAAGGGTGTTCGTTATGAAGACGAATATGTACGCCGTAAAGAGGCTAAGAAGAAGTAAGGCAGGGTCATGAACGTTAAGAAACAAGCTCGTGTTCGTCGTGCGCGTCGTGTGCGCATGCAGATGCGTGAGCAGGGCGCCGTTCGTTTGTGCGTCAATCGCTCTCCGCGTCACATTTACGCGCAGGTTATCTCTGCTGACGGCAGCCAGGTTCTGGCCTCTGCGTCCACAGTAGAAAAGGATCTGCGTGAAGGTGCTACCGGTAACATCGAAGCAGCCAAGAAAGTGGGTGCTCTGATCGCCAGCCGTGCTAAAGAAGCCGGCGTATCCAAGGTAGCGTTTGACCGCTCCGGTTTTAAATACCACGGTCGTGTTGCAGCTCTTGCTGATGCTGCTCGCGAAGGCGGCCTGGAATTCTAAAGGTTTCTATTATGGCAAATCACGAACAGAAAGACGGTGAACTGCAAGAGAAGCTGGTTCAGGTTAACCGCGTCGCCAAAGTGGTAAAAGGCGGTCGAATCTTCGGTTTCACAGCACTGACTGTCGTAGGTGACGGTAACGGTCGCGTCGGCTTCGGTCGCGGTAAAGCACGCGAAGTACCTGTTGCTATCCAGAAAGCGATGGAGCAGGCTCGCCGTAACATGATCAGCGTACAGCTGAACGGCCACACTCTGCAGTACCCGGTGAAAGCCCGTCACGGTGCTTCCAAGGTATACATGCAGCCCGCATCTGAAGGTACTGGTGTTATCGCCGGTGGCGCGATGCGTGCGGTACTGGAACTGGCAGGTGTCCACAACGTACTGGCGAAGTGCTACGGCTCTACCAACCCGGTAAACGTAGTACGTGCAACCATCAACGGTCTGAAGCAGATGTCTGCGCCGGAAGATGTTGCGGCCAAGCGTGGCAAGTCCGTTGAAGAGATTCTGGAGAGCTAAACGATGGCCAAGACTATCAAGGTAACTCAGACTCGCAGCACCATCGGTCGTCTGCCGAAGCACATCCAGACTGTTAAAGGTCTGGGTCTGCGTCGTATCGGCCACACCGTTGAGCTGGAAGATACTCCGGCTGTGCGCGGCATGATCAACAAAGTCAACTACATGGTTAATGTAGAAGGCGAATAAGAGGAGTCACCCAATGCGTCTGAATTCTCTGCGCCCGGGCGCCGGTTCCAAACACGCTCCCAAGCGTGTCGGTCGTGGTATCGGCTCCGGTCTGGGTAAAACTTGTGGCCGTGGCCACAAGGGTCAGAAGTCCCGTTCTGGCGGTAGTGTAAAACCGGGTTTTGAAGGCGGTCAGATGCCGATTCAGCGTCGTCTGCCGAAGTTTGGCTTCACTTCCCGTCAAGCGCGTTACGTTGCTGAGGTTCGTCTGAACGAACTGGCAGCTGCTGGTGTCGACACTGTTGACCTGGCCGCGCTGAAACAGGCTGATATCATTCGTGAAGAGATCAAATCTGCACGTGTGATTCTGTCTGGTGAGATCACAAAAGCAGTCACCGTTAAAGGTCTTAAAGTGACCAAAGGTGCACAGGCTGCGATCGAAGCTGCTGGCGGAAAAGTCGAGGCGTAAATGGCTAAGCAAGGACAAGTACCGGCGGGCATGCAGAGCGGTCTGAAAGAGCTTTGGGCTCGACTCAGATTTGTTCTGCTGGCGATCATTGTTTACCGGATCGGGGCGCATATCCCCGTGCCCGGTATCAACCCGGATCGCCTTGCTGCGCTGTTTGATCAGAATCAGGGGACGATCCTTAGTCTCTTCAATATGTTTTCGGGTGGCGCTCTGGAACGCATGTCGATCCTGGCGCTGGGTATCATGCCCTACATCTCTGCCTCTATCATTATGCAGTTGATGACCGTTGTGAGCCCGCAACTGGAGCAGTTGAAGAAGGAAGGAGAGGCCGGTCGCCGCAAAATCAGTCAGTACACGCGCTATGGCACGGTAATACTGGCAACCTTGCAGGCACTGGGTATGTCGGTTGGCCTGGCCAACCAGGGTGTGGCTTTCGCAGCCGACTTCAGCTTCTATTTTGTTGCTGTCGTGACTCTGGTAGCCGGTGCAGTATTCCTGATGTGGCTGGGTGAGCAGATCACCGAGCATGGCATCGGTAACGGCATCTCTATTCTGATCTTTGCCGGTATTGTGGCCGGGTTGCCCAGTGCAATCGGTCAGTCCTTTGAAGCAGCGCGTCAGGGTGACCTGAATATCCTGGCGCTGCTGGCGATTGCGGTACTCGCAATCGCGACTGTGGGCTTTGTAGTGTTTATGGAACGTGGCCAGCGCCGCATTACCATCAACTATGCGAAGCGTCAGCAGGGCCGTCGTGTCTATGCTGCCCAGTCCAGCCATCTGCCGCTGAAGGTCAATATGGCGGGTGTTATTCCGCCGATCTTCGCGTCCAGTATTCTGCTGTTCCCGGCGTCTGTAGGCCAATGGTTTGGTCAGTCAGAAGGCATGGAATGGTTGCAGGATGTGGCTCTGGCCCTTGGGCCGGGACAGCCGTTGTACATTCTGCTGTTCGCAACCGCGATTGTATTTTTCTGCTACTTCTACACGGCAATTGTTTTCAATCCGCGTGACGTAGCAGATAACCTGAAGAAATCAGGTGCCTTTATTCCAGGGATCCGTCCCGGTGATCAGTCAGCACGATACATTGATACCGTGCTCAGCCGTCTGACTCTGTTTGGCGCGCTGTATATCACAGCCGTTTCGCTGATGCCCCAGTTCCTGGTGGTAGCGTGGAACGTACCCTTCTACTTCGGTGGCACCTCGCTGCTGATCGTAGTGGTGGTGGTGATGGACTTTATGGCTCAGGTGCAGTCACATCTGATGTCACACCAGTACGAATCACTGATGAAGAAATCGAATCTTAAAGGCGGCGCAGGACTGCTGCGCTAAGCCTAATGAGGTGGATCATGAAAGTACGTGCATCTGTTAAAAAGATTTGCCGTAACTGCAAGATCGTACGTCGCAACGGTTCCGTGCGCGTGATCTGCAAAGTGGAGCCCCGTCACAAGCAGCGCCAGGGTTAATCCACAGCTGGCCGGGAGTGGAGGTGCGTAGCCTTGATTTATTTTTGATCAGGGTGTAGTATTGCGCGCCTTCCACGAACTAAAGAATGACTGGTTCTGGTGAGCATCTCCCAGAACTCTTAATATGGAGTACATTGAATGGCCCGTATAGCTGGCGTCAATATTCCTGACAATAAGCATGCGGTAATTTCTCTGACTTACATTTTCGGGATTGGCCGCACGACTGCCAAACAGATCTGTGAAGCTACCGGCATTGCGCCGAGCACAAAGATCGCAGAACTGTCTGAAGAGCAGCTCGATAATGTTCGTGGTGAAATTGCCAAGTTGACTGTCGAAGGCGATCTGCGCCGTGAAGTCAACATGAACATCAAGCGTCTTATGGACCTCGGTTGCTACCGTGGCCTGCGTCACCGTCGTAACCTGCCGGTACGTGGTCAGCGCAGCAAAACGAATGCGCGCACCCGTAAAGGCCCGCGCAAGCCGATCCGTAAGTAAGCGATAGGAATTTCCGAATATGGCTAAGCCAGGTAATCGCACTCGTAAAAAGGTTAAAAAGCAGGTAGCGGATGGCCTCGCGCACATCCACGCCTCTTTTAACAACACTATCATCACCATTACCGATCGCCAGGGTAACGCTCTGAGCTGGGCAACTTCCGGTGGTTCAGGCTTCCGTGGTTCTCGTAAGAGCACACCGTTTGCTGCACAGGTTGCAGCTGAGCGTGCCGGTCAGGCAGCTCTGGAATACGGTCTGAAAAACCTCGACGTGTTTGTGAAGGGCCCGGGACCGGGTCGTGAGTCTGCAGTTCGTGCACTGAACGGCTGCGGCTACAAGATCACAAATATCACGGACGTGACACCGATTCCGCACAACGGTTGTCGTCCGCCGAAGAAGCGTCGCGTTTAATCTGGAGACGGTAATATGGCTCGTTATCTTGGACCTAAGTGCAAGCTGTCCCGTCGTGAAGGCACCGATCTCTTCCTGAAGAGTGGTGTCCGCGCGCTTGACAGCAAGTGCAAAGCAGAAACAGTACCCGGTGTTCACGGTGCCCGTCGCGGTCGCCTGTCTGAATACGGTCTGCAGCTGCGTGAAAAACAGAAAGTACGTCGTATCTACGGCGTCCTGGAACGTCAGTTCCGTGGTTACTACAAAGAAGCAGCCCGTCGTAAGGGCTCAACAGGTGAAAACCTGCTGCAGCTTCTCGAAGGCCGCCTGGACAACGTTGTATACCGCATGGGTTATGGTTCTACCCGTGCCGAAGCACGTCAGGTTGTTTCCCATCGTCAGATCACTGTTAATGGTCAGGTTGTGAATGTTCCTTCCTACCAGGTACAGCCTGGCGACGTAGTAGCAGTTCGCGAAAAAGCCAAAAACCAGCTGCGTATCAAACACGCTCTGGAACTGGCTGCTCAGCGTGCTCCGGTTGAGTGGGTTGAAGTTGACTCTGCGAAGATGGAAGGGACTTACAAAGCCCTGCCGGAACGCAGTGATCTGTCAGCCGACATCAACGAGCACCTGATCGTCGAGCTCTACTCGAAGTAATTTTGAACTCTTGACTGGTGGAACTATGCAGCGTTCAGTAAACGAGTTTCTATACCCACGTCACATTGACGTACAGGAGATCAGCAAGACTCGCGCTAAAGTGACTCTCGAGCCGCTTGAGCGTGGGTTCGGCCACACTCTGGGCAATGCGCTGCGCCGTATCCTGCTCTCCTCCATGCCGGGATGTGCTATCTCGGAAGTGGAGATTGAAGGTGTACTGCACGAGTACAGCAGCATCGAGGGTGTTCAGGAGGATGTCATTGAGATCCTGTTGAACCTCAAAGGTGTTGCGGTTGCTCTGCATAACGGTGACGAAGCGCTCCTGACTCTTTCCAAGTCAGAAGCCGGAGCTGTGACCGCTGGTGATATCCAGCTGAATCAGGACGTCGAGGTTGCTAACCCCGACCACGTGATTGCACACCTGAACCCGGGTTCTACGCTTAACATGCAGCTGCGTGTAACGCGTGGTCGTGGCTACGTGCCTGCCGATGCGCGCACCAGCGACGAAGACGAAACTCGTGCCATTGGTCGCCTGCAGCTGGATGCCAGCTACAGTCCTGTTCTGCGCGTGTCCTATGCAGTTGAAAGTGCACGTGTGGAACAGCGTACCGACCTGGATAAACTGGTGATCGACATTGAGTCTAATGGCACAATCGATCCCGAAGAGTGTATCCGTCGTGCAGCTACCATTCTGCAGCAGCAGCTGGTGGTCTTCGTAGACCTGGAAGATGCTGGTGAGCAGACCCGTTCTGAGCCGGATGAGCCGGAGATCGATCCTGTTCTTCTGCGTCCGGTTGACGATCTGGAGCTGACTGTACGTTCCGCGAACTGTCTGAAAGCAGAGCAGATCTACTACATTGGTGACCTGATTCAGCGCACCGAAGTAGAACTGCTGAAGACTCCTAACTTGGGCAAGAAGTCTCTGACTGAGATCAAAGACGTGCTGGCATCCAAAGGCCTGTCTCTGGGCATGCGCCTGGAAAATTGGCCGCCGGCCAGCCTGAAAGGCGACGATAAAGTCGCGTCTTGAGTCTGACTTCCAGCCCTAAGTTGCAAAGGATTTAGAAAATGCGTCATCGTAAATCTGGTCGACACTTAAATCGTACAAGTGCGCACCGCAAAGCGATGTTCAAGAACATGGCAGTCTCTCTGTTCGAGCACGAGCTGATCAAGACCACTCTGCCGAAAGCGAAAGAACTGCGCCGTTTTGCTGAGCCGCTGATTACTCTGGCCAAGACTGACTCGGTTGCTAACCGTCGTCTGGCGTTCTCCCGTACCCGCAGCAATGAAGCTGTAGGTAAACTGTTCAACGAGCTGGGCCCGCGTTACGCGGCTCGTCCTGGTGGTTACGTTCGCATTCTGAAATGCGGCTACCGTGCTGGCGACAAAGCCCCGATGGCTTACGTTGAACTGGTTGATCGTCCTGCTGGTCAGGCTGTAGTTGAAGAAACTTCTGAAGATTAATTTTTTCAGCAGTTAACAAAAAACCCGGTGCCGCAAGGTCCCGGGTTTTTTTGTGTCTGCAGATCAGGGAAGGTGCCAGGCCATGCAGGGATGGAGAGGAGCATGCTGATGCGTGCTCCTCTCCCGGCAGGTTTACAGCATGGGTTTCAGGAAGCGTCCGGTATGGGACTGTTCGATGGCGGCGACCTGTTCCGGTGTGCCGGTGGCAATGATTTCACCGCCACCACTGCCGCCCTCAGGCCCAAGATCCACGATCCAGTCGGCTGTCTTGATCACATCCAGGTTATGCTCAATGACCACGATAGTGTTGCCGTGTTCGCGCAAGCGATCCAATACATTGAGCAGTTGCTGGATATCGTAAAAGTGCAGGCCGGTTGTCGGCTCGTCCAGAATATAGAGTGTCTTGCCGGTATCGCGCTTGCTGAGCTCACGTGCAAGTTTGACACGCTGGGCTTCACCGCCTGACAGCGTTGTTGCTGCCTGCCCCAGACGAATATAACTCAGACCCACATCGATCAATGTCTGCAGTCGACGTGAGAGCGCCGGAATGGCATCAAAGAATTCACGTGCATCCTCGACAGTCATATCCAGCACCTCATCGATGCTCTTGCCCTTGTAGAGGACATCGAGAGTTTCGCGGTTGTAACGTTTGCCCTTACAGACATCACAGGGTACATACACATCTGGCAGGAAGTGCATTTCCACCTTGATCACGCCATCGCCCTGACAGGCTTCACAGCGTCCACCCTTCACATTAAAGCTGAAACGTCCCGGTTTATAGCCACGCGAGCGGGCCTCCTGTGTGCCGGCAAAGAGTTCACGAATGGGTGTGAATATGCCGGTGTAGGTGGCCGGATTTGAACGTGGGGTGCGACCGATCGGGCTCTGGTCGATATCAATGACCTTATCGAGCTGTTCCAGCCCTTCAATGTCGTCATGGGGAGCGGCATCCAGCGTAGTGGCATGGTTCAGCACCGTTGCTGTGACCGGATAGAGTGTGCTGTTGATCAACGTTGACTTACCCGATCCTGATACACCGGTAATGCAGGTCAGCAGGCCCAGCGGGATTTCCAGATCCACGTTTTTAAGGTTGTTGCCGGTGGCGCCGGTCAGCTTGAGTACGCGTTCGGCATCTTTGGGCTTGCGCTCGGGTGGTACTGCAATTTCACGTGTGCCGCTGAGGTACTGGCCGGTAACCGAGTCCGGCGTGTCCATGATAGTCTGCGGTGTGCCCGCGGCAATCACCTGCCCGCCGTGTACGCCTGCGCCCGGGCCGATGTCGATCAGATAGTCAGCCATGCGGATGGCATCTTCATCATGCTCAACCACAATTACGGTGTTACCCAGGTCACGCAGATGCTCCAGAGTGTGCAAGAGGCGTTCATTATCGCGTTGGTGGAGGCCGATTGAGGGTTCGTCGAGCACATACATGACGCCGACCAGACCGGCGCCGATCTGGCTGGCCAGGCGGATACGCTGGGCCTCGCCACCGGAGAGGGTTTCAGCGCTGCGTTCCAGGGACAGGTAATCCAGTCCCACATTGACCAGGAACGTCAGGCGCTCACGGATCTCCTTCAGGATTTTCTCGGCAATCTCACCCTGTTTGCCGCTCAGTGTGAGCTGTTCAAAATAATCCCGTGCCTGGCCAATAGGCATGCGGACCACATCGGCGATAGTGCGCTGATCAATGAAGACATGACGTGCATCACGGCGCAAACGGCTGCCATCACAGCTGGGGCATGCATGCATGTTGAGATACTTGGCAAGATCATCACGAACGGTATCGGATTCCGTCTCACGATAACGGCGTTCAAGGTTGTTGATCACGCCTTCAAAGGGGTGCTCTTTCTTGACCTTGTCACCGCGATCATTGCGGTAATAGAAAGCGACATCGTCGTTGCCGGAACCATGCAGCACCACACTCTGGTGTTCGCTCGACAGTTGCTCGTATGGTGTGTCCAGATCAAATCCATAGTGCTGGGACACGGCCTGCAGCTGCTGGAAGTAATACAGACTGCGCTTGTCCCAGCCGCGGATGGCGCCCTGTGCCAGGGTCAGGGTCGGGTCCTGGATCAGCTTGCGTGGGTCAAAGTATTGCTTCACACCGAGGCCGTCGCAGGAAGGACAGGCGCCGTGCGGGTTGTTGAACGAGAACAGGCGCGGCTCCAGTTCCTGGATGCTGTGACCACAGGTAGGGCAGGCAAAGCGGGCGGAGAAAACCATCTCTTCCAGCCCGTCTTCCATCGGGATCACTCGGGCGATGCCGTCGGTGAGCTCCAGTGCTGTTTCAAAAGACTCGGCCAGACGTGTCTGCAGGTCATCACGTACCTTGATGCGGTCAACAACGACTTCTATGTCGTGTTTCTTGTTCTTGTCCAGTGTTGGTGCGTCATCCAGATCAACCACCAGGCCGTCGATGCGTGCGCGGACAAAGCCCTGGCTGCGTAACTGGTCGAGCAGATGCAGGTGTTCACCCTTGCGGCCCTGAATGACAGGCGCCAGCAGCATTACCTTGCTGCCTTCAGGCAGTGCCAATACCTGATCAACCATCTGGCTGATGGTTTGCGCTGCGAGTGGCAGGTCGTGCTCCGGGCAGCGAGGCTCACCGGCACGGGCAAACAGCAGACGCAGGTAGTCGTAGATTTCCGTGATGGTGCCCACGGTTGAACGCGGGTTATGCGAGGTCGACTTCTGCTCAATGGAAATGGCCGGTGACAGGCCTTCGATGTGATCCACATCGGGCTTTTCCATCATGGAGAGGAACTGGCGAGCGTAGGTGGACAGGGACTCAACATAGCGCCTCTGGCCTTCCGCGTAGAGCGTATCAAAGGCGAGAGAAGACTTGCCCGAGCCGGACAGGCCGGTGATCACGATCAGTTTGTCGCGGGGAATATCGAGGTCCACATTCTTCAGGTTGTGGGTGCGTGCACCCCGTACCAGAATCTTGTCCATTAGTGCTCCGCTGTCGCTGGCAAAAGAACCATTATAGAGCTTTGGTCGCGGGGGCTAAACCGCACTTATAGACTCTCGGGTTTGGGGGCAATCAGCCTTACTATGACAACCGACGGTATGTTATTCTGGGCGTTTGAATCCAGCGGCAGGATGCCTGCAGAGACGAACACCTGAAACGGGAGAGAACTAAATGGCGCGTGGTATTAACAAGGTCATTCTTGTCGGCAACCTGGGGGGCGACCCCGAGGTGCGTTACATGCCTAATGGCAATGCGGTCACCAACGTAACGCTGGCGACAAGCGATAGCTGGAAGGACAAGCAGACTGGTCAGATGCAGGAACGCACGGAATGGCACCGGGTTGTGTTCTTCAACCGACTGGCTGAGATTGCCGGTGAATACCTGCGCAAGGGTTCCAAGGTTTACGTTGAAGGTGCATTGCGTACCCGTAAATGGCAGGGCCAGGACGGTCAGGATCGTTACACCACTGAAATCGTTGCCAGCGAAATGCAGATGCTGGATAGCCGTGGCGGCGGCGGTGGTGATGCCGGTTATGGCCAGGGCGGTGACATGGGCTACGGCCAGCCGCAGCAGCAGGCTCCGCGTCGCCAGCCCCAGCAGCCTCCTCAGCAGCCGCAGCAGCAGGCGCCTCAGGCCCCGCAGCAGCCGGCACAGGGCTTTGACGACTTCGACGACGATATCCCGTTCTAAGCAACCCTGCTGTTGCTATACGTCGCGCTAGAAGCCCCGCATTGCGGGGCTTTTTCGTTAGTGCTCAACGGACCATACGCGCCTGCCGCCAGATATTGATGCGGCCGCTCAGCAGGAAAAACACCAGCACGCCCAGTGCATACAGCATCTGCTCACCCAGAAGCATCAATACCAGTCCACACAGCAGGGTTGCCAGCAGGGCCATCCAGCGGGCCCAGCCCCGCAGCAGTACGCAACCCGCGGCCATGCTTAACAGGTAAACCAGAATGAAGTTACCGTTGGCGTAGCGCATCAGCTCTTCGATGCTCAGCCCCCAGCTCCAGCCTGCTAGGGCGCAGATGGCACAGGCAAAGACGACGAGGTTGAAGGCGCGAGCCGGGACGCCATGCCGATTACGCTGTGCCAGTGATGCCGGCAGTTTGCCTTCATCTGCCAGACTCCAGAGCAGGCGGGCAAAACCCTGCAGGTAGATATTGATGGATGCGAAGCAGGCCAGGTAACCGATGGCGGCTGCCAGCCAGCGCCAGTGTTCCCCCCAAAGCAGGGCGACCAGCTGGGGCAGCGAGGTGGTGTTGCTTTGGTGATCACCATAGGTGCCAAAATTGACCACAGCGAGGGAGCAGGCCCAGTACACAGCGCCCGCCAGCAGCACTCCAAGCAGCAGGGCCAGGGGGAAATCGCGTTGGGGGTTTTTGAACTCTTCACCCATATGGGTGAAGGCTTCCAGGCCGACAAAACACCAGAACATCAGCGCCAGGGCCGCGGGAATGGCGGACCACTGGGTACCGCTGATTTGCATGAGATCGGCCGTGTTGTCAGTAAGATCGCCAAGCCACCAGAAGGATGCCACCGTGGTGATGATAATCAGGGCAATGGCCGTCTGGACCTGGCCCGAGGCGCGGGCAGGCTTTTGTCCCAACACCAGCATCAGGCCCAGTGTCAGCAGCTGGATGGCCATATCACCGGTGGGTGTGATCGGTGCGATGGCGTACCAGAAACCGCTGGTCATTTTCAGCGCTGCCGGCAGCCCCACGGGGATTACGGCCAGAAACAGCAATGCCACGCTGCGCTCCATGGATAGGCCAAAGGCTCGGCCGATCAGTGAGGGCGCACCGCCGGCATGGGGGTACTGCTGTCCCAGTTTGGCGAACGTGAAGGCTACTGGCAGCACCAGCAGTGTCAGCAGGGGCCAGGCCCAGAGCGATGCCTCACCGGCCATTGCTGCGGCCGCCGCCGGTACCACAAAGATACCGGTGCCCAGGAGAGAGGTGGTTAGCAGGCCGATGCCCTGCAGCAGGCTTAATTCCCTGTTCAAGCGACTCATGGCAGTCATTCCAGACAGGCTCCCCTGTTCAGGTTGCGGGAGCGGGTGATATTCAGTCAGAGGCGCATAGCCTACGCGCCCCGGCGGCTGGAGGGAGCTGTCAGAGCGCCGGCAATGAGCTGCACTTTGCCGGAAAATCGCGGCATAATGCAGCCGATGGCCAGGCTCGACTATCGCAGCTCAAAACGGCAGTCATTCAGGGTGCTCAGGGATAAGGAACGATCAGTTGGACAAGTTCGATCAGCAAATTCTGGCGTTGTTGCGCAATGATGCCCGCATGGCGGTTACGGCGATTGCTCGGCAGGTGAGTCTGTCACGTACGGCGGTGAGTGACAGGATTCGTCAGATGGAAGAGCGAGGCATTATTCGTGGTTATCACGCCGATGTCAGCGATGATGAGCCTCCTGCAGTCCGTGCCTTTCTGGAGCTGTTCTACAACGAGAGCCGCTGCGAAACCTATGTGGATAAAATCCGTGCCTTTCCCGAGGTGAAACGCTGCTGTGGCATCAGTGGTGATACCGATATGCTGATCTATCTGGAAACGGCCAGCATGGAGCGGTTGATCGAAATTCGGGCGGCCATTGAGGGTTTCCACAAGATGGTTCGCGTGAAAACCCATATCGTCATGAAAGAGTGGGATATGTAGCTGGGTGTGTGGCTCAATGCCGACACAGGACATCAGGTGATGTGACACAACCCCATGTTTGTCAGGGGCTTTTCCGTTTCTGAAAGGCAACTTTTTGCAGTGCAGCAGGTGTGCAGGGCAGATGAATAGGGTATGCTCGAAGTAACCTTACATCCGTTTTATTGCCAGCAGTGTCAGTTTGAGTTCAAGCCAAATGGTAGCCAGCGCTTATACAACCTCAGCTAAGGTCCTGGTCCTCGGGGCCGCCGGTCAGGTCGGCCATGCACTGGTCGAACTGCTTGAAAAGTCTCCGGGTATAGAGCCGATCGGCTTCACACGTCGTCAGATGGATATCACATCCGTGGATGCTGTTCGTCAGCAGCTGGAAAAGCATCTGCCGGATTACGTGGTCAACTGTGCTGGTTTCAACCGTGTGGATGCGGCCGAGCGCCAGGTTGATGAGGCGTTTGCCGTCAACCGTGATGGCCCTGCCAATCTGGCGACTGCCTGTGCGGCATTGAGTATTCCTTTACTCCACCTCTCATCCGATTATGTCTTCGATGGCCACTATGCCAGTGGTTACAGCGAAGGTGATGATCCGGCACCGCTGGGCACCTACGGCCGCAGCAAGTGGGAAGGAGAAGAAAAGGTACGCCAACTGCAGCCGCAGCACCTGATTCTGCGCGTGAGCTGGATTTTCAGCGCACGGGGGCACAACTTCCTGTTGCGCATGCTGGAACAGGCGAGGCAGGAAAAAGAGATCGAAGCAGCTGATGACCGCCGCGGCTGTCCTACATCTGCCGATGATGTGGCCCGGGTCATTCTGGCGATTTTGCGTCAGCTGACCTGTGGTATCGATGTCTGGGGCACCTACCATTATTGTGGTGCCGAAATCACCACGCGGTATGGTTTCAGTGAGGCGGTTCTGGCGGCGGTACGTCAGTATGAAGAGCTGGAAGTGGAAACGCTTAAGGCGGTATCGACCGCCGATCTGCACCCATTGGCAGAACGGCCCGCTTCATCGGTACTCAAGTGCCGCAAACTCCTGTCGACCTTTGGTATCCGGCAGCGCCCCTGGCGCTCGGAGCTGCAGCGGGTCATTCGCGAAATCTATGGCGAGTCCTGAGACCCGCCATACCTCTTCTTAATTACTTACAGACCCAGCGTGGGTGAGCGCGTAATGGCGACGGCCAGCACATAGCCAACACTGGCGAGTGCGGCCAGCAGGGCCAGGCTGCGCGTGCGCAGGTTGCGGCCACGCTTGAGGGCAACGGTACCAAAACCGATATAGGCCAGCAGTCCGACCACCTTGGCGGTGAGCCAGTGATGGGTCAGCGGATATTGCGAGATAATTAGCATCAGGCCAATGGCACTCAGTAGCAGTAGCGTGTCGATGACATGCGGGGCAACTCTGAGCCAGCGCGCCTTGAGCGCACCCGGCCAGGCATACATGCACAGGGCTCTGATCATGAACAGCGTAATGCTCAGGCCCACCAGTGTCAGGTGGGTATGCTTCAGCATGAGGTAAGTATTCACTTGTGCGTCTATCCCTATAATCGTGGTCGTGTTGTGGCCTGAACCTGCGGCTGACGCCGAGTGTCCGGGGCAGCTCAATACGCAAGCACTATAACGGCCCGGCGAGGTGTTTTGAATCATATTGCGACAAACTTCGTTCGGGTGGGCGGACTGCAAAGCGGCGCATAACAGGGTAAAATGTGCGCTTTTACCAGTCAGAGACGTTAAGCGCGCGCATGAACGCAGACAAACAGGCCCAAGACCCTTTTCAGTCCATCCGCCCCTACCGGGACAATGAAGTCGAGGCGGTACTGCAGCGTCTGATACGGGATGACGAGTGCATCTCGGCATTGACCCGCTATCAGTTTCCGCGAGCCTCTGGCCCCCTGGGCTGGCTGCTTAAGCCCATGGTGCGTATTGCCGTGGCCGCGCGTGTCGGTGATATCGAGGATGTACACGGCTTCCAGATGATGGTGGCCGATTACATGCAAAAAATGATCGCCCGCACCACGACTAGGGTGAGCTGCTCGGGGCTGGAGCGCCTGGACCCCAATGAGTCCTACCTGTTTGTGTCCAATCACCGGGATATTGCCATGGACCCGGCGTTCGTTAACTGGGTGCGTCATCAGGGCGGTATGTCCACCGTGCGTATCGCCATTGGGGACAACCTGCTGCGTAAGCCCTACGTGTCTGACCTGATGCGCCTCAACAAGAGCTTTATCGTCAACCGCTCGGCCAAGGGACGTGAAATGATGACGGCACTGACGCAGTTGTCGTCCTATATCGACCACAGTGTCTGTAATGGTCACTCGGTGTGGATCGCGCAGCGCGAAGGACGTGCGAAAGACGGTAATGACCAGACCGATCCGGCGCTGATGAAGATGTTCTACATGTCGCACCGTAAACAGCGCAGCCTGTCGGAAATGGTGGGGCGCTTGAATATCGTGCCAGTGGCGATCTCCTACGAGCTGGACCCCTGCGATGCGCTCAAGGCGGAAGAGCTGGCGGCGATTGCCCTGCATGGGGCCTACGAAAAATCCGAATTTGAAGACATCGCCAGCATTGTGCGGGGTATCACCGGCGACAAGGGCGCTGTGCATGTCGGCTTCGGTGAACCCCTGCAGGGCGAGTTCGAGTCCCCTGAAGCACTGGCAGAAGAGATCGACCGCCAGATCTACCTCAATTACCGTCTGCACCCAAGCAATCTGGCTGCAGCGGGCGAAAATGTGACACCGGAACAGCAGGCGGCCTTTGATCAGCGCATGAACGCGGTGAGCGATGAAGCCCGTCCTTTCCTGCAGGCCATGTATGCCAATCCGGTGCGCAACTATCATCAGGCACAGCAGGAGGCTTCATGAGTCAGCTTACCCATTTGAATGCCCAGGGCGAGGCCCGCATGGTGGATGTCAGCGAAAAGGCTGTCACCGTCCGTGAAGCCACGGCCAGCGGCTGGGTTGAAATGAAGCCCGAAACGCTGGCGCTGATTCAGGATGGCGGACACCCCAAGGGGGATGTGTTGGCCGTTGCCCGCATTGCCGGTATTCAGGCCGCCAAGAAAACCTCTGATCTGATTCCGTTGTGCCACCCGCTTATGCTCAGCTCGGTCAAGGTTGAGCTCACGCCGGAGCCGGAGCTGAACCGGGTGTCGATTGAGGCGCGTTGTCGCCTCAGTGCCCAGACCGGCGTGGAGATGGAAGCCCTGACGGCTGTGAGCGTGGCGGCACTGACCCTGTATGACATGTGCAAGGCGGTGGACAAGGGCATGCGCATCAGTGGTATCGAACTGGTGGAAAAAACCGGTGGCAAAAGTGGCGACTGGCGCCGTGAGGATAACGCATGAAAGTGATTTATTTTGCCCGCGTGCGTGAGCAGCTGGGGGTGGATGAAGAAACCCTGGCCTGTCCGGCCAGCGTGTCGACCCTGGCCGAACTGGTTGACTGGCTGGCTGCCGAACGTGGTGTCCCCTGGGATAAGGTGCTGCAGGCGCCCGACCTGATCTGCGCACTGAATCAGGAGGTGGTTGATCGTCAGGTGGCCGTGTCTGATCAGGATGAAGTGGCTTTCTTCCCGCCGGTAACAGGAGGTTGATGTGAGTACCTCCAACGCTGCACCCAAGGCATCACCCTTGCTGTTTCTGCGCTCGCTGCTCTATTACGCGGGCTTTTACCCGGTCACCATGGTGTTCTCGCTGATCTGTTTGATCATTGGCCCGCTGCTGCCATTTCGGACGCGCTTCAAGTTTCTGACCCTGATTAACTACTTCTATATCGCCTGGCTGCGTATCTGCTGTGGGGTCAAAGTGCGGGTCACCGGACGCGAAAATTTGCCGGCCGAGGGCAGTTATGTGGTGATTGCCAACCATCAGAGCGAGTGGGAAACCCTCTACTTTCAGCTGCTGGTTCGCCCACAGGCGGTGGTGCTCAAGCGTGAGCTGCTGCGTATTCCCCTGTTTGGCTGGGCGCTGGCGCTGTTGAAGCCGATTGCATTGGATCGTAGCAAGCGCCGCGGTGCACTCAAGCAGTTGCTGGAACAGGGCAAGGCCCGTCTGGCGGAGGGTATTCCCTTGTTGATCTTCCCGCAGGGGACGCGACTGCCGGTAGGTAAACTGGGCAAGCTGAACAAGGGCGGCGCCATGCTGGCGGTGAGCAGTGAAGTGCCGATTGTGCCGGTGGCCCATAATGCCGGCCTGTATTGGCCCGGCAAGTCCTTCATCAAGTATCCGGGCACGGTTGAAGTGGCGGTTGGGCCGGCGATTGCGACTAAGGGGCGTACGGTCGATGAGGTCCACAGTGAAAGTACTGCCTGGCTGGAAGCGACGATGAAGCAGCAGGGCAGTCTCGATTAGATCTGTTTTGTTCAGACATAAAAAAACCGCTCACTGAGCGGTTTTTTTATGTCTGACCGGCAGAGCCGGTCATGCAAGCATCGCGTTTAGCCTTCAAACTTCTCGAACACCAGAGTGGAGTTGGTGCCGCCGAAGCCGAAGCTGTTGGACATGACGCGCTTGAGGTCTACGCCATCCTTGCGTTCGGTGACAACCGGCATGCCTTCGGCTTCCGGGTCCAGCTCTTCGATGTTGGCAGATGCACAGATGAAGTTGTTCTGCTGCATCAGGATCGAGTAGATCGCTTCCTGTACACCAGTGGCGCCCAGAGAGTGGCCTGTCAGGGATTTGGTAGAGCTGACCGGCGGCATGTCATCACCGAAGGTCTGCTTCATCGCTTTCAGCTCCTGGATATCACCGGCCGGAGTGGAGGTGCCATGGGAGTTGATGTAGTCGATGTCGCCGTCAACAGTGCTCATGGCCTGCTGCATGCAGCGGATGGCGCCTTCACCGGACGGGGCAACCATGTCGTAGCCGTCGGAAGTGGCGCCGTAGCCTACCAGCTCGGCGTAGATCTTGGCACCACGGGCCTTGGCGTGTTCCAGGTCTTCCAGTACCAGCATGCCGGCACCACCTGCTATGACGAAGCCATCACGGTTGGCGTCGTAGGCGCGGGAGGCTTTTTCCGGTGTTTCGTTGTACTTGCTGGACAGGGCGCCCATGGCATCGAACATGACGCTCAGGGACCAGTGCAGTTCTTCACCGCCACCGGCAAAAATTACGTCCTGTTTACCCAGCTGAATCTGCTCCATGGCGTTACCGATGCAGTGTGCGCTGGTGGCACAGGCAGACGTAATGGAGTAGTTCACGCCCTTGATCTTGAACGGAGTGGCCAGACAGGCAGACACGGTAGAGCCCATGGTACGAGTCACGCGGTAAGGACCGACGCGGCGCACGCCCTTGCTGCGCAGGATATCGGCGGTTTCCACGATATCGGCAGACGAAGCGCCACCGGAGCCCGCGATCAGGCCAGTGCGTACATTGGATACCTGGTCTTCACTCAGGCCGGAATCTTCGATGGCCTGCTTCATCGCCAGGTAGGCGTAGGCAGAAGCGTTGCCCATGAAACGGCGCAGCTTGCGGTCAATCAGGCTGTCCAGATCGATATCGATGCTGCCCGCTACCTGACTGCGGAAGCCCAGCTCTTTGTATTCCGGCTGGAACTTGATGCCGGAACGGCCCAGTTTCAGTGATTCCAGGACGGTTTCCTGGTCATTACCCAGGCAGGAAACGATTCCCATACCGGTCACTACGACGCGTCGCATGTGTAGCCTCTCTTCAACTCGTTCAGAACTATCAGTCTTATTATAAGGTAGTCAGACGGGGCCCGCTCGCAGCAGGCCCTGCATCAGAAGTTATCAGTCTGTTTGAACAGACCCACACGCAGATCCTTTGCGGTGTAGATGACACGGCCATCCACGGCCACGGTACCATCAGCGATACCCATTACCAGCTTGCGCTCGATAACACGCTTCAGCTGGATATGGTAGGTCACTTTCTTGGCTTCAGGCAGTACCTGGCCGGTGAACTTCACCTCGCCGGAGCCCAGTGCACGACCGCGGCCTTCATTGCCACGCCAGCCCAGGAAAAAACCAACCAGCTGCCACATGGCATCCAGGCCCAGGCAGCCAGGCATCACCGGGTCGCCCGGGAAGTGGCATTCGAAGAACCAGAGGTCCGGACGGATATCCAGTTCGGCAATGATTTCGCCCTTACCGTACTCACCGCCGTCTGTGTTGATCTCAAGGATACGATCAAGCATCAGCATGTTGCCAATCGGCAGCTGTGCGTTGCCGGGGCCAAACATTTCGCCGTGGCCGCACTGCAGCAGTTGCTCGCGTTCAAATGAAGAAGGTCGTGTCATAAGAAACCGTTATTCCAGAGGCATTTCATCAATATTTCCGAGATTATACCGGTTTGCACCCCTTCAGGCACGAGCTGCGTCATGTATTTTGCTCATTCGCTGTACGGGATACCGGGCGTTTCTGGTCCCTGAGGACGCGGTCGGGAAAAATTGATGCTGTTAACGGATAGGACAGCGAGTGGGCAGGCAGGTTCAGACGGGGCCAGCAGATCGCTGCACCCCGCTCGTAAAGCAGGCTTACTGGGTGCGATCCAGTGCCTGTTCGGTCAGTGTGATCAGGGTGTCACGGAAGGAGGTAGCCGGCAGTGCATCAAGAGCGCTGACCGCCTTATCCAGTTCGGCGCGAGCCTGATGACGGGTATAGTCGATGGCGCCGGTGCGCTGAACAATCTCCAGAACCGGCTCCAGATCGTCCAGGCCGCCTTCGCGGATGGCGCGACGAATCAGTTTGCGATCATCTTCGCTGCCAACGCGCATGGCATAGATCAGCGGTAGAGTGGCTTTACCCTCGGCCAGATCATCACCCACGTTCTTGCCCATGGTGTCGCTGTCGGACAGGTAATCCAGCAGGTCGTCCACAATCTGGAAGGCGATACCCAGATGACGGCCATACAGACGCAGGGCTTCACGTTCTTCGGCAGGGGCATCCGCCAGGATGGCGCCCACTTCGGTTGCCGCCTCGAACAGCATGGCGGTCTTGCCCAGAATCACCTGCATGTAGGAATCTTCGCTGGTGTCCGGGTTGCGCTGGTTCAGCAGCTGCAGGACTTCGCCTTCTGCGATCACGGTGGTGGCGTTGGAGATTACCTGCATGATTTCCATGCGGCCGATATCCACCATCATCTGGAAGGAGCGGGAATAGAGGAAGTCGCCGACCAGTACGCTGGGGGCATTGCCCCACTTGGCATTGGCGGTCGCGTTGCCACGGCGCAGTTCAGAGTTGTCCACCACATCGTCGTGCAGCAGAGTCGCGGTGTGGATAAATTCAATCACCGCGGCCAGTGGAATATGCTGTTCGCCCTTGTAACCGCAGGCGTTGGCACTGAGCAGAACCAGCAGAGGGCGCAGGCGCTTGCCGCCGCCGGCAACAATATGATGGCCTATTTTCTCCACCAGAGGCACGTTGGAGCCCAGATGGTTGAGAATGTAATCGGTTACGGCATCGAACTGTGGCTCAATGGCCGAGTTTAGCTGGTGTGGCTGCATGGACGGGTTCTGTATGTGGACTGAACACCCGCCGCATGCTAGGCGGCAGGGTCTGGGGTGTCAAGTCAGCCCCGTGGAAGGCCCGTTATTACGGCAGCATAAAGTCACCTGGCCGGTTGCGGGGAGGTGGTGTTTGCAGTACAATTTCGCGCCTTAAACCTGTCCATCGACGCTCCCTACCATAGGGTGCCAGAATCCACCGCGGTTTCGGCCATTAGAAGTAGGTTTCGTATCCAGTAGCCGGGCAGGTTAAATCTTGGAGAAAAGCATGTTCGCAGTAATCGTAAGCGGCGGTAAACAGTACCGTGTGCAGGAAGGTCAGACTCTGAAACTGGAGAAATTGACTGCTGACGCTGGTTCCAGCATTGAATTCGATCGTGTGCTGCTGGTCGGCAATGGCGACGACATCAAAGTTGGTGCGCCGGTTGTAGATGGTGCCAAAGTGGCTGCAGAAGTTGTTGGTCACGGCCGCGGCGAAAAGGTCAACATCATCAAGTTCCGTCGTCGTAAGCACCACATGAAGCGTCAGGGTCACCGTCAGTGGTTCACTGAAGTGAAAATCACTGGTATCAGTGCCTGATTAACCGAACTTAGGAGATTGAAGAATGGCTCATAAGAAGGCTGGTGGTTCAACGCGTAACGGACGCGACTCAGAATCGAAACGCCTCGGCGTTAAGCGTTTTGGTGGTCAGGCTGTTACTGCTGGCAACATCCTGATGCGTCAGCGTGGCACCAAGTTCCACGCTGGTGAGAACGTAGGTCTGGGTAAAGACCACACTCTGTTCGCTAAAGCGGATGGCGTGGTCAAGTTCGAGACCAAAGGTCCTCACAACCGTAAATTCATCAGCGTCGTACCTGCCTAAGGCATTTGCACGCTGTATCAAAAAGCTCCGCCCAGGCGGAGCTTTTTTCGTTATGAGCCCGGTGTCATTGACGCCGGGTTCGCTCCCCCGAGGTATACTGTGCCAGGGGTTATGTATTTTAAGTGTTGGAGGTAGCGATGAAATTTGTCGATGAGGCAACCATTACGGTGGAAGCCGGCAAGGGGGGCAACGGGTGCCTTAGCTTCCGGCGCGAGAAATACATCCCCAAAGGCGGCCCGGACGGTGGCGATGGTGGTGATGGCGGTTCTGTATTTGTAGAAGCGGATGAGTCGCTTAACACGCTGATCGATTATCGCTTTACCCGTCGCTTCAAGGCGGAAAGCGGTGAAGCGGGCAGTGGTCGTAACTGTACCGGTTCCAAGGGTGAAGATCTGGTGCTGAAACTGCCGGTGGGTACCACGGTTGTCGACGTGGATACCAACGAGGTGCTGGCGGACCTGACTCATGTGGGTCAGCGCGAGAAAATCGCCCAGGGCGGCTGGCATGGTCTGGGTAACACGCGCTTCAAGAGCAGTGTGAACCGTACCCCGCGCCAGACCACCAAAGGCAGCGAAGGTGAATTGCGTCAGCTGCGGCTTGAGCTGAAGGTGCTGGCGGATGTCGGTTTGCTGGGTCTACCCAATGCGGGCAAGTCGACCCTGATCCGTTCCATCTCGGCCGCTCGTCCGAAAGTGGCGGACTACCCGTTCACCACGCTGGTACCTAATCTGGGTGTTGTGCGTACCGAAGCGCACCGCAGCTTCGTGGTGGCCGATATTCCGGGTATCATCGAAGGCGCGGCCGAGGGTGCCGGTTTGGGTATTCGCTTCCTCAAGCATCTTGCCCGTAACCGCGTGTTGCTGCACCTGGTGGATATGGCGCCCTGGGATGAGCAAACCCCGGCGGAAGCCGCGCTGACGGCTGTTCGAGAGCTGGAAAAATTCAGCCCTACGCTGGCCGAGCAGCCGCGCTGGCTGCTGCTGAACAAGCTGGACCTGCTGCCGGAAGAAGAGCAGGAAGAGGCGTGTCAGGCCGTGGTTGATGCACTGGGCTGGGAAGGCCCGCTGTACCGCATCTCGGCGCTGAACAAGAGCGGTTTGACGCCGCTGGTGCATGATTTGCAGGAGTATCTGGATGCCCGTGCCGAAGCGGTGGCGGAAGAACCGGAGCTGCTGGAAGAGGAGCGTCGCATCCGCGGTATTATCGATGAAGAGGCGCGTGAGAATCTGCGTCGTCTGAAAGCGGAAATGCGGGCGCGACGCGAAGCGGAAGATGATCTGGATGATGATGACTTCGATGACGATGATTACGACATCGAAGTGGAGTATGTGCGCTGACGGAGTGTAACAAGTGACAGCGGGACGCAAGGGCTTGGCCCAGCCTGGGCGCTGGGTGGTGAAGATTGGTAGTGCGCTGTTGACCAATGATGGTCAGGGGCTCGACCAGAACGCAATTGCCGGCTGGGTTGACCAGTTGGTAGAGCTGACCCGTCGCGGGGTCGAGGTGATCCTCGTCTCCTCGGGTTCAGTGGCCGAGGGCATGACCCGGCTTGGCTGGTCCGAGCGACCGCGTGAGATCTACCGCCTGCAGGCCGCCGCCGCTGTCGGTCAGATGGGGCTGGTACAGGCCTATGAAGCCAACTTCCGTCGTCATGGCATGCACACCGCTCAGGTGCTGTTGACCCATGACGACATGTCCAACCGCAAGCGTTATCTCAATGCGCGTTCAACCCTGCGTACCCTGATCGAAATGGGTGTGGTGGCGGTGGTCAACGAGAATGACACCGTGGTCACCAGTGAAATCCGTTTCGGTGACAATGACACCCTGGGTGCGCTGGTCGCCAACGCGGTGGAAGCGGATGCGCTGATTCTGCTGACCGATCAGAATGGCCTCTACACGGCCGACCCACGCAATAACCCTGATGCTGAACTGATCACCGAAGCCATGGCGGGCGAAGAGCGTCTGGATGCCATGGCTGGTGGTGGTGGCAAGCTGGGGCGTGGCGGTATGGCAACCAAGGTGCGGGCGGCCAAACTGGCGGCGCGCTCCGGTGCGGTCACGGTGATTGCCAGCGGGCGTGAGCCGGATGTGTTGCTGAAGCTGCATTCAGCCGAGCAGGTCGGCACCCTGTTGTTACCCGAGCGTGAACCCATGGCGGCACGCAAGCAGTGGATTGCCGGTCATTTGCAGGCACGTGGCACGCTGGTGCTGGATGCCGGTGCAGTTAAAGCACTGGTGGAAGGTGGCAAGAGCTTGCTGCCGGCCGGTGTGCGTTCGGTCAGCGGTGACTTCTCCCGTGGCGAGATGGTGATCATGATGGATGAATCCGGGCGTGTGATAGCCCGTGGTCTGGCCAACTATGGTGCCGTGGACGCCGACAAAATCATAGGTCGCCCCAGTAGCGTGATTGAAGAACAGTTGGGCTTTATGGGAGAGGAAGAGTTGGTGCACCGGGATAATCTTATCCTGGCCTGATTCGCCCTCGGCAAACGACAGACACAAAAAAACCGGCAGATGCCGGTTTTTTTATGCTTGCCTGAGCGGCTTATGCCATCGCTTTGATGCGGGCGTTCAGACGGCTCTTGGTGCGGGCGATCTTGTTCTTGTGGAAGATGCCTTTGTTCACAGAGCTATCCAGTACCGGCTGAGCGGCCTTGAATGCTTCCTGAGCTGCAGCCTGGTCACCGCTATCGATAGCAGCGAAAACTTTTTTCATGTACGTGCGCGCCATGGAGCGCAGGCTAGCGTTGTGCTGACGACGCTTCTCCGCCTGACGAGCGCGTTTTTTGGATCCTGCGGAATTAGCCACGATCCGGCTCCTTTAGGTAATTAGTTGATCAGAAACGGCGATGGAGTGCCGAAAATTAGACGCGACATTATTCATGCCAGCCGCCAGAATGTCAACTAAATGACCAGTTATCACGCTGAGTTTTGTCTGTTTAGTAAACAGGGATATGATCTGCGCACATTTTACGGAAGGCGGTCGGGGAGGCCTAGTGGCAGAAGAGCAAAAAACGGAAGGGGGCGGCCTGCTCCGTTCCAGCGCGATGGTTGGCATCATGACCCTGATATCGCGAGTGCTGGGGCTGGTGCGCGATGTGGTTATTGCCGGCTACTTTGGTGCCAGTGGCAGTGCCGACGCCTTTTTTGTCGCCTTCAAGATTCCCAACTTCCTGCGCCGCCTCTTTGCCGAGGGTGCGTTCTCACAGGCGTTTGTGCCGGTGTTGTCCGAGTATCGCACCCAGCGGGATCTGGCGGCCGTGCAGGAACTGGTGCACCGGGTGTCCGGTGCGTTGGGCTCAGTGCTCATTCTGATCACCCTGATAGCCGTATTGGGTGCACCGGTGCTGGCGGCGCTGTTTGCGCCCGGCTTCTACATGCAAGACAGTGAGAAGTTCGCGCTGGCCTCGGACATGCTGAGAATCACCTTCCCCTATCTGCTGTTGATCTCGCTGACGGCCTTTTGTGGCGCCATTCTCAACAGCTACGGCCGCTTTGCCGTTCCTGCCTTTACGCCGGTATTGCTCAACCTCTGTCTGATCGGCTCTGCGGTGCTGCTCAGTCCGCTGCTGGAAACGCCGATCATGGCGCTGGCCTGGGGGGTATTGATGGCCGGTACGGTACAGTTGCTGTTCCAGTTGCCGTTTTTGGCGCGCATGAAACTGATGCCAATCCCCAAATCCGGATTCAAGGACGAGGGTGTGCGCCGCATTCTCAAGCTGATGCTGCCGGCGCTGTTCGGTGTGTCGGTGGCGCAGATCAATCTGTTGCTGGATACGGTGCTGGCCTCCTTCCTGCAGACCGGCAGTGTGTCCTGGCTGTACTACTCAGACCGGTTGTCCGAGTTGCCACTGGGGGTATTCGGGATTGCCATCGCCACGGTGATCCTGCCCAGCCTGTCGCGTAACCATGCCGGCAAGGACCCGGAGCGCTTTGCCCGTACGCTGGACTGGGCCATGCGAATGGTGCTGCTGATTGGTCTGCCGGCGGCGCTGGCGCTGGCGGTACTGGCGGAGCCCTTGATTGCGACCCTGTTCCACTACGGCGAGATGACCGACTTCGATGTGCAGATGGCGGCGCTGAGTCTGCGTGCCTATGCCTTTGGCCTGCTCGCGTTCATGCTGATCAAGGTGCTGGCGCCGGGGTATTTCTCGCGTCAGGATACCAAAACGCCGGTGAGAATTGCCGTCAAGGCGATGCTGGCCAATATGGTGTTCAACCTTATTCTGATCTGGCCGCTGGCCCATGCCGGGCTGGCGCTGGCGACCTCGCTGTCGGCATTCATGAATGCCGGCTGGTTGCTGCACGGATTGATTCGCGAAGGCGTGTTCCGTTGGCAGCCGGGCTGGGGCATGACACTGGTACGCCTGTCGGCGTCGGCTGGTGCGATGGTCGCGGTCCTGTTGGCCATTCAATCCCAGTTGGGTGACTGGCTGCAGGCGGGACTATGGGTGCGAGTGCAGTGGATGGCGCTGCTGGTTGTAGCCGGTGGCGGCTCATATGTGCTGATGCAGCTGTTGCTGGGGTTGCGGCCACGTCATTTGCGCGGTTGAGCACTTTCTGAGCGGTACTCGTGACAGGCTGAGTACGGTATACTTCGCAGTCCACATTCTGGCGCTGGTTCAGCAACTGCATGGAACTGATACGAGGCTTACATAATCTGCGTGACCGACACCGTGGCTGCGTAGCGACGATCGGCAACTTCGATGGCGTACACCTGGGCCACCGCAAGGTGTTGGCGCAGGTGAAAGCGAAGGCGGCTGCACTGGGATTGCCCAGTGTTGCAATCATCTTTGAACCCCAGCCAAGGGAGTTCTTCGGTGGTGACAGCGTGCCACCGCGCCTGACGCGTTTTGACGAGAAGGTACGCCTGCTCGCCGCCGAAGGGGTAGATCGTGTCCTGTGCCTGACATTCAATGCCCGCCTGCGCCAGATGTCGGCAGCTGAATTTGTCGATGAGCTGTTGCTGAAAGGCCTGGCGGTGCGGCATTTCGTGGTTGGCGACGACTTCCGTTTTGGTTGTGATCGCAAGGGCGATTTCAACATGCTGATCGAAGCCGGCAAACGCCACGGCTTCAGTGTCGAACATACCGCGACCTTCATGCTGGACGGCGACCGTGTCAGCAGCACCCGGATTCGTCAGGCGCTGCTGAACAAGGACTTTGTCCTGGCCGAGCGTCTGCTGGGCTGGCGTTATGCCGTCACCGGCCGCGTCATGCACGGCCAGAAACTGGGGCGCCAGCTGGGCGTGCCGACCGCCAATGTGCGCATGCACCGTTATCCTTGCCCCCTGCGCGGCGTCTTTGCCGTCCATGCCCTGCTGGGTGGCGAGCGACTTCAAGGTGTGTGTAACGTGGGGATGCGGCCCACGGTAAATGGCCGCCAGCCGGTGCTGGAAGTCCATTTGTTGAATTACAGCGGAGAGGAGATCTATGGCCGCCTGATGCGGGTCGAGTTTCTCCACTTCATCCGGGACGAGCGCGCCTTCGACGGCATCGACGCGCTCAAGACCCAGATCGAAACCGATATTGACCATGTCCGTGCCTGGTTTGACCAGGCGGCTCGAGACTGACTGACCTCAGGAAGCGACCTGTTATGACCGATTACAAAGCCACACTGAACCTGCCGGAAACGGCCTTCCCGATGCGCGGCAACCTGCCCAAGCGTGAGCCGGGCTGGCTGGAGCACTGGGACAAGATCGACCTCTACGGCCAGCTGCGTGCTGAGGGCAAGGGGCGCAAGAGCTTCATCCTGCACGACGGCCCTCCCTACGCCAACGGCAATATTCATATCGGTCATGCGGTTAACAAGGTGATCAAGGACATGATCATCAAGTCCAAGACCCTGAGCGGCTTTGATGCGCCCTACGTGCCGGGCTGGGACTGTCATGGTCTGCCCATCGAGCATAAGGTCGAAACACTGATCGGCAAGGCCGGTGACAAGGTGCCTTACCGTGAATTCCGTCAGAAGTGCCGTGAGTACGCCGCCGAGCAGGTGGCCGGTCAGAAAGCCGACTTCATCCGTCTGGGTATCCAGGGTGACTGGGACAATCCCTACCTGACCATGAACTTCGACACCGAAGCCAACATCGTCCGCGCACTGGGCAAGATCATTGAGAATGGTCACCTGGTGAAGGGCTACAAGCCGGTGTACTGGAGCGTGGTCGGTCAGTCTGCGCTGGCAGAAGCCGAAGTGGAATATCAGGACAAGACCTCCACCGCCATCGACGTGCGTTTCACCTTTGTCGATCAGGACAAGGTACTGGCACTGTTCGACACGGCTGCCGGTGAAGCGCCGGTCTCCGTGGTGATCTGGACCACCACTCCCTGGACCATCCCGGCCAACCAGGCTGTCTCCCTGAATGGCGAGCTGGACTACGCGCTGGTTGAAGCCCACACCGAGCAGGGCGTTGACCGCATGGTGCTGGCCGCTGAAATGGTCGACGACATCATGGCGCGCTGGGGTGTGGACAAGTACGACGTGCTGGCGACCTGCAACGGCAGCGCCCTGGAGCTGCTGCAGCTCAAGCACCCGGTTTACGACAAGCAGGTGCCGCTGATCCTGGGTGATCACGTCACCACCGACGCCGGTACCGGTGCCGTACACACCGCGCCTGATCACGGTATGGAAGACTTTGTGGTGGGTCAGGAATATGGCCTGAGCACCCTGAACCTGGTGCAGGCCAACGGTACCTACACCGATGCGGCGGGTGAATTTGCCGGTGTCCATGTGTACAAGGCTGATGGCCCTGTGTGCGAAGCACTGGAGCGTGAAGGCAAACTGGTTCACCTGAAGCGTTTCCAGCACAGCTACCCGCACTGCTGGCGCACCAAGACTCCGCTGATCTACCGCGCCACGCCGCAGTGGTTCGTGTCCATGGAAGCCAAGGGGCTGAAGAGCTCGGCCATGGATGCCATCAAGGGCGTGCAGTGGTTCCCCGAGTGGGGCCAGAACCGTATCGAGTCCATGGTTGATCAGAGCCCGGACTGGTGTGTTTCCCGTCAGCGTACCTGGGGTGTGCCGATCACCGTGTTCACCCACAAGCAGACCGGTGAACTGCACCCGAATACCGCGGCCCTGATCGAGCAGGTGGCCGAGAAGATCGAAGAGGGCGGCATCGATGCCTGGTTCGAGCTGGATGCTGCCGAACTGCTGGGCGTGGAAGCGGGTGAATACGACAAGGTAACCGATACTCTGGATGTCTGGTTCGACTCCGGTGTCACTCACCACGCCGTTCTGCGTCAGCGTGATGGTCTGAGCTTCCCGGCGGACATGTACCTGGAAGGTTCCGACCAGCACCGCGGCTGGTTCCAGTCCTCGCTGAAGACGTCCATCGCCATCAATGGCTGTGCGCCGTACAAGCAGGTGCTGACCCACGGTTTTACCGTGGACGAGAAGGGCTACAAGATGTCCAAGTCGCTGGGCAACGTAATCGCGCCTCAGGAAGTGACCGACAGCCTGGGTGCCGACATCCTGCGCCTGTGGGTGGCATCGACCGATTACTCTGGCGAAATGGCCGTGTCCAAGCAGATCCTGCAGCGCACAGCCGACAGCTACCGTCGCATCCGCAACACCTCGCGCTTCCTGCTGGCCAACCTGAACGGGTTTGATCCGGCTGAGCACATGGTCGATGCCGCAGACATGCTGGCGCTGGACCGCTGGGCTGTGGATGCAGCGGCACAGTTGCAGAAGAAAGTCGTTGCGGCCTACGACAGCTACCGTTTCCTCGATGTGTACCAGCAGGTTCACCACTTCTGCGTGCAGGAGCTGGGTGGCTTCTACCTGGATATCATCAAGGACCGTCAGTACACCACCAAGCCGGACTCGCTGGCGCGTCGTTCCTGCCAGACCGCACTGTTCCACATCGCTCAGGCGCTGGTGCGCTGGGTTGCCCCGATCCTCAGCTTCACCGCTGAAGAGATCTACGCGGCACTGCCGGGCGAGCACCGTGACTCCATCCTGCTGACCACCTGGTACGAGGATCTGTTCGAGCTGGCTGAAGACGAGCCGTTCGGCAGCGACTTCTGGCAGCGTGTGATGGCGGTGAAAGGCGCGGTCAACAAGTGCCTGGAAGATGCCCGTAACGAAAAGCTGGTGAAAGCCTCCCTGGCTGCCGAAGCCACATTGTATGTGGACGATGATCTGCATGCCGATCTGGCACGTCTGGGCGACGAACTGCGTTTCGTACTGATCACATCGGAAGCCAACCTGAAGCCGCTGTCCGAAGCCGGCGATGCCCGTGCCACCGATGTGGAAGGCCTGAAGGTGGCGGTTGTTGCCTCTGAGCACGCCAAGTGTGGCCGTTGCTGGCACCACCGCGAAGATGTGGGCAGCCACAGCGAGCACGAAGAGCTGTGCGGCCGCTGTGTCACCAATGTGGAAGGTGAGGGCGAACAGCGCGAATTTGCCTGATGACAATCGCCACTTCCCCCACGACTGGAGCCAGCGCCCTGCGCTGGCTCTGGCTGACCCTGGTGGTACTGGTGCTGGACCTGGGAACCAAGTTCCTGGCCGACACCCTGCTGACCTACGCTGACCCGGTGCCCCTGCTGCCGGTATTTGATCTGACCCTGCTCTACAACACCGGTGCTGCCTTCAGCTTCCTGGCCTCGCATGATGGCTGGCAACGCTGGCTGTTTGTCGCCATCGCGGTGGGCATGAGCCTGTTCCTGCTGCACTGGATGTGGCGCACACCCAAGGCGCAGAAAGCTTTGGGAATTGGCCTGGCACTGGTGCTGGGTGGTGCTCTGGGCAACCTGTTTGATCGTACCGTGCATGGGTATGTGGTGGATTTCATCTCCCTGCACTGGGGTGGGTACTACTTCCCGGCATTCAATATTGCGGACAGTGCCATTACCCTTGGCACCCTGTTGCTGCTGCTGGACATGTTCCGGCCCGGTACAGGCTCCTCAAAAGACTAGGTAAACAGATAGATGACAGATGTAGCTATCGGGCCGGGTACGGCCATTACGCTGAACTTTGCGATCAAGCTGGAAGACGGCCAGATCATCGACAGCAACTTCGATGCCGAGCCGGCCCGTTTTGAATTTGGTGATGGCAACATCCCCGAAGGTTTTGAACAGGCATTGCTGGGGCTGAAAACCGGTGAGCATGTTGAACTGACCATCGCACCCGAGCGCGGTTTTGGCATGCACAACCCGAGTAATATCCAGATCATGCCGCGCAGCCAGTTCAAGGATATGGAGCTGGAGCCGGGGCTGGTGGTGTCCTTCCAGGAACCCGGTGGTGAACTCCCCGGCATGATCACCGATTTCAACGACGACAAGGTCACCGTGGATTTCAACCATCCGCTGGCCGGCAAAACCCTGATCTTTGAAGTAGACGTCAAGGCGGTCGAAGCCGCTTGACGGTTGCGTAAAAAATGACCAGTCTCTAAGGGTGAGGTCAAGGAATGACCACTAATCCACCCATTCATGAAACAGGGATGCGTCATGAACGCCTGCTCAGTATCTGCCCCCGCACGACAGCAGGGGCTGAGTCTGGTGGAGCTGATGATTGCCGTGGCCGTACTGGCCATCGTCATCGGTATTGCACCGGGCAGTTTCTCATCGTTACTGCACACCAGCCGCCAAAGCGCTGCCCAGGACGACATCGTTCAGCTGCTGCGATTGGCACGCTCCACCGCCTTGAGCCGTAACCAGCGTGTCACACTTTGCCGTAGCCAGAATGGTACGCAATGCGCCGGCACTCAGCGTTCGGGTCAGGCCGCCTGGAAGGGCGCACTGGCATTTGTTGATCTGGATCAGAACAGACAAGTGGGGATGCAGGAAACAGTGTTTTACGTTGCCACTTTTGCCGAGCCTGTGCACATAATTTGGAACCGGGGTGACTCGATGGTGTATCAGCCGGATGGCTCTGCACTGGGAGGCTCCAACGGGACCTTCACCATTTCCACGACCGGCAGCTCGTATTCACGCCTTGTAGTTGTATCGTTGTTGGGCCGCATTCGTACTGCCTCCGCAGGCAGTTGAGACGCCGGGCTGTGCTGGTGAGTATCTATCTTCAGGCCAAGAGAGGATGAAATGTCTGATTATGTAATCGTAGGTGCTGGCGTCATCGGTTTGATGACGGCACGCTTTCTGGCACAGGATGGCGCCAAGGTTAAACTGATCGAACGCGGTACCAGTGCGCGCGAGGCGTCCTGGGCCGGTGGCGGGATCGTCTCGCCCTTGTACCCCTGGCGCTATCAGGATGCGGTGACCGCACTGGCGCTCTGGTCCCAGAGCAGCTATGTGCACCTGGCGCAGGAGTTGCTGGCCGAAACCGGTTGTGACCCTGAGTTGCGCCAGAAAGGCATGCTGATGCTGGATGTGAAGCCGGAAGAAGAAGCGGTGGCACTGGATTGGGCACGCCGCTACCACCGCCCGCTGACCAAGGTTGGCGCCGACTTTATCTACCGCACCGAGGAACATCTGGCGCCGGGGTTCGAGTCCGCCATCTGGATGCCGGAAGTTGCCAGTATCCGTAACCCGCGTCTGGGTCAGGCATTGCGTGAAAGCGTGCGCAAACACCCCAATATTACCCTGTGTGAAGACAGTGAAGTCACCGGCTTCAGCCTCTTTGGCGAGCGCGTGCTGGGTGTTAAAACTACACGTGGCGAGCATCAGGGTGGTGAAACCATTCTGGCCGGTGGTGCCTGGAGTGGCGAACTGCTGGCGCAGCTGAACCTGGGCCTGCCGGTAGAACCCGTGCGTGGCCAGATGATGGTGTTCAAGGCGGCACCGGGCGTGGTTGACCGCGTAGTGATGCTGGAAGGTCGCTATGTGATTCCGCGCAATGATGGCCGTGTACTGGTGGGCAGTACGCTGGAACATGTCGGTTTCGACAAATCCACCACCGAAGAGGCCAGCCGCAGCCTGTTCGACACCGCTACCCGTATCGTGCCGGAACTGGCTGATTATGAAGTGGAACATCACTGGGCCGGATTGCGCCCGGGCTCTCCGGAAGGTGTCCCCTTTATCGGCGCTGTACCGGGCTGGCAGGGCCTGCATTTGAACACCGGCCACTACCGTAACGGGCTGGTGCTGGCGCCGGCATCGACGCGCTTGATGGCCGATCTGCTGCTGGGGCGTTCACCCGTGGTCGATCCTGATGCATACTCTCCTGCTGGACGTTTAACCGCATGCTGAGAGACGCAGGAGATCAATGAGCACACCGATACGGGTCCTGATGGCCCAGTTGAACCTGCTGGTGGGGGATATCCCCGGTAACACTGGCCGTATTATCGAGACCGCGCTTGAGGCACGGGATCGCCACCAGGCAGATCTCGTGCTTTTCCCCGAGCTGGCCCTGAGCGGTTACCCGCCAGAAGACCTGCTGCTGCGTCCCAGTCTGGAACTGCGTATCGAGCAGGCGCTGGAGCGTATCAAGCAGGAAGTGAGCGGCGTGACGCTGGTGCTGGGTTATCCTCGCTACCGTGATGGCGCGCTCTACAACATGGCCGGCGTGATCCGTGACGGTGAGCTGATCTGCGAATATGCCAAGCAGTGCCTGCCCAACTACCAGGTGTTTGATGAGCAGCGCTACTTTGTCGCCGGCGATCAGCCCTGCGTGTTTGAGCATCTGGGCGCACGTATCGGTCTGAGCATCTGCGAGGATATCTGGCACTCCGCTCCCACCGAGCAACTTGCGGACGCGGGTGTGGATCTGGTGCTGAGCCTGAATGCCTCGCCCTATCATATCGGCAAGGCGACCCAGCGTGTTGAAGTGGTAGCACAGCGTGCCCGGCAGGTGGGTGCACCCGTGGTGTACCTGAACCAGACCGGTGCCCAGGACGAATTGGTCTTTGATGGCAACTCCCTGCTGCTGTCGGCCGAGGGCGAAACCCTGTTCCGTGGTGCCCATTGTGATGAAGGCCTGTATCTGGCCTGCTTCGACCCGGCATCCGGTACGCTGACCTCCGAGCAGCCCAGCATCGAAGAACCCACGGCCGATGCCAGTGTGTATCAGGCGCTGGTGATGGGTGTCCGTGATTATGTGAACAAGAATGGCTTCAAGGGCGTGGTACTGGGCCTGTCCGGCGGTATCGACTCGGCTTTGAGTGTGGCCGTGGCGGTGGATGCGCTGGGCGCTGACCGTGTCGAAGCGGTGATGATGCCGTTCCGTTATACCTCCTCCATGAGTGTGGAAGATGCCGAGGCGGAAGCCCGTGCGCTGGGTATTGCCTACGATGTAATCTCCATCGAACCGCTGTACGACAGCTTCATGCAGCAGCTGCAGGGGCAACTGGCCGGGTACGCACCGGACACCACCGAAGAGAACCTGCAGGCACGCTGCCGTGGCGTGTTGCTGATGGCAATCTCCAACAAGAAGGGCTATCTGGTGCTGACCACCGGCAACAAGAGTGAAATGGCGGTCGGCTATTCCACCCTGTACGGTGACATGGCCGGTGGCTTTGATGTACTCAAGGATATTCCCAAAACTCTGGTGTACCAGCTGTCGCGCTACCGCAATACGCTGTCGCCGGTGATCCCGCAACGGGTCATCGACCGTCCGCCCTCTGCCGAGCTGGCGCCGGATCAGACCGACCAGGATAGCCTGCCGGACTACGATGTGCTGGACCGCATTCTGGAGCTCTACGTAGAGCGCGATTACTCCGCCCAGGCAATCATCGACGAGGGCTTTGAACCCGCCGATGTGAACCGGGTGCTGCGATTGGTCGATATCAACGAGTACAAGCGCCGCCAGGCACCGATAGGCCCGCGTGTGACCCAGCGTGGCTTTGGTCGTGACCGCCGCTATCCGATTACGTCAGGCTGGAAGGCCGGTATCTGACCGCCCGGCGCTTGCCTGCTCTGCAATAAATAAACCCGGCTATTTAGCCGGGTTTTTTGTTATCCAGAACGGTCTCGTTAGAGCGCGGTGTAGTCCATCACCAGTTCCGGCAGCAGCAGGCTGAGCTGGGGTACAAACGTGACCAGCAGCACCATGGGCAGGTGGCCCAGCAACAGGAACTTCAGGGTCGGCTTCAGGTACTGATCCAATGACAGCTTGCTGACACCTCCAGCCATATAGAGCATAGGGGCACAGGGCGGCGAGACATTACCCAGCCCCAGGTTTACACCCACTACAGCGGCAAAATGGATCGGGTCTATACCCAGTTGCTGAATCACCGGCAGGAAAATCACCGCGGCCAGCACACTGCCGGAGATGTCATCGACGATCATGCCGATCAGCAGCAACATGATGTTGATCAGAAAGAGGATGACGTACTTGTTATCGGAGATCTGCAGCAGCGACTCGGCCAGTTCCTTGGGTACCTGCTCCAGAATCATGGTGCGACTCATGATGAACAGGAAAAACAGTACCGCCATAATGGAGCCGGTCATGGTGACCGCCTTGATGGTGGCACTGCCAAAAGTCTTCAGCGTCAGCCCGCGATAGATGAACAGACCAACCGGAATGGCATAGAGCACCGCGATGGCTGCAGCCTCGGTGGGAGTGGCAATACCACTGTAAATGGCGCCCAGAATCAGCAGCGGCATCAGCAGTGCAAAGCCGGCACTGCCAGCGGATTTCATCACGCCTTTGGTGGCGGCGGCCAGCGGCAGAGGGGCATCTACCTTGATCTGGTCGTTGTCCTTTAGGAACCAGAAGTTCAGGCCGCAATACACCAGTGTCAGCAGGATGCCCGGGATGATGGTCGACAGGAACGCCGCACCCACGGAAATGCCACCGGTGATGGAAAATACGATCATCGGAATGCTGGGCGGAATCATCAAGGCCAGTACCGAGGAGCAGGCAACCAGTGCCGTGGCATGCCCGGCCGGGTAGCCTTCTCGAACCATGCGCGGAATCATCACCTGGCCAATGGCCGCAATAGCGGCTGATGAGCTGCCTGAAATGGCGCCGAACAGGGCGCAGGTAAGAACGGTGACGGCACCGAGGCCGCCCTTGATACGGCCGACAATGGAGTTAACGAAGTTCAGCAAGCGCTCCGAAATACCGCCTTCGGCCATCAGGATTCCGGCATAGATAAACAGTGGCAGAGCCAGAAGGGCGAAACCACTGGCGGTTTTAAAACCGTGGGGAATCAGGAAGGAGATGTTGTTATCGGTGAGGAAAGCAAACAGCAGAGCGCCGATGCCAAATGAAAAGGCGACGGGTACTTGGGCCAGCAGCAGCACCACAATCACGGCCATGGCTATCAGAAAAAGAGTCATCCTTTGGGACCTCCCGAGGTTTGGTGGTCCAGATGACGCAATTCACGCCATGTACGAGCAGCCTGAGTCAGGAAACAGATGGTCATCATGCTGAAGCCAACAATCATGCTGGCGCTCCAGAAGCCTTTCGGCCAGCGCAGATAGATACTGCTGCGTCCTTTTTCAATCACGAAAAATGCGTACTTGCAGGCAAAGTAGCCAAAGATTAATGCGGCAATCAGGCAAACGACCAAACTGGCCAGCTCGATCAGCTTAAGCTTCCAGGGATCTTTCACCAGCAGCGAGACGATGCCGCCGGAGATATGTTCACGGGTCAGGCTGGCATAGCCCATCCCCAGAAAATAGACCCAGACGCCCAGCAGGATCGCCAGTTCTTCAATACCGGCAAAGGGTGAGTCCAGGAAGTAACGCATGATGACCTGAGCAAACATCAGGCCCGCCAGCCCGAAGCCGGCCACAAACATGAGGAATTTATAGCTGCTCAGCAGCAGGTGGGTGAAGGTGTTGAGTTTGACCGACACCACCTCCACATCGGCGGATGCCGTCATGGCAGATGAAGATTGTTGCATGGGGGGTAGCCTCCCGAAGAGCACTGGCTGCCACAGGATCGTGGCAGCCTTAACACAGGGACAGATCAGTTGATGGCGGCAATCTTGCGCATCATGTCCATGATGTCGGTTCCGACGACATCTTCCATGTAGGGCCATTCGTTGGCGTAGAGGCTGTCCTTGGCTTTCTGCAGCTGGGTCGGCGTCAGTTCAACGACATCAATACCGTGTTCACGAACCTTGGCCAGGTACTCTTCATCAATGGTGCGGGCCTTGTCCCAGACCACATTCAGTGTGGCATCCGCGGCTGCCCGGATATCCTTGCGCTCCTGCTCCGGCAGATCATCCCACCAGTCCTTGTTGACCAGCCAGAAGGCGTGCTCGAAATAGTCGCGGGTCAGCACGTAGCTTTCCAGTACATCACGCATCTGCCAGATCTCAACTGCAGGACCAAAGGCACGACCGTCGACGGTGCCCAGCTGCAGTGCGGTGTACAGTTCAGAGAACGGCATAGGGACTGCGCTGAAGCCCAGGTTGTTAAAGCGTTCGACGGCGAGCGGGGTCGGCACGACTCGCATTTTGATGCCCTTGGCATCTTCGGGGAAGTTGGTCGGCACCTTGCCGACACCCTTGCGGATGGTAATGGAGCCAAATCCGGCCGGGATAATACCCAGTGACACCAGGTCATTCTCTTCCAGAATCTGGTTGTACACATCGACCATGGGGCCGCCGGGGCCATACACTTCGCGTGCTTTTTCCCAGCTGTCCACAACATACCCCAGCCAGGTCAGGTCAAGACGCGGGTCGAACTCTGAGGCACCATAGGTGATTGTCATCGGAATGGCGCCCTGCATGGTTTGCTCGAACAGGGAGGTCCAGTCACCCAGGTCTCCACCGGGGTGATACTCAACATCATAATCCGGGTTTTGGGCGTCCAGCTCGGTGATAAATTGTTCGGAAGTGGCGTGGAAAATGTGATCGGTATTCATGGCCTGCGCCAGGATGAAGCTGTCATCGGCCTGTGCGTTTGAGGCCAGTGGCAGGCTGACGGCGGCTGCCAGGGTGCAGGATTTAAAAAGCGCGGAAAGCTTGGGCTTGATAGTCATTGTGACCCCCAGTGTTGTTGTTATGTGTGGTCATCACACCCTCTGAAAAGCAGTGCCTGTGCCGAGGGTGTTGAAGCAGTCTGCGGGTCACAATTTGTTAATTAAATTCCTATTTGTTTATTTAAAGATAAGCGTTTGCTTACCTTTTAAGTTGCCTCGGACTGAATGCGGCCCAGGGTGTCCAGATAGGTCTCCAAAACCAGGTTGGGGCGGGCGCCTTTGCGTGAAATGGCGGCGAATGGCGTGATGTAATGCAGGTCTTCAGGGGCCAGGGCACGCATACGTTTCTCACTGACCCAGCGGGCCGCAAAATGCTCGGGCAGAAAGCCGATATAGGCGCCGGTCATGATCAGGAAAGCCACGCCTTCGCGGTCAGTCGCCGTCGCGGTACCGTTGAGCACCTGGTAGTGGCGTTTGATCTCCGCACTCTGCGCATAGGCAGGTACCACGGCGTCCCAATTCGCCAGCTGCTCAATGCTGACATTCGCGCTATGAAACAAGGGGTGCTCATTGCTGCAGTACAGGTATGAGGTTTCGTCGTAGAGCGGCAGGTAGTTCAGGCCTGCCAGTGCGCGATGGTGCGGCACCATGCCCACGTGCAGGCGGCCGTCCAGAACGGCCAGCTCGATCTCGTTGGGTGGACTCATGCGAATATTGATATTCACATCCGGGCCAATCTTCTTCAGATGGGACAGGGCGTGGGTGATATGCATGCGTGGCATGGTCACCAGATTGTCGGTAATGCCGATGTTCAGCTCGCCCTTGAGGTGGGCATGCAGCGAGTTGACCTGGGTTTTGAACTCCTCCAGTGAAGTGAGAAGCTGCAGGGTAAACTCGTATACCTGACGGCCTTCATCGGTCAGTGAAAAGCCGGAACGCCCGCGCTGACACAGCTTGAATCCCATTCGCACTTCCAGATCCGCCATGGCGATACTGATCGCTGCACGGCTGATATTCAGCTCGACCTCGGCGGCAGAAAAACCGCCGGATTCAACCACTGCGCGGAAAATTCTCAGCATGCGCAGGTCCACATCGCTGAGCTGTCCCTTGAACTCCGATCCCTTCATACAGCCACCAAAGTTAAATAAATACTTAATTGAGGGTTAGTGTTTTTAGATTTATTTAACTGATGTTGGGTTGCAAAGTCTACATCCGGTGGCGACAGCCTGATGCTCAGACCCTGTACGACGCCACAGAATAACAATACAGAACCGGATTCGGTCAGGAGTGCCCCATGAGCCAATACACACCGGCGTTTCTCGATGCGCACTGGATGCCTTTCAGTGCCAACCGTGAATTCAAGCAAAACCCACGCATGATCGTTGCTGCCGAAGGCAACTATTACACCGACAGCGAAGGTCGCAAGATTTTTGATGGCCTGTCCGGTCTCTGGACCTGCGGTGCCGGCCATAACCGCCCTGAAATCAGCGAAGCGGTGGCCAAGCAGCTGAACACGCTGGACTACGCGCCGGCCTTTCAGTTCGGGCACCCACTTTCGTTCGAGTTGGCCAACCGCATCAAGGAGCTGACCCCCGAAGGCCTGAACCACGTGTTCTTTACCGGCTCAGGCTCCGAGTCTGCGGATACGTCGCTGAAGATCGCCCGTGCCTATTGGCGCAAGAAAGGCATGCCGACCAAAACCAAGTTGATTGGCCGTGCCAAGGGTTACCACGGTGTTAACTTCGGCGGCATCAGTGTTGGCGGTATCGGCCCCAACCGTTCGCTCTATGGTCAGGCCGTGGATGCGGACCATCTGGGTCATACCCTGAAAGCGGAAAACGCCTTCACCCAGGGCATGCCGGAGCATGGTGCAGATCAGGCTGATGAGCTGCTGGAGCTGATCGCTCTGCATGATGCCTCCAACATCGCTGCTGTGATTGTAGAGCCGATGGCCGGTTCTGCCGGGGTTATTCCGCCGCCCAAAGGTTATCTGCAGCGCCTGCGTGAGATCTGTGATCAGCACCAGATTCTGCTTATTTTTGATGAAGTCATTACCGGTTTCGGGCGAATGGGGTCCTGGACCGGTGCCGAAGAGTTCGGCGTTACCCCGGACATCATGAACGTCGCCAAGCAGCTTACCAACGGCGCGGTGCCCATGGGCGCGGTGATCGTGAAAGACGAACTCTACGACTGCTTTATGGAGCAGGGTGGACCGGAATATATGGTCGAGCTGCCGCATGGCTACACCTACTCCGCCCATCCGGTGGCCTGTGCGGCTGCACTGGCGTCACTGGATCTGCTGGAGCGCGACCAGCTGATTCCGCGGGTGAAACAGATCTCGCCGCTGTTCGCAGAATCGCTACATGCCCTGAAAGGTGCGCCCTGTGTGCAGGATATCCGCAACTACGGCCTGGCGGGCGGCATCACGCTGGAGCATGCACCGGGCGAGCCGGCTCTGCGACCTTACCTGGTGGCGATGAAGATGTGGCAGAAAGGCTTCTATGTCCGCTATGGCGGCGACACTATCCAGCTGGGCCTGCCCTTTACAGTGGAAGCAGACGAGATCGACCGACTGATCAATGCGCTGGGCGACACCCTGCACGAACTGCGCTGATTAACCGACTTTAACGATAAGAAACGACGAGGAAACACCATGACAGCACTGGTTGGACACCTGATTAATGGCGAAGTACGCAGTGACGCGGCGCGTACCCAGGACGTATTCAATCCGGCAACGGGCGCGGCGACCCGCCAGGTTGCCCTGGCCGGCAAGGATACGGTAGAAGAAGCCATTGCCGCCGCTGAAGCCGCCTTTCCGGCCTGGCGCAACACTCCGCCGCTGAAGCGCGCCCGTATCATGTTCCGCTTCAAGGAACTGCTGGAGCAGCACAGCGAAGAGATCTGCCGCATGATCGGTGAAGAGCACGGCAAAATTTCCCATGACGCTGCCGGTGAACTGCAGCGCGGCATCGAGAACGTGGAATATGCCTGTGGTGCTCCGCAGTTGCTGAAAGGTGAACACAGCAAGAACGTGGGCCCGGACATCGATTCCTGGAGTGAATTCCAGCCACTGGGCGTGGTGGCCGGTATCACGCCGTTCAACTTCCCGGCCATGGTGCCGCTGTGGATGTATCCCATGGCGCTGGTGTGCGGTAACTGCTTCGTGCTCAAGCCCTCCGAACGTGATCCGAGCTCGGTACTGTTTATTGCCCAGCTGTTGCAGGAAGCAGGCTTGCCGGATGGAGTGCTGAACGTGGTCAACGGCGACAAGGAAGCGGTGGATACGCTGCTCACCGATGAGCGTATCAAGGCGGTGAGCTTCGTTGGTTCCACCCCGATTGCCGAGTATATCTACAGCACCGCCAACGCCCATGGCAAACGCTGTCAGGCGCTGGGTGGTGCCAAGAACCACGCCATCATCATGCCGGATGCGGATATGGATAACGCGGTGAACCAGTTGCTGGGCGCAGCGTTCGGCTCATCCGGTGAGCGCTGCATGGCACTGTCGGTTGCTGTTGCCGTGGGCGACCAGGCCGCCGACGCTCTGATCGAAAAGATGGAGACGGCCATGCAGGGGCTGAAAGTAGGTGCTTACTCCGACAGCAGCAATGATTTTGGTCCGGTGATTACCGGTGCCCACCGTGACAAGGTGAATGGCTATATCACCAGTGCGGTGGAGCAGGGTGCGACACTGGTGGTGGACGGTCGTAACCCCGAGGTTGCCGGACATGAAGGCGGTTTCTTTGTCGGCGGCACCCTCATCGACCGTGTGACTCCGGAGATGACCAGCTATCAGGAAGAGATCTTCGGCCCTGTGCTGCAGGTGGTGCGTGTAAACAGCATGCAGGAAGCGATGGCGTTGATTGATGATCATGAGTACGGCAACGGCACCTGCATCTTCACCCGAGACGGTGAAGCTGCACGCTACTTCTCCGACAACATCCAGGTGGGCATGGTCGGCATCAATGTGCCGCTGCCGGTCCCGGTGGCCTACCACAGCTTTGGTGGCTGGAAGCGTTCCCTGTTCGGTGATCTGCACGCTTATGGGCCGGATGCCGTGCGCTTTTACACCAAGCGTAAAACCATCACCCAGCGCTGGCCTTCGGCCGGTGTGCGTGAAGGTGCATCCTTCGCCTTTCCCAGCTAAGCCGGCTACTCACTAGCCTTTTTGCCCGGACCTGTCCGGGCTTTTTTATCTCTTATTGGTGCGGTGATAACACCGGCACAATAAAAAAGGGCCTGCAGATGCAGGCCCTTTTCAGTATCAAAATAATGGCGGAGCTTAGCGATCGGTTTTCTGTACCGTCTCGTCTTCGTCGTCAAACACACCGAAGGTCATACGGCTGAACCAGGAACGCTCTTCCTGCTTGCCTTCTTCGGCAGCTTCCGCACGCTGACGGTCGGCCAGCGGAATCGGTCGGGCCGGTTCAGCCGGTGGCTCGCCGCCCAGCAGGCCGAAGGTGGCGGTCTGCAGCAGGGTTGCGCTGCGTTGTTTGAACGGGCGGATCTTGTAGTCCGGGAAGTTCAGCTGCAGTACGTCCAGAGAGTTCTTGGCCAGATCGTCCATGCCCAGTTCGGTGTAGGCTTCTGCCATGATCGCCAGCGCATCGGGCACCGCCGGGGTTTCCTGCAGGTTTTCCACCACATAGCGACCACGGTTGGCTGCCGCCACCCAGGCCTGACGTTTCATGTAGTACGCCGCCACATGCACCTCGTAGGCAGCCAGACGGTTTTTCAGGAACTGCATGCGCTTCTGGGCATCCGGCGCGTATTCGCTGTCCGGGTAGCGGGTCAGCAGGGTGGAGAAGCTTTCAAAGGAATCCAGTGCTGCACCGGGGTCGCGCTGGCTGACATCGATGGGCAGGTACTGGGCAATGAAGGAGCGGTCCTGCTCAAACGCGGTCAGACCTTTCAGGTAGTACGCGTAATCGATGTTGTCGTGGTTCGGGTGCAGACGGATGAAACGGTCGGCCGCGGCACTGGCGGAGGCTGGCTCGTAATTGCGGAAGTAGGCGTAGATCAGCTCCAGCTGCGCCTGCTCGGAATAACGACCGAACGGGTAGCGCGCTTCCAGCAACTGCAGTTTTTCCACAGCCAGGTCGTAATTCTGCGATTCCAGCGCACTCAGCGCCTCTTCGTACAACTCCTGTTCCGGCACATCCGGAGCCACCTTCTCGTCGCCGCCAAACCAGGAGCAGGCGGAAAGCAGGCTAAAGAGCACTAGGGTGGCTAGGACTTTCAAGGGTCGCATGTTAATGATTCCTGATACTGGAGCCGGATTCGGCGTGAGTGGCCTGATTCGGTTATACTGGCCTGAGAATTCCGGTCTATTTAACCATAACCGGAGCCCATGCCCAAACCTCCGCCGACGAAGAAATCACAGATGTCAGAACTGCTAGAACTCGATGTGCACGTCCCGGCCGAGATGTTCGGTATGCGCCTGGATCAGGCCGCTGCCCAGCTCTTTCCGGACTACTCCCGCTCCCGTATCCAGAACTGGATCAAGGACGGAACGCTCAAGGTGAATGGTGAAGCCAAACGCCCACGCGACAAGCTCAATGGTGGCGAAGCGATCAGCGTGCGCACCGAGCTGCCGCGTATCGAGGAGCACGAAGGCGAAGCGATTCCGCTGGATATCGTGCACGAAGATGACGACATTCTGGTGATCAACAAGCCGGCCGGCCTGGTGGTACACCCGGCAGCGGGTCATGACAGCGGCACGCTGATGAACGCACTGCTGCATCACTGCCCGGATATCGATCAGGTACCCCGTGCCGGTATCGTGCACCGTCTGGACAAGGACACCACCGGCTTGATGGTGGTGGCCAAGACCATTGCGGCTCAGACCGAGCTGGTCTCCCAGCTACAGGAGCGCAGTATGGGGCGTGAATACGAGGCGGTGGTGAACGGTGTGATGACCGGTGGCGGCAGCGTCGATGAACCCCTGGGACGCCATTCCAAGAACCGACAGAAAATGGCGGTGGTCGGTCTGGGCAAGGAAGCGGTGACTCATTACCGGGTGCTGGAAAAATTCCGTGCCCACACCCATATTCGTCTCAAACTGGAAACCGGTCGCACCCACCAGATTCGTGTGCACATGGCGCACATCAATTATCCGCTGGTCGGTGACCAGATGTACGGTGGCCGTTTCCGTCTGCCCAAGGGCTGTAGCCCGACGATGCAAAAGGTAATGCGCAACTTCCGCCGTCAGGCACTGCATGCCAAAAAGCTGGAACTCTGGCACCCGGGAACCGGTGAGCTGGTGTCCTGGGAAGTGGATCTGCCTGAAGACATGCAGAAATTGCTGGATGTCTTGAAGAAGGATGCCGCCGAGTACGACTACGAACTATAAAGCCTGAACCATGAAGCCTGAATGATGAAACTGATTCGGCCACAACAGCCTCTGGCACCCGGCATTCAAGCGCTGAGCACCACCCGTGAGGGCGGTGTCAGTGCCGCCCCCTGGAACAGCCTCAACCTGGGTGATCATGTGGATGATGATCCGCTGGCCGTGGCTGAAAATCGACAGCGTCTGCAGGCCGAACTGGGTATCGCTCAGCCGCAATGGCTAACCCAGGTACATGGCGTTGCGGTGGTGGAAGCACGCAGCGATGGTCGGGTGCGAGAGGCCGATGCCTGCTGGACCCGCACCCCGGGTGTGGTCTGCACGGTGATGACCGCCGATTGCCTGCCGGTTTTGTTCGCCTCCAGTGACGGTCGTCAGGTGGCTGCGGCCCATGCCGGCTGGCGCGGACTGCTCAACGGCGTGCTGGAAGCGACCCTGGCCAGTTTTGATGACCCGGCCGAGGTATGTGCCTGGTTCGGGCCGGCGATTGGTCCGCTGGCGTTTGAAGTGGGGCCGGAAGTACGTGCCGCCTTTATGGCGCGAGATGCCGAAGCTGAGGCGGCGTTCAAACCCTCACCGACTCATGATGACCGCTGGCTGGCGGATCTCTATCTGTTGGCGCAGCAGCGCCTCAAGGCTGCGGGTATTCAGTCGGTCAGTGGCGGAGAGCATTGCACCTTCACCGAACAGCAAGACTTCTTCTCCTACCGCCGTGATGGTCGCACCGGCCGCATGGCCAGTCTGATCTGGATCGAACCGGCATAAAAAAGGCCCGGCCTCTTCAATTGAGAGCCGGGCCCTGTTCCACCTGCTCAGACAGCGTCAATGACGCCAGTGACGATCGCGCTCGTGGCGGTCGTGTTTGTGCCAGTGCTTGTGCTGCTTGTAACGCTTCTTGTAGTGCTTGTTGTGAAAGTGGCCATGTCGGTCGGGCTTGTCATAGCGTTTGACCAGAATCGTACGTCGACCTTCCGGGTAGTAATGCCGCTCAATCACCTGCACACGGCGGTGGCGATCATGGCGGTAGCGGTCGCGATCCGAGTGTCGATAGCGGTCTGAATAACGGTGGCGGTCTGAATCACCCTCCGCACCAATGGCTGCACCGACTGCCGCGCCGATCCCTGAGCCGACCACTGCACCATCACGACCACCCAGTTCGGAGCCAACCGCACTGCCGATAGCACCGCCAATGGCGGCACCGAGAATGGCTTCGCCGTTCAGATCGCGTGCCATTGCAGAGGCAGGCAGCAGGGCGGCCAGTACCAGTGTCAGAATATACCTGTTCATAAGGACTCTCCTCGTTATTGTACGGTCGATCGTCCCAGTCCGGCCGTTGGGGTACAGTCCCATAAGACACCCGTGCAGCTGAATTCAATCTTAAATTCCGCGCAGGTCTCTGCTCGCCAGCGGTAAAGTTATGTAAAGCCGAATCAGCAGCGGCCCTTCTTGGCTTGCCCCGGTGGGCAGAAGCTGGAGTGGTTATGTCGCTCACGGCGATAACCGTCATGATAGCGGCGATCATCTCGGTCGTAGTAACGGCGGTCCCGGCCGTCATCATGGTCGCGTGTATTCACGGAGGTGCCCACAGCCGCACCTATGCCGGAGCCGACAATAGCGCCTTCACGTCCGCCCAGTTCGGCACCCACGGCACCGCCCAGGGCACCACCAATGGCGCCACCAATGGCCGAGTCAATTGTCAGGTCATCCGCAGAGGCAAAACCTGGCAGCAGTGCCAGCGTCGCAATCGCGATGGTCATCTTGTTCATATCAGTCCTCCTGCCCACAGGGGCGTTTCATGCATTACATGAGACACCAGTGCGACTGAATCTGATCTGAAAATGCACAACAGAAAGGGAAAGAAGGGCGTTGGGAAGAGGGGGCGTCGGCCCCGGAAAAACAAAACGGGGGCGGCCCGACTGGACAGCCCCCGTTTGCGCTTAGCGGGTGAATCAGGCGCCGATGATGCCGCCGTCTTCACGCTGTACCACCATGATGGTGGAACGCGGTTTGCTGTTGCCACCCGCCGGGAAGTGCGACGGCGCGCCTTTCTCACCCGGGTGCTGAACGCCGATAAACACGGTGCGCTGGTCCGGTGAGAAGGTCAGGCCGGTGATTTCACAGGCGATGGGGCCGGTGGCAAAGCGACGGATTTCGCCGGTTTCCGGGTCGGCGCACAGCATCTGGTTGTTGCCCATGCCGGCAAACTCACCTTCGTTGCTGTACTTGCCGTCGGTCTGGATCCACAGGCGACCGGTCTTGTCGAAACCGATACCGTCCGGGCTGTTGAACATATTGTCGGCATTGATGTTATCGCTGCCGGCGTACAGGCCTTCAGCCACGGTCGGGTTACCGGCGATGGCGAACAGGTCCCAGTCAAAGCGGCTGTCGGTGTGGTCACCGTTGTGCGGCCACCAGCGCAGGATCTGGCCATAGTTGTTCTTGGCACGCGGGTTGGGGCCGCCCACCGGCTGGCCTTCCTTGCCACGGTTCTTGTTGTTGGTCAGGGTGCAGAACACGGCCTTGTTGTCCGGGTGTACGGCCACCCATTCCGGACGGTCCATGGTGGTCGCGCCCACCTGAGTGGCGGCTTCACGGGCGAAGATCAGCACTTCCGCCTGGTCGGCAAAGCCGTTGGCAGCGGTCAGGCCGTTCTTGCCGTGGGTCAGCTCGACCCATTCACCCTGACCCTTGATCTCGCCATCGTTGGCGCTGAAACGGGCCACGTACAGGGTGCCTTCTTCCAGCAGGTCGCGGTTGGCGGCCTTGTCGTTGGCGTTGTATTTGGCCTTGGAGACGAACTTGTACAGGTGCTCACCGCGCTCGTCATCGCCCAGGTACACGACCACGTGGCCGTTGTTGTCGATGGTCAGGGCAGCATTCTCATGCTTGAAACGGCCCAGTGCGGTACGTTTTTTCGGCGTGGCGTTCGGGTCCATCGGATCGATCTCGACCACCCAGCCGAAACGGTGCGGTTCGTTCGGGTGCTTGCTCAGGTCGAAACGCTCATCGTGACGGTACCACTGGTAATCACGGTTGCCGGATTTCAGGCCGTAGCGCTTGTCGCGTGCCGGCAGTTCAACATCGAAATCATCTTCCGGTGAAGCGAAGTACTTGTGGAAGTTTTCTTCACAGGTGAGGTAGGTGCCCCAGGGCGTTTCGCCGTTGGCGCAGTTGTTGAATGTACCCAGCGCACGAGTGCCCTTGGTATCGGCGGCGGTCTGCATCAACGCGTGGCCGGCAGCCGGGCCGGTCAGGTCCATCGGCGTGTAGGCGGTGATACGGCGGTTGTAATCGGAGGCCGGATCAACCTGCCACTCGCCCTTGGCGTTACGGCGGATTTCGAAGATGGACACACCGTGGGCCGCCTGGGATTTCTTCACTTCATCGGCGGTCAGGTCCTGCTTGCCACCGTGGGCAAACAGGTATTCCTGGTTGGTGTATTCGTTGTTAACGGCCAGCAGCGCGCGGTCTTCGGACAGCGGGAACAGGCTCATGCCGTCGGTGTTGTCACCGAACTGGCCGGCCTGGGCCGCGGCATTCTGGGTACCGGATTCATCAAACGCCGGAGCGCCCTTGATGATCGGGTCGCCCCAGGAGATCAGCGGCTTGGCCACATAGCCTTCGGGCACGACAAAGCTATCGGCAGTGCTGGCGGCAACGGCCTTGAAGCCCATCAGTTTGCTGGATTCAGAGCGGGTTGCAGCGGCTACAGCCTGAGCCAGCGGGCTGGCGGCCAGGAACAGTCCCATGGCAGCAGCACCGCCACGCAGGAAGTTACGACGGCTGACGCCCTTGGCCGTCATACGGTCGAAATCAGTCTGTTCCAGTTCCGGATGGTCTTCGGGGTCAAAGCGGTCGTTCTGGTTCATGGTCGGGTCCTGTAATGAGTATGGCAAAACAAACAGAACAGCTTTGTATCAGTATGACATGACAGGAATACGACAGCCCGGTATTGAATCAGTTGATGCTAATTTAATCAGCCCGGTGACTTGAAGCATTTGTGAATGCCCCTATCTATAGTGGTAACAGAAACTGCCGATCCGTCTGACTGCGTGTGTCGGACCCACGGCACAGAGAGATCCACAGGAGACCTCATGCGACCCGACAAATTTACCTCACGACTTCAAGAGGCCCTGTCCGATGCCCAGTCGTTGGCGATCGGCAAGGACCACAACATGATGGAGCCGATCCACCTGCTGGCAGCCTTCCTGCAACAGCAGAACGGTTCCGTTGCACCCCTGCTGCGTCAGGCCGGTGCCGACCGCATGACACTCACCGCCAAGGTGGGTGAAGCGCTGGACAAACTGCCGGTAGTGAGCAGCCCGGATGGTGAAATCCGTCTGTCCCAGAACATGGCGCGTCTGTTCAACCTGACCGACAAGCTGGCGCAGCAGCGCGGCGACCAGTACATCGCCAGCGAGCTGATCCTGCTGGCCATGCTGGATGACAAGAGCGATGCCGGCAAGGTGCTGAAAGACTGCGGTGTGAATCGCCAGTCACTGGAAAACGCCATCAACAACATGCGCGGAGGCGACAGCGTGGACGACCCCAATGCGGAAGAAACCCGTCAGGCGTTGGATAAATACTGTATCGACATGACCGAGCGCGCCGAGTCCGGCAAGCTGGACCCGGTGATCGGCCGTGACGACGAAATCCGCCGTACCATCCAGGTCCTGCAGCGTCGTACCAAGAACAACCCGGTGCTGATCGGTGAACCCGGTGTGGGTAAAACCGCCATCGTTGAAGGGCTGGCGCAGCGTATCGTCAACGGCGAAGTGCCCGAAGGCCTCAAGCGCAAGAAAGTGCTGTCGCTGGATATGGGCGCTCTGATTGCCGGTGCCAAGTTCCGTGGCGAGTTCGAGGAGCGCCTGAAAGCGGTGCTGAACGAGTTGGCCAAGCAGGAAGGACAGATCATTCTGTTCATCGACGAGCTGCACACCATGGTTGGCGCCGGTAAGGGTGAGGGGGCCATGGATGCGGGCAACATGCTCAAGCCGGCACTGGCGCGTGGCGAACTGCACTGCGTGGGTGCCACCACGCTGGACGAATACCGCCAGTACGTGGAAAAAGATGCCGCCCTGGAACGTCGTTTCCAGAAGGTGATCGTGGACGAGCCGAGCGAAGAAGACACTATCGCCATTCTGCGTGGCCTCAAGGAGCGCTACGAGATTCACCACGGCGTGGATATCACCGACTCCGCCATTATCGCAGCGGCCAAACTGAGTCAGCGTTACATCACCGACCGTCAGCTGCCGGACAAGGCGATCGATCTGGTGGACGAAGCCGGTTCCCGTATCCGCATGGAGATGGACTCCAAGCCGGAAGAGATGGACCGCCTCGACCGTCGTCTGATCCAGCTGAAAATGGAACGCGAAGCGCTGAAGAAAGAGAAAGACGAAGCCACCCGCAAGCGTCTGGCCGAACTGGAACAGACCATCAGCACGCTGGAGAAAGAGTACGCCGACTTCGAAGAGGTGTGGAAAGCCGAGAAAGCTAGCGTACAGGGCTCGCAGCAGATCAAAGAACAGCTTGATCAGGCCCGCGTCGAGATGGAGCAGGCCCGCCGTGCCGGTGACCTGGCCAAGATGTCCGAGCTGCAGTACGGCAAGATTCCGGAGCTGGAAAAACAGGTTCAGGCGGCCGACAGCAGCGCCCAGCAGGTGGAAGAACATCAGCTGCTGCGCAACAAGGTAACCGAAGAGGAAGTGGCCGAAGTCGTGTCCCGCTGGACCGGCATTCCGGTCAACAAGATGCTGGAAGGCGAACGCGAAAAACTGCTGCGCATGGAAGAAGCGCTGCACAAACGCGTGGTAGGCCAGAGCGAAGCGGTAGTGGCCGTGTCCAACGCTGTTCGCCGTTCCCGCGCCGGTCTGTCGGACCCCAACCGTCCCAACGGTTCTTTCCTGTTCCTCGGCCCGACCGGGGTGGGTAAAACCGAGCTGTGTAAAACCCTGGCCAGCTTCCTGTTTGATACCGAGGAAGCGCTGGTGCGCATCGACATGTCCGAGTTCATGGAAAAACACTCGGTCGCCCGTCTGATCGGTGCACCTCCGGGCTACGTGGGTTACGAAGAGGGCGGTTACCTGACCGAAGCCGTGCGCCGCAAGCCGTACTCGGTGCTGCTGCTGGATGAGGTGGAAAAAGCGCATCCGGATGTGTTCAACATCCTGCTGCAGGTGCTGGAAGATGGTCGTCTGACCGATGGTCAGGGCCGTACCGTAGACTTCCGCAACACCATTGTGGTGATGACCTCCAACCTGGGGTCTGACCTGATCCAGAACTACAGCGATGATGACGACTACAACCTGATGAAGTCGGCGGTGATGGAAGCCGTGGGCACCCACTTCCGTCCCGAGGTGATCAACCGTATCGACGAGGTAGTGGTGTTCCACAGCCTGCGCAAGGAACAGGTGGCCGGTATTGCCGAGATCCAGCTGGAACGTCTGCGTCGCCGTCTGGCCGAGCGTGAGTTGACCATCAAACTGACAAGCACCGCCATGGATAAACTGGTGGAAGTGGGCTTCGAGCCGATCTACGGCGCCCGTCCGCTGAAGCGTGCGATTCAGCAGTGGATTGAGAACCCGCTGGCGCAGCGGTTGCTGGCTGGGGAATACGAGCCGGAGACTGAGATTGTGGTGGATGTTGAAGCAGGGGAATTCGTGTTCCGTTAATGCGTAGCTGACTTTTCCACCTGCTTGAACGAAAGAGCCTGCCGGGGAACCGGTGGGCTCTTTTTGTTTAGCGCTTTGGCCTGGAGTAACTGAACTATACTCAGACCGTTGAATATCACTCGAAAGAGAGGTGGGTCATGTCCAGATTAAAAACCATGTGCGTGACGGCGCTGTTGGCGTCAACGCTGTCGGCAACCGCTTTGGCAGGCCACTGCCCCATGGACGGCAAAGCGATAGAAAACGGACTCGCCAACATCAAGGTCAGCGATGAGGTACGCACTCAGGTGATGCAGCTGCACGATGAAGGTATGGCAGCGCACAAGGCCGGTGATCACTCGGGAGCCGAGAAGAAACTCGCCGAGGCGATGCGGATGTTATTGAACGCCAGTGCCATGTAAGTAATGCCTGGTGTCAGAGCTAAAGCCTGCTGAGAGATCGGTGGGCTTTTTCTTTTTTGGGAGACGTGTTCATTTTCTTTGCGTGCCCAAAGAAAACGAACCAAAAGAAAGGGCACCCCCGCGGAGCAGGCCTTCGGCTCCCCTGTGCTTCTCGTCCAGTCGGAGCGGCTGAACAACTCGGCGCTTCGCGCCTCAGACATTTCAGCCACTGATCCCGACTGGTCTGCGATGCTCGGCTGCTCCGAGGGGGAGGAGTAGGTGCCAGTAGTAAGTTTGTAGGGTGTTTTTTGTTCGTGGCGTCTGGTTGGTATACGTGCCAAAATTGTTCGATATGTGTACAAGAGGTTTGTCTATGAACTTCCAGCAAATTGAAGATGAAGCGCTGCATCTTTCAAAGGAAGAGCGCGCCCAGTTAGTTCAGAAGCTGGTGCTCAGCCTTGAATCACCCTCGGAAGAGGATCTCAAAGCTGATTGGTTGCTAGAAGCCCGGCGCAGAGCAGAAGAGTTGAATAATGGCTCGGTCCAGGCGGTGTCTGCTGATGAGGTTATGAGAAAGGCCAGAGCACTGATTAAATGAACTATACCTTTCACCCGGCAGCGGAAGCCGAGTTACTGGAGTCAGTCGGTTACTATGAATCGAAAGTCTCTGGTTTGGGTGGTGCCTTGATAGAGGAGTTTGAGGCCCTGGCCCGTCTGATTGGTCAGTCCCCCAAAGGCTGGCAGATACAATTGCAGCCCGATATCCGCAGCGCGCCCCTTCATCGATTTCCCCTGTCTATCATCTACCGCGAGACGGCTGGTGAATTTCAGATTCTGGCCATCGCCCACCACCGTCGTCGCCCGCAATACTGGCTTGGCAGGCTTTAACTATCTGCGCCTTGAACGCCCAGTTGGGGATTTTACTTAGGTTGGGTGGTCAGTCGCAGAGTCACTGGCTATAGTGTTGGGAATGGATGACAGGGAGTACCCTGCTGATTATGGGTTCGAGCACGGTTGCGGTCAGCATGTAATGAAGGAGTATTAGGGATGGTTTCACCTCTTCACGTTTTACCTCTGATGTTCTTCTCGTTGCCTGTGCCGGTCGTACCTGCTGAGCGGTTCCCTGTCGAGCGGATATACCTTTTTGTCGGTTCTATGAAAATTAAAACCTTATCTATCAATGGGCTGCATGGCACGAAAGGAATTTAAAGGTATACCCGCTAATAATTATTACGAGGTCGCAGACCTCATTAACAGGCTGTTAGAAGCTTAACCTCTCATCACATAACTCTATCGAAAGCCATGAATAAAAAAATCATATTAAATTTGAAGAAAGGACTACAAGTAGTAATAGCTATTGGAGGGGTTGTTGGCGCAATTCTAGGTTCAATACAGCTTTATGATTATTTTAACAAAGAAAAAATCGTAGAATATAAAAAATCATATATTCCACTTGTATATACAGAAGTAAATGAATTCAGAAATTTCTTAGAGCAGAATATTAATAAAAAAGTTAGATTTGAAACACAATTTAGCTTTGACGCTGTTTTAGCAGAAAATACTTTAGTCCATGAGGTTTGTGATTATGAGGCACTATTTGAAGTGATAAGAAGTTCGCCTGAAAAAATTTCAAAAACTGATATTGGACTAATGGAATTTAAAAAGGACTACTTTTCTATAAAGGAAGCTAATTACCAAGATAAAGAGATTCAAAATTACAGGTATATATCCTGCCTAGACACTATTAGAATCTCCATGAAGGAACCAGAAAGACTTAGGTTTAGCTATGGTGGCACAGGTACAATCTCACTACCCTTTACAGGGTTGTTTATCATAGAAGCCAGAGCATTTAGTGGACCGCGCATAGAATATACACTCAGAGAATTATAAAATCGCTTCTAACAAGTGACTGTGGTGTCCAGCATAAATAATCAGGCTGTTTTATGACGCCAAAGCTCTTCGTTTTTGAGCATGGTATTTAGCACTACAATGAGCTTGCGCATGCAGGCGATGATCGCCACTTTGGGCAGCTTACCCTCAGACTTCAGGTGTTCATAAAAGCGCTTGAAGACGGGGTTACATTGGATGGATGACAGCATCGCCATGAACATGACCGTGCGGATACGGTGACGGCCTCCGCGAATACGCCGTTTGCCATTCCAGGTGCCGCTTTCTCGGTTCATGGGTGCGACACCGACGAGTGCGGCGATCTCTTTACGGTTGAGCTTACCGAGCTCCGGAAGCTCGCTGAGCAAGGTGTACGCGAGGACTTTACCGACACCAGGCACGCTGGTCAGGATCTCGGTTTTGGTACGCCAATGCTTGACCTGCATAACGGCTTCATCGATCTGTTTGGTGATAGTCTTTATCTGAGTTTCAAGTGAGCGTAGCAATGTTTTGATAGAGCGGTGCAGGGCTTTGGGCAAGATCTGGAGGCGGTTTTTCTCCATGGTCTGCATTTCAAGCAGCTGGCTACGCCGAATGAGTAAGTCCTTGATCAGGCGGGATTGTTTGTCGGGTATAGGTTTAATATCAGGCTGTATGGTTGCGGCAAAACGGGCGATGACACTGGCATCAATCTTATCCGTTTTAGCCAGTACGCCGATGGCCTGGGCGTAGCGCCTGATGCTGACAGGATTGACCACGACAATGGGCAGGTTTGCCTGGTCACAAGCAAACACGAATGCATGTTCATGGCGGCCCGTGGCTTCCGTGACAATGCGTGTGACATTTTGGGATTTAAGGATCTGAACGATCTTACGGATAGACGTTTCTTCGTTCGGGATTTGGAAATGGAGGTCCAGCGGATGCAGGACGATATCGAGTGTGGATTTACCGACGTCAACGCCGACGTTGATTTCAATTTGGCTTTCTGTGTGTATGGTCATAAGCTAACTCTGCCTTGCTATGCGGGCTCGGGGCCCCGATGACTGTTCGAGTTATCGCTAACGAGTCATGCAGCGCTACCCACTTGTTATCGGTCTCTCGCAAGAGGAGCCGTCGCTCAATCGAGCTGCTGCATGAAGGCCCTCAATGGCCGTTGAGGGTGGGTCCCAATTTACCCGGAAAACACACGGAATTATCCATACAAGTGGTTCCAGGTGACGCCTACGGCGCACCTGAACCAAGCGTTATGCATTACATAGAGAGGTATGGAATTGAATCCAACCATAGCTAGAAAAATACTGGATTCATCTCCGGTTGTTATTTTTAGAGATGAACGCGAAAAGCTTTCTTGTTTTCAAACGAGGTCAGGGCGTGAGTTAGCTCTCATAGAAGAAAATAAAAGTAAAGTATCAGTTTATCTTGAGGTTTACCCTATGTATCTCGCAGAGGCGGTGATGGAGAAAGTGTATGAGCCTACCTCTGAAAATGAGGGCCGACATTCAAATTTGCAATACATCAGCACTAAGCTAGGGCATTCAGATCGTATCTATAAAATGCACATCCAATCCGAAGAGGCTTTAGAAAAGCTTCTTCATTGGTATCAATATGCATAACAAACCGCCAAATTCGTTCCGGCCACAAAAAAGAGGCCTCCACCGGACAGCCTACGCTGCGCTTAGCGGGGCGTTAAATTGCATTCATAGATCACAAGGAGAATGAGCATTGGGGACTCGTGAATATCACTTATACAGGGCAAAGTTTATAAAGCCTTCTCAGATACCATTATTGGCCGATAACCAATCCTCAAGGGATATATTTCTCAAATCTATACATGACAAGCCAGAATATACTTTATCAAGCGGAAGTGAGTGGCACATCGGAAATGTGAAACTTTTTGATGATTTTTCAGGATCTTTCGCTGTAGGTAGAACTACAAAGACGACGGTTGAGAAATTCGACAAGGAATCAGGTGATTTTATTGATGAATTGGATGACTCGGGGCCGTATACGGTTGTTATTTTTGATGCAAGGATTGGGCTTATTGGTATAGCAAAGAAGTCTAAGTTGGCGCCCAATGCTTCAAGTATTGCAAGAAGAATAAAAGACCTTCTTTCTACAACCAAAACAGTAATCGATACTGGAGTTGATGTCAGAATTGATATCATACCCGACCCAGAAGACTTTCTAGATAAGCTACGAGGCGCTTATTCAATACGAAAGTTTCGGGCAACATTTACTGGGCCAAATCCTGTTGATGCTGATGAGCTTTTTCAAAAGCCCTTATCTGTTTATGCACAAAGCATGGGAGCATCATCAGGAACTCTTGAAGTGATCGGAGAAGCATTAAATGAAGAAGTTGCCGAATCTGTAGCTAAATCTACCGCAGCCACTGGTAATACAGCTTCTGCTAGGGTTGTTACTTCAAAGGGGAATAAGCCTAAAAATATAAAAATGAAAGGCGATGCGGTTGTAGTGACTGTTGCAGAGGAAGCAACAAACACTCAGGTTTTAGAACAAATGCATGAAGAGTATACGAGGGTTAGAGGGTGATTTCAGAAATAAAAATCAAAGACTCTGAAGACCTGATCCGTTCTATGAATGAACTGCCGAATAGTTTCATCTATAGAGGGCACGCAGATTCAAACTGGAAGCTTGAGTCAACACTAGAGCGTACTATAGGTGATAAATGGTGTAGTGCACTAGCCAGCAAATTTGAAGATCACTACCTTAACTTATTCAAATCAAAATACCATATTTATAATGGCGATGAGCATGAGCCAAAGAGCAAGCTTGCTTGGTTGTCAGTAATGCAACACTACGGAGCACCGACACGGCTAATAGACTTTACAGAAAGTCCGTATGTTGCTTTGTATTTCGCACTAGAAGCCTATAATCCGCTTCTTAAGAATGATTTAGCTATTTATGCTCTAGACTACAGTTCAATCATGGATGAGTCGTTAGCATATATTTCGAGACGTGACTCTACATTTAAAAAGACGAGGCATGAAATCATCGGGAAGCAAGATGAGTTGTTTGATGATGTAGTTGATAGGTTCTCTTATGAAGTTGTTTGGATTACAGAACCATTAGAGCTGAATGCGAGAATAGATAGGCAGTCAGGAACATTTTTAATTTCCGGTGATAAGGAAAAACGAATTGAAGAACTTCTTTCTAGTGATATGTATAAAAATGTTCGTTTATTGAAATTTGTTGTTCCATATACAATTTATGAAAACATATATGCTCTTCTTAGAAAAATGAACATAAATGCAAAAACTATATACGGTGACCTGGCTGGTTTGGCTAAGTCAATTAAGATGGATATGCAGGTACATGCAATTTAAAAAGCCAAAGAACTCGGACGTCGCTACGGGCCGCCGGCGTTTGAGGCGTTAAGCGTCAGGGAGTATTGAGGATTGTCGTACAAAATTTATAAATGGAAAGACATTGAAAAAGATTATGGCGGAGCCATTCTTTTAGGCAATGGCGCTAGTATCGCGGTTGACTCAGGCTTCTCGTATGGCTCGCTAAAGCAGCATGCAACAGATAATGGGTTGCTCACCGAAGACGTGCAAAATATCTTTGATTTCTTCCATACCGAAGATTTTGAACTGATTCTAAGGATCGTGTGGCAAGCTACAAATGTGAATAAGTCTCTCGAAATACACGATGAAAAAACAGAGCAGGCATATTCTCATGTTAGAGACTGTTTGATAGCAGCTGTAAGAGATATTCATCCAGAGCATGAAGTTGTCTCCGATAAAATTTCAATAATTTATGAGTTTCTTAAGGGTTTCAAAACGATAATATCATTAAACTACGATCTAATAGTCTATTGGGCAATGATGTATGGTTTAGATATCGATGATAAACATGCCTTTAAGGATTGCTTTTTTGGTGCTGAATTTGATGATGATTGGCAGCGTTTTAGAGAGCCTATTAGGAATCAGAAAACTTGCTCGCTTGTTTTTTATCCACACGGAAATCTTATACTGGCAAGAGATAAGATTGAAAATGAAAAGAAAATATCCTCTGACGGGCTGAGCTTGCTAGAGGGTATTTTATCTAAGTGGAAAAAAGGTAGCTACGTTCCACTATTTGTCAGTGAGGGAACATCTGAGCAAAAAGTTAAATCCATCCATAGTAGCTACTATCTTAATACCGTATATCGTGAGGTGTTGCCAAGTTTGCCCGCTGATATTGTGATTTATGGCTGGGGATTAGGAGAGCATGATTTTCATATTGTTGATAGGATAGCTAAATCAGATGTCAAGAAAATAGCTGTTTCTGTTTTTGGTAATGACCAAGCTTTTTGTAATAGGGTGAACCAAATCCTTATGGATAAACTTGGAAACAAATGTGAGGTTATATTCTTTGATTGTCAGAGTAATGGTTGCTGGAGCAACGGCGCTTAACAAACGCATATTGTCGTACTTATTTTCCGCTTCGCTATAAACAAGTCGCAAATGCGGGCGTTAAGCATCCGATTTACCCACGAAGAGTAGACACCTTCTATAGTTAGGTCGACTTACTTCGATTTTGCGAAACGCCACCAATCTAATATGGAAAATTTCATGAAAGGAAAATGCTTGTGCGGTTCTATTGAGGTCGTTGCGGATACCCACGCTAAAATTGGGCTCTGCCACTGCTCAATGTGCAGACGTTGGTCTGGCGGTCCCATGTTTGCTGTTCATTGTGGTGCGAACGTCGCGTTCAAAGGAAGCGAGCCAGCAACCTACCAGTCTTCCGACTGGGCGGAGCGTGGCTTTTGCTCTCAGTGTGGGACACATCTCTTCTATCATCTGTTGCCCAGTAATGAGTACATTCTGCCCGCTGGATTGTTCCAGGACGAGCAATTCGAGCTGGACAGTCAGATCTTTATTGATGAGAAGCCGTCGTTTTACGAGTTGAAGAACCAGACAAAGAATATGACAAGGCAAGAAGTATTCGAGCTTTTTGCTTCAAAAGAATAAGGTCTGTTGCTGACCTTCTTCCGCATGCTTGTGTGATCGGGCTGGGGCTTCTAATAGAGCATGCCTGAGAACGGTGTATCTGGAATGCTGGTTAGTTGGAAGTGAAGTAATAGAACACGCTTATAGTCAGGCTGTCTCCTGACAGGGAAAGGATTATCGAAATGGATTTTACCTTACTGGTTACCCAGTTATTCACTGGTTTCTGGTATCTAATACCGCTTTTCATACTGGCAGTAGTCATCAAGTCGCCCTGGTTCAAAGGCGTCATGGGCGAATTCCTCGTCAATTTTTCAACCAGACACTTCCTGGATAAAGACACCTATCGGCTGATCAAGAACGTCACCCTTCCTTCTGGAGAGGGTACTACGCAGATTGATCATGTGATTGTGTCGATGTACGGCGTATTCGTCGTTGAGACGAAGAACATGAAAGGCTGGATTTTTGGTGGTACTAATCAGAAGCAGTGGACGCAGAAGATCTTCAAGCATTCGCAAAAGTTTCAGAACCCGCTGCATCAAAACTACAAGCATGTGAAAGCCCTGCAGGAATTGCTGGGGCTGGAGAGCGATCAGTTACATTCTGTGGTGGTGTTTGTCGGGGACAGTACCTTCAAAACCCCGATGCCGGATAACGTCACCCGTGGTTTGGGCTATGTGAAGTACATCAAATCCAGGACTGAACCGCTGCTGTCTGAGGAGCAGGTGGCCATGATTGTTCAGCAGATAGAATCAGGACGATATCCACGCACCTTTGCTACCCACCGTCAGCATGTGAAACACGTTAAAAGCATTGTTGAAGCTAAAGAGGCTAAGGACGATTCGGTTGCCTGTCCCAAGTGCGGCAGTGAGATGGTGCTACGAGAGGCCAAACGAGGTGAGAACAAAGGTCAGCAGTTCTGGGGCTGCTCGAAGTTTCCTTCTTGCCGTGGGGTGATCAAAGTTGGTTGATTTGTTGTGCCGATATTTCGCAAGCTCCCCGCTCTTGATTCACGTACTGCCAAGGATGGGTAATGAAGAAAATTGTTACGCTGTTATGCGTTGTAATAATCGCATACCCGCTATATGTGATGTCATCGGTCTACCTCTATTCGTTCGAGTCCACTGATGCGAGGGCTGATGCTGCGATTGTATTGGGGGCTGCTGTTTGGGGTGGCGATCCCTCGCCTGTGTTTGAAGAACGAATTAAGCACTCAATCAAACTGCACAGTGAAAATCAGGTATCTACGCTTATTTTTACCGGTGGTGTGGGAGATGGTGACACGCACTCAGAAGCAGCGGTGGCAAGGACGTATGCAATCAAACAAGGTATTCCAGCGGACCAAATCCTGATTGAAGACAAGTCCACCATCACGCGTGAAAACCTGGTGTTTGCCAATGAGCTTTTGTCCTTACACCAGATTGAGACTGTACTGCTGGTCAGTGACCCTCTTCATATGAAACGTGCGATGACGATGGCTGAGGATATCGGCCTGCATGCCTTGCCATCACCTACAACGACCAGTCGCTACAAGAGTTTCAGCTCAAAGGCGAAAATGCTTCTATCTGAAAGTTACTATTTCATCGGTTATCAACTCGGTAAGCTGACGCTAGTCTTTGGCACTGAATAAGGAGATCAACGTGCAACTGTTCGAAACGGAAAGGCTGATCGTCAGGTCCTTAAATCATGAAGATGTCCCTGCACTGACAGAAATACTCAGTGACCCGGAGGTGATGAAGTACTCACTTCGTGGTGTCTGCGATGAAGAGGCTACGCGTCAATTCATAGACTGGTGCCTCCAGTGTTACGAATCCTATGGCGTCGGGCCTTGGGCGCTGATTGAGAAGGGAACAGGTACGTTGATAGGCTTCTGTGGAGTAGGCCCTGAGCTTGTGGATGAAGTAGAGGAAATCAATCTGGGCTACCGGTTGGCGCAACGATACTGGAATCAGGGTTTTGCCACTGAGGCGGCGCAGGGTGTTATGCGATATGCCTTTGAGCAAAAGCACTCCGAGTCGGTGGTGGTCATCATCGAACCCGAGCACCTGGCGTCTGTGCGTGTCACCGAAAAATCGGGGTTCAGGGATTACTGCACGCAAGAGTTTCACGGCAGGCCTGTGCGTATTTATCGTATGTCTCGTGAAGGCTGGGAACAGCATTGCCAGAGTGATTAGTGTGCCAGGTGATCTCTTTCATGTTTTATGAAGCTTCGGGTTGTAACTGTTCCCAAAGCCGGGTTCCAAACTACACTTCAATGATCGTGTGAAACGCTATTAATTCAGGAGGCCTGATGAGCTACTACTCTCAAGACATCTTCTAGGTATTCACAAACCTGGGAGATAAGAATGTCTGATAAAAACAAAGCAAAAGACCGTGATGAAAATGGTCGTATAAAAAGGAGATACACTCGTAATCATAAACGACTGAAACTCGATTCTGCACCCAAGGGGTGGGTGAACTTGTTCATGACACGCCCGAGGCGGCGTATCGAAAAAGAGCTGTGCCGTCGTTCGGTACGTATGCAAGCTGAGGGCTGTGAGGGTGTTTTCCCTTTGGGAAACCACAAGCCCCATGTTTACTATTTGTGAACTAAATGAAAAGCGTTTATTTATCTGCACAACGCATGGTGGCCTCTACCATGCGTTGCTGACTTATCTGCATAGCATCTGGTTACAAAAGGATTTGTAATGTCTATAAAACTGGGAATCAGTGTATTTGGATGGTTGGTCTACATAATAGTTGCTGCCATCACGCTCGATTCTGTCATTACCAGCTACCGAGAAACATCCACAATTGAGTGGCTGCCACTGGCTATGATTGTCGGTTGCGGTATCTTCGGGCTGTTCATTCAATGGCTGCCTGGCAGGGGCGGAGGCTCGGGTGGCGGTAATGGCGTGATTCTACCCTCAAGTGGTTGGGGTTCAGATGGCGGCTGTGATGGTGGCTCAGGTGGCGGTTGCTAATGGGAAACGGAGAGTGGGTTTTAACCCCACTTCTTTTGTCCCTCCCCACAGAACCGAATAGACTTACAGCCACACACATCAACGGACACCCCTTATGAGCCAGCAACAGCCAAACAACCCTCTGCACGGACTGACCCTGGAGAAGATTCTCACCCGGTTGGTCGAACACTATGGCTGGGATGGCCTCTACGATGAGATCAATGTGAACTGCTTCTACAACGAGCCATCGATCAAGTCGTCACTGAAGTTCCTGCGCAAAACCCAGTGGGCGCGGGATAAGGTGGAAGCGCTTTATCTGCAGACCTTCAACTGATTGCTGGTATGGCTAATATGCAGATTGAGGTTTTTGCAGAGCAACACCGTCAGGCGTTGATTGCGCTCTGGACCGAGTGTGGGCTGGTGGTGCTGCAGAATGACCCCAACAAGGATATCGACCGCAAGCTTCAGGTGGGGGCCGATCTGTTCCTGCTGGGCGTACTGGATGGCGAAGTGGTTGCGTCGGTAATGGGCGGTTATGAAGGTCATCGAGGCTGGATCAATTACCTGGCGGTAAAGCCTTCGCATCAGCGCAAGGGCTATGGACAGGCGATGATGGCGGCAGTGGAAGCCCGGTTGCGCGAGAAGGGCTGTCCCAAGATTAACCTTCAGGTACGCAGCACCAACACGGCGGTGATCGCCTTTTACGATGCGCTGGGTTACGGCAACGATAATGTGGTGGGGTTGGGCAAACGGCTGGAGTCGGATCGGTGACGGCCGGTCAGCTCCAGCCTGTGGATAAACCAACCCTTATGAGTGAGGCTGATAAGCCTGTTGATGACTATACCGATTAAAGATACCTCTACTGACGTTGCCTGCTCGAACTGCAAAGCCTGTTGCTGCCGTCTGGAGGTGTTGATTATCTGCGATGCACCCGTGCCGGAAAAATTCATCTCGCGGGATGAGTATGGCGGTGAGACGATGCTGAGGCTGGACGATGGCTGGTGTGCCGCCTTGGACAGGGACACCTTCATGTGCACGATTTACGAAAACCGGCCCTGGATCTGCCGTGAGTTCGAAATGGGCTCTTACGAGTGCATTGAGGAGCGCACTGCCTGCCTGTAGGCCTGCTTTCAAACGCGCTGGATGGGAATTTGTTAACATCGGCGCAACACCGGTCATCATCGTGATAAGGCCGGGCTCACAAGATCAGGATCTGTTTTGGATAATAATGATGTTTTGCGCCGCCTGCGGTATGCGTTTGATTTTAAAGATCATGCAATGGTCGACATATTCGCGCATGCGGACCATAGCGTAACGGGCAAGCAGGTCAGCGGTTGGCTCAAAAAAGACGACGATGCGCAGTTCATCAAAATGAGCGATAAAGAGCTGGCCATATTCCTGAACGGCTTGATCAACCTGAAGCGTGGCAAACGGGAAGGCGAGCAGCCCGAACCGGAAGAAAAACTGAGCAACAACATGATCTTCCAAAAGCTGCGCATTGCTCTGAACTTGAAAGCGGAAGAGATCATCGACATCTGCAAACTGGCGCAGTTTGGTTTGAGCAAACCCGAACTAAGTTCGTTTTTCCGCAAGCCCGGTGCCCGTAACTACCGCGTGTGCAAGGACCAGATTCTCCGCTACTTCCTGATGGGGCTGCAGATTCATTTGCGCCCGTCTGACACTGAGTCGAAATCATAGAGGAGGTGCGTTGGCTCAAAACCGTGCTCCTGTCTCAAGCTTCAATGTGACGCTTTAATTTCTTCAGTTTTTCACCATCCGAGGTTCGAATGAACGTAGAGAAAGCAAAAAAGCGAATAGCGAAAAAGATCAACCGGGGCTTTAAAGGGTATCCACTGGTATCCCTTGCCTATTTCGGTGAAACACCTGAGCAGGCAACGGAGGTTGCCATCCAGTACATTGAGGAAGAAGGCGCAGAACCCCAGGAGCAGCGTTTTACATCGAAAACGGATGTGCGGGAAGACGAGAGCATCCAAACGGTTCTGTTGAAGATCATAGAAAGAGCCAACGCAAACAGTGTGATTGAGGTAGAAGGGGTTAGTACTGCTACCAGGCCCTGAGTCGCCTGATTGTTGACCTCAACGGTTGTCTGTTCAGTTTGAAACCGGAAAGGAATATTCATCAGCTGGCGTGATGGTCTCAGTGTTCAATAGTGGTTCGGTGGCACTATTTTGGTGCGTAATGGGGTCCGTCCACACTTTCTGAAATACCAAGCGCTTTAATCATACTGTCCGTATTACTCCCAAAGCCCCCTGTTCAGGGGCTTTCAAACTCTTCTTTTGGTTATTCCTGCAACAAAGCTATTCTGGGCAAGCTTATTGCATAGGTTTTTCTATCGAGTGCTTTGTGCAAGATAGGATTTATTAAATCCGGCTGGTTGTCTTGTGAGCAGGAAGCGAAAGCACATCTCTGATCGGTCTGTTAAACAGTTGAAGGTGTGGCAATGAATTTTACTCTCAAGCAGCTCAGGTATTTTGTCTTGGCCGGTGAGCACAGCAGTGTCACCAAGGCCGCGGAGCTGATGTATGTATCCCAGCCCTCTATCTCCTCGGCTATCCATCACCTTGAAGATGTAACCGGACTGCAGCTGTTTATCCGCCACCATGCCCAGGGCCTGACTCTGACGCCGCAAGGCTGGCAGTTCTACCGCAAGGCTAAAAGCCTGCTCAAAGAAGCGGATGAGCTGGCACAGTTTGCCAACAGCCTGGGCAAGGATGTGACCGGTAATCTGAACCTGGTCGGCTTCCCGACCTTCACTTCGATGATGATGCCCAGCATCCTCAAGCAGTTTGTCGAGCGCTACCCTGATGTGAGCGTCAACTGCGATGAAATGCATCAGCGCGATCTGATTCAGGGGCTGCTCAACAGCGATTATGAGCTGGCGATCACCTATGACATGCAGTTGCCGGATGCGATCGAATTCACCCCGCTGATGTCGCTGCCTCCCTATGCGGTGGTGAGTCAGGATCATCCGCTGGCAGATCGGGAGACTGTCTCGTTGAAAGAGCTGGCGGACCTGCCGATGGTGATGCTGGACTGGCCCATGAGCCGTGAATACTTCAACTCCCTGTTCCTGAGCCAGGGGCTGGAAGCCAACTGTGTCTACAAGGCCCACTCGCTGGGTATGGTGCGGGGCATGGTGGCCAATGGCTTTGGCTACTCACTGTTCAATAACCCGGCGGTCAGCAATGTGGCGCTGGACGGGACCCAGTTTGTATCCCTTGAGCTGGAAGAAGATCTGATGCCGCTGAATATGGGCGTTGCGCGGCTGGCGCAGTCCCGACTGACTCCCGCAGGCAATGCCTTTGTGGAAATGCTGAATAGCTATGCTGATCAATTGCAGAGCAACGGTACATTGGAAACCGGTCAGCGCCTGGCATCCTGAAGCCCTGTTCCAAGTGAATGCAAAAAGAAAAACGCCCGTATCCGCGGGCGTTTTTGTGGGGATAACCTGAGCCAGGCTTATTCGTCGCCGGGTACGCCGTAGCTTTCAGCGTTGTCCGGGTCCAGAGCGCGTATGATGTAAGCCTGCATCTGCGGCTGGTAGTTCTTCCATACCATGCGCAGTTCATTGATCGGCTCGATATGCCAGTCAACGCGCAGGTCCACCACCGGCCACTGCGGCTCGGCACACATCAGCAGGCCGGCAGAGTGGACCGGGCCCAGCTCACCACCGGCGGCCAGGCCAGCTTCCAGTGCCTGCAGCAAACGCTCGGCCAGATGGCCTTCGCTGGCTTCAAAGGCTTGGGTCATGGCAGCGGGCACACCTTCGTTTTCCAGCAGGTTGCCCATGGCGATGCAGTTTTTGCCCACGGCGGTTGCGTGCAGGCCCAGAGCCTTCTCGCCACTGAATGTGGTGCCTTCACCCTTGTTGTTAAGCACGCCCAGCTGGCGCCACTGCACGTCGGTATCGGCTTCGCCCAGGGCATCCAGTACGTGTTCGGGTGTCTTGCCTTCGGCCAACAGCTTCAGGCCCAGCGGACCCAGGTCCGGGTTGGTCACGTTCTGGGTCAGGGTGACGCCGGTACCACTGCCCACGAAGGCGCAGCGGCTGGTGACACAGATGCTGGAGGAGCTGATGGCACAGCCCAGCATGCCTGTTTCCGGGCAGAATCCGGCTACGGAAAACGTCATGGTGGCTCCTTATTCGTCGTCCGGGATCACGGCAATCACGTCAATCTCCATCAGCCACTCGGGCTGGGCCAGGCCGGCCACAACCAGACCGGTGGAGATCGGGAATACGCCTTTCAGCCATTTGCCGACTTCACGGTAAACCGGCTCGCGGAAACGCGGATCGGTGATGTAAGTGGTGGTTTTCACTATATGAGACAGGTCGGAACCCGCTTCTTCGAGCAGCTGTTTAACGTTCTTCATTGCCTGCTCGGACTGTGCGCGTGGGTCACCCAGGCCTACCAGATTGCCTTCAAAGTCGGTGCCGACCTGGCCACGAACATAGACGGTGTTACCCGCTTTGACGGCTTGGCAAAGGTCGTTGTCCAGCGTCTGGTTAGGGTAGGTTTCCTTGGTGTTGAACATGCGAATTCGAGTATGTGTAGGCATCGGCATTCTCTCGGGTTGTTGGGTTCCTGGTGAAACAATGCGGCAGGTCTTTCGACCCGCCGCCTACACTCAGCCCTGTTCGGTTTGGCGCTGGGTCGGGTCCTGGTATTCCAGGTATTTGCGCTGGGTCGCGATGTGGTCGGCGATGTGTTTGGCGTCGTGCCATACACCCCAGATGAAGGTAGAACCACGACGGGACAACCAGGGCAGGCCAACAAAGTACACGCCCGGCTCGGTGGAGACGCCACGCTGATGCTGGGGCTTGCCGTTGTCATCAAAGGCATCGACCTGCAGCCAGCTGTAGTCCACGCTGAAGCCGGTGGCCCAAATGATGGTCTTGATACCGGCTTCGGCCAGGTTCAGCTCCAGAATCGGGTTGGTCATGCACTCCGGGTCCGGCAGCATGCGACGTGCTTCCGGCTCTTCCGGCAGGTCCAGACCGTTACGCTCGATGTAGGCGTCAGCTGCATCCAGCAGCTCCAGGTAGTTCTCATCGCCACGCTTGATGTTTTCCACCAGGTTCGGCGCGAACTTGACGTTGCCGTTGTTGAAGCTGTCGGTCAGGCCCACCAGGTTGATGCCCTGGGCGCCCAGCTCACGGAAGTCCACGGTGCCGTTGTTGCCATGCGCACCGGTCACGGCGATGGTGACATGCTCGGTACCCGGCTTCATCGCTTCCAGATCCCACAGACCCAACACACCCAGCCACCAGACAAAGTCACGGTTGCGGTAGGAGCGCGGCGGGCGGTCATGGGCACCGACGGAAAGGTAGACATCCTTGCCGGCACGGTTCAGTTCATCGGCGATCTGGACACCGGAGGAGCCGGCACCGATCACCAGTACACCCCCTTCAGGCAGCTGCTCGGGGTTGCGGTAGTTGGCAGAATGCATCTGCGTGATCTGGTCGTCTTTCGGCGCAATCGGCGGGATAGACGGCTTCTGGAAGGGGCCGGTTGCCGCGACAACACGGTTGGCCTGGATCACGCCTTCAGACGTTTCAACGGTAAAGCCGGGACGGTCGCTGTTGCGGGTGACGCTTTTGACTTCAACACCGGTGCGGATGGGGGCTTCAAACTTCTTTGCGTACTCGACGAAGTAGTCGGCCACTTTTTCCTTGGGGACAAAGTCGTCCGGGCCGAAGCCTTCAAATTCCAGTCCCGGGAAACGGTCATGCCATGCCGGGCCGTTCGCGACCAGTGAGTCCCAGCGCTCTGAACGCCAGCGTTCTGCGATACGGTTTCGCTCCAACACCAGGTGAGGGACACCCAGCTTGTTAAGGTGTTCACTCATGGCTACGCCGGCCTGACCAGCGCCTACAACCAGCGTATCAATCTCTGTTTTTGTAGCTGTCATTTTTGCATCCTGTGTTGCGATTCGGGCCTTCATGGAAAGGGGCGGTTCAGTGAGGCGGGCCAGCCATCCGAGGAGTGGTCAGGCGTGCTTCCTGAGTTGGATTAAGCCTATGGGATGGTTTTGGATTGTTAAAATATTATTAATTTAATGACAGCATTAAAAAAACGAATTCAGCTACGGCGGGGTCTATAGTGCAGAAGTGGAATGTTCAGGCTATCCATGCATAGGTTTTACTGATTCAATTTTCGTCCTGCCATGGGAATCTTTATGCTATAAGTGCAGCTGTTACCGCTGCATAGGCAGGGGCAGGCGGCCACTACAACAATAAGAGACGAAAACCATGCGATTTACTCTTAAGCAGCTTCACTACTTTGTCGCCGCCGGTGACTTCAACAGTGTCACCAAGGCAGCGGAAGCGCTGCATGTATCCCAGCCCTCCATCTCCTCCGCAATCCTGCATCTGGAGGAAGAGACGGGGTTGCAACTGTTTATACGCCATCATGCCCAGGGGTTGTCATTAACTTCGCCGGGGCGACAGTTCATGCGCAAAGCGAAACAGTTGCTGTCTGAAGCCGACGGGCTGGCGCACTACGCCAGTGCCCTGGGCGAAGAGGTGGCGGGCTCAATCAAGATTGCCGGTTTTCCTACTTTCACCCCGATTCTGCTGCCGGGGCTGATCAAGCGTTTCCAGGGTGCCTATCCATCCGCCCGTGTTCAATGTGATGAAATCCACCAGAAGGATATTATTCAGGGCCTCTCCACCGGCAAGTATGAGCTGGCGCTCACCTACGACCTGCAGCTGCCGGCCGAAGTCGAGTTCTATCCGCTGATCGAGTTTCCCCCCTACGCGGTGTTGGGCGTTGATCATCCGCTGGCTAACCAGAAAGAGGTCTCCCTGAAAGAGCTGGCCGAGCATCCGATGGTGCTGCTGGACTGGCCCATGAGCCGGGAATACTTCTTCTCGCTGTTCCTGAGCCTGGGACTGGAGCCGAAATACGCCTACGAAGCCCAGTCCATTGCCATGGTGAGGGGGCTGGTGGGGAATGGCTTCGGCTACTCGCTGGCCAATACGCCGATGGCGAACAATTTGGCGCTGGATGGTACCGAGCTGAGGCAGGTGCCTTTGAAAGAGAACCTGAGGCCGCTGCGCATGGGTGTGGCACGCCTGTCGGATCTGCGGCTTACGCCGGTGGCCGATGCGTTTATCAAGCAGCTGGAAGCCCAGATCCATGAAATGTCTGACGCCATCTTCGCGGCCAACAGTCTGTCCCGCGCTTGAGTGCCTGGCCTGGAGTGGGCCGAACCGCAGTGATCACAACGGTCCCGGCGTTGCATACGAAAAATTAATGCAAACGCAAAATTAATAGTATTTTACAAATATTGGTGCCCTTCTTAGGCTGATTCTCAGGATTTCTCGTGCCGCATGCTCACATTCAGTGTGCGGCAGGACCATTCAGCCTCAAGCGATGCAGCCGCGCATCCGGAACCGATATGAACGCCAATAACAAAAAAACCATCAAGACCGTTCTGCAGTGTGAATCTCTGCCCGACAGCGAGTTCACCTCGTTGCTGGGTCTGAGCCAGCTGAAAGAGCTGAAACGAAGCGCTCGCATCAACCTGGCGCAGCAGCCCGATCATCTGCTGATTCTGCTGGAAGGTGAATGTCAGCTGGAGCTGGACGGTCAAAGTACATGTCTGCAGGCGCCGGTGCTGTGCACCGCGCTGGAGGCCCTCTACCGCAGCATCGAACCGGCCGGCTTGCTGGTTGCCACAGCCCCTGCCCGGGTGTTGATGCTGGACCTGAAGCAGCTGCGAGACTGGCTCCGCCAGCCCGTGGCAGCAGGTGTTCTGATGACGCCGCTGATGAATCTGGCTGCTGCCCGAGACCGGGCGATGGCCCAGCTGAGCGCGGCGAGCGGCGTGCGGCTGGAGAAGGATCTGCTGGGCGAGCGTGAGGTGTCCCGGCAGGCCTATTATGGCGTTCAGACCCTGCGTGCCATGGAAAACTTTGCCATCACCGACATTCAGCTACAGCACTTTCCGCGTCTGGTTACGGCGCTGGCCATGGTTAAAAAGGCTGCGGCACGGGCCAACTTCAAGCTGGGGCTGCTGGATGAACTGCGGGCGAACGCAATCAGTGCCGCCTGCGACGAAATTATCGACGGTCAGTGGCATGATCACTTCGTGGTCGACGTGATTCAGGGCGGGGCAGGCACCTCGACCAACATGAATGCCAATGAGGTGATTGCCAACCGCGCGCTTGAATTGATGGGGCACGCCAAGGGCGAATATCAGCACCTGCACCCCAATAATCACGTCAACCTGTCCCAGTCCACCAATGATGTCTATCCCACGGCCATCCGTCTGGGGATTCTGCTCAGCCATGACGAATATGTGAAAGCCCTGTCGGGGCTCTGCTACGAGCTGAAACAGAAGGCGGTGGAGTTTGCCGATGTGGTGAAAATGGGCCGTACCCAGTTACAGGATGCGGTGCCGATCACCCTGGGGCAGGAGTTTGATGCCTGGTATGCAACACAGAAAGAAGATATCGAAGAAGCCAAGGATGTCCTTGAATACTTCCGCGAGATCAATCTGGGCGCCACCGCCATCGGCACCGGCATCAACAGCGACCCGGAATATTCCAGTCTGGCGATTGAGGAGCTGTCCAACATTTCCGGCAAGGAGCTGGTGCGGGCGCGCAACCTGATCGAAGCCACCTCCGATATGGGCGCTTTTGTCACCTTCTCCAGTGTGCTCAAGCGCAATGCGGTAAAGCTGTCCAAAATGTGCAACGACCTGCGCCTGCTGTCCAGCGGCCCCCGTGCCGGTCTGCAGGAGATCAACCTGCCGCCGATGCAGCCGGGCAGCTCCATCATGCCGGGCAAGGTGAATCCGGTAATACCGGAGATGGTAAACCAGGTCGCTTTCCAGGTGATCGGCAATGACATCACAGTGACGCTGGCGGCCGAAGCGGGCCAGTTGCAGCTGAATGTGATGGAGCCGGTGCTGGCCTTCAACGTGCTGCAGTCCCTGCGTCTGCAGATCCGGGCCATTAACACCCTGTCGTCCAAATGCATCCGCGGTATCACCGCCAATCGTGAGCGCTGTCTGGATCTGGTCAATAACAGTATCGGCATCATCACCGCGCTCAATCCCTATATTGGCTACGATAATGCAAGTCGTATCGCCAAGCAGGCCGTGACCAACGGTGCCAGCGTACGTGATCTGGTGTTGGCCGAGGGGCTGTTGAGCCCGGCTGAACTGGATGAAGTACTCAGCATCGACAACATGACCGCTCCGCGACGCATGCGGAAACAGGCCCAAATAAGTAAAGCCGTCTAATACGGTAGCCAACGGAGTAAAATATGACTGTACAGACCAAAGAGTACTGGCTCTCAAAACAACAGCAGATCGAGCTGAAAACTCAGGCTTTCATAGACGGTGCTTTTGTGAACGCCAGCAACGGCGACACCTATGACACCATTAACCCGGCCACCGGCGAACTGCTGGCCAAGACCGCAGCCTGTACCACGGAAGATGTGGATGCCGCCGTTGCTGCAGGCCGTCGTGTCTTTGAAGCCGGTGACTGGTCCCGTGCCGCGCCGGCGCAGCGCAAGGCCGTGATCAAGAAACTGGCTGCGCTGATCATGGAAAACGTGGAAGAACTGGCGCTGCTGGAAACCCTGAACGTGGGCAAGCCGGTTCAGGACACGCTGAATCTGGATATTCCGGGCTCTGCCGCCTGCTTCGAGTGGTATGCCGAGGCTGTGGATAAACTCTACGGTGAAGTGGCTCCGACCGATGGCAACAACCTGGCCACCATCACCCGCGAGCCGATTGGTGTCGTTGCGGCGATCATTCCCTGGAACTTCCCGCTGGATATCGCGGCCTGGAAACTGGCCCCGGCATTGATCGCCGGTAACTCCGTTATCCTCAAGCCTGCCGAACAGTCTCCGCTGACTGCTTTGCGTGTGGCTGAGCTGGCTAAAGAAGCCGGCCTGCCGGACGGTGTACTGAGCGTGGTAACCGGGCACGGCCAGGTGGTCGGCAAGGCGCTGGGTCTGCACCAGGATGTCGATTGCCTGACGTTCACCGGCTCCACCGCCGTGGCCAAGCTGCTGATGGGCTACTCCGCTGAATCCAACATGAAGCCGGTCTGGCCGGAAACCGGTGGCAAGAGCCCGAACCTGATCTTTGCCGACTGTGATCTGGATGCCGCCGTTGAAAGCGCTGCCATGGGTATCTTCTTCAATCAGGGCGAGGTGTGTTCTGCCAACTCCCGTATCCTGATTCAGAGCAGCATCAAGGACGAGTTTGTCGAGAAATTTGCTGCCAAGGCTCGCTCCATGAAAGTAGGCGATCCGCTGGCGCCGGATACTCAGGTGGGTGCGCTGATCGACAGCAACCAGGCGCGCCGCGTACGCAACTTCATCACCGAAGCGGAGGCCCAGGGGGCCAGCATCCTCACCGGCGGTGTGGGTGATGAAAGCACCAACTATGTGGCACCGACCCTGGTGGATGGTGTGACCGAAGAGATGAACATCGCACGTGATGAAGTGTTCGGGCCGGTGGCGGCGCTGATGAGCTTTGACACCGAAGAGGAAGCCATCGCCATCGCCAACAACTCCATCTATGGCCTGGCGGCATCGGTGTGGACGGAAAGTCTGAAGCGCGCGCACCGCGTCTCCCGCGAGCTGAAAGCCGGTACCGTTTCCGTCAATACCGTAGATGCCCTGGACTTCTGCACACCCTTTGGCGGTTACAAACAGTCCGGCTTCGGCCGCGACCTGTCCCTGCACGCGCTGGACAAGTTTACCCAGCTGAAAACCACCTGGATCAAACTGGGCTGATCCATTCCGGCCACCGACAGCCGTCGGTGGCCGACCAAGCTTGCTAAAAACTTCATCTCATCCGAGGTGTTTGGCTCCATGCGTTGCGTATGGAGCCTTTTTTCGTTTTGGCGGTCGGTGCGGGTGCCGTTTGTTTCAGCCAGTGGCTCCGCTAGACTGTGATCTATCCAAGGCCAGCCGTGCCGGCAACGTGTTCATGAAAGGTATGCTGATGACGAACGGGAAACAGGAAACCAGCCACCACTACGCAGTCTGTCCCCACGACTGCCCATCGACCTGTGCGCTGGAGGTGGAAAAGCTGGCGCCGCAGAAGATCGGGCGTATCCATGGCAGCAAGGCCAATACCTATACCGACGGTGTCATCTGCGCCAAGGTGGCACGCTATGCCGAGCGCGTTCACCATCCCGAACGACTGACACAGCCGATGAAACGTGTCGGTCCCAAAGGCGTGGGACTGGACTCATTCGAGCCCATCAGCTGGGACGAAGCGCTGGACAGCATCGCCACGCGTTTTCAGCAGATCACCGACCAGTTCGGGGCTGAAGCGATCTGGCCATATTTCTACGCCGGTACCATGGGCTGGGCACAGCGCGGGGCGGCACACCGCTTGCGTCATGCATTGGGTTACTCCGGACAGAAGGAAACCATCTGCGTGGCCATCTCCAACGCCGGCTGGAAAGCGGGTGTGGGAGTCGTCCGCGGCGTGGATGCGATGGAGATCGAGGAGAGCGAACTGATTCTGGTCTGGGGCGGTAACCCCGTGCATACCCAGATCAACGTGATGACCCACATTGCCAAGGCGCGCAAGCGGGGTGCCAAGCTGGTGGTGATCGATCCCTATGAAACGCCCACCGCCAAACAGGCAGACCTGCATATCAAGCTCCAGCCCGGCAGCGACGGTGCTCTGGCCTGCGCCATGATGCAGCAGATTCTGGCAGATGGTCTCGATGATCAGGACTACCTGGCCAAGTACAGTGACTTTGACGCTGACATACGTCAGCACCTGAGCACGAAAACACCGGACTGGGCTGCCGCGATTACCGGCGTCAGTGCCGAGCAGATTGTCGACCTTGCCCGCCTCTACGGCCGCACCCGCAAAAGCTACATTCGCGTAGGTTATGGCTTCAGCCGTTCCCGCAACGGGGCGGCCAATATGCATGCGGTCAGTTGTCTGCCTACGCTGACCGGTGCCTGGCAGTATCGGGGCGGCGGTGCACTCTACTCAAATGGCGGGCTCTATCATCAGATTGACCGTACGCCCCTGCATGGTCTGGCCCTGCGTGACCCCAAGGTGCGTATGCTGGACATGTCGCGTATTGGCCCGGTGCTGACCGGTGATCGTGAAGATCTGGGCACAGGCCCCGAGGTCAAGGCGCTGTTTATCCAGAACACCAACCCCATGGCGGTTGCGCCCGAATCGGCGCTGGTGCATCAGGGCTTTATGCGTGATGACCTCTTTGTTGTCGTGCATGAGCAGATGATGACGGAAACGGCGGCCATGGCCGATATTCTGCTGCCGGCGACTACCTTTCTGGAACATGATGATATCTACACGGCCAGTGGCCATACCCATCTTCAGGTGAGCAAGGCAGTGATCGAACCCTACGCCGAGTGTCGCAGCAACCACTGGCTGGTGTGTCAGCTGGCGCAGCGGCTGGGTGTGCGTGACCCTCTGTTTGAGGTGGATGCGCTGGCGCTGGTGGATCAGGCGCTACAGGGAGGTGGTTTGCCCAGCGCGGATGAGATTCACCGTCGCCAGGGTATCGACTGTTCGTTGCCGTTCGAGACGGCGCACTTCCTGGACGGGTTTGGCCATGCGGACAAGCGCTTCCACTTCCGCGCCGACTGGCAGGCATTAGGGGACAGGGAAGGGCGTTTGCCCTCGCTGCCGGACCATGTTGCCTTGATCGATGGGGCGGATGCAGAACATCCTTTCAGGCTGGTAACCGCCCCGGCGCGTACCTTTCTTAATACCAGCTTCACCGAAACTCCGGGGTCACAGCGCAAGGAGAAACGGCCCACCGTCATGCTCCATCCCGAGGATGCGCAAAGTCTGGGTGTGGAAGCCGGTGACCTGATATGCCTGGGCAATCACAAGGGGCAGGTGAAGGTGCATGTGGATCTGTTTGCCGGCGTGCAGCAAGGTGTCGTGATTGTGGAGGGCATCTGGCCCAACAGCGCCTTTGTGGATGGCCGGGGCATAAATACCCTCACCAGCGCAGAAGCGGCAGCCCCTGCCGGCGGTGCGGTGTTCCATGACACCAAGGTGTGGGTAAAGGCGGCAGTGGCATAAAAAAGAGGAGCCACGGGGCTCCTCTGAAAAACGGCAGTCCCGGCTAGATGGCGGGATACTGCCGGGCACTGCTCCGGGCTTAGCGCTTGATACGGTACTCCGCCGAACGCGCATGGGCCGTCAGGCTTTCGCCACGCGCCAGTGAAGACGCTATAGGTCCAATCGCGGACGCGCCTTCAGGGGAGAACATGATCAGTGACGAGCGCTTCTGGAAGTCATACACTCCCAGCGGCGAAGAGAAGCGTGCCGTGCCGGACGTGGGCAACACGTGGTTGGGGCCGGCACAGTAGTCGCCCAGCGCCTCTGCGGTGTAGCGTCCCATGAAGATGGCACCGGCGTGACGGATCAGCGGCAGCAGGGCTTCAGGGTCTTCCACCGACAACTCCAGATGCTCGGGTGCGATACGGTTGTTCAGCTCGGCGGCCTGTTCCAGATTCTCCACCTGAATCAGCGCGGCGCGGTTCTGCAGTGACATTTCGATGATCTCGCGACGTTCCATGGTGGGCAGCAGTTTATTGATGCTGGCTTCCACCTGATCAAGATAGTCCGCATCCGGGCAGATCAGAATCGACTGGGCATCCTCATCGTGCTCCGCCTGGGAGAACAGATCCATGGCGATCCAGTCCGGGTCGGTCTGGCCATCGCAGATCACCAGAATTTCCGATGGACCGGCGATCATATCGATCCCCACAGTGCCGAATACCGCACGCTTGGCCGTGGCCACGAAGATGTTGCCGGGGCCGACGATTTTATCCACACGGGGAACGGTTTGAGTACCGTAGGCCAGTGCGGCAACCGCCTGAGCACCGCCCAGGGTAAACACGCGATTGACTCCGGCCAGTGCCGCAGCCGCCAGCACCAGTTCGTTCAGCACGCCATCCGGCGTTGGCACTACCATGATGATCTCGTCCACACCCGCTACATGGGCCGGAATGGCGTTCATCAATACGGATGATGGATAGGCTGCCTTGCCGCCGGGCACGTAGATGCCGACGCGGTCCATAGGAGTGATCTGCTGGCCCAGCAGGGTGCCATCAGCTTCGGTGTAGCGCCAGGATTCGTCCTTTTGGCGCTGGTGGTAATCACGTACACGCTGAGCAGCTACTTCCAGTGCTTCACGCTGGTCAGCCGGCAGACCAGCCAGCGCCTGCTGCAAACGGGCTTGTCCCAGTTCCAGCTCCTGCATGCTGGTGGCGGAGGTACGGTCAAAGCGGTTGGTGTATTCCACCAGTGCGGCATCGCCTTCGGCGCGAACGCGGGCAATGACTTCGTCGACGATGCGGTTGACCTTGGTGTCAGATACGCTTTCCCAAGCCAGCAGCTGGTCCAGTACCTGATCAAAGTCGGCGGTGTTGCGGTTAAGGCGACGCATATTGAAACTCATACAGGGTCCTCAACGTATGCGCTGAGCGCGGTGTGTTTCGGTATTACAGACAAAAAAGAGGAGCCTTGAGGCTCCTCCTTGATCGTGCAGTGCGGGCTTATCAGAGATAGCCGTCTGCTTTCAGATCTTCCATGGTGGCCAGAATGCTTTCACGCAGGGTGGCGACCAGGAAGTCGACATTCTCTTTGCTCAGTGTCAGAGGCGGAGACAGCACGTTCATGTGTGCCAGCGGACGCACGATCAGGCCGCGTGCCTGGCAGTGGTCGGCGATGCGGTTACCCACGCGCGCGTCCGGGTTGATCAGTTCCTTGGTTTCCTTGTCTGCCACGTTCTCCAGGCACATCATGAACTTGCGTCCACGTACATCACCCACGATCGGCAGGTCGATCAGGGTTTTGACCTGATCTTCGAAGTACTGACCCATATCCTTCACATGGCCGCAGATGTTTTCGCGTTCCATGATCTCGATGTTTTTCACACCCGCGGCACAGCTCACCGGGTGACCGGAGTAGGTGAAACCGTGGGTGAACAGGGCGCCATCCGCCTGCGGCTTGCTGATCACTTCATAGATGTCATCAGACAGAATGGTCGCACCCAGCGGCAGGTAGCCGGAGGTCAGACCCTTGGCGCAGGTGATGATGTCCGGCACGATGCCGAATTCGGCTTCGGATGCGAACATGTGGCCCAGACGACCGAAGGCAGTAACCACCTCGTCGGATACGTACAGGACGCCGTATTTCTTACATACGTCGTAGGTTTTCTTGTGGTAACCCTCGGGCGGAACGATAACGCCGCCGGCACCCATGATCGGCTCGGCGAAGAACGCGGCTACATTGTCCGGGCCCAGTTCCAGAATCTTGTCTTCCAGCTCCTGTACCTTCTCGTCACAGAACTCTTCCAGGCTCTGGCCTGCAGTGCGACGGTAGGGGTTAGGGCAGGAGATGTGGGATACCAGCTGCTCGTCGATATCGAAGCCGATATGGTCGAACTTCACGCCGGTGATCGACATGGCCATATAGGTACTGCCGTGGTAGCCGTCGATGCGTGAAATGATCTTCTTCTTGCTCTTCTTGCCGAGCTGGTTGAAGTAGAAGTGGATGATGCGAACGGCGGTATCGTTGGCAACAGAACCACCACAGCCGTAGAACACGTGGTTCAGGTTGCCCGGTGCCAGCTCAGCCAGTTTGGCTGCCAGTTGGGCAGCCGGCACGGTGGTATGGTGACCAAAACAGGAGTAATACGGAATCTGGCGTACCTGATCGGCAATCGCTTGTGCCATCTCTTCACGGGCATAGCCGATGTTGACGCACCAGAGACCCCCGATACCGTCCAGGTATTCACGTCCTTCGCCATCTTTGACGTGAACGTTATCGCTGTCGGCCAAAACCAGAGAGCCTTCTTCTTTAAAAGTAGAAAAGTCGGTCCATGGATGAATGTAGTGGTCTCTGTCCTGCTGCCACACTTGCTGCATGTCGGTCTTTTGCTTGTTGGGCATTTTCGAGAGTACTCCTGAATTTCTATTATTAGCTGCTTCTCACCTACAAACTTACTGAGAGCTAAGCTATAAATAAAATATAATTTTTTGCTATCTAGGATTATAAAAACTGATCCAAGGGCGTATTAACCAAACGGCCCTTGCCCCAACAATGCGGGGCAAGGGGTAAACAGCCTGAAACAGGTTCGGCCAGGTTATTCCGCGTTCAGTACCTTCTCGATAGGTTCAGGCTTGAACAGATCTTTCTTCATTACCAGCTTCACCCAGATGACGCCAATGATTGAAACAATGCCCAGTACAACGCCGGCTGCAGTGAAGATCTGTGTGGTTAACTCGGGTGCCGGAGAGGCGTAGTAGACACCGTAAGCCATACCGGCAATACCGAGAATCTGCGGCAGCGGGTAGAACGGCGTTTTATAGGGGCGCTTGAGCTCCGGGTAGCGCTTGCGCAGCACCATCACATTGATATGAGTAATGATGTAGGCGAGCAGCCAGGCGATGGCGGCAGAGATCAGCAGCAGGCCAACGGCATCCGGGTTGTTGCCCAGTATCAGCATTGGTATACCCGTGATGGCCGAAACAAACAGTACTGCAACCCAGGGCGTGTTGGTTCCGGGCATGCGCTTTTTCAGCTGCGGAAACGCTTGGCCGTTTTGTGCCATGCCGTAAAGCATGCGCGGAATGGCGGCCAGTGAGGTGTTCACGGTGCTGCAGGTGGCCGTGATGGCTGCCACAGCCAGGAAGATCAGGCCGGCATCACCAAACACGGCCTTGGCGAAGTCGTAATGGGGCAGCGGGGATGCCGCCAGGTCGTCTGCGGGGATGTAGAACAGCGCACCCAGGCAGTAGATGGCAATGGTGGCGAAGATTACGGTAACGCCGATGATCATCGCACGGGGGATATTGCGTTCCGGTTTTTTCGCATCTTCTACCAGCGGGCAGACAAACTCGGCGCCCACATAGCCCCAGATGGCCAGCGCCGTCAGGGTGATCACTTCACTGCCCAGCGGGTTCCAGTTTGAGGTCAGATCGATGCCCTCTGGATGCGGGTTGGCAAAACCGAAGCCGCCAACTGCACTGATGCCGAGCAGCAGCAGGACCACGACCATAATGAAGGCGAGGGCTGACTGCAGTTTGGCGAAGACGTCGATGCCCATCAGGTTGAGGACGGTAAATACCGCCAGCAGGCCAAAGCCAAGCGACATGTGGGGGAATACACCCGGGTAGATCTTGTCGATGATGAAGTCGACCAGCAGGAGTTCCGCCGACAGGGCAAACATGGCGACCACGACATACCCGGAGAATACGGCCAGGATGGCGGGGAAGTGCCCGATGGCCACTTCGGTATAACTACTGAGACTCCCTGCGCGGGGAATCATCAATGAGAGTTCAGAAAAGGAAAATACGTAGGTCAGGGCCAGCAAATAGCCAATGCCAAGGGGGATGATGAAGCCAAGTCCTGCGATACCCGCGCCTTGCAGCATGAGTACCATAACGCCCTGGGAGACGACGAGACCGACGGCAACCGCCAGCAGTGCGCCTAGGCCCAGCACCCGGCTGAAGCCTGTTCGGCTGGACGACTGACTTTCGGTGTCAGCTGTGCATGTTAGGGTTTCAGACATTTTTCGCTCCTGATTCACTTTTTATTGTATACCCTCAGGTGGGTACTTGAAGGTTGGTGGCCGATACGGGCATCTACCCGTTCAGGCCTGGTTGCATCTGTTGTATGTTAAGCCTGCCTCGGCCGGTTATTGGGTGAGTTGTTGCATCAGGCGTGCCATGAAGGTTTCACACTTCTCCAGCTCGCTGACATGAATGAATTCGTCGGGTTTGTGGCCCTGGTCCATGCTGCCGGGACCGCAGACCACGGTGGGGACGCCCAGCACCTGGCTGAACAAGCCGCCTTCGGTACCGAAGTTGATGTTGCCGGCGCTGCTGTCGTCGGTGAGGCGGCGCACAAAAGCGACCACTTCTTCATCATCGGCGGTGCTCAGACCCGGGTATTCCGTGGTGATCTCGATATCGATGGCGCAGTCGGCACTGGTCTGGCGCATTTCTTCCTCCAGACCGTCGGCGTAGGCGCGAAAATCCGCCAGCATGGCGTGTGGATCTTCTGCCGCGATATTGCGGATTTCGAAGACGAAGGAGCAGAGGTTGGGCACGATATTGAGTGCCGTACCGCCCTGAACCGTACCGGTATGTACGGTGCTGTGGGGGATGTCATAGCCGCTCTCGAACGGGCCCAGTTTCTGCTTTTTCTGTGCCAGCTGTTCCAGCCAGGTGATCAGTCGGGCGGCATAGTTCACCGCGTTGACGCCCCTGGGCGCCATGCCGGAGTGACATTCCTTGCCGCGCACGTTGACGCGAGCGGCCAGCTTGCCCTTGTGGGCGGTGACGACCTGCATGCTGGTGGGCTCACCAATGATGCAGATCGCCGGTTTGATCGGGTGTTGTTTCAGGGTATCGATCATGCGGCGTACACCCACACAGCCGATCTCTTCATCGTAGGAGAACGCCAGGTGAATGGGCGTGTGCAGGTCCTGCTTGACGATTTCGGGTACTGCTGCGAGGACCACCGCCATGAAGCCTTTCATATCACTGGTGCCACGCCCGTAAAAGCGACCGTCTTCTTCGCTCAGCGCGTAGGGAGCTTTGTGCCAGTTCTGGCCGGTGACGGGGACCGTGTCGGTATGGCCGGACAACATCACCCCCGCCTTGTCCTGAGGACCCAGGGTGGCGTAGAGGTTGGCCTTGTTTTCTTCCTGATCGTAGATCAGGTGACTCTGGACGCCGTGCTCTTCGAGAAAGGTCTGGATATAGCTCATCAGTGCCAGGTTGGAGTTGGCACTGGTGGTATCGAAACCAATCAGGCTACGAAGAATCTCGAGAGTTAATGCATTCGCCATGTCGCGTCCTGAACTGAGAGTAATAAGTAAGCTTTTATTGAGAACTCAGCATAGGGCGGCGCATATCATTCTTAAAATATTATTAATTTCTGTTCTGCATTCAAAAAACCTATATTGGACGGAATAAAAGGCCCCGTTACCCTTCTGGCAACGGGGCCTCGCGGGCCTTTGCATTGAGTCTATTCGTCGCCTGGAACCCCGTACCGCTCGGCATCTGCCGGGGTTTCTGCACGGGTAATATAGGCCTGCATCTGGGGCGCATAGGTGCGCCAGAGCATGTTGAGCTCATGGATCGGATCTATGTGCCAGTCCACCCTTAAGTCCACCACCGGCCAAAGCGGCTCCGCGCAAAGAATAAGGCCCGCCGAATGTACCGGCCCTGCTTCACCTCCGGCTTCAAGACCGGCAGACAGCCCTGCCAGGAGGCGGTCGGCAAGGTGCCCTGTACTGCCAAGATAGGCATCCAGCATGGCCTGGGGCACCTCTTCATTGGCGAGCAGGTTCCCCATCGCAAGACAGTTCTGGTTCACCTGGGTGCAGTGGATACCCAGAGAGTGTTGGCCGCTGAACGTGAGGCCTTCTCCCCGGGCGTTTAGCAGGCCCAGCTGGCGCCACTGGATGTGAGGGTCAGCCTGGTGCAGCAGCTGCATGACGCGATCCGGCGAGTGCCCCCGCTGCAGATAGTCCAGTGCCATGGTGCCCAGGTTCGGATTGGTCACATTCTGGCTGAGTGCGACACCGGTTCCGGTACGAACAAAGGCGCATCGGCTGGCAACGGCGATGCTGGATGAGCTGATGGCACATCCCAGCATGCCGGTATCCGGGCAAACGCCGGCGATGGAAAAGGTCATGCCGGCTCCTTGGTGGGCAGGTCTGCCGCTGGCTGTGTCTGTTGCGATGGCGCTGAACCGCCAAGTGGCTCCGGGTTCAGAATCAGGTCGGCGGCTTTTTCGCCAATCATGATGCAGGGGGCATTGGTATTGCCGCTGACCAGAGTCGGCATGATCGAGGCGTCTGCAACGCGCAGATTGTCGATTCCCCTGACTTTCAGGTCGGGCGTCACCACGGCGCTCTCATCCTGCCCCATTTTGCAGGTGCCGACGGGGTGGAAAACGGTCGCAGCATGCTCGCGTATGTACGCGAGCAGTTCCTCATCACTTTGTACCTCTGCGCCCGGCAGCATCTCTGTGCCACGGAAGCCGTCAAACTCGGTATCAGCCAGTATTTTCCGGGCCAGACGTATGCCTTCAATGAGGATGCGGGCATCCTCCTTGTTGGCGAGGAAGTTGTAATCCAGCTCCAGTTCCCGGTTGGCATTGAGTCTCAGCTCGCCGATGCTTTTGGGGCGCAGTACACAGGTATGAATGGCATAGCCGTGGCCCCACTCGAAAAGACGGCCGCGATGGCTGCGGTAACCCGGTACAAAATGGAACTGGACGTCGGGCAGATCCTGACTGAGCGGGGTTTTGGCAAACCCGCCGGCTTCCACGTAATTGGTTGTCAGCCAGCCCTTGCGCTGGAGCCAGTACTTGAAGGGCGAGGTCAGTACCGCGGGCAGGGATCCCAGCGAAAAGCCCAGAGTTTGACTGCTGGAGGAGCGCACGGTGACCAGACCGTCGAGATGGTCCTGCAGGTTCTTGCCCACGCCCGGAAGGTGGTGACGGCTGGTCACACCGGCCTGAGCTAGTTCAGCTTCAGGGCCTATACCGGATTTCAGCAGAATGGCCGGAGAACCAATGGAACCGGCACACAGGATAACCTCGCGGTTGGCATGCAAACTCAGGGTTTCGCCCTGATGCTGCAGTTTGAGGCCCCGGACGCTATTACCCTCAAGTATCAGGCTATCGACTTCGCAACCGGTCATAACCTGAAGGTTTGGGCGCTGTGTCAGCACAGGCGCAACAAAGGCCCGGTAGCTGGAGAGGCGTTTGGCGTTTTTCTGGGTCAGGTTGTAGATACCGCAACCTTCCAGAGTGGCACCATTGAAGTCATCGTTGACGGGGAGGCCAATATTACGGGCGGCGCGCACAAAGCGCCGGGAAAACGGATTCGGATCTTTGGCAGCGTCGACCAGTAACTCGCCCTCCTGACCATGGAGTGTCGGGTCCTGTCCAATCAGGTTACGCTCCGACTTCTTGAAAAAGGGCAGTACATCCTGCCAGCTCCAGCCCGGGCAGCCTGATTCTGCCCAGCGGTCGTAGTCACTGGCATGGCCACGAATGTAAATCATGCTGTTCATCGAGGCCGAGCCACCCAGGGCCTTGCCGAGGGGACAGTGGAGCTGGCGGTTGTTCAGTTCCTTCTGGGGTGTGGAAAAGTAATTCCAGCTGAACCTCGGGCTCTTGTACAAGGTGATGGTGCCAGCAGGCGTCTGCACGCGTGGGCTGGCATCACTGCCGCCGACTTCGATCAGGCATACGCGGATCGCAGGGTCTGCACTGAGCCGGTTGGCAAGGACGCTGCCAGCAGAGCCGGCCCCCACGATGAGGTAGTCGTAAGACGAGTTGGTAAGGTTATTGACCATGGGATCTCCGGTTGCCAGCGGGCCTTAATGCATCTCTTCCAGGTCGTCATGCAGCAGGGAAAGAATCTCGCGTTTGCGGGCGATAAACTCCGGCTCCATAACCATGTCGAGCGTACGTGGGTGAGGGATGTCCACATCCAGAATTTGCTGGATGCGACCGGGCTTGGAGCCCATGACGAACACCCGGTCACCCAGCAGAATCGCTTCATCGATATCGTGGGTGACAAACACCACGGTTTTCTTGCGGTGTTCCCAGACCCTGAGCAACAGTTGCTGCATTTGCAGGCGCGTCTGGCTATCCAGGGCACCAAAGGGTTCGTCCATCAGCAGGATCTTGGGGTCATTGGCCAGGGCGCGAGCAATGGCCACACGCTGTTTCATGCCCCCGGAGAGCTGGGTCGGGAAGTTATCGGCGAACCCGGTCAGGCCAACCTCATTCAGGTAGTAATCGACTGTTTCCTTCCGTTCCGCAGCCGGCATTTTCTTGCGCTTGAGACCAAACTCGATGTTCTGCGCCACGGTGAGCCAGGGAAAGAGGGTGTAGCTCTGGAATACCATACCGCGCTCTGCGCCAGGGCCGGTGACCAGCTCGTCGGCGACGCGGATCTCGCCGTCACTGGGCGTGTTCAGCCCGGCGGTCAGGTACAGCAGACTGGACTTGCCGCAGCCGGAGGGGCCGACGATGACAGCAAACTCCTGGTCTTTCACTTCAAGCGAGACATTTTCCAGTGCCGTAAACTCACCGCCGTCCGGTTTGGGAAATCGCAGGCTGACATTGTCGATGCTCAGTTGAACGGGGCGATCATCAACCAGCGGTGTTGTCACTTCCGTGAGCGTGGTGTCGAGCGGTGCACTCATTGATTTCATTTGTCCCATGATCCTAATCTCATTCGCAGGAAACGGAATGCCTGATCGGTGATCAGACCCAGCAGGCCGATAATGACGATGGCGAGGAAGATGACGTCGACCTGGAAACCGCGCATGGCTTTCAGGCTGATGTAGCCCAGACCGCTGGAAGCAGCGACCAGCTCAGCGACGACCAGATAGGTCCAGGCCCAGCCGATGGTGACGCGCAGTGCATCCAGTACGCCTGGCATGGAAGCGGGTGCAATCACATGCATGACCACATCCTTGCGGCTGGAGCCCAGCGTATAGGCGGCCTGCATCAGGTCCTTGGAAACGCCACGAGACACGTCGGCAATCATGACCAGCTGCTGAAAGAAGACGCCGAAGATAATCACGGTGACACGCTGCTCGATACCGATGCCGATCCACAGAATGAACAGCGGCACGAACGAAGTCACCGGAAGGTAACGTACAAAGTTGACCAGCGGATCCAGCAGTGCCTGCACAATGCGGAAGCTGCCCATCATCAGGCCCAGCGGCACGGCAACCAGAGAGGATACAAAGAAGCCGATCAGGACCACTTCGAGGCTGGCCCAGACATGGCCCATAAGCGAGCCGTCGTTAATCAGACGCACACCGGCGTCGAAGACATCAAAGGGTGAGGGGAGAAACATGTCGGGAACCAGGTCCCCGACCGAGAAAATCATCCAGATGGAGATAACGGCTAACCAGCCGGCGATGCCTGTACCGAGCACGAGCTTCCGGGGAAGCTCATGCTTGGGGGTCAGACAGTCGCGTACGATAGAGCTACGCTGTGACATGACCGGTTACCTTTATTCAGCGCTGACAAAGCGGGTGTCGACGAGGTCTTCATATTTCACGTCGAAGGTTTTGCCCTGCAGCTTGCTCCAGGTGTCATTGGCCAGGCTGATGATATCGGCGATATCACCGCTGTTGCCATCGCTGCCCAGCAGCTGTTTGCTCATGCTGCTGTCATAAAAGCGCACGGACTGGGCGGCGGCTTCCAGTTCTGCCGGGTCGGACAGATAACCGCCCACACCCTTGGCCATGATTTTGTAGGCTTCCTGCGGGTGCTGTTTGGTGTAATCGACCGCCTTGTAGAGGCCTTTCACCAGAGCGGCCACGTCTTCCGGCTGGTTCTCAATGACATCGCAGTTGAGTGCCACCACATCCACGATGACCCCCGGTGTGGTACTGCTGTCGATCAGTACCTTGCCGGCGTCGTGTGAGCGCACCAGTGACAGGTGAGGCTCCCAGGTGACCGCAGCCGGGATTCGGCCGGCAATGAAGGCACTGGCCGCATCATCGGCGGTCATGTTTTCCACCTGAATGTCGCTCATGTCCATGTTGTTCTGGCTCAGCAGGTAGGACAGCCAGAACTGGGACACCGAACCTTCATTGACCCCGACACGCTGGCCCTTGAGGTCCTGCATGGAGGCGATGGAATCGTTCACCAGAACACCGTCACCACCAAAGCTCTCGTCCAGTGCGGCCACGGCCTTGAAGCAGAACTGAGGGCGGTACTTGAGGATCTCATCGATGGTGGAAGCGGAGCCATCCAGACGACCCGAAGCGGCCGCCGCCATGTACATGGATGACTCTTCAATCGTTTGCAGTTCCAGCTCCAGGCCTTCCTCGGCAAAGAAGCCCATGTCCCGTGCCAGGTACAGGGTGCCATACCCGACCCAGGTGGTATGACCGAGTGAGAGTTTACCGGCCATGCTGGGTGCGGAAACCATAGTGGTCGCCAGCAGGCTGGCACCCGCCAGCGTTTTGAACATTGCCTTGCGTGTAGGTGTTTTCATCTGTTGTGACTCCGTGATGTTTAAGGGTGTACATCGGAATGTCACTAACCTATCCATCAGGAAAACGATCAACAATTACAATTAAACTAAGCATGGAATAATGTTTATTTATTCAAATGGTTTTGTGCTTTTTATTGGTGCGGTTTTTTGGTTATTGTTCAGTATTGGTGCGGGATAATAAATTTTATAATTTTTAAGTATTTGATTTTATTTGTTTTTTTAGATTTATTTGCTTTTGGTTTTCTTGGTGGTGATGGCGTGATTATGGATTTTTTTATTTGAGTTTATTTTGTTTTTATCAATGGGGGAATGAGAGGTTTCTTAAAACCGAAGGGGAGGTTTAAAAAAAGGGGGCAAAATACTAGAGGGTATCGGGTCCGTGTAACATTATTTTTTTCTGATACCTGTATTGGAAATGTTGATGTTCAATAAAACAGGGTCGTTCTGTTACAGGTGGTCAATATTGCCCGCAAAAGCTGGCTTTAAGTGGAGCTTCTGGCCCTGAGCGCATATAGTGAAATCCTGTCTGATGTTGTTGAGGTCGTCGTTAAAGAATGACATTTAGTAGTCAGTATGACCATCTGGTTCATATCGAAACCCATGCGGAATTGCGTCTCTACGAGCTGATTCCCAACGTGGTCTGGGTGTTCGATCTGGACAAGCACGGCTGGTGGTGGGGCAACTCCGCGGCCGTGGAGTTCTGGGGGCTGGACTGCCTGCAGCAACTGATCGACAAGGACTTGTCTGGCGATACCCAGGGCGCGCGTGACCGTACGCTGCAAACCTTTGAGCTGGCAGCCAAAGACGGCCTCACCGTGGACCCCTGGACCACCTACCCCAATGGCAAGCCCAAAACGCTACTGATGATGCACCGTGCCGTACTCCTGGGGCCGGAAAAACATCGCGGCATCATCGCCTACATTAATGAACAGGTGAATCTGGGTGAGCAGCCGGAGAACCTGCTGCTGATGGAGGCCATGCGCTACACCCGCGTACCGGCCACCACCTTTACCCTTGCAGGTGAGCCGGTGGTGGAAAACCCGGCGGCCACCGATGCGTACAACTTTCTTTATGAACAGGGTAAAGCCCAGAGCGACTGTGCCTTTGTGGCCCGCTTTGCCAATCCGGACGAGGGGCGTGAGCGTCTCAAGAAGATTCAGGCCGGTGAAGAAGGGCGTTGTGATTACATTATGCAGACCAGCGAAGGGCTGCGTCGGCACAGTCTGGATATTCGCCGCACCCGTCATCCGCTGAATGGCGACTTCCTGTTTCTGGTGGTGGAGTACGACTTTACCGAGCTGTACCACGCGCTGGATGAAGTGGAAGCGGCCCGTGCCAAACTGCACGACATCGCCATGAAGGATGCCCTGACCGGCGTGCACAGCCTGCACTATATGCAGGAAGCAGCCAAAACCGAGATCGCCCATGCCGAGCGCAATGGCCAGACCCTGTGGCTGATGTTTATCGACCTCGATGGCTTCAAGTCCGTTAACGATACCCTGGGCCACAGTGCCGGTGATGAAGTGCTGTGCGAAGTGGCACAACGGCTGCAATCGGTGATCCGCTCGGAAGACCTGCTGGCGCGAATCGGTGGTGATGAATACGTGGTGCTACTGTCTCATGATCACAAGGAAGCAGATACGACCTCGGTGGCAAGCCGCATTCTGGAAGTATTGCAGGAGCCGATTCAGGTTGTGGATACTCAGGCCCGTGTCAGTGCCAGTATCGGCATTGCACGTTATCCACAGGATGGCGCGGACCTTGAAGCGCTGCTGAAAGCAGCCGATGCAGCCATGTACCGTGTGAAGAAAGGCGGTAAAAACGATTTTGTGTATGTTCAGAATAAGGCGGGTAGCGAGTAAGCCGGTTGCGTCCCCTTAGCATGCAACGCAGCCTTTGGCGGCGTATCCGGGAGTGTGTATGAGTGAAGACCTGAGTATCCATGATTTCGATTACAGTCTGATCTGTGAGTACTTTGCCCTGCTGGAACGGCAGGGGCCGGGCAGTCCGGCACAAACACTGAGGGCGCTAAGCTTTATCGAGGGGCTGGATGCTGACTCACGTATTGCCGATATAGGCTGTGGCACTGGTGGCCAAACACGGGTGCTGGCCGGACAAGCGCCCGGGTCCATTACTGCATTGGATCTCTTCCCTGACTTTATCCGCCGCTTCAATGACAAGGCACGGCAAGCAGGGTTGGATGACAGGGTACGCGGGATTGTCGGCTCAATGGCGGCGTTGCCGTTTGCGGATGAAGAGCTGGACCTGATCTGGTCGGAAGGCGCCATCTACAATATTGGCTTTGAACGTGGCCTTCGGGAATGGCGCCGTTTTCTCAAACCGGGTGGCTATCTGGCGGTATCCGAAGCCTGCTGGTTTACCGAAAGCCGGCCCGAGGAGATTGAGCGTTTCTGGGTCGAGGCCTATCCGGAGATTGACACCCTGGCCAACAAGGTGCAACAGGTACAGCGGTCCGGTTACCTGCCTGTAGCCACATTCATCCTGCCGGCGCAGTGCTGGACTGAACACTTCTACACGCCTCAGGTTGCCACCCAGGATGCCTTTTTGCGACTGCATCCAGACAACGCAGCGGCCGCTGATCTGGTGCGCGAGCAGCGTCATGAAGCCGATCTATATCGCCGTTACGGGCAGTATTACGGGTACGCTTTCTTCATCGCACAGAAGTGTTAGCAGCTCAGGTTAGCGTCGCACCCATTTCCGTCCATGGCGTCAGGCGTTATCCTGTCCCGCATCCAACTGGATCTATATCCTCGCTCACCTTTTCAGGACCGCTTTCGCCATGTCTCGACTGTTTGAAGAAATTGATAGCCAGGCCTCTCCTCTGGGTCAGATCTCCCTGCGCCGTCGTACCATTCCGGCACTGGGAAATCGGGATATCTATGAAGTGAAACTGGGTGACGAATTTCTGATGTCGAGCATGTTCGTTGCGGCAGAAGAAGCCCTGTCGACACTGGGGCTGGCGGCCGTGCAGGGCGACTCCCTCAGTGTTGTGGTTGGTGGCCTTGGGCTGGGTTATACCGCCGTTGCCGCTCTGAATGATGAGCGTATCGCTGAGCTGCTGGTGGTTGATGCGCTGGAAACCGTGATCGGCTGGCATCGTGATGAGTTGGTGCCTTTGGGTAAAACGCTTAATGCCGATCCGCGCAACCGTTATGTGCTGGGCAGCTTCTTCGACCTGGCCACGGACCCGCAGACCGGCTTTGATCCGGAGCATGCGGGCAAAACCTTCGATGCCATCCTGCTGGATATCGACCACTCCCCCAGCGAGTACCTGAACCCGGCCAATGCCAGCTTCTACACTACGGAAAATCTGCCCCTGATGGCACAGCAACTCAAACCTGAAGGCGTGTTTGCCATGTGGTCACAGAACCTGCCCGACGCTGAATTTGAAGCGCTGTTGAAAACCGTATTTACTCGTGTCGAGTCGCATGTGGTGACCTTTGATAACCCCTTCCAGGGCGGTGAAGCCACCAATTCGGTATATGTGTGCGTGAAGTGATCCGTCAGAACCAGCATTGAGGTGTGGGCCAAGCCACAAGGGTTGGCCCTTTTAAGAACATTCAGAACAGCTTGCCCAGCACACCTTTAGCCATATCACCAACGGCACCACCCAGCAGATCACCGCCTTCGCTGTTGCCATCAATCAATTCAGGAATCATCTGAGCGAGGCCTTCGGCAGCGGTGTCTTCGCCCAGTCCCAGCTGGCCGGCAAATTCTGATACCTGGTCATTACCCAGTACGTCTATCAGGGTCGAGGGCGATATCGCTTCGTTGTCGCCTCCGCCAAGCCAGGAGCTGGCGAGGTCTGCCAAGCCACCGCCACTGGTAAATTGACCAACCAGTGCACTCAAATCCAGTTCGCCACCGTCAGTGGGCAATAAATTTTGCAATGCAGCAACCACGCTTCCGGTATCCAGTTGTTCGCCAGTGCCGCCCAGTTTGCTGATAAACAGCTGTGCGGCCATGTTGATCAGGCTCATATCGTACCTCTCGAGATTCTTTGGCTGGAGAGAACAGGCCCGGGCCGAATGACTCAAAAGCCCGGGGCGGGTGTTATCAGAGCTTGGCCATTTCGTCGTCGAAGAAGCTGGCTGCCGCATCGGTAAAATCGAAGGTTTCGCGAATGTATTTAAGGGTATCGAGCTCAGTATCGGTCACGCCCTGGCCGTCATTGGCCGATTTCAGCAGGTCTGCGGCTTCATCCTTGGAAATCTTGCCCTCGCCGCGGCCGGTGGTGTGAGCCTTGGCCAGTTCGAGCAGTTCTTTCTCATACTTTTTGCCATCAATGCTTACATACGCCATGGTATTTTCCCTTTGTCAGTGGTCCTGAAAAATGCGTACAGGTGATCAGATTGAGGTGTTCGTTTTTTGAACACCGTCTTTGAATTTAGACCAGCTTGATGAAAGTGCTATAACGCAGGTGCAAAAAAATAGTTCCGGCTCGCTTACAAATCTTTTACATACTCTCTACATCCATCTGACCAACGCCTTCATTGCCCGGCCTAGAGTGCAGCTGACACGAGGTTTATTACTATCACGCTGCAAAGGAGTCGGATCATGAGTCCTCTCAATATTTTCAAACGCACTCTGGCTGCCGGCCTGTTGTTGTGCACGTCCTTTTTGGCGCAGGCACAGGAAGTAGAGCTGGACCTCAGCCTGGCAACGCCGGTCATGGCCGCTGATGCGACGCAAAAAGCCTATATCAAACTGTCTCTGGATGGTTTTGAGCTGGCGGGGCGCAGCGAACGCACGCCGGCCAATGTGGCGATCGTGCTGGACCGTTCCGGTTCCATGGGCGGTGACAAGATTCGTCATGCCCGGGAAGCGGCAATCATGGCGATCCAGCGACTGGATGAACGGGATATCGTCTCAGTGGTGGCCTACGACTCTCAGGTTGATGTCGTGGTGCCGGCCACCCGGCTAGTGGACAGAAAACCGGTCTACCGGGCCATTCGCCGTATCCATGCACGCGGTAATACGGCACTGTTTGCCGGTGTCAGCAAGGGTGGGCAGGAACTGCGCAAGTTCATTGATCGCAACCGGGTCAATCGTGTCATCCTGCTCTCCGATGGGCTGGCCAATGTGGGGCCCCAGTCGCCCTCTGAGCTGGGGCGTCTGGGTCAGTCTCTGGCGACTGAAGGTATCAGTGTTACCACGATCGGACTGGGACTGGGGTACAACGAAGACCTGATGACACAGCTGGCTGGCATGAGTGATGGCAACCATGCCTTTGTTGAAAATGCCTCCGACCTGGCACGGGTGTTCCAGTATGAGTTCGGCGATGTACTCTCGGTGGTAGCCCAGGATCTGGTGATCGAGATTCGTTGTCTCAATGGTGTCAGGCCGCTGCGTCTGTTGGGGCGTGAGGCCGAAGTGATCGGCGACCGTGTACGCACCCGTCTCAATCAGCTTTACAGTGAGCAGGAAAAATACCTGGTGCTGGAAGTGGAAGTACCGGCCCAAAGTGCGGGCACTGAACTGGAGCTGGCCCGGGTACAGGTCGACTATGCCAATCTGGCGACTCGGCGTGCGTCGCAACTGGATGGACGGGTGCTGGCCAGCTTCAGTGCATCGGAAGTTGAAGTGCAGGCCGCGGTGGATAAGCCGGCACTGGAGTCTGCAGTCGAGCAGGTGGCCAACGAGTACAGTCGAGAAGCGGTAGAGCGTCGTGATCGTGGGGATGTAGACGGTGCCCGCCAGCTGCTGGAAAAAAGCGCGGCCTATCTGGGCTCCCAGGCCGAAGCCTTGGCGTCCCCCGCGTTGAAAGCCCAGGAAAAGGAAGCGTTGCAGGATGCAGATACGCTATCCTCGGAAGAAGACTGGACCCGCCAGCGCAAGGAGCTGCGCGAGAAACAGTACAAGCGCGCCACCCAACAAAGCTATTGAGCGCTGGCCCGGTGTGGTCCTGAACGACACCGGGCCTGGCTGCACTCGGGAGTGCCATGAAATACCGCGCCACCCTGTTATTGATTCTGCTGGTGTTGCTGCCGTTATTGCTGCTGGGATGGTTGGGTTACCGCCTGCAGCAGAACGAGCAGCAACTGGTCGGGTTGCAGCTGCAGAAACTGGTCGAGCAGCAGCTGGAATCCGTGGACCAGCAGCTCCAGCGTCACTTTCAGCAACTGGAAACCCTGTTGCAACGGCAGGGCATGGACCTCTACCGTCTGGCCGACAAAGACTATCCTGCCGATGCACTGAGAACATTCATCAAGCGATCCGCGCAGGTACAACAGCTGTTTGTGCTGGATCAGTCTGATCAACGCCAGTTTCCACCTCGGAATGAACCCTTGAGTCGGGAAGAGCAACGTCTGGTGGAACGTCTCCAGCCTCTGTGGCAATCGCCGGGCCTGCTACGACCCAAGGATGCGGACCCTCAAACAGTGCCGCCACCCTCGGCTGCGGCCAGTGACACACCTGCAGCAAAGCGTTCCGGTGATTACTTTGTCAGCGGTCAGCTGGCGCAACGGGCACCTGCCGAACTGGTCGATAACCTGAGTGATTATGCTAGTGAGGTCGATGCCGATGCGGCTGAATCCCAGGCCCCGGCCGCCAGTCTGGCCAAGGCCGAGCCACGCCGGAATGCACGCGCGGCGGAGCAGGCCGAGGCGGCATCCGATAGGTCCGTTGAGAGCGAAGCTGATATCACTGACAGCGGTTGGATCGCCTGGTATGTGGATGCGCGCCTGATACATATTTATTGGTGGCGTGACCCCCAGGGCCGCACGTTGGGCTTTGTGCTCAATGATGCACGCCTGCTGTCAGATTTGATTAACCGCTTGCCTGATGCCGGGGCTGGGCGTGACGTACTGGGCGACGCGCAGATTCAACTGCTCGACAGTCAGGCCAATACGCTGTACCGCTGGGGGGATTATCAGGAGAACGGCGCGCCGCTGCGCAGCCTGGGTTTGAGTCACCCACTGGGCAGCTGGAGCCTGGAGTACCACGCCCCGTCCCTGCAGGGAGGAGGGCCACCAGCCTGGCTGACGCTAACCCTTCCGCTTGTCTTGCTCGGCCTGGGGCTGGCGGGGCTGGGCTATCTGTTTTATCGCGAACATCGCCGGGAAATGCAGCTGGCAGCACAGCGGGTTAACTTCGTGAACCAGGTTTCCCATGAACTGAAAACACCGCTCACCAATGTGCGACTCTATGCCGAAATGCTGGAACAGCGCCTGGACGGTGATGACGACCCGTCCGTGGGACGTTATCTGGGCGTTATCAGTAATGAAAGCCAGCGCCTGTCCCGTTTGATCGATAATGTGCTGAGCTTGTCACGGTTGCAGCGCCGGCAGCTGACATTGTCATTGGAATGCCAGGATCCCGACCCACAGATCACCCGCATTCTGGAAACCTTTGCGCCATTGCTCAAGCAACGTTTAATCGAACCCGAATTCACCCCCGGTGTTGGTCAACGCCTCCGGTATGATCCGGCCCTGTTGGAGCAGATCCTCAACAACCTGCTCAGTAATTGTGAAAAATACGCCCCCGACAGCGGTGCGTTGCGCATCGCCAGCTGGCTGGAGGGGACCAAGCTATGTGTGTCCGTGCAGGACCAGGGGCCGGGTATTGCCGCATCTGAACGGGCGAGGGTATTCGAGCCCTTCTATCGTTGCAGTAACCGCCTGACCGACGGCATCACCGGTACGGGAATCGGGCTGGGGCTGGCGCGCGATCTCGCCCGTGCCCATGGCGGTGATCTGGTCTTGCTGGCGAGCGAGAAAGGCACCCATTTTGAGATACGACTGGAGACACAGGCATGAAAATCTTGATCGCCGAGGATGATCTCAATATTCGCCTGGGCCTGCGTGACCTGCTGGAAGCTGAAGGCTACGACTGTCTGGAGGCCGCAGATGGCGAGCAGGCCTGGGCGCTGTATCAGGAAAAGATAGCCGCTCAAACAGGCCCGGCACTGGTTCTACTCGACATCATGATGCCCAAGCTGGATGGATACGCCCTTTGCCGCCGTATTCGCCAGCAGGACCAGCAACTGCCGGTGATCTTTATTACCGCAAAATCGGAAGAAATTGATCAGGTGCTGGGGCTGGAACTGGGTGCGGATGATTACATCAAGAAACCGTTCGGCAGTCGTGAGGTGGTGGCACGTATCCATGCGGTTACGCGCCGCTGTCTGGCGCAGACGGCCACAAAGTCGGCGCAGTCGGGCTTTCAGATGGGCGACCTCCGGGTGTTTCCGGATCAGCTGCGTGCCGAGCGGGCAGGGCAGAAGATCGACCTGAGCCTGCGCGACCTGAGCATTCTGCAGCTGTTGCACCGCAACCCCGGCCGGGTGCTGAGCCGGGATGAACTCTTTGATGAGTGCTGGGGGCGCCAATATCTGCCCAGCAGTCGCACGCTTGATCAGCACATCTCCAAACTGCGCAAGGCGGTGGAGCTTGACCCCCAGTCACCACAGATTATTCAGACGGTGCATGGTATGGGGTATCGCTATGATGGTTAGTACTGCGTGGACGCTGTTGCGTACTCCATATCTCGAGGCACGCCAATGCCGGATTCATAGATCTGGGCCAGCCAGATCATGGAATAGACATCATTCCAGCGTTCAATGCAGTCCTCGAAAATCTTAATGGCAGCAGCATGGTCACCTGTCTTGTCGGCGGCATAGCCGTAAAGGCATTTGATGCGCTTGTCCGAATCGATATAGGCCTCATAGCTGAGATCGCTGGCTTTTGTTAGCAGGGATAACAGGGTCAGGCAACCAAGTGTCAGCAGGGTGCGGGAGTACATGGTTAGAGTTTCCCCAGGTGTCAATTCAGATGCATAAAACTCAACTGTTGAGCGGGATAAAACAGGGTATTCAGCACCAGTAGCGCAAACCAGAGCCCGATTTCCAGGGTCTCGGTAATGGGCTGTATACCCTTAAACGCGCCGTAGATGTGAACAACGAACATCAATGAAAAGACCGCATAGAGTGAATCGAAGACAAAGAGTCTTGAACCGGAGTCGAGTATCCCTCTCAGCATCAACAACTCGATGACCAGAATGAATGCGCCCAGGCAGCGACCGAAGTACACGGCCAGGTCCGTTTCATCAGGCACTTTCCATAGCATCAAATGTGCCCAGGACAGGGGCGTCAGGAAAATGGGAAGAGCAAATAACACAGTCGTACTGCACATGAGTGCCAGTAGATACCAATAGCTTTGATCCGCAAATAAACCCAGCATGGCAAATCCTTTTGAGGGTGGAGTGTTATGTTTTTTAGTCTTCGCCGGGCAGCTGTTCAATCCATGCACAGCAAAACGAGTCTAAAGTACAGGCGGCTATACTCCCTTGCATGGACGTTGGTTGTAGTTAAGAGCCCGGTCGCTTGAGTGCGTTGCACCATTTTTGCAGGAGGTATCAGGGTGTCGTCTTCACATGAGTTTGTGGATAACCTGCACGAAGTGTTTGTTCTATTTGGCTCGATCCGAACTCGGCGCATGTTTGGTGGTTATGGCATTTATCACGATGGCCTGATGTTCGCGCTGGTGGCTGATAATATGCTCTATCTCAAAACCGATAAGCTATCCCGAGCAGCGTTTGAAGCTCAGGGGCTTACGCCGTTTGAATATGTGAAAAACGGCAAGCCAATTAAAATGTCCTACTGCCTGGCACCGGACGAAATCTTTGAAGATGCTGAAGTGGCGCGCGAGTGGGCGTCTTTGGCTTATGCGGCGGCCTTGAGAGGTCGCAAATCCTGAGCCGTCTGTCTTTCAGGAGGCAGGGGCTTGCTGATCGAACCCACAGGGATGTAACACCAGGATGCTGAAAACCCTCGCCATTGAAAACTACCGCTCCATTTTAAAGCTCACTTTACCGATGGGGCAGGTGACCCTGATTACCGGGCCCAACGGCAGCGGCAAATCCAACCTCTACAAGGCTCTGCGTCTGCTGGCCCAGGTGGGCCGTGGTGGTGTAGTGAGTGCACTGGCTGCTGATGGCGGACTGGACTCCGTCTTCTGGGCCGGGCCGGAGAAAATCAGTGCGCGTATGCGTCGGGGTGAGGTGCCGGTGCAGGGCGGGCCGCGTCAGCAGGTGAAGCGTCTGCGCATGGGCTTTGCTGGTGATGATTATGGCTATGCCATCTCGTTGGGGCTGCCGGAGCCTGTTCCTCGGTCGGTTTTCAACCTGGACCCGGAAATCAAACGCGAAGGCATCTGGTACGGTGAATTCTATCGTCCTGCCAGTCTGTTGGTGGATCGCAAGGGGCCTGCTGTACGGGTGCGGGACGGACGCCAATGGCAGGTGGCGGCGCAGCACATGCCGGGGTTCGACTCCCTGTTTGATCAGGTCGCTGATGTCCAGAGCACACCGGAGGTGTTTCAGCTGCGCGAGAACATTCGCCGCTGGCGCTTCTATGACCATTTCCGTACCGACCGTGATGCCCCGGCTCGCCAGCCCCAGTTGGGTACACGTACGCCGGTGTTACATCATGATGGCCGGGATCTGGCCGCGGCGATTCAAACGATTCGTGAAATCGGCGATGAAGCCGCTCTGGATGAAGCGATCAGCTATGCCTTTCCGGGGGCTTACCTGCGAGTGCGCCGTGAAGATGATGGCCGTTTCTTTCTGGAGCTGCAGCAGGAAGGCTTGCTCAGGCCTCTGTCGGTATCAGAACTCTCGGATGGCACCCTCAGGTATATTCTCTGGGTCGCGGCCCTGCTGACGCCAAGGCCACCTGAATTGATGGTGCTGAATGAACCGGAGACCAGTCTGCATCCGGACCTGCTGCCGGCATTGGGGCGACTTATTCTGCAGGCATCCGAACACTGCCAGGTCTGGGTGGTGTCTCATGCTTCGCGTCTGATTGCCACGCTGGAGCAAAGTGAGAGCTGCTGTTCGATTCAGCTGGACAAGGAGCTGGGCGAAACCCGAGCGGCGAATCTGGGCCAGTTTGATATACCTGCCTGGTACTGGCCGGACTAGCATGTTTCACGTGCGAGTTCTTTATTGATGTTATTCTGACGAAGGGAAAGAAGAATAGGTATGCCTAATATCCGCGATCATATTCCCGCTAATCTGCCGCAGGAGGTGTTCAGGGACCTTGTGAACATGCCTGGCTGTCGCATCGAGCGTATTCTGTCCCGCGGGCAAACCTCACCCGATAGTGGCTGGTATGACCAGGATGAACATGAGTGGGTGTTGCTGCTTGAGGGCGCGAGCGAGCTGACCTTTGAGGATGGCGAGGTGGTGCGCCTGGGACCTGGCGATTACCTCAATATTCCCGCGCATCGGCGCCATCGTGTCAGCTGGACCGATCCTGAGCAGACCAGTGTATGGCTGGCGGTATTCTATGGTTAAGCGTGCGGGAAGCCCGGAGTGGGAATCTGCACTTACAGGCCGTTTAAACGCCTGTTTTTTGCCCCGAAACAAGGGCTGGGGGTTCAGTCAGGCGCTAGTTTGTGGGACAGTGTGCTCAGTTAAAGCGTTGTTCGGACAAACAGCTATCGATGAGCAAACTTAATATTCTGGTCGTGGATGATGCCCGCTTCATTCGTGAGCGTGTGACATCCATGGTTCGGGAATCCTTTCCCGATTTTACCGTCATGGCGGTTGAAAATGGCACCCAGGCCATTCAAGCCATGCAGCAGAAACAGTTCAACCTGATTCTCTGCGACTGGGAAATGCCCGAAACCAGCGGCCTGGACGTGCTGCAGTGGTGCCGTGCCCAGGATGCCTATAAACAGACGCCCTTTCTGATGGTGACCAGCCGTGGTGAGCGCGAATATGTGCTCAAGGCGATCCAGTCGGGCGTTAACGACTATCTGGGCAAGCCGTTTACCCGTGAGCAGCTGGTGCAGAAAATGGTCAAGGCGCTGAGCAAGCGTCAGCAGCTCAGTCCCGAGCAGCAGGCCCGCGCCAAGGCGATGCTGGATGATGACAAGAAGGCCAAGCCGCAGTCGGCTCCTGCCAAATCCGTGGCCAAGCCCAAAGGGCTGGCGCAGCTGCGTAACAGCAAGCAGACCTTCCGCTGTGCCATCAAGGATCTGAACCTGCGTGAAGTCAAAGTCGTGATCAAGAATGAAGGTGCCTTCCCGCAGGTGCTGGAGCAGGTCGTGGTGGATATCGAGCAGCTGTCCGGTGATAGCGTGGCCCGTATCAACGGCTTTGTCACCTCGGTACAGGCCACCGAGCAAAAGCTGGATGCCGCCTATGTGGATGTGTTGGTCAGCTTTATGGATGAAGATCCCGATAAAATGGCTCATCTGTCCAAATACATTTCTAGTGTACGCTGATGAATATTCTTGCCCGGCTCCGTGTTCCCCTGGTTCTGGCTGTGCTGTTGGGAGGCTGTGCCGCACCTCCGCCACCACCGCCTGAGCCGAAACAGGAACTGACCGTGACGCCGCTGTCGCTGCGGCCTTTAATGCCGGTCGCCGCCACCCGGACCACGGACGCACTGGCGCAGGAGCTGGTGAATCACTACCTGCAAGGCCCGCACTATCGCATGTCGCTGCCACTGGTGTTGGCGCAGCAGTATCAACCTCTGGGTGCAGCACCGGTCAGTGACCCGCGTCGCCTGATGATGCTCTACCGACAGGGCAACAACTGGGGCAGCCTGGCGGTGACCGCCGCCCAGGGCAGCATCATGAATGCCTTCCGCGTGCAGCGCGAGGGTGAAACAGCCTACGCATTGGTGTTCAAACGTGTGCGCATCTGTCTCAATGCCGGCGCTGACCAGCCTCCGCGCTGGCAGGATGGCCGCTGGATGTTCTCGCAGACGCGGCCGGGCCGCTTCGAGTGCAGTGGCCAGACACGGGGCTCGCTGTTCCAGTTGGGCTCAGGCCTGCCGGGACTGCTGGGGCCGTATGTCGAGGCCGGTGATACCGTGTTGTATGGGCGCAACTGGAATGAGCTGCGTACCCTGGCGACACGTCTGGTACAACGCTTCCCGCATCTGGATGTGCCCCGCATCCAATAATTGAATCGGTACCCTTTATGCTCAGTTACCAGCACGGCTTCCATGCCGGCAACTTTGCAGATGTGCACAAGCATCTGCTGCTCACCCTTTTGTTGCAGTCACTTAATCGCAAGGCCAAACCCTGGAGTTATCTGGAAACCCATGGTGGCCGGGCGCGTTATGATCTGGAAGGTGAGCAGGCACTGAAAACCGGGGAGTACCGTGACGGCATCGCGCGGCTCTGGCAGCAGTCGGCGCCGGAGGCGGTACAGCCCTATCTGGAACAGGTTGCGGCGGTTAACGACCAGCAGCTGCTGGCCTACCCGGGCTCGCCTCTGATGGCGGCTCAGATGGGGCGGGACAAGGATGTGATCAGTGTGATGGAGCTGCACCCGGCCGAAGCCGATGCACTGAAAAATGTGTTCCGGGGTGACGAGCGTGTCAACGTGCATCATCGTGACGGTTATGAGGGTGTACTGTCGCTGCTGCCACCCAAGCCCAACCGTGGCGTCGTGCTGGTCGATCCGGCGTTTGAGGTGAAGCAGGAATATCGCGATCTGGTGAAGTTTATTACCAAGGCGTACAAGCGCTGGCCCAACGGCTGTTATGCCATCTGGTACCCGTTGTTGCCGGCAGGACTCTGGCAGCAGATGAAACGGGATCTGGCAGCCACGGGGATTCGCAAGATTCTCTGTTCCGAACTGGATATCCGTGCGTCAGAGGGTGAGCGGGGCATGTATGGCAGCGGAATGCTGGTGATCAATCCACCCTGGCAGCTGGATGAAACCCTGGCCGAGGTATCGCCCTGGCTGGCGCAGCAGCTGGAAGTGGAGAAGGGCAGCGGGAGCTGGCGTCTGGACTGGCTGGTACCTGAATAAGGCCCAGCCATTCCGGGAAGAGGCGTGCTTAGTAGAGCGCCTTTTCGTCACGTACCACGTCGACCAGTAGCTCCAGGAAGAGACGGTCGGCGTCGCTGTGTTCAATCGGAATCTTGACGTTGGTAGTTGAGGTCAGTTCTTCGGCGATCAGGACTTCCGCGTTCTCTTCATTGAAGTGTTTACGGGCAATCTCCAGTGCCTTTTCACTGATATCCGGCTCCACCAGAACCTTGCGAATAAAGCGCAACAGTTCGTTGATCACGCGCTCCTTGTTTTTAATCTCGGCAATACTCATGTCGTGCTCTCCGGCGCAGAATCTTTAATCGCTTCTACTATACCGCCAATACTTGGGTACGCCCAGTCTCTAACCTTGGTTGTAAATGGCCGTTTCACGCGGTGTAGGCGGTTGATCGAAGGTTGTCAAGGTGCGAGAATGGAAGGCTATTTGTTTTCTAGGCTTGCGGTGGTAGGAAATCCCGAGACCGCGGGTGGTTTTAAGCGCTACCCGGCTTAAGTCTCAGACAGGTCTGTCAGGTAAGAAGATCCTCGCCTGGCCAGCACCCGAACACGTGCCAGTAAACAGAATCCCGCGTTTTGCAGGAACCGTGGTAGCGACAACATCAGACCGCGGAAGGCCGTGTTCATCGTTGCAGAAACGCTGAAACTGTAAGTCATCGGCAGGGTGCCGATGCTGATAGAGGGTACAACAGTGGAATTACTTTCAGGCGCAGAAATGGTGGTACGCGCCCTCCGAGACGAGGGTGTTAAGTACATCTACGGCTATCCGGGCGGCTCGTTGCTACATGTATACGACGCTCTGTTCCAGCAGGAAGATGTACAGCACGTTCTGGTGCGCCATGAGCAAGCTGCAACTCACATGGCGGATGCTTATGCGCGTGCTACCGGCAAGGCCGGCGTCGCGCTGGTGACATCCGGCCCGGGTGCAACCAATGCCGTAACCGGCATCGCGACTGCATTTATGGACTCCATCCCCATGGTGGTGATTACCGGTCAGGTCATGAGTCACCTGATTGGTGAAGATGCGTTCCAGGAAACTGACATGCTGGGCATCTCTCGCCCGGTGGTGAAGCACAACTTCAGTGTGCAGCGTCCAGAGGATATCCCGTCGATCGTACGCAAGGCGTTCCATATCGCCGAGAGCGGTCGTCCGGGCCCGGTCGTGATCGACGTTCCCAAGGACATGACCACGCCGACCGAGCGTTATCCGTATGAATATCCGAAGCAGGTGAAAATGCGTTCCTACACGCCAATCACCCGCGGTCATACCGGTCAGATCAAGAAGGCCACCGACCTGCTGCTGAACGCCAAGCGTCCGGTCATCTACACTGGTGGCGGCGTCATCATGGGTGATGCCAGCACCGAGCTGACCGAGCTGTCACGTCTACTCAACTTCCCGGTCACCAATACCCTGATGGGTCTGGGTGGTTTCCCGGGTACGGATCGCCAGTTCATCGGCATGCTGGGCATGCACGGCAGCTACGAAGCCAATATGGCGATGCACCACGCGGATCTGATTCTGGCAGTGGGTGCGCGTTTTGATGACCGTGTGACCAACGCCTGCGACAAGTTCTGTCCGACGGCCAAGGTCGTGCACATCGATATCGATCCGGCATCCATCTCCAAGACCATCCAGGCGGATATCCCTATCGTGGGCCCGGCCAAGGTGGTACTGGAAGAGATGATCCAGCTGGTCAAAGGCAGCAAGAAGCAGCCGGATGCGGATGCACTTCATGCCTGGTGGCAGCAGATCGACGAATGGCGTCAGCGTCATGGCGGCCGTTTCCGCACCGATGACTCCGAGCTGATGAAACCGCAGCAGGTTATCGAGATGCTGAGCAAGGTCACCAACGGCGATGCGTTCGTGACCTCGGACGTAGGTCAGCACCAGATGTTCGCGGCGCAGTACTACAAGTTCAACAAGCCGAACCGCTGGATCAACTCCGGTGGTCTGGGCACCATGGGCTTCGGTCTGCCGGCCGCCATGGGTGTGAAGATGAACTTCCCGGATGACGACGTAGCCTGCGTGACCGGTGAAGGCAGCATCCAGATGAACATTCAGGAGCTCTCCACCTGTAATCAGTACGATTTGCCGGTGAAGATTCTCTGTCTCAACAACCAGTCGCTGGGCATGGTACGTCAGTGGCAGGACATGAACTACGAGTCCCGTCACTCCCAGTCCTACATGCAGTCCCTGCCGGACTTCGTCAAGCTGGTTGAGTCCTACGGCCATGTGGGTATGAAGGTCGACAAGTATTCCGACCTGGAAGGCGCCATGCGTGAAGCCTTCGCACTCAAGGATCGCCTGGTGTTCATGGATATCGCGGTCGACCCGTTCGAGCACGTATATCCGATGCAGGTACCCCGTGGGTCCATGCGTGACATGTGGCTGAGCAAGACAGAGAGGACCTGAGCATGCGCCATATCATATCCGTCCTGATGGAGAACGAACCGGGTGCGTTGTCACGCGTGGTAGGTCTGTTTTCCCAGCGTAACTACAACATCGAGTCACTCACCGTGGCACCGACCGAAGACGCGACCCTGTCCCGTCTGACCGTCACCACCATCGGTAATGACCGTGTCGTTGAGCAGATCACCAAGCAGCTGAATAAGCTGATTGACGTGGTTAAAGTGGTCGACCTTTCTGAAGGCGAGCACATCGAGCGTGAAGTGATGATGATCAAGCTGAAGGCCAGTGGCCAGATGCGTGCGGAGATCAAGCGTACCTGCGACATCTTCCGTGGTCAGATCATCGACGTGACCCCGACGACTTACACCGTGCAGCTGGTAGGCGCATCCGACAAGCTGGATGCCTTCATCAGTGCGCTGGGCAGCGCTTCCATTCTGGAAGTGGTGCGCTCCGGTGTTTGTGGTATCGCACGTGGCGAGAAGGTGCTGAGCCTCTAAAAGCTATCTGCTTTGCCGATGCTGCGTTAAAAGCAGGCTCAAAATGCTCATTTAGTTTACTAAACTGCGCTTTTTCGCCTGCTTTTGCCCGGGCGGCGTTCCGCTTGCCTCGGCTGCCTCGATGACGCTTTAGTAGCCCTTTACTTTCCCACAAAAAAAACCGCTGTCCGTGCAAACGGCCAGCGGTTTTTTGTTGCCTGTTGTTCGGGTCAGTTGCTGTCCATGCTGTTGCGCTTTTCCTGACGCCAGAGGATAAAGCCGGCAATCAACACGGCGACACTGACCAGCCCCACGATAATGGTGGCCAGCGCATTGATCTCGGGGCTGACGCCAAGACGCACACTGGAGTACACCACCATCGGCAGGGTTGTCGCACCGGGGCCGGAGACGAAGCTGGCGACGACCAGGTCATCCAGCGACAGGGTAAACGCCAGCAGCCAGCCGGCCACCAGTGCCGGTGCAATGATCGGCAGGGTGATGGTGAAGAACACCTTCAGCGGGCGAGCGCCCAGATCCAATGCCGCTTCTTCCAGCGACAGGTCCATGTGCGCCAGCCGGCTCTGCACCACTACCGCCACATAGGCCATGGCGAAGGTGGTATGGGCGATGACGATGGTGTTCATGCCACGTCCCGCAGGCCAGCCAATGACGGTTTCCATGGCGACAAACAACAGCAGCAGTGACAGACCGATAATCACTTCCGGCATCACCAGTGGCGCGGTGACCATCACTTCCAGCGAACCACGGCCGCGAAAGCGACGGAACCTTACCAGCGCCAATGCCGCCAGTGTACCCAGCACGACTGACAGGCTGGCGGTGAGTGCGGCGATCTGCACACTGAGCCAGGCGGCACCGAGCAGCTGGTCGTTTTGCAGCAACTCGCCATACCACTTGGTACTGAAACCACTCCAGACCGTCACCAGCCGGCTCTCGTTGAACGAGTAGACGATCAGGCTGGCAATCGGAATATAAAGAAAGGCATAACCGAACAGCAGGATGCTGATCAACAGAGGCATGCGTCGCTTCATGTGCTGGCCTCCTCGGCACGGCGCTCAAAGTGGCGCAGCAGCACAAAGGGCAGTATCAGTACGACCAGCAGCAATGCGGCCAGTGAAGAGGCCAGTGGCCAGTCCTTGTTGCTGAAGAACTCGGTCCACATCAGTTTGCCCAGCATCAGCGTATTCGGTCCTCCCAGCAGGTCCGGAATAACGAACTCGCCCATTACCGGGATAAATACCAGCATGGAGCCGGCCAATACGCCCGGCATCGACAGCGGCAGGGTAATCAGCAGGAACTGCTTCCACGGGCGGCAGCCAAGGTCGGCAGCAGCTTCCAGCAGGGTCAGGTCGAGTCGGATAAGGGTGGCATACAGTGGCAACACCACAAACGGCAGATAGTTGTAGACCACGCCGATATAGACCGCGATCGGGGTATGCATGATCTCCAGTGGGCTGTCGATCAGCCCCATGCCCATCAGCAGATTGTTGAGCAGGCCGTTGGTCTTGAGAATGCCGATCCAGGCGTAGATGCGGATAAGGAACGAGGTCCAGAACGGCAGGATAATCAGCATCAGCAGGGGCAGACGCCAATGTACCGGTGAACGGGCAATGGCATAGGCCATGGGGTATCCGATCAGCAGGCAGAACAGTGTGGAAATGCCGGCCACCTTGAGTGAGCCCCAAAGGGCACTCAGGTAAAGCGAATCCTCCAGCAGCAGCTGGTAGTTGCTGAAGTTGATCACCAGCGTGACAAAGCCGTCCTCGATCTCACGAATCAGGTCCATGTAGGGCGGCTGTGCCAGTGTCGGTTCGGACAGGCTGATCTTGAGCACGAATAGAAACGGCAGCAGGAAGAACAGGGCCAGCCAGAACCAGGGAACGGCTATGATCAGGTTACGTGCCGGCGGCAGTCCGGGTTTCAGCTTCATTCGGTCAGTACCCCGCAGCTGTTGGCAGACCAGCCCAGTGTTACCTCTTCATCCCAGGTCAGCGGCTGCTCGGCCAGTGCCTGTACGTTGGGCTGGGTAAACTGCACCCATTTTCCGCCCGGCAGCTGAACATGGTAGATGGAGACATCGCCCAGGTAGGCAATCTCCTTGATCTGGCCGCGCAGCTGGTTGGGGGCCTCTTCATCAAAGTCTTTCAGTACCCGGACTTTCTCCGGGCGCAACGCCAGGGTCACGGCCATGCCGGGGACCAGGGGCTGACTGTGGCGTACCTGCAGCAGGCTGTCCGCCTCGTCGCACTGGACAAGTACCTGGTCGTCATCCTGCTGCACCACATAGCCGTCAAACAGGTTGACCGAGCCGATGAAGCTGGCGGCATAGCGCGTGGAGGGGAATTCATACAGGCGGCGCGGCGGGTCGACCTGTTCGATACGGCCTTCGTGCATCAGCGCAATGCGTGATGACATGGTCATCGCTTCTTCCTGGTCGTGGGTCACCACCACGAAGGTGATGCCCAGGCGCTCCTGAATATTGACCAGCTCAAACTGGGTCTGCTCGCGCAGCTTTTTATCCAGAGCGCCCAGAGGCTCATCCAGCAACAGGATTTTCGGGTGCTTGGCCAGTGAACGTGCCAGTGCCACACGCTGGCGCTGGCCGCCGGACAGCTGATGCGGTTTGCGTTTGGCCAGTTGTTCGATCTGGACCAGTGACAGCAGTTCGGCAACCCGGTCCTGACGTTCGGACTTGGCCATGCCTTCCTGCTTGAGACCGAAGGCGATGTTGTCGGCCACATTCATATGCGGAAACAGGGCGTATGACTGGAACATCATGTTGACCGGTCGCTCATAGGGCGGGATGTTGGTTACATCCTGGCCATCAATGAAGATCTGGCCACTGGTCGGGGTTTCAAAGCCGGCCAGCATGCGCAGCAGGGTGGTTTTACCACAGCCCGAAGAGCCCAGGAGCGAAAAGAACTCTCCCTGGTGGATATGCAGGCTGATATCGTCGACAGCATAAAAGGCGCCAAACCGTTTGGTGACGTTCTCAATGCGGACAATGGGCTCCTCTTCAGGGGCCTGCCAGGGTTCTTCGGGCTTGAACTGACGTACGCGATTCATCGTAGCGTGTTTCTCCCATCACAGGCCGCCGCTGCGACCTGCCAAAAAATATGCCCCTGAAGTCAGGGGCAAGGTGTTTCGGTTTAAAGGCTTATTGGCCGGTTTTGACTCGGGTCCAGCTTCGGTTCATGTCGCGAAGCTGGCGCTCAGCGGGTGTCTTGATCATGATGAGCTTTTCCCGTGTTTGTGCCGGCGGGTAGATCCCCGGATCCATACGAATCTCTGCGTCGACCAGGTCGGTCGCCGCTGCGTTGGCGTTAGCATAAGCGACATAGTTGGTAATTGGCGCGATGACTTCAGGCTGCATCAGGTAGTTGATGAAGCGATGGGCCGCGTCCGGGTTGGGGGCATCCTTGGGAATCACCATCACATCGGTCCAGACAACCGCGCCCTCGGACGGGACTGCATAGGCCACTTCGACACCATTGCCGGCTTCAGCGGCACGGTCACGTGCCTGCAGCACGTCGCCGGAGTAGCCGTGCGCAACGCAGAGATCGCCGTTGGCCAGGTCATTGATGTACTGCGAGCTGTGGAAGTAGCGAATGTATGGACGCACAGCCTGCACCGTATTGGCAGCCACTTCGATAGCTGCCTTGCTGAAGTCAGCAGTGTCCTGCCCCCGGTAGGCGCTGGCCGCGATGAATACTTCGGTGGCGTCGTCCATCAGGCTGACACCACAGCCTTCCAGCTTGGCGACAATCTCGGGATCAAACACCAGGCGCCAGGTATCCAGCGGCATTTCATCACCGAGGATTTCGCGCACCTTTTTCACGTTGTAGCCAATACCGGTGGTGCCCCACATATAAGGCACCAGGTGCTGGTTGCCGGCATCGATATCGGCCAGTGATTGCAGAATCACCGGGTCGATATTGTCCAGATTGCTCAGCTTGTCCTTGTTCAGTGGCTGGTACAGACCGGCCGTGATATGGCGGTCGGCAAAGGGGCGAGCCGTGGGAAAGGCCAAATCATAACCACTGCGGCCCGCCAGCAGCTTGGCTTCCAGCACTTCGTTGGAGTCATAGACATCGTAGATGACCTTGATGCCGGTCTCCTGCTCGAACTGTGCGACGGTGTCTTCGGCAATGTAATCCGACCAGTTATACACATGCAGCTCTTCAGCGTTGCTGAGTGTGGCAGTCGTCAGCAGCAGGGAAGGGAATAAGTATTTGAATCCGCTAGAAACTTTTTTCATCGCCAAGGATCTCCGGCAACGCTGTGGATGGTTGGGGACGGGACGGCCCCAAGAGATGCGGCTGCGAATGCAGCAGGTGCAGTACAAAGCGAGAATATGGAGCAAAAAACCGTCAAAAAAAAGCATTTTTTGCACCGCCAAATAAACTTTTTCACGCGGCTTTGCGGTGGGCTTTCAGGCGCGGAATGCACGCTTGCCAGTGCCCTGAATCGCGATCCATACACTGCCCCCGATAGCAGGGGCAGTGTGGGCACACCGGAGCTGTTACTGACCGGTTTTAACACGGGTCCAGCTGCGGTTCAGGGCGCGAATTTCACGCTCTGAAGGCGTTGGGGTTTCCTGCAACTTGGCCTGGGTGTTGGCCGGCGGGTAGATACCCGGGTCGTTGCGGATCTCTTCATCCACCAGTTCGGTGGCGGCACGGTTGGCGTTGGCGTAGGCCACGTAGTCGGTAATCGGTGCAATCACGTCCGGCTTCAGCAGGTAGTTGATGAAGGTGTGCGCCGGGCCCGGGTTAGGGGCATCAGCGGGGATCGCCATCACATCTGTCCAAACCAGCGCGCCTTCAGACGGAACGGCATAGGCAATTTCGACACCATTGCCGGCTTCGGCAGCACGGTCACGGGCCTGGAGTACATCACCGGAGTAGCCGTGGGCAACACAGATATCGCCGTTGGCCAGGTCATTGATGTACTGCGAGCTGTGGAAATAGCGGATGTGGGGGCGCACGGCGGCGACGGTTTCGCTGGCACCGGCAATGCCTGCCTTGCTGAAGTCATCAGCGTCAGCACCACGGTAGATGTTGGCCGCAACCAGCACTTCGGTGGGGTCATCCATCAGGGTTACACCACAGCTGGCCAGTTTGGCGACGATTTCCGGGTCGAACAGCAGGCGCCAGGTATCCTTGGGCATGTCGTCACCCAGCACTTCCCGTACTTTCTCGACGTTGTAGCCGATGCCGCTGGAACCCCACATGTAAGGCACCAGGTGTGCATTATCCGCATCGATGCTGGCCAGGGATTTCATGATCACCGGGTCCAGGTTATCCAGGCCTTCCAGCTGGCTCTTGTCCAGTGGCTGGTACAGGTCAGCCTTGATGTGACGCTCGGCAAAGGGGCGGGCGGTGGGGAAAATGAGATCATAACCACTGCGGCCGGCCAGCAGTTTGGCTTCCATTACTTCGTTGGCATCGTAGACGTCGTAGACCACATCGATACCGGTTGCCTTCTCGAAGTTCTCAATGGTGTCTTCGGCGATATAGTCGGACCAGTTATAGATGTGCAGCTCTTGTGCGGCACTGGCGGTGGCGCCGGTCAGGAGCAGAGAGGGCAGCAGGGTTTGGAACAGTTTTTTCATCGCCACAGGTCTCCGGCAATGCAGGGTGAGTGGTGGGAGCAGGGTTCTCTCTCCCGAGCGAAAAGCAGCCGCGAACACGGCAGACGGTTAAACCGCGAAATATGAAACAAAAAGGGCTCAAAAAAAAGCCTTTTGGCACAGTATAGAAGAACTTTTTTGCACTGCGGCGGAAAGCTCCATTCCCCGGCTAACGGCGTACCCTTTGGTCTATAGTGTTGTGAACCCAGTCAGTGAGGATGTGCGACATGTGTGACCTGAAAAGCTGTAACACGTCTACGGATACACGCCCTTTGCCCAAGGCCAGCTCAGAGCAGCGGCGCCAGTTCCTCAAGGGCATGCTCAGTTTGCCGCTGGCAGTCGTGCTGGCCGACCCGCTGCTGGCACAAGCGGCCGGTGATAGAACCCAGGCGGTACAGCGCACACTCAGCGGTGGTGCTCAAGTCGGTGCGCACCTGGCGATGCCCAAGGGCGAGGGCCCTTTCCCGGCGGTGGTTTTGATTCATGAGTGGTGGGGATTGAATGACCAGATCAAGGCTGTGGCCGCCGACCTGGCTGAACAGGGCTTCATCGCGCTGGCCGTCGACCTCTACGGCGGTGGCGTGGGCACCACCCGTGACGAAGCCATGGCGCTGAAAGACGGGGTGAATGAAGGGGTGGCAACCGAAACGCTGGTGGGCTGGATTGGTTGGCTGCGAAATCATGAACGCTGCACCGGCAAGGTCGGCACCCTGGGCTGGTGCTTTGGCGGTGGCTGGTCGCTGGATGCGTCTCTGGCGGTCCCGGTGGATGCCACCATCATTTATTACGGCAATGTGCGTCGTACGCCAGAACAGCTGGCTGCGCTGAAGAGTCCGGTACTGGGCCACTTTGGTACTTTGGACAAGAGCATCGATGAGGCAATGGTGGGCAGTTTCGAGCGTGCCATGGCGGCCGCAGGCAAAATCGACCTCAAGGTTCACTGGTATGTGGCCGATCATGCCTTCGCCAACCCGACCGGGGCGCGCTATGACGAAGAGAACGCGGCCCTGGCGTGGTCGCGCTCCCTGTCATTCCTGTATCAGCACTTGAGTGGCTGATCCCGGTAACCGGTTTAGAAGGGAAACAGCAGTGGCGTCAGTACCAGTGTCAGTGCCAGTGCCAACAGCTGCAGGGGGATACCTACGCGGGCAAAATCGGCGAATCGGTAGTTGCCCGCTGTGAGCACCAGTGTATTCACCGGTGAGGCGATGGGCGTGGCAAAGGCGGTTGAGGCCGCTATGGCCACCGATATCATCACCGGCTCGGGGTTTACGCCTAGAAGCTGGGCGGTGCTCAGCGCCACCGGTGCTACCAGTACGGTCGTGGCGGTATTGGAGATGAACTGGCTGAGCACCGAGGTCACCAGGAACAGGCTGGCGCAGAGCATCAGCGGACTGCTGTCCCCGATCAGGTTGACCAGGTGTTGCACCAGGTAATCCAGCGCGCCGCTGCGTTCCATCGCCAGGGCCATGGGGAGCATGCCGGCAATGAGAATCAGGCTGGTAGCGTTGAGTGAACGATAGGCTTCGGTCAGATTGACGCAGCCGCTCAGAATCATCGCCAAAGCCGCCAGCAAAATGGCGCTGAGGTTGTCCAGCCAGCCGGTGGTCATGCAGACCAGCATGGCACCCAGAATGCCCAGTGCGACGGGTGCACGGCTGCCGTGGGTGGGGACTTCCTCCAGTTCCGGCGGCGTATTCAGTACTACCAGGTCGCGGCTGCGGTTCAGGTTGCGAATCTGCTCCCAGCTGCCTGCCAGCAGTAGCGTGTCGCCCGCTTCCAGTTCAGTGCTGGCAAAGTGCAGGTCGATCAGCTCCTGATTGCGGCGGATGCCGATCACGCTCAAACCCAGGCGCTCGCGCAAGCGAACCTGTTTTACCGTTTTGCCACAGAACTTGGATTCCGGCGGCACCAATACTTCGGCCAGACCGGCATTTTTTTCCAGTCGTGCAATTTCGCTGGCGGGGCAATCCAGACAGGTCAGAGACTGTTCCGCGCAGAGGCGTTCAATCTGGGCGTCATCCGCGTATACCAGCATCTGGTCACGGTAACGCATGCGAGTGTTGGCCAGGACCGGAATCAGGCTGGGCAGCCAGCCGCCGCTGCGCGCTATGGCAATCACGGTAACTTCATATTCGGATCTCAGCGCCGCTTCCGCAGGTGTCTTCTGTGCCAAGGGGCTGCCGGGGCGCACTTCCAGTTTATGCAGCTGGCGCGACAGGTCGTAGCGGGTATAAAGGGTGCGCAGCCCCGGACTTTCCTGTTTACTGGCAGTGGCCTGATGCTGCGGCAATAAGCGTCGGGCAACCAGTATCAGATAGGCCATTCCCACCACCAGAATGGCGAACCCGATCGGGGTAAAGTCAAAGAAGCCAAAGGGCTCCAGTCCGGAACTGCGCATCTGGCCACTGACAATCAGGTTGGGCGGGGTACCGATCAGGGTCAGCATGCCGCCGATCAGGGCGGCGAAGGCCAGTGGCATCAGTAACCGAGAGGGCGCAAATCCTGAGCGCCGTGACAGGCTCATCACTACAGGCAACAGCAGGGCGACCGCACCGGTTGAACTCATAAAGGCTGACAGCAGCGCCACCACCGGCAGCAGGAACAGCAGCAGCCGGGTTTCACTGTCACCGCCGACTTTCAGTAGCCAGCTGCCGGTGGCGCTGGCAATGCCGGTTCGCAGCAGGCCTTCGCCGACCACGAACAGCGCCGCAATCATGACGACCACGGGCTCACCGAAGCCGGATACGGCCTCTGCCGGCGTGATGATACCGCTGAGTGCCAGGCTGACGACGACCAGCAGCGCGACCAGATCCATACGGATGCGATCACTCAGGAATAGCACAATGGTGATGCCGAGCAGAACGAAAACAGTCAACATGTCCGTTGTCATGAGGGCTCCTCTCCGAGGGCAACAGGGCTTGAAGCGTCCGGGTCCAACAGTGACCAGAAGGCGTTAATAATAGGGGAGCGCAGCTTGCGCTCCTGGGCAAACAAACCGATTTCGTAAGGTTCCAGTGCCGGTTCCGTGGGCAAGACTTCAACACGATCCGACAGGGGGCTGTTATCCAGCACGATCTGGGGTACCACACCGATGCCAAAGCCCAGACTGACCATGCTGACGATAGCTTCATTACCTGTTACCTGGGCATAGATATCCGGCTGAATCTGCTGGTTGGCAAACCACTGGTTGATCCGCTCGCGGGAAACCCCGCTCTCGGGCAGGATCATCGGCCGTCGGCGCCAGTCTGCTTCGCTGAATTCCATGTGTACAGGCGCTATAAACAGCAGAGGCGTGCGGTCCATCGGCCGAAACGCGATACCGGACGGCAGTTGGCCGGGGCGTGCCGCGATGGAGATCTCTTCACGGCCGCTTTGTACTCGCGCTACCGCATGTTCAGGATCGCCGGTATGCAGCTTGATTTCCACGCGCGGGTAGAGTTTGCGGAAGCGGCTCAGCAGTGAGTACAAAAAGCTGTAACTGGCCGTAACCGAGCAATAGACGCTGATCTCGCCGTGCAGCTCATCGGCACTTTCCAGCAGTGAATTACGTACCTGTTCCCATTGCTGTAATGCGTCACGGGCATACTGGGCAAAACGGGTACCCTCGGCGGTCAGCTGTACACTGCGGTTGTCACGCAGGAACAGGGCGACACCCAGGTCGTCTTCCAGCTGCTTGATGGCGCGACTCAGTGTCGACGGGCTGACATGGCAGGCCTCACTGCTGCGACCGAAGTGCAGGGTCTCGGTCAGGTTGAGAAAGAGGCGAAGGGCGCGGGTATCCATGTATTTCACTTTGTGCAATGTTGTATTGCAAATATATCATTTTACGCAACAAGATTGATCCCTTAATCTAGCCACCATTGCTATAGTCACTGCGGCCAAGGGCTGCTGAGACAAACAGCACCCGAATCATTCAATTCAAGTCAAAGGATCAGAACCATGCAGGTTTATTACGATAAAGACTGTGATCTTTCCATCATCCAGGGCAAGAAAGTTTCCATCATCGGTTACGGTTCTCAGGGCCACGCGCATGCGTGCAACCTGAAAGATTCCGGTGTAGACGTAACTGTTGGTCTGCGTGCCGGTTCTTCTTCCCGTGCCAAAGCTGAAGCGCACGGTCTGAAAGTGGCTGACGTAGCTGACGCTGTTGCATCTGCTGACCTGGTTATGATCCTGACTCCGGACGAATTCCAGGGCCAGCTGTACAAGTCCGAAATCGAGCCGAACATCAAGCAGGGCGCTACCCTGGCGTTTGCTCACGGTTTCTCCATCCACTACAACCAGGTTGAGCCGCGCGCTGATCTGGACGTAATCATGGTTGCACCGAAAGCACCGGGCCACACTGTACGTTCCGAGTTCGTAAAAGGCGGCGGTATCCCTGACCTGATCGCGATCTTCCGTGACGTTTCCGGCAACGCTAAAGAAGTTGCTCTGTCCTACGCCATGGGCGTTGGTGGTGGCCGTTCAGGTATCATTGAAACGACTTTCAAGGACGAGACTGAAACCGACCTGTTCGGTGAGCAGGCTGTTCTGTGTGGTGGTGCTGTTGAGCTGGTTAAAATGGGCTTCGAAACCCTGACCGAAGCGGGCTACGCGCCGGAAATGGCTTACTTCGAGTGTCTGCACGAGCTGAAGCTGATCGTCGACCTGATGTACGAAGGCGGCATCGCGAACATGAACTACTCCATCTCCAACAACGCTGAGTACGGCGAGTACGTAACCGGCCCTGAGGTGATCAACGAGCAGTCTCGTGAAGCCATGCGTAACGCTCTGAAGCGCATCCAGGACGGTGAATACGCCAAGATGTTCATCGCTGAAGGCCAGACCAACTACCCGTCCATGACTGCACGTCGTCGTAACAACGCTGCTCACCCGATCGAACAGACCGGTGAGAAACTGCGTGCGATGATGCCGTGGATCGCAGCTAACAAGCTGGTCGACAAGGAAAAGAACTGATCCGGTTGATCTAACCTGATTCAGTCAGCCCCGCCGGTGCAAGCCTGCGGGGCTTTTTTATGCCCGTTTTGTGTGCGGTCTGCATCAAAAGAGAGCATTTCATTCTGTTTGAAGTGTCGCAGATCTGACATTTTCCCGTAATATTTCAATTCCATACTCCGCGCAGGGTTATGGCATGTTGTCTGCATGGTTTTACCTGAGGCTCAAAGGGGGTACTTACTTTGGGTAGGCCAGGGGCTGCCAAAGTTGAACACCCACAAGAGCTATTTATTGATCCAGGTCGTGGATCTGAATTTGTCGGGTTGCATTCGGTTTTGAACGCGCTAACTATCAGATGACTAATAAAAATAACATCTGACAGTGCGTATCGGCTTTAAAGCAAAGCTGACCGGATGCAGTTGCGTACTGTCTCAAGTCAAGGATGCATACAATGAGTGAAATTGACTTTTCTGCTCTGAGTGAACAGGCGAAAGCCTATGCCGGCTTTGAAGCCGAAGACGAAGCGCTGCTGGTTGCCGAAGCTGCGCGACTGGAACCCCACCTGGAGCGCATAACCGATGCGTTCTACACCGAGTTACAAACGATTCCTGAAGCGGCTCCCTTTCTCGAAGGGCGTATCGATGCGCTGAAAACCACCCATACTGCCTGGCTGCGTAAAATCTTTCACGGCCCTTACGATGCGGACTTTGCGGCCTATATGCATCAGGTTGGCGTTGTGCACGTGCAGGTGAAGCTGCCGGAAAAATTCATGACCAGCGGTATCGGCCTGATCAACAAGCATCTGATTCCCTTGCTGCCGGAAATTTACCCCGGTGATGCTTTGCGCATCGGTGCCTTGCTGAAAGCCTTGAACGCGGCGACCAGCTATTGTTTGTTGATTATGCTGGAATCCTACCGTGGCCATGAGCTGGAACGCTTCATGGAAGTCACCGGTATCAGCAGGGTGCTGTACAACAATTTATCAGCTGCCTATCGCAGTGCACGGGGGCAGGCAGCTTAATAATTAAAAGTGAACTGAAGTACGCGTACCTACAGTAAAAGTCGGTTTACATGGCGTGGAAGATGACTGGGCCTTGTGCAAACCTGCCATTGATCAAGGCAGGGACGAGTGCGATGGTCTAGTATCAGCAACATACCCGCCAGGCGGAAAGAACAACAATTGGGAAACGCAGGATGCGAACAATCGACTTTACTGAACTGAACCAGCAGGCAAAGCTGTTTGCCGGTTTTGAACAGGATGATGAAACACTTCTTAATGCGGTGTGTGCCGAGCTGGTGCCACACCTGGATCAGGTCACCGAGGCGTTTTACGCCGAGTTGATGCAGATCGAAGAGGCCAAGCCCTTTCTCGATGGGCGCCTGGATGCGCTCAAGGCGACCCATCGGAAATGGCTGGAAAAAATATTCACCGGCCCCTACAACGAGGACTTCGCAGCCTATATGCACCAGGTTGGCGTGGTGCATGTGCAGGTTCGATTGCCGGAAAAATTCATGGCCAGTGGCATCGGCCTGATCGGTAAGCACCTGATGCCGGTACTGGCACAGTCCTATCAGGATGATACCGTCAAACTCTCTCAAGTCATGCGAGCAGTAAATGGTGTCACAACTTACTGTCTGATTATCATGCAAACCTCCTACCGTGAACATGAACTGGAACGTTTCATGGAAGTCACCGGTATCAGTGAAGCACTTTATGCCAACCTGGCGGCTGCCTATCGCGAGAAAAACGGTGTGTCGGCAGAGTAAAACAGATTGGCCGCTTTAAGGGCGGCCAACAGGTAGAATTATTAGAAATCCTTGATGTTTCTAAAACCCATGCGAAAATGGCGGCTTTTGCAGGCCTTTATCATGGCTGCATGACACTTTTATGATCAAGGATGCCCCCATGAGCCAGGTAGATTTCGTCGCCCTTTGTCAGCGCAGTAAAGTCTGTTCCGGTTTTGATGCTGAAGATGAACAGTTGCTGTTGAGTGATGGCCATAAGCTTTTGCCTCATCTGCCCAAGGTGACCGAACAGTTCTACGCTGAGCTGCAGCAGATCCCCGCTGCTGCGCCTTTTCTCGAAGGCCGTGTTGATGCGCTGAAAGCGACCCACCTTGCCTGGCTGGAGAGCGTCTTCAGTGGCCCTTATGACGAGCATTTCGCTGCCCGCATGCACCGTGTCGGTGAGGTGCACGTACAGGTAAAATTGCCTGTGGAGTTCATGTCCAGCGGTACCTTGCTGATCAAAAAGCACCTGGTGCCTATCCTCACCCATGTTTACTCCGACGATGCCGTCAAGCTGGGCCAGATGATGAAAGCCGTAAATGCCGTTACCGGCTTTTGCCTGATCGTGATGCAGGAGTCCTACCAGAGTTCACTGCTGGCGCAGGAACTGGATAAATTCATGGCCATTACCGGTATCAGCCGTGCCCTGTTCAATAACCTGGCATCTGCCTATGGTGATACCAAGGACGACGCAGCGGCCTGATGTTTGGGCTAGGCTGCTTTGGTCGAGTAGAATGCACCATCAGTGTTTAGACAGAGGGGTATGACATGACTGACCAACCGCAGGAGCCTGAAGCCGTTTCATCCGAATCGAGCGACGCAGGTGCGACCGGGGGACGCCGGCGACGCGGGGTCTACTTGTTGCCCAACCTGTTCACCACCGGCGCACTTTTCTCCGGCTTTTATGCTGTCGTGGCTGGCATGAATGGCCAGTTCGAGGCCGCCGCCATCGCCATCTTTGTGGCCATGCTGCTGGATGGTCTGGATGGCCGTGTTGCCCGTATGACCAATACACAGAGTGAATTTGGTGCTGAGTACGACTCTCTGGCCGACATGGTGTCCTTTGGTGTCGCGCCGGCGCTGTTGGCATACAGCTGGGCGTTGGGTGACTTGGGCAAACTGGGGTTTTTTGCAGCCTTTGTCTATGCTGCAGGTGGGGCTCTCAGGTTGGCCCGCTTCAATACCCAGATAGGCTCGGTGGACAAGCGTTACTTTATTGGCCTACCCAGTCCTGCTGCTGCAGCCACTGTTGCAGGACTCGTATGGGTGTGCGATGAATTCCAGTTGTCAGTGGCAGGCCTGGAAGTCCTGATTGCCGGTTTTGTGGCTGTCTGCGGGGTTCTGATGGTCAGCAATACACTGTACTACAGCTTCAAGGATGTGGATTTTCGCGGCAAGGTGCCGTTCTGGATTCTGGCGCTGATTGTGCTGGCAGTGGGTGTAATCTCCATCAGTACGTCGGTTTCACTCTGGCTTTTGTTCCTGTTGTATACGGCCTCGGGGCCACTGCTGTGGAGCTGGCGCAAAATGCGTCATCGCGGTTGATTCGAAAGCAGGCTCAGGCCTGCTTTTTTGTGTCTGCTCCTTGCTGTGGGGAACCTGAGGCTCAGCGGGAATCTAAACTTTCACAGAGTCAGCAAGCAGGGGGCAGTCATGTTGATAGGTAAACCCAGGGATGTTCGCGCATCCGAAATTACTCCGGAGTCGATTTACCGGCAGCGTCGCCAGTTCATCAAGGGGCTGGCGGCAGGCAGTGCGATGCTTATGAGTGGACAGGCGTCGGCCCTGGCCCGTTATGCATTGGATGATGAGCAGCAGCGCTACCCGGGACCGGACTGGTTACAACAGAAGCTCCGGGCTGCAGGCAAGTCCGGCGAGTTTTCCACAGCCGAAAAGCTCACCCCCTACGAGCATGTCACGGGCTATAACAACTTTTACGAATTCGGCCTCGGCAAAGAGGATCCCAAGGCCCGTGCTCAGGGTTTGAAAACAGACCCCTGGAGTGTGGAAATCAGCGGCGAAGTACATAAGCCGGGCACCTATCAGCTGGAAGATATTCTCAAAGGTGTCGACCTGGAAGAGCGAATATATCGCCTGCGCTGCGTGGAAGCCTGGTCGATGGTTATCCCCTGGGTAGGGTTTCCGCTGGCAGATCTTTTGAAGCGCTTCGATCCCAAGGGAAATGCGCGCTATGTGGCGTTCACCACCCTGGAAGACCCTCAGCAGATGCCGGGTCAACGTTCCCGTTTCGGCACCATCGACTGGCCCTATGTCGAGGGGCTGCGCGTGGATGAAGCCATGCACCCGCTGACGTTGCTCGCGGTCGGCATCTACGGTGACGCTCTGCCTCCTCAGAACGGTGCACCCCTGCGTTTGGTAGTGCCCTGGAAATATGGCTTCAAGAGCATCAAGTCGATTGTGCGTATTCACCTCAGTGAAGAGATGCCACCGACCAGCTGGAATCGCACAGCACCTCAGGAATACGGTTTTTATGCCAATGTGAACCCGGCGGTGGATCACCCGCGCTGGAGCCAGTCGACCGAACGCCGCCTGCCGTCGTCCCTGTTCAGTCCCAATATCATCGATACGCAACCGTTTAACGGTTACGCCGATCAGGTGGCTCACTTGTACAAGGGCATGGATCTGCGCAAATGGTATTAAGTATCGCGGCGCTCCATCGTCATCCGGTTGGGCGCTGGTGTTTCTGGTCTTTGTTGTTTTTTGGCAGCCTGATACCGCTGGGCTGGGTCAGCTGGCAGGCGGTTCAGCAGCAGTTGGGGCCAGACCCTGCTCAGGTGGTAGTTACCTTTTTGGGTATATGGGCGCTCAGGTATCTGTGGATAACCTTGGCAGTGACACCGGCCAGGCGCTTGTTGGGTGTTAACTGGTTGCAGCGATATCGGCGCATGCTGGGGCTTTATGCCCTGTTTTATGCCAGCCTGCATCTGCTGGCGGTCGCTAGCTTCATCCTGGGGTGGCGGCCTGACTTGTTACTTCGGGAGTTGACCGAACGGCCCTATATCATCGTTGGCTTTATCGCCTGGCTTCTGCTGCTGCCGCTGGGGGTAACCTCAACGCAGGGCTGGCAGAAACGGCTGGGCAAACGCTGGAAAAAGCTGCATTGGCTGGTATATCCGATCGCCCTGCTGGTGCTTTTGCATTTCGCCTGGCTGATTCGTGCCGGTTATCTGGAAGTACTGATTTATGCCTTGATACTGGCGTTCCTGCTGGGGTATCGCCTATACCTCAAGATGAGGTGAGTATCATGTCCGATAAACCCACGTTCTGGCAGACACTGATGAGTGTGCTTGCCAGTTTTCTTGGCGTTCAATCCGAACGCAACCGGCAGCGCGATTTTCGCACTGGCCGGCCTCTGCATTACATCCTCACGGGGCTGCTGATGGCGGCCCTGTTCGTCATTGTGGTGATTCTGCTGGTGCGCTGGGCGTTAAGTCTGGCAGGTGCCTGACAGCCTGCAATCAAACTTGCGCTTTCAGATCCCCTGCTATACTCGACTTAACCGGATCACCTGTGAGGGAGCACGATGAGCCTTCCTCGGGGTTAACACGGGGAGGCCTGAGGATGGGAAGGACAATAATAAAAACCATCGTTTCAGGGTTAGCATTGGCACTGTACTCGGGAGCTGTGTCCGCAGAGTGGGAAGTCAATCTGACGCCTGGCGTAACGGATATAAGCCGTTCGGTTTTCGACCTGCACATGACGATCTTCTGGATCTGCGTTGCCATCGCCCTGGTGGTGTTCGGTGTCATGTTCTGGTCCATCTTTCATCACCGCAAATCACGCGGTGCTCAAGCACACCACTTTCATGAAAACACGCTGGTTGAAGTGATCTGGACGGTCATCCCGATACTGATTCTTGTCGCCATGGCGGTGCCAGCCACAGCGACGCTGGTGGAAATGTACGACACCGATGAAGCCGAGCTGGACGTGCAAATCACCGGCTACCAGTGGAAGTGGCGTTATGACTACCTTGATCAGGACCTGAACTTCTTCAGTAACCTGTCGACCCCCCGTGAACAGATCAGCAACGAAGCCGACAAGCAGGAACACTACCTGCTGGAAGTTGATCGTCACCTGGTGCTGCCGATCGATACCAAAATCCGTTTCCTGCTCACTTCCAATGATGTTATCCACAGTTGGTGGGTGCCGGCACTGGCGGTGAAAAAGGACGCCATTCCGGGGTTCATCAACGAAGCCTGGACGGTGATTAATGAGCCGGGTATTTACCGTGGCCAGTGTGCCGAGCTGTGCGGCAAGGATCACGGCTTCATGCCAGTGGTAGTGGAAGCAGTCAGCAAGGACGAGTTCCAGCAATGGCTGGCACAGGCTCAAGCGGAGAAACAGGCTGAAGCCGCCGCTGCCGAACGGACCTGGACGCTGGATGAACTGATGCAGCAGGGCGAGCAGGTGTATGTCCGTGCCTGTGCTGCCTGCCACCTGCCCAACGGTGAGGGTGTACCCGGTGCCTTCCCGGCGTTGAAGGGCAGCCCGGTTGCCACCGGGGATGTGGCCGCGCACATCGACATTGTCCTCAACGGCAAGAGCGGTACAGCCATGCAGGCTTTCCGTGATCAGCTCAGCGCCACCGAGCTGGCTGCCGTGATTACCTATGAGCGTAATGCCTGGGGCAACAGTTTGGGCGAGGCGTTATCGCCGGCCCAGATCGCACGGCTGCTGGAGCCGTCAACAGGGGAGGCTGAGCAATGAGCACGCTGGATACGACTCTGGAGCAGGATACGCATGCCCACCATGGGCCAGCCAAGGGGTTGGGACGCTGGTTGTTTACCACCAACCATAAAGACATCGGCTCCATGTACCTCTGGTTCAGTCTGTTGATGTTCTTCATTGGCGGCTGCATGGCATTAATGATCCGCGCCGAGCTGTTTCAGCCGGGGCTGCAGCTGGTTGAGCCGGGCTTTTTTAACCAGATGACCACCATGCACGGCTTGATCATGGTGTTCGGTGCGGTGATGCCGGCTTTTGTCGGTTTGGCCAATTGGATGGTGCCGATGATGATTGGCGCACCGGACATGGCATTGCCAAGGATGAACAACTGGAGCTTCTGGATTCTGCCCTTTGCCTTCGCCATGATGATCTCGACCCTGTTCATGGATGGTGGTGGTCCCAACTTCGGCTGGACCTTTTATGCCCCCCTTTCCACTACCTACGCGCCGCCCAGCGTGACCTACTTTATTTTTGCCATTCATATGATGGGCATCAGCTCGATCATGGGGGCGATCAACATTATCGCGACCATCCTCAACCTGCGTGCGCCGGGCATGACCATGATGAAACTGCCGCTGTTCTGCTGGACCTGGCTGATCACGGCGTTTCTTCTGATTGCTGTCATGCCGGTGCTGGCGGGGGTGGTGACAATGATGCTGATGGATATCCACTTCGGTACCAGCTTCTTTGATGCCGGTGGTGGTGGTGACCCGGTACTGTTCCAGCATGTGTTCTGGTTCTTTGGTCATCCTGAGGTGTACATCATGATTCTGCCGGCGTTCGGCATTATCAGTCAGATCATTCCCACCTTTGCCCGCAAGCGCCTGTTCGGCTATGCCTCCATGGTGTATGCGACGGCATCCATTGCGATCCTTTCATTCCTGGTCTGGGCACACCACATGTTCACCGTGGGCATTCCGTTGGCCGGTGAGCTGTTCTTCATGTTTGCCACCATGCTGATCGCTGTGCCCACCGGGGTGAAGGTGTTCAACTGGGTAGCGACCATGTTCCGTGGCTCCATGACCTTTGAAACACCGATGCTGTTTGCACTGGCGTTCGTGGTGCTTTTTACCATCGGCGGCTTCTCGGGCCTGATGCTGGCCATTGCGCCGGTGGACTTCCAGTATCACGACACCTACTTCGTGGTGGCACATTTCCATTATGTACTGGTGCCGGGCGCGGTGTTCTCTATCATGGCCGGTGCCTATTACTGGCTGCCCAAGTGGACCGGACACATGCTGGATGAACGCATGGGCAAGCTGCATTTCTGGCTCAGCTTTATTGGCGTCAATATCACCTTTTTCCCCATGCACTTTATCGGCCTGGCGGGCATGCCGCGCCGCATACCGGACTATGCGCTGCAATTTGCCGACTTCAATATGGTGGCGACCGTCGGGGCATTTATTTTCGGTCTTTCCCAGCTGGTATTCCTGTGGAATGTGATTGCCTGTGTGCGAGGTGGCCGCAAGGCTGAGGCGCGTGCCTGGGAAGGCGCGGAAGGGCTGGAATGGGAAGTGCCTTCACCGGCGCCATACCATACCTTTAGTGAGCCGCCCAAACTGCCGGAGTCACTGCGATGAGCACTCAAGAGGCCAATCGTCGACTGGTGCGCCGCCTGGTGATGGGCGCGGTACTGATGTTTGGCTTCGGCTTTGCCATGGTGCCCCTGTATGACGTGTTCTGTGAAGTGACCGGACTGAACGGGAAAATCACCAATACCGGGCCGGTGGCAGTGGCCCCTGCGGATACCAGTCGCTCGGTGAAAGTACGATTGATCGCCGTTCATAACGAAGGCATGCCCTGGGAGTTCAGTCCCAAGGATGGGGTGCTTAGAGTGAACCCCGGTGAAATGAAGCAGACAGCTTTTATGGCAACTAACCCCACTGGGCGTCGAATGGTGGCCCAGGCGGTGCCCTCAGTTGCCCCGGCTGAAGCCGCCGAGTACCTGCACAAGGTGAACTGTTTCTGTTTCGAGCAACAACCGTTGATGGCCGGTGAGTCGGTCGAAATGCCGTTGCTGTTCGTGATTGACAAGAAACTGCCCGAGCATATCCGCTCGCTGACGCTGTCCTACACCCTGTTCGATATATCGCCCGAGGTGAGTGCAGCCGATCAGACCAATAAGGAGCAACGCTTATGAGCAGCTCAACCTATTACGTACCGGAACAGAGTCGCTGGCCGATTCTGGCGTCAATTGCGTTGTTCCTGCTGGCCTTTGGTGCGGGGACCTTGATGAATGCCCTCAGTGCGGACGGCGGAGGCGGCCTGGGGCTGGCGCTGTTGCTGGCCGGTGCCTTGATGATGGGGCTGATTCTGGTGGGCTGGTTCGGCAATGTCATTCGTGAGAGCAGGGGCGGACTCTATTCCTCGCAGATGGACCGTTCCTTCCGTTGGGGGATGAGCTGGTTCATCTTCTCCGAAATCATGTTCTTCGCGGCATTCTTCGGAGCCCTGTTCTATGTGCGCGTATTGGCCGTGCCCTGGCTGGGCGGGGAAGGGGACAAGGGTGTCAGCCAGATGCTCTGGCCTGAATTCACCGCCCAGTGGCCCTTGTTCAACCCGCCGGATGCCGAGCGCTTTCCTGGGCCGGATGCCGTCATCAGCCCCTGGCATATTCCACTGCTAAATACCTGTCTTCTGATTACCTCCAGCTTCACCCTGACATTTGCCCACAAGGCCCTGCTGAAAGATGAGTTGATGCAGGTGCGCCGCTGGATGTTCCTGACCATTGTACTGGGGTTGATCTTTCTGGGCTTTCAGATCTACGAATATGTCGAGGCCTACCATGATCTGGGCCTGACTCTGGAAGCCGGTATATATGGCGCCACCTTCTTTATTCTGACCGGGTTTCATGGTCTGCATGTGACGCTGGGGACGTTGATGCTGATCATCATCCTCGGGCGTGTCGTGCTGGGGCATTTCGACTCCCGTCAGCATTTCGGTTTTGAAGCAGTTGCCTGGTATTGGCACTTTGTAGATGTGGTTTGGATTGGCCTGTTCCTGTTTGTCTATGTCCTCTAGCTACTACCAGGGAGCATGAGAGTGCAGTTGACCGGTGTTGAAACCATAAACCAGCAGCAAAATCAGTAACGCGCTGAGAATGACACGCCAAAGCAGCCGGTTGGCGGTGCGGCCGTCACCGGCGGGATATTTCAGCAGCGACCAAAGACTGCTGAACAGGGCGATCACAATCGCAATAAACAGTACCAGAATCAGAATGCGCAGCATGGGAGGTCTCCTTGACTGACAAGGTCAGTAAAGCGGATAGCCGGCGCCGATTCAAATGGCTGCGCCTTGGGCTTTGGTTTTTGGGTGTTCCTTTGCTGCTGGCCCTGGGCAGTTGGCAGTTGCAGCGAGCTGAGCAAAAACAGGTTTGGCTGGAACAACTGAAGCAGTCTCCGGCGACTACCCCTGAAGTGGCATTGCAACGACTTGAAGTCAGTGACTGGGTCCCGGTGCGTTTTGATCTGGAGCTGATGCCTCTCAAGGTGTTCCTGCTGGATAACCGAACCCATGAAGGCAAGGCGGGGTATGAGGTCGTTATTCCGGTGCGCGTCGATGAGGGACCATTCTGGCTGGGCAGTCTGGGGTGGGTAGCCGCCCCGCCACGGCGGGATGATCTGCCTGAGATCAACCTGAAGCGGCAGTGGTTATTGGCTGAAGCTGTTCTGTCACGGCCACTGGAGTCGCTGACGCTGACCGGCACTCAGTTTGAAGAGGGGTGGCCCAGACGCATCCAGTCACTGGATATGGAACAGATTCGCAGCTCCTTGGCATTGTCGGTTGAGCCCTTGGTGCTGCACCTGAAAACGGCCGTCAGTGATTCGATTATGCCACGTGCACACATCTATACCGGTATCCCGCCCCAGCGCCACACCGGCTACGCCGTACAGTGGTTCGGACTGGCGCTGGCGCTGATCATCTGGCTGGTATGGGCCGGTCTGAAAGAACGCAGAGGGAGAGCAGCTGATGTCTAACCGCAGTGTGTTTTGGTCCATTTGGCTGGTAGCACTGGTGCCGGTAATCCTGGCGATCCTGATGTGGGTGACGGGTATTGGTATTCCTGATGGGCGGGTAAACAAGGGTGAGCTGGTTGATCCCGCATTGCCCTTGGTGCAATGGGGCGGTGACCCTGAGCAGCATACGGGGCACTGGTCCTTGTTGCTGGTGCCTCAAGGCATCTGTGACTCTGTCTGCGAAGAAGAGCTGGAGGCTTTGAAGCGTGTACATGATGCGCTGGGACGTGAGTCGGATCGTGTGCGAGTGATGCCGGCAGCAGAGCTGGAAATCGGCGCGGGTATCTGGGTGATCGATCCCTTGGGTAATCTGGTGTTACGCCATCCACTGAGTTTTGAGGGCAAGGCCTTGCTGGGTGATATGAAGCGCCTGCTGAAAGCATCGAGGTTGGGCTGATGAAAGTCTCTATGCGAATCGTCAATCTTGCCATTGGCCTTGCGCTGGTCGTTGTCTTGCTGGGTGGTTGGACAAGGCTCAATGATGCCGGGCTTGGGTGTCCGGACTGGCCCGGCTGTTATGGCACCTGGGTGTTACCTGATGATCATGCCGAGCTGGCTGTCGCGCACCCCGACGCTCTCATTGATTTGCGCAAGGGCTGGATCGAAATGATTCACCGCTATGCAGCAGGTCTGCTGGGACTACTGGTGCTGGCGTTGGCGACCCTGGCGATAAAGAACCGGCGTGAACACGGGTACCCGGTCAGTCTGTCGCTGGGGCTGCTCGTGTTGGTAGTTGCTCAAGGCATCTTTGGCATGTGGACGGTTACACTGCAGCTGCTGCCGATCATTGTGACGCTGCATCTACTGGGTGGGCTGACAACCTTGTCGTTGCTGGTTGTGTTGCGGCAAAGGCTGAAGCGAGTAGTGGCTGGCGAGAAGGTACCGACAGTCCCCCATCCCTGGGTAAGAATCATGCTGGCTGCACTGTTCCTGCAGCTGGCGCTGGGTGGCTGGACCAGTACCAACTACGCAGGCTGGGCATGCAGCGACTGGCTGTATTGTCATCAGAGTGATCATCCCGGCTACGACTTTGCCAGTGGCCTGAATCCGGTCATGGCGGTGGGGCCCAACTATGAGGGCGGCTTATTGCCCGCGGATGCTCGAGCAGCCATTCAAGTCACTCACCGGGGCGGGGCAGTGCTGCTCATACTGATATCAGTTTTGGCTACCCGGCAGCTGTGGCAGAACAGAATGCTCAAAAAAACACTGTCGTTGTATTGGTTTGCACTGATTACCCAGGCCTTGCTGGGTATTGCCAATGTTATCTGGATGCTGCCGCTGGGGCTGGCGGTGGCTCACCATGCAGGTGCAGTTGCCGTACTGCTCGCCTTATTGCAGTTGAATGCGCAGGCTCGAGTTGCGCATCAGGAGGTGAAACATGACTACGCTATCGCTCACTGAAGGCCGGGCAAGCTCTACATCCTGGCGGGATTATCTGGCGCTTTGCAAATTACGGGTTGTAGCCGTAATGTTGATTACGCTGGTGGTTGGTTTCTGTCTGGCAACGCCTGCTGCTCCGGATGCTTGGCTACTTGCCCTGACGTCACTTGGGGTAGGGCTGGCGGCGGCCTCTGCCGCTGCGGTTAATCACGTACTGGATGCCAGTATCGATAGCCGCATGGCCAGAACGGCCCGTCGTCCCTTGCCTCAAGGACGAGTCAGCCAACGAAACGCCCTTATATTTGCTGCCGTATTGGGATGCCTGGGGATCACCCTGCTTAATCTGGCAGTTAATGCAGTCACGGCATGGCTGACACTGGCATCACTGATTGGATATGCCGGCATCTATACAGCAATTCTCAAACGGGCCACGCCTCAGAATATTGTCATTGGCGGTGTTGCAGGCGCTGCACCTCCTTTGCTGGGGTGGACGGCAGTGACGGGGAGTGTGGATTTCCAGGGTCTGTTATTGATGTTGATAATATTCGCCTGGACCCCGCCTCATTTCTGGGCGCTGTGTATAGCCCGACGGGATGACTATGCCCGCGCAGGTGTGCCCATGCTGCCCAACACCCATGGGGTGGCGTATACCCACACCCAAATACTGCTGTACACACTGCTGACCATTCTGGCGACGTTGTTGCCGTTCTTGACGGGAATGAGTGGCTGGTTGTATCTGGTGGGTGTGTCGCTGATTAACCTGCGTTTACTGCAGTGGGCACTGATTCTAAAGCGCTCAAGTGACGCCAGTATCCCGATGAAAATGTTTCGTTACAGCATTGTGTACATAATGGTGTTGTTTGCCATACTTCTTGTAGACCATTATTGGCCTGCGTTCGTATAACCCAACGGAGATAAACACAATCAACGAAAGGACTCGGTCTCTGACCAAATAAATATAAACATGTAGCCCGGTGCGAGTCCGGACTGCAAGGAGGATAGTAATATGTTCCTGCAGCACATGATGGGTGTGTTCTATCACCCAAAACAGGAATGGCGCTCGATTCGAAATGAGCACTATTCCGCAATGCACATCTTTCTGGCCCAAATAAGTGTCCTTGCGGCAATTCCGGCCATATCACTCTTTATTGGTACTACACAGATAGGCTGGAGCCTGGGGGGCGGCGAGTTTGTCCAATTGAGTGTTGCCAGTGCCTTGCCAGCCGCTTTGGCCTTTTATGTTGCCATGTGGGTAGCCGTCGGGTTCATTGCCTGGTCGATCCACTGGATGGAAAAAACCTACGGCGGCAACGTTACCTATGAAGAGTGCCTGGCGCTTACGACCTTTACAGCAACACCTCTTTTCCTGTCCGGCCTTGCCGGTCTTTACCCCATGCTCTGGTTTAACGTGATCGTGGGCATGATCGCTCTGAGTTATACCGTCTATCTTCTATACACCGGTGTACCGGAGATCATGCAGATTCCTGAAGACCGTGCATTCTTCTTCTCAACCTCCATCCTGACCGTTGGTTTGTGTGTACTGGTTGGCTTGATTGCGACAACCGTCATTCTGTGGAGCACTTTAGTGCCGCTGAGCTACACCGGCGCCTGACGCGATTGCTGGTAAACATGAATAGACGGGCACCCTTGTGGGTGCCCGTTGTTACGAGAAGAGAAGGGTAAGAAGAGGGCGCTTATATCCAGGCTTTTTAACCACACTGTAAGTCTGGTTCACCTTTTTGAAATTATTTTACACAAAACAGTTGACGCCCCATCTCATGTCTGTAGAATTCGCCTCCTCGCTTGAGACGACGGGGTTCACGCAACACTGAACGGCTCGGGAGAGAAGGAGATAAGCTCTTGAAATCACTTAGATTTCTGATGTAGAATTTGCCTCCTTGGTTTTAACCGCTTCGTTGTTTGAGTGCTTCGGCACTGAAACAAAAAACGAAAAAAACGGTTGACACCGAATGAGGATGCGGTAAGATACGCGCCTCGCTTGAGACAACATGTTCTGCCACACGGCAGGTTGATCAAGCCCGCTCTTTAACAAATTGATCAGGTAATATGTGTGGGCGCTTGTCAGGATTGAGCACACAAAGCTTAATCAAGGCAAGCAACCTAACTGAATATTCATTTAGCGTTGTGTAATACCTTGAGCCGAGTCTGAGGGATCATTCCTCCCTCTTAATATGACTCACAAAGATTTGAACTGAAGAGTTTGATCATGGCTCAGATTGAACGCTGGCGGCAGGCCTAACACATGCAAGTCGAGCGGTAACAGAACTAGCTTGCTAGTTGCTGACGAGCGGCGGACGGGTGAGTAACGCGTGGGAATCTGCCTGGTAGTGGGGGACAACAGTTGGAAACGACTGCTAATACCGCATACGCCCTTCGGGGGAAAGTAGGGGATCTTCGGACCTTACGCTATCAGATGAGCCCGCGTCGGATTAGCTTGTTGGTGAGGTAAAAGCTCACCAAGGCGATGATCCGTAGCTGGTCTGAGAGGATGATCAGCCACACTGGGACTGAGACACGGCCCAGACTCCTACGGGAGGCAGCAGTGGGGAATATTGGACAATGGGGGCAACCCTGATCCAGCCATGCCGCGTGTGTGAAGAAGGCCTTCGGGTTGTAAAGCACTTTCAGATGTGAGGAAAGGTGTGTGGTTAATACCCGCATACTGTGACGTTAACATCAGAAGAAGCACCGGCTAACTCCGTGCCAGCAGCCGCGGTAATACGGAGGGTGCAAGCGTTAATCGGAATTACTGGGCGTAAAGCGCACGTAGGTGGTTTGGTCAGTCAGATGTGAAAGCCCCGGGCTCAACCTGGGAACTGCACCTGATACTGCCAGACTAGAGTACGGTAGAGGGTAGTGGAATTTCCGGTGTAGCGGTGAAATGCGTAGAGATCGGAAGGAACACCAGTGGCGAAGGCGACTGCCTGGACCGATACTGACACTGAGGTGCGAAAGCGTGGGTAGCAAACAGGATTAGATACCCTGGTAGTCCACGCCGTAAACGATGTCAACTAGCCGTTGGGGGACTTGATCCTTTAGTGGCGCAGCTAACGCGATAAGTTGACCGCCTGGGGAGTACGGCCGCAAGGTTAAAACTCAAATGAATTGACGGGGGCCCGCACAAGCGGTGGAGCATGTGGTTTAATTCGAAGCAACGCGAAGAACCTTACCTACTCTTGACATCCTGCGAACTTGCTAGAGATAGCTTGGTGCCTTCGGGAACGCAGTGACAGGTGCTGCATGGCTGTCGTCAGCTCGTGTTGTGAAATGTTGGGTTAAGTCCCGTAACGAGCGCAACCCCTATCCTTATTTGCCAGCACTTCGGGTGGGAACTCTAAGGAGACTGCCGGTGACAAACCGGAGGAAGGTGGGGATGACGTCAAGTCATCATGGCCCTTACGAGTAGGGCTACACACGTGCTACAATGGCCGGTACAGAGGGCCGCGAACTCGCGAGGGTAAGCAAATCTCAGAAAACCGGTCGTAGTCCGGATCGCAGTCTGCAACTCGACTGCGTGAAGTCGGAATCGCTAGTAATCGCGAATCAGAATGTCGCGGTGAATACGTTCCCGGGCCTTGTACACACCGCCCGTCACACCATGGGAGTGGGTTGCACCAGAAGTAGCTAGTCTAACCTTCGGGAGGACGGTTACCACGGTGTGATTCATGACTGGGGTGAAGTCGTAACAAGGTAGCCCTAGGGGAACCTGGGGCTGGATCACCTCCTTAAACGATTGCGAAGTTCTGGCAAGCGTTCACACATATTACCTGATCGAACTGTTGAAGCTGATGTGAGCTTTAAAAACTGTGCTTGTACCCTCGGGTCGCGAGTTCATCTTTTAAAGCTTCAACGCTTTAAACGCTCTTTAACAAATTGGATCTGAAAGATTGTCTTGTATTGTTTGATACAAGCGCCAACCGGCGATAATCGTTACGAACCATTCATTTGCCAGACGCCTTCGGGTTATATGGTCAAGTGAATAAGCGTGCACGGTGGATGCCTTGGCAGTCAGAGGCGATGAAGGACGTTGTAACCTGCGATAAGGTTCGGGGAGCTGGTAAACGAGCTTTGATCCGAACATTTCCGAATGGGGAAACCCACCCGCTTGCGGGTATCTCTTAGCTGAATACATAGGCTTTGAGAGGCGAACCCGGGGAACTGAAACATCTAAGTACCCGGAGGAAAAGAAATCAATTGAGATTCCCTTAGTAGCGGCGAGCGAACGGGGACCAGCCCTTAAGCTGTGTTGTGGTTAGTGGAACACTCTGGAAAGTGTGGCCATAGTGGGTGATAGCCCCGTACACGAAAACCTATACGCAGTGAAATCGAGTAGGACGGAACACGTGATATTCTGTCTGAATATGGGGGGACCATCCTCCAAGGCTAAATACTCCTGACTGACCGATAGTGAACCAGTACCGTGAGGGAAAGGCGAAAAGAACCCCTGTGAGGGGAGTGAAATAGACCCTGAAACCGTGTACGTACAAGCAGTGGGAGCCGTTTTCGGACGGTGACTGCGTACCTTTTGTATAATGGGTCAGCGACTTACTTTCAGTGGCAAGCTTAACCGTTTAGGGGAGGCGTAGGGAAACCGAGTCTTAATAGGGCGTTTAGTCGCTGGGAGTAGACCCGAAACCGGGCGATCTATCCATGGGCAGGTTGAAGATTGAGTAACATCAATTGGAGGACCGAACCGACTGTCGTTGAAAAGCCAGCGGATGACCTGTGGATCGGAGTGAAAGGCTAATCAAGCCCGGAGATAGCTGGTTCTCCTCGAAAGCTATTTAGGTAGCGCCTCATGTCTCACCTTGGGGGGTAGAGCACTGTTTCGGCTAGGGGGTCATCCCGACTTACCAACCCGATGCAAACTCCGAATACCCAAGAGTGCAATCATGGGAGACACACGGCGGGTGCTAACGTCCGTCGTGGAAAGGGAAACAACCCAGACCGCCAGCTAAGGTCCCAAAGTTCTAGTTAAGTGGGAAACGATGTGGGAAGGCTCAGACAGCTAGGAGGTTGGCTTAGAAGCAGCCATCCTTTAAAGAAAGCGTAATAGCTCACTAGTCGAGTCGGCCTGCGCGGAAGATATAACGGGGCTCAAACTAGACACCGAAGCTGCGGATGCCTTAGGGCATGGTAGAGGAGCGTTCTGTAAGCCGTTGAAGCGGAAGCCGGGAGGCACCGTGGAGGTATCAGAAGTGCGAATGCTGACATGAGTAACGATAAAGGGGGTGAAAAACCCCCTCGCCGGAAGACCAAGGGTTCCTATCCAATGCTAATCAGGGTAGGGTGAGTCGGCCCCTAAGGCGAGGCTGAAAAGCGTAGTCGATGGGAGACAGGTTAATATTCCTGTACCGCGCATAACTGCGACGGGGGGACGGAGAAGGCTAGGCCAGCACGGCGTTGGTTGTCCGTGTTTAAGGGTGTAGGTTGAGAAGTTAGGCAAATCCGGCTTCTTAAGACTGAGACCTGATGACGAGCTCCTTTATGGAGTGAAGTGGTTGATGCCATGCTTCCAGGAAAATCCTCTAAGCTTCAGGTTATGTGTGACCGTACCCCAAACCGACACAGGTGGTCAGGTTGAGAATACCAAGGCGCTTGAGAGAACTCGGGTGAAGGAACTAGGCAAAATGGTGCCGTAACTTCGGGAGAAGGCACGCCGATGTTGGTGATGGACTTTACGTCCTAAGCTGATGTCGGTCGAAGATACCAGGTGGCTGCGACTGTTTATTAAAAACACAGCACTCTGCAAACACGAAAGTGGACGTATAGGGTGTGACGCCTGCCCGGTGCCGGAAGGTTAATTGATGGGGTTAGCTTCGGCGAAGCTCTTGATCGAAGCCCCGGTAAACGGCGGCCGTAACTATAACGGTCCTAAGGTAGCGAAATTCCTTGTCGGGTAAGTTCCGACCTGCACGAATGGCGTAACGATGGCCACACTGTCTCCACCCGAGACTCAGTGAAATTGAACTCGCTGTGAAGATGCAGCGTCCCCGCGGCTAGACGGAAAGACCCCGTGAACCTTTACTATAGCTTCACAGTGGACTTTGACATTATTTGTGTAGGATAGCTGGGAGGCTTTGAAGCATTGGCGCTAGCCAGTGTGGAGCCGTCCTTGAAATACCAGCCTGGTACTGTTGAGGTTCTAACTCAGGTCCCTGATCGGGATCGAGGACATTGTGTGGTGGGTAGTTTGACTGGGGCGGTCTCCTCCCAAAGTGTAACGGAGGAGCACGAAGGTACCCTCAGGCTGGTCGGAAATCAGCCAATGAGCGCAAGAGTAGAAGGGTGCTTGACTGCGAGACAGACACGTCGAGCAGGTACGAAAGTAGGTTCTAGTGATCCGGTGGTTCTGTATGGAAGGGCCATCGCTCAACGGATAAAAGGTACTCCGGGGATAACAGGCTGATACCGCCCAAGAGTTCACATCGACGGCGGTGTTTGGCACCTCGATGTCGGCTCATCACATCCTGGGGCTGAAGCCGGTCCCAAGGGTATGGCTGTTCGCCATTTAAAGTGGTACGCGAGCTGGGTTTAGAACGTCGTGAGACAGTTCGGTCCCTATCTGCCGTGGGCGTTTGAGATTTGAGAAGAGTTGCTCCTAGTACGAGAGGACCGGAGTGAACGAACCTCTGGTGTTCCGGTTGTCACGCCAGTGGCATTGCCGGGTAGCTACGTTCGGACGGGATAACCGCTGAAAGCATCTAAGCGGGAAGCCCCCTTCAAGATGAGATCTCACTGGACCCTTGAGGTCCCTGTAGAGCCGTCCGAGACCAGGACGTTGATAGGCAGGGTGTGTAAGTGCTGTAAGGCATTGAGCTAACCTGTACTAATGGCTCGTGAGGCTTGACCATATAACGCCCAAGGCGTTTGGATGAATGGTTAGACGTTAAAGATTATCGGCTCGCAAGAGCACCGGTTGAGCGCTTGTAGCGACAAAACAGACAGTCGAAAGAATTTCAGATCCAGTTTGTTCCAGTTTTGCTTGGCGACCATAGAGCCGTGGAACCACCTGATCCCATACCGAACTCAGCAGTGAAACGCGTCATCGCCGATGGTAGTGTGGGGCTTCCCCATGTGAGAGTAGGTCATCGCCAAGCATTTA